>JBKWJT010000001.1:0-517960 GCA_046979165.1 Collinsella sp.
GGGTCAGCCCGTGGGAGGCCAGGGCGCCGCTGACCGGTGGACGGCACCGAGCCGTACGCTTGAACTGAGAAGGGGGAGGCCTCGCGGCCTCCCCCTTTTTAATATGAGAAAGCCATTGTCAATAGGCGTGTTTGTTCGAGCCCGGTTTTAAACCGGGCTTTTTCGTTTCCCGTCGGGAGGGCCCGCGCACGCTGCATGGCTTAGTCGACGCTTGCCTGGCAAGCTAATATCCGCGGGCTCTTGCGGGTGCGCTTCCGGCGGTCAGCCCGGTATGTCCGCGCACCCCACCGCATTTCGATTCTCCGTCCGGCACTATCGTACGAATCCAGTCTTTTGTCGGGCGCGGCCCCGGGGCTGCCCATCAAAAAGGTCGTGAACTCGCGCCGGCGATGCGTCGAGGCGCGGGCCCTCCCGGCGGGAGTCGGTTGTCGCCGGCTGCTAGAGGACGGTCCCCTCGGACCTGCACCCGATCTCCCAGACCCAGCAGGCGAGCTCGCGCGCGACGGCGGCGTTTGCCTTGCACGAGCTCTTGCCCGCCGCCGCCAGCGCCTCGCGGCGGCGGCAGAGCCTGGCAGTGCAGTCGTCGGCGCGCGCCCGGATCGCCGCGGGGACGTCCGCGCCGGGCGCCGGGGCCTTCGGGCGGGGCGTGCACGTCAGGTAGTGCCACGCCGACTCCACCAGTGCCGTCCTGGCGAGCCGGTTGCCCGTCTTGGTTATCCCGCCGCGCCGCTCGGTCTCGCCGCTCGAGCGCTCCGACGGGACCAGCCCGCACCAGCTCGCGAAGGCCGGGGCCGTCCGGAACCTCGTGAAGGAGCCCGCCTCGGCTGCGAGCCTGAAGGCCGTCAGGGTGTCGATTCCCTTGATGCAGGAGAGCGCCTCGACGGCCGGGCGCCACCGGTCGGTCCGGGCGAGGGCGAGCACCTTCTTCTCGAGCTGCCGGCGGTCCGACTCCGCGCACCTCGCGGCCGTGACGTAGTACTCGAGCACGTCGCGCTGGGGCCCCTCGAGCCTGATCCCGGATATCCACCTCCAGTGGGCGCGCGTCCAGGATCCCTTCCTCGTCCCGTCGGCGTTGCGCTCGTCCCAGACGTGGCCCAGCCTGATCAGGAACATGTTGAGGCGCTGCCTGGCGCGGCGGTACTCCGCCGTGGCGTCGTCGAGAGCGCGGTCGAGGTCCCGGGCGGCCTCGACGGCCGCATCGGGCAGCGGGACCTCCACGATGTTGTGGGTGGCGAGCATGCGGGCGATGAACTCGGCGTCGCGCCGGTCGTTCTTGCGGCGCGCGTCCGCCGCCGGCCTCTGCATCTTGGAGACGGCGGCCACGGCGCAGTCGAGGCCGAGCGCGCGCAGCTCGCGCGCCATGTGGAAGCCGGTGGGGCCGCTCTCGTAGCAGGCCCTGGGCTCCTCGAACCCGAGGGCCCACTCCGCGATCTCGGCGGCGTCCGTCCCGAAGTCACGGTGCACCACCTCGCCGGTGAAGGGGTTGAACGCCGCGGCGGCGACCGATCGCGCGTGGACGTCCAGGCCGATGGAGGTAACATGGGGCATGGGAAGCCTCCTCCCCGCAGGTGCGGTAAGGGCTACCGCACGGGCCGATACTCAAAGCCCATTGTGGCATCCCGAGCCCGCGGAAAGAAGCTGCGCCGCGGGGGAGGCGACCCAAATGGCTTTCTCATATCGTCTTGCGTTGTATACACGTTGTACTTTGGGACCTAGCTCCCCCGTATGTGCTCTTACTGTTTGGCTGTATTTTGAGTCCATCTAGTGTATTTGAGCGATAATTACTCGCATTGGCGTTAGGGAGGGCTTGATGTTTACCGTATTTGTCTTGGGCAATATTGCTTCGGGTAAGTCGACTGCCTGCCGCTATTTCGAATCTCGTGGCGCTATGCTAATCGATCTGGATGAGCTTGCAAAATCGCTGTATGTGCCGGGCTCTGATATCGTCAATACACTCGCGGATGAATTCGGTTGGGACATTTTGGATGAGGAAGGCGGCATTCGCCGCGGCATCCTCGCTTCTCGAGCTTTCGCTTCTCCTGATTCGGTCGCACGGCTCAATGACATCGTGCATCCCATTCTGATTGAACAGCTTTCGCTTAGGATTCTCGATCCGGTTTGTTGTACTGTTTCATCTCCCCGTTATCCTTTTGCGGTGGTCGAGGTTTCTGCTCCGACTGGTTTTGAGGATGCATTTGGCTTGGCTGATGAAATTTTGGTCATCAGCGCCCCTTTGTCAGTTCGTCGCGAGCGCGCTATTCAACGTGGCATGGAGCCATCTGATTTCGATGCCCGTTCTGCTTGCCAGCCCGAAGAGTCTGCGCTGTGCAATCTCGCTACAACTGTGATTGACAATGCGGCAGACGATAACTCGCTCTTTGAACAACTGGACGCATGGCTTTCGCGCCATGGGTTCGGGGATGTAGTGGATAAGGAGGAGGCCGATGCCTAAGACACGTTTCCTTACGTGGTATCGCCTTATACCGCTGGCTGCCGTTTTTGCCTTCGGCCTTATCTCATTCGTTTACTCGTATGCTCCTGCCGCTTTCTTTAAGCCGCTGTATCCGATTGACTACGAGGCGTATGTAAAGCAATCCAGTATTTCGCATAATCTGGATCCGTATCTGGTGTGCGCTGTCATTAAGTCTGAATCGAATTGGGATCCCGAGGCCGAGTCGAATCAGGGTGCTCAGGGATTGATGCAGCTGATGCCCGAGACTGCCCAGGATATGATCGCCAAGGGCCTTGTCGACGGTGGCGAGTATTCGGCCGACAACCTTAACGATCCGGCTACGAATATCGAGTTTGGCTGTGCGTATCTCTCGTATCTTCTAGCGTATTTTAACGGGTCGACTGACAGTGCCATTGCCGCCTATAACGCCGGCATGGGCAATGTCGACGGATGGGCGCAGCAGAGTACGTCGCTTCATAATGCAATCACCTTTCCCGAGACACAGGCGTATCTGATTCGTGTCAATAATGCCTGGGTTCGCTACAAGACCCTCTATCCCGATCGGTTCGTATAGGACTATGCCTGCCGCCTGCGTATACTGCAGATATATGAGTTAGGAGTATCCATGGCGGAATTTGAAGTAGAACGCGTTGGTGGTGAACTTAAGCGCTTTGGCGTTGAAGGCTCTGACGTGCCGTTTAAGGTCGTGTCTCCCTATGAGCCTGCCGGTTCCCAGCCTAAGGCCATTGAGTCGCTTGTGCAGGGCGTGAGGGACGGAGACCGCTATCAGGTTTTGCTGGGCGTGACTGGTTCGGGCAAGACCTTCACGATGGCAAAGACTATTGAGGCCCTGGGAAAGCCGACGCTGGTCATGGCTCCGAATAAAACGCTCGCCGCTCAGCTTGCGAGCGAGCTCAAAGAGTTCTTTCCCAACAACGCTGTGGTCTACTTCGTCTCGTACTACGACTACTATCAGCCCGAGGCGTATGTGCCGCAAAGCGATACATATATCGAGAAAGACTCCTCGATTAACGAAGAGGTTGAGATGCTGCGACATCAGGCGACCGCATCGCTGCTCTCTCGACGCGATGTGATCGTTGTCGCATCGGTCTCGTGTATCTATGGCATTGGCTCTCCTGAGGACTATGCGGGTCTGGCTCCAAACGTCGACAAGAAGGTGCCGCTCGAGCGCGATGACTTTATCCATGCACTTATCGACATTCAATATGATCGCAATGACTATGACCTGGCACGCGGCACGTTCCGCGTGCGCGGCGATGTTGTCGACGTGTATCCGCCTTATGCCGAGCATCCGTTGCGGTTTGAGTTCTTTGGCGACGAGGTCGAGCTGATTGCCGAGATCGATGAGGTCACCGGTGAGATGCTTCGTGAGTACGAGGCCATCCCCGTATGGCCGGCATCGCACTACGTGACCGAGAAGCCGAAGGTCAAGGCGGCTCTGAAATCGATCAGCGAAGAGTGCGAGAAGCGCGTGGCGGAGCTCAAGGCGACCGACAAGTTGCTCGAGGCGCAGCGTCTGCAGCAGCGCACCGATTATGATCTTGAGATGCTCGAGACGATGGGCTTTTGCAACGGCATCGAGAACTACTCGCGTCATCTGGACGGTCGCAAGCCGGGTGAGCCGCCGTTTACCCTAATCGATTACTTTCCCAAGGATATGCTCTGCATCATCGATGAGAGCCATGTGACGGTGCCGCAGATTCGCGGCATGCACGAAGGTGACCGCTCGCGTAAGGTGACGCTGGTGGAACACGGTTTTCGCCTGCCCTCGGCGCTCGATAACCGCCCGCTTCGTTTCGATGAGTTTGAGGCAAGGATACCCCAGTTTATCTATGTTTCGGCCACGCCGGGCGATTACGAGCTGCGGGTGAGCCAGAACGACGTTGAGCAGATTATTCGTCCGACCGGTCTGCTCGATCCCAAGATCGATGTGCGTCCGGTTCGCGGTCAGATTGACGATCTTGAGGACGAGATTCGCGAGCGCGTTGCCCGCAAGGAGCGCGTGCTGGTGACCACGTTGACCAAGCGCATGGCCGAGGACCTGACCGACCATCTGCTTGATGCGGGCATTAAGGTCAATTACATGCATTCTGATACGGCGACAATGGACCGTGTCGAGATCCTGCGAACGCTGCGCGAGGGCAAGATTGATGTTCTCGTTGGCATCAACCTGCTTCGCGAGGGCTTGGATCTTCCCGAGGTCTCACTGGTGGCAATTCTCGATGCCGATAAGGAAGGCTTCTTGCGCAACCGCCGTTCGCTGATTCAGACGATTGGCCGCGCGGCCCGTAACGCCGATGGCGAAGTCATCATGTATGCGGACGTTGTGACCGATTCGATGAAAGAGGCCATCGAGGAGACGCAGCGCCGTCGCGAGATTCAGATGGCATATAACGAAGAGCATGGCATTGTGCCCAAGACGGTGCGCAAAGCCATCAACGACATCTCAAGTTTTATTGCCGAAGCCGAAAAAACCGTGGGTTCCAAGGGGCGCTCGAAGGGCGACTCCCTTGGCCATGGCGCATTCTATACGCCCGATGAGTCGGGCGAGGGCGGCGTGCCGGAAACGGTGGCACCCGAGCAGACACTTGCGGAGCAGTTGGAAGAACTGCCGCATGACGAGCTTGTGCGGATCGTCGAAACCATGGAAGAGGATATGCGCAACGCTTCTGCCGCCATGGACTTTGAGGAGGCGGCGCGCCTGCGCGATGCCGTCGTTCAGATTCGGGCGATGCTCGAGGGTGCGTCTGAGGACGAGACGATCGAGCGCTTACGTTCGCAGGCCCGCAAAGGTTCCACGTTCGCATCGGGCAGAAAACGCCAGGGTGCACGGTTTAAGAAATAGCGAACAGGCCCCGAGTTCCCTGTGGAGCTCGGGACCTATGTCTTTTGCGCGCTGGAATTCGTGCGTTAGAGGTCTGCGATCAGGGCTTCAGCACAACGGATGCCGTCGGTGGCCGCGCTCATGATGCCGCCGGCATATCCAGCTCCCTCACCACAAGGGTAGAGGCCCGGGGTCGACACGGCATGGCACGTTCGGTCTCGGGTGACAGTGACCGGTGAGCTCGAACGAGTCTCCACGCCGGTAAGAACGGCATCGGGACGGTCGTAGCCTCGTAGCTTTTTTCCGAGTAGGGGAAGTCCCAGGCGGAGCGACTCGACGATATGCTGCGGCAGGGCTTCGTCAATTGCCGTCCAGGTCACACCGAGCGGATAGGTGGGCTTTACCTTTCCGGGCGCCTTGCTGGCGCGTCCTGCGAGGAAATCTCCGACGAGTTGTGCCGGTGCGTTCCAGTTGGAACCGCCCAGGCGATAGGCGGCCGCCTCGCAGGCACGCTGGAGCTCGATGCCGGCGAGCGGGTCATCGTTGGGAAGGTCCTCAGGCGTGACGTTAACGAGCAGGGCGGCATTTGCGTTGCGTCCGTCGCGGGCATTGAGACTGGCCCCGTTGACGCACAGATGGCACGGTTCTGAAGAGGCGGCAACAACCTGTCCGCCGGGGCACATGCAAAACGAGAACACGCTGCGGCCGTTGGGAAGATGGGCAACAAGTTTGTAGGGGGCCGCCCCGAGCGCTGGATGTCCCGCCGAGGCTCCATATTGGGCTCTGTCGATGTCGCGTTGCGGATGCTCGATGCGAACGCCCATGGCAAAGGTCTTTTGTGCGAGGGCCACGTTGTGGTCCTTAAGGAGCTCAAAAATATCGCGAGCAGAATGCCCGCAGGCGAGGATGAGGTGCTTTGTCTCGATTGGCTCGTAAGCGGCGTCTTGGGACGATTGGACATCAATACCGGTGATGGCGCCAGACGCGTCGATGCGAATGTCGACGAGCTTCGTTCGATAACGGACGACACCTCCGAGCTGCTCGATGCGCTGGGATATAGCGGTGACAACCTTGGGAAGGATGTCGGAGCCAATGTGCGGCTTGGCATCCCACAGAATATCGCGGGGCGCACCCGCCTCGACGAAGGTTTCGAGGATAAGGCGATGGGCGGGATTTTTTGTTCCCGTATTGAGCTTGCCGTCCGAGAAGGTCCCCGCGCCGCCCAGACCAAACTGAATATTGCTCTCGGGGTCGAGGATGCGCTCCTTTAGAAAGAGGTCGATCGCCTGCGAGCGGCGAAATGCCGGGTCGCCGCGCTCGATAAGCAAGGGCTTAAGACCTGCTTTGGCGAGCGTGAGCGCAGCGAAAAGGCCGGCGCATCCGGCGCCGACAACGACAGGGCGTTCTTGAGGTGCGTCGGAGACGGGGGAGGGGAATGAAGGCTCATCGTCTTCTATCGCGCGTACGCGCGAGCGGTCACGCTCGGCAACGCTGTCGACCGCTTCTCGCTCGAGGTGGGGACTAGTCAGCTCAACACGAAAGCTCAGGATAAAATGGACGTCTCGTTTTTTGCGAGCGTCGATTGACTTGCGGTGGAGTTCGATGGACTTGATCTCGGAGTCCTTGCAACGTAGGATGCGCTTGGCGACTCGCTTGCCAACAATGAGGCAGGTATTTTCATCGCCGGCTTCATCGAGCGACGCGTTGACTTGGGTGATTTCGATCATCGAGGTCTCCTTAGAGGCAAGAAAGAGGCCGTCCGGTATCCCAGACGGCCCGAATGCGTTTTTGATTATAGACTGCGCGGCTACAGGCTGCTTGCGGCGCGAATGCCCGAGAGCCAGGCCCACGCAAGGTTAAAGCCTCCGCAATCGGCGTCGATGTCGAGCGCTTCGCCGCAGACGTAAAGCGGGGCGTCGACAGCGCTGCTCGCGCGTAGACTGGGTGTTGAGATGCTCTCGACAGATACGCCACCACGCGTGACCTGCGCCGAGCGCTCCTCGGCTGTTCCCTCGACGAGCAACTTAAAGTGCTTGAGGATTGAGACCAGGTGGATGACATCGTTGGAGCCTGGATGGCACTGCTCGAACGCCGTGCAGACGACGCGGGAGAGTTGCGGGGCGAGCATGCCGTCGAGCCAACGGGGATCGCGGGGCGAAAAGCCGCCGAGCAGCTCAACGCGCCGGTTGAGCATATCGAGCAGCTCGTCTTTGGAGAGGTCGGGGAAAACGTCGAGCAGGATCGTATCGCCGTGCTGGATACGACGGGAGAGGTTGAAGACAGCGACGCCCGAGATACCGAAGGTTCGAAACAGGACTTCACCGTCTTCGTGCCAGAGCTCATTATGATTGCGGGCGAGCGTCAAGCGGGCGCGGACGCGCAGGCCATCCAACGTCTTGATTGCCGCCCGATCGCCGACGACCGTTGCCGATACGGGGCAGAGGATGGGGCGCAGCGAAGTGAGGGGGAGGCGAAACGTATCGGCGATACCAGTGGGGTTGCCACCCGTGGCGATAATTACGGCATGTGCCTGCAGGGCCTCGTTCTTGCGAGGGGCATCGGCGAGCGCTTTCCGAAGCGAGCGGAGCTCCGATTTTCGGTCGTCGTGCTTTTTTGCCTTGAGTGCCCGCGCTGGACGGTCTATTTGGAGTGTCCAGCCTTCGGAAGCTTTGCGCGCCGTGGCAATATTGGCTCCGCAGATTAAGGTGATACCTAGGCGGTCGCAAACGTTGAGAAGCGCGTCGCGCACCGATTCGGCGCGAAGGGAGCGCGGGTACAGTCGGCCTTCCTCGGAGGTTGTCATGATGCCCAGCGAGGAGAAGAAACCCATAAGCTCTTGTTCGGGTTGGGGGCCCATGACAGATTCGACGAATGCGGGGTGGTTATACCGCTGAGGATCAATCGATTCGTTGGAGAGGTTGCAGCGGCCGTTACCGGTCGCAAGGAGCTTAAGGCCGCAGGCGACATCGCGCTCAACGATGCAGACGCTTTTGCCAGCACGTGCGGCCGTAATGGCGGCGGCGAGGCCTGAAGCCCCGCCGCCGATTACCAGGACGTCATAGAAGGCGCTCGTGTTCACTTAGGCCTCGTCGGTCTCGTGCGGGGTAATAGCCTCGACGGCAGAGACTGCCTTGGGCAACATGCCATCGGGCAGCGCGGTCTCAACCTCGCCCTTATCGCAGGCCTCGGCGAGTGCCGGATTAATGGGAAGCGTGCCCAAGATGTCGAGGTTATAGCGCTCTGCGACCTCGGGGAGCTTGCTCTTGCCAAAGACCTCGATCTTCTTGCCGCAGTCGGGGCACTCAATATAGCTCATGTTCTCGACGATGCCCAGAATGGGGACGTTCATCTTCTCGGCCATGTTGACCGCCTTGGCGACAATCATCGAGACCAGATCCTGCGGGCTCGTGACGATGACGATGCCGTCGACGGGCAGTGACTGGAAGACGGTGAGCGCGACGTCGCCTGTTCCCGGAGGCATGTCGACCAGCAGGTAGTCGATGGGGCCCCACGAGGTCTCGCTCCAGAACTGCCTGATGGCGCCTGCGATGACCGGACCGCGCCAAAGGACGGGGTCGGTCTCGTTTTGGAGCAGAAGGTTGGAGCTCATGACCTTGACGCCGTGCTCGGAGATTTCGGGCAGCATAAGGTTGCCAAGGGCATGGACGTGGCGTCCGCTCATACCGAACATCTTGGGGATAGAGGGACCGGTGATGTCGGCATCGAGGACGCCGACCTTGTGGCCGTGGCGGGCAAGCTCGGTGGCGATGGCACCGGTGACAAACGACTTGCCGACACCGCCCTTGCCGGAAAGCACGGCGATGACGCGTTTGACCTCGGACAGCGTATTCTCCTCAAATTGCGACGGCGACGTTTGTCCGCCGGCGGCCTGTGCGTGCTCGCAACCCATGTATGACTCCTTTGTATATGTTGGGGCCGAGGCCCCGTGATGTGACACGAGCGTCATTGTACCCTCGTTTGCGAGCGGGAGTCATTTACGATGCATTTGGGCCGAGCGTGCTTGCAATACGATGGGTCCAAGCGAATGGGCGGGCTTACTGAACTTTGCTGGCGAACTCGAGGTATTGCATGCGCTGCAGCTTGTCGATCGTCGAGGCGTATGGGCTGTCTTCAGATTCCAAGTCGTAGCGCAGCCCGTCGGCACCAAGGTAGCCGGCGACATTGATGGTGGGCACATCTGACCTTGTTGCAAGCAGAGCCTTTTGATAGTCGGTGAGCGGGGCGCCGATCTTATTAAGGGTAATGGCTGCAACCTCGTTTGCCCCGACGGTGTCGTAGACGTTGAGCTCGGTATTGCCGGCGATTTCATAGTTAGCCCAGACAAAATATGTCGACTGATAGATACGGAAAGCGTGGCTTGCCGTATCTTCCTGAGGGTACAGCTCGTCGTTGAGAGTCGTTGCGGCGCTCGGCTGATGGTCGCCAAAAAAGACAAGGACAACCGGTCTGCCGATATTGCGGAGCTCGTTGATAAAGTACTCGAGGTCCCGGTCGGATGCGTTGATGCAGGTAAGATAGGTGTTGAGCGCGCTATTGGCACCCTCGCTGGCTCCCTCGACCCAATAGTTTGTCAGCTCCTCGGCGGGAACGGTGCCATAGTCGTAGCCGCCGTGATTTTGCATCGTGACGTCAAAGATGAACTGCGGGGCTTCGTCGGTTCTAAGCAGGTCGAGTATCTTGTCGTAGGTGGCGTAGTCGCATACGCCGGCATGGTAACAGGGCACACCTTCGAAATCGCCGATTGAAAGAAAGTCTCCAAAGCCCAGCTGCTGATAGATTTTATCTCGATGGTAGTTGACGGGGTTTTGCGGGTGCATAGCGGTAGCGGTATACCCAAGCTCCTTAAGGTCCTTTGCCAGGCTGTCGACGCCATTCATCTGATATAGCTGATAGGGGATTTTGCCTAATCCGACAAAGGCCGTTGTCGCTCCGGTCAAAAATTCGAATTCGGAGTTCGCCGTTCCGCCACCGGCGAACGAAGCGAGCATGGTGCCGCGAACAAGTGTGTCGGGAAGCGAGTTGTAGAATGCGGGGCCGGTGTACCCGGCCGCCTGGAGCTGCTCAAAGCACGAAAGGTCGCTAAAACTCTCATTCATGACGGCAACAATCGTCGGCTTGATTTCATTGAACTGGGCAACGGCCGCCGCGCGCTGCTCGCTCGAGCCATACGTGCTGTCGTAGGTGGCGGCGAGCTCCTGCTCGATGCTCTGCGCCTCATCGGGCGTATAGTCTTCGGGCTTCTCAATGGGCAACTCGTTGACCATTTCGGTGAACGAAGTGATGAAACCCTGAGACGCATACGTGGTGATGGGCTGCCAACGGTCAAATCCAAAATTCAGCGCCTGCTCCAAGTCGATGCTGGAAAAGCCCGAGAGCCCCACAACGGTCACTAGCAGAAAAGCGCAGAGGTTAGCGGCGATTGCGGGGAAGACATGGGTGGGCGTACGGAGCTTTCTCGGTCGGATAAGCGAAAGAAGCCCCAGGGAAATCTCCAGCAGGGCTAGAGAGGTTACGATTCCGGCGGTAAAGGTAAACTCGTATCCCTCGCTCACTTCCATTGCGGTGCCAAGGGCCAAGATATCGCTTGGCAGGATGGCCTCGCCTTTAAACGTTATGACGAAGTGCTCGGCAATGCCAAGGATGCAACAGGCGACGGGCACGAGGGCCATGACGCCTCCATGACGCTGTCCCAGCAAATAAAGGGAGAGCAGAACCGTCGCGAGCAGCCCGACGGAAAACCCGAATGAGTTGGCGGGAATGCGATAGAACGTTTCGTTGCAGGCAATTTCGAGTGAAACGAACGAGAGCGCTGAAACAGCGGCGATGACAAGGATGTCACGGCAAATACAGGCAACCGTTCCCGTCGCAAGATCGGTTTGGTCGATAAGTCCCGAAACCAAGGGCTCGACAAGAAGTATGACGGCGGCAGCACCGAGCGCCGAATAAGAAAGGACCCATAGGGAATTGTCCTCATTTACGAGCAATTGATTCGTAATCCATGCAGCTACCATGCCGAGCGGGATGAGGAGCGTCGCGCACCAAAAGACGCGGGCAATGGGCGGCTTTTCATTGTGTTTGATTGAAAAATATACGCGCACCACGACGATGGCCACGATAAGGACGGCGATGAATACGGGCAGATTGGCCATGTCGCTCGAAGTGATTTCAAGGGGGATATCTTCGGTCATGGACGTTCCTCTGTTACGGCAAATTAAGTTCAGTATTAGATTACTGTAACCTTTCCACGGCATTTCGAGAAACAAAGCGCCCGATACGCAAAGCTAAAGGTCTGCGAATCTTGTATTACGAACATCTGTGCGCGTCGAGTGCGCTAAACTCATCGACAGTATGATTCGATGCAATAGGAGGCAAGGAGCTTCCATGTCTGATTCTTCTATCGTTATTCGCGGCGCTCGTGAGCACAACCTCCGTGATATCGATGTTTCCATTCCGCGTGACCAACTCGTGGTCATTACCGGTCTTTCTGGCTCGGGCAAGAGTTCGCTGGCATTTGACACTATCTATGCCGAGGGCCAGCGTCGATACGTCGAGAGTCTTTCGAGCTATGCGCGCCAGTTCTTGGGCCAGATGGACAAACCCGACTTGGATTCAATCGACGGCCTTTCGCCGGCGGTGTCGATCGACCAAAAGACGACGTCTAAAAACCCTCGCTCGACGGTTGGCACCGTAACCGAGATTTATGACTATCTGCGCCTGCTGTTCGCCCGTGTGGGCACCCCGCACTGTCCCGAATGCGGCCGCGTCATTGAGCGCCAGACGACCGACCAGGTTGCCGACAAGGTCTTGGCGGCGGGGGAGGGCCGCCGCGCGTTTGTGCTGGCACCGGTGGTGCGCGGGCGAAAAGGCGAGTACACCAAACTGTTTGAGGACCTTCGCGCCGAGGGCTTTAGCCGCGTGCGTGTCGACGGTGAAGTGCGCTCGCTCGACGATCCGATCGATTTGGATAAGAAATTCAAGCACGATATCGAGGTCGTGGTCGATCGCATCGTGATCCGTGAGAATTCTCTGGGCCGTATCGCCGAGTCTGTTGAGCAGGCGACCGCGCTGGCTCACGGCAATGTAAACGTGTACATGCTGCCCGATCGTGATGCTCCCGAGGGGACCGAGGGCGAGCTGCTGGAGTATTCGTTAGCCTTGGCGTGCCCGGAGCATGGACACTCCATTGACGATCTTCAGCCGCGTGATTTTTCGTTTAACGCTCCCTATGGCGCATGTCCTGAGTGCGACGGCCTGGGCTTTAAGAAAACCGTTGATGCCGAGGCGCTGATCGAGGACCCCTCGAAGTCCATTGCCGACGGAGTCTTTGGTAGCCTGTTTGGCAATTCGAACTACTATCCGCAGATTTTTGCTGCGGTCTGCAAACACTTTAAGGTGAGCGCCGATACGCCGTGGGAGGACTTGCCCCCTCGCGTGCGTCGTGCATTCTTGGATGGCCTGGGCGATACGAAGATCTCGGTCGACTACCAAAAGCTCGACGGACGTCGCAGCCAGTGGGATACCAAGTTTTCGGGCGTTCGCAACATCCTGTACGAACGCTATACCGAGACGACGAACGAGAACACCAAGGCGCGCCTGGAGAAGTACATTCGCGAGGAGCCGTGCTCGACCTGCCACGGCGCTCGTTTGCGCTCCGAGATGCTCGCCGTCACCGTGGGCGGCAAGTCCATTTACGAGGTTTGTTGCCTGTCGTGCCGTGAATCGCTCGAGTTTTTTGAGGGCCTGGAACTCACCGAGCGCCAACAGTTTATCGGCGGTCGTATCGTCAAGGAAATTCTGGAGCGCTTGCGTTTTCTGGTCGATGTTGGACTCGACTATCTGACGCTCGATCGTGCCTCGGCGACGCTTTCCGGTGGCGAGGCACAGCGTATTCGCTTGGCAACGCAGATCGGCGCGGGTCTCATGGGCGTGCTCTATATTCTGGATGAGCCCTCGATCGGTCTTCATCAGCGTGACAACGAGCGCCTGATCAAGACGCTCGAGCGCCTGCGCGATATCGGCAATACCGTTATCGTCGTCGAACACGACGAGGATACAATCCGTGCCGCCGATTACGTGATCGACATGGGGCCCGGCGCCGGCGTCAACGGCGGACACGTAGTCGCGACGGGAACGCCTGCCGATATCATGGCGTGTCCTGAGTCGATGACGGGCGCTTATCTGACCGGCAAACGAATGATCCGGGTGCCTGATGAACGGCGCAAGCCCGGTCGCGGCTGCCTTAAAATTACGGGCGCTCGAGCCAACAACCTCAAAAACGTTACTGCCAAGATCGAGTTTGGTACGCTTACGGTTGTTACCGGCGTGTCGGGATCGGGCAAGAGCTCCCTGGTTACCGATACCATTGCGCCTGCCCTTACGAATGCCATTCACCGTTCGACGCGCCCTGTGGGTCCATATAAGAAAATCGAGGGCATCGAGTGCATCGATAAGGTTATCGATATCGACCAGTCGCCGATTGGCCGCACGCCGCGTTCCAACCCTGCTACCTATATCGGCCTGTGGGATGATCTTCGCGCGCTGTTTGCGAGTACGCCGGAGTCGAAGGCGCGCGGCTACTCGCCGGGTCGTTTCTCCTTTAATGTGAGTGGCGGGCGCTGTGAGGCGTGCAAGGGCGACGGACAGATCAAGATCGAGATGCACTTCCTTCCCGATATCTACGTTCCCTGCGATGTTTGCGGCGGTAAACGCTACAACCGCGAGACACTCGAGGTCACTTACCGTGGCAAGACCATCTCGGACGTACTTGACATGAGCGTCACCGAGGCACTGGCCTTCTTTGGGAATATCCCGCAGATTAAGCGCAAGCTCCAGACGCTGTACGATGTAGGCTTAGGCTACGTGAGCCTGGGCCAGCCCGCCACGACGCTTTCGGGCGGCGAGGCGCAGCGTGTGAAGCTCGCCAAGGAGCTTCATCGACGCCAGACGGGCAAGACGTTCTATATTTTGGACGAGCCGACGACCGGCCTTCATTTTGAGGACGTCCGCCAGCTGCTCGATGTGCTGCAGCGCTTGGTCGATGCGGGCAACACGGTGCTGGTGATTGAGCACAACCTTGATGTCATCAAGGTTGCCGACCGCCTGATCGATATGGGTCCCGAGGGCGGTAACGGCGGCGGAACCGTCGTGGTTTCGGGCACACCGGAGCAGGTTGCGGACTGTCCGCAGAGTTATACGGGCAAGTTTTTGGCGCCTTTGCTCAGGCGTGACCGGGAGCGTCAGGCTCAACTTGATGCTCAATAAATAGGCGATTCAGTTTATGGGCGCCATCGACTCCTTGTGATTCGATGGCGCTTGCTGTGCCGAAGTGACGTATGCAGCCGAATTGGACATATACTTAATCTTTGCGTCCGAATGCGAGGGAAAGGATATGTCATGGCAAAGGCTGTAAAGACGCCAAAAACCAATGCGATGCGCGAGCTGGAAAGCGCCGGCATTTCCTATGTTCTACATACGTACGAAGACGATGGTGATGAGTCGGTGGGCCTGGGGGTCGCGATTTCGGAGCAGCTTGGCGAGGAGCCCGGTCAAGGATTTAAGACCTTGGTCTGCGTGACGCCGTCCAACGACCATGTCGTGTGCTGCATCCCTGTTGCCGATGAGCTCGATCTAAAGTCCGCCGCGCGTGCCGCGGGGGAGAAGTCCTTGGTTATGATGCATGTGAAGGATTTGCTTGCGGCGACTGGCTACGTTCGCGGCGGCTGCAGCCCGGTCGGTATGAAAAAACGCTACCGGACGCTCATTGATGAGACGTGTGTCCTTTGGGATACCATTTTTATTTCGGGAGGCAAGCGTGGTTATCAGCTCGAGCTTGCACCCGATGATTTAATTGCATTTTGCGGGGCGACGGTTGCCGCGATTACGAGAGAGGACTGAGCGATGCCGCAGGAAGAATTGAAGCGCGGAGCTCATTTTGCAAAAGAATCTGCGCCTCAGACACCCTCATCCGAAGCTTCTTCGTCGCGAGATGACACTGACGACATGGGCTCGTCGGACTACTCCACGGTTGGTCGTTCCGCCGGGCTTATGACCATCCTGACTATCGTGTCTCGCGTCACCGGTTTTATCCGCACGTGGGCAATGGCGGCCGCTATCGGCATGTCGCTACTCTCGTCCTCCTATCAGGTCGCCAACAACCTGCCCAATATGCTCTACGAACTCGTGATGGGTGGCATGCTCGTGACGGCGTTTTTGCCCGTGTACATGGGCGTGAGGCGTGAGCAGGGTCGCGAGGCCTCGAACGAGTACGTGGGCAACCTGCTCGGCATTCTGCTTTTAGTGCTGGGTGGCATTTCGTTGCTGGGGACCGTGTTCGCCCCGGGCTTTATCTGGACGCAATCGTTCCTTTCGGGTGACGGTGGCAGCATGGATACCGCTGCGTTCATGTTCCGTTTCTTTGCCATCCAGATTCTGTTTTATGGTTTGGGCTCGGTGTTCTCGGGCGTTCTCAACGCACACCGCGACTACTTCTGGTCGACGTTTGCCCCGGTCCTCAACAATGTGATCGTCATTGCGAGCTTTATGGGTTTTGCGCCCGTGTCCGCACAGTTTGGCGAACGTGCCGGCATCATCTTGATTGCGGCCGGTACGACCCTCGGTGTCTTTGTTCAGATGGCATGTCAGATTCCCGCGCTTGGCAAGCACGGCGTGCATCCCCATATCCATATCGACTTTAAGGACCCCGCGCTGCGCCAGACGATTGCGCTCGGTATCCCGACGCTGCTCGCCACGGTGTGCATGTTTGTCTCGACTTCTATCACCAACGCTGCCGCGCTGGTGGTCCAGCCCGAGACGGGTCCTTCCGTCATCGCCTATGCGCGCCTGTGGTACACGCTGCCCTACGCGCTGATTGCCGCCTCGCTTTCGACGGCGCTCTATACCGAGCTCTCTCATGACGCACAGGAGAAGGATTACGACAGCGTTCGCACGGGCATTTCGCGTGGCGTCGCCCAGATGCTGTTCTTCCTGATTCCGTTCGCACTGTACCTGATTGTCTTCGCACGTCCGCTCAATATGATCTACTGTGCTGGCAAGTTCGATGAATCCGGCGTGGCGCTGGTGTCCGAGTACCTTGTCTACCTGGCGCTCTCGCTGCCGCTCTACGGCGTGGTCGTGTTGATGCAGAAGAGCTTCTCTGCCTTGCTCGACATGAAGCCCTATAGCCGCTATTGCCTGTATTCCGCCATCGGCCAGGCCGGCTCGGTTCTGCTGTTTGGCGTTGTGCTGGGCTTCGGTATGCCGGCAATCGCGCTTTCGTATGTCGTCGACTACGTGATCTTGGTCGGCTGTTCGCTGTGGTGGCTGCGTCGTCGCCTGCGTGGCCTTCAGGTCAAATCTATCCTACATGGCGGTTTCTTTGGCCTTTTGCTCGGTGGCCTAGGTGCTGCCGCAGGCGCCGGCGTCATGTGGGCGCTTGAACACTTTGTCGGGGCACTTGGCGGCTCGATTCTGATTACTCTTGGCTACGTTTGCGTTGCGGGTGTCGCCTCGCTTGTTGTTACCTTTGGCCTTGCCGTCGTCCTTAAGATGCCCGAGGTCTCGGCGCTGCTTCGTCGCAAGTAGGTGCGCGTGGCCGGTCACGACAACATACCAACGCTTGCCGAGCAGGTTTCGCGCGTTCCCACACAGCCCGGATGCTACCTTTGGAAGGATGCCAAGGGCGATGTCATCTATGTGGGCAAGGCGAAAAACCTGCGCGCCCGCATGCGTCAATACGTGACACTGCAGGATGAGCGTCAAAAGATCCCGCTGATGATGCAGCTGGTGGCGAGCTTTGACTACATCGTTGTCGAAACCGAGCATGAGGCGCTTGTACTCGAGCGCAACCTGATCGGCCAGTACCATCCGTACTTTAACGTCGACCTCAAGGATGACAAGAGCTACCCCTTTATCGCCATTACAAAGGGCGACCTGTATCCCGCGATCAAATACACGCGTGAGCGTCATAAGCCGGGAACGCGCTATTTTGGACCCTATACCGATAGCCGTGCGGCACGTGAGACGATAGATACGCTGCGCAAGGTTATCCCCATCTGCTCTGCATCCTGTGCGGAGTGGCGTCGTTGTCGCCGTACCATCGAGTCCCACAAGGGCGAGGAAGACATCGTCAATATGATTTGCGCACAAAACGGGCGTCCCTGCTTTGACTACCATGTCGGGCGCGGCCCGGGTGCGTGTGTCGGCGCGATTTCCCCGGCAGACTATGCCAAGAACGTCAAGCGTGTCGAGCGCTTTTTGTCGGGCCATCGCAAGGATGTCGTCGATGAGCTGACCTCCGAGATGACGGATGCCGCCGAGGCGCTCGACTTTGAGCGCGCGGCACGCGTCAAACGTCGTTTGGAGGTCATCAGGGGTCTGGACGATCGTCAGCAAGTCGTTTTTCCCTCCAGTGTCGATATCGATGTCATCGGGTTCTATCGCGAGGAGACCATCTCCGCCGCTTGCGTCTTCGTCGTTCGCGAGGGCCGAACAGTTCGCACCTGCGAGTTCATTCTCGACAAGGGTCTTGATGTTGACGAGGAAGAGCTCCAGTCGGGCTTTCTTAAGCGCTATTACGACGAGACGGCTGATATTCCAGCTGAGGTCAACCTTTCCGTCGAGCTTGAGGATGCGGAGGCGCTGGGGGAGTGGCTTGCGGGCAAGCGTGAGCGTTCCTGCCATCTCCATAGGCCGCAGCGTGGCGAAAAGTACCGTCTGCTCGATATGGCATCCAAAAATGCGCGCCATGCCCTCATGCGCTACATGATGCGAACGGGGTACGCTGACGACCGCACCAATCAAGCGCTCCTGGAGCTCGAAAGTGCGTTGGCGCTGCCATCGCCGCCGTTGCGTATCGAGTGCTTCGATATCTCTACACTGCATGGCACCTTTACGGTCGCCTCGATGGTGGTGTTTACCAACGGGCGCGCCGACAAGAGCCAGTACCGTCGTTTTAAAATTCAGGCCGAATTGGACGAGGCAAACGACTTCGTGTCGATGTCCGAGGTTTTGGGACGACGCTATGCTCCCGAGCGCATGGCCGACGAGCGCTTTGGCTCGCGCCCCGATTTGCTCGTTGTCGATGGCGGTAAGCCGCAATTGACCGCTGCGATCAAGCAACTTGAGGCTCTTGGGCTCGATATACCAGTTTGTGGCTTGGCGAAGGCCGACGAGGAAGTTTTTGTGCCTTGGGACGAGACTCCTGTCGTGCTGCCGACCGGGTCTGCTTCGCTCTATCTAATTAAACAGGTACGCGATGAGTCCCACCGATTTGCCATCACGTTCCACCGTGAGTTGCGCGATAAAGCCATGACGGTTTCGGTACTCGATGACGTTCCGGGCGTGGGACCCACCAGAAAACGTGCCCTTATGCGCCATTTTGGCTCGATGAAGCGTTTGCGCGCGGCGAGCGAGCAAGAGATCGCGGAAGTTCGCGGCATACCTGCCGATGTTGCCAAGGCGGTCCACGAGGCGCTCGTTGCATGGAATGCCGAGCGCGCCGAGGTGGCGGCTGGCCATTCCGATAGCTAAACACGAGCCTAAACAACTGATATACATGATTGCGCGATTTTCAACCATTTATTTCGCCATGATTGCCTGCTGGTTTCGGGTTTTATTAACGCTAAAACGTTTGACTAACCCAAGCGAAAACCCTGCTATCCTGCGGGTTGACGAAGACTGATATCTCACCTCGCCGATACATACTGTCTGGCGAATCATTTGTCAATGAATTCGGTGAACGGTAGTAAATACCGTTCAAGCGTATGTATGTATCGGTCGCCGAGCGCGGCACCTCAGTTGGGTTCGTCGGTAGGTAAGGTATATATCGTCCGCAAGTTGCGCGGGGGCACGTCTAGGTGCTCCCGAGTAAGATTCTCTATTGATAGGAGAAGACATGGCCATCATCAACAAGGGTATGTCCAGGCGTTCGTTCCTCGGCCTCACCGGCAGCGTCGCTGCTGTCGCCGGCCTTGGTCTCACTGGCTGCGGTGGCAGCTCTAGCGACGAGGGTTCCGCTTCCGGCTCCACCGATTCCGCCAACCGTGGCGGCGGCGTGATCACCGCTGGTTCCGCTTACGCTCCGTCCAGCTTCGATCCCGCCAGCACTGGCTCCGCTGTGGGCTTGGGTGCTAACTGGCACGTCGTCGAGGGCCTCTACGGCATCGATTACCACGACTACAGCACCTTCAACGAGCTCGCCACCGACGATCCCAAGTCTGTGGACGACACCACTTTCGAGGTCACCATCCGCAAGGGCGCCAAGTTCTCCGATGGCACCGAGGTCACCGCTGACGATGTCGTTGCCTCCTACACCGCTTGCGCCGCTTCCGCTACCTATGCTCCGTTCTTCCAGCCCTTCGAGTCCATCGAGGCCAAGGACGCCAGCACCGTGACGGTCAAGACTAAGGTCCCCAACTTCTCCCTGCTCAAGGATCGTCTGGCCATCGTCCGCGTTACCCCGGCCACCCAGACCGAGGAGGATCGCGCCAAGCAGCCGATCGGTTCCGGCCCCTGGATGTACGACTCTATCTCCGATACCGAGATCACCTTGGTTCCCAACCCCGAGTACAACGGTGAGTATGCTGCCGAGGATAAGAAGATCCAGTACAGCATCCTGACCGACCCCACCGCTCGCGTTACCGCTCAGCAGGAGGGCTCCACGCTCGTTATGGAGCTCGTTACCGCTGACGCCGTCGACCAGCTCGAGAGCGCCGGCTGCAAGATCGATAACGTTCAGGGTTTCGGCACCCGCTTCATCATGTTCAACGTCGCCAAGGAGCCATGGAACAACGTCAAGGTCCGTCAGGCTGTCATGTATGCGCTCGACACCGAGAAGATGGTCAGCAACACCTTCGCCGGCCTTGCCACCGCTGCCAGCTGCTACCTGCCCAAGAGCTTCACCAACTATCATGAGGCTTCCACGGTGTACAAGACCGACGCCAAGAAGGCTAAGAAGCTCATCGAGGAGTCTGGCATCACCCCGGGTGCCATCACCCTGCGCACCACCGACAACGAGCAGATTAAGGGCATGGCCGCCCAGGTCAAGAACGACCTCGACGCTCTCGGCTTCGATGTGACCATCCAGACCGATACCTCGCCGGCCACTTACGCTGCCATCGACGGCGGCGAGGCCTACGATATCCTCCTTGCCCCTGGCGATCCTTCCTGCTTCGGCGCCGACCCCGACCTGCTGCTCAACTGGTGGTACGGCGACAACGTCTGGATGCAGACCCGTTGCCCGTGGAAGGAGTCCGCTGAGTGGCAGAAGCTCCACGGCCTCATGGACGAGGCTCTTGCCGCCGAGGGCGACGAGCAGCAGAAGAAGTGGAACGAGTGCTTCGACATCATTGCCGACAACGCCGTTCTGTACCCCGTTGTCCACGTCAAGACCGTCTCCGCTTCCTGGGACGATCCGTCCACTGCACCCAACGGCGAGGCCCTCGATGGCTTCAAGGGCATCGGCACGACGAGCATGTCCTTCAGGGGCGTTGCGACTGTCAAGGCGTAAGACTCGCTTGAGTCTGTATGCAGGATGACGGTCGTTGGGACCGTATCCTCATAGTTGAAACAAAGACCCGGGCGGCAACGATGTCGCTCGGGTCTTGTAATG
This sequence comes from Collinsella sp., assembly GCA_046979165.1. Lineage (GTDB taxonomy): Bacteria > Actinomycetota > Coriobacteriia > Coriobacteriales > Coriobacteriaceae > Collinsella. The sequence continues at coordinate 20,926 of JBKWJT010000001.1, forward strand.
AGTATCCGTACTCATATACCAGTTGGTCCTACCGACAAAAGAAAGGGGAGAGAACGTGAACAACTTGCTACGTTTGATTGGAAGGCGTCTTGTGGCGCTGCCGATCATGGCATTGGGCGTCACCGTCCTGGTGTTCTTCCTTATGTCGTTCTCCAAGACCGACCCCGCCTACACGGCGTTGGGTGACGGTGCCTCGCCCGAGGCGGTTGCCGAGTACCATGAGAAGTATGGTCTGGACGACCCCTGGCCCGTGCGCTACGTGCGCTATATGGGCGATTTGATCCATGGCGACATGGGCACCTATGGTGCCGCTCGCAACTCCGTTGCCAAGCGCATCTCCACGGCCCTGCCCGTCACGATGCAGCTGACCTTCATCGGTCTTGCCATCGGTGCGGTCGTTTCGTTTTTGCTCGGCGTCATCGCGGCACTGTATCGCGACAAATGGCCGGACCAAGTGATCCGCGTCTTTTCCATCGCCGGCTTGGCAACCCCGTCGTTCTGGCTTGCCGTTCTGTTGATCCTGCTGTTCTCTTCCTACCTTAAGGTGCTCCCGGCATCTGGTGCTCTGCCTCACTTCACCACGAATCCGGTTGGCTATCTGGGACGTATGATCATGCCCGCTATCGCCTTGGCATTTCCGCTGACGGGCCAGATGACTCGTATCGTGCGTACCGCCATGGTCGAGGAGCTCGACAAGGACTATGTCCGTATGGCTCGCGGCGCCGGCGTTCCCGAGAAGGTCGTCGTCGGCATCAACGTTCTTCGCAATGCGCTGATCACCCCGGTCACCACCCTCGGTCTTAAGATCGGTTACCTCATGGGCGGCGCCGTCGTCATCGAGGTTATCTTCAACCTCCCCGGCATGGGCACCGCGATTCTGCAGGGCGTTCAGGGCAACGAGGCGAACCTGGTTCAGGGCGTCGTTATCGTCGTTGCTCTTGCCTTCATCATCATCAACATCGTGGTTGACATGCTCTACCTGCTCATCAACCCGCGCATCAGGACGGTGTAGATTATGGTAAAGATTCGAGAGAAGCAAACCGAGCAGCTCGAGAAGGCTGCCTCCAAGGGGCTCAAGCTCGGTGGCTGGAAGAAGATGACGCTGTCTTCTAAGATTGCAGCCGTCGTGCTGGTGCTGGTCGCCCTGACTGCGATTCTGGCGCCCCTTCTTGCCCCCTATAGCCCGGTCGAGATCTTTACGGCTCGCCAGGCTCCCGGCAACGGATTTATTTTCGGTACCGACGATAAGGGCCGCGACATTCTGTCGCGTATGCTCTACGGTGGTCGTTACTCGCTGATCATCGGCTTTGGCGCCACTGCCATGGCTCTGGTCTGCGGCTCGGTCGTGGGCGCCCTTGCAGCGGTTTCGCGCAAGGCCGTCTCCGAGACGATCATGCGTATCTTAGACATCATCATGTCCATCCCCGGCATCGCCCTCGCGGCCGTCTTCGTCTCCATCCTGGGCAACTCCGTGCCGTCGATCATCTTCGCCATCGGCTTTATGTACACTCCGCAGATTGCCCGTATCGTGCGCGCCAACATCGTGTCCGAGTACGGCGAGGACTATGTCCGCGCGGTCATCGTTTCCGGCGCCAAGGCTCCGTGGATTTTGATCAAGCATGTTCTGCGTAACTGCATCGCCCCGATCATGGTCTTCACCGTTACCCTGGTCGCCGACGCCATCATCTTCGAGGCCTCGCTGACCTTCATCGGCGCTGGTATCCAGGAGCCCACCGCTACCTGGGGCAACATCCTCGCCGACGCCCGCGGCGGCGTGCTTGCCGGCCGTTGGTGGCAGGCGCTGTTCCCGGGTCTGGCCATCATGATCACCTGCCTGGCGCTCAACATCCTCTCCGAGGGCATTACCGACGCCATGGCCGCTGCTCCCTCCGCCGCCCTGGATCCGACCGATTCCTCCAAGCGTCGCGAGGCCGACCTGCTGGTCTCCGACCCCGTTCGCGCCTACAAGGAGCAGGCCCAGTCCCTCTCCGCTCGCCTTGGCGCCCTGCGCGATGTCGAGCTCAAGCGTGACGATCGCCATGTGCCCGACGAGTCTGTCGAACCGATTCTCTCGGTCCGTGACTTCTGCATTCAGTTTGAGCATCACGGTGATATCAACGTCGTCGACCATGTCAACTTTGACGTCCGTCCTGGTCAGACCATGGGCCTGGTGGGCGAGTCCGGTTGCGGTAAGTCCATCACCACGCTGGCCATCATGGGCCTGACCGACGATGACGAGCACCTTTCCGGCGAGGTCCTCTGGGAGGGCCGTGACCTGCTCAAGATGAGCAAGAAGGAGTGGTTCGGCCTGCGCGGTACCGATATCGCTATGGTCTATCAGGACGCCCTGTCCTCGCTCAACCCCTCCATGCTCATCTCTGCCCAGATGAAGCAGCTCACCAAGCGCGGCGGAACCCGTAGCGCCGAGGAGCTCCTGGAGCTCGTCGGCCTCGATCCCAAGCGCACGCTCGAGAGCTATCCGCACGAGCTTTCCGGCGGCCAGCGTCAGCGTGTCCTGATCGCTATGGCCCTTACCCGCGACCCCAAGCTGGTCATCTGCGACGAGCCCACGACCGCTCTGGACGTTACCGTCCAGAAGCAGGTCATCAAGCTGCTCAACGATCTTCAGGCCAAGCTCGGCTTTGCCATGATCTTCGTTTCGCATGACCTGGCTCTGGTCGCCGAGGTCGCCCATAACATTACGGTTATGTACGCTGGCCAGGTTATCGAGCAGGCACCCACCAAGGAACTGCTCACTAACCCGATCCACGAGTACACCCGCGGTCTTCTGGGTTCCGTTCTGTCCATCGAGAGCGGTTCGGGCCGCCTGCACCAGGTGCCCGGCGCCGTTCCGAGTCCGCGCGATTTCCCCAAGGGCGATCGCTTCGCGCCCCGCTCGAGCCATCCGCGTATTGGCCTGGACACCCGTCCGGTCTTCAAGCGCGTGCCCGGCACCGAGCACTTCTATTCCGAGCTCCCCGACGAGGTGCTCAAGGCAAATGGTTTGACCCCTCACGCGGAGGTGATGTAGATGAGCGAGACTGCAGTCAACGGCGTCGAGCCGATCATCTTCCTTGATGACGTCCACGTCACCTTTAGGACCCGTACCGGCTCGATTCTGCACCCCAACCTGGTTCACGCCGTCCAGGGTGTAACGATTAAGCTCATGCCCGGTCAGACGATTGGCATCGTCGGCGAGTCCGGTTGCGGTAAGTCCACCACCGCCAACGTCATGTGCGGCCTGCAGGCCCCCACGAGCGGCAAGGTCTACTTTAAGGGCAAGGACGTTACCAAACGTACCGCCGAGGACCGTCGCCACATGGGTCGCGTAATCTCGGTCGTGTTCCAGAACCCGGCCACGGCGCTCAACCCCCGCATGGTCGTTCGCGAGCAGCTGCTCGACCCCATGCGCGTCCACAACCTGGGTACCGAGGCCGAGCAGGAGAAGCGCGTCAAGGAACTCTTGGAGCTCACCGGTCTGCCCAGCTCCGCCGCCGAGGTTCTTCCCGGCCAGCTTTCGGGCGGCCAGCGCCAGCGCGTCGCAATTGCCCGTGCCCTGTCGCTGAACCCCGATGCGATCATCGCCGACGAGCCCACCTCAGCTCTGGACGTTTCGGTCCGCGCGCAGATTCTGAATCTGCTGACCGACCTTAAGAAGGAGCTCGGCTTGGCCATGGTGTTCATCAGCCATGACATCCAGACGGTCCGCTATATCTCTGACGACATCATCGTTATGAATGGTGGCAAGATCGTCGAGCAGGGCGAGGCCAAGCAGGTCTTCCAGCACCCCCAGGACCCCTACACCAAGATGCTGCTCGGCGCTGCGCCGTCGTTGCTGCACCCCAAGCTCGGCGAGTAGGCTCGCTTTCCCTCCCGTGCGCCCGGTTCCCTTGCCGGGCGCACCTCCGTTGCGATTTCGAAAGGTTGGGTTCACGAGCCATGCCAAGTGCTCAGGAGCTACAACATCAATTTGGTGAATATCGAGGCGCCATGCCCCGTCCATCAGATTTCAATCTCTTTTGGAAGGATCGCATGGCCGAGGCCGACGCCGTTGGGCTTGACTATGCGATCGAGACGGCATCGGTCACCGATGCCGCGACCTGCCAGCTTTTCGACCTCTGGTATACCGGCATGTGTGGCGCTCGCCTGCATGCCAAGTACCTTAAACCCGTCTCGGACGAGCCCGTGCCATTGGTACTTCAGTTCCATGGGTATCCGGGTGCAAGCCGCAGCTGGTTTGAGCAGGCGTCGTTTGCGGGCATGGGCATGGCACTCATCGCCCTCGACTGCCCCGGCCAAGGAGGTCCCTCCGAGGACATTGGTGGATTTGAGGGCACAACGGTTGCCGGTCATATCGTCGCCGGTATCGACGGCGACCCGGCCAACCTCTACTATGTCCGCTTGCACCAAGATATTCGCATCCTGTGCCGCATCGTTCGCGAGCTCGAGGGCATCGATCTTGCGCGTGTGTTTGTGAACGGCGCGTCGCAGGGCGGCGGTTTGGGCATTGCGACCTGTGCGCTTAACAGCGAGCTTATCAATCGTGCCGCCATCCTCTATCCCTTCCTGTCAGATTTCCGCCTGGTCTGGGATTTGGATGCCGACGACATTGCCTACGAGGGCCTGCGCTATTGGTCTCGCTGGTTTGACGAGGACTCGACTCGTATTGACGAAGCCTATGCCAAGCTGGCGTACTTCGATTCCAAGAACTTTGCCCCTATGGTCAAATGCCCCGTGCTGTTTGGCACCGGCACAGCCGATATCGTCTGTCCGCCAGCGACGCAGTTTGCGGTCTATAACAACCTGACCTGCGAAAAGCGTCATGAGTTCTTTGAAGGCTTTGGCCACGAGGAGATTCAGGATTTTGACGATCTGATCATTCCGTTTTTCTGCAAGGGAGGGGAGGCTCATGTCTAAGTGCGAGAGCAATGTTGACGAGCTGATTGTCCCCGGACTCGTGGGAATTCCTGGAACGGTTTCGTCAAGGCTCGCAGAATATCGGGACTGGCGCGGTGATGTCCAAGCAGATGTTTCTGATTTAGAGATATGCGCTTCGAATCTTGAGATTCAAGGCCTGGCCATTACGGCGATTGACTTTGTTAACCCCTGCGCCCGTTACTCGGAGGTCTCCTTTGAGCTCGGTGACGATGCGATTCACGCTCGTTTGATCGAGCCTGTCGGTCGTGCCCGAGTATCTGAGCGCGTGCCGTTGTGCCTGATGTTCCACGACATCGATCGGCCTGTGCGCGGCTGGCATCACATGACGAGATTTGCCGCCATGGGGTATGCCGTCCTCGCGCTGGATGACGATGTTGCTGGTGCGGACGACCTGCAGCGGGGGATTTCTTCGCCCGCTTTTGTCGAGCGCGTCCGTTGGGGTTGCGCGCTGGCGAAGGTGGCGCGCAATCTTGATGGCATGGACCCCGACCGCATCTTTGCATGGGGCGAGGGTCTTGGCGGCGGAGTCGCGCTGGCGGTTTCTGCTCTGGACGAGCGGGGCCTCGCCTGCACGGCGGTTGCCAATCCGCTTCCTGGCGGCCTCGAGGCGCTGTCGTCTCGGGTGCGCGGATCGGTGCTCATGGGCACATCGCTTATGGATACCGTGAGCGATCCCAAGGATCAGTTTGCCGTATTCAACGGTCTTGAGTGTGACCGGAGGCATATCATCTATGCAAAATACGCTCACGAGCGCATCAATGCGTTCGAAAACGAAGTCGTCGACTTTTTTAACCAAACGTTCTACTCGTGTTCTTTGGCCTAGACGGCCTGGACACTGCCAACAAGAGTGGGTGGCATAGGGCTGCCCGCCAGACAACTAAGGAGATTCTTGTGGCAACTCAGAAATTCACCGGCGTTATCCCTCCCGTCGTTGTTCCCGATACCGAAGATCACCAGCTCGACGTTGCCTCCTTTGAGCGCAGCATCAACCGAATGATCGATGCCGGCGTCGATGGCCTGTTCTTCTTGGGATCCTCGGGCGAGGTCGTCTTCTCCACCGACGAGCGCCGTCGCCAGATTATCGCCGAGGCCGTTCGTATCGTCGACCACCGTGTGCCTGTTCTGGTCGGCATCATCGATACCGAGACCGAGCGCATGATCGAGCACGGCAAGGTCGCCCAGGAGCTGGGCGCCGATGCCCTCGTCGCCACCTGCCCGTTCTATGCCCTGCAGGGCATGACCGAGGTCGAGGAGCACTTCCGTATCCTGCACGAGGAGCTCGACCTGCCCATCTTCGCCTATGACATTCCCGTCTGCGTTCACACCAAGCTCCCCTGGAAGCTCCTTGCCAAGCTCGGCGCCGAGGGCGTCCTTGCTGGCGTCAAGGATTCCTCGGGTGATGACATCTCGTTCCGCTACCTCGTTCAGGAGAACGAGAAGAACGGCCATCCGATGAGCATCCTCACCGGTCACGAGGTTGTTGTCGACGGCGCCTACCTCGGTGGCGCCGACGGTTCCGTCCCGGGTCTCGCCAACGTTGAGCCCGAGGGCTACGTGCGTCAGTGGAAGGCCGCTCAGGCTGGTGACTGGGCTACCGTCAAGGCCGAGCAGGATCGCCTCAATGAGATTTCGCACATCTGGGATGTCACCTCGGGCGTCCAGGGCTATGCCGGTGGCGTCGGCGCCTTCAAGACCGCTATGAACCTTATGGGCATCTTCGACAGCCCGACCATGCCGCGCCCGGTGAAGGCCATGACCGGCGAGAACGTTGAGGCGATTAAGAAGGTCCTCCAGGACAACGGCCTCCTTTAAAGCTTTCCCAGGCACCCGACCTCGCCGTTCAACCGTGCGGCCATGACCCATTAGGTCAATGGCCACACGGCTTCTCGGCGATCTCGGGCACCTGGAAAACCTTTACCGCGCTGTGACGGCTAGCCTGACGGCGCATTTCCTGTAGTTGTTTTTATCTCCTAAGGAGAGCGACATGGAGAACAAGTACGTTTGCTCCGTCGATATCGGCGGCACCAAGATTGCGACTGCCATTATGGAGTATCCGGCTGATGGCGGCGTGCCCCATCCGGTCTTTGAAGCCGAGGTTCCCACCGAGGCCCAAGAAGGCGGCGAGGCAGTTTTCCAGCGCATCGAGGCGTCCATCAAGGCTGCTCTCGAGGCGAACCCCGATGTCGAGGTCCTCGGTATCGGTATTGGCGCCGCCGGTGTCGTCGACCCCAAGACGGGCGCCATCGCCTACGCCAACGAGATCATGCCCGGCTGGTCTGGCGTTCAGTTGGGGCCGCGTCTGCGCGAGGACCTTGGTCTTCCCGTTGCCGTGGTGGGCGACGTGCAGGCTCATGCTCTGGGCGAGGCCCACTGGGGCGTCGGCAAGGGCAAGTTCTCCGTCTTGTGTCTGGGCATCGGTACGGGCATCGGCGGCGCATATGTCGAGAACGGCCGCGTGATGCAGGGCTTCCACGGTGCTGCCGGCCATATGGGCCACATCGAGTGCTCGGCTGCCGCCGGCATTCCCTGCGCCTGCGGGCGTTCCGGCCATCTGGAGTCGGTTGCTTCGGGCACTTCCATTGGTCGAATGTACGATGAGCGCTTTGGTCGCGTCGACCCCAGCCGTCCTTCGGTCGGTCGCGATGTGAACGACCTGTGCCGTGCGGGCGACGCAAAGGCGACCGAGGTCATCCATGACGCCGGCTTTGCGCTGGGGGCCAGCTTGGGCTCGCTCGCTAACATCCTGGACCCTGAGGTCATCGTGCTTTCGGGCGGCGTGATTCACCAAGGTCCCGATTGGCGTTCGCAGACGTGGAAGGATTCGGTGCACGAGGGCTATGCCAGCCAGGCGCTCGATCCGCTTCAGGACACGCCGATCCTCATCGGTTCGCTGGAGGGCGACGCGCCGCTTATCGGTGCCGCCGAGCATCTTCTTGCTTCGTTGAAGTAAACATAACTACCAAGTGTGCCTTCTGAGGTGCCGCAGATTGACGTGAAAGAGGAGCGAAGCGTACTTCGGTACGCGAGCGACGGTTTGAACGTCAAGGTGCGGCGTCTCAGAAGGCTGTTTTGAGAAAGGTTGAGTCGAACATGACCGTTGATCCTTTGATCCAGTCCCTGAAGGGCAAGCTCGTCGTGAGCGTTCAGGCGTATATGGGCGAGCCGCTTCGTACGCCCGAGACCATGGCTCAAATGTCTCGCGCTTGCGAGCTCGGCGGCGCTGCCGCCATTCGCTGCCAGGGCCTTGCCGACATTGCCGCCATTAAGGGTCGCTGTGAGGTTCCCGTCATCGGCCTGTGGAAGGATGGGCACGAGGGCGTTTACATCACGCCGACGCTGCGTCACGCTCGCGCCTGCGTTGCTGCCGGTGCCGATATCGTGGCGATCGACGCCACCGATCGTCCGCGCCCCGATGGCAAGACGGTCGAGGATACCTTCCGTCCGCTGCACGAGGAGGGTGTGCTCCTGATGGCCGACTGTGCCACCATCGAGGATATTCGCCGTGCTGTTGATATGGGCTTTGACCTGGTATCCACCACGCTTTCTCACGGCGTTGCCGCTATCGATTGCACCATGGCCGACGGTCCCGATCTGCCGCTCCTGCGCCAGGCGACTGAGGAATTCCCCGGCCTTCCTATCATTTGCGAGGGTCGCGTGCATACGCCCGAGGAGGCTCGCGCCGCGATCGATGCTGGCGCCTGGGCCGTTGTCGTCGGCACCGCCATCACGCACCCCACGAGTATTACGAGTTGGTTCAAGGCTGCACTTGAGGCGTAAGACAGGCCTCGTATCCGCTCGGGGCGGTATACTCAATATAGGCAATTGACCGCGCGGGATCCGGGTTGCTGGGTCCCGCGCTTGTTTTCGGGAGGCAGCACATGCAAAAGGGAGATGCCATGGATGCGGCGGAGCGCTCGGAGCGCATCCCCGATATCGTCATCATCACCGGAATGTCCGGATCGGGCCGCACACAGGCCATGCACGTGTTCGAGGACATGGGCTATTTTTGCATCGATAACCTGCCTCCGCGTCTCATCGCCCAGCTTGCCGAGCTCGTCGGCATCAATACGGGCGTGGGCAGGCATCTCGCCGTCACCTGTGACCTGCGCAGCCAGGGCTTGTTCGATGAGCTGCTCGATGCGGTCGCCGCGCTCGAAGAGCGCGAGATGAGCTGCGACATCGTGTTCCTGGAGGCTTCTGACGAGGTGCTGATTCGTCGCTACAGCGAAAATCGCCGCCGTCATCCCATTGCCAAGCCGGGGGAGACTACGGCCGATGCGATTCAGCGCGAGCGCCTGCAGCTGCAGGGTGTGCGCGACCGAGCCGATATGATCATCGACACGAGCCGCCTGCGTACCTCTGCCCTGCGCAACAAATTGCGCATGGCGTTCTCCGAGTTGTCCGACCAGCAGCTCATGGACGTTCACGTGTTCTCGTTTGGCTTTAAGCACGGTATGCCCGTTGAGGCGGACATTATGATCGACGTTCGCTTCCTGCCCAATCCGTTCTACGATCCCGAGATGCGCACCATGACCGGTCTCGATAAGAAGGTCTCCGACTTTGTTCTGGACCATCCCAAGACCCAGGAGTTCTGGAAAGCTTGGACGCAGCTGCTCGATACGGTGATGCCGGGCTATATCGCGGAGGGCAAGCCACAGCTTTCTATTGCCATCGGCTGCACGGGCGGTCAACACCGCAGCGTTGCCATCGCCGAGGCCACGGCACGTTATTTGGAAGGCGCTCAATATCACGTGAGCATTTCCCACCGCGACCTGTCGCGCGCCAACACGAAAGCATAGGCCTGCATGTCGTTTACCGCCGAGGTGCGTGACGAACTCGCGCGCTGCGAACCCGAATGTGAATACTGCGATTTGTCGACGCTTGCCGCCCTGACGCGTGTGAGCGGTACACTTTCGCTGGCCGGCTCCGGGCGGTATCGTTTGACGGTTGCGACTGAGACGGGAGCCGTCGCGCGCACGATGATCACGCTGACGCATCGTATCCTTAAGCTCAAAACGGAGTTCACCGTCCGTAAATCTGTATTGCATAAGGTTCGAAACTACCTCATCACCTTGCCTGATCAGCCAGACCTGGATAAGGCCTTGGTTCTGCTGGGTATCCTCGACCGTAGGGGAGGACTTGTCGCCGGCGTACCCCGACATATCGTTGCCCGTCCTTGCTGTAGACTTGCCTATATCCGCGGCGCGCTCATCGCGGGCGGCTTCGTGGCCGATCCACGCGGCGATTTTCATTTGGAGATCGCTGTGCAGGGCGAGCAATATGCCAAGGGGCTTTGCGATCTGTTGGAGCAGATTGGGGTCCATGCTCGTGTTAATGCACGGCGGGGGTCATATGCCGTGTACATTAAGAGCGCCGAGGAAATCGAGCATCTATTAAAGCTGATTGGCGCCAAGCGCAGCGTTGCCGAGATTGAGGAGGCGCGCGCGGTCAAGTTGGTTAAGAACGATGTGAACCGTCGCGTGAACGCCGAGCTCGCCAACCAGACCAGAAGTGCGGGTGCCGCCCAGCATCAGCTTGCGCTTATCGATGAGCTCGAGCAGCGAGGCCTTCGCGATGCGCTTCCGGATGCCTTGGCGGTCTTTTGCGACCTGCGCGAGCGCTATCCCGATCTTTCGCTGCGTGATTTAGGGGAGATGGCTGACCCTCCCTTGTCGAAGTCGGCCCTCTACCATCGTGTTTTACGGCTTGAAAAGCTCATTGAAGCAAACAGGTAGGTTAAAGTATCGACTTATATACGGATTTAGCTGCTATTTTATTCTTTAAAGCGTTTTAACGCAAATTTGATTTTCAATTTCGAGCATTCTCGTGAAATTCAAGTCAAAAAAAAGGTATATTAGGCGAGTGGTTAGTTTGTGGGCCTCAACGGCAGGCGCTGTAGCTTGCGGGGGCCTTACGAAAGGAGACACAATGGCAGTAAAGGTTGCTATTAACGGCTTCGGTCGCATCGGTCGTCTGGCCTTCCGTCAGATGTTCGGTCATGAGGGCTCCGAGATTGTCGCTATCAACGACCTCACCTCTCCCGATATGCTCGCTTACCTGCTGAAGTACGACTCCACGCAGGGCAACTACGCTCGCGATCACGAGGTCGTTGCTGGCGAGGATTCCATCACCGTTGACGGCAAGGAGATCAAGATCTACAAGGAGGCCGACGCCAACAACCTGCCTTGGGGCGACCTCGACGTCGACGTCGTTCTCGAGTGCACCGGCTTCTACACCAGCAAGGCTAAGGCTCAGGCCCACATCAACGCTGGCGCCAAGAAGGTCGTCATCTCCGCTCCGGCCGGCAGCGATCTGCCCACCATCGTGTACAACGTCAACCATGAGACGCTGACCGCTGAGGACAACATCATCTCCGCTGCTTCCTGCACCACCAACTGCCTCGCCCCGATGGCCAAGGGTCTGAACGACTTCGCTCCCATCGTGTCCGGCATCATGACCACCATTCACGCCTGGACTGGCGACCAGATGCCGCTCGACGGCCCGCAGCGCAAGGGCAACAAGCGTCGTAGCCGCGCCTGCGCCGTCAACATCGTCCCCAACACCACCGGTGCTGCCAAGGCTATCGGCCTGGTTCTCCCCGAGCTCAACGGTAAGCTCATCGGTGCCGCCCAGCGCGTCCCGACGCCGACCGGCTCCATCACCAACCTCTATGCTGTCGTTGACAAGAAGGTCACCGTCGACGAGGTCAACGCTGCTATGAAGGCCTACGCTGCCACCATCTCCGAGACCTTCGGTTACAACGAGGACGACATCGTCTCCACCGACATCATCGGCGAGACCCACGGCTCCATCTTCGACGCCACTCAGACCATGTGCTCTGACCTCGGCAACGGCCAGACCCTCGTTCAGGTCACCTCTTGGTACGACAACGAGAACTCCTACACCTCTCAGATGGTCCGCACCATCAAGTACTTCGAGAAGTTCGTTGCTTAATTTAGCTTTTAACGAATAGCTCGTTGAGCGTCTAAAGAAGGGCGCGGCCTTATAGGGCTTACACCCTAGGGTCGCGCCCTTTTTATAAGAAATCGTCTGCCGTAATGGGAGGCAGACACGTACGAAAGGTAGAAGCAAATATGGCCTTTACCAAGAAGACCGTCCGCGACATCGATGTCGACGGCAAGCGCGTTCTCGTCCGCGTTGACTTTAACGTGCCTATCAAGGATGGCGTCGTTGGCGACACCACCCGTATCAAGGCTGCCCTGCCCACCATCAACTATCTCGTTGAGCACAACGCTCGCGTCATCCTCATGAGCCACCTCGGCCGTCCCGAGGGCACCGGCTTCCAGCCCGAGCTGTCTCTCGAGCCCGTCGCCAAGAAGCTCGCTGAGCTCTCTGGTCTCGACGTTGCCTTTGTCGCCGACACCTACGGCGAGAAGGCTGCTGAGGCTGTCGCTGCCGTCGAGCCGGGCAAGGTCCTCGTTCTCGAGAACGTCCGTTTTGACAAGCGTGAGAAGAAGAACGATCCCGAGATCGCCAAGAAGCTCGCTTCCTATGGTGACGTCTTCGTTCTCGATGCCTTCGGTACCGCTCATCGCGCCCAGGGTTCCGTCGTGGGCCCCGCCGCTTACCTGCCCGCAGTCGCTGGCTTCCTGCTCGAGAAGGAGGTCGACACGCTGACCGGCATCTTCGCCGAGCCCGAGCGTCCCTTCGTCGCTATCGTCGGCGGTTCCAAGGTTTCCTCCAAGATCGGTGTTCTCGATCACCTCATCGACTCTGCTGATACCCTGATCATCGGTGGCGGCATGGCCTACACCTTCTTCCTGGCTCAGGGCCTGTCCGTTGGTCAGTCCCTCAAGGAAGAGGACTGGGTCGAGCGCGCTGGCGAGATGCTCAAGAAGGCCGAGGAGAAGGGCGTCAAGATCCTGCTCCCCATCGACAACCGTGTTGCCGATCACTTTGGCGAGGACGCTGTCCCCGAGGTTGTCGCTTCCGACGCTATCCCCGACGATCGTGAGGGTATGGACATCGGCCCCAAGACCGAGGAACTCTACGCCGAGGCCGTCAAGGGCGCCAAGACCGTGTTCTGGAATGGCCCCATGGGCGTCTTCGAGTTCGATAACTTCGCTCACGGCACCCAGGCTATCGCCGAGGCTGTCGCCGAGGCCGACTGCACCTCGATCATCGGTGGTGGCGATTCCGTCGCGGCCGTCAACAAGTTTAACCTGGCCGAAAAGATGAGCTGGATTTCCACCGGCGGTGGCGCTTCCATGGAGCTCGTCGAGGGTAAGGCCCTGCCCGGAGTGGAGGCGCTTCTCGATGCCTAAACGCACCCTTCTTATCGCTGGTAACTGGAAGATGAACAACGACGTCGCCGAGGCTGCCAAGCTCGCCGACGAGCTGGCTCAGGCTCTGCCCGAGGTTCCGGCTGGCGTCGAGGTACTCGTCTGCCCTCCGACCATCGACATCACCACGGTTCATGACCGCATTCAGGCTGCCCCCATCGCCCTCGGTGCACAGAACGTGTACTGGGAGGCCAAGGGTGCCTTCACCGGTGAGTCCTCTTGCGACATGCTCAAGTCCGCTGGCTGCACCTACTGCATCATCGGTCACTCCGAGCGTCGCGACTACTTCCACGAGACCGACGAGGACCAGAACAAGAAGGCCAAGGCTCTCGTTGCCGCCGGCCTTGTTCCCGTCTTCTGCTGCGGCGAGTCCCTCGAGGTCCGCGAGGCCGGCACCTATGTCGAGCACGTCGTGAACCAGGTCAAGGCTGGCCTTGCTGGTCTTGAGATCACCTGCCCCAAGCAGGTCGTCGTCGCCTATGAGCCCATCTGGGCCATCGGCACCGGCAAGACCGCTACCGCCGAGGACGCTCAGGAGGTCTGCGGCGCTATCCGTGAGACCCTCAAGGAGATGTTCGGCGAGGAGCTCGCCAACGGCATCCGCGTTCTCTACGGTGGTTCCGCCAAGCCCGGTAACATCGCCGAGCTCGTCGCCAAGCCCGACGTTGACGGCGCCCTCGTGGGCGGCGCTTCGCTCAAGGCTGCCGACTTCGCCTCTATGGTCGTCAAGGCAGGCGAGTAGGACATATGGCACAACGTCATCTTCCTGCGCTCCTGATTATCATGGACGGCTGCGGCCTGGCTCCGGCTGATGGCGAGAACGCCGTCGCCGCTGCCAAGACGCCCTTCCTTGATGGCCTGTACGAGAAGTATCCTCACACCACGCTCGGTGCTTCGGGCGAGGACGTGGGCCTTCCCGACGGCCAGATGGGCAACTCCGAGGTGGGTCACCTCAACATCGGTGCCGGTCGCATCGTGTTCCAGGAGCTTTCGCGCATCAACAATGCCATCAAGGACGGCTCCATCGCCAAGAACGAGGTTTTCGTCAAGGCCATGGACGATGTCAAGGCTGACGGCAAGACTCTCCACCTCATGGGCCTTATGAGCCCTGGCGGCGTTCACTCCCACATGAACCACGTCGAGGCTCTGGTCAAGATGGCTGCCGAGCATGGTGTCAAGACCGTTCGCGTCCACGCCTTCATGGATGGCCGCGACGTTGACCCGCAGTCCGGTGCCGGTTACATGAGTGAGTTCTGCGCCTTCCTGGCCAAGATTTCCGAGGAGACCGGTTGCGACGCTCGCGTTGCCACCGTCTCGGGCCGTTATTGGGCGATGGACCGCGACAACCGTTGGGAGCGCATCCAGCGCGCCTACGACGTCATGGTCAACGCGTCCGATGCTGATACCGACCCCGTTGCCGGTATCAAGGCCTACTACGAGAAGGACCCGCGCGGCGACGAGTTCGTCGAGCCCTTCGCTGCCCACAACGAGGGCATCCACGAGGGCGACGCGGCTATTTTCTTCAACTTCCGTCCCGACCGCGCACGTCAGATGACCCGCGTGTTCACGGACAAGGAGTTCGACGGCTTTGAGCGCGAGCAGATCAAGCTCTCGCACTTTGTGACGATGACCGAGTACGATCCGACGTTTGACGTCGAGGTCGCCTTCCCCAAGACGTTCCCCGAGAACGTCCTGGCCGACGTTATCGCCGCCAATGGCCTGAAGCAGCTGCACACCGCCGAGACCGAGAAGTACGCCCACGTGACGTTCTTCCTCAACGGTGGCATCGAGGAGCCCAAGGAGGGCGAGGAGCGTGTGCTCGTCGCTTCCCCCAAGGTCGCTACCTACGATTTGCAGCCCGAGATGAGCGCTCCCGAGGTTACCGAGAAGCTTGTCGCCGCCATCAACGAGGATCGCGCTGATTTCTACATCGTGAACTTCGCGAACTGCGACATGGTTGGTCACACCGGTGTCTTCGACGCTGCCGTTAAGGCCGTTGAGGCTGTTGACGATGCCCTGTCCAAGGTTGTCCCGGCGATTCTCGCCAAGGGCGGCTTTGCACTGATTACCGCCGATCACGGCAACGCCGATCACATGTTTGACGTTGCTTCCGACGGTTCCAAGCATCCGTTTACGGCGCACACCACCAACCGCGTGCCGTTCATCATCGTTGATGAGAAGGCACAGCTCACCGGTATCGAGGACGGTCGTCTTTCCGATATCGCCCCGACTATGCTCACCATGGCTGGTCTGGAGCCTTCCGCCGAGATGACGGGCCGCGTGCTCGCCACCGAGGCCTAAGAGAAAACAAATACCGTTTTCTAGCAAGGGGGTTGTCCACAATCGGACAATCCCCTTTTTGGTATTTCTGCCATTTCCGCCCCGTCCCCGAGTGGCAGGTAGGGGAGAACGGGGGATTGTGGTACAGTACTGGAGTTTGAATTGTTCTATTAAGGAGCTTATCTATGGGTCCGTTCCAGATTCTTCTGTTTGTCGTTTGGGCTGTTTCTGCCGTGGCGCTGACGATTCTCGTCCTGATGCATTCCGGTAAGGGTACCGGCGTTTCGGATATGATTGCCAGCTCGCTGTATAACTCCAGCTCTGCCACGGGCGTTATGGAGCAGAACCTTGACCGCCTGACCGTCATCATGGCTGTCGTGTTTGCTGCGTGCGTCGTGCTGTGCATGTTCTTCTTCCCGCAGGGCATCGTGGGCTACTAAGCATCGGCGTATATACGTTTGCAATGGGTCTCGCATGTGCGGGACCCTTTTTGTTTACATATTTGTAACAGAGTCAAAATATCCCCACATACTTCGCCCAACTAAAGAAATTCTCGACCGTTAACCGGAATTAGCCCCAAATCGTGCATAAAATGCGCTACTGTATTGCAATACGTTGGTCCGTTTTGTATAACCAGCCAAAACGGCGGACCGCGTTTGAATGGTTCGATTGGGCTGTCTTGACGTTGCCCGACCGAACTTACTTTGTCCTATCTCATAAGGAGGATGGCATGGCTGATTCTATGTTCCACCAGCCCGTTATGGGTCGTCGCGCCTTTGTCGGCGGTACCCTTGCTGCGAGCTCCATGGCTTTTCTTGCCGCATGCGGCAAGAAGGGCGGCGACGCTTCCGGTTCTGAGTCCGGTTCGACGCTGAACTTCTACATCAACAACCCGGTCTGCATCGACCCCTATAACGTCCAGGAGGACCAGGGCACTCAGGTCGAGTACCAGCTCTTTGATGCTCTGACCTCTTATGACGCCGAGAAGGGCGAGATCGTTCCGCTGGCTTGCGAGTCCTTTGAGGCCAACGACGACGCCACCGAGTTCACCTTCAAGATCAAGAAGGCCAAGTTCCACAACGGTGACGACGTTACCTCCAAGTCCTTCAAGCTCGGTTGGGAGCGTCTGGTCAACACCAAGTCGGCCATCGCTACCGAGTACGGCCCTTCCGAGGTCTCCTATCACCTTTCTATGGTCGAGGGCTATGACGACCTGCTTGCCGGTAACGCTACCGAGCTCAGCGGTGTTACTTGCCCCGACGATGAGACCCTCGTCGTCAAGCTGTCTTCCGCTTACGCCGACTTCCCCTTCGTCGCCTCTCACCCTGCTCTGGCCCCGGTTCCCGAGTGCGCCGAGTCCGATGTCAAGAGCTTCTATCTTGCACCGGTCGGTAACGGCCCGTTCATGATGGACGGCAAGTGGGAGGATGGTCAGGAGATCAACCTCAAGAAGTTCGACGATTACTATGGCGACAAGGCCAAGATCGATGGCATCCACTTCCAGGTCATCAAGGACATGGAGACTGCTTACAAGGAGTTCCAGGCCGGTAACCTCGATGTCTGCGACGTTCCCGTTGCTCAGATCGATGCCGCCAAGAAGGATCGCGGCGTGTCCAAGGACGGCTACACCATGGGTGACGGCGAGCGCATGCTGCTCGGCGCCGAGCCTTCCACGTACTATCTGACCTGCAACACCACGGCCGAGCCGTTCAACAACGCCGACCTGCGTAGGGGCATCTCCCTGGCCATCAACCGTGAGGCCATCTGCAAGACCATCTTCAAGGGTACCCGTACCCCTGCCGACGGCATTGTTCCTCCGGGTATCGATGGCTACAAGGAGGGCGCATGGGAGTTCTGCGCCTACGATGTCGACAAGGCTAACGAGTACCTCGACAAGGTTGCTCCCGCTGGCGCTAACGGGGATCGTGGCATTAGCGTGACCCTTTCCTACAACCAGGACGGCGGTCACAAGGAGATCATGGAGTCCATCATCGGTGACCTCGCCAAGGTTGGCGTTACCGCTGTCTCCGATACCCCTGAGTGGTCTGCCTTGCTCGAGCAGTACCAGAACTTTAACTATCAGTTCGGTCGTCTGGGTTGGATTGCCGACTACCCGATTATGGACAACTTCCTGTATCCGCTGTTCCACTCTGATTCCCTCGGTGGCGACAACCGCTCCGGTTACAACAACCCCGAGTTCGACGCCAAGGTCGACGAGGCTCGTACTATTGTTGACGACGAGGAGCGCGTCGCTAAGATGCAGGAGGCCGATGCAATGGTTGCTGCCGACTGCCCGGTCATCCCGGTGATGTTCTACACGCACACCATCGTCGGCTCCGATCGCATCAAGCACCTCTATGTCGATCCGCAGAAGCACGCCGAGCTGGGTACCGCTGAGCTCGCCTAAGAGTTTGCAGCTTCCGTGAGGGTCAAGTATTTACGTAGACCTCATGGGAAACATACAGTTCTCCCTAACCTGGGGTAAACTGGCTGATGGTAATTTTGGGATGCCGGTCTGGCGATCGGCATCCCATTTAGGTTAATCCCTAGATAGGGGAGTGGTATGGGTAAGTACATCGTTAAACGTGTGCTTCAGTTCATCCCGGTATTTTTGGGCGTTACGCTGATTCTGTTCGCCCTTCAGAATATCGTGCCGGGAGATCCGATCAAGCTGATCGGTGGAGACAAGGCTCTGTCCCCCGAGGTGGAGCTTCAGCTTCGCGTCCGCTATCACCTGGTCCAGTCGGACGAGGACGGCAACGCGATCCTTGACGAGAACGGCGACCCCGTTCAAACGTCGCTCGTGGACCGTTACTTGTATTACATGAACGGCCTGCTTCATGGCGATCTGGGCAATTCGTATCAGCGCAAGCTGCCGGTTACGGAAATCTTTGCCCAGAAGTATCCGTATACGGTCAAACTTGCCGCGTGCGCCATCGTGCTCGAGGCAATTATGGGTATCGGTGCGGGTATCATTTCGGCGGTAAAGCGTTATTCCTTCTGGGATATTTTGGTAACGCTCACCACGTCGATCCTCGTTGCGGTCCCGGCCTTCTGGCTCGGTATGTTGCTGCAGCTGTTCTTTGGCGTCATCCTCAAGGACGCTACGGGCGGTGCAATCTCCATGCCGATCTCGGGTGCCGGCGGTTCCAGCTCTCAGTATCAGGATTGGATGCACTATGTGCTTCCGACCATTACGCTGGCTTCGGTTTCGACCGCTTATGCCGCCCGCATTATGCGCTCGCAGCTGCTTGACGTCATGAACCAGGATTACATCCGTACGGCAAAGGCCAAGGGTCTCTCCAATCGCGCGATCATCGTCAAGCATGCGCTTAAGAATGCACTCATCCCCGTCGTTACCTATATTGGTGTCGACTTTGGTGGCATGCTTTCGGGCGCCATCCTGACCGAGACGGTCTTTAACTGGCCCGGTATCGGCTATGAGGTCTATCGCGCCATTAGCATGCGTGACTGGCCCATCGTTATGGGCGGCGTTACGCTCATCGTTGTCGTCGTCATGGTGATCAACCTGCTCGTCGACATTAGCTATGCATTCCTCGACCCGCGCATCCGCCTTGGCGGTCCGTCGGATAAGGCCTAAGGGAGGTACGTCTCATGCAGGAAACTGATTCTCAGTCTCAGGAGCAGGCTACCGCCACCAAGGCCGCATCTGCTCCCGCGAAGTCCCGCACGCTGTGGGGCGACGCTTTTAAGCGTCTTCGTAAGAACAAACTCGCCGTTATCGGTGTCTGTTGGATCATCATCGTCGTTGTGGTTGCCCTGACCGCAGATCTGTGGGCTAAGCCCTGGCTCGGTTCTCCGACGGCTTCCGACTCGACCACCATGGCCGAGACGTCGCTGCTGGCTCCGTGTGCAGAGCACCCGTTTGGCACCGACGCCCTTGGTCGTGACATTCTCGTTCGCGTTATCTACGGTGCGCGCGTTTCGCTGTCTGTCGGAATTATGGCCACCGCGATTTCCACGCTGATCGGTCTGGTCATGGGTGCTCTGGCCGGTTTCTACGGCGGCATCTGGGATACGATCATCATGCGCTGTGCGGACATCTTCCTGGCGTTCCCGTACGTGCTGTTCGTTGTCGCCATGATCGCCGTTATCGGCCGCGGTCTTCAGAACGTCTTTATCGCCATCGGTATTCTCGGCTGGCCTTCGATTGCGCGCGTCTTCCGCTCTGCGATCTTGACCGTCAAGGAAAACGACTATGTTGATGCTGCGCGCGCGATGGGTGCATCTGATGCTCGTATCGTCGTGCGTCACATCTTCCCGAACTCCGTCGCCTCCATCGTGGTCTACGCGACCATGAACATTGGTGGCGCCATCCTGACCGAGTCTGCTCTGTCCTTCCTCGGCATGGGCGTTATTCCGCCTACGCCTTCGTGGGGCTCCATGATTCAGGACGGTCAGCAGTATCTGCTGACTGCTCCCTGGATGATGATCATGCCCGGTCTGGCAATTCTCTCGACGGTGCTCGCCTTCACCCTGCTGGGTGACGGTTTGCGCGACGCCCTCGACGTCAAGATGAAGGACGCATAAGGATGAAGAAGAACAAGAACTATGTGGACCTGAAGGACCAGCCGGTTCCCGAGGGCCAGCATCTGCTCGAGGTCGATGACCTAAAGATGTATTTCCACACCGAGGATGGCGTCGTTCGCGCTGTCGATGGTGTCTCCTACACGCTCGATCGCGGCGAGACCCTGGGCGTCGTCGGTGAGTCCGGCTCCGGTAAGTCCGTGACTGCCATGACCATCATGGGCCTTATCTCGATGCCTCCGGGAAAGATTGAGGGCGGCGACGTTCGCTATCGCGGTCGTTCTATCCTCGAGATGACCGAGGAAGAGATGCAGCACATTCGCGGTAACGATATCGCGATGATCTTCCAGGATCCTATGACCTCCTTGAACCCGGTCTATAAGATCGGCAAGCAGGTAGGCGAGGGTCTTCGTCTGCACCGTGGCTACTCCAAGCAGGAGGCGCTCAAGCGCGCCACCGAGCTTTTGGACCTCGTTGGCATTCCCGAGCCCGAGAAGCGCGTCAATGAGTATCCGCACCAGTTCTCTGGCGGTATGCGTCAGCGCGTCATGATCGCTATGGCTCTTGCCTGCGACCCCGATATTCTGATTGCCGACGAGCCCACGACTGCCTTGGACGTTACCATTCAGGCTCAGATTATTGAGCTTATGCAGGAAATGCAGGAGAAGAACGGCAACGCCATCATCATGATCACCCATGACCTGGGCGTTGTCGCCGATATGGCTGACAAGATCATGGTTATGTACGCCGGCCGTCCCGTCGAGTTCGGTACTGCTGAGGAAATCTTCTACGAGAGCCGCCACCCCTACACCTGGGGCCTTATCCGCTCCATCCCGGAGCAGGCCATCGAAGAGAAGAAGCCTCTTACGCCGATTCACGGCAACCCGCCTTCGCTCATGAACCTGCCTGAGGGCTGCGTCTTCTCTCCTCGCTGCCCCTATGCGACGGACAAGTGCCGCAAGCAGCGCCCCGAGCGCGTTGTCACCGAGTCTGGTCATTACTCTGCGTGCCACTACTCCGGTGACCCCGAGTTCCTCAAGAACGCTCCTGAGACGTCCCGTACGCGCAAGGATTCCAAGAAGGGAGGCGAGGCGTAATGGCAGATACCAACGAGCGCACTCCGCTGCTGAAGGTCGAGCACCTCTCTAAGGAGTTTCCCGCTGAGTCTGGCATGTTCGCCAAGCGCTTCTCCAAGCGTGTCGTCTCTGCTGTAAATGACATCTCTTTTGAGATTTATCCTGGCGAGACCTTTGGTCTGGTTGGCGAGTCTGGTTGCGGCAAGTCCACGACGGGTCGCACCATCATGCGCTTGACCAAGCCGACCGCCGGTAAGGTGTTCTTCCAGGGCAAAGATGTTGCCGAGATGAGCAAGCATGAGATCAAAGACATGCGTCGCGAGATGCAGTTTATCTTCCAGGATCCTTATGCTTCGCTGAACCCTCGTATGACCATTGGCGAGATCGTCTCCGAGCCCATGACCATTCACGGCGTGGGCACCAAGGAGGAGCGTATTGAGCGTGTCCGCGAGCTGCTGGACGTCGTCGGTCTGAACCCCGAGCACATCAACCGCTATCCGCACGAGTTCTCCGGCGGTCAGCGTCAGCGTGTCGGCATTGCCCGCGCGTTCGCTCTGAAGCCCAAGCTGATCATCTGCGACGAGCCTGTCTCTGCACTTGACGTTTCCATTCAGGCCCAGGTTTTGAACCTGCTGAAGGAGCTTCAGGATAAGTTCGGTACTGCTTATCTCTTCATTGCTCACGACCTCTCCGTCGTGCAGCACATTTCTGATCGCGTTGCCGTTATGTATCTGGGCAAGATGGTCGAGGTTTCGGACTGGAAGACGCTCTACAGCGAGCCTCACCATCCGTACACGCAGTCGCTGCTGTCTGCCGTGCCGGTGCCCGATCCTGATATCCAGAAGACCCGCAAGCGCATCATCCTCGCTGGCGACCCGCCGTCGCCGCTGGATCCGCCGACCGGCTGCCGTTTCCACACGCGCTGCCCGATCGCGCAGGGCATCTGCTCTGAGAAGCTACCCGAGTTTAAGGAAGTCGCACCGGGCCACTGCTGCGCGTGCCACTTCGCGGAGCCGTTCCCGATCAAGGAATCGCACATCGACCTGTAGTCGGTTGTTCTCGTCCGGGCCCGCCCTGAAGTTACTTTTCAGAACGTCCTCGGCCATGCAAGAAACCCCCGCTGCGCACTTCGTGCGGCGGGGGTTTCTTGCGTCCTGCGGAGTGTTCTGAAAAGTAACTTCAGGGCGGGCCCTGCGGTAACTCGGCAGAGGAGGGGAGTGCGATTCCTCGATCGCTCACTTAATCTAATAGGAAAGTTAGTGAGGCCGGAGCTTTGGCTCCGGCCTCCTTATATAAGGGCTCGGCAAAGCCGAGCCACCAAATTTGAATCAGCCCCCAGCACATGTTTGAGAACTGTGCCTGAAGCATGTGCCCCTAGGGCAGGAATGAGGTTGCTTTCCAACGCATTCCGCAGGGGGCGGCATTATTTTGTAGCGCGAAGCACGGATCAAAATAATGCCGCATGCCCGAGGACGCGTTGGAAAGCAACCTCATTCCTGCCCGAACAGGTCAGTCTACCTGCGCATTTACAAATTCGTAAACTTTTTTGAAAAAAGTGCTTGCACAGTTCTCGAATCATAGGTTATTATCTTCCTCGTTGAACGCGCGGTTCCAACAAAACGAACCGTGAATCAACAACATAGCATGTCGGAGTGGCGGAATTGGCAGACGCGCTAGCTTGAGGTGCTAGTGACCGCTTTTTGGTCATGCGGGTTCAAGTCCCGCCTCCGACACCATCGCATTTGAGAAGCCTCTTCGGAGGCTTTTTTGTTACCGATAGACGGTGAGGTCCACGATGGAAACGCTTGAACGCAACGAGTGGGCAGATGTTGCCCAACTGGTCGAGATCACGAGCGATGCTGTCATCATTTGCGAGCTCGACGGAACCATTCTGCATGTGAATAATCGCTTACTTGGCTTGATGTGCGAGGAACGTGCCGACGTCATCGGTGGAGATGTTAAAGACGTCCTGTACTCGTCCGCTTTTGAACGTGCGACGGAACATCGTCTGCCATTTGAAACTGATGGCTCCGAGAACGAACTGATGCTCAAGCTGAGTGACGGCTCTTTTATCCCCGTCTTGGTTCGTGCGGGCTCCGTAACGCCTCCACGCATCTTTGGGCGCCGCGCACCACGTGTCCTAGTGGCGCTTCACAGTATCGAGGAACAGTATTCTCACGACCGTCAACTCAAGCGCGCGTTATCGGAGCTTAGAGTGGCGAACAAGCGTCTCTCTGGCACGCTTTCGGTCATTATGAGCACTGTGGGCTCCGATGAGTTACCCAGCCTGCTTGATACTGTTTTGAACCAGCTTGTAGGAACGCTCGATGCTTCGGGTGCCGCTATCTATTTTTCTGAGAGCGGCGGTTTTAAGCTACGCGGTGTTTCCAAGGAGCTGTATGACAGCTACCTGCCTGAGTTTTTGCCGTATGGCGCTGGCATTCCGACGTATGTTCTTCGCGAGTCGCGTGCCTGTCGCTTGTCGATTCAACAGGACCTTGAGGGCGATAGGGCCGCCTCCGGTATGTTCATGGACTTGGACAATCGTTCTAAGCACCTGTTGCGCGTGCAGGATATGCCTCCGTACCGCAGCGAGATTTGTCTTCCCGTTTTTTACGGTACGCAGATCCTTGGCGTGCTTGAAGTTGGTTGGAAACGCCCCCAGGCACCGCTCGCCTATGACGTTAATGTACTCGAGGTCATTTGCGATTACCTGTCTATCCAGCTGGTCGGCATGGCATCGAGCCTTCGCTCTCGTCGTACGGCCGAGCTTGGCCGCTCGCTCAATGTCTTACGTGATGAGTTATTTACCTTTCTAGACGATTCCGCCGCGGCTACTCAGGCGGTATCGTCCGAGATCTGCAATATGCTCAACTGCCATTTTTGCCCTGTTGAGTATGACGCCAGTCTGGACTCCTACGTCATAGATTTTGAAGGCGGCAGTCGCGTTGTTTTGCCGGACGATCCCGAGAAGCTTTTCTTTTCCACGACAACGCCAGCGGCACGTCTGGGGGCTGGCCCTGATGGCTTTGAGGCGTCTGTTTTGGGCGGCACGAGTGCCGAGGACCTTAAACACGTCCGTATAACTCGCGTTGACGAATCGATGCCTATGGGAGGCTGGCTTAGGGCACACGGTCTGCCTTGTCAAGGTCTCTACGTCGACTCCGGCATCGAGGCGGGGCGCCCGCGCTCTGAGGGTGATGGCAAGCACAGTAACGACGCGATTGTTCCTGCTTCTGTTGCGAAGAGACCGACAACGCGCGCGCTGCTGCTTCGTGATGGTAGCCAAGAGCCGATTGATGACCTTGAATATGACTACTTGGTGCACTTGGCGCATGACTTTGAACTGATCTACGAAGGCGAATCTCAAAAGCGCGAGGAGCGCCATATCGCTCAGACGCTCCAGATCGGCATGAGAAATTCCCTAGGGGATGTTCCGGGTATCGCAACCGATTCGGTGTACCTGTCGGCCACGAACTCGGCGTTGGTCGGCGGCGATTTCTATACGCTCATCCGTCTTCCCGACGATTGCGCCGTCATGATTCTGGGTGATGTGTCTGGCAAAGGCATTGAGGCCGCATCGATGTCCGCGCTCGTCAAGACGGCCCTGACGGCATATGCCTGGGAGGGCGCTGGACCGGCCCGCATGGCACGCTCGCTCAATAGCATGCTCATGGGCTTTTCGAGGGTCGAGACGTTCGTGACAGCCTTTATCGCCAAGATTGACCTTAAAGCCGGACGCGCAACGTATTGTTCGGCGGGCCATCCTCCGACCATGGTCATCAGGCCAGAGTCGATGCCGCTGGGTGGCGGCGAGACTCGTGGGGGAGAGGTCGAGCTGCTTGGATGCCAATCGGGCGTAATCGGTGCCTTTGAGAGCATGGTGTACGAGACAGGCGTGTTTACGTTCGCTCCTGGCGACATGCTCTTCATGTATACGGATGGAACGATTGAGGCCCGCGACCGTACCGGAGCGTTCTTTGGCGAGCAGCGCTTGCGCGACCTTCTGCTTTCTGTTTCGGGGGAGGGCGTGTCGGGCATTTGCGGCAAGGTCTTGGGCGAGCTTGACCGATTTACCGAATCGGCGCTGGACGATGACATTGCATTGGTGTCCCTTGAGTTTTTACGGGGTCGTTCATAGACGACGCTGGGCGGGCTGAATCCGTACGGTTGGGGAAACGAATGCATCGAGTGGGCTTTTTTGGGGAACCATGGTCGTATGAATGAGTGGAATGACATAGCGGTTTTGACGCCACCAGGCGATATCGACATCGCCACGGTGCCTGCGCTGCGTCGGCGGTTGGATGCTTTGATTGGCCGCGGCGTGCGTCGTGTCGTCATCAACTGTCAGGCTGTCAGCTTTATCGATTCGACGGGCTTGGCATTCCTGCTTACGCGCGCTCGTGAGCTCATGAGGCGAGAAGGCTTGCTTTCGCTCGTCAATGCATCAGGTGAAGTTGTTCGCTTTTTGGAGATTGCTCGTCTTGTCGATATCCTTCATGTCGCGGGGCCGGCACGGGAGTCTATTCCCGCTATTCCGGTGGGGGAGCTGCCTCGCTGGAGTAAGAGCGTCGAGGTCCGTCAGGGTATCGAGAATCTTCCATACTACCGACATCGCATCGCCGAACTCCTTGAATCGCTTCCGTTGCGCCGTGACGAGCGCTACGATGTCGCATTGGCGTCGGGGGAGGCGCTGGGTAATGCCTATGACCATGCGGGCGGTATCGGGTGCGTCCTGACGGTTCAAGCCTATGGCGATCGCGTTGTGGTTGAGGTGCTTGATCGAGGTGCCGGCTATTCTATCGATGAAACGAGCGAGCCGGTTGCATCTGAGGAACGTGGCCGTGGTATCAAGCTTATGCGTATGCTCGTCGATAACGTGGAGGTTGCTCGTCGTACGGACGGCGCCGGCACGCGCGTGCAGATGGTGAAGCTGTTTAGCGGAGCGCTGGAATCGTGTGCCTAGCCAATCGCTTAGCGCGTTTGGCTACTAAGAACATGCGGCAGACAAGTTTTTTGAAAAAAGTACTTGCGTCTTTTGGACAACTCGCGTAAATTAATAACCCGCAAGCGGACATGGCTCAGTTGGTAGAGCACAACCTTGCCAAGGTTGGGGTCGCGGGTTCGAGCCCCGTTGTCCGCTCCATTGCATTTCCGGACCGTTTAGTCGGTCCTTTTTCGGCGAAGTGGCCAAGTGGTAAGGCAGAGGCCTGCAAAGCCTTTACCCCCGGTTCGAATCCGGGCTTCGCCTCCAGGCAACATCCGGGCGCTCCGGCGCCCGTTTTGTTTTACATATGCGGACATGGCTCAGTTGGTAGAGCACAACCTTGCCAAGGTTGGGGTCGCGGGTTCGAGCCCCGTTGTCCGCTCCAAACGCAACAGCCCGGCTACCACGGTAGCCGGGCTTTTTTGTATCCATCGCATGGGCTCGAACCCGAGAGGGGGCGATCGTTTTGGGGCGTGGCTGTGGCGTTGTTTGTCGCGAATGTCCGCTTTGGGCGTATCATCGTGGGCATCTCGCATAACCTCGTTGCAAGGGAGACTCATCGCATGGCTACAGAAAAGTCCTCTTCGCGCTCATGGATGTCCGACGCTGCGATCTATCAGATCTACCCGCGCTCGTTTAAGGATTCGACTGGTTCGGGTCTGGGCGATATCGCGGGCATTACCCAGCAGATGGACTATCTTGAGCGGCTGGGTATCGAGGCCATCTGGTTGAGCCCGTTTTACCCATCGCCTCTTGTCGATGGCGGCTATGATGTGGCGGACTACTGCGATGTCGACCCACGTCTCGGCTCGCTTGACGACTTCGATGACATGATCGCTGCGGCTCACGCGCACGGCATCAAGGTCATCGTCGACATCGTGCCCAACCATTCATCCAACCAGCACCCCTGGTTCAAAGCCGCTCTTGCCGCCGGCCCCGGATCGCCCGAGCGCGCCCGTTATATCTTCCGCGATGGTCGCGGCGAGCATGGCGAGCTGCCTCCCACCAATTGGAATGCCAACTTTGGCGGCCCCGCATGGACGCGTGTTGCGGACGGTCAGTGGTATCTGCACATGTTTACGCCCGAGCAGCCGGACTTTGACTGGTCATGCCCTGAGGTTCACGCGCTCTTTTGCGACGTCCTGGCGTTTTGGAGCGATCGAGGCGTCGACGGCTTTCGCATTGATGTGGCGCAGGGTCTCGCCAAGGATCTCGACCGCGATGACCTCGACCGGTGGCATCTCGCCGAGGGCGATGACATGGTTGACGACGGCACCCATCCGCTGTGGGACCGCAATGAGGTCCACGAGATCTATCGCGAGTGGCGCCGCGTGTTCGACCGCTATAATCCGCCGCGCAGTGCCGTTGCCGAGGCGTGGGTGCTGCCCGAGCGCCAGTATCTCTACGCGCGTCCCAGCGAGCTTGGCCAGATATTCAACTTTGAGTTTGCCAAGGCCACTTGGACCTATGATGACATGCACACTGCAATCGAGAAGGGCTTGAAGGCAGCCGTCGAATCCGATTCCGCCTCGACCTGGGTACTCTCCAACCACGACGTGCCGCGCGTGGCGACACGCTATGCCCTGCCGCAAATCAAGGCGACGCGCTACCATCAGATTGCGCTCGACTGGCTCTTACGCGACGGGTCGTCTTATGACGAGGACCGTGAACTCGGCGAGCGCCGCGCGCGGGCGGCCCTTTTGCTTGAACTGGCGCTTCCGGGCTCGGCATACGTGTATCAGGGTGAGGAGCTCGGCCTTTTTGAGGTGGCTGATATCCCGTGGGCTGCACTCGAAGACCCTACTGCGACCAATACGCACGGACCGAAGCGCGAGAAGGGGCGCGACGGCTGTCGTGTGCCCCTGCCGTGGGTGGCGGCGGACGATCCCGCGCATGGCGGATCGTTTGGGTTTTCGCCGGCAGACGCCGATGCGGCGCCCCATCTGCCGCAGCCTGCATGGTTTTCCGATTATGCTGCCGATAGGGAAGAAGTGGACCCGACATCGATGCTTGCGCTCTATCGTGACGCCCTCTGGCTGCGGCGCAAGCTGCGCGGGTGCGCCAACGATCTTGCGTGGCTCGATCTTGACGGGCGCACCGGTCTTGCGGATGGTGCTGAGGGCGCTGAGGGCGGCGTCATCGCCTATCGCCGCGATAACGGCTGGGCGTGTGTGACGAACTTCGGTGCAGCACCCGTGGAGCTGCCGGCGGGCAGGGTCCTGCTCACCTCATCACCGCTTGCAGACGGCAGGCTCGCACAGGACAGCTCTGCCTGGATTATGCTCGGTGAGATGTAGGGGCATCTCGCTGCGAGCCTGCGTTTGTCCGCGCCTTTCGTGACGACTGATGCCCTCGCGAGAGCGTCGCAAAACTTTTCAAAAAAAGTTCTTGCATAGGATGCGGGCATCACGTAAGATTAATCCTCGTAAGCGGGCATGGCTCAGTTGGTAGAGCACAACCTTGCCAAGGTTGGGGTCGCGGGTTCGAGCCCCGTTGTCCGCTCCATTTGGGCGTTTAGCTCAGGGGGAGAGCGCTTCCCTGACACGGAAGAGGTCAGAAGTTCAAATCTTCTAACGCCCACCAAATGTTCGCAGCTCAGAGGCTATGTCTCTGGGCTGTTTTGTTTTGCTACCAAGCACGCCGTCAAATATGCCACCAAATATTGATCCAAGGTCCCCGTAGAGGTGCCGGCAGATTGCATACGTCCTGGCCGACCGTGACCGCAACATGTTGGTCAAGCATAATCTTTTGGATTCTTTTGGCGTGAGCGGCTTGGTTTTGGTAGGATTTGTCAGCGGCTTGACTAAGGGGGTTTTATAACTGCCATGCAGGTAGCCGTGTTGGTAACGTTTTACCGACTTCCCAAGAACCCCTCATTTTTAATGCGTCTGCAAAATGACTAATTGCTTTGACCTGCTGAAACACTATATGTTGTGTTTGACCTAAAAAAAGAATACAGGATATAGATGCCTCTTTGTCGTATGATAGATGGCGGACAGAGAACGAGAACCTTATTCGCCCCATTTGGACACGTCTTTGAGCCGCTTGATCGGCCGCGAGGATTGTCCGCATGAGGGCCTATGGTTTTCGAAAACACAGATTGCGCGACGGCGCCGCAAGACAGGGGCAAGCCCTGCCGGGCATCGTTTGGCTCTGAAGCGCAATACGATTTCGACGCGAAAGAGGCAAGAGGATGAAGATCATCAAGCGCAGCGGCACCGAGGTTGTCTTTGACATCGATAAGATTGTCAATGCCATCCGCGCCGCAAACTTGGAGGTCGAGGAGAGCTCTCGTCTTACCGACCGCCAAGTGGTTTACGCGGCACAAAACGTCGCCGAGGCATGCGAGAACGCGGGCCACACCGTGTCGGTCGAGGAGATTCAGGATCTGGTCGAGGACGAGATTATGCGTCTCGACTGCTACGAGGTCGCTCGCCATTACATCATCTATCGCTATGTTCAGAGCCTGAAGCGCCAGAAGAACACGACCGACGACAAGATTCTGTCGCTGATTGAGTGCAACAACGAAGAGGTCAAGCAGGAGAACTCCAACAAGAACCCGACCGTCAATTCCGTTCAGCGTGACTACATGGCCGGCGAGATCTCCAAGGACCTGACCCAGCGTGTGCTGCTGCCCCAGGAGATTGTGGATGCTCACAATGAGGGTCTGATTCACTTCCATGATTCGGACTACTTTGCCCAGCACATGCATAACTGCGACCTGGTGAACCTGGAGGATATGCTCCAGAACGGTACTGTTATTTCGGGCACGCTGATCGAGAAGCCGCACAGCTTCTCGACTGCCTGCAACATCGCGACGCAGATCATCGCTCAGGTTGCTTCCTCCCAGTACGGTGGCCAGTCGATTTCGCTGACCCATCTTGCCCCGTTCGTCGAGGTGAGCCGTCAAAAGATTCGCGGCGAGGTCGCCCGCGAGCTCGAGGAGCTCGGCGTTTCCGCATCTCCCGAAAAGGTCCGCGAGGTTGTTGAGGACCGCCTGCGTGACGAGATCCGCCGCGGCGTTCAGACGATTCAGTATCAGGTCGTGACCCTTATGACCACGAATGGCCAGGCGCCGTTCGTGACGGTCTTTATGTATCTCAATGAGGCCTGTACGCCCCAGGAGAAGCACGACCTTGCCATGATTGTGGAGGAGACGCTTCGTCAGCGCTATGAGGGCGTTAAGAACGAAGCCGGCGTGTGGATCACCCCGGCGTTCCCCAAGCTCATCTACGTGCTCGAGGACGATAACGTTCACGAGGATTCCCCGTACTTCTACCTGACTCAGCTGGCTGCGAAGTGCACCGCCAAGCGCATGGTGCCCGACTACATCTCCGAGAAGAAGATGCGCGAGCTCAAGCTGTCGAAGGGCGAGACCGCGGGCAACGGCGACTGCTATACCTGCATGGGTTGCCGCAGCTTCCTGACGCCCGACCGCTCCGGTAACGGATTTAACAACGTGGCCAACGCGCTGAACTATGACCCGAACAAGCCCAAGTACTACGGTCGCTTTAACCAGGGCGTTGTGACCATCAACCTGCCCGATGTCGCGCTGAGCTCGCATCAGGACATGGATAAGTTCTGGAAGATCTTCGACGAGCGCCTTGAGCTGTGCCACCGCGCCCTGCTGTGCCGTCATGAGCGTCTGATGGGTACGCTTTCGGATGCCGCACCGATTCTTTGGCAGTACGGTGCCCTCGCCCGCCTGAAGAAGGGCGAGACGATCGACAAGCTGCTCGTGGGCGGTTACTCCACCATTAGTCTGGGTTATGCCGGCCTGTATGAGTGCGTCAAGTACATGACGGGCCACAGCCACACCGAGAAGGAGGGCACGCCCTTTGCCATGGCCGTCATGCAGCGCATGAACGACAAGTGCGCGGAGTGGAAGGCCGAAAGCGATATTGACTTCTCGCTGTACGGTACCCCGCTTGAGTCGACGACCTACAAGTTCGCCAAGTGCCTGCAGCGTCGTTTTGGCATCATCCCGGGCGTGACGGACAAGGGCTACATCACCAACAGCTACCACGTCCACGTGTCCGAGGAGATCGACGCATTCGACAAGCTCAAGTTCGAGGGTATGTTCCAGCAGCTTTCGCCGGGCGGTGCCATCTCCTACGTCGAGGTTCCCAACATGCAGGACAACCTCAAGGCTGTCATCCGCGTGATGCAGTACATCTACGACAACATCATGTACGCCGAGCTCAACACCAAGAGCGATTATTGCCAGGTGTGCGGCTACGACGGCGAGATCAAGATTGTCGAGGATGACGGCAAACTGGTGTGGGAGTGCCCCAACTGCGGCAATCGTGACCAGGAGAAGATGAATGTCGCCCGTCGCACGTGCGGTTACATCGGTACCCAGTTCTGGAACCAGGGTCGAACCGAGGAGATCCGCGACCGCGTGCTGCATCTCTAATAACCATCCCAGGCCGCCCCGTAGCGAGGCCCCGGACCTTTACTCGCTATTTCGGACAGTCCTGGCTCACGACGGAGGCGCCACTGGCGCCTCCTGTTCGTGCGGAACTCATATCGAGCAAAGGTCCGGGGCCTCGCTACGGGGCAGTCAAGTTGACGTAACTGAGATGCAGCTCGTGGTCTGCTCACTCCTCGAAGTTCTTAGCGGACATGAGTTGACTTGCAACAACGCTTTGCTTGCGATGACGGTTGAGCTGCAACAAAGTTTTTATTAGACCTCGAACCCTATACTCGATGTTCGCTACGTTCATTGAGTATCGCTCGCGAGGGGTCTGGAGTATATCGTCCCGCCCGCAGTTTCGCAGGCCGAAGGCCGAGAATGTCTGAGGACGGGATGATATACTCCAGACCCCCAGGAAGGTTACCTATGAACTACGCGAACATTAAGTATTTCGACATTGCTGATGGGGAAGGCGTTCGTACTTCTCTGTTTGTGAGCGGGTGCCGTCGTGGGTGCAAGAATTGCTTTAACTCTGTCGCGTGGGACTTTGCTGCGGGTGAGCCGTTCGATCGTGCCGTCGAGGACAAGATTATCGAGAGCCTCGATCATCCCTTTATTGACGGTCTGACGATTTTGGGCGGCGAGCCTATGGAGCCCGAGAATCAGGCGGGGCTTGTTGACTTTATCGAACGCGTGCGTGCGGCCTATCCTGCGGGGTCGGGCAAGACCATTTGGTGCTTTACCGGCGACGTGCTCGAGGAGCTTATGCCGGGTGGTCGTCACCATACCGAGGTGACGGACCGTATCCTGGCCTGCCTCGACATGTTGGTGGACGGCCCGTTCGTTCAGGATCTGTACGATATCTCGTTGCGCTTTAGAGGCTCGAGTAACCAGCGTGTGATCGATATGAACGCTACGCGCGACCGTGCTGAGCGCGAGGGTGTTGCGCTTTGTGATGCGGTTGAACTTTGGCGGGACGATCCAGTCTATTCGACCCATACTATGTAGCTTGTGGCCGATGCCGGAGGGCGTGGTACCATAGCGCGAACGCAAAATCGGAAAAGTGAGGCCCAGATGGTCGATCAGGAAAAAGTCGAGGCCGCCATTAAGCTGTTGCTTGAGGGCATAGGCGAGGACCCAACTCGTGAGGGCCTGCTGGAGACCCCGGCGCGCGTTGCCCGTATGTATGGTGAGATCGCCGGCGGTATGGACCAGAGTGCCGAGGAGCACCTGTCCAAAACCTTTGCCGTCGCTTCGAACGATTTGGTTATCGAGCGCGACATCACGTTTTACTCGCTGTGCGAGCATCATCTGCTGCCGTTTTACGGCAAGGCTGCCATTGGCTATATCCCCAACGGCCGTGTCGCAGGGCTTTCTAAGCTTGCCCGCACGGTAGAGGTCTACGCCCGTCGTCTGCAGCTGCAGGAGCAGTTGTGCGCACAAGTTGCCGATGCCCTCATGGAGTATCTCGCTCCCCAGGGAGCGATTGTGCTCATGGAAGCTGAGCATATGTGCATGACCATGCGCGGCGTGCAAAAGCCTGGCACCAAGACCGTGACGCTCGCTCGCCGCGGCGTCTTTGAGACCGATCCCGCGCTCGAGGAGCGGTTCTTTAGGATGCTGGGCCGTTAGCATGAGGGTCGTCAACGACTTTACATCGAAGACCGATGAGGGGACGTCGCGTCGCGGCTTTATGGCTTCGGGCCTGACTCCCTTTGGTGCCATGCCTCGCATTGATTACATTTGTGCCAACGGGCTGTTCCGGCGGCACCTGGGCAACATTGCACAGTTGGAATCGGGGCGCATCTTCTGCCGCCACGGTATTGACCATCTTCTCGATGTCGCTCGCATTATGTGGATCAAGAATCTCGAGGAACAGCTCGAATTTGACCGTGAGGTCATCTACGCCACGGCACTTCTTCACGATATCGGCAAAGATGAACAGTATGAATCGGGTATATCCCATGATGTTGCAAGCGAACGCGTCGCTGATGCGATTCTCGGCGGCATGCCCGATGATGTGGCGTTTGAGCCGGCCGATGCCGCAGCCATTAAGACGGCCATTCTGGGCCATCGAAAGCTGCGTGTGAACAGCCAACCGCTTGAGCGTCTGCTCTATGCAGCCGACAAAGCGTCGCGCGCCTGCTTTGCATGCCCCGCGCGCAATGCTTGCAACTGGAGCGAGGATAAAAAGAACCTGTCGATTCGCGTGTAGTTAGTTTGCGCGGTCGGGGTTCTAAACGAAGGAGACGATCGCGATGAGCAACAAGAAACTGCCCGAGAATGCAACCAAGACTGAAGGCGCCGAGCTCGCCCGCCGTGGAAGGGGCGAAATATCCACCGCAACGGCGGTACCCCACGTGAGCTATGACGATCTGCGCCATGCCGACCGCATCACCGTTGAAGGTCTTGAGGTTTTTGCTAACCACGGCGTATATCCCGAAGAGAACGCGCTGGGCCAGAAGTTCATCGTGTCCCTGGTGCTCTATGCCGACCTGCGTGCAGCGGGGGAGCACGATAACCTGGACGCCTCGATTGACTACGGCTCGGTATGCCACGATGTCGATGGCTATCTGCGCGAGCATACGTTTAAGCTCATCGAGGCTGCAGCCGAGGGTGTGGCCCAGATGCTGCTGCGTCGTTACCCCCTGCTGCTTGGCGTGCACGTTAAGCTCGATAAGCCTTGGGCGCCCGTCGGTCTTCCCCTGGCAAGCTGCGGTGTCGAGATCGAGCGCGTGCGCTAGTCGACGCTAGAGCTTGTTGAGGGGCGGCTGCTTGAGCCGCTGCGACAGAGCTCTATTGTTGGGACAGTACGTGTCGAGCAGGGCGTGAAACCGCTGATTGTGGCTTGGCTCGAGCAGGTGGACGAGCTCGTGGGCGACAACCATGTCGAGACACTCGATGGGATAGGCGGCAAGTTCGCGTGCGATGCGAACGGCACCGGATTTGGGCGTGCATGAGCCCCAACGCGTTTTCATGCTACGTACGGAAACGCGGGAAACGGCGACACCCATTGCGATTTCGTACGCGCGCGCCATATCGCGCAGCGCCGTGGTGACCTCGGATGCATAGAGCTGGTCGATGCGGGTCTGGAGCTCATCGGACGTCAGGCCGTCGAGGGTTGCGCGCCGCTTGGCCTGTGGGCGTTCGTTCGATTTGTCGGCACCCATAAAACTTGCGAAGGTGGCCTGCTTGGGCCGCGGTGCGGGTGATGCAAAGTTGCGATCGAGCGCATCTTGTACCGTGATGGGCTTGCCCCAAAGTGCAATGATGGACGAGGGGCTGAGCGGCTCTCGTGCCGTCGCCTGACGTTGCTCGCGCTGGGCAAGTCGACTGATAATCCAGGCGCTGTTGCGCTTCACAAACGCTTCGATACGCTCGCGGCTGGCGTCGAGCGGTGCACTGGCGTGGACCTCACCGCTCGATGTGACGCGTAGGTTGAAGTTCTTGACGCGCTTTTTGGTAACGACGACGGGGATGGATGTGCCATCCGGTCGGGATACGGTAATCGTAAATTGCTGCGTCAAAAGCGGTCCTTCAGATTGGGGACGGGCCGCATGTCGACCGTTCGGCATGCGGCCCGCTCAGGGGATGTGAAATTAATAACGCTCGAAGAAGGCAAGGGCATTATCGCTGCAGAGCTTCTGCATCACGGTCTTGCCAAAGTGCTTGGAGAGCATGTTCTGGAACTCGGGCATCTTGCTGGCATCGGAGAGGAAGGCGGGCACCGTGGCACCGTCCCAGTCGCCGCCGAGCGCGATGACATCCTCGCCGCCCAGGTCGAGCCAGTGCTCGATATGTGCCGCTAGCTGGTCGAAGGTGACGTCTGCGGCGGTCTTGTCGGTTGCGTCGTTGGAAAGGAACTCGCTGCAGTAGTTGAGGCCGACGATACCGCCCATGTCGCGAATGGTGCGGAACTGGTCGTCGGTAAGGTTGCGTTTGACGCCGCAAACCGCACGGGAGTTGGAGTGGCTGGCGACGAAGGGACGCGTGGCGTGGGCGACAACCTCGTCAAAGCACTCATCGTTGAGGTGGGAGACGTCGAGTACCATGCCGGCGTGCTCCATCTGCGTAAGTGCCTCGATGCCGGCGCCGGTGAGGCCGGCGTGGGTGTCGTGGCCGCTCGCGAGCGGCCCCTGCGCATTCCAGCTGAGTGACGACATAAGCACGCCCAAGCTCTTGAGCACTTCGATCAGCGCGGGGTCCTCGGCAAAGAACGTGGCGTTTTCGA
Source organism: Collinsella sp. (assembly GCA_046979165.1). GTDB lineage: Bacteria > Actinomycetota > Coriobacteriia > Coriobacteriales > Coriobacteriaceae > Collinsella. The sequence continues at coordinate 56,705 of JBKWJT010000001.1, forward strand.
TGGTGTGGATGCAAGCGACCTTGCCGTCCTTGAGCGCGGGGCGAATGTCTGCGGCGCTGCGCACGTTGACCATACGGTCGTGGTTGAGCATTGCCTGGCCGCTCATATGCGCCATGATCTGCGCCTGGAAGCGCGCGGCGTGGGCGGTGGGAATCTCGTCGGGGACAAACGTGGCGAAGCACTGTGCCCACGGCGTGTTGCCGATCTTTGCGAGCGAGATGGCACAGGCGTTACCCTCGATGAGGTCGAAATCTTGCGGATGCGTTTCGTCGCCGGGGAAATAGCCGTCGGTGCCGGCGGTAAAGCGCAGGTCGAGATCGAGCGTGGCCCAGCCGATGCGGTCGGCGGTGTCGCAGTGTAGGTCAAATACGGGATATGCCATGGTTCCTCCGGTTGCAGCGTTTCTTTGCAAACTGTCATTGAATTGTATGACTAGGGTATAGTTAGCGCCATATGTTCACGGCGGCCCGCGTTGTGCGCCGCCCTTATCACGGAGGTTACCATGTCCAACCAGGGCAAGAAGGTCAAGACCCATTATCGCGGCACGCTCGACGACGGCACGCAGTTCGATAGCTCCTACGATCGCGGCGAGCCGCTGGAGTTCACCTGCGGCGCCGGTCAGATGATCAAGGGCTTCGACGCCGCTGTTGTCGATATGCAGGTGGGCGAGAAGAAGACCGTGCACATTCCTGCTGCCGATGCCTATGGCGAGCACAATCCCGAGATGGTTCTGACCTTCCCGGCCGAGCAGGTTCCCAACATCGAGCAGATCGAGAAGGGCATGAAGCTCTTCCTGTCCACGCCGAGCGGCATGCCTGTCCCCGCCGTCGTCATTGACGTGACGCCCGAGGCCGTGACGCTCGACGCCAACCACGAGCTGGCCGGCAAGGACCTCAACTTTGATATCGAGCTCGTCGAGGTCGAGGGTTAGAGCATGCCTGAGCGCTTGGTTTCGACGACATGCTTGGGAAATCTCAACGATCCGTCCTATGAACTCCTGCTTCGCCGGAAGCTGGGCGGCGTCTTTGAAGTTGACGAGCTGCTGCTCGATTGGGACCAGGCTGATGTATACGCGTTTGTGGGCGTGACGGAGCTGGGGCGCACGGTCGATGTTCGGCTGGATACTGCCGACGGCGGTCGTTTTGTCGACGGCGACGTGCTCGCCGTCGACCGTTCGGGCGTGGTGCCCGTGGCGGTTGTTGTGCGCCTGCGCAGCGCCGAGGTTTATTTGGTCGAAGTTGACCGCTTGGACCCGATTGCGCTCGCGCATGCGTGCTGGGAGATCGGCAATATGCATGCGCCGCTTTTTCGAGGCGATTCGGACGAGCATACCGTGCGCATGTATACGCCGGTGCAGCCTGTTTTGGGCCGCATGCTCCGGGGCGTCGAGGGCGTTCGGCTCTCGACGGTTACCCGTGAACTCGATTCGGACCGGCGCTTTGCGTCGAGTGCGGCGGATGCCGTTGTGAGTATGGCTCCAGACTTTACGATCGTAAAGAAGGCGCGCGGCTAAGCACGCATATGCGCAAGACGGGCTTTGAGGGGCGACCAATCAAGGTCCGTCTTGCTGTTGATAGGAGGCTTTGGGGGAACATATGGGTCTTGAGGGAATCAAGCTGATTGCCTGCGATTTGGACGGCACGTTGCTGCATCCGGGGGAGCGCGAGCCGCGTTCCGAGGCCTTTGAGCTTATCGATGAGCTGCATCGTCGCGGTATCGTGTTTATGCCGGCGAGCGGTCGTCAATATGCGAGCTTGCGCTATCTGTTTACCCCGGTGGCCGATGAGCTCGCCTATGTATGCGAGAACGGAGCCCTGGTGATGAGCGAGGGGCGTGCCGTTGTCAAGCGCTCCATGGAGCGTAGCCTTGCTATGGATATCGCGAATGCCGTGGTTGCGTATCCCCATGCCGACGTGACCCTTTCGTGTGAGGGACACCTCTACACCATGAGCGGCAACGATGCGTTCGTCGACCATTTGCGCTATGAGGTCCACTGCGATGTGGCGGTGGTCGACCGCCCCGAGGACATTGACGAGGATGTCATTAAGATTGCGTTTCAAACGCCTGAGACAGAGCAGCCGGCGGCGCTGGAGTATTTTGTGCGTCGCTTTAGCGATCGGGTTGATGTGATGACGTCGGGAACCGAATGGACGGACTTTATCGGCTTTGATTCGGGTAAGGGTTCCGCGCTTGCCGATTACGGTCGTGCCCTGGGTATTTCGCCCGATGAGATGATGGCGTTTGGCGACAATGAGAACGATCGCGATATGCTCAACGTCGTGGGCCATCCCTATCTGATGGAGAGCTGCAACCCCACCATGCGCGACATCAACGACCGCGTCCGTTACGTGCGCACGGTCGAAGAAGAACTGCGCCGTCTGCTCGCCGAGTAGGTTTTCGCGACATACCTAGAAATCTACCTACAGTCGGGGCAGAGACCCTCGAAGATGGTGTAGTGCGACGTGACGTGCCAGCCGATTTGCTCGGACGCCTTGGCGTCGAGCTGGGCATCGAAGGGGAGCGGTACGTCGATGACGCGGCTGCACGAGGTGCAGATGATATGCGCATGCGGCTCGATCGTGCGATCGAAGCGGCTGCCGCCCGGCGTCTTGATGGAGAGGATTTCGCCTGCGTCGGCCAAGAGATTGAGATTGCGGTAGACCGTACCGCGGCTGATTTTGTCATCCTGCGCGCGCACGACGTTGTAGATTTCGTCGGCGGTGGGATGGTTATAGCTTTGGCGCACGGCGTCAAGAACCAGCTTTCGCTGCCTGGTATTCCTTCTTTGCACCGCCATGCGCCTCGCCTCTTTTCTATTAACGGTCGTAGGTAAATGATACCGTATTTAGCACACAATACTAATAATGAGGACTGAAACCGTCTTCATTGGCAAGTGGGGCTCGGGCCTGGGCGTCTACGAGGCGAAAACGCGTTCCCATGCGCTCATAGGAGGCATGAAGCGCCTCGAGATGAGATAGGACGTTTGCCGGAGCTCCCTGTATCTCCATCTCGACTGAGCCGTCTTCCATGTTACGCACCCAGCCGGTGAGTGCGCGTGCCTGTGCGAGGTTGGTGTTGGTAAAGCGAAAACCAACGCCTTGGACTTGCCCCGCCCAGCGCAGGAAATAGCGCAGGGGAGTGTCTTGAGTGGCCTCGTCGCTTGCGAGTACGGTAAGCCTGCGGCGCAGCTCGAGCTCGACGTTTGATGGTTTTTGAGGCTCTCGACTGCCGCCGGTGACGCTGGAGAAGAACGTATCGAAGAGGCCCATCGCTATGCCTGCTTGCCTGCGTCGGCCGGGAAGGTAATGCCGGCCTGCCGGCGCACGGCATCCATGATACGCAGTGAGACGAGCGTGACATCGCGGTAGTGGCCAAGCTCGTGGCGTCCTGCCGGGGTCTCCCAAATCTCTTCCTTAACGTTATCGATGCCGCCGATGGCGGTGATAAAGTCTGTGAGTTCGTATTCCATAGTGTTGCTCGATTTGGGCAGGTCGAGCACGCGGCCGTTCTCGCCCTGTTCGCGCGGTGCCTCGGTCGCCGAGCCGCGTACGACGTCGCCGCGATAGTCGATGCGGACGTTGCGGGGCGTGGACAGATGGTCGATCTGGATAGTGCCACGCTCGCCTTCTATCTGCGAGGGCAGCAGGTCATTCGTAATTTTGGAGTGCGCGAGCTCGACGGAGATGCGGCCACCGCCGTAGCTGGCGAGGATGGAACCGCAGCCGTCGATGGGGCCGTGCGTGAGCTGTTGCGTGGTGGGGTCGAGCAGAGTAGTCATGCTCGTAAGGCCGGAGGGCATGCCGAAAATCTCGACCATGGGCTCGACGGTGTAGACGCCAATGTCCATGAGGGAGCCCGAGGCCATGTGGCAGTCGAAGATATTGGTGGCGCGCCCCGCGAGAACCTCGTTGTAGCGCGAAGAATACTTGCCAAAGCGCAGTGAGGCGCGGCGGATGGGCGCAATCTCGCCCAGGGCGTCCTCGACGGCGTGGAAAGCGGGGTCATGGAGCGGGCGCATGGCCTCGAGGGCCACGACACCTGCTGCCTCGGCAGCGCGGAAGACTTCCAGCGCCTGCGCTTCGGTGGCGCAGAAGGGTTTCTCGACGATGACATGCTTGCCACCGGCGATGCAGGCAAGGGCCTGCTCGTGGTGAAGTGCGTTAGGGCTGCCGATATAGACGGCGTCGACGTCGACGGCGGACGCAAGCTCGTCAAGTGCGGTGAAGTTACGCTCGCCGCCGTGTTCGGCGGTAAAGGCGGCGCCGCGCTCGGCATCGCGCGAGAGCGTGCCCACAAACGCGGCTTGGTCGTTGGCGTTGACGACTTGGATAAAGTCGTCGGTGATCATGGATGTGCCGATGGTCGCGATGCGCAGCATACGTCCCCCTTGCGTTGTTTGGTCTACAGGATGAGTGTAGCGCGTGGGGATATAAAGCTGCGCGAAAACGCTATTACAGGTCGCTCTCGTTAAAGCCGGTGTCGATATCGAGGTTGCTGCCGTCGGCCGCCGTGGTGGCGAGCTCATCGCAGCGCTCGTTGAGCTCGTGGCCGGCGTGGCCCTTAACCCAGATGAACTCCACCTTATGCTTGCTCTTTGCGGCAAGCAGGCGCTCCCACAGGTCACGGTTCTTAACGGGCTGCTTGTTGGCAGTTTTCCACCCGCGCTTTTTCCAGCCGTCGATCCAGTGTTTATTGAAAGCGTTGACGACGTACTGCGAATCGGAATGGACCTCGACCTCGCAGGGGCGGTTGAGCGCCTCGAGCGCCACGATGACCGCCATGAGTTCCATGCGGTTGTTGGTGGTCTTGGCGTAGCCGCGTGAAAGCTCGGAGGTGAAGGTCTTGCCGGCGGGGTTGGTGTATTTGAGTACGGCGCCGTAGCCGCCGCGTCCCGGATTTGATCGGGCCGAGCCGTCGGTATAGATGATGACCTTCACGGGCTTCCTTTCGTTGGGTACGTTTCGTGTGAGTGACCATTGTAGCGCCATGCCCGCCGGGGGCTAGCAATCTACGATTTCTACCCCGTCTTCCGACAGTTAGTTGGCATGGATGATGCGGTTGAGCTCGTCGAGGTATTGCTGCAAGAGGGGAGAGGGCTTGCGCTCGTCGTGCATGATATAGCCTACGTGCATCGTTGGGGCGTCTGCTAACGGGATCGATGCCATACCCCATTGCATTTCATTGGAGAGGACACCGGTCGACAGGGTGTAGCCGTTCGACGTGATAAGTAAGTTGGTAAGTGTTCCGCGGTCCGAGATTCGTATGTTGCGGTCGCAAGGGATATAGCTAAAAGGTTCCTCGGCGTAATAGAAGGAGTTCGAGGTGCCTTGCTCAAAGCTGTAGCGCGTATATGGTGTGAGGTCGGCAAGGGACAGCTGCGGGCGGCGGGCAAGCGGGTGGCGCTCGCTAACGAAGACGTGGACCGTCGCGTCGAATAGGGGATGGAAGCTCGCGCGCGCATCGGCAAAAGCCTTCTGCAGAACGCGGACGTTAAAGTCGTCCAGATAGAGGATGCCGATGTCGCTGCGAAACGCGCGGACGTCATCGATGATCTGCGATGTGGTGGTCTCGCGCATGATGAACTCGAACTTGCTGTCGCGGCAGCGCTCGACCACGTTGACAAAGGCCTCGACCGAAAAGGCGTAGTGCTGGGCGGAGATGGCGAGGCGGGCTTGCGGGGTGCCGCCGTCCTCGTAGCGCGCCTCGAGCATGTCGGCCTGCTCTACGACCTGGCGCGCATAGCCCAAAAGCTCGGTGCCGTCGTTGGTGAGCGTGACGCCGCGGCTGGAGCGCGTAAAGATCTCCAGGTGGAGCTCCTGTTCCAGGCTTTTGACGGCGTTGGAGATATTGGACTGTGCGGTATAGAGGCGCTGAGCTGCGGCGTTGATCGAACCGGACTCTGCCACGGCGATCAAAAAGCGAAGCTGCTGGAGGGTCATCGGCGCCCGTCCTTTCGATAGTTATCTATAAAACAGATAACAAGTTAGCGCTTTTAAGTGATTGACCGACGGAAACAATGCTCGTACTATTCAAAACACACAAATGCGGTAGGTAATTAAGCCAACCACGGAACCGGGATGCGAAAGGAGGCCTGCATATGAATTGCTTACCAAGACGAATGCCGGGCTCCTGTTTGCGCCCGTCGGCGTGATCAGGAGACAGCGACTTACTTCTCTCTTTTTATTTACTTTTGTTCGATCAAGGAGATCATCATGAGCCAGTTCATCAACAACCCCGAGCACACCTTTGGTTTCGATACCCTGCAGCTGCACGTTGGCCAGGAGAGTGCCGATCCTGCATCCGACTCCCGTGCCGTGCCTATCTACCAGACCACGAGCTATGTGTTCCGCAACTCCCAGCACGCCGCCGACCGCTTTGGTCTTGCCGACGCCGGAAACATCTACGGCCGTCTGACCAACTCCACCCAGGGCGTCTTCGAGGATCGTATCGCCGCGCTCGAGGGTGGCGTGGCAGGTCTAGCCGTCGCCTCCGGTGCTGCTGCCATCACCTATACCCTGCAGGCCCTTGCCCAGGCCGGTGACCATGTGGTTGCCCAGAAGACTATCTACGGTGGCTCCTACAACTTGCTGGAGCATACGCTCTCCCAGTTTGGCGTCGAGACCACCTTCGTCGATGCCCATAACCTGGAAGAGGTCGAGGGGGCCATCAAGGACAACACTACGGTCATCTATCTCGAGACGCTCGGCAACCCCAACTCCGACATCCCCAACATCGACGCCATCTCCGAGATCGCCAAGAAGCGCGGTCTGCCGGTTGTCGTCGATAACACCTTCGGCACCCCGTATCTGTTCCGTCCGCTGGAGCATGGTGCCAACATCGTCGTCCACTCCGCAACCAAGTTCATCGGTGGCCACGGCACCTCGCTGGGCGGTGTGATCGTCGACGGCGGTAACTTCGATTGGAAGGCGAGCGGAAAGTACGCCCAGATCGCTGAGCCCAACCCCTCCTACCACGGTGTTTCGTTTGCCGAGGCTGCCGGTCCCGCCGCCTTCGCGACCTATGTCCGCGCTATCCTGCTGCGCGACGAGGGCGCTTGCATCAGCCCGTTCAACGCCTGGGTCCTGCTCCAGGGCACCGAGACTCTGTCGCTGCGCGTTGACCGTCATGTCGAGAACACCAAGAAGGTCGTTGAGTTCCTGGCTGGTGACAGCCACGTCGCCAAGGTGAACCACCCGAGCCTGCCTGAGCACCCCGATCACGAGCTCTATCAGAAGTACTTCCCCCGTGGCGGTGCCTCGATTTTTACCTTCGAGATTAAGGGTGGCCAGGAGGCAGCTTGGAAGTTCATCGACCATCTGCAGGTGTTTTCGCTGCTCGCCAACGTGGCCGACGTCAAGTCGCTCGTCGTGCACCCGGCTACCACCACGCACTCCCAGCTCTCTGCCGAGGAGCTCGCCGAGCAGAACATCACGCCCTCCACGATCCGTCTTTCCATCGGTACCGAGAACGCCGAGGATATCATTTGGGATCTGAAGCAGGCCTTCGCCGCGCTGGACGAGTAAGGCGACTTGTGCAAGGACCCCTTGCGACTCGATAGGTATAACTGCATAAAATGCCTGCTCAAGGCGCCTGTGTGAACTATGGTTGCACAGGCGCTTTTTTGCATAGAGAGGGTGTAAAAACAGGGTTTTTGGCACGCTTTATGCATTCGAGTTGTGGAAAACTCCTGTTAAGAGGATGTGAGTTTTACGCAATTGACGTGCGCCTTTTGAGTAAAACCGCAGGTCGCGATTTGCTCGGGGTACTATGCAGCGCGATCGAATCACACGCAGCTCAAACGCAGCAAAAACACACTACGGAGGTTTCCAGCTACATGAGGATCGATTCACGAAAACCGAAAGCCGCCGCCCTTTCCGCCGCTCTGACTGTGGCACTTTTGGCGGGCGCCGGCGCAACTGATGCCCACGCGGCAACACTGTCTGATACGGTCGGATCTACGCCGTCCGAGGCGACGCTGGTGCAGCCCGTCGACTACCGCGGTGACGGTTATGGCTCCATGCAGGAGTGGAACGCCTCGATGGGGGCAAAGCGCGATTCCCTGGAGATGCGCGCTCAGATCATTATGAATATGTATGGCGACTATGCTACCGATGACGAGCGCGCTGTGCTGCAGGGTTGCATCGACGGCGCGGGTAGCCTGTTGACGATGGGGGAGGTCGACGCCAAGTCGACCGAGCTCGACGAGCTTCGCTCCACGCTCGAGGATGCCAAGCGCGAGGCGCTCGAGGCTGCCGCAGCCGAAGCCGAGGCCGCTGAGGCCGTTCAGGCTTCGTATTACAACGCCGGCTCCGGCTTGTCTTACGCGTCTGCTGCGTATTACGCGAACGGCTCGGGCCTGACGCGCTCGAGCGGCGTCAATAACTATAACGGCCGCCGCGAGACTTATTACAGCAGCAACGTGTTGTATCACCACCGCACGGGCGAATGGACGCAGGATTCCGAGGGCTTTTGGCGCGATTCCGATGGCTACTACGTCGTGGCCGCGGGCGATAAGGCTCAGGGCTCCACGTTTACCGGATCCAAGGGCGAGTGCAAGGTCTATGACTCCGGCTGCGCAGCCGGAACCACCGACTACTACACTGGCTGGTAATTGTTCTGCATCACGGATATTTGGCGGACGGGCGTCTTTACCGAGCTTTAGGGCAACGTAAGGACGCCCGTTCTATGTGTGCGCTTGAGCTAACAGAGCCCTTACCGTGACGGTACGTCGCGCATATGGGCGCGGGGCACACTAGTTCATGAGAAATAAGGTCTTTCTCGTGGAGGAAGTGGTCTTGTGAACGCTCGAGATATTGCCATTGCCGCCGTCGCATTGGTGCTTGGCTGCCTTGGTCCTACGGCCGCGCTCGTTGCGGGCATGCAGGGGTCTTGTGGGGCTGCCTCTATCGTGGTCAGTGCGTTGGTCGCGGCCGCACTGCTGGGAAGTGCGGGTGCAGTCCTTTGTCGCGACGATGAGGACCAGGCGTCGGAGTCGCAGCTCTAACCGTCGGGACATCGACTACTGGTTATAGATGAAGATGAAAGCCGCCGTAAGGGGAGTGCTCCTTGTGGCGGCTTTGCTGTTGAGCCTGTTGACGTGGTGAGCCGGGCGCTACCAGCTTTTCTCGATATCGCGGATGCGCTGATAGAGCCAATCGTTTTGCGGCACTTGGATATCGTGTTTGACGGCCAGGCGGCAAATGGTGCCCGCGAACTCCTCGACTTCGGTTTTTCGTTGCGCGATGCGGTCCTGCGCCATCGAGGGCATACCGGTGGGGTCGATTCCCTCAATGAGGTGCACCATCTGCGTCAGATCTGCCTCGGTCAGCTCAATGCCCTCGGCGTTGGCGACCGCAAGCGTTTCGCGCATGGCAGAAACAAAGCAGCGACGCTGCTCGGAGCCCGGCTCCGTGGCGCTTCCGTAGGTCCCGCCGTAGGCCATGCACGTCTGGTTGATGCCGTCGTTGAGCATGAGTTTGGCCCACATGCGGTGCGCAACGTCGCTCTCGACGGTATGGGCGATGCCGCAGCGCGTGTAGAGCTCGTCGATGGCGGTGACGGTTGCGAGCTCGGTGCCGGCCGCCGCGCCAAAGCGGATTTCGCCCGCATTGGTAAAGGTGAGCTCTCCGTTGAGGAACACGGCGTCCATGCCCTGGCAAATACCAAGAACGGTATGCTCCCAGCCAAAGCGCTCGGCAATCTTCTGCTCGCTCGTAATGCCGTTACACAGCGAGGCGATGAGCGTATTGGGTCCCACGACGCGCTCCATAGTCTTGAGTGCTTGGTCGAGACCGGTGGTCTTGACTGTCAGGATGACCAGATCGGCGGGCGTTGCCTCGCTGGCGCGGACGGACTTGAGCGCACAGGGCTTGCCATTGACGGTGAGCGCATCGCCCGCGTGACGCTCAAAACGGACGTCATCCATAACGTATTCGACGGCGTCGTTGCCGAGTGCCTGGGCGATCATACTGCCGTAGAGTAGCCCGACGCCACCCTTGCCGATAAAGGTGACCTTGTTGATCTGCATGTGAATTATCTCCCCATATAAAAGGCGCCCGCGTAAGGGGCGCCTGATGGATTGTATGCTGCCAGGGTGATTGGTGGGTGCGCGGGGCGGCTGTTATAAAAAAGAAACGTTTGCCTGGACGCTACGCTGCAGGGCAGACCGCAAAGACATGCGCGTGGTCATGCCCGGCTCCTTTCATCGGGCTTTTTGCTGATGTTAAAGCGGTGCCGTGACGGCTCGATTTCTGCTGCGTTACGATACGTTCTCGATTGCGATTCCACGATGTTTCGGCTGCGTGACCATTGTGTTTCGCCTTGCCGGGGCGCTGATGGCGAAGGGAGGGGCCGTGCAATATCGCGTTGACCCCAAAAGCGGCAACCGTATCTCGGCGTTGGGTCTGGGCTGCATGAGGTTTCCCGGTGCGCCGGGACACCCCGATGCGAAGACAGCCGATGCCATCATTTCCCGTGCGGTGGAGCAGGGGATTAATTATCTGGACACCGCGTATCTCTATCCCGGTAACGAGGCGTGCGTGGGCGCCTCGCTTGAGCGCTTGGGGCTGCGTGACCGGGTGTTGCTGGCGACCAAGTTGCCGCATGCTTCGTGCAAGTGCGCGGAGGATTTCGACCGGTTCTTCGATGAGCAACTGCGGCGCCTGCGGACCGACCATATCGACTATTACCTCATGCACAACATCACCTCGCCCGCGCAGTGGGAGCGCGTGGCAGCGTTGGGTATCGAGGACTGGATTGCGCACCAAAAGGCTGCGGGGCGTATTCGCCAGATAGGTTTTTCGTACCACGGCAGTGCGGCGGACTTTCTCACGATGCTTGACGCGTATGACTGGGACTTTTGCCAGATCCAGTACAACTACGCTGGAGAGCGCTACCAAGCGGGAACGGCGGGACTCATTGCGGCCGCCGAGCGCGGGCTCGCGGTGTTTGTGATGGAGCCGCTGTTGGGCGGACGTTTAGCGGGCAAACTGCCTCCGCGTGCCCGCGCCGTGTTCGATGGCGTACGCGATCCGTACCTGAAGACGCCGGCTGCTTGGGGCCTTTCGTGGGTGTGGAACCATCCTCAAGTCACGATGCTGCTTTCGGGCATGACCGATACCGCGCAGGTGGACGAGAACGCGGCATTGGCGGATCGCGCACTGCCGGATTCGATGACGACAGAGCAGCTCGATACCATCGCATGTGTGCTGGGAGAGTTTGAGAAATCGAATCGCGTGCCGTGTACGGGGTGCGGCTACTGCATGCCGTGCCCCAAGGGCATCAATATTCCCGGTTGCTTTGGCGCCTACAACGCGAGCTACGCGCATAGTTGGTTTACGGGGCTGTCTCAATACTTTACGGCGAGCGCGGTGCGGACGAACGAGCCCAAGCTGGTGAGCAATTGCATCAAATGCGGCAAATGCGCGCGTCACTGCCCGCAGCACATCGATATTCCCGAGCGTCTCGACGATGTGCGCCGACGTTTCCAGCCTGGCCCCGTAACGGCGGTGCTTAAGGCCTTCGGCAAAACACGCTCCTCATGACCCTTTTATATCTTGTGATGGAATAGTTCCTGTTTGCGGCAGAATAAGGCATCAACAGGAACTATTTCACCGCAACTGATGGGAGGCTATCGTGGGTGACCGAGGTTTACGTAATGATTCGCGTGAGGTTCGTTGGGGCATTTTGGGCGCCGGGCACATTTCGCATCGATTTGCATCGTCGCTCAAGAAGGTCGACGGGGCACGGCTGGTGGCTGCGGCCGGCCGCACTCCTGCACATGTCGAGGAATTTTGCCGAGCGTTTTCGATTGATGCTGCGCATGGCCATGCCTCGGTCGACGATAACGGCGATGCGGCTTATGACGCGCTGATTGCCGACCCCGATATCGACGCAATTTACTTGGCTCTTCCGCATGGCATGCATACGCGTTGGGCCTGTCGCGCGCTGTGCGCCGGAAAGGCCGTGCTGTGCGAAAAGCCGGCCGTTTTGAGTGAGGAAGAGGCTCTCTCGATTGCCTCCACCTCTCGCGAGCGCGGCGTGCTGTTTATGGAGGCGATGAAGAATCGGTTTTGCCCGATGCGCACTCGCGTGAAGGACTTGCTTGCGTCGGGTGAGCTTGGCCGTATTGTCTCGATTGAAAGCGTGCAAAAGCTCGATTACGGCGAGTCTCCTTCAGGCTATCTGCTTGATCCGTTGCAGGGCGGCTGTCTATATGACATGGGCTGCTATGCAGTCGGTTGGTTTGAGGATTTGCTCGCGGGCGCTTGCGAGGTTTCGTCTCGTGAAGTTCGCTGGCGTGACGTATCGGGCGGCCGCGTCGATTGGGCCGACGAGATCCATATGAGCGTCGACGGTATACCCATTCATATGGTGTGCGACGGCGAAGCAACATATGAAAGTCGCTTAACGATTGCCTGTGAGCGGGGCTCGTTGGAAATCGAGCGGCTCCATCGCCCCGAGCTCGCTCATGTGAAGTATTCCGACGGTCGAGTACTCGAAATCGATGCACCATTTGAAGTCGATGATTTTTACGGTGAGGCGTCGCATGCGACGCAGCTCATTCAGGCGGGGAAACTCGAAAGCCCCATCATGTGCCTAGCCGCCACACAGCGCTGTGCGCACATCATCGATGCGATTCGCTTGAAACTTTAGGGCGTGGGGGCATGGCGCCAGCGCTTGGAATGCCTGGAGGCCTTTGCTCTTGATGCCCCTTTTATAACTTGCGGTGGAATACGGTCTGTTTGCGCCAAAATAAGGCACCAATAGACCGTATTTTTCCGCAACTGATGAGGAGGGAGCTGGAGATGCTGACGATCGGGTGCCATCTTTCGACGACGAAGGGCTATCGGGCAATGGGGGAGACAGCGTTGTCCATTGGCGCCAATACCTTTGCATTCTTTACGCGCAACCCGCGCGGCGGCAAGGCGAAAGACCTTGACATGGATGACGTGGCGGCCCTGCGCGAGCTTATGGAGCAAAACGACTTTGGCCCGCTCGTGGCTCATGCCCCGTATACCTATAACCCCTGCTCAGCCAAAGAGCGGGCGCGCGAGTTTGCCCTGGAGGCCATGGCAGAGGACCTGCGGCGCATGGAGGCGCTGCCCGGCAACTACTACAACTTCCATCCCGGTGCGCATGTGGGGCAGGGCTCCGACGCCGGCATTCAGATGATTGTCGACACCCTGTGCCAGGTGATGTTTGAGGGCCAGCAGACGACGGTGCTGCTCGAGACCATGGCCGGCAAGGGTACCGAGGTGGGCCGCAGCTTTGAGGAGCTGGCGTGCATTATCGAGGGCGTTGCCGCCAAGTGCCCAGAGCTGTCCGATAAGCTGGGCGTTTGTTTGGACACCTGCCATGTGAGCGATGCCGGCTACGACATCATCCATGATCTGGACGGCGTACTCGACGAGTTCGACCGCGTGGTGGGTATCGATCGCTTGCATGCCGTACACATCAACGATTCGAAGAACCCTTGTGGCGCCCATAAAGATCGTCACGAGTGCATCGGCAAGGGATACCTTGGCAGCGAGGAATTTGGTGGCGGTATGCAGGTTATGCAGAATATTGTATCGAATGGCCACTTGCGTTCGCTGCCGTTTATTTTGGAGACTCCGAACGAACTTGCAGGTTATGCAGCTGAAATTAGACTATTAAGGTCATTGCAGCAGTAATGACTGTCACAAAGTAGAGTATTCCATTCACGTTATGGGTTTGTTTCAATCAGTTTTCTCATTGCAGATTCGTAATTCCGGGTGCATAATAGCCAACAGTTTTTGCAGACCTCTGAATCAAACGAGGTCACCGGAAGGAGACTGATTATGAAGCTGAAGAAGCTTGGCGCATTTGCCGCCACGGGTGCTATGGCACTCGCCCTTGCTCTGACGGGCTGCGGTTCGTCCAACGCCACCTCTGGTTCTGATGCCGGTTCCAGCAGCTCTGACGACGCTAAGGTCGAGAAGGTCGACGGCTCCAAGGAGTACGCGCTCGTCAAGGACGGCACGCTGACCGTCGGCACCTCTGCCGAGTACGCGCCGTTTGAGTACAAGGATGACAACGGCGACTACCAGGGCTTTGACCTTGAGCTCATCAAGGCTATCGGTGACAAGCTGGGTCTGGATGTCGAGTACGTCAACAATGACTTTGACACGCTGGTTCCGGGCGTCGCTTCGGGCGCCAAGTATGACGTTTCCATCGCGGCTATCACCGACACGCCCGAGCGTGAGAAGGAAGTCACTTTCTCTGATTCCTACTACATGGACGATCAGGCTATCGTGACCAAGGTCGATAACACCGACATCACGGCCGACAACTACAGCGAGAAGCTCAACAACGCCGACGCTACCATCATCGTCCAGTCTGGCTCGACCGCCGAGGCCTTTGCCCAGGAGAACTTCCCCAAGGCCAAGATCGTCCCCTACAAGGACGCCACCGAGTGCTTCAGCGCCCTGCAGTCCGATAAGGGCGACGCCGTAGTCACCAACCGCTCCGTTGCCAGCCAGCTGACCGCCGAGCAGTTCAACACCTGCCAGACCATCAAGCAGATCAGCACCGGCGAGGAGTACGCCATCGCCATCAACCAGGGCAACACCAAGCTCAAGGACGACATCAACCAGGCTATCAAGGACCTGACCGACGACGGTACCGTCGACGCCCTCATGGCTAAGTACAATATCAAGTAAAATAACTACTTGATTGCGCGCGGGCCCTTTCCGTTTTGGCGGAAAGGGCCTTTGCGCTTCTCTTGACGGAGAGCGTTTCCGTCTCGTTTTGCCGGCAACTTCTACGATAGGAGCCACCTTGTCTCGACTGAACAAAGGGGCCGCGGAGCAGCGTTTTCCACTGCCCTCGATGCTCCAAAAGCTGGCCTGTGCCCTGGCTGTGGCGCTCGCCCTGGTATGCGCGGGGGCCTGCGTGCCCACGACCGCCCAGGCGCTTGAGACCGCAAAGATTACCGCCCGACCCAATACCGGTTCGGGTAGCGATGTGGTCGGCGGCACCGAGACGCGCATCACTTGGGAAGTTCAGGCCGATGCCGACGAGGAGCTGAGCGGTCTTTCGCTGACGTTTGTCGACGGCACGACGTTTGGTACCGATGACACGCGATTGACGATGCTCTCGGGCGAGGACCTCATGGATCGTACGCCCATGAAGCCCACGTGCAAGGCTGACGGCCAGACGCTCAAGATTGACTTTGGCGAGACGGCGCCTGCCGGCGGCTATTTCCGCGTCGAGGTTTACGGCGTGACCTTCCCCGTCGAGGGCGGCGATGAGGCCTTTAGCGGCACCTATACGCTCGCCGACGGTTCGACCAAGAAGATCTCCAAGATTCCGTCGGTGGAGATCAAGGGCGTGACGGCCTTCGATAACTTCCTGGCCGACCTTAAGGAGCAGCCATGGGTCGAGGCGTGGAACTCCAATATGTTCCTGCGCCTGTTCCTGAACCCGGTCATTTTGGTCCAGAGCCTGCCGATCGTCTTCAAGGGCTTCCTTATGTCGCTTTCGATCGTGCTCGTGGCGTTTCCGCTGGCAATTCCCTTTGGCTTTGCCCTGTCGCTTATGCGCATCTCCAAGTCGCGCATCCTGCGCTGCCTCGCCGGCATCTACGTGAATATCATTCGCGGTACGCCGGCGTTCCTGCAGATCTATATCGCGTTCTTCGGTCTGCCGTTGGCCGGCGTCAAGGTGGACGACTATGTTTTGGGCGTTATCGTCATGGCCATGAACTCGTCTGCGTACCTGTGCGAGATCTTCCGTGCCGGTATTCAATCGATCCCCAAGGGCCAAAACGAGGCTGCTCGCTCTCTGGGCATGAATGCCTTCCAGACGCTGCTCTACGTTATGATTCCGCAGACGTTCCGCAATGTTTTGCCTACGCTGACCAGCGAGTTTATCTTGCTTTACAAGGATACGTCGCTGCTTGCCGCCGTGGGTGTGGTCGAAATCGTCATGAACGCCCGTACCATCGTGGCCACGACGGGCTCCATTACACCGTACGTGGTTGCCGCCCTGTTCTATCTGGTCATCACCCTGCCGCTCGCTCGCTTGGTGAGCGGTCTTGAGGCGAGGCTTTTGGGTACGACCGAGACCAAGAAGAAGCGTCCCGCCAAGAGCGCCGGACAGGTTGTCGCGACGCCTGCCGATCACATCGCCGGTCTGTAAGGAGGTCCTATCATGAGCGAAACCAATAACTCGAACGAGGTCGTCGTCAGCATTAAGAACCTCCAGAAGGCCTTTGGCGATAACGTGGTCCTGCGCGATATCGATCTGGATGTGCATAAGGGCGAGGTCGTCGTAGTTCTGGGTCCTTCGGGCTCGGGCAAGTCGACGATGCTTCGCTGCATCAATCGTCTGGAGCATCCTACGAGTGGTTCGATTGTCGTCGAGGGCGTGGATGTGTGCGCCAAGGGCGTTGACCTCAATAAGGTGCGTACGCACTTGGGCATGGTGTTTCAGCAGTTCAACCTGTTCCCGCACCTGTCGGTCAAAAAGAACGTCATGCTTGCGCAGCAAAAGGTGCTCAAGCGCAGCAAGGAAGAGGCCGAGAAGATCGCCGTCGAGGAGCTGACCAAGGTCGGTCTTGCCGAGCGTATCGACTTTATGCCGAGCCAGCTCTCGGGCGGCCAGCAGCAGCGCGTTGCCATCGCCCGCGCCCTGTCGATGAACCCTCACGTTATGCTCTTTGACGAGGCCACGTCGGCGCTCGATCCCGAGCTGGTTCGCGACGTTCTGGGTGTCATGCGCGACCTGGCACGCGATGGCATGACCATGATCGTCGTGACGCACGAGATGGGCTTTGCCCGCGACGTCGCCGACCGCGTCGTCTTTATGGATGGCGGCGTTATCGTGGAGGAGGGCACGCCAAGCGAGGTCTTCGACCATCCCAAGAGCGAACGCACCAAGGCGTTTTTGGGCAATATCTCGTAGCCGGTTGATGTAACTGCCGTTACAAAAGAGCGGGGGCTGGACTTGAATCCAGCCCCCGCTCTTTTGTAGGGATGGGGATGCGCTTTGATGCGGGCTCTTTTGGAGGCCCTGGGTTCGTTACGCGAGCTCGGCTCCCAGAGCCTTGCAGGCCGCCTCGCCCTCATCGTCGGGCGCATCGTAGCAGATGGTGGAGTCCACGACGTTGACGCCGGCCTCGTCTGCGTCGGCCTTCCAGTTTTCCATCCACTCGCCCTCGGCCCACGAGTAGGAGCCAAAGAGGACGACCTTCTTATCGCCGAGGGTCTCCTTGACCTCGTCCCACATAGGCTGGAACTCGTCATACTCAAGCTCCTCGGAACCCATGGCGGGGCAGCCGAAGGCAATGGCGTCATAGCCGGCGGCCTTGTCTGCGGAGAAGTCGGCGCAGGAGATGACCTCTGCCTCGGCGCCGGCACCGGTTGCGCCCTCGGCAACGAAGTTTGCCATGGCTTCGGTGTTGCCCGTGCCGCTCCAGTAGACGACTGCGATCTTGCTCATATGTCTTCCTTTCGGTTGTGCGGCGTGCGGCCGCGTTTTGTATGCTCTATCGGGTTGCCTGGACAAGTTGTCCCAGGGTGCATCCCTGTTGATAGATATAGGTAAGGTATTGCGTGCATGCGCGATAGGAATCGAAGGTCGTGAGCGCCTGTTCGACGTTCGTGTATACCTTCCAGGCGCCAAAGACCTTATAGTTTTCGCCGTGCTGGACGATAAACTGATGGACATCTTCGTAGGGATAGCCCAAAAAATAGCCAATTTCGTGGGGGAACTCGCACATGCACCCCGTATCGCAGTGCCTATTTCGCGCGAGTGCGCAGACACTGCCGTCATAGGCGCTTTCTGCGGCATTGCTGCTTGCCAGCGTGATGCGCGCGGCGAGATGCACCAGGGATGCGGGCAGGTTGTGGACATCGTAGCCTTCGGCGACAAGCGCCGTCGCAGCGCGGGGGTCGGAGAGGTATCGCATGAGGTCCGCAGGGCGGTACACATAGATGAGCGCTCCGCAGGGGCGCCAGACCAAAACACTCATATGGATCCCGAGCGGTTGGAGCTCGCGGTTGCATTCGGCTATGACGGCGAGCAGGCGAGAGCGTCGCTCTTCGATATGGGCGGCGCCGGGTTTTCCGTTTTGGTTGGCGTAAACGCCGGGATAGGTAAAGAGCGAAGCCGGCTTGATACCTGCGAGCGTAGGGGAGCAGTTGCGCACGACAGCCGTTTGGTATGTTGGGATGTCAATGGTTCGAGTCACGTTGCCCCTTTCGAGCCCTCACTTGTTAGCCTAGGAAAACTTATACACGAAAGTAAACCTTGGTCAACTAAAAAGTTTGAAGAGGGAAACTAATTGACCGAACTGACATGATTTTGGGTTAAGATGGGGACACCCCATGGGGGTATCTAGATAGGGCTACTTGAAAGGGGAACGCATGAGTGACTTGCTCAACCCTGCGAATATCATCGTGCTGGCCGTCATTGCCGTCGGCATGTTTTTTGGACTGCGTCGCATTGCCGCTTCGACACACGGGAAGAGTTGTTGCAGCGATGGTACGAGCGGCAAGAAGGCCAAAAAGGTTGTTGTGGTGGATACCGATGCGTCGCACTATCCCTATAGCGATGAGCTGCTTATCGGCGGCATGAGCTGTGACGGCTGCGCTCAGAACGTAGCCAATGCCCTCAATGCGCTGGATGGCGTGTGGGCAACGGTGACGTATGCGGACCACACGGCACGCGTGCGCTCTAAGCAGCCGGTTGATCGTGGTGTCCTCGAGACGGCCGTGAAAGACGCGGGCTACTACGTCATGACGCTGTAAGCGCCGCCCTGGATGCGCGTCCTTGTCTAGGCTCGTCCGCGTAACTCAATGTCCTGGATGTCGTCGAAGTCGATGGCGATATCTTTGAGCTTGAGGAGCTTGAAAGCGGGGAGCACCTCGTCGAGGATGCCCGTGCGAGCGCGATAGCCGTACGTATCGTAATAGGTGACACGAACCAAGTCGCCACGCTTGAGGCTCTCGAGCTTTTTCGAAAGTTCGAGGGCTTTTTCTTCTGTGAGTTCGCATTTTGGCTCGGCGGTGATCTCTTGTTTACGCACGAGCTCGTAGTATCCCGTGAGGGCGGCAAAGGGCATAAACTGCGCGGCACGGCCGGCACGGACGGTGCCGTTGGCGGTGAGTCTGGGGTCGGCGGATCGGCGTCTTCCCTCGGGGTCCGCTAGACGTTCAAAAGGCGTCGGTGGCCGTATCGGCTGTTGTTGGGACTTAGGCACGATGTCCTCCTACCTGATCGTTGCGTTCGCGTGCGGTGGCGCCGGTGGTAAAGCTTAATCCCTTGACGAGCGCGTTCTTGCCGTACTTGCCCTTCACGGCCAAGACGGCGCGTGCCAGGTCGCGCTCGCGTTCATCGGCCTTAACATCGCTGAACAGATCGATGGTGGCAAATTCCTCGGGCACCAGATTGCCAAAGCCCAGATTGATACGCTTGACCGGTCGCTTGGGGTCGACCGTTTGTGCCCAAAGGTCATCGAAATAGCCCATGATCTTCTTAAACGAATTAGTGCTCTCGGGCAGCTTGCGCGAGGCGTTGGAGTGCGCAAAGAACGCGGCATAGCCACCACGCGGCTTGCCGCCGTGTTCGCCCACAAAGATGCCGTCAATCGCTTGTGCCTCCCGTACCAAACGTCGGCGTTCGTCATCTCGCTGGACGGGTTTCGGTGCGCGGTGCGCGAGCTCGAGGCCGTCGGTCGCTGCGGGCTCGATGCCCGAAGTGCTCGAGCGCAGGTGTCCGCAGCCGTCTATATACTGCGCCGTGCCGCTGGCGTTGAGCCGGCGTATGTCGGCGTGCTCGCTTGCATAGCCCACAAAGAGCGAGATGCTGTTGCACACCACGTGCTTGTCGATCAAATCCAGCACGGCGGCATCGACCATTTCGCGCAAGACGGTGTAGGCCTGCTCGTAGGCATAGCCCTTCGAGAGCACCTGCCCCGTGGTGGTCGAGGTCGCTTGTGGGCGATAAGCTTGGATATCGGCGATGGTTGTCGGCTCACGCCCGAAGGCGTGGTCGATAAGATATTCGGCATTGACGCCGAGCTCGTCGTAGAGCAGGTTCTCGTCGAGTGCGGCGACGCCCATTAGGTCGTAGACGCCGTATTTCTCGAGACGGGCCGCCACGCCGGGGCCGATGCCCCAGATGTCGGTGATGGGGCGATGGGGCCAGATCTCCTTGCGAAAGGTCTCGTCGTCGAGTATGCCGATACGGCTGGGCACGTGCTTGGCGGTAATATCGAGTGCAACCTTGGCCTGGAATAGGTTGGGGCCGATGCCGACCGTCGCCGTGATGCCGGTGCGCGCCAGGACCTCGTCGCGCAGTATGCAGGCGAAGCCTTCCGCATCGGTGTGATAGAGGTCCAGATAGGGCGTCACGTCGATAAAGCACTCGTCAATTGAGTAGACGTGAACGTCTTGCGGACTGACGTATTTCAGGTAGATACCGTAGATCTGCGCCGACACCTCCATGTAGTGCTGCATGCGCGGTACGGCCTTGATGTAGTCGATGCCATCGGGTATTTCGAACAGGCGACAGCGATTGTGAATCCCTAGGTCCTTCATGGCCTGCGTGATAGCGAGACAGATGGTCGTGCGTCCGCGCGATTCGTCGGCAACGACCAGGTTGGTGGTGAGCGGATCGAGCCCACGATCGACGCACTCGACGCTGGCATAAAACGTCTTGAGGTCGATACAGATGTAGGTGTGCTGCTCGTGCGCCATCCGTGCCCTTTCATCAAACACATGTTCTTATCGAATACCTGTTCGATAATACCCGCTCATCCGGACATCGTCAAAACCTGTCAAAAAGGGACTGGTTTGTTTTGGTAGGTATGGTCGTGCGGTTGGATCGGGTTTTAACGCAGCTCTAAAGAGTGCGAAACAGCTCGGAAAACCTCGCTTCGTAGCATGAGCCTAACGATTGATACCGCCTATACGCACGGAAGGGTTGTGGAAAAGATGGTCAATTATGGGTTTGGTATGCCGACGCGCTTGGTTGCGGATGGGGATGTGGCTCGCTGGTGCGGACGATTGGTTGCCCACTATGGCGGCACCAAGGCACTGGTCGTGCTGGGAGGCGACAAGCACACGCGTGATGAGCTTGTTTCGGCGGCGCTGGGCTCGCTCGATCGCGCCCTGCTCGAACGCATACTCTTTCGTTGCGGCTTGGTCGGGGGCGACGGGGGAGACGATTTGGTCGATGAGGCCGTAGCCTTGGCGACCGATGAGGGCGTGGACTTTGTCCTGGCGATCGGCGATGCCGATACGGCGAGCTTTGTGCGCGAACTCGCTCATCGCATGGCCGTGCTCGATGCCGGCGAGGGCGGCTTTGTTCCCTACGGATGTATCGTCTCCGAGGGAAAAGTGCCCGCCGTTGTGGGTGCCGGCGAGGTTCCCGTTTTTGCCATTATCGCACCCGAGCTGTTGGAGGGCATCGGCTCTCCCCTGCGCGAGCTGCTCGGCAGCGTATGCGCCGCGGCATAATGGCTCACCAGGAAGGGGCAGGTAAATTATGGTAGGTAAAGCGTTTGACCTGCCAAAATAAACCTGCCCATTTTTGTTCGGTCGCCGTTCGGGGGCCGATTGGCAACGCTCGCTGATTACGGTCTTGACCTGCGTTAGAATAGGGGCATCTGATTATCCGGGCGCATGGAGGAATGCGCCCGTATGCTGAGGAGGACTTTATGGCAACTGTTGCCGCACCTATCGACGCTACGTCGACCGCCGCTTGGAAGGCGCTCGAGGCCCATCAGGAGAAGCTCGAGGCCGAGGGCATCGACCTCAAGGCCTGGTTCGCTGCTGACGCCGACCGCGTGAATAAGTTGAGCTTTGACGCCGGCGACCTGCACTTCGATCTGTCCAAGAACCTGGTGACCGATGAGACCGTCAAGCTGCTGTGCGATCTTGCCCGCGAGGTGAAGCTCGAGGAGCGCCGCGACGCCATGTTCTCCGGCGAGCACATCAACACCACCGAGGACCGCGCTGTTCTGCACACCGCACTTCGCCGTCCGGCAAGCGAGAAAGGCCAGCTCATCGTTGACGGCCAGGATGTCGTCGCCGACGTGCACGAGGTCCTCGACCGCATGTATGCCTTCGCTGAGCGCGTGCGCTCCGGTGAGTGGAAGGGCGTAACTGGTAAGAAGATCGAGCACCTGGTGTCCATCGGCATCGGTGGCTCCGATCTGGGCCCGGTCATGGCTTACGAGGCTCTGCGCCCCTATGCCGACGCCGGTATCGACTGCCGCTATATCTCCAACATCGACCCCAACGACCAGGCCGAGAAGCTCCGCGGTCTGGACCCCGAGACCACGCTCGTGATCATCGTCTCCAAGACCTTCACCACGCTCGAGACCCTCACCAACGCCCGCGAAGTCAAGACCTGGATGCTCGAGCAGCTCAAGGCTCAGGGCGCCATCGACGGCTCCGATGAGCAGAACGCCGAGGCCGTGGCAAAGCACTTCGTCGCCGTTTCCACCGCACTCGAGAAGGTCGAGGCCTTCGGTATCGACCCCGCCAACGCCTTCGGTTTCTGGAACTGGGTTGGCGGCCGCTATTCCGTTGACTCCGCCGTGGGCCTGTCGCTGATCGTCGTGCTCGGCCCCGAGCGCTTCCAACAGTTCCTCGAGGGCTTCCACGCCATCGACGAGTACTTCTGCAACACGCCGCTCGAGAACAATGCCGTCGCGCTGATGGGCCTGCTCAACGTCTGGTACGTCAACTTCTTCGGTTCCAAGAGCCACGCCGTGCTGCCGTACTGCCAGTACCTGCATCGTTTCCCGGCCTACCTGCAGCAGCTCACCATGGAGTCCAACGGCAAGCATGTCCGTTGGGACGGCAGCGCCGTGACCTCCGACACCGGTGAGATCTTCTGGGGTGAGCCCGGCACCAACGGCCAGCATGCCTTCTATCAGCTGCTGCACCAGGGCACTGTGGTGGTTCCGGCCGACTTTATCGCCTTCGCCAACACTGCTAACCCCGCAACCGACAGCGGCCAGGATGTCCACGAGCTGTTCCTGGGCAACTTCCTGGCCCAGACCAAGGCGCTCGCCTTTGGTAAGACGGCCGACGAGGTTCGTGCCGAGGGCACGCCCGAGCAGATCGTCCCGGCCCGTTGCTTTGAGGGCAACCGCCCGACGACCTCGATCTTCGGCGACACGCTAACCCCGTTTGCGCTCGGCGAGCTCATCGCCCTGTACGAGCACATCACGTTTGTCGAGGGCACGGTCTGGGGCATCGACTCCTACGACCAGTGGGGCGTTGAGCTGGGCAAGCAGCTTGCCAAGCAGATTACCCCGGCCTTCCACGACGACGCCGCAAAGGCCGAGCAGGACGCTTCGACCCAGGCGCTCATCGAGTTCTACCGCGCGCATCGCAAGTAGTCGCTGCTGTTAACGCATCGCGTCTTATAGTCAGGGGCCCGTATCCTATCGGATGCGGGCCCCTTTGCTTTGCCGTGGTCCCGGGGCGCACGGCCTTTGTGGAACATCGCCGGGGCGCCGCGCGCTGCGAGAACCCTGCGCCTAGATCCCGGTCTCCGCATGGCCTCGCTGCGCCTCGGGCAGCTCCCCGTAGAGCGGATGGTCTTCGAGCCTAAAGCGCTCGACCTGTTCGGGAATGCGACCGCGTACAAAGAGCCACGAGCGATCGATCGGCGTCACCATGAGCGTGCTGGGCAGCGCGTCGGCGCGGTCAGAAAACACCCGGGCACTCTCGGGATCCTGGAACGCCAGCACCAGATGCGTGTCGCAGTTGCCCATGATGGAGCGTGCGCGTGCCTCGCCATAGAGCGCATCGAGCTGGTTGGTCGACTGCAACAGCAGCGTTGCCCAGATGTTGCGGCTTCGGATAATCGAGAGCACGTTGTCGATCTGGGGGATCTGCAGATTTGCGAAGTCATCGAGCATAAAGCGCACGGGCACGGGCAGGCTGCCGTCGGGCTGCCTATCGGCCTCACGAATGAGGCCCATAAACGCCTGCGAAATAAAGAGGCCGGTCAGCGGATCGAGATTGCGGTCAATATCGCTCACGGTTACAAACAGGGCGCAGGGGGTGTGTCCCATGGAAGCGAAGTCCACCTGATGGCACTCACGATAGAGCTGTGCCGCACCGTCGAACCCCAGACACATGACCTTTTCGGCAAGGATGCCGACGATGCTCGCGTGCATGCGCTCGGCATTTTGCGTAATGGCGTAGCGCCGCCATAGCGAGAGGGCATAGCTTTGGGGGTCGGTCGTGATCAGATCGTCAAACAATCGACCCGTGGCACCGTCCTGCAGGTGCTCGATCAGCTTGATGACCGAGCTGATCGTCTGCTCGTCGGCGGGTAGCTGTTCGGTGACGTAGGCGATAAGACACGACAGCAGGTTTGCCGCCGCATGATCCCAAAAAGGCTGGTTGTTGTCCTCGATGGGGCAGATGGCCTTTGCCACCGAGAGGATGTCCTGCTGGTTGGGCCTGCCGTCCGCCTTGCGGCGAATGTGCCTCAGGGGGTTGTAGCCGCAGCGCTCGATGCCGGGCGCAAGGGCCGGGACGGTGTTGAGGTCGGCGAAGTTGAGACATTGCACGCGGTAACCGTGGGCTGCCAGCACGGGTCCCACTTCGCGACAGAGCGTGCCTTTGGTGTCGAGCACGATGTAGCTTGCGTTCATTTGCAGCAGGTTGGGCTTGAGGACGTTTCGGGTCTTGCCGGCTCCCGAGGGGCCGATTACAAGTGCGTTGTTGT
The DNA here is from genome assembly GCA_046979165.1 of Collinsella sp. Classification (GTDB taxonomy): domain Bacteria; phylum Actinomycetota; class Coriobacteriia; order Coriobacteriales; family Coriobacteriaceae; genus Collinsella. The sequence goes on from JBKWJT010000001.1 coordinate 81,428, forward strand.
TGAGTCCCGTTTGGCGGGTGTCGCAGGAAAGCGTTCGATCCTTGGCGAGGATGGTGGACGATGCGGACTCAGATGCGGCGAGGCGGCTGGCGAGGTTAGACATGGGCGACCTCCTTGGTGGTCGAGAGGATTTCGTGGGCAAAGCCGAGCTCGACGGCGCGCTTGGCCGAAAGGTAGGTGTCTTTTGCAGTGAGGGACTGGATGCGCTTGGGCGTGAGGCCGCTGCGGTCCGAGAGGATTTGCGTGAGGGTCTTGCGGGTCTGCATGAGACGCCGGCTGGTTTCCTGCAGCGCAAGTGCCGAGCCGCCTGCCCCCTGGGGGATCAGCGGGTCGTGAATCATGAGCTCTGCATGGGGCGCCATACGGCGATCGTCGCCGCCCATAAAGATCACGGCGCCCATGGACGCGGCGAATTCCAGGCAGACGGTGCGGATGGGGCACGATGCGAGGCGCATGGCGTCATAGATCGCAAGGCCCGATCGCACGCTTCCGCCGGCGCTGGCGACAAATATGGTGATGGGGCGGCTGGGGTCGGTGGCATCGAGCAGGCGGATCTGCTGGCATAGGTCGTGGGCCATCGGGGTTTCGATGTTTCCCATGACGGAGAGCTCGCGACGGGCGAGCATCTCATCGTAAATGCTGGTGAGCGTGATACCTCGGGCGGATTCACGCATGGTGAGGGGGCTGATGATGGGGGAATGATTGGTGTCCATGGGGACTCCTTTCTGTTGGTTCTGTTGTGGAATAGGGTTATAGCCCGCGCAGAGGCTGGTGGGCTACAGGGTTCGTCCGAGTCTGAGATCGAGCTCGGTTGTGGGGCAGGCTGCCTGTCCGTGCGGCTCGCAAGCGCCAAGGGCTCCAAAGCGATGGAGCGTTGCGACGGGCGTGGTATAGGCGAGCCGCAGCTGATGCTCGACAGGGGCACATCCGTCATTTTTGTAATGAGCCGCGTAGTACTGCGCGATGCTGGCGTTCATCTCGCTGCCATTGCGATGGCGCTCAAACTGGCGCCTGCAGGTCTCGATGATCTTTGCTACCGACTTGGGTGCCGTCGCGGGAACAAGGGCGAGATAGCCCTCAAATAGCTCGTTGATGCTCAGGAGGCACAGCAGGTCGATCAGCGTCCTTATGGCTGCTCCCTCGGCGGAAAAGTGCGCGGTCATGCGGTTATATCGGTTGCGGTCGACGATGGCCGCATGGGGTCTTGGAGTTTTCTGCCCCGTGGTCCCGGACTTTTGCCGCGCCTGTGTATTGAGCTCGACGTTGCAGCGCTTGAGGCCGTCCAACGGAAGGAACAGTGCGGTGCGCAGGGTGTTCCGCTTGCTTTCGAGTTCATGACGCTCGTCGGGTTCCCATTCGAGCTTGAGTTTCGTGTCGAGCGCCGTAAGCATATGGGCTAGGCAGCCTATGGTAAGAACGTACGAATCGTTGTCGCGTTTTGGGGCATAGGGGTCTGTCAGCTTGCGAATGTCGGGGTCGCCCATGATCTTTGTGCAGCGCTTCAGCAGTTGAGGGTGGTCGGCCAAGATCGTCGCGAGTGGTAGCGACGCGTAGTTCTTGATGGTCGCGGCGGCAAAGGCGGCGTCATATTCGTTTGCATATGCTCGCTCAATGCGGGCATCCAGAATGCTTTTCTTATCGCCGTCTTCAGCGTGGTGGTTTGTCATAGCTTCTCCAATCGGTTGATGTTCGTGCTGTTTGTTGATGTGTTGGTTGTCGTGAGTGATGTGCTTGCCGTGGGTGATGTGCTGACGTTGGGGTGCTATGCGGTTTTCAATGAGCCCGTGAGGCAGTTGCTGCAGGGGCGGGATGGAACGGCCCATGCAAGGCGGAAGGCATCGTGCTCAAAATCGAGACAGCAATGCCCTGGGTGCCTCACATGTGGCAGTTACCTCATTAAGTTGTCATTGCGTTTGGGGTTGTACTTTGCCGATCTTCCTTCTCTTACACGCTAAAACTCAAACTTCATATGCTCGATCTACTTAAAACCGCAACGGCGGTCTTTTATCAACTTATATGTCGGAACGCGTCTTTGCAAGTACTTTTTTGCCTTTGTTTCAAATGGGGTGGTTTTGCAACCGTCATACGCGCGCTGTGCGAACGTGCCCCGGCTCGGATAAGATAGTGCGCGATAAAAACGATGCAAGGAGGCACATATGGCAATTAAAGCCATCGCAATGGATATCGACGGTACGCTTACCAACGATCAGAAGGTGATCAGCCCGCGTACGCGCGAGAAGCTGCTCGCGGCGCAGGAATCGGGTATTAAGCTCATCTTGGCTTCGGGCCGTCCCGCATGGGGGCTACATGCTCTGGCACAGGAGCTCGACCTCCAAAACCATGACGGTCTGCTAGTCGCTTTCAATGGCGCGCATGTGGTCGACGCTCAGACCGATGAGGTCCTTTTTGACCAGGCCATGCCGGCTGACGAGCTGCACCGTCTGATTGATCATCTGCAAAACTATGATGTGATCCCCATGATCTCGCTCGGTCGCGACTTGCATGTCGAGGACTCGTACCACTGCATGATTACGCTGCCGGATGGCTCGCAGAAAAACATTGTCAAATACGAGCGCGATGCCTGCGACCTTAAGATCCGCGAGGTCGAGAGCTTGCATGAGGTCGTGGACACTTATCCCGTGGACAAGCTGCTGACGGCGGGCGATCCGGCCTACCTGCAGGCACATTACGAGGAAATGTACGCGCCCTTCAAGCAGACGCTTTCGGGCATGTTTACGGCCGACTGGTACTTTGAGTACACGGCGCCCGGTATCGACAAAGCCCGTGCGCTCGAGGGTGCTCTGCCCAAGCTCGGCATCGATGCCAGCGAGGTCGTATCGTTTGGCGACGGCCAGAACGACAAGTCCATGATCGAGTGGGCTGGTACCGGCGTCGCCATGGGTAACGCTGTCGATGAAGTCAAGGCCGTGGCCCAGATGGTGACCGCCAACAACAACGAAGACGGTATCGCGGTGGCACTTGACCAGCTACTGGGTTAGAATCGCCGATAGTGCATGGTTCGGGCGTCCGCTTGCGGGCGCCCTTTTGTTAGGGAGGGTGCCGTGTCCGCATTTCCGTTCGACGCCGTTATCTTTGACATGGATGGCGTCATCGTCGATACCGAGTATTACTACCTGGGCGAGACTGCCGCGTTTGCCAAGGAGCTTGGGCTTAATCTGACTCAAGAGGAGTTGAATGGGCAGGTCGGTACCTCGCATCAGTTCTTCCTGCATATGCTGGTCGATTGGTTTGAGCGCGCCGGTAAGGGGCATTTCACTGGCGATGAAGCGTTGGCCCGTTGGGACGAATGGGCTCATAAGCGTCCGCGCGACTATCAGGCTTTGATTAACCCAGGCGCCGTGGATACGATTCGAGAGCTGCCGCGCCGTGGCGTTCGCGTGGCGCTTGCCAGCTCGTCTCCCATGGTTAGCATCGAGGAAGTGCTCAACGCATGCGGGCTGTCGGATGCCTTTGAGTATGTGGTGAGCGGCGAGCAGTTTAAGGAGAGCAAGCCCGAGCCCGACATCTACCTGCATGCGCTGGACCTGCTGGGGCTGCCCGCGAATCGCTGCTGCTGCGTCGAGGATTCGGTGCCTGGCATCACTGCCGGCAAGCGAGCCGGCCTGACAGTCATTGCCAAGCGCGAGGAGCGCTTTGGCTTTAGCCAGGATGCCGCGGACAAGATTATCGACCAGCTGCCGGAGCTGCTCACGCTTTCTTAGGAGCGCGGTAGTTGCGCGTTTTTCGGGTCTGATGAGTAAATAGCCAACATTTTGGTGCGACACCTAGCATACTTTAAGCTAATGCGGGCTTAAGGGCTTGTTGAATGCCCTTAAGCCCGCTTTTGACTTAATTGGGCTGGGAGAGGGTATATGCCACCGACTGAAGGACTAACTGACGGTAAAGCAGCGATACCGCTGTACCAACAGGTTATCGATATCATTAAAAACGAAATCAATTCCGGTGCCTACAAGGCGGGCGCGCGGATACCCAACGAATTCGAATTGGCTGAGAACTATAAAGTTGGCCGCGTTACCGTGCGACGCGCTATTGAGGAGCTCGTCCAGCAGGGCTATCTAACGAAGCGGCAGGGGAAAGGCACGTTTGTCAATGCCCCCAAGCTTAAGCGCAAGATTCGCCAGAAGGATGACGTCCAGAGTTTTTCGGACGCATGCCGCGTTAACGGAATGGAGCCGGGGGCGTGCGTCATTTCGAGAAAGATACTGCCGGCAGATTCTACCGAAGCGCAGTTCTTTGGTGTTCCCGTTGGAACTGATTTGATTTGCGTTGAGCGTGTACGTACTGCCGATGGAGTCCCCGTCATGCTCGAGAACAACATATACGTTTACGAGGACAACGCCTATCTATCAACGGCACCTCTATCTAACCAATCCATTTTTGAGTTCGTGCGCAACCGAACGGGCCGCACGCCCGCGTTTACCGACCCGTGCACGCTCGAGATCGCGTGCGCGTCGCCCGAGGTCGCTCGGCTGTTGGCAGTTCCCGTTGGCGAACCCTTGTTTTATATGGAAGCCTTCTTTTTCGATGAGCAGCGGCGGCCGTTTATCATCGGTCGTCAGCGGATCGTTGGGTCTCGCTACGTTTTTGACATCTAGGACATTGCGAATGGAAACGCCCGGTGGATCATCTCACCGGGCGTTTCCATACCGTTCACGGCGCGAACACAACCGTTCAACCGCGTTGCGGCAACCAGTTTGAAATTATCTTGATGAAGGAAAAAGCTGCTGGTAATCTATGGGACGTCATAGAACGTTTGCCTTATGCAAACGTTGAAGCGAGATGCGATGCAGTCTCGAGTTCTTTGGAGGTATCTATGTCAGATACGAAGGCGAAGAAGACAAACAGATGTTTTAAGTTCAAATTACCGCATGTCTATACGATCATGTTCTTGCTGATCGTTGTCTTTGCGGTCCTGACTTGGATCGTTCCCTCTGGTCAGTATCAGCGCAAGACGATTTCAACAGCGGCGGGCGAGCGTGAAGTCGCCGTTGCTGGAACCTATGAACAGGTCGATAAGAACTACACCGATTCCGAGACCGGCGAGACCATCAATCTGGGCCAGGATATCTTCGCGGTTCTGCAAGCGCCCACCAAGGGTATCCAAGAGGCTGCCGACGTCGTTGCGTTCGTCTTATTGATTGGCGGATCGTTCGCGATCATCACCAAGACCAACGCTTTGAATGCCGGCATGAGCCGTGTGATTAAAAAGCTCAAGAACAAGGACATCCTCATCATTCCCATCACGATGACATTGCTGTCCATTTGCGGCACTACGTTTGGCATGTCTGAGGAAGCCCTGCCGTTCTATGCCATCTTCATTCCCATCATGATGGGTATCGGTTATGACTCGATGACGGCATTCATCATCTGCTTCCTTGGTCCTAACCTGGGATATTGTGCTTCGACCATCGACCCGTTTAATGTTTTGATCGCCCAAGGCATCATTGGCATCGAGGGCAATCCGCGACTGTGGCTGCGCGCCGTTTCTTGGGTCATCTTCACTGCCGTCGGTATCGCATGGGCCATGCGCTACGCCATGCGCGTCAAGAAAAACCCCGAGTCGTCCATTGTGTACGAGGACGATAAGCTCAAGCGTATTGAGTTTTCCGTGACCGATGCCTCCATCGAGGAAGAGTTCACTATCCGTCAGAAGCTCGTGCTTATCGATTTTGCTTGCGGTATGGGCATTATCGTCTGGGGTCTTGTTACCCAGGGCTGGTACATGAATGAGATTTCCGCCGTGTTCCTTGGCATGGGCTTGCTTGCCGGTATCCTGGGCGGCCTTGACCAGCAGACGATCGCAGAGGAGTTCGTTAAGGGTCTCGCCGACTTTGCGTACGCTGCCATCGTTATCGGTATCGCTCGCGGTATTCTGGTCATCGCCGAGGGCGGCATGATCATCGACACCATCCTCCAGGCGCTCGCTACCGCGCTTGCCGGTGCACCCGCCGCCGTCTACACCACGTTTATGTATATTGTCCTTGGCCTGCTCTCTTTGCTGGTTCCCTCGAGTTCTGGCCTGGCGGCGCTCACCATGCCCGTTATGGGCCCCCTGACCGAGCTCATGGGCCTCAATCCCGAGGCGGCCGTCACCGCGCTCCAGTTTGCCAACCAGACCATCAACACCATCAGCCCCGTGGCGGGCATGACGGTCGCCGGTCTTGCCGTGGCTAGGATTTCGTTTGGCCAATGGTGGAAGACCATTTGGAAGTTCTTCATTTTCATGGTCGTCTTTGGCCTGATCGTAACGGCAATCTCTGGCATGCTTCCGGTGTAGGTGGTTGTGATGTCTGATCGTTTGACGGTCCTGACGTCTAAGAGCGTCTTTACCGGTACGGGGGACCTGCCGTTTGAAGGTTTCGTAGCGGTCCGTGGCAATCGAATTGAGGCTGTTGGCACCAAGTGTGAGGTAGCTTCGTATTTGACCCAGGCGGACGAGGTAGTTGACCTGGGCGACCGCACCGTCATGCCTGGCCTGATCGATGTACATACCTTCTATACAGGCTGGGCGCTGCGGACGTTGGGGTCTGATCTGTCCGGCATCGCTGATGCCAAAGAGGCCGTGTCGCTCTTGCGTACATGGAAAGAAGATCATCCGGATTGCGCGGCGGCTTTTGGCCACAACCTACCCGAAACGTTGGCATCGGATGCCGAGAACGCAAATACGGCAGCTGTGTTTGACGATTGTTTTGGCGATATCCCCGTCGTCTGCTTTACATCGGGTGCGGAGACCTGCGTTCTCAATGCTGCCGCCAGTGCGCGATACGGCTTTACACCCCAGGCGTGCTATGCCGAGAAGATCTGGCGCATGATGAGCGATTTCCTCGCGCTGCCCGAGGTGCGTGCCGGGTATTCGGACTACATGAGCATGCTTAACGAGCGCGGCGTTACCGCCATCAAGGAAATGGCGTTTGATGACTACTACGGCTTTGCCGACGAAATGGCTCGCCGTGAGGAATCTGGTGAGCTGACGGTTCGCGTCTCTATGATGTCGCAGCCGGTGGGCGCCGGTGCAAATCTGGCATATGCCCGCGAGGCGCGAGAGCGCTTCCGGGGACCGTTCGTTCGTTTTTCTGGCTTCAACCGTATGACCGATCGCGGCGTATGGGCGGGGCTTGCCGAGATGATTGACCCCTATGCGGACTCGGCCGATGCGGGCGCTGCCGGTAAGACGGTCGTCGAGGAGCCAGAGTGGGATCTGATTGAGAACGAGCTGCGTGCAATTGATGCTGACGGCTTCCGATATTCCTTGCATTGCCAGGGCGATGGCGCCGTTCGTCGCACCGTGGCGCTCTATGCCTCGCTGCCTCGAGACGAGCATGGACGGATGCTTCGCCGCCATGCGATTACCGATCTCGAGAACTCTGACCCGACCGATCTTGTCGAGTTTGGCGAGTTAGGTGGAATTTGCGAGGTCTATCCGCAGATTCTAACGCTGGACCGGCGCGAGGATTGCCTGTCGATGATGCGTCGACAAATTGGCGAGACGCGGCTTTTGCACAGCTGGAATCGCCGCGGCATGGAAGATTCCGGATGCACAGTGTGCTGCGGCACGGATCTGCCGCTGCTGATTCCGAGCCTGGGCGAGTCAATCTACAGCGCGTGCGGCGGATTCTTCGCCGACGGACTGCCCGTGAATGAGGTCAACACGCTGACGCTTGTCGAGCTCTTGCGCGCTTGGACTGCCGGGGGCGCGTACGACCTGATGCGCGAAGACGAGCTGGGTACGCTCGAGGTTGGCAAGCTTGCCGATATCTGCGTGCTCGATCGGGATGTGTTCGACCTCGATTATCGCGACGCACGCGATCTTGCGGTTGACATGACGATGTCGGACGGACAAATCGTGTTCGATCGAAATAAGGAGGCATAAGATGTCTGAATCCAAACCGACGCTGCACCGCGAACAGATTGCGGGCATGAATATCCACTACATCATGTGGTCGCTCGATTACTTCCTTGATGTGCAGCAGCGCTTGGGCTTTGAGTCCATTGAGCTGTGGTGTGCAGAGCCGCATGTGACGCTCGACCACACGGGCTACTTTGAGGCTGAGGTCCTGGCGAAAAAGGCTGCAGACCGTGGGCTTAGGTATCGTACTCTGTGCCCCGAGAACGTTGTCTATCCTTGGCAGTACTGCGCACGCAAACCGCTGCATGAACAGCGCAGCCTGGCGTACTTTAAGCACGGCATTGAGCTTGCCGAGGTACTTGGGTGCGACCGTATGTCCGTCAACTCGGGCTGGGGCGACTGGGACGAGGACCGCGAGGAAGCCTGGAAGCGCAGCCGCGAGCACTTGTCCATTCTGGCGGAGTATGCCGGCGAGCACGGTCTGGTGCTTACGATGGAAAGCCTGCGTCCCGAGGAGAGCAACCTTGTGACGACGGTTTCCGATGCGAAGCGCATGATTGACGAGGTCGCGAGCCCGTACTTACAGCCCATGGTTGATACAACCGCGATGGGCGTTGCTGGCGAGACGCTCGAGGACTGGTTTGCCACCTTTGGTGATGGGGCAATTCACGAGATGCACTTTATCGACGGTGACCCGTATGGCCATCTGGTGTGGGGCGATGGCAAGCACGATATGGACGCCTTCGTTGCCACACTCAACGCCCATGGTTTCGACGGCATGCTGGGCCAGGAGATCACGGACGGTCGTTACTACGATGACCCGGCGGCGGCAGATGCCAAGAACATGGCCGCATTCGAGAAATATCTGATTGACTAAAACAACTATCGGCCACGCAACCAACGTCATTGATTGCGGCCAAACAAGAAAGGAACTGGATATGAACGCACACGATCTGATCAAAGAGGCAATTGCCGAGAAGGGCAAGTTCGACAGCGTCTACTGGATTGCTTGCGGTGGCTCCATGATCGATTTGATCCCGGCTCATGAGCTTCTGCAGCGCGAGGCAACCACCTTCACTTCGTATATCTATACGGCTCGCGAGTTCGATATCATGCGTCCGCGTCGTCTGGGCGAGAAGTCCCTGGTCATTGCTTGCAGCCACAGTGGCAACACCCCCGAGGTCGTCGAGGGCTGTGAGATTGCCCTTGCTGCCGGCGCTACGGTGATCGCCCAGACCGACAACGCTGGATCCAAGATCGACTCCGGCAAGTGGACCACGTGGGTCTACCCGTGGGGCGAGGGCGTGCCGCAGGCCGAGGTCCCCGCTGGCATTTCGCTGTCGCTTGCGGCCGAGCTGCTCGATCAGCAGGAGGGCTACGCCGATCTTGCCGATATGTATGCCGGTATCGCCGAGATGGATAAGATCCTTCCCTCGGCACGCGAGAAGGTAAATGCCGAGCTGGGCGATCGTTTTGCCAAGCTTTGCCAGGAGCACGAGTTCTTCTACATTCTGGGCAGCGGTCCCAACTTTAGCCAGACCTACGGTTTCGCTATCTGCTCTCTTATGGAGATGCAGTGGCAGCACTGCAGCTACATCCACTCTGCCGAGTACTTCCATGGCCCCTTCGAGGCTACTCAGGATGGCGTTTTTTACTTCCTGCAGATGGGCTCCAGCGAGTGCCGTGCCATGGACGAGCGCGCCCTGGCGTTCCTTAAGACGCATACCGATACGCTGATGGTGCTCGATGCCAAGGAGTACGGTATGGAAGCCGTGCCGGCGAGCGTCCGTGCCTATCTGGACCCGGTGCTGTTCTACGCCATGAACTGCGAGCTGCGTGCTGCACGCGGCAAGGTGTTTGATCACGATCCCGATTTCCGTCGCTATATGGGTGTTGTCGAGTACTAGAAGGGGCAAAGGCCATGGCATTTAACGTTAACGCGCTCGGATTTGGCGACAACGTCGTCGATCGCTACGAGCATATCCACACCATGTATCCCGGCGGCAATGCGGTGAACTTCGCCGTTTATGCCAAGAAATGCGGTGCCGCACGCTCCGCATACATGGGCATTTTTGGCAATGATGCCGCTGCCGAGCATGTCATTGCAAGCCTCGAGGATGAGGGTATCGAGCTTGACAAGTGCGAGCAGATGATTGGCGAGAACGGAGCGGCTCGCGTGACCGTCGTCGACGGTGACCGTGTCTTCCTCGGCTCCAACGAGGGCGGTATCCGTGGCGATGCGCGCTATGTCCTCGATCGCTTTGACCTTGCGTACATGAAGCAGTTCGATGTGGTTCATTCGGGCAACTATTGCTTTACCGAGCGCGAGCTGCCCAAGTTGAAGGCTGCGGACGTTACGGTCTCTTTTGACTTTTCGGACGACTCTACCGACGAGTACTACGAGCAGATTGCGCCCTACGTCGATTTCGCATTCTTTAGTGCGGCGGATGCTGCGAGTGAGGACGAGATTCGCGAGCGTCTGGCATGGGTGAAGGGCCTGGGTCCGCGTTTTGTGTCGGCTACGGCGGGCGCCGAGGGCTGCATTGCTTACGACGGCGAGCGTTATTACCGCCAGCTGGCTAAACCGGTAACGGACATGAAGGACACCATGGGGGCGGGCGACTCGTTCCTCACCTCGTTTTTGATGTGCTATCTCGATTCCGCCAAGCGCGGTGAGGATGGTGCCGAGGCCATCGAGCGCGCGCTCGACTTTGCTGCCGGGTTTGCCTCGACCGTGTGCGGTATGGAAGGTTCTTGGGGCCACGGAGCACCAATCGTCGAATAGCTTAAGAAAGCGTACGGCGGTCTGGCTATGAGGCCTTGGACGGCCGATGCAAAACAATAAGCGAAACGCGAAAAGGGGGGGGGCTCGCCATGTGGTGGGTCCCCTTTTGAACATTGGAGAAGACCATGGGTATTAAAGCGTGCGCGGCTGGTTTTTGCTGTGCGGACGTCTATCAAAACATCGGCGTGTTCTATCCGACTGGTAATGGCATTGACTGGGGTATCCATCTTGCACGAATGGGCGTTTCGGTATCCGCCGTGTCGGTTGTCGGCAAGGACGAGTACGGAGACAAGATGAGAGAGGCGCTGGCCGCTGAGGGGCTCGATATCTCACATCTGCGGGTGGAGGATGGCGACACCTCGGTGATGCTCATGGCATTGAAAGACGGCGTCGATCGCGTGCATCTCGAGGCAATCGATGGCGTAATGGAGACATATCGTCCGAATGAAGATGACCGGGCGTTTATCCTAGAGCATGACATCATTCATACCGACCTGTTTGGCAATTGTTTGGACCTCCTGCCCGAATGGCATGATGCGGGCAAGACGGTGGTTATGGACTTCTCGGTGTTCAGCCAGGATCCCGAATATGCCTGCGAGAATCATTTTCCTTACGTTGACTATGCATTCATGTCGTTTGAAGAGGACACTCCGGAGCTGCGAGACTGGGTACGCCACGTGCAGGAATTGGGACCGCGCGTTGCGGTTGCCACGCTTGGCGAGAAGGGAAGCATTGCCTATGACGGTGAGCGCTTCTATGAGTGCGGGATCGTACCGGCGGAGAAGGTCGTTAATACCGTGGGTGCCGGCGACTCGTATATTGCCGGGTTTACCAAGGGCGTGATCGATGGCCTTGATATTCCGGCGTGTATGAAGGCGGGCGCTGAGCTGTCGTCCCGAGTGATTGGTTCGTTTGAGCCGTACTAGGGTCAAATGCCTGGAAAGGAGTACGAAATGGTTATCGACATGTTGGTTCAGCCCATGCTCTACGGCGAGATCTGTACGCCGGGTGATGAGCCTGATGGATTCGGTTTTTGGTCACGAGAATTTGGTATGGGGCATATGGGTCCCATGGATTGGGACGAGCTTCAAGTTGAGATGGACGTCTGCGATGTGCAGAAGAGCTTGCTCATGCCGCTCGATGTAACCACGGCATGCGGAGGGCACTTTGGCACCAACGACCAGATTGCCATGCTGGTTGCCGCGCATCCCGATCGTCTGTGGGGATTTGCGAGCGTAGACCCGCAGGTGAGCGGTGCCGCAGACGAATTGGAGCGCGCCTTTACCGAGTTGGGGGCAAAGGGGCTTTGCCTGCATCCTGCAAAGCAGGGTTTTGCCCCCGATGATGCTGTGGCCGAGCCGCTTTACGAGCTGTGCGAGCGCTATAACAAGCCGGTGGTTTTCCATGCCGGTATGTCTTGGGAGCCTGGCGCAGAGCTCTCGCGCAGTAACCCGCTTGCATTTGAGCACACAATCGCAACGCATCCAAATGTGCGCTTTAGTTTGACTCACTTTGGCTGGCCCTGGGTACGCGAGACCGTGGCGATGCTGCTCAAGTATCCCAACTGCTACACGGACACCTCTATCACTTACATCGATTCGCCCGAGGAGATGATGCAGCGTCTTTTCACGGTCGATATGGGGCCGCTGTGGTATGAGCGCGCGCTATCGCACCAAGTGATGTTCGCCAGCAATACGCCGCGCTTCCGTGCATTCAAACTCAAGCGGGCGCTCGATACCGTGCCCATGCGCGATGATGCGCGAGAAAGGCTCTACTGGGGTAATGCCCTGCGTTTTCTTGAAGGGGATGAGTAAACATGGTGACGCTCGAGACATTGAGCTATCTATCGACTGCTCCGGACCAGTTCATCGATATTACCGAAGACGTGCACGCTGCCATCGAACGCAGCTCGGTGACCAATGGCTTGGCAGCGATTATTTTGTCGCATACGACCTGTGGAATCGTGGTAAACGAGGGGCTGCCCTGCGTGGAGACGGATCTTATGGAGACGCTTGATCGCATCGCCCCACTCGATGCCCCCTATGCGCATGCACACTTCCTGCCGAGCTATGGAGCCACCGGCAACAACTCCTGTGGGCATATCAAGAGCATGATTTGTGGAAACAGTTGCTTCTTTCCAGTCCAAGATGGCCACATCGTGTGCGGAAGTGCCCAGAACATCTATCTTGCGGAGTTTGACGGTCCGCAGAAGCGAAAAGTGTACGTCGAGGTGCTGGGGGAGTAACGTCCCTGCAATAACTCTATGAAGGAGCACGTTATGTCGTTTCTAACCTCGATGTTCAAGACCGAAAAGCCGGTTATCGGAATGCTGCACCTGCGTCCTCTGCCGGGCGATCCACTGTATTACCCGGGCGGAAGCGTGTCGCAGGTCGTGGAAGCCGCCAAGCGCGATCTCGAGGCGTTGCAGCAGGGCGGTGTCGATGGCATTTTGATTACCAATGAGCTCTCGATGCCCTATGAGCAGCACGTTTCTCCCTCAACCCTTGCATCGATGGGCTATGTAATCGGGGCTCTATCCCATGATCTGTCGACCCCTTGGGGAGCTGAGGCTATTTACGATGGTGATGCCACAATCGAGCTGTGCGCTGCCGTCGACGCGCAGTTCACACGCTGCAATTTTTGCGGTGCCTGGGCCGGTGATCTTGGGCTGATTAACCGAGATTTCGCTCACACCATGCGTCGCAAGGCGGCGCTGCGCTTGGACGACCTCAAGCTTTTTCACTTCATCACGAGCGAGGGGGGAGGTTTATCTCAACGACCGCACGACTGCGGACATTGCCGATTCACTTCTCTTTAATTGCCTTCCGGATGCAATGGTCATCGGCGGTTCGGCTGCCGGTCGTGGCGCTTCGGGCGAGCTTGCCGATGAAGTCCGCGAGCGTGTTGGCGAAGTGCCTGTGGTATGTGGCACCGGTTGTCGCGAAAATACCGTGGCTGACGTATTTGCTCACTACGATGGCGCGTTTGTCGGCACCTGCTTAAAGCGCGACGGAAAGCTGGATGCCCCGGTTGATGTTGAGCGGGTAGCTCGTTTTATGGCTGCCGCTCGTACGGCGCGAGGGGAGTAGGCACCTATGGCGCTCTATCTGGGTATTGATATTGGGACAAGCGCCTCTAAAGGCGTTTTAATCGATGATCGATGCAATATCGTTTGCCAAGCCTCTTGTGGACACGAGACGGACAACCCGTGTGATGGATGGTACCAGCATGATGCGGAGGCAGTTTGGTGGGGCGATTTTTGCCGCTTGTCGCGCGAGCTGGTGATACAATCGGGGGTTAACGCGGCGCAGATCGGATGCGTGGGCCTTTCCGCATTGGGTTGCGACTGTGTGCCGGTCGATACCGAGTGCAACGCGCTGGCACCCGCGATTTTGTATGGAGTCGATGCACGTTCGAAGCCGCAGATTGACGAGCTTCTTTCCGAATATGGGTCAGACCGCGCACGCGAGCTTTTCGGGCACGATCCCTGTTCGTCAGATATTGCTCCCAAGATCTTGTGGTTTAAGGAGAATATGCCCGAGGTGCACGAACGTGCCGCGAAGTTCCTGACGGCGTCGTCGTTTCTATGCGCAAAGTTGACGGGGCGTTTTACGGTGGACCGTTATTTGGCGGAGGATTTTCTTCCCCTATATGACCGCTACACTTGGAAGGTTGATGCTCGGGAATGTGCTCGTTTCTGCCGGCCTGACCAGATGGCGGAGGTAATGTCGGCTACCGATATTGCCGGGGTGATTACGCAGCGTGCGGCAGAGGCGACGGGGCTCGCGGCAGGGACACCTGTCTTAGTGGGAACGGGCGACTCTGGTGCCGAGGCCATTTCGACGGGTGTATTCCGTCCCGGCGATATGATGGTTCAGTTGGGGAGTACGGCGTATTTCATCTACCTAGCTGATCATATGATCGATGATGCCCGCCTGTGGCCAGGGACGTTTATCATTCCCGGAACTTACGGGATCTGCGCGGGGACCAATACGGCGGGTGCGCTCACATCGTGGCTGCGCCAAGAGCTGTATCGTGATGCCGTGGAGGCCGAGGACCACGGTGGCCCCGATGCATATTCGGTTATGGCGCATGATGCCGCCGACGTGGCGCCGGGTGCCGATGGGCTCCTGTGTCTGCCGCACTTTGCGGGGGAGCGTACTCCGCTCAATGATCCCGCGGCGCGTGGCGTCTTCTTTGGCCTGACCGGAAGGCATACGCGAGCCCATATGGTTCGCGCCGCCTTGGAAGGCGTCGCGTATACCGTTGCATCCCATGTCGACATTATCGAGCGAGAGCATGGACTGCCAATTGGGCGCATTATGCTTGTCGGAGGTGGAACCAAGAATCCAGTTTGGATGCAGGCTATCGCCGACGTATGCGGGCGCGAGGTCTCGGTTGCCAAGGTTACGGTGGGCGCATGCTTCGGTGATGCCATCATGGCAGCTCTCGCAGGTGGCGCTTATGCATCATGGGATGAACTCGCCCGAGTCCTTGGCGTTGCGCAAACAATCGAGCCCGATATGGCTGCCCACGAGTTATATGCGTCGCGTCGTCATATCTTTGACGAATTGTATGCACGCAACCGTGATCTCATGCACGAATTGGTGTAATGCTGCCGAACTGTACTGCCTACCAATAGGGACTGCGTTGTGCGATTCGCATGTCCCTTGGCATTTTTGCCCACAGGGGTTAGCGAAGGTCAAAAACAGCGTGCGCATTTGCTAAAACTACCGACTCGATGCGCTTTGCGTCACAGTTTTTGAGTGAGGCAATGCGCATCGAGGTCCTTGCGAGCGATCTGATGAGCGACTGCGCGCTTGTTTCTGTGTTTGCCTCCGCCGGCGCATCGGTTTCGAGCAGTAAACGATCGAGTGGAATCTGTCGTGCGTATTCGCGACCGCGCTTGGTCGCGAGCATGCGTTCGTTGACGGAAAAATAACAGCCCGCATTACGCGCGCGGACGAGTTCGTCCGAAGTACCGCTAAACCAGTGGAAGATGATAACGGGGGAGTCGGGGTTTGGGATGAGTAGTCCATGCGATTCGAGGACGTCCAGTACGGCTCCTGCCGAACGAACGGCGTGAATTGATATCACGCGCCCGGTAAGAGGATGCTGCACGAGCGCATCGCAGAGCCGGTTAAGTGCCTGTATTTGTAGCGGCTCACTTCCAGCAAAGCGCGCGGAAAAGTCGAGTCCGACTTCGCCGATGTAGTGCTCTTGGGCGGCAACTTCGCAAAGCAGATTGACTTCGGCAGGACCGCAGCGGCCGTCGGCGAGCCACCAGGGATGGAGGCCGACGCCCGCGATAATGTTTGGGTAGCGGCTGGCACGCTTTTTTGCTGCCGCGAAGTCGCGTGGGTCGACCCCGCAATCAAAGACCCCCAGTCCTATAGCCGCAGTTTCGTCGGCAACAGCATTCGGGTATGCCATCAAATCAAGATGGCAGTGTGCATCAAATAACCGGGGCTCCATCTCGGCGCGTTCCGCTAGTCCAGGCGCTGGCCATCGGAGCGTACACGTTCGGTGCCGCGGCCGCTGATCTGGCGGATAACCTCGCCGGCAATCATCTGACCCATGATGGGCGGCATAAAACTGGCGGTTCCGAGCTCGGTACGCTCGTGGATGTTGGAAGGGTCGCGGGGCTGTGTCTTAACCGATTCCTCGCAGCTAAACAGCACGTGCAGGCTCTTGATTCCGCGCTTCTTACATTCTTTGCGCATAATGCGGCTCATAGGGTCACGTACCGTATCGAAGATGTCGGCAAAGCGGAGACACTCGGGATGGAGCTTGTTGGCCCCGCCCATGGAGCTAACCAAACGAATGTCGTGGTCCTGAGCATATTTGGCAATGGTGAGCTTGGCCGAGATGGTGTCGATGGCGTCGACGACGTAGTCGAGCTTGCCGTCCGTCTGCTCCAAAACGCTCGCGAAGAAATCATCGATGTTGTCGCTCAGCAGGTATTCGGTGCGCTTGATGACGGTAGCGGTAGGGTTGATGTCGTGAATCATAGCCTCCATGACGTCGACTTTGCGCTTGCCGACGGTGCTGTGAAAGGCGATGGCCTGGCGATTGATATTGCTGGGCGCGATGATGTCCTTATCCAGAATGACGAAATGACCGATGCCGCCGCGGGCGAGTGCCTCGCAGCAGTTGGAGCCCACGCCTCCGCAGCCGAGCACTAGCACCGTAGCATCGGCGAGCTTATCGAGTGCCTCGCGGCCCATGATAATCTCGAGCTTGGTGTCGCGTGTCTCGATGGGAGTTGCGGCTGTGGTTTCGGTCATAGATATCCTCCGATGGGGAAGCAGGTCGTGTTTTAGCTATCGCCATTATAGGTAATCGCCCATAGGTTGCGATGGCGTTTGCTTTGATGTGGTTTGAAGCATTGCGATTAGATAGTTAGACAAACATCTAAATATTGAGTATAGTGTGCACGTCATGAGAGATGATGAGAGGAGGTCTTATGCCGGGAGAGGGTTTTAAGGCGCTTGCCGATCCAACGCGACGGCGCATTTTGGAGTTGCTGCGCGAGGGCAATTGCACGGCGGGGGAGCTTGCCGAGCATTTCGATATCAGTAAGCCGTCGCTGAGCCATCACTTGGCGACGCTCAAAAACGCCGGGTTGGTGACCGACGAGCGCCATGGCCAAAACATCGTATACAGCTTAAACACCACCGTCATGCAGGATTTAATTGGCTGGTTTATGGGCTTTACAAACACTGAAGGTGATAAGGATGAATAACGAAAACAAGGGCATTCACCCCACGGGGGTATCGTCGCGCGTGTGGATTGCGCTGGTCGCTCTGTGCGTCGCCAATGTCGTAGCGCACCTCATGGTGATGCCGAGCTTGCCTGCGCAGATTCCCACGCACTGGGGCGCGAACGGCGCCGTCGACGGTTGGGGTCCTAGCTGGATGGCCTCCGCGCTCGGCGTGCTGCCTCTGGCGCTTCTCGCAATGTTCTGCGTGGTGCCGCGCATCGACCCCAAAGGTGAGGCATATCGAACCTCGGGCAAGTTCTACCAGGGCTTCGTAATCGCCTTCACCTTGTTCATGTGCGCCATAAGCTGGCTGGGAGAGCTTACGGTCTGGGGCGTGGTGCCGGCGGTCGGTTCGGTTAACGTGCTGATTTCCGGTGTTGTCGGTTTGCTGTTCATCGGCGTAGGCAACTACTTGCCGCGTGTGAAGCAGAACTATACGCTCGGTATCAAGACACCTTGGGCGCTTGCCGATCCCGAGAACTGGCGCCGTACTCAGCGTTTTGGCGGCGCCTGCATTATGGTGCTGGGTATTGGCCTGATTGTGATGGGCGTGGCAGGCAGCGTGCTTTCGAGTGAAGTCGTCGCCGCGGTGATTGCGGTTCTGGCGTTTGGTTCGGTTGGAGCCGTCTACGTCTACTCGTATCTGTTGTGGCGCAAATCGCAGCGAGCCGCTCGTTAAGGTTGCGGAAAACTAGCGTACGCAGTTCATAGTATGTTCCGGGGGACTTTTCCCAGGTAGTATTAGGGGGCGTGGGCAACCATGCCCCTTTTTCGTTACGTTTCAGAGCTGGTTCCCTCATTTCGTTTCCACTAAAGCGAATCAAGAATAGGGAAACAGCAGGTAGAAAGGATAGAACAGACATATGGCGGAGTTTATCTACCAGATGTATCAGGCTCGCAAGGCCCATGGCGACAAGGTAATCCTTGACGACGTGACCCTGAGCTTCTACCCCGGTGCCAAGATCGGCGTCGTGGGTCCCAACGGCATGGGCAAGTCGACCCTGCTCAAGATCATGGCCGGCATCGAGGAGGTCTCCAACGGCGATGCCAGGCTCACTCCCGGCTACACCGTGGGCATCCTGCAGCAGGAGCCGCCGCTCGACGATGACAAGACCGTCATCGAGAACGTGCGCATGGCGTTTGGCGACATGATTGCCAAGGTCGATCGCTTCAACAAGATCGGCGAGGAGATGTGCGACCCGGATTGCGACATGGACGCCCTCATGGCCGAGATGGGCAAGCTCCAGGACGAGATCGACGCCGCCGACGGCTGGGATATCGATTCCAAGCTCGGCCAGGCCATGGACGCCCTGCAGCTGCCCGATTCCGACATGCCGGTCAACGTGCTTTCCGGCGGCGAGCGCCGTCGCGTGGCCCTGTGCAAGCTGCTGCTCGAGGCTCCCGACCTGCTGCTGCTCGACGAGCCCACGAACCACCTGGACGCCGAATCGATCCTGTGGCTCGAGCACTTCCTGCACAACTACCAGGGCGCGGTGCTTGCCGTCACGCACGATCGCTACTTCCTGGATAACGTTGCCGAGTGGATCTGCGAGGTAGACCGCGGTCACCTTTATCCCTACAAGGGCAACTACTCCACGTATCTGGAGACCAAGGCCGCCCGTATCGAGGCGCAGGGCAACCGCGACGCCAAGCTCGCCAAGCGCATGGAGGCCGAGCTCGAGTGGGTACGCAGCTCGCCCAAGGCTCGCCAGGCCAAGAACAAGGCCCGTCTGGCTCGTTACGAGGAGATGGAGGCCGAGGCCCGCGCAAGCCAGAAGCTCGACTGGACCGACATCCGCATCCCCGTGGGCCCGCGTCTGGGCAACAAGGTGCTCGAGGCTCATCACCTGCACAAGGAGTTCGATGGCCGTGTGCTCATCGACGACCTATCGTTCACCCTGCCGCGCAACGGTATCGTGGGTGTCATCGGCCCCAACGGTGTGGGCAAAACCACGCTGTTCAAGACCATCGTGGGCCTGGAGCCGCTGACTTCGGGCGAGCTCGAGGTGGGCGAGACCGTCAAGATCTCCTATGTCGATCAGAACCGTTCCGGCATCGACCCCGATAAGAACCTGTGGGAGGTCGTCTCGGATGGCCTGGACCACATGATGGTCGGTGAGACCGAGGTTCCGAGCCGTGCTTATGTGGCGAGCTTTGGCTTTAAAGGCCAGGACCAGCAGAAGCGCGCCGGCGTACTCTCCGGTGGCGAGCGCAACCGTCTGAACTTGGCGCTTACGCTCAAGCAGGGCGGCAACCTGCTGCTTCTCGACGAGCCCACGAATGACCTCGACGTCGAGACGCTGTCCTCGCTCGAAGCGGCGCTGCTCGAGTTCCCGGGCTGCTCGGTGGTCATTAGCCACGACCGTATGTTCCTGGACCGCGTCGCCACGCACATTCTAGCGTGGGAGGGCACCGACGAGAATCCGGGCAACTGGTATTGGTTTGAGGGCAACTTCGAGGCCTATCAGGCCAACCGCATCGAGCGCCTTGGCGAGGACGCAGCCCAGCCGCATCGTATCCACCGCAAGCTCACGCGCGATTAGTCGAGCTCAGGTGACCTAACGAGAAAGGGACGATAACCTTGGGGTTATCGTCCCTTTTTGTTTTAGAGGCTTTAGCCTGTGCGGGGCGCGCAGCGCGCCGCATCAGAAACCACCCGCTATGCGGGTGGGGCCAAACGGCTTTACAAAGCCGCCCCCTCGCCGGACACTTGCGATTGTTCAGGCCGCAAGGAATCCGAGTCGAGAGGGCGGTGGTGGCGTATGGCCCAGAAGGCCTACAGCCTGTCGCACACGAAGTGGATGTGCAAGTACCACGTCGTGTTCACGCCGAAGTATAGGCGCAAAGTCATCTACAACCAAATAAGGTCCGACCTTGGGGAGATCTTCAGGAAGCTCTGCCAGTACAAGGGGATAGAGATCATCGAGGGGCACCTGATGCCTGACCACGTCCACATGCTGCTGGCGATACCGCCGAAGTACAGCGTATCGAGCGTGATGGGCTACCTGAAGGGGAAGAGCTCGCTGATGATATTCGACAAGCACGCGAACATGAAGTACAAGTTCGGCAACAGGAAGTTCTGGGCCGAGGGCTACTACGTGTCCACGGTCGGCCTGAACGAGGCCACGATCGCGAAGTACATCCGGGAGCAGGAGAAGGCCGACATCGCGCTCGACCGGCTGAGCGTCAAGGAGTACGAGGACCCCTTCGGCAGGGGGCCGGGGCGTAAATAGCGCCGGTTTGACCGGCCCGCCACGGGTCAATCTGCAGTGCGGCCCGAACCCCGTGAGGGCCGGCGCCTTTAGACGCGTGCCGGAAATCCAAGGGTTATACCCTAAGAGCAAACCACCCCTTTTAGGGGTGGTTTTGATTACTTGGTAGAAGGCTCGACTTTATCGATGGCCCAGGTGGATCCGAGGCCACCGGTGGTATTGCGGCGGATGCGCACGGCAACCTCGCGGCGCTCGCCGGCCTGCGTGTAGCGCAGGGGGAAGCTTGCGCGGTTTCGCGCGGCCTCGATGGTACCGCGCTCGCGGGCGATCCAGTAGTACTCGCCGACAATGCCGAGGGTATCGGCGCCGTAGGGGAGATAGGTCGACAGCTGGTGCAGAAGCGGGCCGGGGCAGAAGACCTCGGTTGCGAAATCGACGGGGAAGTCCTCGGGGATGGCGGGCGCTACGGGTGCGGGGGTTGGGGCCTCTGCGAGTACCGAAGCCGGTGCCGGTGCGGGAATTTGGTCGCAAGCAGAGGCGGGCACGGATTCGATGACGGGTGCGAACTCCAGCGTCGTCTTCGGCTTGATTGTGGAATCTGCGGGCTTCACGGTGACGGGCGCGTCTGCAGCTTCAGTTTCAACCTCAACCTGCGTCGCGCTCTCATTCTCGACGCTCGACTTTGCCTCGATGGGCGTGGATGCCATGGTGGTGATGCCGGCATTGGCATTCTCGGGGTCATAGACGACCGTGAGCGAGATGGCGGGCTGCGGCGTCTCGGGTTCCGGCGCCGACTCGGTAGCGTCTTGATCTGTGGGCTCGTCGGACTGATCGTCCTCGGCCTCGTCGCCAAAGACATCGCTGTTTTGGAACGCAGGCGGCTCGGGTTGGTCAGCGGCTTCTTCGGTTGTCGACTTGGGCGCTTCGTTGAGCTCCACAGTGGCTTCCTGCTCGGATATGACTTTGGGATCGGTCGTGGCGGCGATTTCGGTTTCGGCTTCTGCCGTTACCTCAATAGCGACTTCGATCTCTGTCTCGGGCTCGGGTTCCGGCGCGGCTTCAACCATGGCTTCGGGCTCGGGACGCTTAACGTGCTTGGGGCGCACGGCCTTGAGGTCCTTCTCACCGCGCTTTTTCTTTTTGTAGGACTGCTTGGCGCCCTTGGCGGTCTTGGGCTTGTCCTCGCCCTTGGCAAGCGCAGCATCCCAGGCCTCGTTGGCGATGACGGTGGCATACAGGCGACCGCCCTTAAAGACGGTCAGCTTAATGCAGTCGTCGAGCTCCTCGAGCAGCTCGCGCGTGGACTCAAAGCCCAGGTCATAAGCGGCCATGTCGCCGGCGGCGAGTGCCTCCTCGACCTGCGTCATAAACGTTTGCTTGCCGCACCCAATCGCGTCGCGCAGCAGGCGATACAGATAGATGCGATTGCCCAGCGATAGCGTGGGCCTAACTATTGTCTTGCTCATGGCAAATCTCCTCTTTACACACCAAAGCATCTTACCATCGCACGGGGCTTGCCATCTCGTCGCCCAAGGTAAACGGGCGCGACCGTTGCCGGTTCGCGCCCGTTATGCAGGTCGGTTATCTATGAGAGACAAACGTGCTTAGTTGCCCGATGCCGTGCCTTGGCTCGAGTTGTCAGATGCCGTGCCGGACGCGGTTCCGCCCGAGCTGTTCGAGCTGTTCGAGCTGTTGGTGTTGCCGTTGTCGGTAGATCCCGTGCCCGATGCATTGCCGCTCGTCTGGTCGCCCGTGCTCGGTTGAGAGCCGTCAGTCGTTTGGCTTGAGTCGGTCGTGCCGGATTGCGTACCGCTGTTGTTCGCAGGGGAATCGGCGCCCTGCGATTGATCGGGGGTGTTCGAGGACGAATCGGTGGATGCGGAGGTGCCCTGCGAGTTGTTCTGCTGGCTTTGCGATTGGCCGGAGCTATCCGCATCGTGCTCGGTCGTGTGCGACGAAAGGATTGGCTCGGGGCGCTCGCCCAGACCCTCGCCGGCGGTGGTGATAAGGATGGCACCGGTGCAGGCGATGACCGCGACGATGGCGATGGCGATCGAGAAGACGATGACCTTCTTTTGCGTCTGGCTGCGCTCTGCCGCGGCCTTGGCGCGCAGGGTGTTGGGGGCGACGCGCGCCGTGGTCGCGCGTCCCGCAATCTGGCGCATCTCTTGCGTAGTCGCGGCGCCGCCCAGGTGCTCCTCGGCATCAAATTCAACGGGCTCATAGGCGCCGGCGGGGTAGTCGACATCGGCGTGCGTACCTTTGAGGGCTTTGGCGCTGGCAGAGATAAAGTGGCGGTAGACCTGCGAGGACACAACGGTGATGACCGAGCTCACGGCGGCACCAATTACTGAACCCGCGATACCAATCTTGGAGGCAAGCGCGACGCTCGTGGCGGCGGCTGCGGCGCCGGCGATGATCTGAGGAATGGAAATGTCGTCAAACAGGCCCTTTTTGGGCGCGATGGCCATGGTCTGTCCGATGGAATGGTTCTCGTGCACGCCGTTGTTGAGCGATGCCGGCGTCATGACGCGCGTGCGCGGAGCGTCGGTGTACTTGGTTGTCATACGGGGTCCTCCCGGTGTAAATCTGCTTCGTTTCGTGTAGCCATCAGGGTACCCACCAGATGTGAATCGTACGCGACATTTAACAGATACCATCAACTCATCAAGGGAGCTTGCTGTCTTTGGTGCAATAGCTTGATGCTAAACTGGATTAACGATTGCGAGGTGGTTTACGTGATGTACCCGTATATGACATTCGAAGACGGTACCGAGGTCGTTCATTCTGACCTGATAACAGATGGGGATATCGAAAAGGTTATCGTGCATTTTGAACGACCGACGGTAGAGGGCTTCGACTCCGCTCGCTGTGAGTTGCCTTCCTGTTCGTGGACTGACTGGGAAGGGCATTTTACTCAGAGTGAAAAACGAGCTTTCGAAGAGTGTTTGAGCAAATAATTTAGATTAGTTCGA
Source organism: Collinsella sp. (assembly GCA_046979165.1). Lineage (GTDB taxonomy): Bacteria > Actinomycetota > Coriobacteriia > Coriobacteriales > Coriobacteriaceae > Collinsella. The sequence goes on from JBKWJT010000001.1 coordinate 105,030, forward strand.
GTTTAGTTCGAATAAAGAAGCCGAATACGATGACCTAAAGCGTATGCATTTTTAGTATTAGATGCGTATGAAATGGAGGATGTGAATGGATGAGCTAATAGACTTTAAAAAACGATTTCTCAAGAATGGCGAGCTGGTTTCAATTCCAAAAAAGGAAAGCTATAAAAGAATCATGCTGCTATGGGCCGTCTCTTTCTTTGAATTAAATACAAGTTATACGGAGCTTCAGGTTAATCGTGTGCTGTCACAGCTCTATCCTGATTATGCCGTGTTGAGGCGGTACTTGGTTGATTATGGATTCCTATTAAGGGATGAGCGAGGCCTGAAATACGAGGTTAATCCTGATGTTCACGGTATTGAGAGCTAGCCGTCCGGTTCGGGTCCTATATATTGCTAGAGGGATAAGCGAAATAGGCAATTGGTGTGCGAATATTGCTTTGCCAATGCTGATTTACGAGGTAACTCACGATGTTTCTGCAACTGCTTTGATGGTCTGCTGCAGATTTGCCCCCGCTCTGTTTTCAGTTGCGCTCGCGCAGCTGCCTCAGAAGATGGGTATCGGGACACTGCAGGCCATGAGATTGGCAGACTTAATTCGCGCGGGATTATTCGTTTGCTATATTTTTGTTGATAGTAAATGGAGTATGTTTGCTATTACGTGCGCGGTATCGCTTTGCCGAACGGTTGAAATGCCCTGCTTTTACTCGTTGTTAAGAGCCAATACGAATAGTATCAATCGCGACGTAATTAATAATTCGTTTGGGTTTCTGCAGAATTTGATGATGGTTCTGGGGCCAGTTGCCGGCGGTTTTGTTGTCGCTCAATTTGGGGCGGAGGCTGTTCTTGCATTAGACGCGCTTTCTTTTGCCGCGTCGTTCTGGTTGCTGCGAGATGTTCCGTCGGTTATCGAGGTTAATGATAAAGAGGGGATAAGCAAAAATGAAAAAAACTGGACTGCATTTAGTGATCTTAACGCGAAGCACTTGGCAATTGGTTTCCTATTAATCGATATTTCTAGTGGCGTGGCATTCGGCTCTCTGAATTCTCTTTTGCCAGCTATAGCGCAATTGCAATTTGACTCGTCATCGATACAATACGGATTCCTTCAGAGTAGTCTTACAATCGGACTGTTGTTCGGAAATACAATATACGGTCGTTTAATCAGTGGTTCCGATTGCGTTAAATCATATTGTTTTGTGACGTATCTTGCGCTCGGTGCGTATCTGGCGTTTGGCTATCGCTATGCGTCTGGGATATCGTTTATTTTCCTTTTTATCGTCGGTGCCGGAAACGCCATTCAAGATGTGCTTCTCATAACATCGCTGCAGGATTTGGCGAGAGACGGATCTGAATCGATGAGCCTGTTTTCAATTAGGGAGTCTTTGCAATCGGTTGCTGTTGTTATTTCAACACTCCTTGTTTCGCTGTTCACGAGCATCGCGATGTTCTCAATTCTCGTTACAGGACTTGGTGTATTTTCAATTATGATGGTAGTTGTGTTTCAATTGAATTATTTGCGAAAGATGTGACGTTGATATGCCTAAAACGCTTTTAGTATTTCCCCCAGGATGGAGTCCAGTGGGGCCGTATCTTGCCTTGCCTGTTTTGAAGTCATATCTTCAAGAGGTTGAACAATACAAAGTTGACATTGTTGACTTAAACGTGGAATTTTACGATGACCTCCTATCTTTTAGACATGTCGAAGAGTGCTGTAAAAGGTATCGGGAATCAAAGGATTCGTTTAGTTCGAATGTTCAATTAACAATCGAGTTGATACAAAAGTCAGCACTTAATGTTGACGAGGCAAAAGATATTTTCAGATCGAAGAGATACTTTAATCTAAAAGAAAGACAATATGCTGAAAACATTTTTAGAAATGCACTCTATATCATAAATCACGTCTCATATGGAGTTAAATACACGTTCAACTCCATAGATCTGCCCTATGATTATTATTCGACACCAGAAATAATGAAATCGCTTGCGGATACCTTGCATAATCCGTTTATTTCCTTCTATGAAACTGCCTTTCTTAAGCGTATTCAGAGGGAAAAAATCGAGTTTATTGGGATTTCGGTGAGCGGCTGTTTCCAATTGATTTCTGCAGTTACGTTAGCGAAACTGATTAAAGAAGAATGTCCATCTGTTAAACACGTCTCATTGGGCGGCAATTACATTACTCGTTTAGCAGATGACTGCATGAAAGAATGGCATCCCTTTTTTGAATACATTGATTCGATAATGATGTATGACGGCGAAGAGCCGCTTGCACGTCTTCTTGAGGCTCTTGACTCTGGTGATGACAATCTCGACTGTGTTCCAAACCTTTGCCATGCTAAAGGTGGAAAGATATATAAAAACCATCGGATTGAGCAAACATTTATCAACGATACAGTTCCCGATTTCGATGGCTTCGCCCTTTCTAAATACTTCATGCCTGAGTTAATATTGCCGGTTTATTCCTCTAGGCAGTGTTTTAATCATTGCGCCTTCTGCACCATTCCCGGTGCTACCGGTGGTTGTTACCGAAAGATGCCTATATCGAGAGTATTTGAAATAATGTGTCGGTTAAATGAAAAATACGGCACGAGAGTTTTCTCTTTTGTGGATGAAACATTCGAAGGCAAAAGAATGGAGCAACTCGCGGATGAAATAAACGCATCGGGAAAAACGTTTTTCTGGCATGGAGAAACGAGGTTCTCTCCAACCCTAAGTACAGACGTTTTCAACAAGATATACCAAAGTGGATGTAGGCAGATTCAGTTTGGCCTCGAGTCATACAACCAAAGAGTTCTTGATCTAATGAAGAAGAACACGAGAGTTGATTGGATTGATCGCAATATCCATGATTGTCTCAATGCGGGTATTCCTGTTCATCTATTCTTTATGATTGGCTTTCCGACCGAAACTAAAGAAGAGGCTCTGAACACCTTAGCTTATACAGAGAATGTTTTGAATTATTCAAAACAGGTATGTGGTGTTCCATATTCCACGAGAGGATTTACGAATTTTGGTCTCGTTATGGGGTCGGATGTTTGGAATCATCCCGATAAGTATGGTGTCTCTGTAATGCCGAAGTCCCAATATGAGGATTTGCGCCTCGAAGTGGATTATGTTTCAGGCACTGGTTTAACTTTAAATGAAGCAAAATCCTTATCTGATGAGCATCATATTGATTTTTATATGCAAGAGGTCATAAACGGTAGCGACACAATTGACTTGCCCCAGCGGCTTCATATTTCAGAGGTGACCTGGATCCTAGATTCTATTCACGCTGTCAGGTATAAGGGACATTTGACCAAAGTAAAGCGACGGCTAACTAGTCTAAATCCAGCTGATCGAATCTGGCTGGATTCCAAGACCTCTGTCGTGCTCGTTGAGCCATTTGCCTACTTCTATAATTCTGAATACCATCATGTCTATGCTGTTTCCCAGTTGGTATACCTTAAGTTGGCCCGTTTATTGGAGGCCGATTGTAGCATTTCTCTTATCCTTGATCAGGGCGACCTCGAGCTGACAAGGGCGATAGAAGAACTGTTGCATTATGGATTGCTGAATACAAATATCGATGCCGATTATGTAATGCACGATAATGGTTTTCAATTGGTTAAAAGTTCGTTTGTGAAAGAAGTCGGACGCTCAAAAGAGGGGTTAAGAGTACTGCTGAGTTGTGCCACCCATAGAATGTGTGCGGTTAATGATTTTTCGTTCGCTTTGCTTTCGTTGTTTGAAAAGCCGATTACTAAGAACGAGGTGCGCGACATTTTGAAAAAAGAGGGACTATCGGCAAACGAGGAGCAACTAAACAAGTTGGTTGATAATTGCATGAAAGCAGATATACTACAATTGATTAGATAGAGGAGGTTTCTGCATGGACGTTATTAACAAAGATCTCTTGGAGCAACTGAAAGAGTTTCAGGAAGAGGGCGTCGTGGTAGAAGTGTTCGACTTTGAGGACTACATGGATAAATTCTGCCATTAGTTTCGAAATTTTCTCGCCTCGCTTAAAGGAGAAGTCGATTATCGATTTCTCCTTTTTAATTAAAGATATTATTGAAATACATGCTCTTAGCACAGGTTGGCCTCTCAGTAAACTGGGAGGTTGCTTTGGCTAGTTAGAGATATGTGAACGTCCGTTAGACTGAATCTCAGGGTAGAAGGGGCCTCCAGTGTCCAGATCAACAAGGCAATGCTGCGTTTCGGCTAATAAGAACGATGGCTTTTTGCGTGTGGCGGCGGCGTCGCCGCAGATTCGCGTTGCCGATGTCGAGGACAATGTCGAGGTTGCATTGGCGGCTGTTCGCGAGGCTGCCGAGCGCGGCGTTCGCGCGCTGGTGCTGCCCGAGCTCAACTTGTGCGGCTATACCGCGGCCGACCTGTTCCATAATCGCACGCTGCTGCATGCCTGCGAGGCTGCTTTGGTGCATATCCTCGATGAGACTCGTGAGCTGCCGATTGTCTTTACCATCGGTCTTCCCGTTGCGGTTGCCGAGAATATCTACAACTGCGCCGCCGTGTGCTGCGCGGGCGAGCTTTTGGGCCTCACGGCCAAGAAGTATCTGCCCAACTATGGCGAGTTCTACGAGCGCCGCTGGTTTGCTCCGGCGCCCGCAGATCCTGTGTGGGTCGAGTTTGCCGGTCAGGGTCCGGTTCCGCTGGGTTCGGAGCTTGTCTACCGCTGCTGTGACGAGGGCGCCGAGGATATGGTGCTGGGCGTTGAGGTCTGCGAGGACCTGTGGGTGCCGGCGCCCCCTTCGACCGAGATGGCGCTTGCCGGTGCGACGGTGATCCTCAACCCGTCGGCCTCGGACGAGATTATCGGCAAGGCAGATTACCGACGCAGCCTCATATCCAACCAGAGCGCGCGCCTGTACTGTGCCTATGCCTATGCAGATGCGAGCGAGGGCGAGTCCACGACCGACATGGTCTTTGCGGGCGAGAACCTCGTCTACGAAAACGGATCTAAGCTCGCCGCCACGAAGCTTCTTACCTGCGATATGGCGGTGGCCGATGTCGATCTTGACCGTCTGGTTGCCGAGCGCCGCCGCTCGACGACGTGGACGCGCGCGGACGATGCGCCGGAGGCCACGACCGTTGAGTTTTCGTTTGAGGGCGTGCTGACGGACGAACCTGTCCTGCGCGATGCACTCGACATCGACCGAGTCTTCCCCCGCGCTCCCTTTGTGCCGGCCGACCACGGTGATCTGGCTGAGCGTTGCGAGACTATCCTCGACCTGCAGACCGCCGGCCTCAAGACCCGCCTTGCCCATACGGGCACCAAGGCGGCCGTCATCGGCCTTTCGGGCGGCCTCGATTCCACGCTGGCGCTCCTCGTGACCGTGCGTGCGTTCGACGCCTTGGGCCTGCCGCGCACCGGTATCACGGCCGTGTCCATGCCCGGCTTTGGCACGACGCACCGCACCAAGTCCAATGCCGAGTCGCTCGCTCGCGACCTAGGCGTGAGCTTTCGCGAGGTCTCGATCCATGCTGCCGTGGAGCAGCACTTTAAGGATATCGAGCATGATCCGACCGTGCAGGACGTGACCTACGAGAACAGCCAGGCGCGCGAGCGTACGCAGATTCTGATGGATTTGGCCAACCAGGCTGGCGGTTTTGTCATTGGCACGGGCGACCTGTCGGAGCTGGCGCTCGGCTGGGCTACCTATAACGGCGACCACATGAGCATGTACGCCGTCAACGCGAGCGTGCCCAAGACGCTTGTGCGCCATCTGGTACGCTATGCCGCCGATGTCTTTGGCGGGCGCATTGCCGAGGTCTTGCTCGATATCCTCGATACGCCGGTGTCCCCCGAGCTTCTGCCTCCCACGGGCGACGGCGAGATTGCGCAGAAGACCGAGGATTTGGTGGGCCCGTACGAGTTGCACGACTACTTCCTCTACTACCTGCTGCGTTTTGGCTTTGAGCCGGGCAAGATCTACCGCATGGCGCTCAAGAGCTTCGAGGGCGTCTACGACGCCAAGACCGTCCACACGTGGCTACGTACGTTCTACCGTCGCTTCTTTGCCCAGCAGTTTAAGCGCAGCTGCCTGCCCGATGGTCCCAAGGTGGGCTCGGTGACGCTCAGCCCGCGCGGCGATTGGCGTATGCCGAGTGACGCCAGCTCGCGTCTGTGGCTTGCGCAGATCGATGCGCTCAATCCGGTTGACTAAGGTTGGCTAAATTGAACCAATACGGGGGTTGCAAGCGTTACACTTTTGCAATCTGATGGCCCGTATCGCGCGGCGCTCTTGTCGGAGCGCCGCGTTTTTTATATCGAAAGGTGGCACCATGCAGGCATCGCAGCGTCTCGACCGCTTTGGCGCGGAGGTCTTCGCCTCGCTCAACAACAAGCTTCTCGCGCTGAAGGCTCAGGGCAAGACCATTTACAACATGAGCGTGGGCACGCCCGACTTTAAGCCGTACAATCACGTGGTCGAGGCACTCACGCAAGCAGCCCAAGATCCCGAGATGTGGAAGTATGCCCTGCGCGACCTGCCCGAGCTCAAGCAGGCTGTGTGCGATTACTATGAGCGCCGCTTTGGCGTTTCGGGCATTACGCCGTCCATGGTGCAGTCGTGCAACGGCACGCAGGAAGGCGTGGGTCATTTGGGTCTGGCCCTGCTCGACCCGGGTGACACCATCCTGGTGCCCGATCCGTGCTACCCGGTCTTTGAGGCGGGTGCCAAGATCGCCGATGCCAAGCTCGAGTACTATCCGCTGATTGCCGAGCACAATTACCTGCCCTATGTGGCGGGTATCGATCCCGAGGTTGCCGATCGTGCCAAGTATATGATCGTGTCGCTGCCCGCCAACCCGGTGGGCTCGGTGGGCACGCCCGAGGTCTACGAGGAGATCATCGCTTTCGCCCGCGAGCACGACCTGCTCATCGTCCATGACAACGCGTACTCCGACATCGTGTTCGACGGCGAGCCGGGTGGCAGCTTCTTGCAGTATCCCGGTGCGCTCGAGGTGGGTGTGGAGTTCTTCTCGCTTTCCAAGTCGTTTAACGTCACCGGTGCCCGCATTGGCTTTTTGGTCGGTCGCGAGGACGTGGTCTCGGCCTTTGCCAAGCTGCGCAGCCAGATTGACTTCGGTATGTTCCTCCCGATCCAGAAGGCTGCTATCGCGTGCCTTAATGGCCCGCGCGATGAGGTCGAGGCACAGCGTCTGAAGTACCAGGAGCGCCGCGATGTCCTGTGCGACGGTCTTGAGGGCTTGGGCTGGGAGCGTCCCAACGCGCATGGCTCTATGTTTGTGTGGGCCAAGCTCCCCGGTGGCCGCACCGATTCGATGGCGTTTTGCGAGGAGCTCATGGAGAAGGCCGGCGTTGTGGTGACGCCGGGCGCGAGCTTTGGTCCTTCGGGCGAGGGACACGTGCGCATGGCGCTGGTCTTGCCGCCCGACCAGATCGCTTTGGCTGTCGAGGCCATTCGCGAGGCGGGCCTGTATTAGAAAGCTATTTCGCCTCGTCAATATATCGAAACCGATTTCGTGCAGTTATTTTACGAATCCTGCAAACAATTTCGGTAAACGGTCGATTTTTGGCTGCGAATAGGAGCATAATCAAAGTCCCGATTGGATGTATTGGGATTACGACAAGCCGCTCGGGTCGTTCCCGGGCGGCTTGTTTGTGGAGTGAGATGGGAGTTTCTAATGGTTAACGAGAAGAAGGTCGCTATTGTCGGCTGCGGTTTCGTCGGTTCGTCTTCGGCGTTCGCGCTGATGCAGAGCGGTCTGTTCTCCGAAATGGTCCTCATCGACGTGGACAAGAACCGCGCCGAGGGTGAGGCCCTGGATATCGCGCACGGCATGACGTTTGCCGAGCCGATGAAGATCTACGCCGGCGATTATTCCGATGTCGCCGACGCCGCCATGATTGTTGTCACCGCTGGCGCTGCCCAGAAGCCCGGTGAGACCCGCCTGGACCTGGTCAACAAGAACGTCAGCATCTTTAAGTCCATTATCCCCGAGATTAAGAAGTCCGGCTTCGACGGCATTCTGCTCATCGTCTCCAACCCGGTCGATGTTCTGACCTACGCCGCCATCAAGATGTCCGGCCTGCCCGAGGGCCATGTCATCGGCTCCGGCACCGTGCTCGACACCGGCCGTCTGCAGCAGATGCTCGGTGCCCACGTCGAGGTTGACCCGCGCGATGTCCAGGCCTATGTCATGGGCGAGCACGGCGACTCCGAGTTTGTCGCTTGGTCCAGCGCTCAGGTTGCCGGCGTTCCGCTGAACACCTTCTGTGAGCTTCACGGCCATCTGGAGCATGAGGCTGCCGAGAAGCGCATCGCTGAGGACGTCAAGAACTCCGCCTACACCATCATCGAGAAGAAGCACGCCACCTACTATGGCGTCGCCATGGCCGTCAAGCGCATCTGCACCGCCGTTATGCGCGATGAGCAGACCGTTCTGCCCGTCTCCTCGCTCATGGTGGGCGAGTACGGCCTGTCCGATCTTGCCATCTCCATGCCGACCGTCGTTGGCCGCGACGGCGTTGTCTGCCGCGTCCCCGTGCCGCTGGACGATGACGAGCAGCATGAGCTCACCGTCTCCGCCAAGGCCCTCAAGGACATTATCGACAGCGTCGACTTCTCCTGCTAAATCAAGCTCGCTAGAGCGAAAAGCTACAATGAAGGCGTCCGAGTCCACGCGGCCCGGGCGCTTTTTTGGTGCAAAGTAACCTGACCCCAATGCACCATCCCAATACACCATAGTTGATGGGAGGGCCATGTCGGATTCGCCTAATTTTTTGACCTATGCCCAGACAGCGTTTGATCCGTTTGAGGAGCGGCCGTTCTGCGCGGTGGATAGCCTGGTCTTTGCGTGGTTGTCCTATTTGCGTTTGCCGGGTGATATGGCGGAGCTGAGGAACTGGCAGGGCCTAGACGTACGCGAGCTGCTGCGCGCCGAGTGCTACCGGGACATGATTGGCGACTTGTGGGACCCAGAGGGGAGCAGGGCCTTGTTGGAGGCCGTGGCGGCAAGCCCTCGCTACCGTGGCGTGCACGTTTGCGGCTATCGTGCCGTGAGCGATGTGGTGGCGACAGAGCAGTTTGCAGCCATGGCGTTCCGGTTTCCGGCGGGGTTTAGTTATCTTTCCTTCCGGGGGACCGACAGCACGATTGTGGGCTGGAAAGAGGACTTTAACATGGCGTTCCGGTGTCCTGTGCCGGCCCAGGAATCCGCGGCGCGTTATGTGGACGAGGCGGCGGATGCGATTGACGGGCCGCTTTTGTGCGGAGGTCATTCCAAGGGTGGAAACCTTGCGGTGTACGGTGCGGCGATGTGCTCCGATGCCGCCCGTGAGCGAATCGAACGGGCGTATTCCCATGATGGTCCGGGCTTCGTCGAGGAGTTTCTGAATGGCAACGCCTTTGCCGATCTTTCCGGCCGAATCGACAAGACGCTACCTCGGTCGTCGATCTTTGGCATGATGTTCGAGACACAGGAGGACTATGCCATCGTTGAGAGCACCGAGTTCAGCCTGCTGCAGCACAATCCCTTTAGCTGGGTGGTTGATGGTCGCGACTTCGTGTACTGTGAGCGCCTGTCCGCCGGTGCTCGATACGTTGATGGTTCCATTCGCGAGATGCTGCTTGCAGTGGGGCCTGCCGAGCGCGAGCGTTTTGTAGATGCGTTGTTCTCTGTGTTTGAGGCTACGGGTGCTGAGCGGTTTGCGGATATCGCTGGGAATCTGCGCGAGAGCCTACCCGTGATGCTCCAGGCTGCGCAAGGCTTTGACAAGGATACGCGACGCTTTGTCTCGCAGACCATCGTGGCAATCCTTAAATGCGCATTGCTGCCCAAACGACCCCAGATCGACGTGCCCGCTGCCGGCAAGAGTTTGGCAGAACAGCTCGAGGCTTGGCAGTCCGAACTCTTGCGCTAGCCATTGGTGCAAAGCAACCTGTCCCCGATGCACCAATCTTCGATGCGCCTGGGGCGGGCTCGACCGCTATACTGGTTCGTGCCGAAATCAATCTAGAACGGAATGCCGTATATGAAAATCAATCACGCGATTCTGCATATCCTGGACTTTGACTCTGCCGTCAACGTCATGAGCCAGCGCGAGCTCGATATCGAGAGTCGTACCGTGCGCAACTTCGTGACCACGCATCTGCGCCGCGCACGCACCTCGGCCGACAATAAACGTGCCGCGTTTGCCGAGAACTCTGCGTTTGGCGGCGAGCTCAAGGGCTATTTCTTTGGCGAGCGCGAGTTCGTGGACCTGTCGCAGCAGATTGCGGAGTTTATCTCCTCCGAGCTCACCAAAGCCGAGAAAGCCGAGTCCACCGACGTGCTCGTGGCCGATTTTGACGACGATGAGGATGCCCGCTGGTTTGCCGTGATGCTGCTGGGCTCCAAGCAGGCTTTTATGCACGAAGTGGGCCGCGAGGAGGGGGAGGTGCGCAACGATATCGCGCGCCACTACGCCATTCTGCCGAACCCCTCGCAAAAGGTGCCGAGCTATGCCATCGTGCGCGCGAGTACCATGGAGATCGGCTACGTGGACAAGAAGCGCAAGATTGCCGGCGAGGACCGTATGCTTATCCCCGATGGCCTGCTGCAGTGCGACACGGGCGTATCGGGCAAGGAGGTTATCGACACCGTGACGCGTGTGGTCGAGGAAGTCGCCGAGGAGCACGGTGCCAACACGGCTGTAGCGCTCGCTAAGGTTAAGGCTGCGGTTACCGAGAAGGTTGAGGATGACGAGGAGTTGCCGCCTTGGGATATTGTCGATGAGGTCTTTGAGGACGAACCGGTTATCAAGGAGAGCGTGCGCGCGGCGCTGACCGAGGAGAAGGTGCCTGAGCGTGTGCCCGTGGAGCGCAAGCAGGTCGAACGCGCGGCGGTGCGCAATCATAAGATCCGCACCGACACGGGTATCGAGATCAGCTTTCCGGCCGAGATGGGTTCGAACTCTAAATACATCGAGTTCGTCAACGAGCCCAACGGCCTCATCTCCATCGAGCTCAAGAATATCGGCAGCATCGAGAACCGATAAGGCCTTTTACTTTTGAATAAAAGTCTGGATTATATTTTGAAGTATACTTTGAAATATAATCCAGATTATTTTTTGGAGGTCAAAATGTCCCCACTTGTTCTGGAAAAACCGGTGTTTACAAAAGACCAGGTTGTTTCTGCTACCGAAGCAAGCAAGTCCTTATCCGCCATTCGTAAACGCGCAAAACGCGCACCTCAGTTCATTGCTGATCATAATGATATCGATACCGTGATTATCGACTATGCTGCCTATGAGGAAATGTACGGCGCGCTGCAGTATCTGCGTGAACTTGAGATAAATCGCATCGCTGCGGATCGAGTCAAGCATGGTCCGCATGAGTTTGTTCCATTTGAGGACGCCTTAACTGCCGAGGAGCTCGCGGAGCTTGAGTCGATGGATCCGGACGCGATTCCCGACGAGGATCTTTTCGAATGAGCGGGCATTTTGTTGTCGGCTTTTTGAATCGAGACGTCGAGAAGGAATATCAAAAACTAGATGGATCCCAGCGCAGACTCGTCAATATTGCCGTCGCAAAATTAAAGACGCGCGCTGATGAAATCGGAACGCCGCTTCACGGCGAGCTCGCCGGCTGCAAAAAGATTAAATGGCGGAATGCGGGACTCAGAATGGTTTTCCGAATCCGAGAGGACGGAATGGTTGAGATTGCCGAGATCGTGGCAATAGGGCGGCGCGATCGTTCCGAGGTCTATAAGACGGCCGTAGGACGCCTGTCAAAGCAACCCGCCATGGTCGAATACGACGGAACCCTGAGATAGGGAAGGCCGAAGTTCCGATGGTGCTTCGGCCTTTTTTGTTTTCGGCTTGGTTGCTGACATTACCCCGCAGGTTGAGCACACGTCAGCGAAAACGCCCCTAGGCGAGCAAGGTGACGTGAAAGAGGAGGGCATTGACCTTCTGGTCATGCCCGACGATTGAACGTCAGATTGCCGCCTAGGGGCGTTTGCAGCGTCGAGCCGTTACGCGGTTTGTCAAGACCGCGTAACTATTAGAGCTTGCGCAGGCCCTCTTCGAGACCGGTCTTGCTGTCGGTCTTCTCATCGCGCATCTTGATGACGCGGGCGGGGACACCGGCCACGACGGCACCGGCGGGGACGTCCTCGACGCACACGGCGCCGGCGGCAACGACAGCACCCTTGCCCACGCGTACGCCTTCCAGGACCACGGCGTTGGCGCCGATCATGACATCGTCCTCGATGATGACGGGCGTGGCGCTGGCGGGCTCAACGACGCCTGCCAGTACGGTGCCGGCGCCGATGTGGCAGTTCTTGCCCACGGTTGCGCGGCCGCCCAGCACGGCGCCCATATCAATCATAGAGCCTTCGCCAATGACGGAGCCGATGTTGATGATGGCGCCCATCATGATGACGGCGCGGTCGCCGATCTCGACGCGGTCGCGGATGATCGCGCCCGGCTCGATGCGGGCGTTGATGCCCTTAAGGTCGAGCATGGGGACGGCGGAGTTGCGGCAGTCATTCTCGACGTCGTAGTAGTCGATGGAGTCGGCATTGGCATCGAGGATGGCCTTGAGCTCTTCCCAGTCGCCAAAGACGGTCTTGCCACGACGGCCGCCGTAGACATGCGCATCGCCCCAGGCAACCTTCATGCCGGGCTTCTCGCGCACATACAACTTGACGGGCGTCTTTTTAGGCGCGGTGGCGATGTAGTTGATAATCTCCTGCGCATCCATCTCGGCTGCGTTACTCATATGCTGTTTCTCCTTTGCGTGGGTACGGTAGATAACTGGTTAGGCGAACATGACCTGGTCGAACGTATAGAAGCCGGGTTCGCGGGTGACGAGCTTCTGCGCGGCTGCCAAGGCGCCGTTGACAAAGATCTGACGGCTCGTGGCGCGGTGGGTGAGCGTGACCTCCTCGTCCTGGCCAAAGAAACTCACTTCGTGCACGCCGGCGACAGTGCCACCGCGCAGCGAGTGCATGCCGATTTCCTTGGGGTCACGCGCGCCGCACATGCCCTCGCGGCCATAGACGGGGTGGTAGCCTGCCTCGGGTTCAGCTTCGACGACGGCGTCGAGCAGTAGCTTGGCAGTGCCGCTCGGGGCGTCAACCTTTTGGTTGTGGTGCGTCTCGACAATCTCGCAGTCAAAGCCGGGCAGTTCTCGCGTGGCCTGGGCAACCAGATGGCGCAGGGCAGCGATGCCGATAGAGTAGTTGCCCGAGTGCATAACACGGGCGTTCTGACCCAGCTCGCGCAGACGATCCATCTGCTCGGGCGTATAGCCCGTGGTGCCGGAAACGAGTGCGGCGCCCGTGCGCTCGACATAGGCGACGACGGCATCGAAGGTCACGACGTTCGAGAAGTCGATGATGACGTCGGCCGCCGGGGCGCTCTCGAGCTCGGTCAGATTAAAGCCAATCTGCGCGACAATATCAAAAACGGGCTGACCGGCGGCGTCGACAGCGCCCTCGGCGGTGGTGCGGATGAGCGAGCCCATGCGGCCCGTTCCCATAATGACGGTCTTAATCAAGCAGACCAGCTCCCTTCAGAGCGTCGGTAAGTGCGGCGCGCGTGTCGTTGGCCATGGGGCACAGCGGCATGCGGTAGTTTGCCTCGATCATACCCATCTGGGCGAGCGCTTCTTTAACGGGGATGGGATTGACCTCACTAAAGAGGGCGTTGATGAGCGGCTGGCCGGCAATTTGAATATCGCGGGCACGTACCACGTCGCCGTCCAGATAGGCGCGGCACATGTCATGCACGAGCTGCGGCTGAACGTCGGCCCACACACTGATGGTGCCCGAGGCACCCAGGCTCATGAGCGGCACGGTGAGCGCGTCCTCGCCCGAGTACATGCGGAAGTCGTCGGACAACAGGTGGGCAATCTTGGCCGCGTAGGCGACGTTGCCCGAGGCTTCCTTAATACCCATGATGTTGGGGTGCGCGGCCAAGCGCTCTACGTTGCGCTCGCTGATGCCGCAGCCGCAGCGGCCGGGGATGTTGTACAGGATGCAGGGGATGTCCACAGCATCGGCGACGGTCTTAAAGTGCTGATAGATACCCTCTTCATTGGACTTGTTGTAGTAGGGGGTAATGAGCAGCAGACCATCGGCGCCCAAGCCCTGGTAGGTGAGCGATTTGGTGAGCATCGTCTGCGTGGAGTTGGAGCCCGAGCCGGCGATGACGGGGACGCGTCCTGCAACCTGCTTGACCACGGCGGCGACGACGGAGTTGTCCTCGTCATCGGTCATCGTGGCGCTCTCGCCGGTGGTGCCCAGGGTGAGGATGGCGTCGGTGCCGTTTTGCAGGTGGAAATCGACAAGGTGCTCGAGTGCGTCAAAGTCGACGCTGCCGTCCTTTTTAAACGGCGTGACGAGCGCGACGATTGAGCCCTCGAGATTGCGGATGTCCATGTTCTTCTCCTTCGCGTCCGCGATCTGGATGCGTTTGTTCCATTGGGCGGCGACTGCCAGGCGCTCGTCTTGGGCGCGACGACGGGCACTTTCGGCGCGCGACTTGGCCAGCAGCTCTCGGCCGCTCGGCAGCACGTCGAGCGTGGCAAAGTAATCGCCCGGGCGCTCGGCACGGCGGATGAGGTCGGCCGAGCCGTCGGGGCGCAGCAGGACCTCGGCGGAGCGCAGACGTCCGTTGTAGTTGTAGCCCATGGAGTAGCCGTGTGCGCCGGTATCGTGGATCACAAGCAGGTCGCCCATGTCGACATGCGGCAGCTCGCGATCGATGGCGAACTTGTCGTTGTTCTCGCACAGATTGCCCGTGATGTCGTAGGTGTTCGTGACCGGTGCTGCGGTCTTGTCGGGGCCGCCCGGCTGACCCATTACCGTAATGTGGTGGTAGGCGCCATACATGGCAGGGCGGATCAGATCGACGGCGCTTGCGTCGACACCGATATAGTCCTTGTAGATCTGCTTCTCGTGGATGGCCTTGGTGACCAGGCAGCCGTAGGGCCCCATCATAAAGCGGCCCATCTCGGTGCAGATCGCCACATCGCCCATGCCGGCGGGAACCAGGATCTCGTCGTAGGCCGCGTGTACCCCCTCGCCGATGGCGTGAATGTCGTTGGCCTGTTGCTCGGGCAAGTAGGGGATGCCCACACCGCCGGACAGATTGATAAAGGCGACATGTGAGCCGGTCTCACGCTCCAGGCGCACGGCAAGCTCAAAGAGGATGCGCGCGAGCTTGGGGTAGTAGTCGTTGGTGACGGTGTTGCTGGCAAGGAAGGCATGGATGCCAAAATTCTCGGCGCCCTTGGCCTTGAGCATGCGGAAAGCCTCAAAGAGCTGCTCGGTGGTCATGCCGTACTTGGAGTCGCCGGGGTTGTCCATAATGCCGTTAGAGAGCTGGAACAGGCCGCCTGGGTTAAAACGGCAGCTTACCGTCTTGGGGATGGGGCCCGCGACGCGCTCAAAGAACTCGATGTGACTGATGTCGTCAAAGTTGACGATGGCACCCAGTTTATCTGCAAGGGCAAAATCCGCCGCCGGCGTGTCGTTGGACGAGAACATGATGTCGTGTCCCGCGATGCCCAGTGAGCGGGCGATCATGAGCTCGGTATAGCTCGAGCAATCGCAGCCGCAGCCGTATTCGTTGAGAATGGAGATGAGCGCTGGGTTGGGATTGGCCTTGACGGCAAAGTATTCCTTAAAGCCCGGGTTCCATGCAAAGGCGTCGCGCACTTCTTGCATGTTGCGGCGGATGCCTGCCTCGTCGTATAGATGAAATGGCGTGGGGAACTGCTCGACGATATGCTCGAGCGTCTCCTTGTCCACAAACGGCTGCTTGGCCGCATACGCTTCGTTGGGGGTCAATGCCATGTCCCGTAAACCTCGCTATCCAGACGGCGCCATCTGCGCATCGAATCCGCATAGCGTGGACCCCATGTCCGGATAGCGCTCCCGCATTGCTGCAGACAGTCCTGCGGGTGTTTCCCGCAGGCCCACCAGGTTGTTCGTGCCCGAAAAACCCAGTTCGGCGGGTTTCGCCTCCCCACGGGGTCAAAGCCTGCCGGCTCGCCCGCGGTTCTTCGTGCCCGCGCCTCTATCAAGTGGTAACGACCCTACCACGTTGCACTTTACCAAACAAGAGTATTCGTATATAACGTTTAAAAAATGCAGGGATATGCTGGAAATAAGGGTGCGGCAATCTTGCGGCACAATAAGATGGCAACTGGCGCGCACCTATGAAAGGACCCTTTATGACCGAGCTCCAAGAACTCCGTCGCTATCGGCGCGACTTGCACAGGATCCCGGAGCTCGACTTCGATCTTCCGCAGACGATCGCCTATATTGAGGGCGTGTTGGCGCCGCTCGCCTGTGAGGTGACCCATCCGTGTCCGAGCTGCGTTTGTGCCTTCTTCGATGCCGGTGTGGGCGCTACGCGTGCCACGGCGATTCGCGCCGACATGGACGCCCTGCCCATCGCGGAGGCGACGGGTGCGGCCTTTGCCTCGGCGCATCCCGGAAAGATGCACGCTTGCGGACACGATGGACACATGGCCATGGCACTTGCGGCGGCAACCTTTGTCGATCGCACGATTCGTGAGCAGCCGGGTACCATCAAGCGCAACGTGCTCTTTGTGTTCCAGCCTGCCGAGGAGACGACCGGTGGCGCCAAGACAGTTTGTGAGAGCGGGGTGTTTGAGCGCTATGGGGCAGATCGCATCTTTGGCTTCCATGTATGGCCCGATTTGCCCGCCGGTACGTTGGCGAGCTGTTCCGGTCCGCTGCTGGCGCGCTCAAGCGAGACGCACATTCATATCCATGGCACGAGCATCCATATCGCCAAGACCTACGGCGTTCCAGTCGAGGAATCGCACGATGCCGCGCTGGCAGCGGCCAAGTTCTTAGTTTCCGAGCGCGAGCTCATGGACGAGTTGGGTGCCGACGAGCCCTGCGTTGGTAAGTTCGGCCTGCTGCAGGCCGGCACCGTCTGCAATGCGGTGGCGGGGGAGGCCCATGTGGCTGGCAGCCTGCGCGTGTTTACGGACGGTATGTTCGACCGTGCGCGTGAGGGCGTGCGGCGCGTGTTGGACGAGGCCTGCGCCGCAACGGGCTGTACGTACGATCTCGATTTTGCCGAGGGCTATCCGCCGGTCGACAACGACCCTGAGTTGTTTGCCCGGATCGTGCCCGCTCTGCCCGAGTTACAACTCGTGGACGAGCCGCTGCTAATCGCCGAGGATTTCGCTTTCTATCAGCGGCATCTTCCGGGCGTGTTCTTCCTGCTGGGCACGGGCGTGCCAGAGGGACAAGAAAACCCGAGTGATCCGGATGGCTGTCCCGCCTATGCCACGAGCGCTCTGCATACCGACACCATGCTCTTTGACGAGGAAATTCTGCTCAAAGGCCTCGATGTCTACAAACGACTGCTTTCGCTTGGTTAATTGACGAAGGATGTTTGCTCTAGAATATACGAACAGATGTACGGTATAATAAAGATGTAAGTCTATAGAAACGTTTGACGTTATTAACGTAAGGCGATACTATGATTGCATCGTAATGAGCGCTATCGGGTCTGTTTTGAGTGGAGACAGGGGATGGCTTGGAATGTCGAAATCATCGATTATCACAAGTGACGAGACTGCGCTCGATTTGCTGCCGCCGGTGACTCCTGGCGAGCTCCTCAAAGAGGATTTTCTTGTCCCTATGGGTATTTCTCAATATCGCCTCGCCAAGGAGACCGGGATTCCGGCCCAGCGCATTGGGCAGATTATCTTGGGAAGGCGTCGCGTGACGGCCGACACCGACCTTCGCCTTTGCCGCTACTTTGGCCTGACGGATGGTTATTGGCTGCGCGCCCAGATAGCGTTTGATCTTGAGGCGGAGAAGAGGCGCATCGAACCGGAACTGGATAAGATCGTTCCTGTTCAGCAGGCTATCGCATTGTAGTGTTCAAAGATGTTGAGGTTGGAGTGACGATGGGGCGACGCCGACAATCTGCCGTTTATAGTCCCGGTGGGTGTGGATGCGGCTTGCTACTGCTTCCAGTTATTGCTGTGAGCATTGGCGTTATGTTTGCGCTTGCCGGGTTGGCAGCAGCGGCACTCGTGCTGTTGATTGTGGCTATTGGCGTGACGATTTGGCTCTGCCGCAATCGCGAGCAACGCCGTGCCGACGGTAAAACCAATGTTGGCTGGACTATCTTTTTGGTCGTCGCCTACCTATTGAGCATCAGTTATTTGGCCTTCTTTATCCTGTTAATGATCAGCACCTTTACCGGGGAATCCGTCACGGTGGGGTAGGCTTCGATGAACCTCTTGAGGATGAGGCGAGGGGGCGGACTCTGAATGAACAGCGCTCCACGTCAATATGTTTCATTCGTTGTGTAGCAATCCGAATGTGCAAGCGTTTGGCGTGAGGGTGCCGCCGACAGCAACACGGGGATGCGGGCCGCAATCGTCAGCCCCCATGCCACCTCATCGCAAAAGCGCGTCAACGTCGCGCCTGACCAGGGTCATTTCCTGCTCGAGTTTGTAGGCTCGCTCGATTTTTTACATTTCATCAGTTCTGTTTTTCATAGCGTCAGCTATTGGCTTTACGAGTGGAAATGAAAGTTCTATGGCTATAGCATGGTTATGTCTTGGCTCTTCATTTCTTTGCTTGGGTTCGACTCATGAGAAAAAGAAAAAAATACAGATGGTAAATAATTTCCTGCTTGTATTGTTGGAAAATCGGAATTTCAGGAGGTGTTTTTATGCCACAAATGAATAAGGGAGGAAAATTTATTTTCGGGAAATCACTCATTCGGACGGATGGAACATTGCGGATTCCACCGCAGGCAATGGAAGAATATCACATTACAGATGAAGGAAAAGTATATCTTTTTACCGGAAGTAAGATTACCGGTGGCTTCTGCGTCACCCGGAAAGGCCTTTTGCATCCGTCAAAACTTGGTCACATTTTGGACGATACTCCACCGTTGCTTGACTACTCAGCAGGTTCTGGCGAATTTATCAAATACAAGGGGCGTTCCTACTGCTGGGTAGAGATTTCACAGGAGGGGCAAATTCTTCTTACGAAGAAAATGATGGATTTTTTGAAGGTGAGACCCGGAATGGAGCTGCTCTCTATCCGCAGTAGCGACATCGCGTTTACGATGGGGGCTAAAGGACCGCTATTGGAAAAAGCAGAGAACTATGACGGTGAAATTCCACTTTTTTAAGTGTAACAATTCCAGTTTTTAAAATTAAGAACGATGTTGGCAAGCCTCGAGGTGTCATCGGCGGTGGACACGCGCTTCATGCTCTTCTATATGGCAACCTTAGCTCTCAGCTAATGAATTCAAGTTTAATCCTTCCTACGATGTGCTGTGTGCCGGCGCGGTAGCCGGATCGTAGGAAGGATGCATGATGAATAAGCTCGAAAACGAAGTGCTGCTGAGCCGTCGCGCTGCACTTGGCGCATTCGCCACCGTCGCTTTGGGGACTGCCGGTCTTCTTGCCGGTTGCGGTAGCGACAAGGCGACCGTCACTGAGGACGCCGACGATGGTGACAAGAAGGAAGAGACGAAGAAGGAAGAGCAGCCTACGACTGACCTGGCTGTTGGCACGACGGTGACCACGGCTGCCGGTCTTTCTGTCGTCGTCGATTCCGTCCAGCCCGGTCTCACAAATTTTGACGGTTCGACCATGACGGGTATTCACGTCACGTACGTCAACAATGGCGATGAGGGCGCGGACTACAATATCTACGACTGGAAGGGCGAGGACGCCAACGGTGCTCAGCAGAACCAGGGTTATTACAGCGAGGGCTCCGATGAGCTGCAGTCTGGTACCCTTGCCGCCGGCGGTTCCGTGGCGGGCAATATCTACTTTGATGGTGACATCAAGAAGGCTCTCTATTTTGCCAACGTGTTTGATAAGTCTGCCACTGCAAGCTGGGTGCTGGCCTAACATGTCGCTACCGTTGCGCCGTATGGGAGGTGAGGTCGTATGCCCGATAAAAAGCTGACGGACGAGTTACTCAATGAACTCCTCGACGCGCCAAACATCGATGGCTATATCAAAGAGCACGACTTTGCCGCCCCGTCGCTTTCGGACTATCTTAAGCAGCTGCTGCAGGAAAAGGGCTTAGAGCGCTCGCGCGTGGTGCGCATGGCCGACCTCAATGAGACTTTTGGTTATCAGATTTTTACCGGTGCGCGGCATCCGAGCCGCAACAAGGTGCTGCAGATTGCCTTTGCGATGGCGTTGACGCTCAAGGAGACCAACCGCGCCCTGACGGCTGCCGGAGTGAGCGTCCTCAACTGCAAGGACCGTCGCGACGCAATCATTATCTTTTGCATCGACCGTGGCTGTAGCCTCCAAAAGGTCAATGAAGAGCTGTATCGCTTTGGCGAGGAAACGGTGAGTTAGTGGCCGATGGCTGAGCCGGCGGTGTCACCAGAACAACCATGCAAACGAACGGGGTGCGGACACCATGGGGTGTCCGCACCCTGCGTTATGATGGACACCATGGATACTCAGAGCCCAACATATTCCGATGATGAGCTGACTGCTTCACTTGTCGAGCATTTGGCGTCGCTCGACCGCGATGACAGCTATCGTGTGGAGCGCGTGCTCAAGTGCTCGGATGTCGAGACGACCGAACTCGTCTATTTTGAGGGCTCTGGCGGCGGGTCTCTCGGTCCCTTTGTCCGCAAGCGCATTGATGCTTCGGTGCAGATTGGCGGAGCATATGAGCGCCTGTTTGCGGCCCAGCGCGCCGGTCGTCGTTTTGAGCACTTACCCCGAATCGTCGATTGTCGCCGTGTGGGCGACGAGCTTGACGTGGTGATGGAGTATGTCGAAGGCGAGACACTCGAGGCGTTGGTGGGACGCCTGGGGGCGACGCCCGATTATGCCCGCGGGCTGTATCCCGTTCTGTGTGAAGCGGTGGGCGAGCTGCATGCTGGTTTTGCAGCTGCGGGGGAGCCGGGGGTGCCGGTAATCCACCGCGACCTTAAACCCTCGAACATCATCGTATCGGGCGTGAGGTATGCGGCCGATGCCGGCATGACCTTCTCGTCGCTGGTGATTATTGACCTGGGAATCGCGCGCGTTTGGCGCGATGGCGCCGACGCCGACACCGTCAAGTTTGGCACGCGTTCCTATGCGCCGCCCGAGCAGTTTGGGTTTGGGCAGACGAGCGTCCGCAGTGATATTTACGCGCTTGGCGCGCTGCTGTTCTTTTGCCTGACGGGAACTGACCCTAAACCGGGGCGGGACATACGTGAGCAATGCGAGGCGCATGACATTCCCGTTCCGCTGGCGGATGTGATTTGCATGGCGATGGCACTCGATCCCGCCAAGCGCTTTGCGAGCGCAAAGGCACTGGGGCATGCTGCGCGTGCGGCATATGAGCTATGTCTCCCTGCACCGTCGCCCGTGACCTTTTCTGCTGCCAGCGTGCCCCGGGCCGCGGTGCCACAGGTGCAACGGGTACAGCAGCCGGTTGCCTTCACGCTTCCGTCTTCTGCAAGACGGCGTTCGATCGTCTCTCTCGTGACGTCCAAATGTGCGCGTCTGCTCTCGCGTATCCCCGAGCCCGTGGGGCGCATATGGAATGGATGCGTCTATGCGACAACATTGTTGCTGCTGATGGGCAGCCATTTTGCGGTATTTACGCCGACGGGCGAAAACCGAAACTATCCAACGTGGTTTTTGGCACTTGAGTATTTCTTTATGGTCGATGGCCTGGTGCTGCTCATTACATTCGGAATGCTCGACCGGCGTAGGCTTCGACGTCGTTTTCCCGCGCTCGATCGGTATCGGGGGAGTGCTTTTGTCGAACTATGGTTCAAGGCGCTCGGGTTTATGTTTGCCGTCATGTGTGTCGTCGTTGTTATCGGCAACGCGACCGGTGTCGTCTCTTAGATAATCGAAAAGGGCCCCGTTTGGGGCCCCTTTGCAGTTGCACTTAAATACGGTTCATTTGATTGGCGACCTTGTTGTACCAGTCCTGCCACGTGGGCGGGCAGTACTTCTTGGCGGCTGCCGGGGTAAGTGTGGAACCATAGTTGGCGCCCAGGTAGGCAACGTGGGCGGAGACACCCTCGCTCCAGCTACCAAAGCTACGCCAACCACCGCCGCGGGCACTCCAGCCCCAGGCGTTATAGGAGCCGGCGCAATAAAGGCCCTTGCTGCTCTCGATGCAGGCGATGGCGGGGGACCAACGGGGATCGACGCCGGTATTCCAGGCGGCGACGGCAAAGTTGTAGCCCTGGCCTGCCATAGGGGAGCCGGCAAGGTAGTTATCGATGCGGCTCGTCCACTCGTTAATGAACGAGTCGTAATCGGAGTTACCGCTATTCGAGCTGTTCACCGTGGTGTCGATGGTGGTGTTGGCGTTGTTGGCCTGGCTGTTGGAGTTGTTGCCGCTTACGCCCTCGCCCGAGATCTTCTCGGCGGCAGCGGCCTTGTCGGCCTCGAGCTTTGCCAGCTCGGCAGCGTTTTCCTGTTCGGCCTTCGCTTGCGCCTCGCTGCGGAGCTGCTGAGCCTGCGCCAGTGCATCCTCGGCATTTTTCTGCTCGCCCTCAAGTTGAGACTTGGCCTGATCGAGCTCGGTTTTGTTCTGCTCGAGCTCGGTCTGCATCTTGTTAAGCTCTTCGATCTCGTCGACGCTCGAGCTCGTAATCTGGTTGGTGTATTTGCAGGTGGTGATAAAGTCGCCCAAGCTCTGCGTGTTCACCAGGAAGCTCACGATGGGGCTGGTGCCCTTCTGGTACTTATACAGATCGCGCATGGCGGAGCTTGCCTTGGCCTGCTGCTCGGGCAGCTCGGCCTCAATCTTATCGATGTTCGCCTCATTGGAGTCGATCTGCTTTTGCAGATCCTCGAGCTTGGTTCGGGCGTCGTTGTAGGCGCTCGTAGCGTCCTCGATTTTTTTCTGGGCGGCGGAAAGCTGATCCTGCGTTGCCTGCGAGGCGGCATAGGCCGCGACGGGGGAGAGCATCGGCGTGGCCGTCAGCGCGACGGCGAGCGCGGCGCTCGTGATGATACGAGCCGGCTTCGACGCGACGAGCGCTGCGGTGCGATGGTTCGAATGCTGCATCCAGTCCCTCTGCAATCAATCGTAGGTTATTGGTCGAGGTGTATTCTACTACTGCTTTCGACCTCAACTTGAACCTTAAAGGTTCTAAAGGGTCAAGTTAAACTTGAGGCTTTAGCCTTGACCTGCGGGAATGGTGAATTGTTGAGAAACCATAGAGTTAAACTTTAACGTTACGGCACCCTGTTGCAACGGGATTTTTGGCTGTAAAAGCTACCTTAACGTGGGGTTTTGCAACTACAGGGTTCCTTCGCGACGAGCCCGCTCCACCTCTTTGAGTGCCTCGGCGGGAGTGAAGGAACAGGTGCCGTCGCCGAGCCTGACCACCTGGACGTCGTCACCGACATGGACTTCTCCGCCCTGCAGCACGACGCCAAAAATGCCCTCGTGGGGGAAGATACAGTCGCCGGCGAGATAGTAGATGGCACAGCGTGTGTGACAGACTTTGCCGATCTGGCTGATTTCGACGAGCACTTCGCTACCGAGTTTGAGCTGCGTGCCCAAGGGGAGTGAGAGCAGGTTGATGCCCTGGGTGGTGAAGTTCTCGCCAAAGTCGCCCTCGTGCACATCGAGCCCGCGCGCCTGCGCCGTCTGGATAGACTCTGCAGCTAAAAAGGAAATCTGGCGGTGCCAATGCCCGGCGTGCGCATCGGAGGCGAGGCCAAACTGCTCGATGACGGTGTCGTGCCCGTCGGCGACGGGTGACTTACGCGTGCCTTTGTGCTCCGACGTGTTGATTGAGACGATGCGGGCAGGCCCGTTGTAGGCATCTTTTGCGGTGTGTAGGGGAGCTGCCGTCCGGGCCCGATCCGTAAGTTCGCGCTTTGCGGCGTCAATGATGGGGTTGTTGATCGGATGAACCTGGGGCACAGTGTACCTTTCGACGGGGCGGGCAACATGTTGAATCCTACAACAACGGTGGGTTCATTGCCCGTTGTCGTACACCGGTGATCGCCGCCTTCGTGCTGGATAATTACGCCGATTGCCATAGATACGGTGGAGCTTTGGGTGCCGGCGGCTCGGCACGCTAAAATAAATCAGTTGCACAAAGACCGCCCATCGTGTGGGCAGTTCTAGATAGGAAGTTTCCATGGCATTGCAGTTTACAGAGCGCGAGTTTATCCCCGTGCTGCTCGGCGGCGACATCAACGCGTATTCGGTGGCGCGCGCTTTCTACGAGGAGTATCAGGTTAAGAGCCTAGTCTTTGGCAAGTACCAGACCGGCCCCGCGTATCGCAGCCAAATTATCGATTACACGCCCAACGTGGATATCGATACCATGCCGGTCATGATCGAAACCGTTAACGGCGTCGCACAGGCCAATCCTGATAAGAAGATTATTCTCATGGGCTGCGGCGACAACTATGTCGCGCTTGCCGCGCAGGCTCAGGACGCCGGCGCGCTTGCCTCGAACGTCATCGCGCCCTATGCACCCTACAGCATGCTCGAGCAGTGCCAGAAGAAGGAGATCTTCTACGAGCTGTGCGAGAAGCACGGTGTGCCGTATCCGCATACGTTTACCTTTACCATGGCGATGCTCAACGCTCAGGGTGAGGCTCCCGCCGAGGTGCTCGACCAGATCGACTTCCCCTTCCCGATGATTCTGAAGCCCTCTGACGGCATCATGTGGTGGGAGCACGAGTTCGAGGGTCAGAAGAAGGCCTACGAGATTGCCGATCGCGCCGAGCTGGAGCAGGTCATTCGCGATGTGTACGCCAGTGGCTACACCGATGACCTCATCTTGCAGGACCGCGTGCCCGGCAACGATGAGTACATGCGCGTGCTCACCAGTTATTCCGACCGCAACGGCAAGGTCCGCATGATGTGCCTGGGCCACGTGCTGCTCGAGGAGCATCAGCCCCATGGTGTCGGCAACCACGCCTGCATCATCACTGAGCCCAACGACGAGCTCATGGGTGGCGTGCGCAAGCTGCTTGAGGACCTTAAGTTTACGGGCTTCTCCAACTTCGACGTTAAGTACGACCAGCGCGATGGTTCGTTTAAGTTCTTCGACTTCAACACGCGTCAGGGCCGCAGTAATTACTATGTCACCAATAGTGGCTTTAACGTTGCTAAATACGTGGTAGATGAGTACGTCTATAACCGTCCGTTTGAGCCGGAGTTTGTGACGGCGCAGGACGAGGCGCTGTGGATGGTCGTTCCTATGGGCGTCGTTGACAAGTATGTCAAGGACCCCGAGCTGCGTGCGAAGGCACATCGTCTGGCCAAAGAGGGCAAGGCCGCCGATCCTTCTTTTATGAAGGGTGATTTTGTCTTTAACCGTTGGTTGCGCATGTGGCACACCAAGCTGCGTCACTTTAAGCTGTTCAAGACGTATTACAAGTAGATGAGCGCGGCGCCCGCCCGGTTTGCATCGGACGGGCGCGGGTATGATACGCGCAATTGCGTGGGCGTCACCAAGGAGGCGGCGATGGAAAAGCTGGGAGTTATCGGCGGCATGGGCGCCGAGGCCACGTCGTATTACTACGACCAGGTGGTACGTCATACGGCTGCTACCTGTGATCAGGAGCATATCGACATGGTGGTACTTTCCAAGTCGACCATGCCCGACCGTACGCTGGCCATCAAGACTGGCGAGCATGCCGAGCTGCTGGCGACCATGAAGGAGTGCGCTCAGGCGCTCGAGACGCTGGGCTGCGCGCACATAGCGATTCCCTGCAACACGTCGCACTACTTCTACGATCAGATTCAGTCGTTTACCAAGGTGCCGATTATCCACATGCCGCGCGAGTCGGTGCGCTATGCTCTGGCCGGCGCGGTGATGGGGGAGTGCGAGTTCGACCCCAACCTGAGTATGCCGGCCGAGCCGGTGCGCAAGATCGGCATCATGGGCACCGACGGTACCGTGGGCGCAGACGTCTATGGACGCGAATGTGAGACCGCGGGCGTTGAGGTCGTCTATCCCAGCGAAAAGCGTCAGGCCGACGTGATGTCGCTCATCTACGACGATGTGAAGGCCGGGCGCGAACCCGATATGGACAAGTTCGACCGCGTGATGTGGGAGTTCGCCCGTAGCGGCTGCGACCGCGTCATCCTGGCCTGCACGGAACTTTCGGTGTTGCAGAAGTATCGCGAGATGCCCGAGATCACCCTCGATGCGATGGATGTCCTGGTACGCGAGTCCATCATTCGCAGCGGCGTCCCCTACCGCCTGTAGCCCTCGACCTGCCAAAAAGGGACAGGTCTATTTTGGTAGGTTTTATCTGGGAAAACAGTAAGGCCTCGGCTCGTTTGATGCGAGCCGAGGCCTTTTGCGTTTGCCGGTTGCTGTCAGCGATTGCTAGAACAGGAAACCGATGGCGATAAGGGCGATGCTGACGATAAGTACGGCGATATCCAGGCCTTTGATGGGGTAGCGCTTATACGAACTCGCACGCGTGCGCAGGTAGAAGCCGCGCTGCTCGGCGGCAAGCGCGGTGGCATCGGTCTTGCCCACGCTCGAGATAAGCAGTGGCACGCACAGCGGCAGCATGAGCTTGAGTTTCTTGACGGGATTCTTAGTGTCGTATTCGACGCCGCGTGCAGTCTGTGCCTCCATGATGGCGTTCATTTCCTGGCCAAATACCGGCACAAAGCGCAGCGCCGTGGTAAAGGTGAAGGCATAGCGATATGGCACGTGCAGCACCTCGACGCAGGCGTTGGCGAGGTCGTTGAGCTTGGTTACCATAAGCATGAGGATGAGTGGCAGCGCCACACCCAACAGGCGTAGGCAGGCCTTCGATCCGGTAATGAGGCCCGTGTCGGTGATAAAGCCCCACACGATGTTGCCATCGCGCATAAAAGCCAGCTGAAGTACCAGCATGATAAGCGCGAGCGGAATCAGCAGCTTGAGTAGCGAGAGCAGACGGTCGGCGACGCCGGCGTAGGCGCCCAGTGCAAGGGTGAGCGCCAAAAAGCCCAACAGTGCCACGTAGGTGTCAGACAAGAAGATGCCGATGATGATGGCTGCGGCAAGGCCCAGTTTGACGACCGGGTTCAAGCGGTGCAGCAGTGTATCGCCCGGCATATAGTCGATGACGTTAACCACGGTGGACCATCTCCTCGGTAATGCGAACGATATCGGTGACCTCGCTCACCTGTGCAAAGGCGGGAGAGACGGAGGATGCCAGGCGACGAGAAAGCTCTATGATCTGGGGTGGCTCAACATAGGCTCGCTGCATGAGCTCGATGTTCGAGAACAGTTCGTGCGTGCAGCCGCGCTCGAGGATGCGGCCGTCGGCCATGACTACGATGCGCTCGGCAAAGTCGGAGACGACTTCCATGTCGTGGCAGACCATGATTACAGCGCAGCCGCGCTCGGCCATGGTGCGTACGGTTTCCATGACGGTCATGCACTCGCGGTAGTCAAGGCCGCTCGTGGGCTCGTCGAGCACCACGATTTTGGGTTCTACGACCACGACAGAGGCGAGTGCCACCATCTGGCGCTGACCGCGCGAGAGCGAGAAGGGCGCCTCGTCGGCCGGCAAGCCAAAGCGGTCGATGACGAGCTGGGCGCGACGCAGTGCCTCGGCACGGTCGATGCCGGCAAGCTCCAAGCCAAAGGCGACCTCGTCGAGCACGGTGTCCTTGCAGATCTGGCGGTCGGGGTTTTGGAAGAGGGTTGCGACTTCTCGGGCGATGCGGCTCGTGGGAACGGCTGCGGTATCCAGTCCCGTGACGCGCACGCTGCCCGAGGCGGGCTTAAGCAGGCCTGTAAGCAGCTTGGTGAGCGTGGTCTTGCCGGCGCCGTTTTGGCCGACGATGCCCACGAGCTCGCCGGGATAGAGGGTCAGGTTGAGGTCGTGGACGGCGGCGCCGCCATTGGGATAGGCAAACTCAACGTGATCGAAGGCGAGCACGGGCTCGGCGTCCTTGGCGTGCGGGCGCAACGACGGTGCGTGTGGTGAGCCCGCGGGTGCCTGAATGTCGCTGCTTGCGTGTGCGGGGTCGACGATGCCCATAATCAGGCGCTCGGCCTCATCAACATCCAAACAGGGAGTGCCGCTGGCCAGGCCGTCGGCCTCGAGGCTGTTGAAAATGCGCGTGACACGCGGGCAATCAACGCCGATGGCGCGGAGCTCATCGGCGTGCGCGAAGACCTCGTGCGGCTCGCCCTGTAGCGCGATTTCGCCATGATTGAGCACGAGCACGCGGTTGCAATACTCCGAAAGCAGGGCGACTTTTTGCTCAACGACGACGATGGTGATGCCGAGTGCACGGTTGGCCTCACGCAGGGTCTCGAAGACCAGCGTGGAGCTGGCAGGGTCGAGCGCCGCGGTGGGTTCGTCGAGCACGAGCACGCGCGGACGCATGGCGAGGATGGCGGCGATGGCAACCTTTTGCTTTTGGCCGCCTGAGAGGGTGGCGATCTCGCGGTCGCGCAGGTCGCTGATGCCGACGTTTTCGAGCGTTTCGCTCACACGTTGCTCGATTTGGTCGTGGGGAACGCCAAAGTTCTCCAGGCCAAATAGCATCTCGTCCTCGACGACCGAGGCGACCATTTGCGTGTCGATGTCCTGCAACACGCTGCCGACGATCTGCGACACATCGGTGAGCGAAACTTCACAGGTGTCGTTGCCGTCGACAGTGACGGAGCCAAAGAACGTGCCGGTGTAATGGTGGGGTACGGCTCCCGACAGGCAGGCGGCAAGTGTGGACTTGCCGGCGCCCGAAGGCCCGATAATGCCGATAAAATCTCCCCTGTTCACGCCGAGCGAGATATGTTTAAGCGCCTGCTCGGTCTGCGTGCCGTAGGAGAACGAGACATCGTCGACGTTGATGATCGTTTCCATGGATACCTTTCATAGTCATCGGAGTTTCTTGAATGACGAACCGTATAAGAACGTCCATGAGCTCGTTGTTTGGGACAGTCTTTGGTGGTGAAGTACGGAGACGGCTTTACGAGGTGCCCCAGGTTGGCGCGAAAGAGGAACGAAGCGTACTTGGGTACGCGAGCGACGAATGAACGCCAAGATGGGGTGGCTCGTAAAGCCGAGCAGGTTAGTTGAGCTTAAGGGCCTTCTGGATGGGCATGTAGAGAGCGCCGACCAGGATGGCGTTAAAGACGGCGGTCATGGCGACGACGGGCAGCATGGCAGCGGCGAGCTCGCTCACCACGCCGAGCATGGCCATCTTGATGACCATGAAGATGACGCCCGAGACAAAGGTGGTCACGAAGGTTGCGACGATGGCGACGGCAGGCTTAACCTGACCGTCCTTGGCAGCAGCGTTGACAATGACGGCCATGAGCATGGCGGCGATGCCCTCGGCGGCAAAATCGACGAACGGCGAGGTGGTGGTGATCTGGATCACTGCGGCCGAGATCAGGCCGATAACGAGCGCCTGACCGATGTTGGGGCGCACAACCAGGATAGTGAGGCAGAAGGCCGAGATAATGAACTCGGGGCTGATCATGCCGCCCGAGATGCCGGAGATGGCCTTGCCGACGGTGAAGTTGAGGATGAAGCCGGCGGCAAGCAGGATGGCGAGCAAGACGAGAGCGCGGACGTCGAGTTTGCCGCGGTCGGCGGTCTGGACGGTGCGGGGCTGTGCGGTGGTGGTGTTCTGAGACATGGTGAAAATCCTTTCGGAAGGGAAGTGCAAGAGAAGAAAGCGGAGGCGCGTGATGCGAATGCGATTGGGCTCGAGATAGAAAAAGGCCCCCGGTCGAAACCGGAGGCCTTCCAATCACCTAGAGCGCAAAAACAGGCGTGAGGGACTCACTGTCGACCGATCGCATTCGCATCACGCCACCACCAGTTGTTGAGAGACGTCATCGTGTTCTTCATGTTGGTGGCTCCTTTCGTGATACCGTGGCGCGGTCGCACCTAGTTGCTGTTGCGCTGCACTATAGCACAGCGAAGTGTGTGCAGGGAATCTTTTTTGAAAAGATTTCGGCGATGTTTCCCGCCGGTCGGATGACAGGCGAGGAGGGCAAGACCGCTCGCACTGTCTTGCCCTCCCTTAGAGCGTGAGGGCCTTAGGCCTTCTTGCGACGATAGAGCACGAAGCCGCAGACACCGATGATGACGACGGCACCAACGGCCATGGCGGCCATGTTGTTGCCCTCGGACTTCTCCTCGGTGGCCTCTTTCTTCTCGACCTCGGGCTCGGCTACGTCCTCATCGGAGAGTGCCTCGTCGGCGTAGGTGATGGACTCGACCAGGCAGTCGTTGTCGGCATCGTAGTCACTCGGGACGAACTCCTCGGAGAAGTCGCCCTCCTTGAGGTAGTCACGCATCTCCTCGAGCATGGCCTTGCATTTGAGGTAGGTGTTCTTGGTGGCAGCCTTGCCGGCCTTGTTGGCCAGGGCGGTGCGGGCCTCGGTGCCCTCGGCGGCCTGCATGGCCTCGTCGACGGTCAGGTTCTGCTCGATGAGCTCCTTCTGCAGGGCGTCGAGGTAGGCGCGGACGCCGGAAGCGCAGTGGTCGCGGTTCTCATAGGCGAGCGTGTTGATGTCCATGAGGACGTAGTTGATGGAGTTCTTGGGCTCCTCGTTGTTCACGACGTCTTCCTCTTCGCAGTGGTCGAAGGAGACATCCTGATCGCTAAAGTAGGGGCTGACCTCGGTGAGCAGTGCGGAGTAGAGGGGGATGGCGACGGAGAACTCGGCGTTGGAGAGCATCTCCCACTGGATGGTCGCGATCTCGGGATCCATGCCCTGACGGATCTGGAAGGTGTGGATCTCGGTGTTGCGGTTGGAGCCGATGGCGTAGGCGCCGTCGGTGTTGGCGTTGAGGCCGGCGACATTTTCGCCGCGGGCGGCGAAGCTGCGGATCATCTCAAAGGTGTTCCAGTCGGACTTGCCGGGCTGGAAGAACAGCGGCTGCATCTCGTGGACCAGGGCGCCGGTCGTGGCGCGAGCGTCTTCGCGCTCGTCTTTCACGATCTCGTAGTCAGTGCCTTCGGCCAGCGGGGCCATGAAGTAATCGCGACCCTGGATATAGCGTGACCACTGGTGCATACCGGCCTCGCCGATCTCCTCGCCGTAGGTCTTGGCGACGTCGAACTTGCCGTCGGTGTACTCGGCAAAGCCCTTCTCCTTAGGCATGGACTCGATGCTCTCGGAATGGAGGCAGTTCTCGGCGTCATCGAGGTCGACGTTATAGGTGAGGTTGCCGATGTTGGGGTTGAGCGAGGCGATGTCATCAGCGAGCTTCATAGCAATCCACTGATGGCCGGAAAGCGCGGCGAACAGCCAGGTCTCGGTGCTGTCGGCGATGATGATCTGGTCGTTGGAGCAGACGCCCTGCTCGTCGATTAGGCTGCCGATGAGCTCGACGCCCTCGCGGGCCGTGGCACTCTCGCCCAGGATGACGCTGGCATAGCTGTACTCGCCAATGCCAGTCTCCTCGGTGATGGGGTCGGCTTCTTCAGCCTTCTCGTTATAGGAGGTGCTCAGCGTGGCAGAGCAGGAAACGCCCTTCTCGTTAATGCCGGCCTCGGAATATGCGTCGTAGCGATCTTCCCACTGAGAGGGGTTGTCGCGAACGAAGGTGTAGCGGTAGGTTGCGCCCTTGGACTTGTACTCAAAACCGGACTCGACCGAGGTGTACTTGTTGCCGTCCTTGTGTGCGGGCTCAATGCCAAAGTGCTTGACATAGCGCGGACCGAAGTCCTCGGAACGGCCGTAGTACGTGTTGCCGTCTGCCGTGAGCTTGCTGCCCATGTAGATCTGGGTGCAGGCGAGCGCCGAAGTCGGCATGGCCATGATGGCCGCTGCTCCAAACGCAAGGCCGCAGCCGAGCTTTTTGAGCGTGTTGACAGGATGAGTAAACCTCATGATCCCTCCCAACCGTTGAAACCCCGCGGAACCGTGCAGGATTTCAGCTAATAAATACATCTATTAGCCTATCGGAAGTCTAAATAGTATTCATCTATTTCGATGAAATACTCGATGAGCGTCCTAAAATATGCGATGAGCGGACAAGAATACTCATTATCTAGCTTTAGTTAAATAAAGACGCCCTGCAATTACTGTACCTGAATAAAGCGCCTTGCACGGGGCACAAAGAAAAATCCCCCGCTGTCTGGCAAATGCATAAACAACGGGGGAGACGATAATTGGATGAATATCATACCAATGTGGAATTACTTCTTCCGGCGGTGGATCACGTTAATCGCATAGCCGACGAGCATGGCCAAGACGATGACGATAAAGCCAATCAGGGGGTTGTCGTTCATGGGGTCCTCCTATTTTCCGAGCGGGGAGAATTCGTCGACGATGAGGTCGAGGCATTGCGGAAGCGCGCGGGCTCCAAAGACGCCCGAGTTGCTGGAGATGATCTCGCCATCGAACTGCATGCCCAGCGACGGCGTGCAGGTGATCTTGGCTTCCTTGGTCTGGATGATCTTGAACTGCGGACGGCCGAGCACCTTGCCGGCGGGGTCGAGCGCGGCGCTGATCACAGTGGGCAGGAGCTGGACGGTTTTTACGGGCTCGATGACCGCGATGTCGACCATGCCGTCGTTCATGCGGCAATCGGGGAACAGGTTGATATCGTTTTGAATGACCGAGGTGTTGCCGGCCATGCAGCAGATGCCATCGAGCTCCTCGACAATGCCGTCATGCTCAATCGTAAAATGCGCCACCGTGGGGTTGGGTGTGGCGAGCGCCGACAGGAAATAGGCGATCTCACCGATGTCGTTTTTGGCGGGGGCGGCCTTCATCATGATCTCGGCGTCGAAGCCCGAGCCGGCGATGATGATAAAGCCGTGGCGCTTCTCGTTGCCGTTCTCGTCGAGCCAAAAGAGCTCGCCCATGTCCACTTTGACCGTGCGACCGGCGCGGCAAGCCTTGGCAAGCGCCGCTGCCTCGGGGGCATTACCGATGTTGTTAAAGAACAGGCAGGCTGTGCCGGAGGGGAAGACGAGCGTGGGGACACCACACCCGCGCATTTGGTCGAGCACGTTGGAGACGGTGCCGTCGCCGCCCGAAACGACCACGCGATCAAACTCGCGCACGTCTGCCACGGCGTCCTCGGGTTCCATGCCATCGCCGATAAAGCGCATCACGACCTTGTCGCCGCCCTGCGCGAGGGCGTGCGTGAACGCGTAGATTTCATCTGAGCTGGGGCCCGATGCCGGGTTGTGGATGATAAGGCAGCGCATACTTACGTTCCCGTTCTGTGACTAACCGAGTATAGTTGTAAGGCAATGCCGATATCCTACCCGTGTTTTTCGGGCCTAACCTTATTCGATGGGTTGATATGTACATTTCCACACATCAGGCTCTACTCGACTTTTGCCAGCGCGCCCGCGAGTTCGACGCGATTGCCGTCGATACCGAGTTTTTGCGCGAGCGCACGTTCCACCCGCGCCTGTGCTTGGTCCAGATTGCCACCCCTGCCGAGAGCGTAGCGGTCGACCCTCTGGTGATCGACGACCTCTCGCCGCTGGCCGAGCTTATGGCCGACGAGAGCGTGACCAAGGTCTTCCACGCGTGCTCGCAGGATATGGAGGTCATGCTCCATACCGTGGGCGTGCTGCCACGACCGATTTTCGATACGCAGGTCGCCGCCGCCTTTTTGGGCGAGCGCCAGCAGATTTCGTATGGCGCGCTTGTTCAGACGTTCTGCGGCGTATCGCTGCCCAAGACCGAGTCGCTGACCGACTGGTCGCGCCGCCCGCTGACCGATAAGCAGATTGAGTATGCGATCGATGACGTCAAGTACCTGATCGTCGCCTATACCGAGATGATGAGCCGCCTGCGCGAGCTGGGCCGTGTGGACTGGGTGCTCGACGAGCTGCGCCCGCTGGCTGACGAGTCGCACTATCGCGCCGATCGCCACGAGGCGTTCCGCAAGGTCAAACGCATCAATTCGTGCAGCCGTCACCAGTTGGGCATCGCGCGCGAGCTCGCCGCCTGGCGTGAGGACCGCGCCGAGCGCCGTAACATCCCGCGCAAGTGGGTCATGTCCGACGACACGCTGCTTGCGCTCGTTAAGCGCAATCCCGTGCGCGTTGAGGAGTTCCGTAGCATCCGCGGTACCGATCAGTTGGGGGAGCGCGACGTGGACGGTGCGCTCATGGCCATCAAGCGCGGTGCGAGCTGTCCGCACGATCGCCTGCCGCTCTTGGTGCGCGGACATCGTCAGATTTCGCCGGAGCTGGAGAGCGTGACTGACCTTATGTATGCGCTTATCCGCCTGGTTGCCGAGCGCTCAGGCGTTGCGACCTCGGTCATTGCCTCGCGCGATGACCTGGCCGACTACATTGAGCATCCCGAGCAGAGCCGCCTGCGCGAAGGTTGGCGCTTTGAGCTTGTGGGCTCGCGCCTGGACGATCTGCTTTCCGGCAATATGGGGTTGACGGTGAAGGACGGCAAAATCGAGCTCCTGTAGGGAAGCCTAGCCGGTTGAGTGGGTAAAATGCCTCCAACGTGTAACTCGACTCGGAGGAATTCGCATGCCTTATTACTATGGATACGGCTTTGGCATCGACCCGCTGTACCTGCTGGTTGTTCTTGTCTGCACGGTGCTTGGCCTTGCCGCACAGAACTATATCAACTCGACGTACAAAACCTGGTCCAAGGTTCGCTCGGACGGCGATACGGGTGCCACAGTCGCTCGCCGCATGCTCGATGCCAACGGTTGTAGCGCCGTGGGTATCAAGGGTGTCGCTGGCGAGCTCACCGACCATTACAACCCGCAGGACAACAACCTGTATCTGTCGGATGCCAACCGTTCGGGCGGTTCGGTCGCAAGCGTTGCCGTCGCCTGCCACGAGGCGGGCCATGCCGCCCAGCGTCAAAGCGGCTATGCCATGATGAAGGTGCGCACCGCCCTGGTCCCGGTCGTTAACTTTACCCAGAACACCTGGACCATCGTGCTACTCATGGGCCTGTTTATGAACATCGCGGGGCTTACGACCCTCGCGTTGATTTTCTTCTCGTTTAGCGTGCTGTTCCAACTCGTTACGTTGCCTGTTGAGATTGACGCCAGCCGACGTGCTGTGGCGTACATCGAGCAGTCGGGTATGAGTTCCAAGCAGGTCAACGGCGCCAAGAAGGTGCTGACGGCAGCCGCACTTACCTATGTTGCTGCAGCTCTCACCTCGATTATTCAGCTGCTCTATCTTATGGCTCGCTACAACAGAAACTCCAACCGATAACAAATTGGGTCGCTGGGCGCCGCGGGGATTCGTGTCCCCGCGGCGCTGTACTATGTGTTGGACTTGAATTTGCGCAGGGCCGGAGCCCGTGTGCACGATGACGAAAGGGGGCTGCGTGGCAGGCTGGAATCTGACCGGCAATACCGTTTCCGCCGAGTTCGACGGATCGGACGAGCAGGAGCGCAAAGAGCTCAGCGTGAGCCAAGCGGTGGAGATCGCCGCCGGCGCGCTCGATGCCATTCCGCAGCTGAGCGTTTTGGGTGAGGTCACGGGTTTTCGTGGTCCCAATGCCCGAAGCGGCCACTGCTACTTCCAAATCAAGGACGACTCGGCGGCCGTCGACTGCATCATCTGGAAGGGCGCCTACCTTAAGCGCACCTTCGATCTGCGCGACGGCATGCAGGTAAGCTTTAAGGGCAGCTTCAATCTCTACAAGCCTACGGGTCGCATGAGCTTCGTCGCCCGCTCGTTCTCGCTGGCGGGGGAGGGCTTGCTGCGTCAGCAGGTGGCTCAGTTGGCCGAAAAGCTACGCCGCGAGGGCCTGATGGACGAAGCGCGCAAGCGCCGCATCCCGGTGTTTTGCTCGCGCGTGGCGGTTGTCACCTCGCTTTCGGGCGCCGTAATCGACGACGTCAAGCGTACGCTGCGCCGTCGCAACCCGCTCGTCGAGCTTGTCTGCGTGGGCGCAAAGGTCCAGGGCGAGGGTGCGCCGGCAGAGCTTATTGAAGGCTTGCGTCGCGCCGCTGCCATTACGCCGGCGCCCGATTGCATTTTGCTCGTGCGTGGCGGCGGTTCCTTCGAGGACCTCATGACCTTTAACGACGAGGAGCTTGCCCGTGCGGTGGCAGCCTGTCCCGTGCCCGTGGTGACGGGCATTGGGCATGAGCCCGATACCTCGATCTGCGACATGGTGAGCGACCGTCGCGCCTCCACGCCCACGGCTGCGGCAGAATCGGTGGCGCCGGCTATGACGGAGTTGGTCGATGTGCTCGAGACGCGCCATCAGCGTCTGGGCGCCGCGATGGCATCGATGATTGGGTCGGCCCAGGTCGACCTGGAGATGCTCGATCAGCGCGGTCGCCGTGCCTGGGATACCTATACGGCTCGCTTGGGCGATGCGCTCGATGCGGCTGCGTGCCGCCCGTGCCTCAACGACCCAACGTTTATGGTTGAGCGTCGCGAGTCTGAGCTTGCCCTGACGGCCGATCGTTTGTCCGGCGCCATAACGCGTTCGGTTGGGGCATTCCGCTCCAACTTTGAGCGTCTGCCCGAGCGCTTGATCGCAAGCACCTCAGGACTCGATGGCAAGCGCCATGCGCTCACGCTCGCAAGCTCCCGCCTGGAGCATCAGGGGCGCACGATGCTCAACAAGCCAGCATCCGACCTGGGCCGTGCGGCAGCCTCGCTCGATGCCCTGTCGCCGCTCAAGGTGCTTGCCCGTGGTTATTCCATCGCGTACAGCGATGATGGGGTGGCCACGAGCGCCAAGACCTTTAAGCCCGGTGATGCCATTCGCGTGCGCATGGCAGACGGCAACGTGGCGGCAACGGTCGATACGGTCGAGTAGGCCGCGTTTCATAGCGATAAACCTTTAGGAAAGGAAACAGATATGGCAGAGAAGACCCCGGTCGAGCAGCTTACGTACAAGCAGGCTTCACAGGAGTTGGAGCTCATCATCCGCAGCTTGGAGTCGGGTGATATGGAGCTCGAGGAGTCGCTTGAGAGCTACACCCGCGGCGTCGAGCTCCTCAAGAGCCTGCGCACCCGCCTGTCCGATGCCGAGCAGAAGGTCTCGGTGCTCCTGAAGGACGTCGACGGCAACGACGTGCTCGCCGACGGCGAGGCTGCCAACACCGACGACAACCTTTCTTTCTAACCATCCCGACCAAATATAATTACCTTGGTCTGTGAGAAAGGAACCAACCATGTGTGATTGCATCTTCTGCAAAATTGCCAACCACGAGATCCCCTCGACCGTCGTCTACGAGGATGACCAGGTCATCGCGTTCGACGACCTCAATCCCCAGGCGCCGGTCCACACGCTCGTGATCCCCAAGAAGCACTACAGTGACATCGCCGATAACGTGCCCGCCGAGACCATGGGCGCCATGGCCCACGCCATCCAGGAGGTCGCCAAGGCCAAGGGTCTGGAGGACGGTTTCCGCGTCATCTCCAACAAGGGCGTCAACGCCGGTCAGACCGTCATGCACTTCCACATGCACGTCCTCGGCGGCAAGAACCTGGGCGAGAACCTCATCTGAGGACGCACGGCCCGTCGCCTTGGCTGCCTTTGGAGTAACCTATGCAGTTTTCTCAACTCGAATACCTTCAAGCGGTAGCGAACTACGGCGGCGTGCGCAAAGCGGCTCGCGCCGTTCACGTGAGCCCACAGGCTGTCTCGTCGGCAATTAAGAAACTGGAGTCTGAGTATCAGATCGTTTTGCTCAATCGATCGGCGGGGGAGGCTGTTTTGTCTCCGGCGGGCAGAGAATTTGCGCGTCGTGCACGCGTGATCCTGGCACAAGTCGACGATCTCAAAAAGTACACCCAATCGGGGAACGGTGGCGTTTCGCCCGACGGCCACTTTCGTCTTTACGTCCCCTGTCTTCACGGGCGGGGGCGTCTTTTTTCCGAAAACTGGTACGACTCGTTTGAAAGCTCGCACCCTCAGATTCACCTTGATGTGTGGCATCAGCCAACGGCTACATGCTTTGAATCACTTGTGCTTGGCATTTCGGATGCGGCCATCTCATTTGAGGAACCAAGGGATAGTGTCCTTTCTTCGAAATACTTGGGTGAAAAGGAGCTCAAGGTTCTTTCGTGTCCAGCGGGTCATCAATCTGTGGGTGCTATGACCGTTCGTGAGTTGCTGGGCGGCAGGCTGGCTGTTCCCATTAATTTGTCACCCTGTCTCAATGCAATCAACCAATGTCCCGAGGCTCAGCTGGTTAATTTCCGCTTCCGCGACGTCGAATACGAAAACAGGGCGCAGACTGAGTTTCTTCAAGCCGGGGGATTGATATTGAGTTTTTCTGGCTCTTCTCTCGCAACAGATGGACTGGAAGTGAGCGAGTGCTCCATTGAAGGCTCGCATGACGTGGCCTTGCCCATCTATTTTTGCTATCGACAAAATGCCTGGACCGATCGACACCAGACGGTATTTCTTCACCTATTGCGTCATCTCGCTTCGTGAGGCCATTTGGCCTCGTGGCGTCAAGTGAATGTTGACGCCTTGTAACACATGACTGACGGCTTTGCCCTCATGCTTTTCCAAGATTTCGGTTTGGGCTATTGGCTCTGGAGGGCGGAGCATGAAAAACCGTACGGTTTTGCTTTATATGACGTTCGTTTTTCTGTCGAACTTCAGCACCATTTTGTATTTTCTGACGGTTTACCTTGAATTCGTCGGATTCTCGATGGTAGCGATTTCTAGCATGATGATTGCATACCAAGTGAGTAAGTTCATTCTTGAGGTTCCTACTGGTTATATTGCTGACAGGTTTGGACGAAAGACAAGCGGTCTCGTTGGCGTCGTGGGAATGCTTGGATACTACGCCGCCCTACTTTTCGCCCGTTCTCCTCTGCTTTTAATCGGCGCGTTTGCTCTCAAAGGATTTGCAGTTGCATGTGTGAGCGGATCCATAGAAGCGATCTACATTGACAGCGTCTCTCAGGACCAGCTCGTAAGACTTAATGTCGTTGAGCGATTTGTTTTCTATGCCTCTTATGCCCTCTCCGCTTGTGTGGGCGGTTTCATTTCGTCCGCTGGCGCGTATCTCATTGGTCTTTTGGCAGATATCATCGCAATGGTGTTGACGTTGGTTGTCGTTGTCTGCATTCCTGAGATGCGAAGAGGGGACACTACAGCGACACCTAAGCGTGGAATTAGCCCGAAGATGATCGGTGCCGCTATTGCGCGTAACGGCATTCTTCGTTCAGCGTTCATCATGGACTGCTCTCAGGCATTTGCTTTTGTCGCCCTGGAAGACTTTTTCTCACTGTTGCTTGCGGGTCGCGGAATGAATGCCGTCGCTTCGGGTGTGATCATTGCGGTCCAGCTTCTTGCCTCGGCCTCCATGGGGCTTATTGTGCCCAGTGTGATTGCTCATGTCGACAAGGGCCGTTTTGCGCGTATTTGCGGCATCGTGCGCCTTTCCCTGGCTGCTCTGTTTTTGATTCCCTTTACTCCGGTCTATTTGCTGCCCGTGTTCTATGTACTGCAGACGGTCGCGTACTCGTTATTTGCTCCAATTAAATACTCAATTTTTCAAAATGCTGTCGATTCTTCGATGCGCTGTTCCCTGATTTCGGTCCAAAGCCAGATGGTGGCGGTGGGTGCCATCCTTTTCTATCTGTTCAATGCTGCGTTGAGCAGCATCGCGGGCATTCGAGTCGTATTGCTTGTTGCGCTCGGGATTTCTTCCCTGGTGTATATCCCCGCGCTATTTCGTCTTACAAGTCAAAGGCCATGAGTATTTAGGCACCGATAACTTATATATCAACGCAATAAACCCGAGCGCGAGGGCGTTTGGGTTTATTATTGAAGCGTATGTAACCTGGCGGC
The DNA here is from genome assembly GCA_046979165.1 of Collinsella sp. Taxonomy (GTDB): domain Bacteria; phylum Actinomycetota; class Coriobacteriia; order Coriobacteriales; family Coriobacteriaceae; genus Collinsella. Next base: position 144,733 of record JBKWJT010000001.1, read on the forward strand.
GCCACACCGCCTGTTAGTAGGGAGACACATGAACGTTCTGGTCGTCAACGCGGGATCTTCGACCCTTAAGTATCAGGTCATCGACACCAAGTCCCATAAGGTGTCCGCAAAGGGCTCCTGCGAGCGCGTCTGCTTTACCGGTGGTACCTTCACCCATGCTGCCAATGGCTCCAAGAAGGTGACCGAGAACATCGAGTTCCCCGACCACAAGGTCGCCATCGAGGTCGTCCTGAAGGACCTTGAGGCCAACGGCGTCAAGATCGAGGGCATCGGCCACCGTATCGTTCAGGGCGGTTGGTACTTTGGTGATTCCTCCCTCGTCGACGAGGACGTCCTCGCCAAGATTCGCGAGGTCGCCCCGCTGGCGCCGCTGCACAACAACCCCGAGGCCAACGTTATCGAGTACTGCCTGGAGCAGTATCCCGATCTGCCCAACGTCACGGTCTACGACACCGCTTTCCACTTCAACATGCCCGAGGTCGCCAAGACCTACGCCCTTCCCAAGGATGTTTGCGACAAGCTGCACATCCGTAAGTACGGCGCCCACGGCACCAGCTATCGCTACATCTCCAAGAAGGTCGCCGAGATGACCAACGGCGAGGCCCGCAAGGTCGTCGTGTGCCATATCGGCTCCGGCGCTTCCCTGTGCGCCATCGAGGACGGCAAGTGCATGGACACCACCATGGGCTTGACGCCGCTCGACGGCGTCATGATGGGCACCCGCTGCGGCTCCATCGACCCGGCTACCGTGTGCTACCTGCAGCGCGAGGGTGGCTACACCTTCGACGAGGTCGACGAGATGATGAACAAGAAGTCTGGCCTTTTGGCTGTGACCGGTGGCAAGACCAACGACTGCCGCAACGTTGAGGAGCTCGCCGCTGCTGGTGACCCCGAGGCTCAGCTCGCCTTCGATATGTTCGTCTACAAGATTGCCGCTAAGGCCGCCGAGATGGCCACCTCCATGTGCGGCATGGACACCCTGGTCTTTACCGCCGGCATCGGCGAGCACGCTCCGGCCGTTCGCGCTGGCGTGGCCGATCGTCTGGCCTTTATGGGCGTCAAGATGGATCACGCCCGTAATGCCCTGCGTGGCGACGGCGCTTGGTGCCTGTCCGCCAAGGATTCCAAGGTCAAGATTTTCGTCATCCCCACGGACGAGGAGTTCATGATCGCTTCCGACGTCGAGCGCATCGTCAACGGCAAGTAATTGCAAGAGGGGAGGGGCTGGACGACCGAGCGCCGTTCGGCCCCTCTTTTGCGCTCGTTGGGCGATATGCTGATATCTATTTATCAAGATATGATAACTTCTTATTAAAATGCGGCCGCCTTAAGGGGCCTGCGTCGACCGTATTGCACTGCGAAGGAGTCTCATGAACGTACTTGTTGTCAACGCCGGCAGCTCAAGCCTTAAATATCAGCTTTTGGATACCGATACCCGCAAGGTTTTCGCCAAGGGCAACTGCGAGCGTATCGGATCGGACATGGGCATCTTTGGCCACTCCGAGAACGGTGGCGCTAAGCAGACCGAGGAGGTCCCTTTCCCCGATCATCGCTCTGCTATCGCTCGCGTGCTCGAGGAACTCGAGAAGACCGACTTTACGATTGATGGCATTGGGCATCGTATCGTTCAGGGCGGCTGGCACTTCGATGATTCCGCGGTTGTCGACGACGAGGTTATGGCCAAGATTCTTGAGGTGGCACCGCTTGCTCCGCTGCACAACTACGGCGAGGCCGCAGCGATTGAGTATTGCCGTGAGAAGTATCCGGAGCTGCCCAACGTGGCGGTCTTCGACACCTCGTTCCACATGACCATGCCCGAGGTTGCCTACACCTACGCGCTGCCCAAGGACGTTTGCGACAAGTACCACGTGCGCAAGTACGGCGCCCACGGCACGAGCCACCGCTATGAGTGGATGATGGCCAAGGAGATCCTGGGTTCGCGCTGCCACCGCCTGCTTTCGTGCCATCTGGGCAACGGTGCTTCGCTCGCTGCTATCGAGGACGGCGTGTGCCGCGACACCACGATGGGTCTCACGCCGCTCGATGGCCTGATGATGGGCACCCGTTGTGGTTCCATCGACCCGGCCACCGTGTGCTACCTGCAGCGCGAGGGCGGCTACAGCTACCAGGAAGTCGATGACATGATGAACAAGCAGTCTGGTCTGCTTGCCATCTCGGGCATCTCCAACGACGCCCGCGACATCCGCACGCGCGCCTCCGAGGGCGACGAGCGCTGCCTGCTCGCCTTCGATATGTTCGCCTATAAGGCCATGCAGCAGGCCGGTTCCATGATCGCTTCCATGGCGGGCGTGGACACCATCACCTTTACCGCCGGCATCGGCGAGAACGACTGGTCGATCCGCAAGGCCTTCTGTGACTGCTTTGAGTGGCTGGGCGTGCGCATCGACAACAACAAGAACCGCGAGGCCGTGGGCCACGGCCCGCAGGTTATCAGTGCCGCCGGTTCCGCCGTCACGGTCATGGTCATCCCCACCGACGAGGAATACATGATCGCCCACGACGTCGAGCGTCTGACCAAGAACAACTAACGCACGCATTTGCAAGTAAACGAAAGGCCTCCAAAGCAACAGCTCCGGAGGCCTTTTTACTAGCAGGCGGAAATTTCAGTCCCGAGGGGATATGTCCGCTACTCAGCCATCTGAGCCTGGACGGCGGTGATGGCCACGACACCCACGATGTCGTCAGCAGAGCAGCCGCGCGACAGATCGTTGACCGGCTTGGCGATGCCCTGCAGGATGGGGCCGTAGGCGTCGGCGCCGGCGAAGCGCTGGACCAGCTTGTAGCCGATGTTGCCGGCCTCGAGGTCGGGGAACACGAGCACGTTGGCCTTGCCGGCAACGGAGGAGCCGGGAGCCTTGAGCTGGGCGACGGTGGGGACAATAGCGGCATCGAGCTGCAGGTCGCCGTCGATGGCGAGCTCGGGAGCCTTCTCCTTGCAGAACTTCACGGCCTCCTGGACCTTCTTGGCGACCTCGCCACCGGCGGAGCCCATGGTGGAGTAGGAGAGCATGGCCACGTGCGGCTCAACGTTACCCATGAAGGTGGACCAAGAGTGAGCGGAGGCGATGGCGATCTCGGAGAGCTCGTCGGAGGACGGGTTGATGTTGAGGCCGCAGTCGGCAAAAATCAGCGTGCCGTCAGTACCGAACTGCGGAGTGTCGGTGCACATCACGAAGAAGGCCGAGACCAGCTTGGTGCCCGGGGCGGTCTTGAGGATCTGCAACGCGGGGCGCAGGGTGTCGGCGGTGGAGTGGCAGGCGCCGGAGACCAGGCCGTCGGCGTCGCCCATCTTGACCATCATGGTGCCAAAGTAGGTGGCGTCCATCACCTGGGCGCGAGCCTGCTCGATGGTGACACCCTTCTTGGCGCGGAGCTCGGCAAACTTCTGCGCGTACTCCTCATGCTTCTCGGCATTGCGCGGGTCGATGACGGTAGCGCCGGGAACGTCGATCTCGTCGGGGTTGCCCAGGATGACGATCTTTGCCAGGCCCTCCTCGATGATCTTGGTGGCCGCGACGATGGTGCGCGGATCCTCGCCCTCGGGCAGGACGATCGTCTTAAGGTCGGCCTTGGCGGCAGACTTCATACGGTTAAGGAAATCGCTCATGTTACTCCTTACAAGCGTTTCACTAAGCTCCAGGCGCCCGGCTGTTCACGAATAAACCCGCTGCTAGCGGGTTTACCTTTCAATAATGTACGCCGCGGTGCTTGAGCTTTCCTTGTGTGGCAAGCTCATTATAGGACGCATTAGCGCTATAATCGCTCTGATAAATATGTCTCGAAGAATGTTCGAGAAAAGCCCAGCTAACGAGCACGTGGCTTTTGACAAGGAGTATCGATGCAGATTACCTCAGGCCTGCCTGAAGGCTTTAATTCCGGTGCGTACGACATGATTGTTGTCGGTGCCGGTTATGCCGGTGCCGTTTGCGCCCGCCGTCTTGCCGAAACTATCGGCTATCGTGTTGCCGTTTTGGAGCGCCGTAGCCACATTGCGGGCAATGCCTTCGACTGCACTGACGAGGCGGGAATCCTGGTCCACGAGTATGGTCCGCACATCTACCATACCTTTAACGAGCGCGTGCACAATTTCCTGTCGCGCTTTACCAAGTGGACGGATTATCAGCACAAGGTGCTCGCCAACATCAACGGTACCCTTATGCCCGTGCCCTTCAACCATGCGAGTCTCAAGCTCGCCTTTGGTGACGAGCGCGGCGAGGAGCTGTATCAGAAGCTCGTGGAGACCTTTGGCAAGGATGTCAAGGTGCCCATTATGGAGTTGCGTAAGAAGAACGACCCGGATCTTGCCGAGGTCGCCGATTACGTTTACGAGAACGTCTTTTTGCATTACACCATGAAGCAGTGGGGCCAGACGCCCGATCAGATCGATCCCTCGATCACCGGCCGCGTTCCCGTCTTTGTGGGCGATGATGACCGCTACTTCCCGCAAGTTCCCTTCCAGGGCATGCCGCAGGAGGGCTACACTGCGCTCTTTGAGCACATGCTCGACCACGACCTGATCGACGTGTTCTGCGACGTGGACGCCCGTGACCTCTTTGAAATCGACGAGACTACCGTCAAGATCGACGGCAAGGTCTATGGTGGCGAGATCGTCTACACCGGTCCACTCGACGAGCTGTTCAATCTCGATCTGGGCGCGCTACCGTACCGCACGCTCGACATGAAGTTCGAGACGCTCGATATGGACCAGTTCCAGCCCGTGGGCACCGTCAACTACACCACGAGCGAGGACTACACGCGTATCACCGAGTTCAAGAACATGACCGGTCAGGTCCTGCCCGGCAAGACCACCATCATGAAGGAGTACTCCAAGGCCTATACGCCCGGCTCGGGCGAGACGCCGTACTACGCCATTCTTGAGCCCGAGAACCGTGAGCTCTATGAGCGCTATCTTGAGCGCGTCCAGAACCTGACGAACTTCCACCCGGTGGGTCGTCTGGCCGAGTATCGTTACTACGATATGGACGCCGTGACCAATTCCGCCCTCGATCTTTCGGATGAGATTATCGCCTGCCATGCATAAAGTCATAACATTCGGTATTCCCTCGTATAACGCCGCCAAGGACATGGACCATTGCATCACCTCTATCTTGGAGGGGAGCAATTACGCCACCGATATCGAGATTATCGTGGTGGACGACGGCTCCAAGGACGAGACGGCCGCCAAGGCCGACGAGTGGGAGGCACGTTATCCCGGTATCATTCGCGCGGTACACCAGGAGAACGGCGGCCACGGTATTGCCGTTCTTTCGGGTCTGCGCGAGGCACAGGGCACCTACTACAAGGTCGTCGACTCGGACGACTGGCTCGACGCTGCGGCTCTTTCGACTATGCTGTCGATTCTGCGTGGCTTTGAAGAGCGTGACCAGCGCGTTGACCTGTTTATCTCGAACTACGTGTACGAGAAGGTTTACGAGGGCACGCATACCGCTATTGGCTACAAATTTGCCCTGCCGCGCAAGAAGATTTTTTCCTGGGATCAGATCGGTCATTTCCGCCTGGACCAGAACCTACTTATGCACAGCCTGTGCTATCGCACGGATGTGCTGCGCGAGTCCAACCTTCCCATGCCGCCGCACACGTTCTATGTGGACAACATCTACGCCTACGTGCCGCTGCCGCGTTGCAAGACCATGTACTACGCCGACATCGACCTCTACCGCTACTTTATCGGTCGCGAAGGCCAGAGCGTCAACGAGGCAACGATGGTCAAGCGTCTGGACCAGCAATTCCGTGTGACGCGCATCATGATGGAGTCGTACCACCTGTACAGCGATGTTGAGTCGTCGCGTCTGCGCTCGTACATGATGGGCTATTTCACCATGATGATGGCGATCTGCTCGGTGCTCACCAAGCTTTCCGAGGAAGATTGCGCCGACGAGCGCCTAAAGACGCTGTGGAATGATTTGAAGGCCTACGACGAGCGCATGTATCGTCGTGCCCGCTACGGCGTGGTCGGCTTCTTCACCAACCTGCGTGGACGGGCCGGAGACAAAACCACACTCGGCCTATACCGTCTTGCCTCAAAGATCTTCAAATTCAACTAGCTGCTGAGTAATCGCTGCTGATAGGTTGACTGGGCCCCTTGGCCTTTAGTTTGCTACTGCGAACAGTCCTGCTCGCACGGAAAGCACATTAAGTGCTTTCCGGCTCGTGCGGAACTTGTATCAAACTAAAGGCCAAGGGGCCTCTGCTATAAGAATCGATTGTCAGGTTATTTGAATTTGAAAATCTTCGACGCGCGGTACACAGGGGCCTGGGCTGAAAAGAATCTGGTTGGTAGGTTGCCCGGTGGGGCTTGGTTATGTTTGTCGCGAGTTCCGCACGAGCCGAAGAGCACTTAATGTGCTCTTCGTGCGAGCCAGGACTGTAGAGCAGCAAACATAACCAAGCCCCACCGGGCAACCGGACGAGCTAGTTTACTTGGCGGCGCCGGGGATGCCGTGGGAGGTTTTGGCGGTTTTGGCTCCGTTTACGATGGCGGTCTGTAGAGCCCTTACGGCGAGCATGCCCAGCAGGTCTAGGGGTACGGCGGCGCTTGCCTGGGTGCCTAGTTTGCCGCTGGCGAGGGTGTAGATGGTGTCGCCGTCGTTGGTGGTGTGCGTGGGGCGGATGGCGTGTGCATAGGCGTCTGCGGCCATCTGGGAGACCTTGGTCGCCTGTGCCTTAGTGAGTTCCACGTTGGTGACGATGCAGCTGATGGTGGTGTTGGTGCGGTCGAGCGGCATCTGCATGGATCCGGCGGCGGCAAAGGCTGCGAGTTCCATGTCGATAATCTGGTCGCTATCGGCGGCGGCGCGCATGCCGGCGACCCACTCGCCGGTGAAGGGGTCGACCACGTTGCCGCAGGCGTTGACTGAAACCACGGCGCCTACCTTAACGGGACCGAGCGCCACGGCGGCAGCGCCAAGGCCGGCCTTCATGCAGGTGGTGGGCCCCATGAGCTTTCCGACGGTGGCACCCGTGCCGGCACCTACATTGCCCTGTTCGAGCGTGGTAGGGGTGTTATCGAGCGCCTCACGCACGGCGGAGATGCCAGCCTCAATGTCGGGGCGTACGGTGGGGTCGCCAAAGGCGAGGTCGAAGATACAGCTAGAGCACACGATGGGCACCTGCGTGGGGCCGACGGGCAAGCCGATGCCGCGGCTCTCGAGCTCGCGGGCCACGCCGCTTGCAGCCTCGAGGCCAAAGGCCGATCCGCCCGAAAGGCAGACGGCATGGACCTTATCGACGGTGTTCTCGGGACGCAACAGGTCGGTCTCGCGCGATGCCGGGGCACCGCCGCGAACGTCAACACCGCCGGTGGCGCCCTCGGGTGCCACGATTACGGTGCAACCGGTGCCGGCCTCCTCGTCCGTATAGTTGCCATAGCAAAAGCCATCGACATCGCAGACGTCAATGGCCTCGAGCAGTGTATCCATGTTTAACTCCTATCGGTTTTCCGCCGCGCCTTGTGCCCGGTCGGGATCCGTACGGTACGCCAAAATTGTAGGCGCCGGGGGATACCCAGCGCCAGATGCAATTACGAGAGTTTTTGAATCGCGCGCGCGACGCGGGCGATGGGTAGGCCCACCACGTTATAGAAGTCGCCCGAAATATCGTGCACGAGCATGCGTCCTCCTGTGCCCTGAATGCCGTAGGCGCCGGCCTTGTCCATGGGCTCACCCGAGGCGACGTAGTGCTCGATCTGCTCGTCGGTGAGCTCGTAGAACGTCACGTCGGTCACATCGACAAAGGACAGGCTCTCGGCGGCATGCGGGGCGGCCGTATCGCCTGCCTTAACGATGCAGACGCCGGTTGCGACCTGGTGCGTGCGGCCCGAAAGCTCACGGAGCATGGTGCGCGCCTCGTCCTCGGTTGCCGGCTTGCCCAGAATCTTGCCGTCAAAGGTGACGATGGTGTCGGCCGCGACCGTCAGCTCATTGGGCTCGGCATGCTCGGCGGCAACGGCGGCGGCTTTTGCGCGTGCTAAGCGTTCAACGAGCGTAAGCGGGGCCTCGCCATCAAACGGCGTTTCGTCGATATCGGCAGGAATGATGCGAATGTCATAGCCCGCCTCGCGCATCAAGTCGATGCGGCGCGGTGATTGCGAAGCCAAAATCATAGCTGAATGCCCTCGGCAACCTTCTCGACGGCCTTGTCGCCGGCGAGCGTGCGCAGCAGCTCCAATGCAAAGGGGAGTGACTGCGCCATGCCGCTGGCAGTGATGATGTTGCCGTCTTGCGTGACCTTCTCGCCGGTATAGGCGCCTTCGGGGAAGCTTTTCTCAAAGCCAGGGAAGCACGTGGCATGGCGCCCCTCGAGCAGGTCGAGCTCGCCCAGGATAAACGGGGCGGCGCAGATGGCGGCGACGTGCTTGGTCGCGGCGAACTCGCAGACCACGTCGCAGACGCGCTGATCGGCGCGCAGGTTGGTGGCACCGGGCAGGCCGCCGGGCAGCACGACGCAGTCGTACTCGTCAAAGTTGATCTCATCAAAGAGCGCATCGCAGGTCACGGGGATCTGCAGCGAGCTTACGACCTCGCGCGTGGGCATAATCGAGACGAGCGTGGCGCGCACGCCGCCGCGACGCATGACATCGACCATGGTCAGGCATTCAATCGTTTCAAAGCCATCGGCGGCAAGAACGGCAACGCTGGGCATAAGGGTTCCTTTCATAGGGCGGCATACAATTAGCCGTCTTATACCCCGAAGACCCCCGCTTGCCACGCTCGATTTCCCAATGTTTAAAAGGGACGGGGATTAAATAATCATTCGGTACAAATTGATCATTTAATCCCCGTCCCAGAAAAATCATCAGCTAGTTGCGCCTAAGGTGGGCAACCGTCTCGCAGTGGAAGGTTTGTGGGAACAGATCGACTGGCGTGATCTTTACGGGGGAGAAGGTGCCTTCTTCGACAAAGCGTTTGAGATCGCGCGCCAGGGTGGCCGGGTCGCAGCTCACATAGGCGACATCGCGAGCGCTTGTGCTGGCGATGAGGTCGATGGCCTCAGGCGCTAGGCCTGCACGCGGCGGGTCGACTACTAGGACATCGGCGTCCTGGTCGGGGAACTCGCGCACCGCGTCTCCGCCAATGACGTCGACGTTATCAAGCTTGTTGATTTCCAGGTTACGGCGTAGATCGCGCACGGCGGGGCCGTAGGCCTCGACGGCAGCGACAAAGTCGCAGCGGCGGGCGAGCGGCAGGGTAAAGGTGCCGGCACCGCAGTACAGGTCCACGGCAAGCTCGTCTTCCTGCGGATCGAGCGCCTCCATAACGAGCTCGATCAAAATCTCGGCGCCCTTGGTGTTGACTTGGAAAAACGATGGGGCGGACAGGCGCATCTGGCCGTCAGCGATGTTCTCGGTCCACGAGCCCTCACCGGCGAGCATCTCCACCTTAGAGACACGGCGGGCCTTCTTTTCGCCCTTGCTCATCACGCGCACGATGCTCGTGGGATGAGCGGCGTCCGCCAGCACGCGGGAGACCTGCGAGCGCGGAAAAGAGCCTGTCGGCGTCCAGAGTGCGACCTCGAGTGCCTTGGTGCGGCGCGATGCGCGAATGCCCACGCGTTCGAGCCCCAAGTCATGGCTGCCGCTTAGATAGTTAAGTGCGCCGACGACCGATTTGAGTGCCTTGGGGAAGCGTTTGTCGAACAACGGGCACGAATCGACGGTCACGATCTTGCGAGGATCGACACCGTGCATGCCAAGGCGCACGCGACCGTTGACGACGGTCGGTTCGAGCTCGATTTTATTGCGGTAGCCCCAGTCGTCCTTGGTGTGGCAGATGGGCTGTACCAACTCATCGACCTGCTCAGGAGCGAACTTGCCGATGCGCTCGAGCGTGGAGCGCAGGTTTTGCTCCTTGGCGGCGAGCTGTGCCGTGCGTGAGAGATTGCCCCACGAGCAGCCGCCGCAGATGCCCACGAAGGGGCAGGGAGGCTGAATGCGATCGGGGCTTGGCTCCAGAATCTCGGTGGTGCGGGCGCGCATGAACGACTTGCCGTCCTGTACGACCTCGGCCTCGACGATGTCGCCTGCCACGGCACCCTGCACAAAGACGGCCTTGCCGTTGTCGGCGTGCGCCAGCCCGTCGGCGCCGTAGGTCATCGATTCTATAGTGAGCTTCATATTCCTGCCTGTCATTCGCGTTGTTGTTCGCACCATGGTAGCAGGGAAAAGCGCCCCGCATCCGAGGCTTTCCTCAAATGCGGGGCGCTTCTACAAACTGCTTCTACAAACGACTATTTCGTCTTGCCGGTAATGAGCGTCTTAAGACCCAGGCCGATCAGGCCCAGACCCATGCGCACGCGGCCGGGGCGATGGCGCTCGATGGCCTTGGTCTTGCCAGCGGGCTTATCGCGACGGGCACTCGTCTCGGGTGCGGGCTTGGTGACCTGAGGCTCGGGCCGAGGTACAGGTGCAGGCTCGGGCTCAATGACGGTCGCCTGGACCTTCTGAACCTCGGGTGTGGCCGGCTGCGGTTTGGGCTCAGGCTGGGACGCGGGCGCGGGTTCTGCCTTGGCGGCCGCCTCGGCGTTGCGATAGGCACGCTCCAGTAGAGCTTCCTGCGAGTTGAAGGGTTTCTCACCCTCTGCACACTCCACGGGGACCCAGGTGCCGTCGCTCGTGAGGCTGCGGGCCTTCACGTTGTCCTGCAGCTGCATGCCCATGTACTCGTGTACCAGGGCGCGGCAGGTGGGGTCGAGCACGGGGAAGGCGATCTCCACGCGGTGCTCGGTGTTGCGTGTCATCATGTCTGCCGAGCTCAGGTAAATCATGTCCGAGTCCACGCCAAAAGCGTAAACACGGGCGTGCTCCAAAAAGCGTCCGACGATGGAGCGGACATGCACGTTCTCGGTCTTGCCCGGAACACCGGGCTTGAGGCACGAGATGCCGCGGATGATCATGTCTACGCGCACGCCGGCACACGATGCCTCGGCGATCTTGTCGATAACCTCGCGGTCGGTCAGCGAGTTGAGCTTAAAGAACACGCGGGCGGGCTCGCCGGCAAGGGCGCGCTGGATCTCGCGGTCAAGCCCGCGCATGATGAGCGGTTTCAGTCCGACGGGCGCCACACCCAGGAAGCGGTAATCGCCGCGCAGGTTGCCCAGCGACAGATTGCGGAAGAACAAGTTGGCGTCCTCGCCGATGCCGGGATGGGCGGTCATGAGCATAAAGTCGCTGTAGAGCTTGGCCGTCTTCTCGTTAAAGTTGCCGGTGCCCAACAGCGTCAGGCGTGTAAGCGCCATGCCCTCGCGATAGGTGAGCTGGCAGATCTTGGAGTGGCACTTAAAGCCCTCGGAGCCGTAGATGACGGTGCAGCCTGCCTCTTCCAGACGCTCGGCCCACTCGATGTTGTTCTGCTCGTCGAAGCGGGCGCGGAGCTCCATGAGCACCGTGACCTCTTTGCCGTTTTCGGCGGCATCGATGAGCGACTCGCACAGACGGCTCTGCTTGGCCACGCGGTAGAGCGTGATGCGCAACGAGATGCACTCGGGGTCGTAGGCGGCCTCGTGCACCAGATCCAGGAAGGGGTTCATGGCCTCATAGGGATAAAAGAGCAGCTTGTCGTGCTGAAGTACCTGCTCGCGGATGGAGCGGGTCATATCGATGGTGGGGTTGGGCTGCGGCTTAAACGGCGTAAAGAGCAGCTCGTTGCGCAGGTGCTCGGGAATCTTGCCCTCAATGCCGAAGACATAGCCCAGGTTGAGCGGGATGTCGCAGGTAAAGACCGAGCGACGCGAGAGCTCGAGTGCCTTGCGGATAGTCTTGAGCGTTGCTTTTTCGAGTGAACCCGAGACGGCGAGAACCACCGGCTGCAGGCGCAGGCGCTTCTTGAGGATGCGCTTCATATGCTGGCGGTAGTCCTCTTCCTCCTCGACGCCCTCGCCGTCCGGATCGATGTCGGCGTTGCGGGTGACGCGGATGAGCGCGCGGTCGAGCGGCTTATAGGAGCCAAAGCAGCTGTCCAGGCAGGCGAGGATGACGTCCTCGAGCAGAATGTAGGAGTAGGTGCCGGTGGGCGAGGGGATCTCGACCACGCGGTTCATCGAGGCGGGAATCTCGATCAGGCCCAGCAGACTTTCCTCGTCGGTGACGCCGTCCAGGCCGCAGGCCAGGTAGAGTGCGCCGTTGCGCAGGTTGGGGAAAGGGTGGCGCGGGTCGATCACCAGCGGTGAGATGACCGGCGACACGTAGGCCTGGAAGTAGCGGGTTACAAAGGTGCGCTCCTCGGGCGTAAGCGAATCGACACGCGCACGGTGAACGCCCAGGGTGTCGAGCTTGCCCTCGATACTCTTAAAGATGGACTCCCAACGGGTAAGGAGCCCGGGCATTTCGGCCATGACAGCATCGACCTGTTCGGAGGCAGTCATATTGCTCTTGTTGTCGACAGGTTGTTTTTTGAGCTCGGCAAGGTCGGACAGGCCACCCACGCGCACCATAAGGAACTCATCGAGGTTTGACTCGAAGATCGAGACGAACTTAAGGCGCTCGAACAGCGGCACGGACTCATCAAAAGCCTCGTCGAGCACACGGTTGTCAAAGCGCAGCCAGCTGAGCTCTCGGTTCTGCGTGTACGAGAAGTCGCGCGGCGGTTTGCGCAGCTTTGCGGCGGCTTGCTTTTTTTCGATTTTGCTCGGCATATGCATCTGTCCGTTCAGTCCCCGCAGGGGACGGTAGCCTAACCCTATTCACTATTGTCTCAATTTAGTCGACTTGTGGCACGGACGTATTGTGCGAACGGTATCTTAACCTACTTCTTACGCCGTCAAGGCATGCAACTAACTGCCCGACTCGTTTTGAAAACAATCTATATCCATACTCAACTGGTGAGGATGTATGAATAAGAATGATTGCGAGCTGAATATAATCGAATCCAAATTGAATCATGGACAGACGACATATATATGCAGAAAACAGTTTTAGCTATGCAATTCCTAAACATGAAATTATTTGTGCAATCTTGCTCAATTCCTTAGAAAAAAGAACGATTACCTTTGAAAACCTGCTTTAGAGAACTGAAGTACATCATGGGGGAATCACATGCGATATACCGTTCATCGCACTTTGTTGACCGTTCGGGGGCGAGGTGGAATTGCGGGTGATTTTTGGATATAACTAGAGCTGTCAGCAAGCAGCGTCCCATATGGAGGGGCGCTGATACATTCGGCCAGTAAGGCCCGAAAGAAAGGTAGGAGGCCATGACGAAAGGTCTGCACGTGCCTTCCGAGATCGGCAAGCTCAGGAAGGTCTGCCTGCACCGTCCCGGCGACGAGCTCCTCAACCTGCCGCCCGACGAGCTCGAGCGACTCCTGTTCGACGACGTCCCGTTCCTGGAGGTCGCGCAGCAGGAGCACGACACCTTCGCCCAGATCCTGAGGGACCAGGGCGTGGAGGTCCTCTATCTCGAGAACCTCGTCGCCGAGGTGTTCGACCAGGTCCCCGGCGCCCGCGCCGAGTTCACCGACCAGTACATCGCCGAGGCCGGCATCCGCGGCCAGCACATGCCGCAGATCGTCCGCGAGAAGCTGGACTCCATCGAGGACAACCTCGAGTTCGTCAAGAAGACCATGGCCGGCATGACCAAGTCCGAGATCGACATGCCCCTCACGGCGTCCACGACCCTCGACTCCCTGGTCAACTCCGAGTCCGAGTCCGACCTGATCATCGACCCGATGCCCAACCTCTACTTCACCCGCGACCCGTTCGCGGTCGTCGGCGAGGGCGTCAACCTCAACCGCATGTACTCGGTCACCCGCAACCGCGAGACCCTGTACGGCAAGTACATCTTCAAGTACCACCCCGACTACAAGGACGTCTCGCTGTACTTCCGCCGCGACTGCCAGTTCCACACCGAGGGCGGCGACGTGCTGAACATCAACGAGAAGACCCTCGCCGTCGGCATCTCCCAGCGCACCCAGGCCGCCGCGATCGACGTCATGGCCCAGAACATCTTCTGGAACTCCGACTCCAAGGTCGAGCGCATCCTGGCCTTCGACATCCCGGTCTCGCGCGCCTTCATGCACCTCGACACGGTCTTCACCCAGATCGACGTCGATAAGTTCACGATCCACCCCGCCATCATGGGCACCCTGCGCGTCTACGAGCTGACCGCCGGCAAGAACCCGGGCGACGTGAACATCCGCCTGATCGAGGACACCCTCGAGCACGTCCTGGAGGACGCCACCGGCGTCGACCAGGTCAAGCTGATCCCCTGCGGCGGCGGCGACCCGATCGCGGCCTCCCGCGAGCAGTGGAACGACGGCTCCAACACCCTGTGCGTCGAGCCCGGCAAGATCTGCGTCTACGCCCGCAACACCGTCACCAACGACGTGCTGTACAAGGAGGGCCTGGACCTTCTCGTCGTGCCCTCCGCCGAGCTCTCCCGCGGCCGCGGCGGCCCGCGCTGCATGAGCATGCCCTTCTGGCGCGAGGACCTCTAAGGTCTTCAAGGACCCGTACGGGTCATAATACATACATCTAGCTGCCATTAGATGTCTCTCATTGGGGCGGTGCGGGTTTTCGCACCGCCCCATTCATGTTTATGACGCTAAATTAACAACAGATAAGGTTGTCATTATGTCTAAAGACACTCACGTCGATAACCCCAACGGTGTTGGCTTTTTCGGCCTTGTCGGTATGGTCGTTTCCTCCTGCATCGGCACGGGCGTGTTCGCCCTTACCGGTCAGCTTGCTAACGTCGCCTCTCCTGGTGCCGCGCTCATCGCCTGGGTCGTTTGCGGCCTTGGCTTTTTGATGCTGGCGCTTTCGCTTGCCAACGTGGGCTCCAAGCGCCCAGATCTTGACGGCGCCTGCGCCTACGCCGAGGAGGGCTTCGGCCCCTTCCACGGATTTATCTCCGGCTGGGGCTATTGGCTTTCCGCATGGCTCGGCAACGTCGGTTTTGGCACCATGATCGCGCAGGTTCTTGGCTCCGATTACTGCCTGGGCACGATCATGCCGGGCGTGTTCTCGGATCCTGCGACCGGTAACCCCGCCGTCGTCGGTGTCGTTGTCGTGTCGTTGGTCCTGTGGGGCATTACGTTCCTGGTTATTCGCGGCGTCGAGAGCGCGGCGGCCTTCAACGCGATCGTCATGGTCGTCAAGATTGCCTCCATCCTGCTGTTTATCGCATTCTCTTGCTTCGCCTTTAACGCCGGCGTTTTTACTGCCGACTTCTGGGGCACCGCCGCTCGCAATGCTACGATTATCGCCGCAAACGGTGTCGAGCTCGGAAGCGTAGCCAACCAGGTCACGCAGTGCATCCTGATCATGATGTGGGTCTTCATCGGCGTCGAGGGCGCTTCGGTCATGTCCGGTCGAGCCAAGCGTAAGAGCGAAGTCGGCTCTGCCACCATCATTGGCCTTATCGTGCTGCTCACCCTCTATATCGGCGCTTCCGTTATCCCGTATGGCGTTGTTGACTACGCCGACCTGGTCGCGGCTCCCAAACCCGCCACCATCACCGTATTTGAGCAGCTTGCTCCCGGCTGGGGTGGCGCCTTCATCTCTTGGGCCATCATCATCTCGGTGTGCGGCTCCTGGCTCTCCTTCACCATGCTTCCCGCCGAGGTTTCCTCGATGATGGCCGATCACGGCTTGCTGCCCAAGTCGTGGGGCGAGGTTAACACCAAGGGCGCCCCGCAGATGGCGTTGATCATCGTCGGTGCCCTGACCGAGGCATTCATTATCATCGCCACGTTTGCCGCCGATGCCTACACCTTCGCCATCTCCATGTGCACCGTGACCATCGTCGTCACCTGGGCCTACGCTGCGGCGTACCAGGTCAAGTTCTCCCGCGAGCGCGGCGAGTCGGGTCAGGTTCTCGTCGGCGTCCTCGCCCTGGTGTTCCAGGTCGTCGGCGTACTCTTTACCGGCTGGGGCTTCTTGCTGCTTGCCTGCCTGGGCTACATCCCTGGCTTCCTGTTCTACCGCAAGGCGCTCTCCGAGTCCGGTCAGTCCATGGGCAAGGGCCAGGTTATCTGCGCGGTCGTTATCGCCATCCTGGGCATCATCTCGATTCCCATGACCTTCGCCGGCATCATCCCCGTGTTCTAACGATTGGAGCCTAGCCATGGATATCAAGACAATTGGCGTTGAGGAATGGCTCAACGTTTGGGAGAAGAGCGCCACGTGGGACATCGCCCAGTCGACGATCTCGTCGCTCACCATGGGCGAGCTGCGCGCGCTCGATGAACAGGACGGCGCCACGTTCTACGAGCGCCTGGACCGCGAGAAGATGAACTACGGCTGGATCGAGGGCTCGCCGGAATTTAAGGCCGAGGTTGCCAAGCTGTATCGTCGCGAGGTCAATCCCGATCACATTCTGCAGACCAATGGCTGCACGGGCGCAAACCTCAACGCCATCATGGCTGTGGTCGAGCCCGGCGACCACGTTATCGCCGAGTGGCCCACCTACGCGCCGCTCTACGAGATTCCGCGCACGCTGGGCGCCGAGGTCGAGTATTGGGAGCTTCGCGAGGAACTCGGCTGGAAGCCCGATATCGAGGAACTCAAGCGCTTGGTGCGCCCCACCACCAAGCTCATCTGCATCAACAACGCATCGAACCCCATCGGTACGGTGCTCGATGCCGATATGCTCGGCCAGATTGCCGAGATTGCCCGCTCGGTGGGCGCCTATGTGCTGTGCGACGAGGTGTACCTGCCGCTTGAGAACACCGAGGCCTTTATGTCGATGGCCGACGTGTACGAGAGGGCCATTGTCACCAACTCGTTGTCGAAGACCTATTCGACGCCTGCGGCCCGCGTGGGCTGGGTCTTGGCCGACGAAGAGGTGTCCAATCGCATCCGTACCTATCGCGATTACACCATGATCTGCGGCGGCGTGTTCAACGATGCCCTGGCGACCTATGTGCTTGAGCACAAGGATAAGATTCTCGAGCGCAATCGCAAGATCGTGTTTGGCAACCGCGATATCGCGCAGGCTTGGATCGATACGCAGCATCGCGTTTCCTGGACGGCCCCGCAGGGCGTGTCCACCTCGTTTATCCAGCTGGATATTCCCGAGGATGACGAGGAGTTCTGCAGGCGCCTGCTGTCCGAGAGGGGAGTGCTGCTGGTCCCCGGTAGCCGTTTTGAGCTTCCCTGCGGCGCACGCCTGGGCTACTGCGCGAGCGAGGACGTTCTGCGCGAGGGCCTGAGGCTTTTGGGCGAGGCACTGGCGGAGTTCGATCGCTAGGATTCCGATGGTCTTCGGGGGCCTTATCCAAATTAGCCGAAGATAATCGAAAACGGACCCGTTTCATAGGGGAAGCGGGTCCGTTTTTCTATACCGAGAAGTCAAGTTGTTACAAATGGGGCCGTAAAGCGAGCCGGTATCCGCTGGGCCTTATACTGAGTTTCCGGTGAACGGTATCAAGCGTCTGGTAAACGGTAATTTATTTACCAGAAATGAATAGGACAAACTTTTTTCTGAATAAAAATGAAAATGGTTGAGATGCGGTGTGAACCGCTAATTCTATTCATAGCTTTATTGGAAATATGCAATTTGAGGATGGTTTAACAAAGTTTAGTTCCATTTGATTTTAGGATTAAAACGCGTTTAAGCACGTAAATACGCTTTATTAAGATGAAGTGTGCCATGCGTGAAGTATATGTGTATGCCGTTCACCCCCTATAAAAAACCGTTCGGGGGCAAGGTGGAAGTATGAGCTGATTTTGGATATAACTAGAGCTGTCAGCAAGCAGCGTCCCATACGGAGGGGCGCTGATACATTCGGCCAGTAAGGCCCGAAAGAAAGGTAGGAGGCCATGACGAAAGGTCTGCACGTGCCTTCCGAGATCGGCAAGCTCAGGAAGGTCTGCCTGCACCGTCCCGGCGACGAGCTCCTCAACCTGCCGCCCGACGAGCTCGAGCGACTCCTGTTCGACGACGTCCCGTTCCTGGAGGTCGCGCAGCAGGAGCACGACACCTTCGCCCAGATCCTGAGGGACCAGGGCGTGGAGGTCCTCTATCTCGAGAACCTCGTCGCCGAGGTGTTCGACCAGGTCCCCGGCGCCCGCGCCGAGTTCACCGACCAGTACATCGCCGAGGCCGGCATCCGCGGCCAGCACATGCCGCAGATCGTCCGCGAGAAGCTGGACTCCATCGAGGACAACCTCGAGTTCGTCAAGAAGACCATGGCCGGCATGACCAAGTCCGAGATCGACATGCCCCTCACGGCGTCCACGACCCTCGACTCCCTGGTCAACTCCGAGTCCGAGTCCGACCTGATCATCGACCCGATGCCCAACCTCTACTTCACCCGCGACCCGTTCGCGGTCGTCGGCGAGGGCGTCAACCTCAACCGCATGTACTCGGTCACCCGCAACCGCGAGACCCTGTACGGCAAGTACATCTTCAAGTACCACCCCGACTACAAGGACGTCTCGCTGTACTTCCGCCGCGACTGCCAGTTCCACACCGAGGGCGGCGACGTGCTGAACATCAACGAGAAGACCCTCGCCGTCGGCATCTCCCAGCGCACCCAGGCCGCCGCGATCGACGTCATGGCCCAGAACATCTTCTGGAACTCCGACTCCAAGGTCGAGCGCATCCTGGCCTTCGACATCCCGGTCTCGCGCGCCTTCATGCACCTCGACACGGTCTTCACCCAGATCGACGTCGATAAGTTCACGATCCACCCCGCCATCATGGGCACCCTGCGCGTCTACGAGCTGACCGCCGGCAAGAACCCGGGCGACGTGAACATCCGCCTGATCGAGGACACCCTCGAGCACGTCCTGGAGGACGCCACCGGCGTCGACCAGGTCAAGCTGATCCCCTGCGGCGGCGGCGACCCGATCGCGGCCTCCCGCGAGCAGTGGAACGACGGCTCCAACACCCTGTGCGTCGAGCCCGGCAAGATCTGCGTCTACGCCCGCAACACCGTCACCAACGACGTGCTGTACAAGGAGGGCCTGGACCTTCTCGTCGTGCCCTCCGCCGAGCTCTCCCGCGGCCGCGGCGGCCCGCGCTGCATGAGCATGCCCTTCTGGCGCGAGGACCTCTAAGTCTTTCCGTTTCCGGTGCGGTCCCCCTACAACCGCACCGGCTTCGCCCGTTAAACGGGCACCACTAATACTTACGTAATTCATTTCTTCGAAAGGAATCAAACCATGGGTGTTAACCTTTCCGGCCGTAGCTTCCTCAAGCTTCTCGACCTCACCACCGAGGAGATCGAGTACCTGCTCAAGCTCTCCAAGAACTTCAAGGATATGAAGCGCGCTGGCGTTCCGCACCGCTATCTCGAGGGCAAGAACATCGTTCTGCTCTTCCAGAAGACCTCCACTCGTACCCGCTGCGCCTTCGAGGTCGGCGGCATGGACCTGGGCATGGGCGTCACCTACCTCGATCCCGGTTCGTCGCAGATGGGCAAGAAGGAGTCCATCGAGGACACCGCCCGCGTTCTTGGCCGCATGTATGACGGCATCGAGTTCCGTGGCTTTGCCCAGGACGACGTCGAGGAGCTCGCTGCTAAGTCCGGCGTGCCCGTGTGGAACGGCCTGACCACCGAGTGGCATCCCACCCAGATGCTCGCCGACATCCTGACCGTCCAGGAGAACTTCAACTACGACATCAAGGGCAAGACCCTCGTCTTCATGGGCGACTGCAAGAACAACGTTGCTCGCTCCCTCATGGTCGTCTGCTCCAAGCTCGGCATGAACTTCGTGGCCTGCGGCCCCGAGGAGTGCATGCCCGCTGACGACGTCATCGAGGCCTGCAAGCCCATCGCCGAGGCCAACGGCTGCACCATCAAGCTGACCACCGACGTCAAGGACGGCGTCACCGGTGCCGACGTTATCTACACCGACGTGTGGGTCTCCATGGGCGAGCCCGACGAGGTCTGGGCCGAGCGCATCGCTCAGCTCACCCCGTATCGCGTTACCTCCGAGGTCATGGCTATGGCCAACCCGGGTGCCATCTTCCTGCACTGCCTGCCCAGCTTCCACGACACCAACACCACGATTGGCGCCGAGAAGTGCGAGCAGTTCGGCATCACCGAGCAGGAGGTCACCGACGAGGTCTTCGAGAGCCCCGCTTCCAAGGTCTTCGACGAGGCCGAGAACCGCATGCACACCATCAAGGCTGTCATGTACGCCACGCTCAAGTAAGAGCATCTAGCATCTCGCTCGGGGTGTCTTGCTGCACACCCCGAGCGGCTTTGTCTGGTAAATATCTCGCATCGGGCGGTGGGCACGGCACGGAAGATCCGCTTCGCGCGAGAAAGTTAAATGATTTATGAAGGGGGGATGAGAACCATGACTGAGACCGCTAAGAAAAAGCGCGGTATGCCTTCATCGTTCACCATTCTTCTAGCTCTGCTGGCAATTGTTGCAGTGATTACCGTTATCGTCTCCGGCACGTCCGGCGGCGCGGTTACTGCAGCCCGCCTGAGCGATTTCTGCACCGCCCCGATCCTGGGCTTCGCTGACGCTCTGCCCGTCTGCCTCTTCGTTATGATCCTGGGCGGCTTCCTCGGTATGATGACCGAGACTGGCGCTCTGGACAACGGCATCGCCGTTCTGGTGCAGAAGCTTAAGGGCAACGAGATCATGCTCGTTCCTGTCCTTATGCTCATTTTCTCCCTCGGTGGTACCACCTATGGTATGTGCGAGGAGACCGTTCCCTTCTACGCCCTGCTCGCCGCTACCATGATGGCTGCTGGCTTCGACCCCATGGTCGGCGCCGCTACCGTCCTGCTCGGCGCTGGCTGCGGCTGCCTGGGCTCCACGGTTAACCCGTTCGCCGTCGGCGCTGCCGTCGACGCTCTGACCGGCGTTGGCATTGAGGTCAACCAGTCCATCATCATCGGCCTCGGTGCCGTCCTGTGGATTGTCACTACCGCTATGTCCATCGTCTTCGTGATGAACTATGCCAAGAAGGTCAAGGCTGACAAGGGTTCCACCATCCTGTCGATGCAGGAGCTCAAGGACGCCGAAGAGGCTCACGGCAAGGCTGCTTCCGAGGTCCACAAGGAGGTCAAGCTCACCGGTCGTCAGAAGGGTGTTCTGATCGCCTTCGCCTTCACCTTCGTCGTCATGATCGTCGGCTTCATTCCGCTGGCCGACCTCAACGAGGGCGTCGCCAACTTCTTCGACGCTGGCGCTGTCTACGACGCCGACGGTAACGCCGTCGTCCAGGGCTGGTCTGCCCTGATCACCGGCCTGCCCATTGGCCAGTGGTACTTCGACGAGGCTTCCACCTGGTTCTTCCTCATGGCCGTCCTGATCGGTATCATCGGTGGCCTGTCCGAGAAGCAGATCGTTAACACCTTCATCACCGGCGCTGCCGACATGATGTCCGTTGTTCTCGTCATCGCCCTCGCCCGTGGCATCTCCGTCCTCATGGCTAACACCGGCCTCGACGTCTTCGTCCTCGACGCTGCCGCCAATGCCCTGGCTGGCCTGTCCGGCGTAATCTTCGCTCCCATGAGCTTCCTGGTCTACTTCGGCCTGTCCTTCCTGATCCCCTCGACCTCCGGTATGGCCACCGTCTCCATGCCCATCATGGGACCGCTGGCTGTTAAGCTCGGCTTCTCGCCCGAGGTCATGGTCATGATCTTCTCCGCCGCCATCGGTGTCGTGAACCTGTTCACCCCGACCTCCGGCGCCATCATGGGCGGTCTCGCCCTGGCCAAGATCGAGTGGACGACCTGGCTCAAGTTTGCCCTTAAGCTCATCGTCGCTCTCTCCGTCGTCTGTGCCGTCATCCTGACCGTCGCCTGCGTGCTGCTCTAAGTACCCAACGGGTACCCCACGGAAACCTTGACGATCCTGTAGAGGATCACCTGGTCATCGTCTGTCCGGTGGGGTAAACCCATCGGTAGACTCCTACCTTTAGCCCCCTCCCGTTCCGTGCGCGGGAGGGGGCGCACTTATGTTGCGCGGTTCTACGAACCGCGCAACCAGTCGACGCTGCGCGCCGCCCAGGACGACAATTTGTCATTCAAAAGGCAAGGCATGACCAAAAGGTCTATGCCTCGCCTTTTTCATGCCAACTTGTACGTTCTGGACGGCGCTCGCTGTCCGTCCTCTGCCTGCGGCGCTTTCCATTGTTGGTGCAGAGGGCGCTTTGCCTACTCTGGCGGGCTTTCGCTGGCTTATGCTCAACCTGCGACGTTTCCATTATTGATACAAAGGCCAGGTTTGTTTGAACCAAAAAGGGGAAGTTGCGGTGGAATAGTTCCCGTTTGGCCGTCTTGAGGGGTTAAACGGGAACTATTTCACCGCAACTTATCGATGGCGTGTTTGGTTGGTGCCAGTTGATTGCTTGGGCGTTGGGGAGGGTCTGCTCCGTTATAATCGCCTAGAACATTAATTGGAAACGGGACGGGAGCCATACATGCGCCAGGGTTTCGACAACGCGAAGTATATCGAGCTGCAGGCTGCTCACATTAAGGAGCGCATCTCACAGTTTGGTGGCAAGCTCTATTTGGAGTTTGGCGGTAAGCTGTTCGATGACTATCATGCGAGTCGCGTGCTGCCGGGTTTTGAACCGGACAGCAAGTTCCGCATGCTCAAGAGCATCGCCGACGATGTCGAGGTTATCATCGCGATCAACGCGAACCACATCGAGAAAAACAAGGCTCGTGGTGACCTTGGCATTACCTATGACGAGGATGTGCTGCGCCTGGTTGACCTGTTCCGCGGCAACGGCTTTGCCGTCGCGGCTGTGGTCATCACTCAGTACGCCGGCCAGCCTGCTGCCGATGTGTTCCGCAACCGCCTGAACGCGCTCGGTATTCCCGCCAAGCTGCACTATCCCATCGAGGGGTATCCGCACGATGTCGATCTGATCGTGTCCGACGATGGCTACGGCAAGAACGAGTTTGTCGAGACCACGCGTCCGCTCGTTGTCGTGACGGCACCCGGCCCCGGCTCGGGCAAGCTCGCTACTTGCCTCTCGCAGCTGTATCACGAGCATAAGCACGGTACCGCCGCCGGCTATGCCAAGTTCGAGACCTTCCCGGTCTGGAATCTTCCTCTGACGCATCCGGTCAATATTGCCTACGAGGCCGCCACGGCTGACCTCGACGATGCCAATATCATCGATTCGTTCCACCTTGAGGCCTACAACAAGACCACGGTCAACTACAACCGCGACGTCGAGGCCTTCCCGGTAGTCCGTGCCCTGATGGAAAAGATCCTGGGCAAGAGCCCCTACCAGAGCCCTACGGACATGGGCGTCAATATGGTCGGCTTTGCCATCACCGATGACGATGCCTGCCGCGACGCTTCCAAGATGGAGATCGTCCGCCGCTACTTTACCGCGGTCGAAAATGTGCGCCGTACCGGCGTGGGCGATGAGCAAGTCGACCGTCTCAAGATTATTATGAAGAAAGCCGGCATCGATAAGAACTACTCACCGGCGCGCTCGGCGGCCCTCACCAGGGAGCAACTGACGGGTGGTCCCGTGGGTGCCATGGTCATGCCAGACGGCTCCGTGGTGACCGGTAAGACCTCCACGCGCCTGGGCGCCGCAAGTTCGCTCATTATGAACGCCCTCAAGCACGTCTCGGGCGTCGACCTTGAGCTCGAGGTTATCAGCGATGAGGCGATCGAGCCCATCAGCAAGCTCAAGACGCATTTCCTGGGCAGCAAAAACCCGCGCCTCCACACCGACGAGACGCTTATGGCGCTGTCGATCACCTCGGCCACGAGTGAGACGGCCGCTCGCGTCCTTTCGGGCCTAGAGCAGCTGCGCGGTTGCGATGCCTTCTTTAGCGTGATTATCTCGCCGACGGACGAGACGGTACTGCGCAAACTGGGTATCAACGTGTGCTGCGAGCCCAAGTTTGAGCGCCGCGGTTTCTTCCATCGCTAAGTTTGAAGCACTGCGGTAATTGCATTGCATTTTGGCCGTATCGGGTTAGCGCCCGGTACGGCTTTTTGATCAATAAAGCGCCTATTTCGGCGAAAAATAGCCGTTTACCTGCCTAGAAACAATTTGAGCGGTATACAATAACCATAACTGTTTCATCCTTAGCGGGATGCCGCATGATGGATATTACCTGCCATCGTGAGGTGTGTCGGTCGTGCACGGCGCGTTAGATGCTCGTGCTCGGGTTGAGGAGGCTGCTATGGCGGGCAAGGGTCGTGCGAGTGTCAACGATATGAAGCGTGTCGAGGTGCTGGTGTTGATGGAGATCGACCAGCAAACCGAAGACAATGGCGGGCCGTATGGTTTCTCGCGCAAAACGCTTGCCGAGCGCGTGGGGGTTTCGCCGTATCGTGCCCGCGCCGCAATCGATCGCTTGGATTCCGAAGGCATGATCGATGTCGTCTCGCGTTATAGCGACGACGGCGGTCAGCTTGCAAATGGCATTTGCCTCACCGAACGTGGCGAGTGGTATCTTGAGGGCGTTCGTACCGGCATGCTCGTTCAAGAAATGCTTGAGGACGAGGTTGCTGATCGATAGCAGCATGTAACCCTTGCCATAGCGACGCCGCCTGGGAAACCGGGCGGCGTTTTGTTTCAAGAATGAGAAATGCAATCGCACGCGAGAAAAATTGCGAACGGTTCGCGGTGCGAGTATTACAATGAAGACCCGTAAGATGTGGATAAACAACTTCTACGGGAAGCGCAGGTAACTCAATATGACCAAGCATGTGTTCGTAACCGGTGGCGTGGTTTCGTCCCTGGGCAAGGGTATCACCGCGGCCTCGCTGGGCCGTCTGCTCAAGTCGCGTGGCTACAAAGTAACGATGCAGAAGGCCGACCCGTATCTGAACGTCGACCCCGGTACCATGAGCCCGTTCCAGCATGGTGAGGTCTTCGTTACCGAGGACGGCTACGAGTCCGACCTGGACCTGGGTCATTACGAGCGCTTTATTGATGAGAACCTGACCCGCGATTCCAACTTTACGACCGGTGCCATCTACAAAAGCCTAATCGCCCGCGAGCGTCGCGGCGACTTTTTGGGCGGTACCGTGCAGGTGATTCCCCACGTCACCAATGCCATTAAGGACAAGTTCCGCCGCATCGAGGAGCAGACCGGCTCCGATGTAGTCATCACCGAGCTGGGCGGCACGATCGGCGACATCGAGTCCCAACCGTTTGTCGAGGCCATCCGTCAGTACCGCAAGGAGGCCGGCCCCGAGAACGTCTGCTACATCCACGTGTCGCTCGTTCCCTATATCGCCGCCGCCCATGAGGTCAAGACCAAGCCCACGCAGCATTCCGTCAAGGAGCTCCGCAGCTTTGGCATCCAGCCCGATATCATCGTGCTGCGCTCCGACCACCATATCGATGACGCTATCCGCGGAAAGATCGCAAGCTTCTGCGACGTCGACACCGATTGCGTCTTTACCAACGAGGACTGCGCGAGCATTTACGATGTTCCGCAGCTGCTTGCCGAGCAGGACTTTGACCTGCGCATTTGCGAGCGCCTGGGTCTGGATCCGCGTGAGCGCGACATGAGCGAGTGGAACGAGTTCCTGCGCAAACAGAATCACGCCAACCATCACGCCGACAAGGTGAAGATCGCCGTCGTGGGTAAGTACACGCAGCTGCCCGATGCGTACCTGTCGGTTATCGAGGCCCTGCACCATGCGGGCGTCTTCTACGATCGCCATGTGGACGTCCAGCTGGTCGACGGCGAGAGCCTCGACGAGCAGAATGTCTCCGAGGTTCTGGGCGACGCCTCGGGCATCCTGGTCCCCGGCGGCTTTGGCAAGCGCGCCCTGGAGGGCAAGATCCTCGCGGCCGAGTTTGCCCGTGAGCACAAGATTCCGTATCTGGGCATTTGCCTGGGTATGCAGGTCGCCGTGTGCGAGTTCGCCCGCAATGTCGTTGGCCTTGCCGGTGCCAGCTCCTCCGAGTTTGATCCGGACGGTCCGTATAGCGTCATCGATCTGATGAGCTCGCAGGAGGACGTGACCGAGAAGGGCGGCACCATGCGCCTGGGCGCCTATCCGTGCAAGCTCGCCGCCGATACCCTTGCTCGCGAGGCATATGGTGAGGAACTCGTCTACGAGCGTCACCGTCACCGCTTTGAGTTCAACAACGCTTTCCGTGACCAGCTCGAGGACGCCGGCTTGGTTATCTCGGGTCTGTCGCCCGACGAGCGCCTGGTCGAGATGGTCGAGCTGCCGCGCGACGTGCATCCGTGGTATGTGGCAACCCAGGCTCACCCCGAGTTCAAGAGCCGCCCGACCAACCCGCAGCCGCTGTTCCGAGAGTTCGTGCGTGCCTCGATCGGTCAGCACGAGGGTGTCGATCGCCTGCAGGTGACGCCCATGAACCTCGCTACGGACTAAGGGTGCCGGCGAACAAAGAACATACCGAAGCTACTCCCTCGTCGCTCGCCGTGGCGGCGGGGGAGTATCTCGATTACCTCGCGGTCGAGCGGGGTTTGGCGCGCAACACGATTGCGGCCTATCGTCGTGACCTGACGACGTACTGCGCCTATCTGGAGCGGGCGGGTATTGTGTCTTTTGAAGAGGTGACTCGTCAGGTCGTGGAGGGCTTTGTCGCCGACCGTCGCGATGGGGGCTATTCCGATGCCTCGGTGGAGCGTGCGCTTGCGGCCGTGAAGGGCCTGCATGCCTTTTTGGTGCGCGATGGGGCTGTGGCCCAAAATCCAACGGCGGCGTTGCGCCTGCCTAAAAAGGCTGAGCGTTTGCCGGAGTATCTATCGGTGGAGGATGTCTCGGCGCTGCTCGATCAAGACTTTCCCGAGGGCGAGATGGGACTGCGCGACCATGCCATCTTGGAAGTGCTCTACGGATGCGGTTTGCGTGTGAGTGAGCTGGTTGGGCTCGATGTGGGCGATATCCATATTGACGATGGTTTTGTACTCGTTCGCGGTAAGGGCTCAAAGGAACGCCTGTCCCCACTGGTGGGAAGCGCGGCGCGAGCTCTGACGCTCTATGTAACTGAGGGACGTTCTCGCTTGGCGGCCCATGCCCGCGGAACCGAGACCTCGGCGGTTTTTTTAAATAAGAACGGACGTCGCCTGTCGCGCCAGGCCGTGCATGCGATATGCGAGCGGTATGGGCGTCAGGTGGGGCTGGTGGGGCTCCATCCCCATACCTTGCGCCACTCCTTTGCCACCCACATGCTCGCGGGCGGTGCCGACCTGCGTGTGCTGCAGGAGATTTTGGGCCATGCCGATATTTCGACCACGCAGGTCTACACGCATGTCGACCGAACGCAACTGACCGAGGTCTATCTGGCGGCGCATCCGCTAGCACATCGCTAGCACATCGCTAGCACCTCGCTGACCTGCATATTTATAAATATTAAATGGGACGGGCCCCAGATTGCCGAGACGCACTTTTGCGCGCATGGGCAATCTGGGGCCCGTCCCATTTTTCGCCAGACACCGACGCGGTGGTGGGCCGTGTGTACCGTGGGTGGGGGAGTTTGGGGGCGATGTGAACGGCATGTAAGGGGACGCAAAAATCGCCTCAAGGTCAACTTGAAGGTTGAGGTTGAAAGGCGGGGTGCCACAGGTGGCATCCCGTCGTTGCTGTAAACACAACATATTGTGTTTTCGAACATATGCTTGGGGGTGTTTTGCAATATATGGAGGGTGGAGTGGTGGGGCGGGGTGGGGGAAGGGGTGGGGAAAGGTGTTGAAAAATGGGGCGGTTCCCCATATTATTAATGACGTCGACAGGCGGGGTGGTTCCCCGCGTACGTGCCATCTGAGTAACCGAGGGGAGGGCGCACATGGGAATGACTGGTGCATACGAGCGCAATCTCGATGCAAAAGGTCGTCTGTCCCTGCCTGCACCCCTTCGCGAGGAGCTTGGAGAGCACGTTCGCGTGTTCAAAGCCCTGGATGTCGATGCTCTGTACGTGTTCTCTGCCGAGGCCTTCGATAAGTGGGTCGAAGGACTCTTCGCGGGTCGTGAGGGCCACGAGGGTTTTAACCCGCGTGACATTAACGACCAGAAGCTCATGAGGGCGATCAACAAGCGCACCACGTCGATGGACGTGGACGGCGCCGGTCGTATCGGTCTTTCCGAGTCTCTCCGCAAGCAGGCGAACCTCGACCGCGAGGTCACGGTTGTGGGCAACTACGACCACCTTGAGGTTTGGGATCGCGCCGCGGCCGATGAGGACGATGACGATGAGGCCCTGCTGGACCTCTTCTTCTCGTAAGGGCAAGGCACGGGTAACGGATGGAGCGTGGGATCTTGACACAAG
The DNA here is from genome assembly GCA_046979165.1 of Collinsella sp. Lineage (GTDB taxonomy): Bacteria > Actinomycetota > Coriobacteriia > Coriobacteriales > Coriobacteriaceae > Collinsella. The sequence goes on from JBKWJT010000001.1 coordinate 172,917, forward strand.
AATATCGGCATGAACCTGTCATGCTCGGCGAAGTGCTTGAGTCGCTGCGGCTAAAGAGCGGCTCCGTTGTCTGCGATTGCACCCTTGGCGGTGCCGGCCATTCGGTAAAGATGGCCGCGCAGGTGGGGGAGACGGGCCTTTTGCTCGGCGTCGATCAGGACGACATGGCCCTCGAGGCCGCTGGCGCCCGTCTGGACCGCGAGGTTCCCGGAGTTCCGCACCAGCTGCTGAAGGGCAACTTCGGCGACTTGGACGAGCTGCTTTGCTCGGCCGAGGTGCCCGGGGTCGATGGCTTCCTGTTCGATTTGGGCGTTTCGTCACCGCAACTCGATATCCCTGGCAGGGGCTTTTCGTATAACGAGGACGCCCCATTGGACATGCGGATGGATCCGGGTAATAACACCTTAAACGCAGCTGAGGTCATCAACACCTATAACGAACACGACCTCGCCCGGATTCTACGCGTCTACGGCGAAGAGAAGTTTGCCTCGCAGATCGCGCGCGAGATCGTGCGCCGCCGCGAGCAAGAACCGATCGAAACCACCGGCCAATTTGTCGAGATCATCAAGGCGGGAATACCTGCTGCCGCTCGTCGGCATGGCGGACACCCGGCCAAGAAAAGTTTCCAGGCCATTCGCATCGAGGTCAATCACGAGCTCGATGTGCTCGAACGAGGGCTTGATGCCGCCACCAGGTGGCTCAACCCGGGCGGACGTATCTGCGTCATCTCGTATCACTCGCTCGAGGACCGTATCGTAAAGAACCACTTTAAGGAGATGAGCCAGGGGTGCACGTGTCCGCCGGAGATTCCGGTGTGCGTGTGCGGCAACGTGCCGATACTCAAGGTCATCACTCGCAAACCCTTGGTTGCCCAGCCTGATGAGGTTGAGCGCAACCCTCGGGCGAGATCAGCCAAAATCCGCGTGGCGCAGCGTCTGTAGGCGCGACCGCGCGATATTGGACCTCCCGCTCGCACCATAAACGAAGCTTAAACACACTACCAACGTACTCGGGATGGGAGGCGGCATATCATGGGCTACAACACTTCAAGCGCAGCACTCGCCTATGATATGAACGCCATGCCCGCCTATCGTGAGACGCCGCAGGCCCCCGTTGCTCCCCGTGAGCAGCGCACGCCGCGCTTTGATGTCTACACGGGCGCGGGCCGTCAGGCAAACCAGGCGGTAAGCCCGGTTTTCATGAGCGTTCTTAAAACGTTTTGCATCATTGCGGCTATCTTCATGACGATCGGCGTCGCCCGCGTGGCGCTCGCCGGCGTTACGGCCCAGGTGCTCAACAGCAACGCCGAGCTTACCAACACGCTCGAAAAGGCGACCGATGAGAGCTCCGACCTGGAGGTCATGCATTCGGTCTATGGCGCCGACACGCGCATTCGCGACCTTGCGGGCGCTTATGGCATGGTGGAGCCCAGCGAGAGCGTTACACTTGACTTTTCGCAGGATGCAGCCGCGGGCGCCAACGCGACCGCGACCGCTCAGTAGCAAGACGGTAGCTGAGTATGACAAATGACTATCGCCGCGGTTCCGATGGGGGCCGCGGTTCTGGACGTCCCTCATCGCGGGGACGTTCTGGTTATCAAGGAACGGGTCGGCAATCTTACAACGCCGGACAGTCCCGTGGCAACGACCCGGCGTCGCGACTTCGCGGCTCGGGCGGCCCTCAAGTGCATAACACCAGGTCGCGCAAGAGTTCGTCGACCGAATGGCTCACAGGCGCACCTCTGCCTCGCCGCAAAGCCGTCATGGGCTTCATCGGGCTTGGCTTGGGCTTGGGCGTCTTTCGCCTTGCCGACTATCAAATTGTCGAAGCCGATAAACTGCGCGAGCGTGCCGATGCGCGCCGCCTGCTCGCGCAGACCCTCTATGCCAAACGCGGCACCGTCTACGACCGCAACGGCAACGTGTTGGCGTCGTCGGTCGAATGTCGCAACATCGCCGTGAACCCGCAGCTTGTCGAGGATGTTGACAAGACAGTGTCGGCGCTGGTCAAGGCAACTGGAATCGATAAAAAGACCTGCCGCAAGCTCGTTGAGTCCGATGGAACCTGGGTGTATATCAAGCGCCAGGTGGACGAAGACGATGTTGCGGCGCTGGAGAAGAAGAACCTGCCCGGCGTGCTTTTTGAGCAGGCCATGAAGCGCGTATATCCATACGGCAATCTGGCATCGCAGGTGCTGGGTGTAGTTAATGTAGACAACGACGGCTTGACGGGTCTCGAAAAGCAATACAACAAGCTTCTGACCGGCACGAACGGTTCTCTCGTACGCGAGCGCGCGAGGGACGGCAGCTATATCGCGGGCGGTGCCTATAAAAAGGTGGCTGCGGTCGACGGCGTTGATATCGTGACGACGCTCGACGTCAATATCCAGCGTGCGGCCGAGGATGCCCTGGCAGAGGCAGTTGAGAAGACTAAGGCCAAGAACGGCTCGGCGCTGGTCACCGATCCTACGACAGGCGAGATCTTGGCAGCCTGCTCGTATCCGACTTACGACCAGACCGATCTGGAAAACGCCAAGACCGAGGATATGAACTTGCGCCTGGTCACCGACGCCTACGAGCCCGGCTCGGTCTTTAAGACGCTCGTGGCGGGCGCCGGCTTCGACTTGGGTGTCGTGCGATCGAGTACGTCGTTTGAGGTGCCGGCGAGCATCAAGGTGGGCGACGATACCGTCACTGATGCCGACAAGCGCGACTACGCCATGACCATGGATGTGCGCGAGATGATGCGCCGTTCGTCCAACGTGGGCTTTGTCCTGGTGGGGCGCAAGATCGGTGCCGACGACTTTGCCGCCTATGTGGACAAGTGGGGCATCGGTCACAGCTCTGGTGTAGATTTTCCGGGCGAGAGCCTGGGTATCGTCAAGGAGCGTGACCAGTATGACGGCGCCACACTGGGCTCGATGAGCTTTGGACAGGCACTGTCCGTCTCGCCGATTGAGATCGCACGTGCCGTGGGCGGCATCGCCAACGGCGGCGTGATGATGACACCGCACTTCTATAAGTCCAGCAAAGGCGACGAGAAGGACTGGGGCGAAGGCGAGCGCGCGATTTCTGAGGATGCTGCATCCCAGGTGACATCGTGCATGCAGACGGTCGTGTCCGAGGGAACGGGCGTTGGCGGCGCGGTTGACGGCTATGACGTGGCGGGTAAGACCGGTACGGCCGAACGTGCCGACGAGAACGGCGGCTACCTCAAGGAGAACTACATGTCGTCCTTTATGGGCTTTGCACCGGCACAATCGCCCAAGGTGCTGTGCTATATCACGCTCGACGGAACGCCGAGCGGCTCAGATGCCGCTGCGGTGCCGTTCCAGTCCATTATGGCCAACGCGCTCGACGTGCTGGGTATCCCGCACACGAAGTAGGGGGTTACAATCTTTGGGGCGTGGTTTGTTGTCCCATATGAGGGGTGTTCACATGCCCTGCACCACGCATGCGCGGCGCTGGGATACAATACGCCGATAGCATTATTAGGTTTACAGGGGAGCTGCAATGATAGAGATCGCCGTCAACAACCTCGCGGCCGCAACAGGGGCCCGAACCGTGACGGGAGAAGCCGATCGGGTATGCCGCGGGTGCGTTATCGACTCGCGTCAGGTCGAGGAAGGGACGATTTTCGTCGCCTTTCCCGGTGAAAACGTCGACGGCAATGATTTTGCTTCCCGTGCCGTCCAGTCGGGTGCCGGCGCCGTCGTGATGACGCGTGAGCCCGAGGCCGAGCTGGTCTCGCTGGCGCAGGACAAGGGCTGTGCCATCTTGCTGACCGATGATCCCGAGGACTTTCTGCTGCGTTTGGCGCACGCGTACCGTCTGGAGCTTGGCTGCCTGGTCGTTGGTATTACCGGTTCCATCGGCAAGACGACGACCAAGGACGTGCTCGCCGCCGTGCTCGCCAAGCGCTATCGTGTCTGGGCCACCAAGGGCAATTTCAATAACCTGATCGGCATGCCGCTCACGGTGCTTTCCGCTCCGGCCGATACCGAGGTCCTGGTGCTCGAGATGGGCATGAACCATTTCCACGAGATCGAGCGCCTGTCCCAGTCCGCCAATCCCAACCTTGCCATCGTGAGCAAGATTGGTACCTCTCATATCGGCATTTTGGGTAGCCGCGAGAACATCGCCCGCGCTAAGGCCGAGATTGTCCAGGGTATGTGCGCCGCTGGCGACTTCTTGCCGCTGCTGGTTTTGGGCGGCGAGGACGACTTTACGCCGTTCATTCGCGATACGTTCGCCCAGCCTGCTGGTATCGATGTGATGCTGGCCGGCGTCTCGGACGATGATGAGGTCCGTGCCCGCGACGTTCGAGTTGATGACGAGGGCCGTCCGGTCTTTACGCTCGATTTTGGTCAGGGCGAGACAATCGATACCATGCTTGCCATCCCCGGCGTGCAGTCCGTCCCAAATGCCGTTAAGGCCGCCGCGGTTGCCTATCGCCTGGGCGTGACGCCCGAGCAGATCGATGCTGCCTTTAGGGGCCTCACGATCACCGGGCACCGCCAGGAGATCAAGCGCGCCAAGAGCGGTGCCCGCGTCATCGACGATTCCTATAACGCCAGCGCCGAATCCATGGCTGCTGGTCTCGATCTACTGTGCTCGCTTTCGTGCACGGGGTCTCGTATGGCGATCCTGGGCGAGATGGGCGAGATGGGCGATGAGGCTCCTCGCATGCATGAGCTCGTGGGCGCCTATGCCGCCGCCAAGAAGCTCGACATGCTGGCGTGCGTGGGTGGTGAGCTGGCCCAGCTTATGGCCGATGCCGCGCGCATGATGGGCATGGACGAGGACCGCATCCAGGTGTTCTCCGATTATCAGCAGGTGCTCGACCGCATGGGCGGCGCGCTTGAAAAACATGATGTTGTACTGGTCAAGGGTTCCCGCTTTGTTGAGCTCGACCGCTTTGTGGAAGGTGTGTGCTAGCCCATGTTCGGCAATCCCTCGTATCCAACGTATCAGGCTTTTTTGGGGCTTGGCATCGCCGCTGCCATTGCGCTGCTGCTCATGCCGTGGTGGATCAAGCTACTTAAGGTCGAGGGTATCGGCCAGCAGGTTCGTGCCGACGGCCCCAAGCGTCATTTGGTTAAGCAGGGAACGCCCACCATGGGTGGCGTTGTCATTCTCGTCGCGATTTCGCTGACCTGCCTGCTGATGGGCAAGCTCACCACCGAGCTCGTGCTCGTGCTGCTCGCCACGCTGGCGACAGGCGTGCTGGGCCTGATCGACGACCTGACCTCCGTTACGCATGGGCGCTCGCTCGGTCTGACGCCTCATGCCAAGATGATCGGCCTAACCATTATCTGTGTCACCTTTACGGTACTTGCCGTTAACTGGTGCGGCGTCGCCCCCGAGATTCGTTTTCCCGGCGGCCTGACGATTGACCTTGGCGTGCTTTCGACCACCATCTGCGGCCTTTCGTTCCCGTGGCTCTACATTGTCTTTTGCTGGCTGATGATCGCCGGTCTTTCTAATGCCGTGAACCTGACCGATGGCCTTGACGGTCTTGCTGGCGGCACCTCCATGATTGCCATGCTCGCCATGGCTGCCATGGCGTTTTTGCACGGAGACGTGAACCTGTCCATCTTCTGCACCGCGTGTGCCGGTGCCTGCTTGGGCTTTCTGTGGTTCAACTGCTATCCGGCGAGCATCTTTATGGGCGATACCGGCTCGCTTGCCCTAGGCGCCGCGTTTGCCTGCACGTCCATCATGACCAACACCGAGGTCGTCTCCCTCATCATCGGCGGCCTGTTTATCGTTGAGACCCTGTCGGTCATGATTCAGGTTGTCTACTTCCACTTTACGCACAAGCGCGTCTTCCTTATGGCGCCCATCCATCATCATTTCGAAAAGAAGGGCTGGGCCGAGACCAAGGTCGTCATCCGTTTTTGGATTATCGCTGCTGCCTTTGGTGCCGTTGGCCTTGCCCTGTTCTTCCAGTTGGGATAGTGGTCTTTCATGCCTCTTGCTGATGTCTTTAGCCTGCTCGTTTTGGGTCAGGGCAAATCCGGTCTCGATGTCGCCCGCTGGGCGCTGGCACATCCCGAGCGCGTAAGTGCCGTTACCGTGTATGGCGGTGGCACCTCTGAACCCAATGACGCCACGCGTGCGCTCGAGGCTGCTGGTGCGTCGTTTGTCTATGGGACCGAACAGGTCGAGGGCGCCTATGACGTATGCGTGACGTGCCCGGGCATCTCGGAGTTCTCGGGCTTCTTTAAGGCCGGGCGCGAGCATGCCGCCCAGATTATGGGTGAGCCCGAGTTTGCCTATCGCCTGTCGCCCGATAACTGGATTGCCATCACGGGCACCAACGGCAAGACGACCACCACGTCGCTGGCTGATTATCTGCTTAAGGCTGCCGGCGAGGCCAGCGTTGCTGTCGGCAACATCGGCGAGCCGCCGGTCAACGAGATTGACGGCCGAGCCCACAACGAGTGGTTTGTGGCTGAGCTCTCGAGCTATCAGATTGCTACGACAACCGAGCTCCACCCCCGCGTGGCGGTGCTGCTCAACATCACTCCCGACCACTTGGGCTGGCATAAGAGCCATAAGAACTACGCGCTTGCCAAGATCAAACTGTTTGACAATATGGTCGATGACGATCTGGCGGTTGTCGACGTCGAAGACGCCGGCATTCACGAGTTCGATGAGTACATCTACACGCCGGGTCGTCGCATCTGCAAGGTTGCCTTTGACGAGCCTGAGGGCGAGGATGCCGCCTTTGTGCGCGACGGCAAGATGGTCGTGCGCCTGAAGGGCGTCGAGACCCCGCTCATCGCTACATCCGAGCTCAAGATCTCGGGCCATCACAATGTTATCAATGCCCTGTGCGCCGCCACGGCTGCCTTGGCGGTCGGTGCCGATGTCGATGGTGTCTGCCGCGGTCTTGCCTCGTTCCAGCCGCTCGAGCACCGCGTGGAGCCGTGTGGCGAGATTGACGGCGTGCGCTACGTCAACGATTCCAAGGCGACCAACACCGATGCGGTCGAGAAGGCACTGACGGCATTTCCCGATGACGATGTGATCTTGCTGCTCGGCGGCCACGATAAGGGCACGCCGCTCACGGACTTCGCGCGCGTCGTTATGGACAACGTGCGCTCGGTCGTCTGCTTTGGCGATGCGCGCGAGCGCTTCACCGCCGCTATGGACGAGGCCGATGTCGATGGCGATGTGGATATCGCCCAGGCGGATGACCTGCGCGACGCCGTGGACGTTGCCCGTTCGCTTTCGAGCCGTGGTGACGTGATCTTACTTTCTCCTGCCTGCTCTTCGTTCGATGAGTTCTCGGGCTATGAGGAGCGCGGCCGCGTGTTTAAGGACTACGTGGCTCAGCTTGCCGCTACAGCGAAATCACAAATGGAATAGGGGTTGCGGTGAGAGAGGAGAGCCCCCGACAAGGTATGAGGAGGCCCGACTCGGACCGTGCTTCCTCACGGCGCATCACACCGCGTTCCAGCCGCGGCGGGCAGTCGTTTAGCGAACGCTATATTGCCGGTGTTCCCGCCCGTATCATGCGCCCCCGTCTGATATTCATGGCCTGTCTGTTTACCTTGGTGTGCTTTGGCCTGCTGATGGTGTACTCGGCGTCTTCGGTCGAGGCGCTGCACGAGAATGGCTCGGCGACGTTTTTTCTGGGTCGACAGGCCGCGTTTGCCGTGGTCGGTGTTATGGCGCTGATTGCCATCGTGCGCGTTTTGCCGGACAGCTGGTTTGGGGAGGATGTGCTCAGGATCTTCCTCATAGGCATGATAGGGCTACTGTTTCTGGTGTTCTTGGTGGGCAGCGGCAGCCGTGGCGCCACGCGCTGGCTTAACATCGCCGGTATTCAGTTCCAGCCTTCCGAGTTTTTAAAGCCATTTGCCATTGCGTATTCGGCCATCATGCTTGATCGCTTCTTTTCGCCCGGTGGCAACATCAACGAATTCCTTCGCAAGATGGGCATCTACCTGGGCATTTCGCTCTTTCTGATCTTTATCCAGCCCGATTTCGGTACTGTCCTGATCATCCTGTTGACCCTCATGTGCATGGCGTTGTTTGCGGGTCTCGACCCCAGATTTATCATCGGCGTGCTAATCTTCGGCATTCTCGTGATCGTGATTGCGCTTGTCGCAGAGCCGTACCGTATGGTGCGTATTCAGGTTGCCTTGAACCCTTGGGCCGACGAGTATGGTGACGGCTATCAGGCCACGCTTGCCATTATGGCCTTTGCCTCGGGCGGTCTGTTCGGCCGTGGCATCGGCAACTCAACCATGAAGTACTCGTATCTGCCCGAGGCGCACAATGACTACATCCTGGCCATCATTGGCGAGGAAGTCGGTTTTGTCGGAACCGTGCTGTTCTTCTTGGTGTTTGCGATGCTGATCTACTCGGCGTTTCGCATTGCCGAGCAGGCGACCGATCGCCGGGGCGCGCTTATGGCGTCTGGCTCCGCGGTCATTCTCGCAGTGCAGTTTTTGATTAACGCGCTGGGCATCCTCAACGTGTTTCCCATGACGGGCAAACCGTTGCCGTTTATTAGCTACGGCGGTTCGTCGATTATTGTGTCGCTCATGCTTGCCGGGTTGATCCTGCGCGTTTCGTACGAGAGCGCCCGCCGCGATGAGTACGACCGTCGCCGCGAGAGCTTTGCCGTTATGGATGAGAGTACCGCCGGCGTGCCCCACGTGCGCGGCGAGCGATCTTCGCGTAACGGTTTTACCGTCCTGGATGGCTCTGCGACCGAGCCGGCAGCCCGCCCGCGTCAGCGAACGGCGCCGCAAGGTCGTCCTCAGCGCCCCAGCCCTCGCAACGCGGGCGGCGGATATAATCGAATCGATTTGAACTCGGACCCGTCGGCGCGTCTGCGTACCGACGACCAGGGACCGCGTGTACGAAGGGACTACCATGACCGATAAAATGACCGTTGCTATTGCAGCCGGCGGCACGGCCGGGCACATCAACCCCGCGCTCGCCTTGGCCGAAGAGCTGCGTGACCGTGGCCACCACGTTGTGTTCGTGGGCCAGTCGCGCAAGCTCGAGGGTCGTCTGGTCCCCGAGGCTGGGTTTGATTTTGTGCCCATTACGGTCACTGGCTTCGACCGCTCCCGTCCTTGGACGGCGCTGACCTCGCTGTGGCGTGTCAACAAGGCCAAGCGTGCGCTCGCCAGTCATTTCTCAAAGGTCGGCAAGCCCGACGCTGCCATCGGTTTCGGAGCCTATGTCGAGGTTCCGCTGCTGGGGTGGTGCAAGGGCGCGGGCGTTCCGTATCTGCTGCATGAGCAGAACTCTGTTCCGGGCCTGGCCAACAAGATGATGAACTCCCACGCCGCCCGCGTGTGCATCTCGGTGCCGGCAGCGCGTTCGGTCTTTGAGCGCGAAGGTGACCCTGGCCACGTGCTCATGACCGGCAACCCCGTACGTCGCTCGGTGATCGAGGGCGATTGCGCTCGCGGCCGCAAAGCACTTGGCGTTCCCGAGGACGCTACGCTGCTGCTCGTCTTTGGCGGTTCACTTGGCGCCCAGCACCTCAACGAGCGCGTGGTTTCGCTCAAAAACGAGCTGCTTTCGCGCAAGAACCTCTATGTGTTGCATTCGACGGGTGCCGACGGCTTTGAGGAGACCGAGCGCGCTTTGGCGCTGACGCCCGAGGAGGCGAAGCGTTACCGCGTCCTGCCCTACATCGACAACATGGGCGATATGCTGGCTGCTGCCGATTTGGTGCTCTCGCGTTCGGGCGCATCGAGCGTGGCCGAGATTGCTGCGCTCGCCGTGCCTTCGGTGCTCGTGCCGTATCCACATGCGACGGCCGACCACCAAACCACCAATGCTCGTTATCTGGTCGACGCCGGGGCCGGCGTGCTCTGCGCCGATGCCGATATCGACGGTTCTGCCTTTGCCGATGAACTGCTGCACCTGGTCGATGACGCGGCGGCGCGCGACGCCATGCGTCAGGCGGCGCGTGGTCTGGCCCAGGATAGGGCCGCCGCTCTTCTGGCGGATGCGGTAGAGGGTTTGCGTTAGTTAGACGGGATATCGTCGGTCGCCCTCGCGCTGATGCGGTAGGTGCGGTACAGTTAACGGGTTACAGGCAGTGTTTACGCAAGGAGTACACGAGCACATGGCTGATTCCCAGACTGCAACCTCCGCGCCCGAGTTTAAGAGCGCCCACTTTATCGGTATCGGCGGCGCCGGCATGAGCGGCATCGCCCTCGTTCTGCACGAGCGCGGTTATGCCGTTACCGGCTCCGACCTTAAGACGTCACGTTATATCCGCCAGCTTATCCGCGCTGGTGTGAAGGTGCATGTGGGCCATGAGGCCGCCACGATCGACGAGGTCAAGCCCGACGTGGTTGTTGTCTCCACCGCTATTCCGGAGTCCAACCCTGAACTCGTGCGCGCTCGCGAGCTTGGTATTCCCGTGTGGCCCCGTGCTAAGATGCTCTCTGCTTTGGGCCACGGCTACACCACCGTCGCTGTTGCCGGCACGCATGGCAAGACCACCACGTCTTCGATGTGCGCCACCATGCTCGACCGCATGGGTCTGGATCCGAGCTTCTTGATCGGTGGCATCGTCGAGGGCTATGACACGAACGGCAAGAACGGCTCGGGCGACTACTTTGTCGCCGAGGCCGACGAGTCCGACAGCTCCTTCCTGTTCCTGAACCCCAACGTGGTCATTGTGACCAACGTCGAGGCCGACCACCTCGATCACTACTCGGGTATCGAGGAGATCGAGGCGACTTTCGCCAAATTCATGAGCCTGGTGGGCGAGGACGGCACCGTCATCGTCTGCGGTGAGGACTCGCATCTGGTCGAGCTCGCCAAGTCGACGGGCCGTCACGTGCTTTCCTACGGCTTTGCCGAGAGCAACGACATCGTCTGCATGCACCCGGATGTCAAGGGCATCCAGAGCGACTTTATCGTTCGCTTTGAGGACGGCACTGAGCACGCTGTGGAGATCAAGAGCAATCCCGGTCGCCACAACATGCTCAACGCCACGGCGGTGCTCACCGTCGCCCATGTCCTGGGCCTTGACATCGACGCCGCCGCCAAGGCGCTCTCGAGCTTTGAGGGCGTCCGCCGTCGCTTTACCCACGTGGGCGATATCGATGGCATCACCGTGGTCGATGATTACGGCCATCACCCCACCGAGATCAAGGCGACGCTTGCTGCCGCTTCGTCGCTGGGCTACAAGCATGTCGACGTCGTGTTCCAGCCGCACCGTTATTCGCGTCTGCAGGCCCTGTGCGACGACTTTGCCGATGCATTTGCCAATGCCGATAAACTGCTGCTGATTGATGTGTTCTCGGCTGGCGAGATGCCCATTCCGGGTGTTACCTCTAAGATGCTCGCCGATACCGTGTGCGCCAAGCATCCTGGCAAGGAGGTCGTGTACTGCTCCAGCCGTCTTGAGCTCAATCAGGAGCTCGAGCAGATGGTGGGCGAGGGCGACCTGCTGCTCACTATGGGTGCCGGTGACGTTACGACCGTAGGTCCCGAGTTTATCGAGTATCTGACTGCCAAGAAAGACGCTTAAGTCTAATGGGTCTGTTTAACGCCGTCATGGCGCTCTCGGGCATGATCGACACGGATGTGATCGAGGACGAGCGCCTTGCGCGTCATACGAGCTATCGTATCGGCGGCAAGGCCGACCTCTTTGTGACGTGCCATAGCTATCATGCCCTTCGCCGCGCCGTGGCGGTGCTCGATCGCGAGCAGGTGCCGTGGGTCATCATCGGCAAGGGCTCCAATCTGCTGGTTGCCGATGGCGGTTATCGCGGCGCCGTCATTTCGCTCGGACGTGAGTTTCAGCGCACGGTTGTTGCCGATGACGGTTGCACGCTGACGGTCGGTGCGGGCGTGATGTTTGCGCGCCTGGTCAACGATGCCCTGTCGCGTAGCCTCTCGGGCCTTGAGTTTGCCGTTGGCATCCCTGGCTCGGTTGGCGGTGCGATATCTATGAATGCCGGCACACGGACCGAGTGGATTGGCTCGCTGGTTGAGGATGTCGTAACGTTTGACCCGGCATCCGGTATCAAGCATTATGCGGGGTCCGAGATCACTTGGGGCTACCGAGAATGTAGCCTTCCCCGCAATGAGATCATCCTCGAGTGCGTGCTTAAGCTTAAACCGGCGCCCAAGGTCGACATTCGCGAGCGCATGGAGCGGTACCTGACGAGGCGCAAGCGTACGCAGCCCATGGGTCGCGCATCCTGCGGGTCGGTCTTTCGCAACCCGCCCGATGCGAGTGTGGGCAAGCTTATCGAGGATTGTGGATTAAAGGGTTTTTCGATTGGCGGTGCGGAAGTTTCGCCCGTTCACGCTAATTTTATCGTTAATAACGGAACTGCCTCGGCCGATGACGTTGCCGCGGTTATCAGACATGTGCACGGAAAGGTGAGGGAGGCGTATGGCATCGAGCTCAGACCGGAAGTTAAATTCCTCGGCTTCTAGAGCATCGAAACCCACCTTCCGCCGCGCCGGAGGGCGTTCCGGCGCGCCTGCCAAACCTCAACGCAATACCATCGCGCACTCTAAGTCTGTCGGGCATGCTCGACAGACCAGTCGTCCGGTCGTCGGCTCGCAGCTCGGTAATCGTCCGGCCGCAAAAAAGTCCTCGCGTCCCTCGGTGACGTCAAAGCCTGTTATGGGCGCCAAGCCTGCCCGTCCCATGGCAACTCCTAAGCCACCGACGGGAACTAAAACGCTGCGTCCGGGTCGCACGCTGGGCGCATCGAAACCGCGCTCGCTGACATCGGTGCCGGCTACCGCCAAGAAGCCTTCGGGAAAAAAAGGCGTCAACCCGTTGTCTTCACTTGGGGCGATGGCAAATAAAACATCAGACGCCGCTTCTGTCGTTACAGGCAAAGGCAAAATCGTGGGCGGCGTTCTGGCCGTCTTGGCCGTGCTCGTCGTCGTTGCCATCGTGGTGATTAACTCTGGATTGTTTACCGCCACTGATATTCAGATTCAAGGCAGCGAGCATGTGACGAAGCACGATGCTATCCAGCTGATCGATTTGCCCGAGGGAACGTCGCTTTTTAACGTCGATCCCGACCAGATTACCGAGGACCTCAAGCAGAACCCGTGGGTCTCGGGCGTGGATGTTCAGCGTCAGTTCCCGCATACGCTCATCATTACGCCTATGGAGCGCAAGGTCATCGCAATTGCCTATATCAGCTCCGATGACCTAGCCTGGGCCATCGGGGATGATGACACCTGGATCGCCCCGCTGTCGACGTCGGTCGAAGTGGACGACCAGGGCAACGTCATCACGACAGGGCAGGGCTCAAATACCCTGACCGGCATCGATGCCGCACTGGCGCTCGCTAAGCACTATGGCGCGGTGTTGCTGACTGATGTCTCGGCGGATGTCGCTCCAGTTTCCGGCCAGGCGGTGAGCTCCAAGGCCGTTAAGGCCGGCCTGGATTATGTGCGTGGTTTTTCGAGCGAGTTCTTGGGACAAGTCAAGGATATTTCCACGCCTTCGGTCGAAGCCATCTCGGCAAACCTCAATAACGGCATTGAGGTGTCGCTGGGCGATTCGGACGATATCGCCAAGAAGGAACGCGTAGTCACCAAGTTGCTTTCGCAGGTAGAGGGCGTAACGTATATCAATGTGCGCTCTCCGGGCAACTACACATTTAGGAATGCTCCGACCTCATAGCGCTGGTTGATGCTTTGTTGAGTGGCCATACCACGCCGTTTATCTGGTTTGTTTGGTTTTCACGGTCAATTATTTGACTGATACGTTCATAATGTGCAACCATAATACGGTTTACCTTTGCATTTACTTTCAACCTGAAGGTTAATGTGCGCAGGGGTCGACCCATGCTATGGCTATAACCTTTGTTCGGAGGACCGACATGCACGAGACAGAGATCAACAACTACCTTGCCGTCATTAAGGTGGTCGGCGTCGGCGGCGGCGGTACCAACGCGGTCAATCGAATGATCGAAGAGGGCATCCGCGGCGTCGAGTTTGTTGCCATCAACACCGATGCTCAGGCACTCGCGATCTCTGATGCCGATATCAAGGTGCACATCGGCACCGACCTTACCCGCGGCCTGGGCGCCGGCGCCAACCCCGAGGTTGGCCGCAAGGCTGCCGATGAGTCCCGCGACGACATTGCCGAGGCGCTCGCTGGCGCCGACATGGTGTTCATCACCTGCGGCGAGGGCGGTGGCACCGGTACCGGCGCTGCTCCCATCGTTGCCGATATCGCGATGAACGAGGTCGGCGCACTGACCGTCGCCGTCGTGACCAAGCCCTTCACCTTCGAGGGCCGCAAGCGCAAGAAGAGCGCCGAGGAGGGCATTAAGACCCTCTCCGATTGCGTCGATACCATGATCGTCATCCCCAACGATAAGCTGCTCGACATCGCCGAGAAGAAGACTACCATGCTCGAGGCCTTCGCGATTGCCGATGGCGTCCTTTCCCAGGGCACCCAGGGCATCACCGACCTCATCACCGTCCCCGGTATCATCAACCTGGACTTCGCCGATGTTAAGACCATCATGAAGCAGGCCGGTACCGCCATGATGGGTATCGGTACCTCTTCTGGGGATACCCGTGCCGTCGACGCTGCCCAGCAGGCCATCTCCAGCCCGCTGCTCGAGAGCTCCATCGATGGTGCCACACGCGTGCTGCTCTCCATCGCCGGTTCCAAGGACCTGGGCATCCAGGAGATCAGCGACGCCGCCGACGTTGTCGCCAACGCCGTCGACCCCGAGGCCAACATCATCTTCGGTACCGTTGTCGACGAGTCCCTGGGCGATCAGGTGCGTATCACCGTCATCGCTACGGGCTTCTCCGACTCCAACGTCAACCGTCAGGACGAGCTCTTTGCTGCTCAGCAGTCTCAGAGCAAGGCCGCTGCCTCCGCTGAGCCGCAGCGCACCGCTCCGGCCACCAGCCCGGCTCAGGCCGCTCCGACCCGCAACGTCGGTGGCACCGAGCTTCCTAACTTCGGCAACGATCAGTTCGAGCTTCCCGACTTCCTGAAGCGCGGTAGCTTCTAAGTCGTTCTTTGCATTGTTGCTCACGGGGGCGTGTCCGTATGGACGCGCCCTTTTTATTTCGACTTTGTAAACTAGAACCTCCAATCTCTTTACGTTCCCTTTACGATTGCCTCCAGTGCAGCAGGTATCCTTTTAGAGAAGTATGACAGCCGTATAAACGCGGGCTGTAGCGGCGATGCCGCGGTACTTGTGTTATTAGGAGGCTTTAGTATGGCAGCACGTGCGGACAACGTTTCGCGTGTCGACCATGATGGAGTTACGTTGGTGGAAGGCGCGACATCCGATGTTCGCTTTGCCTTCACCGAGCGCGCCGGTGGTGTTTCCGAAGATGCGTACTCCTCACTCAATTTGGGCTCGCATGTTGGCGATGACCCCTTTGCTGTTCAAGAAAATCGTCGTCGCGTGCTCGAGGCTATGGGTGCCGCCGAGTGCGAGCACAACTTGCTCGTTCCCAATCAGGTCCATGGTGACCATATCGTTGCGGTGACCTCGAACGGCGCCGATGACCTTGAGGACGTCCGCGAGCAGATTGCCGAGGGCTGCGATGCCATCGTCTGTACGGCGCATAACGTACCCGTGCTGCTCTGCTTTGCCGACTGCGTTCCCGTGGTGCTGGTGGCCCCCGGCGGATTTGCCGTGGTGCACTCCGGTTGGAAGGGCACGATTGCACGTATTTCCGCCAAGGCGTGCCAGGCGCTTTGCGATGCTGCCGGTTGCGATGCGAGCGACGTTTCCGCCTATATCGGCCCCCATATCTTGGGTGACGAATATGAGGTATCCCAGGAACTCATGGATCGCTTTGCCGCCGAGTTCTCTTGCATCGATGCGAATACCTCTCGCATGCTCGATCTTTCCGCTGCCATTCGCGAGGCGCTGGTAGATGTCGGTGTCGACGCGGATAATATCGTGGATACCCAGCTTTCGACCGTGCGTCAGAACGACCGCTTTTATTCCTACCGTAACGAGGACGGCACCTGTGGGCGCCATGCTGCGATCGGCGTGATGCTATGAGAAAGATCGTATCGGTCCTGAGCGCCGCTGTGCTTACGCTTACGCTGTGCGCCTGTTCTTCGGGATCTTCTAGCTCTTCCATTACCGTGGCCGGCTCCACGACCTGCCTTCCTATCGCCGAGATTGCGGCCGAGGGCTTTAAGGAGGAGACCGGCATCGACGTGCTCGTTTCCGGTTTGGGTTCTTCCGCTGGGATCGAGGCCGTCAGCGCCGGCACGGCCGATATCGCCAGCTCCTCCCGTGGACTCAATGCCGACGAACAGGATCTGGGCCTGACTCCCATTGTCATTGCCCACGACGGTATTGCGGTCATCGTGAACGACGACAACCCCGTCGATAACCTCTCGACCGAGCAGCTCCGCGATATCTACGCCGGCAAGATTACCAATTGGAAAGAGGTCGGTGGCGAGGACCTGAGGATTCAGGTCATCAACCGAGACGAGGCGTCCGGTACGCGCGAGGCCTTCCGTACCATCGTGATGGATGGCACGCCGTTCGATCGCCGCTCGGCCGTTCTTTCGGGTACGGGCCAGGTGCGCGACGTGGTATCTCGTTCGCGTGGGGCCATCGGCTACATTTCGCTGGGCTTCGTCGATAGCCTCAACGCCAAGACCTCGGTCAAGGCCGTCTCGGTCAATCATGTTGAGGCGTCCGAGAAGACGGTCGCGAGTGGCGGCTATCCCATCTCGCGCGACCTTTACTTCTTTGTGAAGGGTGTGCCTTCGCAGCAGGCGCAGGATTACATCGACTATGTGACGTCCGAAAAGATGGACAAGCAGATTCGCGAGGCGGGCTTTATTCCCGTCACCAACGACGAGAAGGGGAGTGAGTAGCATGGAAGCACAGGAAAACTCCCAGACTGAGCAGAATGTTCAGACGCCCAAGAAGCGCGAGCTGGCGCTCGTATCGCGCAGTACCTATATCAAGGAGAAGGCGCTGCAGTGGATCTTCTTTGCCTGCGCGTTCTTGGCGGTCGTTACCGTCATCCTGATTTTTGTCTTTACCACGTACTCGGCGCTGCCCGTCTTTACTGACATCGGTCTGGCTGACTTCTTTAGCTTTACGTGGGCGCCTTCCGAGGGCCACTACGGCATCTTGTCGCTGCTTGCTGGCTCGGGTCTGGTGACCGTCGGTGCGCTCGCCATGGGCGTGCCGCTGGGCGTGGGTACGGCCGTTTACCTGGTCGAGATTGCCAGCAAGCGCGTGCGCAAGCTCATCAGCCCCGCCGTTGACCTGCTGGCGGGCATACCCTCCATCATCTACGGCTTCTTTGGCATGATCATCATCCGCCCGTTTATCGCACAACTGACCGGCGGCCTTGGTTTTGGTGCGCTGACGGCGTGGTTTGTGCTCGCCATCATGATCGTCCCTACCATCACCACGCTCACCATCGATGCTCTCAATTCCATTCCCATGGGCATTCGCGAGGCATCGTATGCCATGGGCGCCACAAAGTGGCAGACCATCTATAAGGTCGTGCTACCTGCCGCGAAGCTGGGTATCGTTGATGCCATCGTGCTGGGTATGGGCCGTGCCATCGGCGAGACCATGGCCGTGCTCATGGTCGTAGGTAACGCCCCGGTTATTCCCGACAGCATTGCGAGCCCCATCTCGACGCTCACGAGCCAGATTGCGCTCGACATGAGCTATTCCTCGGGTCTGCACCGCTCGGCGCTGTTCGGCATGGGTGTGGTCCTGTTTATCATCTCCGCCACGCTGGTGGGTATCGTTCGTCTGATTTCCAAGAAGAAGAGGGGGTAGGCTATGTCCGATTCCGTTGACACGACGGTCGATACGACCTCGTCGCGCGAGCGCATCAAGCGTGCCCTTTCCCACGGCAAGAAGGGCCGCATCAACAAGGACCTGTCCAACAAGATCATGCTTGGCGTGTTTCGTGCCGCTGCCTACATCACCACGCTGGTGCTGGTCGCTATCATCGCCTACGTGGTCATCAACGGCCTGCCACACATCTCGCTCGACTTTATCTTCGGTTGGCCCCAGGGCGTCAACGCCGAGGGCGGAATTTGGCCCACGATCGTCTCGACCGTCTACGTGACGGCGCTCGCCATGCTTATCTGCACGCCGATCGCTGTGCTGGCAGCCGTCTATCTGGCCGAGTACGCCAAGCAGGGCAAGGTCGTCGAGCTCATTCGCTACGCTGCTGACGCTTTGGCCTCGGTGCCCTCCATCGTTATGGGCCTGTTTGGCTACGCCTTGTTTGTCGAGGCTATGGGCCTGGGCCTTTCGATGGTCTCGGCCGCTCTGGCGCTCGCGCTCTTGATGCTTCCCATCGTCATGCGCACCACCGAAGAAGCCATTCGCGCCGTTCCGCGCTATATCCGTTGGGGCGCGTACGGCCTGGGCGCTACCAAGTGGCAGGTCGTCTCCAAGATCGTGCTTCCTTCGGCCTTTGGCCGCATTGCCACGGGCATCGTCCTTGCCATCGGCCGTGCCATCGGCGAGACCGCCGTGGTGCTCTACACCATGGGCCAGGCCATCAATCTACCTATTTCGCCGCTCGATTCCGGTCGTCCCATGACCGTTCACCTGTACCTGCTTGCCAACGACGGCATCAACATGAACGCAGCCTACGGCACCGCGCTCTTGCTGATGGTGATCATTTTGGCCTTCAACCTGTTTGCGCGCTTCCTGTCGCGCAAGCGTCGCTAGTTAAGGAGTCCCATGTCCGTTTATCAGTCCGCTCCCGCGTTGGAGCAAGCGGCCATTACGGCCAAGGATTTCAACTTTTGGTACGGTGACTTTCATGCGCTGACGGGGCTTGACCTCAACATCGCCAAAAACGCCATCACCTCCTTCATTGGCCCTTCGGGCTGCGGCAAGTCGACGTTTTTGCGCTGCATCAACCGCATGAATGACCTGATTGAGGGCACGCGCGTCGAGGGCACCATGACGCTCGACGGCAACGATATCTATGCCGAGGGTGTCGATCCGGTCGATCTCCGTCGTCGCGTGGGCATGATCTTTCAGCAGCCCAACCCGTTTCCCAAATCCATCTACGAGAATGTCGCCTTTGGCCCTCGTCTGCAGGGCGTGACTAGCAAAAGCGACCTCGATGACATCGTGGAAGAATCGCTCAAGCGCGCCAACCTCTGGAAAGAGGTATCCAATCAGCTCAACAAGGATGGTTTGGCGCTCTCGGGCGGTCAGCAGCAGCGTCTGTGCATCGCGCGCGTGCTTGCGGTGCAACCCGATGTCCTCCTGATGGACGAGCCCTGCTCCGCCATCGACCCCACTTCCGTCTCTAAGGTCGAGGATCTGATGGCCGAGCTGGCGCCCGAGATGACGATTATCATCGTCACGCATTCAATGCAGCAGGCAGCTCGTATCAGTGACTACACCGCGTTCTTCTTGCAGGAAGTTGCCGGCGAGCCCGCTACGCTCATCGAGTATGGTCAAACCGACGCGATCTTCACCAGCCCGGTGGACTCGCGGACGGAAGACTATATCACCGGCCGCTTTGGCTGATCGGTGCGACTAGTCCCAAGCCGATCGGATCTGGTCCGGTGCGTATTCACTGTGCGGGCGGCATGACCGCACCCAACTGATTGGAGTGAACCATGCGCAAACTGTTTTCCCGTCAGCTCATCGAGGCCCGTCACGAGATGCTGAGCATCTACGAGGCCGTCGATCTGGCCCTCCACGATGCCGTGAAGGCCTATGTGACCGACGACCGCAAGCTCGCCACCAAGACCAAGAAGCGTACGCTTTCGATTGACGCACGCTGCGCCAACCTGGAGGCCGTCTGCTACAACCTGATTGCCACGCAGTCACCGGTCGCCTCCGACTTCCGCTTGCTGCAGACGATCATCTACGTCGACTTTAACCTGCAGCGCATGACCGATAAGGTTCGCCAGATTTGCCGCGCCACGCGTCATATGATCAAGGCCGACATCTCGCTGCCCAAGGAGCTTGTCGGCACGGTCGAGGCCGAGGCTGAGGCCGTCTACCAGGTGCTGGGCTCTTCGCTTTCTGCGCTCGTCACCAACGACATGTCCATCATCTGCAACTTGGCCGTCGAGGACGAGCCAGTGCACGCCGCCTACGAGAAGTTCTTCCGCACCTTTAACCGCATGGACACGGGCGATTTTATGGACGACGACAGCAACTATGACGACCTGCGCCGCGCCATCATGGTATCGCGCTATCTCGATCGCATCGCCTCGATTTCCATCGATGCCGCCTGCCGTCTGACCTTCCTGTTGACCGGACAGCGTATGACTGCCGGTGATATCGCCTGCACTGATGAGGATGAGCTCGAGAGCATGCGCGTGCCTTCGGGCGAGGGTGTTATCATGAGGCCCGCCGTCGATGCACGCTACGTTGCCAAGGTGCCCGTTAACGAGGTCAGCGAGGGTCTTCGCTACCTGCTCGATCATCTTGAGGATGAGGACGATGGCGAGGACGACGAGGAGTAAGTAACCCCGTTCGTCGAAAGATTGTAAATACCTAAGTGAGCGCGGCCTTGCACATGCGGGGCCGCGCTCTTGCGTTAGCATGGGACTACTTGTTTGGCTGTCAGCGGAGGCGATTGGCAATGGATAACTATTTGGACTTGATGCGCGCTCGCCGCGAGCAGATTCTGGAACGTTTTTATGCGGCGCTCGATCGCGCGGGCCGTCCCCACGACGCCGCGCGCCTCATTGCCGTGTCCAAGACCGTTGGTGTCGATGAGACCGTTGCCGCCATCCAGGCGGGGTATCGCCATTTTGCCGAGAATCGCCCGCAGGAGCTGGTTCGCAAGCTCACAGGTTTGGCGGAGCATCCGGAGCTGCCCGAGGTGCGCTTCGATATGATCGGCAACCTGCAGACCAATAAGATCAATGCGGTGCTGGGCTCAGCCGAGCTGATTCACTCGGTGGGTTCGCTGCATCTGGCGCAGGCGATCTCGAGCCGTGCTGCCCGCAAGATTGAGGCAGGCGAACTCGCCGGCCCCCAGCGTGTGCTCATTGAGGTCAATGTGAGTGGTGAGGAGTCGAAGGGAGGCTTTTCGCCCGATGAGATTCGCGCCGCCGCGGGTGAGCTTGCGGAACTTGAGGGAATTTGCGTACAGGGGCTTATGACTATGGCGCCCCGGGGGAATAAGGATGTGGCACGCCGCACCTTTGCGGGGCTTCGTGAGCTGAGGGATGAGCTGGAGGCGGCGCATCCCGATTTGAACCTGCCTGAGCTTTCCTGCGGCATGAGCGAAGACTTTGAGCCTGCCCTTGAGGAGGGCTCTACGCTCGTTCGCCTGGGCAGGGTAGTATTTAGCCCGGAGTTTGCAGTAAAATAAGGCTCTGAAGTGCGCACTGATTATCGGGGCGCCTGCACTAAACCGCGAGAGGACACAACCATGGGCTTCCTTGACGAGATTAAAAATAAGATGCACCTGGGCGGCCAGCAGGGTTACGACCAGGGTTATGGCCAGGACGACGACTACGGCTACGATGATGGCTATGACGATGGCTATCAGGGCAACGGCTACAGCGGTGCTTCGGGCGAGGGCTTCTACACCCAAGACGAGCCGAGCAACGGCCTGCTTGGTCAGACGCGCCGTGGTGAAGCTGAGTCGGTTGCCGTGTATACACGCTCCGGGCAGCTGGTCGGCGATGACTCCCGCCATGCCACGACGTATAACCCGCCTTCGCGCTCGCAGGACAGTGTTGCGAGCGGTTATCGTCCTGGTGCCTATGACACGCCGTCGAGCTACGCCGAGAACACCCGCGCCCGTGCCGCCGCTGCGCCTGCGCCTGCACCGAGCGATGCCTCGGCCTATGCGAGCAATATCATCAACGCCACACCGCAGCTGCCGGCCTATGTCCTGCGCCCCGAGAGCTATGACGACGTGGAGACCGTGGTGCGCCGCGTTCGCACCAAGCAGCCTGTCGCACTGATTTTTGTGGGCGTACGCACCGAAGTTGCCAAGCGCGTCTTGGACTTCTCTTACGGCTTTGCCTGCGGTCTGGGTGCCACGGTCAAGGAGGTGGGCGACCGCGTGTTCATGGTGCTGCCCGCCGGTTGCGAGGTCAAAGATTCCGATCTCAAGAAGCTTCGTGCCGACGGCTACCTTAAGTAAAGACAAGACGAGGAGATTCCCATCAACATCTACACTATCGTCCAGCTGGTCAATACGCTGTTCAACTTCTATTCCACGCTCATTGTCGTCTACTGCTTTATGACGTGGATTCCCATGAAGCAGGGTGGTTTGCTTCAGGATATTGCCGCGGTGCTTGATAGCGTGTGCGGTCCGTGGCTCAACCTGTTCCGTCGTTTCATCCCGCCGATGGGCGGTATCGATTTTTCGCCGGTCG
Organism: Collinsella sp.; assembly: GCA_046979165.1. Taxonomy (GTDB): domain Bacteria; phylum Actinomycetota; class Coriobacteriia; order Coriobacteriales; family Coriobacteriaceae; genus Collinsella. Next base: position 195,249 of record JBKWJT010000001.1, read on the forward strand.
TTGCGATTATTGCGTTGCAGTTGGTGCAGAGGCTGGTTCTGCAGCTTCTTATAGGTATACTCGTGTAGAACTGTCTTAGTAACTTACGTCGGGCGTGTAGCGCCGAGGCGATGAAAAAGGAGACTTGTTATGGCTATTACCCCTGCAGACATCCAGGCTCAGACTTTCTCTGAGGCCAAGCGTGGCTACGATCCTGCTGAGGTCGACGTCTTCTTGGAGACGCTGTCCTCTGAGGTTGACGCTATGCTCGCTAAGATCGTCGACCTTAAGGGTCGTCTGACTGCTACCGAGCAGCAGCTTGCCGATGCGCAGGCTCAGCTTGCCCAGGCTCAGGATGCCCCCGCCCAGGCCGTTCCTGCCGCCCCCGTGGCTGCTCCCGCCCCTGACTTCTCCGCTCAGGAGCGCCAGATTTCCGCTGCCCTGATCGCTGCCCAGCAGACCGCTGAGACCATCGTCAACGATGCCAATGAGAACGCTGAGCGTATTCGCAACGAGGCTGACGCCAAGGCCCGCGAGGTTATCCGCCAGGCTCTGACCGAAAAGCAGGCTGAGCTCGAGGAGATCGATCGTCTCAAGGCTTCTCGTGAGGAGTTCAAGGCCGAGTATCTCAAGCTCATCCAGCACTTCATGGACGATGCCCAGAACTCCTTCCCGGCCGACCTCATGGCCTCCACGCCGGTCGGTTCTGCCGCTTCTCCTGCGGTGACTGTTCCCGCCGAGCCGCTGCCCGTCGCTGACCCGGTTGTCCCCGTGGCCGATCCCTTCGCCCCGATCGACAACTTCGCTGCCGACGACCTGGACTAACATTCGGCCTACAATTTAGTGCCTAGAAAGGACCCGCAGCTTGCGGGTCCTTTTTTATGACTGTACCGGGGCGCGCAACATAAAAAACCGAGCCCTGCACATAGTGGCGCAGAACTCGGCGAACCGGTGAGCGGTCAAGGATAGGTTTTAGGGCATGTCCCAAAATCTACTTGAGGAGGAAGTCGGAGAGGGGAATGGTACGGGCCTCGCGATGCTCGGAATCGGCGATGTGGTCGGCAGGATATCCGCAGACGAGCATGTGATAGGGATAGACGCCCTCGGGCAGGTTGAACTGCTCCTGTGCCACCTCGGGCTTAAAATGGCATACCCAACACGTTCCCAGGCCCTGCTCGGTGGCCTCCATCATCATCTGATCGCACACTATGGACGTATCGATTTCACTGGAATTCATCTGGTCATACGGGCGCACCCAAGCGTCTTCGGTAACGCTACAAATAAGGAAGATGAGCGGAGCGCCAAAGATAGATCCATCACGAGCAAACCGAGGCTGACAAGCAGCAGCCTTCTCCAGAAGCTCAGGCGTATCCAACACCATCACACGGGTTGGATGGTTATTACAAGCAGAAGGAGCAATACGCCCAGCCTCAACAATGGCATCCACAACAGCTTGCTCAACAGAACGATCCTGAAATTCACGACAAGAATACCGACCCCGAGCCAGATCCAGATAAGACATACAAGCCCTCCAACAATTAAAAATCAAACAAACCCAAAGTAACCCAAACAGTACCCAAAGCAGCAATCGGCCAAACGCTCATCAAGGGCCAAAGTGTCCGAACGGATACCAAAGGTCCCTTCAGCCAAACCCCCATTGCGCTACAACTATCAGCCAAAGTTCCCAATGGTGATACGTAAGGCGAAGGGCCGGCCACGGTTTACTTTCGAACGACTCTGCAAAGCAGCCGGAGTGAGAAAGCAAACCGTGGCCGGCCCTTCGCCGCCGGGACACGCACCCCCAATTAACTGTTCTTCATGACAATCGAATCCACAACATCGGCCACATTCTCGCAGCAGTCGGCGCAGTACTCCAGGAATGCGTAGACGTCACGCCAGGCGATGACCTCGAGCGGGTCCTTGCCGTTGACGTGCAGGTTGCGCATGGCGTTGATATAGAGCTCGTCGGCCTCGGACTCGATGGTGTTGATCTGGATGACCAGCTCGCGCAGCGTTTTGGACTTGCGGTAGTTGGGAAGCTCGACCATCAGGTCTTTCATGGCGCGGCAGGCGTCAGTCACCTTGTGGGCGATGACGATGGCGTCGGGATGGATGCTCTGAATGTTGGTGAAGTAGACGCGCTGCACGACGCCCTCAATACGGTCGAGCACGGTGTCGAGCGCGCAGCTCATCAGATCCAGATCCTCGCGCTCGAGCGGGGTGATAAAGGCGGTGAGCAGGGCGTCTTCGAGCTCGTGGTGCTTCTTGTCTGCCGCATGCTCAATCGCATGCATCTTATTGAGCATGTCGTGAATCTGCGCGGAATCGAAGTTCTCAAAAATCTTGGTGAGCAGCTCTGCGGCCTGGACGGCGAGGTCGGCGCAAGCGACGTAGTTGTCAAAGTAGAACGAATCGGGTTTCTTTGCCATGGGTGGGTCCTTTCGAGGCGAAGACGGGTGGGCGAAGTGTTGCGGTCCGGATGGACGTTCGGTTTGATTAGAGGAGCATCATGAACAGCTTGGCCATGACAAAGCTGATGAGTCCGCAGGCGGGGAAGGTGAAGAACCAGGTGAACATCATGTCCTTGACGACTCCGAAGTTGATGGCCGAGAGGCGCTTGACGGCACCGACGCCCATGATGGCGCAGGTCTTGATGTGTGTGGAGGACACGGGGATGCCGGTAAGGGTGGCAAGCAGCAGGTTCGCGGCGCCCGCGAGGTCGGCGGAGAAGCCCTGATACTTCTCGAGCTTAACCATGCTCTGGCCGACGGACTTGATGATGCGCTCACCGCCCACGCTGGTACCGATACCCATAGTGGCCGAGCACAGCAGCATAATCCAGATGGGGATGCCGGCATCGCCGACGCTGGTCTGGCCGTTTGCGAAGGCCACGCCTAAAAAGAGCACGCCGATGAACTTCTGTCCATCCTGCGCGCCGTGCATAAAGCTCATGGCCGCAGCGCTCGCGATCTGAGCGTATTTAAAGAAGACATTGGCACGTCGCCTGTTGGCGGCGGCGAAAAGAATCGAGACGAGTTTGCACAGGACCCAGCCCATGACAAAGCCCAGGCCGATGGAGAGCGCCAGGCCGTAGATGACCTTCATCCACTCGTGGACGTTGACGCTGCTCGCGCCGCCGAGGGCGATAGCGGCACCGGTCAGGCCGGCGATAAGGCTGTGGCTTTGCGAGGTGGGGATGCCAAAACGCGACGCTGTGGCGCCGTAGACGACGATGGAGAACAGGGCCGCGCACAGGCAGGCGAGCGCCATGGTGCTGTTTCCGCCAAAGTCGACGATATGCGAGATGGTATTGGCGACGCTCGCATTAAAGTGCGTCATGATGAGCACACCGAGGAAGTTGAATGCGGCGCTCATGAGAATGGCGGCGCGGGCGGGCATGCAACGCGTAGTGACGCAGGTCGCGATGGCGTTGGGCGCGTCGGTCCATCCATTGACGAAGATGGCGCCGAGCGCGAGGATCACGGTGACGGCAAGGACTGGGTTCGACACAATTTGGCCGAGGAAGGTTGAGAACGTTACGTCCATATATGGGCTTTCTCGAAGTTTGCAGGCACGTTACAAAAACATGATAAATCGTATCACCTCCTGCGGGTTTCTTTACCGAGTTCTGATGGGAGAAGTGAATTTTTTGGCACTAATATTGAATATTAGCCCTGTTGACCGCGGGTGTTCTTTTTGCTAACACACCATGAGGACACGTGTGCGTGCCCCAACATCCCAAAACCACAGTCTGTTCGCTTTACAATATGCAAACATGCGTTCGATAATAGGAGGCATGGAATATCGACAGACAGATGGCAAAACTCGGCGCGTGCACAAGCAGTATGTGGACGTCGTGGCTCGCATCCTCGCGGGCGGACAGGTCGTGCCGGTCACCGTCTGCTGGGTCGACGGTCGTTGCTTTACGATTGACGAAATTATCTCGACCACCGGGTTTGGCCTGATGGTCCACGGCATCCGTACGGCAACCTATAAGGTGCGTTTTGGCGGGCACGCGACCGAGTTGTATCTGGAGGACCAGACGCGCGAGCGGGCGGACGGCTCGCAGGCACACGTGATGCGTTGGTGGGTCTGGGCCTTTGATCGCACGCTCGAGGGCGAGCGCCGTAGGTAAGGACGTACGGCATTCGGGTACAATGACAGGAATCTTGTCAGCTACTGCGCTGTCGCGGCGCTTTTGAAAGGACGAAATTATGAACGATATTCAGGGCTATCAGAACGGCCCCATCGAAACCGGCGCAAGCCGTGCCAAGGAGATGTCGCCGCGTGCGTATAATCTTGCCATGTCTGCCCTCATCTTCTTGGGCTTTTGTGCCATGGGCGTCGGTGCTTACTTTACGAGCACCATGTCGTTTGCGCGCATGATGATGAGCGGGGCTGCCCTACCGCTGGTTTTTGGCTCGTTTATTTTGACCATCGTCGGCATGGTCATGATGTCGGCCGCCGCCAGCAAGCAGTCCGTGGGCCTGTCCCTTGTGGGCTACGTAATCTTTGCGAGCACCTTTGGCCTGACCGCGTCGTTTGGCCTTGCCAACTACGACCTGCCCACCATCAACACTGCCTTTATCGCCACGGCCGCCATCACCTTTGTCTTTGGCGCCTTGGGCGTGACGTTCCCCAAGTTTTTCCAGCGCGTATATGGCATCGGTTTTGGCATTCTGCTCGCCACTATTCTGGTTGAGATCGTGCTGATGTTCATGGGCGTCTCACAGACCATCACCGATCTGATCGTGATCGTGGTGTTCGCCGGCTTTATTGGCTACGACACCTATGTTGCCACGACGGTGCCGCCTACGCTGCCCAACGCCGTGCTCATGGCGTCCAATCTGTTCGTGGATATTATCAACGTGTTCCTGCGCATTCTGAACATCCTCGGCCGTCGCGACTAGTGGCGAATTGCGGCGGTGCTTGCCGTACGTGCAAATCGATGCGAAAGGCGGTCCTTCGGGGCCGTCTTTTTTGTACGCGGCGGGGTATCATGGATGGGAAAAGCCGATAGCGGCAGAGACCGAGAAAGGTGACCACTTATGGCAGACGTCGACAACAGGAACCGTAACCGCAGGTCCAACCGAGCGGGTCAGCCCAATCCCAAGCGCGAGGCCCGTGCCAAGGCCGCCGAGCGTCACGTGGCAACTGTGTCCGAAGCGTGCGCCAAGGATATCGAGCGTTCGCTTGCCGGCGTGTGCGAGTTCGATGGTATGCCTGCCGGTTTTGTCGCGGCGATGAAGGCCAAGGTTCAGAGTGCTGTGGCCGCCGAAGAACAGGTTGCCGAGGACGTCGAGGGCGCGGAGGCTGCCGAGACCGAGACGGCGCCCGAGACCGAGGCAGCGCCTGAGCCTGCCGAGGAAATCGCCGAAGCTGAGTCCGCGCCTGCTGAGGAGCCCGCTCCGGTTCTGCCTGAGGTCACCGTGCTCGATGCCTCCGCCACGCAGGCCATCCTGGACAACGGTCGTGGCTATGCGCAGTTCTGCGACATGGCCGTGCTCGCCTTTGCCTCGTTCACCAACCCGGGCGGTGGCTACATCCAGGGCTATCTGGGCCAGGAGGCCACGCTGTGCGCCGATTCGTATCTGTACAACGTTCTCGATAAGCAGCGCAAATGGTACGGCGAGAACCGTCGCCGCAACATCAACTGCGAGCTTTACCGCAACCGTGCGCTGGTGGTGCCTGCGGTGCGCTTCGACCGCAACCACGTGCATGCATACGCCGACGTGATCGTGGCCGCCGCGCCCAACGTTAAGCGCGCCCGCCAGGAGTATCGCGTGAGCGACGATGCTCTGCTGGACGCCCTGCGCGACCGCATTCGCTTTGTGCTTGCCATCTGCGACGAGCTGGGTCGCGAGAAGCTCGTACTGGGCGCTTGGGGCTGCGACAACAACGGCTTTGACGCCGAGGCCGTGGCCGAGCTCTTCCGCAAGGAGCTCGCGTCGGGCGACTTTAAGGTCAAGCAAGTCTTCTTTGCCGTGCCTTCTACGCGCTGGGATGAGGAATTTGCCAAGTTCGAGCACGTGCTGGCAAACTTCCCCGAGCGCAACGAGGAGTCCTATGCCCAGGTTGCCGCTCGCGCTGCGGCAGCTCGCGCCGCCGAGCAGACCCAGGCTGCTACCGAGGATGATGAGGACGAGGACGATTGGCGCAAGTACCTGTAATTGGTACGTGCTGACAGATGGGTCGAGCCGGCGGGAGAGGCTGCTTCCGTCGGCTTTTTACTGAGCGAGGGGCTTACGATGAAAAACGTTCTATGCTTTGGCGACAGCAACACCTATGGTTACGATCCGGCGGGCATGCGCGACGGCACCGCGGTGCGCTATGCGCAGGATGTGCGCTGGTGCGGCGTGGCCCAACGTGACTTAGGCGAGGGCTGGCATGTAATTGAAGAAGGCCTCAACGGCCGCACGACGGTACGCGACGACATGTGCCATCTGGACACCAATCTTAACGGCATCCGCGCACTTCCGATGCTGCTCGAGGCCCATAAGCCGCTGGACGCCATTGTGATCATGCTGGGCACCAACGACTGTAAGACGGTCTTTAACGTGACAGCTTCCGATATCGCCCGTGGCGCCATGGCGCTGATTCGCGCCGTCCGCGCGTTTCCGTGGACCGACGCTGCGCCTTGTCCGCGCATTCTGCTGATGGCGCCTATCAAGATCAAGCCGCAAATCGCCGATGTATATATGACCGATTTTGACGAGCGTTCCGTCGAGGCCTCGGAGCATTTTGGCGAGTACTACGCACATGTGGCTGAGCAGTTTGGCTGCGACTTTTTGAATGCCGCCGACTTTGCCGAGCCGGGCGATATCGACTATCTGCATATGATGCCCGAAAGCCACGAGAGCTTGGGACATGCCGTGGCGGCCAAGCTCCAAGAGATGCTCGGTGAGTAGCACGGCCCCAAACCACCGCAAAGGTGCCTGTCCCCTTTGCGGTGGTTTGGGCTGCGAATCTTAATACTGCCACATGTGATTGACGGGGCCGGAACCTTTGCCCATGTCAAAGCCGGCGGCGAGGGCGCCCGTTAGGTAGGCCTTGCCCGCGTTGACGGCGTCGGCAAGATCCATGCCCTGCGCCAGCGCGCAGGCGATGGCGGACGAGAGCGTGCAGCCGGTGCCGTGTGTGTTGTCGGTCTCGATGCGCTTGTGGCGGAACCACGTGGTGAGTGGATCTCCCAGATGGTTGCCCTCGTCATCGAGTGGCGCGGGTTCGGCCAGTACATCGTTGGCCTCGTTGACAAGATGCCCACCCTTAACGAGGGATGCGCAACCAAAGCGGCGGGTGAGGAGCATGGCAGCATTTTGCTGCGTGCGCTCGGAGTCGACCTCGTAGTCGAGCAGGGCCATGGCCTCGGGAATATTGGGCGTGATAACCGTCGCTAGCGGGAACAGGCGGCGGGTGAGCGCCTCGGCGGCATCTTCGGCAATCAGCCGTGCGCCCGAGGTGGCTACCATGACGGGGTCGACTACCACGTTTGTCGCGTTCCAAGCGCTCAGGCGGTCGGCGATAACCTCGATAATCTCGGCAGAGGAAACCATGCCAATCTTGACGGCGTTGGGGCGGATATCGTCAAAAACGGCATCGATCTGTGCCGCGACAATATCCGGGGAGATGTTCTGCACGGCGGTGACGCCCAGGGTGTTCTGTGCGGTGATAGCGGTGATGGCCGTCTCGGCATACAGGCGGTGCGCCGTGATGGTCTTGATGTCGGCCTGAATGCCGGCGCCACCGCTGGAATCGGATCCTGCGATGGATAGAACGGCAGGTACCTTACTGCGATCCATGTTCGCTCCCTTGTTCGGTCGGAATCAAATGGGTCTATAAGCCAGCATTATAAAGATGCCCGGGCCGACTCTATGTCGAACCCGGGCGGGCGATGCAATCTTTACGCAAATGCAAGCAAATGTTCACACGTCAACAATTGACAGGCACCGGCTCGCCGCCAGAAGCGGCCGCGGCGACAGGGCTAGTCCTCCATGCCGAGGTCGATCGTCGTGCCTTCGAACACCTTGTTAACGGTGCGGACGGCGCACATCTTGCCACACATGGTGCAAGTGCCCTCGGTGGCGGCGGGGGACTCCTCGTAGCGCTTCTTGCCCGTAACCGGGTCGAGCGCGCACTTCCACATGGCGTCCCAGTCGAGCTTGCGGCGTGCCTGGCCCATCTTGTCGTCCATGTCGCGGGCGTGGGGCACCTTTTTGGCGATGTCGGCGGCGTGTGCGGCAATCTTGGTGGCCATGAGGCCGTCGAGCACGTCCTGGGCGTTGGGCAGGCACAAGTGCTCGGCCGGCGTCACGTAGCACAGGAAGTCGGCGCCGGAGCTGGCGGAGATAGCGCCGCCGATGGCAGCGGTGATGTGGTCGTAGCCCACGCCGATATCGGTCACCAGCGGCCCGAGCACATAGAACGGGGCGTTGTGGCACAGGCGCTTCTGCAGTTTCATGTTGGCGGCGATCTCGTCGAGCGCCATGTGGCCCGGACCCTCGACCATAACCTGGACGCCGGCGGCCCATGCGCGCTTGCACAGCTTGCCCAGCTCGATCATCTCGGCGGTCTCGGTGGCGTCGTTGGAGTCGTAGAGGCAGCCCGGGCGACAGGAGTCGCCGAGCGAAATCGTCACGTCGTACTCGTGGCAGATTTCGAGCAGCTCGTCGTAGAACTCATAGAACGGGTTCTCGTTACCGGTGACCTCCATCCAGCCAAACAGCAGCGAGCCGCCGCGGCTCACGATGTTCATGAGGCGGCCGGTCTCCTTAAAGGTCTTTGTGACCGACTTGTTGATGCCGCAGTGGATGGTCATAAAGTCCACGCCGTCCTCGGCGTGCGCGCGCACGACCTCGAACAGGTCGTCCTTGGTAAGCTTGACCAGCGGCTTTTCCATGTAGCCGATGGCGTCGTACATGGGGACGGTACCTACCATGAGCGGCGTCTCGTCGATGAGCTGCTGGCGGAACTGGCGCGTCTTGCCCGAGTTGGAGAGGTCCATGATGGCGTCGGCGCCAAAGTCCTCGGCGATCTTGACCTTCTTCCATTCCTCGGCGGCATCGGCCTTGTCGCCCGAGATGCCCAAGTTCACGTTGACCTTGGTGGACAGGCCCTCACCGACGCCAAAGGCGCGCATGCCTTTTTTGATGTGCACGATGTTGGCAGGAATGGCGATGCGGCCGTCGGCCACGCGCTCGCGGATGTACTCGGGGTCGCGATGCTCGCGCTCGGCGACCTCCTTCATCTGCGGTGTGATCTGCCCGGCGCGGGCGAAGTCGATTTGCGTGACGAGCTTGGGCTCGGTCTGTGTGCTCATTGGCACGGCTCCCTTCGTTGGCATTACCCATATCAGGTTTGCGGGTCAGGGCGGGCGCGCCCAATCTCAGCCTGCCGTCTTGTCCTGCAAGCCCCCCGTTTATGTAATGGGCTCAAGTATAGCTCGAATGGGTACGATTGGCCTAACGAGCGTGCCTGTGAGGAGGCGAACATGGAAGACAAGCATCTATATCGAGAGACGCAATGGGATGTATCGGCCGAGGAAAGCCGTGCGCACCATGGCCTTGTCGCGATCGGTTTTGCGGTGCTTGCCGTGCTGGTGATTGCCTTTTGTATCTGGACGTTTGGTGGTCGCGGCGGCGCTGCATGGGAGTTCGAAGCTGATGATTGCCTACCGATTATGACGGTGAGGAGTACTGGCGGTAATGCCAATACGCTCGCCGTTCCGGGCGATTATTGGTACCCGTGCGATGAGTTTGTGCAGTTGCAGCTGAGTGGTGGGTCTATTCCTGGTGAGGAAATCGAACGCGTGACGTATGATGCGACGTTCAAAACGTTGACGGTGAAGCTCAAAGATCAAGGGGATGTGCCCACGACGATGGATATCGCGCTGACGGAATGGCGCCTGGAGCCCCCGTCGGGTGTTGCGGTGTCCGAGGTCGAGCGCGTCAAGATTGTCTATCAGGACGGTTCGACAAACGGGATTGCAAAGGCCGACGGTCTAGCAGAATAGGTGTCGAGCCTAGCAGCCAATTCATAAAAGTTGCGGTGGAATAGTTCCTGATTGTGCGAAAAAGGCTCAAATAGGAATTATTCCACCGCAAGTTATATAGAGAAGGCTGAGCGGGTCAGTGTTGGGTGCCGGCTCTAGAGCATCTGTTCGTTGATGAACATGAGGGTGCCTAGGTATGAGAGCTCGGGGACGTGGCGATAGCCGATGTTGAATGCGGTAAGTTCGCTTGCATCCTCGAGCTTGTTTTCTGCCATCCACCGCACCATGGAGCCGCGCGCCTTTTTGCTGGCGGTCGACCGTTGGATGGGCTTCCCGTTGCGGACACCTTCGCCAAAGAGACAAGTGACGGTTGTGGCGTCGCCTGCGAGATGGGGTAGAACGGCCTTGGCGTACTCCGCGCTGGCAAGGTTGACGACCGTGGTGTTGGAGCCGGTCGGCGCAATGGCGCATGCAAGTTTGTCGCCCCAAAACGCATAGAGGTCACGGGCGTTGTTGACGGCGAGCTTGGCTCCCATTTCGAGCCGATAGGGCTCAACGCCATGGAAAGGCCGCACACATCCGTACAATCCGGAGAGGATCCAGAGATGGTTTTGCAGCCAGTCGAGCTGTGCAGCATCCATGACCTCGGGCGCCATGCTTTGGTATTGGATGCCGTGGTAGGACATGACGGCGGGGGAGATTCGGCGCGCGATATCGGGATCGGCGAGGTCGGCATCGCTCAGGGCGGGCATAAATTCGTGAAGCGTATCCAGGCACGTTGTAAGCAGCCTGTCGCTCACGTTCCAAAGGGCCTGAAGACCTGCTGCGCCATCCTCGCGTTCGATGCCCAGCAGTGCCTGATGGAGCCGGGCCGTCTGATGTGCAAAAGGCGGTATGCCCAAAACGTCAAAAGCATCTTGGGCCGCGCGCATCTGCTTGGCGGGCGAAATGATGACCTGCAGCATGGACTCTCCTCTGCCAAAAAGGAAGTTGCGGTGGAATACGGTCTGTTTTGGCTGTTTATGGGCCAGTTTAGTCCGTATTTCACCGCAACTGATGAAGGGTTGGTTAGGCGCGCTCGAGGAAGGCTTTGTACCCGCGATAGGCCTCGTAGATATCGGCCTTGTTGGCGACCTCCCACAGGGCGTGCATGGACAGGACGGCAACGCCGGAGTCGATGACGTTCATGCCGTACTTGGCCATGATGTAGGCGATGGTGCCGCCGCCACCAGCGTTGACGCGGCCGAGCTCGCAGGTCTGGAAGTCCACGCCGGCCTCGTCCATGATGTCGCGGACGAGGGCCACATACTCGGCGTCGGCGTCGTTAGAGCCGCCCTTGCCGCGGCTGCCCGTGTACTTGTTAAAGCACAGGCCACGACCCATAAAGGCGGCGTTTTTAGTCTCGAACTTGCCGGCATAGCCCGGGTCGAAGCCGGCAGACACGTCGGAGGAGAGCATGCGACTTCGGGCGAGCGCGCGGCGCAGGGCCAGCGGGCTATCCTCGCCGGCGAGCGTCATGATCTCGGCGACGGTGTTCTCGAAGAAGCGGCTCGTCATGCCGGTGGCACCCACGGAGCCGATCTCCTCCTTGTCGACGATGAGCGTGATGCTCGTGCGCTCCACGTTGGCGACGTCGATCTGGGCGAGCATGGAGGGGTAGGCGCAGACGCGGTCGTCGTGGCCATAGCCCAAAATCATGGAGCGGTCGAGGCCCATGTCGCGGGCGGGGCCGGCGGGCACGACCTCGATCTCGGCGGAGAGGAAGTCCTCCTCCTCGACGTCGTACTGCTCCTTGAGGATATCCAGGAACATCTGCTTGACGGGCTCCTTGGGGGCGTCCTTGTCGTCCTCGTCAAACTTGACGGGACGGCCGCCCACGATCACGTCGAGGATCTCGGCGTCGACGGCGTCCTTGGCGGGCTTGGACATCTGCTCGCTCGAGAGATGGATCAGCAGGTCGGAGATGGTAAAGACCGGATCGTCCGCCTTGTCGCCGATATTGATGTCGACGGTGGTACCGTCCTTTTTGCAGATGACGCCCACGAGTGCAAGCGGGGAGGCTACCCAGTGGTAGCTCTTGACGCCGCCGTAGTAGTGCGTGTCGAGGTAGGCCATGTCGCCGGCCTCGAAGGCGGGGTTCTGCTTAAGGTCCAGGCGCGGCGAGTCCACGTGCGCGCCCAGGATGTTAAAGCCCTGCTCGAGCGGGGCGGTGCCCAGATTGACGAGCATAAGGTCCTTGCCGTGGTTGGCGGCATACACCTTGTCGCCTGCCTTAAGCTCGCGGCCTGCGGCGATTACGGTCTCCAGGTCGACGTATCCCGCCTCCTCGGCCATCTTGATGCCGGCCTTGACGCACAGGCGCTCGGTCTTGTTCTCACTCAAAAACTGCTTATAGCCGCGGCAAAGCTCCTCGAGCTCCTCGATTTGCTGTGGCGTGTACTTTTTCCATGCGCAGGGACGCTCCATGACGCAGGCTCCTTTCGGATCGATCGTGCTGGTTGATGTACCGTGAGCCATCGTATCACGCGCGGGCTCACGGTGGCGGGGGAGCTTGATGTGAGGTGGCCGCGGGGCGGGGAGCGTGTAAACTGGAGTGAGCAAACCGTGCCCAGCCCAAAGCGAGGTATTCAATATGTCTGACAAGCGCCGCACCTTTGCCGTTATCGACGGCAACTCGCTCATGCATCGCGCCTTCCACGCCGTGCCGCCGACCATGAACGCGCCGGACGGTCGCCCCACCAACGCGATCTTTGGCTTTCTGAACATGTTTCTCAAGATGATCGATGCCTTTAACCCCGACGGCGTCGTCGTGGCGTTTGACAAGGGTAAACCGCGCGTGCGCATGGAGATGCTGCCGCAGTATAAGGCGCAACGCCCGCCCATGGACCCCGATCTGCATGCGCAGTTCCCTATGATTAAGGAGCTGCTCGCCGCGCTCAACGTGCCGATTCTGCAGTCCGAGGGCTGGGAAGGCGACGATATCCTGGGAACCATGGCGCGCCTGGGTGAAGAGGCCGGCTGCGACATGCTACTGGTGACCGGCGACCGCGACATGTATCAACTCGTGACCGAGCACGTCAACGTGGTCTCGACCCGCAAGGGCCTGTCCGACGTGGCGATTATGACGCCCGAGAGCGTGGACGACCTGTATCACGGCATTACGCCGGCGCTCGTGCCCGATTTTTACGGTCTAAAGGGCGATACGTCCGACAACATCCCCGGTGTACCGGGCATCGGTCCCAAAAAGGCGAGTGCGCTCATCGCACAGTACGGTAGCCTGGACGAAGTCATCGCGCATGCCGATGAGGTCAAGGGCAAGATGGGCGAGAACCTGCGTGCGCACATCGACGATGCGCTGCTGAGCCGCAAGGTTGCGACAATTCGCACCGATGCGCCCGTCGAGCTCGACTTTGAGGCGACGTCCTTCCCGGCGTTTTCTGCCGATGAGGTTTCCGCGGCGCTGGGTACGCTTGGTATCACCGCCATGCAGAACCGTTTCTTGGCGCTGATCGGCGGCGAGGGCGGGGCTGCTGCCGCTGCTAGAACGTTTGAGATGCCCACGATTGAGCGCACCGCTGCCGGCGATGCCGAGGCGCTTGCTGACGTGGCGTCCGAGGTTTCGCGTGCGATCGAGGCGGGCGAGTGGGTCGCCACCGTGGTGGACGATGACAAGGAAGAGGGCGCGCTCTTTGGACTGACGCGCACGCTGTGGTTGGCGACGTCCAAGGGCCTCTTCGCGCTCGAGGAGGGCGACAGCTGCGCGGCGGCTGAGGTTGAGGGCTTCAACTTCGTCCACGGCGTGATTGCTGGCGTGCTCGCGCGTCTGTTTATGGAGGGTCGCGTGGCGAGCCCGGATATGAAGGTGCTGTTGCACGAGCTTTCGCCCATCGATTCTTCTGAGCCCGAGCTCATGGATCCGCTCGCTGCCGATTCCACGCGTATCTTCGATACCGTGGTCGCCGCTTACCTGCTGGATTCCGATCGCTCCGAGTTCGATGAGGCATATCTTGCCGATACGTATCTGCAGATGGCGCTGCCTGCGGTGCGCGGCGCAGAGGGTGCCGGCGAGGACGCTCCAGCGCCTGCCGCCCGTACTGCGGCTCTGACGCTGGCGCTCGTGACGCCGTTGCGCGAGTGCATGGCCCGTGAGAATGCCGCCAACGTGTTCGATGGCATCGAGATGCCGCTCGTTCCGGTGCTTGCCAAGATGGAGCGCGCGGGCATGCTCGTGGACCCCGATCGCCTGCGCAGTCTGTCCGAGGGTCTGGCGACCCAGATCACCGAGGTCGAGCGAAGCATTCGCGACCTTGCCGGTGACGAGACCTTTAACATTGGCAGCCCCATGCAGCTCTCGCATGTGCTCTTTGATGTAATGGGCCTTCCGACCAAGGGTCTCAAAAAGACCAAGCGCGGCTACTATTCGACCAATGCCAAGGTACTGAGTGATCTTGCTCGCGACCACGAGATTGTTCGTTTGATCTTGGACTGGCGCGAAAAGTCCAAGATCAAGTCAACCTATCTGGACACGTTGGGCCCGCTGCGTCGAGGCGACGGCCGCGTGCACACCACGTACAACCAGACCATTACCGCGACGGGGCGTCTGTCTTCGAGCGACCCTAATCTGCAAAACATTCCGACGCGCTCGGAGCTGGGGCGTACCGTCAAGACGGCGTTCTCGGCGGGGGAGGGCAGCGTCTTTTTGGCGGTGGACTACTCCCAGATCGAGCTGCGCCTGCTCGCGCATCTCTCGGGTGATGAACATCTGGTACGTGCCTTTAACGAGGGCGAAGACTTCCATGCCGAGACGGCCGCGCGCGTATTTGGCGTTTCCGTGTCCGAGGTAACGCCCGACCTGCGCAGCCGCGCCAAGGCCGTGAACTTTGGCATCGTGTATGGTCAGCAGGCCTACGGCCTGTCGCAGTCGCTGCATATCTCGATGGCCGAGGCGCGCGACATGATCGACCGCTACTACGAGGCCTATCCGGGCGTACGTACGTTCCTCGACAACGTGGTAGCGCGCGCCAAGGAGACGGGCTACGCCGAGACCATGTACGGCCGCCGGCGTCATATTCCGGAGCTTAAGGCCAAAAACCCGCAACTCCGCGGCTTTGGCGAGCGCACGGCCATGAACCACCCCATGCAGGGAACCGCAGCAGACATCATCAAGATCGCGATGGCCCGCGTAAGCCGTCGCCTGGAAGAAGAGGGCTTTGCCGCCCACATGATCCTGCAAGTGCACGACGAACTGGACTTTGAGTGCCCCGTCGACGAAGTCGAGCGCCTAACCACCATGGTCCGCGACGTCATGGAGCACGTAGTAGACCTCCGCGTCCCCCTAATCGCCGAATCTTCGACTGGAGTGACCTGGGCAGACGCCAAGTAAGGGCACGACCACAATTCCAAAGTAATCAAAACCAGAAGGACGCCCCTCATCAACAAGGAGCGTCCTTCGTTCAATAAAAATCAGCCAAAGTATCTAGGCGCCAAGACGCCATCCATGCGGCAAGCAAGTCAACGTAGCCATGCCCGGGTCCGGCCGTTTGATTTTTGTAGATTCCGCACGAGCCGAAGGCCACTTAATGTGGCCTTCGAGCGAGCCCAGGACCTGACCGAGCAAAAATCAAACGGCCGGCCCCGGGCATGGCGACGAGATAGATTACCGAGCCGCTAAGATGGCGTCGATGAGCGTCAGTACGCCCCCGTCGTTGTTGCTCGGAATGCGCCACTTGGCATGCGCGTTCATATGCTCCTCGGCATTGTCCACGATAAAGCTGTGACCGACACGCTCCAGCATGGGGATGTCGTTGTAGGTATCGCCCACGGCGGCGGCGTCGGCGATATCGATGCCCAGGTGCTCGCACAGGTGCGCGACGCCGGCGCCCTTGTCGACGCCCAGGTTCATAAAGTCGATCCACTCGCGCCCAGCGTTGGTGACGTAGAGCTGATCCGAGAACGCGGGGCTATAGGTCTCGCGGAATGCGGGCTCGGCATCGTAGGCAGGGAAAAAGACCGAAATCTTGTTGGACTCGAAATCGATGCCCTCAAAGCTATCGACGTAGTTGATCGTGTTGTAGTACACGCTGATCTCGTCGTGGTACTGATGGTCGCGGGCGAGCACATAGAACTCGTCGTAGCAGCACAGGACGGGAACGGCGCGCGGGTCCTCCGAGGCACGAGCAAGCACCTGCTGATACAGCGCCACATCGATGTTGCTCTTATAGATATAGCTGCCGCGGTAGATGACGCAGGCTCCGTTGTCAGGACAAAAAGCAAGGCGGTTCTTAATGCTCTCGAACATTTCATCGAGTTTGGGGGCAGGGCGTCCGCTGGCGGGGCAGAATACGATACCGGCGTCGGCGAGCTTGTCCAGGCGCTCATCAAGACCCTGCGGCAACACGCGCTCGTCGGTGAGCAGCGTCTTGTCCATATCAACGGCGAGAATCTTAATGCTGCCGATATTGGTGTCCGATTCGTAAGTTTGCATAAAAGCGCGCCTTTCGTTTCGAAATTGTTTCAGACGTTATAACCATCAACCAGTAACCGAGCGTATTGTCGCAGGAACGGAGCGTATTTGCACCACGCTTCACAAAGTAATGAAAAAACTTTTCAGAAATTTGAATTTGTCGCTTGTGCTGCGGGCACTTTAGCGTAATATAGCGACCATCGAAAACGGAGACGGCAAAAGAGCCGCTTACCGAGGAAAAGGTACCGTTTACGATATTTGAATTGCGCCCGGCGATAGGTGAAAGGAGAGGCAGATGCAGTTCGTAAAGATCATCACTACTGCAGACAATGCCATCCGACGCCAGCGCGCAATTTCCCGACGACGATAACAATCGTCTCTGTCCGCATGGGGCGAATTGCCTCAACAGAGTCATTTTGAGGTCGTTGGGTTTTAGCACGACATTGCTGCATGTTTCTAGGGCATGTATGTGCTGATTTTTGCTATTTAACCTGATATTGCACGGTATATGACCTTGAAATGACTTGCAACTGACCGATGTTCTAACTAGCTACCAAGGGCGAAAGGAAACAGCCATGAGCAAGGAAAAAGTCGTTCTCGCATATTCCGGTGGTCTTGATACATCTGTATGTGTCAAGTGGCTCCAGGACGAGAAGAATCTCGATGTCGTTTGCGTCTGCGGCAACGTGGGCCAGGAGGAGACCGGCCTGGACGCCAAGAAGCAGAAGGCGCTTGACCTGGGCGTTCTCGATTGCCAGGTGCTCGACCTGCGCGACGAGTTCTCCGATGAGTTCCTGACTAAGGCCATCGCCGCAAACTCCATGTACGAGAACAAGTACCCGCTGCTCTCCGCCCTGTCTCGCCCGCTGCTTGCCAAGAAGCTTGTCGAGGTCGCCCACGAGTTTGGCGCGACCTACGTCGCCCACGGCTGCACCGGCAAGGGTAACGACCAGGTTCGTTTTGAGGCTGCCGTCAAGGCCCTCGATCCCGAGCTTAAGGTCATCGCCCCGGTTCGCGAGTGGGATCTGAAGTGCCGTCCCGACGAGGTCGCCTATGCCCACGCCCACAACGTGCCGGTTCCCGAGGGTGCCAACGATAACCCCTATTCCATTGACGACAACCTGTGGGGTCGTGCCATTGAGTGCGGCCACCTGGAGGATCCCTGGAACGAGCCGCTCGACGACGCCTGGGTTATGACCAAGAATCCCGAGGACACGCCCGATACCCCGACTTACACCGAGATTGAGTTTGAGGCGGGCAAGCCCGTCGCCGTCGACGGCAAGAAGATGAAGCTCTCCGAGATCGTCATCGCCCTCAACAAGATTTCGGGCGACAACGGCTTTGGCCGTCTCGACCTGGTCGAGGATCGTCTGGTGGGCCTCAAGAGCCGCGAGTGCTACGAGGTTCCCGGCGCCCTGACGCTTATCACCGCCCACAAGGCACTCGAGGACATTTGCGTCGAGGGCGACCTGCTCAAGACTAAGATTAAGCTCGAGCAGGATTGGGCCACCGCCGTGTACAACGGCCAGTGGTACAGCCCGCTCAAGAACGCGCTCGACGCCTTTATGGCCGACACCCAGAAGTTCGTGACCGGCACCGTCCGCCTGAAGTTCTTCAAGGGCAACTGCCACGTCGTCGGCCGCAAGAGCCCCTTCAGCCTCTACGACTACGGTCTGGCTACCTACGACCGCGACACCACGTTTGATGAGAAGGCCAGCGCCGGCTTTATCGAGATCGATACGCTGTCGCTCAAGACGTGGGCCAAGGTCCAGGGTCCCAGCTCTGCCGCTGCCCAGGCTTAAGTCTTCCTTTCCTTGGTATCCGCGCGGCCCATCCGCGTGATACACAACGGGCGCATGGGGTCCCTACCTTTCGTTATGCTTGCTGACACTTCTTAACATCGGTGGCCCCTACGTTCCGCCCGCATATATGACGCCGCGACTGCGGCTGAGTCCGAGCCCCGCCGGGGTTGTCCGGCGGGGCTCCTTCTATCAATTTGGCGGCTCTGCGCCTATATATATGAGGAGTATCCATTATGTTCAATGCTGTCGTGCATGCTTTACTTGCCCTCGCGCCCGAGCTCGATGCTGCAAAGGTCGAGGACGTCCCTATGAGCCTGAAGGCTTGGATTGACGGTTCGCAGGGCAACATCCGGAGGGAGACGTTGGGCGCCAAGTGCATGTGCGTCACTTCTTTGCAAATTAGCTATATGGCCTCGCGCACGGTGGGGAATATGCAAAACTAGCGGTTGAAAAATCGCTTTAGCGATATGGCGCATTGCTTTGGGCGCTTGTTTTGGTATTTGGAGAAAGGAGACGGTTCCATGGCTCTTTGGGGCGGTCGTTTTGAGGCGGGCGTGGCCGAGGTCACGCAGGAGTTTGGCGCGTCGTTGCCGGTCGACAAGCATCTCTATAAGCAGGATATCGCCGGCTCTAAGGCACATGCCAAGATGCTGGCCGCCCAGGGCATCATCAGTGCCGAGGACGAGCAGGCGATCGCCGAGGGCCTGACCGGAATCGAACAGGATATCGATGCCGGCAACTTTACCTTCGATATCAACGACGAGGACATCCATATGTCCATCGAGAGCGAGCTGACGCGTCGCATCGGTGAGGCCGGTAAGCGCTTGCATACCGGGCGTTCGCGCAACGACCAGGTGGCGACCGATACGCGCCTGGGCGTCAAGGCGCTTGCCAAGGAGCTCATGGAGGCCAATCTTGAGCTGCGCTATGTGCTGGTGGATGCGGCCAAGAAGTACGACAAGGTGATTCTGCCGGGCTACACGCATATGCAGCACGCTCAGCCCGTGCTGCTGTCGCATCATCTGCTGGCATATTCCTGGATGTTCGCGCGTGACTTTACGCGCCTGAAGGCCGCCTTTGATGCCGCCGACAACTGTCCACTAGGTGCTGCCGCGCTTGCCGGTACGAGCTATCCGCTCGATCGCCAGATGACGGCTGCCGAACTTGGCTTTGCGGGCGTGATTCCCAACTCGCTCGATGCGGTTTCCGACCGTGATTTCCTGCTCGACCTGCATTACGCCGGCTCCGTCATGGCCATGCACCTGTCGCGTCTTTCCGAGGAGATCGTGCTGTGGTCGAGCTCCGAATTTGGCTTTATCACGCTTTCAGACTCTTACTCCACCGGCTCGTCTATCATGCCGCAGAAGAAGAACCCCGACTTTGCCGAGCTTATCCGCGGCAAGAGCGGTCGCGTGTACGGCAACCTGGTGCAGTTGCTCGTGACCATGAAGGGCTTGCCGCTCGCCTATAACAAGGACTTGCAGGAGGACAAGGAGGGCGCGCTCGATACCGCCCATACGCTCATGCAGTGCCTGTCCGTTATGGCCGGAATGATTTCGACTTGGACCGTCAACGAGGATGCCATGGCGCGCGAGTGCGGCGTGGGACACCTTGCCGCCACCGATGTTGCCGATTACCTGGCCAAGCGTGGCCTGCCGTTCCGCGAGGCACATGCCGTGGTGGGGCATCTGGTCCTGATGTGCGAGAAGCGCGGCTGTAATCTTGAGGACCTGCCGTTTGAGGTGTTCCAGGAGGCAAGCCCGCTCTTTGAGCGCGACATTACCGAGGCGCTCGACATCCCGTCGATTGTCGCCGCGCGCACGACCGAGGGCGGCACCGCTCCTGCCGCCGTTGCCGCGCAGCTGCAGCGTGCCGAGTCGCAGCTCGTGGCCGACGAGGGCGCGTTTGGATCGCTGACCAAGGTAGTCGAGATGGGACACGGGGCAAAGTAGGGGTTTGGCTGAAGCCGTATTGCCCTTTTATCGATAAATCGTTTTGCTTTTACGGGCGCCTTCTGTTGCGGGCGCCCGTATTTTGTTGCTATGGGGGAGGGGCTTGTCGAGAACTTCTGTAGGACCTTTGGGCAGGTTGTGAAGGGGATACGTTCGCGGGTGGCAACCGACCGTCTGCTCTGTTCGATGCGGTTGATGGGCGGTCGGATGGTACTCTAATCGGGCTTCGAAACAGAAGTGACACATATGGAGCGCTTTAATAAATTGCAGCGTTTCAATAAACAGCTTTTTGTTTAACTGCAGCTAAAACTCTGTTACGATGCAGTCCAGGCGGGTGCCGGAATGGGACTTGGGCACGCGCGAACCTACTTGAAAGGCTACCTTATGGCTATCGAGAAGACCTTCATCATGATTAAGCCCGACGCCGTGCGCGACCGTAAGATCGGCGAGATCGTTGCTCGCATTGAGCGCAGCGGCCTTGTCATCGAGCGCATGGAGATGACCACGCTCGAGCGCGCTACCGTCGAGGAGCACTACGCCCATCTGGCCGACAAGCCCTTCTTTGGCGGTCTCTGCGACTTTATGACGAGCGGTCCGGTCGTCAAGATGGTCGTTTCCGGTCTCTCCGCTGTCTCCAAGATGCGCACCCTCATGGGCGCCACCAACCCGCTTGACGCTGCCCCCGGCACCATTCGCGGCGACTTTGCTGTCGATGTTAACGCCAACGTGATCCACGGCTCCGACTGCCTGGAGAACGCCGAGATCGAGATCAAGCGCTTCTTTGGCTAAACCAGCTTTGACTCCTTAAAGCTGTTAGCGTGTGGCTTGGGCGCCGCGGAATTCCATCCGCGGCGCTCTTTTTATTTCAGTAGACTTTTGTTAAATGCCCACAAATCTACTAAAGAGCCCCCGTCCGGACGTTTCTTTCGGGCGGGGGCTGGCGTTAGCGTATGGCTTTGTAAGTCTTTAGGCTTCGTCGACGACCTTGAGGCCACGCGTGTGGTCGATCTCGTTGAGGAGATTGACGCGACGCTCGTGGCGACCACCCTCAAACTCGGCGTCGAGCCACTCGTCGACAATCATCTTGGCGAGTTCAGATCCCACGACGCGGGCGCCAAAGGCAAGCACGTTGGTGTTGTTGTGCATGCGGGAGAGCTTGGCGCTGAAGGGCTCGGAGCACACGACGGCGCGTACGCCCTCGACCTTGTTGGCGGCCAGGCTGATACCGACGCCGGTACCGCAGATCAGGATACCCAGATCGACGTCACCGTTGGCAACGGCCTTACCCACCTTGTAGCCAGCGATGGGGTAATCAAAGCTCTCGGAGGTGTCGGTTCCAAAGTTCACGACCTCGCAGCCGCGCTCCTTCAGGTGCTCGGAAATGATGTTCTTGAGCTCGACGGCGGCGTGGTCGTTACCGATACCGATCTTCATGAGTGGTTCCTCTCTGGTCCGTGCGGCGGAATTGCTAAAGGTTTTACCGCGTTCGACTGCATGATAGCGCGACTTTTGTGTAAACGCTCGGGCGTTTTTTGGTCAAACGCTTTAGCATGCAACAAGACTAGCTTTTCATGTATTAATGCTGTCAGTTTGCGCTTGAACGCCGTCCGCCGGAACTTGGGTTGCGGTTTTTGATGCATTGTTATCAAATAAAAGAGCTAACTATTATCGAGAGACCAGCCCTTTATACAAGTAGGAGATACCTATGCCTGCCGATTCCCTTCGTGATACCGCGTTTTGCGATGTTTTGAACCGCGAGCTTGTCTGTGCGCTCGGCTGCACCGAGCCCATTGCCGTTGCCTATGCAGCGGCGCTGGCGAGCCAGACGCTCGGTTGCGAACCCGATCATATGGACGTTGCCTGCTCGGGCAACATCATCAAGAACGTTAAGAGCGTGACCGTGCCCAACTCGGGCGGCATGCACGGTATTGAAGCGGCGGCCGTGCTGGGTGCCGTGGGCGGTGACGCCAAGAGCGCGCTCGAGGTGCTCGAGAGCGTTAACGACGAAGACCGTGCTCGCGTGTCCGAGCTTCTCGCCGATGCCGGTTACTGCGATGTGTCGCTTGTCGAGGGTGTGCCCAACCTCTACATCAAGGTGACCGCAACGGCCGGGGGCCATGCCGCGGTCGTCGAGATTACCGACCACCACACCAATGTCACGTGCCATACGCTCGACGGTATTCCGGTATGCGGCAAGTCGGCGGGGGAGTGTGCCGCCTGCGCCGAGCGCGTCGTGGCCGAGCGTGCGGCAGATAACGCCGATACCCCTATGAGCATTGAGTCCATCATCGACTTTATCGAGGACGGTGACATTGAGGACGCCCGCGCTGCCGTTGAGCGTCAGATTGAGCTGAACGGTGCGATCAGTGCCGAGGGCCTGGCGCACGCTTGGGGCGCCGAGGTGGGCCGTACGCTGCTGGGCGCTCGTGCCGATGACGTCGCCTGCCGTGCCCGTGCCCGTGCGGCCGCCGGGTCCGATGCCCGCATGAACGGCTGCGCGCTGCCGGTCGCCATCGTGTGCGGCTCGGGCAATCAGGGCATTACCTGTGCCTTGCCCGTTATGGAGTATGCCGAGTATTTGCGCTGCGACCATGATCGCCTGGTGCGCGCCGTGATGCTGTCTGATCTGATCGCCGTGCATATCAAGAGCTATATTGGTGCGCTCTCGGCGTTTTGCGGTGCTATTTGCGCCGCATGCGGTGCCGGTGCCGCGATTACCTGGCTGTGTGGTGGCACGCGCGAGCAGATTGGCGCGACGGTTTCGAACACGCTCGGTAACGTGGGCGGCATCGTGTGCGATGGCGCCAAGGCAAGCTGTGCCGCCAAGATCTCGGCTGCCGTCGATGCGGCGATTCTGGGCCATGATATGGCCATGCAGGGTCGCGGCTTCCGCGCCGGCGAGGGCCTGATCCAAGATACCGTTGAGCAGACAATCGCCAGTATGGGCTACGTAGGCCGCGTAGGCATGAAGGACACCGACGTCGAGATCCTCAACATCATGATCGGCAAAACCCAGGTCTGCTAGATATTAAGTTGCGGTGAGATAGTTCCTAAAATTACCCGGGTGAGGGGCAAACAGGAACTATCTCACCGCAACTGCGCTAGATGTTCTGGCGCCTACGATAGTTCGTCGGCTATTTGGTGCTCGTAGAAGGCCTCGATTACGGCGTTAAAGTCGCGGGCGAAGTCTTCCATGGTTCCGCGCCAGGTGGCTCGGCTGGGCTTGCCTTGGCCCACAAAGGCGGTTTGGATGCCGCAATCGGGGGACGGGAAGTCGCGTTTGGGATCGTTGCCCACCATAAGGACCTCGTGTGGCTCGAGTCCCATCACCTGAAGCTGCTCTAGATAGTAGGTGGCATCGGGCTTGCAGCGGGTGGTGTTTCCCATGTGCGTGACGAGCTCAAAGGGGGCATCGGCCAGGTCGCCCCAGCCCATGCGACACTCGATGGCCCCTTGGGGAAAGCTGGGGTTGGTAAAGAGCGCGCAACGCAGCCCTGCATCCTGTACGGCCTGAAGCGCGGCATGTGCGCCGGGCATGGCGTGGGCGTTGATGACATCGTCGTTCTTGTACGGAAGAACTTCGCGGTCGTAGTAGGAAAACGCCTCGTAGATGAGTGGGTCCGAGAGGCAAATGCCGCACCGGCGCTCAACCTCTTCTTGGTAGAACTCAAGATTGGTGCGATTATCCGTGCCGCTTCGGCGATTGGCGTTGAGGTCGACCAAGATGGTGCCGAGGCGCGCCATCGTGCCACCGTGGCTGCGGCGACCAATATCCGCGAGCATCGACGAGACATCCTTAAAATAGCGAAGGATGAACGCGTTGAGGTTGATGCTAAGAAGCGTCTCGTCCATATCGAAAACGACTGCTTTGAGCACGCGGGCACCTTTCTCGAAAAATCGTTCCAGAATCGTATGTCTGGGATACTTTACCCCAAAGCAGTGTGCCTAGCTGCTCATCGTCAACTCGTGGAGACAGTCGTTCACAAGATTGCGAAAAAGTCTCCATACGAGTAAAAAAACGCAGTTCACGCTTGAAATCGAACTCATTTCCCCGTAACCTATACGAACGTGATTGCATAAGCGTCACATTAGTATCTGTCGGCTCCCGAGTGTTCCTAAACGTTGTGTGCTTGTCGCACCCTTCTGTAGGTCCTAGCAATCGGGGCCCCGTAGTTCGAAAGGGGTCCACCTTTGAGTGAGATTCAGAACTCGTCCATTTTCTCTCTTGACGATGTCAATGAGGAGGAGATGAACAACCTCATCGACGGTACGATTACCGACTTTGATGAGGGCGATCTCGTTAACGGCACTGTCGTTAAGATCGAGCATGACGAGGTGCTCGTTGACATCGGATTCAAGTCCGAGGGCGTTATCCCGGTCCGCGAGCTGTCCATCCGCAAGGACGCTAACCCTGCAGACATCGTTGCACTCGGTGATCCCATCGAGGCTCTGGTTCTCCAGAAGGAGGACAAGGACGGTCGTCTGGTCCTGTCCAAGAAGCGTGCCGAGTACGAGCGTGCTTGGAACCGCATCGAGGAGAAGTTCAACTCCGGCGAGAACGTC
Organism: Collinsella sp.; assembly: GCA_046979165.1. Classification (GTDB taxonomy): domain Bacteria; phylum Actinomycetota; class Coriobacteriia; order Coriobacteriales; family Coriobacteriaceae; genus Collinsella. The sequence continues at coordinate 219,996 of JBKWJT010000001.1, forward strand.
GAGGGCGAGGTTATCGAGGTTGTCAAGGGCGGCCTGATCCTCGACATCGGCCTGCGTGGCTTCCTGCCCGCTTCCCTCGTCGACCTCCGTCGTGTCAAGGACCTCACCTCCTACATGGGCACCCGCATCGAGGCTCGCGTCATCGAGATGGACCGCAACCGCAACAACGTCGTCCTCTCCCGTCGCGTCGTGCTCGAGGAGTCCCGTAAGGCCGAGCGCTCCGAGATCCTGTCCAAGCTCAAGTCTGGCATGCGTCTCCAGGGCACCGTTTCCTCCATCGTCGACTTCGGCGCCTTCGTCGACCTCGGCGGTATCGACGGCCTCATCCACATCTCCGAGCTCTCCTGGAACCACGTCAACCATCCTTCCGAGGTTGTCAAGGTCGGCCAGGAGGTCGAGGTCGAGGTTCTCGACGTCGATCTCAACCGCGAGCGCATCTCCCTGGGTCTCAAGCAGACCACCGAGGATCCGTGGCGCGCACTGGTCAAGAAGTACCCCGTCGGCGCTATCGTCGAGGGCACTGTGACCAAGCTTGTCCCGTTCGGCGCTTTCGTCGACCTGGGCGAGGGCATCGAGGGCTTGGTGCACATCTCCGAGATGGCCAACAAGCACGTCGATCAGCCTTCTCAGGTCACCCACGTGGGCGACAAGGTTCAGGTCAAGGTCATGGAGATCGACCTCGACCGTCGTCGTATCTCCCTGTCCATGAAGTCCGCTGCTGAGACTCTGGGCGTCGAGATCGAGGTTACCCCGCTTCCTTCCGAGAAGAAGGACGAGGAGATCGACGCCGAGTAAATCGGTTTGACGATCACTTGTTTTAAGGGATCCGTCCGCAATGGACGGGTCCCTTTTTGCATTTGCTGCTGAGGCGCGCGATGCTATCCGTGCGCAATGCTGCCCGGGTTGTCTGTTTGCTATTGGGTTGTCGGTGCATGAAAAATGCCGACATCCCGCCTCGGGGAGGAGGCGGGAGCACACCGAGTAGACGGAGGGGTGCGGAGCGCGGTCGCGTCTCGACTGACGACGTTGCCCATCGACAGGACCATTGTAACGCATGGCGGTTCTTGGTTTATCGTGTCGAGCGTTTGCGTTGTGCCATTGCCTGCGGCAACGGTGTGTTACACTCTTGCACTGCTGAGTGGGCCAGACGGTCGCGCGATGTGCTGCTTGCAGTACGCGTGAGGAAAGTCCGGGCTCCAGAGGGCGGGATGCCGGCTAACGGCCGGGCGGAGTGATCCGACGGAAAGCGCCGCAGAAAAGAAGACTCCCACCTGCGCCGCAAGGCGTAAAGGGAAAAGCTGAAACGGTGGTGTAAGAGACCACCAGCGTCGTGGCAACACGGCGGCTTGGCAAGCCCCATCCGGAGCAAGCGCGAATAGGAACGCTATGGGCCGGCCCGGTCCGCGTTCGGGTAGCGTGCGTGGAGCTGCATGGTAACGTGCAGACAAGATAAATGACCGTTCACGACAGAACCCGGCTTATCGGCCCACTTGGCATTTTTGTTACCCTGACAATCGATACGGCCTTTGCCGTATTATTGAGGCTGTTTGTTGCTTTGCTTGTGTTTGAGGGGCTTTGTTGGACAGCTATTTTACTCTGCAATCGAATATTGAGGCTTCGGGCGAGTTTGTGGACCGCAAGAGTCGGTTTATTGCTCAGCTGGTCCATATTGAGTCCGAGGATGAGGCGAATGCCTTTATCGAGATGGTTCGCAAGCGTCATTATGACGCTCGGCATAATGTTCCCGCGTGGATTTTGGTCGATGGACGCGAGCGCCAGAGCGATGATGGTGAGCCGAGCCGCACGAGCGGTATGCCGACGCTCGAGGTGCTGCGTGGCGCGGGGCTCAAAAATGTTTGCTGCGTAGTGACGCGCTATTTTGGTGGCACGCTGTTGGGGCCTGGTGGCTTGGTGCGCGCCTATACCGCGGCGACGCAGGCGGCGGTGGCCGCGGCTCAGGAGGCCGGGCAGATCGTCGAGATGACAAGCGTCGTGCCGGTTGACGTGTATGTGGCCTATCCACAGTATGAGCAGGTGCTTCGCTTGGCGCAGGATTTGGGTGCCAAGGTTTCGGATACCGATTACGCGGATACCGTTACACTTCACTTGGTGTTTAAGGCGGGGGAGCAGGAGCCATTTTGCGCCAAGATGCGCGAGCTTATGGCGGGACGCGAGGAGATCGAGGTCGGCGCTCCCGAATTTGCCGAGTTCTGACGGCGACGGCCGGCGTGCTTTTGGATGGATCCCAAGCGCGCCGGCCGTCGTTTTATGTTGATGCCGTCTACTCGGCGAGCTGCTTTAGCACATCGCAGGCGGTCTCGATGGCATCGTCGATGCAACCGGGGCAGCTGCGGAGCGGACCCTTATCCGATCCGATGCCCTTGAGCGTGCCGCAGACGGTCGTCGTGTTCTTCTCGCCAAAACGCTTGGCGATTTCGCGCGACAGCTTGTAGGTCTGGCCCTTGGTCTTGGGGTTTTCCATGCCGTCGCTCATTACAAACCCCATGATGGCCACGGCGCCCGAGATGGCGCCGCAGGTTTCGGTCATGCCGCCCATGCCGGCACCAAAGCCCTCGGTGAGGGTAAAGACGATCTGGGGGTCGAGCCCGACGGCAGGTGCGAGCGTGCAGGCAACGGCCTGTGCGCAGTTAAAGCCGCGGGCGTGGTATTCGGCAGCCCGAGCCTGGCAGGCGGCGGTGTCGAGCTGGGTGGTATCGATTTGCTTCATCGTTGTCTCCTTGGTCACGGTGTACCCGCCTATGGTACCCGTGACGGAGCATGTAATCATCGAGAGCTTCATGTATGCCTCGTTTTTATCTATCGAGCAAATGCCCAAGGCTTGAGATATATTCCCCTGATCAATTTGTCCATTAACCTATCTTGGCGATGGGTTGAGAGGGGTGCAGGGTAGCGGTATCGTGAACCGAATAAAACTAAAACCCAGGCAAGGGAGCTAGATATGAGCGAGCAGACCATCGGTACGACATGTGTTCAGGGCGGCTATCACCCGGGAGATGCCGAGCCGCGCCAGGTGCCCATCTACCAGTCCACCACGTGGAAGTACGACACGTCCGAGCACATGGGCAAGCTGTTTGACCTGGAGGAGTCGGGCTACTTCTACAGCCGTCTGCAGAACCCCACGTGCGATCTGGTTGCCGCCAAGATCTGCGAGATGGAGGGCGGCACCGCAGCGATGCTCACGAGCTCGGGCATGGCAGCGAATTTCCTCGCGATTTTTAACGTGGCCGGTGCCGGCGATCATGTGGTCGCGAGCTCTGCCATTTACGGCGGTACGTATAACCTGCTCGCCCACACCATGGGCCGCATGGGCGTGACCTGCACGTTCGTCGCCCCCGACTGCACCGATGAGGAGCTGGAGGCTGCCTTTCAGCCCAACACAAAGCTCGTCTTTGGCGAGACGATCGCAAACCCCGCCCTTGCCGTGCTCGATATTGAGCGCTTTGCCAAGGCCGCACATGACCACGGCGTGCCGCTGATGGTCGACAACACCTTCCCGACACCCGTGATGTGCCGTCCCTTTGAGTGGGGCGCCGACATCGTTACGCACTCTACCACCAAGTACATGGATGGACATGCTGCCTACCTGGGCGGCGTGATCGTCGACCACGGCCAGTTTGACTGGATGGCCCATGCAGACAAGTTCCCGGGTCTCACCACGCCCGACGAGAGCTACCACGGCGTGACGTATGCCGAGAAGTTCGGTCGCGAGGGTGCCTTCATTACCAAGGCAACCGCTCAGCTCATGCGCGACCTCGGCCCCATGCAGAACCCGCAGGCGGCCTTCTTCCTGAACAGCTCGCTCGAGAGCCTGCATGTACGCATGCCGCGTCATTGTGAGAACGGCCTGGCCGTTGCCAAGTTCCTGCAGAGCCATCCCAAGGTGCGCTTCGTGAGCTATCCGGGCCTGGAGGGCGACAAGTACTATGACCTGGCTCAGAAGTACATGCCCAACGGTACCTGCGGCGTCGTGAGCTTTGGCTTTAACGGTGGTCGCGCGGCTGCCGAGACCTTTATGAAGAGCCTCAAGCTCGCCCAGATCGCCACGCACGTGGCCGACGCCCGCACCTGCTGCCTGCATCCCGCTAATGCCACGCATCGCCAGATGAACGATGAGGAGCTCATCGCCTGTGGCATCTCCGCCGACATGGTGCGCCTGTCGTGCGGCCTCGAGGATACGGCCGATCTGATTGCCGACCTTGAGCAGGCACTCGAGCAGTGCTAGGCTAGCGTTCGCATAAGGCGCCGATGCTGGCAGAAAGCTTCGGCGACCTTTCGTTCCGATTCCGTAGGCGGGACCCCAATCGCGACTGTTTGTAGGCGATTGGGGCCCCGTTTTTGCGTTGCGCCACTCGAAAGGATGGATATGGAGAAAACCGCAGAGCAGCTGCGCCGCGAGCACATTGCCCTTGAGGGCGACACCCATGGCAAGAACAAATGGGCGATTCTGTTTACCGTGCTCATCATGACGTTTATGGTGTGTCTGGATTCGACCGTCGTGACCGTGGCGTTGCCCGTGATGCAAAAGGAGCTGGGCGTGGGCCTCGAACGCATTCAGCTGGTGAGTTCGGTGTACCTGCTTGCGACATGCGTGGCTATGCTGCCGTTTGGCCGCTTGGGCGACGTGCGCGGCAAGGTGGGCGTATTCCAGCTGGGCGTCATCGTTTTTACGGCCGGCTCGCTGCTGTGCGGCCTTTCGAGTTCGCTCGAAGTTCTTATTCTGGCACGCATTGTGCAGGGCGTCGGCTGCGCGGCGGCCATGGCTAACAACATGGGTATCATCACCGAGTCGTTTCCGGCGCGCGAACGAGGCCGTGCCATGGGTATTCTCGCGACCTTTGTGGCCCTCGGCATGATGTGTGGCCCCGTGCTCGGCGGCATGCTGGTGGCAAGCTTTCCCTGGGAGAGCATCTTCCTCATCAACCTGCCCATTGGCGTCATCTCGTTTATCGTGGGGCTCTATACGCTGCCGCATGTTAAGCCGGAGGCTGGCGAGCGACCCATGTCCCTGATCGAGGCTGCTCGTCGCTGCTTTGCAAATTCGGCCTTCACCATCAACCTCGCCTGCATGCTCATCGTGTTCGTTGGTATTGGCGCATCAGAGTTTATCCTGCCGTTCTATTTTCAGGACGCCCACGGCTTTGGTTCCGACATCTCTGGACTACTCTTTTTGGCGTTGCCGATGGTGAATGCCTTTATCGGCCCGCTTTCGGGTACGGTTTCGGACCGTGTTGGCTGCGAGGGCCCCACGTCGATCGGCCTAGGCGTGTACGTATGCGGTCTTTTTGCGGTAAGCACGCTCGACGAGCACTCTTCCATCCCTGTGATCGTGTGCTGTGTCGCGTTTATGTCGTGTGGCACGTCGATTTTCCAGAGTCCCAACAACTCGCTGTACATGGGTTCGGCCCCGCGCGAGGCGCTCGGTTTTGCGGGCAGCCTGGGTAGTCTGGCGCGCTATGCGGGTATGGCAGTGGGCATTACAGCGGCGTCGCATATCCTGTATGGGCAGATGAGCGTGGCGATGGGTGAGGCCGTGACCAGTATTGTTGCAGGCCGTCCGGATGTGTTCCTGTTTGGTTTTCGTTCGGTGTTCTACGTGCTCATGGCTGTGGCGGCAGCGGGCTTTGCGCTTGCCATGGTGCGTTTGGTGAGGATGCGCGCCCGCCATTAGCGTGTTGGGAGGCTGTCTGCCACGTATTCGCGCCGTCTCAAAAACTGGTTTGTGGTGCGATGCGGCTTGTGGGGCGGGCGGGGGTCGGTCCGTGGTAGACTATCGAACAACGTTTATTAATCGCGCGGTATCGTTGCCGCGAGAAGGGGTTGCGCCATGCAGGAGCTTGAGGATCGTATTCGCCATGACGGCATCGTAAAGGCCGGTAACGTCCTTAAGGTTGATGCCTTCCTCAACCACCAGTGCGACGTTGAGCTGTTCGACCACATGGGCGCCGAGTGGGCCCGACTGTTCGAGGGTGTCGAGATCAACAAGATCCTGACGATTGAGGCTTCGGGCATTGGCATGGCTTGCATCGCGGCTCAGCATTTTGGCGGCGTGCCGGTGGTCTTTGCCAAGAAGGCGCAGTCCATCAACCTCGACGGCGAGCAGTATGCCACGACCATCTACTCCTTTACCAAGCAGAAGGAGTACCCGGTCATTGTGGGTAAGCGCTTCCTGTCCGAGGGCGACAAGGTCCTGATTATCGACGACTTCCTGGCCAACGGCTGCGCGCTTGAGGGCCTTATTAAGATCTGCGAGGCTGCGGGCGCCGAAGTTGCCGGCATTGGCATCGCCGTTGAGAAGGGCTTCCAGGGCGGCGGCGATAAGCTCCGTAAGCGCGGCTTCCGCGTTGAGAGCCTGGCACGTATCGCCGATATGGACTGCGAGAACGGCGAGATCACCTTCGCCTAAGCGCGCAACACAAGCGATTGGTATGCGATGTGACAAAGGGACTGTCCCTTTGTCACATTTTTTGTATGAGGGGAGGTGTTGATATGGATGAGAATAAGATGGGATGGCGCGAGTATGCGCGCTATGCCGAGATGTCGGCCGAGGAGTTGGCGCGCGATTGCGAGGTGCAGGTGTTTCGCGCGACGGGTCCGGGCGGACAGGGCGTGAACACGACGGACTCGGCGGTACGCATGAAACATATCCCTTCGGGGATTGTCGTGATGGCGCGCGAGAGCCGCAGTCAGTTCCAAAACCGTAGCAGCTGCCTACGTAAGCTGCGCGCTGAGCTTGAGCGTCGCGGGCGTCCGCCGCGCCGCCGCGTCAAGACCAAAGTGCCACAGCGATCGCGCCAGCGCAGGCTTAATGACAAGCACTTCAACGCCATTAAAAAGGCCAACCGTCGCAAGCCGGGCGGGGAGGAATGATCTTCTCAATAAGTTGCGGTGAAATAGGGACTGTTTTGCGGCTTTAACTGCATAAACAGTCCCTATTTCACCGCAACTTATGGGGGGTTAGCGGGTTGGGTGCCAGACTTCGAGAGCGGCGGGAAGGACGTCGACCTCGATGCGCGAGGCGACAACGGGCTCGCCGTCGGCTTGGATGGGGTAGTCGGGCTCCTCAAAGGTGAGTGCGGCATGGCGGCAGCGGCGCATACGAACTGCTGGCAACTTGGTATGGTGGCCGTCCTTGGCCGAAAGAAACATAGGCAGGGCAACCGCGCGAGGGACAGGGCCGCAGGCGTAGCAGATGTCGAGTACGCCGTCGCAGGGGTCGGCATCGGGGCAGATGCGATAGCCCGAGCCATACGTGGGGCCCAGCTGAATCGCCATAACGATCGCCCTCACGCGCTCGGCGGGCGCGCCGTCAAAGCTGACTGTCATGGGGTAGTTGCGATAGCGCAGGCCAAACTGCTCAAGTCCCGAGAGGGTGTAGAGCGGAGCGCCCGTCAGGCCAGTCTTTTTGCGCAGTTCGGTGGTGCCAAGGCCGATGGCGGCATCGATGCCGACCGAAAGCGTCTGGTCGTAGTACTCAACGGTAGCCTCGCCGCTGCCGCATGCGGGGTTCCATGAGCGAATCCGCCCGATGTCCTGACGCTGCAGCTCACAGGTGAGCAGCGCGCCAAAATTCTTGCCGGAGAAATCTTCGATGCCGAGCGTCTGGGCAAAATCGTTGCCGGAGCCCACGGGCAGGACGGCAAGAGCGGGGCGGGCGTCCTCCTTTTGCGTCATAAGCCCGTTGACGACCTCGTGGATCACGCCGTCGCCGCCAAGGGCGATAACGGTGCGATAGCCCTGAGCCTGGGCGGCCAGCTCCTTGGCGTGTCCCATACGTTCGGTTAGCACCAGGTCAAACTGGGATGCGCGTGCGGTCATGTCCAAAAAGCGTTGCAGGCGCTCGGCAACTTCGCGCGCCGCACCCGACTGGGCGGCTGGGTTGGCGATGATGAGCGTGCGGGCAAAATCAGTTGCGTGCATGGGGCGACTCCCGGCGTATGACGTTACGGTGCGGTCGCGCTCAGGTCGAATTGCCCCTGATTGTGGCTGCACGGCGATTATTTCATCTACTCTATCAGGTCGTTGTGGCGCTCGATAGCATCCGCTACCGTACCGCCCTCATCCACAATAAGCGAACGGCGCTTGGGTGAGATGATGCGCTGGGCGGGGTACACGCCGCGGTGGCCGCCGGCGAGATAGCTGATAAACGCCACGATCACGAAGAAGCCGGCGGCCGTGCCGTGGAACAGGTCGATGGCCATCATACAGGTGGTGATGGGCACGTTGAGGCCGGCGCAGAAGACGCCGAGCATGCCGAGAGCTGCCAGAAAACTGGGGTCGAGACCGGTGAGGCAGCCGATCCAGCCACCGAGTGCCGCACCGATACCAAACAGGGGCGTGACCTCGCCGCCTTGGAAGCCGGCGCCCAGGGTGAGCGCTGTGACGACCAACTTGATGGCTGCATCCGCCAGGGTGGTGTTGCCGGCAAATCCAGCGCCGGAAAGCCACGTGGAAAGGCCGGCGTAGTCCCAAGCGTCGAGGAGGGCATAGGCGGCCAAAACCACGAGTGCGCCTATAAGTGCGCGAACGAGGTAATTGGTGATAAAGCGACCGTACAGGCTCTTGACGGTTCGAACCGACCAGGCAAAGAGGCGTGCCGCCAGACCGAAGATGATGGCGCTGATAACAACGATGACGACTGTCTTGGGCGTCATGGCGGGAACGCTGGCGATGACATTCGCCTCGTACTCGGTACCCAGGGCGAGTGATGTAAAGTAGCCGGTAAACGAGGCGACCAGACAGTAGATGCCCGCGGTGTAGTCGATCTTGCCGATAAAGCACATCTCCATGCCAAAGAAAGCTCCGGCAAGGGGCGAGCCGAATACGGCGCCAAAGGCCGACGAGATGCCGGCGAGCATGAGGTCGTGGTGGTCATGCTTTTTGAGGTGGGCGAGGCTCGAGATGTTGCTGGCGATGGTGCCGCCAATCTGAACCGCGGCTCCCTCGCGACCGGCCGATCCGCCCGTTAGGTGCGTGAGCGTGGAGCAGACGAAGGTGAGGACGGCCATGCGCATATGGATGAGGCGTGTGCCCAGAGCGGAGTCGATGACCAGGTTGTTACCGCGTTTGGCGGCAAGACCGTGGTTTTTGTACACCCATGCGGTGGCAACGCCCACAACGGGAAGCAGTGCGTAAATCCACGTATGGTGTTCGCGATAGTCGGTGGCGATATTCAACGAGGCCAAAAACGCCCAAGCGGCGACGCCCATGGCGAGCGAGACGATGACGACGAGTACGAGCAACTTGGCGCTCGCGAGTAGGTTGCGGGCGTTGCGGCGCGTGTCGGCAGCCAAGAGCTGCTCGGAGCGGGTGAGCTGATGCCTGCCTGCCATGATGACGTCGTTCAGGGAGAAAAAGCCGCCGTCGTCGAGCGGCTGGGAATGATCCTGAGCCTCGTTTGCGCTTTCGGGTTTGTCGTTATGAGCCATACGTTCCTCTTTTAGGTTGCAACGCAAGCATTATAGAACGCGGTAAACGCGACGAGCCGGTGGCTTGGTTTCCATTCTGTTTCGCGGCTTGCGGCCGACAGGTGTATTTGCGGGTACAGGCCAAATCGCGGTCGCGCGTCGGGGATTATACTGAGACAAGCATAAAGAATCGGCGCTCCTGTTGCGCGCCGTGGCATTAAGAGGTGCATATGGCAGAGAAACTCATTCCGCTGGAGGACGCGCAGTCGATTGTTCTGTCGCACGTTGCTCCGACCAATCTCGTAGAGATTCCCGTGTGGCAGGCGGCTGGTTTTCCCTTGGCCGAGGATGGTGTGGCCGATATCGACATTTCGCCGTTTGCCAACAGCGCTATGGACGGATATGCCGTGCGCTCGGCGGACTTGGCGCAGGCGTCTGGTGAGACGCCGGTGACGCTCGACGTTATCGGACACGAGGCTGCGGGCCATGTGTTTGAGGGTGCTCTTGGCCCGGGCGAGACGGTCCGCATTATGACAGGCGCGCCGGTGCCCGAGGGTGCCGACGCCGTGGTGAAGTATGAGATCGTTGATGTGCTCGACGGTGACGGCAACGAGGGCTCGCGTGTGAGGTTCTCGGCGCCGGCCAAGGTGGGGGAGAACGTTCGCTCGGCTGCTGAGGAAGCTCATGCCGGCGACGTCGTGATGTGCGCCGGCGAGGTTGTGGCTCCGGCGGGCGCCGGCCTGCTGGCGAGCGCCGGGTATGCGAACGTGAAGGTGCATGCCGCTCCGCGCGTGGGCATTATCTCGCTGGGCACGGAGCTGGTCGCGCCGGGTGAGCTGCCGGCGCGCGGGCAGATTCGCGATTCCAACTCGTCGGCGTTGATGGCCGAAGCACTCGATGCCGGCGCGGAGCCCGTGTTCTACGGCATTGCGCCCGATGATGAGCAAGCGATCGCCGAGCTGGTGCATCGTGCCGTGCAGGAGTGCGACTTTGTCATTACGAGCGGTGGCGCCTCGGCGGGCGATTACGACTATGTGACGGCGCTCGTCCGGCGTGAGGGCGAGGTGCTCTTCGACCGCATCTCGATGCGTCCGGGCAAGGCCATCACGTTTGGTTTGCTCGGGGGTAAGCCCTACCTGGGGCTTTCGGGCAACCCGGCCGCGGCGTATGTGGGCTTTGAGATGCTTGCCCGTCCGGCGATTCGCAAGATGCGCGGTTTTGCCGAGGTTGCGCGTCCCGTGCAGCAGGCGACGCTCACGCACGGCGTGAAAAAGCGACAGCATCGCCGCTTCTTCGATCGCGCCACGGTTTTGCGCGACCCCGAGACCGGTGAGTTGTTGGTGACCGAGGCTAAGACACAGAATTCGGCGCTGCTTGGAACTATGCAGCGTGCGAACTGCCTGCTGCGTATTGACGAAGGACCGTGCGAGCTCAAGGCGGGAGATGCCGTGGACGTTGTTCGCGTCGACCTGCCCGAGGGCGCCGTGTTGTAGGGGGAATGCTATGGAGCTGAAGATATCGATCGTGACGTGCTCGGACACACGCGATCTTTTGCAGGATGAGGCCGGAGCCGCACTCGAGGAACTTATCGAGGCACAGGGCTGGACGGTCGCCTCACATGTGGTCGTGCGCGACGACGTCAGCGAGATCGGTGATGCCATTATGGAAGCCGCCGATGAGTGCCACGCCAATGTCGTGCTCACCTGCGGCGGCACGGGGCTTTCGATGCGCGATGTAACGCCCGAGGCGACGCGTTCCGTCTGCGACCGCGATGTGCCGGGTATTGCCGAGGCAATTCGTGCCTACTCCATGACCAAGACGCGCCGCGCCATGCTCTCGCGCGCTATTTGCATGCAACGAGGTCATACACTTGTCGTAAACTTTCCCGGTTCTACGAAGGCCGCCCGCGAAAGCTGGGAGGCCATAACAGATCAGCTGGAGCATGCGGCTCAGATGACGGCGGGCGGCGGACATACCAACTAAGCGGTTTACCTGCGGCGGGGCGACCTGAACGGCTGCTCCGCCTTTGTTTTCCGCCGAATCGACGCCGAGGTGCACGGTAACTTGAAACTATATTCTCTGACGAGAATAATATCTCACTATCATTATTCGCGCAGAAGTATAATCTGATTGCAGATTAAAGCCCGAGGCGGGGTGCCCGGGCATAGCGTTCGAAAGGGTTGAACATGCTCGATATGGTTTCTCGCCGCGGATTCGTTTCGCTTTCTGCTGTCGCCGCTGCCGGCCTTGGTCTTGCCGGCTGTTCGGGCAGCAAGACGTCCGAGCCGGCCGGATCCGATGTCGGCTCCGCCAAGGCCTCTTCCAAGAAGGAAACCGTCGAGCTGCAGGTCTTTGCCGCTAACTCCCTCGAGAAGGCCCTGCCCGAGGTTCAGGAGCTCTACACCGACCAAACCGGCACCACCTTTGCCGACACGCAGTTTAAGGCCTCCGGCGACCTCGTCGAGCAGATGAAGGCCGGCGCTGCGGTCGACGTGCTCATCACCGCTTCCAAGGGCACCATGGATGACGCTGAGACCGCCGAGCTCGTCGACACCGACACCCGCGAGGACATGTTCGTCAACGATCTCGTGATCATTCGCGCCGAGGGCTCCGATACTAAGGTCGAGGCCATCGCCGACGTCGCGAATCTGGACGGTAAGATTGCCATCGGCGACGCCAAGACCGTCCCCGCCGGCAAGTACGCCAACCAGGCGCTGGCTTCCGTGGGCCTCTATACCGGTACCGAGGGCGACGACGGCGAGTACGCGCCCGAGCTCGCCGACAAGGTAGCCCTGGCCGACAAGGTCGGCACCGCTGCGTCTTACGTCTCTACAGGCGACTGCGTGGCGGGTTTTGTCTACAGCTCCGATATCTTCCGCTACGACGGCATCGAGGAGGCCTTCGTGTGCCCCGAGGACTCGCACAAGCCCATCGTGTATCCCGGCGCTGTCGCCGATAGCTCCGAGCATGCCGACGAGGCCAAGGCGTTCATCGACTTCTGCCTGACCAACAAGAAAGCCCAGAAGATTTGGGCCAAGTACGGCTTTGAGCTTTCCGAGTAGTGCGAAAGGGCACTGTATAACGATATTCTTGAGGGCGGGCGTTCTTGCGATCGCCTGTCCTTTTTGATTGAACCGGCGTGCCTGCGCGCCGTTGCCCTGTGTTTGAGGAGTCGCCCGTGTCAAGGAAAACGATTCGCCTGCTCGCCGCGCTGGCAGCGGTTCTCTTTGCGTTTACCTCGCTGCCTGGGGCTGCCTGTGCCGAGGCTCTCTTTACCACCGCCGATGGGTGCCAGGCGACCGAGGACTCCGCGCTTATCGATGGCGTCGAGTTTGGCCTCAACGCGTTTGAGCGCAATGCCAAGGGCACGGCACGCTCGTTTGTAGGTCAGCCCGAGGGCTATCGATTTCCCATCTACAAAAAGACGACGCTTGTGACGGTGACGACGCCTTCGAACATCGTGGTGTGGGTTGATGCACACGCCGCTAAGGACGCGGGGCTCGACATTACAAACGCCTCTGACCAAAAGGCGCTTAAGAAGATGCTCACGGGGCTCGATAAGTCTCACTCCATGGGCGGAGCGCTGCTGGAGGACTCCAGGCTTGAGTGGGTGTTTACCTCGGACAACGAACTTGTGCAGGGCGATTATCGCTATCAGTTTAAGGTGAAGGGCGAAGACGCCGATTGCTACACGGTGGTGAATGCCGCCGAGGCCGCGAACGCCGAGCTTGATCTGGGTGGCGGAGCCCTGTGGAGCGACAACGCCGCCTTAGTGCCGTATGCGAGCGTCTCGACGACGGAGCCACCTTCGCTGGCGGAGTGCGCCCAGACGTTTTTTGGCGGCATCGACTACCGTCCGTTTTGGGTTTCTATCAAAACGAGCGGCCTTGCCCTGCTGATCTCCTTTGCGCTGGGCCTGTTCGCCGCGTGGAAGACTATGGGTACCTCGAGTCGCATCAAGGGCCTGCTCGATTCGGTCTTTACGATTCCTATGGTGCTGCCACCCACGGTCTGCGGCTTTTTGCTGCTTATGCTATTTGGTCGATCGACCGGGGTGGGCCAGTGGCTTATCGCGCACGGCATCTCGATCGTCTTTACGTGGCCCGCGGCGGTCATTTCGGCCGTCGTCGTGTCGTTTCCGCTGGTTTACCGCACGGCGCTCGGAGCCTTCGAGAGTCTTGACGCGCAGATGCTCGACGCCGCGCGAACCCTGGGATGGTCCGAGCGTCGCATCTTTGCCAAGCTCATGATGCCGCTTGGCTGGCCCTCGATTGCCGCCGGCACGGTGCTCGCCTTTGCCCGCGCGATGGGCGAGTTTGGCTGCACCCTGTTCTTTGCGGGCAACTACGCCGGTATTACGCAGACCATTCCCATTGCGATTTACTTTGAGTGGATGGGCGGCAATACGTCGGTGGCCCTCTTTTGGGTCGTGGTCGTAATCGCGTTCAGCTTCCTGGTCATTCTGTTCATCAATATGTACACGGCGCATTCGCAAAAGTATCGCGAACGTGGCCTTTCCCGTGCGGAGCGCAAACAGGCCAAAGGTCTCGCCGGACAGGGCGATTCGCTCGACCCAGTCGGCGGCGATGCGCTGCGTATCGATCGCGAGGCGCTGGCCGAGCTCATGCGTGATGATGCGGCGCCGCGGGGAGGTCGATAAGCTATGTCGCTCGTTTTGGATATTAAGAAACGTTATCCCGGGTTTGTGCTCGACATGCAGCTTGAGGCCGGCGAGGAGCGCGTGGCCCTGCTGGGCGCCTCGGGTTGCGGCAAGAGCTGTACGCTGCGCTGCATCGCCGGTGTGGAGACGCCCGACGAGGGCAAGATTGTCGTCAACGGCGTGACCTTTTTTGACTCGGCGGCGGGCATCAACCTGTCGCCCCAGGCGCGCAAATGCGCTCTGCTGTTCCAAAACTATCAGCTGTTTCCTAACATGACAGTGGCCGATAACGTATGCGCCGGTGTAAAGGACGCGGGTGACGCCGCCGCGCGCAAAAAGCTCGCCGAGCGCTATCTGAGCATTTTCGGTCTGGCCGATTTTGCCGACCGCTATCCCGCACGACTCTCGGGTGGGCAGCAGCAGCGCGTGGCGCTTGCCCGCATGGTGGCGACGCATCCGGGCATTTTTATGTTCGACGAGCCCATGAGCGCACTCGATTCCTATCTTAAGAGCGCCCTCGAGCAGAACATGCTCGACCTGTTCGATGTGTGCAACCGCACCGTACTCTACGTGAGCCACGACATCGACGAAGCGTGCCGCCTGTGCCAGCGAATCTGCGTGATGCACGACGGGCATGTGGAGGAGATCGGCTCCGTCGAGGACGTGGTTCGCCGCCCGCAGACGCTGGCGGCGCTGCGCCTGACGGGCTGCAAGAACACAAGCCGGGCGCGCAAGATCGGCGACGAAGAAGTTGAGGCCCTCGACTGGGGCATGACCTTCAACGTGGGCCGCGAGGTTCCCGATGACGTGGCATACCTGGGCATTCGCGCAAGCTACTTCCATGTTGACAATCGCGCTGAGCGGGGCCGCAACAGCTATGACTTGCACGTGGCCCGCGTGAGTGATTCGCGCTTTGAGCGGCTGGTGTTGCTGGACGTGCCGCGCGTCGATGCGCCCACGCGTCTGCAGTGGAAGGTCAACAAGGTGGGCATGCCTGTCGACGCGCTGCCGCAAGCAGGCGAGACGCTGCGCATGCATTTTGATGCCAGCAGGATCCATTTGGTTTGTCGATAGCGCCGGGTAATGCCGTCGGGGATATAAGCCTCGGCGGCTTTGTCTTGCCGCTTGCCGAATGAGGGATGACAGACTCTTATCAATCAAGATAATTATTTATTAAACGACGGCACGCGAGGCTGTCGTACGAATGTCAACGGTGTTCGTCTGGACGATGACCGCTGATATAGTTGACCTTGACTGGTTAAGGAGGGTGCGCACATGCCGCAGACGACATACATTCGCCGCGTTGCCGCGCGCGCCCTGTATATGGCTCGGAGTCGCATATGAGCAGGTATGTTCACGGCTCCGGGAGAGACGACGCACAACTAAATAATCGACCGCAAAGCAGGTTCCCTAAAATTCCGGGTTTGAGCACGGCCGGGCAATCGCCGTCCGTCGTGCAGCAATACCGTAGCTATCCGTATTTGGTTCGAGAGGGGAACCGTCATGGCTGAAGAATTTGATTTCCATCCGATGTGGGAGAGCCTCGGCATGAATCTTGCCGACCACGACATGCTGCTGGGCGCCGTGGGCCAGATGTACGGCGATATGTTCCTGACGCAGAACAATCGCCCCAAGTCCACGTCCTACCTGGACTTTGTGGCCACCAACATCCACAGTGGCCGTATTAAGGAGATGCTCGACAAGAAGGAGGCTGGCGAGGCCACCAAGATCGTCGGTTCGTTCTGCGTGTACGTTCCCGAGGAGATTGTACTTGCCTGTGACGGCATTCCCGTGGGTCTGTGCTCGGGTGCCGATTGGGCAACCGATAAGGTTGAGGAGCACCTGCCACGCAACACTTGTCCGCTCATCAAGAGCTTTGCCGGCTTTAAGCTGGGCGAGGTCTGCCCCTATATTGAGTCGAGTGACTTGGTGGTAGGCGAGAACACCTGCGATGGCAAGAAGAAAGCCTACGAGTTCTTTGCAACGCAAAAGAACATGTACGTCATGGATATTCCCAACGTGCACGACGAGTCGACGCTCGTGACCTGGAAGGCCGAGGTCAAGAAGCTCGCCGCCAAGATCGAGGACGAGTGCGGCGTCAAGATTACGCCCGAGCGTCTGAAGGCCGCCATCCACGCCGTCAATGAGAAGCGCCGCGCCCTGCAGCGCCTCGCTGCAACCCGCGCTGCCGACCCGGCGCCCATCAGCGGTCTCGACAGCCTGCTGACCGTTCAGGCCGCCTTTATGGACGACACGCCGCGTCTGACCGGAGCCATCAACGATATGGCGGCTGAGTGCGAGCAGCGCGTTGAAGCCGGCGAGGGCGTGGCGCCCAAGGAGACCAAGCGCATCCTGTACACCGGCACGCCCATGGCCGTGCCCAACTGGAAGCTGTTCAACCTCATCGAGAAGGCCGGCGGCGTTGTGGTGGGCGAGGAGTCCTGCACGGGTTCGCGCTACTACAAGGACCTGGTGGACGAGAGCGGCGAGACGGTCGACGAGATGCTCGATGCCATCGCCGAGCGCTACTTTAAGATCAACTGCGCCGTCTTTACGCCCAACGACCAGCGTATGAAGGACATTGTCCAGATGGCCAAGGACCTGCATGCCGACGGCATCGTCGACGTTGCCCTGCAGTTCTGCACGCTCTACGAGATGGAGTCGTTTGCCGTGGAGAAGGCCGCCGAGGAGGCCGGCATCCCGTTTATGCACATCACGACCGACTACGCCGGCGAGGACGCCGGTCAACTGCAAACCAGGATTGAGGCTTTCTTGGAAACCATTTAGGACTATCCGTCCCGGCGGCTTCTCCAGGCACCCGATCTTGCCGTTCAAACCGTCGCTTGCGTGCCAAAGTACGCGGCGCGTCTCTTTCACGGCAACCTCGGGCACCTGGGAAAGCCGTTTCCTTGGTTGGTTAAAAGGTTTAGGAGTTATATGTCGGAAAATATTGAGCAGCCGTTGCCCAGCACGTTTGAGGAGTTCAACGAGCAGCGCAAGGCGGCGTTTATTCGCGTTAAGGATTACAAACAGGCTGGCAATCGCCTGGTTGGCTTTTTGTGCAGCTATACGCCACTCGAGATTATCGATGCCGCGGGCGCTGCAAGCGTGGCCTTGTGCGGCACATCCGACGAGGTGATTCCCGAGGCCGAGAAGGTGCTGCCGGCAAACCTGTGCCCGCTCATCAAGTCGACGTACGGTTTTGCCTACTCGCAAAAGTGCCCGTTTACGTACTTTAGCGACATGATCATCGGCGAGACCACCTGCGACGGCAAGAAGAAGATGTACGAGCTGCTCAACGAGCTCAAGCGCACGCACATTCTGCATCTTCCGCAGGGTCGCGACCGTGCCTACGAGCGCGAGGGCTGGTACGAGGAGTGCCGTCTGCTCAAGGAGGAGCTCGAGAACTTCTACGGCATCACGATTACCGACGATGACCTGCGCGCTGCCGTCCGTCGTCGCAACCGCTTGCGTGCGGCCCAGCTCGAGATGTTCGCGCTGCAGGCCAACCAGCCGGCGGCCATGAGCGGCGTCGACCTGATGAGCACTATGTTTGCCGGTACGTTCAGCTTTGATATCGAGGCCTATACGCAGCAGCTGGAGCAAAAGGTCGCCAAGCTGCGTGAGTCCTACGAGGCTGGCGAGCGCCCGATTGCGGCGGATGCCAAGCGCATTCTGATCACTGGCTGCCCGGTGGGCGGCGTGATCAACAAGATCGGCCGCACCATCGAGTCCAACGGTGGTGTGGTCGTGTGCATGGACGACTGCTCGGGCGAGCGCACGGCGGCCATGATGATCGACCCGGAGGCTCCCGATATCCTGCACGCCATCGCCGACCGCTACCTGGACATCAACTGCTCGGTCATGACGCCTAACGAAGGCCGCATGGGAAACACGCTGGCTATGTGCGAGAAGTACCATGTCGATGGCGTGGTAGAGAGCGTGCTGCAGGCCTGCCACACCTTCAACGTTGAGAGCGCGCGCATGCAGGAGGCTGTCGAGGGTGCGAGCATTCCGTACATGAAGATTGAGACCGATTACAGCAATGGCGACATGGGTCAGATCGAGACCCGCATCGCCGCCTTCATCGAAACCCTCTAGCTTCCTCAGGCGCCGGATCTTGCTCCTCAAACCGTCGCTTGCGTACCCAAAGTACGCTGCGCTCCTCTTTCGGGGCAATCTCCGGCACCTGAGAAACCTAGAGCTAAGGCGCCTGAACGCGCCGCTACCTTTGATGTTTAGATTGGAAGAGAGCCATGATAGGGATCGGGATCGATATCGGGTCTACGGCGGCTAAGGCTGCTGTGGTCGACGGGGAGGGTTCGGTGGCGTGGACGTGCGTGCAGCCAACCGGGTTCTCCTCGGTCGATGCTTCCGAGCGGCTGCGCGAGGCACTGGCAGCGGCCGGCTATGACGTGACGGCCGAAGATGCTCGCGTGGTCGCGACTGGCTACGGCCGTGTTGCCGTGCCCTATGCGCACAAGGTCGTGACCGAGATCACCTGCCACGGCACCGGTGCCGTGCGTCTGTTTGGTGACCATGGCACCGTGATCGATGTGGGTGGTCAGGACACCAAGGTCATCCAGCTTAAAGGCGGCCGCGTGGCCAAATTTGCCATGAACGACAAGTGCGCCGCCGGCACGGGGCGCTTTTTGGAGATCATGGCCGACCGCCTGGGCATTACCCAGCAGCAGATGGCAGACCTCGCCCGCACCGGCGAGCCTACCAAGATTTCCAGCATGTGCACGGTGTTTGCCGAAAGCGAGGTCATCAGCCTGATCGGTCGCGGTGAGCCGCGCGAGAATATTGCGCGTGGCGTGATCGACAGCGTGGTCTCGCGCGTGGCGACCATGGCCGGGCAGGCGGCGGGCGCCCCGTATTACCTGACCGGTGGCCTGTGCGAGAACGCCTATGTCGTGGAGCGGCTCGGCGCGTTGTTGGGCTCGCCGATGACCACGTCGCCCCAAGCCCGTTATGCCGGTGCCATCGGCGCGGCGATTCGCGCACAGGCGCTCAATTAATGCATCCGCCGCAGGCTCGCATTCATGCGTATACTGGGAGAAAATGATTGACCGATGAGAGGAGGTATCGATGGCTGACGATCAGATTAGGCTCACGTCTATGACGGCCGCGAGCGGTTGAGCCGCTAAGTTGGCTCCCGGAGCCCTCGCCCAGGTCCTGGGCGACTTACCCAATGTGCATAACGACAACCTGCTCGTGGGGTTCGATACCTCCGACGATGCGAGCGTCTTTCGCGTAGGGGAGAACCTGGGGCTCGTGCAGTCCATTGACTTCTTCCCACCGATGGTTGACGACCCGTTCCTCTTTGGCCAGATCGCCGCGGCCAACTCGCTGTCGGACATCTACGCCATGGGCGGGCGGCCGAGCCATGCCATGAACCTGCTGTGCATTCCGAGCTGCCTGGGCGTTGAGGTTGCCGGCCAGATTCTGGCGGGCGGCGCCGACAAGTGCGTCGAGGCGGGTTGCTCCATCGCGGGCGGCCACACCATCAACGACGACGAGCCCAAGTACGGTCTGTCCGTGAGCGGCTTTGTGCCACTCGACCGTATGCTCGCCAACAGCGGCGCGCACGTGGGCGATGTTCTGCTGCTGACCAAGGCGATCGGCTCGGGCATCATCACCACGGCCATTAAGGGCGAGCTCATCGAGCAGGACGAGGCCGCAGCCATGTTTGACTCGATGCGCACCCTCAACGAGGCTCCGATTCGTCTGGCCGAGGGACTCGAGCTTCACGGCTGCACCGACATTACGGGCTTTGGCCTGATCGGGCATGCGTGCGAGATGGCCGAGGGCTCGGGCGTGCGGGTTGAGCTTGCGTCGGGGGCGGTGCCGCTCTTTGACCAGGTGCTCGACATGGCGCGTCTGGGCATTATCCCCGCGGGCTCCTACCGCAACCAGGACTTCTTTGGCCCGCGCGTGGCTGCCGACGAGGACCTGGAGCCGGGCATGCTCGACGCGCTGTACGATCCGCAGACCTCGGGCGGCCTGCTTATCGCGGCACCTGCTGCCGATGTGGATGAGCTTGCGCGCCGTCTGCATGCCGAGGGGCGCGTTGCCGCCGTTGTCGGGCGCGTGTGCGAGGCGGAGCCGGGCGGTCCTGCCGTTCGCGTTGTTCGCTAGCCCGCACGTTTATGTAACTGTTTACCGTTCTCTAGAACGGTTCTTTCGAAAGGAATTTGCTATGTCTACCAAGATTGAAGTCAATGCCATGGGCGATGTCTGCCCGCTGCCCGTCGTCAAGACGCTTAAGGCGCTCAAACAGCTTGAAGGCGAGGGTGCCGTCGTGACCTCGGTCGATAACGAGACCGCCGTCAAGAACATCTCCAAGATGGCGCAGGAGAAGGGCTGCACGGCCTTGGTCGAGAAGGTTTCTGACGCCGAGTGGCACGTGACCGTGGCGACCTCTGGCGCCGTTGCCGTGGCCGATCCCGAGCAGGATGGCGCTGCCTTCTGTGATGCCAGCGCCGGCAAGGGCAAGCTCGTCATTTCCGTCTACACCGACTGCATGGGCCGTGGCGACGACGAGCTGGGCCACAAGCTCATGAAGGCGTTTATCTTTGCCGTGACGCAGCAGGAGGAACTGCCCGCGACCATGCTGTTCTACAACGGCGGTGCCAAGCTCACCGTCGAGGGTTCGCCGGTGCTCGACGACCTGAAGGGCCTGGCGGAGCAGGGTGTCGAGATTCTCACCTGCGGCACCTGCCTCGACCACTATGGCATTAAAGACCAGCTTGCGGTGGGCGAGGTCACCAACATGTACGTGATCGTGGAGAAGATGGAGCAGGCCGTGCGCGTCGTGCGCCCGTAGCGTATTGGTTGGAGTTGCCATGAGGGAGAAGCGCCCGGCGCTTGTCATCACGTTTCCTACCACGGCGGCCGCCATGGGTTGTGAATCCCTGTGCATCGAGCGCGGTCTTCCCGGGCGGACGATTCCCGTGCCCGGGGAGGTCGCTGCCGGCTGCGGTTTGGCGTGGAAGGCGTTGCCTGCCGATGAGGAACTGCTGCGCGGCGAACTCGCCGCGGCGGGCGTTCCCACCGAGGGCTTTACGGTGATCGACATGTGGGAGGTCGTGCGATGATCTACCTGGATAACGCGGCGACGACCATGCACAAGCCGCAGGCGGTCATCGATGCCGTGACGCAAGCGATGTGCTCGCTCGGCAATGCCGGGCGCGGCGCCACGTCGGGTGCCCTCGACGCCGCTCGTACCATTCACGGTTGCCGTGCCAAGCTCGCGCGCTTGCTGGGCTGCCCGCGGGCCGACCATGTTTGTTTTACGCCCAACTCCACTGCGGCGCTCAACACCGTCATCAATGGCGTGGTGCGCCCCGGCGACCGTGTGGTCACAACGGTGCTCGAGCACAACTCCGCGCTACGTCCGCTCAATCGCTTGGCAACGGAGCAAGGTGTGACGGTTGAGCATGCGGGTTGCGATGCGAGCGGCGTGCTCGACTACGACGAGCTCGAGCGGTTGGTCATGCCGGGCACGCGTGCTGTGGTGGTGACGCACGCCTCCAATGTGACCGGCAACGCGGTCGACGTTTCGCGTGTGGCTGCCATCGCGCACGCGGCCGGCGCGCTGGCGATCGTCGACGCCTCGCAGTCTGCCGGTACGGCGAAGATTGACATGGATGCCATGGGGCTCGATGTTGTGTGCTTTACCGGCCACAAGGGGCTCATGGGACCTCAAGGCACCGGCGGCCTGGCCGTGGCGGAGGGCATCGACGTGGCTCCGTGGGCCATGGGCGGCACGGGCGTGCACAGCTTCGACCCACTGCAGCCGCTCGAGTGGCCCACGCGCCTTGAGGCGGGCACGCTCAACGGTCACGGCATCGCGGGACTTTCTGCCGGCCTCGACTTTATCGAGGCCCAGGGTGGGGTCGAGGCGATTGCTGCCCACGAGCGTGCGCTCGCTGATCGCTTCCTTGCCGGTGTGCGCAAGATTCCGGGGATTAAGCTCTACGGTGCCTTTGACCAGCCGACGCGCTCTGCGATTGTGTCGCTCAACGTAGCCGATATCGACTCTGCCGAGATCTCGGATGCGCTCATGCAAGGGTGGGGGATTTCGACGCGCCCCGGCGCCCATTGCGCCCCGCTCATGCACCGCGCGCTGGGGACCGAGCGCCAGGGCGTCGTCCGCTTCTCGTTTGGGTATTTCAACACTACCGAAGAAGTCGACACGGCTATCGATGCTCTGTGCGATTTAGCCTGCTAAAGCTGCTAGACCGTTTATACTTGCGGGACGGGTGTATTTGCCCGTCCCGTTTTTGTTTCGACCCGAAAGGTGTGCCTATGGCCTCATCCGCTCCGCGCGGCCTGCGCTCCGACCATGTCGTTACCGTCGGCATTGCGCTGTTCTCGATGCTCTTTGGCGCCGGTAACCTCATCATTCCGCCGTTGCTGGCGCTCCAGGCCGGCACGGCCACACCGCTTGCCATGGTTGGCTTTTTGATTGCCGCCATCGGCCTGCCCGTCATGGGCTTTATCGCCGTGGCGCTTGCCGGAACGGCGCGCGAGCTTGCCGGCCGCGTGCACCCCAAGTTCGGTGAGTTCTTTGTCGCGGCGGTCTATTTAGCGATCGGCCCGTGCCTGGCCATTCCGCGTACGAGCTCCACGGCCTTCGAGATGCTGGTGCCGCTGCTGCCCGAGGGCGTCTCGCTTGGCACGGCTCGCCTGGTGTTTGCCGTTGGCTTCTTTGTCGTCGCGTTTGCGCTCACGCTGCGTCCGGGCGTCATCACGCGCGTGCTCGGCCGCATTACGGGCCCCGCGCTCATTGCGCTCATCGTGCTGGTCGTGGGTGCCGCCGTGATCTCGCCGCTGGGACCGGCTGCCGCCCCGCAAGCTCCCTATGATGCCGGTGCTGCCGTGCAGGGCTTCTTGACCGGCTACCAGACCATGGACCTGCTTGCGTCGCTCGCCTTCGGCATCATCATCGCCGAGACCATTCACGAGCTGGGCGTGACCGACGACAAGCGCGTCGCTTTTGAAATTTCGCGCTCCGGTGTGATCGCCGGCGTGCTCATGGCCATCATCTATTGCGGCTTGGCCCTTGCCGGCATGCAGCTCGGCACCGTGATGCCCGACGCCACCAATGGCGCTGCCATCCTTGCTCGCTCGGCCTCCATGCACTTTGGCCTTGCCGGCACGGTCGTGGTCTTCGCAATCTTCTTCCTCGCCTGCATGAACGTGTGCATCGGCCTCATCAGCTGCTGCTCGCGCTACTTCTGCGAAACGTATGTGGTCGAAGGGGGAGCGGAGGCCTCTGAGGAGGCCATGCGCCGTCCCTTTGCGGTTCTCGCCTTTGTGTTCGCGGCGTTTTCGTGCGTGCTCTCCAATGTGGGCCTCGACGTGATCCTTATGTTCTCGGTGCCCATGCTCAACGCCTTGTATCCCGTCGCCATCGTGCTGGTCCTCATGGGTTTGGTACACGGTTTTTGCGACGCAAATCCGCAGGTGTGGGTGTGGGTCGGCGGCGTGGTCGCCGTGCAGAGTGTGATCACCTCGGTCCGCGATGCGTTCTTTGTGGGCACGTGGCTGCCGTTTGATGTTCTTCCGCTGGCGGATATCGGTGCCGCGTGGGCGCCGGTTGCCGTGGTTGCCTTTGTGATCGGTCTGCTCCATAGTCGTTTTGTCGCACATTCGAGGAGCTAAGGCATCAATGCTTGCACAGGCGGGGAGTCTCCCCTATAATTTCCTTCGCTTTGGGACACGCAAGGTTTAGACCTTAGCTGCTCAACACCTTCGGGACGTGGCGCAGTTTGGTAGCGCGCCTGCTTTGGGAGCAGGATGTCGCAGGTTCAAATCCTGTCGTCCCGACCATATCTTGCGGGCGTAGTTCAATGGTAGAACCCCAGCCTTCCAAGCTGATGACGCGGGTTCGATTCCCGTCGCCCGCTCCATAAGATAGACGAACGGCTCTGGCTCCTTTTGGGACCAGAGCTGTTTTCATATACATGCCGGGGACCCCACATCTCCTCCTAAGTTGCGGTGAAATAGTTCCTGGATTAGCCGCAAAAGCTGTTATCCAGGAACTATTTCACCGCAACTTATTGAGGCCGAGCGGGCTGGGTCGATGATGGGTTCTGTTGTCGAGAAGATGAAGACAGCCGGTCAGGAGTCTGCGTAGGGTTTTGTGGTTGGTATACCGTAGCCGCGCATCATGGAGCCGAACGCTTTGACATCGTAGGTGTCTGAGAGCTTGAAATGAATGACGTTGTGGCCCATGGCACGCAGGTTCGTGTCGCGCATGAGGGCAGCTCGATAGGTTTTTGCCGCAGTATGTTCCGGATCATTTTGGGCATCGTCCTCAAACTTGCCTAGTCCATGCAGCTCAGCCAGCATCCATGAGCCGTTTGGCATCTGCCAGCCGTAATCTGCCAAATAATAGCCGGCGTTTCCCGGTCGAGTGATTTCAACCTGAAGTTCGGGAGCGGCAACTCCCGCCAGAATCATTGCCGCCCGTGCTTCGGATTCTCCACCGTTATCCGATCTGCCATCCATGTGTTCAAAAACGTCAAATGCGCGCGCGATGCCGTGCAGTCCGCGGCAGTTCGTTTGTGCATATGCACGCAATTCTTCACGCTCGACACCGTACTCACGAGCCAACCCGTCGACATAGCCTAGTGCATATCGAAAAGCGTTAGTTCGGGCGATGTCGACCACCGTGCGATATGGATTCGTTAACGTAAAAGGACCGAGCTGCCATACGTCGCCCGGCCGCCAGCGTCGGTATTCAACGAATTCGTACATATCGCGTCTGGTGGAACGCGGCAACAGCACTTGCACCTTGTCGAGAAGCGAATATGCAGAACCGATGCCATAGAGCAGTGCCGCCGTTGCTCCACAAAACACGGCATTCGGTTCAACGACCGCAATAGCGGATGCCAATTGAAAGATGCGATCTTCGACGCCGAGGTCATTCCAATACGCGGGATCAGCGTAGACATGGTTGTAGAGTCGAATAATCATCTCTTTTTGCATGAGCGCGTAGGCACAGCGTTCATCCCATTTTTTGGTAGCTACAAACAGGTGCCCGCCATGATGGGCCTCGAATAACCGGAAGAATAGCTCTAATTGCGGTTTGGTACAGCGTTTATCATGACTCATTTTCGACCCCATGGTCTCGAGGGGGAGTGAATGACACTACGCTATCCCATATTTGGCCCGCCTGACCTTGCCATGAACTGACCAAAAGCTTGACGGGGCAGGTCAGAGTCATGAGTCGTAGCCAAACATATCGGCAAACGGTTGATTAGTGCCCCTCGGCGGCACTAAAAACCACCCTTACAGAAAGTTGCGGTGGAATAGTTCCTGAAAGGCTCGAATAAGCCTAAATCCAGGAACTATTTCACCGCAACTCAGGTGGGGATGGGGCTGAGTGGCGGGCGATGCCGTTGCCTGTCGGTTAGTGGCGGGATTGGTGGCGGAGCTTGTCGATGGTGGAGTCGGTGCTTCGGCTGCGGGCTTCGGCGGCGCGGTCGCGGGCGTCGGCGGCGGTTTGGCGCTGGCGGCGGTAGTCGATCATGCCTTGGATGATGGGCTTGCCAAAGCTCACGACATCATCGTTGTAGATGGCGGTTCGGGCTGCGAGGAGGCAGTCGGTAAAGTCCATATGGGTCTTGCCAAAGAGTTTGACGGCAAGGGCGACAACGGTGGGCTCGTCGACCATGACGTCATCGAGCAACCTCTTCATGGCCGCAGTAATCTCAACGCGGGGAACCTTATAGACGTCGCGCAGTGTGACCACGACGCGCGTGATGATTTCGGGGTAGACGCGAGCGGTGCGCGTGGCGATGACCTTGGCGGCGCGCGGTGACAGAACCTCGTCGTCGTCAAGCAGGTAGCGCAGGATGACGGTCTCGTCGATGATGGTGCTACTCATGGATATCTACTTCCTCGGGACCCAAAATCGAATCGTCGCTTTCTGTGGCAAGGTACTCAATCCAGGCATTGCGCTCTTCGGAGCGGCGATTGGGGTCACCATATGCTTTGAGCGATCCATAGGCGGCGGTGCCGTTCTTTGAGCGCACGGCGACCGGCTGAAAGGGGAGCTTGCGCATCAAAATGCTTTGCGCGACAAATAAGCGGACAGCCTCGGCGAGCGATGTGCCCATGGCATCGTAGAGATGCTCGGCATGCTGCTTGTCTTCCTCGCGAATGCGCACCTGCAGGATGGCTCTTTTTTGAGTCGATGACATCACTGGCCCCCTTAATGAGCGTGCAATATAGTCGGTCAAATGCGGCATGTGCCGATACTTGAGCATCTTATAACGATTACTTTATTTCACTCAAGTTGATAACCATAAACACGAATACAGGCGTAGTACATCCAAAACGAGAGCGCGTAAAAATCTCTGAGGCGTACGCATGTAATACACTCACCTTTATAGCTATCCGAGAATAGTTCCAACCTGCTAAAACCCCTGCAATACACCCGTATTGCAGGGCGTATGCTCAAGTTTGCCACCTGCAACTGCGTATATTTAACCTGTATATCGTTGGAGGAATTCTATCGAAGTGCCTGTTTCGCCGCATGCACTCGATACGCCGATGCCGGACCACGGGCGGTCCGGGGCAACGTCGGCAGGGTCTCTCCGGCATGGGATTCAGGAGGGAGTGAACAACATGGGCAATAAACGAGTCGTAGCCGATTCCTCACGTTGCATTGGGTGCCAAACCCGTATGGCGGCGTGCATCGAGGCACACGATATTCCCGGCAACATCGCCGCACCTCGCTTGCGCGTAACGCGCACCTACGAGATCTCCGCGCCGGTGGCATGTCACCACTGCGAGGACGCTCCGTGCGCGAAGGCCTGTCCTACGGGCGCCTTGTTCTTTGATCCAAAGAACCATCGTATCGGCGTCAACGAGGACAACTGCATCGGCTGCAAGAGCTGCGTCATGGCCTGCCCCTTTGGCGCCGTGAGCGTGGCGACCACGCAGGTCCCCGTCTTGATGGGTGACGTTCGCGTGGGTTCGCAGACCAAGAGCTTCGTGCTCAAGTGCGACCTGTGCGTGGACCGTCCCGGCGGTCCGGCGTGTGCCGAGGCGTGCCCGACCAAGGGCCTCACCCTGGTAGACGAGGAACGTTTGGCAGAACTGACTGCCGAGCGTGCCCGCGCCACCATCGAAAACGAGGCGTAGGCGGGCGGCCATACAGGCCCAATGATTGTCAAATAAGTACCGAGCATTCGGTAGCAGAGAAAGGAAGGAGGGTGTCATGGAGAAGCATAAAGTGATCTGCCCGTATTGCGGCGCCGGTTGCCAGTTTAACCTCCTGGTCCAAAACGGCCAGGTCGTGGGCACCGAGCCGCTCAACGGCATCACCAACCAGAGCGAGCTGTGCCTTAAGGGCATGAGCGGCTATGACTTCATCAACGACACTAAGATCTTGACTCCTCGCGTACTGCACCCGATGATCCGCCGCACCAAGGGCGCGGATCTTGAGCGCGTAAGCTGGGACGAGGCACTGGATTTCACCGCATCTAAGATGCAGGCCATAATTGACGAATATGGTCCTAACGCTGTCATGACCACCGGCTCTTCGCGAGGCGGCGGCAATGAGGCGAACTACGTCATGCAGAAGTTTACGCGTGCGTGCATCGGCACCCACAGCGTAGACAACTGCGCCCGTACTTGACACGGCCCTACTGTCCTCGGTCTGATGGACACGGTTGGTTCAGGTTGCATGTCATGCTCCATCCCCGGTATGGAGGATGCGGGCTGCATTTTCCTCTTCGGCTATAACCCTGCCGATTCGCACCCCATCGTCGCAAGGCGTATCGTGCGAGCCAAAGAAAAGGGTTGCAAGATCATCGTCGCCGACCCGCGCCATATCGAAACCGCGCGTATCGCCGATCTCTACCTTCCGATCAAGAACGGTTGCAATGTTGCGTTCCTCAACGCCTTTGCCAACTGCTTGGTCAACGATGGCCTCTACGACAAGGAATTCGTCGCCGAGCACACGAACGGCTTTGACGAGTGGTGGGAGACCATCAAGAACTACACTCCCGAATCCGTACAGGACATCACGGGTGTCGAGCCCGCGTTGATCCACCAAGCTGCCGAGATGTACGCCACGGCGAAGCCCTCCGCCATCATTGGCTGGGGCATGGGCGTATGCCAGCAGAAGCAGAACCTGAAGACGGTGCACACCATCGCCTCCATCGCCTGCGTTGCCGGCCAGATCGGCAAACCCAATTCCGGCCTCGCGCCCGTGCGTGGTCAGAACAACGTCCAGGGCTCCTGCGATATGGGCATGCTGCCTAACCTGTACCCTGGCTACCAGAAAGTCACCGACCCCGCCGTGCGCGCCAAGTTTGCAAAGGCTTGGGGCGTGCCCGAGGAAAAGCTCCCGCTCGAGGAGGGCTACAAGCTCACCGACCTGGGCCACCTGGTCGACGAGGGCAAGGTGCACTGCTTCTACAACTACGGCGAGGACCCGGTGCAGACCGAGCCCGATTCGGCCGGTATGCGCAAGACGCTCTCCGAGCTGGATCTGTTCATTTGCCAGGACATCTTTATGACGCAGACGACCATGCTCGCCGACGTCATCCTGCCCGCTACCTCTTGGGGCGAGCACGAGGGTGTCTTTACCGCATCCGACCGTAGCTTCCAGCACTTTGACGCGGCTGTTCCGCCCAAGGGCGAGTGCCGCCACGACTGGGAGATCTTCGCGGACCTGTCCACGCGTATGGGCTATCCCATGCACTACGACAACACCGAGCAGATCTGGAACGAGTGCATTAGCCTGTGCCCCAACTTTGTGGGCGCGACCTACGAGAAGATGGCTCCCGAGGGCGGTTACGCCCAGTGGCCGGTCAAGAGCACCGATGTGAACGACCACGGTACGCCCGACATGTTCGCTGGTGGCAAGTTCACCACCAAGGACGGCCGCGCCAACCTGATGGCGCACGACTGGGAGGCGCCCTCCGAGCTTCCCGACGATGAGTACCCGCTCATTCTGTGCACCGTCCGCGAGGTCGGTCACTACAGCTGCCGCTCGATGACCGGCAACTGCAAGACGCTGGCGCTGCTCGCCGACGAGCCCGGCTTTGTCCGCATGAATCCCGCGGACGCCCAGGCGCGCGGCATCAAGAACGGCGACATCGTCTCGATTCATAGCCGCCGCGGCCAGGTATACAGCCGCGCCGACGTGAGCGATCGCATCAATAAGGGCACGGTCTACATGACCTACCAGTGGTGGATCGGCAAGTGCAACGAGCTGACCATTCACAAGGTCGACCCGGTCTCGCATACGCCCGAGGACAAGTTCTCCGCCTGCCAGGTCGACGCCATTGCCGACCAGGTTTGGGCAGAGGGCGAGGTAGAGCGTCAGTACACCGAGCTCAAGCAGGCTCTGGTGGACGCCGCTGCTCCCCAGGACGTTGAGCCTGGCGCCGCCAAGTTCGACGACGAGACGCACGTGAACCAAATCGTGTAGTCCCGTTCTCGTTGGCTTTTTGGGCCGGGCGTCCCGTACGTTCGGGAGCCCGGCCCGTTATTTTGAAAGGAAGTGGGGATGAACCGCTTCATCGACATCAACCCGGAGAGGTGCATCGGCTGCGGAACATGCCAGTCCGCCTGTGCCGACGCCCACCGGATGCAGGGTCTTCAGGATACGCCGCGCCTGGCGCTCGTGAAGACCGGCGGTATTTCGGCCGCCCTTGCCTGCCACCATTGCGAGGGTGCTCCCTGCGCCGAGGTTTGCCCGGTGAATGCCATCGAGCACGATGGCGATCGCATCCACGTCAAGGAGCAGGAGTGCATCGGGTGCAGGCTGTGCGCCATCGCGTGCCCCTTCGGAGCCATCCATCCCGATGGCACGTCTATCGCCGGTGTCGCAGGCATGTGCGACCCGACGCCTTCGTATCCTAAGTCCCTGAGCAGCCTGCTTACGTGGGCTCCTGGCCAGTACACCTGCGCCGTCAAGTGCGACCTGTGTGCCTTCGATCCGGACGGCCCGCATTGTGTGGCGGCGTGCCCCACCAAGGCGCTGACCGTCATGGGCGGCGCGGCCGATCGCGAGCTCGACGAGGCCAAGCGCCTGCGCTCGATCGAAAACGGTCCGTCCGTTGACGTTACCGCTGTGGCCCAGGGCCTGTCCGAGAAAGCAGAAGGGAGCGTAAACAATGGATAGCATGACGCTGTTTATCGCATCGCTTGCCGTCTCGTGCATCGGTGCGCTCGCCTCGGTTCTGCTGATCAAGGCCGATAACGCCGCCAAGACCGCCGGCTGCCTTATCGGCGCCGTCGCCGCGGTGCTTTCGTTTGTGGCTGGTATCCAGGCCGTGCTGGGCGATGTCACGTCGGTCGACACCATCGTGTTCTTCCCGTTTGCCCATTTCCAGCTGCTGCTCAATCAGCTGTCCGGTCTGTTCGTGGCGCTCATCTCGGTGCTCGCGTTTGCCGGTTCGATCTACGGTCTCAACTACTTTGATGAGTACCCGGGCAAAAAGGGCCGCGCCGGCTTCTTCTTTAACACCTTCGTGGCGTCCATGATGCTCGTCATCACCGCCGACAACGTGTTTTGGTTCTTGGTCGCCTTTGAGCTCATGTCGCTGACCTCGTACTTCCTGGTCGTGATCGAGGAGAACGAGAACTCCATTCATGGCGGTTGGCTCTACTTTGTGATCGCGCACGTGGGCTTTGTGCTCATCATGGCGAGCTTCCTCACCATGACCAACTTCGCCGGCGGCTCGTTTGCCTTTGCGGATTTCCGCGCCACGCAGTTTAGCCCCGCGGTCGCATCCGTGTGCTTCGTGCTTGCCTTCTTTGGCTTTGGCGCCAAGGCCGGTATCATCCCGCTGCACGGCTGGCTGCCCAAGGCACATCCCGAGGCGCCGTCCAACGTGTCGGCCCTCATGTCCGGCGGCATGATCAAGATCGGTATCTTCGGTATCCTCAAGGTGGGTCTCGACCTGCTCTCCGCCTCGGGCGTTCAGGTCTGGTGGGGCCTTATGGTCATGGTTTTCGGTGCGATCTCGTCGGTCCTCGGCGTGGCCTTCGCCCTGCAGGAGCATGACATCAAGCGCCTGCTGGCCTATCACTCCGTCGAGAACATCGGCATCATTCTGCTCGGCGTCGGCGCCTCCATGGCCGCCATGGCGCTCAACTCTGTCGGCATCGCCGTCCTGGCTCTGATGGCCGCCCTCTACCACACGTTTAACCACGCGATGTTTAAGGGCGAGCTGTTCTTGGGCGCCGGTGCGCTGCTGTACTCCACGGGTACGCGCAATATGGAGAAGATGGGCGGCCTGTTCCGTCGTATGCCGGCAACGGCCATCTGCTTCCTCATTGGCGCGCTTGCCATCTCGGCCATCCCGCCCTTCAACGGCTTTGTGTCCGAGTGGTTTACCTACCAGTCGCTGTTTAACGCCGCCATGCAGGGCGACAAGGCCGTCATGATCGTGGCCGTGTTCGCTGCCGTCGCGCTTGCCATTACCGGCGCGCTGGCTGTCACGTGCTTCGTCAAGGCCTATGGCGTCTCCTTTGCCTCCGCGCCCCGCTCCGAGGCCGCGGCCAATGCCAAGGAGGTTCCCGCCCCCATGGTGTTTGCGCAGGGCTTGCTCGCGGCCATCTGCGTCGTGCTGGGCATTGGCGCTCCCGTGATCGCGCCCGTGCTGGTCGAAGTCGCCGCGTCCGTGCTGCATCCGTACGGTGGCGTGTTTGCCGCCGAGGGCATGGAACTCATGAACCAGTACTCCGGCGCTGCCACCTCCACGCCCGCGATCGCCATTGCGCTTGTGGTGCTTGTCGGCCTTGCCTGTGGTTACCGCAAGCTCAAGACCGTCGGCAAGGTGCAGAAGTCCCAGCCGTGGGCATGCGGCTATGCTCCCAACGAGCATATGCCCGTCGTGGCCACGACCTTTGCCTCCGAGGTGTCCTGGTTTATGCAGCCGCTCTACACGCTGCGCGACCGCTGCACGGCCGTCTGCTGGTCCATCGCGCACTTCTTCCAGAAGCTCACCGGTGTTGCCGAGGCTGTGGAGCCCGTACCCGACAAGGTTCTCGTCGATGCCCCGCATAAGGGTGTCGAGAAGCTCGCCGACCTCGCGACTAAGCTCGAGGGCGGCAACTACAGCATCTATATCTGCTACATCGTCGCGGCACTCGTGGTGTTCCTCGTGCTCGCCGTGCAAATGGGTTAAGGAGGGGAGAGCATGAACAACATCGTACTTGCCGTTCTGCAGGGCGTGGTCGTCATGGCCGTCGCGCCGTTCTTCTCCGGTCTCGGTCGCGTGATCCGCGCCAAGATGGACAACCGTCGCGGCCCCAGCATCATGCAGGACTACCGCGACCTGGCCAAGCTCTTTGCGCGCCCCGAGTCCCAGAGCGAGGACGCGAGCTTTGCGCTGCGCATTATGCCGCCGCTGTTCTTCGCCGTCGCCTTTATGCTCGCGATGGGCCTGCCGCTCTTTACGGCACAAAGCCCCATCCCGGTCTTTGGTGACGCCATCACCATCATGTACAGCCTGGCGCTCGCCCGCTTCTTCTTCGCCCTCTGCGGTGTGGATTCGTCCAACGCCTACGCCGGTATCGGCGGCGTCCGCGAGCTGCTCATGAGCGTGCTCATCGAGCCGTCCATGCTGCTGGCGCTGTTTGCCGCCGCCCTGGTGTGCGGCTCCACCGACATCGCCACCATGGGTCAGCACATCATGACGGGCGCCGTCGACGCGCCGGTCGCCGTGATTCTCGCCGGCATCGCCTTTGCGATCGCCTGCTACATGGAACTCGGCAAGCTGCCGTTTGATCAGGCCGAGGCCGAGCAGGAGCTTCAGGAAGGTCCGCTCGCCGAGCTTTCCGGCCCGTCGCTTGCGATGGCAAAGCTCGCCATGTCCATGAAGCAGGTCCTGGTCGTCGCCTGGTTCTGCGCGATCTTCGTCCCCTGGGGCGAGCCCGCGACCGTGGGCGCTGCCGCCGTTCTGGGCGCGGTCATCTTCCTGGTGAAGTGCCTGATCGACTTTGTCGTGTGCGGCGTGATCGAGAACTCCTGCTCGCGCTCGCGTTTTAAGGTGCTTGGCAATCAGACCTGGGCCGTTGTGGGCATCGCCGTTCTGGCGTTTGTCTTCGTGGTCGTAGGCGTGTAGGAGAAGGGAGAAACAATGTCATTTGCAGTCAGTCTGTCCCTTCTCGGCTTGGTCGCTATCGCGGCCCCGATGGTGGCCTCGGTGCTCGTCGCCCTGTTCCCCCGTCCGTACGCCAAGTGGTTCAGCGTTTTGGGTGCCGCCGTCTCGACGGTCTGCACCATCGCCCTCGCCGCGAATTTCGCTGGCGCCGGCATGCCCGACACGCAGGTCCCCCTGATCTCGTTTGGGCAGACCCTCGTTATGGGATTCACCTTCGATCGCATGAGCACGCTGCTCGCGCCCGCCTTTGTGGGTATCGGCCTGCTTGTCGTGATCTATTCGATTCCCTATATGAGCGAGAATAACCGTGAGCATCCCGATGCGCCGCGTCGTCGCTTCTACGCGTACCTCGCGACCTTCATCGGCGCCATGGCCGGCCTCGTGTACAGCTCGACCCTTTTGGGCCAGCTCGTGTTCTTTGAGATCACGGGTGCGTGCTCTTGGGGCCTCATTAGCTACTACATGACGCCTACGGCCAAGAAGGCCGGCATGAAGGCCCTGATCATTACGCATATCGGTGCGCTCGGCCTGTATCTGGGCGCTGCCATCGTGTTTGCCCACACCGGCACCTTCGCCATTACCGCGATTGCCGGCCTCGACGCCAAGCTCAAGGCTATCGTCCTTTTGCTCGTGCTGTTTGCGGCCTGGGCCAAGTCCGCACAGGTTCCCATGTACATGTGGCTGCCTTCGGCCATGGAGGCGCCGACGCCTGTTTCGGCCTACCTGCATGGTGCCTCGATGGTCAAAGTCGGCGTGTGCGTGTTCGCGCGTGCACTCGTCTCTGCCGGCGAGATTCCCGAGATCGTGGGCTGGGTTGCCATTATCGACGCCATGGTCACCATGCTCTTTGGTTTCCTTATGTACCTGCCGCAAAAGGACATGAAGCGTCTGCTGGCCTTCTCCACGATCGCTCAGCTCTCCTATGTGTTCTTTGGTCTGGGCCTTTCGGTCTTTGGCAGCCAGCTGGCCTTTGATGGCGCCGTGTGCCACATCTTTAACCACGCTTTCGCCAAGACGCTGTTCTTCCTGATCGCCGGTTCGTTCTCCTTTACGCTCGGCACGCGTATGCTGCCCAAGCTTCGCGGCATCGTAAAGAAGTACCCGATCTCGGGCGTGGGCTTTGGTGTCGCGGCACTCGCCATTGCTGGCGTGCCGCCCATGAACACGTTCTTCTCGAAGTTCCAGATCATCGCCGGTGGCTTCTCCGTGGGTGCCGGCAACGTCGCGATCCTGGTGCTCGTGTGCATCATGGTCGCCGAGACCGTCGCCACCTTCGCCTGGTTCCTCAAGTGGATGGGCTATTGCCTGCCCGGCGAGCCGAGCGAAGAGGTCGCTGCGGGAGCCCCGCTTCCCCGCGCGATGGCGTTTGTGTTCATCGTGCTCATCATCATGGTCATCGTCAGCGGCCCGCTTTCGGCCAGCTGGATCGGTTAGGAGGTAGAACGACATGGGTTATTCGATCGTCAACATCCTTGGCGGCCTTCTGATCGTCACGTCCACCATGGTGGTCGTCTCCAAGAACATCAAGCACGCCATCCGCTGGTATGCGGTGCAGTCGCTGGTGCTCGTGGGGCTTCTCGCCACGCTCGGTGTCACCACCGGTGCGCAGGAGCTGCTTATGTGGGCTGGATCTGCCTTTATCACCAAGGTCGTCCTGGTCCCTTATATCCTCAACCGCGCATACAAGAAGATGGGTGAGCCGAGCGACGCATCGCTCAAGGCCGGCCTTAAGCCCGCGTGGGCCATTTGCATCATCGCCGTCGAGGTTGCGATTTGCTTTGCCGTCGTGACGCAGATCAGCCTGCCCACGGCCGAGGTCGCAACGCCTGCGCTCGCTATTAGCTTCGCTCACTTCTTCGTGGGCCTCACCTGCATCATCTCGCAGCGCAACATCATGAAGCAGATCTTTGGATACTGCCTTATGGAAAACGGCAGCCACGTGACGCTCGCGCTTTTGGCCCCCACCGCTCCCGAGATCATCGAGATCGGTATCGCCACCGACGCCATCTTTGCCGTCATCATCATGTCCATCGTCGTGCGTCGCATTTGGGACGACTCCCACTCGCTCGATGCGCGCGACCTGTCCGAGCTGAGGGGGTAGTCCATGGAAACGTTGATTCTCGCCCTGCTCGCGACTCCTTTGGTGTTCTCGCTGGTCATGGCGTTTTTGCCCAAGAACACGTCCTATAACGTGTTTGCCGGTCTCAACCTGGTCTCCGTCGCAGCCGTCCTGGTGCTGTCGATTATGACGGCCGGCGACGTCCTTATGAGCGGCGAAACCGCGAGCGCTCTTGGCCTGTGGTTCCACCTCGATTCGCTGGGCGCCATCTTTGTGCTGCTCATCGGCTTTATCGGTTTTCTTACGGGGCTGTTCTCGCTGCCCTATGTAAAGGCCGATATCGAGGAGGGCTCCATGCCCGCCGAGCGCGCCAAGCAGTATTTTGCGCTGTTTAGCCTGTTTGTGTTCACCATGCTGCTCGCGTGCCTGTCCAACAACATGATCCTCACGTGGGCCGCCGTGGAGGCAACCACGCTTTCCACTGTGTTCCTGGTGGGTATCTACAAGAACAAGACGGCCCTCGAGGCTTCTTGGAAGTATGCGATGGTCTGTACCGCCGGCGTGGCATTTGGCCTGTTCGGTACGCTGCTGATCTACGCCAACGCCGCCGACGTGATTCCCAACGCCCACGAGGCCGCATTCCTGTCGTGCGTGCTGCCGTATGCCGACCAGTTCGACCCGACGCTCATGCGCCTCGCCTTTGCGTTTATCGTGATCGGCTTTGGCACCAAGGCTGGCCTGTTCCCCATGCACACTTGGCTGCCCGATGCCCACTCCCAGGCTCCGAGTCCTGTCTCGGCCCTGCTCTCGGGTGTTCTGCTTAAGTGTGCCATGCTTGTGATCATGCGCTTCTACGGCTTTACCATCCAGGCCGTGGGTGCCGAGTATCCGCAACTTCTGCTGTTGATCGTCGGCACGCTGTCCATTTTGGTGGCGGCACTCTCGATGTTTCGCCAGGACGACCTCAAGCGCCGCTTTGCGTACTCGTCTGTGGAGAACGTGGGCGTTATCGCCCTGTGCCTGGGTATCGGTGGCCCGCTGGGTATCGCCGCGGCCCTGCTGCACTGCGTGTTCCACGGCTTTACCAAGACGCTTGCCTTCTGCGTGTCCGGCAACATCCAGCACGCCTTTGGCACGCGTAGCATGGCCAAGATCCAGGGCGTCGTCGAGGTTGCGCCCGCAACCGCCGCGCTCGCCATCCTGGCGCTGCTCGGCCTTGCCGCCTTCCCGCCCTTTGGCATGTTCATCTCTGAGTTCCTGACTTTTGTCGCCGGTGTTACCGCCGGTCCCATGTGGCTGGTCGTCGTGGTCGCCCTCGGTCTTACCGTGGCCATCTCCGCGCTCACCCGTATCGCACTCAAGTCGGTATTCGGCCATGCGCCCCAGGGCATGGGCAAGCATGAGGCCCCGGCGCTCATGCTTATCCCCGAAATCATCCTGGCTGTCATGATCTTGTGGTTTGGCATTGCCACCCCGCTGCCCCTCGTGCACGGTGTGGAGACCGCTACCGGCATCGTGCTCGAGCAGAGCACCGAGGAACTTCACGCGACGCCGATGTACCGCGCTGTGTTCGGTACCGAGACCGCTCAGAGCGAGGTGGAGTAACGAATGATTGAAACTGAGAACAAGGTGTATGCCCGTCGCTGCGAGAGCCATGTCGAGGCCCTGCGCCGCGCCGTTCCGGGCTGCATCGAGAAGGTCGAGTGGCAGTGCGAGGACCAGCTGACGATCACCGTCAAGCAGGACAAGCTGCCCGAGGCCGTCCACTACCTGTATTACGAGCGCTACGGCTGGATCCCCGTGATCATCGGCAACGACGAGCGCAGCCTGTGCGGCCGTTATGCCGTGTACTACGTCATCTCCATGGAGGGGGAGGACCCCGGCTGGGTGACCGTGCGTGCCGAGGTCGATCCCGCCAAGATGACGTTCCCGTCCGTGACGCCGTTCGTTCCCGCCTGCGTGTGGGGCGAGCGCGAGCTGCGCGATATGTTCGGCCTGATCCCCGAGGGTCTGCCCGATCGTCGTCGCCTGGTGCTGCCCGACGATTGGCCCAGCGGCCTGTACCCGCTGCGCAAGGACTCCATGGACTACCGCTTCCGTCCCGCTCCCGCGAGCGACATGGAAAACTACGAGTTCTTGGCCGATACCAAGGGCAAGGAGACGACGCTCGTTCCCATGGGCCCGTTGCACATTACCTCCGACGAGCCTGGCCACTTCCGCCTGTTCGTTGAGGGCGAGACGATCGTCGACGCCGACTACCGTCTGTTCTACGTGCACCGCGGCATGGAGAAGGTTGCCGAGACGCGCCTGAACTATGACGCCGTGACGTTCCTCGCCGACCGTATCTGCGGCATCTGCGGCTGCGCTCACTCGGTGGCCTACGCCGAGGCCGTCGAGCGCGCCCAGGGCATTCATGTCCCGCCGCGCGCCCAGTACATCCGCGCCATCATGCTCGAGGTCGAGCGTCTGCACTCGCACCTGCTCAATATTGGCCTCGCATCGCACTACACCGGCTTCGACTCCGGCTTCCAGCAGTTCTTCCGCGTCCGCGAGAAGTCCATGGACCTGGCCGAGAAGCTCTCCGGTCACCGCAAGACCTACGGCCTCAACGTGATCGGCGGCGTGCGTCGCGACATTTTGGCCGAGCAGAAGCTTTCCACGCTCACGACCATCCACCAGCTGCGCTCCGAGGTTCAAGAGCTCGTCGACGTGCTGCTCTCCACGCCCAACTTTATCGAGCGTACGAGCGGTATCGGCATTCTGGACCGCAAGATCGCACGTGACTTCTCGCCGGTCGGCCCGCTCATGCGTGGCTCGGGCTATGCCCGCGACGTGCGCTTTGACCATCCCTTCGACGGCTACGCCGATCCGGACGTCCAAAAGATGCACGCCGCCACGGCCGACACCTGCGATGCCTTCGGCCGTACCGCCGTTCGCATCCAGGAGGTCTACGATTCGATCGACATGATCGAGACCATGCTCGAGAACTGCCCGTCGGGCCCCATCCTCACCACGGATTGGGAGTACACCCCGCACAAGTACGCCATCGGCGCCACCGAGGCGCCGCGCGGCGAGGACGTGCACTGGGCCATGCTCGGCAACAACCAGAAGTGCTACCGCTGGCGCGCCAAGGCCGCCACGTACAGCAACTGGCCGGTCCTGCGCTACATGTTCCGCGGCAACACCGTGGGCGACGCGGCGCTGATCGTCGGCTCGCTCGACCCGTGCTACTCCTGCACCGACCGCGTGACGGTGACCGATGTCGCCGCCAAGCGCGACCACGTGCTCGACAAGGAGCAGTTCGAGAACGTCTGGCGCGACAAGTCGCCGCTTGCGGGCGAGGGCACCATGGCCGCTCCGCTCGATGAGGAGGCGCTCTAATATGCTGAAGCTTTGGAAGGTTAACGCCAAGGCCGGCGACGCGACGGTCAAGTACCCGTTTGCGCCGTTCCCCACCAACAAGGACATGCGCGGCAAGCCCGAGCACAATGCCGAGCTTTGCATCGCCTGCGGTGCCTGCGGCGTGGCGTGCCCGGCCGATGCCATTCGCATGGACACCGACCTTGCGGCCGATACCATCACCTGGTCGATCGACTACGGCCGCTGTATCTTCTGCGGCCGCTGCGAGGAAGCCTGCCCCATGGAGGCCATCAAGCTCACCGAGGAGTTTGAGCTGGCCGTCATGAGCAAGGACGACCTCACCAGCAAGAGCGTCTATACGCTCGAGCACTGCTCGCGCTGCGGC
Organism: Collinsella sp.; assembly: GCA_046979165.1. Classification (GTDB taxonomy): domain Bacteria; phylum Actinomycetota; class Coriobacteriia; order Coriobacteriales; family Coriobacteriaceae; genus Collinsella. The sequence goes on from JBKWJT010000001.1 coordinate 259,033, forward strand.
AAGCCGTTTGCCCCGCACAAGGAGATCGACTACGCCAAGCGCCTGCTGCAAAAGGCCGGCGGCATGGAGGCCGAGCAGGCCGCCCGTACCGTCGGTATGTGCCAGGAGTGCAAGCGCGAGCTCGACGCCCTGCGCGCCGCCTCGGCCGTAAAGACCGGCAACGCGCACGGCATGGCTGCCAACGAGACGCTTGCGTCCGGCGAGCCCCAGGGCCCCGGCAAGGAGTATCTGGGCGGCCACGGCGTGAACCCGGAGTATATCGACCGCGAGCTCAACCCCGATGCGCCCGAGATTCCCGCCGGTCCGGCGCCGGTCGAGGGCATCATCATGGATTTTGAAACGAAGGAGGAGTAACCATGGCCGAACCCACGCTTTTGCCCGAGCGGCTCCAGTACCGCCCGACCAAGATCGAGCTCGACGAGAGCATCGAGAAGGCCAAGGCGACCCTTCTTAAGAAGATCAAGCGCTCGGTGTATGTCTACCGCGTTGACTGCGGCGGCTGCAACGGCTGCGAGATCGAGATCTTCGGTTCCATCACGCCCGTCTTCGACGTCGAGCGCTTTGGCATCAAGGTCGTGCCCTCGCCTCGTCATGCCGACGTGCTGTTGTACACCGGCGCCGTGACGCGTGCCATGCGCATGCCGGCCCTGCGCGCCTTTGAGGCCGCACCCGATCCCAAGATCGTGGTGTCCTATGGCGCGTGCGGCTGCACCGGCGGCATCTTCTACGACAACTACTGCGTCTGGGGCGGCACGGACAAGATTCTGCCGGTCGATGTCTACATCCCCGGCTGCCCGCCCAGCCCCGCGCAGACCATCTACGGCTTTGCCATGGCGCTCGGTCTGCTGGACCAAAAGCTCCATGCCGAGACCACGGTGGAGGCCGCCGGCGAGCAGGCCGATATCCTGCACCCCGGCGTGCCGTACAAGCTGCGTGTGGCCATCGAGCGTGAGGCTCGCGCCATGAGCGGCTACCGCTACGGCCGTGACCTGGCCAACGAGTTTATGGATACGCTCGAGGGCGCGCCCAAGGGCGATATCCGCGGCGCCATGGCGCTGCTCATCGACAAGCAAGATGATCCTCGCCGCGTTGAGGTGTACTCGGCGTTACAGGATCTGGTGCTGGCCGGAGGTCGCTAAATGGAGCTCACGGACCGCTCTGGTTACTTTGCGGGCCCCGGCATGCTCGGCGGCTCCTTTGGCGATGCCTCGCGCGCAAGCGACGAGGCCGCCGAGGGCGTCGCCGACCCCTGCCTGGGCCATGCGCCCGACCAGGTGGTCTTCTATGAGCTCACGCGTAAATTTGTGGAGACCGAGGAAGACGTTCCCCAGGAGGCCTGCGACGTGCTGTACTACACGCTCGCCGTGGGCCACCACACCGGCGTGCTCGACTGCTTTGAGCCGCGCCTGTCGGTGCCGGTGAACGTGTTCTATTCGCTCGTCGACGCGTTGCCGGAGGGGGAGGCCAAAACCAAGTTCGAGGCCATCCGCTCCTTTGGCGAGTGCCAGCTCGACAAGGCGGCGGTGCCGTCGCTGCTCGAGGCCTGCGATGCTCTGCTCGACGAGCGCGGTTTTCGTGGTTCGGCCAAGGCTGGCATTTCGGTGTTCGATGACGACTTTGGCCTGCATGCCCAGCAGGTCGCTTTCTTAATGAAGTTTCGCGATCTGGTTGAGCGCGTGCGCGATGTGTCGGGCGTGTATCTGACGGGAAGGTTGCAGTAATGGGTCGCGTTGTAGATGGTCGTGTGAACGGCGCCCCGTTTGCGGGTATCGTGCTCACGGCGGGAAGCGTGCTGCGCGCCGACGATGCCGCCGGCCCCGTGCTCTCCAAAAAGATGGAGGACGCACCCATCGCCGGTTGGTACACCATTGACGGCGGCCAAACGCCCGAGGACGACATCATCGAGGTCAAGCGCGAGCGTCCGCCGCGTCTGGTCTTGGTCGATGCCGCCGACATGGCGCTGCCCGTCGGCGCCATCCGCTTGCTCGACAAACGTGATGTGGCCCGCAAGTCGATGTTCACCACGCATTCGCTTCCCCTGTCGATTCTGATCGAAGAGATTGAGCAATCGTGTGATGATATCGTCTTCATAGGGATTCAACCGGGCGACACGGAGTTCTACAACCCCATGTCCCCGGAAGTCTTTGACGCCGTCGACGCCGTGTACGACGCCGTGGCCGCCAACGACTTTTCCCACTTTGTCCGGTTGGGACAAGAGCAATAGGTGCGCTTGTCCCTGCTGATTAGGAAAGAAGTGATTGACATGGCAGATTCCAAGGCAGAATATCCCGCTCCCGATTGCCTGGCGCCCGCCGCGATCGAGGCCAAGACCGAGGCCGCCGGCGTGACCAAGGCCAACCTGCCGGTCGCAAAGGCCTTTCTGTTGGCAATGTTCGCCGGTGCGTTTATTGCCTTCGGTGGCCTGTTCTTTACCGTGTTCTTGAGCGACAGCACGCTGGGCTGGGGTGCCCAGCGCGTCGTGGGCGGTCTGTGCTTTTGCCTGGGCCTGGTGCTGGTACTGGTGTGCGGCGCCGAGCTGTTTACCGGTAATTCGCTTATGGTCTGCGCGCTCAAGAGCAAAAAGATCACCCTGGCTCAGATGCTCAAGGCATGGGTCGTCGTGTGGGTCGGCAATTTTGTCGGTGCCCTGTTCATCGTCTTTTTGGTGTATATGGCCGGCATTTACAAGCTCAACGGCGAGGCGGTCGCCAATTCCATGGTGAGCGTCGCCGCCGGCAAGGTGACGATCGACTGGGTGACGATCTTCTTCCGTGGCATCCTGTGCAACATCTTTGTGTGCCTGGCCGTGTGGATCGGTACCGCCGGCAAGACCGTGGTCGATAAGGTTGTGGGCATTCTGCTGCCCATCGCCGCTTTTGTGGCCTGCGGTTTTGAGCACTGCGTCGCCAACATGTACTTTTTGCCCATGGGTGCCGTGATGCATGCGTTCGGCTATGGTGCCGACGTCGCCGGCGCCGATGCGCTCAACGCTGCGGGCATTGCGTTTAACTTGTCCGCCGCCACGCTGGGCAACATCGTGGGCGGCGCGGTTCTGATCGCGCTCGGCTATTGGTTTGTCTACGCTAAGAAGTCCGAGGCGTAATAAGCCGGAATGACGTACGGGCCTCCCGAGGGGCGTTTGCCTTTTGGGAGGCTCTTCGTGTCTTGCTGCGGTAGATGCTGCGGGCTTTGCGTCGCGGCAGCTGGCGGCAGAGCTGTGGTGCGGTGGGGCCTGAACCCCTGAGCTGGAAGGAATAATCGAGATGGCATCGATAACTATGCATGACGGTCGCTCCGTGGTGACGACATGCGGGGGATGCTATGCCGATTGCGCCTTTGCGGCACGCGTTGAGGACGGTCGTGTGGTGGCTGAGTTGCCGGTTGTGGGGCATCCGTGCGCGGCGCGTGCCCTGTGCGCCCGCGGGCGCCATCGCCTGGCAATGCCGTTTGACGAGCGCGACCGCATCGTGCATCCCATGCGTCGGCGAGCTGATGGCTCGGGGTTCGATGCGATTTCGTGGGACGAGGCGTTTGCTCAGATTGCCGAGCGTCTTTTGGGGATTGTTGACGAGTGCGGGCCTCGTGCGCTGGGCATGACGCTCGGCGTTCCCTCGTTCGACCGCTACTGGGCCTATCGCTTTATGCATGCGCTGGGTTCGCCCAACGTGTACGGTGCCGATGGCGCCTGCGAGGTAAGTCGTCTCACCGGATGGGAGCACAGCCTGGGCTACAGCCCCGCCTCCGACCTTGCGCATACCGACTGCATCATGTACCTGGGTCGTTCCATCGTCGATTCATCGACGATGGGGGCCGTCGATGCGCTCAACGATGCGCGCCGGCGCGGGGCGAAGATCATCGTGGTTGACCCCCGGCGCAGCGGTTCGGCCGCGCTTGCCGACCGCTGGCTCCGCGTACGTCCTGGATGCGATCTGGCGTTGCTGCTGGGTATCGCACATGTGCTGGTAGCCGAGGGCCTGTACGACCACGAGTTCGTGGACCGCTATACCACGGGTTTTGACGAGCTGGCGCAGGCGGCTGCTGCTTGGACGCCCGAGTGGGCCGAGTCGATGTGCGACGTGCCGGCCGCAGAGATCGCCGCCACGGCGCGCGATCTAGCTGCCGCCGCGCCTGCCGCTGTGGTGGATGCGGGCTTTCATGGCGGCATCGGTATCGCGTATGCCAATAGCACCCAGACCGCGCGCGCTATCTGCTTGGTCGATGTGCTGCTGGGCTGCATCGGTCATGCGGGCGGCGCGCTCAACCCGCCCACGCCGCTCGTGTTGGGTGACCTCGATCCCGCACGCTTTGCGACGCCGCCGGTGCCGCGCGAGCCCAAGCTGGGGTCCGATCGCTACCCGCTGGTCGATCCGGTGCGCGGCCTGTGTACGACCATCGGTCAGTCGATTCTTGCCGGCGATTTGCGTGGGCTCATCGTCTATGCCAGTAACCCCGGTGCGGGCTATGGCAATGCGCAGGCTTGGTTGGGGATTTTGCAGCAGCTCGACTTGCTCGTGACGATTGATATTCGCTGGTCCGAGACAGCGCGTGCTTCTGACTTCGTGCTGCCCGATGTGACGTATCTGGAGGCCGACCGTGGCGTGGGAACGGTGACGGGCGTCGACGATACGCGTGTGTTCTACCGCAATGCCGCACTGCCCGTGCAGCATGACGACACGCGTTCCGGTCGGGAAATCTTTGCCGGTTTGGCACAGGCCTGTGGCGTGGGCGAGTACTTCCGGTTTACGTCCGACGATCTGGCGGCTGCCCAGGTGGCGCCCTTTGGGATCGATCTGGATGAGCTCAAGGAGCGCGGTTGGGCCGACACAGGCGTCGCGCTGCCCTCGCGTACGGGCGAGCCGGTGATTCCCTTGAACGGCGGCAAGATTGCGCTGGCAAGCGCCGTGTGGGAGCGAGCCGGCATGGGTCGTGTGCCCGACTGGATCGCGCCCATGGTGGAGCCCGGTCCGGGGATGTTTCGCCTCATTAGCGGTAACCGTCCCTTTGAGTCGCACACCTCGCGAAGGCTTGCGGCCCAAGGTGCCGCCGAGGTGGGGTCGGATTTGGACGCCGTGCAGATGAACGCCGATGTCGCCGCTCGCATGGGCATCGCCGACGGCGAGGTCGTCGAACTCGTGAGCGATATGGGTCGCGACCGCGTGCGCGTGGAGACGACGCCCTATCTGCATCCGGCGTGCATCTTCACCTCGGCCGCCCCCGGCGGGCGTTCGTTTGGCTCCGATGCCGGTGGCGCTCAAGCCTTGGGCGTGGGCCCGCTCGACCATACGCCGTTGCGTTGGGACCCGTTGACGGGTGCTGCGCTCACCCAGGAAAACGCCGTTCGCGTGGAAAAGATCGCGAAGCACGTGGATAATAACGAGTGATTGATTCAGTAGATTGATTCGGCTGGTTTTTGATTAACGACCGACTGATCTGCCCTTGGTTTTGAAAGGCTGCACATGAGCGATAGCCAGAACATGTCCGATGAGGTACGCGCCCGCCTGCGCGCTATTCCTTCCGTCAACGAGCTGCTCGCAGAGTGGCCGGTGGTTAAGGCGGCGGGGGAGACCTGCGACGCGGTGGTGCATGCCGCCGTCACGGCCGAGCTCGACGAGGAGCGCGCCGCGATTCGTGCCGGTGCCGCGCCGCGTTCCAAGCGCGAGCTGGCCTCGGCCATCGAGTGGCGTGCGCATCGCTCCGCGCTGCCGAGCCTGCGTCCCGCCGTCAACGCCACGGGTGTGGTTATCCATACCAACTTGGGTCGCGCCCCGCTCGCGGAATCGGCTGCCAAGGCCGTGGCCGAGGTCGCGCGCGGCTACAGCACGCTCGAGTACAGCGTGGACACCTGCTCGCGCGGGTCGCGTAAGGAACATGCCGCGCAGCTCATTCGCTCGCTTACCGGAGCCGAGGACGCGCTGGTCGTTAACAATAACGCCGCCGCCGTGCTGCTAGTGCTGGCGACTCATGCTGCGGGCAAAGAGGTTATCGTCAGCCGCGGCGAGCTTGTCGAGATTGGCGGCAGCTTTCGCATCCCCGATGTCATGGCGGCTTCGGGCGCCAAGCTCGTCGAGGTCGGCGCCACCAACCGCACACACCTGACAGATTATGAGCAAGCCATTACGCCCGATACGGCCATGATCCTCAAGGTCCATCCTTCCAACTATCGCATCGAGGGCTTTCACGAGGAAGTGGGCTCTCGGGAGCTTGCCGCCCTGGCCCACAAGCATGGTCTGCTGTTCTACGAGGACCAGGGTTCGGGCGCGCTGTTGCCCGACGACATCTTGGTGCGCGGCGGCGAAGAAACCACGCCGGCTTCGGTTTCGGCAGGGCTCGATATCGTGTCGTGCTCGGGTGATAAGCTGCTGGGCGCCGCGCAGGCGGGCATTATCATGGGCCGTCGCGATCTGGTCCAGGCCTGCGGGTCGCATCCGCTTATGCGTGCCCTGCGCCCGGGCAAGCTCGCACTCGCGGCGCTCGAGGCTACACTGCGCATTTACATGGATGGGGCGGATGTGGCCCATCGTGAGGTGCCGGTGCTCAACATGCTCACGCTTCCGCAGGCTCATCTGGAGCGTCGCGCACGCAAGCTGCGCGAGCTGATGGTGGCGGGCTTCGATAAGGCTGGCTGCCCGTGTGCCGTGCAGGTGGAAATCGTCGAGGAGTCGTCGACTCCCGGCGGCGGCTCGCTGCCTACCGTCGAGTTGCCCACCATGTGCGTTGCCGTGCGTCTTGTCGATGAGCGTCTTTCCGTTGACGCACTCAAGCGCTCGCTCGTCCAAGATTTCGACACTCCGGTCGTCACACGAACCTCGCACGATCGCATTTTGTTTGACGTCCGTACGCTCGTGGGCGACCGCGATATCGAGACAGCGGCATCGACGCTCGTTGCGTGCGTTAAGAAGGCGATTGCTCGATGAGTGAGGTTCAGGCGCTGGTGGAGTGTCCCGTTATCGTTGGCACGGCGGGTCACGTCGACCACGGTAAGTCGGCACTGATCGAGGCGCTGACCGGCAAGAATCCCGATCGCCTGGAGGTCGAGCGTCGCCGGGGCATGACGGTGGAGCTGGGCTTTGGCGAACTGGCACTGCCGAGCGGCAAGATCGTTGGCCTTGTCGACGTGCCGGGCCACGCGCATTACCTGCGCGCTATGGTACAGGGTGCGACAGGCATCGACGTTGCCGTGCTGGTGGTCTCTGCCGTCGAGGGCGTAATGCCGCAGACGCGCGAGCACGTGCACGTGCTGGAGCTGCTGGGCGTCACGCATATGGTGGTGGCGCTGACGATGTGTGACCTGGCCGATGCCGAGATGACCGAGCTTGCCGAGCTCGATGTCGATGACTTTTTGTCGGGTACCGTGTTTGCGGGCGCGCCGATGGTCCCCGTCTCGTCCAAGACCGGCGAGGGGATTGGCGCGCTGCTGGCCGCGCTTGACGATCAGGTTGGTACCTGCTGGGATTCCTGCCGCGACCGTGCCGAGCGTACCGATGCCGCGCCGCGCTTGCCGATTGACCGCTGCTTTACGATCAAGGGCACCGGCACCGTCGTGACGGGAACGCTGCACGATGCGCCGGTTGCGGTGGGCGATGTGCTCGTTGCGCTGCCGTCGCGCACGGCCTGCCGCGTACGTGGGAACCAAGTGCATGGCGACACGCAGCAGGCGCTGCCCGGTCAGCGTGTGGCGCTCAACCTGGTTGGCGATGGCGTCGCTGCGCTCGATCGTGGTGAGATGCTCGGCGTGGAGGGTCGCTTTGGCCAGACGCTGCGCTTTATGATGGCGTTTACGTATTTGGGTCGCGAGGGAGCCAAGCCGCGTGTGCTCGAGTCGGGTGCGCGCGTGCATGTGATGGCGGGTACGGCCGAAGTCGTCGGCCGCATCATGTTCATGGAGGGCGAGGCCCTCATGGCGGTGGGCGAGACGCGAGTGGTGCAGGTACGCTTGGAGGAACCACTTCCGCTGCGTGCCGGCGACCATGCCGTGGTGCTGTCGTATTCGCCCGTTATGCTTATTGGCGGCGGACGTGTGCTGCTTTCGCGCTGCCGTCGCTCGCGCGAGCTTTCGGCGGGGGAGCGCGCACTGCTTGCGGCACTTGAGGCCGGCAATGCCGTTGCTGGTGTTGAGGCGTGGTTGGCGCTGCAGACGTTGCCGGTCGTGGCTGCCGACGTTGCCGCGGCGCTGGATCTTGTTTCCGGTGGGGCCGATGCCGCGCTGAAAGAGTTGGTGGCGCGAGGTGCTGTATACGAGCTTGCCGGCTCGGGCGATGCGCTGTATGTGAATGCCGCCGTGCTCGACGCTGCGATGGATTCACTGGCGGCGACCCTGTCAGCCATGCACGCGGCGGCTCCCAAGGAAACGGGCTTTACGCCTGGCGCCGTTGCCCATGCTGCGTGGCCTGCCGCTGATGAAGGCGTTGCCGCGGCCCTGATTGCCGAGGGCTGCTCCCGTGGCGTGTGCGCCGCCGAGGGCGCCGAGGTATTCGATCCGCATTCGGCCGCCGCGGCGGCACGCGTGGTGCGAGAGGCTTGCGAGCGCATCGTCGCGCTGCTTGACGAGGCTGGCCTGGATGCACCGGCGCTTCCCGAGGTGGGCGAACAGCTGCAGCTCGGTCGCGACACCATGACGCGTGCCCTGCGCGAGCTTTCGCTCAACCGCTCGATCGTTAAGGTCGAGCGCGACGTTGCCCTGTCCGCTGCCGCCGAGTCCCATGCGCGTGAGCTTGTCGCCGCCGCCATAGAGGCAGCCGGCGGCGCTGCCACCACGAGCGTGCTGCGCGAGGCCCTGGGTGTGTCGCGCAAACGCGCCATCAGCATCTTGGAGCACCTAGATGCCGTGCGCTTTACGCTGCTCGACAAGGATGCCGGCGGCCTGAGGTCCCTGCGCTAGATTGGCTGCTCGGTTTGGTAAAATACCGCCGCACTTGGGAACGGATGGGCTCCGGTGGGCTCCGCGGTCCTCAAAACCGTTGCGAGGCGTGCAAAACGTCTTGGATGTGTTCGATTCACATACGTTCCCGCCATACGCTACCAGCGCTTTTGTGCTCGCGGTCTTGCTGCGTGCCGCAAAGGCGCTGTTTTGTTTTTGCGTGGGTTTGCCGTGCCGCCCGCTTTATCGGCGACGGTATCTGGCTTCGTGTGTCGGGTTTCGAGCATGCCGATGGAGGTGTTTTGCCGTATGACTACCGTAAGACGGATCGATCTTTCTTGCGTCGTCCAAGCGGGCGGGCTGTCCTCACGCATGGGCCGCGATAAGGCGCGCATGACGTTTTGCGGCGAACCGCTCATCGAGCGCGTGCTGGGTCGGCTGGCGCCAGTTGCCGGCGAGTTGGTCGTGACGACTTCGCGTCCCAGCGAGCTTGCCTATCTTGAGGAGCACGCGTTTGGCGGCCTGGTGCCGCGAATAGTGCCGGACCTTGAGGGGTCGGCGGGTGCCATGCGCGGCATCGCGAGTTCGCTGACTGCGGCCCGGCTGCCGCTCGTGGCGATCGTCGCCTGTGATATGCCGTTTGTCTCGCCGGAACTCATCGGCGCGCTTGCCGATCGTGTTGAGGCCGAGGCGCTCGACGTGTGCGTGCCGCGCGAGGAGCGGGGGATTGAGCCGCTTTGCGCCGTCTGGCGCCGTGACTCGTGTGCGCCGGTTGCCCAAGAGCTGCTCGCCGGTGACCGCCAGCGCATTCGCTGCCTGATCGACCGGGTGAACGCCGGGTATTTGGACGAGCCTCAGATTGTCGCGGTCGCCGGCTCGACGCTCTGCTTCGAGAACGTCAATACGCCCGAGGAGTTTGCGGCGGCCGAGTTACTCGCCTAGACGATTGGAGTTGCCATGTCTCACGATATTTGTCCCGACACGGGAGAACCTTGCACTTGCGATGGTTCCGAGCCCTGTACCTGCGGCTGCGGTGGCTGTGGACATACTGCGGAAGAGGAAGCGGCCGCCGCGGCGTATCGTGAGGCACACCGCGAAGGCCCATCCGGTGATGCCCTCGACCACGAGCGCAAGATTATCGTGTCGTTCGATAGCACCTTCGATGTGATGGAATGCGAACAGCTGTGTCTTGCCGCCGGTGTGCCCGGGCGCATCATGCCACTGCCCGGCTCCATTACCGCAGGCTGCGGGCTGTGCTGGGCCATGCCATTCTCGGGCGATGCGCTCGCCGCCTTCCGAGCCGCCACCGAGGGCCGCATAGCCCCTGCCGACTACCATCAGCTCGTCCTCTAGCCACCACACCACCACAAAGGTGCCTGTCCCCAATGTGGTGGTTTGGAACATGTGGACGAAACAGCTTCGAAACACGCGATTTGCGCGTTGGGCACTCAAAAACGCTTCTACCTGCATCGTAATCAAAACGAAACATCTGCTCGTCGGCTTATGCGAAACTTTGCTGCAACAGTGCGATATTATCCATACTCGATAAAGCTCGCGGCGCATGGGGCGCCTCGAACGACACTTTTCTTTTCCATCAATTGGAGGAAGCATGAGCTACACGCAGAAAGTTCTCGACGAGCTCAAGGCCCGCTATCCCGAGCAGCCTGAGTTCATCCAGGCCGCGACCGAGATTCTCGGCACCATCCAGCCGGCGCTCGACGCCCATCCCGAGTACGAGGAGGCCGCCCTGCTTGAGCGCCTCGTCGAGCCCGAGCGCATCGTCATGTTCCGTGTTCCCTGGGTCGACGACCAGGGCAAGGTTCAGGTCAACCGCGGCTACCGCGTCGAGTTCAACTCTGCCATTGGACCCTACAAGGGCGGCCTGCGCTTTAACCCGACGGTCACCCTGGGCATGCTCAAGTTCCTGGGCCTGGAGCAGATCCTCAAGAACAGCCTGACCACCCTTCCCATGGGCGGCGGCAAGGGCGGTTCCGACTTTGACCCCAAGGGCAAGTCCAACAACGAGATCATGCACTTCTGCCAGTCCTTCATGACCGAGCTCTATCGCCACATCGGCCCCAACACCGACGTTCCCGCCGGCGACCTGGGCGTTGGCGGCCGCGAGGTTGCCTACCTGTTCGGTCAGTACAAGCGCCTGACCAATGAGTGGACCGGCGTCCTTACCGGCAAGGGCCTCTCTTTTGGCGGCTCGCTCGCCCGTACCGAGGCCACCGGCTACGGCCTGGCCTACTTTGTGGACGAGTACCTCAAGAGCCGCGGCGACTCCTTCGAGGGCAAGAACGTCGTCGTTCACGGCTCCGGTAACGTCGCCATCTACGCGGTCCAGAAGGTCTCCCAGCTCGGCGGCAAGGTGCTGGCCTGCTCCGACACCCATGGCTGGGTCGAGGATCCCGACGGCATCGACTACACCGTGCTCGAGCATGTCTACAACAAGAAGCGCTCCGGCCACGACAAGGGCGTTACGCTCGCTATGTATGTCGACGAGAAGCCCAATGCCACGTGGCACGAGGGCGACGGCCGTGGCGTGTGGCAGCTGCCCTGCGACATCGCGCTGCCCTGCGCACGCGAGAACACGCTGCTGCTCGAGGACGCCCAGGCGCTCGTCGCCAACGGCTGCAAGGTGGTCGGCGAGGGCGCGAACATGCCCACGACCATCGAGGCCACGACCTACTTCCAGGAGAACGGCGTCGCCTTTATGCCCGGTAAGGCTGCCAACGCTGGCGGCGTGCTCGTGTCCGGCCTGGAGATGAGCCAGAACGCCGAGCACCTGTCTTGGACCTTCGAGGAGGTCGACGGCAAGCTCGAGCAGCTCATGCGCGGCATGTTCCACAACGTGGACGACACCGCCAAGGAGTACGGCGAGGAGGGCAACTTTGTCATGGGCGCCAATATCGCCGGCTTCCTGAAGGTCGCCGACGCCATGCTCGCCCAGGGCGTCTGCTAAATCCAGCTCGACATAGCAACTGATGAGGCTCCCAGCATTTGTGCCGGGAGCCTTTTTCTATGGTGGTGAGGGCCGTGCGCCCTCGTTTGGTACACTAGAGGACACTGGACAAGTGAAGAGATGGGGGAGAACGTGCTCAAGTTCGGTACCTACGTCCGTGTTGGAAACGCGGCCGAAGCCTATGAGCTCTTACAGAAGAACCGCAACAACAAGATTGTGGGCGGTGGCATTTGGGTGCGCCTGGGTTCGCGTCGCGTGGCGACGGCGATTGACCTTTCGGCCTGCGGACTCGATCAGATCGAGGAGACCGAGACCGAGTTTCGCATCGGTGCCATGTGCACCCTGCGCCAGCTCGAGCGTCATGCTGGGCTCAACGCGCTTGTCAACAATGTCTTTGAGTTCGCCGTCCACGACATCGTGGGCGTGCAGCTGCGCAATACCGCCACGGTGGGCGGCAGCATCTACGGCCGCTTTGGTTTTTCGGACGTGCTCTCGGCATTTTTGGCGCTCGATTCGTATGTTGAGCTGACGGGTGCCGGCCGCGTGCCGCTCGCCGAGTTCGTGGACATGGGCTATGTGCGCGACGTGATCGAGCACGTCGTGGTCGTTAAGCACGATTACCGTGCGAGCTACGAGGCCGTGCGCAAGGCCGCGACTGACTTCCCCTCCTTAAACGTCACCGCCGCCTGGTGGGACAACAGCTGGCATGTCACCGTGGGCGCCCGCCCGCTGCGCGCGACCCTGCTGCAGGGCGAGGCATGTGGCCTGGTGAACGAGCAGCCTTCAGAGGACGAGCTGCGCGCCCTGGCCGCGTCCGTACGCGCGCTGAGCTATGGCACCAACCTGTGGGGCTCGGCCGACTACCGCCGCCGCATCTCGGCCCCGCTGGCGATTCAGGCCGTGCGTCGCGCCGCCGGCATCGAGCTTTCGGCCGCGCTTGCCCGCGAGCTCGAGACCGTGCATGTGCCTAAGTTTGCCACGGATGAGTATTCCTGCCGCCGCGTGCCCGGCGTCGATTCTAGCGAGGTGCGCTAATGGCTGCCAAACTCATCGATCTTTCCTTTACGCTCAACGGCCGCAAGGTCAAGGTTCAGATTGCCCCCGACACCATGCTCTTTGCGCTGCTGCGCGAGCAGGGCTGCGCGTCGGTGCGCTGTGCCTGCGAGACCACCAACTGCGGTCTGTGCACGGTGTGGCTCGATGGCGACCCGGTTCTGAGCTGCTCGGTTCCCGCCGCGCGCGTCGAGGGCCGCTCCATCACCACGCTCGAGGGCCTCAAGGCCGAGTCCGAGGCGCTTGCCCGTGCGATGGCTGCCGAAGGCGCCGAGCAGTGCGGTTTTTGTGCCCCCGGCCTTATCATGAACGTGCTGGCGCTTGCCCGCGCCGCCAAGGAGGACCCGAGCCTCGTCGCCACGCGTGAGGAGCTCTCACGTCAGCTTGCCGGTAACCTTTGCCGCTGCAGCGGCTACGAGAGCCAGCTGCGCGCTATCGTGCGCTTCCTCAACGAGTCCGGCGTGCAGGTTGGCTTTGAGATGCCCGAGCTGCCCGTCAACGACACGAGCTCTGACGGCGTCTCCTACAAGCAGATCACCCACAAGCAGCCCAAGAAGGACTCGAAGGCCCTGCTCGAGGGTCGTCCGGTCTACACCGGCGATATGGTGCCCGCCGGCGCCCTGATCGTCAAGCTCAAGCGCAGCCCCTATGCCCGCGCCAAGATCCGCTCCATCGACACGTCTCGCGCCCTTAAGGTGCCGGGCGTCGTGGGCGTCTACACCTACGAGGACGTGCCCAAGCGCCGCTTTACCATCGCCGGCCAGAGCTATCCGCAGCCGAGTCCCTACGACCGCCTGATTCTCGAGAACCTCGTCCGTTACCAAAACGAGGAAGTGGCGATCGTCGCCGCCGAGACCGAGGAGGCTGCCGACAAGGCGCTCAAACTCATTAAGGTCGACTATGAGGTGCTCGAGCCGCTGCTCGACTTTACCCAGGCACTCGATAACGACATCGTTGTCCACCCCGAGGGCGACGTGACCTTTATGTTCCCGCAGGGCGGCGACGTTGCTCGTAACCTGGTGTGCAGCGGTACCAGCGATTTTGGCGACTTGGACGAGGCCTTCGCCCAGAGCGACATCGTCTTTGAGCGCACCTACACCAGCCAGGCCACCCAGACCGCGCCCATGGAGACCTTCCGTGCCTTCGCGACGACCGACGCCTTCGGCCGCATTTCGGTGACCACCTCCACGCAGGTGCCCTTCCACGTGCGCCGCATGGTCGCGCAGTCGCTCGATATTCCGCAGTCGCAGGTGCAGGTCATTAAGCCGCGCATCGGCGGCGGCTTTGGCTCCAAGCAGACGGGCTGCTGCGAGATCTTCGTTGCGTTTGTGACGCAGCAGACCGGCCGTCCGAGCTACTGCTGCTACACCCGTGAGGAGACTATCACCGCGGGCAACTCGCGCCACCAGATGCAGATGACCGTCAAGCTGAGCGCCATGAACGACGGCACCATCACGGCCATCGATTTGCACACGCTGTCCAACGCCGGCGCGTACGGCGAGCACGCCACCACGACGATCGGCCTTTCGGGCCACAAGAGCCTGCCGATCTACAACCATGTGAAGGCGAGCCGCTTTAGGTGGGACGCCGTCTACACCAACACCAACCGCGGCGGCGCGTATCGCGGCTACGGTGCCACCCAGGGCCAGTTTGCCGTGGAGAGCGCCGTCAACGAGCTCGCCGACATGCTGCACATGGACCCCGCCGACCTGCGCCTTAAGAACATGGTGCGCGAGGGCGAGATCATGCCGCAGTACTACAACGAGAAGCTCAACGCCTGTGCGCTCGACCGCTGCCTGCTGCGCGCGATGGACATGATCGGCTGGCGCGACAAGCCGCTGGCCGTCGACCTGGGCGACCGCGTGCGAGCCCTGGGCTGCGCGCTCACCATGCAGGGCTCGGGCATCTCCAACGTGGATATCGCCGGCATCGACATGCGCCTTGAAGAGGACGGCTTCATTACCATTGGCACCGGCGCCACCGATAACGGCATGGGCGTCGACACGATCCTGGCGCAGATTGCCGCCGAGGAGCTGGGCGTGGAGAGTTCAATGATCGTGGTACGCGGCGTGGACACCGACGTGTCGCCGTTCGATGCCGGCTCGTACGCGAGCTCGGGTACGTACGTGACGGGCCTTGCCGCCAAGAACGCCGCGACCGAGCTGCGTAAGAAGATCTGCGCCAAGGCCGCCCAGATGTGGGACGTGGACGCTGCTGACGTGGTCTTCGATGGCCAGTACGTGCGCCTGTCCGACGAGCGTGCCGCACGCGAGCAGAACCGCTACCTCACGCTGCGCGACTTTGCCAACCTGTGCGTCAAGAACATTGCGGGCGGCGACGCGCTCACCTCGCATGCCTCTGCCTGCCTGCCCGTTTCGCCTCCGCCGTTTATGGCCGGCATTGCCGAGGTCGAGGTCGACAAGGCCACCGGCAAGGTGACCGTGGTGGACTACGTGGCGGCTGTGGACTGCGGCACCGTTATCAACGAGGCGCTCGCGCGCGTCCAGGCCGAGGGCGGCATTGCCCAGGGTATCGGCCATGCGCTCTACGAGATCGTCGAGCACGATGAGCGCGGCCGTCTGCGCACCGGCAACTTCATGAGCTACAAGCTGCCCACGCGCCTGGATATCGGTAGCATTCGCGTGGCCTTTGAGCCGAGCTACGAGCCGACGGGTCCGTTTGGTGCCAAGTCGATCGGCGAGGTCGTCATCAACACGCCACTCGCCGCCGTTGCCTCGGCCGTGGCACACGCCACCGGCCACCAGGTTCGCTCGCTTCCGATCACGCCCGAGAAGGCCCTGCTGGGGGAGTAGACGAGGCGCCGCTGTATCTGCTCTTTGCCTAGCCCGGGGAAACTGCAGCCCACTTTTCGACCGAATTGTGGGCTGCAGAGGATAGCCGATGGGGGTAGCTAATTTGGGACGGGGCTTTTTTAGCTACCCCGCTTGTGGGGGTAGCTAAAAAAGCCCCGTCCCAAATTAGCTACCCTGTTCCGCTGTAACTCGTGGTGAGGTCGTGAGCCTGTAAAAGGTGTGCGTGCGCTTGTCGTTCGTATCTGCTATCATTCCTAGTCTGTGCGCTCATGCGGGCGTGGCGGAATTGGTAGACGCGCCAGATTTAGGTTCTGGTGGGATTCCCGTGAAGGTTCGAGTCCTTTCGCCCGCACCAACGCACCAGCGTCGGCCTCGGCCGTCGCGACACTTTGTTGCATAAAGGTACCAGCACCTCAGATAAGCTGGGCAGTATGAGGAGGAACGTGTTGAACATCACCGCTTCTGACGTCAAGGACGCCAAGCTCACCGCTACGGTCACCATCCCGGCCGCCGACGTCGACGCCGCGATCAAGAAGGCCTACAAGGACACCGCCAAGAAGTATCGCTTCCCGGGCTTCCGCGCTGGCAAGGCTCCCCGTCCGGTCATCGACTCCGCTCTTGGCGCCGAGGCTACCCTTGCTCAGGCCACCAACGACCTGATCGCCGCCAACGAGCCCGCCGTCCTCAACGAGTTGGACATCGTCCCCACCAAGAGCGGTGACTACAAGGAGCTCGACCTCGCCAAGGATCACGAGGACTACACCTACACCGTCGAGTTCTCCCTGCGTCCCGCTGCCGAGCTCTCCTCCTTCGACGCCGTCGAGATCGAGATGCCTCCCGCGGAGGTCACCGAGTCCGAGATCAACAACCAGGTCGAGATGCTCCTCAACTACCGTGCCACCTTCGAGGACGTCGAGGGTCGCGCCGTCGAGGCTGACGACTATGTCACCGTCGACCTCAAGGCCGTCGAGAACGCCGACAACTTTGCCGCTGAGGGCCGCATGCTCATCGCCGGTAGCGACAGCAACCCCAAGGAGTTCAACGAGGCTCTGATCGGTGCTAACGTTGACGACGTCAAGACCGTCACCTGGACCGACGAGGTCGAGGAGGGCGAGGAGGCCGAGACCCACACCGTCGAGGTCACCGTCAAGGGCATCAAGGTTCGCAACACCCCCGAGCTCACCGATGAGCTTGTCAAGTCCGACTTTGGCTTCGACAGCATCGACGCTATGCGCGACGCCATCAAGATCGAGATCGAGCAGGACAAGGCTTCCCGCCTCCCGGCCGAGAAGGAGAACCGTTGCGTCTCCGCTCTCGCCGAGCGCCTGCAGCTCGAGGAGATGGACGCCGACTACGAGCAGTCCGTCTTTGAGGAGCTTGGTCAGAACTTCCTGTCCAACCTTGCTGCCCGCGGCATGACGCTGGACACCTGGCTGCCCGCTTCCGGCCTGACCATGGAGCAGTTCATCGGCGACCTGCACAAGCAGGCCAACGACGTCGCTCGTGAGTCCCTGGCTCTCGACGCCCTCGCCCGCGAGCTCAAGATTGAGGTCACCGAGGACGACATCAACGCTGAGTTCGAGAAGGCCGGCGTCAAGGACGTCGAGGCTTCCAAGGCCGAGTTCATCGCCGATGGCCGCATGCCTGCCGTCCGCGAGTCCATCCGTCGCTCCAAGGCCGTCGATCACCTGGTCGAGAACGCCAAGGTGACCGAGGTCGACGAGACCGCCAAGGACGCCGAGTAATTCTCGCCACCTTGCTCGCGAGCGCATGCGTGCGCCCGTGATGGGGTAAAGTTATACACCGGTTATCCGGTAGCTTCGTACGGTGCCAGCCAATGCATAGCATGCGGGCACCGTACGTTTATCTAGAACCAATTTGGTCCGCAAGAGAGAAATGGAGATGCGTATGATCGCTAAGTTCGATTCCGCCCTCGTGCCATACGTTATCGAGCAGACGCCGCGCGGCGAGCGCAGCTACGATATCTATTCGCGCCTGCTCAACGACCGCATCATCTTCTTGGGCGAGGAGATCAACTCCGTCAGCGCCAACCTGGTCGTTGCCCAGCTGCTGCATCTTGAGAGCCAGGATGCCGAGAAGGATATCTCGCTCTACATCAATTCGCCCGGTGGCGAGGTCTACTCCGGCCTGGCAATTCTTGACACTATGAACTTCATTAAGCCGCAGGTCTCCACCATTTGCGTCGGTATGGCCGCGTCTATGGCCGCCGTGCTGCTTTCGGCCGGCGCCAAGGGCAAGCGCTTCTGCCTGCCGCACTCCAAGGTCATGATTCACCAGCCCAGTGGCGGTGCCCAGGGTCAGCAGACCGAGATCGAGATCGTTGCCGAGGAGATCAAGAAGACTCGTCGCGAGCTCAACCAGATCCTGTCCGATGCCTCGGGCCAGCCGATCGAGAAGGTCCAGGCCGATACCGAGCGCGACAACTACCTGACCGCTGCCGAGGCCCTCGACTACGGCCTGATCGACCGTATCGTTACCTCGCGCGATCTCGCCGCGAAGGACGCCTAGGATGGCAGGAAACATGCAGGACAACTTTGACGAGAACGGCAACCCCATCCGCTGCTCCTTCTGCGGAAAAGAGCAGGGCCAGGTCCGTCGCCTCGTAAAGGGTCCGACCAACATCTTTATCTGTGACGAGTGCGTCGCCGCCTGCTCCGAGATTTTGGAGGAGTCGCTGGCTTCGGACTTTATGGACGCTGCCCGCAACGGCAAGCTGCCGGGCTTCCTCAACGACCATGGCCAGGCTGCTGGGCAGCCCGCCGTGGACCCCGAGACCGAGGGCTTTGAGCTCGAGGACGACCGCCAGGTCATCACGCACGTGCCGACGCCGCACGAGATCTATGACGAGCTCTCGGCCTATGTAATGGGCCAGGAAGACGCCAAGCGCGCCATGTCGGTGGCCGTGTACAACCACTATCGTCGCGTGATCGAGGGCGGCGCCGCGGTGTCTGCCTTTGACGACGACATGGGCTCGCAGTTCGACGACGATATGGACGAGGTAGAGCTCGCCAAGTCCAACATCTTGCTGCTCGGTCCCACCGGTACCGGTAAGACCCTGCTGGCCCAGACGCTCGCGCGCATCCTCGAGGTGCCGTTTGCCATCGCCGACGCCACTGCGCTTACCGAGGCCGGCTACGTTGGCGAGGACGTGGAGAACATCCTGCTCAAGCTCATCAATGCTGCCGATGGCGATATTGAGCGCGCTCAGATGGGCATTATCTACGTGGACGAGATCGACAAGATCGCCCGCAAGGCCGAGAACCTCTCCATTACCCGCGATGTCTCGGGCGAGGGCGTTCAGCAGGCGCTGCTTAAGATTCTTGAGGGCACGGTGGCCAGCGTTCCGCCCACTGGCGGCCGCAAGCATCCCCAGCAGGAGCTGCTGCAGATCGACACGACCAATATCCTGTTCATCTGTGGCGGTGCCTTTGTGGGTCTGGACAAGATTATCGCCGATCGCGTGGGCAACAAGGGCGTGGGCTTTAACTCCGAGATCGCCGGCCCCACCTCGGTCGACGAGAACGACCTGCTGCGCCAGGTGCTCCCTCAGGACCTCAACGCCTTTGGCATGATCCCCGAGTTTGTGGGACGTACGCCCGTCGTCACCCAGACGCAGGCGCTTGACGAGGACGACCTGGTGTCGATCCTGACCGAGCCCAAGAACGCTGTGGTGCGTCAGTACCGCAAGATGTTCCAGCTCGAGGACGTTGAGCTTGAGTTTGAGGACGCCGCCCTGCACGAGATCGCCCGTATGGCGCTCGCCCGCAAGACCGGCGCCCGTGGCCTGCGCTCAATCTGCGAGGACGTGCTGCAGCAGACGATGTTCGATCTCCCCAGCGAGGAGGGCGTCGCCAAGGTCATCGTGACCGAAGCCTCCGTAAAGGGCGAAGAGCAGCCCCAGCGCATCTACGGTTAAACCAGCCTAAAGCGTGCTTGCAAATAGCCTCCGACCACCCGCGGTCGGAGGCTATTTTATATATACGCAATAACCCCAACTACCTGTGTTATCCTGTGTGTTTGTTTAAGCCTCAGCGAAGTCATATCAGACTGAAGTAATCGATACCTAAGGCGTGTCCGCCTGCTTGGTTTTCGTAGATTCCGCACGAGCCGAAGAGCACTTAATTTGCTCTTCGTGCGAGCCAGGACCTGACCGAGCGAAAACCAAGCAGGCGGACACGCCGGCGGGACAGGGAGAGATATATGGAAGAAATGCCCAAGAACTACGATCCGTCGACCAACGAGCCGGCGATCCTGCAGAAGTGGCTCGACGGCGGCTACTACAAGCGCCGTGAGGGCGTGGGCGACTGCACCGTCACCATTCCGCCTCCCAACGTTACCGGCAAGCTTCACATGGGTCACGCTACCGACGACTCCATCCAGGACGCCATCATTCGTATGGCCCGCATGCGCGGCAAGTCCACGCGCTGGGTGCTCGGAACCGATCACGCCGGTATCGCCACGCAGACCAAGGTCGACAAGAAGCTTAAAGAGGAGGGCATTAGCCGCCTGGAGATCGGTCGCGACAAGTTTGTCGACGCCTGCTGGGACTGGACCCACGAGTACGGCGGCATCATCGTCGAGCAGATCAAGCGTATGGGCTGCTCCGTCGACTTCGACAACGAGCGCTTCACCATGGACGAGGACTATGCCCAGGCCGTGCGCAAGGTCTTCTGCGACTGGTACCACGACGGCCTGATTTATCGCGGCAAGCGCATCGTCAACTGGTGCCCCAATTGCACTACCGCTATCTCGGACGACGAGGCCGAGTACAAGGACGAGAAGGGCCACCTGTGGCACCTGCGCTACCCGCTGACCGAGCCGGTCAACGGCCAGGACTACATCGTCGTCGCCACCACGCGCCCCGAGACCATGCTCGGCGACACGGGCGTCGCCGTCTCCCCGAAGGACCCCGAGAAGGCCGCCTTCGTGGGCAAGACCGTCAAGCTCCCCATCGTCGACCGCGAGATCCCCATCTTTGAGGATTGGCATGTCGATGCCAACTTCGGTTCCGGCTTCGTCAAGGTCACCCCGGCCCACGACCCCAACGATTACGCCATGGGTCAGGCCCACGACCTGCCGCAGATCAACATCTTTGACGAGCACGCGGTGGTCGTCGAGGGCTATGGCGAGTTCACCGGCATGAACCGCGACGAGTGCCGCGAGGCCGTCATCAAGTGGTTCGAGGAGCACGACCTGCTCGATCACGTCGAGGACCTCGATCACTCCGTCATGCACTGCTACCGCTGCGACGCCGCGCTTGAGCCGTGGCTGTCCGAGCAGTGGTTTGTGGCCGTCGACAAGCTCAAGGGGCCGGCGCTCGACGCCGTCAACTCCGGCAAGGTCACCTTCCACCCCGCGCGCTGGACGCAGACCTACACCACCTGGATGGAGAATCTTAAGGACTGGTGCATCAGCCGCCAGCTGTGGTGGGGCCACCGCATTCCCGTGTTCTACTGCGAGGACTGCGGCTGGGAGGACGCCCTTACCGAGGACACCGATGTGTGCCCCAAGTGCGGCGGTCATCACGTGCATCAGGACGAGAACGTGTTGGACACCTGGTTCAGCTCGCAGCTGTGGACTTTCGCCACGCAGGGCTGGCCGCAAAAGCCGGAGCTGCTCGAGGGACATCACCCCACGACGGCGCTCGTCACCGCGCGCGACATCATCGCGCTGTGGGTCGCCCGCATGGTCATGAGCTCGCTGTACTTCCTGGACGAGGTGCCGTTTAAGGACGTCGTCATCTACCCGACGATCCTGGCCAAGGACGGCAGCCGCATGTCCAAGTCCAAGGGCAACGGCGTTGACCCCATGGACCTCATCGGTATGTACGGCGCCGACGCCATGCGCTTCAACCTGCTCACGCTGTGCACCAACAACCAGGATGTTAAGTTCGATGCGAACATCGATAAGAAGACTAAGAAGCTTATCGACAGCCCGCGTACCGACCAGGCTAAGTCGTTTGTGACCAAGATCTGGAACGCAAGCCGCTTCCTGCTTATGAACATGGAGGGCTACACGCCCGGCGAGCCCGTCGTGGAGACGCCGGCCGACGCCTGGATGTTCAGCCGCCTGGCAAAGGCCGTGAAGATGGTCACCGAGGGTATTGAGAACTACACCTTTGGCGATATGGCCCGCGGCGTGCAGCAGTTCTTCTGGAACGAGGTCTGCGACTGGTACGTCGAGGTCACTAAGGCTCGTCTGAAGGGCGAGGGCCGTCTGCAGGCTCAGCGCAACCTGATCTTTGTGCTCGACACCTCTATTCGCCTGATGCACCCGCTCATGCCGTTCGTCACCGAGGAGATCTGGGACAACATGCCGGCGAGCGTGCTCGATCTGGACGCCGAGGGCAACGTGGACCGTGCCGAGGCGCTCATGATCGCCAAGTGGCCGGAGCCCGCCGACTACGCCAAGTACGTCGACGAGCCCGCCGAGCGCGCGTTTGAGCTATGCCGTGCCGTCGTTTCCGCCGCCCGCGCCACGCGTTCGCGTTATCGCTTGAGCCCCAAGGCCGAGCTCGATGTGGTCGTGCGCGCCGGTGCCGAGGATATCGAGAAGCTCGAGAGCCTGCGTTCGACCATCGAGCCGCTGGCAAACACTGCCACGCTGGTCATTGGTCCCGACGTTGAGAAGCCGGCCGCGAGCATTGCCGTGGTCGACAGCGGCGTCGAGGTCTTTGTGGTGCTCGAGGGCAAGGTTGACCTTTCGGCCGAGAAGGCACGCCTGGAGAAGGAGATCGCCGCGGCTCAGAAGGAGCTCGCCGGCTGCGAGAAGACGCTTGCCAACGAGGGCTTTGTGGCCAAGGCCGCGCCCGCGGTGGTCCAGAAGAAGAGGGACCGTGCAGCTGGGCTCAAGGAGATCTTGGCGGCGCTGACTGCTCAGGTTGCAGACTTCTCGTAGTTCTTACTGAGGGGCGCGTCCCGACGCTTTGCTCGCTACTGCGGACAGTCCTGCGCAAGACGGACAGCACATTAAGTGCTGTCCTTTGCGTGCGGAACTTGTATCGAGCAAAGCGTCGGGCCGCTCCTAGTGCAGTTACATGGCTGCTTGCAACTGGTAGGTTAGGGCCACCTGGTTGTGGCCTTGATCTTGCTGCAAGCGGATAAAGTCTGATATTGTCAACGCGAGGGGCTCATTCTTTTTGGTGGGCCTCTTTTTCTGTTATTGGGGGACTTTGGGTTATGGCTAAGCGTTCTGGGTCGTATGTCGTTCCTTTCTCGTTTGAGCTGCTTTCGTTTGATGAGGCTGTGGGGCTGGCTGCTGATACGGGGCGGATTTCTGGGGATGCTGGGCCTCTGCTTGAGACGGTTGTCGATATGCTTGATGAGCTGGGGCGTCCGGACGAGTACTTTGATTGCATTCAGGTCGCCGGTACCAATGGCAAGACTTCGACTACGCGTTTTTCGGCTGCCATTCTTCGTGGTGAGGGACTCAAGACCGCGCTGTATACGTCGCCGCAGCTGGTGCGCTATCCCGAGCGCATGGAGGTTGACGGGCGCGTTGTGAGCGACGAGGCGTTTGCCCGTGGCGTTTCGGCAGCTGTCGAGGCGGGGCGCCGCGTGAATGCGCACCGTGTGGCGGAGGGGGAGCGCGCTTATACCATCACGCCGTTTGACCTGCTGACGGCTGCCGCACTTGTAGTGTTTGCCGAGGCCGCGGTGGATGTTGCCGTACTCGAGGTCGGCATGGGCGGTCGTTGGGACGCCACGAGTGCGACCGATCCCGTCGCCGTTGCCATTACGGGCATTGGGCTCGATCACACGCGCATCCTGGGCGACACGCTTGAGGCCATTGCGGGTGAGAAGGCGGCGGTTATCAAGCCCGGACGTCTGGTTGTGCTGGGCGAGGGCACGCATGAGGCGAGTGTTCAACGCGTGATGGATGCTCGTTGTCGCGAGTGCGGCGTCGTGCCGCTCGTGGTAAGCCACGCCACGACTAAGGTGCCGGAGCACGTGGGCGATACGGTTGAGTTTAGCTGCACCACGCCGCGTGCGATCTATACGTCGAGCATGGTCAAGCCGGCGTATCAGCCGCAGAATGCTGCGTGCGCGATTATGCTCTGCGAGGGGTATCTGGGTCGCGAACTCGATCATGACAAGCTCGATGCGTCGCTTATGGGCTGCCCCACGCCGGGTCGTTTTGATGTGCTGGGAACCGATCCGCTCAAGCTGATTGACGCCTGCCATAACCCTCAGAGCTGCGAGAACTTTGTGAGCGCGCTGGACGAGATCGATCCGTGCGTGGAGAACCGCCCCACGCTGCTGTGTGCCGCGCTGGCCGATAAGGACGTGGCGGGTATCGTTGACGTTCTGGTTCCGGCGTTCCCCCGCGTAGTCGTGACCCAGACCGATTCCGACCGCGCCCTGCCGGCAGAGGAGCTCGCCGCCCTGGTGGACGCCGATAAGCTCGCGGGCGTATACCAGAGCGTGCCCGAGGCCCTCGCGGCTTTCAAGGCCGCGGGCGAGCCCTTCGTAGCAGCCGGCACCATCACCCTAGCCGGCGAAGTAGCCGGCCTGCTGCGCTAACCCATCCCCTCAGCAGTTGCGGTGAAATGCGGACTGTTTTACAAGCCAGAAGCCTCAAACAGTCCGTATATCACCGCAACTCAAAAGCAGCCAATTTGGGGCGGGGCTTTTTAGCTACCCTGCACCTCACATTGACTTGCTTGTCACGAACTGGGCCTATCTACTACGTTTGACCGGTTATCCTCGACCACACGGAACATTGCGAAATTAAAACCGCAGGTAGACGGCTTGCCATTTTTCAAAAAAGACCCGCATGGTCGACCCATGCGGGTTAAACGTAGTAGATGGCCCGTTTTCGTGGCGCGACGTAATCGCAATGCGGCAAAGGGACTGTTCCTTTGCCGCATTGCCTAGTCTAGGCGGACCGGATCGTGGGGGTAGGCGTTGAGAATTTCGACGCCGGTCTCGGTCACCAGGGCCAAGTCCTCGATGCGGACGCCGGTGCGGCCGGGGAGGTAGATGCCCGGTTCGATGGAGAAGGTCATGCCCGGCTCGACAACCTGCTCATTGACGAGCGAGACGTCGCCCGGCTCGTGGTCCTGCAGGCCGATCGAGTGACCCAGGCGATGCGTAAAGTACCGCCCATAGCCCGCGTCTTCAATCACATCGCGCGCGGCGCGGTCCAGGTCGCACATGCGCACACCCGGTGCGATGAGTGCCTCGGCGGCCTCGTTGGCGCGGCGCACGATGTCGTAGATGCGCGCCGTCTCCTCGTCCGGATCGCCCCAAAAGAACGTGCGCGTCATGTCCGAGCAGTAGTTGCGATGACGCCCGCCAATGTCGAACAGCACTACGTCGCCGCGCTTGAGCACGGTGTCGTCGGGCTCGTGGTGCGGGTCGCCGGCGTTAGCACCAAAGCTCACGATGGGCGGAAAGCTAAAGCCCTCGCAGCCGTGCTTGCGATACAGGCCGAGCATCTGGTCGGCAATCTCGCGCTCCGTCACGCCTTCGTGGACGAGCTTGATGGCGTCGGCCATCACGGCGTCGTTAGCGGCCGAGGACGCGCGCATGAGCTCCTGTTCGGCGTCATCCTTGTGGGTGCGCGCGGCGGTGACGGCAAAGTCGCCCAGGAAAAACTCGCTGGCTGCGTGGCGCTCCATGAGTGGCATCAAAAAGCCGGAACGCATGACGGTGTCGATGCCGAGCGGTTTGGTCGGATCGACCTCGCGAACGATGGCGTCGGCCACGACGTCAGTATCGGTGTGATAGGCCACGCGGGCATTGTCGTACTCGGACAGCTGATGCAGCGCGTTGACCAAGATCACAGGTTCGCTATCGCGTGCGAGCAGCACGCCGCAAAAACGCTCGAACATATCGGCATAAAAGCCGGTCAGGTAATAGATCGACCACGGGTCGTTTACGAGCAGCTGTGCGCCGGGGTGCTGAGCCTCGAGCGCATCGAGCACGCGCGCCACACGCTGGTCATCGACATGTGCCATGAAACATCCTTTCACTAGGGTGCCATCATGGTATCCCATGCCCGGCAGATAGGGACGTTCCTTTTATGCCGGCACCTTGGGACACTCCTTAGCATGGGCTGTCTAGCGAACGTTCGGGCAAAAGTAGCTAAAAGAGGCCCGTCCCAAATGGGCTGGTTTCAAAAGTATGGCGGATTACGGGGCTGGACCTGTATTACTTGACCATGGCAAAAATCGCGAAATTAAAACCGCATGTAGATGGCTTGTCAAAAATTGAAAATGGCCGGTATGGATGGGGGTCTCCGAATCAGCCCCGTAATCCGGCATAGTTTTGAAATGGCACTAAAGTAGGCACAAGCTAAATACCGATTCCAAGGATAGTTGCGGTGGAATAGTTCCTGGATGCCGGGGTTTTGGCGGAAATCAGGAACTATTTCACCGCAATTGAGGAGGGGCGGGGTGGATGGCGGGGGTAGCTAAAGACCCCCGTACTAAATTAGCTACTTAGGCTCGGTCGATGTCCATGCTGGCGATTAGGTTGATGTTGGTGTCTAGGAGGTTCTCTAGCACGACGTCGCCCATGCGGATGGGGGCTTTGACCACTAGTCCGCGGATGAGGGCCATGGCTTGGGCGTGGAGCGCCAACGGGATGGCTTCGGCCGTGCGCACGGGAAGCAGGGCTTCGTCACCGCCTGATACGGCAACGGTTGTGGTGAGCACGCGCATGGGGCAGGTGAGTTCCTGATGTGCGAACTTATCACCGCGCGGGCATCTGTTGCCGGTCACGGAGCGCACCTCTGCCACGGCGCCGTCTGCGTCACGCTCCACCTCCACGGTCAGGAGGCACTCGGATGGGCAGGTGGTGCAGTTGAACTTGAGCGTTTCGGTCGCATTCGTGCTCATGGTTTTACGCCTCCTCAACAGGGTCAACGGACAGGACAATCTCACTGGCACCCAGGTCGAGTGCGCGCTGAATCACCTTTGCCGGCAGTGGGAAACTCTCCATAACGCTAGGCTTAAACGCGCGGACCTTGCCGACGAACAGTTCCTCGCCGTCGGCCAAGATCCTCACGCAGGCGGCATTGACTGGCCGGCGCACGCGGAAGTTGAGCTTGGTGAGCGCTGCGGCCGTAATGCGTCCCGGCAGCGCGTAGCCCGCGATGCCGGCAGGGGAGACCGTGAGCTCGCAGTCCGGAACGGCGCCCGCGCCGGCCCCCATCGCGTACGCCGCTGCAGTTGCGCCAGCCCTCTCGGACTCGGTCGTTACGTTGTCGGCAAGGTCGTGTACGTGCAGCACGTTGCCGCAGGCAAAGATGCCCGGCACGCCTGTCTGCAGACTCTGGTCCACCACGGCGCCCTGCGTGCGCGGGTCAAGCTCTACGCCCGCGACAACCGAAAGCTCGTTCTCGGGAATCAATCCCACCGAAAGCAGCAGTGTGTCGCACGTAACAATGCGCTCGGCTCCCGGAATGGGCGCCAGGTGCTCGTCGACTTGACTTACCTCGACGGCTTCCACGCGGTCGTGCCCAATCACGCGCGTGACCGTGGTGGACAGATGCAGCGGAATGCCAAAATCGTCCAGGCAGTTCTTGACGTTGCGGCGCAGACCGTTGGCGTATGGCATGAGCTCGTACACGCCCTCGACGGAAACCTCCTCGAGCGTGCAGCGGCGCGCCATGATCAGCCCAATGTCGCCCGAGCCCAAAATGACGGCATGCGAGCCGGGCTTGAGGTTCTCGATATTGATGTATCGCTGCGCCAGGCCGGCCGTAAACACGCCGGCGGGACGACTGCCGGGAATCTTGATCTCGCTGCGCGTGCGCTCGCGGCACCCCATGGCAAGGACGATCGCGCGCCCGGTGAGCTGCAGCATGCCGGCGGTGCTCATGAGCGTGACGGTGTGGACCGAGGTGTCTTCCGTAGGCTCGCCTGAATCAATCCCAATCACCATGCTGTTCAGGAACAGCGCAATGTCGGTTCCGTGCATCTGGTCGATAAAGCGCTGCGCGTACTCGGGACCGGTGAGCTCCTGTTTAAAGTGCGACAGGCCAAAGCCAGGGTGGATGCACTGGCGGAGGATGCCGCCCAGGTGCTGCTCGCGCTCCACGATGGCCACGCGCGCTCCGGCCTTATGCGCGGCCAGCGCGGCCGCCATGCCGGCGGGGCCGCCTCCGATAACGACCACGTCGAAGGCCTGCGTCGGTACTGACTCAACGGCACCGCTGTCTGTAGCGCTCGATTTTAATTTCGCCATCCTAGCGCACCCCCTTCAGCGGTCCCTCAACCAGCCAAGAACCTGCGTCCTCCAACAACACCTCGCTGGGGTCGCAGCCCAGCTCCCGCGCCAGGATCGCAACCACGCGGCTCTGGCAAAAGCCGCTTTGGCACCGACCCATGCCGGCACGACAGCGGCGCTTGACACCTTCGACCGAAACCGCGCCCGGCTGGCGTCGGATCGCGTCCACGATCTCGGCCTCGGGCACCGTCTCGCAGCGGCAGACAATCTGTCCCCACGCAGGGTCGGACTCGATCAGTTCCTCCTTGCGCGCCAGCGGTGCGCGGTCAAAGTCGTCCGGTGCGTGGCGAATTGGGTTCCAGTCCGCCCGCTCGTGCAGCTCCACGCCCGCCCCACGCATCACAAGCTCCACGCGCTCGGCAATGGCCGGCGCGCTTGCCACACCCGGCGACTGAATACCCGCTGCCTGGAAAAGCCCCGGCACCACGACCGACTGTCCAATAAAGAAGTCGTTCGTTCCCTGAATGACCGGACGCCCGCCGGCAAATGCGCGTACTACTCGGCGCGTATCCAGATCGGGCACCAGCTTGCGCGCGCCGCTCAGCAGCGCGTTCACATCGCTCGCATAGGTCTGCGTGTCGCCCGGCTCGCGCACGGCGGCGGTCGCGGTGATCACGGTGTTGCCGTGTACGGTACCCGTGACGATAACGCCCTTCGATATCGGCGTCGGCACGGGGTAGAGCGGCATGAGCGTGCGCGGCTCCTTGTCCATCACCACGATGTTTCCCTGGCGCCAGACCATCTGGAACTCCTCGGCGCCCGCCATATGCGAGATGTCGGCGGCGCCGTTGCCCGCGGCGTTGATCAGGTAGCGGCAGCGCACGTTGCCAACGGGGGTCGCCAGCGTAAAGCGCGCGTCGTCGCTCGAGCCCGCGACTTCAATCGCCTCCACCGGCGCGGACCGCATAAACGCCACCCCGTTGGCCACGGCGTTCTCCAGCGCGGCGATGGCAACCTCAAACGGGTCGACAAACCCTGTCGAGGGGCACCACAACGCGCACGTTGCATCGGCACTGGCGCGCGGCTCTAACTCGTGGATGCGGCCGGGTCCGACGATCGACAGCTCGGGCACACCGTTGGCCTGGCCGTTGCGCCGCAGCTGCTCCAGATGCGCGCGGTCCTCGTCGTTAAAACCCAACACCATCGACCCGGTGCGGCGGAATAAAAAGCCTAGCTCCTGGGCCCATGTGCCATATAGCTCGCAACCACGGGTGTTGACCTGCGCCTTAACCGTGCCCGGTGTCGGATCGTAGCCGGCGTGCACCAGGCCGCCATTGGCCTTCGACGCGCCCAGCGCGATATCGTTAGCCGCCTCGACCACGCAAATGGACAGTTCAAATCGCGCGAGCTGCCGCGCGTTGGCGCATCCGGTGATGCCCGCGCCGACAATCGCGATATCAAACGTTTCTGTCACAGTGCCTCCCAGACGAGTTGACAGGCCGTCAATAAGACTATCCTACGGTCCGCACACCCCCAGTGCGGCGGCAATGCGGCGAACAGCCCCGCAACACCCGCCAACGGCAGGCGAGGGGAGACCCGGTAATGTCGACAACCTCGTCTGCCGACAACTACGGCAACCGTTCGTCTCGATCTGTAACAGTTAGACGAGGATTCGGGTTCCAGATGTTACAGATTGAGACGTTAGTCTGGCGGGTCCTCCGTTTGTCTCGATCTGTAACATCTAGACCCGAATTCCGCTCCTAACTGTTACAGATTGAGATGTTTGTGTCCGCGCCGGCCCCGCCCCTAGCCGTGGTCCCATATAAACAAACCCCGTGGTAAACTTGACCGGACTGTAAATAATCCGAAAGGTACACCCCAATGTCCAAGTACATTTCCGAGCTCATGTCGCCGCAGCTTATGGGCGTCGTCTATGCTTTCGTTGGCTTTATCATCGCCCTGTATGTGCTGTCGGTCGTCTATGTGTTCATCGACGCTCGCCGCCGCGGCGCCAGCGCCTACGTGGCATGGGGCATCATCGCCCTCATCCCGTTTGTGGGCCTTATCGCCTACCTGGTCCTGCGCCCGCACTCCTACGCGGCCGACCGCGAGGAGCAGGAGCTGGACATGGCCCTGCGCGAGCGCCAGCTTGCCCAGTACGGCACCTGCCCGCAGTGCGGCGCGCCCATCGAGAAGGACTTCGTCGTCTGCCCGGTGTGCGATACCCAGGTTCGCAACGTATGCCCCAGCTGTCATCGCCCGCTCGATGCGCACTGGAAGGTCTGCCCCTACTGCCGAACTCGCATCCAGTAACGCATCCATCGCCGGGCCGGCCGCAAGTCCCGGGCACGCCGCAAGCCACGCGCGCCCCAGACCCCGCCCACACGATGAAGCATGCGTAGAAAATCGCCCGCCGTGCCATTAAGGTGCGGCGGGCGCTTGTATACCAAGGCAACCTGCCTATAATGATGCAAGTCAAAAACGCCGAGCGCATCGCACGCACTTGCATCAGACATCCGAGAGGAGAAAACATACCCATGAAGGCACTCTACAATGACGGTTCGGTGGCCGAGCTCCCGCAGGACGAGGTCACGCACGTCATCTGCCACTCCGCCGCGCACATCATGGCGCAGGCCATCAAGCGCCTGTACCCCGAGGCCGACTTTGCCTACGGCCCCGCGACCGACAACGGCTTCTACTACGACGTCGACCTGCCCGAGGGCGTCAAGATCAGCGAGGACGACTTCCCCGCGATCGAGGCCGAGATGAAGAAGATCGTCAAGGAGAACCTCAAGTTCACCGTGTACGAGAAGCCCCGTGCCGAGGCCATCGCCCTTATGGAGGAGCGCGGCGAGAAGTACAAGGTCGAGCACATCGGCGACCTGGACGACGACGCCCGCATCACCTTCTACCAGCAGGGCGACTACATCGACATGTGCGTCGGCCCCCACATCTGCTACACCAAGGCTCTGAAGGCCTTTAAGCTCACCGGCGTCTCGGGCGCCTACTGGAAGGGCGACAAGGACAACAAGATGCTCACCCGCATCAACGGCGTCGCTTTTGCCACCAAGGAGGAGCTCGACGAGCACATGCACATGCTGGAGGAGGCCAAGAAGCGCGACCACCGCAAGATCGGCCGCGAGATGGACCTCTTTATGATGCGCGACGAGGCCCCCGGCTTCCCGTTCTTCCTGCCCAACGGCATGATCCTTAAGAACACGCTGCTGGACTACTGGCGCGAGATCCACCACAAGGCCGGCTACGTTGAGATCTCCACGCCGCTCATCATGAACAAGCAGCTGTGGAAGACCTCGGGCCACTGGGATCACTACAAGGACAACATGTACTCCACCGTTATCGACGACGAAGAGTACTGCATTAAGCCCATGAACTGCCCGGGCGGCGTGCTGGTGTACGCCTCCAAGCCGCACTCCTACCGCGAGCTGCCCATCCGCGCCGGCGAGATTGGCCTGGTACACCGCCACGAGCTGCGTGGCGCCCTGCACGGCCTGTTCCGCGTGCGCTGCTTTAACCAGGACGACGCCCACCTGTTTGTGCGTCCCGACCAGCTGACCGACGAGATCGTGGGCGTGGTCAACCTCATCGACTCCGTGTACCAGAAGTTCGGCTTTAAGTACCACGTTGAGCTTTCCACCCGCCCCGAGGACTCCATGGGCTCCGACGAGGACTGGGCGCGCGCCGAGGAGGGCCTGCGCACCGCTCTGGAGCAGCTGCACATGGACTATGAGGTCAACGAGGGCGACGGCGCCTTCTACGGCCCCAAAATCGACTTCCACCTGGAGGACTCGCTCGGCCGTACCTGGCAGTGCGGCACCGTCCAGCTCGACTTCCAGATGCCGCTCAACTTTGACCTGGAGTACGTGGACGCCGACGGCACCAAGAAGCGCCCCATCATGCTGCACCGCGTGTGCTTTGGCTCCATCGAGCGCTTCATCGGTATTCTGATTGAGCACTTTGCGGGCAAGTTCCCCACCTGGCTGGCCCCCGTGCAGGTTAAGGCACTTCCGGTTTCCGAGAAGAGCCGCGACTACGCCCACGAGGTGTGCGCCAAGCTGGAGGAGGCCGGCATTCGCGTGGTCTGCGACGACCGCGACGAAAAGATCGGCTACAAGATCCGCGAGGCCCGCAGTATCGACCGCGTGCCCTACATGCTCATCCTGGGCGAGAAGGAGGTCGAGGCCGGCAACATTTCCGTCCGCGATCGCTCCAACGAGACCGTTCAGATGAGCGTTGACGAGTTTGTTGCCAAGGTGACCGAGGAGATCAAGACCCGCGCCTAAGGCAAACTTCACAACAATTAACAAAGGCGACCGTCCACAAAGGCGGTTGCCTTTTTTCTTACCAAAATAAGAAAAGCCGCTGGTTGAGCGGCTTTTTTTGTTGCACAAAAAGGTACAGGTTTTTGTAGAGGGGTATGGAGATGCGCCCATTCGCGGCGCATTTTGTGCAATCTGGGAAAACGCGAGCAGTTTGCTCGTATAATGAACTCCGTCGAAAGATACAAAAACCTGTACTTTTGCGACTGCGCCTAGCTGCGAGCGAGAAGCCTGTTCTTAACGCCCCTGCACCCGCGTGTGTCGTGGATGCAAGTTAAGGGGGCGAGAGATGGAACAGACGATGCGGCGCCAAGAGCAGCTGCCCGGCGCCTTTAGTGGCGCTGCTACCAACAGCCAGCATGGCCGCGTCCGCTGGTATCTGGTCCACACCCCCAACGGTAAAGAGCGCGAGACCTGCGAAAAGGTCCGCCGTATTATCCCGCACGAGCTGATGCAGGACGCCTTTGTGATGCAAAAGGAGTTCTGGTTTAAGCGGGACGGCGCCTGGTCGCTCCAAACCAAACCCATATACAAGGAATACTTCTTCGTCGCCACGCGCGATGCCGCCCTGCTCGACAAGGCTTTGGCCCAGTTGAGCTTTGGCTGCCGCATTGCCGGCAGCAGGGAGCGGGCCTATGCGCCCATGCCGGACGATGCGCAGGACTGGTACCGCAGTGTGCTCGATGACGACGGCGTGGTGCGCAACAGCGTAGCCCGCATAGAAGACGGCGTGCTGCACATAGAGCAGGGGCCCTTAGTGGGTCAAGAGGCCCGTGTAAAGAAGATCGACCGTCATAAGCGCTGGTGCCTGGTGGACGTGGGCGAAGGCGACTCCGCATTTAGGGAGCTGCTTCCGTTGGACGTTCCCAGCAAAACGTAAGGGGACGTCGCACTGGTAATTCATTCGTATTTTGAATTCATCGATGGGGGGGATCCCTGGGGTCAGGGACGTGGATTTGAACTTGACTACTAAAGAAGTGACAAGGCAAAACGCGCCGGTGGGGGCCGCGCTGGTTGCCCAGGCCATGGATCGGCGCAATGGCGCCGGGCGCTACCAGGCCATGCGGTCAATTAAGGACTGGGACCGCACGCGCCTGGCCTACCGCACCGTCAAGCGCGCGTTCGACATTGTGTTCAGCGGCTTCGTTCTGGCCGTCATCGCCGTGCCGAGCCTGATTTTGGCCGCCGCCATCCGCCTGGAGAGCGAGGGCAACCCGTTCTACAGCCAGATCCGCGTGGGCCAGACCCACCGCGACGGCAGCCTGTCCACCTTCCGCATGTGGAAGTTCCGCTCCATGTACAGGGACGCCGACGAGCGCCTCGCCGAGCTCAGGGGGCAGAACGAGATCGCCGGCGCCATG
This sequence comes from Collinsella sp., assembly GCA_046979165.1. Lineage (GTDB taxonomy): Bacteria > Actinomycetota > Coriobacteriia > Coriobacteriales > Coriobacteriaceae > Collinsella. The sequence continues at coordinate 292,616 of JBKWJT010000001.1, forward strand.
TTCAAGATGAAGGACGACCCGCGCGTCACCAAGATCGGCAGGTTCATCCGCAAGCACTCCATCGACGAGTTCCCGCAGTTCCTCAACGTGTTCCTGGGCCAGATGTCCGTCGTCGGGCCGCGCCCGCCGCTGCCGAACGAGGTCGCCGAGTACACCGAGTACGACCTGCAGCGCCTGGCCGTCAAACCCGGGATCACCGGCTGGTGGCAGGTGACCGACCGCAACGACACCGACTTCGACGGCATGGTCCGCCGCGACCTTGAGTACATCGCCAAACGCGGCGTGGCCACCGACCTGAAGATCGTGGCGCTCACGGTCGTCGAAATGATAACGGGGGGGGGTGCCTGCTAGAGGCATCTCCCGAGACCTTTCCTTTGGCGGGGTGCTAGCCCATGCCTAGGAAACCTACGGGAACCCTCTTCTACCGCATATGCAAGAGAACGTTCGACATAGCCTTCAGCGCCGGATGCACCGCGGTGCTGGCGATTCCCATGGCCTGCGTCTGCGCCGCGATCTGCGCGGAGTCACCGGGCTGCCCGGTCTACACGCAGGAGCGCGTGGGCAGGGGAGGCAGGGTGATCCGCGTGCTTAAGCTCCGCAGCATGGTTCCTGATGCCGGTGATGTGCAGAAGTACCTGAGCCCCGAGCAACTGCGACAGTGGGAGGTGGAGCGCAAGGTCGATGACGATCCGCGCATCACCAAGGTTGGCCAGTTCATCCGCAAGTGCTCCATCGATGAGGTGCCGCAGTTCCTCAACGTGCTCAAGGGCGATCTGTCAGTAATCGGCCCGCGCCCCATCACGCGCGAAGAGCTGGAACAGCACTTCACCGACGAGGAGAAGGAGGAGCTGCTGAGCGTCACCCCGGGCATCACGGGCCTGTGGCAGGCCACCGACCGCAACGCCGCGACCTTCGAGAGCGGCATGCGCCAGAAGATCGAGCTCCACTACGTGCGGAATCGCTGCTTCCGCATGGACTGGAAATGTTTCACCGGCACCTTTGGTGCCATGTTTGGGAAAAGGAGGACCGGGCGATGAGCCAAGGAGAACCAATTCGCGTCGCCCAGGTCGTGGGCAAGATGCTTGGCGGCGGCGTTGAGGCAGTCGTCATGAATTACTATCGTCATATTGACCGATGCAAAGTGCAGTTCGATTTTCTTGTCGATGCCGATTCGACGCTTGTTCCCCGTGAAGAAATCGAATCCCTCGGTGGCAGGGTCTTTGAGATTCCGCCCTATCAGCATGTTGTTGAATACCAGCGAGAGCTTCAGCGTCTCTTTAAACAAGAGGGCTGGAAGATTGTCCATAGTCACATCAACGCGCTTTCGGTCTTTCCGCTTCGTGCCGCGAAGAAGGCGGGCGTTCCTGTGCGTATCGCCCATAGCCATTCTACGAGTGGTAAGGGGGAGTATGCCAAGAATGCCCTAAAGGCCGTGCTGAAAACGCAATCGAATCGGTATCCAACACACCGTTTTGCATGCAGTCAATTTGCCGGTGAATGGCTTTTCGGTAAAGCTGAACACTTCGAAGTCGTATACAACGCAATCGATTTGGATCGCTTTCGCTTCAATGCGGAGGCTCGCGCGCAAGCGCGAGCCGACCTGGGCCTCGTCGGCAACCAGTTTGCCATTGGGCATGTGGGACGTTTTACTGCTCAAAAGAACCATACGTTTCTGATTGACATTTTTACTGAGGTCGCAAAGCGTCGCGACGATGCCGTCTTGTTGCTTGTCGGTACCGGCGAAGCCGGGGCCTCCGTAAAGGCCTTGGTGGACGAACGCGGTCTTACCGATCGCGTTAAGTTTCTGGGACAGAGAAGCGATGTCAATCGTTTGTACCAGGCGTTTGATGCGTTCGTTCTGCCAAGCCTTTACGAAGGCCTGTGCCTCGTCGGCGTCGAGGCACAGGTGTCTGGCCTGCCGTGCCTGCTGAGTGATGCGATTACGCGCGAAGTTGACGTAACGGGGGAATGCAAGTTCTTGCCGATTGATAGTCCTGCCGTGTGGGCCGATGAAATCGATTCACTATTGCCGTACTCGTATGAGGGTCGATTGTCTATCTCAAGTGGGCAATTCGCCGATTACAACATTGAGTTGCAAGGCAAGCGACTGACTTATAAATATCTAGATCTCTACTCAAGGAATTAGATGGCAAACAGTAACTTGGTATCGGTGATTGTGCCGGTATATAACGTTAAGCCTTATCTGCGGGAGTGCTTTGATAGCATTTGCCGTCAAAGCTATCGTAACATCGAGATCATTCTTGTCGATGACGGCTCGACTGATGGTTCTGGCGAGCTTTGTGATGTTCTTGCTGCAAGCGACGACCGTACCACCGTTTTGCATAAGGAAAATGGTGGTCTTTCCGACGCTCGTAATGCAGGGCTGCGTATTGCTCAGGGCGACTGGATTTCCTTCGTTGATAGCGACGACTACATTTCTCCTGTTTTTATCGAGGTTCTTTTTAACGCCTGCCGCGATACGGGATGTCAGATATCTGCTGTTCCATTTGGCAAGCCGTTCAATGATGGTGATGCTTGCCCTTTGGTGGAGTCTCTTGACCCCGTGGCGCCTGCGAAGGCACTGCCTTCGCCCGATGTCCAGCGTCTGATGTTATATCAGACGCTGGACACCGGTGCCCAGTGGCGCCTTTACGCAAAGGCGCCACTGGGCATTGACCCGTTCCCTAAGGGGCTGTATTACGAGGATCTCGCTAGCGTCTATAAGATTATTCACAAGGTTGATTCCGTTGCCGTTGTCGATTGCCGTGAGTTGTATGCATATCGCATGAGAAGTAACAGCATTATCAGGCAAGAATATCGACACATTAAAGGCGAGTCCGCATTGATAATTGCCGATCGGCTCTACCAGGATATTTGTAATTGGTATCCGGACCTAAGTAAAGCCGCCGCTTCGCGCTGCTTCTCAGTTTGCAGGATGGTGTTTGCGCAGATTCCAACTAAAAATAATCATTCGAGGCAAATTCAAGATGAGGATTCGTTGTGGTCGGTGTTGTCTTTACATCGAAAGGCCGTTCTTAGAGATAGAGAAGCTAGGCCTCGTGAGCGCTTTGCGGCCTTTGTTGCTTATTTCGGAAAAAACGCATTCAGCTTGTTCTGTTGCTTTGCTCGAGGTCTTGGATTGCTTCGCTAACGCTTAACCTCGGAGCTAATTGAAACTACTCAAGGGGCTGTTTCATAAAAATGATGACTGATTTCAAGAAAAGCCTGAAGGTAAATGCTGCTGATTCATGTTATTACGCAGCCTTTACTATGTATTGTTTTTTTCATTTAATGGAGCGTACGAATTATGTGAACATGTTTGGAGTCCCGATGGACACCGTTGGCAAAATTGCCAATGCACTCATGCTCATCCTGCTCTTAGTACGGTTTTTCAGTATTCGATTTTCAACTGAAGCTCTAGTATGTTCAGGCGTTGCTTTTCTTGCAACGCTAATTACTTTAGGTGTTACTAAGTCGTGGATACCCCTTTCTGTCTGCTTATTTATTATTGCTGGGAACGATATTGATGTTCGCCGGTTGACGCAGATCGTCTTGGCTGTAACTGTTCTAGTATTTTTAATCGTTGCGTTTGGTTTGATTTCTGGATCAATCAGTTCGATTGATTCAATTCGTCCCGGCGAAACGAGGGTACGCCATTCGCTCGGCTTTAATCAGGTAAATGCTCTCGGTGCTGTTTTGGCTCGTATATGTACGTGTGTTGTTTATCTACGTTGGAATAAAAAACCCTTTCTTTCGGCACTTTTAACTGTTGCTTCGGTTTCTTTCCTTGAGATGGTCGCCAACTCAAGGACTGCGGAGCTGTACCTTCTGGTGCTGATTTGTTTCCAATTTTTTTGTTATATTAGACGGCATTCTTTTGCTAGGGCCAGCATGTCAAGGATATGCCTTGGCCTTATTATCGGGTCCTTTCTATTAACGATAATTTTGCTTTTTGTCTTTTCTCCTTCTAATGGCATACTTATGGCTTTTAGTGAGTCTCTTAGCAACCGTATTTATTCAATGTGGTATCTATTTGAGCAGTATTTGATACATCCTTTTGGTAATGGGTCAATGCTTCTTGGGGCTACGGTCTGGACAGGATCCTCTTATGCCATGCTCACGATTGATAATGCTTGGGCACTTTGGCTTATCAATTACGGGTTTGTTCCTACTTCATTTTTATTAATCGGTTTAATGCTACTTTATGCAAGAGCGCCCGAGGAGTATTTCGATGATGGGTCCCTCATAGTCCTCGCTCTTTATGTTGCATTATTTGGATTCTGCGAGTCGACTGCTTTGGCTGTCGACTATAACCCGCTCCTAGTTTTAATCAGCTATTCCATATTTCGGAATAGAGACACACTTTCCGTTTCTTGAGAGGGATGCAATGAAAAAAGTTTCAATTATTACTCGTCATAACGTTCTCAACTACGGGTCTGTCCTCCAGGCTTATGCTACGCAAGAAGTTGTTAAAAACTTGGGGTACGATCCTGTTGTTGTTGACTATCGGAGATGCGCTGAGACCCTTGATTCTCTTGTGAAGCGTTATTCAGAAGGTAGGTCTCTGCCTCATCGCATCTATAGGAACACGGTTTGGCGTTTGCTGTACGGTGCAGGTGAGAAGCGTTTTAAGAGCATGAGAGAGCAGTATCTGACTCTTTCTCGGCATTGTGATGAAACAAGTATCGACGCCTTGTTGCCTAACACAGATATCTATTTGACTGGCAGCGATCAGGTCTGGAACGAACTTGGCGATGGCTCTCTAGATCCGGTATTCTTTTGGGACGGGCTTTCTAAGGTCGAGGGAAAGAAGGTCGTATCCTACGCCGCTAGTTTTGGACGTGGTGGCGTTGTAAAGGGGTATGAGTCGCAAATTGGTAACTGGCTCAAGCGCTACGATGCCATTTCCGTCCGCGAGGATTCAGGTAAGGATATCGTTGAGAGCTACGGTCTCAAAGCTGAGCAGGTTTTGGATCCGACCCTGCTTCTCAATCGCTCCGAGTGGAACAAGATTGCCAGTGAAAAGGCTCCCGTTGAAAAGCCCTACGCCCTCGTCTATAACCTCCATCCTGATTCAGATATGCTGCAGTACGTTAAAGATAAGACCGCTGGCTCCAATCTTGAGATTGTAAGTGTTTGCCCTACGTTTAGGAGAAGGGTAGGAAAACAGGTCGTTCTTCCGCCCCTGGAGGATTTTCTTGCGCTGTTTAGGGATGCATCTTGCGTATACACGGATTCATTCCACGGCACTGCTTTTTGTATCAATCTCGGCACCCCATTTGTTGAGATCTTTCCAAAGGCTAATGCCGCGCGAAATAAATCTGTTCTTAGACTCTTTGGCCTAGAGCATAGGGCCTGGGACACGTTCCAAGGCAATGCTTGGGACGACGATATCGATTGGCAGCATGTTGGCGAGGTTCTTGATGGGGAGCGCAACCGCAGCCTCTCCTGGCTTGATCGCGCGTTGAAGGAATAGATGGATGCAAAGTATCTGCGAAGACAAAATGTGTGCGGGCTGCATGGCATGTGTCGATGCCTGTCCTAAAGATGCAATCGCTGTTCTTGAAAGGCGCGAGTACTATACCCCCAGTATCGATCAAAGCAAATGCATTGATTGCGGTAGGTGCACAGCTGTATGTCAACAATGCAATCCGCCTCAAGGCTCTAAACCTAGTAAATGGTTGCAAGGATGGGATTCTAACTCGGAGAGCAGGGGAACCTCCTCATCGGGCGGCTTGGCGGCCGCGATTATCCGAGGATTTATTTCTGCCGAAGGAGTAGTTTGCTCTTGCTGTTTCCGGGACGGTCAGTTTGGGTTTGAGTTTTCTAGCTCGATTGCGGATGCCGTTAAATATAAAGGATCCAAGTACGTTAAAAGCAATCCAATTGGCTCTTACGCTCGTATAAAAAAATTGCTGGTTGAGGGTAAAGAAGTCTTATTTGTAGGATTGCCTTGCCAGGTGGCCTCTCTTAAAAACTTTGTCGGCAACAAGCTTCTTTCGAATTTATATACGGTTGATTTGATTTGCCACGGTACTCCTTCGCCTGCGATTCTCCGTCAATTCCTGAGTGAGAATGGGATTGACATGAATCAGCTTGAGTCCATTGAGTTTCGTTCTAAAGGCAGCTTTCAGCTAAGGGAGAACGAGCGAACGATTGATTTGCCCGGTGTTTTGGATGGGTATACAGTAGCTTTCTTGGCGGGGCTGGACTATACGGAAAACTGTTATCACTGCAGGTATGCAAGCATTGAAAGAGTTTCTGATGTTACATTAGGCGATTCCTGGGGGACGAATCTTACCGAAGAAATGCGTCGGGGTGTCTCCCTGGTTTTAATCCAGAATCAAAAAGGACAGCGACTGATAGACCTTGCTGGTACTGAGTTAATGACGGTTGATATCGAGACCGCCATTAAGAATAACGGTCAGTTGAGGAGTCCCTCCGAGAAGCCATCTGCGCGAGCGCGATTCTTCGAGGACCTTTCATGCGGTAGATCAATTACCGATGCGGTAAGAAGGTCTTTGCCCAAAAGGTATTTCAAGCAATCGCTTAAACGTCTGCTAATTCGCATTGGTTTGCTCAAGCGCGGGGGGGGGGGTACGGAATTAAGGTCTCATTAGCACCTGATTCCAACCCCTTGCATTACATTAAAGGAAGCATTCAATGAAGATTCTTCTAATTGGTGAGGTCACAGGCAATACTGGACCTTCAAATGTACACAAGTCATTAGTGGAATATTGGCCTTCTTGCGATTCGATACGGCCGCTATATTCAAAAAGTAAAATCTCCAAGCTATATGAGGCTATTTCTGAGGGTCTTAAGAGCGATGTGATTGTCTCTTGCGGCGCTGGTTGGACGGATATCATTGCGCATCGGGTGCTTTCTGCCTTTGGTAAACCTGTCATTTGCTTTAATCATGGGTACGTCCCTTTTGAGAATGAGATCAACGGTCTCGGATATAGCGATAGAACTGTCAAGGCAATCATTAAGCATTTGCGTACTGCGGATTTGATCGTTGCGAATTCTTCCCTCCAGGAGAACTTTGTTAAGAAACAGCTGCCTGAATGCTCCGATAAGGTTAAGCACGTTTGCCTTGGGGTCAAAAGGTTTAAACAATGCAGCTTCGAAGGCCAACGTGAAAATATCGTTGCTGTTAGCGGGGGCACCCGTCCAATTAAGGCCAACGAAATAGTCGCGAAGGCCGTCTCGATTCTCAGAGATCGTGGTGTCGATTGCTCTTTAAGGGTGTACGGGCGACGGTACTCCGATAACTCTTCCTTAGATAATCTCATGACCTCGGCTGACGGTGAATATAGGGGCCAAGTTGCCTCCGATCAGTTTGTGAACGAGCTTCGAGAGTGCTCGGTATTCGTTATGAATTCTAGGCATGAGTCCTTTGGTCTCTCAGCCCTTGATGCGATTGAGGCCGGATGTTCGCTCCTTCTTTCGACTAACTGCGGAATTGCCGAAGTGATGTCGATTCAGGGATCCGATGTCGTGAAAAACTGCGAGGACCCGATCGAGGTTGCCGATAAGATCGAGGGATTGCTTCGAGCTCCTAACTCCAAGCGGCTGTTTGATTCCATCGATTTTGATGAATGTAGCTGGACCAAAACGGCCGAGACGCTACGAAATTACTGTGCGGAGGTATTAGGGTAAATGGCCGAAAGCAAGAAAGTGACCGTCTCCAAAAGAGATGTGATTTGGAATTATGTCGGCACGATCGCGTCTATGGGCAGTAACTTTTTGCTCTTGCCGCTACTCCTATCTTTTTTATCGAGTGCTCAAATCGGTCTCTGGTACGTGTTCGTAGCCATTTCGGGTTTTGCGCAGCTGCTTGAATTCGGTTTTACTTCTACCTTGTCCCGCAACATTCTTTATTGCCTGAGCGGGGCAAAGAAACTGACCAAACAAGGCTGCGACTATTCTTCTGTTGATGGAGAAGTTGACTGGCACTTGATGCGCGTCGTTCTTGATACGTCTAAAACGATATATGCTGTCTTGGGTCTCATCGCGTTATTTGTTGCGGCAACGTTGGGAACTTTCTACGTTTCTTATGTCACTGATTCTTTTTTAATTGAGGGTTCGTTGCCTGCATGGATTGTGTTTGTCGTTTCCATTTTCACTAACTTGTATTTTCTTTACTGTCTCACGTTTCTCCGTGGGCTTGGAGACGTTGCCGGTGAGAACAGGGCTAAAACGCTTGCCAGGATTGGGCAGCTTGCTATTACGGCGGTCCTTCTGTTTTGTGGCTTGAGCCTTCTCGCTGCCGCACTCGGCTTCTTGGCTTACAGCACTTTGCTGAGGTTATTTGCGATTAGGACATTTCGGAGCCATCATGACGTCGAAGAGGGGATTAAATCCGATGCCGCAGCTGTTGCTAAGGACGAAATGCTTGACGTTCTAAAGACGGTTTCGTTTGTGGCGTGGCGTGATGGTGTCGTATCTCTAGCCTGGTATGGCGCCACGCAGGCAACATCGCTGCTTTGCTCGGCTTTCCTAGGGCTTGAACAAACTGGTACGTATTCCGTCATGTTGCAGTTCGCGACGGCGATCCACCAGATTTCAAGCGCCTATTTACGTTCATGCTTTCCCACCTTCCAGTCTGCCTATGTCAGGGATGACAAGCAGACTCAGAAGGCGGTGGTCGAACGCGGTATTTCCTGCTATGTATGCATGTATATTGTCGCTACAGTTCTTGTAACGGCATGCCTGCCGATACTCACGCTTTTCAAGCATGATTTCATTTGCGATCCAGTTTTGTTCCTGGGTATTGCCCTCTATTACTTCCTGCTTAATCAGCACTCTCTGTTTTGCAACATTATTGTTAGCATGAACGAGATTCCGTACTTCAAAGCGTATTTGGTATCAACTGCTGCTGGAATCTGCGTAAGTTGCGTTTTGTGTGGCGCCTTTAGCTGGGGAGCCTGGGGCCTTGTAGTTGGCCAGGCAATTCCACAGCTCTGCTACAACAATTGGCATTGGCCACAATATGTTCTAAAACGTACCGGGCTTGGATATGTGCAGGCTATACACAGCGGTCTTGATTGGTGGAAAAATAGAATGGTTGGGCAAAGAGCCTAATTGCAGAATCTACTTTCGGATTATTTGGAGCCGTTAAAGATATTGAATCCTGTCAGGAGAACTCTTATCTCCTTGTTGAAGGAAGACTTTGACTGGAGGGGTGTAGATGAAAAAGACCGTTTACCCAGCGCTTGATCTTCTGAAGTTGATCATGGCTGTTTTGGTTGTGGCGGTTCATACTAACCCGTTGTATGGAATTGATGCACCGTTCGCTTCACGAGTCCTGAATGTGCTTGAAAACGTCTCGGTTCCATTTTTCTTTGTCGCATCGTCCTTTCTCTGCTTTAGAGGGCTTCGGCCTGCGCAATTCCAAGAGCGCATCTCGGCTGGCTCATGCCGCGTGAGGTCGACGATAAGTAAATTTGTATGGCTGTATTTAGCTTGGTTTTTGGCATATATACCCATCGACTGCCTGGGGTATTGGCTTGATGGAGTCCCGCTGATCAAGGCTCTGGTTTTGGAGGCCCGTGGCTTTTTCTTGTTGGGAGAGGGAAGGCTATCATGGCCGCTTTGGTATCTCCTTGCTAGCGTTGTCGGCTTTATTTTGGTTTATGCCATGCTGAGAAAGGGCATGTCTTCGCGAAACATCCTGGGCGTCTCATTTCTGTTCCTTCTTGGGGGCTTTGGATTATCGTTGCTTCTCAAGTGGGAGGGGGCTCCGATGGCGATCGCATTGCCCGTCAAGATCTACTCATTAACGTTTGAAAATACTAGAAACGGTTTATTTGAGGGGTTCTTCTATATTGCTCTTGGAATGTACTTTGGAATGAATTCGGAGTCGCTTATAGAAATTGATGTCAGTGCGATCTTGGCGGCTATTGCTATCGGAGTTCTTGGCTGCTTCCTTATCTCGAGCGACCAACATTTGCTTTTCTGTGCGCTGGTCGCTGGTGGGATAGTTTTGTTATCTATCAGGGGGGTTCAGAACCAACTTCCGATCTTTGCTCGAATGCGGAAAGCAAGTACTGTCATTTACCTCACTCATATGTTGTTCGTGGCTTTATATGTCTTTGGTATTTGCGGAAGCAAGCAATCTGATGTGACCTCGAATGGTGATGTGAACCATTTGATGTTGTTTTGCTTCACGGTAGTAGCTTCTCTCCTTACCGCCGCCCGCGTAATTGCGCTGTCTAAAAGAAGTAGCACTGTAAAGAAATTCTTCGCGGTCTAAATGGTATCGACAAGATTCTTTCGCATATTGATTTAGCCGTCCTCGGCCCCGTCCTCTTCAGCCTCGCCGTCACCAGCATGAGGGCCGAGTTGCCGTTCGGGAAGGTCCCGACGACCCTCGTCCTCCTCCTGATCTCGCGGTTGATGCGCCCGATCCCGTTGTTCGTCCTGATACGGTGCCAGTGCTCCGGCGGGAATTCCGTGTAGGCAAGCGTCTCGGCGAATCCGTCGCGCACTGTCCTCGTGGCCGCCCCGAGCCGCATCGATTCCAGCTCCTCCGCCACCTCCTCGGCCTTTCCGGCGCATGCCTTGCGCGATTCCTGCGCGTTGATCGCCTTCAGCACGCGCGCCGCGGCCTTCCGCTTGGTCACGGGAATCCTCCCCAGCGCATTGCGGTAGAAATGCACCGTGCAGCGCTGGTAGCGGGCCCCGGGGAACACCTCCTCGAGCGCACCGAGCATCTCCGCAAATGACGTCGGTGACGAGCCGCATGCCGGAGAAACCGCGCCCCTGAGCTAGGAGAAGAACTCGCCCGTGGCGTACATCCCGGCCACGGCGGCCACGAGGGCTCAGTCGACGTGCTGGTAGCGCTCGAGCTCGTTCTCCGGGAAGAAGCTACCGATGCGCAGCTTGGGATGCGCAGCGTAAGCATGCCCACGCATGCGGCGGGGCTTTGTTCGCAGCGGCCGTTGCGGCTGTTCGCCCTGCCCCATTACAGTCTGAAATAGGCTATCGATAAAATTCGATGGCGAGCATTCGGCGCATTGCCTACGATACGGGCAAGCCCCGAGGGGCCGCCGATCGGGCGCCTCCGGATGGCCGTCTGCCCCTGCCCCGTAGAGGGCCCGGGGGGTGTTGCCACCGGGGGCGCTCGCCGCTCCGGACGACTGATAGGAAACTGCCGGGCGCAAGCGCCACGGCCAGGTAATGTGGGTGTCGCGGGGAGGGGTTCCGATCGGCCTACCGATTGGAGGATACCACCGTGGCACCAACTAGAATGCCGGAAGCCGTCATCGGGCTCGATGTCGGGAAATCGTCCCACTGGGCATGTGTCGCGACCCGAGACGGCGAAGTGCTGCTGAGCGCCCCCGTCGCGAACAGGGAGGGAGACCTGGACTCGCTGTTCGGCCGCTTCCCCGACGCGCTCGTGGTCGTCGACCAGTCGCGCAACATAGGCGCCCTCGCGCTCGCCCGCGCCAGGGCGGCCGGGATGTCGGCGGCGTACCTGCCGGGACTCGCGGCGCACGGGGCCGCCAGGCTCTTCGCCGGCGACGCCAAGACCGACGAGCGAGACGCGATGGTCATCGCGAAGACGGCGCTTGGCATCCCCGACGCGCTCCTGCCGGTCGGAGACCCAGGCCCGACGATCGCGGCGGCGAGGGCGCTGGCCGCCCAGAGGAACTTCCTGACCTGCGAGAACACTAGGAACAAGAACCGGCTGCGCAGCATCCTGCTGGAATCGTGCCCCGCCTTCGAGGCTCTGGTCGACCTGTCCGACGGGCCCCAGCTGAGGCTCATGGCATCCCTCGGCGGGGCCTGGTCGGTGGCCGACGCCGGGCCCCGCAGGGCGGCGGCGCTCACGCGCGGGGCGGCGCGCGGCAAGATCGAGGCCCTCGTCCGCTCGACAGCCTCCTCGACAAGGCCGGATGCGTCGGTCGTCGCCGCCGAGGACCGGGCGGTGAAGCTGCTCGCGCGCAGGATATCCGAGAACTCGGCGGAGATCGAGGCGATCACGGCGGAGATCTCCGCCCTGCTCGAGGGCGACGATACCTACCGATGCCTCCTGACGGTGCCGGGTATCGGGCCCAAAACCGCTTCCGAGCTTGCGATCTCCATCGACATCGAAGACTTCCCCAGTCACGACAGGCTCGCGTCGTACTGCGGCCTGGCGCCGCGCAACCGCCAGTCGGGAACCTCGATCTCCTCGGTGACGGCATCGCGCCAAGGCAACAAGAGGCTGAAGAACCTGCTCATATTCTCATGTAACTGCCTTACCCGGACAGAGGGGAGATGGGGCGACTACTACACCAGGTGCCGGGAGCGGGGCATGTCGCACGGCAAGGCGCTCAAGGCGCTGGCGCGAAAGAGGCTGAAGGTCATCTACGCGGTCATGCGGGACAGGGTGCCTTACGCCGCCTAGCCGAAGCGCACCGAACAGATTGGAGCCCACCGGCCGAATGGCCTGGCGTCAGCATGCCGCGATTCAGTCGCGCGGGCAGCATTTCCCAGTTGACAAAACTATAGGAACACCCCCCGCACAGTTGGTCGGCCTCGGCGTCCATCACGTCGTTCGCGACCTGCTCGGCGAAGCGCCTGAGCAGCTCCTGCATATCGATGGCGCCGTCGTCGAAACGGGGCTTGGCGAGCATGTCTGGCGTCGGGTCTGACAAGATTTCCGTAGCGGTCTTCGTCCTTTCCCAGAACTTGTTGTTATGGTGATTTCGGATTCTATGACGAAGGCCGTTCTTCGTTAAACGGACACTGCGGCGTCATCCTTAGACTTACATTTTCGACGCGATCTCCGAAACCAAAAAACCAGTTCCGCGTATTGGTAGTCGGAAATAGGACAACATCCTAAAAAGAAAGCCCTTGTACAGCGCCTATGCTATTGACGGAATCATCGGCCGCCTGTGTGGGCATGTCCTTCTACCTTTCAGTTGCGTAAACGCTGTCTGTGATCCCATTAGATCCAGCCTCGATTTGCTATCTTTACTTCGGTAAACGGTATGGCCTTCGAAATTCGGAGGCTGCCATGTGGGTACATCGAGCAGGCTCCATGTGACGTAATGATAGTCAAACCTGATTTGTCGTATTTCGTTCTGAAAAGATGCAACGCCTGCCGTTTGGGAGTGCATGCGACTAGTTGAGTGCATAACTTGGGCACGCCCAATTTGTGCCTTGCAGTCTGATTATTCGGCTATCGTTTGAAGAAAGATCACGCTGCCGCTTTCTTCATATGTGCCAGGAGGTACTATTGCTATAAGCGTTCACTGTCTGGCGCATGACGTTATCATCCGCTTGTTGATCTCTCAATTTGGTTAACTGATGATTGGGGTTGTTATGCTGCTTGATTATCGTTTTGTTAAGTTCAGCGAATCCTTGCTAGGCTGTGTGAATTCATGAAACAATCTATGGCAGCAACGATACCCGATGACAAGTCGATGTCACCTTATCTAGATGATTTGCATTTTATATTTGCATCAGATCGGGTGCGAAATGCTGCGGTTACTGGTCCATTTGGAAGTGGTAAATCGTCCCTTATAAACTTTGTGATGCACTCGGATAAATTTAAAAGCACAAAAATCGCAGTTTTATCAACGATTAATTTTATAGATCCTACCCATCGCGGTTTAAAAAATACCAATGAATATCGGAATTCAATTGAGCTTGGAATATTGAATCAATTGATTCAATATTCCAAAGAGTTTGATTTGGCAAGCGCAGGAGTTGGCTGCTTATCCGTTCCCATTAATAAGAAAAGGAAATTTTTCGTTGCCATCTATCTGTCAATTATGTTCCTAATCGGCACCCTTGTATATTCAGAGTCGCTATTCGAGTCCATTGTCATTAGAGTATCGCTGTTGCTTCTTTTTAGTCTCATGGTCGGCATTGTTGTCTATTTCACATTGAGCTTCCTGGGCGGAATTAACTCAATCAAGAAGTTGTCAGTTAGTGAATTCGAAATTGAACTTGACAGCAACGGTGTTTCCGTTATTGATCAAAATCTGCAGACCATAATCAATCTGATTATTTCATCGAGTTGCGACTGCTTTGTGTTTGAGGATTTAGATAGGGCACCAGATGTCGCCCCGATGATAATTGAAGAGCTGGTGTTCTTAAATAGGTGTGTCAATCTAAGAAAAGGCGAGAGTGAGAACCCAGTTAAGTTCATCTACTTGATTTCTGATGATTTATACATCTCTGACGAACGAGTTAAATTATTTGATTTTATTCTTCCGGTAGTTCCCTACGTTGACCTTTTCTCTGCTAAAGAGCATTTAATTGATAACGTAGTTAAATATAAGCTTAATATCTCAAATGAGCTGATTAATGCAATTGCCCCAGGTTTTTCAGAGGCAAGACTAGTGGTTGATTTCTTTAATGAAATTATGTCGTATAAGAGTGTTCTTGGATTAGCCAATGAAGAAGACGATGACGGATTAGCTGCTGTTGTTGCTTATAAAATATTCTTTCCGGATGATTTTGCCTTATTTCAACAGCAAAAAGGTTTTTTATATTCGTTGCTTGTTGAGGCAAATTTACTTTCAGCGCTTGTTGGGGTAAAGCCAATTCCGATTGTCTATAAATATAAAGAGGGTTCGAAGCGACTAGCGCTACTCTCGCGCATTTTTATGAACAATGAAGAATTGCATCTTATAGATGAGCTGAATATTGACAATTCGACTATCGTTGATGACCGTCGTTACCCTGTTATCAAAAATCTTATTATCCAGCAGAGTCTTTCTCCTGGTTTAATAAACTATATTAGTCACGGTTCTTCGTCACTCTCTTGGAGGGATGCTTGGTTTTTGTCCTCAATTTCATCTGGCAATAACGGACTTGGGTGGGAATATCAAATCGATTCATGCCCTTCCATCGTTTCTCTTCTTAGCGATGTAGACTTTGCAACCAAAAAATCATTAGACAATTTCTATTTATTTGACTTTCTCCTGCGTTCTCCAGAGAATAAGGTTGCCGCTAAACTTGAATCGGAACTCCATAAACTACAATTTAAAAACGATTTCTCTTTTATTTTGAATTACTTAAATAGCGAAATTTATAATTCGGGTGAACGCATTGAAAAATTTGAAGCCAGCATTTCCAACTACCTTTTAAGCCTTCTTCAAAATAGTGAATCTATTGATATTGATCCCGAGGCTTTAGCTCTTCTTTTGTTCATAGATGCACCATTTTTGCTTGCATATAATGAGGAACTTTTTAATCTTAGCTGTCCCTTGGTAATTGATGCTGTGGAGTGTATCGACTGGCGACTTGATGTCAAACAAAGGAATAAACTGCTTGAAGTTATATCGGATCATAATGCCTATATTGATGATTCCAGGTTGCCCGAAATCAATCTATTTGATAAGAGTTATGAAGTGGACCTTTCCGGAGAATTATCTGAGAGGGAATATCTTGTCATCAACTCCATATCAAAAAACAATGATGCGAGTCCACGCATCATTGCCAGACTTAATTCTATTAATACTGACAATAAATACTGACAATAGTTGATATTTTACAGGCCTTTTCTTTGAAAGAGCTACGGATTCGTTAGCGTGTTCACGGGTATAAAGCTGCTAAATAGGTGCATGATAGGTGCATGCCGTCGGGTGACGTTTGTGGCTAAGTAAAGATGTCGCTCACCTTATAAAAGGGGAATTCCTACTGATAAGGTTGTAGATGCTGGTGTTTTGCTAGCACCGGAATAATTTAGGCATATATAGTCGGCCGAGATTGACCAATCCCGGCCGACCCATTTTTAGCCAACGCGCCCGCATCTATGACTTTCCTATCGCTTTCCTACATCCCCTCGGGCTGGATCCCTCTCACCTTCACCGCCGATTGACTGTTCTTGTGCTTCGGTAATTATTCCGACAAGGCTTTGAGGCCTTTAATTAGTTTCTCAAATAGGTCCCAATAGAAGTCAAGTTGCTCTACCGCTGGCAGTGCCATATCATCGCGATGCAGCATGCAGCAGACTTCTGGAGTTGGTTGTGTCAGAGCGAGTGTTCCCTTTTGGCATGAATATTGAACGCCCGCAATGCGAATAGGATCCCTGCTGGAGAAATAGTTTGGACCTAGCACATCTTGCAACCCTGGAAGCAATTCCTTCGCTTTCTTACCTAGGCTTTGGCCCCAATAAGAGAAGAGTACTTCTGACCGATTGGAAAGATAGACTGACAGCAGTTTGCATAAATATTCGAGGGTTATTTGGGTTTGCATCATATTGATCCCACGAGATCCCGAGTCAGTTTTTTCTTTCATCTTCGTAAGAAACAAAACGTCACACGGTTTGTCCAACTTTAAGAAAAGATCGATGTAACTACTGCCTGTTTTGGCAAACTCGGTATCAATCAGCTTCGTTTCAATGAAGTTTCGCATTAATTCACTCAGCTGATCGAACACTTCTTTTGCCAAGGCATGAACGTCGGGTTCGGGATTACTCGTGATGAAGATTTTGACTTTAGCGTTGAGATAGCTCGCAATATGACCATCTAGCATTTTTGTGCTATTGAGAATGATGCTCGTTTTAATAATGCCGTTTTCCCCGAAGTTCCTGCTTAGCTTTAGCGGGATGGCCCCCTCGTGTTGATATATATTTCTTAGCTTGTAGAGCAATGCATAAGCGTTGCCGTTGTCGTAAATCTCTGAAATCTCTTTATCAAAAGACTTTGCTACGCAGTCTCCGTAAGCGGTGTGCAATTGTCTTTTGTAATGGGTGACGGTCCTTACAACTGACTCTACGAAGTGCTCGGTAGCTGCTTGTGCTGCCTTCATCGACTTACGGTCATTTGGATCGATTGCATTTATGGACATGGTGAGCTCAGATTGAGCGTCTTCGAAATCTAGGATGATCTCAGTTAAGTTAGAGATACTTGTTAGTTTCTCGAGTTCTGCTTTTGCCACTTCATATTCGTCTATTTTAAGTGGTATTTCACAGTTTAGGAACGCCTCAGTATCTTGCTCTTTAGCTTTTGTAATGGTGAAGTATCCGTAGGAGCATCCAGTATCTTCTATTTGTCCCTTTTGTTTGTTTGATTCAGCCATAATCCATTTTCTTCTTTGAGAGTTGTTGAAGTGCGATGACTAAAGATTTTGGTTTCCTCAGCTCCGTTTTCACGTGATCGCATTCTTTGCTTTCTATATTCTTGCCCTTGGCGCTTTATGTGTTATTTGAAGCGGGACACCTTTGCTCCCATAACAAATGAAAGTCACAGTCTCATCTGGGGAGTTGCATAGTTTGAAAAGCTTCGATCGCTCTATTGCTTGGTAAGCATCTGCATCCAGTCTTTGCATCATGAGTCTATTGAGTAGAAAAAGCGCCCCCATCGCTTTGATGACGTTGCCCTGATTGGCTTTTTCGTAATTGGCTAAGCCTCGATCCGGATCGATTGATGCTCTGGAGTGTTTGACTTTATTGTAGTCAGTCCACCATTGGAGGCGCTTTGAGCCTGGCGCTTTTACATAGATGGTTTGTCCTTTTTTATTTGTTGCTGTGGTTTGTTGCCAGCTATCAAAGGGTTTTAATTGCATCCCATTCTTAAATTGGAGGACTTTCGTATCTATCCCTGGGAAAGATTGGCAAAGATAGTATCCCCACTTAGAAATTGTGCAGTTGTTTAGATCTGCCTCAGGAAAGAAGTGCGTCCCAATAGCTTTTGCCAGCGAGTCAACTTCACCGCAGGTAGACAAAAGCAAGGTGAGGTATTCGATTGAAAATGCCTCTGTATTCCTCTGCGAGAATGCGCAGCACCTTTCTGTCTGCAGGAGACGATCTTCAAGGGCTAAGTAGTAGGTCCAGTATGTTTGCCGGAACGATTCGAAAGTGCTAATTGGTGACTGTTCTGACATGCGCATCTCCTCATGTCGTAATTAAGGGAAAGCCTCGTGGAGGTTCGTTTATTAGTTTAAAACTATCGATGTTAAGCAAGGCATCCACTTCTTCTTTTATGTGGATCAGGCTGATGTCTGCTTGTTTGATTGCAATCGAATATTGCGTAGCATCACTGTCGATATTGCGCTTGGTTACCGGTGCCGACATAGTTCTCGCTGTCCTTTGTTGCCAACGGTTAACCCTGCTGCGCCGCCGGGTAACGCATAGTCTCTTTCCCAAATCGATAACCACATAGCGGAACACGGCCCGTGCCCCGTCATATGATTTCTGGCGACTAGACAGCAAGTCATCGACAGGGGGGCACGGGCCGTGCCTGCGAACGTCATATCAGTTGACGAGGAGTCGCTACGCAATGACATGGGGATCTGGTGAGGAAGACCCGTCGAGGAGACGCTCGACGCACTGCGGCTTAAGTTTTCTAACGCCACCTGAAGAGCTTTGATGCGCTGGCATCCAATTACGTGATCCTGATGTAAGAAATGCCCAGTCACCTTTTCATCAGAATTGAAAACTGGCATAAAAGCGAGTGATTTTCTTCTTGCATGTAGCTTTACCGACACATGGCTCCAGTAGATTCGAGTATGGGCGGTCCTATGCCATGTTTCTTGGGGCGCTGCGGAAATACCTTAAAAATGACTGCATCGCGCTGGATCCGCCGGAGCGCTTCGATTATATCGTGAACATCTTTTCCGAGGGTTCCCTGCGACGTTTCTCCTATTTCCTTGATGCGGATGTCTCGATGATGACCATTCACTCCGCTAAGTGGATCGAGTGGGATATTGTTTTCATTCCGGGCGATACGCGTTCCGATTGGCCTGGAGCGATTTGCTCTCGGTGCGAAAGTGCTGGTATGTGCTCGCGTTCTGCGCGTGGATGCCGGATTGTGGATGCGAAGAAATTGCCAGACGGGCTTATTGAGTAAATGGGCCTGCTGTACGTCGGTGTTACTCGCGCCCGCAAAACGGTATATGTCTCCGCTTCTATGCAGCGCAGGACAAATAACGGGAACTATCAGGTTGCCTGCCCCTCTTGTTTTGCGTCTCTTCCGGGCATTGAACCCGTAAGCTTGACGGCCATGGACGGGGGGTGTTCCTATAGTTTTGTCAACTGGGAAATGCTGCCCGCGCGACTGAATCGCGGCATGCTGACGCCAGGCCATTCGGCCGGTGGGCTCCAATCTGTTCGGTGCGCTTCGGCTAGGCGGCGTAAGGCACCCTGTCCCGCATGACCGCGTAGATGACCTTCAGCCTCTTTCGCGCCAGCGCCTTGAGCGCCTTGCCGTGCGACATGCCCCGCTCCCGGCACCTGGTGTAGTAGTCGCCCCATCTCCCCTCTGTCCGGGTAAGGCAGTTACATGAGAATATGAGCAGGTTCTTCAGCCTCTTGTTGCCTTGGCGCGATGCCGTCACCGAGGAGATCGAGGTTCCCGACTGGCGGTTGCGCGGCGCCAGGCCGCAGTACGACGCGAGCCTGTCGTGACTGGGGAAGTCTTCGATGTCGATGGAGATCGCAAGCTCGGAAGCGGTTTTGGGCCCGATACCCGGCACCGTCAGGAGGCATCGGTAGGTATCGTCGCCCTCGAGCAGGGCGGAGATCTCCGCCGTGATCGCCTCGATCTCCGCCGAGTTCTCGGATATCCTGCGCGCGAGCAGCTTCACCGCCCGGTCCTCGGCGGCGACGACCGACGCATCCGGCCTTGTCGAGGAGGCTGTCGAGCGGACGAGGGCCTCGATCTTGCCGCGCGCCGCCCCGCGCGTGAGCGCCGCCGCCCTGCGGGGCCCGGCGTCGGCCACCGACCAGGCCCCGCCGAGGGATGCCATGAGCCTCAGCTGGGGCCCGTCGGACAGGTCGACCAGAGCCTCGAAGGCGGGGCACGATTCCAGCAGGATGCTGCGCAGCCGGTTCTTGTTCCTAGTGTTCTCGCAGGTCAGGAAGTTCCTCTGGGCGGCCAGCGCCCTCGCCGCCGCGATCGTCGGGCCTGGGTCTCCGACCGGCAGGAGCGCGTCGGGGATGCCAAGCGCCGTCTTCGCGATGACCATCGCGTCTCGCTCGTCGGTCTTGGCGTCGCCGGCGAAGAGCCTGGCGGCCCCGTGCGCCGCGAGTCCCGGCAGGTACGCCGCCGACATCCCGGCCGCCCTGGCGCGGGCGAGCGCGAGGGCGCCTATGTTGCGCGACTGGTCGACGACCACGAGCGCGTCGGGGAAGCGGCCGAACAGCGAGTCCAGGTCTCCCTCCCTGTTCGCGACGGGGGCGCTCAGCAGCACTTCGCCGTCTCGGGTCGCGACACATGCCCAGTGGGACGATTTCCCGACATCGAGCCCGATGACGGCTTCCGGCATTCTAGTTGGTGCCACGGTGGTATCCTCCAATCGGTAGGCCGATCGGAACCCCTCCCCGCGACACCCACATTACCTGGCCGTGGCGCTTGCGCCCGGCAGTTTCCTATCAGTCGTCCGGAGCGGCGAGCGCCCCCGGTGGCAACACCCCCCGGGCCCTCTACGGGGCAGGGGCAGACGGCCATCCGGAGGCGCCCGATCGGCGGCCCCTCGGGGCTTGCCCGTATCGTAGGCAATGCGCCGAATGCTCGCCATCGAATTTTATCGATAGCCTATTTCAGACTGTAATGGGGTGATTTGTGGCGGTATGGAGCGCGCCTGCTTTTGGCGCGAGGTCTGGTCACGGCTCTCGCTGTGGTTTCATGGAGTTTGTCCAAGCTGTTCTTTGACTAGAACGGCTTGGGCACTAGCGTCTTGGTGGGATTCGTCGTTTGTTTAATTGGCCACTGTTGAATATTGCGAAATGGCACCGCGGCATTACGCTTAGGCGCCTGGACCGACATGGGCCCCAGCGCCTTTTTCTTGCTAACGTCCGTTCCCGCTTTGCTGCCGCATGTTGACTTTGCTTATAGTTGGTGCACGTCGTATTATGCGCCTCTTTGTCCGTGATTGTTGCTTCTTCTCGGATGAAGTGGTCGAAAGATCGACTCTTAAGCTAATGAGCTGGGGCTATTTAATAAAATCCTTCCTCCTGATGCGACCAAGGTGGCGGTCCAGTTCGTATAAAGCGTCAATGTAAAGCTCGGCAGAATCGCGTATGTCTTGCATGTCGAGGCAGCATCTTTCAAAGTGCAGTTTGTCTTTTTGTTCTTTGGTACTGCGGATATTACGACATGTCATCAATGCGATGTCATTTTCGCCCACGCAGTTGATTCTTGAAAATCGTTTTGGTGTGATACGAAAAATAACTGCATTAGGAAAGGAATCAAGTAGGCTTTTCCCTCTTATATCAATACAGATCCTTCCTTCTGTTCCAAAACCATAATCTTGATGTCTAGTTGAATTGAGGGGGTGGGCAATAACTGCCGAACGAACAACTTGGAGATACTTGCTCGCGTCGCCGAGTTCACTTTGTTTAGAGAACTCGAAATCGTTTTCGATTTCTTTTCGCAGACAGCTCCTTTTAATTTGCCAGTACGCATCCTTAATCCAAGTAGCAAGCGCCACAAGATACACAGTGTCTTTTTGATTGGGCGAGAAGCCCCCATTGATAGTGGAATTGAAATCTTGAATGCTGTAGTTAACCTTAAGGATGAGATTGGACATCAATTCATAGTGGTCGGAGTCTGTCCAGGGCCATTTCTTCCAAATGCCGCCTCCGTGTTCACCTAAATCATCGGTAGTCTTTAGCTTTTCGATTGATTGCATTTCTCTCCCGTCTATTCGAGGTTGATTTCCGATCTCAGCCGAACACATTAGGCGGACAGGCCGTTCCCGCAGCTAGCCGAACGCCCCCGAGGCCCCATCCGGGCCCCGGGGGCGCCGTTTTCCCAGTTGAAGGAACGGTGGAGATGTGTTTCGATGGGTCCGGTGGCCATGCTCCGCCCTCCGCCCGGCACCTCTTCCCAGACTCAGCCGGACGGTCGGTCAGTCTATTCCGTTTTGCCTTCAGGCTAGGCCAGCGGGGCATCGCCCCTCTCTGCGCGCGCCCTCTCGATGAGTCCCGGCGTCAGGTCGAGCTCGGCCAGAGGCACATCCTCCACGCCGTAGGCGTCAAGCAGCGCCGCCGCATCGTCCCCGAGCATCGCCCTGAAGGCGCGCGCGGGCGTCGAGAAGCCGAGCGCGCCGCGGGGCTCGGAGTTCACGTGCGACATGGCCAGCGCCATGTCGGCCGGGGATAGCCGGTCGAACCTGAGCCCGGCGCCCTTGGGCAGCAGCTTCCTGATCTCGACGTGGTTGCGCTCGCAGGCGCCCTTCTGGTCGCTGCGGCGCGGGTCGCAGTAGAACAGCCTCGTCTCGCCGGGCCCCTCGCCGAGGAGCGCCGCGATCGCGCCCTCGTCGGAGAACTCGGCGCCGTTGTCGGTGAGCACGGCGCGGAAGACCCTGCCCATGCCGTCGGCGCCGAGGACCTCCCTGATATCGCCCAGGGCGTCCGCGACGCACCCGGCGGTCTTCTCCTCCAGCGGCAGCGCGAGCTGGAGCCTGCTGGGGCGGTGCAGCAGCGTGAGCAGGCAGGCGGAGTCCTCCCGCGCGCCCTCGACCGTGTCCATCTCCCAGGCCGCGGCGCACGCGTCCTCCCCGAGGGCGAGGAACGCGGCGTATGACCTGCGGGCGGAGTGGCGCGTGGCCGCCCGCCCGGCGGCGCGCTTCCTCGGCCTGTAGCCGACCTTGCGCCTGAGCTCCATGTTCGTCATGCCGTCGTAGCCCGCCGCGACCCAGCGGTAGATGGTCGAGGGAGACAGGTCCACCGGCCCGCCGTTGCGCGCCGCCATCTGCTCGGGCGACAGCCCCCGGCGCAGGCAGTCCCTTATCGCCTCCAGCCTGGCCGCCGCGGCCGGCTCGTCGGCGTCTATCCCGCGCCTGGACGAGACGAGGACCGAGTCGGCGCACAGCTGCGCGGCCCGGGCCTCGTAGAAGACGTGCGGGCGGCGCTTGCAGCCCATCGCGCGGTAGCGGCCGCACCCGTTGCAGCAGCGCGGCCACGCCGCCAGGCGCGGGCAGGCCGACGACAGGTCGGTGCCGGCGCCCACGCGCTCGCCGCGCCTGGGCTTCGGCGCCGTCACGAACCTGTGCGACGCCACCTCGGCGCTCACCGTCGAGGGCGACCTGCCCAGCTCCCTCGCGATCTCCCTGCACGAGGCCCCGCGCTCCAGCATCCTCTGGACCGTGTCCCGCTCGTGCCTCGTGAGCCTTCCGTAGGCCCTCGGGGCCGCTTTCGCGGAACCCTTCTTCCTCTTTCCGGACATGCCGTCCTCCGATCTTCCGGGGCCGGCCGGTCCGGCCCTCAGGGTATCGGGTTCCCACATTCATCCGTACATGTACGGATGAATGTGGGAGGTGTTCGGATGAAGTCGATAATCAAGGCCCGTCTATTCGATTTGTTGCAGCGCTTCTTTTGTTGTCTTGATGTCATCATGGTGCCCTATAATGGCTATAAGATGCCAGCTGCCTAAAGAATGAGTCCAAAGGGCCAAAGTTTGATTTGGAAGATTAGTGGCACCGGATTGACGGACCCCGGGTTCTCCCTTAAAGTAATTGCTGTGATGAGGCCTTGCGACGGTACGTCCGGCTTGGTCCGTGGGAACCGCCGAAAGGCGGTTTTCGCGTTTAAGGGGTCCAATTGGATAAACCATTTAAATCTATTGATGAGCAGATTGCGATTCTTGAGAGCCGTGGACTCGAATGCGATAACAATACTCGTTTAGTTTTGGAGCGCGAGGGATACTATCCGGTTGTTAACGGCTACAAGGATTTGTTTCTTGATAAACGGGGAGATTCTTGCCAAGAGGTTTTCGTAAAAGGGACCAAGTTTTCTGATATCTATCGTTTATTCGAATTTGACCGTTCATTGCGTCTGCTTATGTTTGAGTACTTTAACAAGGCGGAAGCAGTGCTTAAAACCGTCTGTTCTTATCGTTTCGCAATGGCCCATAAAGATAGGCCGGAAGCATACCTGGATAAAAGATCCTACCGTGCTGATGCTGGTTATCGAAAAAAGATTGACACGCTCATCAGTGATTTTGAGAAGGTGCTATGTAGGTCCCAAAAATGGAAAAGTGATTATAAAAGGGACTACATTCGGCATTATGAGAACAATCACGACAATACGCCTGTATGGATTCTTATGAATTATTTGATGCTTGGTCAGGCATTCAAGTTTTATGAGTTCCAGCCAGAAAGCATGAGAAATTCCATCGCTAAATCGTTTTCTGACCTTTATTCCGAGACGCATGAAGTCGGTAAACGCATCAGCCCTCGAAGGCTAAGGCTCGCATACGATCACATTAAAGATTTTCGAAACATCTGCGCGCATGATGAGCGCCTGTTTTGTGCGAAGGTGTCTCCGTCCTGTGACGTTAATTTCGTCGACGTTTTAAATGATCTTGAGCTTGTGCTGACGAAGGATGATTTCAATAAGCTCCGTCGTCAAATATTGCTTAACGCAGTCAAGTTGAGTGATTCGCTGAACACGGATGCCAGCGCTAAAGTTCTATTTGCCATGGGTGTCAAAGATTGTCGAAGTGTGTTTCCTAAGGAGCTGCTTGGGCTGTAGGGTGATACTCCTTCTTCTTGAGCTTGACGCAGAAGATGGTCGAGATCATGCCGTGGATTGGTGCCATCAGCTTTGATCTTGGTCTTGCCGCCCGTGCTGAAGGAAATCCAGCGCAAGGACCTGCCTGTGCGTTTTGCTGGGCGGGCCTTCTTGTGCCGCGGGCGCGGAGAGCCTGATCATCGCGGACGACACGTACTGCGGGCTAGGCGTGTCGGGCCCCGGCTGAGCCTGGACCGATGCCGACCACCTGGAGCTCATCGGCTACGCGGGCGAGGCCATCGGTGCCGACGGTGGGGTGATTATGAAAGGCAGGAATCAGCTCATTACGAAGCGTTCGGATGGCGATTGGCGGGTTAAGGGTGAAGGGGCAAGTCGTGCCTCCTTCGTTACGACGACCCAGAGCGAGGCGATAAAGCTCGGTCGACGCATTTGCTCCAATCAAGAGTCGGAGTTGATCATTCATCGTCGCGACGGCAGAATCCGCGCAAAGGATTCTCATGGGCACGACCCCTTCCCGCCGAGGGGATAAGGATTCGGCTCCGTAGCGACAGCGGGCCCGTAACAGCGTGCCCGCTGTTGAGTATTTGCTCGCTTGAGCACTGTTGAATATCGCGAAACAGCACCGCCGATATCGCGCTTGGGCACCGGGGCCGACACTGGCCCCGGTGCTTTTTTATTGCTACCGGTCTATCCGCGGCGCTGCCGCATGTTGGCCTCGCCCATGTCGACCCAGACCGCGTTGTGCACGATCCTGTCCATGATGGCGTCGGCATGCACCCCGCCGCCGAGCCTCGGGTGCCAGTCCTTCTTCTTGAACTGGGTGCAGAATACGGTCGAGGCCGTGCCGTACCTCAGCTCCATCAGCTCCAGCAGCATCGACCTGAACTCGGTGTCCGGCCTGTCGAGCAGCCACTCGTCTATCACGAGCAGGCCGAACGCCCCGTACTTGCGGACGAGCTTGCGCTCGCCGCCGGGCCGGTCACGGCTCTCGCGCCAGAGGTCCTCGAGGTCGGGCTGGCGGACGTAGCACGACCTCACCCTCCTGGCGCAGGCGGCCTTCGCGAGCGCGCAGGCCAGGTAGGTCTTGCCCGTGCCGGTGAGGCCCTGGAGAACCACGTTCTCGCCGCGCCCGACGAACCCGCAGGTCGCGAGCTCGGCCACCGCCACCCTGTCGAGGCCGCGGCCCTCGAAGAAGTCGACCGAGCGGACGTCGGCCTCGGGGTACCTGAGGCCGGCCCTCCTCGTCAGGTTGCGGACCTTCTGCGTGATGAAGTCGGAGTGCGCCTCGTCCACCGCCATCTGGACGCGCTCGGCGAACGCCATCCCGGCGCACACGGCCTCGTCCTGGGCGGAGAGGGCGGCGAGCAGCTCGGCCGCCCCCATCTCCCTGAGCTTGCGGGCGGTCTCCGCGTTGACGTCCATGCTCACTCCTCCCCGTAGAAGCCGGCGCCGCGCACGTAGCCGCAGTCCCCGGACGCCTCGCCGGCTGGCGCCCTGTCCTGCCCCGACCTCAGCACGGGCTCGACGTCGCGGTAGCGCGGCGACCTCTTCCCGGTCGCGAGCGCCATCCCGCACGCCCGCTCGAGCCTCGCCGGGGTGTAGCGCCTGGACAGCCTGAGCACGGCGAGCGCGGCGTTGAAGCCCTGCTCGTCGAACTCGTAGCAGGCGAACACCCTGTCCACCAGCTCGGAGCAGGAGGGCCCGACCCTCGAGGCCCAGGCGCGGATGCGCGGCGCGTCCCAGTCCGACCACGCCCTGCCCTCGGGCATGTCCGAGCCGCGCGTGGAGTAGCGGTTCCTCGCGTAGGACGGGAACCTGGGGTGCGCGGCCACGCGCTCGCCGCCGGAGAAGACCTCCACCTTGCCCTCGGTGACGCGCAGGTCGACCGTCGAGCCGACGAGCAGGTGGCTCACCGAGTAGTAGTTGCGGGCGTACGCGACGTGGCAGTTGGCCTGGACCTTGCGGCCGTAGACCCACTCGCACACCTCGAAGGGCTCGGCCGGTAGGGGCCTCAGCAGCGGGCGCTCGACCTCCTCGAACACCTCGCGCCTCGAGCCCTCGCGCTTGGCGAACGGCGCGTCGTTGTGCTCCGCGACCCTCCGGGCGACGGCGGCGCGGAGGGCCGCCATGTCGGTGAACACCTCGTCGCGAAGCGCCGCTATCACGTAGGTCGCGGCGGCCCAGACCTCGTTCTCGGCGCTCGGCTTGTCGCGGGGCCTCCTGACCCTCGCCGGGATCACGGCGGAGCCGTAGTGCGCGGCGAGCTCCTCGTAGGCCGCGTTCAGTACCGGCTCCCCGGCCCTGGGGTGGGCGGTGACGCCGGTCCTCAGGTTGTCGGGGACGATGCAGGGCGTCGCGCCTCCCAGGAAGGAGAAGGCGTGCACGTGGCACAGCAGCCATGTATCCTGCTTCATGTCGAGCGTCGGCTCGACGTAGCTGTACCGGCTGAACGGGAGGCAGGCCACGAACAGGTACACCTTCCTGACCTCGCCGGTCGCGGGGTCCACGAGCCGCATCGTGGGCCCCGACCAGTCGACCTCCATGTTCCTGCCCGCCTTGTGCCCGACGCGGCTCACCACGTTGCGCGACACCGTGTACTGGCGGTAGCGCTTGCAGAACCTGTCGTAGGACATCGACGGCGCGCCGGCCTCCGCGCACCCGTCGGCATACTCCGCGTGCAGGAGCTTGAGCGTGACGCCGGTCCTCGCGAGCTCGCGGTGGACGCGTGCCCAGTCGGGGTCGGCGTGCACCGGCCCGGCGTCGCCCCTGCCGGGGAACAGCAGCGCGTAGGCGGCCTCCTCGGACATCCCCTCGACGTCCTCCCAGGAGACGCCCCGCTCCCTCGCGGCTTCCAGCACGTCCTGGACGCTGTGCTTCGAGACGTGGGCGGTGCGGGCGATCGCGTTCTGCGAAAGCCCGTTCACCGACCTCAGTCTCAGGACCTCCCTGGCCCTGATCCTTCTCGCCATGTGGAACCTCCTCGTTCTCTGGACTGCATGGCAGCCCGAGCGTAACGGG
Source organism: Collinsella sp. (assembly GCA_046979165.1). Taxonomy (GTDB): domain Bacteria; phylum Actinomycetota; class Coriobacteriia; order Coriobacteriales; family Coriobacteriaceae; genus Collinsella. The sequence goes on from JBKWJT010000001.1 coordinate 320,055, forward strand.
GATGCGCGGGAAGGCATTTAATGGCGGTGCCGAACGGCAATATTCGGTCGGGTGGGCGGCGGTGCTGATTCGCAATATAGGTGGTGTCGAAAGGGCCTAGGACTCACTGTCGCTAAACCGACTTCAACATTGTGTGCAATGCGAACTTGGGGCTAATTCTTCGGGACGGATGTTTAATCTCTTGGTTCTTAATAGGTTTAAAAGGTTGTGCCGGTTCTCTCGGGGGCTGTAAACACTTGATTGGCTATATTTAAAGTCTATAATCAAAGAAAAACTCTGATATATCTTTTCAAAATAATGAAAGGAATGTTGAGGACGATGCTTTGCCAGTTCACCTTCAGGAACTATAGATCCTATCGCGACGAGGCAGAGCTTTCCATGCAGGCGACGCCGATGAAGGAGTTCGAGCGCTCCCTCATAGTGTGCCCCGACGGGCAGGGCTTTCTCCCGGTGGCCGCGGTGTACGGACCCAACGCTGGCGGTAAGTCTAATCTGCTCGAGGCTCTCGATTACGTTCGCTCGGCTGTAGCCAGACCGATTAGGCTGCTGTCTGCCAGCGCTGATGCTCCAGAGGGTGATCGCCCTTTGATAGCCCGTTGTTCGGCGTTTGAGTTCGATGACGTGTCTGCTGCCGAGCCCACCGAGTTCGAGCTCTATTACCGCGCGGGTGAGCATGAGTACCGCTATGTTCTGTCTGTACACGCCGATGAGATCGTGTCCGAAGGACTGTGGCGGCGTAAATTGGGAGCGTCGCGTACAGCGATGCTGTTCGAGCGCGAGGGTGCAAAGGTTGAGCTCGGTCCCACACTGCGTAAGCTTGTGACGGCTGCGAGATTCAACCCGAGCCTGCCATACCTATCGTTCCTTTGCATCAACTTCGAAGCGCCGGTGGTCCAGGAGGCGGCCAGCTGGTTTCTCGACGCCGTGTTTCTCAACTACAATAGTTCCTACCTGGAGCGGATGCTCGAGCAAATGCTCGACGAGGGCGACTCGCGCGAGGTCTCGCGTTTTTTGCGCGCCGTTGATGTGCGTATTGATGGCTTCAGAGTGGAGAGGGCGCCGGAGTGGCGCGGCCAGCGCGTCTTCGTGAGGCACGAGGTGGACGGCAAGGCGTACGAGCTGCGTTTATCCGAGGAATCTGCCGGAACCCAGAAGCTCATGGGGTTGGCTGCGTATCTGATGACAGCGCTTGAGCGTGGTGGCACCGTTGTGGTAGACGAGCTCGACGCCAAACTGCACCCGAAGCTTCTTCGCTATGTGATTCTGCTGTTTAAGGATCCTGGGGTCAACAAGAGTGGCGCGCAGCTCATCTTCTCGTCCCAGGATGTGTCAACCATGCGAAACGATGTGTTCCGCCGTGACGAGATATGGTTCGCTGCGCGCGGCGAGGGGGAGGCGAGCCAACTGTGGTCTCTCGCCGACATCCACGAGGCAAACGGTAATCTGGTAAGCAAGAACGCGGCTTTCGACAAGCAATACCTGTCCGGTCGCTACGGCGCCGATCCGTACCTCACCCGCATCGAGGAGTGGGATTAGCATGGTGGCGAAGAAGTCGAAGGGCTGGCGTAGCGGCAATCGAGAGGGCCGCTCGCGCATGGTTCAGATGACGCGTCATCTTGTAGTGAGCGAGGGCAAGGAGACCGAGCCTCGCTACTTTGAGGGTGTGCGTGCGGCGTTGGGCGCGGCGAACGAGCGCAAGGTTGCCATTGTCGTTAAGGGAACCGGCAAACACACGCTTGACCTGCTTGATTTCGCCGTCGAACACTGCCGCTATGCGCCCGAGACGTTCGATCACGTGTGGCTCGTGTATGACAAGGATGACTTCCCTGCGTCCGACTTTGACGCGATGGAGTGTAAGTGAAACGAGCTCTCCGATGGTTCGAGGACCTTCCATGCGTTGTGGTCGAACCCCTGCTTCGAGCTGTGGCCGCTTCTGCACCTTCGTTATACCTCTGCCCCCATGTCGGCCGCGGAGTGTCAGCGCGCCCTTGGTCAGGCGATGTCTAAGGACTTGGGCATCGAGTACCGCAAGAACTTGGACGGGCTGTTCGAAGCGGTGGACGATAAACGGGGCGAGGCACTTCAGCGTGCTGGGCGCCTCGATACGCACCATAGGGAGCTGGGTAACCTCAAGCCCTCTTTGCAAAATCCCGCAACCAAGGTGGGCGAGATTTTCGATGTGATTGGGCCGTATCTGGGTGGATAGCCGGGCTCGATCGGGCTCGATAGGACTGGAGATTCATGAAAGATGTTGCTTTGGGTTGCCTGCTGTCTTTAACTGGATTGACCTTTTGGGACCCGATAGGATACTAGAGTAAACCTAGCGGTATTGACGCAGTCAACCTACGGGCCTGCGTCCTGCGGAGAGGCGGCTTTTCTTTTGAATGGCCGCCTCTTTTTATTATTTGTTTGGATGTAAGATTTGGCCTGTCGAAACTTACATCTCAATTGAGAAAAGGCGAAATTGCAGGTGTTTTTCTGCTTGCATGTAACTCTACTGACGCGTGCTCGCGCAGTTCTTGTTTGCCGCGCTTCTCCGGTAGAGGTTTGACAGGGGCGTGTCTCTATAGTTTTGTCAACCGCGTGCTTCGCGCCATTTCGGCATGACGCATCCGGGCGCCCGGCGCCCCCGCTTCCCCTTCGGTTGATCCCGCCGCCCGCTAGGCCGCGTACGGGACGGCGTCGCGCATGATCGCGTAGATGACCTTGAGCCTCTTCCTCGCGACCGCCTTCAGCGCCTTGCTGTGCCTCATCCCCCTCGCCCTGCACTCCCCGTAGTACCTCCCGAACCTGTTGTCCGTGCCGATGAGGGAGTTGCAGCTGAATATGAGCAGGTTCTTGAGCTGCCTGTTCCCGCCGTGCTGCGGCGATGTCGACCTGATGCTGCTCCCGGAGCGCCTGTCTGACGGCGCCACGCCGCAATAGCTCGCGAGCTCGTCGTGCCCCCTGAACGCGGATATGTCGATCGACGTCACCAGCGCCGCGGCGGTCTTGGGGCCGATCCCGGGCACCGTGAGGAGGCACTCGTAGACCTCGTCGCCCGCCAGCGAGTCGGCCACGAGCGAGTCGAGCTCCTCGATGTCGGCGTCGAGGGAGGCTATCTCCCGGGCGAGTATCCGGACCGCGACGTCCTCGCCGGCCGGGAGCCGCCTTCCCGAGCGCGACGAGGCCAGCAGCGCCTCCCAGAGCCTCCTGGCCCCCGCGGCGGGGGCGCCCGCGCGCCTGGCGGCGCTCGAGAACCTGCGCCAGCCGGCGGCCGAGCACCCGGCGGCCCCGCCGAACTCGGCCAGCATCGACACCTGCCAGCGGCTCGACGGGTCGACCGCGCCCTCGAGCGCGGGGTCGGCCTCGAGCAGGGTCGCGCGCAGCCTGTTCTTCGCGCGGGTCCTGGCGGACGACGCGAACTCGCGCTGCGACGACAGGATCCGCAGCGAGGCGGTCCCCTCGGGCTCCTCGGGCGCCGGCCTGAGGGCGCGGGGCACGCCGAGCGCGGTGCGCGCGATCACCTCGGCGTCGATGGCGTCGGTCTTCGCGATGCCGGGGAACATCCCGCGGGCCTGCTTCTCGGCATATCCGGGCAGGTAGGCGCAGGGGTTCCCGTGCGCATGGACGCGCGCGAGGACCAGCGCGCCGATGTTTCGCTTCTGGTCGACGACGACCAGCGCGCCGGAGCCGGCCCGCTCGAGCACCCGGTCGATGTCGTCGGGCCTGTTGGCCAGCTCGGCCCTGAAGGCGACGCCCCCTCCCGCATCGAGCGCGCACGCGCTGTGCGAGCTCTTCCCGACGTCGATCCCCAGGTAGGCCACGGGCGTCTCTGCTGCAGGCATGGTGTATCCTCTCCCTTGAGCCGGCCGTAAGCCGCGGAAGCGACACCCACATTACCCGGCCGTGGCCCGGTCCGGGCCCGGCACATCTCTATCAGTCGTTCCCCGCGGCCCCTCCCGCCCCGGCGGCAACACGTCCCGGGCCCTCTACGGGGCAGGGGCTGACGGCCGTCCGGGGCGGTCGGCCAGCGACCACCGGTACGGCTCAATCGTATAACCATGCAACGGAAAAGAGCCGCCCTTTCGGACGACTCAAACTGTAATGGGGCCTTTCCTTAAAGCTCTAGCTGCGATGAGGCCCTGCGACGGTATGTCCGGCTTGGTCCGTGGAAGCCGCCGATAGGCGGTTTTTGCGTTCAAGGGGCTATTTTCCGAGGAGTATTTGTCGCGTTTGGCTTCCGGACACTCGCTTTTAGCGTGTTATTTCGGAAGTGCGGGGAAAATCGAAACTTGCCGAGCGCAACCCGTTTTTCGGCAACAAAACCGCAGGTCAGCGGAACTCAAAACAGGGGTCTGGCCGGCAATGCTCTGATTTTCCCCGCACTTCCGGATTTAGCGCAAGCTTGACTTGAATGTTTATCAATCGGAGCTGTGAAATCTAGCGTGAACCTTGTTATTCTTGTTTTAAAAGCTACACTTAACTTATAAGTTAAGTGTACCTAGAAATGGGAGGTGGCCTTTGGTTGAAGGATATGAACTTGTCGAATATAGAGACCCCAAGGGCCGACCGTTTTGGGAGCTGACGACTTCTCCCGCCAACTCTCAATTCCAGAAAATGTTGACAGACCCTAAAAAGAAGCTTGCCGCCCGTAAAATGATCGACCAGATTTCAAAAATCTATGATTATGGGTTAAAGGTTGCGAGTGGGACCTCAAAGCTACGATGTATTGATTCTAAGATTGGCCTCTATGAACTGAAAGGGTTTGACGGGGCAAATCGAGAGATGATTTATGCCATATGTCAGGGCGTAGACAAAATTGTTCTATTGTTTTGGTTTAAAGGACATCAGGGATCAGGAAATATCAGTAAAGAAATCGAGCGAGCCAAGCGATTAGCCGTAATAGCACGTCAACTTCTGGAAACTGAGCTTTGACTTTTATACTTGGCTTTCGAAACGGAGAATACAATGAATAAAGTAGATTTATCTGATTTTTACGCCGAGACAGAAACTAGCGAAACACGCGCTTATGAACACGCGCTAGATATCGAGTTTATTGTTCATCGCGAGATGAGGCATTTGGGTTTAAGCAAAAGCGATTTGGCAAAGCGTATGGGCGTGAGCCTTCAGTCGCTTTCGAAGCTGTTGAATTCTCAGCCCAATATGACGCTGAAGACAATCGCCAGGTTCGAGCTGGCTTTAGGTATCAATATCGTTCCTAAGGTTACCGTTAGCTATTCTAAAGAGCTACCGTTTCTTTCATCCAACAATTCCGTGCGAGAGCAATGGTCTTTTAGGAACGAGCGTCCGTCCTCGCATGTGAATCTCGAGATGATTTCCGGAGGTTTGGCAGCATGAGTGGGGATTTTATTGCTCCAATTCAGATCGTGAATTTGTTCGTCGTTGACTCCGATTTCCATATCGAGGATTCGCCCTCGGATAACATGGAATTAAAAGTTGACGTTAGCTACCAAGATGTCCACCTTTGGAAAAACGGTAATGACGCTCGCGCAAGTTTAAAGATGTGCGTAATTGGCAGCCTCCTTGACAGAGATGAAGGTGCACAGGAGAAGATGCACGCTGGCGTTACAGTATCCATCTCGGTTTCAGCGCAAATGCCAATGAACTCTCCCGATGACGAGGCGCGTCACTACCTTCTTTCAAATGCTATTTCGATGGCATATGCCCATGCAAAGAGCTATTTGATGGTTGTTACTGGACTTTCGCCCATGGGAGCGCTTACATTGCCTGCCATTCTCCCTGCAGAGCTGTCAGCAGATTGCGATGTGCCTTTTCAGAGCGAATAGCAGCCTCTCAATGAGCCTGAGTCGGACGAGTTGCCATCCCCACATCCTTTAAAAAAGTTCTTAAAACAGCCTTAAAGGCGCTCCAGCTCGCGTTGACAGCGTACAATACGCATGTTTGACTATGACAAAAGTGGATTTTAGGGGAGGGGTGCGCCATGGAGGTGCTGGTTGTTGGCAACACCGCATATGTTGACGATGACTTCTGTGCCAAGGCGTTCCCCGGGGACCATGTGCAGGTCGTAGCCGCGCAGGACACGCGCCGCGACGAGTCATCGCCCCATGTCTCGTGGAAAGAGCTTCTGCAACACCTGGATCAGGCCTACGAGTTCGACCGCGTGGTCTACCTATCCAATTACCTTACCCCGCATACCGATACCGTGGGCGATATCGAGACGCTGCGCTCGGTCTTTCGTGCGTGCGCGGGTCGCCGGGTCCAACTGCTGTATGTAGCGGGGCCCGCGGGTGCCGAGGGTGCCGCCGATGCTGCGGGGCGAACGGGCAAGGGCATTATCGCCCGCGCGGCAAACGACCTTTGCCGCTACTACGCTGCTCGCGAGGGTGTTCAGACCAAGATCCTGCGCGTGCCGTTCCTGTATACCGCGTCTGCCGCGCTGGAGGACCCGTTTTTGGTGCCGCTGTTCGACGCGTGCTCAACAGGATCGGTCGCTCTGCAGGGCGCGCAGGATGCGGCGTTTCCCCTGCTGTGTGCCGAGGAGCTTGCGGTGCTGGTACGCCGTATCTTCGACAGCTGGGATGGCAACTTTGAGACGCTCGACGTTGCCGATGCCTTCCATCACACGGCGGGTGAGGTGGGGGACGCCCTCAAGGCGTTGTTCCCCGGCCTTGCCGTTGCCTATGGCGATTCCGCCGGCTACACCCTGCCCGCCAGCGACGTCGCTCGCGTGCGCTATGGCTGGTTTCAGCGCTACGACCTGTTGCGTGATCTTTCGACCATTCAAGCGCGTTGGGATGCTGGCCGCGCAAAGAAGGTCAACCCCTTGCGTGCCGCCATCGACCGCATCCAGATGCGCTCGCTGCCCATCAAATGCTTGGAGACGGGCGTTGCCTGGGTTCTGTTCGAGGTGCTGGAGCATCTGTTCTCCCAATCGGCCCAGCTCAACGTGCTTGATTATCGCCTGCTCTACGTGGTGCTGATCGGCACGCTGTATGGCTTGGACTTTGGCCTGGTTGCGGCGCTGCTGGCGTCGGTGGGTTTGGCCGCGAGCTACTTTACTCAGTACGGCTATACCTTCCAGGGCCTGTTCTACGAGCCGTCCAACTGGCTGCCGTTTATTGCGTACTTTGTGGTGGGTGCCGTGTGCGGCTATGTGCAGCTGCGCAACAGCGAAGCCATTAGGGCAGAGCGCGATCAAAACGAGCTCGTGCGCAACCGCAATACGTTCCTTACGCAGCTCTACCACGACGCGATCGAGGACAAGCGCGCGTACAGGCGCCAGATTGTGGGTCGCCACGACAGCTTTGGCAAGATCTTTGCCGTGACGCAGGAGCTCGACGTACTCAACCCACGCGACATCTATCGCAAGTGCTGCGAGCTTCTGGGCGAGATCCTCGAGAACGATTCGGTGGCGATCTACCATGTTTCGGGCGGGGCATTTGCACGCCTGGTGGCAGCAAGTCCTGCGATTGCCGAAGATGCCGCACGCTCGCTCACGCTTGAGCAGCTTGCACCTCTTTTGGGCGACGGGGGTCGTTCGAACCTGTGGGTGAACCGCGAGCTGACGCCGGGGCTTCCCATGTTTGGATACACGATCGAGCGCGACGGGGCACCCGCTGTGTTGATCTTTGTGCGTAGTGCGGCCGAAAACCAAATGACCCTCTATTATCAAAACCTGTTCCGCATCTTGTGCGGACTGGTCGAAAGCGCGCTGGGCCGTGCCTTTGACTATGAGGCGGTGGCGCAGGATGAACGCTGCGTTGACGGCACTTGCGTGCTCAAGCAGGCTGCCTTTGGCCAAGAGCTCGCGGCGGAGCAGGCGCTGGCAGATAGCAAGATGGGGAGTTTTTTGCTCCTGCGCGTGGTACCGGGCATGGAGCCTGTCGGCGAGCTGGTGGGCGCAATTGGGTCGGCAATCCGCGAGAGCGACGCGGCGGGCTTGGTCAACGGCGACGTGCTCTACCTGCTTATGCGCCAGGCAAAGGCGTGCGATCTGCCCATTATCCGCGAGCGTCTGAGTGCAAAGCATATTGCGGTGGAGCCCGTCGACGGCGAGGATATCGTGGAGCTGCTGCAGCACATCTCTTACACCGGTGACGGTGAGGGGGGTGCCGCTTGATCTCGCTTGTCGTTGCTGCCGTCTTGCTGCTGATTCATGCGCTGGTTTGCCTGATGCTGTGGACGCTCATGAAGCTGGGCCTGCTGCCGGTGCGCGGGCACATGCTGGCTGTGATAGTGCTGGTGCCGCTGTGGGGCCCGTTGCTGGTGGTTTTGCTATCGGTCCGCAGCGCGGTGTTTGGCGAGGGGCTGAAAGAGTCTGCGCCGGAGTCGCTGCGCTTCAACGACGACCTGCATCGTAGTATGTCGGTACCGAGTGGTGAGGACGATGCAGGCGTAGTGCCGCTCGAGGAGGCGCTCATCGTCAACGACCCGGCATACCGGCGCCGCCTAATGCTCTCCATGCTCACCGAGGAGCCCGACGCGTACCTGGCGCAGCTGCAGGCGGCTAAGCTTAACGACGACGCTGAGGTGGCGCACTATGCCGCGACGGCGGTGGCGCAGATTTCCAAGGAGTCCGACGTTAAACTGCAGCAGCTGGAGCGCGCCTTTAAGACGGACCCGAGCGCGCAAAACCTCATCGAATACTGTGATTTTCTTGGTGAATACTTGGGCTCGGGCTTGGCCGAGGGGCGCGTGGCTCAGATTCAGCGCCAACAGTACGCGCGCCTGCTCGCGCGTCGCTGCGAGCGCGAGGGCGCCCTTGAGCTGCGCATTCGATATGCGACGGCGCTGGCCGATGTCGGACAGATCGACGAGGCGCAGGCCGTGACCGACCAGCTGGTGCTCGACGTGCCCGAGGAGCAGGAGGTTTGGATGCTTTGCCTGCGCCTGGCCGTGATGCGCCGCGACGGTGACGAGGTCCACCGTGTGATCGATGCGATCGACAAGCAACATGTGTATTTGAATGCCGCCAACCGCGAACAGTTGGCGTTTTGGCGCGACGGGGAGGAGGCCAGATGAGCGTGGTGCAACTTGTCCGCGACCGTGCAGGCCGCTTTCGTTGGATGGGGCTGCTCGTAGTGTGGGCTGTTTTTATCGTCATGGCCGCCGTGCTGCTGATCGAACGCGCCGGCGTGCAGTACAGCGCTGGACAGCACAAGCTGGGCATGCTCGCCGCCAACGACGCGGTGCCGGCCTCCTCGGCAATCTTTGGCCAAAAGCCCACGTGCCTGGTCATTACCGATTCCGATCAAGCTGGCGTCGAGGACGTAAAGGAACAGTTCGACCAGATCCTGCTCGACATGAAGATTGCGCACCGCGACGTGGACCTTGCCCTGGCTGGTGCGGATGCCTTTCCCTCGCTGACCTCCTTCGATCGCGTGATTTTGCTCATGCCGTCGCTCGATGGGCTCGGTACGCACCTGAGCGACATTATGAGTTGGGTGAGTGCCGGCGGTTCGCTTATGCTCGCCATGCCGCCGGATAACTCGAGCTATCTGCAAGTGATTGCCTCCAAGCTTGGCATTGAATCGGCCGGATATGACTATGTAAAAGCCGAAAGCATTGTGCCGAGCGAGGACTTTATGCTGGGCGGGGGAGAGCGCTACGAGCTCTCGGACCCCTTTGATTCGTCGCTTTCGGTATCGCTGCGCGAGACGGCTCGTGTGTGGGCTATGACCGGCGATGCGGGCGCCCCGCTCATTTGGTCGAATGACTGCGGCAGCGGGCGCACCGTGGTATGCAATATCGGTATCTATGACAAGGTCATGCGTGGCTTTTACGCCGCGGCGATCAGTCTGCTGGGTGATGCCACGGCCTATCCGGTCATCAACAGCGCCGTGTTCTATTTGGACGACTTTCCTAGCCCCGTGCCCTCGGGCGATGGTACTTATATCAAGCGTGACTACGGCCTTTCCATTGCCGATTTTTACACCAAGGTCTGGTGGCCCAATCTGCAAAAGCTTGCGCAAAAATACGGCATTCGCTATACCGGCGTGATGATCGAAAACTACGAGGACGCGGTCAACCAGACCGAGCCCGCGCGCCAAGCCGATGCCACACAGTTCCGCTACTTTGGCGGCATGCTGCTGCAGATGGGCGGAGAGCTGGGCTTTCACGGCTACAACCATCAGCCGCTCGCGCTCTGGGACACCGACTACGGCACGTTGTACGACTACAAGACGTGGAAGAACAAAGAGACTCTCGTCGCTTCGCTCAACGAGCTTATAGCCTTCCAGGACGAGGTGCTGCCCAATGCGCACGGCTCGGTCTACGTGCCACCGTCGAATATCCTTTCGGCCCGCGCGCGCAAGCTTATCGGTACCGATGTTCCGCGAATTAAGACCATTGCCAGTACGTATTTTAAGGATGGCATCGACCTGCCGTACGTGCAGGAGTTTGGCGTGGCGAGCGATGGTATTGTGGAGCAGCCGCGCATTGTTTCGGGCGGCATGGTCGACGATTCCTATATGCGTCTGGCCGCGGTGTCCGAGCTCAACATGCACTACGTGAGTACGCATTTTATGCACCCGGACGACCTTTTGGACCCCGATCGCGGAGCCAAGGAGGGCTGGGAGGTCTACAAGGGCGGCCTGGTCGACTACCTGGAGTGGCTTACCAAATCCGCGCCCGACCTGCGGCACCAGACGGCGTCGGAGTGCTCCGGTGCCATCCAGCGCTTTTCGTCCGTGTCGGTGAGCTTGGATACCAGCGCGGATGCCTGGACGCTCAGCCTGGGCAATTTCCACGACGAGGCGTGGCTCATGTTCCGCGCCAATAATGGCGAGCCGGGTGCGGTGACGGGCGGCGAACTGACGCACCTTACGGGCAATCTGTATCTGCTCAAGGCAAATGATAAGACCGTGACGATCGAGCGCAAGGAGGGTGGCGATAAATGAGAATCTGCTTGGTACTCGAGGGTTGCTACCCCTATGTGCACGGCGGCGTATCTACCTGGATGCATGGCTATATCCAGGCCATGCCCGAGCACGAGTTTGTGCTGTGGGTGATCGGCGCACATGCTGCCGACCGCGGCAAGTTTGTCTACGAGCTGCCCGGCAACGTGGTCGAGGTGCACGAGGTGTTCCTGGACGATGCCCTGCGGCTTTCGGGCGAGCAACATGAAGCCAGTTTTAACGACCGTGAGCGCGAGGCGCTACGCCGTCTGGTGTCGCTCTCCAATCCGGACTGGGACGTGTTATTCGATATCTTCCACCGCCGTCGCGTGCATCCGCTCTCGTTTTTGCAGAGCCGAACGTTTATGGACATCTTCCGCGACGTGTGCCTTGCCGAGTACCCCTACACGCCCTTTGCCGACGCATTCCACACCATGCGCTCTATGCTGTTGCCGGTGCTCTACCTGCTGGGCAGCGAGGTGCCGGTTGCCGATGTGTACCACGCTATCTCGACCGGCTACGGCGGCCTGCTCGCCTGCCTGGGCTCAAGCGTTCACCATGCGCCGGTGCTGCTCACCGAGCACGGCATCTATACCCGCGAGCGCGAGGAAGAGATCATTCGCGCCGATTGGGTGGTGCCGTCCTTTAAGGACCGCTGGATTCGCTTTTTCTACCTGCTTTCGGAGGAGATCTACCGCCGCGCCTTCCGCGTGACGAGTTTGTTCCATAACGCCCGCAAGACGCAGATCGATATGGGCTGCGATGCGAGCAAATGCCTAGTCATCCCCAACGGCATCCAGTTCGACCGCTTTAAGGATATTCCCTTAAAGCCCGATGACGGCTGGGTGGACATTGGCGCGGTGGTGCGCCTGGCACCCATCAAGGACGTCAAGACCATGATCTATGCCTTCTTTGAGCTGCACGAGCGCCTGCCCAAGGTGCGCCTGCACATCATGGGCGGCGTGGACGACGAGGAGTACGGCGCCGAGTGCCACGCGCTGGTCGAAACCCTGGGCGTGCGCGACCTGATCTTTACCGGCCGCGTCAACGTGGTTGAGTATATGGAAAAGCTCGACTTTACCATTTTGACGAGCATCTCGGAGGGCCAGCCGTTGAGCGTGCTGGAATCGCTGGGCGCGCGTCGCCCCTGCGTGACGACCGAGGTCGGCTGCTGCCGCGAGCTGCTTGAGGGCGCCCCCGGCGACGACTTTGGTGTGGCTGGTTTTGTGACGCCGCCCATGTATCGCAAGGGCTTGGCCGATGCCATGGAGCGCATGTGCACAAGCCGTGCCCGCCGCCTGGAAATGGGGGAGCGCGGTCAGCGTCGCGTGGCGACCTACTACCTACACGAGCAGATGCTCGCCAACTATCGCGCGCTGTACGACGAGACGGCTCGCGCGTTCAATTTGCCCAAGAAGGAGGTTTAGCCGGTGGCCGGAATCGGTTTTGAGCTCAAGCGCCTGTTTAGACGCAAGGGTCTGTTTGCCACGATGCGCGCCTACGGCTACGCCGGCATTGTGTGCACGGGCCCCATGCTGCTGGGCGTGCTGCTCCAGGTGGGTATCTTGGTGCTGTGCGGTCTGTGGGGCGTGGGACGCGCCAACCAGGATCTGCTGGTGTGCATGGTGACCTATACGCTGCTTGCCTCGCTCACGCTCACGAGCTTTTTCTCTATGCCGGTCACGCGTTTTTTGGCTGACATGCTGTTTGCCGAGCGCGAAGAAGAGGTCTTGCCCTCGTTTTGGGGCTCCAACGCCATCATGCTCGTTGCGGGCACGGTGCTCTACGGCGTCTTTTTGCTGTTCTCGGGCGCCACGCTGCTGCAGGGGCTGCTGTGCCTGTGGCTGTTCAACATTATGATCGTCAACTGGAACGGCATGAGTTACCTCACGGCCATTAAGGATTACCGCGGTATTCTGTGCAGTTTTGCCGCGGCCATTGGCATGGCGTGCCTGTGTGCCTTGGCCGCGCTGGTGCTGGGGTTGCCGCCGGTCGAGGGCCTGTTGGCGTCAATCGCCCTGGGCTATGGCGTCATGCTCGCCTGGGACGTGGTGCTGCTGTACCGGTATTTTCCGCAGAGCGACCGCAGCCCCTGGCTCTTTTTGCGCTGGCTCGACCAGTTTATGCCGCTCGCGCTCACGGGCCTGTTTACCAACCTGGGACTCTTTGCACATCTGGTAATTATTTGGGCCGGCCCCATTGGCGTGCAGGTCAAGGGCTTGTTTTATGGTGCACCCTACCACGATGTGCCGGCGCTCATTGCGTTTTTGACCATTCTGGTCACGACCGTCAACTTTGTGGTGTCGGTCGAGGTTAACTTCTATCCGCGCTACCGCGACTACTACAGCCTGTTTAACGACGGCGGCGTGGTGGGCGACATCGTGGTGGCCGAGGAGGAAATGCTCGCCACGCTCAACCGGGAGCTGCGGTTTTGCGCGCTCAAGCAGCTGTTTGTGACGGCAGCGGTCATCTCGCTCGAGACCACGGTGCTCTCGGCCCTGCCACTGGGCTTCAACAACCTGATGCACGGGTATTTCCGCACGCTGTGCGTGGGCTATGGCCTGTATGCCGTGGGCAATACGGTGATGCTCATCTTGCTGTACTTTACCGACTACAAGGGCGCCGTGCTTGCCTCCGGGCTGTTCGCGGGCGTGGCGGGGCTGGCGACCATTGTCTCGCTGTTCTTTCCGCAGCAGTTTTATGGCTTTGGCTTTTTGCTCGGCGCGGCGGTGTTTTTTGTTGTGGCGCTCATGCGGCTCGATACCTATACCGCCAACTTGCCGTATCGTATCCTGAGTCAGCAGCCCATCGTGGCGACCGACAAGACGGGTCGCTTTACACAGCTGGGCCGCTTGCTCGACCGTGCCGAACAGCGCTACGAGGAGCTGCGTCTAGAGGGCGAGCCGCATGGTGCGTTTGAGCGCACGGTGGTCCGTGTGTATCGCAATCGTTGGGGAGGTCCTGATGACCGATAGGATGATATCGCGTCGCCGCTTGATTGAGGCGGCTGCCGGCACACTGCTGCTTTCGGGCTGCTCTTCGCAGGACGAATCCTCGACAAAAAAGACCAAGAAGCAGGACAAGATTAAAAAGGCCGATGCGTCTAGCGAGATCAAGCATCTTCGCGACAAGGACGAGCTGTACGAGGTTTACGACGACTCGGGCATCGTATGCATGTACCTGACGGTCTCGCGCGGCAATAGCTCCGAGAACACGGACCACAGCTGGGCCGAGATCAATACGTACTCGGTCTACGACTATGCCGACATGGGCGTGACGCGCTATCAGGTTATGGGCCTGCTGCAGCCTGGCGATGATAAGGGTCCCGTTGCTGGCGAGGTGGGCTATGGCGAGGAGGCGCCCAACGCCACGGTGCAGGTGCGCGGTCAGACGTCGAGTACCTATACGCAAAAGAACTACAAGGTGGAGCTCAAAAAGGGCAAGGGCACGTGGCGCCAGCAACGTGCGATTGCGCTTAACAAGCACATGGGCGAGGGCATGCGCTTTCGTAACAAGATGGCCTACGATCTGATTCGTGGCATTCCCCAGATGATGGGCCTGCGCACGCAGTTTGTGCACTTATGGGTGTGCGACCAGACCGAAAAAACTAACGACACCTTTGAGGACTACGGTCTGTTTACGCAGGTCGAGCAGCTCAACAAGACGGCACTTAAGGCTCACGGTCTGGATAAGAACGGGCATCTGTATAAGGTGAACAACTTCGATTTCCATCGCTTCGAAGACACCATCAAGTTCGCCGATGACCCCGACTATAACCAGACGGCGTTTGAGGGCATGCTCGAGATTAAGGGCGATTCGGACCATACCAAGTTGATCGAGATGCTCGATGCGCTCAACGACGATACGCAAAAGATCGACGACGTGCTCGACACCTACTTCGATACCGAGAACCTGGTCTATTGGATGGCGTTTCAGATCTTGACGGGTAATTGCGATACGCAGAATCGTAACTGCTATCTGTACAGCCCGCTTAACTCCAAGGTTTGGTACATCCTGGATTGGGACAACGACGGCATGCTGCGCAAGCTTGAGCTGAGCCTGACGGGGTTCTCGGATTATGCGAGTTGGGAGCGCGGCGTGAGCAACTACTGGGGCAACGTGCTGTTTAACCGCGCGTTGCGCAGCAAGTCGTTCCGCAGCGAACTCGATAGCGCCGTCAAGGACCTGCGCTCGTATTTGACCGAAGAGCGTCTGAGCAAGATGGTCGAGCATTATCGTGAGGTCACGGAGCCGCTCGTCTTTGCTGCGCCCGACCTGGAGAATCTGCCCGTGACGAAGGATGAATACGAGCAGATTGCCGCGGCGATTCCTTCCGAGATCGAGGAGAACTATAAGAGCTTTCGCGAGAGCTATAAAAAGCCCATGCCGTTCTACATTGGCGTGCCGCAGATCGATAACGGTAAGCTGCGCATCAACTGGGATGCGTCCTACGACTTTAAGGCGCGCGACATTCGCTATACCGTCGAGCTGGCGCGCGATTACGCCATTAGCGACGTGGTCTTTAAGGCCGAGGATGTGCTGCTGCCCGAGGTGACGTGCGACGCGCCCGACACCGGCCAGTACTTTGTGCGTGTGCGCGCCACCAACTCCGACGGCTATACGCAAGATGCGTTTGACTACTACGTGACCGATGACGGCAAGCAGTACGGCATGAAGTGCTTCTACGTGCAAGACGGCGGTAAGGTCGTGGAGGACACGTATGAGGAGGGCTAGCGCGCTGCTTGAGCGCCTGGCGGCCCCGCCTGCGCGTGCTACGCAGGAGCGCTACCGCCACGAACTCAAATATCTCATTAACGAGGGCGAGCACGCCGCGCTTGCCTGTCGCATGTCGCCGGTCTTTAAGCTGGACAAGCATGCACGGGCGGGCGGTTACACCATCCGCAGCCTGTATTTTGACGACTACTGCAACTCGGCCTACGAGGAAAAAGACGCCGGTATCCTGATGCGCAAAAAGTATCGCGTGCGCATCTATAACGGCAGCGACAAGGTGATTAAGCTCGAGCGTAAAAAGAAGTACGGCAGCTGGATCTACAAGGAGGACGCGCCGCTCACGCGCGACGAGTTTGAGCAGATCCTAGCCGGCGACTACGACTTTTTGCTGCGGAGCCCCCACCAACTCTGCCGTGAGTTCTACATCGAGTGCATCTGCAACATGATGCGCCCGCGGACCATCGTGGACTACGAGCGCGAGCCGTGGGTGATGGATGAGGGCACCGTGCGCATTACGTTTGACATGAACGTTCGTGCCGCGGTGGGAAGCTTCGATATCTTTGACGCGACGCTGCCCGCGCTGCCGGTCCTGGAGCCCGGCAAGCTGGTGATGGAGGTCAAGTTTACGGAGTTTTGCCCGCAGTTGGTGCGCGATATGGTGCCGCCGGGCGCGGCCGAGCTCACGGCGGTCTCCAAGTACTGCCTGTGTTACGAAAAGACCGCCTACTTGCGCGGCTTTAACTACTGGGAATCGGATTTTGAGAACCGAGGGGATATTTAGACCATGAGCACCAGGGACTTTTTTAAGAACTCCGTCTTGGAGGCGTTTGGTCAGGTCGACCCTGCCAAGATCGGCCTGTCGCTGCTCGTGGCACTCGCCATGGGCATCCTGATCTATTACGTGTACAAGCGCTTTTTTACCGGCGTGGTGTATTCGCGCAGTTTTGCCGTAACGCTCGTGGGCATGTGCGTGCTCACCTGCATGGTCACGCTCGCGATCTCGACGAATGTGGTCATCTCGCTTGGTATGGTCGGTGCTCTGTCTATCGTCCGCTACCGTACGGCGGTCAAGGACCCGCTCGACCTGCTGTATCTGTTTTGGTCCATTACCACGGGCATTACGGCGGGAGCCGGTATGTATGCGCTCGTGGGGCTCACGGCGGTGGTGATCGTGGTGATGATTGCCGGCTTTGCGAGCCACCAGGACAAGGCGCGCGTGTACATGATGGTCATCCACTACACGGGTCAGACCACCGGCGACGATATCGTGCGTGCATTTGGGCGCACCAAGTTTTCCGTCAAGTCCAAGACCATGCGCGGTGACAAGGTCGAGATGGCCGTCGAGGTGTTCTCGGACGGTGTGGATATGCCCTATGCCGACGCCATCCGCGCGCTCGATGGCGTGGAAGATCTAACGTTGATCCAATACAACGGCGAATATCACGGCTAATTTTGTTCCGGCGTTCTAACGAACGCCGGACCGCTCGACGCTGCTTGCGCTGACGTTTTCTCGACCTGGGTGGGCTGGTCTTGGTTTGGTTTTATGTAAAGGATGGTGCCGCGTGGACGTGCAACAGCTAGAAGAGTCCTGGGCTGCAAGGGCCGGCGCGCGTGAGGCGCGTCTTGTTGCGGCCTCGCACGTGCCGGCGGCGCTGTCGCTGCTGGGGATTGTGCGTCCCAGCGATCGCCTGGTCGTGTTTGCCGATGACTTTGCCGATGCGTTTGCGCGCGGCTTTGATGCCTGCGACGTTGTGCTCGTGGGGGAGCCGTCGGTTGCGGCGTTTACCGCCGCGTCCGAGGGCTTTGATGCTTCGTTTGATGCTGGCGGGTCGCATCTGTGGTGGTTCGTCAATTCCATCGGCGGGTTTGGCCTACGTGTGCCCGATCTGCGTGCGCTGGGTCGGGCGGCGCGTGAGGCCCGTGCGTTGCTCGTGGTGGATAACACCGTGGCAAGCGTCTTTGGGTGCGATCCGCTGCGTTTGGGTGCCGTCCTGTCGCTCGAGGCACTCGACCGTGTGTGTACCGGCGTTGCGCCGCGCAAGCTCGTCGCCGCTTCGGTGGCGCGCTCGCAGCTTAAGCGCCATCGCGTGGATGCCGCCGCCGAGTGTGCGCATGCGCTTCTTGCGGATTGCGGTGCGTCTGCACTCGACCTTTCTGCTAATGAGGCTTGCATGCTGGAGCGGGGGCTGTCTTCGCTCGACGCTCGCATGCAGGCCCACTTCGATCGCGCCCGTGCGCTGGCCGAGTATCTGGCCGCCAACGAGATGGTACGCAACGTGCGCTATCCCGGGCTGACCTCGCATCCCGACCATGCGGTTGCAACGGGAATCCTCGAGCACGGCTTTGGCCCGGCAGTTGAGTTTGACCTTATCGAGCGAAGTGCTGGTGAGCTGTTCGACACATTGCCGGGGGAGTTCCGCACGTCGCCCGCCGGCGGCTCAGCAACGCGCCTTTCGGCCCCGCGCGGTAAGCGGGGGAGCGCCATCCGCCTCTTCGCCGGCACCGACGACCCTCTGCAGGTGGCTGCCACTCTCGATAACGCCCTTCGCAAGTAGCTAATCGGGGTCTGTGTCACGAAAACGGCCTATTTACTACGTTTAAGCAATAGGGGTCGACCACACCCGCCTATTTTGAAAATTACCAAGCTGTTTACCAGCGGTTTTATTTTCATAATGTCCGGTATGGTCGTGGGTGTTCAACTAAACGTAGTAGATGGGCCCGTTTTGTGGCGCGAGCCTCAACCCGAGGGCGCTGTGGGCTAAAAACCGCCTAAAAGGACTACTTTGCGTTGATGCTGGCGATGAGGTCGTCGGCTTTTGAGGCGATGACGTTGTTGATGTCGGCCTGCAGCTCCTCGTAGACCGCTATGGCTCGCTCGCCGGCGGGGGTCAGGGTGGACCCGCGGGCGCCGTCGCGCTCGATGAGCTTGCAGCCCAGCTGGCCTTCGGCCTCGTTCACAATGCGCCAGGCCTTGGAATACGCCATACCCATGCTCTTGGCGGCACGGTTGAGCGAGTGCTCGCGGGCAATACCCTGCAGCAGCAAGACGCAGCCGTGGCCGAACACGCCCGGCAGATCCTTGTCGCACGCTTGAATGACCAACTTTGCCGTTGTCTTGTACTCCATGTGCTCCACGTCTCCCCGCTAAAGTGTTTGCTGGGCAAACGCAAAGCCTGCGTCAAACCCTCGTGTGCTCTTCTTAAATCATGCATTGTAGCAGTCAAAGTGCGTTAAGATACTTCCCCAGTATTGGGCGCCCAAGGTTGGGCTGGGTCCTACGAGGCCTGCAGCCGACCGGTCGCATGGAAAAAGGAGAAACATGGCTACGTTCTTTCCCGGTGAGTCCCACACGTTTTCGGAGTATCTGCTGGTCCCTGGTTACTCGTCCTCGCAGTGCATCCCCAACAACGTCTCTCTTAAGACGCCGCTAACCCGCTTCAAGCGCGGTGAGAAGCCGGCAATCACCCTGAACATCCCCATGGTTTCCGCCATCATGCAGTCCGTCTCGGGCGTCGACATGGGTGTCGCGCTCGCTACCGAGGGTGGCCTGTCCTTCATTTACGGTTCCCAGACCCCCGAGTCCGAGGCCGCTATGGTCAAGGCCGTCAAGGATCACAAGGCCGGCTTTGTTCAGTCCGATTCCACGCTGACCCCCGACATGACCATGGAGCAGGTCATCGAGCTCAAGGAGAAGACCGGTCACTCCACCATGCCGGTCACCGACGACGGCACTCCCAAGGGCAAGCTCCTGGGTATCGTCACCAGCCGTGACTATCGCCCCAGCCGCGATGACCACCAGAAGAAGGTCTCCGAGTTCATGACCCCGCGTGAGCAGCTCATCGTGGGCGACAAGAACATCAGCCTTAAGGTTGCCAACGACGTCATCTGGGACAACAAGCTCAACGCTCTGCCTATCGTCGACGACAACGATCACCTTATGGGCATCGTCTTCCGCAAGGACTACGACAGCCACAAGACCAACCCCAACGAGCTGCTCGATAACGACAAGCGCTACATGGTCGGCGCCGGTATCAACACCCGCGACTATGCCGAGCGCGTGCCGCCGCTCATCGAGGCCGGTGCCGATGTCCTGTGCATCGACTCCTCCGAGGGCTTCAGCGAGTGGCAGAAGCGCACCATCGAGTGGATCCGCGCCAACTACGGCGAGGACGTCAAGGTCGGTGCCGGTAACGTTGTCGACGCCGAGGGCTTCCGGTTCCTGGCCGACTGCGGTGCCGACTTCATCAAGGTCGGTATCGGCGGCGGTTCCATCTGCATTACCCGCGAGACCAAGGGCATCGGCCGTGGCCAGGCCACCGCGTTGATCGACGTCTGCCGCGCCCGTGACGAGTACTACGAGGAGACCGGCGTCTACGTGCCCGTGTGCTCCGACGGCGGTATCGTCTACGACTACCACATGACGCTCGCCCTTGCCATGGGTGCCGACTTTATGATGCTGGGCCGTTACTTCGCCCGCTTTGACGAGAGCCCGACCGAGCGCGTCAACGTCAACGGTCAGTACATGAAGGAGTACTGGGGCGAGGGTTCTGCGCGTGCCCGCAACTGGCAGCGCTACGACCTGGGCGGCGCCGCGAAGCTCAGCTTCGTCGAGGGCGTCGACTCCTACGTTCCCTACGCCGGCTCCCTCAAGGACGGTGTGGGCGGCACACTCTACAAGGTCAAGTCCACGATGTGCAACTGCGGCGCCCTCTCGATCCCCGAGCTCCAGGAAAAGGCACGCCTGACCCTGGTCTCCTCGACCTCCATCGTCGAAGGCGGCGCCCACGACGTCGTAGTCAAGGACTCGCAGCAGAGCGTAACCTACCGCTAATCCAACCGGGACAACGATGTCGGAGGTTGTTGTCCCACCCATGCTGTTTCTAGATAAAGCGAGATGCCAGCGCGTCGCAGGCACCTCGCTTTTTTCTATTGCTGTTTGTGGAATTGCAAAACCAGGGGGAGTATACTGTTCGCCCGGTTTTTACTGTTGAAGAGGGGGTAGCGATGTCCGTGCGCGAGGGTCGTGTTCTGTCGCTCGATGGGCTGCGAGGCCTTGGGGCGCTGGTCGTTTTTCTGTACCACATCGATATCATGGTTCACCCGTTCGGCAGAGGGGGGTGTTCCTATAGTTTTGTCAACTGGGAAATGCTGCCCGCGCGACTGAATCGCGGCATGCTGACGCCAGGCCATTCGGCCGGTGGGCTCCAATCTGTTCGGTGCGCTTCGGCTAGGCGGCGTAAGGCACCCTGTCCCGCATGACCGCGTAGATGACCTTCAGCCTCTTTCGCGCCAGCGCCTTGAGCGCCTTGCCGTGCGACATGCCCCGCTCCCGGCACCTGGTGTAGTAGTCGCCCCATCTCCCCTCTGTCCGGGTAAGGCAGTTACATGAGAATATGAGCAGGTTCTTCAGCCTCTTGTTGCCTTGGCGCGATGCCGTCACCGAGGAGATCGAGGTTCCCGACTGGCGGTTGCGCGGCGCCAGGCCGCAGTACGACGCGAGCCTGTCGTGACTGGGGAAGTCTTCGATGTCGATGGAGATCGCAAGCTCGGAAGCGGTTTTGGGCCCGATACCCGGCACCGTCAGGAGGCATCGGTAGGTATCGTCGCCCTCGAGCAGGGCGGAGATCTCCGCCGTGATCGCCTCGATCTCCGCCGAGTTCTCGGATATCCTGCGCGCGAGCAGCTTCACCGCCCGGTCCTCGGCGGCGACGACCGACGCATCCGGCCTTGTCGAGGAGGCTGTCGAGCGGACGAGGGCCTCGATCTTGCCGCGCGCCGCCCCGCGCGTGAGCGCCGCCGCCCTGCGGGGCCCGGCGTCGGCCACCGACCAGGCCCCGCCGAGGGATGCCATGAGCCTCAGCTGGGGCCCGTCGGACAGGTCGACCAGAGCCTCGAAGGCGGGGCACGATTCCAGCAGGATGCTGCGCAGCCGGTTCTTGTTCCTAGTGTTCTCGCAGGTCAGGAAGTTCCTCTGGGCGGCCAGCGCCCTCGCCGCCGCGATCGTCGGGCCTGGGTCTCCGACCGGCAGGAGCGCGTCGGGGATGCCAAGCGCCGTCTTCGCGATGACCATCGCGTCTCGCTCGTCGGTCTTGGCGTCGCCGGCGAAGAGCCTGGCGGCCCCGTGCGCCGCGAGTCCCGGCAGGTACGCCGCCGACATCCCGGCCGCCCTGGCGCGGGCGAGCGCGAGGGCGCCTATGTTGCGCGACTGGTCGACGACCACGAGCGCGTCGGGGAAGCGGCCGAACAGCGAGTCCAGGTCTCCCTCCCTGTTCGCGACGGGGGCGCTCAGCAGCACTTCGCCGTCTCGGGTCGCGACACATGCCCAGTGGGACGATTTCCCGACATCGAGCCCGATGACGGCTTCCGGCATTCTAGTTGGTGCCACGGTGGTATCCTCCAATCGGTAGGCCGATCGGAACCCCTCCCCGCGACACCCACATTACCTGGCCGTGGCGCTTGCGCCCGGCAGTTTCCTATCAGTCGTCCGGAGCGGCGAGCGCCCCCGGTGGCAACACCCCCCGGGCCCTCTACGGGGCAGGGGCAGACGGCCATCCGGAGGCGCCCGATCGGCGGCCCCTCGGGGCTTGCCCGTATCGTAGGCAATGCGCCGAATGCTCGCCATCGAATTTTATCGATAGCCTATTTCAGACTGTAATGGGGTTCTGAGCCTCTTTCCGGGTGGTGCTTCGGTTATCGTGTTCTTCATGCTGTCCGGCATCGTGTTATCTCTTATGCCGTTCAAACGGCTGAAAACCGGCGATTATGATTGGGTCGGATATTACCCCCGAAGAATCGTTCGTCTCTGTGCACCGTTGTTCGCGGCGATTGCCCTAGCGCTTCCCGCGGGCTATATCGCATGGCGGATCGGTTCGACATCGCGTTCTGCGCTCGCCATCGCCTATGGCGGCGGGCTGGCCCAGGTGGTGCACGATATCCTGATGCAGTTCGACGTGCTGTTCAACGTGTCCGACGGCGTCAGCAACCTGTTCGGTGCTGACCTTGCCCGCGTGAACTCCCCGGTATGGTCCATGAGTTGGGAGTTATGGTTCAGCTTGACGCTTCCGCTGGCCGTGTGGTGCATATCGCGCATCCGCCGTGCGAAGCCGGCACTTGTTGTTATGTTTTCCTTGGTCTTTGTTTCGCACTGGTCCGGCTATTTCCCGCTCCGTCTCTGTCTTATGTTCTGGTTTGGCGTGATAATCGCCAAACATTTTGACCGGATCAGGACCGTTAAGATCACGGCTCCCGTTGAGCTTGTGGCGCTTGTTTTCTCCGTGGGAATAATTGAGCTGTCCCTTGCTTGGCAACCTGGCGGGCTCATCCAGCCCGTGCTCATGACCGTGCGAGATGGAGCTTGCTTTGGAATCGTCCTGATTTCGATCGTCGACGGTTTCACCCGCCGTGCGCTTTCAACAGGCCCGATGCTTTTCTTGGGAAAGATCTCGTACAGCCTCTACCTCACGCATGCCATCTTTATCGGTGGTTTCGAGGCGCTTTTACCCAAACTAGGCATCGCCTCTCCGCTCCCGATCGCTGGAATCTCGTTTTTCGTCTGCCTGGCTGTAGCCGTGGTATTCTGGCGCATCATCGAAGTCCCCAGTATGAAGCTCTCGCGCACCCTCTCATCGTAAGGACCGATATGGGACAACGATGTCGAGGTTGTTGTCCCACCCATGCTGTTTCTAGATAAAGCGAGATGCCTGTACGTCGCGGGCACCTCGCTTTCTTGTATTTGCTATCATCAGTCAAGTTAACCTTAGGGTCGGTCGGCTTGGCTTTGTTCGCTACAAGTTCCGCACGCAAAGAAGAGCACTTAATGTGCTCTTCGTCTTGCGCAGGACTGTCCGCAGTAGCGAATAAAGCCAAGCCGACCGACCCCAGCTAAGATTAAAGGAGCTGATATGTGCGATTGCACAGATCATAAGGATGAGATCCCTGCCTACGACGCGCAGGCCATTGAGTCCCGGTGGATGAAGGCCTGGGAGGACTCCAACCTCTTCGCGGTCGACACCGTCGCTAGCAAGCCCAAGAAGTACGTGCTCGAGATGTTCCCGTATCCGTCGGGCGACCTGCACATGGGCCACGCGCGCAACTATACTATCGGCGATGCCATGGCCCGTCAGGCCCGCATGCGCGGCTACGACGTGCTGCATCCCATCGGCTTTGACGCCTTTGGCCTGCCCGCCGAGAACGCCGCCATCAAGCACAACACGCAGGCTGCCGCTTGGACGTATAAGAACATGGACCAGGCGCTCGCCACGATGAAGCGCATGGGCTTCTCCTACGATCTGGATCGCATGGTCAAGACCTGTAGCCCCGATTATTACCGTTGGGGTCAGTGGATCTTTGAGAAGTTGTGGGAAAAGGGCCTGGTCTACCGCAAGAAGAACCCGGTCAACTGGTGCCCCACCTGCAAGACCGTTCTGGCCAACGAGCAGGTCACCGAGGGCAAGTGCTGGCGCTGCGGCACCGAGCCCGAGAAGCGCGACCTAGAGCAGTGGTACTTCAAGATTACCGAGTACTCTCAGGAGCTGCTCGATGACCTGGAGAAGCTCCCCGGCTGGCCCGAGCGCGTCAAGCAGATGCAGGCCAACTGGATCGGCCGCTCCGAGGGCGCCGAGGTCGACTTTACCCTGTGCGACCAGGATGGCGATCCCATCGAGGGCGATGAGGGCAAGATCACCGTCTTCACCACGCGTGCCGATACGCTCTTCGGTGTTTCCTTCTTTGTCCTGGCTCCCGAGTACGCCGGCCTGCATGAGCTCGTCGAGGGCACGGAGTACGAGGAGGCCGTCACCAAGATCGTCGAGGACTCCAAGCATATCTCTGCCGTCGAGCGTGCCCAGGGCACCCTCGAGAAGCACGGTGCCTTTACGGGTCGCTATGTGGTGAACCCCGTCAACGGCGAGAAGGTCCCCGTGTGGGTTGCCGATTATGTCGTTGCCGACTATGGCACCGGCGCCGTCATGGCCGTTCCCTGCGGCGACCAGCGCGACTTTGAGTTTGCCCGCAAGTATGACCTGCCGATCGTGCCGATCATCCTGGACGATGACGACCGCGCAGCCGTCGAGGCCAGCGGCGAGACCATCGACACCTTCCATGCCGAGACCGTCGACTGGGATTGCGCCCACGCTGCCGAGGGCACGCTCGTCCAGTCCGGCAAGTACACCGGCATGCGCGGCGGCAAGCACTCCGAGGGCGAGGCTGCCATCGTGGCCGACCTCGAGGCCATGGGCTGCGGTCGTCGTAAGGTCGAGTTCCGTCTGCGCGACTGGCTCATCAGCCGCCAGCGCTACTGGGGTAACCCCATCCCGGCCATCCACTGCGAGCACTGCGGCATCGTGCCCGTGCCCGAGGATCAGCTGCCGGTGACGCTGCCCGAGAACCTGGACCTGGGCGCCGGCGAAACCCTCGCCGAGTGCAAGGAGTTCTTCGAGACCACCTGCCCGGTCTGCGGCCGCCCGGCCAAGCGCGAGACCGATACCATGGACACCTTCACCTGCTCCAGCTGGTATTACCTGCGCTATACCGATCCGCACAACACCAAGCTGCCCTTCTCTCGAGAGGCCGCCGATCGTTGGATGCCCGTCGATAACTACATCGGCGGCATCGAGCACGCCATTCTGCACCTGCTCTACAGCCGCTTCTTTACCAAGGCACTGCGCGACCTGGGCCTGCTGAGTGTGGACGAGCCCTTCACCAACCTGCTGTGCCAGGGCATGGTCAAGGACGAGAACGGCGACACCATGTCCAAGTCCAAGGGCAACGTCGTGCCTCCGAGCTCGGTCATCGAGCCCTACGGCGCCGACACTATGCGTTTGGCGATCCTGTTTATCGCTCCGCCCGAGAAGGACTTCGACTGGGATCCCAAGGCCGTTGAGGGCGCCAACCGCTTCATCAAGCGCGCCTGGCGTATCGTTTGGCAGCTCGTCCAGTCCGGCGACGCCAACGTGGCCTTCGACAAGTCCGCGCTCGACGAGGTTGCGATGAAGCTCTATCGCGAGCGTCACCGCACCATCGCCAAGTGCACCGAGGACTTCGATCGTGGCCAGTTCAACACCGCCATCTCGGCCGTCATGGAGCTCGTCAACGCGGCGAGCGCCTACCTCAACGCCACCGAGGGTGCCGCCCGCGACAAGGCGCTGTGCTACGGCGTGGCTAAGGATATCGTGAGCGTCCTTGCCCCCATTTGCCCGTTCTGGGCCGACGAACTGTGGCACGAGGCCCTCGGCTGCGAGGGCAACGCCTACACCGCCGCCTGGCCCGAGTTCGACCTGGCCGAGTCCGTTGAGGACACGGTGCAGATCGTGGTCCAGGTGCTCGGCAAGGTCCGCGGCCGCGTCGACGTTGCCCGCGATGCCTCCAATGAGGATATGCAGGCTGCCGCCGAGGCCGCCGTCACCAAGTGGCTCGAGGGCAAGACAGTCGTCAAGGCCATCTGCGTGCCCGGCAAGCTGGTCAACCTGGTGGTCAAGTAAGCACTGCGCGCTTAACTGACGCATAAAAGACGAGGGGCGATCCGGTTGGGTCGTCCCTCGTTTTGCATGTATCTGCCTAGTTGCCTTCGGCCAATTGTCCTATTCTTGTGGAGAAGCTGTGCGCACGCTGACCTGCAGATTCGTACTGTGCTTGCACGTTTCCGCAGCTATTGGTATAGTTTGCTTGCAAATGAAGTTGTAATTGAAAGAAGTGGGGTTTCGGCCCCGCTTCTTTTTTGTATGGATGGAGGTGCCGCAATGGTCAAGACCAAGACCGAGCAGGCGATCATCGACGCACTCGAGGCCGTCGCTCCCCAGCACGATGTCGACATCGTCGACGTCGAGCTCGTGGGTGCCACCAAGGCCCCCTGCGTGCGCGTGCGTATCGAGGGTGCCGAGGGTCAGAGCCTGTCGCTCAACGACGTCACGGCCAACACCAAGTGGGTCGGCGATGTGATTGAGGAGCTCGACCCCATCTCTTCGAGCTATACGCTTGAGGTGTCGAGCCCGGGTATGGCGCGCCCGCTGCGCCGCCCGCGTGACTTTGCCCGCTTTGTGGGCGAGAACTGTGAGCTCACCTCCACCGCCACCGAGGGCCGTCGCAAGTACGCCGGTAAGATTGCCGCCGCCACCGAGACGAACGTGACTCTCGAGCTCGAGGACGGCGAGTCTGTCACCCTCGATTTCTCTGATGTTAAAAAGTGCAAGTTGAAGCCCACCTACGACTTCAAGCCCGCGAAGGAAGGAAATTAAGATGGCAGCATCCGACATGATGTCCGCCCTGATGGAGCTTTGCCAGGAGAAGCACATCGACCAGCTCTACCTGATCGACCGCCTGGAGCAGTCGCTCGCCAAGAGCTATGCCGAGATCCTGCATCTTGAGTGGGGCGCCAAGGTGACCATCGACCGTACCACCGGCAAGATCTACGTCTACCGCCTGGAGCCGATCGACGATTCCATGGACGAGGAGGGCAACTTCACCGAGTTCGAGGAGATCGACGTCACCCCCAAGAACACGAGCCGCATCGCCGCCCAGCACGCCAAGGCCGAGATCAACGCCATCGTGCGTAACTCCGCCCGCGAGCAGATCTACGAGGAGTTCTCCGGCCGCATCGGTGACCTCATCAGCGGTACCGTGCTTCAGTCCACGCCCGACTTCACAATCGTCAAGATTCGTGAAGGCGTCGAGGCCGAGTTGCCGCACTTCGATCAGCGCCGTTACGAGAACGAGCGCAACGAGCGTCCGATGGGCGAGCGCTACCTGCACAACCAGCATATCAAGGCCGTGATCATCGACGTTCGCGACCCCAACTCCAACCTGCAGCCGGTTCGTGGCGAGCACAGCCGTCCGCCGATTGTCATCTCCCGTACCCACCCCGAGCTCATGCGTCGTCTGTTTGAGCAGGAGGTGCCCGAGATCTATGAGGGCACCGTCCAGATCAAGTCGATCGCCCGCGAGCCTGGCCAGCGTTCCAAGGTTGCCGTCCACTCGCTTGACGACCGTCTGGATCCCGTGGGTGCCTGCGTCGGCCCCAAGGGCAGCCGTGTTCGCGCTGTCGTGGGCGAGCTCCGTGGCGAGCGCGTCGACGTCATCCTGTGGGATGCCGATCCTGCCGTCTACGTCGCCAACGCCCTTTCGCCCGCTAAGGTCACCCGCGTCCTCATCGACGAGGAGAAGGCCTACGCCGGCGTCATCGTGCCCGACGACCAGCTGTCCCTCGCCATCGGCAAGGAAGGCCAGAACGCCCGCCTCGCTGCGCGCCTGACCGGCTGGCACATCGACATCAAGTCCGAGACGCTTGCCGCCGACATCCTCAAGAACGTTCCCGTTCACGAGGAGCCCACCGCCGACCTGATCGGTGACGAGGAGGACGAGGACGTCCGCCGCTGCGAGTACGTGTCCGAGGACGGCATCCAGTGCCGCAACCAGGCTCGTCCCGGCTCCCGTTTCTGCGGTGTCCACGACACCGACGCCTTCGATGATGCGGAGGACCTGATCTAGCGCGCGGTCGCGTCGGGCGGGTCCCGGCGCATCTCCCACGCTCGTTCAGTCTCTAGGCACCCAAGGTGCCAGAAAGGGTAGGTGAAGTCATATGGCAAAAGTCCGTGTGTCCACCCTGGCCAAAGAGTTCGGCATGACCTCCAAGGAACTGATGGGTCATCTCGCCGAAATGAAGATTCCCGCTAAGTCCGCTTCCTCCGCCCTGGAGGACGCCTACGTCGCTATGGTCCGCAAGCAGCTCGCCTCGGTGATCGAGGCCCGCGCTCAGGAAGTCGAGGCCGCCAAGCAGGCCGAGGAGCAGGCCGCTGCCGCCGAGGAGGCAGCACGCGCTGCCGAGGCCGAGCGCGAGCGCATCGCCGCCGAGAAGGCGCGCGAGGAGGAGCGCCGCCAGTTCGCCGCTGCCCAGGCTGCCGAGGAGGCCGCCCGCGCCGAGGCCGAGGCCAAGAAGAAGGCCGAGCAGGAGCGCCTTGCCCGCGAGAAGGAGGAGGCTGCCCGCGAGGCCCAGCGCCGCGCCGTTCCCGCTTCCGACTCCGGTTCGCGCTTCCGCTCGCTGCTCGACCAGATCGCCGCACAGGAGACCGTGCTCAAGGAGAAGAAGGACGCCGAGGAGAAGGCCAAGGCCGAGCGCGCTGCCGAGCGCGGCAACCGTCGTGGCGGCAACAACGACCGTCGTGGTGGCCGTCGAGGCGACCGCAACGCCTCCGACAGCAACTCCGAGCGCAACGCCTCCGAGAACCGTCCCCACAGCCATCGCACCAACGCCAGCAACAACGTCGCTGCCGGCATGGACTTCCCCAACCCCGACAAGCAGGGCAAGGGCAAGAAGCGCAAGGGCGGTCACAACAACGAAGAGGACCACTACAGCCGCATGGCTCGCGAGGCCGAGGAGTACAGCCGCGAGAAGGTGCTCGAGGAGGCTCGTGCCGCCGTCGAGGAGGCCTCTCGCGAGTCCACTGGTCGCCGCAAAAAGCGCAAGGAGAAGCGCGAGCGCGAGGCCGCAAAGGCTCAGGAAGAGCGCAAGATTGAGGAGGCGCTGGCCCAGGGCGTGAACCCCGAGGACCTCGACGCCATCAAGGTCTCCCAGGGCGTTACCGTCCAGGAGCTCGCCGAGGCGCTCGACGTTCCGGCCAACGACATCATCAAGCGCCTGTTCCTGCTGGGTACGCCGCTTACCATGACGCAGTCCATGTCCGACGACCTCGTCGAGCTCGTTGCCGACGACCTGGGCCGTCAGATCAAGATCATCACCCCCGAGGAGGAGAACACCTTCTCGTTCTACGACGATCCCGCCGACCTTAAGCCTCGTGCCCCGGTCGTCACCGTCATGGGCCACGTCGACCACGGCAAGACGAGCCTCCTCGACGCAATCCGTCACACCGGCGTCGCTGCCGGCGAGGCGGGCGGCATTACGCAGGCCATCGGCGCTTCGCAGGTCATGATTAACGACCGCAAGATCACCTTCATCGATACCCCCGGTCATGCCACCTTTACGGCCATGCGTGCCCGCGGCGCCAAGGTGACCGATATCGTCATCCTGATCGTGGCCGCCGACGACGGCGTCATGCCCCAGACCATCGAGTCGATCAACCACGCCAAGGCCGCCGGTGTTCCCATCGTCGTCGCCGTCAACAAGATCGATAAGCCGGGCGCCAACCCCGACCGCGTGCGCCAGGAGCTCACCGAGTACGGCATCATCCCCGAGGAGTGGGGCGGACAGAACATGTTCGTCAACATCTCGGCCAAGCAGAAGATCGGTATCGACGATCTGCTCGAGACCGTCCTGCTCCAGGCCGACGTGCTCGAGCTCAAGGCCAACCCTGATACGTTCGCTTCGGGCAACGTCCTCGAGGCTAAGCTCGACAAGGGCCGCGGCTCGGTTGCCACCGTGCTCGTGACCCGCGGTACCCTGCACGTGGGCGATACGCTGGTCGCCGGCCTCACCTATGGCCGCGTCCGTGCCATGCTCGACCCCAAGGGCAACGCCGTCACCGAGGCCGGTCCCTCCGACGCCGTCGAGATCTTGGGCCTGCAGTCCGTCCCCAACGCCGGCGATGAGTTCCGCGTGTTCGAGGACGAGCGCGAGGCGCGTGCGCTGGCCGACGAGCGTTCGCTCAAGGCCCGTATCGAGGAGCAGAGCCGCGTGAAGCACGTGACGCTCGAGAACCTCTTCGAGACCATCGCCGACGCCGAGGTCAAGGAGCTCAACCTGATCATCAAGGCCGACGTCCAGGGCTCCATCGAGGCCCTTCAGGACTCTCTCGACAAGATGGATCAGTCCGAGGTGCGTATCAACACGATCCACTCCGCCGTTGGTGCCATCAACGAGACCGACGTCGTCCTGGCCGACGCCTCCAACGCCATCATCATCGGCTTTGGCGTCCGTCCCGACGGCAAGGCCCGCTCCGCTGCCGAGCGCGAGGGCGTCGAGATCCGTTGCTACGACGTCATCTACAAGTGCCTCGAGGACCTCGACGCTGCCCGCATCGGTATGCTCAAGCCCACCGAGGTCGAGGTCTCCACGGGTACTGCGACCGTTCTGGACACCTTCAAGGTGCCCAAGGTCGGCATCGCCGCCGGTGTCCGCGTCGAAGAGGGCGAGATCGCCGCGACCGATTCTGTGCGCCTGGTGCGCGACGGCATCGTGGTCTTCAACGGTAAAATCGCCTCGATGCGCCACTACAAGGACGAGGCCAAGAGCCTCAAGAGCGGCTCCGAGGGCGGTATTGGCCTGGAGAACTTCCAGGACATCAAGCCTGGCGACACCATTGAGGGCTACCGCATCGATCAGGTTGCCCGTACCGAGTAGGGGGTAGCGCTATGAAGCAAACGCAGGCAACCCGCCGTCTGGGCGAGCAGCTTCGCGAGAAGCTCGGTTATATCCTGCTCTTTGAGGTTTCCGATCCGCGTCTCGACCTGGTCACCTTGACCGCGGTCGAGGTCGCGGTGGACCGTTCGTTCGCGCGCGTGTACGTGTCGTGCGACGCGAGCCGCTACGACGAGGTCATGGAGGCGCTCGTCAGCGCCAAGGGCCGCATCCGTAGCCTGTTGGCCCGCTCGCTCGATTGGCGCGTCACGCCCGAGCTCGATTTTCGCATCGATCGCTCGACCGATGAGGCCGAGCGCATCACGCGTGCGCTGGAAAACGTTCCCGCCACGCTTGCGATCGAAAAGGACGAGGACGGCTATCCAATAGCGGATGCCGCCCAGGAGGCAGCTTTAGATGACTAATTCCGCCGACCTCGCCTCGTGCGAGTCTGCAGATATTCAGCGACGCATCCTCGAGCTTATCGAGGGTGCGTCCTCCATTGCGATTTCGGGACACACTTCTCCCGATGGCGACGCCCTGGGTTCCGTGCTGGGTCTGGGTCTCTCGCTCATGAAGTTTTTCCCCAATAAGGACATTGCCCTGCTGCTGGCAGACGATGACCCGGTCCCGCGCATCTACCGCTTTATGGAAGGCTCCGATCGCCTGGTGCCGGCATCTGCGTACACCGGCAATCCGGACCTGTTCATCTCGGTGGATGTGCCGGTCGTCGAGCGCCTGAACAACTCCGCCGAGGTGCTTCGTCGCTCCAAGCATGTGGTGTGCTTCGATCACCATCCGGCACGCGAGGAGTTTGCCGAGCTCAGTCTGAGGCGCGTTGAAGCTGCAGCCTGCGCTATGATCATCGACCGTTTCTTGGACAATTGCGGCATTGTCGCACGTGACGGCGTCGCGACCTGCTTGCTGTGCGGCTTGGTGACCGACACCGGTCGTTTCCAGTACCAGAACGCCGATGCTGCCGCGTTCCATGCTGCTTCGCGCCTGGTGGCGCATGGCGCCAATCCGGCTCGTGTCGCACTCGAGGTCTATCAGAGCATGCGCGTCGAGTTTTTGCACCTCAAGTCCATTGTCATGGGCCGTATCAAGACGGTCGCGCACGGGCGCGTGGCGTATAGCTATGCCTTCCAGAGCGACCTTGAGGCCTGCGGCGTCACCTCGGATGAATGTGACGGTCTGGTCGATGTGGTGCGTTCGGTGATGGGCGTCGAGGTCTGCCTGTTCTTAAAGGGCATCGACGGCGATACCAAGGTGCGCGGCAACCTGCGCTCCAAGGGTGACCTCGATGTGTCCGAGATCGCTGCCAACTTTGGCGGTGGCGGGCATCATGCCGCCGCCGGCTTTTCCAACAACGGAACAATTCGCGAGACGCTCGCCGTGGCACTTCCCATGCTGGCCGAGCTGGTGGGGGAGGATCCCGCTTCGGTGACCGTCGAGCTTTAACTTTTTGGATGGTACATGGCTCGTCGTACGCCTTCTCAACTGAATATGCTGCTCGCCGTCGATAAGCCGGTGGGCTGCACGTCCCACGATGTGGTCTCGCAATGCCGACGCGCCCTCCATGAGCGGCGCGTCGGCCATGCCGGCACGCTCGACCCCATGGCATCCGGCGTCATGGTGGTGGGCGTGGGCCAGGCTACTCGTCTGCTGGGCATGCTAACCCTCGATACCAAAAGCTATGTCGCCGACATCTCGTTTGGCGCCGAGACGAATACCGATGACGCGGAGGGCGAGGCGGTCCGCACGGTGGCTGTTGCCAACGAGCTCCGCGATCCTGCCTATGCCCGTGAGCGCTTGGCCGCTATGCTGGGTCCGCAGATGCAGGTGCCGCCGGCGTTTTCGGCTATCTCGGTCAATGGCGTTCGCGCCTACAAGTCTGCTCGCGAGGGCAATGCGGCGGACCTACCTCCGCGCCTCGTCGAGGTCTATGCCGCCGACCTGATCGCCGTGGGAGGCGAAGGTGATACGTGTGTGTGGACCGTGGCGTTCTCAGTGAGCAAGGGTACCTATATCCGTGCGCTCGCTCGCGATTTGGGCCGCGTCTGCGAGAGCGCCGCGCACATTTCCGCGCTGCGCCGCACGGCCTCCGGTGTTGTTTCCATTGGCGCCTGTCATGCGGTCGAGGAGCTTTCTCCCGAGTCCGCGGCTGGCTTTGCCCTGGATCCCATTGCGGCCCTGGGCGCCTCGCGTGTTGACTTGCCGGGCAATCTTGCCGACGATCTGCTCTGCGGCCGACGCATTCCCGTTGAGCGTGCGCTTGCCGATTTCGATACCTTGAAGTCGCCTTTTGCGTTGGTGCTCGATGGGGGACTCAAGGCGCTCGCCCGCATTGAGAGTGGCCGCTTTGTCATGGAGCACGTGTTTCCGCAGGCAATCGGCGGTGTTCGATGATGTTGTCCGCTCGCGAGCTCGCGCGTATCTTTTTCGAGGGCGAGTCGGACGAGGCTCGCATCGTTGCTGCCGATACGTTTGATGAGTGCGAGCACTTGGGTGCCGCATCGATTGCCATCGGCGTGTTCGATGGCGTGCACCGTGGACACCAGGAGCTCATTGCGGCGCTTGTCCGTGACGCCCGTGCCCATGGCTGTAAGGCGGTCGTGGTCACTTTCGATCCCGATCCGGACGTTGTGGTGAGTCCTTCGCCCGCTCAAAAATTGATGACGACGGCCGACCGTCTACATGCCTTGGCTCAGACCGGGGTCGATGCGGTGGTAGCCGTTCCCTTTACGCCTGAGGTTGCGGCACTCGACCATGTTGCTTTTCTCTCGCTGGTGTCGCGTCTGGTCGACATTCGTTCGATTCGCGTTGGCAGCGACTTTAGGCTGGGTCGTGGCGGTGCTTCTGGTGTTGCCGAGATGCGCTCTTGGGGTTCCGAGCGCGGCGTTGACGTGTATGGTCACGACCTGCTTTGCGAGGGCGGTGAGGCCATTTGCGCTACCCGCATTCGTCATGAGCTGGGACAGGGCCATGTGGAGCTTGCTGCTGAGTTGCTCGGGCGCCCGTATATGCTGCGTGGCGGTGTTATTCGTGGCCGTCACGAGGGTTCTGACATGGGCTTTCCCACGGCAAACCTGCAGGTTCCCGACGGCATTCAGGTGCCTGCCGATGGTGTGTATGAGGGTCTGGTGCTCGTCGATGACATCGCGTGGCCCGCTGCCGTTAATGTCGGCCTGCCGCCGACGTATGCCGACGATGCCGCTTCATCGCATCTCGAGGCTAACTTAATTGGTTATACGGGCGACCTGTACGGCGCTTCCGTTTCGCTGGCTTTTACGCGCTGGCTGCGTCCCTCGCGTGTGTTCGACTCGCTGGATGAGTTGATTGCGACCGTCGAGGGTAATATCGAGGATATTCGTCATAACTTGGGTGAGCAGGGGGTGAGCATCCGTGATTAGCGATGAGGAAAAAGACCAGGTACGCGCTGCGTCCGACCTAGTTGCCATCGTGCAGGAAACGGTTGAGCTCAAGCCCCGCGGCCATGAGTTTTGGGGTTGCTGCCCCTTCCATGGCGAAAAGACGCCTTCTTTCCACATTATCCCCGCCACGCAGGTGTGGCATTGCTTTGGCTGCGGCGAGGGTGGCGACGTCTTCACCTATATCATGAAGCGCGAGAACCTGAGCTTTCCCGAGTCAATCCGCTATTTGGCCGATCGTGCGGGTATTGAGCTGCATGACACCGGAGATCGTCGCGAGCGCGGTACCAAGCGTGCCCGCATCTACGATCTGTGTGCCGAGACCGCCCAGTTCTACCACACCATGCTTATGCGCGGTAAGGACGGCCGTCCACGCGAGTACTTTGCCAGCCGTGGTATGGGTGGCGACGTCTGCCGCCGCTACTGCCTGGGCTTTGCACCGGGCCGCAACGCGCTGGTGTCGCACCTGTCCCAGGCGGGTTTTACCCCGCAGGAGATGATCGACGCCAACGTTGCCGTGAGCCGCGGGCGCGGGCAGCTTGCCGACCGCTTCTACGACCGCGTGATGTTTCCCATCTTTGACGAACAGGGTCACAACATTGCCTTTGGCGGTCGCATCATGGGTGACGGTCAACCCAAGTACCTCAACACCGCCGAGACGAGCGTGTTCCATAAAAAGCGAAACCTCTATGGCTTTAACTGGGCCAAGGAGTTTATCGTCGCGCAGGATACGGCCATCGTGGTGGAGGGCTATACCGATTGTATCGCCTGCTGGGAGGCGGGGATCAAAAACGTTGTCGCCACGCTGGGCACCGCGCTCACGGAGCATCACGTCAAGACGCTCACCCGCTTTGCCAAGCGTATCGTGTATATGTTCGATGGCGATGCCGCGGGCCAGAAGGCCGCCCGTCGCGCGATTCAATTTATCGAGCAGGATTCGATGGACCTGCGCTGCGTGGTGCTGCCCGACGGCAACGACCCCATGGAGTTCATCACAGCGCATGGTGGACAGGAGCTTCAGGCGCGCATCGACGCTGCCGAGCCGCTCATGGACTTTGTCTACCGTTCGCTGCAGGAGTCGAGTGACATCACCACGCCGGGCGGTCGTGCCAAGGCGCTGGAAGATGCGCTGACGCTTATCTATCCGCTGCGCGATAGCTATATGATCGACACATACTTTATCCAGATTGCCGATCTGCTGGGTTTGGATCTGGAGACGGTTCGCGCGAGTTCGGGTCGCGTGTTTCGCGATGTCGCCAAGCGCGAAGATGCGGAACGACGTCGTGAGCAGAACTATGAACGCCAGCGGGCGCAAGCCGAGCGCTCTGGTAGCGCGGGCGGTCGGACGTCTGGTTCGCAGGGGGCATCTCGCGGTGCTTGGGCATCGGGCGCGACGCCGCCGGTGTCCGCGCCGGTCGAAGAAGAGCCGTATGACTACGTCCCGCTCGATGCCTACGGTGCCGCGCCCGTGGAGGTCGTCGACGACCTGCCGCCGATCGATGTGCCTGATGGTATGGGTGCTGTGCCTGTGACTGATGGTTCGGGCGCTCCGGCTGCGGCGGCGCCGATGGTTCTTACTGATCTTGAGCGCAAGTCCTTGGCAGGGGAGCGCGAGCTGTTGACGATGCTCACGAGCTACCCCGACCTGTTCCGCACGTATGCCGACCGCATCTGCTCTATCGAGTGGGTTGACCCACGTCACGAGTCCATCGCATGGGCCGTTCTGGCAACGCCGCCGGGAACCGATCCTGCAGCCTGCATGGATGCGGCGCGCTCGGTCTGTCCCGAGGCGGCAACGCTTGTGAGTGCCGGGCGCATCTCCGCGACGAGCAAGCACCCCACCGAGACGAACATCGTGTTCATGCTCGATACGCTCGAGCTCTACACCATCAAGCGCCGCATGCGTGCCGCACAGGCCAAGCTGCGCCAGGACCGTTCGCTCGATGATGAGGCCCGTCGCGCGCTGACCGTGCAGGCCGCGCAGGATTCGCAGCGTCAACGCGAGCTGCAAAAGTCTATCGGCGGCGTGGCGGACCCGTTCCGTTTGATCGGTCTGGAGGCCGCAGGCACCGAACAGGCCTAGATGTTGTGGTCAACCAGCGTATTCTCGCCTATATCCAGTCCTCTTTTTGGGTATAGACGCTTATGTGTGTGCTAAAGTATTGAGTCCTGTGGACTATGAAGGGAGAATCTGTGCCAAAAAAGACTGAGAGCACGGGTACTGGGCTGGAATCCTACGTTGCAAAGCTCATGGGCAACGGCTCAAACAGGACTTCGGTAACCGAGGACGAGATTCAGGTCGCTCTGAAGGATATCGATGTTTCTGACGAGCAGCTCACCGCGGTGTATTCCGCGCTGCGCAACAGCGGCATCCAGATTATCTCCGCGAGCGGAAACGACGACGCCCCCATGGACGTCGACGATGACGATAACGATACCGATACTGACGATTTCGATGACGACGACGAGCACGATTCCGGCTCGCTCGACGATCACGAGCTCAAGATGGCCCGTCAGGCCGACGCCGAGATGGGTTCTTCCAAGAGCAAGAAGAAGCGCACCGTGCGCACGTCCCGTTCACGCTCCCGCGTGCGTGGCATCGATGCCTCCACGGTGATGCTGACCGGCGATCCGGTTCGTATGTACCTCAAGGAGATCGGCAAGGTCGACCTGCTGACCGCCTCCGAAGAGGTCGATTTGGCCATGAAGATCGAGGCCGGTCTCGAGGCCACCGAGAAGCTCGAGGCTGCCGAGGCAGGCGAGCTCGAGCTCACGCGTGCCGAGATACGTCGTCTTACGCGCATTGAGAACGTGGGCCTCGAAGCCAAGCAGGCACTCATCAGCGCAAACCTGCGTCTGGTCGTCTCCATCGCCAAGCGCTATGTCGGTCGCGGCATGCTGTTCCTTGACCTGATCCAGGAGGGCAACCTCGGTCTGATTCGCGCCGTCGAGAAGTTCGACTACCAGAAGGGCTTTAAGTTCTCCACGTACGCCACGTGGTGGATCCGTCAGGCCATCACGCGCGCTATCGCCGACCAGGCCCGTACCATCCGTATTCCCGTGCACATGGTCGAGACCATCAACAAACTCGTCCGCGTGCAGCGCCAGCTTCTTCAGGACCTGGGCCGCGACCCGACCCCCGAGGAGATCGGTGCCGAGATGGACATGAGTGCCGACCGCGTCCGCGAGATCCAGAAGATCTCGCAGGAGCCCGTGTCGCTCGAGACCCCCATCGGCGAGGAAGAGGATTCCCAGCTGGGCGACTTCATCGAGGACTCCCAGGCCATCGTTCCGCCCGATGCCGCCAGCTTCTCCATGCTGCAGGAGCAGCTCACCCAGGTGCTCGATTCGCTTGCCGATCGTGAGCGCAAGGTTATTGAGCTGCGCTTTGGCCTTGTCGACGGACATCCCCGTACGCTCGAGGAAGTCGGCCGCGAGTTTGGCGTCACGCGCGAGCGCATCCGCCAGATCGAGTCCAAGACTCTGGCCAAGCTTCGCCACCCCAGTCGCTCCAGCAAGCTGAAGGACTATATCGAGAGCTAGTCAAGCAAGAAGCGCCCTCAAGCACATCCGCTTGGGGGCGCTTTCATGTAGTCGTTGGGGACATTCTTGAATGACTGGTCGTTTAAGAACGTCCCCAATGACTAGGTCGGAAAATTTCTTAAAAAAGTTCTTGCCCTGAGCTGATTCGTCCGTATAATAAACTTCGTTGCTTGAGAGCACGTACCTATTCCTCGGTAGCTCAATGGTAGAGCACGCGGCTGTTAACCGCGCTGTTGTAGGTTCGAGTCCTACCCGGGGAGCCAGAATTTATCAGCCCTTTCCGTTGGGCTTTAAATTCCTCGGTAGCTCAATGGTAGAGCACGCGGCTGTTAACCGCGCTGTTGTAGGTTCGAGTCCTACCCGGGGAGCCAGGTTGTAAAACCCGTCGCTTATGCGGCGGGTTTTTTCATGTCGCGGTCGCCGTTCGCGAACGTTACCATATCAACATTTCGTGTCGAGGATGTAATCCCGCGACCCACCACCTCAACACGGCGCGCTCGTTGTAGAATATTGCAATGATTGCTCCCACGACATGGTGCTGCGAGCACCAGATAAGGAGATTCTTGTGTCTGAGACCATTAACGGCAGCCTGAGCGTCTCGAACGACGTTATTGCCGATATTGCCGGTTATGCCGCGATGACGTGCTATGGCGTCGTCGGTATGGCTGAGCAGCTCCAGGGCGCCGAGAGCGTGCGCCTGCTTGCCGGTCAGCGCCTCCGTAAGGGCGTGCTTGTCTCCGCCGACGAGAACGGCCTTACGGTCGATCTTCACGTCGTGCTCGAGAACGGCGTCAACATGAAGTCCGTCTGCCACAATCTTTCGAGCTCCGTTGCCTTCACCCTGCAGGAGATCGCCCAGATCGATCCCGCCAGCCTTAAGATCGGCATCCATATCGACGCGCTCAAGAGCCGTCTGAACTAGCATCCGAAAACGGAGATTCAAATACCCATGATTGCAAAGACCATTCGCACCTGTTTTCCGATCGCTGCGGCTGCCGTTTCCGACAAGGCCGAGGAGATCAACAAGCTCAACGTCTTCCCCGTGCCCGACGGTGACACCGGCACCAACATGTCGCTCACGCTCGCCTCGGTGACCAAGGAGCTCTCCGCTCTTCCCGCCGACGCTGACATGGAAGCCATTGCCGGCGCCATCACCCACGGCTCCCTCATGGGCGCCCGCGGTAACTCCGGCGTCATCACGTCGCAGATTCTGCGCGGCGTGGCCGAGGGCCTTGTCTCTGCCGACGAGCCCATTACGTCCGCCAACATCGCCTTCGCCTTCCGTCGCGCCGTCAAGGTCGCCTTCCAGGCCGTCCGCAAGCCCATCGAGGGCACGATCCTCACGGTGCTGCGCGATGTCTCGACCAAGGCCGACGAGTGCGAGAAGAAGAAGTTCTCGGCCGAGGACGCGCTCGACGCTATCGTCGTCGAGGCATATCAGTCTGTCGCTCGCACGCCCGACCTTCTGCCCGTTCTGAAGGAGAACGGCGTGGTCGACTCCGGCGCCTTTGGCTTTGCCATCTTCCTGGAGAACTTTGTTGCCGCCGCGCTTGGCCGCAGCACCGTTGTCGAGGATTTCTCCGCCACGTTTGATTCCGCTGGCTCTGCCCGCGACGCGGCCCTCAATCGCGTTGAGATCGAGGCCAACGACGACTGGGAGGGCTCGGAGTTCCGCTACTGCAACGAGTTCCTCTTTAAGGCTGACGCTCCCTTTGACGAGGATGAGTGCCTTAAGTTCCTGGGTTCCATGGGCGACTGTGAGCTACTCGTGGGCGCCTACCCCGATTACAAGATCCACGTGCACTCCAACACCCCCAACCTGGTGCTCGAGCACATGCTTCAGCTTGGTCAGATCTACGAGGTCTTTATCCACAACATGGAGATGGAGGCCCACGACCGTACCGCCAAGATTCATGAGGACCAGGAAAAGGCCGCCGAGCCCGCCAAGGCGCTGGGCTTTGTCGCCGTTGCCGCTGGGTCTGGCGAGGCAGACATCCTCAAGTCCCTCGGCGTCGACGTGATCGTGTCGGGTGGTCAGACCATGAACCCCTCGACTGCAGACCTGCTGGGCGCCGTGGACCAGGTCAACGCGACCTCGGTCATCATCCTGCCCAACAACGGTAACATCCGCATGGCTGCCGAGGCCGCCGCCTCTGCCTGCACCGATAAAAAGGTCGCCGTCGTTCCTACCAAGACCGTTCCTCAGGCCTTCTCCGCGCTGTTCGCGGTCCTGCCCGATTCCGAGCTCGAGGATGCCGTCGCCGCTATGGTCGACGCCATCAGTGAGGTTCGTGATGGCGAGGTCACCCGTGCCGTGCGCGATTCCAGTGCCTCCGACGGCTCGCCGATTCACTCCGGTGACGTCATGGGTATCATCGCCGGCTCCATCGATGTGGTCGGCTCCGACGTGAAGCAGGTCACGCTCGACTGCATCAACCGTATGCAGGAGGAAGAGGAGGGCGACGCGCTGACGATTCTGGCAGGCGAGGAGCTGTCCGATGAGGCCTTCCAGGAGATCGTCGACGCTATCGAGGAGGCTCAGCCCGACTTGGAGATTGACGCCCATCGTGGCGAGCAGCCGCTCTATCCCGTGATCTTCTCGATCGAGTAGGCAACTGCCCATGTCCGAGCTGTGCTCCGTGTCGCGCGTCTCGGAGCGCTTTGCCCAGAGCAATGCGCTCGACGAGGATATCGCGCGACTCAAATATGTTTCGGGTAAACGTGAGGAGGCCCTTCGCCGTCTGGGAATTCGGACGGTGGGGGACCTCCTTCTCCATATCCCTCATCGATACCTCGACTTTACCCGCTCGTGGTCCATCGAGATGGCGCCCATCGGCACCGTTTGCACGATTGTCGCCACGGTCGACCGTATCGTCCAAAAGCAGCCGCGTCCGCGCATGCAGGTTACCGAAGTCTCACTCGTTGACGAGACGGGTGTGCTTCAGGTCGCCTTTTTCCGCCAGCCCTGGATTGCCCAGCAGCTAAAACAGGGCGACCGCCTGGCCGTGATGGGCAAGGTCGAGTTTGCCTATGGTTTTAAGCAGATGGCCTCTCCGCATTTCGAAAAGCTCGAGGAGGGACGTGCCGCGGGAACTATCCTGCCGGTCCATTACGTGAGCGATGGCGTGAGCCAGGCGTGGATGCGCCGCATCGTAAGCGGCGCGCTCGAGGTCGTCGGCAATCTGTTCGATCCGATTCCTGCGCCGCTGCGCGCAAAGCGGAAGCTCATGAGCAATGCCCGCGCGTTGCGTTCGATCCACTTTCCCTCGAGCATGGCTGAGCGCGACATCGCACGCCGGCGTCTTGCCTACGAGGAGTGCCTCTACCTGCAGCTGGCGCTGCGTCTGCGCAACGACGGCGGCCTGGTCGATGTGGTGCCCTATGCCCACACTGCGGGCGAGCATCTGGGCGCGCTTAAACAGGCCCTTCCGTTTTCGCTGAGCGAAGAGCAGGAGGCCGCGTTCCAAGACATCCTGCATGATATGTGCGATGGCGGGCGCGTGATGAACCGCCTGCTGCTGGGCGATGTCGGTACCGGTAAGACCGCCGTTGCCGCCTGCGCGCTGGCTGTGGCTGCCGATAGCGGTACGCAGGCCTGCGTTATGGCGCCCACGGGCGTTCTGGCGCGCCAATATGCCGATAAGACCGGCCCTCTGCTCTCGCAGGCCGGCATGTCCTGGGCGCTTCTGACGGGTGCCACGCCGGCCGCAGAGCGCGAGCGGATCCATGCCCAGCTGGAATCGGGCGAGCTTGATGTGCTCTTTGGCACCCATGCGGTGCTTTCGGATAACGTTGCGTTCAAGCATCTGTCGCTTGTTGTCATCGACGAGCAGCACCGGTTTGGCGTCGGCCAACGCAACGCCCTACGCGCGAAGGGCCCCGGTGCCGATCTGCTCGTTATGACGGCAACGCCCATCCCACGTACGCTGGCGCTTTCGGTCTACGGCGATCTGGACACGAGTATCATCCGCCATCGGCCCGTCCCTGGCGCTGGCGTGACGACACGCGTGCTCACCGAGTCCAGCCGCGACCTCGCCTATGGCGCCATCCGCGAGGCGCATGAAAAGGGTCAGCAGGCCTACGTGATTTGCCCGCTCGTGGAGCCGAGTGACTCGGCCGATGAGCTGGAGGACGTGCCCGGTATCGCCCGCGACGACGAGGGCCGCGTGACGGTCCCCGTGCCGCTGCACGATACGGCGACCGAGCTCGATCGCTTGCGTCTGGCGTTGCCTGGTCTTGCCATCGAGCGCCTTCACGGCCGTATGCCAGCGGGGGAGAAGGACCAGGTTATCGATGCCTTTAAGCGTGGCGAGATCGACGTGCTCGTCTCGACTACGGTGGTCGAGGTGGGCGTCGACGTGCCTAACGCCACCGTCATGGTCATCGAGAACGGCGAGCGCTTTGGTTTGGCTGCCCTGCACCAGCTGCGCGGTCGCGTGGGCCGTGGCAGCGTGTCGGGTACGTGCCTGGTCATGACGCACTCCAAGGGCAACGGCGGCGTATCGGCGGCGCAAGACCGTCTCCAGTCGCTCGAAAAAACTTCGGATGGTTTTACGCTTGCCCAGATGGACCTGCGTCTGCGTCACGAGGGCGAAATCCTGGGGTACCGCCAGCATGGCGGTGTGACCCTGCGCTTTGTGGACCTGGACGCCGATGAGGACCTTATCGAATGGGCCCATTTGGACGCGGTCGAGCTCTTGCGGTATGCTTGCAACCTTGACTCTGTGGCGACGCGTCCCTTGCGCGACGCGGTCGCCATGCGTTATCGACATATCTTTAAGGAGGTCAGCGGAGGATGAGAATCATCGGCGGCGAATGGCGCGGTCGTAAGATCGAGGAGCCCCGTGGTCGCGATGTCACCCGCCCCACGACCGATCGCGTGCGCGAGGCATGCGCATCTATGGTCATGTCGGCATTTGACTTCGATCTGGACGAGGTCCGCGTGCTGGACGCCTTTGGCGGCTCCGGCGCTTTGGGTATCGAGATGCTCTCACGTGGTGCCCGCTCGCTCACGACGTTCGAGATCGATCGGAATGCCGCGCGGCTTATTACCAAGAATATCGAGTCGCTCTGCCGTGACCGTGCGCGTTGGCGCGTGATAACGGGCGACATGCTGGCGAGTGCCTCGCGCGGTCGTGTGCCGGGCGGCCCCTTTGATCTGGTCCTGCTCGACCCGCCCTATGCTTTTGGTGCCGAGCCGGTCGAGGAACTGCTGCAGAACCTGGCTCAGCAAGGTCTGCTTGCGTCTGGCGCTTACGCCTTGTTTGAGCATGCCGCCGCCGATGCGGGCGCGCATCCGGCAGGCTTTGAGATCGTGCGCGAGAAGCGCTACGGCATTACCTCGGTCGACCTGCTTCGTTGGGTCGGCGATGACGATGGTGAGGGCGATAGCGCCGGCACCGATGCCGACAACAACGATGCCGCGACGTTTCAGGAGGACGCCCATGAATGACACCATCAACCGCGTGATCGTCCCGGGCACCTTCGATCCCATCACGTTTGGC
Organism: Collinsella sp.; assembly: GCA_046979165.1. Lineage (GTDB taxonomy): Bacteria > Actinomycetota > Coriobacteriia > Coriobacteriales > Coriobacteriaceae > Collinsella. The sequence goes on from JBKWJT010000001.1 coordinate 363,406, forward strand.
CATATCGATGTGATCCGCCGTGCCCGCCGCATCTTTCCCAGCGTGATCGTCGCTGTTGCCGAGTCGCAGGGTAAAAACGGTGTAGGAACCACCTTTATGCTCGATGAGCGCGTGGCACTGGCCCGCGAGGCGCTCGGTGATATCGACGGCGTCGAGGTCCTGCCCTTTACCGGCCTCTTGGTCGACTTCGCTCGTGAGCAGGGGGCGGGGGCCGTGGTCAAGGGTCTGCGCGCCATGACCGACTTTGAGTACGAGCTGCAGCAGGCCGACCTCAACTACCGCTTGGATAGCGAGCTGGAGTCCATCTTTGTCATGAGTGCGCCGCAGTACGGCTATATCTCGAGCTCTGTCGTTCGCCAGATCGCCTCGCTCGGCAGCGATGTATCGACGTTTGTCCCGTCCAACGTGGTCGAAGCGCTCAAACATCGCTTTTCGTGACGTTTCTTATTGCCTGGTGGCATGTGGTAAACTAGCACGATGATATGTTACCTATGAAAGGAGACCGGATGCCGGGCGAGAATTTTCCTGGCGATAGGATCGTCAGCTTGGTCGATGAGCTCGAAGGGCTGATCGAGGAAGCCAAGCCGCCTTTCGGCAAGAACGCTCAGTTCAAGGTCATCGACGCCGACGTGTTCTTCAACATCCTCGACGAGATCCGCATGAGCTATCCCGAGGAGTGGCAGAAGTCCCGCCGTATCCTTAAGGAGCGCGAGGAGCTTATGGCTTCCGCCGCCGCTCAGGCCGATTCCATCATCGCCGATGCTCAGCAGCAGGCCCTCACCATTGCCGGTGAGCAGGAGATCGTCCGCCTTGCGCAGCAGCAGGCCGACGACATCCGCGATCGTGCCCAGCAGTACGAGCGCGAGACGCGTTATGCTGCCGAGGATTACGCAGAGCAGGTCTTTACGCACCTGGAGGAGAACCTCAAGAGCCTGACCGGCACCGTTACCCGTTGCCGTCAGCAGCTCAACGAGGGTGCCGCCCAACAGAATGGTCAGTGGTAATGGCTGAGTTCCCGAGCGTTACCGTCGATCTTTCCGAGCAGCTCGAGTTTCCTGGAGATTCGTATCCGCTGACCGGTAAGGTCGATGTCGCCACCTACACGGTGGGCGAGAAGGAGTGCCAGCTACAGGACGGCATCGACTACGACGTTGTCTTTACCAATGCCGGTACCGGTGTCTTGCTCACGGGCATGGTTCGCGCGCACGCCACCGGCGAGTGCGACCGTTGCCTGGAGCCCGCCTCGTTTGATATCGCCGGCGAGATCGAGGAGTTCTACCTCTTTGAGGAGCCCGAGGATCCCGAGGCCTACGAGGACGGCTATGAGCTTCTGGGTGAGGACCGCATCGTCGATCTGGGTGAGCCCATCAATGACGCGGTCGTTATGGACACGCCGTTTGTGGTGCTCTGCAAGCCCGATTGCCGCGGTCTGTGCCCCACTTGCGGCTGCAATCTCAACGTCGAGCAATGCGATTGCGCCGCCCAGGCAGAGGCAGAATGGGCCGCTGCCACGGAAAATCCATTTGCAGCATTGAAGAATCTCAAGCTCGATGAGTAAAACTGTGGTAGTATCGCTACTTGCGCGTAATCGCCACACTGGATAGTTCATAAGGAAGGTCACTATGCCCGTACCTAAACAAAAGCAGGGTCGTATCCGCACTCACACCCGTCGTTCCGCCAACATGAAGATCTCGGCTGCGGCTCAGTCCACGTGCCCCCGTTGCGGCGCTGTCAAGCTTCCGCACCACGTGTGCCCCAGCTGCGGTTTCTACAAGGACCGCGAGGTTATCGTTACCGAGTAACGGTATACTCTGGATGCGATGCCGTTCCAAATGGAACCACAATGGCCGGCTCAATGAGTCGGCCATTTTTGTATAAGGAGCATGTATATGAGTAACGTTCGCGTTTGTGTAGACGTTGTGGGCGGAGACGAGAAACCTCAAGTTGTTCTCGATGGTATCGAGGCTGCACTTGCTGCCGATCCCGATATCGAGGTCTTGGCAGCTGGCCCCGCCGAAATCGTCAATCCCTTTGCCGCTTCCCATGCGCGCGTCGAGGCCTTGGAAGCACCCGACGTTATCGCCATGGATGACGATCCCATTCGCGCCGTGATGACTAAGCGCAAGTCCTCGATTGTGCTTTCTTGCCGCGCCATTAAGAAGGGCAACGCGGACGCGTTTTTCTCTGCCGGCTCCACCGGCGCCATGACCGCCGCTGCCACCGCCTACGTGACGCCGTTTAGGTATCAGGCCGAAGGCAAGAAGCAGCCGGTGCGCCCCTGTCTGACCAATGCGCTGCCCAATCGCGCCGGCGGTCTGACGGTGCTGTGCGATATGGGCGCCAACCCCGATGTCGAGGTCGATGACATGGTGCGTTTTGCCCAGATGGGTAGCGCCTATGCCCGCGTCGTCCTGGGCATCGAGCATCCTCGCGTGGGCCTGCTTGCCAACGGCACCGAGGATGAGAAGGGCTCCAACTTTACCAAGGCCTGCTTTCCGGCCATGAAAGCCGCCGTTCCCGGCTTTGTTGGTAACTGCGAGGGAACGGACATCACCTCAGGTAACTTCGATGTCGTCGTTGCCGATGGCATGTCGGGCAATATTGCGCTCAAGGCCACCGAGGGCGCTGCCAAGTTTTTGCTGCAGGAACTCAAGGGTGCCTTTATGTCTTCGCTTGGCACCAAGATCGCCGCGCTGCTCATTAAAAAGCAGATGCGCGAGATAAAGGCCAAGCTTTCGGGCGACGCCAAGGGCGGCGCGATTCTTTTGGGCCTGCGCGGCGTGGTCCTGATCGGCCATGGCGCCACCTCGGTCGAGGCTGTTAAAAACGGTACGCTCGCGGCGGCCGAAGCCGTGCGCGCCGGGCTGGTCGAGAATGTCGCCAACTCCATGGACGGCATCGTTTTATAACAGCGGCGTTATGCGTCTCGGGGCGTGCGTCGTGGGGTAGAATCAGAACCGTGTCTTGGTACCGCCCGGGCGGTACCATTCTTTTGGTATTCATGCACTATGAGAGGAAGCGCTATGGACCGCTCCGAAATCTTCGACAAGATCGCCGAGGTCGCTGCTGACGTTCTGGGCGTCGATGTTGCCGAAATTAGCGATGAGACCACCTTTGACGACCTCGATGCCAACTCGCTCGAGCGCCTGCAGCTGGTTACGGCTATCGAGGACGAGTTCAACCTCGAGATCGATGACGAGACTCTGCTCTCGCTCAACTCTGTCGCCGACGCCGTCGACGCGATCGAAAACGCCAGGGAGGCCTAGGTCTTGGCTTTGTCTGAACGACTTACGCGCGCCCAGGAAATTCTGGGCCACGAGTTCAATAATAAGGTGCTGCTGCGCGCGGCCCTTACGCATCCCTCGGCAGTCGAGGGCCAGCCGGTTTCTGCCAGCTATGAGCGCCTTGAGTTCTTGGGCGATTCCATTTTGGGCGCTGTGGTCGCACGCTCCCTGTTTGAGTCCTATCCGGAGTTTGACGAGGGCAAGCTCACGCGCCTGAAGGTGTCGCTTGTCTCGGGCGCTACGCTGTCCGAGGTTTCTCATGAGCTGGGCATCGACGACATCATCATCTTTGGTGCCTCTGAGACCGGTACCGGTGCGCGCGGCCTGCATTCGGCGCTCGAGAACGTCTACGAGTCGCTTGTGGGCGCGCTGTATCTGGACGCCGGCTGGGACGTTGCGGCGGAGTTCATTCACCGTACGCTTAAGCCGCATTTGGCTTCTGAGCGTGCCGAGCATCCTGCGAACCCCAAGTCGTTTTTGCAGGAGTGCGTGCAAGCCGACGGTCACGAGCCCCCGGCGTACAAGCTAGTTGGCTCCGAGGGGCCGGCACATGCGCCCACCTTTACCGCCGTGGTGTTGATCGATGGCATTCGCCAGGGTCGCGGCACCGGTTCCTCTAAGAAGGAAGCCGAGGCAGCCGCCGCACTCGAGGCGCTCGACCGCATGGGCTACACCACCAACGGCGTGATTCTCAACAAGAAGCCTGTTTAAGCGAGGAACCGTGTATCTCAAGTCCCTCACGCTCAAAGGGTTCAAGTCGTTTGCCGACCGCGCCCATATGACGTTTGAGCCGGGCCTGACCGTCATCGTCGGTCCCAACGGCTCGGGAAAATCGAACATCTCTGACTCGATTCTGTGGGTCCTGGGCGAGCAGAGCGCCAAGCAGCTGCGCGGCCAGGCCATGGAGGATGTCATCTTCTCGGGCTCGTCGGCACGCAAGCCGGTGGGTGTCGCCGAGGTCACGCTGGTGCTCGATAACTCGGACCATATGCTGCCCGTCGATTTTGACGAGGTCGCCATCACCCGTCGCATGTATCGCTCGGGCGAAAGCGAGTACCTCATCAACTCGAGTCCCTGCCGCCTGATGGACATTCAGGACATCCTGCACGATTCGGGCTTGGGCAAGGATACGCATTCCATCATCAGCCAGGGCAAGCTCGACGCCATTTTGCAGAGCCGCCCCGAGGAGCGCCGCGCCCTCATCGAGGAGGCCGCCGGCATTTCCAAGCACAAACGCCGCAAGGAGCGTGCGCTCAAAAAGATTAAGTCGATGGACGAGCACCTGACGCGTGCCCGCGACATCAATAAGGAAATCGCCCGTCAGCTGCGACCGCTGGAGCGTCAGGTCGATCGTGCGCGCAAGTACAAAGAGCTGTCCTCGCGCGCGAACGAGCTTACGCAGATGCTAGCCGTCGACGAGCTGCGTTCGCTGCAGTCGCAGTGGAACGACTTGGAGAGCCGCTCCAAGGAAGGTGCCGCCGAGCTGGAGCTTGCGCAGTACCGCTTGGGCGAAAAGGAACGCGAGCTCGAGAAGCTCCAGGTCATGCTCGAGGAAAAGGGCCTGTTTGTGGGCGATCTGGGCGAGCAGCGCCGCCATATGCAAGACGTGGTCGGCCGCATTAACTCCGATATGCGCCTACTCGAGGAAAAGGGCCACAACATGGTGTCGCGCCTGTCCGACATGCGCGGCCAGATCTCGAGCTCCGAGCATCAGCGTCGTCGCGTGGTAGAGGAGCTCGAGGACGCGCGTGCGCAGCTTGAGGAAGTGACCGGCGCGCACATGCAGGCCCAGGAGGGCGTTGACGCCGCTGGTCCTGCCGCCGCTCAGCTCCACGAGCGGCGCGTGGCGCTCGACAATCAGATTTCGCAGCTTACGCGTGAGCAACGCGATGTGCAGCGTGTGGCCGATAACGCGGCGCTCGAGCTCGCCAAGGTGAAGGACTCGCTGAGCAACGCCGAGGTCGAGGACAACATGTACGCCTCACGCCTGGAGCAGATCGACGAGCAGCTCGAGGAAGTCACGGCCTCACTCGAGAGCCGTCGCGACCGCGCCGAGGAGCTCGACAGTGCACTTGATCAGGCCCGTCAAGCCCAGATCGATGCTCGCGAGGCTACCGAGGTCGCCCGTGCAGCCCTTAAGGACCTGCGTGCCCGCGAGAGCGAGGCGCGCAACAAACTGTCCGAGGTGCGCTCGGAGCTTGCCAGCCAAAAGAAGCTCGATGCCCGCATGGCTGACAGCTCGCCGCTGGTGAGCCGTCTGATGGGTGCGCTGGGCGACGATGTCTCGGGTCGTCTGGGCGACGTGCTCGAGGCCCCGCGTGAGCTTGAGGGCCTGGTTGAGCAGCTGCTCGCAGGTGATATCGATGCCCTGCTGTTCGATAACGCTGCCGCACTCGAGCGCGCCGGTCGCGCTGCCCTGGACCAAAAGAAGGCCTCGGGTGAGGCACTGTTGATGGCGCGCGGCGTGAGCGCCTCTGCTGCCGCTAAGGGCGCTGCCGGTTCCCGCCTGGTCGATCGTCTGTCCGTGCGTGCGGGCTACGGTCCCGTCGTCGAGGCGCTGCTCGGCGGTTATTACGTCGTGGACGATCTTGCTGCCGCGCTGTCGGCGCCGGTCGTTGACGGTGTGACCTACGTGACTCCCGATGGCGCCCGCGTCGCCTGCGGCGGCCTGGTGCGTGTGGGGCTCGACGCCGGCGAGGCTTCGGGTGCTTTGGAGCGCAAGCGTCGCATTCGCGAGCTGGAGGGCCTGGAGCCCGAACTGGCTGCTGTGTTTGAGCATGTGTCGGATCAGGTCGTCGAGGCCAATGTGGCCGTCGAAGAGGCGCGTGCCGCTGAGGGCGATGCCGCCGGCGAGATCGCCCGTCTTGAGGGCGAGCGCCGTTCGCTGCTCTCCGAGATCGGCCGCCTGGAGCAAAGCGCCAACAATGCCGAGGTCGAGCGCGTGCGTATTTCCAAGCGCCGCGAGCAGGCTGCCGAGGCCGTTCGCGCTGCGCGCCCGCGCGTGGACGAGCTCACCCGTTCGCGGGACGAGGCGCGAGCGCAGGCAAGCGACCTGGGCCTTCAGATTGCCGAGGCCAACGACGAACTCGCCCGCGTTCGCCGTGACGATTCCGAGGCTGCCGGCAAGCTCGCCGACGCCAAGGTTCGCCTAGCCCAGACGAGCGAACGCCTGCGTTCGCTGAAGGGCCGTGTGCCCGACTTGGAGCATCGTCTTGAGGGCATCGACCGTCGTATCCGCGGAACACGCCAGGCTTCGCGCTCGCTCGAGCTGCTGCGCCTGCGCGTCGATCCCATGCACGAACGCTATTCTGCCCTGTTGGAACGCGCGTCGGATTGGGCAGCGCGCCTGCGTGACCAGGCCTCTCTGGAGGAGGCGGACTCCGCTTCGCTCAAGAAGACCATCGAGGATGCCAAGGCAGAGGTTGCCCGCGCTAAGGAGCGGGTCGATACCGCCTCCGCCACGCAAAACGAGTTCAAGGTCGCGCGTGGCAAGCTCGAGGTGCAGGTAGAGGCGGCCATCAAGGCCATTACCGCCGACGGCACCACGGTGCTCGAGGAAGCGCTCATGCTTCCTGCTCCCGCCGATCGCGACGCCGCCGAGCGCGAGCTCAACCAGCTCGTGCGTCAGATTAACAATCTGGGCCCCGTGAACCAGGTTGCCATGGAGGAATACGAGCAGCTCAAGCGTCGCGCCGATTACATCGAGGAGCAGTTGGCCGATCTGGAGAGCGCGCGCAAGGCGCTCACCAAGATCACGGTGGCCATTGATCGCAAGATGCGCAAGGCGTTCCTGGTGACGTTTGAGAAGGTCGACGCGAACTTCCGCGAGATCTTCACTATGCTCTTCCCGGGCGGTCAGGCTCATCTGGAAATGACCGATCCCGAGCATCCTGCCGAGACGGGTATCGAGGTTGTGGCGCAGCCGCGCGGCAAGCGCATCACCAAGATGATGCTCATGTCAGGCGGCGAGAAGAGTCTGACGGCGCTCGCCCTGCTCTTTGCCGTGTATCGCACGCGCACGGTGCCGTTCTATGTACTGGACGAGGTCGAGGCGGCGCTCGACGACGCCAACCTGTCCAAGCTCATCGGCGCGCTCGATGTGTTGCGTTCCGATACGCAGCTCTTGGTTATCTCGCATCAGCGCCGTACTATGGAGGATGCTGACGTCCTCTACGGCGTCTCGATGCAAGCCGACGGCGTCAGTCGCGTCGTCTCGCAAAAACTCGATCGCGAAACCGGAAAGGTCGTGAATGCATAATGGGATTCTTCGATGCTCTCTCGCGCGGACTTGAGCGCAGCCGCGAGGCCCTCAACGAGGTCTTCTACTTTGGCGGCGAGGTCGACGAGGATTTTTGGGAGGACCTAGAGGACACCCTCGTCATGGGTGACATGGGCGCCGAGGTCGCCATCAAGGTCTCCGATGACCTGCGCGATGCCGCGGCCAAGAAGAACCTCAAGACTGCCCCGCAACTCCGTCGCGCCCTGGCCGAGCAGCTTGAGCAGCACTTTGTGCCCATCGAACGCGATCCGTTCTCCGATACGCCGAGCTGCGTGCTGTTTGTGGGCATTAACGGTGCCGGCAAGACCACGACGGTCGGTAAGATCGCGAGCGCCATGGCTTCCCGCGGCAAGAACGTGGTGATCGGTTCGGCCGATACCTTCCGTGCTGCCGCTATCGAGCAGCTCGATGTGTGGGGCCAGCGCGCTGGCGTCCCCGTCATCAAGCGCGACCGCGGCTCCGACCCGGCAAGTGTTTGCTACGACGTGCTCGACGAGGCCGATAAGCGCGGCAGCGACCTGGTGCTCATCGATACCGCCGGTCGTCTGCACACGAGCCCCGAACTCATGCGCGAGCTCGCCAAGGTGGTCAATGTGACCCGTAAGCGCGCCGCCAATATGGCCGCCGGTCCCATGCCGGTCTCGGTCGTGCTTGTGATCGATGCTGCCACTGGTCAGAACGGTCTGAACCAGGCGCTCGAGTTTAACGAGGCTCTGGGCCTCGACGGTATTATCATGACGAAGCTCGACGGCACGGCTAAGGGTGGTATCGCCATGGCTGTCGCCGAGAAGCTCAAGCTCCCGATCCTGCGCATCGGCGTGGGCGAGCAGGTCGATGACCTGCAGGAGTTTAACGCCAAAGATTTCTGCCGCGCCCTGGTGGGCGAGTCCAATTAAGGAGTGACTAGTGTTTGATTCCCTGAGCGATCGCCTCAACGACACATTTGACCGCCTGCGTGGCAAGGGTAAGCTGACCGAGGCCGATATCACCTCGGCCATGCGCGACATTCGCATGGCGCTGCTCGAGGCCGACGTCAACTTCAAGGTCGTCAAGGAGTTCGTCGCCAAGACCAAGGAGCGCTGCATGACCGCCGAGGTCATGGAGTCGCTGTCGCCGGCGCAAAACGTCGTCAAGATCGTGCTCGACGAGCTCACCGAGATGCTCGGCTCCACCGAGAGCAAGCTCGTCTTTAGTAACCGCATTCCCAATGTCATCATGCTCGTGGGCCTGCAGGGCTCCGGTAAGACCACGGCGGCCGTAAAGCTGGCCCACCTGCTCAAGAAGCAGGGCCGCTCACCGCTGCTCGCCGCGTGCGACGTCTACCGTCCCGCCGCTGCCGACCAGCTGGCCACACTCGGTGGCGAGATCGGCGTGCCGGTCTTCCGCGGTGACGGCGAGCACCCGGTCGATATCGCCAAGGGCGCCATCCAAGAGGCCGTTGACCACCTGCGCGACGTGGTCATCGTCGATACCGCCGGTCGTCTGCAGATCGACGAGCAGATGATGCAGGAGGCCGTCGACATCAAGAAGGCCGTCAAGCCCGATCAGGTGCTGATGGTCGTCGATGCCATGACCGGCCAGGATATCGTCAACGTGGTTTCGACCTTTGCCGAGCGCACCGACTTTGACGGCGTGATTATCTCCAAGCTCGACGGTGACGCCCGTGGCGGCGGCGCGCTCTCGGTGCGTCAGGTGACCGGCAAGCCCATCAAGTTCGTGAGCATGGGCGAGAAGCCCGATTCTCTCGAGCCGTTCTATCCCGATCGCATGGCCAAGCGCATTCTGGGCATGGGCGACGTCGTCGGCATTATCGAGAAGGCCCAGGAAGCGGCCGATGCCGAGCAGCTCGAGGCTGCCGAGCGCATGCTGCGTGAGGGCTTTACCATGAACGACATGCTCGATCAGATGAAGGCCGTCAAGAAGATGGGCGGCATGAAGGGTATCTTGGGCATGCTCCCCGGCGGCCAGCGCGCGCTTAATCAGATGGGCGGCAACCTTGACGAGGGTATCTTCGATAAGAACGAGGCCATCATCATGTCGATGACCAAGGAGGAGCGCATGCGTCCCTCCATCATCAACGGCCAGCGTCGCGCCCGCATTGCTAAGGGTGCCGGCGTGACCCCCACCGAGGTCAACAGCCTTATGAAGCAGTGGGGCGAGATGAACAAGATGATGGGCCGCATGCGCACGATGGCCAATCAGGCGCAGGCCGGCGGCAAGAAGGGCAAAAAGGGTAAGAAGGGCAAGAAGATGCGCATGCCCAATATTCCCGGTCTGGACGCCATGGGTCTGGGCGGTATGGGCGGCTTGGGAACGGGCGGCCCCAAGTCTGATATGGATCTGCTGCGCCAGATGGAAGCGCAGATGCGCAATAAGAAGTAACGACTGGTTGAGTCGTGTATGTCGAAGGCCGCCTGGATGGTACTCCAGGCGGCCTTCGCCGTTGTGTGGTTTGTTGCGCGAATGGCACGTCTTGGCGCCAGAGCATTTGCCGCTAGTGGCAGCCACAGCCCTCGTGGCCCTCGTTCTCGTGATGGCCGTGGCAACCGCAGGATTCGCCGTGCTCATGGGTGTGCTCGTGGTCATGGCCGTGGCAGCCGCACGTGGCCTCGCCGGTCTGTGCGAGCGTGCCGGCAATGAGTGCCTCGACGCAGGCGTCGCAGCTGCCCTGGGCGCCTGCATAGACCGTGATGCCGGCCTGGGTAAGTGCGTTGATGGCGCCGCCGCCGATACCGCCGCAGATGAGCGTGTCAACGCCACTGTTGGCAAGCAGACCCGCCAATGCACCGTGACCAGTGCCGCCGGTGCCCACGACCTGCTCGTTGAGCACCTTGCCATCCTGGATGTCGTAGATCTTGAACTGTTCGCTGCGGCCAAAGTGCATAAAGATGTTGCCGTTGTCGTACGTCGTTGCCACCCTCACGGTGTCGACCTCCTTTGCTGGCCATGCGGCCGTTGTCGTGGTGATGGGGGAGTACGCGATGTTGCCACCTTCGATGACGATCGCCCGTCCATTGACCAGCGCGTTTGCCACCTTGCGATGCGCGCGGCTGCAGATTGCCGCCACCGTGGCGCGGGCAATGCCCATGTGCTGGGCGACTGCCTCTTGGTTAAGGCCTTCCAAATCGCACAGGCGCAGCACTTCGAGCTCGTCGACTGTCATATCGATGGCATCGCCGCTCGCCAGGCCATCGGGGGTAAAACCGCGATATTCGGGGATGATCCCGACGCGGCGCAGTTTCTCGCGTCTTCCTGCCATGTGCACTCCTTATCTGACATATGTCAACAATAGGATACGCGTTAGTCGTTGGGCGCAAGGCATTTCTGTCATATGTCAGAAAAAGGCTAAGATGCCTCGTTGCCGCATGCGGAGCCGCGCTGCCGTGCATTGCGTGTGCCGGACTAAGTGTCCAATTCGACACTCGCGCGCCTGGGCTACAATAAATCTCGCTTATAGGCGACTGACAGGAGGGTCAATGAGCAAAGCTGATCAGCAGTTTGTAACCATGTGCCGCGATATCTTGGACCATGGCACCACCACCGAGGGCCAAAAGGTCCGTCCGGTGTGGGAGGACGGCACCCCTGCCTATACCATTAAAAACTTTGGTGTCACGGCGCGCTATGATCTGCGCGAGGAGTTCCCCGCGCTCACCCTGCGTCGTACGGCGCTTAAGTCTGCCATGGACGAGATTCTGTGGATCTATCAAAAGAAGTCCAATAACGTGCATGACCTCAACAGCCATATCTGGGATGAGTGGGCCGATGAGACCGGTTCCATCGGTAAAGCCTACGGCTATCAGATTGGTCAGAAGAGCCATTACGCCGAGGGCGACTTCGACCAGATGGACCGTGTACTGTACGACCTTAAGCACACGCCGTATAGTCGCCGCATTATGACCAATACGTACGTGTTTAGCGATCTGTCCGAGATGCACCTTTATCCATGCGCCTATAGCGTGACCTATAACGTGACGCAGCGTCCTCAGGACGACAAGCCGACGCTCAACATGATTCTCAACCAGCGCAGCCAGGACATTTTGGCCGCGAACAACTGGAACGTGTGCCAGTACGCCATTTTGCTGATGATGGTCGCGCAGTCGGTCGATATGATTCCCGGTGAGCTGCTGCACGTGATCGCCGACGCCCATATCTATGATCGTCATGTCGATATCGTCCGCGAGCTTATCGAGCGTCCGCAGTTTGCGGCACCCAAGGTAACGCTCAACCCCGATGTGCATGACTTCTATGCGTTTACGACCGATGACCTGATCGTCGAGGGCTATGAGCACGGCCCGCAGGTCAAGAACATTCCCATTGCGGTGTAGGTGGTGCTCATGACGTGTAAGCTATCTGCTATCGTCGCCGTGTGTGAGGATTGGGGCATTGGGTGCGAGGGCGACATGGTGGTGTCCAATCGCGCCGACATGCGCCATTTTGTGGCGTGCACCAAAGGTTGCCCGGTTATTATGGGGCGCAAGACCCTGTTGAGTTTTCCCGGTGGGCGTCCGCTCAAGAACCGCCGCAATATCGTACTCACGCGCGACGAGGATTTTGCGCCCGAGGTCGTCGACGTGGTGCATAGCATTGACGAAGCGCTCGCCGCGGTTGCCGATGAGCCTGTTGCATGGGTGATCGGTGGCGGCGATGTGTATCGGCAGTTTTTGCCGTATTGCGTCGAGGCCGAGGTCACGCATAACCACTGCGTGCATGCCGTGGACACGTACTTTCCCGACTTGGACGCCGATCCCGCGTGGGAGATTGCGCAGCGTAGCGGGGTCGCGACGATTGCCGCCGGTGAGGGTGACGAGGGCGTCAATTATGAGTTCGTGACGTATCGTCGCATCGAGGCGTAAATCGCCTGGCGTGAACGGTATCATCGGGTTGATTGAATGTATGGGGCGGCGCTTAGCGTCGCCTCGTTTGGTATAGATGTGCTGTAAAGAAGGGTGTGGGCTGGCTGCTATGACTGATGCCGTTGAGGTTCTGCGAATTGATTCGCTCGATGACGAGCGACTCGATGCCTACGTTCGATTGACCGAGCGCGAGCTGCGCTGCGTGCTGGAGCCGCAAAAGGGCATCTTTATCGCCGAGAGCGCCAAGGTTATCGAGCGCGCGGTGCGTGCCGGATACGAGCCGGTGAGCTTTCTTTTGGGTGAACGCTGGCTCGACCAGATGATGCCGCTGTTTGACCAGCTTGTCGTGCGCGAGGGAGCGGGTCCGGTTCCCGTGTTCGTGGCCTCCATGGAGCTCATGGAGCAGTTGACGGGCTTTAACGTGACGCGCGGCGCGCTGGCGGCGTTCCGTCGCCCGCGTCAGATTCCGGTTGATGAGTTCTTGGGCGGCGTCGTCGAGGCGGCGGGGAATCGTCCGGTGCGCGTGTGCGTGCTTGAGGGTATTGTTGATCACACCAATGTTGGCGCGATTTTCCGCTCGGCTGCCGCATTGAACGTTGACGGTATTTTGGTCAGCCCTACGTGCTGCGACCCGCTGTACCGTCGCTCGGCCCGCGTGAGCATGGGCACCGTGTTTCAGGTGCCGTGGACGCGCATTGGCAGCGAGGCTCGTGTGTGGCCGCATGATGGTCTGAGCGCGTTGCACGATGCCGGTTTTTCGTGTGCCGCTATGGCGTTGACGGACGATTCCGTATCGCTGGACGATCCCGTGCTGCAGGAGATTGACCGCTTGGCAATCTTTATGGGTACCGAGGGTGCCGGCTTGGGCGCCAAGACCATTGCCGGCTGTGACCACGCGGTGCGCATTCCGATGGCGCACGGGGTCGATTCGCTTAACGTGGCCGCGGCGAGCGCCGTCGCCTTTTGGCAGCTGTGCCCGCACGTGAGCAATGAGTATCACTACCAGCCGGGTTTGTATCACTAGGCAGTTATTCCGCACTGTGCTCTAATTCGGGGTGTTTCGGTCGCCGCCAGTCGGTGCTAAGCTGGATTTGGCTTTGGTTTTAAATTGCTGTTTTGCTGTTTGACGTATGCGTGTGGGGAGGGCGTGTGGCTAAGAAATCTACGGCGATCGATGTAACGCAAGGTGTCATTTGGCAGCAATTGCTGTCGCTGTGCGTTCCCATCTTTTTTAGTTCGTTTTTTCAGCAGGCCTACACGCTTATCGGTACGTATATCGTTGGCCAGTTTGGCGGCAAGCTCGCGCTGGGCGGCATTCAGGCCACGATGGTACTCACCGAGCTCTGCATTGGCTTTTGCGTTGGCGTTGGCGCCGGTTGTGCCGTTATCACGGGTCAGTTTTTTGGCCAGCACGATGACGAGCGCCTGAGCCGTTCGGTCCATACAGCCATGACGCTCGCGCTGGTGGGCGGTATCGTTTTCTCGATTCTTGGCATAGTGTTCGTTGAGCCCATGCTGGTGCTTATGAACACGCCGCATGAACTGTTGGCCGAGGGTGTGGCCTATGCTCGCTGTTATTTTGCCGCGATGGTTGCGGCACTGCTGCTGAATATGGGAACCGCACTGCTGCGTGCCGTGGGCGACACGCGCGGGCCCGCCGTGATCATCGCTTCCGGCTGCCTTGTTAATGCGGTGTTGGATGTCATCTTCGTTGCCGTGCTTCATATGGAGGCTCTGGGCTGCGGCATCGCGGTGGCGCTGACCATTTGCTCCAACGCCACGATGATCGTGATTCGCATGATGCGCGCTCCGGGTGCATGGCGTCTTTCGCTGTCTAAGCTCGGTATCGATCGCGGTATTTGCAAGAGTATGATCTCGTGTGGTCTGCCACTCGGTTTTCAATCGGCTGCCTATTCGATCTCGAACGTGCTGATCCAGGTGTCGGTTAATTCGTTTGGCGCCGATGTCACGACTGCTTGGGGTCTATCTGGGCGCCTGGATGGCATTATCTGGATGGTGACCGAGGCGCTCGGCGTATCGATCACTACGTTCTCGGCGCAGAACTTTGGCGCGCGCAACTACGAGCGCATGCGCAAGGGCTACCATACGTCGCTCGTGCTGTCGTTTATGCTCATTGGTGGCCTGTCTGCCGTGCTGCTGGTGTTCTCGGGCCCGCTGTCGCGTTTGTTTGTCGACGATGCTTCGATTTCGGCGTACACCACGACTATCCTCCATTTCATTGCGCCGTTCTATGCGATTTTCTCGATTATCGAGAACGCCTCGGGTTCCATCCGCGGCGCCGGCGTGAGTTTGCAGCCTATGATGCTCACCATCTTTGGCACCGTTGTCTTGAGGGTGATCTGGGTGTTTGCGATCATGCCCTTCGATCCGTCGCTCGAGCATCTACTGCTGGTCTACCCCGTAACCTGGCTCATCACCGCAACCATGTTCACCATCTACCACCACAGCGGCAACTGGCTAGGTCGCGCCACCGCCTAGCTCATCCGTCGGATACCCCTGATAAGTTGCGGTGAAATAGTTCCTGAAAAGCCCTTGCGGACCGTCAAACAAGTACTATTCCACCGCAACTTCCTTATGAGCTGTAGGTGTTGGCGGAAAACGAATCAATTAGTATTCGATGCCCTGACGGGCTAGGAGGCCTTCGTCGAAGTAGTGTTTGACGGGTCGCATTTCGGTGACCAGGTCCGCGAGGTCTGCGAGGGGCAGCAGCCCGCGGCCGGTTAGCACGAGCTCCGTGGTGGCGGGCTTTATCGCAATCAGTTCCTCGACATCCTCTCGCGCCCCAAAGCAGCCTTCGTCTTGCCCTTGCCGTCGCCCGTATAGATCTGAACCTTGCCGACTTCCAGTGATGCCATATCTGTCCTTTCGTGCCCGGCGTCGGTTTATCGTCGCTTGGGTTGGGTATTCTAGAAACCATTATCAACCCCAGTAGATGGAGTTCAAGCAGATGGAGATGGATGACAACAAGCGTAGACGGAATATGATCCTCTACGTGCTCATCGCCTTCGTCGTCTACCTCGTGCTCTCGACCGTTCTGTTCCCCAACATCGGTCACACGCAGCAGATTACGAAGACCGATTACTCGACGTTTGTCAAAGCCCTCGATAAGAAGAGTGTCGACAAGGTCGAGTACAACACGGACGATTACTCGATTTATTACACCAAGAAGGGCGAGGACGAGAACATCGCCTATAAGACGACCGGTGTGCCGAACGATGCGGGCTTTACCGATCGCGTGCTTGAGTCTGGCGCTTCGCTGGAGTCGGTCGTTCCCGATAAGAACTCGGGTTTGATGACCTACTACCTGCTCACACTCATTCTTCCCATGGCGATTTTCTTCCTCATCGGTTGGTGGCTCAACCGCCGCATGAAGAAGGCTATGGGCGATGACGGCCCGTCGATGAACTTTGGCGGCGGCGGTTTTGGCGGCGGCGGACTGGGTAAGTCCGGCGCGCGCGTGATCGCCTCCAAGGACGTGGGCGTGACCTTTAAGGACGTCGCCGGCCAGGAAGAGGCCAAGGAATCTCTCAAGGAGGTCGTCGACTTTCTGGAGAAGCCGCAGCGCTACGAGGAGATCGGCGCCAAGCTGCCGCGCGGTGCTCTCCTTGTTGGCCCTCCGGGTACCGGTAAGACCCTGCTTGCCAAGGCTGTTGCCGGCGAGGCCGGTGTTCCGTTCTTTAGCATTTCGGGCTCTGAGTTCGTTGAGATGTTTGTTGGTCGCGGCGCTGCTAAGGTTCGTGACCTGTTTAAGCAGGCCAAGGAAAAGGCCCCGTGCATCGTTTTTATCGATGAGATCGATACCATCGGCAAAAAGCGTGATGGCGGCGGCTTTAGCGGCAACGACGAGCGCGAGCAGACGCTCAATCAGTTGCTGACCGAGATGGACGGCTTCGATAACCACAAGGGCATCGTCGTCCTTGCTGCCACCAACCGCCCCGACAGCCTTGACCCGGCTCTGTTGCGTCCCGGTCGCTTTGACCGCCGCATTCCCGTCGAGCTGCCCGATCTGACCGGTCGTAAGAACATCCTCGAGCTCCACGCCAAGAGCGTGAAGACCCAGCCGCCGATCGATCTGACCGCGATTGCCCGCGCCACGCCTGGTGCCTCGGGCGCCGATTTGGCCAATATCATTAACGAGGGCGCCCTGCGCGCCGTTCGCGAAGGTCGCAAGCGTGCAACCCAGGACGACTTCGAGGAGTCGGTGGAGGTCGTCATTGCCGGCCAACAGCGTAAGTCCACGGTGCTTTCCGACCACGAGAAGCAGGTCGTTTCCTACCATGAGATCGGCCATGCCATTGTTGCCGCCCGCCAGAAGGGTTCCGCACCGGTCACCAAGATCACCATTGTGCCGCGCACGAGTGGCGCTCTGGGCTACACCATGCAGGTCGAGGAGGACGAGCGCTTCCTGACGACGCGCCAGGAGGTCTTGGACAAGCTCGCCGTCTATTGCGGTGGCCGTGCGGCCGAGGAGCTCATCTTTGGCGAGATGACGACCGGTGCCGCTAACGATATCGAGCAGGCCACCAAGCTCGCCCGCAACATGGTGACGCGCTTTGGTATGTCCGACGAGTTTGGCATGATGGCGCTCGGTACCGTGCAGAACGCGTATCTCAATCAGGACACGTCGCTCACCTGCGCCCCCGGCACGGCCGAGCGTGTGGACGCGATTGTCGCCAAGCTGATCGAGGACGCGCATGATCGCGCCCTGCAGATCCTCAAGGAGAACAAGTTCAAGCTCCATGAGCTTGCTCGTTATCTGTACAAGAAGGAGACGATCACGGGCGAGGAGTTCATGAATCTCCTCACGCGCGAGAATCCGCTGATGCCAAAGCAGCAGTAAAGCCGCGGCCGAGCCAGTAAACGCCGACGCCCCATTTGAGCAGCTTTCTCAAATGGGGCGTTTTGCTTGAGAGGGATGGAAATGAAGATCGTGGCGAGTGCTTGTTTGATGGGCGAGAGCTGCAAGTATAACGGGCTCGATAATTACCACTGCGCGTTGGTCGAGGCCTGCGAGCGTACGGTGACCGAGGTCCTGTTGGTGTGCCCCGAGGTCTTTGGCGGCCTGCCCACACCGCGTAAGCCGTCCGAGATTGTGAACGGCGAGGTCCGTACCTGCGAGGGCGTGTCCGTTGACCTGGAATTTCGCCTAGGCGCCCAACGTGCGCTCGACATGTGCGAGCAGGCGGGCGGCCCGTCCGAGATCGTTGCGTGCATTTTGCAGGATCGCAGTCCGTCGTGCGGCGTGGGCCATATCTACGACGGATCCTTCAGCGGCACGCTCACAACAGGTAACGGTGTCTTCGTTGACCTGCTCCTGCGCCACGGCTACCGCGTTATCCCGGCTAGCGAGTTCGACTCGAGCATGTTACGGCAATAAAAAACCGCCACAAAGGTATTGTCCCCTTTGTGGCGGTTTTGGTCGGTTAGGCCAGGATAGAATGGCCGTAGGCGTTGGCGGCCTTGATGGCGGCGGCGAACTTTTCGTCGGTGAAGGGCTCCGGGTTGCCTTGCTTCCACTCGTTGGTGGCGTGTGCGTATTCGCACAGGGCAGGGATGTCGGCCTCGGAAAGTCCGACCTGCTCAAGCGTTACGGGCAGGCCCATCTGCTTGTTAAAGGCGGCGTAGCGTTCAAGGCTCTCGGTATCGCCCGTATAGGCAAACAGCACGAGCACGCCCAGGCTCACGACCTCACCGTGCAGATAGGTTCCCTCGCGCGGAATGCTGCACGTCGCATTGTAGAACGCGTGCGCCACGCTCGAGTTGTAGTAGTAATCGTTTTGGTTGGTCAGGTTCGAGACATAGCCCGTGTTGACCACGATGTCGAGCGCGATCTGCTTGACGGCCTCGCTCGACAGATTCCGGCGCACGTCCTCAAGACCCTGGACGCCATAAGTAAACAGCGGCTCGGAGCAGGTGTGGGCGAGTGCCAGGCCAAGACCGGCGGTATGCTCCAAATTACCGGCGCTCGTGGCGTATTCGACCTCGGGCTGCTTGGACAGGGCATCGCCCACGCCGGCCCAGAAGTACTCCGCCGGAGCTTCGGCGATAATCTTGGGGTTGATGAAGATATGCGCAGGTCGGTTGGGGTACGAATATCCCTCGAGCGAGCCGTCGTCGTTGTACACGACGGCAATGGCGGTCGCGGCCGAGCAGTTGGAACAGATCGTCGGGACGGTGAAGACGATCTTCTTGAGCTCGATGGCTGCGGTCTTCACGGTGTCGAGTGCCTTGCCGCCGCCACAGGCGATAAGCACGTCTGCCTGCTGGCAAGCGGGGGAGTTCACGACCTTGGCGATATTGGCGCGCGTGCTGTTGGTGCCGTAGACGCGCGTCTCCAGAATCTCGACGTCGGTGCCTGCCAGCGCAGCCTCGATGCCCGGCAGCGCCGCAGCCAGGGCTCGCTTGCCGCCGATGATGGCGACCTTGGTCGTTCCGTACTCTGCCAGCGCGGCGGGCAACTCGGTAAAACAATCCTCGCCAACGGTGTAGTCGCTCATTCCAATCGTGCGCATAGCAACCTTCTTTCGTTCGATAAAGTGCTTTCAGGTATTTTGCTCCAAGAGAAGGTCCACAGCCGCGAGAAATTTCGAACGTATAAAACCAGTGTTGAGGGTTTTTCGCCGGCGCTGAACGTGCTAGCATACTCCGCATAAGCGTTGATGGGGACGAGTAGTCGGCCGTCCGCATGCTACAGAGAGCGGGGAGCGCTGAGAACCCGTGCATGCGACCGATGAAAATCACCCCGGAGCTGCGGTCCCAACGGACGTGCCGCGCAGGTTCGTCTTAGTAGACATCGCCGAGATGGTCGTCGATACAGACCAGCCGAGTAACGGATGCGAGCGCGCGGCGACGCGAGCGAGGGCATCTAAGCTGGGTGGTTAAGCGAAGAGCTTTTACGGACAGACTGTCCGTTTTGTGGCGCTTCGTCCCAGCTTGTAGGGACGGGCGCTTTTTTGGTGCCCAGAGGGCGTGCGCGCCCATGACAAGAAAGGGGTACCGTGGCAAACGAGTACAAGCAGACGATGAATCTGCCCAAAACCGGATTTCCCATGCGTGCCGGTCTTTCCAAGTCCGAGCCAAAGCGACTCAAGGACTGGCAGGACAACAAGGTCTACGAGCAAGTTCTAAAGAAGAACGAGGGTCACAAGAAGTTCGTGCTGCACGACGGCCCTCCGTACGCCAACGGCCCGATCCACATCGGCCACGCCATGAACAAGATCTCCAAGGACATGATCAACCGTTACTGGATGATGCAGGGCTATGAGGTTCCCTATGTTCCCGGTTGGGACTGCCACGGTCAGCCGATCGAACATAAGGTCGAGGAGAAGCTCGGCACCGAGAAGTTCAACCAGACCTCCACGGCTAAGATCCGCGAGCTTTGCAACAAGTTCGCTGTCGAGAACATCGAGCTCCAGAAGGCTGGCTTCCGTCGCCTTGGCGTGCTTGGCGACTGGGACAACCCGTATCTGACGCTCTATCACCAGCATGACGCCGCCGACATTGAGGTCTTCAAGGCCATGTTCGACAAGGGCATGATCTATCGCGGCCACAAGCCCGTCCACTGGTGCAAGCACTGCCACACCGCGCTGGCCGAGGCTGAGATCGAGTACTCCGACGAGACGAGCCCGTCCATCTTCGTGCGCTTTGAGATGACCTCCAAGCCCGCCGGTCTCGAGAACTTCGACGGCCCGGTCGACTTTATCATCTGGACGACCACGCCGTGGACCATCCCCTCCGACCAGGCAGTTTCCCTCAAGCCCGGCGCCGCCTACGTCGCCGTTGAGCACGACGGCCGCGCCGAGGTCATGCTCGAGGACCTGGCTCCTAAGTGCTGCGAGGAGTTTGGCTGGGAGTACACTCCGGTTATGGTCGACGGCAAGCCCTATGTGGTTCCCGCCGAGACCTTCCACCACATCCACTACAAGCAGCCGATCTTCGACGGTGTCGAGGGCGTGGCGCTGCTGGCCGATTACGTCGGTGTCGATGACGGTACCGGTATTGTCCACAACTCGCCCGGCCACGGCGTCGACGACTACTTTGCCTGCCTCAAGGAGGGCATCACCGACATCTGCATGCCGGTCGATGACGACGGCAAGTTCTACACCGGCGAGGAGTTTGGCACCGGTGGCCCCTTCAGCGGTATGGACACCGATGAGGCCAACCCGCACATCATCGAGTTCCTGCGCGAGCGCGGTACCCTAGTCCTCGAGAAGAAGATCACGCACAGCTATCCGCACTGCTGGCGTTGCAAGCACCCGGTGCTCTTCCGTGCTACCGACCAGTGGTTTGTCTCGATGGACAAGACCGGTTTGCGCGAGCAGGCTGGCAAAGAGGTCCGCGAGAACGTCAAGTGGTATCCGGCCCACGCGGCCAACCGCATCGGCGCCATGGTCGAGCAGCGTCCCGACTGGTGCATCAGCCGTCAGCGCAACTGGGGCGTGCCTATCCCCAGCTACACTTGCGCCGACTGCGGCGAGAAGGTCATGAACGACGCCACGCTCGACGCCGTCATCAAGCTCTTCCACGAGAAGGGCTCCGACGCCTGGTTCACCGACGCTCCCGAGAGTTACCTGGGCGAGGCTTGCGTTTGCCCCAAGTGTGGCGGCCATCACCTCAAGGCTGATAAGGACATTCTCGACGTGTGGTGGGACTCCGGCGTGTCCTGGAAGGCCGTCTGCGAGTATCGACCCGAGCTTGAGTACCCGGCTGACGTGTATCTCGAGGGCTCCGACCAGCATCGCGGTTGGTTCCAGAGCTCGCTGCTCACCTCGGTGGGTGCCAACGGCCATGCTCCGTACAAGGCGGTCGTCTCGCAGGGCTTCACGCTCGATGGCCAGGGCCGCAAGATGTCCAAGTCGCTCGGCAACGTCATCGACCCCAACAAGGTCTGCGACGAGATGGGCGCTGACATCATCCGTCTCTGGGTTGCCTCCGTCGACACCAGCTCCGACGTCTCCATCGACCATGAGATTCTCGCTCGTACGTCCGATGCCTATCGTCGTTTCCGCAACACGCTGCGCTTCTTGCTCTCCGAGCTCGAGGGTCAGTTTGAGCCCGAGACCGACGGCGTCGCCTTTGCCGACCTGCTGCCGCTCGACAAGCTCATGGTTGCCCGTCTGACCCAGGTCCAGGCCGAGGTCGACGACGCCTACGCCAGCTATGAGTTCCCGCGCGCCTACCGTGCGCTCTATGACTTCGTGGTTACCGAGCTTTCCAACGTGTATCTCGACGCCCTGAAGGATCGTCTGTACTGCGACAAGCCCGGCTCGCTCGAGCGCCGCAGTGCCCAGACCGTGCTGGCCGAGCTCTTCTCGATGCTCATGCGCGACCTGCAGCCGATCCTGTCCTATACCGTCGACGAGGCCATGGCATATGCGCCCGCCGGCTGCGTCGATCACCAGAAGTACGCCGCGCTGCTCGATTGGTACAAGTCGCCCATCACGGTCGACGAGGCCAATGAGTTTGAGGGCGTGCTCGAGGCTTCGCTCGAGCTCCGTAGCGCCGTGACCAAGGCCCTTGAGGATGCCCGTTCTGCCGGCACCTTCACTAAGAGCCAGCAGGTCCGCGTCAAGGCGGTCGTTCCCGCCGAGATGTACGCGCTGCTGACCGGTGATAAGGCCGTCGACCTGGCCGAGTTCTACATCGTCTCCGATGTTGAGCTGACCCAGGGCGAGGAACTCTCCGTTGCCATTGAAGCTGCCGAGGGCGAGTGCTGCGACCGTTGCTGGAACTACCGCACCACCGTTGGCGAGTACAACGGCCACGCTCATATCTGCAAGCGCTGCGCTGACGCTTTGTAGGTTACGGCGTTCGTAGAACGCCGTAACCTACCGACGCTGCAAACGCCCCTAAGCGGCAATCTGACGTTCAATCGTCGGTCGCGTACCAAAGTACGCTTCCCTCCTCTTTCACGTCACCTTGCTCGCTTAGGGACGTTTTCGCTGTTGGTGACGATAACGCGGCGTTTCCATTGCTGGAGCTAGAGGCTTTCTTTCGACTTGCGTTTTTAGTCGAAAGCTATTAAGCGACATTCCGTTATTCGGAATGTCGCTTTCGTTTTTAGCTGGTTATTTCGCTTGCGTTGGTGGATATGTCGTGCGTTCTGCGTATGGCAATATAAGATAGTTCTTTGTATTAAACGTAATTCGATGATCTTGAGGGTAGGGGATTTCTTTGGGTCGTACTGGGGATATGACGCCGTCTTTGCGTTGGCGGTTGGGTGTTGCTGGTGGGGTGGCGCTCGTTGTGCTGCTTGTTGACCAGTTGACCAAGCTTGCGGTTCGTGCCGTGGGCGATGCACTGCATGCGACCGTCATCCCCGGCGTGATCGACTTCCTGTTTGTCCGCAATATCGGCGCTGCCTTTAGCATGGGCGAGGGGCATGGCATCGCGTTTGCCGTGCTGGCGCTGGCGGTCATTGTCGCTATTGCCGTGTACCTCATTCGTGCACCCCAGCTCGCCCATCTTGAGGTTGTGGGCATGGCGATGGTTGCGGGCGGTGCTATCGGCAACGCTATCGATCGTTTGGCCTTTGGCTTCGTGACCGATTTTATTGCCACCACCTTCATCGACTTCCCCGTCTTCAATGTGGCCGATATCGGCATTACCTTGGGCGTCGTGCTCGCCCTCTTCGGATACATGTTCTTGAGCCCCGCGGCCCGCGAGGTTGATGCGACTGCCGAGCTCAATGCCCGTGATGAGGCCCGCGCTAAGCGCAAGGCCAAGCAGCGTGGGGAGCGTGCCCGCAAGATTCGCGAAAGGAATGAGCGTTAATGGCCGACATCCATATTCTTGTTGCCGACGATTCCGCTGGTCAGCGTCTTGACGCCTATTTGGGCGCCAACGATGGCTGTCCCACGCGCTCTGCCTGCGCGCATCTGATCGAGGGAGGCGCCGTTGCCGTCAACGGTGAGACTTGTCTCTCTAAAAAGTGCGCCGTACGCGCCGGCGATCGCATCTCGGTCGACTTGCCCGAGCCGCACGACCCGACCGACGTGATTCCCGAGGCCATTCCCCTCGATATCCGCTACGAGGACGACTACCTTATCGTGCTCTCCAAGCAGCGGGGCCTGGTGTGCCATCCCGCCCATGGCCACGAGAGCGGCACCCTTGCGAACGCTCTGGTCTACCACTGCGGCATCGACCATCTTGGTACCGTACAGGGTGAGGACCGCCCCGGGATCGTGCATCGTTTGGATCGCGATACCTCGGGTCTCATGCTTGCGGCAAAGGACGACGACACGCAGCGCGCGCTTCAAAATCTCATTCGCACGCGCACGCTCGATCGTCGCTATATCACGCTCGTTCACGGGCACATCGCCATGGACGAGGGCACCATCAATACCGGTATCGCCCGTTCTACGCGCGACCGCGTCAAGATGGCGGTTTCGGACGACCCCTTTGCCCGTCAGGCCATTACGACCTTTAAAGTCCTCGAGCGCTTCGATTCCACGCGTTTCGACGACGGCTATACGCTCGTCGAGTGCCACCTGTTTACGGGCCGCACACATCAGATTCGCGTGCATATGCGCCATATCAACCACGCCTGCGTGGGCGATCCGCTCTACGGTAAGTGCGATGCGCGTGCCGATCAGGGTCTGACCAGGCAATTCCTTCATTCCTGGCGCGTCGCATTCGACCATCCCGTGACGGGTGAGCGCATCGAATGCCGCGACGAGCTGCCTTGGGATCTTGCTGCGGTTCTTGACGACCTGGCCCCGCGCTCGCTTGGCCGCACCGCCGCCGGCGACGACATCGTCCCGCAGCTCGGTCTGCTCGAAGCCTAGCCAGTATTAGGTGGTTTCTTGAACTCGGTAAGCCTGCGGTATGATATACGGTTGTTTACGTAACGCGTTCTCGGGAGCCTGCATGCTCGCCTTTTTACAAACTAACACGCCCATCGTGATCTTTAACCAGATTGTGGTTACGCTGCTCACGGTCTGCTTTCTGTACCAGGTGGTCTTCTTTGTCATTGGCGCTCTTCGTGGCGAGGTCGCGCCTCCCAAGGCCAAAAAACTTCACCGCTATGCCTTCTTTATCGCGGCGCATAACGAGGAGGCCGTGATCGCCAACCTCGTTCGCTCCATCAAGGATCAGGATTATCCGTCCGAGCTTATCGAGGTCTTCGTGGTCGCCGATGCCTGCACCGACAACACGGCGCAGCTCGCGCGCGAGGCGGGCGCCATCGTTTATGAGCGCAACGACCTGGCCCGCAAGGGTAAGAGCTGGGTCATGGACTTTGGTTTTGATCGCATCCTTAACGAGTATCCCGACACGTTTGAGGGCTACTTTATCTTCGATGCCGATAACGTCATCTCCCGCGATTACGTGTCCAAGATGAACGATGCCTTTGACCAGGGCTTCCATGTGGTCACGAGCTATCGCAACTCCAAGAACTTTGGCAGCTCGTGGATCTCGGCAGCTAATGCTACTTGGTACCTGCGCGAGGCGCGCTTTCTCAACAACGCGCGCAATATCTGCAAGACTTCTTGCGCTGTCTCGGGTTCGGGCTACCTCATCTCCGCCAGCGTTATCGAGGGCATGCACGGTTGGCAGTTCCATACGCTGACCGAGGATATTCAGTTCACCACGTTCTGCGCCATTCACGGCATTCGCATCGGTTATGCGCCGGCGGAGTTCTTTGACGAACAGCCCGTGACGTTTAAGGCGTCCTGGAAACAGCGCATGCGGTGGACCAAGGGCTTTTACCAGGTGTTCTTTACCTACGGTAAGCATCTGGTCAAGTCAACCTTCCGCTACCATCGCTTTGCCGCCTACGACATGTTTATGACCATCGCCCCGGGTATGCTGCTGTCCCTGATCTCCATGCTCGCCAATGCGACGTTCCTGATCGTGGGCGGTCTTTCGCACGGCTTCTTGGCTACCGAAGTCGAGATGCAGGCGTGCGCCGCTTCGCTCATTATGACCTTCGCCATGATGTATCAGACGTTCTTCATCTTGGCGCTGCTCACGACTATCTTTGAGTACAAGCATATTCACTGTGCGCAAAAGTGGCGCCTGGTGACCAACCTGTTTACCTTCCCGATCTTTATGTTCAGCTATATCCCCATCACGGTGGCAGCGCTGTTCCTGAAGGTCGACTGGGTCCCGACGCAGCATGCCGTAAACGTCACCCTCGACGAGGTCATGCAAGGCGCCAAATAACCACCACCAAAACCACCGCAAAGGGGACAGGCACCTTTGTGGTGGTTTTTGCGTTTGAGCTGCTGCCCAAGGAGGTTTTCGATGATCTATATCCCGTTTTGGATTTGCATCTTTGCCGGCGCGTGGATTGATGCCCGTGAGCGGCGGTTTCCCAATGGGCTTGCCGGCGCATGTGCCGTGGCGGCGTTGGCGGGTGTTTGGCTCGACCTCGGTTTGAACACTGCGCTTGACCACGCGGGTCTT
This sequence comes from Collinsella sp., assembly GCA_046979165.1. Taxonomy (GTDB): domain Bacteria; phylum Actinomycetota; class Coriobacteriia; order Coriobacteriales; family Coriobacteriaceae; genus Collinsella. Next base: position 389,250 of record JBKWJT010000001.1, read on the forward strand.
GCCGTCATTGTGTATCTTGCTCTCGTGCTGACTGAGTCCCTCTGGCGTCGTCTTCGCCAAATCCCGGGCATTGGCATGGGGGACGTCAAGGCACTCTTTGCCCTTTGTACCTTCGATCCCCTGGGCGGCGTTGTCGCGTTTGCGGTTGCGCTCCTGACCCTTGCCGTCGCTTGCCTCATCGCAAAATCACGCTCCCTGCCATTGCTGCCGTTTTTGGTGCCTATTTTTGCCATAATCGAGGTCGTGGGCTGCACTTTGTAACCGATTGCGCATCCTTCTTAAGGAGCATGCCTTGGCAACTAATCAAGAAACGGCCGTCATTAAGGCGCGCATGGACCGTATCCCCTCGGCGTTGTCGCCCGAACTTGTCGAGCGCATTGCCGCCGATCGTGCTTCGGGCTATGTCAACCCGTATCGTTGCAACGACGATCAGGTCATTCGTCGTATTGATCGCGCCGCCGACAAAGGTACGCTTATGCGTCCGGCGTTTATGCGCGATACCGAAAAGATACTTCATCTTCCGGCGTACACCCGTTATGCAGGCAAAACGCAGGTCTTTAGCTTCCGTAGCAATGACGATCTGTCACGCCGCGGTTTGCACGTGCAGCTTGTCTCCCGCATTGCGCGCGATATCGGTCGCGCCCTGGGGCTCAATTGCGATCTGATCGAGGCGATTGGCCTGGGTCACGACTTGGGACACACGCCTTTCGGCCATGCCGGCGAGCGCTTCCTCAACGATATCTATCATGAGCGTACGGGGCGTTATTTTTTCCATAACGTGCAGTCGGTCCGCGTGCTCGACGCACTGTACGGCCGCAACGTGTCGCTCCAGACGCTCGACGGCGTGCTATGCCATAACGGCGAGTACGAGCAGCGTGTGTTTGAGCTCTCGGACATGAGCTCCTTTGACCAGTTTGACCAGACGGTTGAGGATTGCATTGCCACGGGCTATAGCGCAATTGGGCATCTGCGTCCCATGACGCTCGAGGGCTGCGTCGTTCGCATCTCGGATATTCTTGCCTACGTCGGTCGTGACCGTCAGGATGCGATCGCGGCGGGCCTGCTGTCACCCGACGCTTTTGATGATGGCCGGGGCGGTGCCTACAACAGCTGGATCCTTACGCACGCTTCCATCGATATCGTTGAGCACAGCTATGGTAAGCCGCGCATCGAGATGAGCGAGGACCTGTTTGAGGAAATCCGCCGAGCCAAGCGCGAGAACTACGAGAAGATCTATAGCAAGGGCGGTATCGAAGGCGATTCCGAGGTGGAGCTGCGCGAGGCGTTCGAAAAGCTCTACGACCGTTGCCTGCGGGATCTAAACAGTGGTGACGAGTCCTCTTACATCTTTAAGCACCATATTTCGCGCATTGAGCAGCAGCTTTCCTACTACGATCGCACCTATGCCTGGCAGGAGAACAAGGATCAAGCCGTGGTGGATTATATCGCGAGCATGACGGACGGTTATTTCTGCGAACTGACGAGCAAGCTGTTCCCGGGTCTAAAGTTTCCGCATCGTACCTATATTAACGAACGGTAGTTCGTATCCTTTCGGTATACTGGTTAGTTGAAAACGTTTTTGATTGATACACGGGATGGCTATGGACGACCTTTTTTCTGCTTCGACGCGCGAGCGTTCCTTTCAGAATGCGCCGCTTGCGGTGCGTATGCGCCCCAATTCGCTCGACGAGTATGTGGGCCAGCAAAAGGCCGTCGGTAATGGCTCATGGTTGCGTGCCGCGATCGAACACGACGTGCTTTCCAGTGTGATTTTGTATGGGCCGGCTGGTACGGGTAAGACGACGCTGGCCCATATTATCGCCAACCATACTAAGAGCGAGTTTGTCGAGGTCAGCGCTGTGACGGGCACCGTGAAGGACTTGCGCCGCGTGATTGATGAGGCCAAGACGCGCCTGAATACCTACGACCGCCGCACCATTCTATTCATCGATGAGATTCACCGCTTCTCTAAGTCGCAGCAGGATGCCCTGCTGCATGCAGTTGAGAACCGTACCGTCATTATGATTGGCGCCACGACGGAGAATCCGTACTTCGAGGTCAACTCGGCACTGTTGTCGCGTGGGCGTGTGGTGGAGCTTGAGCATCTGAAGGATGAGGATATCGCCACGCTTATTGAACGTGCGCTTGAGGCACCGCAGGGCTTGAACGGTAAGTTCTCGGCCGATGAGGATACGGTCAAGACCATCTGCGCGCTGGCAGCGGGTGACGCTCGCTCGGCGCTCACGACGCTCGAGCTTGCGAGCGAGATTGCCGTCACGCGTCCCGATACCGAGGGAACGCCAGCGCCCGCGGCGGGGGAGCGCTATCCCATCACCGTGGATGACGTGAAGATCGCCAACCCGCGTCGCGGCTTTACATACGACAAAAACGGCGACATGCACTACGACATCATCAGTGCGTTTATTAAGTCTATGCGCGGTAGTGACCCCGATGCCACGATCTATTGGCTCGCGCGCATGATCGATGCTGGGGAGGATCCTAAGTTTATCGCTCGCCGTATTATGATTCACGCTTCTGAGGATGTTGGCAACGCCGACCCGCAGGCGCTTTTGGTGGCGCATGCCGCGTTTAAGTCTGCTGAGGTCATTGGCTATCCCGAGTGCCGCATTAACCTTGCTCAGGCTGCACTCTATGTGTGCTTGGCGCCTAAGTCAAACGCATGTGAGGCCTCGATTGACGCGGCGTTGGCCGATATTCATAGCAGCGGTTTACGTGAGGTGCCGAGTTATTTGCGCGATCGTCATCGCCCAGGTAGCGACGAATACGGTGTATATAAGTATCCGCATGATTATCCCGAAGGCTGGGTCGATCAGCGCTATTTGCCCGAAGGCTTGGAACGCGGTGCATTTTGGCAGCCTGCCGGCCGCGGTTGGGAAGAATGGCGCGTAGAGCAAAGTGAACGCGACCGCAGCGGGAATGCACCGAAGTAGCTGCTGATAATTTTGTCCCACGTTGCTGCTCATGGCATGTTCGGTCCCCTTTGGGGTACCATGGAAACCGTCTGTATATCGATTCCTTTGGGAGGCTTGTATGAGTCCCATTCAAATCGCTCTGCTGCTGCTCGCTGTTGCCGGCGTGTGGGCCATCGTTGAGCTCGCGCTTACCCTGCGCAAGACCCGTACCGTTGTCGACTCGCTCGATAAGACCGTTAACGACCTCAACAACACCATCGCCGAGGCTCAGCCTGTGGTGGCAAAGCTCGATGGCGCTGTCGATGAGCTTACGCCGGCGCTTGCCCAGATGGAGCCGCTGCTTAAGTCGAGCAAGACGGCAGTTGATGCCCTTACCTCCAATCTCGTAGAGGTCGAAGCCGTGGTTCGCGACATTTCTGAGGTCACCGGTAGCATGGCCGAGGCCAGCAATGCTGTGTCGAGCGTGACCGACTCTGCCGCCGGTGCTGTGCAGAAGCTCTTCAATAAGGTGAAGGCTCCTGCAGCTGAAGCCGAGCGCAAGCTTTCCGCTGCCGCCGAAGAAGCCGAGCAGCCGACCGAGCGCGTCTTGATTGGCAAGGCGGAGGACGAGGCCGCCGATGGCGCAGATGTGGCTCAGAAGTCTGCATCCAAGCGGGCTCAGTATTACACCTATACACCCTCCGAGACCTCTGAGGAGTCCTGCGATGAGTAGCGAAGCAGCCTGCCCCATCACGCTGACCGTTGCCGGCGACCCGCGTCTCGCTCGCCTTGTGCGCATGACGGCAGCCAACGTTGGTGCCCTGTGTTCCATGTCTGTCGATCGCATCGAGGACATCCGCATGGCTGCCGAGGAAGCCTTTATCTTTGGCTGCACGGCTGTTGATTCCGACGACATCTCAATCAAATTCGATGTCGATGAATCTCACGTTGGCATGACCTTTACCTTTGGCGATCAGGCCACCGTCGACGAGGATGACCAGGCTGCTGTTTATGCCGAGCTTATTTTGGCGAGCGTGTGCGACTCCTACGAAAAGACTGCGGCGCCCCTGACGCTTTCCCTCGACCTCAAGGCGGATATTTAATATGACCGAACGTTCCCGGAGCGGCAAGACCGCTTGGGACAAGGAGAAAACCCGCGAGCTGTTTCGTCGCTACAAGGAGACCGGTGATCCGGACGCCCGCGAACAGCTCGTCATGTCCCATATGAACCTGGTAAGGTTTCTTGCCAACAAATTTAAGAATCGCGGCGAGCCGCTCGACGACCTCATGCAGGTCGGCTATCTGGGTTTGCTCAAGGCTATCGACCGCTTTGACCCCGAGCGCGGACTCGAGTTCACGACGTTTGCGACACCCACTATCCTGGGCGAGATCAAACGCCATTTCCGCGACAAGGGCTGGAGCGTGCGCGTACCGCGTCGTCTGCAGGAGCTCTCTGCCAAGGTCAACCAGGCTACTGACAAACTTACCAACGAGCTGCAGCGTTCGCCCAAGGTTGAGGAGATCGCTGAGTATCTAGATGTGACTGTCGATGAGGTCCTCGAGGCTATGGAATCGTCTTCGGCCTATACCTCGGTGCCCATCGAGGCTCCTGGTGCGTCCGATTCCGACGATGCGCCCTCGATTCTCGACCGTTACGCCGACGATGACAACGAGCTCGACTTTACCGATGACCGCCTGGTGATCGAGGAAGCCATCCGCGATTTCTCGCCGCGCGAGCGCGAGGTGATCGAGCTGCGCTTTGTGAAGGGCATGACCCAGATCGAGATTGCCAAGAAGCTGGGCATCTCGCAGGTGCAGGTCTCGCGTCTGCTGCGCCGCACGCTTAAGAAGATTCAGGACAAGATCGACCCCGACGGAGTGATGATTCGTTCATGAGTGAGCACCCCCAACAAACCGATCGCGTGCTGCGCGACACCCGCGTTCTGACGCTGCGCATTTGGGCTGTTGTCGGCTGCATTGTTATTGCTGCTGTCATCTTTAACCTTATGGGCATCCTGGCACCGGTTATTGAGTTTCTTGCCGTTGGCTCCATCATTGCTTTTGTGATGTCCCCGATCACCAACTGGCTCGAGCACCATGGCGTGAATCGCGGCATCGGTTCGCTTATTGCGCTAATTGTTGTTGTTGCCGTGCTCGTCGGTGTCGTTTGCATCTTGTCGCCGATTCTCTTTGGTCAGATCATGGAAGTCCTGAGCCGCCTGCCCGAGCAGCTTCGTGTTGCGGGTGGCGATCTCAACGAGATGATCTCGCATGCCAAGACGCTCAACAACACGCCGCTCAAGGAGTATTTGGACGATAATCTTTCGTCGCTGGTTGCCGTGGCATCGAAGTATGTGTCTCAGATCGCTGCCGAGCTTGGCCGCGGTGTGTTCCCGCTCATCACCAATACGGCTTCGCAGTTGTTCGTTATCTTCCTTGGTCTGGTGCTTGCGTACTGGATGGCCTGCGACTACCCTCGCATGCACCACGAGATTTGCACCATCATCGGTCAGGAGAAGGAGACCTCGTACCGCTTTATGGTCGCCATCCTTTCTCGCTCTGTCGGCGGCTACATGCGCGGTATGGTCGTGACGTCCATCTGCGGTGGTTTCCTCGCCTTTATCGGTTTTATGATCATCGGCCATCCGTATGCGGCGCTCATGGCTATCTTTACCGGCATCATGCATTTGGTTCCGGTCGTCGGTCCTTGGGTGAGCGCAGCAATCGCCACGGTGCTCGGTTTCATGTTCAGCCCCATGTTGGCGTTATGGACGCTCATCGTGACGATGGTCGCGCAAAACGTCACCGACAACGTGATTTCTCCTAAGGTCATGCAGAGCTCGGTGCAGGTGCATCCCATCATGAGCCTCACGGCGCTCGTTATTGGCTCGGCACTCATGGGCCCTATCGGCATGATTATTGCCATCCCGCTGTGCGCGGCCCTCAAGGGTATCTTCGTGTACTACTTCGAGAATGAGACCGGCCGCCAGCTTGTGGCCTATGACGGCGCCGTGTTTAAGGGCACACCGTACCGCGATGCCGAGGGCAACCCGGTCGCCGCCTACGACGCGCTCGGCGACGACACCTTCATTTACGAGTCCGAGCTCATCGGTAACGAGACTGCGCCCGAGGCCCAGGCCATGCCTAAGCCCGAGTTCGATAATCCCTGGATCAAGCTCTCGGGTTTGCAACCCGATTCCACGGGCTTCTTCAAGAACCCCTTTGCCAAGGATGACGATTCCAACACGGACGACACCAAAACCGGCATCGACGGCTCCATGGACGATGATGACAACTAGCGGGGTAATTCGGATTAATATTCATACGCGCTAACATGCAATTTCGCTGAAGGGCCGGCATTGTGCCGGCCCTCTTTTTTGCACTTGCGCGGCGGGATGGTAATATCGTTACGTTTGAACTGTTTCGATGTGAAACCGAGGAGATTCCCTCTATGAGTGCTGACTACCCGTCAATGACTACGGCCGAGATCCGCTCCAAGTTCCTCAACTTCTTTGAGGAGCGCGGTCTTAAGCTCTATCCTTCTTCGTCCCTCGTCCCCGATGATCCCTCGCTGCTGCTTGCCAACGCCGGCATGAACCAGTTTAAGGAGTACTACCAGGGCAAGAAGACCATGAAGGAGATCGGCGCGATCTCCTGCCAGAAGTGCGTCCGCACCAACGATATCGATTGCATCGGCGAGGACGGTCGTCATTTGTCGTTCTTCGAGATGCTCGGCGATTTCTCTTTTGGCGGCGTCTCCAAGGAGCAGGCTTGCGCCTGGGCCTTTGAGCTCATCACCAAGGAGTTCAAGCTGCCGCTCGACCGCCTGTACTTCACCGTCTTTACCGAGGACGACGAGACCCACGACGTGTGGCGTTCTCTGGGCGTTGCCGAGGACCACATCTCCCGCCTGGGCGAGGACGACAACTTCTGGGCCGCTGGCCCCACCGGTCCCTGCGGTCCGTGCTCAGAGATCTACTTTGACATGGGCGAGGAGGTCGGCTGCGGCAGCCCTGACTGCAAGCCTGGCTGCGACTGCGACCGCTTCCTGGAGTTCTGGAATCTCGTCTTTACCCAGTATGACCGTCAGGAGGACGGCTCCATGCCGGAGCTGCCGCACCGCAACCTCGATACGGGCATGGGCCTGGAGCGCATGGCCGCCATCATGCAGCACAAGACCGCCAATTACGACGGCGACTTGATGCAGCATCTCATCAAGCTGGGCGAGGAGATCAGCGGCAAGACCTATGACGCCGATGATTACTCCGGCGCCAGCCGCTCGCTGCGCATCATCGCCGATCACTCCCGTGCCGTCGACTTTATGATTTCCGACGGCATCCTCCCCGGTAACGAGGGTCGCGAGTACGTCCTTCGCCGTCTGCTCCGCCGTGCCGTGTTCCACGGTCGTCTGCTGGGCATCGAGGGTGCCTTCCTGACCAAGTTCATCGACGAGGTCAACGCTCAGATGGGCGAGGCTTATCCCGAGCTGCTCAAGAACGTCGCCCTTGTCAAGGGTATCGTCGCCTCCGAGGAGGAGCGCTTCTCCACGACGCTCGACAACGGCCGCGTCTATCTGGACGAGGCCTTGGCAGCGCTTGCCGAGGGCGTTGTGCTTCCGGGCGATGTTGCCTTTAAGCTGCATGACACCTTTGGTTTCCCCATCGATCTAACCGTCGAGATCGCCGGCACCGCTGGCCACGACGTCGACATGGATGGCTTCACTGCCTGCATGGAGGACCAGAAGGCCCGTGCCCGCGCCAATGCCAAGGGCGACGCCTGGGGCAGCTTCAACGACGTGTGGGTCGAGCTTTCCGACAAGGTCTCCGCGACCGAGTTCGACGGCTATGACAACGACGTCATCGAGGGTGCCAAGGTTGTCGCCATCGTGCGCAACGGCGAGTCCGTCGAGTCCGCTGCCGCCGGCGAGGACGTTGAGGTCGTGCTCGACCGCACCCCGTTCTATGCCGAGATGGGTGGCCAGCAGGGCGATGACGGCGAGCTTTCCGCCGAGGGCGTTTCGCTGACCGTTTCCGATACCAAGAACCACAACGGCCTGTATGCTCACGTCGCCCACGTTGCCGATGGCACGCTGACTGTCGGTGCCGCTGTTACCGCCGCGCTCGACGCCGAGCGCCGTGGCTTCTTGCGCCGCAACCACACCGCTACGCACCTGCTCGATGCCGCCCTTAAGCAGGTCCTGGGCGAGCACGTCTCCCAGGCCGGCTCGCTGGTGACGCCCGAGCACCTGCGCTTTGACTTTACGCACTTCGAGGCCCTGTCCTCCGAGCAGCTCAAGGCTGTCGAGGATCTGGTCAACCAGCAGATCTTCGCTTCCAAGCCGGTCGTGACCCGTGTCATGGGCATCGACGAGGCTAAGGCTGCCGGCGCTGTCGCTCTGTTTGGAGAGAAGTACGGCGATGTCGTCCGCGTCGTCTCCGTGGGCGCCGAGGACCAGCCGTTCTCCCGCGAGCTCTGTGGTGGCACCCATGCCGCCAATACCGCCGAGATTGGCCTGTTCAAGATCATTTCCGAGTCTTCCACGGGCTCCAATGTCCGCCGTATCGAGGCCGTGACCTCTAAGGGTGCCCTCGACTACATGGCCGACCGCCTGGCGCTCGTTGACGCCGCCGCCGCTGCGCTCAAGTGCCGCGTCGACGAGGTTCCCGCTCGCGTGGAGAACCTGCAGGCCGAGCTGCGCGAGACGTCCAACAAGCTCAAAAAGGCTCTGACCGGTGGCTCCTCCGACGCCATTTCCGGTGCCATCGAGGGTGCTGTCGAGCTCGGCGGCTACAAGCTAGTCGTCGCTGAGCTCCAGGGCCTTGAGGCTGCCGACCTGCGCAACGTTTGGGATACCGTGCACCAGAAGGTCGCCGGTCCCGTCGCCTGCGTCGTCGCCAGCGTGACCGAGAAGGGCACCCCGGCCCTGCTCGCCGCCGGCACCGATGACGCCGTGAAGGCCGGGTTCCACGCCGGTAACGTGATCAAGCAGATCGCGGGTCTGGTCGACGGTCGCGGTGGCGGTCGTCCCAACATGGCCCAGGCCGGTGGCAAGAACGCCGCCGGTATCGCCGATGCCCTCGCGGCCGCCAAGACCGCGCTCGGCGCCTAAGAACCTAAGTAGTCGCTGTGGTCGCGCTCGCACTGGACATTGGGGAGACCAGGATTGGCATTGCCGTCTCGAGCCGTGATGGCAAGATGGCGATGCCTGTCAAGGTGCTTCCGGCAGCCGAGGTCACTGGCATGGCAAAGACGTTTCGCTACCTGATCGAGGACTATGAGCCCGATATACTGGTAAGCGGACGTCCCCTGACCATGGCCGGTGAGCCCGGCCCCCAGGCCGAGCGCGTTGCCGCCGTGGCGCAAAAGATCGCCGACGAGCTCGATCTTCCGCTGGAGTTTGAGGACGAGCGTCTGTCCTCGCAAGAGGCCAAGCGTATCCTGCGCGAGCAGGGCCTCAACGAAAAGCAGATGAGGGGTAAGATCGACATGATTGCCGCCAGCCTGTTTTTGCAGACGTGGCTCGATCGTAAAAACGAGGAGGTCCAGCATGTCTAGCGCTTCCGATCCGCGCCAGCCGAATCGTACGCAGCAGCCGGCGTCGCGTCCTGCCCAGCCTGGCCAGCGTCCAGCACAGCCGACGCAGCGCGCGGCTCAGTCTGCCGCGCGCCCGGTGCAGTCCTTCTCTCGTTCGGCCCATCCTGTTCAACGGACGGGTCAGCAGCCTTCTGCTCGTTCGGTTCAGCATCCGGCTTCTCACGCGGCTCAGCAGCCCGCTGCTCGTACGGCCCAGCCTGCAGGCGGTACCCGCTTTAAGCAGCAGGCACCTACCCAGCGAACGCAGGCCCCCCAATCGCATTCGCATCACGCTCGCGGTTCGCATGGCGTTGCTCCGGCGACCCGCTCGAGCTACAACACGCATACTCGTCGCGGTTCTCAAAAGAAGAGCTCTCCGGTTCCCATGATCATCGGCGTTGTGGTGGCGGTGCTTGCGCTTGCTGCGATCGCTTTCTTTGTTGTGCCGGCCGTCAAGGGCTTCTTTGCCGGTGGGGATACGAAGGTCACGGCTGGTCAGCAGGTTACGCTAACCATTCCCGACGGTGCATCGGGCGATACGATCGCCTCGATACTTTCCGAGAACCATATCGTCGAAAATCCCAAGGATTACTATGCGGCGGTGAAAAAGCTCAACGCCGATATGTCGCTTAAGCCTGGCACCTACTCGTTCAACACGCTCATGGACGCGACTAAGGTGGTTCAGCAGCTCATGGAAGGCCCCAACGCGGGCTCCAATGCGCTGACTATCCCTGAGGGCCTAACGGTCGATCAAGTCGCCGACCGTGTGGCCCAGGCCTACGACAGCATCTCTAAGGAAGACTTCCTCAACCAGGCCAAGGCCTCCAACTACGTGGACGACTATAGCTTCCTTAAGGGCGCCGCCAATGACTCGCTTGAGGGTTTCTTGTTCCCCAAGACTTATTCGTTGGGCGATTCGCCGACGGCCGATGACGTGATTCGCGCTATGCTCGATCAGTTTAAGACCGAGTATAAGTCGCTTGACTTTGCGAGCTGCGAAGCCAAGATCAAGGAGCGCTACGGTGTGGAGATGTCCGACTACGACATCGTCAATTTGGCCTCTATCGTTGAGCGCGAGGGCCTCAACGCCGATCAGCGTGCGCACGTGGCCTCGGTCTTCTACAACCGCCTTGCCGGCAAGCTCGATGGTTTGCGCTATCTCAACAGCGATGCGACCATGATGTATGTCACCGGTGGCGAGGTTACCGCCGACGACCTGCGGAGCGATAGTCCGTATAACACCTATAAGCACGAGGGTCTGCCACCCACGCCCATCTGCTCTCCGTCGCTCGAGGCACTCAAGGCCACGCTTGAGCCGACCGACTCCGATGACCTGTATTTCTACATTACGCAGGACGAGGAGTACTTCTCGCAAACCTACGAAGAGCATCAACAGTCTTGGAATTAGCATGAGGATTTTTAGCCCCAAACGATACGTTTCCTCGGTCGATCGCATCGACCTCGATACCCTGTGGGCCGACGGCAAACGCGCCATTCTGCTCGATCGCGATAACACCCTGGTGCCGCGCGACACCGAGCAGGTTCCCGCCGCGGTTTCCGCTTGGCTCGATACCGCCCGCGCCAAAGGCTTCAAGCTGTGCATGGTGTCCAACAACTGGCATCGCGACCAGGTCATGAGCTCTGCACGCGAGCTGGGACTCGAGGCCATCAGCCACGCCATGAAGCCGGCGCCGTTTGCTCTCAAGGCGGGTCTTAAGCGCCTCGGCGCCACGGCCGACGAGGCGGTGCTGATCGGTGATCAGCTCTACACGGACGTGTGGAGCGGTAACTTCGCCGGCGTCGATACCATCCTGGTAAAGCCGCAGGCGACGCAGGACCTGTGGTATACGCAGATCTTCCGTATCTTTGAGCGCCGGGCCCTGCGCGACCTTCCCTGCGAGGAATAGGTCTCGCTATGTCCCAGCACACTAAACACGGCTGCGACCATATCTTCTTTATCGGCTTTTTGGGCGCGGGCAAATCGACGCTCGCGCGCAACGTCGGCACTATGTTCAAGCGGCGTTTTATCGATACCGACCGCCTGGTCGTGCGCCGCTGCGGCAAGTCGGTAACCGAGATTTTTGAGACCGAGGGCGAGGATCGTTTTCGTGAGCTCGAGACCTCGGCGCTCCGTTCGCTCCAAAGCGAGCGCAGCCTGTTGGTTTCGTGCGGGGGCGGTATCGTCGAGACGCCGGTGAATATTGAGCTGATGCACGAAATGGGTACGTGCGTGTACCTCGAGGGCGACTTCGAGGATTCGATTCGCCAGATTCGTCGGTCCGACACGCGCCCCGATTTCCGCTCGCCCGAGCATGCCGCGCGTCTGTTTGAGCATCGCCGTCCGCTGTATCGCCAGGCCGCCGATATTACCCTTGATATTCGCAACAAGTCCTTCGAGGACGTTTCCTACCTTTGTGCCGAGATGCTTTTGGAGCGTGGGCTGCTATGATTCGCCGTCAACTGATCAATTTCCAAAACCGCAGCGTCGATGTCCGTGTCGGATTGGGCGCGTTCGAGGAGCTGTCGCGCATGTTTGCCTCGGCTGTGGGCAAGCCTAAGCGCGCGATGGTGGTTTGGAACTCCGCCTCGTCAGAACGTTTTGATGAGGTCGTCGAGCATGCGCTGGTCGACGCCGGTTTTGCCGTGTCGCTGCTCGTCCTCGAGGTTTCGCCTGCTGGTGCCACGCTGGCCGATGCCGATGCTATCTTTGGCGCCTTGTCTGCCAACGGCATTACCTGCGACGATCTGGTTGTCGCCGTTGGCGATGCCGCAACCTGCTCGGTTGTTAGCTGGTGCGCCAACCAGTGGTGCGGTCGCACCGAGTGCGCGCTGCTGCCGACGACGTTCGACGCCATGCTCACGGTCGCGACGACCATGAAGCCGCTCGTCGCCTCGTCGGCCAATGCGCTTCCCGCTATCGCGTTTCGTCCCGAACCGGGCTTGGTCGTGTGTGACCTCGACCTTGTTCGCGAGGCGGAACCCGAGGACCTCAAGTTCGGCTATGCGGTACTTGTTGGCACCATGCTTTCGAGCAGCAAGTCCCGCTGGAATCAGTTTACTGAGACCGTCCCCGAGATTCTCGCGGGCGAGGAGGTCGCACTCGTCAATGCCGTTCAATGGTCTCAGACTGCCCGCAAGGACGTGCTGACGGCCACGAACCCGAGCGCTCGCCATGCGCTCGATTTTGGCAAGACGGGGGAGCGCACCCTGCGCGCTTGCTTGGGCGATGCCGCTTCGCAGGTCCCTGCCTACCAGCTGTTGTCCGAGGGCATGCGCTTTGAGGCGCGCCTAGCACACGATGCCTGCGACTTCGATATCGACTATGTGTTTGATCTCGATGACTGCCTGGAGGACTTTGGCATCGAGGAGCTTGCCTTCGACTTGGAGCCTGCCGCATATATCGAGGAGTTCCGCAGACAGCAGTTTGTCCGCTCGAACCGCAGCATGCTGCCGCTGCCCGCGGCGCTCGGCGCCATTCGCCTAACGAGCGTCGAGGACGAGGTTCTTGAGCGCCATGCTCACGCCTACTTGGCTTCTCGCAAAGAACTTCTCTAAGATTTATTGACATCCATCGTCTTTCGTATCATGTTGAGGGGCGGGTTTCCAATCGGTTGCGGATCGCATGCGAATCCATCTTCCGATCGAGGCCCGTCCCGTCTTTATGGAGACAATAAGAAAGGAATCTGCATGTCTGAGTTTGCTGCCGGTCCTGCCGGTCGTATCGAACGTGTCCGTGCCCTGATGGTCGAGCGCGGCTACGACGCTATCGTGGTACGCGACGAGGCCAATCTTCGTTGGCTCACGGGCGTGAAGGGCGTCTTCGACTACACCTTCGAGTTCCCGCACGCGGCGTTTATTACGGCTGACCATTGCCTGTTTCATACCGACTCGCGCTACCTCAACAGCTTTGAGGAGAACACGCCCGCCGGCAGCCCCTGGGTCTACGACATGGACGAGGGCACCATCCCCGGTTGGGTCGCCGGCAAGATCGCGGCCAACAAGTGCCGTGTCTGCGCTGTCGAGGACGACATGCAGATCAACTTCTACCAGGGTATCCAGCGTGGTCTGGAGGATCGTTCCGTCGCCTGCATGTTGCCGCTGATGCATGACGACATTCGCAAGATGCGCGCCATCAAGGACGCCGAGGAGATCGAGCTCATGCGCCATGCGCAGTCGATTACCGACGCCGCCTTCCAGCACATGCTCGGCTTTATTAAGCCCGGTATGACCGAGAAGCAGGTTCGCAACGAGCTCGAGAACTTTATGTTCGCCAACGGCGCCGACAGCCTGGCCTTTGGCTCTATTGTGGCAAGTGGTCCCAACACCGCCAACCCGCATGCCGTCCCGAGTGACCGCGTGATCGAGAAGGGCGACTTCGTCCTCATGGATTACGGCGCGGGCTACTGCGATTATCGTTCCGACATGACGCGCACCGTCGTGATGGGCGAGCCTACCCAGGAGCAGCTCGACCTGTACGCGCTCGTACGCCGCACCCACGAGGAGTGTGTCGCTGCTATCCATCCGGGCGTCGAGGGCAACGACATTTTCAAGCTTTCCAAGAAGATCATCGGCGATGCCGGCTATGGCGATTACTACAACCATGGCCTGGGCCACGGCGTCGGTATCGACATCCATGAGCTGCCCAACTTCAACCGCAGCAAGAATATCATCGAGGTTGGCTCGGTTGTCACCATGGAGCCCGGCGTGTACCTGCCCGGTGTGGGCGGCGTGCGCCTGGAGGACTACGGCGTGGTCACCGAGAACGGCTACGAGCCCTTCACCAAGACCCCGCACGACCTGCACGTCATCGATTGCTAGTCTACTTTGTAGATAGTTTGGTGCGGGGCGTTCGAAATGATTCGGACGCCCCGCGTTCTCTTTTTATGCGCTCGCTGCAGGCGAGCTCTGCAAGTGTATAATTTTGGTCGTATGTAATTTGGACGCTTGTGCGTTCTGTCCATAACAAGAAAGGTCGCTATGCCTACCATTTCTACCGCCGACTTCAAGAACGGCCTCGGTCTCCGCATTAAGGACAAGGTCTACACCATCGTCGAGTTCCAGCATGTCAAGCCGGGCAAGGGCGGCGCGTTCGTGCGCTACAAGACCCGCGACATCAAGAGCGGCCGCGTCGTCGAGAACACCTGCAACGCCGGCACCAAGTTCGAGAGCGTCATGCTCACCACCCGTGAGTTCCAGTACCTCTACAACGATGGCGCCGACTACATCTTCATGGACAATGAGACCTATGAGCAGGTTCCCGTTCCCGAGGATATGGTGGGCGAGAACTCCAAGTGGCTGCGCGAGAACGACATTTGCCAGCTGCTCTTTGCCGACGACGAGCTCATGGGCGTGACCCCGCCGATGTTCATCGAGACCACCATCGTCCAGACCGACCCGGGCTTTAAGGGCGACACCGTCCAGGGTTCCACCAAGCCGGCCACGATCGACACCGGCGCTGTCATCCAGGTCCCCATGTACCTCAACGAGGGCGAGGTCATCAAGGTTGACACCCGCGACGGCAAGTTCGTCTCCCGCGTCTAGCAACCAACTCTTCTAGGAGGACTCATGCCCCAGGAAATCAAGATTGACGGCATCGGCATTTCGCCCGATGTTCTGACCGCCATCGTCTCGCGCGCCGTGTCGGATGTCGAGGGCATCGCCTCCGTTGGCGTCAAGGACCTTGCCACCAACCTTGTCTCCATGATGCTCTCGTCCAAGGCCCCGGCTTCCGAGCCGGCGGTCGAGGCCGAGATCGTCGGCGACAAGCTCGCACTCACCGTGCGTGTCGTGGTGTTCTTTGGCTATCCGTTCAAGAAGCTCGCCGAGGCCGTTCGCGCCGCCGTGGTCGCCGCCATCGATGCCCAGGTGGGCGTCGAGGTCGAGCGCGTTGACGTTTGCATCGACGGCCTCGTTTTCCCCAAGGAGTAACCTTTGAGCCTTAAGGTTTATCGCGGGCGCACGCTTGCCCGCAGTCAGGCGCTGCAGCTGCTGTTCCAGGCCGAAGCCACGGACAGCCCGCTCGAGCGCGTCCTCGAGGGCGATTTCCTGATCTCGAAGGGTCCCCTCGACCCCTATGCGCTGGAGCTTTGCCGCGGTGCCTACGAGCACATTGATCGCATCGATTGTGCCCTGCGCGCCGTCGCCAAGAACTGGGATCTTATGCGCATGCCCGGTGCCGACCGCAACCTGCTGCGTATCGCCGTCTACGAGATGCGCTTCCTCACCGACGAGGAGGTCTCGGACGCCATCGTCATCAACGAGGCCGTCGAGATCGCTAAGGCCTATGGTACCGACCAGTCCGCATCGTTTGTCAACGGCGTGCTGGGCAAGATCGCTCGCAGCGAGGAGCTGCCGGGCGAGGACCTGTACCAGGAGCTGCTGGCCGAGGATCGCGCTCGCGAGGAGGCACAGGCTGCCGAGGCAGCCGCCAAGGTCGCTGCTGCTCAGGCTGCCGCCGGTGTACTTGACGAGGATGCGGACGCTGCTGGGGCCGTCGAGGCCGACTCCGTCGAGGAGTAGCCATGCCAGAGGGTTCCGTCCGCAACTTCGATGAGATCTCGGATCGCCTGGACCAGATCATCGCCACCGTTCGCTCCAAGGATACGTCCTTGGAGCGTTCGCTCGATTTGTTTGACGAGGCGATTGAGCTGGGCTCCCGAGCGGTCGATATGGTCGACAAGTTTGAGCTGACGCCGCGTGAGGCCGACAAGCTCGAGCAGGAATACGATGAGGATGCGGCAAACGAGTCCCAAGATAGACAGGCTGCATCTCCGGATACGAATGGTTGATGGCATTCATGAAACGCGTGCGTCTCGATGACGAACTGATTTCACAGGGCATCTGCGCCGATCGCGCGGATGCCCTTCGCACTCTTATGGCCGGCTTGGTTTCGAGTGGCGGTGAGCGTTTGACCTCTCCGGGGCTCAAGGTGACGCCGGGCCTGCCACTGCACGTTAAGGGGCGCATCCCGTATGTTGGGCGCGGCGGCCTTAAGCTCGAGGGCGCGCTCGATGCGTTTGGGATCGATCCGACGGACCTTGCTTGCCTCGATGTGGGATGCTCCACGGGCGGCTTTACTGATTGCCTGCTCAAGCGCGGCGCCGCGACCGTTGTCTCGGTCGACGTGGGCCGTGCCCAGTTTGATTGGTCGCTGCGCCAAGACGATCGCGTGACGCTCCACGAGCGCACGAATGTGACGCAGTTGCCCGAGCTCGGCTACGGCGCTGCTATTGACCTGGCTGTGTGCGATGTGTCGTTTACGAGTATCGCGAATATCATCGACGCCGTGCTGGCGTGCCTGAAGCCTTCGGGTTCGTTTTGCACGCTCGTAAAGCCGCAGTTTGAGGCGCCGGCTGCGCTGGTGGGCGAGGGCGGTATCGTGACCGACCCTGCCGTCCGCCGCGATACACTCGTGGCGGCGATTGAGCTCTTTGCCGCCAAGGGCCTGTTCCCGCTCGATGTGTGCGTGTCGCCAATCCATGGCGCTAAGGGCAACGTTGAGTTTTTCCTGTACGGCACGAGGTTTGCCCCCGGCGAGCGCGCCGAAGATGAGTTGCAATCCCAGGTATCGGCTTTGAGCGAGAAAGCGGCAACGCTATGAAGGTCTTTCTGGTTCCCAATTACTACAAGCAAGAGGCGGTCGAGAGCGGCCTGATGCTCGAGCTCTGGCTGACGCGCCAGGGCTACGAGGTTGCATGGGCTGCCGACCAGCGCTCCAAGATCCAGAGCACGCCCGATGTTGACGATGCCGACTTGGTCATCACGCTCGGCGGCGACGGCACACTGCTGCGCGCCGCCCGTATTCTCAACTACCGCGAGATTCCCATTTTGGGTCTTTCCTATGGCCACCTGGGCTTTTTGACGGCGGCCAGTCCCGAGGAACGCGATATTTTGCAGGTTGTGAGCGATGCCCTGTCCGGTGAGCTCCACGTGAGCCGCCGCGCCACCATCGCCGCGGATATCGTCTCGGTGCGCGATGACGGCACGAAGGATGTCGTGCGTTCGTTCGCCCTCAACGATATGGCGCTCACGCGTGGGCCCCTGTCCGATATGGTCGAGTTTGACATCACGGTGTCCGGCCATCATATCGATCGCCTGCGCGGTGACGGTGTCGTCGTGTCGACGGCGACCGGCTCTACGGGCTATGCGCTCTCCGCCGGCGGCCCTATCGTCAGCCCTGATTACACGGGCATGGTTTGCGTGCCGATTGCTCCGCATACCATTCAGGCTCGCGCCTTCTTGACCTCGCCGAGTGATGTCGTCGAAATCTTTATGTCCGATGATCGCCCGAGCGTGCCTGCCATCGCTATCGACGGACAGTTTATTACCTGCGATGGCACGGTCGAGAGCGTGGCTGTTCGTCGCGGTCCCGGCGATGTGCTGCTGCTGGATTACGGCCCCGAGAGCTTCTATAACTCGGTGAGCCGCGTGTTCTATGGAGTGCGCCATGATCGATGAGCTGCAGGTTTCCAACATCGCGCTCATTCGCGAGGCGACGTTGGTTCCGAGTACCGGCTTGACCGTCCTGACCGGCGAGACCGGTGCTGGCAAGACCGCGCTGCTCTCGGCGCTCAAGCTCATTTTGGGCGAGCGCGCGGATTCGTCGACGGTTCGCGAGGGCGAGGCGCTTGCCAGCGTCGAGGCGCGCCTGTTTGACGGCCCGCACGACACGGAGGGTTTTACCGTACAGCGCAGCCTTTCTGCCGAGGGCCGCAGCCGCGTAAAAATTGACGGCCGCATCGCCAGCGTGCGCGAGCTTTCGGAGCGCGTTGGCGTGATGATGGATCTATGCGGCCAGCATGAACATCAGCGTCTGCTCGACCCGGCGCACCATGTTGCCATGGTCGATGCTTGGGCTGGGCGCGCGGCGCTTGAGGCGCTCGAGAAGTATCGCACCTGCTTTAAGGCTTCGCGTGCCGCCGCCAAGGAGCTTCGCCGTGTGGAGGAAGCCTCACGCGCGCAGGGAAGTCGCGTCGAGGAAGCGCGTTTTGCTCTTGAGCGTATCACCGAGGTCGACCCCAAGCCAGGCGAGTACGAGGAGCTCGAGGAGCTGCTGCCGCGCTCGGAGCACGCCGAGGTCTTGGTTGCGACGGCCAACGAGGCCCATGCATCGCTTGCTGCCGAAGGGGGAGCGCTCGATGCCGTGAATGGCGCCGTTGCCGAGCTTTCACGCATGGCGACCGTTGACCGCAAGCTCGGTGACATCGCCGATGCACTTTCGGATGCCTGCATCTCACTTGAGGATTGTGCCAACGAGCTGCGTGCTTATCGCGATGGCGTTGCGTTTGACCCTCGCGAGCTCGCTCGCATGCGCGAGCGATATTCAGACCTCAAGGGCCTACTGCGTCAGTGGGGTCCTACCATGGATGACGTGTTTGCCATGCGCGATCGCTCACAAGAGCTGTTGTCGCTGGTAGACGATGGTGATGGGCAGATCAAGAAGGCGCGTGAAGCGCTTGGCGCAGCGGAGCATGAACTGTTCGCCGCCGCCAAGGCGCTTAAACGTGCACGCAATACGGCGGCCCCGCGTTTTTGTCATGAGGTTGGCCGCCAAATGGCGCGTCTGGAAATGGGGGGCGCCGAACTCGTCTGGGA
Organism: Collinsella sp.; assembly: GCA_046979165.1. Lineage (GTDB taxonomy): Bacteria > Actinomycetota > Coriobacteriia > Coriobacteriales > Coriobacteriaceae > Collinsella. The sequence continues at coordinate 408,329 of JBKWJT010000001.1, forward strand.
GTCGCGTGATCTTCCCCGCGCCGAGTGGACGCTTGCTGGCCCTTCGAGCTATGAGCTTTTGTATCGCAGCGGCGCTGGATTGACGCCGCGTCCCCTGCGCCGTATTGCGTCGGGTGGCGAGCTCAGCCGCGTTATGCTGGCGAGCAAGGTTGTCCTCGGCAACGCGGATGGCGTGGATACACTGGTGTTCGACGAGGTCGATGCTGGTGTCGGCGGCTCTACGGCGCGTGCGCTCGCGGGCGTGCTGGCAAATCTCGCCGCTACGCATCAGGTGATTGTCGTAACCCACTTGGCGCAGGTCGCCGTCATGGCTGACAAGCATTATGTTGTCAGCAAGGAACCGGGCGATGTTCCCCAGACGCATTTGGACGAGGTAACCGGCGAAGCGCGTACCGCCGAGATCGCCCGCATGTTGAGCGGCGATCAATCGGAGGCAAGCTTGGCCCACGCAAAGCAGATGCTCAAAGAAGCTCGAGGTTAGGTCGTATCAGCGGTGTTGATGGGACAAAATAGACTGAAATTTTTGTCCCACTACGCGTTTTACTCAACGACCTTATCCGGCTGGATGAGCTCCTCGTAGTAGCTGATATGTTCGCGAGCGTCTTCAATCTCGGGCAGCAGGAAGTTGTAGATGACTTCGATGATCATCGTGGCACTGATCTTAGAGAACGCAAAGTCGCCTGTCGTCAGCAGCGCTTCGTGGTTGACGGTATTAAAAGTGTAGTCTGCCAGACGCGCGAGCGGGGATTTGCTGTCGCTGCTGATGACGACTACGGTTGCGCCGCAGTTGCGAGCCGCTTTTGCCATGCGATTCAGTCGGCGCGATTTGCCGGAGTTTGAGATTAGCACGATGACGTCACCCGGGCGCAACGTGAGCGCAAAGCCGATTGATGTCTCGCTAATGGTGCTCGCCATGCAGCGCAGGCCCAGCTGCGAAAACTTAAACGTCGCATCGAGCGCGACCGCGTTCGTATTGCCCACAGCTGCAAACTCAATAACCCCTGCATGCTTAAGGGCATGCACAACAGCCGCCAGCGTATCGTGGTCGATCCCGTCGATGGTCGCATTAAGCTCGCTCACCTTGGCAGCCAGGATGTTCTTAAGGCTCTGCTCCATGTTGTCGAGCGATACCTCGTCGGTCAGGCCCTCGTTGCGCTGACTCTCCAAGTCGCGCGCCAACGAAAACTGAAAGCTGCGGAAGCTGCCAAAGCCAAGCTTGCGGCAGAAGCGCGAAACGGTCGCCTCGGACGTGGCGGCGGCGCGCGAGAGCTGAGCCGCCGTGAGGCGTGGCGCCTCGGACTGGTGCTCCAATATATAGTCGACAATGCGCTGCTCGGACTCGCTGTATCCCTGATGGGTACTAATGAGGGAAAGTGCGCTCTTGCTACTATCGGTCATGGATGGCTCCTGGTTGGCATGAAAATCGGACTCGTTTTGTAATGTCATAGTATAGGGGGATTTTCAATTACAAGATACACCTTGCCGTTTCAAGTGTTGATGGTAAACTTTCACTTACCGTTTACGGTTATGAAAGAACCTTTCACCGGAGAATTGCGCCTTGTCTCTTCTCACGCGGACGGTAGGTTGGTATCTTTCAGTTGTGGAAAAGCGCGCAAGGACGCGCGTGTAGGGGAGCGCCCGCGGGCGCTGTACTCAAGAAGGAGGGACACATGGCTAAGTTTGACATCATCGCCGCGACCGGTTGCCCGACCGGCATTGCGCACACCTTCATGGCGAAGGAGGCGCTGGAGAAGGCAGCTGCCGAGCGTGGTCTGACCATTAAGGTCGAGACACATGGCCAGGTCGGTGTCGAGAACGAGCTCACCAAGAGCGAGATCGCCGGTGCCAAGGCCGTCGTCGTCGCAGCCGATAAGGATGTCCAGGCTGAGCGTTTCGCCGGTAAGCCCATGGTTTCCGTTGGTGTTTCCAAGGCCCTGTCTGTCGAGGCTGCTGGTAAGCTGATCGACCGCGCGCTCGCCGCCAAGGGCGACGACACGGTTGCCGCTGCCGCCGATGTCGAGGACGAGGTCGAGGAGAAGGAGTCCATCGGTCACGTCATCTACAAGCACCTCATGAACGGCGTCAGCCACATGCTGGTCTTCGTCGTTGCCGGTGGTGTTCTGACCGCCATTTCGTTCCTGTGGGGCATCACGTCCTTTGATTCGACGGCTGCCGACTACAACAGCTTTGCCGCGATGCTCAAGATTATCGGCGGTATCGCCATGAACCTCATGGTTCCGGTGCTCTCCGCCTACATCGCCGAGTCTATCGGCAAGCGCCCGGCGCTCGTCCCCGGCTTTGTTGCCGGTATGATTGCCATCCAGGGTCTTCCCATCAACGCCGATACCGGCATGATCGACGCTGGAGGCTCGGGTGTGGGCTTCGGCTTCCTGGGCGGCATCGTCGGCGGCTTCCTCGCTGGCTATGTCATCCTGCTGCTCGAGAAGGCTTTCTCTAAAATTCCCGCGAGCCTTAATGGCCTGAAGGCAATCTTCCTGTATCCGCTGTGCTCTACCGCCATCGTCGGCCTGGTCATGCTCGGTATTTCCGGCCCCATGGCTGCCATTAACCAGGGCATGATGGATTTCCTGCAGAGCCTCGGTAACTCCGGTCCGGTGATCCTTGGCCTGGCCATCGGCTGCATGTGCGCCTTTGATATGGGCGGCCCGGTCAACAAGGCTGCTTACGCTACTGGCACCTTCCTGCTCGGTACCGCTCTCGAAGCTGGCGTCGGCACCGAGACCTACAACTTCGGCACCAACTTCATGGCTGCCGTCTCCGCCGCTTGCATCGTTCCGCCGCTGATCACCACCTTCGCCGTCGTTGTCGGCAAGAAGTACTTCAGCCAGGAGGATCATGACGCCGGTATCGTCAACCTCATCCTTGGTTGCACCCACATCACCGAGGGCGCCATTCCGTTCATGACCAAGAACATCTGGCCCGTCATGCCCATCATGATGCTCGGTTCTTCCATCGCTTCCATCTTGACCATCTTCTTCAACGTTCACGATCCGGCGCCTCACGGCGGCTTCCTGGTCCTGCCCGTTGTCGAGAACGGCCCGCAGTGGGTCCTCGCGATCCTCATCGGCGCTGTGGTCGGTGGCATCCTGTTCGTGGCCTTTAAGAAGTACGACTTTGAGAAGAACCAGAAGGCCGCTCCTGCAACCAAGCCGGTTGAGGCCCCCAAGGCCGCTGCCGTCGAGGCCCCCAAGGCCGAGGCTGCTGACTTCGTGAAGGTCGAGAACGTCTTTGTCGCCGAGGACTTCGCTTCTCGTGACGAGGCTCTGAGCTTTGTCTCCAACCAGGCCGTTAAGGCCGGTATCGCCGGCGATGCCGACGCCGTGATGAACGCCTTCCTGGCCCGCGAGGCCGAGGGCACCACGGGCATGATGGAGGGCTTCGCCATTCCGCATGCCAAGTCCGACGCCATCACCGAGGCCGCTGTCATCGTCGTCAAGGACGACTCTGGCGTGACCGGTTGGGACACCATGGACGGCGCTCCCGTCAACGTTGCCATCGCCCTGCTCATCCCGGGCGCTCAGGCTGGAACCACGCACCTCAAGATCCTGTCCAAGGTCGCCGAGGCGCTTATGGACGAGGACTTCCGTGCCACCGTCAAGGGTTCCACCGACGCCGCCGAGATCGCCAAGACGATCAACGCCCGTCTGGTCTAACCCCACGGCTAGCGATTAACATCGCCCCCTGTACAAAAGGCGAGGACTCCACCAGGAGCCCCCGCCTTTTTTCTTGCCCCTCCCATAAGTTGCGGTGAAATAGGGACTGTTTAACCGTTTCAACCCTAAATTCAGTCCCTATTTCACCGCGACTTAGAAGAAGGGGATAGCGCGGCCCGTCTATCGGATCGTCCGTGCGGACAAATATTCAGCCAGAATTCCGTTCGCACGATATTGCTCTGGACCGACCGAGTTTCCGCAGCTCGCCTGCCCGGCGGGGCAATTAAGTTTGTCGCGAGTTCCGCACGCAAAGGAAAGCACTTAATGTGCTTTCCGTCTTGCGCAGGACTGTAGAGCAGCAAACTTAATCGCCCCGCCCGGCAGGCGAGCGGACAGCGAACGACATCTGTCCAACAATTCGTGCGAAACACAATGAAAAACCGTTTGATGTGAGTTAATATAAACAACGTCGTGAATCTGACTCCTGCCACATGCATGACAGGGGTTAAACACAAAAAAGGAGTCAATTATGGTTTCTGAGAAGGCTACCCTCGTTAATCCTCAGGGTCTGCACATGCGTCCGGCTGGTCTGTTCGCCTCCACCATGGGCAAGTACGCCTGTGACGTGACGGTCGTCACCCCCGAGAAGGAGGTCAACGGCAAGTCCCCGATGGCCCTCATGGCTGCTGGTATCCCCTGCGGTACCGAGGTCGAGGTCAAGTGCGACGGCGCTGACGAGGCCGAGGCTCTGGCTGCTGCCATCGAGCTCATCAAGAGCGGTCTTGGCGAGTAGAACTCAAACGGGTCGCATGTTGAACAACTAAGTTCATATTTGGGGGCGCAGTGACCTGTTGTAAGGTAGCTGCGCTCTTTTGTCATGGATATGGCAAAACGCTTTATCACATGACACGGAGAGAGGAATGGGAATGTATCAGGGAGTCAACGCTTCCGAGGGCATCGGTATCGGCACCGTCATGGTTGCCGTCGATCCCGACTTGACGTTTGAGCCGCACGAGGTTGCTGATTCGGCAGCAGAGAAGGAGCGCTATCAGTCCGCTCTTTCGGTCTTCTGCGAGAAGACCCAGGCTCAGGCCGACCACATGAAGGAGACGGTGGGCGAGGCCGAGGCCGAGATCATGAGCGGACACATTGTCCTGGCTCAGGACCCGGGCATGACCGACGCCATCAACGCCGCCATTGACGGCGGTACCTGCGCCGAGCAGGCGCTCATGGACACCTCGACCATGTTCGAGAACATGTTCCTGTCTATGGACGACGAGATGTTCCGTCTGCGCGCGGCCGACATCGCCGACATCCGCACCGGTATTCTGGCCGAGCTGCTGGGCAAGGAGGTCGTCGACCTCTCCGTCCTGCCCGAGAACACTGTCGTTGTCGTGCACGACCTCACGCCGTCCATGACCGCCACGATCGATAAGGCCCACGTTGCCGGTATCGTCACCGAGACCGGTGGCCGCACGTCGCACTCCGCGATTATTGCGCGCGCCCTTGAGATCCCGGCTGTCCTTTCGGTTTCCAACAGCTGCACCGCGCTGCGCAACGGTATGACCGTTGTCGTCGACGGTGGCAAGGGTATCGTCGAGGCCGATCCCGACGAGGAGACGCTCGCTGCCTACACCGCCAAGGCCGAGGCCTTCGCTGCCGAGAAGGCAGCCCTCGAGGCCTTCCGTGGCAAGCCGTCCGTGACTGCCGATGGCATCAAGAAGATCATCGCCTGCAACATCGGTAACCCCGATGACGTGCCCAACGCGCTCGATCACGACGCCGAGGCCATCGGTCTGTTCCGCTCCGAGTTCCTGTTCATGGACTCCGCTGAGCTTCCTTCCGAGGAGGAGCAGTTCAACGCCTACCGTAAGGTCGCCAGCGCGCTCAAGGGTGCTCCGGTCATCATCCGCACGCTCGATGTGGGTGGCGACAAGGAGATTCCGTATCTGCACATGGTCAAGGAAGATAACCCCTTCATGGGCTTCCGCGCCGTGCGTTACTGCCTGGCTAATCCCGACCAGTACAAGGTCCAGCTCCGCGCTCTGTTGCGCGCTAGCGCCTTCGGTGACGTCAAGATCATGATCCCGCTCGTCACCTGTGTCGAGGAGGTCTTGGCTGTCAAGGAGCTCGTTGAGCAGTGCAAGGCCGAGCTGACCGAAGAGGGCCGCAAGTTCAACGAGAACATCGAGGTCGGCATCATGGTCGAGACGCCCGCCGCTTCGCTGCTCGCAGACCGTCTGGCCGAGGTCGCCGACTTCTTCTCCATCGGCACCAACGACCTGATCGGCTACACCATGTGCGCCGACCGTGGCAACGACACCATCTCCAACCTGTACCAGGTGTACTATCCCGCCGTGCTCCGCTCGCTCAAGAACATCATCGAGAGCGGCGTGAAGGCCGGCATCATGGTCGGTATGTGCGGCGAGGCCGCTGCCGATCCGCTGCTCGAGCCGCTGCTGATCAGCTGGGGCCTGGAGGAGTTCTCGATGAGCGCTCCGTCGATCCTGCGCGCCCGCAAGACCATCAGCCAGTGGACCAAGGCCGAGTGCGACGAGCTCGCCGAGAAGGCGCTCGCCTGCAACACCGCCGCCGAGGTCAAGGCACTGCTCGAGTCCGCAGCTCGCTAATTTGGTATCAGAGGTAACCGCGTGGTTGGAATGGGCCGGCCACGCGGCCCTCACATATACAGGGGGTACTGTAAATGTTCTACACGCTAACCGCTAACCCGGCTGTCGACATGACGGTTTCGAGCTCTCCGCTCGAGCCCGACGAGAACGTCCGCACCGGCTCGGCCAGCTACACGGCTAACGGCAAGGGCCTCGACGTGTCCTTCGCCTTTAAGAAGATGGGCGTCGACACCGTCGCGCTCGGCTTCTTCGCCGGCTTCACGGGCAAGTTCATCGTCGAGGAGGTCATGAACCTGGGTTGCCTCTGCCGCCCGGTCTGGACCGACGGTATCACGCGCATCAACACCTACGTCAACGATGGCCAGCACGAGTACGGCATCCTGAACCCGGGTGCTCCGATCACGCCGCAGCACCAGGAGGAGCTCTACAACATCCTGGACACCGCGGGCGATCTCGAGTGCCTGATCGTTTCCGGCTCCGTGCCTCCCAAAGCTACGCCTGACTTCCTGGCTCAGGTCATGGAGCACGCTCAGGCCCGTGGCGCCGACGTCGTCCTGGACCTGTCCTCCGATAAGCTCAAGGAGCTCGCTCACAAGAAGCCGCTGCTCATCAAGCCGAACCATCACGAGATGAAGGCCATCTTCGGCGTGCCGGTCGACACCGACGACGAGGTCCGCGTTGCCATGAAGATGGCTCACGACGCCGGCGTTCAGAACGTGCTGCTCACCCGTGGTAGCCGCGGCGACGCTTACTTCTCCAACGGCGAGGACATCTGGTACGCCAAGCGTGAGTTCAACATCAAGCTGGTCTCTTCCGTCTGCGCCGGCGACTGCACCCTTGCTGCGTTCCTGCACAAGTGGTACAGGGATCGCGACAACGTCGAGGAGGCCATGAAGCTCGCTATGGCCACCGGCGCCAACGTTGCTGAGTCCGTCGGCATCGGCGACTTCGGTCACGTCGATGAGTACAGCAAGCGCGTTGCTGTCCGCAAGCTCGATCGTCAGTAATCGAAACGCGACATATTCGTGCGCATGCGGCGCCCCGGTTTCGGCCGGGGCGCCTTTTTTGTTCCGCCATGGGGGAGACGTGTCCTGCCGTACTTCATCGCTTCCACACCGTTCACCGAGTTGTCCTAGCCTTTTGTCTATGCGTGGAATATACTTTCATTAACACGTTGCTTCGTGAAAGGAACATTCATGATTTACACGCTCACTGCAAATCCCGCCATTGACTACAACATTGCCTGCGACGGTCTTTCCGCCAACACCGTCACGCGTACCCGCAACGCGGTCTATACGCCCAACGGCAAGGGCCTCAACGTCTCGTTTACGCTTGACCACTACGGTGTCGACACCACGATCCTGGGCTTCTTCGCTGGCTTCTCGGGCGAGTTCATCGTCAAGGGCGCCGAGGCCCTGGGCGTGCCCGTCAAGCCCGTGTGGACCGACGGCATCACGCGCGTCAACGTGTTCCTCAACGCCGGCCCCGACACCGAGTACAACATGGTCAACGCCGGTGCCGCCATCAACGAGGCCAACGAGCAGAAGATGTTTGAGCTCATCGATTCGCTCGATGACATGACCTGCTTGGTCATCAGCGGCTCGCTGCCTCCCAACACTTCCGAGGGCTTCCTGGCCGAGGTCCTGCGCCGCGTCAAGGCCAAGGGGGCCGAGTTCGTCCTCGATATCTCGAGCCATCAGCTGGCGGACCTCATTGCCATGGAGCCGCTGCTGATCAAGCCCAATGATGACGAGCTGCTCGACATCTTTGGCATCAAGGTGAGCGGTGGCGACGACGAGTCCGTCAAGGGCGCGATGGCCGAGCTGCACGCCAAGGGCGCCAAGAACGTGCTGCTGACCCTCGGTGGCGACGGCGCGTACTTCTCCAACGGCGAGCATATCTGGTTTGCCAACCGCACCTTCGACGTCAAGCTGCTGTCGACGGTGTGCGCCGGCGATTCCTCGCTCGCTGCCTTCTTGTCCGTGTGGCACGACGCCCCCGAGCGCGTCGAGGATGCCTTGCGTCTTTCGATGGCCACCGGCGCCAACGTGGTCGAGTGCCCCGGTCTGGGCGATTTTGCCAAGGTGGACGAATATAAGAAGCACATCGAGGTTCGCCAGGTCTGCTAGTTCCGGCACCTTGTCTGAATAGTTTGATTATTTCGCATCCGTCTTAGATTAGGACGGATGCGTTTTTGTTTATCGGACTTGCGTGTGCAGTGGAGGCTGTTTCTTGCTAGACTTCTTGCAGACGCAATCGATAGCCAATTTGATAGCCACAGGAGGCCACAGGTATGTGCAATGTTTTGCTCAACGGTACGCAACCGTCCGATGCGTCCCTGCGCGTCCTGCGCGCGCTTGAGGCGGCTGGTCTTGAGGCTTGGTACGTGGGCGGTTGGGTGCGCGACGCCCTGATGGGGTGCCCCAGCCACGATGTTGATATGTGCTGTAGCGGCCTGTGGCAGGAGTCCAAGGCGGCGCTCGAGGCCGCGGATATCGCCGTGGTTGAATCGGGCATTAAATTTGGCGGAATTACGGCTATTTCCGATGGCGAGCGTATTGAGGTCACCACGTACCGTCTGGATGGCTTTTACACCGATGGTCGCCATCCCCAGAGTGTGGAGCGTGCCGCCTCGCTCAAGGACGATTTGGCGCGCCGCGACTTTACCGTCAACGCCATGGCCTGGCATCCCGAGCGCGGGCTTGTCGACCGCTACGACGGCCAGGGTGACTTGGAGCGCAAGCTGATTCGCGCTGTCGGCGATCCCAAGCGTCGCTTTAACGAGGACGCCCTGCGCATGCTGCGTGCGGTGCGCTTTGCCTGCCGCCTGGACTTTATGATTGAGCCCGAGACTAAGCGCGCGCTTGCCGAGTGCGCGCCGCTGCTCGATGCCGTGGCGCGTGAGCGTGTGGGTATTGAGCTCGAGGGCATTCTTTCGACCGGTCATGGGGGAGACGCGATGCTCCGCTATCCCGAGCTCATCTGCGCCGCCGTGCCCGAGTTGGCAGCGGGTCGCGGGTTTGCTCAACGAAGTGTCTATCATGCGTTTAACGTCTACGAGCATATCGCCCGTGTGCTGACGGTGGCGGGGGAGCTCGCGCTGTGTGACGGCGTCGCGCCCTCGTCGAGCCTTATGTGGGCGGCGTTTTTGCACGATGTGTCCAAGCCCGAGTGTTTCACGGTCGATCACGCCGGCAGCGGACACTTCTACGGTCATCCCGAGCTCGGCGCCAAGAAGGCGCGCGTCATTATGGATCGCCTGGCGCTCTCGCACGACTTGGTGCGCGACGTGTGCCTGCTCATCAAATACCATGACAAGCCGCTGCGCCCCGAGCGCTCCTGCCTGCTCAATATGATGCGCGCGCTTTCGGGCGAGGGCGTCGACACGGCCCGTCTGATTGACGAGCTCATGGACCTTAAGCGTGCCGACACGCTGGGCAAGGCGCCGTCGTGCTTCTATTACGTCGAGACGATCGAAGAGATGCGCTCACTCGCCCATGATTTGTTGGAGGCGGGGGAGCCCTATTCGCTCAAGATGCTCGCCATCAACGGCGGCGACCTGATCCGTGCCGGAGTCAAGCCCGGGCCGGAACTGGGTCAGCTTCTCAACTCCGCCCTCGACGCCGTGATCGAAGACAACATTCCCAACGAGCGCGAAGCTCTTTTGCTCCATCTCAACTTGAATTAGCTACCAAGTTTACCTGCGTGTTCCATAACCTGCCGACAATTTTTCGGCAATTTGGAATTTCTTCTTGCGCTGACGTTTTTTGTCCCGTAATATATATCCTCGCAGCACGGCAGTGCAGATGTCATGTGGCCCGTTCGTCTAGCGGTTTAGGACGCCGCCCTCTCAAGGCGGAGATCACCAGTTCGAATCTGGTACGGGCTACCACTTCTTTTCTGCTGAGGCCTATGGCCCGTTCGTCTAGCGGTTTAGGACGCCGCCCTCTCAAGGCGGAGATCACCAGTTCGAATCTGGTACGGGCTACCACGCATCTGATACCCGGTCTTCTCGTGGAAGATCGGGTTTTTTATTTTCAAACAAACGTCTGCAATTCCCGTTTGAACCAGAGCTTTGCGTTCTGCTTATGGTCCTTACGGGTACAATATCCGAGATATTTTGACTGTTAGAAGGAGTCTCATGACGGAGTCCTCTCAGCATACGTCTAAGCCCCAGGTCGAGGTTGAGGCCTCGGGCGGAGACGACAATAAGAGCGCACGCCGCGGCGCCATCTTTATCGGCGTCGTGCTGGTGGGTTATATCGTCTATCTGGTAGTAACCGGACAGATGGGGCAGTTCTGGGCCGCTATGTCGAGCGTCCAGGCGCCCTGGCTCGTTGTCGCGTGTCTTTGCATGTTCATGTATCTGTTCTTTGGCATTGTGGCCTATGCGATCGCCGTCTGGCTCGACCCCAATTCACCCGTCGGCATTCGCGACCTCATTTCGGTCGAGGCGAGCGGCATCTTCTTTGGCAACCTCACACCTATGATGATGGGCTCGACTCCTGCTCAGATCTACCGCCTGACCAAGGCGGGCCAAAATGTCGGCGAGGCCGGAGCCACGCAATTCACGCGCTTTATCGTGTATCAGTTTGGCCTCGTTGCCTGGGGCGCTATCCTACTGCTTGCTCGCATGCCGTTTTTTGCCGAGCGCTATGGCGACATGACGCTGCTGTGCGTCTTTAGCTTTGGTGGGCACTGCTGCATCTTGCTTGGCATCTTCGCCGTCGCGCTCATGCCTAAGACCGTCACGCGCGTCGCCCACTGCATCATCAATTGGCTTGAGCGCATTGGTGTCTCGGCCACTAAGATCGAGGGATGGCGCACGTTTGTCGATGGCGAGATCTACTCCTTCTCCGAGAAGTTCAAGCTTTCAGCCGGACATTTTTCTTCCATGCTACTCACCGTGTTTATCACCATGCTGCAGCTCGCGTTTTTCTATCTGGTTCCGTATTTCCTAATGCTTGCCTTTGGCCACCACGAGGTCGACTTTTTCTCGGTCATGGCCGCGAGCGCCTTTGTCCAGTTGCTGAGCTCTGCGGTCCCCTTGCCCGGTGGTACCGGCGGTGCCGAGGGCGGCTTCGCGCTGTTTCTGGGTCATTTCTTTGGGTCGGCTTCGACCGCCGGTTATCTGCTGTGGCGCCTCATTACGTTTATTGCGCCGACCATTTTGGCTGCGCCCCTGCTGGGACTTAAGAGCGCCCACAACGAGAGCATCCATGCGCGCTGGGATCGCGTGATGCGCAAGCTCGGCCGCACGCCTCAGATGCCCTCTGTGGCCGTGAAGCCGCACCCCACGAATGCTGTTACCGTTGATCCCAAGAAGCACGCTCAGAAGGCTTCTGGGGCCGCTAAGCCGGCTCATAAAGCCTATGTGCGCCAGACAGGCGATGGTATTCGCGTATCTCCGTCGGCACTCAATAAGAAGAAGCATCCTAAGTCGCAGTAGGGCAGTCGTGCGTTCTTCATGACGCGGGGCATATTTGTGCCGTATGGGGGATAATCCTCTTACGTAGATTATCTCTCATCTGTTGATGAATGCTCGCATATCGAAGGGACACGCCCATGGCAACCAGCAAACCGCGTCTTGACCGCCGCATCGTTCGCAGCCGCAATGCCATCCTTTCTGCTTTCGAGCGCCTGCTCATGGAAAAGCCGTTGGCAGACATTACGGTGAGTGCCATCGCGCGCGAAGCCAATGTCGACCGCAAAACCTTCTACGTGCACTTTGGCACGGTTGACGGCCTGCTCGATGCCATTGCCGTCGATGTAGTGGAGATGATTGTCGACTCGGTCGAGAAAACGCTTGCTTCCATGGGCGGTGACACCAACGAGCGCGCCCTGGGCGCGGCGGCGACCTTCTTCAAAACCGTAAACGAGGCGCTATGCAACAACCTGGTGCTCAATCGTCAGCTGATCGAGAACATTCCGCTCGATGATTTTATGGCTCGTCTTCGTGCGCCGCTCGAGCGCGAGATTGCCGAGCGCGATCTGCTGCCCCAAGGTCTCAAGGACGAGATGTTCGACTACTATCTGGCGTTTCTGCTGTCGGGTATTATCGGAATCTATCGCACGTGGGCGCTGTCTGACGGCTCGGTTCCTATCGAGCGCGTTTCGGAGGTTGCTAATAATCTGACGTTGAGCGGCCTTTCGAGTTTGGAATCTCGTTTCGAATAGCACTTGCGTCTTACCTTCCCTGTGTTGCGGTGAAATAGGGACTGAATAGGTCTTTTAACAATCTAAAAGGGGTGCGGACGATTTCTTGGACCGCGCCTAGGCGTATCCAATTTGGAATCCTCTGATGCGCCTTCGCACGCTCGCATGACCTCGATACCATGCGAGCGTGCGAACTCGACGAGCTCTGCGTTGCGGGCGTTTATGGTGCCGAAGGCGGCGGGGCACACGATAAGGCGCGCGCAGTGGACGAGGAGCTCTTTGGCGCGGGCTATAGTTTTATCCCCGATCGGCTCGAAGGCGCGCTCGGCCACGCATTCCGTCGCCAGGTCGCGCGCGAGCTCGCAGTCGATGTCCCCTTCGTGCAGAACGCCCGCGTAGAACGCCTTGCCCTGCCGGATGAGCTGGCGAAACGCAGCCGACCCCGTACCTGCGCCGGCGATGACGAACGTGTGCGCATCACCGTGTGGGCGCCCAATTTCCACGCTGCCGAAGCGCTCGTTGAAGGTGCCATGCTGAAGGCCGTAGAGCTCGCCAATTGTCTCGCGCGTGAATATGTCCTCGGGTGCGCCGGCGCGGAAGACCCGGCCGTCCTTCACGCAAATCACCTTGTCGGCGCTTTTCTGCGCGAGCTCGAGTTCGTGGATGGACATGATGACAGCCACATTCCGCGATTTCGCAAGGTGGCGAAGTATTCGCAGCAGGTCGATCTGGTAGCGGATATCGAGATACGACGTGGGCTCGTCGAGCACGAGCACACGCGGATCCTGCGCGATGGCGCGTGCGAGCATGACGCGCTGGCGTTGCCCATCGCTTATCTGCATGAAGTCGCGCTCGGCGAGCTCTTCCACATGTGCGGTTTTCATTGCCTCGTCGACCCGACTATGGTCGTCGGGCGAGAGTGTGCCCATTCGCCCGGTGTAGGGATGTCTTCCCGCCTCTACGATATCGCGGCAGGTGAGGAGCTCGGTCCGGGGGCGATCTGTCAGCATAACGGCAAGGTTCCTTGCGAACTCCGCCGTCTTCCATCGGGAAATCTCCCGTCCGTCGAGCTCGACCGCGCCGGCAAGCGGTGCAAGATGGCGTGTGATGGTTTTCAAGATGGTCGACTTGCCCGAGCCGTTCGGCCCGATGAGCGCCACGACGTCGCCCGCGCGAACCTCCAGATCGACACCTTCGACTACGACCTTCTTGTCGTAGCCCGCCGACAGGTCGCTTATGCGGAAAAGCGGCGCTCCGTCAGTCTGCGTTTTGGGCCGCGGCACGAATTCCCCCATTTATCTCACCCGCTTCTTCAACATGAGTGCGATAACCACCGGCGCGCCGAAGATAGCGGTGACGGCGCTGATGGAAAGCTCGACGGGAGAGAACAGCGTGCGCGCGATCAAATCGCAGCCCGCGCAGAAGATGGCGCCTCCCAAGAAGCACGCAGGAATCACGCGGATGGGCTTCGACGACTTCAGCGCCGACTTCACGAGATGTGGAACCGCGATGCCTACGAACGATACCGGACCAGCGAACGCGGTCACGCAGGCGGAGAGCATGCTCGCTAGAAGGACGAGCACCACGCGGAAGCGTGCGACGTTCACGCCGACGCTTTTCGCGTAGGCTTCTCCCAGCTGGAAGGCGGATAGGGGCTTCGATATCGCGAATACGCATGCGCTCACGGTGATCACCACGACCGCGATGATCGCGACGTCATCCCAGCTCGAACCCGAGAAGCTACCCAAAGACCAGTTGTGCAGGTTCACGATGGACTGGTCGTCGGCGAAGGCGATGAGGAAGTTCGTCGCCGCCGAGCAGATGTATCCCACCATGACACCCGCCACGATGAGCATGGCCATGGAATTTATGCGCCGTGCGATGAGGAGCACGAAGCCGATGGTGATAAGCGAGCCCAGAAACGCTGCGGCCACCATGGCCGGCGAGGACATGGCCTGGTTCGCGCCTAGAAGTACGATCATCGTAAGCGCGACGATGAACTTTGCGCCCGAGGAGACGCCCAAGATGAACGGGTCGGCGATGGGGTTGTTGAAAAACGTCTGCAGCAGGAACCCGGAGAGCGAAAGTGCCCCGCCGAGAAGCACGGCTGAAAGCACGCGCGGCAGGCGAATCTCCCAGATGACCTGGCTTTCCATGGAATTGGCCGCGCCGCCCGAAAGGATGCCGGGGATGTGGTCTGCGGGCACGAGCACGCTCCCGATGCACAGGTTGGCCCCGACGAGCACGATGAGGGCAACAGCGAGCAGCGCCGTCACGACGCGATACCGCGCGGCGCGCCCCGATTCGTCGTATGTCATGGAAAGCCGGCTTCTCATGGCGCTAGCCGAGCTTCCTCAGATAATGGAAGTCGCTCGCGTCATCGCCGGTGAACGCCCCGTGCAGCTCGTCGATAATGTCGGCGGTAGAAGTCATCTGCTGGTACATGTCGGCGCTTGTGACCCAGACGTTGCCGTTCTTCACGGCTTTGAACTGCGACAATAGCGCGTTTTTGCCTACGAAGTCGTTCAAGGTGGCAACCGATTCGTCGATGGTGCCGTTGTAGACGATGATGTCGGCATCCTTCGCCGTCGCGTAGAAGCGCTCCATTTCGAGCGTTACTGACGAACCTGACGTCGACGCCGCCTGCGCGTCATCGAGCGCGTAGCTGCCGCCTGCGAGCTCGATCATCTGCGCCACGTAGTCGCCCCTCCGCCGCGTGACGGCGGTCCCGTTCGAGTTAATGTAGAAATACGCCACGGTTTTACCTGACGACGCGAGCCCCGACGTTTGCTCGACGCGGGCCTTCTGCTCGTTGAACAGGTGCGCGGCCTCGTCTTCCTTGTCGAACAGGACGCCGAAAAGCTTAATCCACTCGACGCGCCCGAGTGCTTCGGGCTCGCTCGACGACTGTTCGGTGAGCACGACGAGCCCGAGCTTCTGCAGCTTTTCCTTCACATCGGGCGTGTGGTTGATCATGGTGTTCTCGATGGCGAGCGTGCAGCCCGAGGCTGATATTCGCTCGTAGTCGGGCGCGCTGTACTTGCCGCCGTAGGCGATCGCCCCACTTTCGAGCGCGCTTTTGAAGCCCGCGACCGAGCAATCGTCGGCCTTCGTGCCCGACATTAAGATATTGTCGTTCGCATCGAGCGCGTCGACCAGGCACATCGTCGCCGACGACACGAGGTACACCTTGTCGACGGGGCGCCTTATGACCGCGATGTCGGAGCTCAACCCGTCAGGTACCTTCGCATCTTGCGGCACCACGAGGAAGCGCTCCCCGTTCGAAACGCAGATAAGCCGCAAGCCGCCTTCGAACTCGTCGACAGTGAAGTGCTTGGCGTATTCAAGCTGAAGCGCCCCCGTCGGCTCCCAGCCGCAGCCCAAATCGGCGTTGTGGAAGTCGGCCGCGGCGCTTGAAGCCGTTCCCGCAGGGGAGCCGCCGCTTGCATCGTCGCCCGATTTCTTCTTCATGGTGGATGAGTCGAAGTGGAGTGTGTAGTCGATGGTGTGCGGCGTCGACATGGCGACGGTCTCGGCCGACACGGCGATGTCCTCGTCGAGCGTGACGGGTATCTCGAACGTGGAGTTGCCGCCGTCGTTTACGGGCGCGTAGTCCACGCCGTCGACGGTCATCTTGTCGTAGTTCGAACTCGACCAGGTGATGGTCGCGGTGTAGGTATCGCCATCCTTCACAATTGTGGTTGGTGAGGCGATGCTTGCGCGCCCTGACCCACCGGAAAGCGAGACGCTCACAGTGTATTCCTGAGAGCCCGCCGTGACACCGGTCGCGTTCGAGCTCGCACTGCACCCCGCGAAGGGAAGCGCGAGCAGGGCGACGAGAACGCAGGCGATCGCGCGCGCCGCGATGCTGCGGCGCTTCCTGTTTTCCCCCTTGGGAAGAATCGACCGCATGGCGTTACTTCAGTGCGTCGGCGCGCAGATCGACGCCGGCGGATTCGAATACGAGCGTGCGGTCGTACCACCGCTCCCTTTTAATGCTCCACGCGGCGCAGGCGGTGTCCTTGTCGAGCGCTTCAACGGGCACGTCGTAGGTGTACTTGCCTTCCGCGTTTTCCACATAGGGGATGAAGTCGGCCTCGCTCGCGGCGGCAGCCTCGTCGCCCGTGCCCATGAAGAGCTTGCCGTAGCCCGTGCCGGAAAGTGTCATCACGCAGTGCATGGAGCCGTTTTCCACGATGAGCTGGGCGTCCACAATCCTGAACATGTTCGAGCTGGAATCTACGGTGATCGGATAGGTGCCGTCGGCCACCTTGTCGGCGGTGATGGGGGCAGCGCTTGCGTCCTCGGGCGCATCGGCCGCCTGTTCGGTTTTTTCCTGGGAATCGGCATCGCTTGCCTTTGCGCTGTCGATTGAATTTCCGCCGCAGCCGGCGAGCGAGAACGCGAAAAGCGCCGCCGACAGGGCGAAGGCGAGGGTTTTCTTCAACATGAAGGGGTTCCTTTCAATCGCTTCGACCGCCCGCGCCGTGCGGTGGGCGGGCGGGATGCGAATGCAACGGGCATGCGCCGTCAGTCGGGGAAGGCGCATGCCCGTTGCACGGGGACGCGACCGGCGCCCCGTGCGCGGCGAGTTTACAGCTTGGCGATGGCGTCGTCCACGTGCGAGACGTAGATGTCGTCGACCGCGACGTTCTGTCCCAGACCCTGGAGCAGGCACGTCACTTCGAAGCCGGCGGCCACGAACTTCGCAGCCCAGCTGTCGGGGTCGGTCTCGTCTGCCATGTCGTTGTTCGCGTGGTCGCCCGCGACCACCATGAACGGCGCGAGCACGGCCTTCTTGTAGCCTGCGGCGCTCGCGGCGGCGATAACATCCTCGCAGGTCGGTTCAGCCTCGACGGTGCCGACGAAGAACTGCGTCAAGCCCTCGTTCTTAAACACTTCCTGCATCTTGGCATAGTCGGCGTTGGAATCGGCTTCGGTGCCGTGGCCCATGAGGCACAGCGCCGTCTTGCCGTCGTCGAAGGACGCCATGTTCTCCTTAATGGCTGCGGCCACCTTCTTGTAGTCGTCGTCGGAGGTGAGCAGCGGGTCGCCGAGCGAGATTTTGTCGAACTTGTCGGCGTACTTGTCGAGCTCGTCTTTCACGTCGGTGTATTCCAGGCCACCCATGAGATGCGTCGGCTGCACGACGATTTCCTTCACGCCGTCTTCCACGCAGCGGTCGAGCGCCTCGGTCATGTTGTCGATCGTGATGCCGTCGCGCTTCTTCAGCTTGTCGATGATGATCTGCGCGGTGAAGGCGCGGCGGATGTCGTAGTCCTGCCAGTACTTCTCGCGGATAGCGTCTTCGATGGCGCCGATGGTGATGTGGCGCGAGTCGTTGTAGCTCGTGCCGAAGCTCGTGACGAGGATGACCGGCTTCACGGCTTTCTCCTTTTCACTCGATTTTTCGGAACTCGCGGAGGTGTTGGAGCAGCCCGCGAGCGCGACTCCGGCGAGCGCGACGGCTCCGGTTGCTGCGGCGCTCATGAAGCCGCGGCGTGACATCTGGTCGGACATGGTTTTTCCTTTCCTCGGTTTGCCGGTCCCCCGGCGACAGTTGCTTGTCGGCACAAGCGAAAGAAAAGCGCACCCCTCGGGGTTCACAAGGAGCTAACGCCACGGCGATGCCGTGAGGAAAAGGCGAAGCAGTCTGGCTTGGGGCGCGAGGCGGTTCGCCCGCGCGTCCTATACAGTAATGTCCCTTGCCCAGGATTCCCACCTGGTTCCCTCCGCAAGCCAGCGCGGGCTGTGCGGGCGCCGCGCCGGTCATTTCCTTTTATCCGATTGTCATATGCTCGTTGCCGAAACTTTTACTATGATAGTGGGCACTTGTGAACGTGTCAAAGCCCAGGGCGGGCGGCATTGCGCCTCCTGCCTGCGTATTTGCGCCCATTGCTGCCGCAGGCGCCGTGTTTTGCCCGCTGCGCGAATGGCGGCGTAAACGGTTGCGATGAGAAACGGGAAGGGAAGGCTCGGATGATTCATATCGTTGGCGCAGGCTCGGGCGCCGCCGACCTTATCACGCTGCGCGGGGCGCGCCTTCTGCGCGCGGCCGACGTGGTCGTTTGGGCGGGAAGCCTTGTGAACCCCGAGCTGCTCGCTGAGTGCAAGGAATCCTGCATCGTCTACGACAGCGCGCACATGACCTTGGAGGAAGTGCTCGACGTGATGTGCGCGGCGGATGCACGGGGCGAGGAAGTGGTGCGCCTGCACACGGGCGACCCGTGCCTGTACGGCGCCATCCAGGAGCAGATGGACGCGCTCGACGCGCGCGGCGTGGACTACGAGGTGGTGCCCGGCGTGTCGAGCTTTTGCGGTGCCGCGGCGGCGCTTCGCCAGGAATACACGCTGCCGGGAATCAGCCAGTCGGTCGTGATCACGCGGCTTTCCGGGCGCACCCCCATGCCCGCGGGCGAGGGCATGCGCACCATGGCGGAAAGCGGCTCGACTATGGTCATCTTCTTGAGCTCGGGTATGCTCGCCGAGCTTTCCGCCGAGCTTTTGGCCGCGGGCCGCAGCTCCGACGAGCCGGCGGCGCTCGTGCACAAGGCGACCTGGCCTGAGGAGCGCGTGGTGCGCTGCACAGTGGGCACGCTCGCCGATGCGGGCGCGCGAGAGGGCATCGACCGCACGGCGCTCGTGGTGGTGGGCCGCGTGCTCGGAGCTCGCGGCGGACTTGCGCACGACGGCGCGCAAGCGGAGTCGTACGAGCGCAGCAAGCTTTACGACCCTTCGTTTGCCACGGGGTATCGGAAGGCGAGCAGCTAACGTGGCCTTCGAGCACTACATATATACCGGGACGACCCGCCTGCGCTGCGGGTACACCACGGGGAGCTGCGCCGCGCTCGCGTCGAAGGCGGCCTGCGAGATGCTCTTGTCACGAAAGCCCGCCGGCCGCGTGTCGATCGTCACCCCCGGCGGGCTGCCCGTCGAGGCGAACGTGGTCGACGCATACATCGGCGAGGGGTGCGCCCAGTGCGCCGTGCGAAAGGACGCAGGCGACGATGCCGATGTGACCGACGGCGTGCTCGTGTATGCGCGCGTGGAACATGCGGGGTCGGGCACGGGCACTTCGGGCAGCAAGGGCGTGCCCGCGCGCGAATCGGAAGTTTCCGTCGATGGCGGCGTGGGCGTGGGGCGCGTGACGTTGCCCGGGCTCGAGCAGCCGGTGGGGGCGGCCGCCATCAACGCGACGCCGCGCGCGATGATAACTTCGGCCGTGCGCGAGGTGTGCGTCGCGCACGGCTTTTCTGGAAATATTGCTGTGACGATTTCGGTACCCGAGGGTGTTGCCCTTGCCAAAAAGACCTTCAACCCGCACCTGGGGATAGAGGACGGCATCTCCATCCTGGGCACGACGGGCATCGTCGAGCCGCGCAGCCTCGCTGCCTTGCGCGACAGCATCGAGCTCGAGATCCGGCAGCATGCGGCTATGGGGCGACGCGGAGTCGTGCTCACGCCCGGCAACTACGGCGCGCAGTTCATCTCGGGGCATTTCCACCTAAACGGAGCGCCGGTGGTCTTCATCTCCAACTTCGTGGGCGATGCGATTGATTGCTGCGTTCGCGAGGAATTTACCAATGTCCTTCTTGTGGGACACATCGGCAAGCTGGTGAAGGTCGCGGGTGGCATCATGGACACCCATTCGCGTACCGCCGACTGCCGCGCGGAGATTCTGGCCGCCCACGCGGCCTTGGCCGGCGCGGGCGCGAAGACCGTGTGCGAGATCATGTCGTCGGTCACGACCACGGCGGCGCTCGAGGTAATCGAGGCCGCCGGCGTGGGGGACGCTGCGCGCGCCTCGCTCGCTGCGGCAATCGAGGACAGGTTGCGCCGTCGCGCGGCGGGCGCATGCGACATCGCCGCGGTCGTGTTCGACGCCGAGCGCCGCGAGCTTTTCCGCACGTCGGGTGCCGATGCAGTTATCGGGGAATTGGGGGCGACGTATGAGTAAAGGCGTGCTGTACGGGGTGCACCGCGCAATCGGCTGGCCGGGGACGAAGGTGGTCATGAAGGCGCGCCGCTCGCTTGCGGACACGAAGCGCATCCTTCGCGAGGAGGGCGCCTTCGACGGTGCCGAGCTCGTAGAGGATTGTGGGCTTCCGGGCGAGCGCGTGTACCGCTCGCTCGACGATGTGCCCGATCGGGGTAGCTACTTCTCGACGATGGTGGTGCGCTAGATGAGGGTTTCCTGCATAGCGTTTACTGAGAGGGGGTATGCGTTGGCTGAGCGCACCGCACGCGCGCTTTCCGATTGCGCGCAGACAGGTGAAGATGACCCTGACTGGGACGTTTCCGTTTCGCGTGGGTTCGGCGAGGGGAAGGCCGACCTGCGCGCATGGACGGCGCTCGCGTGGGAAGCGTCGGACGCGCTTCTGTTCGTGGGCGCGGCGGGCATCGCCGTGCGGGCGATCGCGCCGCATGTCGCCTCGAAGGCAAGCGATTCCGCGGTTGTGGTGATCGACGAGGCGGGGCGCTTTGCCGTCCCGCTTTTGTCGGGGCATTTGGGCGGTGCGAACGAGCTTGCGCAAACTGTGGCACGCGCGGCAGGGGCCATCCCCGTCATCACCACGGCGACCGACGTCCGCGGCGTGTGGGCGGTGGATACGTGGGCGCGCCGTGCGGGGCTCGCCGTTTCGAATCCCGAGGCCATCAAGCGAGTGTCGGCGCGGCTGCTTTCGGGCGGGCGCGTGGCGCTCTATTCCGACATGCCGATTTCGGGACAGCCGCCTGAGGGGGTTGACATTGCGTCCGACCGCGCTCGGGCCGATATCGTCGTGTCGCCGTTCGCTGGCACGAATGCGGGTGCGTCCGTTCGCGCGGCGGAGACAACGGGCGTGGTCGTGCCCGCCGGTGAGACGGGGAAGCCGGCGGGCGTGCGGGCGCAGGCGCCTGCGCCCGAGCCGCTTCGCCTTGTCGTGCCCTGCATCGTTGCGGGCATAGGGTGCCGTCGCGGTGCGTGCGCCGAAGCGATCGGGGAGGCGTTTCTTCTCGCGTGCGGGCAGGCGGGCATCTCGCCTTCGGCCGTCCGCGAGGCGGCGACGATCGACGTGAAGGCGCACGAGGAGGGTCTGCTCGCCTTCTGCCGCGCGCGCAATATCCCGCTCGCGACGTATTCCGCAAAGGAGTTGTCGCAGGTCGAAGGCAGCGTTTCGCCATCTGATTTCGTGCGCGCGACGGTGGGGGTCGACAACGTGTGCGAGCGCGCGGCGCTCGTGGGCGGGGGCAAACTTATCTTCCCGAAGCTCGCTCACGGCGGCGTGACCGTCGCGTTTTCCAAGGCAACTATCGAACTTTCGTTTAAGGAGCGGTGATGGGAAAGATCTTCGTGGTGGGGATTGGCCCGGGCGGCCCCGACGGCATGACGATTGCGGCTCGGCGCGCGCTCGAGGCGGCCGACATCGTTGTGGGGTACACGAAATACGTGGAGCTCGCGCTCGCCGCCGTGCCCGACGCGGCGCATCTCGCGACGCCGATGATGCACGAGGTCGAACGGTGCCGCCTGGCGCTTTCGCGCGCGCAGAGCGGAGAAGCCGTGGCGCTCGTGTGCAGCGGTGACGCGGGCGTGTACGGCATGGCGAGCCCCGTGCTGGAGCTTGCGGAGGACTACCCCGATGTAGACGTGGAAGTTATCGCCGGGGCCACCGCGGCTCAGAGCGGGTCGGCGGTGCTCGGCGCCCCGCTTGCCCACGACTTCGCGGTCGTGTCGCTCTCCGACCTGCTCACACCGTGGGAGGTCATCGAGCGCAGGCTCGCCGCCGTGGCGAGCGCCGACTTCTGCATCTGCTTGTACAACCCGCGCAGCAGAAAGCGCGCCGACAGGCTCTCGCGCGCCGCGAAGATTATGCTCGAATGGAAGGCCCCCGACACGCTCTGCGGCTGGGTTCGCAACATCGGGCGCGAGGGGCAGCAGTCGGGAATGTGCAGGCTCTCCGAGCTGGGGGAGCTCGATGCCGACATGTTCACCACCGTGTTCGTCGGCAACGCGGGCACGAAGCGCGTAGGCGGCCGTATGGTCACGCCGCGCGGGTATCGGGAGATTCCATGCGAAAGGTAACGATCATCGGGGCGGGGCCCGGAAACCCCGACTTGCTCTCGCGCGCGGCGCTCGACGCGATCGACATCGCCGACGTGGTCATCGGCGCTCATCGCGCGCTTGCCGGCATCGACGTGCCGCCCGACGTGGTGAGATGCGAGCTCGTGAAGACGGCGGACATCGTCGCCGCGCTCACCGATGCGGCGTCGTGGCAGCGCGCCGTGGTCGTGATGACGGGCGATGTGGGGCTGTTCAGCGGCGCGCGCCGCCTGGTAGAGGCGCTCTCCGGCGACGCGCAGATGGACGTGCGCGTCATTCCCGGCATAAGCTCAGCGTCTTATCTCGCCGCGCGCCTCGCGCGTCCATGGCAGGATTGGCGCTTCGCGAGCGCTCACGGCGTGGCGTGCGACATCGTGGCCGAGGCCGAGCGCGCAGGTGAGCTCTTCCTCGTCACGTCGGGCGGGGAAGACCCCTCGCGGCTTTCGGGCGAACTTGTGCAGGCGGGCTTCGGGGACGCGCGCGTGACGGTGGCCGAGCGCCTGTCGTACCCCGACGAGCACATCACCTGCGCGACCGCAAGTGAAATCGCAGGTCAGACGTTCGACGACTTGAACGTGATGCTTATCGAGTTCGCAGGCGGCGCCGGGTCGCCCGCTGGCTCTAGCGCAGCCTCCGAGGCGCCGGCCGGCGCGTCTGCGCCCGCGGCGGCTTCTTCCGCGGCGGACTCTGCGGGCGCATCCCGCGCCGCGAGCCCCCGCTGGCCGTACGCTTCCTCGGGCATTCCCGACGAGCTCTTCATCCGCGGCGACGTTCCCATGACCAAGCAGGAGGTGCGCGCCGTCGCGCTCGCGAAGCTGCGCCTTACCGCTACCGACACCGTGTGGGACGTCGGAGCCGGCACGGGGAGCGTGTCGATCGAGGCGGCGCTCGTCGCGCGAGCGGGGTCGGTATGGGCGGTCGAGCGCAACGCGGCCGGCGTGCGGCTCATCCGAGAGAACGCGGATGCATTCGGGTGCGGCAACGTGCATGCGGTCCCCGGTGTCGCCCCCGAAGCGCTCGCGAAACTGCCCGTCCCCGACGCCGTGTTCGTCGGCGGGAGCGCGGGCGAGCTTCCCTCCATCGTGGAGGCGGCGCTCGAGAAGAACTCGCAGGTTCGCCTGTGCGTGCCATGCGTTACCGTTGAGACGCTCACCGAGGCGTGCGCGCTCCTCTCGGGTTCGCGCTTTAAGGGGTTCGAGGCGTGCCAGGTGTCGACCGCCCGCGCCGAGGCTGTAGGCTCGCACCATCTTATGAAAGCGCAAAACCCCGTGTTCCTCGTCAGCGCGCGTGGTGCAGGTGGGGAAGGCGGCGCCCGGTGAGCACGTCCATCCCGCGCTTCATGGTCGCTGCGCCCTCGAGCGGGAGCGGCAAGACGGTCGTAACGTGCGCGCTCCTGCGCGCGCTCGCGCGCCGCGGTCTTGCATGCGCGGCCTTCAAATGCGGCCCCGACTACATTGACCCGCTCTTTCATCGCCGCGTCGTGGGTGCGCGCTCGGGCAACTTAGACGGCTTCTTCACCGACGCCCCGACGCTGCGCGCCCTGCTCGTACGCGGCGCCGCGGGCGCGGATGTCGCGGTGCTCGAGGGGGTCATGGGCTTCTACGACGGCATGGCGCCCGGAGTGGCCGACGCGAGCAGCTACCAGGTTGCGCACGATACGGAAACGCCGGTCGTTTTAGTGGTGAACGGGCGTGGGGCGTCTTTATCGCTCGCCGCCGTAATCCGCGGCATCGCCGAGTTCCTGCCTCGTGCGAACGTGCGCGGCGTCGTGCTGAACAAGACGAGCGCCGCTGCCTGCGCCTACGCGGCGCCTGCGATCGAGAAGCACACGGGCGTCGCGGTTTTGGGTAATATCCCCGCCGACGAGGCGTTCTCGCTCGAAAGCCGGCATCTGGGACTTGTGACCGCCGACGAAGTCGAGCAACTCTCCGCGCGCATCGACAAGATGGCCGAGCTGGTGGAAAAGAGCGTCGACGTCGACCGCTTGCTCGAAATAGCGGCGACGGCACCCGATATCCGCGAGGAACCTTACCGGTTGGAGCCGATCGCGGGAGCGCGGCCCATCGTCGCCGTCGCGCGTGACGAGGCGTTCTCGTTCTACTACGAGGAGAACCTGCGCGCGCTCGAGGACCTGGGTTGCGAGCTGGCCTTTTTCAGCCCCCTGTGTGATAGCGAGTTGCCCTGGGGGACAAGCGCCCTCTATCTGGGAGGCGGCTACCCGGAGCTCCATGCGCGGCAGCTCTCCGAGAACGCGCCGATGCGCGAGGCGGTGCGGCGCGCGGTGGAATCCGGCATGCCGACGGTCGCCGAATGCGGTGGGTTTTTGTACCTGCAGCGCGAAATCGCCGATAGCGAGGGGCGGAGCTGGCCTGTTGCGGGCGCCCTTGAGGGCGCAAGCGAGAACGGGGGAAGGCTGTCCCGTTTCGGGTACGTGGAGCTCGCTTCCCAACGCGACGGTCTCTACGGGCCGCGCGGCACACGCATCCGCGCGCACGAGTTCCACTACTGGCAGTCCACCTGCCCGGGCGGCGACTTCTGGGCGCAGAAGCCTCGGCGCGACAAGGGCTGGCCGTGCATGACGACCACCCCGTCCCTGGTGGCGGGCTTCCCGCATGTGTACTATCCTACGAACCCCGACGTTGCGCGCGCGTTCGCGTCTGCCGCAGCGTCGTTCGCAGAGAGGAGACGGCATGGCTGAAGCAACCGAAACCGCGCTTGCCTGCATCCGCGAGGAAGTCGAGCGCGCGTTCTCGTCGGCGCCGGGTGCCGTGCTCGAAGCCGCGCTCTCCCGGATCGCGCCCGCAGACGAGTGCGCCCGCGCCGCCGCGTACGCCGCGTGGGACTCCATCGCGCACCCCTTGGGGGGATTGGGCGACTTTGAAGACGCCGTCGCGTGTATCGCCGCAGCTCAGGGGAGCGCCGAGGTGGCCGAGTTTCCCCGTGCGCTCGCGGTATTCTTCTCCGACAACGGGGTCGTTGCCGAGGGCGTGTCGCAAAGCGGGCAAGACGTGACGCGAGCCGTCGCGCGCAACATGTGCGAGGGGGCCACGAGCGCCTGCCGCATGGCGGCGTTCGCGGGTGCCGAGGTCGTGCCCGTCGACGTGGGTATGGCCCGGGGCATAGAAGACGCTCGCATGGTGCGCGCGAACGTGCGGCGGGGGAGCGGCAACATCGCGCACGGCTCCGCCATGTCTCGCGATGGGGCCGTGCGCGCGATCGAGGTCGGAATCGCCGTCGCGTGCGGGCTTGCCCGCGCCGGCGTGCGCCTTCTCGCCGCGGGCGAGATGGGCATCGGCAACACGACCACCTCGGCGGCGGTGGCCGCAGTGCTCATCCGAGCGGACGCGCGGAGCCTCGTCGGGCGCGGCGCGGGGCTCTCGGACACCTCGCTCGCGCGCAAGCGCGACGTGGTCGAGCGCGCTATCGACGCGAACTCGCCCGATCCCGCCGACCCGATCGACGTGCTCTCGAAGGTGGGCGGCTTCGACATCGCGGCGATGTGTGGCTTCTACCTGGGGGCCGCGGCCTCGAAGGCGCCGGCGCTCCTCGACGGGGTCATATCCTGCACGGCGGCCCTGTGCGCGGTGCGCCTGTGCCCCAACGCCTTGGGCTACCTCGTGGGCACCCACGCATCTAGCGAACCCGCAAGCCAGGAGCTCCTTCGCGAGCTCGGCATAAAGGCACCCCTCGACGCAGGCATGCACTTGGGCGAGGGCGCGGGCGCCATGGCGTATCTGCCCCTTCTGGATTCGGCGCTGCGCGTGTACCGGGATGGGAAGACGTTCACGGCGACTGGCATGGCTGCTTACGAGCATTTTGAGGCCGGGAAATGACGGTGACGTTCGTTATCGGCGCCGCCGCGAGCGGCAAGAGCGCCTATGCCGAGTCCCTGTGCCTCGGGCACGACGGCCCCCGCGTGTACCTGGCAACGATGGAGCCCTTCGGGGAAGAGGGCACCCGCCGTATCGCGCGCCATCGGGCGATGCGCGAGGGCAAGGGGTTTTCCACCCTCGAGCGCACGCGTGACGTGGGCGCCGCAGTGCCCGGGCTTCCGCGCGGCTGCACGCTTCTTTTGGAGGACGTGGGCAACCTGGTTGCGAACGAGCTCTTCGCGGAAGGCGGCTTGTCCCCACGTGACCCCGACGCTGTGGCGCGCGAGGTGCTCGGAGGCATCGAACGACTCACTCAGGCCGCTGCGTATACGGTGGTGGTCTCCGTCGACGTGTTCGCCGATGGGATGCGCTACGATGAGGGGACCGAGGGATGGAGGCGCGCGCTCGCGCGCGTGAACGCGGGCGTGGCGGCGCTGGCCGACCGCGCAGTCGAAGTGGTATGCGGGATTCCCGTGTGGATGAAAGGCGAAGGACCTACAAGGTGAAGATAGCAGAGGCAATCGGCGCGGCGTTCGGAACGTTCTCGCGCATCCCCGTCCCGAAATCGGCCTGGACCGATTTCGGATCAACCCATGCGCTTGCCGCGTTTCCCCTGGTGGGCGTTGCGGAAGGCTTCCTCATGACGGCGTGGGGACACGTTGCGAACCTGCTCGGCGTGCCCGCGACCATCGTCGCGGCCGTGCTCGTGGCGCTGCCTGTGGCGGTGACGGGAGGCATCCATCTAGACGGGCTCTGTGACACCTCCGATGCGCTTGCAAGTTGGGCCCCGCGTGAGCGAAAGCTCGAGATCATGCACGACCCGCGGGCGGGCGCCTTTGGGGTTATCGGTGTTGTTGTGTACCTTATTCTGCAGTTTTCCCTGTTCACCGCGCTGCCGCTTACGGCGGGGGCGTTCCTCGCGCTTCTGTGCTCGCTCGTGTTCTCCCGCGCGCTTTCGGGGCTCGCCGTAGAATGCTGGCCTGCCGCGCGGGCGGACGGCATGGCCGCGGGGCTCTCGCCTGCGAAGAAGCGCGCGGAGATCGTCGTGCCGCTTTGCGCTTTCGCTGCTGCTTCGGCTGCAGGGATGGTCGCGTGCGCTCAGGCCGTCGGCGCCCTTATAGCGGTGGCGGGGCTTTTGGCGCTCGCGTGGTACCGCCATGTTGCCCTGTCCCGCTTCGGCGGGGTGACGGGTGATTTGGCCGGATGGTTTCTGCAATGGGCCGAGCTCGCGATGCTTGCCATGCTGGTGGCGGGGGGCATGCTCCTATGATTCTCGTGGTAGGTGGCGCGCATTCGGGGAAGAGGACCTTCGTGCGCGAAAAGCTCGGGTTCGCGGCAGACGATTTCGTCGACGCGGCGCAGCTTGCGGAGGGCGGCGTGCCCGCGGCTTTTGCCGGCCGTGTCGCGTACCGTGCTGAGGAACTCGTACGCGCGCTCGACGCTGACCGGGCGCTCGAGCGGCTGATCGGCTTCGACGCAGTGATTCTGCCCTTGGTCGGCTCGGGGGTCGTCCCCATGCGCGCGGAAGACGCCCAATGGCGCGAGCGCGCGGGGCGCCTGGGATGCGCGCTCGCTGCGCGCGCCGACGTCGTCGTGCGCATGACGTGCGGGATACCCCAGGTCATCAAAGGAAACCTTGACGATGCGCCTCGAGGGACGCAGGGCGCGGGCGCGCCTTTGGAAGTCGTCTTCGTGCGCCATGGTGCCACGGCGGCCACGGAAGACCATCGCTACAGCGGGGCGGGCACCGACGAGCCCCTGTCGATCGCGGGCGAGCGCGCTTTGCGCGACCTCGCGTGCGATCGTGACGTGTTCCGTGTTATCACGAGCGGCATGGCCCGCACCGACCAGACGGCGCGCATCCTCTTCCCGAACGCGGAGCTTATGGCGTGCCCCGGTCTGCGCGAGATGGATTTCGGTGACTTCGAGGGGCGAAGCGCTGCCGAGCTTAAAGAGGATGTGCGCTACCGCGCCTGGGTAGACTCCTGGTGCGAGACGCGCTGCCCGCATGGCGAGGGCAAGAGCGATTTCACCCGCCGCGTCGTCGCGGTCTTTCGGGAGGCGTGCGAATCGGAGCGCGCCCAGGGGAGTGGGCGCGCCGTCTTCGTCGTTCACGCGGGTACCGTGAAAGCGCTGCTCTCCGAGCTAGCTGTCCCGAAAATGGGATACTTCGACGTGCATACCGAGCCGGGCGGCGCATGGGCCGCCACCTGGGATGGGCGCTGCCTTCTCGACGTTCGCCCCGCTTCGGGGGGCGATGTCCGGTGATGACCATTCTTGCCGTCGCCGCCGGGTTCGCGGCCGACCTTGCCTTCGGCGACCCGCGCTGGCTTCCCCATCCCGTCGTCGCCATGGGGCGCGCGATCACGTGGGCCGAAGGACGCCTGCGGCGCGCATTCCCGCAAACGTCCACGGGCACGCGCGCCGCAGGGCTTGTGCTCGCCGTGGCGCTTCCGCTTGCGTGTGGGCTTTTGACCTGGGGAATCCTGCATCTTTGCGGCATGGTTCACTCCGGCTTGCGCTTCGTGGCCGAGGCATGGGCGAGCTATCAGATTCTCGCGGCATGCGAGCTGCGCCGCCAGAGCCTGGCCGTGGCCCGCGCGTTCTCGAAGGGCGGCCTTGTCGCGGCGCGCGAAGCCGTCGGGCTCATCGTGGGACGCGACACGTCTGTTCTCGACGAGCATGGCGTTGCGCGCGCCGCCGTGGAAACGGTGGCGGAGAACGCGAGCGACGGCGTCATCGCGCCGCTTTTCTACCTTATGATCGGGGGTGCGCCCTTGGGCATGGCGTACAAGGCTGTGAACACGCTCGACAGCATGGTGGGCTACAAAAACGCGCGCTACATCGACTTCGGCTGCGCCTCGGCGCGCCTCGACGATGCGGTGAACTGGATTCCCTCGCGCTTATCGGCCCTGCTCATGATCGTCGTGTGCCCGATCGTCGGGCTCGACGCGCGCGGGGCGGCGCGCATCTGGCGCCGCGACAGGCGTCGCCATGCGAGCCCCAACTCGGCGCAGACCGAGTCGGCGTGCGCGGGCGCGCTCGGGCTGCGCCTGGCAGGACCCGCGGTGTATTTCGGTAAGCTCGTTGAGAAACCGACGATAGGCGATGCGTCCCGCGAAATCGAGTGGGGCGACATCGCCCGGGCGACAAGGCTCATGCTCGCCGCGTCCGCATGCGCGCTCGTCGTCTTCGGCGCCGCGCGCGCGGCGGTCGTGCTCGTCGTGGGGGCGATGGCATGAGGGAAGACCACGCCGCGCCCCGGGCGGCTGGGGGAATCCTGCGCGCCCGTGCGCATGGGGGCAGCTCGCAATCGCTCGGCATCGCTTGCGAAGGGGGCGCCTCCGACCTCATCGACTTCTCGGTGAACGTGAATCCGGCAGGCCCCTCGCCGCGCGCCCTCGCCGCAGCTTGCAAGGCGCTTTCTCGAATCGACGCCTATCCCGATAGGGAAAGCCTCGCCCTCGTTCGCGCCCTAGCGCGCGCCCAGGGCATTCCCGAAGATACTATCGTCTGCGGCGCGGGCGCGTCCGACATTATCTGGCGGCTCGCCGCGGCGGTGCGCCCGAAACGCATCGTCGTGTGCGCGCCGACGTTCTCTGAATATGCGGAGGCGGCATCGTACTACGGCGCATGCGTGCAGGAGTTCCCGCTCTTCGAAGCGGACGACTTCGACGTGCCCGCCTCCTTCGCCCGCGCGATCGAGGGGCCGGGAGACGTGGCGTACCTCTGCAATCCGAACAACCCGACGGGGCGCCTAGTCGACCCCCGCGTGATCGATGCCGTGGCATGCCGCTGCGAGCAGGTGGGCGCGCTGTTCGTCGTGGACGAGTGCTTCCTCGGATTTGCGCCCGACGCCCGCGAAAGGAGCGTGGCCGCACGCGCCGCGTGTTCGCGCCATGTGGCCGTGCTCTCCGCGTTCACCAAGCTCTACGGAATGGCGGGGTTGCGGTTGGGATATCTGATCAGCGGAAACGCCCAACTCATCGAGGGGATTCGCCGGGCGGGGCAGGCGTGGCCCGTCTCCTCGGTCGCCGAGGCCGCGGGCATCGCCGCCCTGGAAGACGTTGAATACGTCTCGCGCACGCGCGATGTATTGGCGGGCGAGCGAGCGTGGCTTTCCCACGAGCTCTCCTCGCTCGGGCTTTCCGTCGTGCCGTCGGATGCGAACTTCCTTTTAGTCCGCACGCCGGCGAAAGACATCCCCGAGCGCCTGTATAAACAGGGGGTTTTGGTCCGCACGTGCGACTCGTTTTCGGTACTGTCCCGTTACTGGTGTCGCGTCGCGGTGCGCACGCGCAAGGAGAACGCCCGGCTTGCGATGGCGTTCAGCCGCGTGCTTCGGGCGGAAGGCGCATCGGGCGAAGGCGAACCCGACGAATGGGGCGGCGCTTCTTGCAGCGACGCTATGGCGGGCGCGGATGGCCGAGGCTCGGCGAAGGAGGTCGATACCCGTGGGTAGGGCGAAGCCCTTCATGATTCAGGGCACCATGTCGAACGCGGGGAAGAGCCTGCTTGCGGCGGGGCTGTGCCGTGTGCTTTCGCAGGACGGCCTGCGCGTGGCTCCCTTCAAGAGCCAGAACATGGCGCTCAACAGCGGTGTCACGTCCGACGGCCTCGAGATGGGGCGCGCCCAGATCATGCAGGCCGAGGCGTGCGGCATCGCGCCCGACGCGCGCATGAACCCCATCCTTCTCAAGCCCGAAAGTGACCATCGAAGCCAGCTCATCGTGGCCGGCAAGGCGCAGGGAGCCTTCGCTGCGAGGGACTACTTCGCGCGAAAGAAGGCGCTCATGCCGCAGATTTTGGAGGCGTTCGATTCGCTCGCGGAGGAAAACGACGTCATCGTCATCGAGGGCGCCGGCAGCCCCGTCGAAATCAACCTTGCCGAAAACGACATCGTCAACATGGGGCTCGCGCGCGCCGTGTCCTCCCCCGTGCTGCTCGCGGGCGACATCGACCCAGGCGGGGTGTTTGCCCAGCTCTACGGCACGGTCGCGCTCCTTGCGCCCGAGGACCGCGCGCTTTTGCGGGGGCTTGTGGTGAACAAGTTCCGCGGCGATGTGGAAATCCTGCGCCCGGGTTTGGCCCCGCTCGAGAAGATGTGCGGGGTTCCCGTCGTGGGGGTCGTGCCGTATCTTACGCTCGACCTGGACGACGAGGACTCGCTCGCGCCGCGCCTATCTGCCCGCGAGGCGCGCGGCGTCATCGACGTCGCCGTCGTGCGCCTTCCGCATCTGTCGAACTTCACCGACTTCGACCCGCTTTCGCGCGTGCCCGGCGTGGGCGTGCGCTATGTTTCCTCGACGACCGATCTGGGCCGACCCGACCTGGTGGTGCTCCCAGGCTCGAAGACCACGCTCGACGACGCGCGCTGGCTTGCGGCTAGCGGCATCGGAGCCTGTGTACGCGCGCTTTCGGGCGCGGGCACGCCGGTCCTCGGCATATGCGGAGGCTACCAGCTTTTGGGAGACGAGCTTTCCGACCCGCACGGCAGGGAAGGCGCTGGCACCGCGCGCGGGCTCGGGCTCATCCCTGCAAGTACGGTGTTCAAGGAGGAAAAGCGCCTTGCCCAGTCGGAGCTTCGCATCACGGGCGCCCAAGGCGCGTTCTCGGTGTGGAACGGCATGACGGCTCGCGGGTACGAGATTCACGACGGCGAAACGATCGTCTCCTGCGCCCCTGCGGGAACGATTGGCGGCAAACCAGAAGGCGCGGCCTGCGGAAACGTGTTCGGAACCTATCTCCACGGCCTGTTCGACGAACCGGGGGTGGCGCTCGCCCTCGCGCGCTCGCTCGCGCGCATGCGCGGCCTGCCCGAGAGCGTCGTGGGTGCTGCGGGCGCAGCGTCCGCAGCCGATCACCGTGCGCGCGAGTTCGACCGCCTGGCCGACGTCGTGCGCGGGGCGCTCGACATGGAGTATGTCTACCGCATTATCGAGGAGGGCGTATGATCCACGTGTATCATGGCGACGGCAAAGGTAAGACCACGGCGGCGATGGGCCTCGCCCTTCGCATGCTCGCCGCAGGCCGCCGCGTCGTCGTCGTGCAGTTCCTGAAAGATGGCGAAAGCGGGGAGGCGCGCCTGCTCGCCGAGCATTTCGGCGTGCCCGTGTTCGCGGGGAAGGTGTCGGACAAGTTTACCTGGTCGATGACGTCGGAAGAACTTGCCGCGACGTGCGAGCTGCACGATGGGAACCTCGCTTCCGCGCTCGCCGAGCTCGAGGGCGCTCAGGAGGGGCTGCTCGTGCTCGATGAGGCGCTCGACGCGCTTTCGAAGGGGCTTGTCGACGAGGCGCTCGTGGACCGCGCGCTCGATATGTCCGCGCGCGGCGTCGAAGTAGCGCTCACCGGGCGCGCGCCTTCCCGCAAGATCGTGGAGAAGGCCGACTACATAACCGAGATGCGGTGCGAGAAACACCCCTACTCTCAGGGGATATGTGCAAGGGAAGGAGTGGAGTACTAGATGGATTTCAAGGAGATGGCGCCCGGCGACATCGAGCGGCGCAGCTTCGAGATCATCACCGAAGAGCTCGGCGGCCGCACGTTCCCGCCGCTTGAAGAGCCCGTCGTGAAGCGCGTCATCCACACCACTGCCGACTTCTCGTACGCCGATTCCCTCGTGTTCACCCATGACGCCGCGCACTGTGCGCTCGACGCGCTGCGCGCAGGGGCCACGGTGCTCACCGACACGAACATGGCGCTCGCAGGCATAAGCAAGCCCGCGCTCGCGAAGCTCGGCTGCAAGGCCGTGTGCTACATGGCCGACCCTGATGTCGCCGCGGCTGCGCGCGCCGCGGGCACGACTCGCGCCGTTGCGAGCATGGACAAAGCTTGCGGCATCGAGGGTCCGCTTGTCGTGGCCGTCGGCAACGCTCCCACAGCACTTCTGCGCCTCGCCGAGCTCATGGACGCGGGGAAGATTGCGCCCGCGCTCGTCGTTGGGGTGCCGGTCGGGTTTGTGAACGTGGTCGAGGCGAAAGAGGAGCTACTCGCGCGACGCGTGCCGGCCATCGTCGCGAGGGGTCGCAAGGGCGGTTCGACCGTGGCGGCCGCCATTATGAACGCGCTGCTCTATCAGATCACGCGCCCAGGCGGCCCGAAGTGATGGCGCCCGCATCCGCGCCGGCGCTGCGCATCTTCGCCGGCACCACCGAGGGCCGCCTTCTGTGCGAATGGGCGAGCGGGGCGGGCATCCCCGCCCGTGCTTACGCGGCAACCGAGTATGGAGGCGAGCTTTTGGGCGAGCTTCCGGGCATCGAGGTGCATGCGGGCAGGCTCGACGAGGCCGACATGGAGCGCGAGCTTTCCGGCGCGCGCATCGTCGTCGACGCCACGCACCCCTTCGCTACGCTCGCAAGCGGCAACATCCGGGCCGCTTCGCTCGCCGTGGGTGCACGGTGCCTGCGTCTTGCGCGCCCGGTCGAGGCGCTGCCCAAAGGCGTCGTGCCGGTCGCGTCGATCGCCTGCGCGGCGCGCTTTCTCTCCGAGAACCCGGGTCGCGCGCTTCTCACGACGGGGAGCAAGGAGCTTGCTCCCTACACGCGCGTCGCCGATTTCGCGGAGCGCTTCTTTGTGCGTGTGCTCCCGCTGCCCGGTGCTATAACGAAGTGCATCGATGCGGGGTTTTCGCCGTCGCACGTCATCGGCATGCAGGGGCCCTTCACCCGCGAGCTCAACGAGGCGATGCTTCGGCAGGTGGGCGCCCAGTGGCTTGTGACCAAGGACTCGGGAACCGTAGGCGGCACGGCCGAGAAGCTCGCCGCCGCGCGCGACGCGGGAGCGCGCTGCATCGTGGTCGCCCGTCCCGCCGAGGGAGGCGGGGCCCTTTCGCTTCGGGAAGTGGAAGACGCGCTCTTACGGGAGTTCGCGCGCTAGGCGCTCGCCGCGCCTAGGGCCCTTCAATCAGTTGCGGTGAAATAGTGTCTGTTTTTGCTGTTAGATAGCATATTCAGTCCCTAATTCACCGCAACTTATTGGTGGTGGCTTACTGGTAGCGTAGACACTCGACGGGGTCGAGCTTTGCTGCGCGGCGAGCGGGGTAGAAGCCAAAGATTACGCCGATGCCGACGGAGACGGCGAAGGCCAGCAGCACCGTGGCGATTGAAAAGCTCGGTATGATTTGCCCGCTGGCTCCGAGCTCGCCAAGAATCCCGGATCCGGAGGCAAACATCGCGAGGCCCCAGGCTAGCAGATAGCCTATCAGGACACCCAACAGTCCGCCGGTGACGCACAGCGCCGAAGACTCGGCCAAAAACTGCGCGGTGATATCGCGACGACTGGCGCCCAGAGCGCGGCGGATGCCGATCTCGCGAATGCGCTCCGTTACGTTGGTAAGCATCATATTCATAATGCCGATACCGCCGACAAGCAGCGAGATGCTGGCGACAGCACCCATGATGAGTGAGAACGCGCCCATAAAGGAGTTGAGTGCATCGATGGCGCTTTTCATGGATGTCGCCGATACACTGTCGTACTCATCCTCCTCCGCGATGCCCTTCATCGCGCGCACCTTGGACTCGATGGTCTTACAAAGCTCATCCATGTCCGTGCCCTCGGCGGCAAGTGCCGTCACACTGGGGAATGAAGGATTCTCGTCGCCAAACAGCCCGGCGATGGTTTCGCGTGGCATATACAGCGTGAGCGAGCCCATGGAGTCGCTGCCGCCATCAATCACGCCTACAATCTGCACCTCGCCGTTGGACACCTTGATGGTTTTCCCCAGCGCATCCTGTTCGTTGCCGTACAGCTGATCGGCGCCGCCGCGGCTGATGAGCGCCACGCGCGAGCCTGATTGGGACTCGGCCTGGGAATAGGTGCGCCCCGCAACGAGCTTGCTGGCCCCCACGGCGTCGAGCATGTCGCTATCGACACCCTGTGCCATGACGGTATAGCTTTTATCGCCGGTCTTGTACTCGGTATACGCGCTGTCGACAATGCCGATCTGCTCTATCTGCGGCACCAGTTTTTGAAGCTTCTCGATGTCCGACTCGGTGAGTTCTTGCGACGAATAGATTTGCACCATGCGTGCCGCATTGAGGCCCAGGCTGTTGACCAGGGTGTTTTGGATGCCGCCGATGAGTGAGGTCATGGCGATAACCGAGGCGATGCCAATGACGATGCCCAGGATGGTGAACAGGCTGCGGCCCTTGTTGGCCTCGAGCGAGTGAAGGGCTTCCTGGATGAGATCGCGGGCGCTCATGCCACCACTCCTTTCAGCGGGTTGGCGGAGGCGGAAATCATGGGCAGGCTATCTACGGCGCTGCGTAGGGTCTTCGGTGCATGTGGAATATACGCGCCGTCATGGATGCGGCCGTCGCGGATGGTCACGGCGCGGTCGGCCTCGGCTGCGATGCCTGGGTCGTGTGTGATAAGCACGATGGTTTTGCCGCGCTCCTGAAGCCTATGGAAGGTCTCCATCACAAGCGCTCCGGTCGCGGAGTCCAGGTTTCCCGTCGGCTCATCGGCCAGGATGATGGGCGGATCGTTGACGAGGGCGCGTGCGATAGCGACACGCTGCATCTGGCCGCCCGAGAGCTCGGATATGCGGTGGTCCCAGTGGTCGACCGGTAGCGTGACGGCCTGCAGCGCGTGCACGGCGCGCATTTCCCGCTGGCTTCGGGGCACATTGGTGTAGGCCAACGGCAGCATGACGTTTTCGATAACCGACAGGCGCGGCAGCAGGTTGAAGCTCTGAAAGACAAAGCCAATGCTCAGGGCGCGAACTTCGGTGAGCTCGTCATCGTCAAGCTCGGCCACGTTGAGCCCTTGCAGGTAGTAGTCGCCCGCCGTCGGTTTGTCCAGGCAGCCCAGGATGTTCATGAGCGTTGACTTGCCCGAGCCCGAAGGGCCGGTAATAGCGACGAATTCGCCGCTCATCACCGCAAGGCTCACGTTGTGCAGGATATGGGCGCATCCGGCCTCGCTCTCAAAGATGCGGTGCACGTTGCGAATGTCGATGACGGGACGCATTACATACCCTCGTCGGTAGACATGCTGCCCGAATCCGCGCCGTAGCCGCCGTCAGCCGTTGCGTCCGCTCCGGTGTCCATGACGAGGGTGTCGCCATCGCGCAGCTTGGTAACCGGCACGTTGGGGTTGATCTCGTTGCCCTGGTCGTCGCGCTTGACCTGTGTCTTGCCGACTACGGCTTCGTTGTCGTTTTGCGTCACGACGGTCACCTTCACGCGACGGGTTTGCTTGCCCTCGTCATCAGTCGCCACGTTGACGTAATAGTGTTCGCCGTCTTCGGTCATGAGCGCCATCGTCGGCACCATCACCACGTCGTCGAGCTGCTCGGTCACCACCGATACCTCGGCCGTCATGCCCGGCTTCAGGCGCGCGTCGGGCGCCTCAATGAGAATGTCGACGTTAAAGGTTACGCTGCCGCCGCCACCGTTGGCGGCGTCGGAGTTTGCCACCGATGCGATAGCCGTGACGGTGCCCTGGCTCACGATATCGGGAAACGCAGGATACGTGACGTTGGCGCTCTGCCCAACGGCGATCTTGGCGATGTCCTTTTCGCCTACCTGCACGGTCACCTTCATCTTGGATAGGTCGGCGATTTGCATGCACTGCTTGCCGCCGCTCGTATCGCTTTCGCCCATGATCATGCCGCCTGTTACCGTGGCGCCCACCTTGGCGTTGAGCTCCACGATGCTACCCGAGCTCGGGGTCGTGACCGTACGGCTGGCTGCCTTGGCGTTCGCCTGATCGAGGTTTGCCTGGGCCGATGCGAGGCTGCGCTGTGCGGCCGATACGGCGTTTGTGTCCGCTGATGCGGCGGTGATGCCAGCTGCTGCGGAAGCTCCCTCGACGTCCGTCGTTGGGGTGGCCTGCGCGGCAGCTGAGGCTTTCTGCGCGTTGGCGAGGTCTTCCTGAGCGGCTGCAACTGCACGTTGCGCCTCGGCAACGTTGCGATCGAGCTCGTCGTTTTTAATGGTCATAAGCACGTCGCCCTCGTTGACGGATTGGCCTGCCTGCACGTTGATCGAATCGACCGTGCCGTCGACAGAAGGGGAGACCACTGAGGACGAAATGGGTTTGAGCTGGCCTTTCGCCTCGACCGTTGTGGTAAACGTGCCCTCGGTCACCATGTCGGTCACAGGCCCGCTAGCTCCCTGTGGCTGCGCATTGAGAACCAGGGTAGCGACAATGGCAATGAGCGCGATGGCACCTACGACGCCGGCGGCAATACCGCGTCGAATCAGCTTTTTGCGTCGACGTTCGGCGCGTTTTGCCTTGAGCTTGGCATATGCCTCTTCATCGGAAATCTCGACCGTATCGTTCGTGCGTCCGCTCTGCTTGTCGGTGTGCGCGTTTGTAATCAGAGGAATCGTTTCGGTGGCATCTTCGGGCGTGCGCTCGGTATCATCCGCGCCCGGGGTGATGGTGGGGACATTCGGCATAGCGTCTCCTTTATAGAAAGAACCTCGATAATTATATGCGCCCACCGGTTGGGGCGGGCGCATAGGACGGTTTCTTTCGGAACTGTTAGATTGGTCGCAGCGGTTCCACGTTGTAGGAATGCGCGCGTTGCACTACGAGTGGACAACCACGCACAGGCCGACTTTGATGCAGTCGTGAAGTGCCTTGGCGTCTGCCAGGCGCAGGTTGATGCAACCGTGGCTGCCGCACCACTTGTACGACTCGGCATTATCGAAGCTCTTGTCGTTTTGCCAGGTGGCATCGTGGAAGCCGATCATATTGCCCTCGAACGGCATCCAGTAGCTCACCGGGCTTTCGTATTTGGGCTTACCGGTCTCGGGGTCCTTGGCTCCGATCAGGGTACTGCCGCCGTCGTTGCTGTTGATCTGCCACACGCCTTCGGGGGTGGCGTCCTCGCCCGGCTTGCCCGAGATAAAGTTGGCCTCCCAAACGATATTTCCGCTCTCGTCATAGTAGCGCGCGTGCTGTTCGGACAAGTCGACGTCGATATACGCCTTCCAGTCGGGCTCTCCCTTTGCGGTAAAGGTGTCGGCCTTCTGGGAGTACTTGATCTCGATTTCTCCGGTCTGCTTGTTGTTAATGGCGTCCTCGACCTGCTTGGCGAGCGAGCTGCTGTCGATGGACCAACCAAAGTCACCGCCTTCGACGGCGCACTGCTTGCCATCGGCGCGCGTCCACCAGCGAGTGGAGCCCACGGTATTAAAGCCGTTGGCGAGCTCGGCTGCCCAGCTGCTGATCTGTGACGTATCGAGCGTGGGGCTGGCCGGATCGGCAAAGCTGATCCACTGTAAGACGGAGCTGCCATCAACCTTGCCGGCATCCTCGCCGTTGAGCTTGAGGGTCACGTTGACGCCCAGGAAGTTGTTGGCGGCATCGCATGCGGCCTGAATCTGATCATCGGTCAGCGTTCCATTGAGCGGCTCATAGGCATCGTTGCCGAGCTTGGAAAGATCAACGGTCTCGGCCAGCGAGGCAAGCTCGAGCTCGGCATATTTAATGACATGCTCGCGGTTGAGTTTTTCGTTGGAGCGCGCCTTCTCGACGGTAAACTTGCCGGCCTGCTCGTCATAGGAGCTATTTGCCTCGAACGTGCCCGAACGGCCCTCGTTAAACTCGTCGATGGCGGCGCCCAGATCCTTCTCAAACTGCTTTTGGTCAAAGGTGTCGGAGAGCATGGACAGGTCGACGTCTTGATCAAGATCGACTTCGTTGGAGGTAGCGGTTGTTTTGGTCTTGCCGCTTAAGGATTCCACAAGGCGGACCGGCCATACAAAGGCTTCGTTGTGGCTGATAATCTCTTTTGCGGCAGCTTCGCCGTCGACAATGGGCTCATCGGACTCGGGCTGATAGGTCCAGCTAAAGTCATCGCCTGTCACGGTGAGCTTATAGTGCTTCCATGCCGAGTTGACCTTGGTGGCGGCAGACGAAGCGTTGGAGAACGAGACGTCGACGCCGGCGATGGTGGTGTTGGGGTAGGCTACCTGCGAAAATGCTACGACGCCTACGATATAGACAATGACGATTAGACCCAGGACGACAAAGAGCGTCGTCTTTTTGCCCGACTTATTGTTGCCGGCGGACTTGCGCGCGGGGCCGCGATCGCCTCGAGCGTGCGTGGGGGGGTGCTTGGGCGCATTACCGTTTGCCTGGTGCTGCTGACGTTGTTGACGCTGCTGTCGCTGTTGGTTCGGGCGTTGGGAAGCGTTTGCCGCACCACGCTGCTGACCGTGGCTCGG
This sequence comes from Collinsella sp., assembly GCA_046979165.1. GTDB lineage: Bacteria > Actinomycetota > Coriobacteriia > Coriobacteriales > Coriobacteriaceae > Collinsella. The sequence continues at coordinate 447,923 of JBKWJT010000001.1, forward strand.
CGCGATAGGACGCGGCGATTGAACGCCGCCGGTGTGCCTGCTCGGCTGCTGCGGATCGGGAATCAGTTGAGTTCGATCGTTTTGCGACATCGTATGCATATCCTTCGATTTTCGCCTTGCGGTTCATCGTGTTTTTACTGGGCTTGCATTATAGCGATTGCCCTACTGTTTGTGGTACGGAAACGGTGGCATTCAAAAGAGGTGGGACATTTGTCCCACCTTTGAGTTCAAGACTTTAGTCTGCTGGGCGCGCAGCGGCCAGCTTCAACCCACCCGCTATGCGGGTGGAGACAAACGGCTTTACAAAGCCACCCCTCCGACCGATATTGACGATTGTTCAGGCCGTCAAGAATTCGAGTCGAAGGGGTGGTCGCCATGGCCCAGAAGGCCTACAGCCTTTCCCACACGAAGTGGATGTGCAAGTACCACGTCGTGTTCACGCCGAAGTATAGGCGCAAAGTGATCTACAACCAAATCAGGAGCGACATAGGGGAGATCCTCAGGAAGCTGTGCGAGTACAAGGGGATCGAGATGATCGAGGGGCACCTGATGCCCGACCACGTGCACGTGCTGCTGGCGATCCCGCCGAAGTACAGCGTCGCGAGCGTCATGGGCTACCTGAAGGGGAAGAGCTCGCTGATGATATTCGACAGGCACGCCAACCTCAAGTACAAGTTCGGCAACAGGAAGTTCTGGGCGGAGGGCTACTACGTGTCCACCGTCGGCCTGAACGAGGCGACGATCGCCAAGTACATCAGGGAGCAGGAGTCCCACGACATCGCGCTGGACAAGCTGAGCGTGAAGGAGTACGAGGACCCCTTCAAGAGGAGGTGATCCCGCCGGTTCGACCGGCGCGCCACGGGTCAAGATGCACTAGGCCTGGACGAAGTCCGGGCCCGCGCCTTTAGACGCGAGCCCGGGGCCCGTGGGTTATACCCTAAGAGCAAACCACCCTTTTTAAGGGTGGTTCTGATTCATTCTTTGCCGTTATCCGCACACACCGCATTTTGCACAGGCCGAAAGTGCGGCCGGAGCCTGCGCGATGCCGCCCTTTGCCGTCTCGCGCAGCGTGGCCGGCAACGCGTGGCCCACCGAGAGCATGACGTGTGCCATTTGGTCAAACGGCACCAGACTCTTAATGCCGGCGAGGGCGAGTTGTGCCGAGCTAAAGGCCGCTGCCACGCCGATGGCGTTGCGGTTTTGGCAGGGCACCTCCACGAGGCCGCCTACGGGGTCACAAACGAGGCCCAGCAGGTTACTCAGTGCGATGGAGCTGGCATCGAGCGCCTGCTCGGGCGTGCCGCCGAGCATCTGCACCAGCGCGGCGGCTGCCATGGCGGCGGCGCTTCCGACCTCGGCCTGACAGCCGCCCTCGGCGCCGGCAACGCAGGCGCTTGTGGTGAGGTTGAGGCCGATTGCGGCGGCGCAGTAGAGGGCATCCATGACCTGCTCGTCGTCGAGCTGCAGGCGATCGGCGAGTGCCAGCACGCAGCCGGGCACAACACCCGCGGAGCCTGCCGTGGGGGCGGCGACGATCACGCCCATGGTGGCGGAGCGTTCGAGCACGGCCATCGCGCGGGCCACGGCGTCGGTCTGGACGGCGCCCATCAGGCTTATGCTCAGATCGTTTCGGCTGGTGGCATCGACAAGCTTTGCCTCGCCGCCGATGAGGCCGCCGAGCGAGCGCTGTGGATTGGAAATGGGGGCTGTGGTCTCTTCGCGCATGACGTCGAGTACGCGGCGCATGGCGGCGACGGCGTGGGCCTCGCCGGTCAGACGCGCCTCACGAACGGCCATGACGGCGCCGATGCTGAGCCCCATTTCCTCGCACGCATCGAGCAGCTGCTCGCCGTCGTCGAAGATTTCCTTGGCCGAGACGCCGGGAGAGAGCGACGAGGCAGAGCCGGGGAGCTCGATAAAGGTCGCGTAATCGACATTGTCGAGCTTGCGCAGCATGGGGACGACGGTGTCGTCGGGCGCGCCGTCGGTCTCAAAGACGGAGTAGGCCTGGCCGCCCACTTCGGTGCGGTAGGTGCGGCAGAAGGCGATGTTTACGTGGGCGTAGGCGAGCAGGTTGGTGAGCGCGGCGAGCACGCCGGGGACGTCCTTGTGCGCCACGAAGAGCGTGGAATACATGCCTGAGATGTCGACGCCGACGCCGTTAATGCGGCTGATGCGCATCTTGCCGCCGCCCAGGCTCTCGCCGCGGACCTGTGCCGTGGCGCCCGTGTCGTCGACCATGTCGATGTCGACGGTGTTGGGGTGGATGGAGGCGTCGTCGCCCTTGATGTCAAAGTGATATTCGAGGCCCTGCTCGCGTGCGAGGTCGAAGGCCTGCTTGATGTTCTCGTCATCGGTGTCGAGGCCCAGAATGCCCGCGACGAGAGCGCGGTCGGTGCCGTGGCCGCGGTAGGTGTGGGCGAAGGAGTTCCACAGGCCAAAGGTGACTTTGGTGATGCGGCCTTCCAGCAGGCTGGCGGCAACTTGTGCGCAGCGCAGGGCGCCGGCGGTGTGCGATGAGCTGGGGCCGACCATGACGGGGCCCAAGATCTCGAATGCCGAGGTCGTAGCTAGTGTTTGCGGCTTGCCTGCCATGGCTGCTCCTTATATCCGTCCCGTCGTTCCGAGGGCTTTGGTATTTGGTCGCCTGCTCGGACAGTCCTGCTCGCACGGAGAGCACATTAAGTGCTCTCCGGCTCGTGCGGAACTCGCGATCGACCAAATACCAAAGCCCTCGGAACTTAGGATACATGGTTGGAGTCGTTATGCTGCAAAATTCATTGGCTGGTGACCTTTTCCGTATCGGTTCATCTTCGCCACTGGTTAATAAAAAAGAAGTACCGGTTGGAGGCCGGTACTTCTTTGTGCGTAATACTGTGTTGCTCAGGTCTGGCTAATCGTCTTACAAACCGCAGGCTGCTTTGAGTTCTTCGACTCGGTCGGTCTTCTCCCAGGTGAAGTCGGCGTCTTCGCGGCCGAAGTGACCGTAGGCTGCCGTCTTTTCGTAGATGGGGCGGCGCAGGTCCAGGTCGCGGATGATTGCGCCCGGGCGCAGGTCGAAGGTCTTCTCTACGGCCTCAACGATCTTGTCCTCGGCGACCTTAGCGGTACCGAAGGTGTCGACCATGATTGAAAGGGGCTTGGAAACGCCGATGGCGTAGGCAAGCTCGACTTCGCAGCGGTCGGCCAGGCCGGCGGCGACCACGTTCTTGGCGACCCAGCGCGCGGCGTATGCGGCGGAGCGGTCAACCTTGGTGCAGTCCTTTCCGCTAAAGGCACCGCCGCCGTGACGGCCGTAGCCGCCGTAGGTGTCGACGATGATCTTGCGGCCGGTGAGGCCCGTGTCGCCCATGGGGCCGCCCACGACAAAGCGACCGGTGGGGTTCACGTAGATGTCCGCGTTGTCCCACGGCATGTTCTCGGCGGCCATGACCGGGGTGATGACGTGCTCGATGAGGTCGGCCTTGATCTTGCCCATGTCCTCGATCTCGGCGGCGTGCTGCGTGGAGATGACGATGGTCGTGACCTCGACGGGCTTGCCGTCTTCGTAGCGCACGGTGACCTGGGTCTTGCCGTCGGGACGCAGATAGGCGAGGGTACCGTCGTGACGCACGGCGGCCAGGCGCTCGGCTAGGCGGCTTGCCAGGTAGTGTGGCATGGGCATGAGGGTTTTGGTCTCGTTGGAGGCATAACCGAACATCATGCCCTGGTCGCCGGCACCGATTAGGTCGATCGGGTCGGTGGTAGCGCCGGTCTGGGTCTCGAAGGACTCGTCGACGCCCTGGGCGATATCGGGCGACTGCTCGTGGATGAGGCTCATAACGCCGCAGGTGTCGCAGTCAAAACCGAACTTGGCACGGTTGTAGCCAATGCGGCGGATAACACCGCGGGCGATTTCCTGTACGTCGACGTAGGCCTGGGTGCGAATCTCGCCGGCGACGATGACGGTGCCGGTGGTCACGAGGGTCTCGCAGGCGCAGCGGACGTTCTCCACGTTGGCAGGCACGCCGTTGGGGGCGATGTAACCCTGCTCCTGGAGCTCTATTTCTTTGGCGAGGATTGCGTCGAGGACGGCGTCGCTGATCTGGTCAGCGATCTTATCGGGATGACCTTCGGTCACCGACTCCGACGTAAAAACAAAGGACCCGTGTTGGGGCGGGATGGAACGAAGTTCTTCTGACATGATTGTCCTTTCAAAAACGTGTCCCGGCGACCGTTACCATTCCGCCGGGCTCTCTATGCAAGGGCACATCATAGCGCGTAAATCCAACATTCACACCCTTTCCGCACCTACTCATTGGGGACAGACTTAAATGACCAGCCTTACCTAAGTGCCGACAGGTTGCCCAAAGACTGGTCATTTAAGTCTGTCCCCAATGAGTAGGTCGGTGCCCTTTGTGCGGAGGTTGCTTTGATGCTTTATACTGGTGCGGTTAGACATCCATCCTGCAATCGAGGAGATTTCCATGGCATCAGACGTTCGCGTCCGCTTTGCACCCTCACCGACGGGCAAGCTGCACATCGGCGGCGCCCGCACCGCTATCTATAACTGGGCTTTTGCCCGCGCAAACGGCGGCACGTTCATCCTGCGCATCGACGACACCGACCCCACCCGTTCCACCGACGAGAACACGCAGATCATCCTGCGCGCCATGCGTTGGCTGGGTCTTGACTGGGACGAGGGTCCCGAGGTGGGCGGCGACTTTGGCCCCTATGCTCAGACCGAGCGCCTGGACCTGTACAAAAAGGCCGCCCAGCAGCTTTGGGATGAGGGCAAGGCCTATCCTTGCTTCTGCACCAAGGAGCAGCTCGAGGCCGATCGCAAGGCCGCTCAGGAGCGCAAGGACCCCTTCCAGGGCTATCAGCGCCGCTGCCGCGATCTGGATCCCGAGGAGGCACGCCGCCGCATCGAGGCCGGCGAGCCCTACGTCCTGCGCATCAAGGTGCCCGAGGACCGCGGCGACGTCGTCATCCACGACGCCGTTCATGGCGAGGTGACCTTCGACGCCAAGGAGCTCGACGACTTTGTCATCTTCCGCTCCGACGGCACGCCCACGTACAACTTCGCGACCGTCGTCGATGACGCCATGATGAAGATCACCCACGTCATCCGCGGCGACGACCACCTTTCCAACACCCCGCGCCAGGTCATGGTCTACGAGGCCCTCGGCGCGCCCGTGCCCACGTTCGCCCACATCTCTATGATCCTGGGTGCCGACGGCAAGAAGCTCTCCAAGCGCCACGGCGCCACCTCGGTGGAGGAGTACCGCGACGCCGGTTACCTGTCCGATGCCTTCGTCAACTACCTGGCGCTGCTCGGCTGGTCACTCGACGGCGAGACCACGATCATCCCGCGCGACGTCCTGGCCAGCAAGTTCTCGCTCGACCGCATTTCCAAGAACCCCGCGACCTTCGACCCCAAGAAGCTCGACTGGGTCAATGCCGAGTACATCAACGGCATGTCCGACGCGCAGTTTGCCGACGAGATCATGGTCCCCGAGCTGCACGAGGCAGGCCTCATCGAGGGCAATGTCGAGTACGGCGAGGATTGGATCGACGCGCTTGCCGCCATCGTCAAGCCGCGCACCAAGATGCCGGCCGACGCCGTGACCGTCGCCGCCCCCATCTTTGCCACGGCCGAGACGCTCGAGTATGACGAGAAATCCGTCAACAAGGGCCTGGCCAAGGAAGGCATGGGCGCCATTCTGGATACCGCCAAGGCCGCGCTCGAGGGCGTGGACGAATGGACTGCCGCGAACATCGACGCCGCGCTTGAGCCGCTGCCCGAGCAGATGGACCTCAAGAAGCGCGTGGTGTTCCAGGCCGTGCGCGTCGCTGTCTGCGGCAACATGGTGAGCCCCCCGCTGGGCGAGACCATGGCGCTCGTCGGCCGCGACGACTGCCTGGCGCGCATCGACCGCGCCCGCACGATGGCGCTGTAGCAGCTGCGTAAACGCATGTATCCGAGCCCCGCTCACCACGAGTGGGGCTCTTGTTTCTGTAGACGTATGGGATAGGAGGTGCTGGGGCCATGGCCGAGCAACTTTCGCTGTTTGGTTCGCCTGAACCCGAGCAGGCTCCCGTGAAGCATGCCCGCACGGTCGAGCAGGCCAAGCACGCGCCTGCTCCCGAGCCCATTGCCGCCTACGCGAGCGTGGTCCTGGTCATTCCCACCCGTGCGCTGTCCGAGCCGTTTGCCTATGGCATTCCGCAGTCCCTCGACAACGAGGCCCAGATCGGCTCCACCGTCCTAGTTCATTTTGGCAACCGCGCGGCCGCGGGCTATATCGTCGACATTGCGTTTGAGCTGGGCGACTTACAAGGCAACGCCGCCCTCGATTCCGTGCGCATCAAGCCTATCGAGGCCATCCTCAGCAAACCTCTCTTTACCGCCGAGGCCGCCCGCATTGCGCGTTGGATGAGCCGCGAGTATGTCGCGACGCTTTCCGAGTGCCTGCGCCTGTTTTTGCCTCCTGGTGGTAGCCCGCGTGTCGTTAAGGGCGATGACGGGGCGTGGACGGTCGAGCGTCCTGCCGTCAAGCCTATCCAAAACCGCTGGGTGATGCTCACGCCTGAGGGCTTTGACTATACGCCGCCCAAGACCGCCGTTCGCCAGCGTCAGCTCATCGAAGCGCTCCAGTGCGGACCGGTCACGACGCGCGACCTCAACCTGCTTTACAACAGCATGTCGGCGACCATCAAGGCGCTCGAAAAACGCGGCGTCGTGGTGGTGGAGGAGCGCCGCGCCTGGCGTGGCTGCAGCGAGCAGACCACGTTGTCCTCGGCAAGCGGCAAGGCGCCGGTCGCGCTCACGGACGGCCAGCAGCAGGCCCTCGCGCAGATTGAACGCGCCCGCCTTGACGCCCACGGCGACGTGGTCCTTGTCGATGGCGTCACCGGATCCGGCAAAACCGAGGTCTACCTCTCCGCTATCGAGCGTGTGCTCGCGGCCGGTCGCTCGGCCTGCGTGCTCGTGCCCGAGATCTCGCTGACGGCCCAGACCGTCGGCCGCTTCCGCTCGCGCTTCGGTGAGACGGTCGCGGTCTTCCACTCGCGCCTTTCGGCCGGCGAGCGTCTGGACCAGTGGGATATGGTCGCCAGTGGTGCCGCGCGCGTGGTCGTCGGCGCGCGTTCGGCACTCTTTTGCCCGCTCAGCGACCTGGGCCTCATCATCATCGACGAGGAGCACGAGACCAGCTATAAGCAAGGTTCCAGTCCGCGCTACCATGCGCGTGAGGTGGCGGCCGAGATGGCGCGCCGCTATCGCTGCCCACTCGTGCTGGGCTCGGCCACGCCTTCCGCAGAGGCCCTCGACCGCTGCCGCCGCGGCATGTACAACAGTACCACCTGGACACGTGTCGAGATGCCCGAGCGCCCGGGACACGCCGTGCTGCCCACGGTCCGCATTGCCGATCTGCGCCGCGAGTTTTCGCACGGCAGTCGCTCCATGTTCTCAAAACCGCTGATGGAAGGCTTGGAACGCGTTGTCGAGCGGCGCGAAAAAGCCGTGCTGCTGCACAACCGCCGCGGTTTTGCGCCGTTTTTGATGTGCCGCGAGTGCGGATGCGTCCCCACCTGCAACCACTGCTCTACGGCGCTTACGTACCACGAGCGCACCCATACGCTGCAGTGCCACACCTGTGGTTCGTCCTGGCGCGTGCAGCCGTATCCCGCGCCCACGAGCCGCTGCCCCAAGTGCGGCAGCCGTTACCTGGCAAAAATGGGTCTGGGCACGCAGCAGATCGAGGACGCGCTGCACCAGATGCTGCCCGAGGACGTCGCCATCATTCGCATGGACGCTGATTCCACGCGTGGCAAGGACGCGCATAAGAAGTTGCTCGAGCAGTTCGATGCCGCCGACTGCGCGGTGCTGCTGGGCACCCAGATGATTGCCAAGGGCCTCGACTTTCCCGAGGTCACGCTTGTGGGCGTGGTCAATGCCGACTTTGCGTTAAAGCTGCCCGATTTTAGAGCGGGGGAGCGCGCCTACGATCTGCTGGAACAGGTCGCCGGTCGTGCCGGTCGCGGCGATCGTCCCGGCGAGGTTATCATCCAGACCTACCTGCCCGAGGACCCGGTCATTCGCGCCGTCGCCCAGCACGACCGTGCGATCTTTACCGACTACGACCTGGACCAGCGCCGCGATGCGCTGTATCCGCCGTTCGTGCGTTTGGTGAACATCCTGGTATGGTCGGCAAATCGCGATGACGCGCAGGACTATATCGGCCTTATCGCCAGGCTGCTCAAGCGCCGCTGGCACGCGGCCGCGCCCGACTTTTTGCGGGCGGGGAGTGCCATGCCGCAGGTTCTGGGCCCGGCTTCGTGTGTAATCGAGAGAGCCAAGGACCGTTACCGCTTCCACCTGCTTGTAAAGTCGCCGGTAGGGTACCATGTCTCTGATGATATCGACGCCTGCCTCAAAGAGGTGGGCTCCGTGCGCGGCGTGCGCGTGAGCGTTGACGTCGATGCCTATGATTTGATGTAACAACCCGAAAGGATGGCCATGGAAGCCAACGGAATCGTACTGTCGCCCGACCCTCGTCTGCGTCAGGAGTGCGCCGTCATCGAAGAGATCACCCCGGCGATCGAGGCACTTGCCGAGAAGATGAAGAAGATGATGTTCGAGAACGGCGGTTGCGGTCTTGCCGCCCCGCAGATCGGCGAGCTTATCCAGCTCGTTACCATCGACTGCGACTACAGCGACAAGAACGACTACGACCCGTACGTGCTCATCAACCCCGTGATTGTTGAGCAGAGCGATCACCTGGTGCCGTTTAGCGAGGGCTGCCTGTCCATTCCCGGCATTAGCTGCGAGATCGAGCGTCCCGATCACGTTGTCGTCGAGGCGTACGATCTGGATGCCAACCTTATTCGCTATGAGGCCACGGGCGACCTGTTCTGCGTGTGCCTGCAGCACGAGATCGATCACCTGCACGGCAACACCATGTTCGAGCGACTGAAGCCGATGCAGAGGATCAAGGCCGTCAAGGAGTACCAGGACGCCCTGGCCCGCGGCGCTCGACCGGGCGAGACTGAGTAGATTGTTCGTCCCTGGGGTGGGGCCCACACATATCATCCCGTGCTCAAACATTCTCGCTTTGCTGCGAAACTGTGCGCGGGACGATATGTGTGGGCCCCACCCCAGGGACTGCGTTTACGTGCTCGTCTCGCCCGGGTGCCGTTGGGCCAGGGAGGGGCGTCTTCGCTGATATTTGGTTTGTTGAGAGAGCTGCTTTTATTGCGGCTCTTTCTTTGGTTTTGGGTATATTTGTTCATGTTGAACTGTTTTTGCGGATAGGCTGAGTACTTGGCTTTCCGCTGTTATTTGTAGCCGTCTCGGCTCTTGTTGAGGGGAGACATTCATTATGCGTATTGTGTTTATGGGTACGCCGGATTTTGCTGTGCCTTCGTTGACTTCGCTTGTTGAGGCTGGGAATGAGATCGCGCTTGTTATTACTCGTCCTGATGCTGTTCGTGGGCGTGGTAAGAAGCTGGAGCCGTCTCCTGTTAAGGCTAAGGCGCTTGAGCTTGGGTTGAGGGTTATTGAGGCTAATCGTATGACGGCCGAGGTTGTTGAGGCGCTCCAAGCTGCGCAAGCCGATATTTTCTGTGTGGCTGCTTATGGCTGTATTTTGCCGGATGAGGTGCTGCATATGGCGCCGCTTGGTATTGTGAATGTACATGCGTCCTTGCTGCCTCGTTGGCGTGGCGCTGCTCCTATTCAGCGTGCCATTCTTGCTGGTGATGAGGTTGCCGGCGTTTCCATTATGCGCATTGGGCATGGCGTGGATACGGGTGCTTATTGCGCTCAGGCCTCGACGTCGGTTTCCGGTAAGCATGCCGAGGCGCTGACCATGGAGCTTGCTGACCTAGGCGGTAAGTTGCTTGCCGATACGCTTCCTTCGCTTTCCGATGGTACCGCTGTGTGGACTGAACAGGATGAGTCGCTTGTTACCCATGCCGCCAAGATTTCTAAGCAGGAGATGCGTCTGGATCCTCAGATGGCGGCACTCGATTGCGTGCGACATGTGCTGGCTTCGTCCGACACCGCACCCGCCCGTTGCGTGATTGCCGGCAAGACGGTTCGCGTGCTCGATGCCGCGCCGGCTGATGTGTCGCTTGGCGAGGGTACTGTTGCCGTCAAGAGCAAGCGTGTTTACCTGGGCCTTTCCGATGGCGCGGTTGAACTGCTTGAGGTTAAGCCCGATGGCAAGCGTGCCATGGCTGCTTCTGCCTGGGCTGCCGGCCTGCAGGGTGCCGAACTTAGGTGGGGTGTACTGTCATGAGCAAGTTGTCTCCCGCGCGCAAGCTTGCGCTCGATGTGTTGATGGAAGCCGATCGCCGCGGTATGTACGCACGCGACGTGTTGTCTTCCCGTGCTTCCGCCAAGGCCATTGACCAGCGCGATTCCGCTTTTGCCGCTCGTTTGGCGCTCGGTGTTGCCGCCACGCAGGGCATTTTGGATGAGTTGCTCGATCAGTTTTTGGATAAGCCCAAAAAGGTCGCGCCGCGCGTTCGCATGGCGCTTCGCATCTCGGCCTTCGAGATGCTCTATCTGCATACGCCGGGCCGCGTTGCCGTGAGCCAGGGTGTTGAGCTGGTGCGCAGCGGTGCTAAGTCTGCCGCGGGCCTGGCTAACGCGGTGCTGCACAAGGTTGCGGACAACGTGGAGGATTTTGCCACGGCATCTGACGTGGATGAGTCCGAGCGCCGTTTGGTTCGCCTTTCGCGTTTGATGGGTCTTCCTCGTTGGCTGTGCGCTCGTATTATGGCCTCGTTCGATACGCCCGAGGGCGCGCTCAACTTTGCCGGTAATCTGGCCCCCGCGCCGCTTGCACTGCACGAGAATGCGTTTGCGACCAAGGCCGACCCGTATATCTCGCAGCTCGTTGCGCCTGTCTTCCCGGGCTGCCATGCTCCGGTCGATGCACAGGTCACGGTTGCTTCGGGCGTTTTTGAGCGCGCTGCCGCGGTTGCCTCGGACCTCAACGCTCAGCTTATCGCTACTGCCGCTACACGTCCCGGTCGTTGCCTGGAGATTGGAGCCGGTCGCGGCACCAAGACCTATGTGATGATGTGCCAGGCCAAGCGTGCCGGGTATGAGCGTCAGCATACCGCGCTCGATCTGCACGATCGCAAGTGCGATCAGAATCTCGCGCGCCTGCATAAGGCGGGTATAACGGGTGTTCGTACGGTGTCGGGCGATGCCTGCGAGCTCAATGAGGTGCTCACGTCCTTTGACGCGATGCTTGGCGAGCCCGCCCTGTTCGACACGGTGTTTATCGATGCCCCGTGCTCGGGCACTGGCACTATGCGCCGTCATCCCGAGATCCCGTGGCGTCTGACCGAGAACGACGTGACGTGCGAGCTGCCCAAGTTGCAGCTAACGATGCTTAAGGAGGCGGCCGCGCGTGTGGCTGCCGGCGGTGAGCTTATCTACGCCACTTGTTCGGTCTTTGATGAGGAGAACACGCAGGTCGTAGATGCTTTCTTGTCTTCGTCCGAGGGCGCGAACTTTAGTCTTGAGCCGCTCTCCGAAGCCCAGATCCTGCAACTTCCCGAATTCGACCAGGCCAAGAAGCTCGTATCAGTACGCCAAAACGATCGAGGCCTCTTCCAAAGCGTGCCGGTAAATGCCGATTCCTACGACGGCCACTTCTGCGCCAGAATGATCCGCAAGTAACTACTAAGTTGCGGTGAAATAGGGATTGAATAGCGGCTTCTACCCGCCAAACAGTCCTTATTTCACCGCAACTCATAGAGCTACCTGCGACACAAAGAAACAGCCCCGCGATCGGTGTTGATCGCGGGGCCGCGTTGTCCCTAGTGGCTATGCGGGCAGTTGGCGCAGCAGCCGCTGGTGGCGCTGGTGCTGGAACCGCCGCTGCGCTGGTCGGTGTTGTAGAAGCCGCTGCCCTCAAACTTAATGCCGCTGGCTGAGAACGTCTTGGCGGCCGGAGCGCCACAGTTCGGGCACACGACCTCGGGGGTCTCGGACATGGGATGCTCAACCTCAAACACGTTGCCGCAGCTCGAGCACTTGTAATCGTAGCGCGCCATAAATACTTCCTTTTCAGCACAAAGCGGGCAGATTACTCTGCCCGCAAAAATTCAAACGTCTGTAACTGTACCCTATATCGGGGGTTTTATCACGCTTCGCCCCAGAATCTATGGTTGTTGCGCAGGAGCCGCGCGGTTTTGCCCTCGGCGGCTGCAATGTCCGCCTCGTCAGCCTGCCAGGTCCAGTTGCCCGTGGCCACGCCCGGCACGTTCATGCGTGCGTCGTCGCCCAGCCCCAGCACGTCCTGCAGCGGCATCATCACCAGGGGAGCGTCGCTTGCTAGCGCGTCGCTCATCAGCTTGGCCGCCACCTCAACACCGCTCGGTTCATCGCCGCCCGCAAAAGAACGCGTACACCAGCCGGCGAGCGTCGACGTGTCGTGCGTCGAGGTGTACAGAATCTTGCCGGGCGTGGGATGCACACCGCAACGAACGTCGTAGTCGCTAAACTCCAGCACGTCCATGCCGGGGAAGCCGCAGGTCGAAGCCATGGCGCGAACACCGGGCGTCAAATAGCCTAGGTCTTCGGCGATAAAGTTGAGCGGACCCAGCTCGTCATAGGCGGTCTGGAACAGGTCCTTGCCCGGTCCCGCCAGCCAACGCCCGTCGGCGCATGCCTTGCCCGCGGGAATGCTGAAATAGCTGTGGAAGCCCAGGAAGTGATCCAGGCGTACGCGGTCGTAGAGCGAGAACGCACGACGTAGGCGATCCATCCACCAGCTATAGCCGTTCTGCTTCATGTGGTCCCAGCGGAACGTCGGGTTGCCCCACACCTGACCCTCGGGTGCAAAGTTGTCGGGCGGCGCGCCGGAAATCTCGATTGCTTTGCCGGTATCGGACAGCCAGAAGTTCTCGGGTTCGCTCCACGCATCGGCCGAATCGTCCGAGACATACATCGGGATATCGCCGATGACCTCGATTCCTTTCTTGTGCGCATAGTTCATAAGCTCGCACCAAGCCAGGTCAAAGCGGTACTGCATGTACGCCTGAAGCTCCGCCTCGTCGTGGAAGCGCTTGTCGTCGATTAGATGCTCGTTGTAGCGTGCGACATCGGCCGGCCAATCGTGGCGCGACTCGCCCTCAAAGTACTTCTTAACGGCCATGTAGACGCAGTACTTCTCGAGCCAATCAGCATTGCGATGTTTAAACGCTGTGTACAGCGGGTCGGCATCCTCGCCGCCGCGGGCCTTCCAGGTCTCAAAGTCGGCGGCCAGCTCCTCATGGCTTTCGGGCAGCAGGTCGATATTGCCTGCAAAGGCCGAAGGACCGGCGTAAGGGGATCGGAAGAAATCCGTCGGGTTGACGGGCAGGACCTGCCAGTAGCGCATGCCCATGGCGGCCAGATGGTCGATAAAGCGACGCGTGGGTGCGCCGATCGTACCGGGCTTGCCGTCGTCGGTCGGCACCGATGTGATATGGCACACAACACCCGCACTGTGATCGAGCGGCTCCTGAAGGCGCTGCTCGGCGTGGTGATAGATTATCGACGAGCCCAGCGGATACAGATCGAGCGTGACCGTACCGTTGTGGATCTCGCACTCGTGACCGCTAATCACATCGCTCGCACATTCGCCGAGCGCCGGAATGGTCACGCGATGCGAATTGCGCAAGCTGCGGTTGATGATGACGGTCGCGGACTCGCCGTCTTTGCCGGTGCGCGTATAGGCGAGTACTTCGTCATTGAGCGCGAAGGCCTTGATTTCACCGTCGATCATAAACGGCAGCGCTCGGCGCACGGCCGAGGCGTTTTTAAGGATGGCGAGTGTATCGAAGTCGTGCAGGTCTTCTTTCAAAGGCAGCGTGCGGCGATTGCCCGGATCGGTCAAGCCCTCAAGGCCGTACTCATCGCCATAGTAAATCGAAGGCACGCCAGGGAACGTCATCTGCATGAGCGTTGCAAGCCAAAAACGGCTCTTGGCCAGGCCCATCGCGTTCTCGTCCAGGCGCCATTTGCTGCGCTCGCACTCGGACAGCTGCGACTCGTCGGGGCCGCCGCCGAGCACCGAGATAATACGCGGACGGTCGTGGCTCGAAAGCAGATTAAGTGCGCAGGACAGGGCCTCACGCGGATAGTTCTCGCGCAGGGTCTCGATATCCTCGGCAGCTTGGTAGGCGTTCTTGTAGCCCATCAAAAAGCCGATGACCATGTCGCGGAAGGGGTAATCCATAGCAGAGTCCAACTCGGAGCCCTGTAGGTAGCGGCGCAGATGGCCGTAGCTAATCTTGTTGGATGCGTCTTCCCAGACTTCGCCGAGCAACAGTGCGTCAGGCTTTTCGGCAAGTACGGCCTTCTTGATCTCGGCCAGGAAGTCGTCGGAAAGCTCGTCAGCGACGTCCAGGCGCCAGCCATGAGCGCCGGCACGTAGCCATTTACGGATCACGCCGTCCTTGCCCAGGAGCCGCTCGCGTACCAGCTCGGAGCTCTCATTGATGGCGGGCATGTTGCCCACGCCCCACCAGCAGTCATACGAACCGTCCTCATGGAAGTAAAACGCATCGCGCCACGGCGAATCCTCGCTCTGCCACGCGCCTACGCCGGGGTAGTTGCCGTAGCGGTTGAAGTAGATCGAATCGTCGCCCGTGTGGTTGAACACACCGTCCAGAATGATGGAAATGCCCAGCTTCTCGGCCGCCTTGCACAGCTCAGTAAAGTCCTGCTCGGTGCCCAGAATCGGATCGATCTTGGTGTAGTCGGCGGTGTCGTAGCGGTGGTTGCTCGCGGCTTCAAAAATGGGGTTGAGGTAGATGGCTGTAAAGCCCAGCTCGGCGATGCGGGGCAGGTCTTCCTGGATGCCCTTGAGCGAGCCGCCGTAGAAGTCCCAGGTCTTGATGGAGCCGTCCTCGGCGCGCTCGTACACAGGCGGTTCGTTCCAGTCCTCGACCATGCGGCGCTGAATGCCCTTACGCGGTTTTTCGACCTCGGCCAGCGTGCGCTCGCGCCAATGCTCGTCGCGGGCATAGCGATCGGGGAAGATCTGGTAGACCATACCGCGCTCGTACCACTCGGGACGAACCTCACGGTGTTTGTAGACAGTGACCTGGAATGACGGCACCTCGGCGTAGTCGTAGGTTACGCCTTCGCCGCCGGTGCGGCCCTGCGGTGCGCCCAGGCGAACCTCGGGCTGGCCCTCGATATTGCAGATAAAGCTGTACCAGATAAGACAGGGCTTGGTGCACTCAAGCTCTACGCTAAATATGCCGTCGCCCTCGTGCGTCATGGGATATCGAGACTCACCGATATCATCGACCCAGGTGCGCAGCGTAAGCGTTGCCTGCGCGGGATCGGCATCCTCCAGAATCACGGAGAGCGAAAGGGTTGTTCCTGTGGTCACAGCGCCAAACGGAGTGCGAAACTGCGGCAGACGGCTGTTGTGTATCAATCTCATAGTACGGTCCAGTTCAATAGAATCATGGCCTGCTGGTCATGGGCTTTACGCACAAGATGTAAGTATATCTGTTGTACACAGGCTGTATAAACAACATCCGTTTGCCATCGGCGAACGGTTGTCCTAGAAAATCGTTTTACCATTCAAATTATCGCGATATTCAAAACCGCCTATACCGATACTATTTGTAGCCAAACAAAAGTGCTTCGGTTTACTACGGCAAATTGAATGATCTCAACCACAGTCATTTTGGTGATATTAAAACCGCAGGTAGAAGCGTTGTCAATTTCGAAGATTGCTCGTCGTGGTCGGCCGGAGCCATTTTGTCGTAGTAAACCGGCCCTCTTTTTAATATAGAAGTTCAATCAAGAAGAGGGCGCCTGATTGGGGCGCCCTCTTTTGCGTTGAGGATTAAGTTTTAATCGTCCGGATTAGTGGCGCTTTCGGGTGGCCGTTGCCTTACGGACAGAGGTCTTCTTGGTCGGAGCCTTTTCCTCAGTGGGAGCGGCGGGGGAGACCGGGGCCTCCTTGGCGGGCTCGGGCTTGGCCTTTACCTCGGCCTTGGGCTCCTCTTTGGCGGCAGCGGGCTTGGCCTCGGATGCCTTCGGTGCTGGCTTGGCCTTTACTGCGGGCTTGTCCTCGGCCTTGGCCTCTGCCTTGGGAGCAGCGGCCTTGGTCGTGGACTTCTTGGACGTCGTCGTTGTGCGCTTGCGCGTGGTGCTCTTGGCGGCGGGCTTGGCCTCGACGGTTGTCTCCGCCTTGGGCTCGGCGGCTGCCTCCTCGACCTTGACGGCGGGCTTTGCGGCAGCCTTCGGAGCGGCCTTGGTCGCAGTAGCCTTAGCGGCCGTCGACTTCGTTGCCGTGGTCTTCTTGGCTGCCGTTGCCTTCTTGCCGGTTGTGGTCGTCTTCTTGGCAGCGGTCTTGGCCGGAGCCTTTGCCGCGGGCTTAGCCTCGGCGGTGGCGGTCTCAGCCTTTACCTCGGGAACGACCTCGGCTTCGGCGGCCTTCTTGGCAGCGGCGGTCGTGCGCTTGCGCGTGGTCGTTGCCTTGGCAGCCGTGGTTTTAGTCGCGGCGGCCTTGGTCGTCGTAACCTTCTTGGCGGTCGTCTTGCGGGCCGTGGTCTTCTTAGCTGCGGGCTTTGCGGCGGGCTTGACCTCGGCCTCTGCCTCAGGAGCAACCTCAGCCTTCACCTCAGGCTCGGACTTTGCGGGTTCAGCCTCAACCGGCTTCTCCTCGGCTTTGGGCTCGGGCTCCGGCTCCGGCTCGGCGGCCACCGGCTCAGCAACAGCCTCGGGCTCGTCGACAACAGCCGCCGGCCTCTCAATCTCCGGGTGCATAAAGAAGTACAGGTCCAGATACTTATCGGCCGAGCGTGTCCAGCTAAAGTCCTGGCTCATGGCCTGCGTGACCAGCTGGTTCCAGGCCTCGCGGTTATCCCAGAACAGACGCGCCGCGCGGAACACGGCGTCGCCCATCTCGTCACCGTTAAAGTTGCTAAACGAGAAGCCCGTGCCCTCGCCGGTAAACTCGTTGTACGGCTGCACGGTGTCCTTCAGGCCACCGGTCTCGCGCACGATGGGCAGCGTGCCGTAACGCATGGCGATAATCTGCGACAGGCCGCAGGGCTCAAACTTCGACGGCATCAGGAACATGTCGGCGGCGGCGTACATGCGCTGCGACAGCGCAGGATCGAACTCGATGCGTGCGGCCATGGTGCCGGGGTACTTGTCCTGGAAATAGCGCAGGCCGTCCTCGTAGTCGCGGTCGCCGGTGCCCAGCACCGCCACCTGCACGCCGCCGGCCAGAATGCGGTCGAGCGCGTACATGACCAGGTCCATGCCCTTCTGGCGCGTCAGGCGCGTGACCATGACCATAAGCGGACGGTCGTCACGCACCTCGAGCCCTAGCTCTTCCTGCAGCTTGGCCTTGCACACGGCCTTGCCGGAACGGTCTTCGACCGTGTAGTTGGCGGCAATGCGCTTGTCGGTCGCCGGGTCAAAGCCCGCCACGTCAATGCCGTTGAGGATGCCCTGCAGCGCGTACGAACGCTCGCGCAGCACGCCGTCCAGGCCCTCGCCAAACTCGGGCGTCTGGATCTCGTTGGCATAGGTGGGGCTCACCGTAGTGATGGCGTCGGCATAGCGCAGCGCGCCCAGCATGTAGTTGATGCTGCAGGCGTCGCAACGCAGCTGCGAGGCAGCCGCCGGAATATGCGCCACACCAAGGATGTCCTCCATCACGGTGTCGCTAAACTGACCCTGGAACGCCACGTTGTGGATCGAGAAAACGGTCTTGACGCGGTCATACAGCGGCAGGCCCTGGTAGAATTCGCGCAAGAACACGGGCGCCAGTGCCGTCTGCCAGTCGTTGCAGTGCAGGATGTCGCACTCAAAGCCGGCCGGCAGGTGCTGCAGGCTTTCGGTGATGGCCTTGGAGAAGAACGCGAAGCGCTCGCCGTCGTCAAAGAAGCCGTACGGATAGTCGCGCGCAAAGTAGCGCTCGTTGTCGATGAACATATAGGTGACGCCGTCGTGCTCGAGCTTCTCGAGCCCGCAGTACTCGTTGCGCCAGCCCAGGCTCACGTAAAAGTCGGAGAAGTGCTCCATCTGCGCCTTGTACTCGTCCTTGATGGTGGCGTACTTGGGCACCATCACGATGACCTCGGCGCCGGCGCGCACAAGCGCCGCAGGCAGCGAGCCCGCCACGTCACCCAGGCCACCGGTCTTCACAAACGGTGCGCACTCGGCCGAGGCAAACACGATCTGCATCTTTTTGCTGGAATCAGCCATATTGTCTCCCATGTTGCAATTCGAGAATAGCCGCCTGGCGCTAACCGGGCGGCTATTCTACATGTTACGAGCGATGTTGCGGTGCCAACGTTAACGTACGATGGTGGTGTCGGAAGTTAACGGAGCCTTGCCCAGCACCAGGATGTTCTCGGGCGTGCCGCGAAGCTCGGTGTTGGTGGGAACCACGTTGTTCTTGTCCAGAATGGCATTCTCGACGCGGGCGCCGCTCTTGATGATGCAGCTCTGGTTGATGATCGAGTTGGTCACCGATGCGCCCTCCTCAACCACAACGCCGCGCGACAGGATCGAATTGCGCACGGTGCCCTTGATGATGCAGCCGGCCGAGATGATCGAGTTGCAGGCGTGGCTGCCGGTCGCATAGCGCGAAGGCGGCACGTCGTGAGCCTTGGTCAGGATCGGGCGCTCGGGATCAAAGAGCTGGTCGGCGACGGTCTGGTCGAGCAGGTCCATGCTGCGGCGATACAGTGACTTCTCGCTAAATACGCCCACGACCTCGCCCTTGTACTCGTAGCTGCACACGTCGATGTTGCCAAAGTCGCCCTGGAGTGCCTCGAGCAGGTCCAGATAGTCGGCGGCCTGGTAGTGGTCGATGATCTCGAGCAGCGTCTCGCGATTGACGATGCAGCAGTCCATAGAGGCGTTGTCGCCGTACACGACGCCGGCGCTCACGCCCGTCAGGCGGCCGTTCTCGTTAATCTCGAGCTTGGTCTCGTCATCGACGTTGCGCGTGGCCTTGCAGTACACCACGGTCATCTGGGCACCGGAGTTCTCGTGCGCCTCGATGATGGTGTTGAGGTCCATGTTAAAGATGATGTTGGTGCCCATCATCACAACATAGGGCTTGTCCGAGCGCTGGAACAGCGTCTTGTTGGAGATGATGTCGCGCAGCAGGAATCGCATGCCGCCCTTGGTGGTGCCATACGCGTTGCCGGGCACCATGAACAGGCCGCCCTTCTTGCGGTCCAGGCCCCAGTCCTTGCCCGAGCCCACGTGGTCGATCAGGGAGCGGTAGTTACCCGGCATGACGACGCCGACGGTCTTGATGCCGGCATTCATCATGTTGGACAGCGGAAAGTCGATCAGGCGGTAGCGGCCCAAAAACGGAACGGACGCGATGGGGCGGTCCTTGAGCAGCACACTACCGTAAGTCGAAGAGTAGTTAGCGGTGATATAACCGATGGCCTTGCGATTGATCATCGGATCATTCCCCCTTCCCGATAACGACGTCATTTCCAACGACGGCCGTATCCTTGGTGGTATCGACAGAGCCGAGCTTCACGCCCTCTTCGACCGTGGAGTTCTCGCCCAAAATAGCGCGGCAGATGTGCGCGCCGCTCTTAACGTGCGCACCCGGCAGCAGCACGGAGTCCTCGACCACAGCGCGCTCCTCGATGATGACATCGGTCGAAAGAATCGAGTGGCGAGCGGTGCCGTAGATCTTGCAGCCGTTGGAGACCAGGCAGTCGTCCAGGCGGCCGTCAGGGCCAATGTAGTGCGGCGGACGCGTGGTGATGTTGGACATGATGGGGAAGTTCTTGTCGAACAGATCGAACTCGGGGTTGTTACCCAGCAGGTCCATCGAGGTCTCATGGAAGCTGGCGATGGTGCCGACGTCCTTCCAGAAGCCGTGGAACTCGTAGCTGTACAGGCGCTTGTTCTCACCGAGCAGCTTGGGAATGATATCCTTGCCAAAGTCGTGGCTCGAGCGCTGGTCCAGAGCGTCCTCCTCGAGTGCCTCGATCAGCACGTCGGCCGAGAAGATGTAGATGCCCATAGAAGCGAGGTTCGAATCGGGCTTCTCGGGCTTCTCGGTGAACTTGGTGATGCGGCCGTCCTCGGGGTCGGTGGTCAGGATGCCAAAGCGGCTGGCCTCCTCCCACGGCACGGGCATAACGCTCACCGTGAGGTCGGCGTTGTTCTCAATGTGCGTCTTGAGCATCTTGCGGTAGTCCATGCGATACAGGTGATCGCCCGAAAGAATCAGAACGTACTTGGGATCGTTGGCCTTGATGTAGTCGAGGTTCTGCGTAATGGCGTCGGCCGTGCCCGCATACCAGGCGCCACCGGTCTGCGTCTCGTACGGCGGCAGGATCGACACGCCGCCGTCGCGGCTGTCCAGATCCCACGCCTCGCCGGAGCCCACGTAGGCATGCAGCAGGTAGGGACGATACTGCGTCAGAACGCCCACCGTGTCGATGCCCGAGTTGGAGCAGTTGGAGAGCGAAAAGTCGATAATGCGGAACTTGCCACCAAAGCTAACCGCCGGCTTAGCGATCTTTTGGGTGAGTGCCCCCAATCGGCTGCCCTGTCCTCCTGCGAGGAGCATCGCGATGCATTCTTTCTTACTCATCGATTTCTCCTTCTGTCATCGATGTTCCTAAACCCATTAGCGACGGGCGCGGCGCTCGGTCGCGCCCGTCGAATAATACCGTGCTGCAAAGGGAGCTCGTGCGCTTTATGCGTGCCAGATCTCGTCGCGGTACTCGCGAATGGTGCGGTCGCTCGAGAACCAACCCGAGGAGGCGGTGTTGAGCAGGGCCTTGCGGTTCCAGGTCTCCTGGTCGCCGTAGCTGCCCGTGAGGTTCTCCCATGCATCCACGTAGCTACGGAAGTCAGCCATGACCAGGTCGGGGTCGTTGTTGTTCATGAGCTCGTTGTAGATGCTCTCGAAGTTACCCGAAAGACCCGCAAAGGTGTTGTCCTTGAGCTCGTCCATCACACGGCCCAGACGCTCGCGATCGTTGTTGAGGGTGTCCCACGCAAAGTAGCTGTTGGATGCCCAGAGCTGCTCGACCTCGGGAGCGGTCAGACCAAAGATGGCCTCGTTCTCGCGGCCGGCCAGATCGGCGATCTCGATGTTGGCGCCGTCGAGGGTGCCCAGCGTAATGGCGCCGTTCATCATGAGCTTCATGTTGGATGTGCCCGAGGCCTCCTTGCCGGCCGTGGAGATCTGCTCCGAGATCTCTGCGGCGGGGTAGATGAGCTGGGCGTTGCTCACACGGAAGTTGGGGATAAAGCAGACCTTCATAACCTCGTTGACACGGGCATCGTTGTTGATGACGTCTGCCACGGAGTTAATGAGGCGGATGGTCTCCTTGGCGAAGGTGTAGCTCGAGGCAGCCTTGCCGCTAAAGATGAAGGTCGTCGGCGTCACGTGGAAGTTGGGATCGGCGATGCGACGGTTGTAGATGTCCATCACCTTCATGATGTTCATGAGCTGGCGCTTGTAGGCGTGGAAGCGCTTCACCTGAACGTCGAAGACGGTGTTGGGGTCGATGACCAGACCGGTCTCGGCCTTAACGTAGGCGGCCAGACGCTCCTTGTTGGCGCGCTTGGAGGCACCCACTGCCTTCAGGAACTCGGTGTCGTTCTGGAACTCCTTGAGCTTCTCCAGCTCAAAGGCGTCCTTGAGCCAGCCATCGCCAATGGCCTCGGTCACGAGCTTGGCGTAAGTGGGGTTGGCCTCGGCAAAGAAGCGACGGTGCGAGATACCGTTGGTCTTGTTGTTGAACTTCTCGGGCGTCAGGGCATAGAAGTCCTTGAGCACGATGTTCTTGATGATGTCGGAGTGGATCTTTGCCACGCCGTTGACGCTATGGCTGCAGATCACAGACAGGTTGGCCATGCGAATCTCGCCGTCCCACAGGATGGCGGTCTGGCGCAGACGCTCCTGCCAGCCCTCCTGCGTGGTGTCGAAAGACTCGTGCCAACGACGGCTGATCTCGTCGATGATCTGGTACACGCGGGGGAGGAGCTTGGAGAACGTGCCGATGGGCCACTTCTCCAGGGCCTCGGGCAGGATGGTGTGGTTGGTGTAGCTCACGACCTGCGTCACGATGTTCCAGGCGTCATCCCACTCGAGCTTCTTCTCGTCGATGAGGATGCGCATGAGCTCGGGGCCGCACATGGCGGGGTGAGTATCGTTGGTGTGGATGGCCACAAACTGCGGCAGCAGCTCCCAGTTCGCGCCGTGCTCCTTCTCAAAGGTGTCGAGCAAGCTGTAGATGCCGGCCGAAACAAACAGGTACTCCTGCTTCAGGCGCAGCAGACGACCGTGCTCGCCGGCGTCGTTGGGGTAGAGGATGGCGCTGATGGCCTCGGCCTCAGCGCGCTCGGCATCGGCCAGAGCATAGTCGCCGCGGTTGAAGGCCTCCAGATCAAAGTGCTCCTCGACCGGCTCGGCGGCCCAGACGCGCAGCTTGTTGACGGTCTCGCCGGCATAGCCCACGACGGGGATGTCATAAGGGACAGCCAGGATGTCCTGCGTGTCCACCGTGCGGTAGAACGTGCGGCCGTTCTCCTCAAAGCCCTCAACATGGCCACCAAACTTGATGGTCACGGCCTTGTCCTGACGACGGACCTCCCAGGGATAGCCGTGGGTGAGCCACTCGTCGGTGGCCTCGACCTGGCTGCCGTTGACAATCTCCTGCTTAAACAGGCCGTAGCGGTAGCGCATGCCGTTGCCGTAGCCGGCAATGCCCTCGGCTGCCATGGAATCCAGGAAGCACGCGGCCAGACGACCCAGGCCACCGTTGCCCAGGGCCGGATCGGGCTCCTGGTTCTCGATGACGGACAGGTCAAAGCCCATGTCGTCGAGCGCCTCGGCGACCATGTCGCGCACGCCAAAGTTGAGCAGGTAGTTGTCGAGCAGGCGGCCGATCAAAAACTCGATCGAGAAGTAGTACACGCGCTTCTTGCCCTCGGCGGTCACACGGGCGTCACTCTTGGTGGCAACGGTGCGCGCCTTCTCGGCCACGAGCTTGGCCAGGGCGTTAAAGCGGTCGAGGTCGCTGGCGGCCTCGACGCTCTTGCCGCTGATGCTCATGACGGCATCGCGATAGAGCTCGGTAAACTCCTGCTTGTTGTCGAAGATCTTATTCATACGTTCCTTTCCCCCGGGGATGTTTCTCCCGGAACGGTTATGACTTTTATCCTACGCCCTCACGGGGCGGGTATTACAGCTGTAACGGCTTTGTTACGCATCCTTGGCAGACGGCTTAACAGAAGCAGACTTTGCCTTGGTAGCGCCCTTTTTGGCAGCCGGCTTCTTGGTCGCGGTAGTCTTATCAGCGGGCTTTGCGGAAGACTTGGCCTTGGTCGTCGTGGCCTTCGCCTTAGCCGGAGCCTTCTTAGCAGCCGCGGGCTTGGGCTTTACCGTGGACGTACGCTTGCGCGTCGCCTTCTCGGGCTTCTCGACCACGGGCGGCTTATAGCTGCTGGGACCGCGGCGCTTAAGCACCACGCCTGCCAGGCCGGGCACCTTCATCTCAATGGAGTCCATCTGCCCGTTCCAGGGATAGGGCTCGCTCGAGCAGGTGTAGGGCTCCTCACCTGCGTATCCACTGCCACCAAACTCGGGACGGTCGGAGTCAAAGATGACCTCCCAGTCGCCCTCGCGCGGCACGCCCACGCGGAAGCTCTCGTAGCTCGCCGGATCAAAGTTGATTAAGATCACCAGGTCGTCATCGACGTCCTCGCCCTGGCGTACAAAGCTCACGATGGACTGCTTGGAGTTATCCGCGTCGATCCAGGTAAAGCCGTCGTCGGTGTAGCCGCGCTCATACAGGGCGGGCTCGGCGGTGTACAGGTGGTTGAGCGCCTTGATAAACGCCTGATGATGACGGTGGGTCTCGTACTCCTCGGTCAGGAACCACTGGATGGACTCGTAGTAGCGCCACTCGATAAACTGGCCGATCTCGTTGCCCATAAAGTTGAGCTTGGCACCGGGGTGAGTCATCTGGTAGAAAGCCAGCGTGCGCAGGCCGGCAAACTGGCGCCACCAGTCGCCCGGCATGCGGCCAATCAGCGAGCACTTGCCGTGCACGACCTCGTCGTGGCTCAGCGGGCAAATGAAGTTCTCGGTAAAGGCGTACATGATGGAGAACGTGAGCAGGCCGTGGTTGCCGGGGCGCCACGGAAAATCGGTCTGCATGTAGTGCAAGGTGTCGTTCATCCAGCCCATGTCCCACTTGTAGTGGAAGCCCAGGCCGCCGTCCTGCGGCGGGTAGGTCACGAGCGGCCACGCGGTGGACTCCTCGGCCATCATCATCACGTCGGGGTAGTGCGCCTCCACGGCGCAGTTGACCTGGCGGATAAACGCGCTGGCGTCCAGGTCCTCCTCGGTACCGTACTTGTTAAACTTCTTTTGGCCGGGATCATCGATGCCAAAGTTGAGGTACAGCATACTGGACACGCCGTCCATGCGAATGCCGTCAACGTGGAAGTTCTCGAGCCAGTACAGCACGTTGGAGACCAGGAAGGAGCGGACTTCGCCGCGGGCGAAGTCGAACTTGTGCGTGCCCCAGTTGGGGTGAATCTCGTGCTCAAACAGCATGTGGCCGTTAAAGGTGGCAAGGCCGTGGGAGTCGGCGCAAAAACCGCCGGGTACCCAGTCCATAATCACGCCGATGCCCGCCTCGTGGCACGCGTCGATAAAGTGCATGAGCTGCTGCGGGTTGCCGTAGCGCGACGTGGCGGCGTAGTAGCCGGTCGTCTGGTAGCCCCAGGAGCCATCGAAGGGATGCTCCATAAGCGGCATGACCTCGATATGCGTGTAACCCATGTCGCGCACGTAGTCCACGAGCTCCACCGACAGGTCGTCGTAGGTGTAGAACTCGCCGCGCTGCGCGGGGAAGGGGTCCATGGGGCCGGGGTAGTTGCCGTACTCGTCGGGCTCGCCCTGCGGCGCGTCGCCGTGGCGCTTCCACGAGCCAATATGCACCTCGTAGATGTTGAGCGGCTGTGACATGTGGTTGTGGCCGGCGCGGCGCTTGAGCCACGCGGCGTCGTTCCACTTGTAGCCATCGAGGGTCCACAGCACACTGGCGGTACCCGGAGGGCACTCGGCCTTAAAGGCATACGGATCGGCCTTGTAGAGCTTTTCGCCCTCGTTGGTCTCGATGAGATATTTATAGAGCTGGCCCTGCTCGGCGCCAGGAATAAAGCCTTCCCAAATAGCGCTCGTATGAACGGGCACCAGTGGGTTGGCTTGTTCATCCCAGTCGTTAAATTCGCCAATAACATGGACGCTCTTTACGTCGGGCGCCCAAACGCAAAAGCGCCAGCCGCGCGTACGGTTCTGCGTGTCGGGATGCGCGCCCATCTTTTCCCAGCTGCGCTCCCACATTCCAATGCCAAACAGGTAGACATCGTCCTTGGAGAGCTCCGGTGCGTGCGGAGCCGGTTTGCGGGTTGCGGGCTTTTTAGCCGTTGGCTTTAGCTTTGTATCGCTCACGTTTGATCCCATCATGACGCGGCAGCGTGTTGCCTTGGTGACTAGATGCGAAAGGTCCAAGGCTGCACGAATCGAAGGGACGGCGAAGTTTCTGTGATTCGTTCCACCTCGCGTGCTCGGTGGAACTTTCGGCAGAAACTACGATAACACCTGTGCGTTAGTTTTATGGACGAAAGCGGATTTGCGGGGGCGTTTAATCGGTAAGCGACATGTTTATACCACTGGCAGAATTGCCGTGGTAAAACTCTTGACAGTTTTACCAATTAGGGTTTCAAAATTGTTAGCCTGACGTTTGGTAAAACGTTTTTAGCAGGTTGTTTACCATTTGACATCGAAAGGTTCGTTTATGTCCCATACCGCCGCTCCCAAGGTTGCTTTTATTTTCGATTGCGACGGCACACTGGTTAATAGCACGCCCGTTTGGGCCTATGCCCAGCCCGAGTTATTGCACCGCCACGGTGTCGACGTGACGGTCGACGAGTTTGCCCAGTTTGAGCATTTGTCGCTGGAGGATGAGTGCCAGGCCTACCACGACACCTGGGGTATTGGCGCGAATGGCGAGGAGCTGTACCGCGAGCTGAGCAATATTCTGATTGATGGGTACTCCAAGGTGCCGCCGCGCAAGGGTCTCCTGGCATTTTTGGAGCAGGCGAAGGCGGCAGGCATTGCCATGTGCGTGGCTACGTCCACGCCGGCCGAGCTGGTGCAGTCCGCGCTCGCTGGTGCCGGGCTCGACGCTTACATGGAGTTTGTTACCACCACGGGCGAGGCAGGACGCTCCAAACAGTTCCCCGATGTGTACGAGCTGGCGCTGCGCCGCCTGGAGGAGCGCCACGGGTGTAAATTTGAGCGCGTATGGGTGTTTGAGGACGCCGTCTTTGGCCTAAAGAGCTCTGGCTCCGCCGGCTTTAAGCGCGTGGGCATCTATGATCCGCACGGCCGCATGAAGCGCGACGACGTGCGCGACAACTGCGATATCTTTATCGACAGCTACGAGGAGCTGGATCTACCCTGCGTGCTTTCGTTTAAGGGATAGGCGAGGGCTGTGGCTTGCAAGGTATTAGTTGTCTGCGGCTCGCCCGTGGTGGCGAGCACAGATCTGTTGCGGAGGCTAGCAGGGGAGTGCGACCACGTTGTCGCCGTGGACCGCGGGCTCGACGCGCTGCTGGACGCCGGCCTGGGCTGCGACGTATATGTGGGGGATGCCGACACGGTAAGCGACGAGGGACGCGCTCTGGTCGATGCCGCTGCCGATTTTGAAGTAGAACGCCACAACCCCTACAAGGACTATACCGATCTGGCGCTGGCGCTCGATGCCGTCCGTCGCCGCTGGCCAGGTGCCGAAGTGGTTGCGACCTGCGCCTCCGGTGGCCGCCCGGATATGGCGCTTTCCGTACTGGGGCTGCTTGCAGGCTATGAGGATGCCCCTGTCTGGATTGCCGAGGACGAGACCATGGCCCGCATTCTGCACGAAGGCGAATCCTGGACCATTGTGGGCGCCGAAGGCAAGACGTTCTCCATCATCGCCATAGCCCCTGGGACGGTGGTAAGCGAACACGGTCTAGAGTGGGAACTGGACCACGCCCCGCTGGGCTTGTTGGCCGACACGGGCATCAGCAACATCGTCAGGGGTACGGCCAAGATCCAAGTCCATACCGGCACCGCCATCGCTTACCTCTACAAGTGAGGTCTATCGCATCAGGGTTTTATCGGGACGGTGGATAGAAATAAGCGCTCGAAGAGTGATTATTTCTATCCACCGTCCCAGGAAAACCCGTAAGTAAGAGATTCAACCCAAAAAAGTCCTTGCATCAAAGAAAGTCTTCCCCTATAGTATCTCCTCGTCACGGGGGCGTAGCTCAGCTGGGAGAGCGCTTGACTGGCAGTCAAGAGGTCAGGGGTTCGATTCCCCTCGTCTCCACCATCGTGAATGCAAAGGCTTTCGGTATTCCGAAGGCCTTTTTTCATGCTAAAGCACCGCGCACCACAAACCTCACCTACGCCAACAAAAAGTTGCACAATTTATTTCCCATGTCTGTACATAGTTTGTTAGATAAACTCAATTACCAGTGCAGCTCGCTGATCCATTTGGGCTTCAGGAACGTCTCCAATCACCGCTTGCACCCCAATAACCTGCGCCAACGTGAACAACATCCCAAAACAATCCCCTTGAGCACGCTAAATGAACGATATGTTGTTTACCATAAGCCAAATCAGTTTCACTAACAGCTTGTGCTAGGATACCTAACGTTACATGAGTTCAGCTGTGCTCGCGGCTCCAGCAAGTCGCAAAGCGCAGGGTCGATCGGCATCCGGCCGTAACGGCGGTGCCAGAAAAACCACGAGCTCCAATAGCGTCGTCATGCGTATCGCATCGAATGACTCAGTTCTTGTCTATGCTCAAGCTGTTCTTTCGAATCGATATTTCATGACTAATCGCAGCAGTCCTACAGCTGTTTGCGTGCGGTCCAGTTTTGTTCCCGCTTGACTGGGCCGCACGCAGCCAGCTGGGGACGCGGTCTTTTTTGCGATACACGTCCGCGTCTCTAGCCACTGCACTCATACATACCGTTCACGGTGGGGCAGAGCCACGTGCTTGTCTAACTGGGCTCAGGGTTTGAATATGGAGCGCCTTCGCGCACAAGCGCCCTGGCGAAGCCATACCCAAACCCCGTGAGCCACACGTAAGACAGCAAGGGGGTGGTGCTCGTGTGGTATGTGATCCAGGTCATTAACGGTCGCGAAGACGTAATGCGCGAGCGCATCGAGCGTATGGTGCCAGAGGGTGCCATGCGGGAGCTCTTTTATCCCCAATTTCAAACCG
Organism: Collinsella sp.; assembly: GCA_046979165.1. Lineage (GTDB taxonomy): Bacteria > Actinomycetota > Coriobacteriia > Coriobacteriales > Coriobacteriaceae > Collinsella. The sequence goes on from JBKWJT010000001.1 coordinate 476,237, forward strand.
AGATTAAGGTGCACGGCGAATGGGTCAATACGACCAAGCCGCTCTTTCCCGGTTATCTTATCTGCGATACGGCAGATCCCCGCACCGTGCAACAGTATCTGCTGCGCATGGACGACTTTGCCCGGGTGCTTTCCCAGGACGGTCAGTTTGTGCCGTTGGCAAAAGAAGAGGTCCAGCTTATTGGCAGCTTTACTCATGCGGGAGACCGTGTAGTGCCCATGAGCGAGGCCCTAAAAGACGGCGACCAGGTCGTAGTGACGGCAGGTCCGCTGCTGGGCCACGAAGGCCTTATCAAAACCATTAACAGACGCAAGAGCACTGCTTATTTGGAGCTCGACCTGTGCGGCCGACGCGTAACCACCCGCGTTGGCCTTGCCGTGCTTTCAGCCGAGCAGCGCGTAATGCGAAACCTAAAAAGGGCGATCGCCTAGCTGCAGGCGACTGTTTAACGGGACAGGGAGGATCCCCGGAGGCGGGGACGTTGACTTGAAGGAAATAGTGTCAGACAAAACTGAAAATTCAGTAGAACCGCCGGTAGGGGCCTCGTTGGTTGCCCAAGCCATGAGCGGCGGCGACTCGAGCATGCGCTACAAGGCCATGCAGGCCGTGAAGGACTGGGACAACTCGCGCCTTGCCTACCGCACAGCCAAGCGCGCCTTCGACATCGTGTTTAGCGGCTGCGTGCTGGCCGTCATCGCCATACCCAGCCTTGTGCTCGCCGCCGCCATCCGCCTGGAGAGCGAGGGCAACCCGTTCTACAGCCAGATCCGCGTGGGCCAGACCCACCGCGACGGCAGCCTTTCCACCTTCCGCATGTGGAAGTTCCGCAGCATGTTCAAAGACGCCGACAAGCGCCTCGTCGAGCTCAAGGGGCAGAACGAGATCGCCGGCGCCATGTTCAAGATGAGGGAGGACCCGCGCGTAACGAAGATCGGCAAGTTCATCCGCAAGCACTCCATTGATGAGTTCCCGCAGTTCCTGAACGTGTTCCTGGGCCAGATGTCCGTCGTCGGCCCGCGCCCGCCTCTGCCGAACGAGGTGGCGGAGTACACCGAGTACGACCTGCAGCGCCTGGCCGTGAAGCCCGGGATCACCGGCTGGTGGCAGGTGACGGAGCGCAATTCGACCGGGTTCGACGGCATGGTCTGCCGAGACCTGGAGTACATAGCCAACCGGGGCATTTTTACCGACCTCAAGATCGTTGTCCTCACGGTGATCGAGGTCATCACCGGTAAGGGTGCGTGCTAATGCTTCAGGACTATTCTAAATTCGTTGAGCTCAAGCGCGTTCCCGTAATCGATGTTCCGATCACGGGAACCAATATGTCTGAGTGTGTCGAGTTTCTCACTCGCCATATAGATGAGCTACATGGCGAATATATTTGCGTTTCCAATGCTCATACCTCGGTTATGGCCCATGATGACCCTTCCTATTGGGCCTGCCAAGCTGACTCCCTCATGTCCGTTCCCGACGGCAAGCCTTTATCTGTCGTCGGACGTAAAACAATAGAGTCTATGGGGCGTGTAACTGGACCCGATCTGATGCGAGAGATATTCAATATTTCCTTGCAGCAAGGATGGAGCCATTACTTCTACGGTAACGAGCAGAAGAATCTCGACGCTCTCAAAAATTCACTTCAAGAGGAATATCCAGGCCTGGAAATCGCTGGCATGGAGCCTTCGGTTTTCCGACCGCTCTCCGACAGCGAGAAGCGAGACCTTTCGCGACGTATCGCTGATTCGGATGCAGGCTTCGCATGGATTGCTCTTGGCGCGCCCCGTCAAGAAGTTCTTATGCACGAGCTCAAGGGAGGCCCGCAACCGTTGATGATCGGTGTTGGCGGAGCGTTCAACGTTCTCGCCGGCGTGGTGCCAGAGGCGCCGATGTGGATGCAAAACCTGAGTCTCGAGTGGCTATACAGACTTATTCAAGAGCCGAAGCGGCTTTTCAAACGATACCTCGTAACTAATACGAAATTTCTCTTTTACCAGTTTACAAAAGCCAAACGTAAGGAAGGCAAATAGATGAACGATTCGACCACCTTTAAAGACAAAACCCTGATGATCACGGGCGGCACCGGCTCGTTCGGCAACACCGTGCTCAAGCACTTCATGAACACCGACCTGGCCGAGATCCGCATCTTCTCGCGCGACGAGAAGAAGCAGGACGACATGCGCCACCGCCTGCAGGAGAAGTCGCCCGAGCTCGCCTCCAAGGTCCGCTTCTTCATCGGCGACGTCCGCAACGCCCAGAGCGTGCGCGACGCCATGCACGGCGTGGACTACATCTTCCACGCCGCCGCCCTCAAGCAGGTGCCCTCCTGCGAGTTCTTCCCCATGGAGGCCGTCCGCACCAACGTCATCGGCACGGACAACGTCCTGCACGCCGCCATCGAGGAGGGCGTCGACCGCGTCGTGTGCCTGTCCACCGACAAGGCCGCATACCCCATCAACGCCATGGGCAAGTCCAAGGCCATGATGGAGTCCATCATCTACGCCAACGCCCGCAACGGCGCCGGCCGCACCACCATCTGCTGCACGCGCTACGGCAACGTCATGTGCTCGCGCGGCTCGGTCATCCCGCTGTTCATCGACCGCATCCGCAAGGGCGAGCCGCTCACAGTCACCGACCCCAACATGACCCGCTTCCTCATGAACCTGGACGAGGCCGTCGACCTGGTGCAGTTCGCCTTCGAGCACGCCAACCCCGGCGACCTGTTCATCCAGAAGGCCCCTGCCTCCACCATCGGCGACCTCGCCGAGGCCGTGCAGGAGGTCTTCGGCCGCGTGGGCACCCAGGTCATCGGCACCCGCCACGGCGAGAAGCTCTTCGAGACCCTCATGACCCGCGAGGAGCGACTGCGCGCCGAGGACATGGGCGGCTACTACCGCGTCGCCTGCGACTCGCGCGACCTGAACTACGACAAGTTCGTCGTCGACGGCGAGGTGGAGACCCAGGCCGACGAGTCCTACACGAGCCACAACACCGAGAGGCTCGACGTGGAGGGCACCATCGCCAAGATCAAGACCGCCGAGTACGTACAGCTGGCCCTGGAGGGCCGCGAGCACGAGGCGGTGCAGTAGGGTGCGCGTCCTCGTCACCGGCGCCAGGGGCTTCGTCGGGAGGAACCTCTGCTGCGCGCTTAAGAACATAAGGGACGGCAAGGACCGACGCGAGAAGTACGCGGGCCTGCTGCCCCTCGAGGTCATGGAGTACGACGTCGACTCTACCCAGGAGGAGCTGGAGGACTACTGCTCCCGCGCCGACTTCGTCTTCAACCTGGCCGGCGTCAACCGCCCCGAGGACCAGTCCGAGTTCATGGAGGGCAACTTCGGGTTCGCCTCCACGCTGCTGGACGCTCTTGAGCGCCACGGGAACGCGTGCCCCGTCATGCTCTCCAGCTCCGCGCAGGCGAGCCTGTCGGGCCGCTTCGAGGGCTCGGTCTACGGCGAGTCCAAGCTCGCGGGGGAGGGCCTCTTCCGCGAGTACTCCGGGCGCACGGGCGCCCCGGTGCTCATCTACCGCTTCCCGAACCTCTACGGCAAGTGGTGCCGCCCGCGATACAACTCCGCCGTGGCCACCTTCTGCGACGCCATCGCCAACGGGCGCCCCTACACCGTGAACGACCCCAGCGTGGAGCTGGAGCTGCTCTATATCGACGACCTCGTCGACGAGATGCTGGGCGCGCTGCTCGGCGAGGAGCACCGCTGCGGCTACGAGGGCCTCGACCGCGTCGACGGTGACGGGTTCTGCTACGTCCCCGACACCGACGTGAAGTCTCTGGGCGAGATCGTCTGCCTTCTGGGCACTTTCCGCGACAGCCGCGAGACGCTGTCGGTTCCCGACCTTTCGGAGGGCTCCTTCTCCAAGAAGCTCTGGAGCACGTTCCTGTCCTACTACGAGCCCGGGCACTTCGCCTATAGCCTCAAGCCCAACGTGGACGACCGCGGCTCTTTCACGGAGTTCCTGCGCACACCCGAGCGCGGCCAGGTCTCCATCAACGTGTCCAGGCCCGGCATCACCAAGGGCAACCACTGGCACATGAGCAAGTGGGAGAGATTCCTGGTGGTCTCCGGCACCGCGTCGATCAAGCTGAGGAAGGTGGGGGAGGACGCCGATGGCAACCCGTTCCCCGTCGACGAGTACGTCGTGAGCGGCTCCGATATGCGAGCCGTGGAGATGATCCCCGGCTACACGCACTCCATCACCAACCTGTCCGAAACCGAGGACCTCGTGACGGTCATGTGGGCCAACGAGCCCTTCGACCCCGAGGACCCCGACACCTACTACGAGGAGGTCTAGCCGCATGGGCAAGGACTATTCCGATATCGCATTCGAGGACGACGGCCGCCTGAAGCTCCTGATCATCGTGGGCACGCGCCCCGAGGTCATCCGCCTGTCCGAGGTCATCAAGAAGTGCCGACGCCACTTCGACTGCCTGCTGGCGCACACCGGGCAGAACTACGACTACACGCTCAACGGTATCTTCTTCCGCGACCTGGAGCTCGCCGACCCCGACGTCTACCTGGACGCCGTGGGCGCCGACCTGGGCGAGACGGTGGGCAACATCATCGCGGCCTCGTACGAGCTGATGGTCCAGGTCCAGCCCGACGCCCTCCTCATCCTCGGCGACACCAACAGCTGCCTGTCCGCCATCGCGGCGAAGCGCCTGCACATCCCCATCTTCCACATGGAGGCGGGCAATCGCTGCAAGGACGAGTGCCTGCCCGAGGAGACCAACCGCCGCATCGTCGACGTGATCTCTGACGTCAACCTGGCATACTCCGAGCACGCCCGCCGCTACCTGAAGGACACCGGCTGCGCCCCCGAGCGCACCTACGTCACCGGATCGCCCATGGCGGAGGTCCTGCGCGCGAACCTCGACAAGATCGAGGCGTCGGACGTCCTGACCGAGCTCGGCCTGGAGCCGAAGAAGTACATGCTGCTCTCGGCGCACCGCGAGGAGAACATCGACACCGAGGCCAACTTCACGAGCCTGTTCACCGCGATCAACGCGCTGGCCGAGAAATACGACATGCCGATCCTGTACTCCTGCCACCCGCGCTCCCGCAAGCGCCTGGAGGCCACCGGCTTCGAGCTCGACCCGCGCGTGCGCATGCACGAGCCCATGGGCTTCCACGACTACAACTGCCTGCAGATGAACGCCTTCGCCGTTGTCTCCGACTCCGGCACCCTGCCCGAGGAGTCCAGCTTCTTCGCGAGCGTCGGCCGCCCGTTCCCGGCGGTGTGCATCCGCACCTCCACCGAGCGCCCCGAGGCCCTGGACAAGGCGTGCTTCACCCTCGCCGGCATCAGCGAGCGCGGCCTGCTGCAGGCCGTCCGCACCGCCGTCGAGCTCGACGCCGAGGGGTCGCTGCCCGAGGCGCCCGTCCCCGACTACGCCGACGAGACCGTGTCCACCAAGGTGGTCAAGATCATCCAGAGCTACACCGGGGTTGTGGACAAGATGGTGTGGAGGAAATCTTAGCCATGGGCGCTGGGTACAGATTGCTTGATGGTATCTCGCGAGCTTATAACAAATTGCTCTTGCTTCCTGCCCTACGACGCTCCTTTGCATCATGCGGTAAAAACGTAACCATCGGTCGTCGTAGCGAAATTCAGGGGATTGAAAATATTTACATGGGACATGATGTATATATTGGCCCAGGAGCAACGTTTCTGACGACCCGTGCGAAGATTCATATCGGCAATTACGTCATGAGCGGCCCTCATCTCACAATTATTACTGGAGACCATCGTACAGATGTTCTCGACCGACCCATGATGACGCTTGATGAGTCGGACAAGCTTCCAGAGAATGACCAAGATGTCGTCATCGGCAATGATGTATGGATTGGCAGCGGCGTAACGATTCTTAAGGGCGTTAGAATTGCCGACCATTGTGTGATTGCTGCCGGTGCGGTAGTGACAAAAGACGTTGGCCCGGAGTTTTCAATCTGGGGGGTGTTCCTATAGTTTTGTCAACTGGGAAATGCTGCCCGCGCGACTGAATCGCGGCATGCTGACGCCAGGCCATTCGGCCGGTGGGCTCCAATCTGTTCGGTGCGCTTCGGCTAGGCGGCGTAAGGCACCCTGTCCCGCATGACCGCGTAGATGACCTTCAGCCTCTTTCGCGCCAGCGCCTTGAGCGCCTTGCCGTGCGACATGCCCCGCTCCCGGCACCTGGTGTAGTAGTCGCCCCATCTCCCCTCTGTCCGGGTAAGGCAGTTACATGAGAATATGAGCAGGTTCTTCAGCCTCTTGTTGCCTTGGCGCGATGCCGTCACCGAGGAGATCGAGGTTCCCGACTGGCGGTTGCGCGGCGCCAGGCCGCAGTACGACGCGAGCCTGTCGTGACTGGGGAAGTCTTCGATGTCGATGGAGATCGCAAGCTCGGAAGCGGTTTTGGGCCCGATACCCGGCACCGTCAGGAGGCATCGGTAGGTATCGTCGCCCTCGAGCAGGGCGGAGATCTCCGCCGTGATCGCCTCGATCTCCGCCGAGTTCTCGGATATCCTGCGCGCGAGCAGCTTCACCGCCCGGTCCTCGGCGGCGACGACCGACGCATCCGGCCTTGTCGAGGAGGCTGTCGAGCGGACGAGGGCCTCGATCTTGCCGCGCGCCGCCCCGCGCGTGAGCGCCGCCGCCCTGCGGGGCCCGGCGTCGGCCACCGACCAGGCCCCGCCGAGGGATGCCATGAGCCTCAGCTGGGGCCCGTCGGACAGGTCGACCAGAGCCTCGAAGGCGGGGCACGATTCCAGCAGGATGCTGCGCAGCCGGTTCTTGTTCCTAGTGTTCTCGCAGGTCAGGAAGTTCCTCTGGGCGGCCAGCGCCCTCGCCGCCGCGATCGTCGGGCCTGGGTCTCCGACCGGCAGGAGCGCGTCGGGGATGCCAAGCGCCGTCTTCGCGATGACCATCGCGTCTCGCTCGTCGGTCTTGGCGTCGCCGGCGAAGAGCCTGGCGGCCCCGTGCGCCGCGAGTCCCGGCAGGTACGCCGCCGACATCCCGGCCGCCCTGGCGCGGGCGAGCGCGAGGGCGCCTATGTTGCGCGACTGGTCGACGACCACGAGCGCGTCGGGGAAGCGGCCGAACAGCGAGTCCAGGTCTCCCTCCCTGTTCGCGACGGGGGCGCTCAGCAGCACTTCGCCGTCTCGGGTCGCGACACATGCCCAGTGGGACGATTTCCCGACATCGAGCCCGATGACGGCTTCCGGCATTCTAGTTGGTGCCACGGTGGTATCCTCCAATCGGTAGGCCGATCGGAACCCCTCCCCGCGACACCCACATTACCTGGCCGTGGCGCTTGCGCCCGGCAGTTTCCTATCAGTCGTCCGGAGCGGCGAGCGCCCCCGGTGGCAACACCCCCCGGGCCCTCTACGGGGCAGGGGCAGACGGCCATCCGGAGGCGCCCGATCGGCGGCCCCTCGGGGCTTGCCCGTATCGTAGGCAATGCGCCGAATGCTCGCCATCGAATTTTATCGATAGCCTATTTCAGACTGTAATGGGCTTCCAGCTCGCCGTCTAAGCTTTCGGTAAGAGGAAATCAATGACTAAAGGTTATCCGCACGTCCATGCAAAGGTGTTGATGGTCGGACCCGATCTTTCTCTTCACGGCGGAATTGTCTCAGTCGTGAAAGGTTATCTAGACGCAGGTCTCCCTGAGGCATGCGATGCCTTTGAGTACCTGGGGACGGGCATCGGTTCCTCAAAGCTCGGTAAATCCGTCGCATTTTCCCGAGCGTTGATTCGCTATGCGATGATCATGCCATCCTATGGCATCATTCATTTACACATTAGCGCCCGTGGCTCCTACAAACGTAAGTCAATTATGGCTCGTATGGCCCACAAAGCAGGCAAGTACGTAATACTCCACGATCACGATGGCGAGTTTAAGAAGGCTTTCGAAGAGGGCGGAGATCCCTACCGTCGTGATGTAAGAAAGACCTTTAGTATCGCCGACCGAGTTGTGGTTCTGTCGGAAGAGTGGCGCGACTACTTTTCAAAAAACGTTTGCGACCTGGAGAAGATTGACGTTGTTCATAACGGTGTCAAAGTTCCAGACCAGCCGTGCTCACCTTGTTCGCGTCAAGACGTCCTTTTTTTAGGACGTCTTGACGCGAACAAGAGCCCTGACGTGCTCTTGCGCGCGTCAAGAGAAATCCTGTCGCGTTTTCCCGGCACCAAGGTCGTATTCGGCGGAGACGGAGAGGTCGAAAAGAATAAATCTCTTGCGGCAGAGCTCGGTATTGCCGACCGCTGCGAGTTCCACGGCTGGGTCGCGGGCGCAGAACGCGAAGAGCTCTTTGAGCGTGCCGCGGTGTACTGCCTCCCCTCCAAAAACGAGGGGCTCCCCATGAGCGTTCTTGAAGCCATGGCTAGAGGAATTCCAACTGTCGCCACTCCCGTTGGCGGAATTCCTCAAGTAATTAATGATGGTGTTGATGGGGTTCTGATTCCGGTTGATAACCATCAAGCTCTGGCCGTTGCATTGAGTCATCTTCTCGAATCAAGCGAGCTTAGAAAAGAAATGGGAACTTTGGCCCGAAAAAAGATACTCAGCTCATTCGATATCAATCTACTCTTGAGCGAAATACTCGACATCTACTGCAATGCTACCAGCGGTAATTAGAGGATTAAATTGAATTCAAATAAGTTAACACATGAAGCTGGGCATATTGTTTTTGTTCACCCTTCCCTGATGGGTGGCGGGGCCGAGCGCGTCTCGCTTGCGCTCGCGTCGTACTTAGTTGCTCATGGTATTAGGTTTACCTATCTCCTGACTAAAAGTAACGTTGTTGAATACGATGTTCCCGAAGGAGTCGAGGTGCGTTCTGAGTTTGCAAGCGCTACGCTCAAGCCATTCGACCAAATTAAGCTTATACGACGTTTTATTTCCGAGTGGCCCAATGCTACGGTAATTTCCTTTTTACCTCATCAAAACATGTATACGCTTATCGCGACTATCGGACTTCCAAACAGGGTTATTGTTTCGGTGCGAAACGATCCGAGATATGATTTTCCTGGCAATAAGATCCTCCCATTCATTAGAAACATGTTGTATCGAAGGTCCGATGCAATTGTGTTTCAGACAAAAAGCCAGGCAAGTTTAATGCCGAGATACCTTCAGGCGAATTCAAAAATCATCTTAAATCCAATATCTAGCGAACTTCCTGAACCGTATTCTGGGCTTAGAAGAAAAGCAATCGTCACAGCAGGACGACTTGAACATCAAAAAAATCACTCGATGACAATCAGGTCATTTGCGCTGTTTCATAAAAAACACCCTGAATATATTCTTGAAATCTTTGGCAAGGGAAGCCTTCAATCAGAACTAGAAAACCTTGTTCATAGCCTTGACATGGATGATTCAATTAAATTTATGGGCTTTTCTTCTGACGTTCTTATGCACATTAGAACTGCATCGGCTTTTGTAATGTCATCAAAGTTCGAGGGCCTATCTAATTCTATGCTTGAGTCCTTGTGTATGGGGGTTCCAACAATTTGCACCAAATGTGGCGGTGGTGGAGCAGAGGCAGTTATTCGGAATGGCGAGAACGGCATTTTGGTCGATATTGATGACGATCTTGCTGAGAGCGAAGCGTTCAACAGGATCGTCGAAGATCAATCATACTCGAATCGACTGTCTAATAATGCCCTGATGTTAAGGCAGTCTCTCTCTTTAGAAGCTATTGGCAATGAATGGGCGGATCTTATTTTTAACTAGATTTCCCCGTGAGCCTCCAATAAGGAAAACAACATTGCGCAACAAAATGACACTGCATAATCAAAACAAAAGTATATCTGAGTTGCTATTAGGAATTGCAATAATATCTGGTCTAATGGTCCCCTTTGTTCGAGACCTGGGCGCCTCATACTCATTTGCAACAGATTGGGAGATTAACCGTTTTGCATTCAGCACCTCTAATGGGCGCTTTGCTTCTTTATTTAATCTCATTCAGCAAATCTGCTTTTCCATTCCTTTGTTGCGCGCAATAAGTAAATCCCGAAAAGCAAATTGGCTCATCATATCTTGTTCATTTTTTGGACTAATAATTTATAGCTTATTCGCCATTGCCAATAACGAGGGCGATTTATCCAGTGTGCTCTTTGGAGATGTCCCAACCACAGTATTTGTAATTCCCTTGTTTTACCTATTGGCGGAGGAGCCAAGCATCAAGTTGCTTATAAAGAAATGGGTCCCCCTTCTTTCTCTGTTTTGCTTTATCGCTTCACTTATTTCAATTCTAAAATTTAAATCTCTTTGCGGCTTTGGATCTTATATTGGATGGTGTCCTGCGAGGGACTATTTTGCATTTGGCATCAGTTTATATTGGTCAACCGTGGTGCTTAAATCTAATGATGAACACGCGTATTTCGTAACGATGGGTATAGGCTTTCTAGCCTGCATCGCCGCATTAATGCTGGCAACCAGAAGTTGGTTAATTCAACCAATGTTAGTCATGCTTGTTGCAACTTTTATGGCTAAAGGAATTGACAAAGTTTTTAAACGAACAGTAATTGTTATTTGTGCAGCTGGAACAGCACTTTTGGCGTTGTCGTTTATCTATCCTGAAGTTCTTGATTCGTTTTTAAACAGAATCGGAGAAGATACACGGTCTAACCAATATGAAATTTTCTATAGCCAGGTTGAACCGGCATCGCTTATATTCGGTAACGGTATTAGCGCTGGATATAGATATGGCACGAATTCAAATTATCTCTTTTTCGATAATCAAATAATTTATTTGATGTTTCATTTTGGCGTTTTAGCCGTTGTTCCGCTTTTGTATGTCCTGTCGCGATGCTTATTTGGTTCTTCCAAAAATAGCCACTGCAAATTTGTTGCCCTCTTTTATCTCATGGCGATTCTGGGATTATCCACTTATTACTCTTACACAATTAATGTCGGGGTCGTTCTTCTATTTTCATCCTTTGGTTTTGCCCTAAACAACATAGAACCAGAAAGATCTAAGCGTATGCGTAATGCGGATGGTGAAAAATAATGGCTTCAAACAAGGCTGCAACCAGTATGTTTTGGGCAATAGGTGAGAGATTTGCCACGCAAGGTGCCCTATTTGTAATTTCCCTAATTCTGGCGCGTTTGCTGTCCCCGAGCGATTACGGTACTCTTTCGTTGCTGCTTGTATTTACAAATTTGGCAGACGTGCTTGTCACAAATGGACTTGGCGAAGCGCTAATACAAAAGTCTGATATCAATCAAATTGACTACTCGACAATGTTGTCATGTTCAATTGCATTGTCGAGCATCTTATATGTATTGATATTTATTTCGGCTCCTAGCATTGCAGACTTCTATGGAAATGCAGATATGTGTCTTTACCTAAGGGTTCTGGCATTACGTCTTCCTCTTTCGGCACTGAATGCAATTCAAAAGGCCTATATTGCAAAGAACTTTTTATTTAGGTTGCAATTTTCTGCATCGTTCCTCAGCTCCTTGATCTCAGGATTAGCAGCTATCGTAGTTGCAATGTTGGGTTTTGGTATTTATGCGCTAATCATTCAACAGATACTTACTGTTCTGATGACAACGGTACTAATGGCTTGGTTAACAAAATGGACGCCTAGACTAAAATTCGTGGTTGGTTCAGCAAGAGAGCTGTTGCCCCTTGGAATACAATTTACAAGTGCCAACCTTATTAATTCTATTTATACAGAAGGTCGTTCTTTAGTCATCGGCAAATTCTATTCCTCCGCAGACTTGGCTTTCTTTAATCGCGGCAACCAATTCCCGGCTTTAATTGTAGGCAACTTAAACACTCCAATTAGTAATGTAATGTTGCCTCTAATGGCTGAAAAGAAAGACAGCCAATACGCGCTCAAATCAGTTCTTAGAAAAGCGATGCAGCTTTCTGCCTATCTCGTTTTCCCCATGATGGGAATTTTGGCTGCGTGTGCGCATCCTCTAGTTCTTGTTCTTTTGGGTCAAAAATGGGCGGAATGCGTCCCGTATCTTCAAGTTGCGTGCTTGTTCTATCTATTTCAGCCCCTCCAATCTATGAATTGGCAGGCACTTAAAGCAGCAGGTCAAGGCGCCCTTTGTTTTAAGCTTGAGGTCATTAAGAAAGCTATTTCGTTCATCGTTTTAATTATGTCGATTCCTTTTGGTGTATTTGCGATCTCCCTTTCAAGTGCCTTTTGCGGATTTGTCTCAATGTTAATTAACATGACCCCGAATAAAAAAGTGCTCGGCTATGGCATATTTGAGCAGCTTATTGACGTTCTTAAGCCGTCAATTGCCACATTGTTTTCCGTGGTGATCGCATTATTATTAATCCACATTTCAAACGGGAATCTTATTTCGTTAATCGTTGCCCCTCTCGGATCCTTAGGGTGTTACATCGTGCTATCTAAGCTGATGAAGATCGAAGGATTTAATTTGCTTATGGACAAATTGTCCCTTCGTCGGAATTAACCGTTTTTTGTTAACGGTATTAATGAATCGATCAGGAATGAACTACAGAATGAATAAACAGGTTTTATATTTAGTTCAATCAATTCCGGGGGATAATGCTCCTACAAAACATGCTTTCGCAATTTCCGATTTGCTGGTTAAATGTGGCTTCAACGTCCATTTTGTTCTTGCTGGAATAATTGAGCCGTCATCCAACGCCATAAGCAGTAATTACGACTATCCCTTTGATTTTCCGTATGAGGTGAAATTCGGGCACCATCAAATAGCCAAAAAGTATTACGAGCGGATCTCTTCTTCCTTCAGCTTTAAAGCCTTCACTCGATGTTTCGATCAAATACAGCCCGACTTGGTTATTTATTACGGGATACAACATAAGCTTGCAAAACGGGTTTTAGATCATTGCCATGATTTTAACGTTCCCGTAATCGTTGATGAGACCGATTGGTTTACTCCGAAATTTACAGGAGATTTAGCTGCTTGGCTTGTGGAGAAATCTCGTTCTAAACGGGTGGCTGAAGTGGACAGATTGCTAGATGGAGTTATCGCAATCTCGCCCTTTTTTAAAAAACATTTCGATTCACTTTACTCCTCCCAAGGATATCCAAAGATTTTTTATTTACCACCCTTAAATAGGGCCGGAGACTCACTTAGTGACCCTTGCTCTTTAGAAGGATTGAAGCGGAGAACTATAACCAAGTTTGTCTATGCAGGTTCACCCGCTGGGGGAAAAGACTCACTTACAGAGTTTATTTCGCTTATAAGTAATGACGCTATTCCTGCAATCACTCAACCAGTACTCGATGTAATTGGAATTGATTTAAACCAGGCAGTCAGTTTAATGGGAAACATTGCCAGATCTAATAAGGTTCATTTTCACGGCCGTGTTTCCCATGACAGCGTAATCAAAATGCTGCAAGAATCTGACTTTGGAATTCTATTTAGAACTCCTGATTTATATTCTCGCGCCGGATTTTCAACAAAATTCGCTGAGTGTATGTCAAACGGTGTTCCGATGTTATGCAACGCGGTCGGAGGAGCCGATCTTATTCTCGAGAATATGATTGACGGAATTGTTATTCCGGATTTAAGTAATCAAGCTCTTCTAGACGGAATCACAAGCGCATGCAATTTGACTGACCATGAGTTGACCAGCATGAAACGAGCTGCACTAGAAAAGGCTTTAGAACTTTTTGAGTCAGACAATTACATAGATTCATTTTCATCATTTCTCAAATCAGTACTTTCAATTCGCAACTAGTTATTTCGATCGTCCAAAGGAGCAATATGTCAAATAAAGTACTCGTCACCGGAGCAGCCGGCTTTATCGGCGCGTTCCTCGTCAAGAAGCTGCTCGAGGAGACCGATGACGTTATCGTCGGTCTCGACAACCTCAACAGCTACTACGACCCCGGTATCAAGGACGCCCGCCTGCGCATGCTGGCCGAGGCCGACACAGACGGCCGCTTCACCTTCGTGCGCGGCGACCTGTGCGATGCCGCCCTCATTGAGCGCCTGTTCGCCCAGAACGGCTTCGACGTCGTGGTGAACCTCGCCGCCCAGGCGGGCGTGCGCTACTCCATCGAGAACCCGCGCGCCTACCTCGAGAGCAACCTCGTCGGCTTCTTCAACGTGCTCGAGGCCTGCCGTCACCACCCGGTCAAGCACCTCGTCTACGCCAGCTCCAGCTCGGTCTACGGCGGCAACAAGAAGGTGCCGTTCTCCGAGGAGGACCGCGTGGACTCGCCGGTGTCGCTCTACGCCGCCACCAAGAAGTCCAACGAGCTCATGGCCGCCGCCTACTCCAAGCTCTACTCCATCCCGGCGACCGGACTGCGCTTCTTCACCGTGTACGGCCCCATGGGCAGGCCCGACATGGCCTACTTCGGCTTCACCGAGAAGCTGCGCCGCGGCGACACCATCAAGATCTTCAACATGGGCGACTGCCGCCGCGACTTCACCTACGTCGACGACATCGTCGAGGGCGTTAGGCGTGTAATGGACGCCGCGCCCGAGGTGGAGATGGGCGAGGACGGGCTGCCGCTCGCCGCGCACCGCGTCTACAACATCGGCAAGTCGCACCCCGAGAATCTGCTCGACTTCGTCGACACGCTGCAGCGCGTGCTGGTGGAGGAGGGCGTGCTGCCCGCTGACTATGACTTCGAGGCTCACAAGCAACTCGTGCCCATGCAGCCAGGTGACGTGCCCGTCACCTACGCCGACACCACGGCGCTCCAGCGCGACCTGGGCTACAAGCCCGCGACGCCGCTCGAGGACGGCCTGAGGGCCTTCGCCAAGTGGTATAAGCGCTACTACAACATTTAGGAAATCATGGCCCTGTTAGCGTCGGATTATTTTAGCCAAATATAGTCGGCCGAGATTGACCAATCCCGGCCGACCCATTTTAGCCAACACGCCCGCATCTATGTCTTTCCTATCGCTTCCCTACATCCCCTCGGGCTGGATCCCCCTCACCTTCACCGCCTGGGGGACGGCCTCCACCGAGTAGGTGTCGAGCCCCCTGCCGCGGTAGCTCGGGCCCCGCATCACGAACACCGACGCCTTGTCGAACAGCCTGTCGAGGGCGCAGAGGAGCGTGTCGTCGCCCGTGAAGAACTCATCCCACCCGCTCGGGGCGATGTTGCTCGTGAGGACCATCGCGTTCGGCCCCTCCTTCTCGTAGCGCCTGTCGACGACATCGAAGAACAGGTCGGTGCACGGCCTGTCGTAGACGCATCTCCCCACCTCGTCAACGATGAGGCACGACGGCTTGACGAGCGAGGAGACGACCCGCGAGGTGTTTCCCCGCTGGACGGCCTTCTGGAACCTGTCCCTGAGCTCGGTCGCCTTTATGTAGTAGGTCTTGAGCCCCCGCATGCAGCACTCGCGCCCGTAGGCCTGCGCGAGGTGCGTCTTCCCTATGCCGCCGGGCCCGACGAAGGCGACGTTGCGGTGCGCGTAGAGGTCGGCCAGCGACGGGAGCTTGCCCAGCGCGGCCGCGTCCCGGCCCCGGATCCTGGAGAAGTCGAAGCCCTCGAAGGTCTTGGGCTCGCGCCTGGGCAGCCTGCTCAGCCTCAGCAGCGTCTCGATGGAGGCGAGCCTCCTCTTCTCCGCAAGGTAGGAGAAGGTGGCTGCCACGGCGGCCATCTCCCCGTCGCCGAGGTCGAGGTCCGAGGCGAGGGTCGCGAGCTCCTCCGCCCCGACGGCGATCCCGAGCCTCGACGCGGCGTCGCTCGCGAGCTCGTAGGGGCTCGCCCCCGCGCCCGCCATCATTCGGCCCTCCCGAAGTCGAACCTCTCGAAACCGGGTTTCGTCCTGGGCGGGGCGATTTGCTCGACCACGGTCCCCACCGGCTGGGTCGGCAGCTCCTCGGGCTGCGCCGGCGATGTCTCCCACTGGCCCTCGCACCAGCTGTCGGCGCCGGCGCCGACGGCGTGGGCGACGAGCTCGCGGGAGAGGTCGTCGCTGTATATGTGCACCGCGCGCCCCTCCCGGCTCACCCTGCACTCGCGGCGGCCGTACCAGTAGGGCACGCCGTAGCGGTGCCCCTCGAAGCTCACGAAGCCGTCGAAGGAGATCTTCCGGCGCGGGCACAGGTACCGCTCGACCTCGGCCGTGACCTCGAGCGGCCTGGTGTTCGCCGAGCACGCCGCCTCGTGCTCGCGCATCGGGACGCATGCCGCCGGGCGCCGCCAGCGGCCTCCCTGCTCGGCGCACCAGAGGGCGGCCTCCCGGTTGAGGGCGTCAAGGTCGGTGAAGGACCTTCCCGCGAGGAAGTTCCCCTTCACGAAGCGGACGAGCCTCTCCACCTTGCCCTTCGTATAGGGGTGGCGCGGCCTGCACAGCCTGGTGCGGAAGCCGACGACGCCCATGAACTCGGCGTAGTCGGCCTGCCAGACGGGCCGGCCGTCGGCATCGCGGCGGACGACCACGCTCTTCATGTTGTCGGTGAGCACGGTCGCGGGCACGCCCAGCGCCGAGAACGCGTGCAGCATCCCGATGAGGAGGTTCTCCTGGCGCGCGTTCGGGAAGAACTCGACGTGGGCGCCCCCGCAATGGTGGCAGACCATGGCGAAGCAGGCGATCCGCGCCCGCTCGCCGCCGGGGCGCTCGACCGCGACGAAGCCCCAGTCCATCTGGTAGGCCTCTCCGGGCGCCGTCCTGAAGCGCTGCCCGCGGCAGCCCTGCGGGGCCGCCTGCCGCCTCTTCGCGGGCACGAGGTCCCGGTGCGCGGCGATATAGGTCTTCACCGTGGTGAGGCCGCCGGCGTAGCCCTGGCCGAGCAGCCGCTCGAATATCACCTGCGAGTTGGTGACGCCCTTCCGCAGGAGGTCGTCCACCAGGCCGGTGTGGCCGGCGAGCACGCCCGGCGCGGCCCTCCTCCCGCTGTTCCCGTGGGGCAGGGCCCTGAACCCGTGTGCCCTGACCGTCCTCGCGCGGGAGCGGGTGAGCCCCGTCCTCCTGCAGAACTCCGCGAGGTTGCATGCCTGCGGGTCGAACCCGTCGCCCTCCTCCGCGGCCATCTCCCGGAGCGCCGCGTCTATAATCTCCTGTAGGTCATCGTGTCTCTCGTTCACCTCAATGGTCCTCCTAACGCCGGCGTGTTGGCACCACCAGCGTAGTGGCGGCGGGGAGGCACGGTGGCCATTATTCGGTGACCGGGATTGGTCAAAATCGTTTGACTATTAGCGGCTAAAATCGCCCGGCGCTAACAGCCCTGTAACAGGGGCCATTTTTAATGCGAATTATTGTTCTTTGACAATTGGAGAATGACATGAAGATCGCTGTCGCCGGTACCGGCTACGTCGGCCTGTCCCTCGCCGTCCTGCTCTCGCAGCACAACGAGGTGCACGCGCTGGACATCGTGCCCGAGAAGGTCGAGAAGATCAACAACTACCAGTCGCCCATCCAGGACGACGAGATCGAGCGCTTCCTGGCGGAGGCCAAGGCGGGGAAGCGCGAGCTCGACCTGCACGCCACGGTCGACGTGGCCGAGGCCTACGCGGGCGCCGACTACGCCGTCATCGCGACGCCGACGAACTATGACTCGGACAGGAACTTCTTCGACACGAGCTCCGTCGAGGCCGCCATCGCCGCCGTGCGCTCGGTGAACCCGGACGCCTGGATCGTCATCAAGTCGACCATCCCCGTCGGCTACACCGCGGGCCTTCGCGAGAGGCTGGGCGACAGCAAGATCTTCTTCAGCCCCGAGTTCCTGCGCGAGAGCAGGGCGCTCTACGACAACCTGCACCCCAGCCGCATCGTGGTCGGTGCGCCCAAGGAGGACGCCGAGGCCGTCGCGGCCGCCGAGAAGTTCGCCGGCCTGCTCGCGCAGGGCGCCGACCCCGCCGAGCTTGAGCGCGTGAACGCCGACGGCACCGTGGGCATCCCGGAGCTCGTGCTGGGCACCACCGAGGCCGAGGCCGTCAAGCTGTTCGCCAACACCTACCTGGCGCTGCGCGTGGCCTACTTCAATGAGCTCGACACCTACTGCGAGGTCCGCGGCCTCAACACCCGCGACGTCATCGAAGGCGTGTGCCTGGAGCCTCGCATCGGCAGCCACTACAACAACCCGAGTTTCGGATACGGCGGCTACTGCCTGCCCAAGGACACCAAGCAGCTGCTGGCAAATTATAAAGACGTGCCGCAGAACCTGATCGAGGCCATCGTGGACGCCAACCGCACCCGCAAGGACTTCGTGGCAGACGAGGTGCTGCAGATGGTGTGGGACCGCGTGTACGCCGGCAAGGAGAAGCCGGTCGTGGGCGTGTACCGCCTGACGATGAAGTCCAACTCCGACAACTTCCGCGCGAGCTCCATCCAGGGCGTCATGAAGCGCGTGAAGGCCAAGGGCGTGCCCGTGGTGGTCTACGAGCCCACGCTCGACGCGCCGGAGTTCTTCGGCTCCGAGGTGACCCACGACCTGGAGGCCTTCAAGGCCGGCTGCGACGTGATCGTCGCCAACCGCTGGAGCGACGAGCTCACGGACGTGGCTGACAAGGTGTACACGAGGGATTTGTTTAAGCGGGATTAGGGAAGAGGGCGGAACCAGGCTGATCCGCTTCAATCATTCGCTATTTTAACCGCGTCGAGGGCGGGGGTGTTCGGCATTAGCCGATACACCCCCGCCCTTCATTTTAGAGGCTTTAGCCTGTGCGGGGCGCGCAGCGCGCCGCATCAGAAACCACCCGCTATGCGGGTGGGGCCAAACGGCTTTACAAAGCCGCCCCCTCGCCGGACACTTGCGATTGTTCAGGCCGCAAGGAATCCGAGTCGAGAGGGCGGTGGTGGCGTATGGCCCAGAAGGCCTACAGCCTGTCGCACACGAAGTGGATGTGCAAGTACCACGTCGTGTTCACGCCGAAGTATAGGCGCAAAGTCATCTACAACCAAATAAGGTCCGACCTTGGGGAGATCTTCAGGAAGCTCTGCCAGTACAAGGGGATAGAGATCATCGAGGGGCACCTGATGCCTGACCACGTCCACATGCTGCTGGCGATACCGCCGAAGTACAGCGTATCGAGCGTGATGGGCTACCTGAAGGGGAAGAGCTCGCTGATGATATTCGACAAGCACGCGAACATGAAGTACAAGTTCGGCAACAGGAAGTTCTGGGCCGAGGGCTACTACGTGTCCACGGTCGGCCTGAACGAGGCCACGATCGCGAAGTACATCCGGGAGCAGGAGAAGGCCGACATCGCGCTCGACCGGCTGAGCGTCAAGGAGTACGAGGACCCCTTCGGCAGGGGGCCGGGGCGTAAATAGCGCCGGTTTGACCGGCCCGCCACGGGTCAATCTGCAGTGCGGCCCGAACCCCGTGAGGGCCGGCGCCTTTAGACGCGTGCCGGAAATCCAAGGGTTATACCCTAAGAGCAAACCACCCCTTTTAGGGGTGGTTTTGATTGTTCTTCGCAGGTAAAATTCGCCTAATTCGAGCGATCGCTCAACGTGATTCGTGCCTTGAAACCGGCTCCATATTCTCCCGCCCGTGCCTGGTCATCCAACTTGAAGCCGATGTTATACAGCTTCCCCGACTTCGTCTTCCGAACCAGGCCATGCTCCAACATGAATGCGACAACGCGGCGATGTGCTTCGACGTCGTCCAAGTTCAGGTAGAAGCAGGCGACGCCTCTGCCGTTCTCGATAACGGACTCGAATGAGCTGTGCTTGCATTCCGCGACGACCATTCCGAGGGCCGCCTTGCGGCAGACTTCCTCCGCGAACTCGATATCGTTGAAGTAGAACATCCATTTCCCGCACCTGCTCTCGTCTAGCGCAGGTGCCAGCTCGGTGTCGATGTAGAACGAACACCATGGGTTGTCCACCCTGACGATTCGGCCGTCTTCGCTCAGCATCGTCTTCTCTTCCATCCATGCCTCATATGGTTTGAGGGTGCTTTCGTAGTACGCAATTGTTCTCGGAGAGCACCCCTCGACTTCCTTGTCGGTAAGGAAGAGACCGAGTAGACTCGAGTTGCTGGGCACGCTGCTTTCGGCATGGCTACACATAGTGCTTTCGAGCACTGCTTTTAAGATTGCTTTATCTGCAGATAGTCTAGAACCGGCTACATCTGTGTTAGAACCATATTGATCATCGCTTCCACCGGGGGCTCCTTTCCCCTTGGTTCGATGGAAACAATTCTGAAGTGCAGGCCTATGTTCCGGTAAATGATTATTTAGCTGAACTCGGAGAAGCCCTTTTTGCTCAAACAATTGAAGAGAACAAGCGAGAAAATCATTACCGTTCAGTCGAGTCATTCTGCGAAGTCAAGGGCGGTTAGAGGCTCCCTAAAGGTTCAGAGCTAATTGCAGAGGCAAACTCTCATCCATATATTCGAGTCCGCGACTTAAACAACGCTTCTGTTCTCTTACTCACTTCGGAAATGCTATATATCGACGATGAAACACGATCTAATATTTCGCGCTACGTTGTCAACACTGGCGATCTAATTGTTTCCGTTGTCGGAACGATTGGCCTTACGGCGTATATCGGAAAAACGCTCGATGAGGCAAACCTCACAGAGAATTGCAACAAACTTACTTCGTTTAAAGGCGACTTTGCGGCGTGGTCGTATTTCTTTCTTCGTAGCTCAATGGGCATGGAAGCTATTAGGCTTGGAACTGTTGGTGCCGTTCAGACCAAGCTTGCATTAAAAAACATTAAGTCGATGAACGTCCCGTTTGCTCCAGCTTGTGCAATAGAAAGAACGACTTCGACGCTCAATGGTATTCTTGAGCTCATATAGGCTAATATACTCAAGTCGTAGGCTCTTGGCGAACTGCGTGACGCATTGCTTCCCAAACTCATGTAGGGCGAAATCGACGTCTCTCAGTTTGGCGCTGTTCGGATGGATTAGGTATAGAGCGCTATGGCAGGGGGGTGTTCCTATAGTTTTGTCAACTGGGAAATGCTGCCCGCGCGACTGAATCGCGGCATGCTGACGCCAGGCCATTCGGCCGGTGGGCTCCAATCTGTTCGGTGCGCTTCGGCTAGGCGGCGTAAGGCACCCTGTCCCGCATGACCGCGTAGATGACCTTCAGCCTCTTTCGCGCCAGCGCCTTGAGCGCCTTGCCGTGCGACATGCCCCGCTCCCGGCACCTGGTGTAGTAGTCGCCCCATCTCCCCTCTGTCCGGGTAAGGCAGTTACATGAGAATATGAGCAGGTTCTTCAGCCTCTTGTTGCCTTGGCGCGATGCCGTCACCGAGGAGATCGAGGTTCCCGACTGGCGGTTGCGCGGCGCCAGGCCGCAGTACGACGCGAGCCTGTCGTGACTGGGGAAGTCTTCGATGTCGATGGAGATCGCAAGCTCGGAAGCGGTTTTGGGCCCGATACCCGGCACCGTCAGGAGGCATCGGTAGGTATCGTCGCCCTCGAGCAGGGCGGAGATCTCCGCCGTGATCGCCTCGATCTCCGCCGAGTTCTCGGATATCCTGCGCGCGAGCAGCTTCACCGCCCGGTCCTCGGCGGCGACGACCGACGCATCCGGCCTTGTCGAGGAGGCTGTCGAGCGGACGAGGGCCTCGATCTTGCCGCGCGCCGCCCCGCGCGTGAGCGCCGCCGCCCTGCGGGGCCCGGCGTCGGCCACCGACCAGGCCCCGCCGAGGGATGCCATGAGCCTCAGCTGGGGCCCGTCGGACAGGTCGACCAGAGCCTCGAAGGCGGGGCACGATTCCAGCAGGATGCTGCGCAGCCGGTTCTTGTTCCTAGTGTTCTCGCAGGTCAGGAAGTTCCTCTGGGCGGCCAGCGCCCTCGCCGCCGCGATCGTCGGGCCTGGGTCTCCGACCGGCAGGAGCGCGTCGGGGATGCCAAGCGCCGTCTTCGCGATGACCATCGCGTCTCGCTCGTCGGTCTTGGCGTCGCCGGCGAAGAGCCTGGCGGCCCCGTGCGCCGCGAGTCCCGGCAGGTACGCCGCCGACATCCCGGCCGCCCTGGCGCGGGCGAGCGCGAGGGCGCCTATGTTGCGCGACTGGTCGACGACCACGAGCGCGTCGGGGAAGCGGCCGAACAGCGAGTCCAGGTCTCCCTCCCTGTTCGCGACGGGGGCGCTCAGCAGCACTTCGCCGTCTCGGGTCGCGACACATGCCCAGTGGGACGATTTCCCGACATCGAGCCCGATGACGGCTTCCGGCATTCTAGTTGGTGCCACGGTGGTATCCTCCAATCGGTAGGCCGATCGGAACCCCTCCCCGCGACACCCACATTACCTGGCCGTGGCGCTTGCGCCCGGCAGTTTCCTATCAGTCGTCCGGAGCGGCGAGCGCCCCCGGTGGCAACACCCCCCGGGCCCTCTACGGGGCAGGGGCAGACGGCCATCCGGAGGCGCCCGATCGGCGGCCCCTCGGGGCTTGCCCGTATCGTAGGCAATGCGCCGAATGCTCGCCATCGAATTTTATCGATAGCCTATTTCAGACTGTAATGGGCGAAGATGATGATTGTTGTAAATGAATCGGCTGCTGCTTCATATCTATACCTAATGGGATTAACCATAGACGAAGAGCTGCCGCTTACGCAACACCTCTCTCTATTGCCGGCCACGTGCAAGGCCTCGCCGGACGACATGATAAATTCTGTGATGAAATATGGCAGCGGAGATGAGACCGATTTAGGTGTCTTGATTGCCGTCCTTAGGAAAACTACAGCTCAGTTGCGCGTTGTTGGAGAGGGCAAAGAGCTTGCAGTTCGAGTTTGGAATGCCCAATCTGCAATAGTTCTATTGTCCGCGCTTTTGAATTGCGAATTGTATTGGCATGTTCAGAGCGATTCGCGGACAGAAGATTTTTCGCCATGCTCGGCAATCAATGTTGTTCTTTCTACAAGGTTGTTCATTCCAAGAAAATTGAAAGTGATCAACGATTCAGAGAAGCAGTGGATAAGACAGCATTATCGGGACGCATGGGAACTGTTTGATAAAAACACGCGATTTGAGACCGCGGTGAATTCCTTGTGGAGCTACAAGCAATCGCTTCGACCTTCAGTTCAAATGGCGATTATATGGGCTGGGATTGAGTCATTGTTTGGAGTCCGGAGCGAACTTGTTTTTCGTGTCAGTACTCTCGCAGCTTTGTTTCTTGGAGGAGGCAAGCAAAAACAGCAAGAAATAAAGAAACTATATAGAGCAAGGTCAGAAGCCGTTCATGAGGGAAAACAACCTTCTGAGTCTTGTGTTTCCGATTCTGCAAAATTATTGCAAGCGCTAATCTTGGAATGCGTCGAACGGGGCTGTTTACCAAATGAGGACGGTTTGCTTTTCGGATTCGAAGAAGGATCGGCTAAATAATCATTTATCGCCCTACGAGTATTTGCAGATGAGACACCGATGCGTTTCAGTTGCATTGCATAGACAAGATAACGAAAAAGCAGCAAATCAAGAATGGCGATTCGCAAACATGGTTTATCCGGAGTTTTCACCAACCGCATCTTTGCGCGCCGCCTCAAATGAAACCCATAATGGAGTTTGGGCCATTCCAGAGTCACTTGCGCAAAGGTATTGCGAGTTTTTGGATCCAGTGATTTTGAGACGTAGCGTCGCCACTCAGACCGCGAACGCTTCATCGATCTGCAACTTCGGCAAAGCAAAAGGCCGAACATATGACCATGTTTTGATTTATCCAGTTGCCGATATGGCCTCTTGGTTGCAAGATGCCTCGACGGATCTGAAGCCACAGACACGCTCCAAGCTCTATGTTGCAATTACTAGGGCGAGGTTCAGCGCTGGCTTCGTGGTTGCTGACAATAAAATAAATGAGCTTCCAGACACGCTAAGCGTCTGGAAGCCATAAATCAATCACGTGTTTGTTTGTCAGCAAAAGCGGATCCCTACGTGAACCTAAAGACGGCCTTGATCAGCCATCCGTTGAACCTGGAGATGCACTTACCAGTCAACTTCATCCATATCACCCCAATCCTCTGAAACAACTCTCATGTCACCCTTCTCTGGCTGCGTCTCGGTTGCGCCCAGCGCCTATTTGGCTACTTCCGCTTGTATCCTGAGTAATAACCTCCGCTGCTGCAACCAAGGTGGCGAATTGCTGCCTTTGCCATATGGATCTGTATGTAAGTGCTTCGAGGTGATGATGCCGATCTCACTTCAATTCATGGACGCATCGAAATAATAGGGCGGAGTCGCTCTCTCGATCCCGCCTCGCAAACCCGAATAGTTCTGACTTTCCCGTTATCCGGAACATCTGGGGAAGTTCGCGTCCCAGTCCGGAAAACCCAATGCTTGAAGCGACGATGCCAAGGGGCTACTCGGTCAGCTTTTCGCATCCGCGCCAGGGCAAGGGGAGGGACAGCCTGTAGAACGAGGCCGGCTCCATAGGAATCTCCTCGAGCCTTCCGTTGCCTCGCCGAACCCACGATGTTCCGTTTGCGTCGGTGAAAGCCGTTTCGGGCGCCGTGCGTACTCCCATTCCGTGCCCGTCCGTCGGGAGCCATATGTACCATGCTCCAGGAGGAAGCGTGCCGACGCAGACGCGGTTGGGAAAAACGGGGCGGTTGTCCTCTCCTTTGAAAGAGGGGCCGGCTCCGCTAATCCCGACGCAGGTGACGATTGCGTCGTAGACGGGGGACTCGCTTTCGTTTCGAAGCACGACGAACTGCCAGACGAATCGATTGTCCTCGGGCTGACCGGTACGGTTTCGACCCCCTTCGTACCATGCCGATATGCGGGATGGCTGATACCGCTTGATGTCGTCCTCCCTGTTCCTTTTGCTCTGGCTGCCTTGCCAGAATGCGACAATCAAGGCCACCAAGGTAACGAGTCCGATGAATGCTTGGACAATCAGATTGGCGATGTCTATATCGATGCCAAAAATCATTGGATGGTCACCGGCTCAGCGTCGTGGGGCGATAATTCTAACTCCGAATAATACGGCTTGATCGATGGTCGACGTTACATAAACGTCAAAATGGGTTTGTCTTAACAGCCTTATTTTCTTAAGACAAACTTGCCGCAACGCCAATTCAAAGAGTTTGCCGTGACGCAGACAGATGCAGTTGGTTGCTGAAAAGCGTGGTTATTTGGGCAGGATTCGCTTCAAAACGCCCGTCGATTATTACGATCTAATGCAGCCTGTAGGGTGGATGTACTTCGATAAGCAGTAGTCGACATGCTCTGGTTTTGAACGAAAAGTCCCAGAGACAATCGATAACGATTCTTCTTTGATGATGCGAGCGGCGCTACCATTAGCAGCGCCGCTTGTTTTCCGCTCGCAGATAGATCCCCCCATGTTGACCACCGAATGCATCTTGACCGACGTGCTCGTACTCCTATTCGGGCACAGAAATTGGAGGCGCGGCCCCCAGCGTCTACTCAGCGAAATTCGTTAAGAAAGCTGACATCGAACACTGTGAACTCCGTCATCGAATCGAATCTCATTGACTGGGATGCGTTCATTAATGATGACTTTGATGCCTATTTCAAAGCTCGCGTCATGGCTTTGCTGGACGCTATTGAGTTCGCACTGGGCAAGTCCATCTCCGATAGGGGCACCGAGGAAACAGTAAAGAGATTTGGCCGCTCATTGGAATAAGATGCTTCTTAGCTCCGTTATTGGTTATAGAAAGAAGGCTTAATGTCTGATTTTGAAATTTTGCAGCAGTTGTGCGAAACAGCAGACGAACTTTCAAAGAAATACATCAGCTCTAGTTCGCCTGACTTTAAAGCATGGAAGACAAGGGCGGACAGGCTTTTAATTAGGCGATTTGGAAAAGACGGCTACGAATTTAAAAGCTTTAACAAAATCAGCTACTCGTTGTCTTTCTTCACCTCCGGTACGCCCGACTCGGCTTTCGTTGAAGCCTGTGCGGACGGCCTGCGCAGTGCAAAAGCTGTGCTGGAGACATACCTTGATGAGTTTTCAGACGAGGGGGAAACCGGATCGACTGCAAATGTTGGAGATTATTCGAAGGTATTTATCGTTCATGGTCACAACGGAGAGCTTAGAGAAAGGGTCGCGAGAATCATCGAAAGGCAGGGCCTGACGGCGGTTGTCCTAAACGAGCAGTCAAATCAGGGCAAGACAATCATCGAAAAGCTGGAAATTGAAGGCGATGCAGCAGGAGCGGTATGCCTTTTTACGGCGGACGACGAAGGAAGAGCCCAGGCAGAACAGTCGGAAAAGCCCAGGGCTAGACAAAATGTTGTATTTGAAGCCGGATACTTTATTGGTCGGCTTGGCAGGGAAAACGTTGCAATTCTTGTTGACAAAGGTATCGAGATTCCCTCCGATCTACAGGGCGTCGTTTATACCGGAACAGACAGTTGGGAGTTCGGCCTCTTGAAAGAACTCAAGTCCATGGGATATTCCATCGACTTTAATAAGATGGATATCTAATCCGTTGATCCCTCCTTTCACCGACTGGCAAAACGATTTACACCTAATTGTGGACATTGCCCACACGATTTCTCTTTGCTCCCGCATTGATCTCGCTAAACTATTAATTGCTGCTACCAGGGCATTTTCTGGTGCACATTCTATTGGCTCCTGCGAAGATCGGAGCAGGTATGTTTGCTGCCAAGTCCCACACCAGCCGTCATTACATTCCGATTGTTGCCATGGCCTGCCTATGCGTTTTGCTGGGCGGGCCTTCTTATGCCGCTGGCGCGGAGAGCCTCATCATCGCGGGCGCGACGTACTACGAGCCGGGCGTGTCGGGCCCCGGCTGGGTCTGGACCGATGCCGACCACCTGGAGCTTAATGGCTACGCGGGCGAGGCCATCGGCGCCGAAGGCGACCTGGTGCTGACGCTTTCCGGGCAAAACTCCGTGACGGAGTCGCATGCGCCCGATGCGGACATCACGCTGTGCGGCATGGAGGCGTGGGGCAACCTGACGCTTCGCGGCGCTGGGACCCTGACGGCGACGGGCTCGCAGTGCGGGATCCACGTCTCGCAGGCGCTCGTGGTGGACGACTGCACCGTCGACGCCCGGGCGGACGGGGCCGATATTACGGACGAGGCGGTCGCCGGCGTGATCGCAGGCGACATGGCCGTTCGCGGCGGCGGGCGCGTCGTTGCCGCGGGCGCCGGGTCCGGAGCGGGCGTGCGCGCCTACGGCGTGTATCTGCAGGACGATGGCATTGGGGATGGCGCGGCCGGCAGTCGGCTTTCCGTCGATGCCTCGTGGCTCGATGCGACCGGTGCCGACGGCGGTGTTGCGTGCACGGGCGGGTCGCTTGTGTCTGCGCGGTTTGTGACGCCTGTTGGTGGGGCCTTTGGCCCCGGCGGCGTGGTGGATGCCTCCGGGGCCATGGCTCCGCATGTGGTGATTGAGCCCGAGGGCGCGACGGCGCCGGCGGGGGAGACCGACGGGCGCGAGGTGCCCGGTGGCGCGGGCGAGCCGGCTGGTGGCGCCGGTCCTGCCGGTGGGCAGCCCGGTGCCGGGTCCGCGACGGATCCCGCCCTGAAGCCCGCGACTGCGACGCCCAAGACGATCACGACAACCAAAACGACAGTAAACAGGACCACGGTGTCCACGCCATCCAAGGCCAAGGCTGCCGGCGCCGCCACCGCCACGCTCCCCAAGACCGCCGACAGCAACTGCATCGCCGCCTCATTAGCGCTATTCCTGCTAGGAGCAGCGCTTATAGCTGCCGCGCACCGCTGCTCGGTATCGCATGCATCGTCATGGCGGTTGTTCCCGCTTTGAGCTACGCAGGCAACCGATTAAAAGCGAGTTTTATGTTTCCCAAAGTAGGGGCGCACCGGCTAACGCCGGCGCGCCCCTACTACTGAACGGACAGTTTTAATTACTAAGGATACGGCAGCAATCCGTACATTCCGCAGTCGGGAACCATTCTATTCCGCCTCTACGATTTCGTCTGCATTGCCTTCGGTTTCGTTGTTCGGCTCATTTATCTCAGTGTTCTTGGCCACCGTCTCCGTGTCACCGTCTTCTGCAGGGAGGTAATACATTAAGCCAAATAGCTCATTTATCGCTCTGCGAGTATTTGCAGCTGAGACACCGATGCGCTTCAGCTGCATTGCATAGACAAGATAGCGTAGAAGCAGCAAATCAAGAATGGCAGCACCTTTGAAATCCTTGTCAATGTTTCCATGGGCAAAGTCATTTCTTTGCTCAGCCAGCCTGCTTCCAATGACTTCGTAGGAAAATTCCTCATCATTCCTTTTGTATAGACCTTCCCCAAATACCCCAATCATTTCATGAAAATCTCGACCAGCCTGTACTATCTTCGATTCCAGATTGCTAAAGCCGATGCTCTTCTTTGCATATTTCAATATCTTTTTAGCTTTTCCGGAGCTTTGGTTAATGCATTCATCCATCTGAGCTGATGCTCGTTGCTCAGCAGCCACTCGAGCTTCTGATTTGACAACTCCGCTTGGATACGCTTGGTCAAATTCCCATTCAAATGCTGCGGAAGTCAGCACGAAGTCCGATGCATCGAGCGTATGTCCCTTTTCGTATGTTTCAGGAATATGCCTTAGGTAGATTTCTCCGTCTGCAATCGCTCCAAACATTTTAATCTCATACGGGTCCAGCAAAGACAGCTGAATATATCGACCTTTTTCAAGAGGCTTGGTATCAAATGGCTCTGAGGATCTCGCTAGCTTGAATTCAGCTGTGCTGGGGTAATGCGAGTCGTCGTACATAGCCTGCAGGCTGCAATCCTCAATTAGTGTGTTTTTGCTGAATGTCAGATATTTGAGGAAGTCTTCTGCTGCATGCCACAGGCGATAGAAAAACCAGTAATCGTCCGTTTCATCAAACTCGAAAATCATGCTGGAATTAAGGGTGATGGGTGGAGTACTAATTTTCATACTGCATGTCCACCCAACTGAGAAATACGCCGCGATATCTCTGCCCTCAAAGCGAAATGCTCTCTTCACGGTCGAAGTTCTGTCGAATCCATTTGTCCTGATAGAGATGATTCCCTTTTCTGTAAGGTCGTCAGAATCAAATACCTGCGAGAATGCCCTATTAACCGGATGAATGTAATTCAAGGCCCTGCCGGATAGAGTCATCCTGCAAAAACCATTGGTATTCGGGCTACATTCCAGATACCCAGCAACGTTGATATACAGAGTCGAATTTCGACTTCCGACAGTCGATTCCTCCCTGGTCAAAAAGATCAATCGCTTGCTTGTCTCGTTGCAGAAGCCGTCAAGATAAGGCACATCAACAGTCAAAGGGTCGCCGGATGTATACACACCGGGGCAAATTTCTTTTTTTAGCCAACCCCACATAATGTCATTCTTGCGTTCTTTGGGCGGGATGAGAACAACCTCAGAGCCATCGAACACAAAGACAAAATCAACATCTTTGAATTTTAGAGTTCCCGAATACGTGTTGTCTGTCATCTTATTTACCCCTCATAATGACCTTTCCAGTCCTTGTTCGCAACCTTGTCGCCGATCCTCTCGAGATCGACGCAGGCGAAATGCCAGTCTCCTAACAGCTTGTCCAAGCTGGGCTTAACGGGTTCCACATCACCTGCGTGAACCCGAAGTCGGAGTGGGGGAAGCTGATAGTGAGGTACTTTCCCGAGCTCGCGCCGCTGCAGGCGATTCGGAACAACTATCCGAAGACCCCGCTCACGCTCGACCGCGTTGACGTGGGAGGTCGCGGCGGCATCAGGCAAGAGAACATCATCGACTGGATGCTGTCCGGGGCATGGCCAACAACGTCTCTTATGCCGAGTTCACAATTTAGACAGGAGAACCTGTACCCGCGAGATTAATTGCGTCTCATCCATTTCCTCGGGGGCAATCATCGAACTTAAGGTGGCGCATCGGAGCCATGGAATTAAAGAACTTATCACCGAAATAGTCGAGCAGAAACTCTGGAAAAGCCGATAGCACAAACACCGAACCGTCCTCGATCCGCATCCTTTTCTCCTCGCGGAAGATCGCATCGACCGTAACCAGCTCTCGATACGTCTCAAATGAAACCTCATCGAGACCGAGCAGGCACTTGCATCTCAATACGAAGGCAGCGATTGCATCTTTCCATTGGGGAAGCTCCATGTGCTTCCCCACGTTAACGTTTCCCTCTCCCGACTTAATTTTATATTGAGCGATTTCCGAGTTGTCAACAAAACAGCCTGAATGCGCCTGGCACTGCCCTGCGCGATAATCGTACAGTGCCTCGACCATCGGGTAGCTTATATAGAGCTTTCCGCTCTCGTGCTCGTTATCGAATGCGAGGAGCATCGCCTCCACAAGGGCATCGGACTCGCATCCAGGCGCATTGTTCTGATGAGAGTCGTAGTCAAAGAAGAGAAAGACCTCATCAACAGAATCCCTCTCCACGCCCTCTAGACATTTTGCAGCAGAAGGCACCGTTTCTCTCAGTACCTCCACAACATCCAGATCGAAGTCCTCCTCTGCAAGCCGCTCGTAAAGCATGTAGATGTTCTGCGCCGCTGGCAGACAGATCACCCTCAGGTCATCTCTCCCTTTCAGAAAAAGATCCTTCATCTTCTCCGCAAAGCGCAGGTCACGCGACTCTCCTTCAACGATGAAGAGCGTGACCGGGCTAGCCATCGAAAGCACCGGCCTTAAACATCTTCTGGAGGTTATGCGCCAATCTGAGCTCCTTGGGTGTTAGCTTTTCCAGCGAGCGAATCTCCCCCTCCTTGAGAATGAAATAGACATCGGGACGCATGAGGTCGTTCGTCAAAAGGTCCGTGTTGTGCGTCGTAATGAAAACCTGGACACCCTCAAGGTCCCGTAGCATCTCCACGATCGACCGGGACAATTCAAAGTGATAAAAGGCATCGAATTCATCGATAAAGACCAAGGAAGCCTTGCTCATCTTGATATACCAGTAGTAGTACAGAGCAAGTGACATGGTGCCTGTCGAGGCGACCGACGCAAACGGAACGGTACCGCCCTCGAACCTGCAATAAAGCTCGGGAACTCCATTCACGTCCACGGATACGAGGTTCAGGGAGATTCCCTGCTGGCGCAAGAATTCTTGGAAGTCCTCCATCTTTCCTTCGCGAATAATGCCCTGGGTAAAGATATCCGAGCCAACCGAAAGCCCCTGATATCCACGCTCATCGAGCGAGTAGAACATGAGCATGTTGTCGACAAAGGAGGTGAAGGCTCTAAACGCCCTGGCAGACGGCTCATCTCGCAGTATTGCATTGCTCTTGACATATTTGACACGCGACAGCCTGTCGGACTCAGTGGGGAGATCGGTAGAAAGCGAGAGGGACTCGGCGCCCGGCAGGTCAACATGGCCCGTTTGAGCGTCGAACCTGTAGCTCAAGACCTCCACGCCAGCAATGTACAGACTCTCGTATACAAGCGTCTGTGGGTCGGTTTTCCCGTAGCGGTATACGACCTCGATATTGTCGAAGACAAAATCGTATTGAAACTCTGTAATTGAACTCTTTGAATTAAGGCACCGGTATGGCGAGTATTTTTTGAGCAGCTTTTCCTTGTCGGTCAGATGCAGAACAATGTCGAATATCGCGAGGGCGAAATTGGACTTTCCACTGCCATTCGCACCATATATGATGCCCTTTGCCTTAATGCCATCCTGAATTACCTGTTGATTGAATGAATAGTTGGCGGGATCGGATAGATCAAATGTAATTCGCTTATTGAAGCACTTGAAATTTGAAACCGAAAACTTCTTGAGCATGGCACGGCTCCTCTGCTTTCTGAGTCTATTTGAAACACAGGATAAAGTAGCTTAGCAAATTGGTCAATTTGCCCGTATTTTTAATACGGATATTCCGAAGAAAAACTACGGAAGTACGCGATATACGCCGGGCCTGTCCAACCGATCATAGTCTTCGCAGGGCAAGACTTCTTCGCGCGCGAGGGAGAATGTGATCTCGATCGTTAGGCGCACGCTGATAAAACTAGGCGGTACCGTCTCAGCGACCCCGCCTTACAAATCCGAAGGTTTTTCATCTAAATCTATTATGAACCATCTTTTATGGACTATCGGAACCATTTATCAAACAACATCATCAGAAACGTGAAGGGCGAATTCGGAAGCTGATTCTCCCTTTCACCGGCTGGCAAAACGATTTACACCTAATTGTGGACATTGCCCACGCGATTTCTCTTTGCTCCCGCATCGATCTCGCTAAACTAATAGGTGCTGCTACCAGGGCATTTTTCTGGTGCATATTCTATTGGCTCCTGCGAAGATCGGAGCGGCTATGTTTGCCGCCGAGTCCCACACCGGCCGTCATCACATCGCGATCGCTGCCATGGCCTGCCTATGCGTTTTGCTGGGCGGGCCTTCTTGTGCCGCGGGCGCGGAGAGCCTGTTTATCGCGGGCGCGACGTACTGCGAGCCGGGCGTGTCGGGCCCCGGCTGGGCCTGGACCGATGCCGGCCATCTGGAGCTTGACGGCTACGCGGGCGACGCCACCGCCGCCGACGGCGACCTGGTCGTGACGCTCGCCGGGCAAAACTCGGTGACGGAGTCGAATGCGCCCGATGCGGACATCACGCAGTGCGGCATGGAGGTGTGGGGCAGCCTGACGCTTCGCGGCACCGGGTCCCTGGCGGCATCGGGCTCGCAGTGCGCAATCCACGTCTCGCGGGCGCTCGTGGTGGACGGCTGCGCCGTCGATGCCCGGGCGGACGGGGCCGACGTCACGGACGAGGCCGTGGCCGGCGTGATCGCCGGCGACATGGCCGTGCGCGGCCGCGGGCGCGTCGTCGCCGCGGGAGCCGGGTCCGGAGCGGGCGTGCGCGCCTACGGCGTGTATCTGCAGGATCTGGGCATTGGTGCTGGCGCGGCTGGCTGCCGGCTTTCCGTCGCTGCCTCGTGGCTCGATGCGGCCGGTGCCGACGGCGGCGTTGCGTGCACGGGCGGGTCGCTTGTTTCCGCGCGGTTTATGGCGCCTGCTGGTGGGGCATTTGGAGCTGGTGGCGTGGTGGATGCCACCGGTGCGGTGGCACCGTATGTGGTGATTGAGCCCGATGTAGCCACGTCTCCGGCGGGGGAGACGGACAGGGGCGAGGTACCGGGCGGTGGGGCGGAATAGTCTCCCGCCGATTCAAGCCCCGCTGCTGGAGAGCCCACCACGGGGCCCACGGCAAATCCCTCGCTGAAACCCGCGGCCGCGACAACCAAGACAACAACGACAGTAACCAAGACCACGGTCGCCAAGACGGCCAAGCCCAAGGCTGCCACCGCGACCACTGCGGTACTCCCCAAGACCGGCGACAGCAACTGGATTGCCGCGTCCTTTACGCTACTCCTGTTGGGACTGGGGCATCTAGGTGCCGCATATCGCTGTTGGGGCGTGCGGCATGCCTAGCTGCAATACAAAGGCCCTGTAGAAGCTTTAAAGGCAACGCTTTCCGAAAGGGAGCGTTGCCTTTTTACTGCATGCAATGTATGAGGTACCGTACCACTAAAAGGCTTAGTTAATTGATTGTAATTACATAATCTACTATTGTATGTGCGTTATACTAAGGTTGCACTCACATGATTGGAGGGTCCAAAAATGGCAAGCTCAACATTAACCATTAGGGTTGACGATGACCTCAAACGCGAGGCAGCAGAAGTGGCTGATTACTATGGACTTGATTTGTCGTCCGTGACGCGCGCATTCTTCAAGCAAATGGTCAACACCCATCGCATCCCGTTGACTTTTGCCCCTGAGGAGCCCAATGCCGAAAGCCTTGAGGCCATTCGCGAGGGGGACGCGTTTCTTGCATCTGGCAAAAAAGGACGTTTTGACAATGGCGCCGATCTTATCGCTGCGGCGATGGCACAATGAGCACGTTAACCGCAGAGTTCTCTGCAGCCTTCTCCCGCGATTTAAAGAAAAAAGCAAGGCGCCGTAAATGGCATCTATCCGAGCTTCAAAAGCTAATTGACCTGGTGCTACAGAATACACCCGAGTCAATGGACATATTAAAACGACGTCATAATATGCACCGGCTAAGCGGCAACTGGGCAGGGCGAAACGAATGTCACGTAGCAAACTCTGGCGACTGGCTTGTCATATGGTCATCAAACGAAGAGGTAGCTTTCTTTGAACGCACCGGCAGCCATGATGAGCTGTTCCGATAGCTCCCTTAATATCGACACCACCAAAGCTATCCGGATTTCAAGCAAATGACATCCTATTTGTTCAACATTGTTGGAGATTTAGCTGCGCAATGATGATTGCCTCCCATCCTAGGCTGGAATATCGTCTCCAAACCAGGCCCTGGCAGCGGTTTGCTCTGCAAAAGGTTGCGCAATGTGCTCGCCGGTAGATCCTGCGTGTGGCCATACGCTACCAGACTCTTCCTTTTAATATGAGCAGGACATTGTCAAGAGGCAAAATCGGGCCTGGCCCCAACGATATGGGGTCAGGCCCTCTCCCTATATCAACCCGTCCGCGGCGACCTCGGCGTGTCTTACCGACGCTCGTCTTTGCAGTTTAATATCCGCCCGCGGCGATCTCTCGCTGGGCAATCCGTTGCTACGGCTGAGGCTTCTACGTCGAACCGACAG
Organism: Collinsella sp.; assembly: GCA_046979165.1. GTDB lineage: Bacteria > Actinomycetota > Coriobacteriia > Coriobacteriales > Coriobacteriaceae > Collinsella. Next base: position 510,611 of record JBKWJT010000001.1, read on the forward strand.
TCTGTGCACGCGTGTGGCGCCCTGGGCGCTCGCAGAAAAGGGACCTGAGGTTCGCCTCAACGGCTTCGGATCGAACCGCTTCCGGGGTGATCGGCTTATGTGCGGGGGAGCGGCCCCCTACGCCTCCTCGGCCATGAGGCCGACCGCCCACACCCAGCAGGCGAGCTCGCGCGCCGTGGCCACGTTCGCCTTGTTGTTGTGGACCCCGCGCGCGAGCAGCGCCTCCCGCCTCTCGACCAGCCTCCGCACGCCCTTGGCGGCATGCCTGCGGGCGACCCGGTCCGGGGCCTGGCCCCTGGCGAGGTCCTTCGGCCGCCCCGAGCACGTCAGGTAGTGCCACGCGGCCTCGACCAGCGCCTTCCTCAGGTGCTTGTTGCCCGCCTTGGTGATCGCGCCCCTGCGGTCGCTCTCCCCGCTGGAGTGCTCGGAGGGCGTCAGGCCGACCCATGCGGCGAACGACCGGGCATTCCTGAACCTCGAGAACTCGCCGGCCTCGAACACGAGGTCGGCGGCCGTCGCGGTGTCGACGCCCTTGAGGCAGCGCAGGGAGTCGACCCTCCTCCTCCACCTGGGCTTGCGGGCCTCGGCCTCGACGAGCCCCTCGAGCCTCGCCTTCTCCTCCGCCGCCCGCCTGACCGCGTCGACGTAGTAGGCGAGCACCTCCTCGTCGGCCCTCTCCGCGAACCTTATCGACTCGATCCAGGACCAGTGCGCCCGGGTCCAGTTGCCCTTCCTGCGGCCGGTGGGCGTCCTCTCGTCGAAGGCGAGCCCGTGCCTGAGCAGGAACTTGGAGAGCCGCTGCTTCGAGCGCGAGAGGTCGTCCCTCGCGTCCTCGAGCGCCCTGGTCAGGTCGCGGGCGGCCTCGCACTCGTCGTCGGGGACCCACACCTCGACCACGTTGCCGACCGACAGCATGCGGGCGAGGAACTCGGCGTCGTTGCGGTCGTTCTTCCTGCGCCTGTCCGCGCTGGGCTTGATCATCTTCGAGACGGCGCCGACCACGCAGTCGACCCCGAGGCCGGAGAGCCTCTTCTGCAGGTCGAACCCCGTGACCCCGGATTCGTACACGCACCTGGCCTTTGGGTCCACGGACCGCACCCACTCCGCGACGGCGCCGGCGTCGTAGCCGAAGGTCGCGGCACGTACCTCCCCGGTCATGACGTCGAGGGAGACGGCCTTTATCGAGCGGGCGTGGACGTCGAGGCCGATGAAGGTGGTAGTATCGAGCATGGGAGCCCCTTCCATGAATGCGGCGTGGCCGCCACGGTTGGATTAGACACTCACCATTGTCGGCCTAATCCGCGGTCTTTCATGCAGCAGGGGCTCTCAATGTTTTTATGTCCTGCTCATATCGTCTCATCGACAGGTTCCTTAAAGCGATGGCCCAACACTGTCGATGAGCGGAATGCGGCAAACTGCGCCCCCGCGTTCTCTATCGAGGTGCGTCGATCCTAGGTACGAGGGGTTCGCCCAGATCGAGACGACCTATTAAGGCATCTCTGTCCCTGTCGTCTCGATGAACACCTTCGACCTGACTCATGCCTTACGAGATGTTCGGACAAACTCGGTTATAGCGATTTGCCTTCTCATTAAAAGGGACTGCAAGATGTTTACCGCCATGGCCTGCCTATGCGTTTTGCTGGGCGGGCCTTCTTATGCCGCGGGCGCGGAGAGCCTCATCATCGCGGGCGCGACGTACTACGAGCCGGGCGTATCGGGCCCCGGCTGGGCCTGGACCGATGCCGACCACCTGGAGCTTAACGGCTACGCGGGCGAGGCCATCGGCGCCGAAGGCGACCTGGTGCTGACGCTTGCCGGGCAGAACTCCGTGACGGAGTCGCATGCGCCCGATGCGGACATCACGCTGTGCGGCATGGAGGCGTGGGGCAACCTGACGCTTCGCGGCGCTGGGACCCTGACGGCGACGGGCTCGCAGTGCGGGATCCACGTCTCGCAGGCGCTCGTGGTGGACGACTGCACCGTCGACGCCCGGGCGGACGGGGCCGATATTACGGACGAGGCGGTCGCCGGCGTGATCGCAGGCGACATGGCCGTTCGCGGCGGCGGGCGCGTCGTTGCCGCGGGCGCCGGGTCCGGAGCGGGCGTGCGCGCCTACGGCGTGCATCTGCAGGATGCGGGTCTTGTCGATGGTGCGGCCGGCTGTCGGCTTTCCGTCGATGCCTCGTGGCTTGATGCGGCCGGTGCCGCCGGCGGCGTTGCGTGCACGGGCGGGTCGCTTGCGTCCGCGCGGTTTGTGGCGCCTGCCGGCGGGGCCTTTGGTACTGGCGGCGTGGCGGATGCCTCCGGTGCGGTGGCACCGCATGTGGTGGTTGGGCCCGATGTCGCCACGCCTCCGGCGGGGGAGACCGTCGGAGGCGAGGTACAGGGCAACGGGGCGGACGCGCCTGCCGCCGATGCTAACCCCGCTGCCGGAAAGCCCACCACGGAGCCCACGGCAAATCCTGCGCCGAAACCCGCGGCCGCGACAACCAAGACAACAACGACAGTAACCAAGACCACGGTGTCTACGTCCTCCAAGCCTAAAGCCAGCAGCGTGACCGCAGCGACACTCCCCAAGACCGGCGACAACTGCTGGATTGCAGCATCCGTAGCGCTCTTCCTGCCAGGAACAGTACTTCTAGCTGCCGCATATCGCTGCTGAGGCGGCACGACGCACCTGGCTGCAATACAAAAACACCGTTGAAGTTATGAGGGCAACGCTTCCGGATAGGGAGCGTTGCTATTTTCGTGCATGCAACATCTAACGTGCTAGCCATATGCGTTTTCGCGCTGGGAATGAAGCCGAGTGCCTTTCTTTAAAATATGATCACCCCAATACCTTTCCCCCGGACCGGCGCTAACTTGCACTTTTTGGTGCTGTGAGATTCTGAGACTAATGGGCGGCATTCGCACTTGCTTGGGGACCATTGGGGGAGCCGTCGGATGAAGTTGACATCAAGGACGGAAGCCGCCGTCATCGAGCCTATCAGCAATGACGCTAGAGGCCGATAAGTATCTAACCCGCATCGAGGGATGGGATTAACATAGGGACGAAGGAGTTTTGCTTGAGAGGTTCATATAACCGGCCCATCGCACAAGACGGGCAATGGGCCATCTGATATCAACGTTGGGCGATATGCAATTCACCTTGACAGTATAGGAGGTGCAATTGGAACGCATAGTAACTAAGCCAACCAGAATCGATCTGCATATCCATTCTGCTGCAAGTGTCGTCACAAAGGACAAAGGCAAGAAGGAACTTTCCGATTGCGACAAAGACCATGTTAACGTGCTGCTTCGCGGTTTGGAGGCTCATGGCATCAACATGTGCGCAATCACTGACCACGATTGCTTTGACAAAGACCTTTACTTCGCTTTGAAGGAGAGGGAGGGGGATGGCTGCCTAAACAAAGTGCTTCCTGGTATTGAGTTCAGCGTATCGATTCGCGCCGATGGCAAGAAGCCGACCGTGGTCCATATCGTTGCCATCTTCGATGACCGGCACCCCGATCTGATTGACGGCATCGCCGAGGTCGTCTGTGATGAGAACGGGAAACCGCGCTACGACGATCTCAATAATGGCGCTTTCACCGAAGACGGTTTCGCCAAGGTCCTGAGGGACATCGGCCTCAACGCCGTCCTCATCGGACACGAAAAATCGGCCGGCCAGGAAGCGAAGCGGGACGTGAGCAGTCTCGGCGCGAATTGCGCCAGCGAAGTAATTTTGACCGAGTTTGTCGACGCGGTCGAAATTCGCAACAAGCGGCGAGAACTCGACATCAAGAGGCTCATCGAGACCTATCCCAAAGATGCCGTTCCTTTTGTTGTCGGGAGCGATTGCCATGATTGGGCGACATATCCAGGGAAAGAAGGCGGTGAGATTTCATTCTCCAGCCTGAAATGCCTGCCAACTTTCGAAGGTCTGCTCATGGCAATCACCGACCCCTCGAGAATCAAGGTCGGCAACTGCTCGTTCTTCAGCGCCAGCTCCTCGAAGCTCGACTCGCTTGAACTCTCAATTGACGGCAAGTGCTTTGACATACCGCTTTCGCCCGGAATCAATGCGATTATCGGCGACAACTCCATAGGCAAGTCGATGATGATTCACCGTTTGACCGATTGCCGGCATGTGGATGATCACAAGCTGGCCGACGGGTACGATGCCTATTGCACGAAGGAGGGTATAAGCGTCGACACTCTTCTCCCTAGTGCTGCCGAGTTCAAGTTCGACGACCAGAACAGCGTCCGCAAGACCCTTGAAGAGCTGCATTCGGGGCAGGGGCAAGACGATTATTTCGGTCAATATTTTCAATCCCATGTGGATTTAGCTTCTGTGCAAGAGTCACTCAAGCGTTATTTCAGCGAGTGCATTGATGCCTTGGAATCCAAGGCCCGTTTCAATGACGCCCGTGCGAGAATCGACAACGATGAGATTGAGCTGCTCATCTTGCCGAAATCCGATAGACTGACGATTTCTTCCTTTTCTAATCCGGTTTCTTTCATTGCCATCGACGGGCTCAAATCTGCACTTCGTGTTAGCGAGAGCGGCCTTGACAACATAAAAAATGACTACGCCGATCTTTTCGTCGAAATGGGTCCCGCTGCCTACAGGGCGCATGAAGAGGCCATTGAGTCGGTTCACAGGCTTATGAAACTTGCTGAAAAGCATCGGTTGAACTACGAACGAGACGATACGAAGGTTAAGGCTGTTAAGGCAGCCTCGAACAAGGAAAGAAAGTCGCTCTTGTTGGCGAAGACCGACGAGCAGAATGCTATCGATGCGTACTCGGCCAAGCTTGATAACGTCTCTGATGAGCTTGCCGAGCTTGTTTTACTCGCCAGAAAGCGTCGCGACAAGAAGCTTGATTACACCGCACCCGTTGAGGTGAGCGTTCCTAACCACATGGGCGAGTTCATCTTTGTTTCGGAGCTCTCTTCGGGTAAGACGGGGACGGCGTATTGCAAAGCAGTCTTCGGAGAGGCATTCAACAAGCCTAAGCTTCCGATCCTTCTGGATGGCATTCAGTCCGAAACTGAGCTGACTACGGATGAGATAGCTGCGGCAGTAACAGGTGATAAACCTTCCATGGTGACGTGCTACGAACAGATTCGCGGCAAACTTCATGCAGTAGTTGACCGCATAACCGAGAGAAGGAAAATCACCAACAAGTCCATAGGCATCGATGCTGAACCATCGCCCGGACTGTACGGGACTCTGTACTTCGACCTTCTGGCGGAAGAAGACGCTAAGATGGGAGTCTACATTATCGATCAGCCGGAAGATCAGATATCGCAAGTAGCGATTAAGGAGCACGTCCTCGGCGCCTTTAAGAGGATGAGCGCCAACCGGCAGGTGCTCATGATCACGCACAACCCGCTCTTCGTCGTAAACCTCGACGTCGATAACGTCATTGTGCTCGCGCGCGGCCAAGATGGGAAAATTGACGTGAAGAGTGGGGCTTTGGAATACGAATGCGACGACTACAAGGTGCTCGACCTTGTAGCCAAAACCGTTGAAGGAGGCGCAGATGTTGTCAGGAAACGACTCAAACGCTATAGCTCAGAAGGCATATAAGGTCTGGCTGAAGGATGGGAAGATCGCGATCGAGGATGTTGACGACTTTTCCATTGATGTCGAAGACCCGAAGCTGAACGTAGGGAAGCTGTACTCGGCGCTTTTCGCTGGAATCGACGAACCTACGACGATTTCCCTCGAGCCCACGACTGAACTTAAACAGGATCGCAAAGCCTTCTCTTTCTTTGAAAGCTTGAAGAAAATCGTGGACGGCGCTTGCGAAAAGATGAATCCGGGTCTGGCTGATATCGCCAAGAAGGCTGAAGGGCTCGACGCCGACGACGTGGCAAAGCGGAGCTGACGCCCTACTGCTTGTTCGCGAAAGCCAAGGGCAATGGGGGATTGTATGGATACTTTTGTTTGCGATAAGTGCGATTGGGCGTGAATACAAGTTAATTGTCTAGGTGAATCTGGATTTCTAGATATGTACGGTCAAGATTGAGCGGCCTAATTCAGGCCTGATTTAGGCCTGATTTAGGCCTGATTTAATCCTTCATATTTCGAAATCCCAATCATTTCCTCCGTTGCTTGGGTATACTTAAATCAGAAATTGGTCGTAGGGCGCGACCAACGGAATCAAAAGAAAGCCCACTGAGAAGATTTTGGTCGTAGGGCGCGACCAACGGAATCAAAAGAAAGCCCACTGAGAAGATGCCTTCAATCTCTTTGGGTTGGAGGCATTTTCTTTTTCGGAGGGTCTGCATGAATTCTAAAATCGTCTTTTTGACAAACTCGTTTTACAAAGATCATCCAAACCCGCCGTTCAAAGAGATGGAACAAAAGCAAAATCGTCCTTACATCGTCTTTTTGGTCGAAATCGAGGGACATACGTGGGCCATACCTTTTCGCTCGCACATTCGCCATGGGCACGCATTCTTTACCGATCCCAAAAACAAATGCGGAATTGATTATTCGAAAGCCGTTGTTGTAGACAAACCAAAATATATAGATCAACAGGTGCGTCCACACTTGCGCCAGAACGAATATGAAGCTCTTCGCGGAAATGAATTCGCAGTTCAAAAGGGATTTGAAAAATATATCAAGCTTTACAAGCGGGCTGTTCGATCGGGACATCCGCGCTATCAATCGCTTCTCAAGTATTCGACGTTGCAGAATTATGATTTGTAGCCAAGTTGGAGCATGGTGGTTTCAGGCTCCGCCGTATGCTCAAATCATATTCACACAATAATTTAAGGAAGGGACGCTATGTGGAGGCCACAAAGCGTCCCTTCTTTCCCTGATTGACAGCCGGGCCAGGCTCTCAGTGTGTCGGACCCCAGCTGGGCCTGGACCGATGCCGACCACCTGGAGCTTAACGGCTACGTCGCCCAAGACAAACATAACGACCAAGACTACGATGACCAAGACTACGCTGCCCGCGTCCTCCAAGCCAAGAGCCACCACTGCGACCGCAGAGACGCTCCCCAAGACCGCCGACAACAACTGGATAGCCGCTTCCTTAATGCTTTTCCTTCTTGGAACAGCACTCCTGGCTGCCGCATATCGCTGCTAAGGCCCGTTAAAGCGAGACCAGGGGAGGGGTGAATGCAGCTACTGCAGAAGTCTTTAGCCTACTACTGAATCAATTTCTTAGAGATTGGGGTGTATCGGCTATAGCTGCGACGGCACTTTTTAGCTATGCTTGATAGCTTCACAACCCGTTGCCGATGTTGAACCTTACTCTTCATCTGATCGAGCGATAAGATAATTGCAATCCAAATGCCTTGATTATCAACTTTATCCGAACACCTCCCACATTCATCCGCACATGTGCG
>JBKWJT010000001.1:519142-1469275 GCA_046979165.1 Collinsella sp.
GCGGCGCGCTCGGCTTCTCGACGCCCGCGCGCGCCTTCAGGGCGATGCTCGGGGAGGACGCGGCGGCGCTGCTGGACGCCTACGGCGTGGAGGACGTGGCGCTCGTCGACCTCGACCTGACGCCGGGGCTCATCGAAAGGACGCGCGCCGAGAGGGGCGATGCCCCGCTGGCCTAGCCTAGAAGGAAAAACGGAATAGACGGACCGACCGTCCGGCTGAGTCTGGGAAGAGATGCCGGGCGGCGGGCGGAGCATGGCCACCGGACCCATCGAAACACATCTCCACCGTTCCTTCAACTGGGAAAACGGCGCCCCCGGACCCCAGGAGGGGCCGCGGGGGCGTTCGGCTAACTGCGGGAGCGAGCCATCAGCTCAATGTGTTCGGTTGAGATCAGAAATCAACCTGCAATCCAAATGCTGCCGTTTATATAGCTCCATTTGGACCCAATTGCCTACATCGTTGGAGACCAACCATGAGAAACTACTATCAAATTAAAACCGTCGCTTCGGCCCCTCCAAGAAGGCAAATTCAGGCAGGGAAGGTCATTTGCGTTAGCGGGCTTATATTTACTCTTGGCAGCCCATTTATAGCTTGGCTACTCAGCGTTGGAGTAAATCGCGTGCCGTCTTTCCACTTAGTATTTTCGGCTTGTTCTTGTTTTTGGATGGCCTCCTAATTATCTTGATCGCCTCGAAGCAGCAAGAAGCGCTTCTTAAACTACGCCAATCGCTCCTAGAAGATGATCCTCAAATCGCTGCGAGCGCCGATGAGTTTATGTCTCAGCGAAAGGCCCTGACACAGCAAGGCGAAATTACTGGCATCTTCATTGTCCATAATGCAACCAAAGATCTGTACTACGTAGGCCAAAGCGCAAAAGCGATTGACCGGGCGGCTATACAGTTTCTCGGTAGGGGCAATTGCGATGTGTATGCCGACTACAAGTACGGCGACTCATTCAGCGTGCGCATAGTCCCGCTGTCAGAAAGCGGCTACGAAAGTCTCAATGAGCTCAAACGTGCAGCGATACAAGCGCTTGAGGCTGCTGGCGAGGAGCTTTATTAAGGGCGAATGTTAGGATAAATGCAATGACAAGCTCAAATAACACAGGCAACAACGAGGAATTAACGCCGTCCGTCGAAGAAACGCTTCTTAACGAATCTCGCTCGATTGCCAGGGTCAAATCGTTCTCATGGATTTGGTTTATCAATAAGGAACGAATCCACAACATAGATCCCGTCCAATGCGGCAAATGGATGTTCTTCTTCTCTCCTTTCAAAACCGCCCTCATGGACGACATTGTCGGAACCGCAGTTCTTGACGGCGTCGTCGTAGAGGCCAAATACTCGAATCCCGAAACGCTCATCGCGGCGGGCTCGAAACAAGGTGTCTGCTGCTTTTACCTAAACGGTAACGATAGAGAAAGCCATAAGAGGGCACTGAGCTACATGCTGGAAAACGGGCTGATCAGGAAGACAAAGACAGGAAAGCTTTATAACATTTCGTTCAAGTTCGACTCTGAGACCTATGCAGGAAAGTACAAGGGAAGCGGCTTCTACGGAAAGATAAAGCTCGCGGACTTCGTAGACCCGGAGACGGGAGAGTTTATTTAAGGGTGCGTGCCGAGTAGAGAAGTTGAACTTACTTCACCTGTGTCCCCTTTGGGGACAGCCGCCAGTGCAATACCTCAGTGCTATACTCGTTGTCCTAAGGAAGTGGTTCATATGTACTTGAGCGATACTAAGATTCAAGAGCTTATCGACAACAAGGTGCTGCTCAATGCCGATGCTTCGAACATCGGCCAGGTTACGTATGACTTGCGCACCGACGGATTCTACATTAATGAAAGCAAGCAGTTCGAGGTCGAGCTTGGCCCCGGAGACTCGACTTTTGTCTCTTGCGTTGAATGTGTCGCGCTACCCAACAATCTGACCGCTAGCGTACTTCTGCGCAATTCGCGCATTCGCCAAGGGCTTTCTTTGGATGCACCGCTCTATTTCCCTGGCCATGGAACTAGGCTGTTCTATCGTGTTACAAACGTAAGCGGCAGCACCATTACCCTCGATAAGTCTAAGGGCATCGCGCAGGTCGCATTCCAGCACGTCGAAGGCACGGTTGCCCATCCTTACCATGGAGCCTTTTCTGATGAGCTTAACTTTAATGGGCTCGCCGACTATTCCGACGTCTATGCCGGAGAGCTCAAAAAGGTTGAAGACAAAAAGGAAGAAGTTGCCAATATCGAATCTCGTATTTACGGTAATGTGCTGGCACTCTTTGCCGTCTTCGCCGCGATCTTTACGCTCGTGAACGTTAATGCCGGAGGGATCTCTTCCGATATTTCGACCGTCCGTTTCGTTGCGCTTGACCTGCTAATTATCGGCGGATTTCTGGTCCTTGCGTCTGCAATCGAGGCTTTTCTTATTAAGGACAAAAAGAAGAAGGCACGACTTCCGCTCGGGATAGGTGTCACGTGCATTGTCTTTGCTGTTGTCCTTGCATTCCTCTAAGTACTTAGAGGATTAGGGGAAAGCAATATAGGTTCTGAGACGGGGTGTCCCGGCGTTTGCCGTGGCACCCCTATTTGTTGATCGGACTTCCATTTTTCAAATTACATGGCCGCCATAGCAGCCCCAAGACATCTGCTATTTAAAAAAGCATGTCTCGAAAGCGTAAAATCGGGGTCTGGTCGACAGATCTCGGTTTTTCCCGCACTACGCCTGGATCCAGGACCTCGTATCCGAAAGCCGCTCCCGCGACGAGCTCGTCAAAGAACTAAGGCGCAATTGCGTTGTGCGTCTCGACGGTGCGTCGCACGTATAGAATCTAAGCATCCGCATGCCGGTTATTGAATGGAATGGACGCCACATGGAACTCCCTAGCACCCTGTGCAGCAATGTGTACGACTTCGCGTTTTGCCCCGAGCCCTGCTACGACCGCCTGGTCGATCTAGCCGACCCCGAGGACTGGGGTCCCAGTAACCGCATCCTCAAAAACTATCTGTCGTTCTCGTTTAGCCGCGCGGTGTTCCTGACCGAGCGCGACGTGGACCAGACCGCGCCGTCCAACCTGCCGTTGGTGTTCGATGACGACCGCTGCCTGTTCAACACCGGCCTGTACACGCGCCGTTACGAGACCATCTATGGCCTGTTTGAGCCCAACACCAAGCCCGATGTTAGCGCCGGGCGATTTTAGCCGCTAATAGTCAAACTATTTTGACCAATCCCGGTCACCGAATAATGGCCACCGTGCCTCCCCGCCGCCACTACGCTGGTGGTGCCAACACGCCGGCGTTAGGAGGACCATTGAGGTGAACGAGAGACACGATGACCTACAGGAGATTATAGACGCGGCGCTCCGGGAGATGGCCGCGGAGGAGGGCGACGGGTTCGACCCGCAGGCATGCAACCTCGCGGAGTTCTGCAGGAGGACGGGGCTCACCCGCTCCCGCGCGAGGACGGTCAGGGCACACGGGTTCAGGGCCCTGCCCCACGGGAACAGCGGGAGGAGGGCCGCGCCGGGCGTGCTCGCCGGCCACACCGGCCTGGTGGACGACCTCCTGCGGAAGGGCGTCACCAACTCGCAGGTGATATTCGAGCGGCTGCTCGGCCAGGGCTACGCCGGCGGCCTCACCACGGTGAAGACCTATATCGCCGCGCACCGGGACCTCGTGCCCGCGAAGAGGCGGCAGGCGGCCCCGCAGGGCTGCCGCGGGCAGCGCTTCAGGACGGCGCCCGGAGAGGCCTACCAGATGGACTGGGGCTTCGTCGCGGTCGAGCGCCCCGGCGGCGAGCGGGCGCGGATCGCCTGCTTCGCCATGGTCTGCCACCATTGCGGGGGCGCCCACGTCGAGTTCTTCCCGAACGCGCGCCAGGAGAACCTCCTCATCGGGATGCTGCACGCGTTCTCGGCGCTGGGCGTGCCCGCGACCGTGCTCACCGACAACATGAAGAGCGTGGTCGTCCGCCGCGATGCCGACGGCCGGCCCGTCTGGCAGGCCGACTACGCCGAGTTCATGGGCGTCGTCGGCTTCCGCACCAGGCTGTGCAGGCCGCGCCACCCCTATACGAAGGGCAAGGTGGAGAGGCTCGTCCGCTTCGTGAAGGGGAACTTCCTCGCGGGAAGGTCCTTCACCGACCTTGACGCCCTCAACCGGGAGGCCGCCCTCTGGTGCGCCGAGCAGGGAGGCCGCTGGCGGCGCCCGGCGGCATGCGTCCCGATGCGCGAGCACGAGGCGGCGTGCTCGGCGAACACCAGGCCGCTCGAGGTCACGGCCGAGGTCGAGCGGTACCTGTGCCCGCGCCGGAAGATCTCCTTCGACGGCTTCGTGAGCTTCGAGGGGCACCGCTACGGCGTGCCCTACTGGTACGGCCGCCGCGAGTGCAGGGTGAGCCGGGAGGGGCGCGCGGTGCACATATACAGCGACGACCTCTCCCGCGAGCTCGTCGCCCACGCCGTCGGCGCCGGCGCCGACAGCTGGTGCGAGGGCCAGTGGGAGACATCGCCGGCGCAGCCCGAGGAGCTGCCGACCCAGCCGGTGGGGACCGTGGTCGAGCAAATCGCCCCGCCCAGGACGAAACCCGGTTTCGAGAGGTTCGACTTCGGGAGGGCCGAATGATGGCGGGCGCGGGGGCGAGCCCCTACGAGCTCGCGAGCGACGCCGCGTCGAGGCTCGGGATCGCCGTCGGGGCGGAGGAGCTCGCGACCCTCGCCTCGGACCTCGACCTCGGCGACGGGGAGATGGCCGCCGTGGCAGCCACCTTCTCCTACCTTGCGGAGAAGAGGAGGCTCGCCTCCATCGAGACGCTGCTGAGGCTGAGCAGGCTGCCCAGGCGCGAGCCCAAGACCTTCGAGGGCTTCGACTTCTCCAGGATCCGGGGCCGGGACGCGGCCGCGCTGGGCAAGCTCCCGTCGCTGGCCGACCTCTACGCGCACCGCAACGTCGCCTTCGTCGGGCCCGGCGGCATAGGGAAGACGCACCTCGCGCAGGCCTACGGGCGCGAGTGCTGCATGCGGGGGCTCAAGACCTACTACATAAAGGCGACCGAGCTCAGGGACAGGTTCCAGAAGGCCGTCCAGCGGGGAAACACCTCGCGGGTCGTCTCCTCGCTCGTCAAGCCGTCGTGCCTCATCGTTGACGAGGTGGGGAGATGCGTCTACGACAGGCCGTGCACCGACCTGTTCTTCGATGTCGTCGACAGGCGCTACGAGAAGGAGGGGCCGAACGCGATGGTCCTCACGAGCAACATCGCCCCGAGCGGGTGGGATGAGTTCTTCACGGGCGACGACACGCTCCTCTGCGCCCTCGACAGGCTGTTCGACAAGGCGTCGGTGTTCGTGATGCGGGGCCCGAGCTACCGCGGCAGGGGGCTCGACACCTACTCGGTGGAGGCCGTCCCCCAGGCGGTGAAGGTGAGGGGGATCCAGCCCGAGGGGATGTAGGGAAGCGATAGGAAAGACATAGATGCGGGCGTGTTGGCTAAAATGGGTCGGCCGGGATTGGTCAATCTCGGCCGACTATATTTGGCTAAATTATTCCGACGCTAACACCGACGCGCGCCAGCGCTGGTTTTTGAAGGGCTTCTTTAAGGAGAGCGACCCCATGCTGGTCTCGTTTGAGTACCTGCCGTGCCGCGTGCGCTTTGCCGAGGACCCCTCCGAGCTGGTCTTTGACTACCGCTTGCCCATCCGCTCCAACATCGACCACATTCTGGGCGATGAGGAGAACCTCACGCGTATTCCCGCCAGCCTGATGGGGGAGGGCAACTCGCTACTGCTGCGCCGCGCCTTTGAGGGAGCCGTCGTCGAGGCCGCCCGCCGCGCCGCCGCCAACTACACGCTCGCCGTGCCGCAGTTCTACGGCGGCCGGATCCAGCTGCTGCTGCCTCTGTGCCTAACCGGCGACAAGCCCGAACTGGCACTGACCATCCAGCGCGAGGACGGCTTCTACGCCGCACGCACCTGCCTCACGCTCGACATGGCCTACAACAACGCGCGACTTATCTGCCGTCCTGAGACCTCGTGGATTAAACGATAAAGAGTGGTTAAGCTGCGGTTTTGTTGGCTGACTGGGTTGAAACAGTGCGGTTTGCTCCCACGAATTTGGTTGATTTCTGATCTCAACCGAACACATTGAGCTGATGGCTCGCTCCCGCAGTTAGCCGAACGCCCCCGCGGCCCCTCCTGGGGTCCGGGGGCGCCGTTTTCCCAGTTGAAGGAACGGTGGAGATGTGTTTCGATGGGTCCGGTGGCCATGCTCCGCCCGCCGCCCGGCATCTCTTCCCAGACTCAGCCGGACGGTCGGTCCGTCTATTCCGTTTTTCCTTCTAGGCTAGGCCAGCGGGGCATCGCCCCTCTCGGCGCGCGTCCTTTCGATGAGCCCCGGCGTCAGGTCGAGGTCGACGAGCGCCACGTCCTCCACGCCGTAGGCGTCCAGCAGCGCCGCCGCGTCCTCCCCGAGCATCGCCCTGAAGGCGCGCGCGGGCGTCGAGAAGCCGAGCGCGCCGCGGGGCTCGGAGTTCACGTGCGACATGGCCAGCGCCATGTCGGCCGGGGATAGCCGGTCGAACCTGAGCCCGGCGCCCTTGGGCAGCAGCTTCCTGATCTCGACGTGGTTGCGCTCGCAGGCGCCCTTCTGGTCGCTGCGGCGCGGGTCGCAGTAGAACAGCCTCGTCTCGCCGGGCCCCTCGCCGAGGAGCGCCGCGATCGCGCCCTCGTCGGAGAACTCGGCGCCGTTGTCGGTGAGCACGGCGCGGAAGACCCTGCCCATGCCGTCGGCGCCGAGGACCTCCCTGATATCGCCCAGGGCGTCCGCGACGCACCCGGCGGTCTTCTCCTCCAGCGGCAGCGCGAGCTGGAGCCTGCTGGGGCGGTGCAGCAGCGTGAGCAGGCAGGCGGAGTCCTCCCGCGCGCCCTCGACCGTGTCCATCTCCCAGGCCGCGGCGCACGCGTCCTCCCCGAGGGCGAGGAACGCGGCGTATGACCTGCGGGCGGAGTGGCGCGTGGCCGCCCGCCCGGCGGCGCGCTTCCTCGGCCTGTAGCCGACCTTGCGCCTGAGCTCCATGTTCGTCATGCCGTCGTAGCCCGCCGCGACCCAGCGGTAGATGGTCGAGGGAGACAGGTCCACCGGCCCGCCGTTGCGCGCCGCCATCTGCTCGGGCGACAGCCCCCGGCGCAGGCAGTCCCTTATCGCCTCCAGCCTGGCCGCCGCGGCCGGCTCGTCGGCGTCTATCCCGCGCCTGGACGAGACGAGGACCGAGTCGGCGCACAGCTGCGCGGCCCGGGCCTCGTAGAAGACGTGCGGGCGGCGCTTGCAGCCCATCGCGCGGTAGCGGCCGCACCCGTTGCAGCAGCGCGGCCACGCCGCCAGGCGCGGGCAGGCCGACGACAGGTCGGTGCCGGCGCCCACGCGCTCGCCGCGCCTGGGCTTCGGCGCCGTCACGAACCTGTGCGACGCCACCTCGGCGCTCACCGTCGAGGGCGACCTGCCCAGCTCCCTCGCGATCTCCCTGCACGAGGCCCCGCGCTCCAGCATCCTCTGGACCGTGTCCCGCTCGTGCCTCGTGAGCCTTCCGTAGGCCCTCGGGACCGCCCTTGCGGAGCCCCTTTTCTTCTTTCCGGACATGCCGTCCTCCGATCTCCCGGGGCCGGCCGGTCCGGCCCTCAGGGTATCGGGTTCCCACATTCATCCGCACATGTGCGGATGAATGTGGGAGGTGTTCGGATAAAGTTGATAATCAAGGCTCCCACGAATTTAAAATCGGGAGCAAAAAGTTCTTGGTAAACCACGCACGGCTATGTTAGTATCTCTTTTGCCGAAAGGCGACGGGCGATTGGCTCAGGGGTAGAGCATATCCTTCACACGGATGGGGTCACAAGTTCGAATCTTGTATCGCCCACCATCAAAAGCACAGGCCAGAGGTGTTAAGCCTCTGGTCTTTTTCTTTTTGACACCAAGGCCGACACCAAAATCGACTCGAAGTCGTATAAGGCGTCTTTTTTATCGCGCCCTTTTTTGACGCCATTGCATGTTTTGTATAAAACACATACGTATTTTCATTGAACTCCCCATGTGATTCGAGCGCAAATGTGGAGACAGGGACCGCATGCCCAGAGTGTCTTCCAGCGGATTTCTATCACACGACGGTTTTTCGGCAGAACTCGTCAAGCTTTTGGTCAGCGTTTGGTCAGCTTCCGGTACTTACCCGCATGATGCCCCGGTAGATAATCGTCCACGACCACAACCGCACGGTCTACGGCCGATACCAGGGGAGGCGCAAATGGACGAAATCGTCTGCGCAAACACCGCATTTCGCTACTGGCGCTGCCCACCGCAGGTGCGCGACCTCTACCCGCGCCTGCCCAACTCCGAAGACGGCTGGCGAGCTCTATCCCAAGCCCCTTTCGTAACCGACGTCCTCAAGACCCCGATTATCGCTGTTGCTTCGCCAGGTTGTAATCACCACTCGGGATTGCGCTCTACTATTCGCTGGGAAGGAGCATCGGATGCCGGCACAACAATCGACACTAATTTAGGCTTTAGTGTCACCAATCCGCTTAACACGTTATTTACTATGACACGCTTTGTGTCCCAAATAGATCTCGTACTGGCTATGTACGAACTTTGCGGCTGGTTTTCTGTTTTCGAGCCGGCTCCCGCTGCCGAAATGCAGCTAAAAATGGCGGTAGAGGAGAATCGCAATTCCAGCACGCAAAATTTGTTCGAACTTGGAGAGGGCGAAGACGAGGTTCCTTGGAAACGAGTTTATGCCCGCGCAACCGTTAAGGACCCAGAAAATGATAGCCAAACGAGCAAGCGTGAAGATGGAAGAGAGGTTACGAAACTCAAAGGTACTTCTCTTTGGATGAGAAAGCCGCTCATCGAACTGAGCGACCTGCATCGTTTCGCCGACAAGGTCAAAAGTCAAATGTGGGGAAAGCAGTTTTATGATGCCGCTCAGCAGGTTATCGGCATTGCTGCGTCTCCGCTCGAGGTCGCTGGGGTCCTGCTTCTAAGTCGTTCTCGACGTCTAGGTGGTGCAGGATTCAGATACGTGTACCTCAACGATTTAACCCCTCTATCCATGGCGGCCCAAAGCATCGCAGGCCAAAAGGTCTGCTACGGCGACATCGTGATCGTAAACCCAATCCTAATGAAGGCAGTAATTATCGAGATCCAAGGTGAAGTCATCCATGGCTCAGGCGCGGTACTTGATCACGATGCGGAGCGCATGACTGCGCTCCAGAGCATGGGTTTCGATGTATTCCTGGTGACTCACGATATGCTCAACGATTCAAAGCAGCTAGACACCATAGTCAGAAGTGTCTGCGACCGTTTAGGGATTCGCTATAAAGCCAAAACTGAAGCAATGAAATCCGCCGAGACGCGACTGCGAGCAAATGTTTTGTGCAACTGGTTGGAAATCGGAATTAGCCGGCGACAAGGCGCTAGAACTACCTAGTTTGCCTGTTAGTGAATTAATGTCATTTCAAAACTATGTCGGATTACGGGGCTGGACCCGGACCGGCCGTCCATGCCCTGCATTTCACGGAATGCGCAAGCCGTCTAACTGCGGTTTTGATTTTACCGATGACGGCATGCTCGGGGGGTTCCCGGCCCGGCCCCGTAAACCGGCATGGTTTTGAAATCGCCGGGTCGGCGGGAGCGCGATCGGCCCCGGTAACGGGCCTGGCGCCGGCAGGACGGCCGTTGGGCGGATGGCGGCCCGCGCCGCGACTGCGAAATTTTCCAAAATTGTCCTTGCTTCGTGGTCCGAGTTCCCGTATAGTACTTCATCGCACGGGGGCGTAGCTCAGCTGGGAGAGCGCTTGACTGGCAGTCAAGAGGTCAGGGGTTCGATCCCCCTCGTCTCCACCCGAGCATTGAATGAGGCTCCAACGCAAGTTGGGGCCTTTTTTCATATAGGCACACAAGGTCAAAGGCGGCACCATGATGGTTGATTTCCGATCTCAGCCGAACACATTAGGCGGACAGGCCGTTCCCGCAGCTAGCCGAACGCCCCCGAGGCCCCATCCGGGCCCCGGGGGCGCCGTTTTCCCAGTTGAAGGAACGGTGGAGATGTGTTTCGATGGGTCCGGTGGCCATGCTCCGCCCTCCGCCCGGCACCTCTTCCCAGACTCAGCCGGACGGTCGGTCAGTCTATTCCGTTTTGCCTTCAGGCTAGGCCAGCGGGGCATCGCCCCTCTCTGCGCGCGCCCTCTCGATGAGTCCCGGCGTCAGGTCGAGCTCGGCCAGAGGCACATCCTCCACGCCGTAGGCGTCAAGCAGCGCCGCCGCATCGTCCCCGAGCATCGCCCTGAAGGCGCGCGCGGGCGTCGAGAAGCCGAGCGCGCCGCGGGGCTCGGAGTTCACGTGCGACATGGCCAGCGCCATGTCGGCCGGGGATAGCCGGTCGAACCTGAGCCCGGCGCCCTTGGGCAGCAGCTTCCTGATCTCGACGTGGTTGCGCTCGCAGGCGCCCTTCTGGTCGCTGCGGCGCGGGTCGCAGTAGAACAGCCTCGTCTCGCCGGGCCCCTCGCCGAGGAGCGCCGCGATCGCGCCCTCGTCGGAGAACTCGGCGCCGTTGTCGGTGAGCACGGCGCGGAAGACCCTGCCCATGCCGTCGGCGCCGAGGACCTCCCTGATATCGCCCAGGGCGTCCGCGACGCACCCGGCGGTCTTCTCCTCCAGCGGCAGCGCGAGCTGGAGCCTGCTGGGGCGGTGCAGCAGCGTGAGCAGGCAGGCGGAGTCCTCCCGCGCGCCCTCGACCGTGTCCATCTCCCAGGCCGCGGCGCACGCGTCCTCCCCGAGGGCGAGGAACGCGGCGTATGACCTGCGGGCGGAGTGGCGCGTGGCCGCCCGCCCGGCGGCGCGCTTCCTCGGCCTGTAGCCGACCTTGCGCCTGAGCTCCATGTTCGTCATGCCGTCGTAGCCCGCCGCGACCCAGCGGTAGATGGTCGAGGGAGACAGGTCCACCGGCCCGCCGTTGCGCGCCGCCATCTGCTCGGGCGACAGCCCCCGGCGCAGGCAGTCCCTTATCGCCTCCAGCCTGGCCGCCGCGGCCGGCTCGTCGGCGTCTATCCCGCGCCTGGACGAGACGAGGACCGAGTCGGCGCACAGCTGCGCGGCCCGGGCCTCGTAGAAGACGTGCGGGCGGCGCTTGCAGCCCATCGCGCGGTAGCGGCCGCACCCGTTGCAGCAGCGCGGCCACGCCGCCAGGCGCGGGCAGGCCGACGACAGGTCGGTGCCGGCGCCCACGCGCTCGCCGCGCCTGGGCTTCGGCGCCGTCACGAACCTGTGCGACGCCACCTCGGCGCTCACCGTCGAGGGCGACCTGCCCAGCTCCCTCGCGATCTCCCTGCACGAGGCCCCGCGCTCCAGCATCCTCTGGACCGTGTCCCGCTCGTGCCTCGTGAGCCTTCCGTAGGCCCTCGGGGCCGCTTTCGCGGAACCCTTCTTCCTCTTTCCGGACATGCCGTCCTCCGATCTTCCGGGGCCGGCCGGTCCGGCCCTCAGGGTATCGGGTTCCCACATTCATCCGTACATGTGCGGATGAATGTGGGAGGTGTTCGGATGAAGTTGATAATCAAGGGCGGCACCATGATCCTCCTGGTCGACAAGATCGTGCGTTGAACGGGCGCCACGTGCATGGTACTATTTCACGACGTGGTTCAAGATAGGGACCTGTTTTGCTGGCCTCTATCGCACACGCCATTTTATAAGGGCTCTTGGCGCAACGGTTAGCGCAGGGGACTCATAATCCCTGGGTTCTGGGTTCGAATCCCGGAGGGCCCACCAAAGAATCGAGAAGCCGGGCAAATAGCCCGGCTTCTTTTTGCCATAGTTCCCACTCCATATGCCTGCCAAATTGCTTTGATAAACGTTTGCGGTTCAAATCCACGTAATTGTTAATGCTGGTTGACAAGAACCATTTCAAAACTATGTCGGATTACGGGGCTGGACCCGGACCGGCCGTCCATGCCCTGCATTTCACGGAATGCGCAAGCCGTCTAACTGCGGTTTTGATTTTACCGATGACGGCATGCTCGGGGGGTTCCCGGCCCGGCCCCGTAAACCGGCATGGTTTTGAAATCGCCGGGTCGGCGGGAGCGCGATCGGCCCCGGTAACGGGCCTGGCGCCGGCAGGACGGCCGTTGGGCGGATGGCGGCCCGCGCCGCGACTGCGAAATTTTCCAAAATTGTCCTTGCTTCGTGGTCCGAGTTCCCGTATAGTACTTCATCGCACGGGGGCGTAGCTCAGCTGGGAGAGCGCTTGACTGGCAGTCAAGAGGTCAGGGGTTCGATCCCCCTCGTCTCCACCCGAGCATTGAATGAGGCTCCAACGCAAGTTGGGGCCTTTTTTCATATAGGCACACAAGGTCAAAGGCGGCACCATGATCCTTCTGGTCGACAAGATCGAAAAAAGCTTCGGCGCACGCGTCCTCTTTAGCGGCGCGTCCTTCCAGATCAACCCCGGCGAGCGTTTCGCCCTCGTGGGTCCCAACGGCGCCGGTAAAACCACCATGCTCAAGATCATCATGGGCATCGACAGCCCCGACGCCGGCCAGGTCCAGTACGCCAAGGACTGCCAGGTGGGCTACCTAGAGCAGGAAACCAACCTGGAGCACAAGGACACCACCATCCTCGCCGAGGTCATGGCGGCCGCTAAGGAAATCCGCCGCATGGGCGAGCGCGCCAACGAGCTTCAGGCACAAATCACCGAGCTCTCCGAGCAGGGCAAGGACGTCGACGCACTCCTGAACGAATACGGCCAGGTCCAGGACCGCTTTGAGCACCTAGGCGGCTACGAGCTCGAAAGCAACGCCCGCAAAATCCTGTCCGGTCTGGGCTTTAAGGTCACCGACTTTGAGCGTCCCTGCTCCGAGTTTTCCGGCGGCTGGCAGATGCGCATCGCGCTCGCCAAGCTTTTCCTGCGCCACCCCGACCTGCTGCTCCTGGACGAGCCCACCAACCACCTGGATCTCGAGAGTGTCCAGTGGCTGCGCGGCTTTATCGCCAGCTACGACGGCGCCGTCCTCATCGTCAGCCACGACCGCGCCTTCATGGACGCCTGCGTCGACCACGTCGCCGCGCTCGAGAACCGCCGCGTAACCACCTACACCGGCAACTACAGCAGCTACCTCAAGCAGCGCGAGGACAACCTTGAGCAGATGCGCGCCAAGCGTGCCGCCCAGGAGCGCGACATCGCCCACATGCAGGTCTTCGTCGATAAGTTCCGCTACAAGCCCACCAAGGCCGCCCAGGCCCAGGAGCGCATCCGCAAGATCGAGCAGATCAAGAAGGAGCTCGTCATCCTGCCCGAGGGCCACAAGCATATCGACTTTAAGTTCCCCGACCCGCCGCGCTCGGGCGATATGGTCGTGGGCCTCGAGGGCGTCTCCAAGTCATACGGCGACAAGCACATCTACAGTGACATCGACCTCAAGCTCTACCGCGGCGAGCATGTGGCGCTCGTCGGCCCCAACGGCGCCGGCAAGTCCACCCTCATGAAGATCCTCGCCGGCCTGGAACCGCCCACCACCGGCACCCGCGACCTGGGCACCAACGTGGGTGTGGCCTACTACGCCCAGCACGCGCTCGAGGGCATGACCGAGTCCAACACCGTCCTGCAAGAGATCGACACCGTCACGCCCAAGTGGACCGTGCCGCAGCAGCGCAGCCTGCTGGGCGCCTTCCTATTTAGCGACAACGACTCCATCGAGAAGCAGGTCCGTGTCCTCTCCGGCGGCGAAAAGGCGCGTCTGGCGCTTGCCAAGATGCTCGTGGCCCCCGAGGCGCTCCTGTGCCTGGACGAGCCCACCAACCACCTGGACATCGACTCGGTAGACATGCTCGAGAACGCCCTGCAAAACTTCCCCGGCACCATCGTGCTGATCAGCCACGACGAGCACCTGGTACGCGCTGTGGCCAACCGCATCATTGACATCCGCGATGGCAAGGTCACGGTCTACGACGGCGACTACGACTACTACCTCTACAAGCGCGAGGACCTCGCAGCCCGCGCCGCGGCCGATGCGGCAGGGGAGAGCGCACCGGCCGCGACCAAGTCCGCTAAGGTCACCGCGGCCCAGCCCGACACCCCCGCCACCGCCTCCAAGCCCGCCGAGGGCAAAAAGACCAAGGAGCAAAAGCGCGCCGAGGCCCAGGCCCGCGCCGCGCTCAACAAAAAGCTCAAGGGCGTGCGCAACCAGCTCAAGAAGATCGAGGCCGAGCTCGACAAAAAGCGCGCCCGCTATGACGAGCTTATGGAATTGATGGCGAGCGAAGAGCTTTATGCCGATCAGGACAAGTTCAACGCCGCGCTGGGGGAATATAACGGCCTTAAGCAAGAGCTGCCCAAGCTCGAGGACGAATGGCTGGAGCTTTCCACCCAGATCGAAGAGGAGACCGCACGTGAACTCTCGTAAGGCCGCTGCCGTGGCGATGAGCATCATCGCCATCGCCTGTCGCATCTGCGGCATTTTTATGAGTGCGATGACCGTGCTGTTGTGCTTTAGCGGCCTCACCGCCAAGCTGCAGATCGTGGGCTTTGTCGTTGAGCTTTCGCGCGCGCTGCCGAACGCCATCGCCGGCTACGGCGTCATCACGTCGCCCTTTGGCGGTGTGTTCCGCCTGGATTATGCTATCGTCGCCGTCATTCTGTTTGTAATTGACTACCTGCTCACGCGCGCTTCGCGCCGCGTCCGCTAGGGGAGCGCCATGTCCAGCAGCTACATCATGAACCTGCTCGCCAGCGCCGTCGCCGTCATTGTGGGCATCGTCATCCACGAGAGCGCGCACGCCGCCGCGGCCTGGGCACTCGGCGATAAGACGGCCCGTTCGCGCGGTCGTGTCTCGCTCAACCCGCTCAACCATATCGACCCATTCGGTACCATTCTCCTGCCGCTGCTGATGCTCGCCGCCGGAGGCCCGGTGTTCGCCTTTGCCAAGCCGGTGCCTGTCTACCTCAACAACCTCAAGCACCCCAAGCGCGACGAGGTCCTGGTGAGCGTTGCCGGCCCCGCATCGAACATCGCGCTCGCCTGTCTTGCCGCGGTCCTCATGCGCCTAGCCTATGGCAGCCTCTACACCAGCATGTCCTTTGCCCTGGCGTCACAGATCATGAACTTCGGAGCCACCTTTATCGTGGTCAACCTGTCGCTCGCGTTCTTCAACCTCATCCCGATCCCGCCGCTCGATGGCTCATCGATCATCGTGCCCTTCCTCAAGGGCAAGGCGCTCAACAACTATTACCGTCTGCAGCAATACGCTATGCCCATCCTCATCCTGGTGCTGTACCTGCTGCCCATGTGGACCGGCATCGATGTAATCGACCGCTATTTCGACGTTACCGTGTATCCGCTCGCTGAGCAGCTGCTCAACTTCGCAATCGCCGGCATCTAAGGTAAACTTACAGGTCGACCGTGCAAAACGGTCGTAACATGCACTCAAACCGCGCCGCGAAGGCGCCGTCAAAGGAGGTCGAAGATGTCGTATCGCGTGTCGACGCAGGTCTACAGCGGACCGTTCGACCTGCTGCTGCAGCTGGTAACCCGCCAAAAAGTTGATATCGGCGCCATCTCGATCAGCGAGGTGGCCGAGCAATACCTGGCCGAGGCCGAGCGCATCGAGGCGCTGGACCTGGACGTGGCGAGCGACTTTTTGCTGGTCGCGGCAACCCTTTTGGATATCAAGGCCGCCTCTCTGGTGCCGCAGGAGGCCCCGCGCAAAGTCGATGACGACGATGACGAGTTCGACGAAGACCTTGAGGAGCTCAGCACGCTTGACGGCGACGCGCTGCGTGAGGTCCTGATCCAGCGCCTGATTGCCTACAAGCAGTTTAAAGGCGCGGCTGCGGCCCTCGGTGCGCGCATGCAGGCCGAAAGCCGCATGCATCCGCGCGTGGCCGGCCCCGACCCCGAGTTCCTAGGCCTTATGCCCGACTATCTTGCCGGCATCACGCTGCGCGGTCTCGCCGTCATCTGTGCCGACCTGGACGGCAAGCGCCAGACCTTCCTGCTGGAGGCCGAGCATGTGGCGCCGCATCGCGTGCCGCTCGACCTGACCGTGGCCTCAGTCGACCGCTTTACCATGGCGCACCAAACCTGCACCTTCCGCGAGCTACTGGACGGCGATGCCACCACCGAGCAGCTCGTCGTCACCTTCCTGGCCATGCTTGAGCTCGCCAAGCGCGGCTCGCTCACGCTGAGCCAGGACGAGATCTTCGGAACCATCTGCATCAACCGAGTCGAGGGAGCCGAGGCATACGTGCCCGGCGAGGGCCCCGAGCTCACCGAATAGGAGCGGCAACCATGTCAAACCTTTCCACGCTGGAGGCAAACAGCCTCAAAGGTGCCTTGGAGGCGCTCCTGCTGGTGTCGAGCGATCCGGTGAGCGCGCCCGCGCTGGCTGGAGCGCTGGATATCGCCCCCGGCGAGTGCGCATTGCTGCTCGCTGAGCTCAAAGTTGAGTACGAGGAGGCCAACCGCGGCTTTCAGCTACGCGAGGTCGCCGGCGGCTGGCGCCTGTTTACGCACCCCGCCTACCACGACGTGGTCGAGGCCCATGTGTTGAGCTGGGACACGCAAAAGCTGTCGCAGGCGGCGCTCGAAACCCTGGCCGTTATCGCATACCACCAGCCCGTAACACGCGAGGTGGTTAAGGGCATCCGCGGCGTCAACTCCGACGGCGTCATCGCTTCCCTCGTAGACAAGGGCCTGGTGCGCGAACTCGGCCGCGACCCCCAGCGCGGTCAGGCCATCATCTACGGCACGACCAACGCCTTCTTGGAGAAGTTTGGCCTGCGCTCCACCCGCGACCTGCCCGATCTGGAGCAGTTTGCGCCCGACGAGCAGTCGCGTCAATTTATCCGCGAGCGCCTGAGCGGCCGCAGCATTCAGTCTACGCTCGAGGAGCAGGCCGAGGACCTGGACGAAGAGCGCGAGCTGATCGATACCGATGTTGAGGACATTGAGGCAGTCGAGGACGAGGAGACCCCGGTCGTAGACGAGACCTCGGAGGATATGCATGACGAGGATTAATGAAGCAGGGGAGACGCGCATCGCTGGCGCCCCGGGCACGCCTGCGTCCGACGCCCAGCCCGTCTACCCGCATACCATGCGCCTGCAGCGCTTTTTGGCGCGCGCGGGCGTGGCGAGCCGCCGCGGCTCGGAGGACCTGATGACTGCCGGCCGCGTGACCGTCAACGGCGAGGTCGCGACCGAGCTGGGCACCAAGGTCGATGTCGATCGCGACCACATCGAGGTCGACGGCATGCCCGTCAAGCTCAACCAGGGCGCCGTGTACCTAATGCTCTACAAGCCGACCGGCTACCTCACCACCATGAGCGACCCGCAGGAGCGCCCTTGCGTGGCCGACCTGGTCCCCCGCGACCGCTTTCCGGGTCTTTTTCCGGTGGGTCGCCTGGACCGCGACACCACGGGCCTTTTGCTCTTTACCACCGACGGCGACCTGTCGCAGGACCTGCTGCACCCCAGCAAGCATGTCTATAAGACCTACCAGGCACTCGTTGACGGGCAGCTGACCGAACGCGATCTAGACCCGCTCCGCCATGGCATCGAGCTCGACGACGGCCTATGCCAGCCGGCAATCTGCCGCGTCATCACCGCACGCGAGGCCGAGGCCGTGGCGCCACAGGGCGTCAAGCCCGGCACCACCGCCGTCGAGGTCATCATCCGCGAGGGTCGCAAGAATCAGGTTAAGCGCATGCTGAGCAAGATTCACCACCCGGTAATCCGTCTGCATCGCTGCAACTTTGCCGGCCTTGAGCTCGAGGGCGTGGCCAAGGGCTCGTGGCGCGAGCTCACCGACCGCGAGGTGCAGAATCTCAAAAGCGGTGGCATCCCTCCCAAGCAGGCCAGCGCCATGCACGGCGGCAAGCCCCAAGACGCACCCGCCAGCCGCACGCGCCACCACGGCAGTCACGGCTCCGCACCTAAACGCAACACCTACCGCGAGCGTTACACGGGCTAGGCAACTCGCCGCGCCCCAACGCCCGCGAACCATACCAGCACATCAACCACCGAAAGGAAGCATTGCATGATCGTCGCCATCGACGGCCCCGCCGGTTCCGGCAAGTCCACCATCGCCAAAGAGATCGCCCGCCAGCTGGGCTTTAACAAGCTCGACACGGGCGCCATGTATCGCGCCGTCACCTTCGCCGCGCTCGACCGCGGCATCGATCTAGACGACGAGGCGGCAATCGACGCCCTCGCCGAGCAGATCGAGATTCGCTTTACCAACGGTACCGGCGAGGACACGCGCCTGACCATCGACGGCCAGGACGCTTCGGCTGCCATTCGCACCCCGCAGGTCGACGCCAACGTGTCCAAGGTCTCGGCCTACCCGGGGGTGCGCGCAGCCATGCTCATTCACCAGCGCCGCGCCGCCGAGGATCACGATATCGTGGCCGAGGGTCGCGACATCGGCACCGTCGTGTTCCCTAACGCGCAGGTCAAGGTCTTCTTGACCGCCGACCCGCGCGAGCGCGCCCGCCGCCGCGTGCTGCAGCGTCACCAAAACGACGCCCAGCCTCTCACGCCCGCGCAACTCGAGGCCGAGGTCGACGAGACCCTCGACGCCCTTAAGCAGCGCGACAAGCTCGACAGCAGCCGCGAGGTCGCCCCGCTCGTGCCTGCCGAGGACGCCGTGCACGTCGACTCCACCGCCCACACCATCGACGAGGTCGTCTCGATAATCGAGGACCTCATCAACCAAAGGAGGTAGCCCATGCGCCTGTTTAAGCAGACGCCCGAGGACTATTACAACGCCCCGTATGCCGAGTTTCCCGCGCTCATCCGCGGCACCGTCTTCGTGGTCATGGCAATCCTTTGGGCTTTCTCCAAGCTCATGTGGCGCTGGAAGGTCGAGGACGCCGATCTTCTGTTTGAGCGCCAGGAAGGCCGCGGCAGCGTGGTCATCTGCAACCACACCTCGATGGCCGAGCTCTTGGCCGTGGAGACGGCGCTGTTTTTTGGGGGCCGCCGCATTCGCCCCATCTTTAAGTCAGAGTTCGCCAAGAGCAAGATTGTGCGCTGGGCCTTTAGCCGCGTTGGCGGCATCCCCGTGGAGCGTGGTACTGCCGATATGAAGTGCCTGCGTGCCGCCCAGCATGCGCTGCAGCGCGGCGAGGACGTCCTGATCTTCCCCGAGGGCACGCGCATCCGCTCGCGCGAGATCAAACCCGAGGTCCACGGCGGTTTTGCGCTCATCGCTCAGATGGGCAAGGCGCCCGTCAACCCGCTCGCCATCTGCGGCTGGTCCGACATCACGCCCTCGGGCAAAAAGATCATGCGTCCCAAGAAATGCTGGATCCGCGCCGGCAAGGCCGTCTCGCTTTCCGACGCACCGGCTGGGCTTAAGCGCACGGAGCGCCTGGAATGGTTTGAGTCCGAGGCCATGAGCCGCGTCTACGCCATGCGAGACGACCTGTGCGCCGAGCATCCGGGCAGGTTCTAGCCATGAGCGAGAACGTGACGAACACCGCCGCGGCTGCGTCTGACCAGGCAAACGCGCCCACCATCGAGATCGCCGCCCACGCCGGCACTTGCTACGGCGTACAGCGTGCGCTCGATATGGCGCTGGCCGCCGCGCCGCAGGCAGGGGAGTGCACTCAGGTCCATACCTTGGGTCCGCTCATCCATAACCCCATCGTGGTGCGCGAGCTTGATGAGGCAGGCGTCGGTCTGGCCGACACCTTGGACGACGCCACATCCGGCACCGTGATTATCCGCGCCCACGGCGTGGTGCCGCAGGTCATTGACGCCGCTCGCGAGCGCGGCCTTACCGTGGTCGACGCCACCTGCCCCTACGTGAAGAAGGTTCATGTGGCGGCCGAGCGCCTGGTGCGCGAAGGCTACCGCGTGATCGTCGTGGGCGAGCCGGGCCACCCAGAGGTCGAGGGTATTCTAGGCCACGCCGGCAATGACGCGCAGGTCGTGAGCTGTGCCGCCGACGCCGATGCCCTGTCGCTCAAGGGCAAGGTGGGCCTCGTTGTGCAGACCACCCAGACCGCGCAGAACCTCGCCGAGGTCGTGGCCGCCATAACCCCGCGCGTGCAGGAGCTGCGTGTGATCAACACCATCTGCGCCGCCACGAGTGAGCGTCAACAGGCAGCAGCCACACTTGCCAACCGCTGCGACTGCATGGTCGTGGTGGGTGGCAAGAACTCGGGCAACACCCGCCGCCTGGCGCAGATTTGCGCAGACGCCTGCGAGCGCACGTATCATATCGAGGAAGCTTCCGAGCTCCAGGCCGCGTGGTTTACCGACGCTCACCACATCGGCATCACCGCCGGAGCCTCCACCCCGCAAGAACACATCGAGCGCGCCGTCACGCGCATCAAGGAGCTTTGCCGCTAACCATGGACCAGACCGTACCCGCATACGCCGCCGAGGTGGCCGATTACGGGCGCAGCCGCGACCCCGAGCCGGGTGAAGGCGCGCTCGTTAAGAACGTGCGTCCCGAGTCGCCCGCATGGGATGTGGGTATCGAGCCGGGCATGCGCGTGCTCACGGTCAACGGCGAGCAGCTCACCGACATGATCGTATGGCTCTGGGAGGCCGACGATGATACCGTCGACCTGGAGGTTTTCGATCCGCGCGACAACACCGTCACCTCCGTCGAGCTCGACCGCTTCCCAGGAGAGGACTGGGGCCTGGAATTCGATGGCCCCATCTTTGACGGCATGCGTACCTGCGTCAACGCCTGCGTGTTCTGCTTTATGACCATGCTCCCCAAGGGCGGTCGCTCCACGCTCTACATCCGCGACGACGACTATCGTCTGAGCTTTTTGCAGGGCAATTTTGTTACGCTCACGAACCTCTCCGACGAGGACGTGCAAAACGTCATCGACCGCAATATGAGCCCCATGAACGTGTCGGTCCACGCCGTGAGCCCCGACGTCCGCCGCCGCATGATGGGCCGCAACGCCCAGCGCGGCATGGACGTACTCGAGGCCATCATGGCCGCCGGCATCGAGATTCACGCGCAGATTGTGTTGTGCCCCGGCATGAACGACGGCGAGGAGCTGGAAAAGACCCTGCGCTTTTGCGAGGAGCACGAGCAAATCACCAGCCTGGGCATCGTGCCGCTCGGTTTTACCAAGCATCAGAACCGTTTTAGCTGGTCCTACAGCGACAAGCCCGAGCTAGCGCGCGAGACCATTGCCATGATCCGACCGTTCCAGGACCGCGCCTATGAGCGCTTTGGCCGCCACACCTTCCAGATGAGCGACGAGTTCTATCTGGACGCCGGCATCGATCCTCCCGAGGCAGACTTTTACGACGGTTATCCGCAGTACTACGACGGCATTGGCATGATCCGCTCGTATCTGGACGAGACCGACGACGTGCTTGCCGCCGACGCCGAGCGTCTGGCCCGCGTCCGCGAGGCCATCGCCGCCCGTGGCCAGCACCTGCTGTGCCTCTCGGGCGCCAGCGCACGCGACACCGTGGCGCGCTTTGTGGAGTCGCCGCATGGTCTCGGCGGCACTGTCACAGCCATCAAGAACCGCTACTTTGGCGGCAACGTGGACGTGACCGGCCTCATCGTCGCGTGTGACATTCTGGAGCAGCTGCCCCAAGATCTGTCGGGGTTTATGCTCTTTGTGCCTAAGCTCATGTTCAACGCTGACGGCATGACGCTTGACGAGTATCATCGTGACGATTTACTCGCAAGCCTTACCAGTCGCGGCGCCGAGGTTCATGTGGTGTCGACCATGCCGCATGAGCTGCTCGATACCCTAGAGCATATCCTTGGCATTATGCCCGCGGACCCTAACATTTCCACTGACCCTACCCATTAAAGGAGAGCAGATGAAACCTATCGTCGCCGTCGTCGGACGCCCCAACGTGGGCAAGTCCACGCTCGTTAACCGCCTGGCCCAGACCTCGGACGCCATCGTCCACGAGTCCCGCGGCGTCACGCGCGATCGCTCGTACCACACGGCCGATTGGAACGGCCGCGAGTTCACCATCGTCGACACGGGCGGCATCGAGCCGCTCAAGAGCGATGACGTCTTCGCCACGTCCATCCGTGACCAGGCCCTCGCCGCCGCCGAGGAAGCCGCCGTCATCCTGTTTGTGGTCGACGGCCGCACCGGCGTCACCGAGGAGGACGAGTCTGTCGCTCGCATGCTCAAGCGCTGCGACAAGCCGGTCTTTCTGCTGGTGAACAAGCTCGACAACCCCGATCGCGAGAACGACAGCATCTGGGAGTTCTATTCGCTCGGCATCGGTGAGCCCACGCCGCTCTCGGCCCTGCATGGTCATGGCACGGGCGACCTGCTCGACGATATCGTGGCCCTGCTTCCGGAGGAAGAGGACGAGGTCGCCGATGAGTTCCCCGACGCGCTGAACGTCGCCATCATCGGCCGCCCCAACGCCGGTAAGTCCTCGCTGTTCAACCGCATCCTGGGCGCCGACCGCTCCATCGTGTCCAACATTGCCGGCGCCACGCG
The DNA here is from genome assembly GCA_046979165.1 of Collinsella sp. Taxonomy (GTDB): domain Bacteria; phylum Actinomycetota; class Coriobacteriia; order Coriobacteriales; family Coriobacteriaceae; genus Collinsella. Next base: position 541,615 of record JBKWJT010000001.1, read on the forward strand.
CGACGCCATCGACACCGTCGTGGAGCGCAACGGCAAGCACTACCGCATGGTCGACACCGCGGGCATCCGTAAGAAGAGCACCGTGTACGAGAACATCGAGTACTACTCCATGGTCCGCGGCCTGCGTGCCATCGACCGCGCCGACGTGGCGCTGCTCGTCGTCGATGCCTCCGTGGGCGTCACCGAGCAGGACCAGAAGGTCATGGGCTTGGCCATCGAGCGCGGCTGCGCCATCGTGGTACTGCTCAACAAGTGGGATCTGCTCGACGACGACCGCAAGCGCGAGGCCTGCATGGAGACAGTCGACCGCCGTCTGGGCGTCATGGCTCCCTGGGCTCAGTACCTGCGCATCTCGGCCCTGACCGGCCGTAGCGTCGAGAAGATCTGGGCGATGGTCGACGCCGCCGAGAAGACGCGCTCGCAGAAGATCAGCACCTCACGCCTCAACACGTTCCTCACCGACCTGCGCGAGTTCGGTCATACCGTGGTGGACGGCAAGCGCCGCCTGCGTATGCACTATGTGACCCAGACGGGCGTCAACCCGCCGACGTTCACGTTCTTCGTCAACCACAGCGACCTGGTCAACGACACCTACCAGCGATACGTAGAGAACCGCATGCGCTCGACCTTCGACTTTGCCGGCACGCCCATTCGACTCTTCTTTAGGAAGAAGGAGCAAAAGGATGCATAATCCGATTCTTCTGACCGCCATCTGCGCCGTGGTCTCGTTCTTTATCGGGGCGATTCCGTTTGGTCTGATCCTGGGCCGCGTGTTCAACCACACGGACATTCGTAAGGCGGGCTCCGGCAACATCGGCACCACCAACGCCCTGCGCGTGGCCGGCCCCAAGGTGGCTGCGCTCACGCTGCTGCTCGACTGCCTTAAGGGCGCCATCTGCGTCCTTATCGCGCGTCCGCTCATTGCCGACTTGGGCTATGGCTTCCCCGTGAGCATTATGGCCCCCGGTGCCGCCGGCGACTGGATGCTCGGCGTCATCTGCCTGGCAGCCGTGTGGGGCCATATCTTCTCGCCCTACCTCAACTTCCATGGCGGCAAGGGCATCGCAGTTGGTCTGGGCGTCATCCTCGCCTGGTACTGGCCCATCGGACTTTCGCTGTTGGGCATGTTTATCGTGGCCGTCGCCATCACCAAGTTTGTGTCGGTGGGCTCGCTTGCCGCGGCCATCGGTCTTCCCATCGCTGCCTGCGCGGTCTTTCCGTACAGCAGCCTCGGACTTAAGTTTTGCATGGCGCTGATCGGCATTACTGTGGTGTGGGCCCATCGTGCGAACATCAAAAAGCTCATGACGGGTAAGGAGTCCAAGCTCTCGTTTACCAAGCGCGTCACCGAGCCCGACGATAAGTAGGAGAGAGTCATGAATGTTGCGCTGATTGGCTCTGGCTCCTGGGGAACCGCCGTCGCCGGCCTTGCTGCCGCGCGAGCCGAGCGCGTGACTATGTGGGCCCACAGCGATCAGACGGCCGCCGGCATCAATGGCGAGCACCGCAACCCCCGCTACCTTGTGGGCTACGAGCTGCCCGGCAACGTCTTCGCCACGACGGATCTGACCCAGGCACTCGACGGCGCCGAGGCCATCATCTTTGCCGTTCCTTCGACGCACCTTCGCAGCGTGTGCCACCAGGCCGCGCCCTTTATCGCCGCCGATACCCCGGTGCTCTGCCTCACCAAGGGCATTGAGCCCGAATCCGGCCTGCTCATGAGCGAGGTCATCGCCAGCGAGATCGGCAACGAGTCGCGTGTCGCGGCGCTCTCGGGCCCCAACCATGCTGAGGAAATCTGCCGCGGCGGACTTTCTGCCGCCGTCATCGCCAGCGAAGACCCGCAGATAGGGGAGACCTTTAAGGACCTGCTCCTGTCCACGGCCTTTCGCATCTATCTGTCGCAAGACATGACCGGTGTCGAGGTCTGCGGCGCCATGAAGAACGTTATCGCCATCGTGTGCGGCATCTCCGCCGGCACCGGTGCGGGCGACAACACGCTCGCTCTCATCATGACACGCGGCCTGGCCGAGATCAGCCGTCTGGTGCACGCCCGCGGCGGTCAAGCTATGACCTGCATGGGACTTGCCGGCATGGGTGACCTCATTGCCACCTGCACCTCGGAGCATTCGCGCAACCGCACCTTTGGCTACGAGTTTGCCCACGGCGTCTCGCTCGACGAGTACCAGACACGCACGCACATGGTAGTCGAGGGCGCCGTCGCGGCCCGCAGCGTGAGCGAGCTTGCCCGTTCACTGGGCGTAGACATTCCGCTCACCTTTGCCGTGGAGCAAACGCTCTACAACGGTGTTACTTTGGATAGGGCGCTCGAGATCCTTACCGACCGCGTCCCCTCTCAAGAGTTCTACGGAATCACCGACTAGCGCAGAAAGGCTTCTACCATGGGTTCCATTAAAATCGCTCCTTCGATTCTTTCGGCCGATATGGCCAACCTCAAGGGCGACCTCGACAAGATCGCCGGCGCCGACTACGTTCACTTTGACGTTATGGACGGTCACTTTACCGGCAACCTCACCTTTGGCGTTGACATCCTCAAGGCCGTCAAGCGCTCCACCGGCGTGCCGGTCGACGCGCACCTGATGGTGTCGAACCCCGACGAGACCGTTGATTGGTACGCCGACGCCGGTGCCGATATGATCACCGTGCACTACGAGGCTTCCACGCACCTGCACCGCACGCTCACGCATCTGCAGCAGCGCGGCGTCAAGGCCGGCGTGGTGCTCAACCCCGCCACCCCCGTGTGCGTGCTCGAGAGCATCATCGATGTCGTCGATATGGTGCTGCTCATGAGCGTGAACCCGGGCTTTGGCGGTCAGAGCTTTATCCCGGGCACCATCGCAAAGCTCCACGAGCTCAAAGCCATGTGCGAGCGCCACGGCGTGTCGCCCATGATCGAGGTCGACGGCGGCATTTCTTCCAAGAACATTGCCGAGGTCGTCAAGGCCGGCGCCAACGTGCTCGTGGCCGGTTCTGCCGTATTTAAGTCCGAAGATCCCGCTGCCGAGGTTGCGCTACTGCAGAAGCTGGGCAACGAAGCCGCACAGGAGGCATAAACCCTTATGACCGCAGGTCAAAACCGCATACCCGTGAATCTTGACTATGCCGCCTCGACGCCCATGCGCGCCGAGGCGCTCCTTGCGCAGCGCGAGTACGACGACAGCGAGCTTGCCGGCGTCAACCCCAACTCGCTGCATTCGCTCGGCCGCAAGGCCGCCGCGCGCCTGGAAGTCGCCCGTCGCGAGATCGCCCGTAGCTTTGGCGCGCGCGTCCGCCCGTCCGAGATTGTTCTGACCAACGGCGGCACCGAAGCCAACCAGCTGGCGCTGCTCGGTCTTGCCGAGGGCGCCCGTCAGCGCGATCGCAAACGCGATCGCGTAATCGTTTCGGCCATCGAGCACGATTCGATTCTGGACAACCTGCCGCTGCTGCGTGCCGCCGGCTTTACCGTCGACCTGGTGCAGCCATGCCGCGCGGGCTACATTGAGCCTGCCGCGCTTGTCGAGCTGCTTGGCGACGACGTGGCGCTCGTAAGCATCATGGTCGCCAATAACGAGACCGGTGTGGTGCAGCCCATCCGCGAGCTTGCCGCCGCCGCACATGCTGCCGGCGCCCTGTTCCACACCGATGCCATCCAGGGCTATCTGCATATTCCGCTCGATGTCACCGAGCTGGGAGTTGACACCATGACCGTTGCCGCGCACAAGATCGGTGGCCCCGTGGCATCTGGCGCGCTCTACCTTAAGAGCCGCACGCCGCTGCGCCCGCGCATTTTTGGCGGCGGACAGGAAGCCGGTCGTCGTGCCGGCACGCAGGATCTGCGCACACAGTTGGCCTTTGCCGCTGCCGCCCGAACGCTGACGCCCCATGTAGCCCAGGAGCGTGCGACGCTGCAAACCCTTTCCGACAAGCTCTACGCCGCGCTTACGGCCCATCCGCGCATTCACGCCACCATGGGCGACTACGCACAGGCCGATCGTCTGCCGGGTATGGTTTCGATCTACGTCGACGGCATGGACTCCGAGGAGCTCATCGTCAAGCTCGACGCCGCCGGCTTTGAGGTATCGGCAGGCTCGGCATGCTCGAGCGGCAGTATGGACCCCAGCCACGTTTTGAGTGCGATGGGCATCGGTCGCGAGCAGGCATTGGGCGCACTGCGCATTTCCTTCGATGACCGCGTAAATCCGGGAGATCTGGACGACTTTGCCCAGACGCTGCTCTCGATCGTAGGTGCCGCATGATCGTCGCCGAGCTCGAGCGCGCCCTGCTGGCACGCTATCCCAAGACGGACGCCGAGCCCTGGGACCACGTAGGCTTATCCGTTGGCGACCCCGATGACGAGATCCGCGGCGTGGCCTGCGCGCTCGACGCTACCAGGGCCAACGTGCACCGCGCCTCGGAAGCCGGTGCCAACGTGTTGCTCACGCATCATCCCATCTACATCAAGGCGCCCGAGGCATTTTGCCCGCCCAGCGCGACGCGCCCCCAATGCAGCGCGGCGCTCTACGAGGCAGCGCGTTGCGGCGTGAGCATTATCTCGCTCCACACCAATCTGGACCGCTCGCACGAAGCGCGCACCTGCCTGAGCGAGCTGCTGGGCGCTGAGCCCGTGAGCTCGCTGGAGCACGTGGACGACCCCGAGGCCACCGGCCTGGGCGCGCTTGCAACGCTCAACGACCCGTGCACGCTGCGCGATCTTGCTACCCGTGCTGCCACGGCCTTCGGCAGCGACCCGCGTGTGTGGGGCGAAGCAGAGCACGCATGCCGTACCGTCGCTATTTTGGGCGGCTCCCTGGGCGACTTTGGAGAGCTCGCCATCGCCGCGGGCGCGGACGTTGTCGTGACGGGCGAGGCGGGATACCACGTGACGCAAGACCTTGCTTTACGCGGGCTGCCGGTGATCTTGCTCGGCCACGACCGCTCCGAGGAGCCGTTCGTTGATATATTGATGAACTCTGCAGTTGACGCCGGGGTCGACCCCCGTCATACGATTAAAATACTGAACCCTTGCCAATGGTGGACTGTGACAAAAGGAGAGAACTTATGAGCGCCGGCGCTACGCTACTCAAGCTGCAACAGATCGATTTGGAGCTCGCCCGCAACAAGAGCGAACTTGCCAATATGCCGGAGCTCAAGGAGCTCGCTTCCAAGCGTAAGACCTACGTTAAGCTCAAAGCCGAGATGACCAAGCTCTACGCCCAGCGCAAGGACCTGGACATTGAGCTCGACGATCTCAACACCACCGAGATTCAGACCAACAACGCCATTGAGGCTGCCAAGAAGCGCCACGTCGACGGCTCCGACTACCGCGAGGTTCAGGACCTGGAAAACGAGCTCGCCACCCTGGCCAAGCGTCTGGACAAGATTGAACACACCCGCAAGGACGTCGTTGTCGCCCATAAGGAGGCGCTCGACCGCGAGGCCCGCGCGCAGGCAATCATCGCCAAGTTCGAGGAGGGCGTGAAGGCCGATACCAAGGCCGCCCGCGCCAAGGCTGCCGACCTGCAGGCTCAGATTGACGCCGCCGCTAAGGAGCGCACCGCGCTTGCTGCCACGCTGCCGGCCGACGTTCTCACCGACTACGAGCGTCTGCTCAAGCAGTTCCGCGGCCTGGCCGTCGAGACCATCCAGGGCAACATCCCCACGGTCTGCCACACCGCGCTGCAGGCATCGTCCATGAGCGACCTCAACCACGACGGTAGCGAGATTACGCACTGCCCATACTGCCACCGCCTCCTGGTACTCCCGAGCAAGGAAGCCTAGCGATGACGGCGGCATCCAACAATTCAATGCAACTTGAGGGAAAAACGATCCTGCTGGGCATTACCGGCGGGATCGCCGCCTATAAGTCGTGCAATATCGTGCGCCTGCTGCAAAAGCGCGGTGCGCGCGTCAAGGTCTTTATGAGCGAGCATGCCACCGAGTTTGTGGGCCCGCTCACCTTCCGTGCGCTCACCAACGAGCCCGTTGCCGTGGGCCTATTCGACGATCCCTCCGACCCCATCCACCACATTTCGCTGGCGCAGGAGCCCGACTTGGTGGTCGTGGCGCCCGCGACGGCCAATATCATCGCCAAGATGGCCAACGGCATCGCCGATGACCTCATCTCCACCACGCTGCTTGCGACGCCGCGACCCATCGTGATCGCACCCGCTATGAACAACGGCATGTGGAAGGCGCCGGCGACGCAGGCCAACATGGCCACGCTGCGCGACCGCGGCGTGCATGTGGTGGGTCCGGGCAGTGGCTACCTTGCCTGCGGCGACGTGGACACGGGACGCATGAGCGAGCCCGAGGACATCGTCGAGGCTGTCTGTGAGGTGCTCAACCCCGCGCCTCAGGACCTGGTAGGTAAGCACATCGTGATTACCGCCGGCCCCACGCACGAACCGATAGACCCCGTGCGCTTCATCGGTAACCGGTCGTCGGGCAAGATGGGCATCGCCCTGGCGGGGGAGGCTGCTCGCCGCGGTGCTGCGGTCACGCTCGTGCTGGGACCGACATCGCTCGATGTTCCCCGCGGCGTGGCGTGCGTACGCGTGCAGACCGCCGCAGAGATGCTGCAGGCGGCGACGAGCGCCTTCCAGACGGCCGACGTGGCCATTTGCGCCGCCGCCGTCGCCGACTACACTCCAGCGGCCCCAGCGGACCATAAGCTCAAAAAGTCCAACGAGCGCCTGGATCGCATCGAGCTTGTCGAAACGGTCGATATTTTGGCCGAGCTCTCGCGCCAGAAGGGCGAGCGATGCGTGATCGGATTTGCGGCCGAGACCGATAACGTTGTCGAGTACGCAGAGCGCAAATTGGCCCGCAAGGGGTGCGATGTAATAATCGCCAACGATGTCTCACGCACCGATTCGGGCTTTGGGACCGACACCAACAAGGCCTGGATTGTGAGCACAACGGGTACGCAAGAACTTCCCGTACTAACAAAACCCCAGCTCGCAGATACAATTTTGGACTTGCTTCAAAATTTGTAAAAAAGTTCTTGCACAAGTCTAAAGTTTCGGGTTAATATACTCCCTGTTGCGAGCGAGAGCAGAGCAACAAACAAAAGCTTCGGGACGTGGCGCAGCTTGGTAGCGCACTTGACTGGGGGTCAAGGGGTCGCTGGTTCGAATCCAGTCGTCCCGACCAGAAGTTTGCAGGTCAGGTACTTAGTGCCTGACCTTTTTTGTTTTAAGCAATTGCTTAATTTTGATTAATCAACAGGGTGCCAAAAATCACCCTGCGCGATAATCGCCTTTTGCGGCTACTTGCGCGTTTTGCACACGCTTGGGCCGATTTATTAACGCGATATGAATCTACATACGCGTAGCTGGTATACAGTCGAGTACAGACTGTATTTATCGCGGCGATTTACACAGATATAGCGACTGTAACGAACAAGCGTGTCGCTGTATTTATTCCAGTAGCTCACTTGACCGGTGGACAAGTGAGCGATTGCAACGATATGCCAACCAGGATGGGCTCCATACGAGGACGCCGCAGGGGTAATGGCGGGGGAGTGCAGCAGGCGCTCTGAGAGCCGCCATATGACCCCATTTCTCCTCAACCCGAATACCTGTGCCGCGAACCTAAACCGTTCGTACACTTGCCAAAAGATAGGCCCGCGCGGAGTCGCGCGGGCCTTGCACTAGAAAATCTAGAAGCACCAAGCGGGAAACACGTTGCCGGCACTGTTGGCACTACCGCTGCTCCAGCGACCGAAAGGGTCAACATAGATAAAGTCCGTTGAGTCACTCGGAGACACGGAACGAGTGCTGAAATAGCACACAATCTCAGGTCCAGAATACCTCGACGTCGCATAGTACTCGTACTGGGCGCCGTCAGACTGGAGGTCTCCGTAAATCTCGGTCGTCGAGAGGATGAAGACCTTGTCATTCGTTGCCGTCGGAGTGCCGGCGCTACCGCCGCCCTCGTTGTCCGTCATCTTCGTGACGGCCTTCGCCTTGGACTGGAGCTCGGCCGGCAGGAGCGCCCAGAGGTCACCGGAGTTCAGGCGGGCGCGGAGCTTAGAGGACCTCCAACCGCCGACATTGGTCTTTGTGTCGTTCCAGATGTGTTTGTATAGGACATCGTTGGTCGTCTCAAACGTCAGCCCCGCCTTGCCGCTACCGTCGGCGAGGTCGTCATGGTTGATACCGATGATGCGGTATCCGGGCATCGTGGTGTCCGCACTGCGAATCTCTCATAGAGGATATGCCACAACTTGATAATTTCGCAGCCATAAGGAAGAACCTTTTCAATGTTTCTGAGGACAGCACGATTGAAGAAGCCTCGGTCCATGAAGGAGACTTTCCCATTTACATAGATTTAGATAAGGTCGTGAATGACCAATATGAACTTGAGCATATTCCGTCCGTATTCATACTGGATGACCAAGGAAACATCATCGGCTCATCCGAAGGAGAGGAAGAACCTCTTGCCTTATTAAAGAAATACGCCGAATACAACGGATATAAAGCGGAAGGAGGCGACATCGAGTAACTATCAAAGGCCAGTTTAAGGAGCCAGCCATGAAGAAATGCCTGCCCTCCATCATCTCAGCAGCTCTTTGCCACTCCCTTGTCATGACACCATTTGTGCCCGTTGCGGCAGCCTATGCCGACGAGGGATCTCCCGCCGAGAGCAGCGAGATCTACGTCGGAGACAATTACGACGATAATTACGATATATACCTTTTTTGAGCGCGGGCGCTGCACGGATTCATATTCCAAGGCGTGGTGCGATTCTCACGGATCTGCAAATAACCGCACCGTCCCTCACAAGGTCAAGCTGAACGCGAAGGAGGAGGCTTGCCTGCGCGATCTCTAGCTTGTTGGCACCGCTGAAGTTATCGCCGGTCTCGTGACAACCGGTCCTAGCGGCGGCTTTTTTGCAACCGCAATGACATCGTACCGACTTTTCATTTGCATGTTCTGAAAGGAAGTTGCCATGTTGTCGCAAAATCAATCGAGATACTTGAACACAATCGGCTTTGCCCTGCTTGCATTACTCTTTGCTAGCGACCTTTTGCTGAAACCGCCCAAGGAACTCGTTTCGCTTGCCATAGCCTGCATTTCCGCCCTTTACTTTACGGCAACCCTGTTCGTCGGACTAAAGGAGAGGAAAAAAGGCGCAGTCGTTGCATCTGCCGTAGGCGTGATCATAGCCATTGCCTCATTCTTTATCTGACACATTGATGATCTAGGGGCGGTATCGTAGGAATACGACCGGGAGAGCCGGGACCAGATTGCCCGGTCGGCTCGCGCGACGGCGCGGCGGTTCGACAGAAAGCTCTCCGGACTTCACGCCGTTTCTGATCGCATTGTAGACAGCCATCTCGTCTTCGCAGTCGGCGAGCACGCGGTGTGCGTCGTCGTTTTGGATGTACAGTAAATCTCGAAGGTCCTCCATGCACCAGCGTCCGAGATTTGGCCATGCGCGTCGCGCGAGCTGATAAGTGTCGATTGCGATGTTGTAGTTAAAGTCCAGACCAAAGCCGTCCCAGGCAGAACGGCATTGTTTCCTTGATTATCAACTTCATCCGGGCATTTCCCGCATTCATCCGTGTGCATACGGATGAATGCGGGATTCGATACCCCGGCGGCCTGATCGGCAGGCCGCCGGGAATTCTCACTCCTCGATAAAAGCCGGCACTCGGTTAGTCCTGCGCATCTTGAAATCGCCAATCTCGTGGGAGACATAGAGAATGCCGTCCATCCCATCTCGTGATGCATACGACAGGTGAACTGAACCGCAATCCGATCCATCATTGTCGAGAAGATCGAACGAATTCGGGTCGCTCGTTGCGGCCAAACGACCACTCAGACAAGAGCCATCGTCATTACAGATTTGCCATTCCATGTCTTCGCCTGCAAGAATCGCCATAGACGGCCTGGTCGCGCCATCGCTGACATACATCCCGTCTATGCCAAACCCATTTTCAGCGCCATCGATGAACGACTGCTCGGACCTATACCTCGCAAATGATGCACATAGCACCATTGCAAGACAAAGTACAAAGCCAACAATCGCTATCTTTGCATAGCTCTTGCCTATCATGTCATTCACCTCCCTCGTATGTATCGAGGTATTCCTGCTTGAGCGTCTGCGAGGACGACTTGATCTTTTCCACGAGCGTGCCGGCCTCGATGAAGTAGAACGAGTTGGTGAGGTCTGCCAGGTCGTCGAGCAGATGGCTTGAAATGAGCACGCTTCGTCCCCGCGCCACCTCGCTGCGCATCGCGTCGCAGGAGGTTTTCCGCTTTCCCGGATCGAGGCCGTTCAGCGGTTCATCGAGGATAAGGTACGGGCAATCGGTCGATATCGCCATGGCAAGCTTTACCTGCTGCTTCATTCCTGTCGAGAGTTTACGGGTCGGCTTGTCGAGATATGAGGAGATTCCGAGGGAGCTGCAGAGCGAGTCGATGTCGGCGGCCGATTTCCACGCCTCCCTAACGAAAGCAAGGTGCTCGAGGGCCGATAGCGTGGGGTAAAGATCCGTGTCGCCCGAAGAGCTCAGGTAGACGAGTTCTGCAAATTCGGCTGATCGACGTTGGCTGATTCCGTCTGCCACCAGGCTTCCCGAGTGGATACGGGTGGGAAATTGGCCCGACAGCGCTTCAAGAAAGGTGGTTTTCCCCGAGCCGTTGGGAGCAATGAGGCCCGCCGCCGTTCCCGGGCTCAAGAAAAGCGATCCGATTGAAAGTATCGTCGTGCTCCCGTATCCCACGCTCACGTCCAGAAGCTCGAGCCCATGGTGCTTTTTCGCGGGTCCAGACTGTTTGGGCGAACGTGCCGCAACGGCGCCGACCGCAAAAAAGACCGCGACGTATATCAGGGCCACGGCAAGCATCGATGCACCGCTTGAACCGGAGCCAATGAATTCTGTCGGGAAGCATCCTACGTAACCCGTTGCCTCGATAGGCGAGAACACGGCCAGCGGCAGGAGCCCGAGCACGGCGTTATGCTCCAGCGCCGAATCGGACAATAACGGGAATGCCGGGGCCGCGACAAGCAGCGCGGAGGTAAGGGGGCCTGCGAGGACGCGCCTCGTTGCGGTCGATAGGACGGCGGAGAAAACGGATATCAAGGTTCCGCCCGCAAGCAGCGCGAGAAGCAGGGTCGTGAAGACGTTTCCCGCGGTCGTGGTGGTAAGCGCGCCGTCATGGAAGAAGGCGATCGGGTACCCAATTTGCCCGAAGCCGTTTAGAACCGAGGCGTAAATGCCCCCGGGTGCGAGGCCGGCGAGGAGCATCGCGGTCCCCGCGGCGATTATCGAAAACACGATCTGGATAAGGCGCCGGAATTTGGGTGCGGGCGCCTTTGCCGCCAGGGTCCCGGGCCTTGTGGCGCCGAGCACGAGTATCGACGAGAGAAGGAAGGGGATGAAGGGAAGGAAAGACGGCGCCGTGGCAATGGCGTAAGGCAGGAAGGAAAGGAATGGCAGGTCGTTTGCGGAGGCCGGGATATCCGTGATGCCGGAGCTGCTCAGGGCACGGCAATACGCGAGGTCTGCGTCATTGGTCTCTCGGTCTCCCACGATGGACCCGGATTGGAAGCCTTCGTCCATGAGCGCGTAGTAGCTCTCGGCAGAATCGAGAAAGGCGGCGTCGGTTTGAGCGGCGAGGGCGGCGTTCGCGTATCTTGCAAGCTCCGCGTCGACTTGCTGCTCTGGCGATAGGTCTATGCCGTTGGCTTGGGGTGCGCGCGTATTGAATGCGTCGACAAAGCCCTGCATGCCCTGCTTCATAAAGAAGGGCCCGTAGATGGGTGAATTGAACGCAATGGGGATGGAGAAGGCTGCAGCGAGAACGAGCGTAGAGATCCATACGGCCCTGTCTCTTAGGATTAGTTTGAGAAGAAGTCGACAGTACATTTGGAAGCACCTACGTTCCTCAAAGAATTGTTAGATTAAAAGTAACAGACCGGATGAAGATGCGTAAGATGGGGGCGAGGCGAATGGCTGAACGGTATCGATACGCGGGTTCAACGGTATCACATTGACCACATAGATTATTAACTTGCATTTCTAACAGTTAAGGAGACGGGTGCTTTCCAGCACACTCCTTCGATGATGCCTTCCGCTAGTTGCTATGCCGGTTTCAGCCAACAAAGAATGTGCCCGGGCGCTCAGGTTCACCGTTAGCGTTGGCAACATATGAGATGGGCCAGACCCTTGCCGCGCGCCGATTGCGCGAGAGGTGTCGGGCTCCATGTTTATTCCACCTGCTTGTTATCAACCAGCTTCGTTCAACGTCAGACATTCAAGATGTCAGACGTCGAACCTGCGCCAAAGACGCAGCTGGGGCTACTAGTTGCCTACAATCGCTCGCGAAGCTCACCTGTTCGTGCGTGAATGTCTGACAGCTCCGTCAGACATTGTCGGACATTTGATTGTTCGACAAATGCGCACGTGGTCGCGTTCGCAAAGATAACTGAACGGTCGATGGGTGCGTTGAGACCGGAGCAAACGGCGGATGCCAGAAAAATGGCCTCACAGAATCGCACCCATGCTTGATAAAATTGACCGCCCGGGCGCAAATACCCGGGCGGTCAATTCATCCCCTCGTTCGCGATCCTGTTGGGTTTTGGGGCTTTGACATGTTGTTGACGGATGGATCAGCCGTACAGCTTGATCTCCCGGGTTCCATGTGGTCGTCCCCCAATAAGACGTCCCTGATGTAGCTCTGCGGCAGGAACTCTACGGGCAGCACTGGGTCGTCGACGTAGCCGGGCACGGGGAGTAGGCGTGGCCTTTGGATATAGCGTGGCCGCCTGCCGGCGGTCGGACTGCCACTTCAGTCAAAAGCTCAGGCGCGCGCATTAAAATAATGGATATATCGCTTGATAGGCTTTTGAACAAGCATGAACATCGCAGGTAAATCCGTGTACCAGTGTTTGGTATACGAATTTACCTGCGGTTTGCTGAAAGCTCTGACATGCGCTGTCGACTTCATTAAAATCGATTGCCGATCAAGTCTTCCTATATATGCGAGCCCTGAGAAACTGCGCTGTGAACCTGAGACCGCTATCGATCGGCCCGGTGCACCGGGCCGCTGTCCTCGAGCCGGCATCAGCTTGCCGGTCTCAAAACGTATACTTGATTTAAGGCGGAGTGGAATGTGGGCGCGCAAGGAGATGCGGAATCGATGAGAGCCTCAAAAAAAATTACTGCAGTGTTATCATCTTTCATCCTCTCTATTCTTCCATTTCTGATTCTATGGACGGCTTGGTCAGTCCTCCCTGATACAATTCCCGCTCATTGGAGTGGGGGTATGGTTGATCGATGGGGTAATAAGCTTGAATTGCTGGTTGTTCCGCTGTTTTCTCTGATTGGTTCTATTGCAATTTCTGTGTACCTTATTGTTTCCACGCGGCGAAGAGAGTTCGCGGATTTCTCTGTTCGAATGCGACGGGACTTTGTTGCGTGCTATATTTCTAGTCTTCTTTTATCGACAACCTGCTCAGTGATAATTGCCGTTTGGGTTCAGTTGATTCTTACGCAAAACACTGCGGTTGATGGGGGGCTTGGACTATCGATCCTGTATTCCCTTCCCGGGATATATGTGATCTTGTGCGCTTTGCCGCCTTTTTATGCGAGCGGCGAGAGCAAAAAGGCAGAGCGCCTGATAACAGTTCTTATTGGCGGCGCGGAGATTGTTCTTTGTGGAATAGTGCTTGAAGGTTCGGCTGCCTCTTATGCGATGATTGGACTGATGATTCTGTTCTGTGCGTTTGAGATTGTGTCACAGGTAAGGGATAGCCGGTCCTTATGAGTTGAATTACGCGCGTGCGGATATAAAGGGTGGCATGTTAAATTTGTTGAAAGCTCTGACATGCGCTGTCGACTTCATTAAAATCGATTGCCGATCAAGTCTTCCTATATATGCGAGCCCCAAGAAACTGCGCTGTGAACCTGAGTCCTCTATTGATCGGCCCGGTGCACCGGGCCGCTGTCCTCGAGCCGGCAACAGCTTGCCGGTCTCAAAACGTATGCCGTCCGGCACGACCGACGGCCGAGTCTTGCGCCCCGTTCGGGCAGCGCCAGAACCCCGTGCCGGAACCCATGCGGTCGATTGCAGGGGAATTCAGCCGAGGCCATCGAGGAGCCGACCTAGGGACGGTGCCCTCAGTCCTCGAAGGATTTCAACCGCCCCTTAAAGGCTCGGATTGATTTAACGGTTGATTCAATCCGGCAGAATATGCCGGGCATGGACCGGTTGACACAATGTAAGGTAAAAAGCAGATGCGGCCGTACGCCGGTGCGGGGTTCGGGTGATGTGATAGAAAGAAATATACGTATTACATCTAACCAAGAGGTGCGTCATGGCAACCGTCACCGCAGCCCTGAGAATCCCCGAGGACCTTGCGAACAGGTACGACCGCCTGGCGAAGTCGACGGGCCGCACGAAAAACTTCTACATGACGGAGGCGCTTGCCGCAGAGATAGGCAGGCTCGAATACGAGTACGGCCTCATGAATTATCCGGGAAGCGTTTGGTTGCGAGGTATGCCAGTGTGAGGGCCTGATTCGTCAGGCCCCGCACAGGGGGACCGCGATGGTGGCCACCGCGCCGCCCGAGGGGCTGTTGGCGAGCGAGACGGAGCCCCCGTGGGCGCTCGCGGCCTCGGCGGCGGCGTGGAGGCCGAGCCCGTAGTGGCGGCCTCCGTCGCGCGAGGAGCGGGAGGAGTCGTCTGTGAAGAGGCGCTCGCAGCCGCGTTCGAGGGCGGCGGGAGAGAAGCCCGGTCCGTCGTCGGCCACCTCGATGACGAGGTGGCCGCCCTCGACGTCGCAGGAGACCGCCACGCGCGAGCGCGCGTGCTCGGCGGCGTTGGCCACGAGGTTCGCGGCGGCTCGCGCCAGGGCGGTTCGGTCGAGCGGGGCCTCGGGCGCGCCCGCGACAGCAGGGCCCGTGGCCGCGTCGAGCGTCACGCCTCGCGCCCGGGCGATCTGGGCGGCCTCGGCGAGGACCTGCTCGCAGAGCTCGGCCGGCCGCATGGGGGCCCTCTCAGCCCCGCCGGACCCGCGCGAGGCCTCGATGAGCAGGCGCACGTAGCCGTCGAGCCTTTCGACGCTGCCGGCTATGTCGCGCGCGGCGGCCGCGAGGTCGGCGTCTTTCTCGTCTTCCAACTCCTCCGCCACGAAGTCGGCGTTGGCGCGCAGCACGGTGAGCGGCGTCTTGAGGTCGTGGGCGAGCGACGCCACCTGCTCGCGCTGCCCCCGCTCCGCGGCCCAGCGGGCCTCGAGCGACTCGGCGAGGGAGGCCCGCATGGCGTCCATCGCGGCGAGGACGTCGTTCACCTCGCGCACGTTGGTGCTGCCGACCGCGAAGTCGAGCTCCCCCGCGCCGACGCGCCCCGCCGCCTCCGCGAGCGGCGCCATCTTGCGCGAGATCACGCGGCTCGCGCGGCGCGCCACGAGCGCGAGCGCGAGCGCGCTTCCCGCAGCGGCGCCGACGAGCATGAGGTTCTGCGGGTTGGGAAGCAGGCCGGCGAGGTCGCGCGAGACCCACTGCGGCAGGTACTCGCTGACGAGTGCGCAGGCCCCGCCGCCCTTGAGCGGGAACGCGGCGTAGGTGAGGCCCGAGCCCCCGCCCTCGATCTCCACTGTGCCCGGATCCGCGGCGAGTTCCGCACGGGCCATTTCCGTCGCGTCCTCGAGCCGCGTGCCCTCGAGGTCTGTCATCAGCACGTGTCCGTCCTTGTTCAGGATGAGGTAGCGGTACGCCGTCGGCACGTCCTGCTGCCCGCAGACGCCGTCGCGTGCCAGGCCCTCCGCGACCTCGCGCGCATTGGCCGGCCCCCAGCTTGCCTCGTAGACGAAGCCCGCGTCGATCGCCGCGGAGAGCGCCATGAACGAGGCGAGCCACGCCGTGGCAACCGCCGCGAACGCGTAGGCGAAGTAGCGCGCGATGACGAAGGAGAGCGGCATGCCCCCGCGACCTCGCGCCCCGGTCCTCAAAGCTGCCACTTGTACCCCATCCCCCAGACGGTCGCGATCGGATCGGCGCCGGCCTCGGAGAGTTTCCTCCGGGCGCGGCTGACCTGCATGGATATGGCCGCGTCGTCGGCGTCGCTCTCCCAGCCGAGCACCGCCTCGCGGATCTGCGCGCGGCTCATGACCTGCCCGGGGTGGCGGGCGAGGTACTCGCAGATGGCGTACTCGGTGGGCGTGAGCGGCACGGCCTCGCCGCCCACGGCGAGGCCGCGCGCCCCGAGGTCGATCCGCACCTCCCCGAAGGAGAGGGCGTGCGAGCGCGGCCGGCGCTCACGGCGTAGATGGGCCGCGACCTTGGCGCGCAGCTCCGCGGCCCCGAAGGGCTTGCGGACGTAGTCGTCGGCGCCCAGGCCGTAGCCGGCCACGGCGTCCTCCTCGGCCACGCGCGCGGTCAGGAAGATGATGGGCCCGTCGAAGTCCGGGCGGATCTGCCGCACGAGCTCGAAGCCGTCGAGCCCCGGCATCATGACGTCGCAGAGCACGAGGTCGAAGCGCGAGAGGTCCGTCCCCGGGACCGCCGTCGGGTCCGCTGCCTTGACGACCTCGTGGCCGTCGCGGCCGAGGACGCGCGCGAGCGCGTCGAGGATCGCCCGCTCATCATCCACTGCCAGTATCCTCGCCATGTTCGACCTCCTGAAACTCCCGTCGGCATTGTACTTGCGCCGCGCTCAGCGGTCCAGAGCCCCGCGCGCAGCCGCGGGCGCGGGCGCCCACATGGCGATCTCAGGGTTGGGCAGCACGCGGTCGGCGATCGAGCGCGGCGCCGACCCCCAGCCGGCGTCGAGCAGGGCATTCCCGCCCAGGACGAGCGCTGCGGAGAGGAGGGCGAGCACGGCGGCGAACGGCTTCCTACGCATCTGCCCTCCCGTCCTCGAAGCGGCAGAACCAGGCGAGAAGGACGGCGGCGGCTGCCAGGGTGAGCACGAGGCCAGCGAGCGCAGTCGTGAGGAGAGGGCCCGCCGCGCGTGCGGCGTCGATGAAGGCCTCCACCCCGAGCGACCCTAGGCGCGCGGGCCAGGCGAGCGGCACCCAGTTCAGGGGCGTCGCCAGGGCACCGGTGAGCTCGCCGGTCATGAGGCCGTGCGCAAGTCCGCCCACCGAGAAGAACGCGAGGAGCATCCCCGCCGCGCCGGCGCCGATGGCGGCGTTGCGGCCGAGGCGCAGGGCCACGCCGAGCCCCAGCGCATAGAGGGGCAGGCTGCCCAGCACGATGCCCGCCCAGGCGGCCGCAAGCGGAGCGGGCCCGAGCGGCAGGCGCCCGGCGACGGCGAGCACGGCCCCGAACACGCCGAGCGCCACGGCCAGCGCGCCCGCGCCGAGCGCCGCAAGGGCGAGCAGCTTCGCCGCGACGGCGCGCCCGCGCGAGGGGACCGCCGTGAGGTTGGCGAGGCGCCCGGCAGCGCGCTCCTCGTCCACGGCGAGCCCGCAGACGATGGCGGACATGAGCGGCATGAGGGCGCCGAGGAACTGGGCGTAGGCGTCCGCGCCCAGCGCCGGGTCCCATCGGGTTACGGAGAAGTACTCGCCGCAGGCAAGACCGGCTGCCAGGCCGCAGACGAGGTGCACCGCCGTGAGCGGGGAGCGCGCCAGGCGCAGGGCCTCGGAGAGCAGGGCCCGCGGGAGAGTCATGCGCGGCGTCGGGTCGGGGAGTCGTGTCATGGCCATCACCTCTCCTCGGAGCGCGCGAACCAGGCCGCGCCCGCCGCCGTGAGCGCGGCGAACGCGAGCACACAGACCGCAAGGCCCGCCAGTGTGAGCATGCCGTCCGCCGCGAGCGCCCCGCCGAGCGCCATGTCCGCCGCGAGTGGCTCGCCGCTCGGCAGCACGGGGATGAAGCTCGTGGGGATGACCATGCTCGCCGACGGCGGAAAGAGCTGCGGCAGCGGCACCAGCGACCAGGCGAACCCACCCACGAGCTGCGCGGCGAGCGGGCAGAAGATGCCCGCGAGCATGCCGAGCCGCGCCGTGAGGAAGAGCCCTGCGGGGATCATCCACGCCGCGGTCACCGTGTTGGCGAGCGCGCAGAGGAGCATCGTGAGCGTGCCCGCGGCCGTGAGGCCCTGCGAGGAGAACGCCGATCCCGCGAGGTAGATGCCGAAGACCACGAGGTTCGAGAGCGTGCAGAGCGCGAGGCACCAGAGCGCCTTGGCCCACCAGGCGCGCCCGAGCGGGAAGCCCAGGCCCTGAAGCCCCCGCATCCGCGTGCGCGCGTCCGCCCGCGCGACGCACGCCACCACGAGCGAGAGAGCCACGGGCAGGAAGAGCGCGTACCAGTAGTTCCACGCGCTGAAGATCTGCACGCCCCGGTAGGGCATCGCGCCGAGCAGCGGCATCGGCAGCGCCATGAGCACGGCCAGGCGAACCGGTGCCGCGTGGCGCGACTTCAGGGCCTCGGCGCGCAGGCCCGCGAGCAGGCCGCCTTTCTCGCCCGTCATGCCGCCACCTCCCCGCGCGCTCGACGCCCCTCCCGGCAGACGCTCATGAAGAGTTCCTCGAGGTCCTGCCCGGGCCGAAGCGCATCCTCGTAGGCGAGGCGCCCCCCGTAGATGATGCCGATGGTGTCCGCCATCTGCTGCACCTCGGAGAGGATGTGGCTCGAGACGATCACCGTCGTGCCCGCCGCCGCGAAGCCGCGGATCTGGTCGCGCAGCTCCTCGATGCCGATGGGGTCGAGGCCGTTGGTGGGCTCGTCGAGCACGAGCAGGCGTGGCCGGGCGATCAGCGCCAGCGCGAGCCCCAGGCGCTGCCGCATGCCCATCGAGAAGCGCCCGGCGCGCTTCTTCCCGGTGTCCGCGAGGTCCACGGCGGCGAGCACCTCATCTACGCGGCTCTCGGGAAGGCCCAGCAGCGTGGTGCGCACGCGCAGGTTCTCGCGCGCGGTGAGGTTGGGGTAGAGCGGCGCCTCCTCGATGAGGCTGCCGATTGCATAGAGGTCCTCGCGGCGCCAGGCGTGCCCGGCAAAGAGGATCTCCCCGGCCGTCGGCCGCAGCATCCCGCAGATCATCTTGAGCGTTGTCGACTTGCCGGCGCCGTTGGGGCCGAGCAGCCCGTACACCTCGCCCTCGCGGATATGAAGGCTCACGTCGGCCACGGCGTCCTGCGCCTGGTCGCCGCGGCCGAAGCGCTTGGTGAGCCCGCGCGTCTCGAGCATGTAACCCATGGGTTCGTCCTTTCTCTTCCGGGCGCGCGGGCCGAGCCACCGTGCCCGCGCGCCTTACCTTTCGGGTTCACCATCCATGGTGGGACGCGTTTCTAACGAAGCCGTAACGGCCGTTGGGCTCTTTTGGTGCCAGCCCTTCTCGACCCGTACGCATTTGCTTAAAGCAACAACTTTCCCGATCGATGTAATCACCGAATCAAAACGTGTACACCAGCCACCAAAGATGCCGAAAAATGTCGCTTTTGGAGGCTGATGTACACAAATGCAGAATCCAGCGCAGCCCAGAGGCGCCCTCCACATGTCTGGACTCTCTATGGCTGCGCTGGATAGACATCGCCGGAACGGGTATAGTATCGAAAGTTTTGTCGTTAACCAGCGGGGGAGTCCTGTGGGCATCAAAAAGAAGATCAAAAAGGAGCTTATCGGCACTTCCGATTACCCGTCGAATAAGATCTTTACGATCTCCAATTTCATCACCTTTACGCGCCTGATCCTCACCCTGGTATTTCTATACCTGTTTGTGACGGATAACAACCGCGTCATCGCCATCGTTATCTACGCCGTTGCCGCCTCCACCGACTGGATGGACGGTCAGATCGCCCGCATGACTAAGACGGTCTCGTGGCTCGGCAAGGTCATGGATCCCATTTGCGACCGTGCGCTGCTGTTCACCGGCGTGCTGGGACTGGTGGTTCGCGGAGAGCTGCCAATCTGGGTCTGCGTGCTCATTATTGGCCGCGACATCTATCTGGGCATCGGCACGCTTATCGTGCGTCATTATCATCGTCGCCCCATCGACGTCGTCTTCCCCGGAAAGATTGCCACGGCGCTGCTCATGACCGGCTTCTCGCTCATGCTGCTCGGGTTCCCCATTGTTGACGGCCTGCATCTTTTGCCTTCAACCCTTAAGGCCTTCCCGGGCCTCAACGGAAGCTCGGTGCCCCTCGGCATCTTCTTTGTGTACGGCGGCGTGATCTTCTCCATGCTCACGGCTGTCATCTACTCCATTAAGGGCGGAGTGGCCATTAAACAGGCTCTCGCGCATCCCGAGGACGAGGACATCGACTTTCTGAACCCTGAAATCGAAGACTGATTCGTTGGGGTATGATTACGTACGGTTCATTATTTGCGGCACGTCCGCGATAAGTTAGGGGTTGTCATGGACAACATGGTTAACAATATGCCTCAGAATGATAAGACTGCTGACGCTACCTGCGTATTCCGCGTGCCTTCAAGCGACGTCACCGTTCCCGACCTCATGGCCAACGTGCGCATCACCGCCCCCGTTCTGTCCATCGTCAAGGGTCCGCAGACTGGTGCCGCCTTTGAGCTCGAGGAAGACGTGACCACCATCGGTCGCGATCCCGCGAACGGCATCTTCCTCAATGACATGACCGTTTCGCGCAGCCACGCGCGCATTATCCGCGAGGGCCTCGGCGCTCGCATCGAGGACTTGGGCTCGCTCAATGGCACCTGGGTCGACGGTGCTATCGTCAATGCAGCCCCGCTGCACGACGGTTCTTCCGTCCAGATCGGTACGTTTACGCTCATCTACCACGAGAGCACGCCGGAGCGCATCGAAACCGGTGAGTAGGGCATGGCCGAACGCAACTATCTGAGTATCGGCCAAGTCGTCAACTTACTTCGAGGCGCATACCCCGATCTTTCGAACTCAAAAATTAGATTTCTAGAGGATGAGGGGCTCATTACCCCTCATCGTACGCCTAAGGGATACCGTCAGTACTCCAAGGAGGACGTTGATCGCCTGGAGGTCATTCTGCACTTGCAGAAGACTCGCTACATGCCGCTCAACGTGATTAAGCAGCGCTTGGAAAACGCCACGGACCTGTCAACGCTCGCTTACGAGGTGGGCTTGCTGTCCGATGTTCCGCTCAAGACGGAGCCCAAGGAGACTAAGCAAAAGCTGCATCCCATCGAGACCATTCCCGATATGTTGGGCGTCGAGATTTCGTTTATCCGCTCGCTCGCCGAGAACGACCTCATTCGCATCATCAAGAGTCCGCAGAATCGCGAGCTTGTAGATGGTCGCGATTTTCCGATTATCCGCTACTGCTCCGAGCTGTCACGATTCCATATCGAGCCGCGCAACCTGCGTCAGTACGTGTCTTCCGCCAACCGCGAGTCCTCGATGTTTGAGCAGGTGCTCGTGAGCATGCTCGGAATGGATACCTCCGATGACGAGCGCGACGCCAAGCTCGAGCGTGCGTTTAAGAAGCTTCACGACCTGACGGAAGGTGTGCACACTGCGCTGCTCAAGAACCGCGTTTTTGAGTCGCTCAACGCCGTGGTCGAGGACGCCGACATCGATGCACTCGATGAGGAAATCACTCGCTCCGAGTCCACCAAGGCCAAAAACGAAGAGATAGGCGCGCCGGCTTCGCACGAGGATTCCCTCGTAAAGCCGCTCAAGGTCGTCGCCCCTTCGCAATCCGGCACCGCCACCGCGGGCAAATAACAGCTGCCGCTTATCCGGCAACCCATTGAAAGGTCATGAAATGTACGACTTCGAATCTCAAATCGTCGACATCCCCGACTATCCCGAGCCCGGAGTCATCTTTAAAGACATCACGCCGCTCTTTGGCAATCCCGAGGCGCTCAAAGCCATGACCGATGCCCTCGCCGAGCACTTTGCCGGCATGGGAATCACCAAGGTCGTGGGTCCCGAGGCTCGCGGCTTTATGGTTGGCGTACCGGTGGCTGTAGCCCTTGGCGCCGGCTTTGTTCCCGCACGTAAACCGGGCAAGCTGCCGCGCGAGACCGTAAGCCAGAGCTACGAGCTCGAGTACGGCACCGATTCAATTGAGATCCATGCCGACGCTATCAGCTCTAAAGATACCGTGTTGATTCTGGACGACTTGGTCGCGACGGGCGGAACCGTCGAGGCAACAGGTAAACTGGTGCGAGATATGGGCGCAAAGCTTGTCGGTTACGGTTGTATCCTTGAGCTTGCGTTTCTCAACCCGCGCGAGAAGCTCACGCCGTCTAATGGCGATGTGGAGCTCTTTAGCCTGGTGACGGTGGACTAGCCGTTACCCTTAGTTACTGGAAAGGAAGCTACATGCGCACAGCAAACACGCACAAAAACATGGCACGCTGCGCTGCTACGGCAACCCTCGCTTGTGTTTTGGGCTTGGGCCTCGCGGCTCCTGCCTACGCCGATACCGCATCCGACCTTGCCGCTGCTCGTACGAAGCTCGAGCAGATCGGCACCCAAACTCAGCAGATTTACGATGAGCTCGCCACGCAGACGCAGGCACTCGATCAGACTGCCGGCGAGATCACGCAAAAGCAGCAGGAGATCGCCGATGGTCAGGCCAAGCTCTCGACCTATGTCGCCGGCGAGTACAAAACCGGCGGTCTGAGCCTGCTTCAGGTTCTGACGGGTGTCGATGACCTGAGCGATATGCTCAACCGTCTGTTCTACTACGGCAAAGTTTCCGATAAGCAAGCTCAGACCATTCAAGAGGTCAAGGAGCTTAAGCAGCAGCTCACCGATAAGCAGGCCGAGCAGGAGAAGAACGTCGCCGCCACGCAAAAGAAGGTCGACGAGCTTAATGCCCAGCAGGCTGAAGCCCAGAACGTCGTAAACTCTCTGGATTCACAGCTGCAGGCCGAGCTTGCCGCCGAGGCCGAGGCCAACGCCGCGCTGCAGGCCGGCATCAACGCCAGCACCGCCGAGAAGGCCACGGTGAGCAACGAGACTGCCGGTACGACCGAGAACACCAACAACGGTGGCCAGACCAGCAATAACAACAACCAGGGCGGCAACACTCCGGCTCCTGCGCCGGCACCTGCTCCGACGCCGCAGCCCTCCACGCCCGCTCCGGCTCCGACGCCTTCTGCTCCGAGCCAGTCCGTCGACGGCGGTTCTGTTGTCTCGCGTGCATACAGTAAGCTTGGTTGCGCTTATTCCTGGGGCGGAATTGGCCCGAACAGCTTCGACTGCTCTGGTTTTGTTAGCTATTGCCTCACTGGTCGCTATTGCCGACTAGGCACCACGGGTACCTTTATGGGCTGGACGCGTGTGTCCGATCCGCAGCCCGGTGACGTTGTTGTCAACTCGTACCACACCGGCATTTACATCGGTGGTGGTCAGATGATTCATGCTTCCGACTACAACACGGGTGTTATCATCAGCTCCGTTGCCGCCGGCATGAACAACAACTACATTTTCGTGCGCTACTAAGTATTCAGATAAAGCAAAAGAATGGACCTCGTGGCTTTGAGTCATGGGGTCCATTCTTTTGCCTTTCGTGCAGTCCGCTATCTAGTTTTGAATACTAGATAGCGGCCCAATCGGTCTGCAAGATGGCTATAATTGAATGGGAACGATTAGAAAGGACCCTCTATGAGCTGGGCACTTATCTCCGATTCAAGCTGCAACCTCCGCGATTGGCAACCGACCGCGCCCCATACCACCTTTGCATTTGCGCCCCTCAAAATTCGAGTGGGGGAGCATGAATTCGTCGATGACCTTTCGCTCGATGTTCATGAGCTCAACTGCGCTGTTCAGGCGGAGACGAACGCTTCTTCGAGCGCTTGTCCCAGCGTAGGGGAGTGGGCCGAGCTCTTCAAATTGGCAGACAAGACCATCTGCATGCCGATCTCTGAGGGCGTGTCGGGCAGCTACAACGCGGCAGCCACGGCTCGCGATATGGTTCTTGCCGAGGAGCCCGACCGACAGATTCATCTAGTCAATTCACGCGCAGCTGGCGGCAAAATGGACCTCATTTTCTTGCTGTTCGACCGCTATCTTGCAAGCAATCCGAATGTCTCATTCGAGGATGCTTGCGCATACTTCGATAGCCTTGAACAGAACAGCAAAATCCTCTTCAGTTTGTGCAATTACGAAAACCTCGCCAAAGCCGGACGTATCCCTAAGGCAGCCGGCGTCATTGCCAACAAGCTCAATATCCGCATTTTGGGCACGGCGAGTGAGGCCGGTAAAATCGAACTCGTGGGGCACACGCGTGGCGAAAAGAAGATGCTCAACAAGATCATCGACACTATGGAAGCCGAGGGCTTTACGGGCGGTGAGGTCATCATCGATCACGTTGAGAACGAAGCTGGAGCCCAGGCGCTTACTGATCGCATAGTCGAACATTGGCCCGGCTCCAAGACCATCATCATGCCCTGCAACGGCCTGGATTCCTATTACGCCGAGATGCACGGCCTGATCATCGGCTACGGCATGGGCGTAGCTTCGGGCAAATAAAGTCCAACCAAGCAAAAATGCGGGCGGGACAAAGCGACAGATGGCTCTTTGTCCCGCCCGTTTTATACGTCGGCTAGCTATTAAACCCGTTGAACTTGAGATAGCTCATCAAGTAAGCCTTCGATACGAAGGATGAAACCGCACTGCGCACAAGCAGCGACTCACGCGTTACCTGATGCGCCGTATCGGGAACCGGCGTCTGCTCGACGGAAAACGCCGCACGAATCGATGCCTCGAGCTGATCGACCACATAATCGAAGGCCGTCGGAGCATCGTAGCTCAAACGCTGAATATTAAAGAGCGCCTGGACCGCAGCGATGGGCAGCACCTGCTTAAAGATACAAATGGCGATGAGACGCGCAATCTGCTCGCGGCCATATTGCTTTTTGACCGGAGCAGGCACCAGGCCGACCTTCACGTAGTTATTGATCATCGATGGCGTAATGACGGGCTGCTCAACGCAAATGGACAGCGGCTCCATCCACAGTGCAACATACTCAATGACCTGGTCGCGGTAGAGCGTCACATTAGGCAACTGGTCATAGCGCGGCAGACTCAGCGTATTGAGTTTGCGCACGATATCGGACTGAATAAATGCATCGGGCAGCACAGTGGGCTGAATATCTTCAGGCTTAATGCTAACCGACGAATCAGACATCGGAATAACGTGTTTAACGTGATTCATAAAGGTCCTCCGTTCATTTTCTATATTGTATTCTACGTTATCTAGTTTTGAATACCACATAGCCGGCAAGAAAAATGGCGGGGCAGTGCACTGATGCACTGCCCCGCCATTAGTTAATAGATAACAACCTTACATAAGATGCATTATCGTACTTATCTACGGAGAAATGCGTATGCGCTGGTTGCCGCTATGGCTCCATCAGAAACGGCGGTCACAACCTGGCGTAAACGCTTGGAACGGATATCGCCAGCGGCAAATAGACCTGGCGTGCGGGTCGCCATGGATTCATCAGTCAGAATGCCGCCATCAGGCGCCAGATCGACTAGATGCTCAACAAGCTCGGTATGGGGCTGCGTTCCGGTAAAGACAAAGATGCC
Organism: Collinsella sp.; assembly: GCA_046979165.1. Lineage (GTDB taxonomy): Bacteria > Actinomycetota > Coriobacteriia > Coriobacteriales > Coriobacteriaceae > Collinsella. The sequence continues at coordinate 567,075 of JBKWJT010000001.1, forward strand.
AAACGAACCGGGCTCAAATGACTCGGTATAAGTCTCGCCGGATGCATTGTCCTTAAAGGCAATCGTCGTTGGCATGGCTTCGCCCGTTAGCTCCACAATACTAGTTTGGTACCTAACTGTAATATTGTCCTTTTTTAGTACTTTCTGAACAACACCATCAGGCGCACGAAACTGATCGCGGCGCAGCACGATGGTCACGCTGTTGGCGATTTCTGACAAGAACAGCGCCTCTTCGCATGCCGAATTGCCGCCGCCGATTACAAATACCTGCTTGTCGCGGAAGAACATGCCGTCACATGTTGCGCAATATGAAACGCCACGACCGCGATACGTATCCTCGCCAGCGAAACCTGCCGGACGCGGCGTAGCACCCATGCAAGCGATAACGCTCGAGGCCAGCGTATCGCCCATGTCGTGATGCACCGTAAACAGCGCTGCATCGGCATCGTAATCGATACCCGTAACCATGCTCCATGCGACCTGCGCTCCCAGGCCCTCTGCATGCTGCTGAAAACGCTCGCCGAGTTCGGCGCCACTCAAGAGCGGAATGCCCGGATAGTTCTCGACTTCATTGGTCGTGGCGATCTGTCCGCCCGACATGCCCTGTTCAAACACGGTCGTCGTTAGGTTGGAGCGCGCCGCATAAATGGCCGCAGCATAGCCCGCAGGGCCGCCACCGATAATCGCAACATCGATCGGATGATGGGTAGTCATGGAATATCCTCTCGTCGATACATTGACGTTCTTTGCGCTCATACCCAAATTTACGTGAACATGACACTCATGCACTACAATGATAAATCGCGTAACAAAGCTGAAGGGGAGTTATCGATGGATCAAACGCAGACGGGCAATAGCGCTCCCCTGCCCATGCAAGCCACTCCCCAACCGGAGAAAATGACCGTTTCACCTGCACAAAAACCCCTAGTAACCATTGTGCACGCATCGGTTGGATCGGGCCATAAAGCCGCCGCCAACGCGATTGCACAAGCATTTGACCTTATCCGCGGCACCAAGGGAATCCCTGAGGATGTTGAGATCGAAGTCCTGGATATCCTCGATTTTGGACGCATTAGGTTCGATGGTAATAAAACAGCAGCGTCGTTTACCGGCGCCACGCGTCCCATATATGACCTAACCTGGCGATACACGTTTACGGGACATCTGCTCTGGGGCGGAGGCACGGCATGGTCACGTATTATGTTCCCTGCCTTCAACGAATATGTCCGCACCCGCAGGCCCATAGCCGTGGTCGCAACACACATCACGGCGGCCAACGTCGCTGTGGGTGCCCGCGTCATCACGGGTATCGATTATCCCGTCATCTGCGTACCAACAGACTATGAAGTCGAAGGCTTTTGGCCCCACAAGGACACCGATCTGTTCTGCGTAGCCAACGAATTTATGGCCGAGACACTTCGCCCCCGTAAAGTTCCCGAGACCAAAATCCGCATTACAGGCATCCCCATTCGCGCCGGGTTTGATACGGACTACAATCGCGAGGAAGAACTCGAGAAGTTCAATCTCCCCGCTGACAAGACCGTTGTGTTGGTGATGGCCGGTGCCAGTTTGCCTCAACCGTACGTTCGCTTTCGCGCGGAGATGGACCGCACACTCCCCTTCCTGCGCAGCTTCGAGGACATGCACTTTGTCATTTTGCCGGGCAAGGATGAGGAATACGCCACCCGCCTCAAGACGCTCTTCGACGCCATGAAGCTCGAAAACGTCACGGTTCTGGACTACGTGGACGACATGGCGGCCCTCATGCACGGCTGCGACCTGGCAATCCTCAAATCGGGCGGACTCACCGTCACCGAGTGCCTGTGCGCGCATCTGCCGATGATCCTGCTGGGCAAGTCCTATGGCCAGGAAAAGGCAAACACCACGATGCTCACCGGCATGGGCGCCAGCATGCATGTCACCACCGCACGAGAACTCATCGTGACGTTGCGCCATCTCCACGATCATCCGGAGTCGCTCAAGGCACTGCTCATCAATGGCGAAGTCCTGCGCCGTCCACACGCAGCCGAGGACATCGCCATCGCCACCATGGAGCTTGCAGGTAAGCCCCAAAAACGTAAACGAGCCTTCTGCCGCTTCTACTGGGGAGGAAAGCCCGCGCATATCCGCTAACATTGGACTGTCCGCTTACCTGTGGGAGGCCCCTATATATCATCCCATGCTCAAACATTCTCGCTGCGCTGCGAAACTGCGCGTGGGACGATATATAGGGGCCTCCCACAGGTAAGCTGCGTTAACGTACTAGCGGCTATACCAGATTCCCCACCAGTAAAATCTGCAAAGGGGAACCAGATAATATAAATACAGTAAGTCGATGCGACAAAGGAGGCGTCCCTTTATCGCATCGACTTACTAGAAAAGTAAATATTGTTTCAAGCGAGTAACCGCCCACCCGGGGCTTACCTATATCGTTCCACGCGCAGTTTCGCAGCGAGCGAAGCGAAGCGAGAATGTTTGAGCATGGAATGATATGTGTGAGAGGCGGGCGGGCGGGATACGAGCGCCCCTAGGCGACGCCGGAGGAGCCGAAGCCTCCGTTGCCTCGGTCGGTTTTGTCTAGTTCGTCTACCTCTATGAGGTTGACCGTGGGGACTTCTTGGATGACGAGTTGGGCTATGCGGTCGCCTTTGTTGATTTGGATGTTGTTGGAGGGGTCCAGGTTGATGAGGATAACCTTGAGTTCTCCTCGGTAGTGGGCGTCGATGAGGCCCGGCGTGTTAACTATAGACAGGCCCTGCTTGATGGCCAAGCCGCTGCGGGGCTGGACGAAGCCGGCGTAGCCATCGGGCAAGGCGATGGCCAGCCCAGTAGAGACCAGACGACGTTCGAGGGGCTTCAGGACGCAGTCCTCGTTGGAGCGCAAATCCAAGCCGGCATCGGTGGGATGGGCGTATTTGGGAAGCTCGACGGTGGGGTCGAGACGCTTTATGTTGACGGTAATGTTGGGCATGGAATCACCTTAGCTTGTCGAGCTCTTGCAGAAACTCATCGACGTCTTTGAAATCGCGGTAGACCGAGGCAAAGCGGATGTAGGCCACCTTGTCGATCTTGGCCAAGCGCTTGAGCACCATGTCACCCAACTCATGGGACGTGACGGCCGTCAGCGTGCGAGAGCGCAGCTCGACCTCGATGTCGTCGATAATCTCATTGAGCTTCTTAGTATCGATATCACGCTTGATGGTGGCGCGCATCAAGCCGACGAGCAGCTTATTGCGATCGAACCGCTGCTTGGTTCCGTCTGACTTAATGACCTCGATTGGGTCTTCGCATCGCTCAAACGTTGTAAAGCGATAGTTACACGAACAACATTCGCGACGGCGCTTAATGGTGTTATTTGACTCCTGCATACGGGAATCAACGACGCGGGTATGTGCCTTGCCACATTTGGGACAGCGCATGGTACCTCCTCTTAAACGATAACAAGGGTACCATGCGCAGCGCGATAATGATTACGAACGAGCAGGAACCTTAAGATGCGCACCGGCGGCGAGCGAACCATGCTCCAGATGATTGACGTTACGGATCATGTCGGAAGTCTCTTGCGTGGAAAGGCCTTCGATAGGATATTCCTCGGCAAGCGACCAAAGAGAATCACCAGGCTGAACGCGAATAGTCTCGTAGGTAACGTTGGAAACGGACTCGGCATACGCGGCGTGACGAGCGCTAAAGACCGACGTAGCGAGGACAACGAAGAGCGTAAGCGCAACGGCAACGGCGACAATCGTCGGAACCTTCAGGGCAACGCGGGCCGGCGCAACTACAGCCTGCTGATTGCGAGCAGGCTTTACGGTCAAAGGCTGAAAGCCGGAGCGGCCACCCTGAACAACCGTAAAAGTGGGTTCTGCAGGCGTCTCGAGTTTAAGGGCCAGGTTTCCCTGGACCATATTCGTTGCGTTCATCATGTTCTCCTCTCGCGTGTTTTGCTGAGAACAGTTTTATCAAGCCGCGCGGACAAAAATGTCTAGCGCGAGAACGAATGTTCGGTTATTATTATCTTCGAACAGTTGTTCCTGTCAAGCAAAATTCGAACATTTGTTTGACATGGGTAGAGAGGATGCCCTGATGGCTCGCAAAATTTCCAAGCGTCAGCAGCAAATTTACGACTTCATCAAGGAATATCAGCAGGAGAAGGGTTATCCGCCCAGCGTGCGCGAGATGGCTTCTGCCGTGGGTCTTTCCTCCCCCAGCACCGTGCACGCCCATCTCTCTGCCCTGGAGGCGCGCGGGCTACTCAAGCGCGATGCCACCAAACCGCGCGCCCTGGAACTCTTTAACGAGGACGGTTCCTCTGTCTCAATTTCTAAATCTGACGAGCCCACCGCACCTCGCGGAACGGTCTCGCTACCGCTCGTTGGTCGCGTCGCGGCTGGGATTCCCATTCTGGCCGAGCAGAATATCGAAGACACTTTTACTATCCCGACCGAAATCGCCACCGATCAGGGTTCCTTTATCCTTGAGGTGCATGGGAGCTCAATGATCAATGTCGGCATCTTCAATGGCGATTACATCATCGTCCGTGAACAAAAGAGTGCCATGAACGGCGAAATTGTCGTGGCCATGATTGATGGTTCAGCGACCGTCAAGACGTTCTACAAGGAGCAGGGACGCGTACGCCTGCAACCCGAGAATGACACCATGGAGCCTATCTATGCAACGAATCCCGTTATCTTGGGCAAAGTCGTCGGCTTGATGCGCCGGTTCTCGTAATGCAAAAACGCATCACCATCTTTGATACCGTCCGCGGGTTTACGATGATTTCAATGGCAGGTTTTCACGCTTGCTACGATCTCGCCTACCTGTACGGTTGGGATATGCCCTGGTTTACCCAGACTGTCTTTCAAGACATCTGGCGCGCCAGCATCAGCTGGGTATTCTTGTTTATCGCGGGTTGGATGTGCACTCTTTCGCGCAACAATATCAAACGTGCCGCCAAGTACGCTGCCGCCGCTTTGGTCGTATGGATTGCAACGACGCTTGTCTCAGTCGATGACTCAGTGAACTTTGGCATCATTTTCTGCATGGCGGCGTGCACCGCCATTATTGCGTTCGCGCGCCCGGCTCTCGATAGGGTGCCGGCAGTATGGGGTATAGCGATTTGCCTGATACTCTTTGCCTGTACCTGGAGCATTCCTAAAGCAGCCTACCCTATCCCCTATCTAGCTTGGCTGGGGTTCCCAGGTCCAGACTTTGTCTCCGGTGATTACTATCCACTCATCCCATTCTTTTTTATGTACCTCACAGGCTTCTTTGCCGCCCATGCGGCACGGAAATCAAGCCGCGAGGCGCCAGCATGGGCCTATGAGAATCCCATCCCGGCGCTCGCCAGCCTTGGACGTCATGCACTCCCCTTTTATCTACTGCATCAGCCCATCATTCTGGGCATTTTGGAGCTCGTCTACTCGGTGCGATAACGCTTGAGCCGCGGCGCAATACGAGCCGGCAGCTTTGCCACAATACGAACGCCGTCCTCAAGATATTCCTCATGCAAAAGGGTTCCCTGTTCATGCACCAGCGTGATGAGGGTGCCCTCGCGATACGGGATATCAGCAGAGAGCAACACATCGGTGGCAGCCGCCTCACGAGCAATACGGTCGACGAGATCGTCGAGTCCCTCGCCCGTCTGGGCCGAGAACAGCACGGCCTCGGGATAGCGACGACGGAAACTCAATCGATCAACGCTATCGAGAAGATCGATTTTATTGAACACCGTAAGCGTCAAACGCTCGCCAGCACCGATCTCGTCAAGAACGCGATCGACAGCCTCCAGCTGTCGCTCATAGTCCTCGTCAGAGGCATCCACAACTTTAAGGATCAGATCGGCACCAAGAACCTCAGACAGCGTGGACTTAAAGGCATCAACGAGACCATGCGGTAGCTTTTGAATAAAGCCGACGGTATCGGTAATCGTCATGCCACGACCGCCGGGCAGGCGATACGAACGCGTCGTCGGGTCGAGCGTGGCAAACAATTTGTCCTGTGAAAGCACCGTAGACCCGGTCAGGCGATTGAGCAACGTCGACTTACCGGCATTGGTATAACCGGCTAAAGCAACGCGAAACGCCGGCGACTCGATACGACTCTTTGACTGAACATCGCGGCGCTGTTCAACCTGCTTAAGCTCGCGACGAAGTGCGGCAATCTTGTTGCGAATCAAACGTCGGTCAACCTCGAGCTGGCTTTCGCCCTGGCCAAAGCGCGAACCAATGCCACCGCGTGTCTGCTCTTTAGCAAGATGGCTCCACATACCGCGCAAGCGGGGCAACAGATACTGCAATTGGGCTAGCTGCACCTGCAGGCGGCCCTCACGGGTCTGAGCGTGCAGGCCAAAGATATCGAGAATCAACGCCGTGCGGTCGATAATCTTAACCGGTTCACCCACGGCTTTCTCCAGATAAGACTGCTGCGAGGGCGTTAAATCGTCGTCGAAGATAACAACATCGGCATCCATACGATGCACGAGCCCGCAAAGCTCCTCAACCTTACCGGAGCCAATAAACGATTTTGGATACGGCTTAACCAGACGCTGTGACAAACGCGCCACGCACTGGGCGCCAGCCGTATGGGCCAGGCGCTCAAGCTCGTCAAGCGAACGATCAAGCGGCCAGGCGTTATCGCGCCACTCAACTCCGACAAGAACGGCACGTTCGGGCTCAGGCGCCGTGGGAACGAGGGGAAATCGAGCCATTAGGCCGCCTCGATACGGTGAAGGATATCCTCAACGACCTCATCGATCGTAAACTCGTCCATGTCGAACCACACGATGCGGTCATCGCGTTTAAACCACGAAAGCTGACGCTTGGCATAGCGACGCGAACGCATCTTGATGAGTTCGCGAGCCTCATCCATGGAAATCACGCCGTCAAAGGCATCGATAATCTCTTTATAGCCAATCGCTTGCATCGAAGTCAGGGCATCTCTCAGCCCCTGGTCCATAAGACCGCGAACCTCATCAATAAGACCCTGCTCAAACATCAGATCGACGCGTAGGTTAATACGCTCGTAAAGCGCCTCGCGATTACGCATCAATCCAAACCACAGAGCGTGATAATGCTCGCGCGGAACACTAAACTGCGACTTTTGCTGCGCGTAGGACACACCGTCATCGTGCATTTCGAGCGCGCGAATCACACGACGAACATTATGGGGATGGATGACCGCAGCGGACTCGGGGTCACGCTCAGCAAGCAGCGCGTGTAGCGCTTCCTCGCCAATGCGCTCGGCAAGCTCCTGATACCCCGCGCGGCGATCGTCCTCAAGTTCGCCCGAGGGAAAATCCATCTCATCCAGGGCCGCCTTGAGATACAAGCCCGTGCCCCCGCAAAACACCGGTAGGCGGCCCTCGCCCAGCAAGCGCTCAACATGTACACGAGCGTCTGCCTGATACAACGCTGCAGAATATGCAACGCCCGGTTCAACAATATCGACCAGGCGTAGAGGCGCCGTGCATTCCTCGGGTGCCATCTTGGCAGTGCCGATATCCATGCCTCTATATATTTGCATCGCGTCACACGACAGCACTTCGGACGAAAGGCGAGACGCCAAACGATCTGCGACATCACTTTTGCCAACCGCAGTCGGACCGACAATCGCAACGGCGGAAAGACCTGCCCCGGAAGAAATCATTAGCGCGGCTCGCCCACAACGGATCCGGACAGATACCACGTCTTGGCAACGTCGACGTCAACATCGACAATCTTGCCAATCAACTGATCGATGCTGTAGCCCTCGGGAATCGGTGCATGAACAGTCTGATTCTTAGGACTCTTGCCCAGCAGCATCGCGTCATTCTTTTTGCTCGTACCCTCAATAAGCGCCGGCACAACGGCGTGGAGCTCACCCTGGTTATACTCGTGCGCTGTGGTCTCGATAACCTCCACCAGACGGTTGAAGCGCTCAAGAATCACCTCATGCGGCGTGGGATCGTCAATCTCGGCGGCCGGAGTACCGGCGCGCTTGGAGTAGATAAACGTATAGGCCTGAGCATAACGGACCGTCTCGGCAAGCGAGAACGTCTGCTCAAAGTCTTCCTCGGTCTCGCCGGGGAAGCCCACGATGATATCGGTCGAAAGCGCGATATCGGGCATGCGATTGCGGATGCGATCGACAAGCCCCAGATAATCCTCGCGCGTATAGCGACGGTTCATCTCTTTAAGGATGCGCGTCGAGCCCGACTGAACTGCCAGGTGCAGTTGCGGCATGACGGCAGGCGTCTCGGCCATAGCGTCGATGGTCTCGGGCAGCAGGTCTTTGGGGTGCGAGGAAGTAAAGAAAATACGCTCTACACCCGTATCGCCCACGGCGCGCAGCAGGTCGGCAAAGCGCGGCTTGCCAAACAGGTCGCGACCATAGGAGTTGACGTTTTGACCCAGAAGCGTAATCTCACGCACGCCCTGGCGTACTAGACCGGTCACCTCGTCGACAATCTCCTCGAAAGGGCGACTCTTTTCGCGACCGCGCACATACGGCACGATGCAATAAGTGCAGAAGTTATTACAGCCCGTCATAATGGGGACCCAGGCGTGATACTGGGTCTCACGATGCCACGGCATGCTCATAGCATCCGTGTCCTCGTGCTCGTTGGTGCGAATATGACGCTTGCCGTCCAAGAATGCCTCGGCAATGAGCTCGGCAACATGCGCGATAGAATGCGTACCAAAGATGACATTGACGTTATCGACATTCGTGAGCAGGCCCTCGCCGTCGCGCTGCGCGATGCAGCCGCCCACGGCGACCACGCGCTTGCCCGAGGGCGAAGGCGGGAGGCTCTTACAAGAGTTGCACTGACCGTACAGACGGGTGTCAGCGGCCTCTCGAACGCAGCACGTCATGAACACGACAATGTCAGCATGCTCCGGATCGAGCGCCATAAGGCAGCCATACGAGTCGAGCAGGCCACTCACGCGCTCGGAGTCGTGCTGATTCATCTGGCAGCCAAAGGTGCGGATGAAGTAGGTTTTACCGGCAAGAATATCGCGTACGGAACCCTGGTCCATGTGTATAAGTCCTAACGAGGTGGAATAGGCGGAATCAAAGAGGGCGGGCAAAGAGTAAAAACTCTATGCCACAGGCTTAACGTCGTCCATCACAACGTTATCCATAGCAGCTCGATTAATCTGATGAACGTAAATAGAAAGACGGATGGCCGTGCGCGACTCCCCGTTGATGAGGATGTCGGAGAACACCGGCGCGCAGGAAATATCAAACCCGGTCGGAATCAAAAATCCGCGTGCAATGGCCACAGCCTTAATGGCCTGGTTGACGGCGCCCGCGCCGACACACTGAATATTGACGGGAACACCATCTTTGACCATGCCGGCAATGGCGCCGGCAACGGACGCGGGCGATGATTTGCTTGATACCTTCAGGCAATCCATGAAGAAACTCCTGCGTTTAAAAGTACGTTTTAACTGCAATAACTGTATCGTACCGAACGGACTCGGTAAAGATGCTATTCCTCTTTGGCAAAATCGAACGTCACGGTAATACGATCACGCGAAACACGAATCTTGGGGTCGCCGCAAAGGTTGAGATAGTACCGCGATGCAAGATCGTTAAAGTCGCGCTCGACGGCTCGCGAGAACTGCGCCATGTCGTCCTTGGCGATACGCAGCCCGCGACGATCTTTGGCGAGATCAACCGGAGCAGACGCATGTGAGGACGAATCGCGCTCGCGTAGCAGACGTGCGGTCACACCGCGAACGGGCTTAATCTGGCCCGCCAAGATACGATGCGCCGTACGCTCGGACATCTCAAGGCCCAAACCCGAACAGATACGGATAAAGTCTTCCGCATCCGAAGCAAGACCCAGACGATCCACCACGGGAAGCTCGGCTTCGTCATCGATAAACAAAAGACGAGAAGCATCGAGACGGCTGGAGGCCTGCGCATGCAACGTCGCGGCAATCTCGGACGGAGACCCCAAATAGACATCACAGGCGCGCAGCTCCTCGAGGGCAAACTCACAGGCGGCGCGAATGATGTTGTGAGGGCCACGGGCGCAGACATAGTGACCGTCCTCATCCTTCACGGCCTGAGGCCAGCTGGACTGATCGGCGCGCTCGCCAAGGCGGTCGGTAGCGACGCTCACCTTAAAGACCGAGCCAAGGTCAACATCAGACGCGACAACGCGCGCCTCGTCGGCGTTCTGCTTAATCGAGAACAATGCCATGCCTCGACCGTGAACACCCCAACGGTCCATCTTCATGCTCTCAAGCTTGGAAGTAACGCGGGCATCGAAGATGCGCTCCTGCATATCCTGCGGCACACCCGAGCCGTTATCCAGAAAGACGAGCGTACGGACACCATCTTCCTTGGTCGTAGCGAGATAGACCTTGTCGGCGCCGGCATCACGAGCGTTGCGCAGCATTTCGATGACAATATCCTCGACATGCTGAATGTCGTGCTTTGCCTGGCGCCGTTCAGCTTCCGAAACGCGGAGGCGGACATACCCCTCGCCAAGGTTCTCCTCGACGCGAAGGTTGCCCTCCCCCGACATCGACGCGATAAATGAGATGAGCTCGTTCGCGTCGTTCATGTTATTTAGCGATATCGACAGCGCGGCTCTCGCGAATCACGACGACGCGCACCTGACCGGGATACTCCATCTCTTCCTCGATCTGATGGGCGATGTCATGAGCCAAGACCGTGGACTGAGCATCGGAAATCTTGTCCGGCTGAACCATGACGTGGACCTCGCGACCAGCCTGCATGGCATAGGTACGCTCGACGCCGTCATGGGAATTGGCGATCTCCTCGAGCTTCTCAAGACGCTTGATGTAGTTCTCGGCCGATTCGCGACGGGCACCGGGGCGAGAGGCAGAAACGGCATCGGCAGCCTGGACCAGAACATCGAGCACCGTGTTGGGGTCGACGTCGGCGTGGTGAGCCTCGATAGCGTGAACGATAACGGGCTTCTCGCCATAGCGACGGGCGAGCTCGGCGCCGATAACGGCATGCGGACCCTCAACGTCATGGTCGATAGCCTTGCCAAGGTCGTGCAGCAGGCCGGCACGCTTTGCGGTCACAACGTCCAGGCCAAGCTCGGAAGCCATCACGCCGCACAGGTCGGAAACCTCAAGGGAATGCTGGAGCACGTTCTGACCAAACGAGGTGCGGTAGCGAAGAGCACCCAGGGTCTTAACGATCTCGGGATGCAGATCGTGGATACCGGTATCGAAGGCAGCCTGTTCGCCAGCCTCGCGCACGCGCTGCTGAACCAAGTCGGCGGCCTTGTGATACATCTCCTCGATGCGGGCGGGGTGAATGCGGCCGTCGGCGATGAGGTTCTCAAGGGCGACGCGGGCGGTCTCGCGACGGACCGGATCGAAGCTCGAAAGCACGACGGTCTCAGGCGTGTCGTCGATCACAAGGTTGACGCCGGAAACCTGCTCGAAGGTGCGGATGTTGCGACCCTCGCGGCCGATGATGCGACCCTTCAGGTCGTCAGACGGAATATGCACGGAGGTAACGGTGACCTCAGCAGTGTGATCGGCGGCGCAGCGCTGAATCGCCAGGGACAAGATCTCCTGAGCGGTCTTGTGGCACTCGGCGCGAACCTGCTGCTCGGACTCACGGATGATCGTAGCGGCCTCGTGGGTAACCTCGCCACGAACCTTGTCGAGGAGTTCCTTGTGAGCATCCTCGCGGGTCAGGTCGGCGATGCGCTCGAGCTCCGAGGTCTGCTTGGCGCAAAGCTCCTCAAGCTCACGGGAGCGCTTCTCGACCTGGCCAGCCTGGCTGGACAGCTGATGTTCACGCTTGTCGAGGGCATCGTTGCGGCGATCGAGGGACTCCTCGCGCTGCATCACACGGTTCTCGAGCGTACGAATCTCGCTCTTACGCTGCTTGTCCTCGGCCTCGGCAGCCTGCTTATTCTTGATGATCTCTTCCTTTGCCTCAAGCAGAGCCTCTTTTTTGAGGGTCTCGGCCTGACGCTTTGCATCACCGATTAGGGACTCAGCCTGTGCGTGAGCCGACTGGATCTTTTCGTCGGCCTCGTGAAGACTACCCTGCTTGGCGGTGCGCATGTAGGTAATGGCGGCGATGGCACCCAAAACGATGCCAACGAGCGCTGCGATAATAGGCATGCTCACTCCTTTTTATGGATTCGTTACACAACAAAGCGAACCGTCCTTGCGAACGGCTCGCGACATTTGAGTAATATGGGCGCAGCTTATGCGGGTCGGATACAGATAAACATATAAACAAACTCATCAAAGATGAGCACATATCACAAAGCAAATGACAGTGTTTATCGTACGTTGAACCGTAACAACTGTCAAATAAATGGACCCGGTACGGCGACTAAAACGCGGTGAACGGCGGGTACGCAAACCACATGTGTCTAAACTGCACATTCCTCATGTTCGGCATCGAGACGCGCCTTAACGGCATCGGCGGCGATGTGGTACGAAAAGCCCTTACCCATCAAAAACCGGACGAGCTTTTCGAATCCACGTGTCTCGGGAACACGACGCTTCGCGAGTAAAGCCGATGCGCGAGCCAAGTCGTCCTCCACGGCAAAATAATCCTCGGGATAGCCGGGGATATCATCGAGCACGACATGGCGGCGCTTGAGCTCGGTCTCAATCTTGCGCTGTCCCCAGCCACGTCGTTTGCGCTCCTCGATAAAGTACGAACAAAAGCGGTTCTCATCTAAAAAGCGAAACTCAGTGGCACGCTGGACGGCGAAATCAATTGCGGGTTGGCGAAATCCGTAACGAGCGAGCTTGTCACGGATTTCGCCCGTGGCATGGTCGCGGCGCGACAGCATCTCAGTCACCATGGTAAGCGCGCATTTACGCTCAATGAGCTGTACCGCCTCGCGAAACTCATCCCAATCGCAGGGAAGTTCGGGGCGATTTTTAAGAAACAGGCGCGCAACACGAACAGGAATCCAGATGGATCGTTCAAAACCACCCTCGAGCTCGCAGTCGATATGTGCACAAGGCTTTTTTGATGCATACCCACTCGAGAACGAGGAGGTCGCCTTCTTATCGGGGAAGACGACCGTGGCCTCGGTCACCGTATACGACATGAGGGCAACCGCTACTCGTCGTCATCGAGCATCGCGGAGCCATCGATGGCGTAAAGCTCATCGAACTCCTCAGTTTCGGGCTGATCGGTCAGCTCGACCTCGGACGGAGCATCGTCATCGAATTCAAGGCCGCAGGCGAGGCGAACCTTATGCTCGATCTCGTCAGCACAATCGGGGTGCTCGCGCAGGAAGGCCTTAGCGGCCTCGCGACCATTACCGAGCTTGTCCTCACCGTAAGCAAACCAAGAACCCATCTTTTTGCAGATACCGCACTCGACGGCCATGTCCAGAATCGAGCCCTCCTTAGAGATGCCCGTGCCGTACATGATGTCGAACTCGGCAGAGCGGAACGGAGCGGCAACCTTATTCTTAACGACCTTGGCGCGCACACGATTGCCGATAACCTCGTCCTTGAGCTTGATGCTGTCGATGCGGCGAATATCAATGCGCACCGACGAGAAGAACTTGAGGGCGCGGCCGCCCGTCGTGGTCTCGGGGTTGCCGAACATGACGCCGATCTTCTCGCGCAGCTGGTTAATGAAGATGCAGGTCGTTTTAGATTTGGCGAGCGAACCTGCGAGCTTACGGAGTGCCTGGCTCATCAGACGGGCTTGAAGACCGACCGTAGTATCGCCGATCTCGCCCTCGATCTCGGCACGCGGGGTCAAAGCGGCGACAGAGTCGACGACGATGGCGTCGATGGCGCCAGAGCGCACGAGCATGTCGACGATCTCGAGCGCCTGCTCGCCCGTATCGGGCTGGGAAATGAGGACCTCATCGATGTCAACGCCGATACGCGCGGCATACGTGGGATCGAGCGCGTGCTCGGCATCAATAAATGCCACGACGCCGCCCATAGCCTGGGCCTCTGCCAAAATCTCGAGCGAAAGCGTTGTCTTACCGGAGGACTCGGGACCGTAAATCTCGACGATACGGCCGCGAGGCACGCCGCCGATGCCCAGCGCGGCATCGAGGGCCAGGGCGCCCGTGGGAATGGCCTCGACCTCGAGCTCGGGACCACCGTCGCCGTACCTCATGATGGAACCCTGGCCGAATTTCTTCTCGATCTCGGCCTTGGTGGTGGCGATCATCTCATCGCGCTCTTTACCCGTCGTGCGAGCATGAACGGTACGTACGGGACCTGAATTCTTGGCCATGAATAGCCCTCCTCTTAACAACCTGCATCGATAATAAACGAACGGCTGTTCGTGGTCAACCGTTCAGATAAATCATATGCAGCCGACCTTTCCAAAACCCAACCAAACGCCGACCAAAAACTGACCAAAAACTTGACCGCAGGTGAACCAAGCAAGGCATGACGAGCAAGATTACGACTACTACCTGCACAAAGATCAAATTCGCCGGAGGTCCCTATCTCCACAATTAAGGGGCCCGGAGGCCCCTTAAAACACGTCTATTCCATAGAATCGAGCACGCAGACAATGCGACCCAGTGCCTCCGCGACCGCATGGGCACGAACACACGAACGATCGCCCTCATAGTGACAACGAATGGAGTCCACGACCGGCACTCCCCCATCGGCCGAGCGATACGCCCAACCAATATAAAAAGTGCCAGCCGGATCGTCTTCGGTGCCTCCACCGGGGCCGGCATAGCCCGTCGCGCTCACGGCAATATCGCTCTGATACAGCTCCAGCGAACCGGCAGCCATCTCTCGCGCCGTCTGATACGACACCGCGGTATAGTGGTCGAGCGTCTCTTGCTCAACGCCGAGCACGAGATGCTTAATCTCGTCGCAGTACGTCACCGCACCGCCGCGAAGCACCGCCGAGGCACCGGGGATATCGGCGATCGTCGAGGCGATCATGCCCGCCGTCAGAGATTCAGCCGTCGAAACCGTCACACCGCGAACGCTTGCACGCTCGACAATATCGCGTGCGAGCTCTTCGTTATGCGCGGCAATCTGCTCAAATGATTCCGTCATACCTACCAGGACCTAGACCGAAAAGACGATCTTGCGGCAGTTCCAGAAGTACTGAGCGCCCGAGATAACGGTCAGGATAACGGCCACGGCGTAAAGGAAGCGTGAGACGCCATAGATACCGAGCGTCAGCGCCACCGGGGCCAGGTTAAGGCCAGACATCGCAAAAACGCACAGATAACCGCAGATGGAAACCATCGTAGTGGCCGTCTTGTACTTGCCGAGCTTATCGGCCGCAACGACCACACCGGCCGCACTCGCGACCATGCGCAGGGCACTCACCAGCAGCTCGCGGAACAGGATGATGAACACCGACCACACGGTTACGGTACCAAAATCCAAGAACAGAAGCAGAGCCGAGAACACGAGCAACTTATCGGCGATGGGATCCAAGAACTTACCGAAGTCGGTAATCTCGTTGCGTGAACGAGCCAGGTAGCCATCAACCTTATCTGTGCACGACAGGATGACGTACAGAATAAAGGCGGCGGCGGCGAGCGGGCCGTCGAAGGTGCTCAAATCCGTACCGGTAACGCCCACGCGAGACAGCGCCGACACGATCATGAACACCGGAATAAAGACGATGCGCACACACGTCACGATGTTGGCGGGCGTCCAAACACTCGTCAGTTCCTTATTGCTCTCGTTAGCCACGACGCTCTCCTACTCCACAACATGACCGATAAGCTCGTAGCAGAAGCTATCGGTAAACTCGACCGTCAGAATATCGCCCACAGATGCCTCGCTGGCATCCAGATGCACCGCACCATCAGAATCGGGCGCCTGGAACCAGGCATGCCCGATGAGCTCGGCACCGTCCTCGGTCTCCTCGATACCGTCGACGATCACCTGGGCGCGCTCACCCACGTGCGCGGCAGTCGCGGCAAAGCCGAGCGACTCGGCCAGATCCATGGCCTCCTGGGCGCGCTCGAGCTTGACCTCTTCGTCGACCTGACCTTCCATCTTGGCGGCCAGGCTACCCTCCTCCTGCGAGTAGGCAAAGACGCTCGTGTAGTCAAAGCCGACGGTGTCCATAAAGTCGATAAGATCGCGGAACTCATCGTCGGTCTCGGTCGGGAACCCCACCATGGCCGTGGAGCGGATCACGATACCGGGGATGCGCTCGCGCAGGTCGCGGAACAGGTCTTCGAGCTCCTGGCGCGAACCGGAGCGGCGCATGGCCTTGAGGATGCGCGCGTCGCAGTGCTGCACAGGAATATCGATATAGGGCAGCACCTCAGGCGTATCGCGAATGGTCTCGATAAGCTCGTCGGTCATGCCCTCGGGCTGCAGGTAGAGCACGCGAACCCACACATTATGAGGACGCACCGCCTCAGCAACGGCCTGCAACAGCTGCGCCAGATTGCGCGGCGCGCCCTCGGCGAGGTCCTCGTCGGCAAAGTCGGTACCCCAGATGCCCGTGTCCTGACCGATCAGAACGATCTCGCGCACGCCACCGGCGACCAGGTCGCGTACCTCGGAGATAATGCTCTCGGCATTACGCGAGTGATAACGACCACGGATATACGGGATCATGCAGAAGCTACAGAAGCGGTTACAGCCATCGGAGATCTTGACGTAGGCGACAGCGCCCTCGACGGTGCGCTTGACCTGCGGAATATAGGCGGCAATCTCGCGCTCGACACCCAGCACGTCATCGATGACCGCCACGATGCCGTCTTCCTCGTCGGCCTTCACAAAGACCGCGACCTCGGGCAGCTCGTCGGGCAGGTCGTCGCCGTAGCGTGACGGAACGCAGCCGCACATGACGATCGGGCAAGAACGAACGCCGTCCTGCACCTCATTGGCAAGCTCGAGCGTGGTCTCGATGCTCTCGGACGTTGCAGAGGCAAGGAACGAGCACGTATTGACGATGGCGATATCGGCATCCTGCGGATCGAATGCCTCCTCGTAGCCCGCGGCGGTCAGCAGCGAACGCATACGGTCGGTATCGACCTCGTTCTTGGCGCACCCGAGGGTGATATAGAGTACGGAGCCCAACGGAGTATCCATGTTGGAGAGCAGTCCTTTCGAATGAATTAGCGGTAGTTGGTGAACTGCAGCGGCTGACCGTAGTCCTGGTCGCGCAGAAACTGGATCACGGTCTGCAGCGCATCCTTGGAAACAGAGGAAACACGCAGTTTGTCGGCCTCAATCGTCACCTTGACCTTGAGCTTCTGATCCTTGATGTCCTTATTGATCTTCTTGGCGGTCGTCTGGTCGATACCCTCGACGATGTGACCGAGCACGCGCACGGTACCGCCCGATGCAGCCTGAGGCGCATCCCAGGACACGGCCTTAAGATCGACGCCGCGCTTGATGAGCTTGGAGCTCAGGACATCGATGATCTGCTTGGAGACAAAGTCGGCCGGGGCGCCGATCGTAAAGAGCTTGTCGCCCTTCGAAAGCTCGATGGTGGCACCGGAGTCCTTCAGGTCATAGCGCTGGGAAATCTCGCGCGTGGTCTGCTGGAAGGCATTGTCGACCTCCTGCATATTGACCTCGGACACGACGTCGAAGCTGGAATCTTTAGCCATGGTTAATCCTTTCGCTTACGAGCGGCTTAGTAGCTGTCGTACGAATAGTCGTCTGAATAAGGCGTAGTCTGCCCGTCGGTGGCGGTATCGGTGCCGTCCGTGGACTGGGTATCGGTTCCATCGGTTCCGTCGGTGCCATCGGTGCCATCGGTGCCGTCGGAGCTCTCGCCGTCCTTGGAGTCGGTCGTCTCCTTCTTGGGAACGGTGATCGTCACGCGTGCCACGCCCGACGTCTTAGTGTCGTAGCGAACCTTTTCGCCGTTCTTGGTAACGGTGACATCGGAAGGCTTGGACGTGGTGATCTCGATCGAGGACTCGGGCGTGTATTCCTGCTCAAAGGGTCCGGTCGCCTGGGCGCCATAGACCGACTTGCCATCAACCTTGACCTCAATCCAAGCAGTCTTGCCCTTGGCAACGGAGATCTTGACCTTTGTGACCTCGTTCTCCTCCTTCTTGGCCGTCGTCTTGGCGGCGTCCGAATCGGTGGACTCGGTCTTCTTGGAAGACTTCTTAGTCGTTGTCTTGGTGGCAACGGGCGTCTCGGGCGTCGAATCGGGCGCCGAGGAGCCGCAGCCACGTAGGAGCACCACGATGAGCACGATCAACAGCAGCGCCACGGCACCGATGCCGGCGTAAACGATACGAGGATCGAGACCGTTGTTCTGGGGAGCACGCCCACCGCCGCGTTCACGATTTGAACCACCGCGACCAGTGCCTTGGGGCATGCGACCGCGGTTATTGTCGGAACGACCGCGATAACTACCCTGACGCTGCATATTGCGCTGACCTGAGCGGGGGGCGAGCTCGCCGCGACCCTGGTAGTTGCGCTGGCCCGAACGAGGCTCTGAGGAGCGATGGCTATAAGGTTGTGACTGGGATCGAAGGCGAGGCGTCACCTGCGTAGTATCGGCGTCTGCATAGCCGCCGCGCGGACGACCGGAAGAAACGCCACGGTACCCGCGATCGGAATAACCACCATCGCCGTAGCCGGCACGAGGGTCTCGTGCGACACCGCGGGCAGCGGGGAGTGCGCGCTCCTCAGGCGCCGGCGTGCTGCGAAAACGATCGCGCTGGGAACGAATCTCCTCGCTCGAGCCCGTCTCGGTAATATAGCCAGCCTGCTGAGGGCGCTGGCCATAACGCGTCGAACGCCCGCCCTGAACCATCAGGAAGCGGCCGTTGTCAACCGAGGAGCGCGAATTGACGTAGCCTGCGGCGTCCTGAAAACGACCACCCTGCTGCGACGTCTCGCGCTCATATGCCATCAGATCGTCAAAATAAGCGTTGACGACCTCCCGCGGATTGAGGCCCAAAAAGCGCGCATAACTCGAAATCATGCCCTGCGCATAGCCGCGCGGAGGCATCGATGCAAAATTGCCATTCTCGAAAAACTCGATGATCTGCGGCCTGATTTTGATGGTGTTGGCGACCTGCTGAATGGAAAGGCCCATTCGGCGACGCTGCTCGAGCAGCATGTCACCAAAGCGTGCAGCCATCAGAATCCTCCAAACTCACGATCTTCACGTGCCATCTCGGCGTCGACGGATTCCAGCGCGGCAAGGCCTTCTTCATCCAGCAGGACCTCGCGCGGCTTGGAACCGTCGGGCGGACCGACGACACCCTTTTCTTCCAGCATGTCCATAATACGCCCGGCGCGCGCATAGCCAACCTTCAGGCGGCGCTGCAGGCCAGATGTGGAGCCCAGCTGCGATTCCACCACAATATGAGCGGCTTCCCAAATAAGCGGATCGTCGTCCTGAGGCTCGGCAACGCCGATACGAACGATGCCGCCGCCACCTGCCATGGACATGGAGGCAGGTGCCACAGCCGACAGGATCTCCTCATGGTAGTCGGGCTCACTTTGCGACTTGACGAACTCGACAATCTCGTTGATCTCGTCATCCGAAACAAAACAGCCCTGGATACGACGGGGCTTGCCCCAGTCGACCTTTGAGAACAGCATGTCACCCAAGCCGGTGAGCTTTTCGGCACCCATCTGGTCGATGATGACGCGGGAGTCGATGCCCGTTGCGACGTTGAAGGCGATACGGTTGGTAATGTTTGCCTTGATGAGACCCGTCACCACGTTAGAGCTCGGGCGCTGAGTCGCCACGATAAGGTGGATACCGGCGGCACGGCCCAGCTGGGCGATACGCACAATCGACGCCTCGACATCCTTGCCGGCAACCATCATCAGGTCCGAGAGCTCGTCGATGATGATGACCAGGTAGGGCATCTTTTGCGGCGGGTTATCGTAATGCTCAAACTCGCCGGCGGCCTGCTTTTCGTTATAGGTCGAGATCTTGCGCACGTTCAGGCGCTCGAAGACCTTCAGGCGGCGCTCCATCTCGGACACCGCCCACTGCAAGGCACTCGCGGCCTGCTTGGGCTCGGTCACTACGGGCACGTAAAGATGCGGCAGGCCGTTATAGCCTGCGAGCTCGACGCGCTTGGGATCGACCATGATCAAGCGAACGTCCTCGGGAAGGGCGCGCATGAGCAGAGTCGTGATGATGGAGTTGATCATGACCGACTTACCGGAACCCGTGGTACCGGCGATCAGCAGGTGGGGCATCTTAGCGAGGTCGGCGACGACCGGCGTGCCCTCTGCATCGCGGCCGATAGCAAGCTCGAGCGGACCGCCCTTAACATAGGGCAACACGTCGCCCAAGTTGACGTTCTGACGCTTGCGATTGGGAATCTCGATACCCACGAGCGAGGTGCCGGGAATCGGCGCAAAGATACGCACGGACTGTGCAGCAAGCGACAGTGCGATGTCGTCCTCAAGGCTCGAAATCTTGCTCACGCGCTCGCCCTCGCCGGGCTGCAGCTTAAAGGTCGTCACCGTGGGACCGGCAATCCAGCCGACGACGCGAGCGCTACGGCCAAACTCAAGCAGCGTGGACTGCAACGACTCGGCAGTCTGTTCCAGCTCCTTGTCCGAAGACGCGGCAGAAGCGGACTGAGGGTTTGCATGCAGGATTTCGAGCGGCGGAAGCTTAAGGCCGTCCTCTTCTTCGCCCTCGTTATCCGCGGGGGCATTGTCCGCTCCCCCATCGCTCGAAGTAGACGCCTCGGCAGCGCTCGCAACAGACGCATCGGCAACCTTGGGATGCTTGAGGAAATCAGGAATTTGAGGGGCGGCCGAGACGGGATTCACGGCAAACGGCGGCTCGGACTCGTCGACCTTGTCCGGATCGTCCTCCATCGAAAGCTGGCCGGTCACCTGGCCGCGCCTGGCATGGCGACGCGGCAGCAAGGTCGTCTTGGCAGTCTCGATCGGAGCCTCGTCGTCCTCGTCATCGCCCTCGGTAAGCTCAATCTCGCTCTCGGACCAAGACGGGTCGGGTTCACTCGTATTGAGCTTGGGAGCCGTCTTGCTCTTCTTGGCATGACGGCGCGGCAGCAGCGTCGTCTTGGCGCGCTCGGCCTCCACGGCATCGGACACGTCGACAAACGGATCCTCGTCCTCGTCGTCATCGTCCAAAACCAGGTCATCATCGTTGCCCATCACCGTGGTCACGGCGATATCGGAGCCCTTTTGACGAAGAATGCTCAGGTGCGGACGGGCAACGCCGGGCACCGACAGGGCTTCGTCGTCACCCCACGGACTCGCGTTGACGTCGGCACGACGGCGCTCGGCAAAATCGGCCGCACGGTCGCGGGCAGAGCGCAAAACGCCGCCCACCGAAAAGCCGATGATGACAAAGCCAACGACGGCCAGACCCAATAGGACCACCATTGCGATAGGCTTACCCAGGGCATTCTGCAATGCACTCGCAATAAACGCACCGATGTAGCCACCCGAGGCGGACAGGTTTTGCAGCGTGAACATAAGGTCGCACGAGTCGCTCGTACCCGGCACCATCAGCGAAAGAATGGAGACGACGGCGATAAAGACCACGGCACCGCCCGCAACAGAGCGCACGTTGAGCGGCGAATCCTCGCCTAAAAAGAGCGTGGCGGCAAACAGCAAAATGACAATCGGCAGCACGTAGGCGCCCAGACCAAAGCCCAGGTGGTAGAAACCGGCAACCGCAGCCGTAACGGGTGCGGTCGCCGGCGAAATCACGGCAATGAAGGACGCAATCGCCAAAACGGCAATGACCACGCCGGCGATATCACGGTTGGCCGAAGGCTCGACCAGGGGCTCAAAATCGTCGAAGTCGGCCTCGTGGCCCTTATTGGCACGAAGATGGGAACCGGCACCCTTAGCAGATGCCGGTTGGTTGTTGGCTTTATTGCCTTTGGCGTTTTGTGCAGATCCGCGCGCCAAACTAAACCTCCATGACGACCGGGATGATCATCGGACGAGTGCGCGTACGGCTCCAGATAAAGTTAGAGAGCGAGTCGCGCACGGCCTTGCGAATGGCATCGGAACCGCTGCTCGTAAAGCTGAACTTGCCCTTCTCGATCGTCTTCATGATAGACGCCGAGGCGTCGTCGGAGAACTGATCGTCGATGGCAAAGGAGACGCCACGGCCCGAGAACTCGATGGCCTCGATCTTCTTGTGCTTGAGCGAAACGATAGCGACAGCCGTGACCATACCGTCGTTGGCAAGCTTCTGGCGATCGCGCAGAACGATAGGGTCGGTATCGCCGATTCGCAGTCCGTCAACGTAGACGACGCCGGACTCGACGGGCGTACCGCGCTTGACGATACCGCCACGCATCTCGAGCGTATCTCCGTTGTCGAGGATAAAGATATGATCATCCTTGATGCCCATCTTACGGGCAAGCTGGGCATGGGCGCGCAGATGCACGGCCTCGCCGTGGACCGGCATAAAGTACGTAGGCTTGGCCATGGCCATCAGGAGCTTGAGCTCCTCCTGGCTACCGTGACCCGAGACGTGAACGAGGGCGCGGTTCTTATCCCACACGTCGCAGCCAAGCTTGGCGAGGCTGTTGACGACCTGCTGAACGGCCTTCTCGTTACCGGGGACCGGCGTTGCCGAGAGGATGACGGTATCGCCCTCGTGGATGGAGAGCGTCTTGTGCTCGCCGTTGGCCATGCGCGAAAGGGCCGACAGGGGCTCGCCCTGCGAACCGGTGCACATGACGACGATCTTGTCGTCGGGCAGGTTGTCGATATCGAAGGCATCGATGATATCGGCATCATCGATGTTGAGATAACCGAGCTCGCGCGCCACACGGGTGTTGGTGAGCATGGAACGACCGGTCACGACGACCTTGCGGCCGCACTTGCGGGCGGCGTCGCAGATCTGCTGCAGTCGATGGATGTGGCTCGAGAACGACGCGACGAACACGCGGCCCGGAGCATTCTTGATGGCATGCAGCAGATTGGGGCCAACCTCGGCCTCGGACTTGGTAAAGCCGGGGACCGTGGCGTTGGTGGAGTCGGACAGCAGCAGGTCGATGCCCTGCTTGGCAAAGCGGCTGATGGCGGCATAGTCGGGCGTGACGCCGTCGATGGGCGTCTGGTCGAGCTTAAAGTCGCCGGTGTGCATAACGGTGCCCTGGTTGGTGCGGATGAACACGCCCAAAGCGCCCGGGATGGAGTGCGTCATCGAGAAGAAGTCGAGCGAAATGCCACCCAAATTGACGTGGCTGCCGCCCTTGACCTCACGGAACTTGGGTGCGCGAATGCGGAACTCGGAGAGCTTGCCCTCGATAAAGCCGAGCGTCAGCTTGCTCGAGAAGATGGGCACCTTGTTGTTGAGATCCTGGAGCAGATACGGAAGCGAACCGGTGTGGTCCTCGTGGCCGTGAGTGACGACGATGCCGCGGAGCTTTTCCTCGTTCTCCAGAACGTAGGTGTAATCCGGGAGTACCAGATCGATACCGGGCTGCGAGTCATCGGGGAACATGAGGCCAGCGTCGACGAGCACCATGTCGTCGCCGCACTCGAAGACCGTCATGTTCTTGCCGATGCCGTCAAGGCCGCCGAGCGGGATGATCTTCAAGGGAGATGATTTTTTAGCTGCCATAGGTGAGTGTTGTTTCCTTTCTACGAAACGGGTCTGGAACAACCGACGGGGCGCTTCTGGCAAACCGACCGTCGGGAACGTACAAACATGCATCACAGAGTCGATGCAGTAACCACAGTATGATACCCATTTGCACAACAACAGACCACCCATGCATCAAAGCCCCATCTGAACCTGTGTATCCCGCCGGTCAGGGCTCAGCGGCCCCGGCACGGGCTAAGTTTCCTGCTCTACAGTCCTGCGCAAGACGGAAAGCACATTAAGTGCTTTCCTTTGCGTGCGGAACTCGCGATAAACTTAGCCCGTGCCGGGCCCGCTGAGACCAGACCTGACAAAAAGGGACAAGTTTATTTTGGTCAGTTTTATCTGGGGCAATGGCGCACATGCGATTATCTAAAGATCTGAATTCAGATAACTGAATAGACTGTCTGACAAAATCGCAACCCACACCTACCAGCCCTTTTGCTATTCCCGGCGGGGGCCGCGGATAAAGTTTATCGCGAGTTCCGCACGAACAGGAGGCCACTTAATGTGGCCTCCGTCGTGAGCAGGACTGTAGAGCAGGAAACTTTATCCGCGGACCCCGCCGGGAATAGCAAAAGGGCGACCCCTGTACGGAGTCGCCCTTGTTGAGCTGCTTATGTTTAGCTGTTACTCGGCGTCGTGGTGACGGCGGGGCTTGCGGCCTCCGTTGTCGCCAGGACGGCGCGGGCGGTCGCTGCGCTCGGAGCGCTCGCGACGCGGACGCTCACGACGCTGGAAGTGCTCGCCGTCGCCCTCGGAGGCACCCTCGGCGCGAGCCGGGGCCTCGGGCTTGTCGAGACGATCGAGCGAGATCTTGCCGCGATCGTCGACCTCGATGACGACGACCTTGACCTCGTCGCCCACGTTGAGGACGTCCTCAACCTTCTCCACGCGACCCTTGGCAACGCGGGAGATGTGCAGCAGGCCGTCCTTGCCGGGCAGCAGGTTGACGAAGGCACCGAAGGGCTGGATGGAGACCACACGACCGGTGTACTCCTCGCCCGGCTCGGGAACCTTGATGATGAGCTTGATGCGCTCGACGGCCTGATCGACAGACTCGCCGGTACCGCCGACAAAGACGGTGCCGTCCTCCTGGATGTCGACCGAAGCGCCGGTCTCGTCCTGGATGCCGCGGATGACCTTGCCGCCGGAACCGATGACGTCGCGGATCTTATCGGTCGGAACCTGGATGGAGACGATGCGCGGAGCGGTGCTGCGCGTGGTATGACGCGGCTCGGGGATCACATCGAGCATCTTCTGCAGGATGAAGGCGCGACCTTCCTTGGCCTGCTGCAGGGCGCGGGCCAGGATGTCGAAGGTGAGGCCGGTGGCCTTGTTGTCCATCTGTAGGGCGGTGATGCCCTCGGTGGTACCAGTGACCTTAAAGTCCATGTCGCCCAGGAAGTCCTCGAGACCCTGGATGTCGGACAGGACCACGGTCTTGCCCTCCTCCTGGATCAGGCCCATGGCGATACCGGAGACCGGGCGCTTAATGGGCACGCCACCGTCCATAAGGGCGAGCGTGGAGCCGCAGGTCGAAGCCATCGAAGAGGAACCATTGGACTCCATGACCTCGGAGACGACGCGGATGGCGTAGGGGAACTCGTTCTCGTCGGGAAGCACCGGGAGCAGAGCGCGCTCGGCCAGGTTGCCGTGACCGATCTCGCGGCGCTTGGGGCTGCCCATGCGGCCGGTCTCGCCGGTGCAGAACGGCGGGAAGTTGTAGTGGTGCATGTAGCGCTTGCCCTCGGTGGGCTCGATGGTGTCCAGACGCTGGCCCTCGTTGAGCATACCGAGCGACAGGACGGAGAGCACCTGGGTCTGACCACGCTGGAACAGGCCGGAGCCGTGAACGAGCGGCAGGTAGTTGTCCTTCACCATGATGGGACGAATCTCGTCGGCGGCACGACCGTCGACGCGCTCGCCGGTCTCGACGACCATGGTGCGCATGGCCTTCTTCTCGAGCTTCTTGAGCGCCACGGGGATTTCGCGCTCCCAGGCGGCCTGCTCCTCGTCGGTGAACTCGGCGCGGATGGACTCCTTCAGAGCCTCGACCTTACCGATGCGGGAAAGCTTGTCGGCGTCGCGCAGGGCAGCGGCCATCTCGTCGTAGTGGGCGAAGATGCGCTCCTGGACCTCCTCGACGGGCTGGTCGAGCGGATACTCCTTCTTGACGATAGCGCCGTTGACCTGCTCCCACTCGGCGACGAACTCGTCTTGGGCCTGGCAGAAGGCAGCGAGGGCCTCCTGGCCAAACTTCATAGCGGCGAGCATGTCGTCCTCGGAGATCTCCTCGGCGCCGGCCTCGACCATCGAGATGAAGTCGGCGGATCCGCCCAGCTCCAGGTCCAGATCGGAGTTCTCGCGCTCCTCGTAGGTGGGGTTGACGATAAACTCGCCGGTCTCCACGTTGCGGCCGATGCGCACGCAGGCAAGCGGACCCTCGAAGGGCACGCCGCCGAGCGTCATAGCCAAAGAGGCACCCATGACGTTGATGACGTCGAAGGGGTTGACCTGGTCGGCGACGAGCGAGGTGGCGACGATGTGCACCTCGTTGCGGAAGCCGTCCGGGAAGCTCGGGCGGATCGGGCGGTCGATCATACGAGCCGTGAGCGTGGCCTTCTCGCTGGGACGGCCCTCGCGCTTGAGGTAGCCACCCGGGATACGGCCGGCAGCGTACATCTTCTCGTTGAAGTCGACGGTCAGCGGGAAGAAGTCGTAATTCTTGCGCTCCTTGGAGACGACTACGGTGTCGAGCATCGTGGTGTCGCCCTGCTTGACCAGACAAGCGCCGGTGGCCTGCTTGGCAAGCTCGCCGGACTCGAAGGTGTAGGTCTTGCCGTACAGCTCAAAGGTCTTGGATACGAGTGTCATTGTTCTCCTTTACCCCACAGGCCCCTTGCCTGCGGGCTTCTCATGTGACGCGGGCCCCCTGCCCCCGCCACGCTGTAGAGCGTGATTGTTCACGCCCTTACACAAAAAGAGCGCCCCGCTGCGCAGGACGCTCTTAGCATGTACAAATCCTTACTGGATGTTGTCGCGGATGCCCAGAGCCTTGATGAGCTCACGGTACTCGACGATGTCGTTCTTCTTGATGTAGGAGAGAAGACGACGACGACGGCCGACGAGCATGAGCAGGCCACGACGGGTGTGGAAGTCCTTCTGGTGGGACTTCATGTGCTCGGTCAGCTCCTTGATGCGCTCGGACAGGATGGCGACCTGAACCTTGGGGTTACCGGTATCGACCGGGGAGTTACCGAACTGGGCGGTCAGCTCCGCCTTGCGCTCTTTGGAAACAGTCATTGTTTCACCTTTCGTTTCGCGTCGCCCGGGGACGACTCTATTCGCCTCGGACTGGGAAGTCGCCGGTGGAGCGAACATCCAAGGTCGAGGTACCAACAGGTCGGTATGTTACCACAAGCGACGCGCGCCTGCGCATCATCACCGACCCAACATGAATTCCATCGCACGGAGGCGCTGGTCGGTATGCGTCGCTGCCCACACATGCGAAAGCCCGAGCAAGAACGCCGCCGTATGCGGGTCAATTCGCTCGGCCAAAAGAGCATCGAACGTCATGGACATCAGGGCGCGCAGCCATGCGACCTCGCCGACCGATACCAACTCGGCGCCAGGCACGCTCGAGGCGCACGACCCGCACAAAAGCCCGCCGGCTTGGGCCGAGAAATGCGAGAGCATGGGATCGCCGCACGAGACGCAAGCCGAGAAATCGGGCCGGTAGCCAACGTGCGACAGCAGCTTAAAGACAAACGCTGCCACGAGCAGGTCCATATGTGCCGAGTCGAGCCCGCTGCCAACAAGCGTGAGCGCCCGCTGCGTAATGGCAAAGGTAAATGGATCCTCGGCATCCTCGAACGAGCACACGCGCGCAACCTCGGCAATCGCGCTGGCGGCACAGGTCGTCTCGTAGTCAGGAGCAGCGCCGAGCGGCGCCTCCAAAAGCTCCGCCTGCGAGACCACGTCGAGCGAGCGACCATGCGCCAACAGCATATCAACGGTGCAGAAGAGCTCGCAGCGGGCCGCAAGGCGACCGCCAGGCTTACGTGCTCCCTTGGCCACGGCACGCACCTGCCGCCCCCGTTCGTCGAGCATCGTCAAAATCAGGTCGGTTTCCTTGAGCTTGGTCTTGTCGAGGACGAGCACCTTTGTGCGATATGTGCGAGAGCCTGCCATGAACGCCGAGGCTTAATCTTCGGCATTGTAGCCAAAGCGGCGGATCTGTGCCTCGTCATCGCGCCAGCCGGCCTTGACCTTCACGTCGAGCTCCAAAAAGACCTGAGTGCCAAAGATGCGCTCAAGATCGCGACGGGCGTCGATACCGATATGCTTGATCATCTCGCCGCCCTTGCCGATGATGATGCCCTTCTGCCCCTCGCGCTCGACGTAAATCGTGGCGTGCACGCGCAGGACCTTCTTAGTCTGCTCGAGCGCGTCACAGATGACGCCCACGGAGTGAGGGATCTCGTCGCGGGTGCGACGCAGGACCTTCTCGCGCACGAACTCGGCCACAAGGGTTTCGTCGGACGCGTCGGTGCCCATGTCCTCAGGGAACCAACGCGGGCCCTCGGGCAAGAAGTGAGCGACGGTCTCGATAAACGCATCGACGTTGAAGTTCTTGACCGACGACGTCACGATCTCATCATCGTATTCCATAAGCTCGTGAGCGGCCTTGAGCTGCTCCATAACCTGGGCGGGATCGGCCTCATCGGCCTTGGTAAGCACCAGGACCTTTTTGGAACGGGCGTTCTTGACGCGCTCGGCGACCCAGGCGTCTCCCCTGCCGATAGGTTTAGTGGCGTCGATCAGAAACGCGACGACATCGACATCGTTCAGCTCGAACAGCGCGCTCTTGTTGAGCTCGGACCCCAGGCCGTCCTTGGGTTTGTGGATACCCGGAGTATCGACAAAGACCAGCTGGTAGCCGGGACGGTTGACGACGGCGCGCATGCGGCGGCGAGTCGTCTGGGGCACCGGCGAGGTGATGGCGACCTTTTTGCCATAGCAGGCATTAAGCAGCGTGGACTTGCCGGCGTTGGGACGACCGACCAGGGCCACAAAACCGCTGCGGAAACCGGGCTCCACGTCACCAAAGCCCGCGAGGCTGTCGCCCTCGTCGCACAGGGCGTCGAGCTCCTCGTCGCTCATGCCCTCAAACGGGTCGAACTCCTCGACATCCTCGAGCTCCTCGGTATCCACCGCATCCAGGACCTCGTCATCCAAAACTTCATCGGTAGGCTGCATATTGTCGGACATGGGAATCCCTTTCTAAATAAAGCCGAGCGCGCGGGCAAATACCAGCACGCCCACAATCGCGGCGGTGATGGAAAGAACGTATACAGAGGCGGCGGCGATGTCCTTCGCACGCTTGGCCAGCGGATGGAGCTCCTGGGTCGCTAGGTCGACGATAGCCTCCATAGCGGTGTTGCACAGCTCGCCGTGAATCACCAGGCCACAACAGATGATAATCGTGGCCCACTCGGCAATGTCGAGCCCCACGATACAGCCGGCGATGACGGTACACACGCCCGCCACGAGCATGACCTTAATGTTGCGCTCGGTCTTGACGGCGGTGACGAAGCCCTCCATGGCGTAGGAAAACGACTTTAAGAAGGACGGATGGTCCTTGTTCGATCCGGGAATCATAGACGGCTCCTAGTCGTGGGCGTGGTTGGTGATGGGGCCGACGTGGACTAGCTTAGGGTCCTCGCCGCGCTCGAGCGCCAGATCGCGCAGGATGGCGTCCTCGCGGGCCTCCATGACCTCGGCCTCGTCGTCCTCGATGTGGTCATAGCCCAGCAGGTGCAGCATTCCGTGTACGAGCATCAGACGGCACTCGTCAGCGGGGCTATTGCCAAAACCGGGGGCCTGACGGGCAATAACCTGCGGGGCCAAGATAATATCGCCGAGCTCGAGCGTCTCATCGGCGGGAATGTCATCGTCGAAGGCCGAATCGCACTCAAACGAAAGCACATCGGTGGTGCGGTCGATACCGCGCCACTCGTGGTTGAGCTCGTGCATCTCGTCCTCGTCGACATACGAAAGGGAAATCTCGACTCCACGTTCAACGCCCTCGGCGGCAAGCACAACCTCGCAGATGTGCTCCACCTCCTGCGCGTCGAGCAGCGTATCGAGCTCGGCATCGTTGCTGATCAATACACTCAACGGGACTCCTTTCGGTCGCGCGGGCGCTGCTCGCGCACGTCATCATAAGCTTCATATGCCTCGACGATACGACCCACCAGGGCATGGCGCACCACGTCGGCACGCTCGAGGTGAGAAAATGCGACATCGTCGACACGGCCCAAAATCTGCTCAACGTCAGCAAGACCGCCACGACGACCCACCAGGTCGCGCTGGCTCAGGTCGCCGGTAATCACGAACTTGGAGTTAAAACCCAAGCGCGTCAGAAACATCTTCATCTGCTCAGGCGTGGTATTTTGCGCCTCGTCGAGCACCACGAAGGCATCGCTCAGCGTGCGGCCGCGCATATAGGCAAGCGGGGCGATCTCGATCACGCCACGCTCCATAAGCTCATCGGTGCGCTCGCGATCCATCATGTCAAAAAGGGCGTCGTAGAGCGGACGCATGTAGGGGTCGATCTTTTCCTCAAGGGTACCGGGCAAAAAGCCCAGATTCTCCCCCGCCTCGACAACCGGACGCGTCAAGATCAAACGGCCCACCTCGTGACGCTTGAGCGCGGCAACGGCGAGCGCCATGGCCAGATAGGTCTTACCGGTACCGGCAGGACCCAAGCCAAAGGTGATGGTATGCGAGCGAATGGCATCCACGTAGCGCTTTTGCCCGAGCGTCTTGGGACGAATGACGCGGCCGCGATACGAAAGCAGCACGTCATCGCGAAGCGACGTAGCCTCGTGCTCACCGTCGCGCAGGACGGCCAGGCAGCGAGAGACATCGTCGGCAGACAGCGTGCGCCCGGCGGCCGCCTCGCGAAAAGCGTGCTCGAAAAAGCGCGCCACGAGTTCGACCTCGTCCGGGTCGCCGCTCACGGCGATGCTATCGCCACGGGCGACCACGTGAGCGCGAACCAAGCTCTCGAGCACGCGAAGGACGCCGTCGCCGGCGCCCAAAACGCACGAGGGATCAATTCCCTCGGGAACGGTAAGTCTAATCTTCGAGGCTTCCATGAACCTCCCTGCGTGCATGGACCAAGCCGGAATCATCGACTCCGATGATAGCAACATCGAGCAGGCACGGGGCTGTAAGTCCACAGGTATCGTCAAGACGGGCATGATGGAACGAGCCGAGCGTCAGGTTGTCACCATACTCGAGCACGGCACGCTCGACCGTGCCCACGCGACGACGAGCGTCGGCAATAGCGAGCTCCTGTGCGGCGGCCCGCATACGGCGGCTGCGCTCGGCCATAACCTCGGGTGGCACCTGGTCGGGCATGTCGGCAGCAAGGGTACCGGGACGCTTGCTGTAGCGAAACACGTGCATACGCGAGAAACCCACACGGCGGCACAGCGCCAGCGACTCCTCGAACTCCTCGTCCGTCTCACCAGGAAAACCGACGATGACATCGCACGAAAGGGACGCCTGGGGCAAGTTGGCGCGAATCATACGCACCGTGTCCTCAAAGGCTTCGGCGCTATAGGGACGGCCCATGCGATGCAGGGTCGCCGTGCAGCCGGACTGCACGGGCAGGTGCAAAAACGGGGCGATACGCTGCGGGTAGCGCGCCATAACCTTAAGCAGGCGCTCGGAGATATCCATGGGCTCGACCGAGGAAATGCGCACATGCGGAATAGACGTGCGCTCCATGATGGCCACGAGCAGCTCATCGATTTCGACGTGCTCGTCGGTCGCGCTCTTGCCATCGTAGGCACCCAGGTTCACACCGGTCAGCACCACCTCGGGCACGCCGGCCTCCTGGGCCTCGCGAACTTGCTCGAGCACGGACTCGACGGGCACGGAGCGCTCGGGGCCGCGCGCCTTCCACACAATGCAATAGGTGCAGCGATGGTTGCAGCCATCCTGAATCTTCACGCCCAGGCGAGAGCGACCGAGCGCATCGACCACCTCGCCATCGCTGCAGGCGGGAACGCTATCGGACTCAACACCCAGCACCTCGCATACACGTTCGGCGACATCTATCTTGGACGGCTCGGCAATCACGCGATCCGAAAGCTCCGACAGCTCCTCGGGATGCAAATTGACCACGCATCCGGTCACGACCACATAGGGCTCGTTTGGATGGGCCAGCGCATGACGGACGGCCTTACGGGTCTTGGCCTCGGCCTCGCCCGTAACGGCACAAGTGTTAATGACGATCAGATCGGCATCCTGGGGCTCCACAATAGCAAAGCCCAAGCGCATAAGATCGGCAGTGATACGGTCAGACTCAACCCGGTTGACACGGCAGCCGAGGTTGACGACGGAAATATGGGGTGCGAGCACGCGGGCTCCTTAATCGAGGATATCGTCGAGGGCACTCTTGATACGGTCGGTCACCGACTTCTTACCGGAAGCGACGTCATCGCCCATCTCATCGGCAAAAGCACGGAGCAGCTCGCGCTGCTTATTGGAAAGATTGGTGGGAACGACCACGCGCAGTTGCACGATCAGGCGGCCACGCGAACCGCCACCGCCAATGCGCGGCATGCCGTAATTATTGACGCTCACGGTGTCGCCGTACTGGGCGCCGGCGGGAACCGTCACCTTAACGACCTCGTCGGGCATAATGCCCTCGACCTCGATCTCGCAGCCGAGCGCAGCCTGCGCAATCGAGATATCGCTCACCAGGTACAGGTCGTCCCCGTTGCGCTTAAAGCACTCATGGTCGGCAACGCGCACGTTGACAATCAGGTCGCCCGAAGGCTCGCCGCGAAGGCCGGCCTCGCCAAAGCCGCTCACACGAAGCTGGCGACCGGTCGAAACGCCGGCGGGAATATCGATGTCGATCTTTTCGTGCGAAGGCGTGCAGCCTTGACCGTCGCAGGTCTCGCAGGGATGATCGATAACCGTGCCCTCGCCATGGCAGTCGGGGCAAGGCGAGGAAGACTGAACCTGGCCCAAAAACGATCGCTGAACCGTCGTGACGTAGCCCGTACCGTGGCAGCGGCCGCACTGCTTTTCCTGTGCGCCCTCTGCCCTACCGGTGCCATTGCAGTCCTCGCAAGGAGCAAGGCGGTCATAGCTGATTGTCTTTTTGCAGCCGAGCGCCGCCTCCTCGAGCGTCACCGAAAGCGAGATGGCCATATCACGTCCGCGACGACGCTCACGACGGCTGCGGGCGCCACCGCCGGCACCGCCGCCAAAGAACGACGAGAACAAGTCGTCCATGCCCATGCCACCAAAGATATCGTTGATATCGACGTAGCCGGAGCCACCGGGGCCGTCGGCAGTGCCGTAACGGTCGTAGTTAGCACGCTTCTGCTCATCGGAAAGAACGGAATATGCCTCGTTGAGCTCTTTGAACTTAGCCTCGGCCTCGGGGTCGTCCGAAACGTCCGGGTGTACGGTACGGGCCTTCTTTAGAAACGCGCGCTTAATCGTCCGCGCGTCGGCATCCTTGTCGACGCCAAGCACCTCGTAGTAATCCCTATTTTCCGACACGACCGAATCCTTCCGTCTTTCATTATTGTCACAGTGCGTCCTATACCCAAGCTGGGCCGGCCGCAAACAGAGGGTTTGATGTTATTGCATTGCGTAGGGCGAAAGCATGGCACGTTGCGAGCAGCTCGCAAACCAAACCGACACGAGCGCAAACATAAATCCGTTGGCAAAACCGTTGGCAAACTGCATCGCGCCGCGCTTCCACCACAGCAGGCTGCGATGAAGCACGCCGTCCGAAAGCACCATGAACAGGCCCATGGCAAACGGAATAAAGCACATCACGGCAAAGGCCGAGAACACGCCCGAGATGGCCGAGAGTACCAAAAACGGCGCCACGATGCCCATCAGGTAAAAACCGGTACGAGCTTTGCCTTCCAAGCGCTCGGCCTCAACATGGGCGCGGCCGACCAGATCGCCGCCCGCGGCACCGTTGGTGCCAGCATGACCCATGCCGCCAATGCGGACCTCGTCGCCATCGTGCGTGCCGGCAGGAAACTCAATCGTCTGCTCGGAGGTTACGCGAGTACGACCGCTGCCGCCGCAATCAGGGCAGGGGTCGGCCACGACCTTACCGGAACCGCCGCACTCGGGGCAGACCGACTGGAACGTGCCCGCACCAAACAGGAAGGACAGGTCGACGTCGATGTGGCCGCGGCCACCGCAGCTCGGGCAGGTATGGGCATGCTCAGACGAAACGGAGCCCGAACCGCCGCAGTTGTTACAGGTATCGAAGCGCGTGTAGCGGACGGTCTTGCGGGCACCGCCCTTGGCCTCCTTGGCGTCGAGTTTGATATCGACGACCACGTTGGCGCCGTTCTCGGGATTGTAGGCAGCCTGCCCGCGACGCGGCTGGCCCCAGGCGCCACCAAAGGGAAAACCGCCCTCAAAGGGATTGCCATAGCCCGCGCTGCCGGCGTAGCCGCCGCCATAGGGCGAAGCCGTAGGAGCGCCGGCGAAGGGGTTGCCCGAACGCATGGCGTCGTAGCGCGAACGCTTCTGCTCGTCCGAAAGCACGGCGTAGGCCTCGGAAACCTCTTTAAACTTTTCCTCGGCATCCGGCTCTTTGTTGACGTCCGGATGGAGCTTGCGGGCCTTTTGCTGAAAGGCCTTTTGAATATCACGTGAGGTGGCGTCCTTGGAGACACCCAGAATCTCGTAGTAATCTTTTTCGTTCATCGTCGCCATGCGCGGCAACCTCCTGCTCACAGCAGCGTATATATTTCGGTAATTCTACCCGAGCGACCTAAGCTAGATCCCAAAACAGCTCGAACAGAACATTTCCATCGAGCCAGCCCAGGTGTGTCGGCGCTAAACGAGCTCGAACATGGCCCGCGATGACATCTGCCGAAGTGAAGGGTCCCTCATGGACTCCGAGCGTCTCGGGCACCCAAGTGGCAAGACCCAATTCGAGCGCGCGATCGCAGGCAGCTGCCAGCTCATCGGCCGGGACGGCACGAGCCGCGCGAACCAAAAGGTCGGACGCGACACCGCGCGTCATGCGACAAGCAAGCATCAGGTCTTCGGCCGCAGCCTCGCGCTGCGAGAGATATTCGGCCTCGAACGCCGTCGCGTCATCGTCACGTTGCACCAGACGCACGCGGTACGAATCGCCTCGAGAAGACACGCCGGGGAACAAACCTGCAAGACGATCGAAATCCTCGGCATCGAGCATGCCCGCGGCAGAGCGACCCAGGCCCAAATAGCCCTGGCCGGTCCAGTAGGCAATGTTATGGGCGCACTCATGTCCGTCGAGCGCATAGCTTGCCACCTCATACGGGTGATAGCCGGCCGCACCCAGACGCTCACGCGCCACATCCATGCACGAAGCTTGAAAATCCTCGTCGGGCTCGACCGACTCGTCGCGGCACGCCATGCGATAAAGGGGCGTCCCCTCCTCAAGCGTGAGCGGGTAGACCGACACATGATGCGGAGCCGCCGCCAGCACGCCATCGAGCGTGCGCCTCCAACTCGCTGCGGTCTGCCCAGGAAGTCCGCACATAAGGTCGCACGACACGTCAAGCCCAGCGTTCTTGACCGTCGCGATGGCGGCAAGCGCCCGATCGGCATCGTGAATACGGCCGATAGCGGTAAGTTCGATGTTATCGAGCGTTTGCACGCCCAGAGAGACGCGTGTGACACCAACCTTGGCAAGCGCAGCGGCAAGCTCGGCGGTCAGCGACTCGGGATTGGCCTCGCAGGTAAACTCAACGGGGGCGCACCACGCACGAATACGCCGCGCCAGCTCCACCAGGCGCTCCCCCGCCAGCGACGGCGTACCACCGCCAACATAGACGGTGCGGATCTGTTCAAGGGCCCCAGCCTTGCCAAAAGCATCGAGGCGCGCGAACAACTGCTCAAAATAGACATCGAGCGCAGCGCTCAGGTCGCACGGAGCAAAACTGCGCGAGTCAAAGTCGCAGTACCGGCACTTTTGGGCGCAAAACGGCACGTGCACGTACAGCGCGGTAACGGCCACCCTTAAGCCTCCAGCGGATGTGGAGGCACCGATTCGCCGGCGGCAAGGGCAGCCTCGCAGGCCACCACATCGCGCTCGATCTCATCGACCAGCGCCATAAACTCCTCGTAAGTGGAACAGCGCACCACATCGGCACGCCAAGCGGCGGCATGGGGCATGCCTTTTAAGTACCAGCTTGCGTACGTGCGGGCACGCGACATGAGCGGCAGGAGCTCATGCGTCAGCATTAGGTGCTCACGCAGGGCGTCCAGGCGCTCGACGGAGCTGCGTGCCGGCACCGGTATGCCATCGAGCGCAAGGGCGCGAGCATCACCAAAAACCCAGGGGTTTCCGTAGATGCCGCGTGCGATAAACACCGCGCTGGCACCCGAGCTGCGCAGATGCTCTGCGGCATCCTCGGCGCAGAACACATCGCCCGAACCGATAACGGGAATCTCGACGGCGTCGGCCACCTCATCGACGACAGACCAATCGGCCTGGCCCGTATAGAGCTGCGTGGCACAACGACCGTGCACGGCAACTGCAGAGGCGCCCGCCCCTTCAAGCATCTGGGCAAACGTTGCGGCGTTGCGGTCCTCGGCATAAAAGCCCTTGCGGATCTTCACGGTCACGGGAACATGCGCCGCGCCCACCGCTGCCTCGACGATCTTCTCGGCCAGGTCGGGCGTGCGCATAAGCGCCGAGCCTTCGCCCTTGGTAACGACCTTGCGAGCCGGACAGGCCATGTTGATATCGATCAATGACAGGCGATCGCCCACACGCTCCTCGACGGCGGCGATGGCATTCGCAAACTGCTCGGGCTTGGAGCCAAAGAGCTGCACGCAAATCTGCTGCTCCTCGTCGGCCGGTAGCACCAGGCGCCAGGTCTTGTTGCTGGCATAGGCAAGGCCCGCCACGCTCACCATCTCGCTATAGGCGAGATTGGCACCGCGGCGGCGGCACATGATGCGATAAGCGGGATCGGTTACGCCCGCCATGGGAGCCATAAGGAACGGCTGCTCGGCATAGGCGCCCAGCAGCCGCTTGCTGTATTCGGAAAGCGCCATAGACCTATTCGTCCACCTTGAGGATCGCCATAAAGGCCTCCTGCGGGACCTCGACCGAGCCGATGGCCTTCATGCGCTTCTTGCCCTCTTTCTGCTTCTCGAGCAGCTTGCGCTTACGCGAGATATCGCCGCCGTAGCACTTAGCAAGAACGTCCTTGCGACGCGCTTTGACGGTAGAACGGGCGATGATCTTGTTGCCGATAGCACCCTGGATGGGAACCTCGAACAGCTGACGCGGGATGATCTCCTTAAGTTTGTCGCACAGACCACGGGCCAGGCCATAGGCCTTGTCCTTATGGACGATAAACGACAGCGCGTCCACCTCGTCGCCCGAAAGCAAGATATCGAGCTTAACGAGCTCGGAGGGACGGTACTCGTTGAACTCGTAGTCGAGCGAGGCATAGCCCTTGGTACGGCTCTTGAGCTGGTCAAAGAAGTCCAGGATGAGTTCGGCGAGCGGCATATCAAAGCGCATCTCGACCGATTTGCTCGTCAGGTGGATCATGTCGGTCGTAACGCCGCGGTGCTCGATGGCGAGCTGCATAACGGCACCCGTGTACTCAGGCGGGCAGATGATCTTTGCCTTGAGGTAGGGTTCCTCGATACGCTCAATGCGCGTGGCCTCGGGAAGGTCCTGCGGGCTGCGGACATCGACCATCTCGCCATCGGTCTTGTACACGTGATAGTCGACCGAAGGGCTCGTGGCAATGAGGTCTAAGTTGAACTCACGCTCGAGGCGCTCCTTAACGACCTCCATGTGCAGTAGGCCCAAGAAGCCCACGCGGAAGCCAAAGCCGAGTGCCACCGAGGTCTCGGGCTCCCACACCAACGACGGGTCGTTGACGTGGAGCTTATCGAGTGCGTCACGCAGGTTCTCGTAGTCCTTGTTATCGATCGGGAACAGGCCCGTATAGACCATGGGCTTGGCCTCGCGGTAACCCGGAAGCGGCTCGGGGCAGGGGTTCGACGCCCAGGTAAGGGTGTCGCCCACGCGAACGGCCTCGGGGTCCTTCAGGCCCGTGACCACGTATCCGACCTCGCCGACCGTCAGCGCGTCGACCGGGGTCTCGGCGGGACGCTTGACGCCCACGCCATCGACCAAAAAGTCGCCCTTTGCCTGCATCATGCGCAGGGTATCGCCTTTTTTGATGGAGCCGTCAAAGACGCGCACCGTGGCGACGACGCCACGATACTCGTCGAAGTACGAATCCAGAATGAGTGCCTTGAGCGGCGCGTTCGCATCGCCCTTGGGCGG
Organism: Collinsella sp.; assembly: GCA_046979165.1. GTDB lineage: Bacteria > Actinomycetota > Coriobacteriia > Coriobacteriales > Coriobacteriaceae > Collinsella. The sequence continues at coordinate 604,954 of JBKWJT010000001.1, forward strand.
AGAGATCAAAAAGACAATGGACTCTAGCAGATCGTGGATGCCCTCGCCGGTCTTGCCCGAGACACACACGGCATCATCGGCAGGAATCGCCAGGTCATCCTCGATCTCGGTCTTAACCTCGTCGGGATGGGCCGAGGGCAGGTCGATCTTGTTGATGGCCGGCACAATGTCCAGATTGGCGTTCATGGCGAGCGTCGCGTTGGAGACGGTCTGCGCCTCGACGCCCTGCGTGGCGTCGACGACGAGCACCGCGCCCTCACAGGCTGCCAGCGAGCGCGAGACCTCATAGGTAAAGTCCACGTGGCCCGGCGTATCGATCAGATTAAACTGATACGTCTCGCCATCGTCGGCGTCATAGGACACGCGAACGGCATTGGACTTGATCGTGATGCCGCGCTCGCGCTCGATATCCATGGTGTCGAGCAGCTGCGACTCCATGTCGCGCTCGTCGACGGTATGGGTGAGCTCGAGGATGCGATCGCTGATCGTGGACTTGCCATGGTCGATGTGCGCAACGATTGAGAAGTTGCGGATGTGGGAAATGTCAATTGAAGTATTCATGCGGACTATCTTACCCGAGCGACACAAAAAATGGAGCCTGTTCCATAAAACAGGCTCCATTTATGCGCGTAATCTGTGTGGTGTGAAATTTACAACTTAGGCGTTGATGCTGTTCACGAGCTTGGCAAGACCGGACTTGCGGTTGGAAGCCTGGTTCTTATGGATAACATGCTTGGCGGCAGCCATGTCGAGACGCTTGGTGACGGTCTTGAGGGCAGCCTGGGCCTTCTCGGCGTCACCCTCGGCAACGGCGGACTGGACGTGCTTGGTCAGCGTCTTGAGCTCGGACTTGACAGCCTTGTTACGCATGCGAGCTGCCTCATTGGTGCGGATACGCTTCTTCTGAGACTTGATGTTTGCCACTTCTGGAGTTCCTTTCGAGTTCCTTGCAAAAAATGTATGACACCTCTGAGACACGGTGAGGTCATGCAAGCGCCTACTATAGCACGCTCCCCCTCAAAGGGGTAGAACGAATTTGTCAAATAGGCAGGTATCATCACGATTTTCTCAAGATGTTCGTAATCCAGAGCAAAAGCGCGGTCTGAGAATCGGCCGAACCCTTGAGCGCGAGCTCCACATCGACCGCGCCCTCGAGCGCTGCAACGAGCTCTGCCATCGAAAAGCGACGTGCCCAGGTCAGGTGATTCTTGACCTGCCAGGACTGGAGCTTGAGCGTTGCGGCCAGCTCACGACCCTGTCCGCGCGCATCGAGCGCCTTGGCAACGATAAGCTCGCGGATGCGACCGCATAGCAGCGTATAGGTCCACACGTAGCTCTTGGCGGGCAATAGATTGAAAAGCTCGAGCGAGCGTCGCATGTCACGTGCCGAGACCGCATTGAGAAAGTCCCAGGGTTGAACCTCGGCCGTACGTACAATCCAGCGCTCAACGTCGGCAAGCTCAATCTGGGGCGCCTCGACCATCTGGGCAAGCTTAGCCAAGTCGTTATCGAGCATGCGAGTGTTCTCGCCCGAACGCGAGACGAGCTCCTCGGCGGCCGCCGTCGAGATCGACTTGCCGCGCTGCGTCGCCATCTGCTGCACGCGACGCGGTAGCTCCCAGCGCTTGGTGCCGGAGCAATCGATCACGGCCTTCTTATCGATCTTGGCGATCGCCTTATACAGGCGTGTGTTCTTGGCAAGCGAGTCGGCAATGACGAGGCAGACCGTTGTGGGGCTGGGACTCGCCAAATACTCGACAAGCGGCTCCGAGACCGCCTTGGCGAGCTTTGAACAGCCGTCAAGGATTACCAGGCGAAACTCGCTGCCCATCGGAAAGGTGTTAAGCGATCCGATAATCGACTCGATATCGGGGTCTTTGGTCATATCGCGCTCGTCGAGGTTGAACTCGACCATGCCCGTCTTTTCCAGACGCGCTTTCATACGCGAGACGGCGTGATCGCGCTTGACGCCGTCGGTACCGACGATCAGATATGCCGGCAGCAGACCGATTTCGGACATTGCGCTCCCCTCCCGCAGGCCTTCGTATTCGTTCCGTGCCATTCTAGCCCAGGGGCCCACCACACGCCAACGACGTCGTCACGGTCGCTGGCATCGCATCGTAAAGCCCTTCGCGGTCGGCGTGATGGTGATATCGCCGTGTTCGATAGTGCACGCGAACACACCGCCCGCTTCCTTAACGGCATCGATGCAGGCATCGGACGGATGGCCGTATCGATTCCCCTCGCCCGCGCTCGCGAGGGAAAGCTCAGGCTTCAAGACGTCCAGCAACTCACCATCGACCGAAACCTTAGAGCCGTGATGCCCAAGTTTAAGTACATCGATATCCCCCACCTCCTGCACGAATTCCCGTTCTTGGTCGAGCTCGGCATCACCGGTGAGGAGCATACGCAGGCCCTTGTCTTCCTGAACATAAAAGAGCAGCAGGACAAGCGAGTCCTCATTTCCCTCGCCATCCACGGACTCGAATGGCCACATCACGCGGGCGCAAAATGAGCCGATATCGACCGTATCCCCACGGCGCACCTGCCGATACTCCACGCCAGGTCGGTTCAATACCTCGGCAGGAGCATCCTCCAGCGCATCCGCCGCCACGGCAATCGTTCCGACCGAAAACTGCTCGAGCACGGCAGGCAGACCACCCCAGTGGTCCTCATCCCAATGCGTCACAAAGACGGCATCGATATGGTGCACGTTATTGCGAACCAACGCCGCTACCACGCGCTCGTCGAGCCCGCAGTCGACGAGTGCTACTGCGTCGCCCTGGCGGATAAGAATCGCATCCGCCTGGCCCACATCGAGCACCGTCACCGAAGGCGGAGCGAATCGATCCCAGTAGACGTACGGAATCGCAGCCAAGAGCACCAGGCATGCAAGCCCCACCGCCATAGAACGTGCGCGGGGACGCGGCCACCAGACCAGCAGAACCGCCAGCAAACACGGCACTAGGTAAATCCACATGCTATCGGGCGGCACACTCACAGATGCACCAGGCACGGCGGCAAACAGCTGCTCGAAGAACAGTGCGCAACGGGCGGCAACCATGGGCACAACGAGCGCCCAAATCCGCAACGGTTCCACGAGCGAAAAGGGAACCAGCACGATCGACACAGCAAGCAGTACGCTCACCACCGGACCGATGACTGCATTTGCCAGCGGAGCAATGAGCGAGAACGTACCGAAGGCAGGAATGGTAATGGGAAGTGTCGCCAGTTGCGAGCACAGCGTGACGGAAAGCATGCTGGCGACGCCCGATGGCACACCCAGCTCACCCAAAGCGTAGGTCGCATAGGGACAAAAGCACAAAATGGCAAAGACGCTGGCACATGAAAGCTGAAAGCCCATCTCGAACAGCACCGTCGGCCGCAGCAGCACAAAGATGGACATGGTTGCGAAGAGTGCCGAAGCGCCGTGCCGGCGACGCCCCGCGCCGTTTACGACAAGCGTCGCGAACACCATGCAGCACGCGCGCACGGCCGAGGGAGACGCGCCAGTAAAGGCAGCGTAGCCAACAAGCGTTATCGCCAATATCGCCCGCTGAAGACCACGCGAGCACCGAGTTTTTTGCAATAAACCCTCGATTACAAACCCCACGATAGCCAAATGGCTGCCCGAGACGGCGATAAGATGCGCTGTTCCCGTTACCGAAAACCAGTCGCCCGCCGGCTTGGCGCGCAGCTCGGCCGAACGACCGCAGACGACACCGGCTATGAGCGCTCGCGCCGGGTCGGTCGCAGGCGCGATGGACGCTAGCAGCCCATTTCGCAGCCGAAGCAGCGGCCCCGGAGAGCCCTCATCGACCGGCACAATCCGAACGGCTTGAACCTTGCGCACCTCGCCTCGGAGCACACGCGATCGTCCATACGCATCGTTCTCAAAACGTGAAACGCGACCGATAACACGCACGTACGCCCCGACCTTGAGCTCGCGGTCGCACGATAGGCGAACCGTTGCCAAGTTCTTACCGTCCGCGCGTGCCTCGCAGGTATAGGAATACACGTCGTCGTTTATGGATGGATCGCCCTGCACGATAAACTCGAGGCCGCTTGCCGCTCGACCGTCGAGCGCCTTCGAGGCGCTGAGCGCACCCACAGCCCACCACGCCGAGACGACCGCTCCCGCCACGAGACCGACGGACGCGGCATACAACCACCGCTTCAAAGGGGCAAGCCGCGCACAAGATTGAGCCAGCACAACGAATACCGTCGTCGCAACGGGAATGGCCCATAGCAGCCCGACCGCCGGCGCCTGCTCCCTCAGCAGCGCATCAGCGGCCACGTTGAGCACCGAGGCGCAGCTCATGCACATGCCGGCACACAGGGCCATCGTCCACGGCATCAGGGGCCGCGGAGGCATCACATGCTCGCGCTCGGTCGCACTCATACGCAGATGCAATCTTTGATTTTGGCAAGCTTCTTCTCGCCGATTCCCGATACACGCATCAGATCGTCAACCGAGGCAAAAGCACCGTTCTTTGTCCGCTCATCGATAATCGACTGTGCCATGGAGGGACCGATGCCCGAGAGCGTCTGCAGTTCTGCCGCGCTTGCCGTATTGATATTTACTAGGCCTGTTGCGCCACTCACGCCCGATGATGCGAAAGCCCCACCATCAACACCGGCTTCCGCAATGGACGTCTGCTGCTCCCCTACCGTTGGAACGTGAATCTTCTGTCCATCGACGACCTTAGATGCCCGATTGAGCCCCGTAACGTCTGCCTCAGGCGCCAGCCCGCCGGCGGCATCAATCGCCTGAGCCACCCGCGCGCCGTCTTTGAGCCTGTATACACCGGGCGACACAACAGCGCCATCAACATCGACATAGACTTCTGCCGCGGCAGACGCCTTAGACGAAGAGCCTTCGGATGTCTTTCCGCTCGAGGCATCGCCGGATCCCGGCTCCACCAACGAGTCTGAACCGTCAGTGCGCTCAAACGACACGCCGCCGGCACCGCCGCCAAGGTTCGCCATCGCCAAGCCGCTCGCCATCGCAATGACGACCAGTATCGCCACGACCACCGCCTTATGACCGAACAGCTTGTCCGCCAAGCGGTCCATCTTTTTGACCCGTTCGTGTTGTTCGCGCTGCGCCATAGCAAAACCTCCCAACACCATCGTGTCAGGAAAGGAACTCCGCAACAGCTACGCTCCAAAACCGGTTTTAGCGGTCAAACCAAAAACCGACCAAAACCTTGCACAAATCTGTCCATTTATTCAGGCACACGTCAGCAAATGAACACTTAGCCGCAAAATGCCCAGATAGCAAAAGACCGACGATGCAGGCGCATCGTCGGTCTATGCACAAATTTACTCGTGATCTTGGTAAATCTCACGCGGAGCAAGCTCCGAATGTTTGCGTTTTAAGGTCTTGGGGGCCTTATACGTGTTGCTCTCGAAGTCGATGTACTCGGTCTGTTTGAGCAGGCGCTCGATCATCTCCTCGTGATCGAACAACTCCCAGGCCTCATGCACGGCATCGAGTTTAGCGTGCGTCTCGGGACGGCGCGGCATAAATAGCGTGCAGCAGTCGGGAGCGGCCTCAGTCGAGATATCGAACGTGCCGATCTCCTCGGCGCGCGCGATGATCTCCTGCTTGTCCGAACCGATGAGAGGACGGAACACGGGGATCTTCACGGCCTCGTTGACGGCCATGATGTTCTCAAGCGTTTGGGAGGCAACCTGCCCAAGTGATTCGCCCGTAACGATAGCCTTGGCACCCTCGATGTGTGCAATGCGCTCGGCAACCGAATACATAATGCGGCGATACATAATCACGCGCAGGTTGCTGGGACAGGTCACCGAAATCTCGCGCTGGCAGTCGCCAAACGGCACAACATACAGACGGCCGATCTGGACACCCGGCTCAAGGGCGCGAATGATGTCCTGCACTAGATACTCGCTGGTATCTGGCGTCTGCGGACGACCGGAAAAATGCACCGGCACGCACACGGCTCCGCGTCGCGCGAGCATCCAGGTCGCCACCGGCGAGTCGATACCCGATGACAGCAGGGTCACGACCTTACCGGCAGAGCCCACCGGCAGACCGCCCACACCGCGCTCGGAGCGCGCGTACACATAAACGCTACCCTGAACAACCAGCACGTGAACCATCGCGTCGGGATCGTGCATTTGAACCTTTTTATCGGGGAACGCCTCGCACAGCACCTCGCCAACCTGTCGATTGATATCAATCGAGGTGAGCTCATAGTCGGTATTGGAGCGCTTGGCGTGCACCTTAAACGAATCGAAGGGGCCAAACTCACGCAGCGCCTTCACGGCGGCGGCACAGTACTCCTGAGGGTCGCGATTGGTGTGATACGCCAAAGACACGCGAGCAACGCCGGGAACGGTGCGAATGACACGAGCCGCCTCGTCGGCCTGATGCTCGTTAAAGGTCACGAGGATATAACCGGAAATTCGAGACACGGCATTCACGGAAAAGGCGGCCAAGGCCGCCTTGATGTTATCCATGAGGATATGCTCAAAATGTGCGCGGTTCTTACCCTTAAGTCCAACCTCGTGATAGTGGACCAGGCAGACGCGAGCCGCCATTTAGGCTTCAGCAACCTTGTGGCCGAGCGCCTTCTCATAACGGGCCTCGTCGTAAGAGATGTCGCCGTCGATAATCTCATCCATAGCCATCGAGATGGTATCGGCACCGGAAAGCCCGATGGTGATGTCATCGACATCCTGGACGGCAAGCACGCGGTTGTGCTGGCCACGCAGCATGCTATTGATGTCGCAGGCGCGCTTGGAGGCAAGCGAAGCGAGCAGGAAGCGGTTGTGATCGGTCTTCTCCAGAAGATCGTCAATGCAAGGCTTTACAACGGACACGGACCTCAGATCCTTTCATGCATATCGAGAACGCGAACGAGCTCATCGGTCGCGCGGTCGAGATCGTCATTCACCACGACGTCGTCGTAGCGGTCGGCAAGGGCAAGCTCATCGGCGGCGTTTGCCATACGCAGCTCGATTGTCTCGGGCGTCTCGGTACCGCGACCGACCAGACGCTCGCGGAGTACCTCAAGCGAAGGCGGCTTGATAAAGATCAGCACGGCCTCGGGGAAACGCTCCTTCACCTGCAGGGCACCCTGGACATCGATCTCCAAAATCAGAGATGCGCCAGAGGCGAGCTTGGATGTGACCTCGCTCACCAACGTGCCGTAGCAGTTACCGTGGACCTCGGCCCACTCAACAAACTCACCGTTTGCCACGCGGCGGTCGAACTCCTCGCGCGTCAGAAAAAAGTAGTTGACGCCGTCGACCTCACCTTTGCGTGGTGCTCGCGTGGTAGCCGAAACCGTCAGGCCCAGGTTCGAGCGACGCTCGCGCACACGAGTGACGAGCGTGCCCTTGCCCGCGCCTGACGGTCCAGAAATCACAAAGAGCTTGGAATCCTGAGCGCTCACTTATTTGGTCAGCTGCTCGAGGAGCTGCTCGCGCTGACGGACGCCAAGGCCCTGAACGCGACGGGTAGCGGAGATGCCGAGCTCCTCCATGATCTTGGCGGCCTTGGCCTTACCATAACCAGGGAGAGACTCGATGAGGGTGGAAACCTTCATGCGGGAAGCGATGGGGTCATCGGAGTTGAGCACGGACTCGAGGGACTTCTCGCCCTTCTTGATCTGCTCGCGAAGCTCAGCGCGGGCGTGACGTGCGGCAGCAGCCTTCTCAAGAGCCTGCTTACGCTGCTCATCGGTAAGCTGAGGGAGTGCCATTCGTACCTCCAAATAGTTGGGTTATATCTGATTCAATAATTGGCATTTTAGCACGTAGAACGTACAAAATGCCCAATTGCGGCTCCATAGGTTAGACGATACCCGCAAAAAGTGCAATATACTGCGCCCAAAGTTAAGCCCCTGACCTGCGATTCCACACAAAGGATGGGAAAGTTTACGCAGGCACAGGGGCTATTTTGTGCTAATGAAACCCAAAAGTGGTGACTTAGGGGAATCTTTTACGCGACGTTTTCGACCAGCTCAGCGACGATGGCGTCAAAGGCGGCAACCGGATCGTCGGCACCGGTGATGGGACGGCCCACCACAATGTGGCTTGCGCCACGCTCGATAGCCTGGGAAGGCGTCGCCACGCGAGACTGGTCGCCTAAGGCGGCACCCACCGGACGCACACCCGGAGTCACGATCAGGGCATCAGGACCCAGCAGCTCACGCATGTCGTGAGCCTCCATCGGCGAGCACACGATGCCATCGATGCCGTTGGCCTGAGCGAGCTTTGCCAGGCGGGCGGCCTCCTCGGCCACGGGCGACTCGACGCCGATCTCGCTCAAGGCATCCTGATTCATACTCGTGAGCACGGTGATGGCGACGAGCCTGGCGCGGTCCTCGCGCGCCTCCTCGGCACCCTCGCGGCAGGCAGCGAGCATGGCACCCGAACCCAAGCCGTGGACCGAAAGCAGGTCGGCACCGGCAAGCGAGGCCGAACGGGCGGCACCGCGAACCTGATGCGGAATATCATGGAACTTAAGGTCAAGGAAGACCTTAAAGCCCAGGTCCTTGAACGTCTTGACGATCTCAGGACCCTCGGCGTAATAGAGCGTCATGCCAACCTTGAGCCAGGCGGCATGGCCCGAAAGCTCGTGGGCAAGCTCGAGCGCACGCTCACGGTCGCAGTCGAGAGCGACGATTACGCGGTCGCGGGCATCGGTCTCTAGCATTCGAAAGCACCTACCAGCTCGTTGATGTCCTTTACGCCCTGGGACTCGGCCCAGGCCTCGAGCTCATGCGCGATCTTGAGCGAAGCGCACGGATCGACGAAGTTGGCCATGCCAACCGACACGCAGGTGGCACCGGCCAGGATAAACTCGGCCGCATCCTCGCCGGTCATGACACCGCCGACACCGTTGATGGGGATATCGACGGCCTGGGCGACCTCCCAGACCATGCGCACGGCGATGTGGTGGCACAGCGGGCCCGAAAGGCCGCCCTTGGGCTTTGCCACGCGGGACTTGCGGGTATGGACGTCGATGGCCATGCCCTGGATGGAGTTAATGACCGAAAGGCCGTCGGCGCCGGCGGCTTCGAGGGCCTTGGCGATCTCGGCGACGTTGACCGGCGCCATCTTCACGAACAGCGGCTTATCGGTCACCTTGCGGCAGGCAGCCATAACGGAAGAGGCGCCCTCGGGCGTAGAGCCCATGGCGGCACCGCCGGCGGCGATATTGGGGCAGCTCACGTTGATCTCGTAGCCGGCAGCCCAGGGGCATAGCTCGACATACATCTCGAGCGCGCGCACAAACTCGTCAACGGAGTGGCCGGCAACCTGACAGATGACCTGGCAACCGTCCTTGGACAGTTGCTCGAGCCACGGGCCGGACTCGCGGGCAAAGGCGGCCACGCCGGGGTTCTGAAGGCCCACGGAGTTGATCATACCGCCGGGGATCTCGGCCATGCGGGGCGCGGGATTGCCGGGCCAGGGCTCGGCTGCGCAACCCTTGGTGGTGATGGCGCCCAGCTGGGAAACATCAAAGAAGTTCTGGAACTGCCAACCGTAGCCAAAGGTACCGGCTGCGGTGTTGATGGGGTTCTGCATCTTGACGCCGCCGAAATCGACGGCCATGTTCACGGTACCCACTAGAAGACCACCACCTTGGAAGCATCGAACACGGGGCCGCACATGCAAGCACCCTTCATACCGTCGACCGTCTCGACATTGCAGGTGTTGCAGGCGCCAAAGCCACAGCTCATCATGCGCTCGAGCGACACCTCGCAGTACGCACCGGCCTCGGCGGCAGCGGCGGCGACTTTCTTCATCATGACGGCGGGACCGCAGCTGGCGACGTAGTCGTAGCCGCCCTCGCCGAGCAGCTCGGCTGCCGGGTCGGTGCAAAAACCGTGCGTGCCCAGCGTGCCATCGTCGGTGCACACGTTAACCGTGGCGCCCAGCGCGCGGAACTCGTCGATGCCCACGGCCTTGGAAGCGGTGCCAAAGCCCAGGCACACGTCCACATCAACACTCTGCTCGGCAAGCATGTCGGCAAGGCACAGCACAGGCGGAACGCCGATGCCACCGGCGACGAGCAGGGCCTTCCTGGTGCCCTCGGGTACCATCCAGCCACGGCCACCGGGGCCCAGCAGGTTAGAGGTGGAGCCGGGGCCCATCTGGGACAAACGACGGGTATCGTCGCCCACGACGGCGTACCACAGCTCGACGGTGCCGGCCTCGGCGTCGGCGCGGTAGTAGCTCAGGGGCACGCGAAGCAGCGAGGACGCATCACCGGGTACGGCGATGTTCACAAACTGACCGGGCTTGAGCGCACTTGCAAGCTTGGGGGCCGAGATGACGAGCGAGAAGACGCCGTCGGCAATCTCCCGGTTCGAGACGACCTCGAAGTCGTGCATGCGTGCAGTGGAAGGTGTGGGCATAAACGCTCCAATCCCCCATGCGGCTGCATGGTCCAAACGAATAGAAAGCGCGGCACCGCAAGGGCGCCGCGCACAAAAGCGATAAGGCTATGCTAGCAGATGCAGCCGTCGGCAAGCGTCTGTTTACCGCCGACAAATACATCGGTGGCACGACCGGTGAGCGTGCGGCCGGCAAAACCGGAGTTCTCGGCGCGCGACTCGTAACCGTCCTCGCCAACCGTCCAGGTTGCGGAGGGGTCGAACACGGTCAGGTCGGCAACGGATCCCGCCTTGACCTGAACCTGGTCGAGGCCCAGGATCTCACGCGGCTTGATGGCCATGAGCTCGACCATACGGCCCATGCTCATCTTGCCCGTGTTGACCAGCTCGGTGAGCACGAGCGACAGCGAGGTCTCGAGACCGATCATGCCAAAGGGCGCAAGCTCGAACTCGCGGGCCTTCTCCCACGGGGTGTGGGGAGCGTGATCGGTGACGATAACGTCGACGGTGCCGTCGATGACGCCCTGACGGATGGCCTCGGCGTCCTCGTCGGTGCGCAGCGGCGGATTGACCTTGAGCGAGGTGTTGTAGGTCTCGTCCAGGTCGTTCTCGGTCAGGAACATGTGATGCGGGGTGGCCTCGCAGGTAACCTGAACGCCAGCGGCCTTACCGGCACGCACGATCTCCAGGCCATGGGCGGTGGAGATGTGCTGGATGTGCAGCTTGGCACCGGTCAGCTTGGCGATCTCGATGTCGCGGGCGATCTGGAGCTCCTCGCCGGCAGCCGGCCAGCCCTCGAGGGCCAGACGGGTCGAGACCTTGCCCTCGTTGATCTGGCCGTGGCCGACCAAGTCCTCGTCCTGGCAGTGGCTCATAAAGACCTTGCCGAACATCTTGCCGTAGTCCATGCAACGACGGAGCATGCCCGCGCCCTGCACGCCGCGACCGTCGTCGGTGAAGGCGACGGCGCCGTGGGCGACCATATCGCCCATCTCGGACATGGCCTCGCCCTTAAGACCGCTGGTCATGGCGCCCGACGGATAGACGCGGCAGTGACCGACCTCGGCAGCGCGGGACTTGACGAACTCCACGACGGTGCCGTTATCGGTGACGGGATCGGTGTTGGGCATGGCGCACACGCCGGTAAAGCCGCCCTTGGCAGCTGCGCGGGTGCCGCTCTCGATGTCCTCTTTGACCTCATAGCCGGGCTCGCGAAGGTGGACGTGCATATCCACCAGGCCAGGGACGAGGTACTTGCCGGAAAGGTCGCGGACCTCGGCTCCCTCGACGGCGAGATTCTCGCCGACCTCGGCGATCTTGTCGCCGTCAATCAGGACGTCAACGACACCGTCAAGCTCGACGGACGGGTCGACGACGTGGGCATTCTTAAGAAGCAAGGCCATTATCGGCACCTCCAAGCAGCAGATACAGGATAGCCATACGCACGCAGATACCGGCGTAGACCTGCTCCAGGATGACGGAGCGTTGCGGGTGGTCGGCCATATAGGAGTCGAACTCGACGCCGCGGTTGATGGGACCCGGGTGGCAGATGATCGCATCGGGCTTCATGAGCTTCTCGCGGTCCTTGGTCAGGCCGAAGAGCCTGTGGTACTCACGAATGGTCGGGAACGGGGCACCCTCGAGGCGCTCCTGCTGCACGCGCAGCATGTAGACGACGTCCAGCTCGGGCAGGACGGAATCGAGGTCGCTCGTCACGTGGTCGCAGCCCAGAACCTCGGGCGCCGGCGGCAGCAGCGTGCCGGGGGCGACGGCGTAGGTCTCGCAGCCCATGATCTTAAGGGCGGGGATCAGCGAGCCGCAGACGCGGGAGTGCGCGATATCGCCGACGACAGCAACCTTCAGACCGTGGAAGTCACCCTTGTGCTCCCAGATGGTGTACAGGTCGAGCAGGGCCTGCGTGGGATGGTTGTGCTTGCCGTCACCGGCGCAGATGACGCTCGCGGGCGAGTTCTGCGTGACGATGTAGGGAGCGCCGGCGTGCTTATCACGCACGACGATACAGTCGATCTTATAGGCGTTGAGGGTCTCGACGGTGTCGACAAGGCTCTCGCCCTTGACCGTGGAGGTCGAGGAGCCGCCAAAGTTAAGGCTGTCGGCCGAAAGACGCTTCTCGGCGAGCTCGAAGGAGCTGCGGGTGCGCGTCGAGGGCTCGTTGAACATGTTGACGATGGTCTTGCCCTTGAGCGTGGGGACCTTCTTGATAGCACGCTCGTTGACCTCGGAGAACGCCTTGGCGGTCTCGAGGATGAGCTTGATGTCCTCTTCGGAGTACTCGGTAATGTCGATCAGGTGCTTATGGTTGAACGCCACGGTACTACTCACCTCCCAGCGGCGCGGAGCCCACGTGGGAACCCGGCGCGACGTCGTTAATCTCGACGGCGGTGTGGCCGTCAACTTCCTTCATATATAGGTGCACGTTCTCCTCATGCGACGAGGGAACGTTCTTGCCGACAAAGTCCGGCGAGATGGGGAGCTCGCGGTGGCCGCGGTCAACGAGGACTGCCAGCTCAATGCGGCTCGGACGGCCCAGGTCCATGACGGCGTCGAGAGCGGCGCGGATGGTACGACCCGTATAGAGGATGTCGTCCACCAGCACGACGCGCTTGCCGTCGACGCTGAAGGGAATGTTGGTAGCGTGGATCGCGGGAGCGAAATTGGTCGCATAGTCATCGCGGTAGAAGCTGATGTCCAGGCTGCCGAGCGGAACGTCGACGCCCTCGATCTCCTTGATCTCCTCGGCGAGCTTCTTTGCCAGAAGGTCGCCGCGCGTGACGATGCCGACCAGAGCGAGGTCTTCACAGCCCTCGTTGCGCTCGAGAATCTCGTGCGCGATGCGGGTCATTGCTCGATTGACGGCGGTCTCGTCCATGATGACCGCCTTGGGGGAAGTCGTGCCCATCGATCTCCTTCCTCACATGTCTTGACTGCTGACACAGTCAAAAAAATAGATGCCCGACCGCTCAAAGCGGACCAGACACCCACAGGAAGGGCTGCTCTTTGGCAGCAATGTAATTCCATGTGGGTATCTCGTACCCCTTTAATGGTCAAGGGATAGTGTAGCCAACCTCGAGCTTAATTGCGAGCATAAGTACAGAGCAATCCGTAAACGGAGCCCAATGCTCCATAAACCTATATATATTTGTGGGACGAGCTTGAAAACGCACGCACGAGCTGGCATAATCCCCTCTGCTGCACGCAAATCGGATCTACGTCCAGGGCCGTGGCGTGAGCACTATCGCCAAAAGAGGAATATCTCTGTGTAGATTACGCACAGGGAGCTGCTTCTGTGCTATAGTTCAGGCTTGTTTGTTAACGCGACATGTTCGTTTGTCGCCCAAGGAGGGTCAGTTATGTCCAAAGTTTGCGAAGTTTGCGGTAAGCACCCCGTTGCCGGTCGCTCCATCAGCCACTCTCACCGCGTCACCAACCGTAAGTTCCGCCCCAACATCCAGCGCGTCTACGTCGTCGTCGATGGTCACCGTCGCAAGATGAACGTTTGCTCCACCTGCCTCAAGTCCGGCAAGGTTGCGCGCTCGTAAATAAGGTCTTACCAACAAGTACCTCGGACTCTCCGGGTCAAAGACCTCGCGTTCATATAGAACTTACCAAAGGCGCCCTCCCCTACGGAGGGCGCTTTTTTGCACTCATTGGGGACAGACTTACATGAGTGTTTTCACGCATTGGGGACAGACATGACGTACGTATGCGGCGCACCGACTGACTCCGGCCCCTGCCTCACGCTGCATCCTTCCAGCCTGCAGTTGCCTTGGTCACGCTCGTGGCGCCGATACCGGTGATACGAGCAATTTGCTTAACCGTGAGATGTGCCCGTCTGAGCCTCAGCAGGCAGGCATCGCGTTCGGGGCGTGGCAGGGCCTTGAGCAGCGCAGGATCTATGCTCGGCAGAACTTCGCGCGCAACGGAAAGGGCCTCCTCATCGGGGATCCGCCGGCGTGGAAGAACCTCCATTGACCAGATGCGCCCGGCAACTTCCTCGAGATGCTCGCAATAGCAACGGGAGCCACCGACAATATCGAGCATAGGGGCCGCATCACAGATGTCAAAGGGATCATAGCCCAGCTGATACGCCTTATAGCTTGACCAGCGGTACGCCTCGAGCGAGTCAAGCGCACCCTTCACGGGATTGAGATGAATATAGTCGAGCAGCTGCACCGCCTGCACGTCCGACTCAACCGCGACCCGCGAATAGCGATTATCAAACAGATGTCCCGTTCTCCCCGTTTTCCCGTTGAAATACTTAGCATATGCTGTCAACGCACACTGCATTGCCTTTGAAAGATTGTCAAATGGATCATCAATCATCAAATGGAAGTGATTGTCCATAAGGCACCAAGCCAACACCGCCACTTTATGGCGTGCAAACCTGTCCGAGATGTCCGATAAGAAACGATATCGGTCAGAATCATCTTCAAAAATAATTTGTTTGGAGTTGCCACGGTCAAAGACGTGGTAATAGCCGGTGAGCGAAACGGCGCGGGCGCATCGAGGCATAATCTCTCCTTTCAAAACCGAACAGGCAACACCTAAAAGGAGAGAAGGAACGCGAAATGCTGAGCCTGTAACCTATTTATATCCAATGAGCGGCAAAAACTGGTTCAGAACGGCAAAATGGCAAAACGATGTCTGTCCCAAATGAGTGAAAGCACTCATGTAAGTCTGTCCCCAATGAGCGGGGCGATGCAGCAGGCTGATAATTTTAGTTAAAACGCTTCAGTTTATTGAAGCGTTTTAGTTTGTCTTTTACGGGAATCTGACCGTTCACCGAATTATTTCTTGCTATCATGCAAGGCGTAGGGTAAATCTCCGATCGCAAGGAGACACAAATGGTGAAAAAGTCACCGGAAAACACTACTCCCGCAATTGTGGACAACGTAGAGGCGCTTGAGGCTAAGCTCGCTCAGATGCGAGAGGCCCAGGCGCTTTTTGCTACGTACACGCAGGAGCAGGTCGACAAGATCTTCTATGAGGCCGCCATGGCCGCCAACAAGGCTCGTATCCCGTTGGCGAAGATGGCCATCGAGGAGACCGGCCGCGGCGTTCTTGAGGACAAGGTCATCAAGAACCACTACGCCGCAGAGTACATCTACAACGCTTACAAGAACACCAAGACCTGTGGCGTTCTGGAGCGCGACGAGGCTTACGGCATCACCAAGATCGCCGAGCCCATCGGCATCGTGGGCGCCGTCATCCCGACGACCAACCCCACCTCCACCGCGATCTTCAAGACGCTGATCAGCCTGAAGACCCGCAATGCCATCATCATCTCCCCGCACCCGGCTGCCGCCAAGTGCACCATCGCCGCTGCCAAGCTCGTGCTTGACGCCGCCGTCAAGGCCGGCGCCCCCGAGGGCATCATCGGCTGGGTCGATGTCCCCTCCATCGAGCTGACCAACATGGTCATGCGCGACGTCGACATCATCCTCGCCACCGGTGGCCCGGGCATGGTCAAGGCCGCCTACTCCTCGGGCAAGCCCGCCCTGGGCGTTGGCGCCGGTAACACCCCGGTCGTCATCGACGACACCGCCGACGTTCTGCTCGCAGTCAACTCCATCATCCACTCCAAGACCTTCGACAACGGCATGATCTGCGCTTCCGAGCAGTCCGTGACCGTCATCGACACCATCTACGACCAGGTCAAGGCCGAGTTCCAGAAGCGCGGCTGCTACTTCGTCAAGCAGGGTGCCGAGATGGAGGCCCTGCGTGCCGCCATGTTCAAGAACGGCGCCCTCGATCACCGCATCCCCGGCATGGCTGCCGCCAAGATCGCCGAGCTCGCCGGCATCGAGGTTCCCGCCAAGACTAAGATCCTGATCGCCGAGGTCACCTCCACCGACCCCGCCAAGGAGGAGTTCTCCCACGAGAAGCTCTCCCCGGTCCTGGCCATGTACCACGCCAAGGACTTCCAGGAGGCCGTCGACAAGGCCGAGCACCTGGTGCTCGCCGGTGGCCCGGGCCACACCGCCTCTCTGTACGTGCACCCCGCCCAGGCCGAGAAGATCAGCCTGTTCGAGCACGTCATGAAGGCCTGCCGCATCGTCATCAACACCCCGTCCTCGCACGGCGGCATCGGTGACCTGTACAACTTTGGCATGAAGCCGTCTCTGACCCTGGGCTGCGGCTCCTGGGGCGGCAACTCCGTCTCCGAGAACGTTGGGGTGAAGCACTTGATCAACGTTAAGACTGTGGCCGAGCGCCGTGAGAACATGCTGTGGTTCCGCGCTCCCGAGAAGGTCTACTTCAAGAAGGGTTCCACGCCCGTCGCCCTCGACGAGCTGGGCAACGTCATGGGCAAGAAGCGCGCCTTCATCGTCACCGACCAGTTCCTCTTCAAGAATGGCAACACCCGCGCCATCGAGGCCAAGCTCGACGAGATGGGCATCGCCCACGACTGCTTCTACGACGTCGAGCCCGATCCGTCGCTGCAGTGCGCACGTCGCGGCGCCAAGCAGATGGCTCTCTTTGAGCCGGACGTCATCATCGCCGTCGGCGGTGGCTCCGCTATGGACGCCGGCAAGATCATGTGGATGATGTACGAGCACCCCGAGTGCAAGTTTGAGGACATGGCCATGGACTTCATGGACATCCGCAAGCGTATCTTCACCTTCCCCGAGATGGGCAAGAAGGCCTATTTCGTCGCCGTCCCGACCTCTTCGGGTACCGGCTCCGAGTGCACGCCGTTCGCCATCATCACCGACAAGGAGACCGGCATCAAGTGGCCGCTCGCCGACTACGCGCTGCTCCCCAACATGGCTATCGTCGACGCCGACAACTGCATGACCGCCCCGCGCGGCCTGACCGCTGCCTCCGGCATCGACGTCATGACCCACGCCATCGAGTCCTACGTCTCCATCATGGCTTCCGACTACACCAAGGGCCTCTCCGAGCGCGCTGCCAAGCTCGTCTTTGAGAACCTGCCCTCCAGCTTCACGAACGGCGCCAAGGACCCGCACGCCCGCGAGGAGATGCACAACGCCTCCTGCATGGCCGGTATGGCCTTCGCCAACGCCTTCCTGGGCCTCAACCACTCCATGGCTCACAAGCTCGGCGCTTTCCATCACCTGCCCCACGGCATCGCTAACGCCGTCATCCTGACCCGCGTCATGCGCTACAACGCCGCCGAGGCTCCCGTCAAGATGGGCACCTTCTCCCAGTATCCTTACCCCAACGCGCTGCACAACTACGCCGAGATGGCCAAGTACTGCGGCATCGAGGGCAAGGACGACAAGGAGGTCTTCGAGAACTTCATCACGAAGCTCGAGGAGCTCAAGGACTTCATCGGTGTCAAGAAGACCATCGCCGACTACGGTGTTGACGAGCAGTACTTCCTCGACACCCTCGACGAGATGACCGAGCAGGCATTCAACGACCAGTGCACCGGCGCCAACCCGCGCTACCCGCTCATGAGCGAGATCAAGGAGCTCTACCTGGACGCCTACTACGGCCGCGAGCCTCAGGACTACGCCGTCTGCTAGTTTTAGCACGGTTTTTAACGGCGGGGGTGCACGGGTGTTTCACACACCCCCGCCGTCGCTTCTATCGCATCGTTGAAAGGATGCAACCATGCTGCTACCCGATTCCAAGACCGAGCTCGTCCGCCGTGGCAACAAGGTCGTTTACGACCTGGGCGACAAGATCGTCAAGGTCTTTAACGAGACCAAGCCTGTCTCCGACGTGTTCAACGAGGCTTTGAATCTTGCCCGCATCAATGAGTGCGGCATCCGCAGCCCCAAGGCGCTCGAGGTTTCCCAGCTCGAGAACGCCAACGGCTGGGCGCTCGTGACCGAGAAGGTTCCGGGCACCACCCTTGCCGAGAAGATGACTGCCGAGCCCCAGCGCTTTGGTGAGTACCTCGAGATGTTCGTCGACCTCCAGATCGAGATCCACGGCTACACCTCCCCGCTGCTCAACCGTCAGCGCGACAAGTACGCCCGCATGATCGACAGCCTTGATCAGCTCAATGCCACCACGCGCTACAACCTTCAGGAGCGTCTGGACGGCATGACCAAGGAGTTCAAGGTCTGCCACGGCGACTTCAACCCCTCCAACGTCATCGTCGGCGACGACGGCCAGCTCTATGTGTGCGACTGGGCACACGCCACCCAGGGCTCCCCTGCTGCCGACGTTGCCACCACCTACCTGCTCTTTGCCCTCAACAGCAAGGACCAGGCCGAGGCCTACCTGGAGCTCTACTGCGACCGTGCCGACATGCCCATGCAGGTCGTGCGTCAGTGGACGAGCATCGTCGCCGCTTCCGAGCTCGCTCGTAAGCGCAACGTGAACGATGAGTTCCTGAAGAACTGGATCGACGTCGTCGATTATCAGTAATATCTGAGCGATTTATTTCGCATCGGAGGCATAATGGAAAACCCCGCAGCTCGCATGGGCTGTGGGGTTTTCCTTTTAGATATCGAGGATGCCACAAGATAAAAGGACGGCCCCGCATCTCCCCGATTGGAGAAATGCGGGGCCGTCCCACATATCGAACTACAAGCGAAATCGTCGATTAACGGCGGGCTGCCTTAACAAGCTCGGCAACCTTGGCAACGACCTCGTCGATCGCCACGTCCTCGCGCTCGCCCGTAGCACGGTCCTTGAGCTCAACGGTGCCATTCTTAAGGCCGCGCTTGCCCAGAACCACCTGATACGGGAAGCCCATGAGGTCGTTATCGGCAAACTTAAAGCCCGGACGCTCATCGCGATCGTCGACGACGACCTCGATACCCTCGGCACACAGGCCATCAACAATCTGCTCGCAGACGGTAGCGCACTCTTCCTTCTTGGGATCAAGCGGAATCACCGCGACCTCGTACGGGGCAACGGAGACCGGCCAGACGATACCGTGCTCGTCGTTGTGCTGCTCCACGACGGCAGCAAGCGAGCGGGACACGCCCACGCCGTAGCAACCCATGATGAGCGGCTTCTCCTTGCCGTCCTCATCCATAAAGGTGGCACCCATGGCCTCGGAGTACTTGGTGCCCAGCTGGAAGACCTGAGAGACCTCGATGCCGCGGGCAGCGGAGAGCGGCTTGCCGCAGTGCGGGCAGGGGTCGCCGGCGACAACGGTGACCAGGTCGGCCCACTCGTCGACGGTAAAGTCGCGTTCGGGACAGGCCCCGGTAAAGTGATAATCGACCTCGTTGGCACCGCAGGCCCACTGCTTGGACTCGCGCAGGCTCTCGTCGCACACCAGACGGATGCCCTCGGGCAGGTTGACCGGTCCGATAAAGCCCTTGTGCAGGCCGTTCGCCTGAAGCTCCTCGTCGGTCATCATGCGATAGCCCTTGCCAAAGACGTGCTCGGCCTTACAATCGTTGAGCTCGTGGTCGCCCGGAACAATGGCCACGACAGGCTTGCCCTCTGCGTCAATGAGTGCCAGAGACTTGCGCGTGCCGTTCTCGGGGAAGCCGAAGAACTTTGCAACGGCCTCGATGGTGCCCATGCCCGGAGTCTCAACCTTGGTAAGCGTACCGTCGCCAGGACCCTCGGTCACGACAACCTTGGTGCTTGCAGCCTCGTCATCGGCGGCAAAACCGCAGTCATCGCAATAGACGAGCGAAGCCTCGCCGGCGTCAGCCAAAGCCATGTACTCGACGGAGGTATCGCCACCGATCTCGCCGGAGTCGGCAACAACGGGCAGGGCCTTGATGTAGCAGCGCTCGCAGATGTTGGCGTAGGCCTGCTTCATCTTGTCGTACTCCTCCTGTAAGCTCTCCTGCGTGGCGGAGAAGCTGTAGGCGTCCTTCATGATGAACTCGCGGCCGCGCATCAGGCCAAAGCGGGGACGGAACTCGTCGCGGAACTTATCCTGGATGTGGTACAGGTTAACGGGCAGCTGTTTGTAGGAGCGCAGCTCGTTGCGCACCAGGGCCGTGACGGTCTCCTCGTGCGTGGGACCCAGGACGAACTCGCGACCATGACGATCGTCAAAACGCACAAGCTCCTTGCCATAGGCATCGATACGACCGGACTCACGCCACAGCTCGGCATCGACCATGATGGGCATCATGAGCTCCTGGGCGCCGGCAGCATCCATCTCGTCGCGCACGATGTTCTCGATCTTGCGGATCGAGCGCCATGCGAGCGGCAGATAAGAATACAGACCGGCGGCCTCCTTGCGGATCATGCCGGCACGGAGCAGCAGGCGGTGGCTGGCGAGCTCAGCGTCCGCCGGATCCTCTTTAAGCGTCGGCGCATAGAGCTTAGACATATACATTGCTCGAGTCATTTACTTCTCCTCAATAAGTTTGTCGACCTCGGCCATCAGCGCGTCGACAATTTGATCCTCAGCTACTTTACCAATGATCTGGCCATGCGAAAAGAGCAGGCCCTGACCTCGTCCGCAGGCAACGCCCAAGTCGGCGTCAGAGGCCTCGCCGGGGCCATTGACCGCGCATCCCATAACGGCGATCGAAAGCGGCGCGGAGTAGTTCTTAAGCCGCTCGGTGACCTCCTCGGCGATGGGAATGAGGTTAACCTGGCAGCGGGCGCACGTGGGGCACGAGACAATCTCGGGACCACGGCGACGCAGGCCCAGCGACTGCAAAATTCCCCAGGCGACCGGCGGCTCCTCAACCGGATCGGCCGTGAGAGAGACGCGCATGGTGTCACCGATACCCTCAGACAGCAGAATACCAAGGCCCACCGAGCTCTTAATGGTGCCCTGAAGCTTGGTACCCGCCTCGGTTACGCCCAGGTGAAGCGGAACGTGGGGAATCTCACGCGACAGGGCTCGATAGGTATCGAGCGTCGTTTGCACGCTATGGGCCTTGGCCGAAAGCACAATGTTCGTAAAGCCGCGGTCCTCAAAGTGCTTGACGAAGCGCTCGCTCGACATCACGAGCTTTTCGGGCTGCGTAAGGTCGTCGCGCTCGGCGATATCCTGCTCAAGCGAACCGGCATTGACGCCGATACGAATCGCGCACCCAGCGGCGCCCGCGGCATCGATCACGGCATCGACCTTGGCCCAATCGCCAATGTTGCCGGGATTGATGCGGAGCTTGGCAGCACCGGCCTCCACAGCGCCAATGGCCAGCTTGTGGTTAAAGTGAATATCGGCGACGATCGGCACCGGAGACTCAGCACAGATGGTGCGGAAACCCTCAAGCGCGGCCTCGGTGGGCACGCTCACGCGCACGATATCGCAGCCAGCCTGCACCAACGCGCACACTTGCGCAAGCGTTGCCTGGGCATCAGCGGTATCGGTGCAGGTCATGGACTGAACCACGACCGGAGCGCCACCACCGATCTGCACGCCGCCCACATGCACGGGGCGCGTCAACTCGCGAGGCAAAGGATGGGATAAAGACAATCCAAACACTCCCCTACAGAATAAATCGAAGGATGTCGGAACGAAGCATATAGACAAACAGCAGCACAAAGAGCGCGATGCCCACATAGCTCACAATCGTCTGGACCTTGAGCGGAAGCTCGCGGCCAGCAATCTTTTGAATGATCTCGATGACCAGCTTGCCGCCATCGAGTGGTGGGATGGGCAGCAGGTTCATAAAGCCAAGCGAGAACGAAATGAGGGCGGCAAACGAAAGGAACGTGGCAGGGCCGGCAGCAGCAGCCTGTGAGGACATAACGCTAATGCCCACGATCGAAGAAGACTGATCGAGAATCTCCATCGTATGCTGCGGCTGGAGCAGGCGCATCACGCCCTCCGCTGTCTGCACGACATAGGAGAACGAAAGTCGAGCCGACGTGATGGGGTCTAAACGGACCACCTGCGTAGAGGCATACACACCTAGGCGCTCGTCCTCTTTGAGCGCAACCGCGGTCGAATGCTGCTTGCCGTCACGCTCGTACTCGATGGCGATATCGTCCTTACCGGCAGCCTTACCGATGGCATCGTAAACGTCCATCCAGGTAGAGCACGATACTCCGTCAACCGAAAGGATCGCGTCGCCGCCCTCGATACCCGCCTTGGCGGCAATAGACCCCTCGTCAACCTGACCGATCACGTTGGTATCCATCGGCACGGTGACACCCGCAATAGAGTAGATGCTCATAAGCAGCAAAAAGCCCGTCAGGATATTGACGAGAATGCCCGCGAGCAACATAAAGGCGCGCTTGAGAAAGCCCTGGCCAAGATAGGTGTGCGAACGCTCTTGTGCAAGGAACTCGGCCTCGCCGCACGGCAGCTCCCACACATCGCCCTCGGCAGTTGAATGTTCGCGATCGAAACGGCGGCCGTCAAAGGTGGTGTAACCCGCCGCGTCTCGCGGCAG
Source organism: Collinsella sp. (assembly GCA_046979165.1). Lineage (GTDB taxonomy): Bacteria > Actinomycetota > Coriobacteriia > Coriobacteriales > Coriobacteriaceae > Collinsella. Next base: position 627,605 of record JBKWJT010000001.1, read on the forward strand.
CGTCTGATACTTGGTGGGATAGTAGCTCGGCGAGGGCTTCTCCCCTTCCTCATACCAAGGCGCGATAGAGCCCCAACCCAAGAGCAAGGCGCATGCCTCGAGCACAACCTCCTCGGATAGCTCGAGCTCGGCGGCAAGGTCGGCCACGGTCACGCGACCATGACGATAGATAGCCGCGAGCACGCGATCGGCACACGAGACGTCGGTCGGATCCATACCGCAGATGGCAGCGTAGCCGCCCAGCAGCAGCGGGGTCACGCCAAACTTGGTTCCAATGCGACGCGACGTGTAATGGATGTCAAAGCGGCACGGCAGGCCCAAAAAGAACTCGGTCACGCGGACGCCGCAGGCACGCGCCGCCAAAAAGTGGCCGCCCTCGTGCAAAAACACAAGGACGGAAAGCATCAGCAGGCCCCAAAAGACCGATGAGAGAACGCTCAGAACAGTATCCATAAAACGAAAAAGCAATCCTTATGGGTTAGGAACGGGTTGCGGCGAGCACCTGCGCAGCCTTTTCACGCGCCCACGCATCGATGTCGCGAAGCTGCTCAAACGAATCGACCGCCTGCATATCGTGGGCATCCATGCAGGATTCCACAATGCGATCGATATCGGTAAAGCTGCAGCCATCGTGCAGGAAGGCATCGACGGCGACCTCGTTGGCGGCATTGAGCACGCACGGCATGGTGCCACCCGTCTTGCCGGCACGTTCGGCCAGTGCCAGACAGCGGAAGGTATCCATGTCGGCAGCATCAAACGTGAGCTGCCCCAGCTCGCGGAAATCGATACGAGCCGCCGGGGTATCCCAACGCTCGGGATACGAGAACGCGAACTGAATGGGAATACGCATGTCGGAAGCACCGAGATGCGCCATCACGGAGCCGTCGGCGAACTCGACCATAGAGTGAATCTTGGACTGACGCTGCACGACCACGTTAATGAAATCGAGGTCGCAGTTAAACAGATGCATGGCCTCAATGCGCTCTAGGCCCTTGTTCATGAGGGTGGCGGAGTCGATGGTGATCTTGGCACCCATGGACCACGTGGGATGCGCCAGTGCATCGGCGCGAGTCACGCGATCGAGCTCGTCGCGCGTACGGCCAAAGAACGGACCACCCGAGCAGGTGAGCCAAATGCAGTGGGCCTCGCGTGGATTCTCCCCCAGATAGCACTGGTAGATGGCGGAGTGCTCGGAGTCGACCGGAATGAGCTGACCCGGCTGGGCCAGCGGCATCAGCAGGTCGCCACCGACAACGAGGGACTCCTTGTTGGCAAGAGCAAGGCGCTTGTTCGAGGTCAGGGCCGCATGGCTCGCTTCGAGCCCGGCAGCGCCCACAATGGCAACAAGCACGCAGTCGACATCGTCGCGACGCGCGAGCTCACAAACCGCCTGCGCGTCAACGCCGAGCTTCGTCCCCTCGGGCAACTCCTGAAGCACGGCGTCATCGCCATGAGCGACATCGGCCACGGCAACGGCCGAAACCGAGAACTCGCGGGCGGCGGCAACGAGCTCCGAGGTACTGGAATTGACAGACAGCGCCGTCACCTGCAGCCGATCGGCATGCTGACGGCACACATCGAGTGCCTGCGTGCCGATAGAGCCCGTACATCCCAGGATGGCAACACGAAGGCGTCCATCGGGGCCATACGTCGTCTGGAATGACATTACAGCACGCCCCCGATCATCAAAAGCAGCTGCGCGGTAATGCAGCCAAAGATAAGCGAGTCGCTACGGTCGAGCATGCCGCCATGGCCCGGGATAAGGTTGCCGGAATCCTTGACGCCCACGCCACGCTTGATGCGCGACTCAATGAGATCGCCGATAACGCCCAGGATGGACACGACCAAGCCACACAGCAGCGCATAGGGCAAGCTCAGCTTATAGAAATGCGTCGCCCACAAAATGAGCCAGATGAGCACCGAGCCCAAGATGCCGCCGAAAAAGCCTTCCCAGCTCTTTTTGGGAGAAATCTTAGGGACCATCTTATGCTTGCCGATGCGGCTACCCACGATATAGGCGAACGAATCAGATACCCAAAGAGACGCGCAAACACCCACCGAAAGCAGGGCGCCGGCAAAACCAGGCACGGCATCGCGCAGCAGCACGATAGCCGACAGCATAAAACCGGTGTAGATGGGACCCATGAGCGTCACGGCTACATCGGATATGCGGGTACGCGGCGACCAGACATACCAAATGCCTACCGCAAGCATCAGAGCAAACAGCAGGGCATTCAACAGCAGCGAGTCGCCCAGCGCCGAGAGCGGAAAGAGCACGGCGGCAGCGATACCCAGGCGCTCGTTGGCTACTTTGCCATCGAGTTTCGTCATGCGAAAGAACTCATAGCAGCACAAGCCGCTCATGACGGACACAAAGATAGCCGTAGGGACAATACCCAAAACCAGACACAGGATAAAGACGACGGCATAGACGATACCGGCGGCAGCACGGGTAATAAAACCAGCCAGCCAGGAGCCGGTGCCGCCCTTCGCAGCCGGTGCCTTGGGAGCAGCGGCCCTGCGCACAGGGGTCGTAGAAGCAGGCGTCTTGGGAGCAGATGCCTTGGGACGATCGGACACGATTAAGCCTCCTCGGTCTTGCTCAGTCCACCAAACCTACGGTCACGGCCCTGATAGGCCAAAATGGCGTCGACAAGGCCCCAACGATCAAAGTCAGGCCAATAGGTATCGGTGACGTAGAATTCGGAATAAGCCACCTGCCACAGCAGATAGTTCGAAAGGCGCAGCTCACCAGAGGTGCGAATCACAAGCTCAGGATCGGGAAGGCCGGCGGTATAGAGATGGGAAGCCACCATGTCGTCATCAATTGCGGCAGGATCGATCTTACCGGCGGCAGCGTCGAGTGCAATCTGACGGACAACGCGGGTAATCTCGGCACGCGCGCCGTAGTTGACGGCAAGCGCCAGCGTCATACCGGTGTGATCGGCGCACTCGGCAAGACCGCGTTCAAAAACGTCGCGGGTCTTCTTGGGCAGCGCGGAAATGTCACCCAAAAAGACAACACGCACGTTTTCGCGCTTCAGAAGCGGCAGCTCGTCGATGAACGTCTTGGCAAACAGATGCATCAAGACGTTTACCTCATGCTGCGGACGGTTCCAGTTTTCGGTAGAAAACGCATAGGCAGAAAGCACGTCGACGCCCAGGCGCACGCAGGCGGTAATGATCTCGCGAAGGGAGACGATACCCGCCTTGTGGCCCTCAGTGCGCGCAAGACCGCGCGACGTGGCCCAACGACCGTTGCCGTCCATGATGCACGAGATATGGTGCGGAATGTTATTGAGGTCAAGGTCGGAAAAACCGACGCCCGCAGGGGCGTCGGCAAAGTACTCGACCAGTTTATGCTCGTCGTATTGCACCTTAGATCTCCATGACCTCGGCTTCTTTTTCCTTCAGAAGCTCCTCGACCTTGGCGACATACTCATCGGTGTGCTTCTGGACCTTGGCCTGCTCGCGACGGACATCGTCCTCGGTGAGCTCCTCATCGCGCTCGAGCTTATTGTTGAAGTCGCGACGGATGTTACGGATAGACACCTTGGCCTGCTCGGCGTACTCGCGGCACTCCTTGACGAGTTCGCGACGGCGCTCCTCAGTGGGGGCCGGGAACGGCAGACGAACGACGGTGCCATCGGAGTTGGGGGTAATGCCCAGATCGGAAGCGCCGATGGCCTTGACGATAGCATTGATGAGCGCCTTGTCCCACGGCTCGATGAGCAGCATGTGGGCCTCGGGGGTCTTGACGGCGGCAACCTGCGTGACCGGCGTGGGAACACCGTAATAATCGACGGTGATGTCGGACAGAATGTTGGCATTGGCGCGGCCGGTACGAACCTTGGAGAAGTTATGCTTGAGGGACTCGAGCGACTTGTCCATATGGGCGGTGATGTTCTCTGCCATGCTTAATCCTCCTGATAGACGAGCGTGCCGACGGGCTCACCCGAAAGCGCGCGCTTGACGGTGTCCTCGCCATCGATGTTGAGGACCAAAATCGGCATACGGTTATCCTGGCACAGTGCCGTAGCCGTGGAATCCATAACCTGCAGACCGCGGACGAGAACCTCGTGATAGGTAATCTTGTCAAAGCGGACGGCATCGGCGCACTTGACGGGATCCTTGTCGTAGATACCGTCGACCTTGGTGGCCTTAATCAGAATCTCCGCACCGATCTCGCAGGCACGAAGGGCCGCGGCGGTGTCAGTCGTAAAGTACGGATTGCCCGAACCGGCGGCGAAGATAACGACATTGCCCTTGGACAGGTGGTTGATGGCGCGACGACGAATATAGGGCTCGCAAATCTCGTTCATCTGGATAGCGCTCATAACGCGGCAAGGAACATCGTTATGCTCGAAAGCATCCTGAAGGGCAAGCGCGTTCATAACGGTTGCCAGCATACCCATGTAATCGGCCTGAGCACGCTCCATGCCACCGGCAGCACCGGCCATGCCGCGGAAAATATTGCCGCCGCCGACAACGACGCCGACCTCATGGCCAACGGCGAGCAGCTCCCTGACCTGCTTGGCAAGATGGTCGGTAACCTTGGGGTCGATGCCATAGTGGCCATCGCCCATCAGTGCTTCGCCGGAAAGCTTAAGAAGCACGCGTTTATATCGGATGTCGGACAAAGCGATCCTCCTTTAATTAGACTCTCAATATGATATCAAAGGCTCTGATAAGAGCCATGAAAAAGCAGGCTGTGAGTAAAACCCACAGCCTGCTCATTACCAACTACAAGAGCTTATTTACTCGCCACGGACCAGACGGTCGAAGGCAACGACGGTAATGGTGTCGCCAAGCTCCTTGGAGACCTGCTCAGCGTACTTCTTGATGGTGAGGGAGCTGTCCTTGATGAACTCCTGCTCGGTGAGCACGGACTGCTTGTAGAACTTCTCCAGACGGCCGACAGCCATCTTCTCCTGGATAGCCTCGGGCTTGCCGGACTCGGCAGCCTGAGCCATGTAGATCTGCTTCTCGTGCTCGACGGTCTCGGCCGGAACCTGATCGCGGGTAGCGCAGATCGGGGCGACGGCGGCAACCTGAAGGGCAACGTCGTGAGCGAAGGCCTTGAAGGACTCAGCCTGAGCAGTCTCGGCCTTCTCGAAAGCAAACTCGACGAGGACGCCGATCTTACCACCCATGTGGATGTAAGAAGCGAGAGCGCCGTTCTCGGCCTTGCGGGCGGCGAAGCGGGAGATCTTCATGTTCTCGCCCATGATGTGAATCATCTCGGTGAGCTCGGAGGAAACGGTCTCCTCGCCCATCGGCTTCTCGAGCAGAGCGTCGACGTCAGCAGGCTCGGTGGTAGCGACAACCTCAGCGACCTTGGAAGCAAAGCCGGTGAACTTGGCGTTGGAGCCAACGAAGTCGGTCTCGCAGGAGAGCTCGAGCAGAGCGCCGGTCTTGCCATCCTCGGAGACGAACGCGGCGACAGCGCCCTCGTTGGTCTCACGGCCAGCCTTCTTGGCAGCCTTGGCAAGGCCGTTCTTGCGCAGAACGTCGACAGCGGCGTCCATGTCGCCGTCAGCCTCGACGAGAGCCTTCTTGCACTCCATCATCGGGGAGTCGGTCATCTCGCGGAGCTGCTTGACCATAGCGGCGGTAATCTGGGCCATTGTGGTTCCTTTCAAAGAGATGAAAAAGAATTAACTAAGACTGATTTACTCGGCCTTGGGCTCAGCGGCCATCTCGGCCTCGGAGACCTGCTCCTTGCCGGAGCCAGCGAGGCAGGCGTCAGCCATGAGCTCGCACATAAGGGTGACAGCGGAGATAGCGTCATCGTTGCAGGGGATGCCGTACTCGACCTCGTCGGGATCGGAGTTGGTGTCGATCAGGGCGACGACGGGGATGTTCAGGCGCTGGGCCTCCTTGATGGCGTTCTCCTCGCGCTTGGTGTCGATGACAAAGAGAGCCTGGGGCAGACCCTTCATGTCGCGGGCGCCACCGAGGTTGGTCTGGAGCTTGGTGAGCTCCTTGCCGAGAACAGCCTGCTCCTTCTTGGGGAGCACTGCCATGCGGCCGTCCTCGACCATGGCCTCGAGCTCCTCCATGCGGTTGATGCGGGAGCGGATGGTGACGAAGTTGGTCAGCATGCCGCCGAGCCAACGCTGGTTGATGTAAGGCATGTTGGCGCGCTCAGCAGCGTTCTTGACGGCCTCCTGAGCCTGCTTCTTGGTGCCGACGAACAGCACGTTGCCGCCCTTGGCGACGTTCTTGACGAAGGTGTAGGCCTGGTCGGCGTCGAGGATGGTCTGCTTGAGGTCGAGGATGTAGATGCCGTTGCGCTCACCGAAGATGAACGGCTTCATCTTGGGGTTCCAGCGACGGGTCTGGTGACCGAAGTGGCAGCCGGCCTCGAGCAGGGTGCGGATATTAATCTTGGTAGCCATGTTAAACCTCCTGTGGTTTGCCTCCGCGCGGGGTCATCCTCCAAAACCAACCCGGACATGTGCTACCGAAGCCCGGGCACCACGGTATGAAGTAGCCGCGCGTGCGTGATAAAAACCTGTTGCCGTGAAGCAACCCGATGAATGATAGCAGGAATGCTTCTTCCTGCCAACCCGCAATCAAAACCACACACCTGAGTGCGGCGCGGGACGGACCAGCCACTATTCGCCGCGGGGATGGGCTTGAGCCACGGCCCGCTTAAGCCGATCGGGCGTGAGATGCGTGTAGATCTGCGTCGTGGACAGGCTCGCATGACCCAGCAGCTCTTGAACCGAGCGCAGGTCCGCACCGCCCTCGAGCAAGTCGGTCGCAAAGGTATGGCGCATCGCATGCGGGGCGATGTCGGCCGGAATGCCGGCAAGTGTCGCCAGCGTATGGAACCGCCGCCTGAGCATGGCGGCACTCATACGATTGCCGCGCGCCGATATAAGCAGCGGATGCGCCCCGGTAGCGGGGTCACGGCGCTTTGCCCGAGCGAGCAACTCCGGCCTCCCCTCCTCAATATAGAGACGCGTCGCCTCGAGCGCACGACGATACAGAGGGACGATACGTTCTTTGCTCCCCTTGCCCCACAGGCGCAGCGTGCGTTCGGACCACGCAATGGACTCCACATTGAGTGCTGCGAGCTCAGAGATACGGGCGCCCGAGGCATAGAGCAGCTCGAGCATCGCCGCATCGCGCAGTCCCGCGGGTGTTGAGGTATCGGGGGCTTTGAGGAGTGCCTCCACCTGTTGAGTCGTAAGGACGCCCGGCAGGTCGCGCGGCAGCTTGGGCGATGCGATCGCCGAGACCGCATCGCCCTCGACAATCCCCTCGACAGCCATCCACCGATAGAGTGAGCGAATGGCAGACAGGTGTGCCGCAAGCGTTCGGGGAGCCACCTGCTCACGCGAAAGCTCGGCAAGATAGCGGCGAATGGTGCGCACGTCGGCAGCGAAAGCATCGATATCCTCGCGCTCGCACCAGGCAGCAAAGCGCTCCAGCCTCGAGCCGTAGGCCGTCACCGTGTTGGGAGAAAGTCCCTCGACACGTGAGATATAGGCGATAAACGAGTCGACGGTGTCGTACAGGTCAAAGGCTATGACCGGTCGCCTCCAAACAGATCAGGACGAGTGGCCAGATAGGCATCAAGGGCCTCGAGCGCACGGTCCGCATAGGCCTGGTAGCGGTCGCGCTTGCTGCGGCGCTTACCATCCTCGAGTGGCGGCACCAGGCCAAAGTTGACATGCATAGGCTGATAGCCCACGGTGGCAGGATCGGTCGCATAGCCCACGAGCGCACCCAGGGCGCCCACGCGCGGCAACTCGACGCCCGCGACACCGATAGCCTCGGCATAGGTGTTGAGCGCCGCGAGCAGACCGGTCGCCACGGCTTCCATGTACCCCTCGGTGCCGGTGATCTGACCGGCCAGGCGCACGCCGGTACCGGGCACGGCAAAGGTGCCATCGAGCACGTGCGGGGCGTCGACAAAGGTATTGCGGTGCATGACACCGTAGCGGAAGAACTCAGCGTTCTCCAGGCCCGGCACCATATGGAAGATACGCTTCTGCTCGCCAAAGGTCAGGTTTGTCTGGAAGCCCACCAGGTTATAGGCGGTCTTCTCCTTGTTCTCGGCACGCAGCTGAATCGCCGCCCAGGGGCGACGTCCGGTACGCGGGTCGGTGAGGCCGACGGGCTTCATGGCGCCAAAGCGAATGGCGTCCTTGCCGGTGCGCGCAACTTCCTCGGCAGGCTGGCAGGCCTGGAACAGATCGCCGCCCTCAAAGTCTTTGAGCACCACGCGGTCGGCCGTGGTAAGTGCCTCGATAAAGGCCTCGTACTCCTCCTTGTTGAGCGGAGCGTTGAGATAGTCGCCGCTCCCCTGCTCCTCGTAGCGCGACTGCGAGAACAGCACGTCCATATCGAGCGTGGAGGCATCGACGATCGGCGCCGCGGCATCGAAGAACGCAAGGGCGTCGCCACCGACGAGCTTCATGACCTCTTCGCTCAGCGCCGGTGAACACAGCGGGCCCGCGGCAATGACCACGTGGCCCTCGGGAATCTGCGTGACCTCGCCGTGCGCGACCTCGATATTGGGACGGGCGGCAACCTCGGCCTCGACAAGCTCGGAAAACTTGACGCGGTCGACCGCCAGGGCACCGCCGGCGGGAACAGCCGCGCGATGGGCGCAATCGAGCAGGACTGAACCCATGCGCTTAAGCTCGGCCTTCAGCAAACCAGCCGCGGAATCCGGACGGGTCGACTTAAACGAATTGGAGCAGACGAGCTCTGCCAAGTGATCGGTATGGTGAGCCGGGGAGCTAACCTGGGGGCGCATCTCGCACAGCTTTACGGCAAAACCGCGGTCTGCCAGCTGGATCGCGCATTCCGAACCCGCCAGACCGCCACCGATAACCGTCACCTGATCGAACTGCATCTGCAAACACCTTTCTAATTGACACGTTTTCCATTGTGACCGAAGGGCGTCTGGGCGTGAAGGGCAAACTTGGAGGGCGCATACCTTCCATCCATCATGCGCTCGATAAGGCCCTCGAGTTCAAGCGAACCCAAGAGTTTGAGTACGCCGACGGCATCGAGCGCGACGAGCGCCGCGATGTCGTCGACCTTGAGCGGAGAGGCGATGAGCGCACGCATCACGGTCTGCTGTGTTGGATCCAGGTCGGCAATGCCGGGAGCATCGGGGCGCGAGTAGCGCAGGGTGCCGTAGATGCGTGAGATAGCCATCTCGATAGATTCCTCGTCGATGATGCAGCAGGCACCGTTCGCAATGAGGTAATTCGTGCCACGCGACTCGGGCGATAGGATCGACCCCGGCACAGCGAGAAGTTCGCGCCCCAAATCCATAGCAGCCTCGGCTGTAGAAAACGTCCCGGAAGGCATACCCGCCTCGGAAACAAAGAGGGCTTGCGACAGGGCCGCGATCACGCGATTGCGGCGCGGAAAGGCAAACTTGCGCGGACCCATGCCCCACGGAGAGATCGACACGACCGCGCCACCCGTATCAAGCGTGCGCGTAATCAGCCCCGCGCTCGAACGCGGGTAGACCACGTCGGCGCCCGTCCCCAGCACCACAACGTGTTTGCCGCCGGCGTTGACCGCAGCCCAACCCGAGGCCTGGTCACAACCGACCGCACCGCCCGAAACTACCGTCACTCCCGCCTCAACCGCCACCTTCGCCGCAAGCTCTGCCACGGCAAGACCATACGGCGAGGCCTTGCGCGCGCCGATGATGGAGAGCGCGGGCGTCGAAAGCACCTCGGGGTTGCCGCGCACATAAAGCGTCTGGGGTACATCAGAAAGCTCCAAAACAGTCTCGGGAAACAACGCATCACCTGGATGCAGCTCGAAGGTCCCCTCGGCCATCATTGGTCCCTCCTTCCCTGGTACATCGCCGCCTCGAGCACGTGGTCCTGCGTCACTTGCTCGCTCTCGGCGACATCTGCGATCGTACGCGCAATGCGAACCAGGCGCACGATGCCGCGGCCCGTGAGATGCGTGCGCTTCGACAGGCCGAGCACACACTTCTCCGCCGCATCATCGAGCTCAAAGGTCGAAACGACGCCGTCAATGGACCGCGTCTCATCATCCTCGGCCTCGGCATCAGCATCGTCCATACGGGATTCGCGCCAAGCGCGAAAAGCGCGACCGCGCACAACGTAGTCACGTAACTCAGCTGACGACATACCCTCCGCGCCCTCGATAATCACCTGAGGGTCGGGACGGGTCACATCGATCATCATGTCGATACGGTCGGCCAAAGGACCGCGCAGTTTAGACCGATAGCGCTCGACCATCGCCGCCGAGCAGCGACACGGTACCTCGCGATCGCCCAAAAAACCGCAGGGGCAGGGATTGCTCGCAGCCAGCAGCTGAAAGCGCGACGGGAAGGTAAAGGCCCCGTCGACGCGTACGATCCTCACATAGCCGCGCTCGATGGGCTGACGCAGCGTCTGCAGCACACCCGTGGGAAACTCGGCAAGCTCGTCCAAAAAGAGCACGCCGCCATGAGCAAGGCTGATCTCACCCGGATGCACCGGGCGTCCTCCGCCAATGAGGCCCGCCGTTGAAATGCTGTGATGGGGACTGCGGAAGGGCCGGTGTCCCGCCAACAAGCCATCAATGTTCTCACCCAAAACCGAATGGATGCACAGCGCCTCCTGCTGGTCCTCAACGGAAAGCTCGGGCAGAATGCCGGTCATACGGCGCGCGAGCATGGTCTTACCCGATCCGGGCGAGCCGATCATGAGCAAGCCGAGCTCGCCGGCGGCCGCAAGCGCCATGCCGCGTTTAGCGACTTCCTGCCCCAGCACATCGGCATAGTCGAGTTCGGGCTCAAAGGTCGCCTCAACACCCTCGGAATCCAGATAATGACGCACGGCATCGCCCATGCCGCGAGCAAGCTGAGACAGATGGTCGATAAAGCCGCAATCAACGCCCGCGAGTGGCACATGCTGGTCTGACCTGCCGGCGATAAAGGACAGCCCCATGTCGCGAGCCAGCAGCTGGAACGCCACCTCGCCCTTGACAGGAAGCACCGTACCGTCCAAACCGAGCTCGCCGGCAATAAGGCAGCGATCGAGGTTGTCGCGGGGAATCTGACCATCGGCTGCCAATACCGCGATGGCGATGGGCAGATCAAAACCGCTACCGGTCTTGCGAATATCGCCGGGCGCCAGATTGACCGTAATGCCCGAGCGCGGGATCTCGAACCCGGCGGAGCGCATCGCGCAGCGAATGCGACCGCGTGACTCCATCACCTCCATACTCGGGATGCCGAGCATCTGAATGCCCGGAACGCCGCCGGCAAGCGAGACCTCGACCGTGACGTGAATCGCCTCGACGCCGCGAATGCAGGCCGCGTGAACGGCAAACGTCTCGAACGCCATCACGACACCTGCCAATCGAACGCGTTGTACTGGTGCTCGATCTCGGCGATATGCCCGCCGCGAATGGTGACGCCCACGGCATCGAAGCGAATCGCCTTGAGCGGATAATGCTCCATAAGATAGCAGCTTGCGATGCGGCGGTAGCGGCGTTGCTTTTGGGCGTCCACGGCCTCCTCGGGAAAGACCCGCGTGCTGCAATCCAGCGAAACGCGTCTGGTCTTGACCTCGGCCATCACCACGACATCGTCGAGCTCATCGAGCAGCACCAGATCGGCCTCGCCCTCCGAGCATCGATAGCCTTGTTCCAGCAATGCATAGCCGCGCTCGTTAAAGTAATCGATTGCGATAAGCTCGCCCAGCATACCGAGCTCGCGAGGACTGAGCCCCTTGATAAACTCGGGCGTGATCGACCCGCAATCGAGCTCCCCCTCTTCCCAACGCTCCTTAAGCTGCTGCGTCTTGCTCATTTTGACTGCGGCACACATGGGGTCTCCTTTCCCACTCCCTGCATTGCCTCGATAATGAGGGCAGGTTTCATGCGGGTAAGTACCGGAAGCAAACCAAAAACCAACCAAATGCCGACAAATGAGGGGCCGCGCGCAACAATAGCGTTGCACACGGCCCCTACCAGCAGTTTTATGGAACCTTTAAGGTCCCTATCTCCACAATTGGCCTAGAAAAGGCGCTCAGTCTGCAGAAAGTTTCCGCAAAAGCTCACGCGGTGCAGCGGACAAAGTCCATGTTTGCGAATGGCCTCGATATGCTCGGGGCTTGCATAGCCCTTCGACTCGGCCAGATGGTACTCAGGATACTCGGCGTCGTACTCGACCATCATCTCGTCACGCGTGACCTTGGCCATGATGGACGCCGCGGCGATGCAGGCGATCTTGGCATCGCCCTTCACCACATCGCGCTCGTTGGGAACGGCACCCAGGGGGTTGCCATCCATGAGCACACAGTCGGGTTCAAGCCCCGTATCGGCCACGGCACCCGCAACGGCGGTACGGATAGCGCGGGCCATACCCATCTCATCGATATCCTTAGGCGCGATATGGCAAAAACCGATCGCCGTCGCCACCTCGGCAATCTTCACTGAGAGCAACTCGCGGCGCGCCGGCGTGAGCTTTTTGGAATCGTTGATGCCCCAGACGCGCGGCTCCATCGGAAGACAAACGGCACACACGGTCAAGGGACCCGCTACCGAGCCACGACCCACCTCGTCGACACCCACGACCACGCCATCCCCACCGAGCTCGTGCATCAGCTCGTACATGCCATTGACGCGCTCGCGCTCGGCAACCTCTTTGGAATGGCGTTTGAGGGCGCGTTCACAAGCCTTGATCACCTGCTGGCGCGGGTCCTCGCGATAATGCTCCACGAGGGCGGGGATCTCCTCAAACGTTGCGCTCGCCAGCTCTCCGGCAACCTGCGATGCCGAAACCGAGCTCGTCATATTGGCCATACCAGGCCCTCCTTGCATGCAAATCAGATAAAAAGAAGGGCCACCCGAAGGTGGCCCTTGTGTCCAAACGAGTGGACAGACGCTGCGATCTTCTTAGCGCTTCTCGGGGATGCGAGCAGCCTTGCCCACCTTGTCGCGGAGGTAGTACAGCTTGGCGCGACGGACGCGACCATGACGAACGACCTCGAGCTTGGCGATCTTGGGGCTGTGAAGCGGGAAGGTACGCTCGACACCGACACCGAAGGACATCTTGCGGACGGTGAAGGTCTCGCGGGCACCGGCGCCGGCCATGCGGATGACGTCGCCCTGGAAGACCTGGATGCGCTCGCGGTCGCCTTCCTTAATGCGGTAGTGAACCTTGACGTTGTCGGCGACGCGAACCTGAGGAATGTCCTCGCGGATCTGCTGACGCTCGATTGCGCGGATGTAATCCATGTGCAATTCCTTACTCTTCTAGAGGTGCCGTACCACCTTGGCCGGCACGTAGTTGAACAAACGCATTCGAGTATACACGCGCGGGTTTCTGCTGCAAGAACAATTTTTTTCGCAGACAAAAAGACAAAACCCGCACATGATAACCGCCCGCCTCACGAATGAGGCGGGCGGCATGAAGGGGGCTACGCTAGGCGTCTATACCCAAAACGTTAGGCGGAGCGCTTCGCCTCGAGCTTGGCCTGGGCGGCAGCCAGGCGTGCGAGGGGCACGCGGTAGGGCGAGCAGGACACATAGTCCACATCGGCCACGTTAAACAGGCCCTTGATGGACTTGGGGTCGCCGCCGTGCTCGCCGCACACGCCAAAGTGCATATCAGGGTTGGTGGCGCGGCCCTTCTCGACAGCCATGCGCACCAGTTCGAGTACTGCCGTGTCAATGGTCTCGAAGGGATTGTCCTTCAAGATCTTCTTATGCATGTACAGCGGGATGAACTTGGCCTCGGCGTCGTCACGCGAGAAACCGAAGGTCGTCTGCGTGAGGTCGTTGGTGCCAAAGCAGAAGAAGTCTGCGTGATGGGCGATCTCGTCAGCGACCATGCAGGCGCGCGGCAGCTCGAGCATCGTGCCCACGGGAATATTGAGCTCGACGCCCTCTTCGTTGGAAACCTCGGCGATTACGCGCTCGATAACCTCGCGGGTCTGGACATGCTCGGCCGTGATGGAAACGAGCGGAACCATGATTTCGGGGCGCGGGTCGACGCCTTCCTTGATAAGGCGGGCAGCAGCCGTGGCCACAGCGCGGACCTGCATGAGCGGCAGATCGCCAAAGACGACGGACAGGCGCACGCCGCGCAGCCCGAGCATGGGGTTCGACTCGACCATGCCGTCGATACGGCGCAGGCGGGCGCGCAGGACGGCAAGCTCTTCCTCGCTGGCGCCAGCGGCTTCCTTCTTGGTGATGGCGACCTCGAGCTCGCGAGGATTATCCAGGAACTCATGAAGCGGCGGATCGAGCAGGCGGACGACCACATCGCGACCGGACATGGTCTTGAACATCGCCAGGAAGTCCTCGGTCTGAACCTTGAGCAGGTCGGCCAGGGCCTGCTGCTTCACGGCCTCATCGTCAGACAGGATAAAGCTCTGGATGATATTCTTGCGATCGCCCAGGAACATGTGCTCGGTGCGGCACAGGCCTATGGCCTCGGCACCAAACTCGAGGGCGAGCTCGGCGTCCTCAGGGTTGTCGGCGTTGACGCGCACGTGGTTGGCGTGGCCATCGGTCTCGTCCAGACGAATCTCGTCGGCCCAGGACAGGATGGTGTCCAGGTTGCCGGTAAGCTCGGCGGAGACCAGCTCGACGGGACCGTCGACGACGATGCCCTGGGTACCGTCGATGGAGATAACGTCGCCCTCGTGCAGCACGCGGTCGCTGCCCTCGATGCGCACGACCTTCTCGGCGGCGTCGATGTGGAAGCGTTCGACGCCGCAGACGCAAGGCGTGCCCATACCGCGGGCGATAACGGCGGCATGGCTCGTCTTGCCACCGTGGCTGGTAAGGATACCTTCGGCGGCGACCATGCCCTTCAGGTCGTCGGGGTTGGTCTCCCAACGAACCAGAATGACCTTGTGACCCTCGGCGGAACGTGCGACGGCGTCGTCACTCGAGAACACGACCTCGCCCACGGCGGCACCAGGGCTGGCATTAAGACCGCTGGCCAGAGCCTCATACTTCTTGGAGGCGTCGAGCTGCGGGTGCAGGAGCTGGTCGAGCTGCGCGGGATCGATGCGGCTCACGGCCTCCTCGCGGGTGATCAGGCCTTCCTCGACCATTTCGATGGCGATGCGCAGGGCGGCGGTGGCGGTGCGCTTGCCCACGCGGGTCTGGAGCATCCAGAGCTTGCCCTGCTCGATGGTGAACTCGATATCGCACATATCGCGGTAATGATCCTCGAGCGTCAGGAACACGCGCTCGAGCTCCTCACCTGCGGACTCGAGGCCCGGGGTGGTCTTGAGGTCGGCGATGGGCTCGGTGTTACGGATGCCGGCGACGACGTCCTCGCCCTGGGCGTTAACCAGAAAATCGCCGTAGAACTCCTTAGTGCCATCGGCCGGGTTGCGCGTAAAGGCGACGCCGGTCGCAGAGGTCTCGCCCTTGTTGCCAAATGCCATGGCCTGAACGTTGACGGCGGTACCAAGGTCATCGGAAATGCCGTGCTGCTTGCGATAGATGCAGGCGCGCTCGTTCATCCAGCTGCCAAAGACGGCCTGGATAGCAAGGCGCAGCTGAAGCTCCGGATCGTGCGGGAAGACGGGCTTGCCGTCGACGACTTCTAGCTCGGGATACAGAGCAGCCTCGACGTTGTCGGAGAAAATGCCCTTGAAAGTCTCGACGAGTTCCTGCAGGTCCTCGGCCGAAAGCTCGGAATCGACGCGAACGCCGGCGACCAGGCGGGCCTGGGTCAGGGCGTTCTCGAACAGGTCGGCGTCAACGCCCATGACGACATTGGAAAACATCTGGATAAAGCGGCGGTAGCTATCCCAGGCAAAACGCGGGTTCTGCGTCTGCGCGATGAGGCCCTGGACGGAATCGTCATTGAGGCCCAAGTTGAGGACCGTGTCCATCATACCGGGCATGGAGAACGGAGCGCCCGAGCGAACCGACACGAGCAGCGGATCGGAGGCGTCGCCGAGCTTCTTGCCGCAGCGGGCCTCGAGGTCCGCCTCGGCAGCAACGATCTCATCGAGTGCGCCCCCGGGCCACACGTTGCCGGCACCGGAGTACTCGACGCAAGTCTGGCAGGTAATGGTAAAGCCACCGGGAACTGGCAGGCCGATGCGGCTCATCTCGGCAAGGTTTGCGCCCTTGCCGCCAAGCACGAAGTTCATGGACTTGTCGCCCTCAGTGACACAGGTGCCCTGGGCGTCGGTTCCAAAACGGTAAACCCTCTTGCAATCGCTCACGATACTTCCCCTTCCATGCACTTACACGCACGACCGTGGTAACGAATCGACCCACCGGATGCGGGCCGTGAGGGAACTATACGGCGCGTTTTGGGCAGGCTTGAGCAGAGGGTGCGCGGTTTGGTAAACGTGCTAAAACTGGCGGTAAACGGTAGATAAAGGTGGTTACCTTATGAAGATACCACTACAATAAAAAAGCAGGTCAGATGCGATGTTTTTGCTAAATCGCTTTATCAGAATGCTACTAATATTAGGCGCGGCGGGCGGCGCGGCGGGCGCGGGCTTCTTGGATTTCCTCCAAGTGGCTAATGATCTCGGCAGCGCTTTCCTCGATGGCTTTGCCGTCGGTACGCACCACAAAGCAGCCTAGGCGCTTCATGAGGGCACGAGCTTCCTCGAGCTCGCTGCGCACGCTCTCGGGCTCGGCATAGGAGCCGGCAACGGCACGGGCGTAGTCATCACCCAAGCGGCTATCGCGAATCTCAGAAATAACGTCGACGGTCGAAATTAGGCCGAACAGGCGCATCGGGTCAACCTCGTAAATCGACTTCGGCGGCTCCACGCCATGGGCCAACGGAACATTGGCAACCTTGTAACCCTGATAGGCCAAATACATCGACAGCGGCGTCTTGGACGTGCGCGATACGCCCAGCAGCGCGATATCGGCACCCGACAGATCGTCGCAGCCGCGCCCGTCATCGTGCTCAACGAAATACTCCATGGCCTCGATACGATGGAAATAGCGGTCATCGGTCCTGTGAATCACGCCCGCAACGCCCTTGGGCGGCACACCGATGAGCGACGACAGCACGGCAAGCGTCGGGCCGATCAGGTCGACCGAGCGAATATGCAACATACCCAGGTAATCGAGCACACGGGCGCGAAGCGCCGGATCGACAATGGTATGGAACACGGCAATATCGCGATGGTCGGCATCGACGCGAGGTCCCACAAACGACTTAACCTGCTCCACCGAGGTCACCTTAGGCAGGCGCAAGAGATGAAAAGTCCCTTCATCAAATTGCCCGGACGCCGCAAGCACCACCTCACAAGCGGTATCGCCGAGCGAGTCGGAGATAACGATAACGGTGGGACGAGCGGTGACCGGGCAATCCATGCGGGGCTCCTTTTGCGCTTACGCGCAGGCTGGCTTACTTTTTGCGGGCAAGCTCACCGATGTTTGCGATGCCGGAGAAAACGGCCTCGAAGCGGTTGAGCAGCTTAAGGCGATTATCGCGGAGCTGCTCGTCCTTGTCCATGACCATGACCTCGTCGAAGAAACGGTCGATGGGAGCACGCAGGGCGGCAAGGGCGGCAAATGCGGCCGGGTAATCCTCGGCAGTAAGGGCGACGTCGACAGCAGTCTGAGCAGCCTCGGAGGCGTCGGCAAGCGCGAGCTCGGCCTCGCCCATCAGGCTGCGGTCGTACTCCGCACCCAGCTCGGGCTTGGAGATGTGCGCGGCGCGGGCATAGGCGGTCGCCAGGTTGTCGAACGTCTCAGCGTCGTTCTTGCGGGCCTCGTCGAGGGCGGCGCAGCGGGCGAAGAAGACGGACGGGGCGATGATGTGCACCGCGGAGACGGCGGCAACGGTATCGGCAGGAATCTTCTCGTCGCGGGCCATGCTCACCAGGCGGCCGTGGAAGAAGTCACGGACCTGCTGGGCGACCTCGGCGGCGTCGAACTCAATGCCCTGCTCACTGTAGAGCTCGAGGGCGAAGTCGATGAGCGACGTGGGGTCGATCAGCAGACGGTCGCGCAGGATGTTGATGATGCCGATAGCGGCACGACGCAGCGCATAGGGGTCGGAGGAGCCGGTCGGGGGCTCGCCGATGGCAAAGATACCGGCAATGGTATCGAGCTTGTCGGCACAGGCCACGATGCAGCCAGCGATGCCCTCGGGCAGCTCGTCACCGGCAAAGCGGGGACGATAGTGATCGCGAATGGCGTGGGCGACCTCGTCGTTCTCCCCCATCGCGGTGGCGTAGTAACCGCCCATCACGCCCTGCTGGCTCGTGAACTCGACGACGGCGTTGGATACCAGGTCGGCCTTGCACAGGTGCGCGGCGCGAGCAGCGTCAGCGGCAAGATGAGCGCCCAGATGAGCCTCGCGGGCAATAGCGAGCGCGAGCTGCTCGATGCGCTCGGACTTGGCGAGCACGCTACCGAGCTTCTCCTGGAAGGCGACCTTAGCCAGGCGCTCACGGAACTCATCGAGGGAGATCTTCAGGTCCTCCTCGTAGAAGAACTTAGCGTCGTCCAGACGGGCGCGCACGACGCGCTCGTTGCCGTCGATCACGCGCTCGGCATTCTCGGGTTTGCTGTTGGAAACGACCACGAACTCACGCGTGAGCTTGCCCTCGCCGTCATAGATCGGGAAGTAGCGCTGGTTGGTGAGCATGGACTCGCAGATAATCTCGTGCGGGACCTTGAGGAACTCCTCGTCGAAAGTACCGACGAGCACCGTCGGCCACTCGCAGAGGTTAATGACCTCCTCAAAGACCTTCTTGGGGGTATCGACATGGCAGCCGGGACGGGCAGCCTCGACCTCGGCGATACCAGCGAGAATCGCCTCGCGACGGCGCTCAGCAGAGAGCACGCCGGCATCCTCGAGTACCTGCTCGTAGGCGGCGGGGCTGGCGACAACGTGGTCACCGGGGCCGAGCACGCGATGGCCGCGCGTGGTGTTGCCGCTCGTCACGTCGGCAAACGACACGGGCACAACATCCTCGCCCAGAAGGCAGCAAATCCAGCGGACCGGACGCACGAACGTCGCGTGCTCGTGGCCCCAGCGCTGGGAGCGGTAGTTGGGCCACTGCAGGCCGGCAATGGTCTTCTCGCACAGGGCCGTCAGGATCGGGGTTGCCGGTGCGGAGGGAATGTTCTTCTCGGCAAAGACATACTCGCGACCGTCGGTATCCTCACGACGGACCAGGTCCTCGGCAGCCACACCGCACTTGCGGGCGAAGCCCTGGGCGGCCTTGGTGGCGTTACCGTCAGCGTCGAAGGCAATGTTTGCCGCGGGACCGCGCTTGACCTCGTGAACCTCATCGGTCGCGGTGGCAACGTCGGCAACGAGCGCAGCCAGGCGACGCGGGCTCGAGATCACGCGGACCTCGCCGTGGGCCAGACCGGCCTCGTCGAGACCCTTGGCGATCATGGTACCAAGCTGCTTGACGGCATTGTTCAGCGGTGCAGAGGGCATTTCCTCCGTACCGATCTCAAACAGGAAATCCTTAGCGTCTGCCATGGCTTACGCCACCTCGCCTTCCTGGTCGGCATTCTCGTTGACTCCGGCGACCTCGGCCATGTAGGCCTCGCAGCACGCCTTGGCGACGGCGCGGACGCGCAGGATGTAGTTGGCACGCTCGACCGCGGACAGGGCGCCGCGGGCATCGAGCAGGTTGAAGGCGTGGCTGCACTTCATGACGCAGTCGTACGCCGGCAGCGGAAGCTTGCGCTCCAGGCAGGAATGGCACTCGGCCTCGTAGTCGTCAAACTTCTGACGCATCATCTCGACGTTGGCGACCTCAAAGTTATAGGCACTGAACTCGCGCTCGTTCTCGAGGAACACGTCGCCATAGGTCATGGGCGTGCCGTCGGGCAGGTAGCTCCACACCAGGTCGTAGACCGAGTTAACGCCCTGGGCGTACATGGCGATACGCTCCAGGCCGTAGGTGATCTCGACGGGCACGGGGTCGACCTCGATGCCGCCCACCTGCTGGAAGTACGTAAACTGCGTGACCTCCATGCCATTGAGCCAGACCTCCCAGCCAAGGCCCCAGGCGCCCAGGGTCGGGCTCTCCCAGTCGTCCTCGACAAAGCGGACGTCATGGTCGTTGGGGTCCAAGCCAATGGCGGCAAGAGACCCCAGGTAGAGCTCCTGGGCGTTGACCGGCGAGGGCTTGATAAGCACCTGGAACTGATAGTAGTGCTGCATGCGGTTGGGGTTCTCGCCGTAGCGGCCGTCGGCGGGACGGCGGCAGGGCTGCGCATAGCAGGTGCGCCACTCGGCGGGACCGAGCGAGCGCAGCGTGGTCGCGGTATGGAAGGTACCGGCACCGACCTCGGAGTCGTAGGGCTGCATAATAACGCAGCCCTGCTCGCCCCAGTACTGCTGGAGGCGCAGGATGATGTCTTGGAAGGAAAGCGATGAAGCGTTCATGCCTCTAATATCCCCTCGTCGAAACGATTACACGGTTAGGTACTGTACTATAGCGGTTTTTAGTCGATAGCGCCCAGACGGTTGAGCGGCCAGTAACGCACGAGCGCCACGGCGATCAGGTCCGAACGGTCGACGGGACCAAAGTAGCGTGAGTCGGCAGAGTTTTCGCGGTTGTCGCCCATCACCCACACGCACCCGTCGGGAACGGTGTAGGGATAGCTTACCTGAGCGCCGGGCGATTGGACCGAAAGTGGCCAGCTCATGCCCGTCGTATAGTCCTCGTCGAGCGCTTGGCCGTCAACGACCACCTTGCCATCCTGCAGATCGACCGTCTGGCCGGCTGTGGCAATAACACGCTTGACAAGAACATCATGCTCGGAGGTGCCATCGGGGTTGTGAAAAACCACGATATCGCCCTGCTTGACGGGCTGACCGAGCTCGAGGCTCACCTTTTGCGCCAGGATCTGGTCGCCAATCTCGATCGTGTCCTCCATAGAACCGGTGGGCACCACAAAGGGCTCGACCACAAACGTGCGAATCAGGAACGTGGCCACGAGCGCGATCGCGATGACCGCGATCCACTCAAAAGCGCCCCTCAACGCGGAATGTTGCGTAGGAACCATACTCACTCCTCGCTCTGCGAATACGAAGCGTCAAGAATCTCCTGCGCGTAAGCGCGCTCCTCGGGCGTGAGCCGCGCCGTCTCGATCAAGTCGGGACGCCAGCGGCAGGTGCGCTCGATGGCGTTCTTGCGACGCCAGGCATCGACCTTAGCGTGATCGCCGCTCACAAGCACCGGAGGCACGCCCTCGCCGTTGAACTCGGCAGGACGGGTATACTGCGCGTACTCGAGCAGGCCTCCATCCTCGGCGGTCGAGAACGACTCGTCCACGTTGCTCATCTCGTCGCCCAGGGCGCCGGGAATCAGGCGTACGACGGCATCGGCAACGACCATAGCGGGAAGCTCGCCGCCCGTGAGCACGTAATCGCCGATCGACAGACGCTCGTCGGCATACGCATAGGCACGCTCGTCGACACCCTCGTAACGGCTGCAAACAAACAGCAGACGCTCACTTTTGAGCAGGCGCTCGGCCACATGCTGCGTAAAGGGCTCGCCGCAGGGAGTGAAGAACACCACCGTGGGCTTGGGGCCCTCCGCGCTAATGGCCTCGATGGCCTCGGCAATAGGCTCGACCTTCATGAGCATGCCCTGCCCGCCGCCGTACGGCTCGTCATCGACGGTACGATGGCGGTCGTGCGTCCAGTCGCGCAGGTTATACGCCTTAAAATCAAAAAGGCCGGCCTTGCGGGCGCGGCCCAAGATCGATGTGGACATGACGGGCTCAAACATCTCGGGAAAGACCGAAAGGGTCTCGATCAGCATGTTGTCCTCCCTACTTGTCCATATCGATCAGGCCGTCCATAACGTGGACGGAAATTGTTCCTGTGTCGGGAAGATCGAGCACGACCTGCTCGATCACGGGAATCAGTACCTCGCCATACCGATCGCCCTCAACAACCCAAACATCGTTAGCGGGCGTCGACATGATCTCGACGATCGTGCCGAGTAAACCGAAGCGCTCGTCGACCACCTCGCGACCCATCAGGTCGGTATAGGCAGCGTCGAGCGAATCGAGCTCAAAGTCGTCACGATTTGCCAGCACGTAGCATCCCGTGATGCCCTCGGCGGCTGTCAAGTCGTCAATGCCCTCAAACGAGACCAGATCGCCATCGCCCGTATCGGTGACGGACACGACCGTGCAAAAGCGGTCGCGCTTGAGCGCCGGCGGCGTCAGGGCGACGCGCATACCCGGCTCTAATACAGAAGGAAGCCCCCGCAGCGGCTGCGCGAGGACCTCCCCCTTCCTTCCGTGCGGCTTGACCACACGGGCGATGTTTTTGTACTGGGACCTCAAGGTCCTAGCCCAGAACCTCTACCTCGACAGCAGTGTCGAGGCGAGCGGCCAGTGCACGGGCGAGCGTGCGAATGGCCTTGATGGTACGGCCACGACGGCCGATAACCTTAGCGACGTCATCCTCGGCGACAGAAACCTCGATCGTAGAGGCGTCGTCACCATCGATGACCTCAAGGCTCACGGAATCCGGGTCGTCGACGATCTGAACAACGAGATATTCGACGAGATCGGCGATGCGATCTGAGAGCATTGCCTCACCCTCGAGCTGTGCAGCGTCAACCTCAGGCACGATTTACTCCTCGGCGCCCTCAGCGGCCTCAGCGGCAGCCTTAGCGGCCTCGGCCTCTTTGGCGAGCTGCTTCTTGGACTTCTTGACGACGGTCTCGGTCTTCTCGCCCTCGTTGGCGGCCTTGACCAGAGCGGCGACGGCGTCGGTGAGCTGAGCGCCCTTGGACTGCCAGTCGGCGATCTTCTCGAGGTCGAGGTTGATGGTCTTGGGGGCGGTCATCGGGTTGTAGCGGCCAACCTCCTCGATGATACGACCGTCACGCGGGGCGCGGGAATCGGCGACGACGACACGGTAGTACGGACGCTTCTTAGCGCCGTGACGAGCAAGGCGAATCTTGACTGCCAAAGGAAACTCCTCCAACCAAGCAGCTTTAGGCTGCAACTACAAACAAACAGTTGAACATAATACGCCATCGACGCGGGCAGGTGAAGTCCGTGAGACCAACTTCTTCGGTGTAGTCGAGGGCAAATCCATATCTTAGACAAGAATTCGGGATTTGCAAGCACATACACGCACCCCACATGAGCTGCGCGGTATACTCATGACATGGAAAGACGCGAACATACATACGGTTATGAGGATGCCACGGGCGTCACGCCGCCTCCCTGGACGGGTCCGGCGGTGGGCCTCATGGACCTCGATGCGTTTTTTGCGAGCGTGGAGATGCTCGACCACCCCGAGTGGCGCGGAAAGCCGCTCATCGTGGGCGGAGACGCCGATTCGCGTGGCGTCGTGTCCACGTGTTCGTATGAGGCACGTCGCTTTGGCGTGCACTCTGCCATGGCCTCGGCCGAGGCGCGGCGCTTGTGCCCGCAAGCCATTTGGACGCACGGGCACTTTGATCGCTACCGCGAGGTGAGCGCGCAGGTCATGGCAATTCTTGCCGAGGAGACGCCGCGCGTTGAGCGCGTATCCATCGACGAAGCCTTTATCGATATCACACCGGGTCGCTTTGCGCCCGAAGACCCGCTACTGGTTGCGCGGCGTATAAGCGACCGCGTGGCAGCGCTGGGAGTGACCTGCTCCATTGGCGTGGGCTGCAACAAGACGGTCGCAAAGATCGCAAGCGAGCGTGATAAGCCGTTTGGGCTGACCATCGTGCGCCCCGGAACCGAGCAGCGCTTTTTGGCCGCGCTGCCGGTATCTGCCATGAGCGGCATCGGGCGCTCGGCCGAGGAGCGACTGCGCCGTATGCGCATCTACACCCTCGGCGAGCTGTCACGCGCGCCGGAATCCACCTTGGCCTCTATTTTTGGCGTCAACGGCGAACGTATGCGTCAGCGTGCGCTGGGACTTGAAATCTCCGAAGTCACGAGTCTCGATGAAGAGCGCGAGGTTAAATCGGTGAGCAATGAGCGCACCTTTGCGAAAGATTTGACTGAGCGCGGGGACATCGAAGCGGCGATTGCGCTGTTGGGCGAGTCAGTGGGACGCCGCCTGCGCCGTCAGGGACTGACGGGCGCCACGGTGACGCTCAAGCTCAAGTATTCGTATGGAAGCGGTCGCTCGGCACAGCGCCGGCTGCCTCATCCGACCGACGATGAGAACATCTTCGTGGCGGTTGCGCTCGAACTGCTCGACAACATTTGGCAGGAAGGCATGCATGTTCGCTTAGCAGGCATCGGCATGAGCGACTTTGACCATCAGGGCGGCATCCAGACCGACTTGTTCTGCGAAGTCGACGACCGCGGAGCCCAATCCAGCGACCGCCGCGAGCTCTCCGTCGCGATCGACGCCGTCCGAGACAAGTTCGGTGACACCGCCCTATCTTTCGGCCGCCAATCCCGCTTCGACGATTAGTCCCTAAGGCAAAAAGAAAGCCGGGCAGGTGCGGAAAACCGCAACTGCCCGGCGATATGTGTGAGGGTAGCCAAACCCCATCTCAAATGAGCTACTAGAGGAGGTTGAGGGGGAGCTGGGGGGCGTCTCCCCAGAGTTTCTCGAGGCGGTAGAAGTCGCGGGCTTCGGGAGTGAAGACGTGGACGACGACCGAGCCGTAGTCCATGAGCATCCAGATCTTCTGCTCGCGGCCCTCGATGGAGAACGGATGCTCACCGCAAGCCTCGGCGACCTTCTCCTCGATCTCGTCGACAATCGAATCGACCTGGCGGTTGTTGGTACCGGTGGCAAGCACAAAGTAGTCGCACACGTCGGAAAGCTCGGTCAGGTTGAGCACCTGCACGTCCTCGCCCTTCTTGTCGTAGGCGGCCTGCGCGGCGGCGCGGGCGACATCCTCGGCGGCGACACCGCTCGCGGACAGCGAGGCGGCGGTGCGGTCGGACGTGGCAACGAAACTCTTGTGCTCCACACCTTCAAGAATCTGCTCGTCAGTCATGGTCTCGTCGGCCATGGAATACCTCTTTCTAGACACACCCGAGCTAGCGCAGCTGGGCGTAATGGTTGTAAATCGTAATAGCCGTGGGATAAAGATAGCGCCCGGACTGGATCACATAGACCAGACCCTGCGCAAAACAGGAGAAGAACAACTCGTCAAGCGTCGACTTCCCCACCATCTTGCGCAGCGCATGGGCATAGTCGCCGTGGCGGTTGGGCTCGATGGCATCTGCCACAAAGACCACCATATCGAGCGGCGTCATGTCGCAGGCACCCACGGTGTGACGGTCGACAGCCTGGAAAACAGCCGGTGACAGCTCGGGAAAAAGCTGCGGAAGCTCATAGGCGGCAACAGGGCCATGCAAAAGCGGCGTCGCGGCGGAAGGAGAGCCGGCAACCTTGATGCCATAGTGAAGCGCGCGGGCCACGAGCTCGTCATCGGAAAGCACCTTGTCCCAGTCGTGAATTAAGCCGGCGGCAGCGGCATCAAAGCGGTCAACGCCGTAGACCTCGGCCAGATGAAGTGCGGTCTCGGCAACACCCAGCGAATGCACATAGCGCTTGCGCTTATCTTTCATGCGAACATCGAGCAGCTCTTGAATGCGCTTGAGCAGCGCGCGCTCATCGCCCTCAAACTGATCCTCTACCGACAACGTAGCCCCCATCACTCAAAATCTTCTTGACCCAGATCGACATACAAACTGCGCTTGCGAATGTAGCCGAGCACAGACTCGCTCGTAAGATAGCGCACGCTCATGCCGCGGGCAACTCGCTTACGAATGTTCGTCGAGCTGATCGCCAGCGCCGGAATCTGAATATAGCGCACATCGAACGGCAGCCCCGACTCTTTGATTCGGGCACGCGCCGTATCGATATCAAAACCCGGTCGCGTCGCCGCAATAAAGGTAGCAAGCTCAGCAATTCGCTCGGCATCATGCCAGGTCACGATATCGATAATCGCGTCGGCGCCCGTAATAAAGTAGAGCTTTACCTGCGGCGGGTAAAAGTCGCGAAGGGCATGAAGCGTATCGGCCGTATAGGTTACGCCCGGGCGGTCGATCTCGAACCGGCTCGCCAAAAAGGCCGGGTTCGCGGCGGTGGCGAGGACCGTCATGGCATAACGGTCCTCGGCAGGCGTCACCGGCTTGTCAAGCTTAAAGGCGGGAGAGCCCGCCGGCATAAAGAGCACAGCGTCCAAGTCGAGCGACTCACGCGCCTGCTCGGCGGTCACCAGGTGCCCGTAATGGATGGGATCAAAGGTGCCACCCATAATGCCGAGCCTAAACTCCTGCCCGTCCTCTAGAGGAAGCTCGGGCAGACCGATTCCACCGCGCAGCGACATGGCTTACTCGCCCTCCGAGGTCTCGGCATCGTCCGCGGCATCCACCGCATCGACAACCTCGACGCCCTCATCCGCAGCATCGGTCACATCAATGGCCTCAACGGCAACGTCCTCGCCAGCATCCTCGAGCTCCTCGTACTCCGAGAAGTCCTCAGCGCCCTCAAAGTCAAAGGCACGCTGGCAAATGCGGACCTCGTCGCCCGCACGGCAACCGGCCTTCTCGAGTGCGTCGTCAACACCCATACGCGCAAACTTATGTTGCAGGTAAATGACGGCTTCCTCATTTTCCCAGTCGGTCTGAATGACCATGCGCTCGATGGCACGACCGACCACGCGGAAGGCACCGGGCTCTTCCTGGACAATGCGGAAACGCTTCTCACGCTGCAGGCGACGGCGCTCCCACTCATCGTCGCGCAGAACGACCGGCTCATCGGAGACCACCAGCTCGGCGCGGAGCTTGGCCACCTGCTCGCCCACGGCAAGCATCAAAGTATTGAGACCGGCACCCGTCACAGCAGACACGGCAAAGAACATATGTCCATCGTCGAGCGCAGCGCGTTTGAGGTCGGCAATCTTGTCAGCCGTGCCCGGCGCATCGCACTTGTTGGCGACAACGATCTGCGGGCGCTCCGAAAGCTCGGCGCCATACTGCTCGAGCTCGCGGTTGATGATGCGGTAGTCCTCAACCGGATCGCGATCCTCAAAACCACCCGTCATGTCGACGACGTGCATGATCAGGGCCGTACGCTCAATGTGGCGCAGGAACTGGTGACCCAAGCCCTTGCCCTCGCTCGCGCCCTCGATGAGACCGGGGACGTCGGCAACGACGTAAGAATATTCGCCGGCACGCACCATGCCGAGGTTCGGCACGAGCGTGGTAAACGGGTAGTCGGCAATCTTGGGACGGGCGGCACTCATGCGCGCGATGAGTGAGGACTTGCCCACCGAGGGGAAGCCCACGAGCGCGGCATCGGCCATAAGCTTCATCTCGAGCTCGATCCAGTGCTCCTCGGCCGGTTCGCCCAGCTGAGCGAACGCGGGCGCGCGGCGCACCGACGTCACAAAGTGCGTGTTGCCCAGGCCACCGGCACCGCCGGGCGCCACGACAACGCGCTCGCCATCGTGCACCAGATCGGCAATCTCGAACATCGGGGTCTGCGTCTCGGGGTCGAGCTCGCGCACCACGGTACCCATAGGGACCTTGAGAATCAGGTCCTCGCCGCTTTTACCGTTACGACGGGCACCCTGCCCGTGCGTGCCGCGCTCGGCGCGGAAGTGATGCTTAAAGCGGTAATCGATCAGCGAAGACAGCTGAGCATCGGCCTGGATGACGACATTGCCGCCACGACCGCCGTCGCCGCCATCGGGGCCGCCCTTGGGGACAAATGCCTCGCGCCTAAACGACATGCATCCGGCTCCGCCGTCGCCGCCGCACACGTTAATGCGGCTGATATCGGTGAACTGTGACAACAGAATCGCCTCCTACAAAAAGAGGGAGACCCTTGAATCCTAAAACTCAAGTGCCTCCCACATATGTGCTCTATGAAGGGTGAATTACGCGTTCGCGAGCGGGCGTACGCTGACCCTGTGCTTGATACCCTTGTGGAACTCAACGGTACCGTCGACCAGCGCGAACAGCGTGTCGTCCTTACCACGGCCAACGTTCTCACCCGGGTGGATGTGCGTGCCGTGCTGACGGACGAGAATCGTGCCCGTGGTTACCGTCTGGCCGGCATAGCGCTTCGTGCCAAGGCGCTGACCGCGGGAGTCACGGCCATTACGGGAGGAACCGAGTCCTTTTTTGTGTGCCATTGTGTATACCTACTCTTTCGTTACGAGTGTAATCTACTCGGCGACGGGAGCCTCGGCAACAGCCTCGGCCTCTGCCTTGACAGCCTTCTTGGCGCGGGACGTAGCCTGGACCTTCACGATCTTCAGCTTGGTGAGCTGCTGACGGTGACCCTTCAGACGACGATAGCGCTTGCGCTTGTGGAACTTGAAGACCAGCTGCTTCTCGCCCTTGAACTGCTCAACGATCTGAGCGGTAACCTTGGCCTTGGCCAGCTTGTCGGGATCGGTGACGATCTTCTTACCATCGTTGAGGAAGATAACCGGCAGGGTGACCTTGTCGCCCTCATTGCCCTCGATCTTCTCGACGGTGATGACATCGTCGGTGGCGACCTTGTACTGCTTGCCGCCCGTGTTAACGATTGCGTACATGTTTACTTGCCCTTCATGCATCAGTTAGTGCAACAGCCGAATATAGTAGCAGGCGAAAATACCCCCGTCAACGAGTATGTGGAGCAAATCCACAAGTTCGCACAGGTATGGGGCTGACGAGTCGGCCCTCGTCGTCCTCGCATGCTTGATTCTGACGCTCGACATCGTAGGAGCAGATGGTCACGAGGTCTTGCATACCGGTGGAAACAATAGGTGCATCCACGCCCGGGGTCAAGCCCTGCAACAAAACATCAGCAGCAGAAAGCAAAATTTCCGGACGCATGGAGCCCTCGTTGTCGGCATGGGTGTCGAGCATGAGCACCAAATGGTCCGGGCGCTCCCCCGCCGTGAGCTCATAGCCCACGAGCGTGTGATCCAAATCCAAGCGCTTGCTCTTTTTTCCGCGCGCGTAGTCGATGCCATTGCCCGCGCGCAGCGTGTCGAGCGCACGACGCACCTCGTCGGCGCTTACGGGCGCCTCGGGATCCAAGTGCAGGTCGATGCGATACGACAGGCGCGTGAGCTGCGCCGTCAACGCCGGCGTGCGCACGTCGATGTACGCCGCCTCGATGGGCGCCAGATCGGCCGGAGACGCCGCAGCCAGGCGCCCAAACGCCTCGTCGAGCGCCACGAACTCGGTCATAAACAGGTCATACCACTCGCAGGTCGACGACGTACCCACCGGTAGCGCCAAAGAGAAGCCCACGCGCATGTGCGGAGAAAAGCCCTGCGTGACGGCATAGGGAAGTCCCGCACGGCGCACGATGCGCTCAATGGTATGGATCACTTCGAGATGGCCCAGGTACTTAAGGCGATCGCGCTTGCCATAGCGAACACGAAGTCTAAAGAGCGAGGGGTTGTCGGTCAGGCGCTCACTCATGCGCGATCACCCATCAATACATTCTTGGCGTGGAGCGTGGGGCAGATCCCGCAGCCGGTGCACGACGTGCGGGTGCAGTCGGGAGTCGTGACGCCCTCGAGCGAGCGACGGTACTCGCGCTCGAGGAAGCCGCGCGTACAGCCAGGGCTCACATGCTCCCACGGCAGGCGCCAATCCAACTCGTAGGGCAGGTGCACGAGCTCATTGAGGTCGATGCCGTTTTTGGCAGCAGCTTCCTTCCAGTTATCGAGCGAGAAATGCTCTACCCAGGCGTCAAAGCGAGAGCCCGAGCGCCAAGCGTCGATGATGACGGGCGTCATGTCACGACCGGCGCGGGACAGTGCGGCCTCGATGAGCGAGGTCTCGGCATCGTGGTAATGAACGCGGACGGCACGGTTGCGAACGCTCGTGATGAGCAGCTTCTGGCGACGCTTGACGTCGTCGTAGTCGAGCTGCGGGCACCACTGGAACGGCGTGGCAGCCTTAGGGATAAAGACCGAAACCGAGATCGACACCGAGATCGAGCCGCGACGAGCCTTGGGCACCACGGAACGACCGAGCTCCAGCACGTGATCGGCCAGATTGGCGATGGCCACGATGTCCTCGTCGCGCTCGCCGGGAAGGCCCATCATAAAGTAGAGCTTCATGCGGTTCCAGCCGGCCTCGAAGGCGGCCTTGGCCGCACGGTCCAGGTCCTCCTCGGTCACGTTCTTGTTAATGATGTCGCGCATGCGCTGGCTGCCGGCCTCGGGCGCGAACGTCAGGCCGCCCTTCTTTTCGCCGGCAACCGACTCGGCCATATCCACGCCAAACGAATCCAGGCGCTGCGACGGAATAGACACGCGAATACCCGTATCCTCCAGGCGACGGTTGAGCCTGCCGAGCACGTCGCGAATGCAGGAGTGGTCGGTCGTGGAGAGCGAGGTCAGCGACACCTCGTCATAGCCGGTCTTTTCCAGACCCTGAATCACCGACGAGACGATTTGGTCGGCCGAGCGCTCGCGCACCGGACGATACGTCATGCCGGCCTGGCAAAAACGACAGCCGCGGGCGCAGCCGCGCAGGATCTCGATAGACAGGCGGTCGTGAACCAGCTGCGCATAGGGCACGCACGACTGCGACAGCGGATTCGTGGCGCCGAAATCCTCGACGACGCGCTTGTAGACCACGGTCGGCGCATCCTTGCCTTCACGCGGCACGGTGTAGCCATGCGGCGAGCAGGGCTCGTCGTGACGAACCTCATAGAGCGATGGCACGTAGTTGCCGGCAATGGATGCAAGCTGCTCGACAATCTGCGCGCGCGGGACCCCTTCGTCACGCAGACGGCGATGCAGCTGGCAGGTCTCGAGCAGCGATTC
This sequence comes from Collinsella sp., assembly GCA_046979165.1. Lineage (GTDB taxonomy): Bacteria > Actinomycetota > Coriobacteriia > Coriobacteriales > Coriobacteriaceae > Collinsella. Next base: position 658,309 of record JBKWJT010000001.1, read on the forward strand.
CTCGCCCTCACCGATGAGGATGGCATCGAAGAAGGCCGCGTACGGCTCGGGGTTGTACACCGAGGGGCCGCCGGCGATGATGATAGGGTCGTCTTCGCCTCGGTCGGCCGCCAACAGTGGAATGCCAGCGAGGTCGAGTGCCTCGAGGAAGTTCGTCACCGCCATCTCGTGCGGCACATGCAGACCGACGATATCAAACGAAGCGACCGGCGCTGCACCCTCAAGCGAGAGCAGCGGAATGCCCGCCTCGCGCATAGCGTCACCCATATCGGGCCACGGCACATAGCCACGCTCGCAGGAGATGCCCTCGGCCTGGTTAAGGATGTTGTAGAGGATGGCGATACCCTGGTTGGGCAGACCGACCTCGTACACATCCGGATAGATCAGGCAGCAACGGTAGTCGGCATCGGCCTTGGAAAGCGTGCCCCACTCGTGATCGATATAGCGACTCGGCTTCTCGACCTTGGCGAGCAACGGCTCAATTAAATGAAAACAATCTTGGTATGCAACGCGCAACGGAAAACCCCTAAGCAGCGAGATCTGATGCGTCCTGATAGGACGCCATAGGACGGGTAGCGCCCGCGACCGTGGTCACCAGATCGCGAACGCGGGAGAACGTGGCAGTGACCACCTCGTTGGCACGGCTGTAGTCGACATCGCGCTCGTAGAGCGAAACGAGCGCACGGCCCATGCCATAGGTGCCCGCGGCAGCAGTGAGCGCCTTGACGGCAAACCCGATATGCGGCGTCTGCTTGACAAGTGCGCGGGTGACCGCTCGGATCACAAGACCGCCGGCAAGCACGCCCGCGACCTCGTAGCCGCGCTCAGGCTTAATGCCGCGTCCAAAGACGGCAGCGAGCTCAAAGAGCATGCCCACCTGCGCCAGCGCCATAACGGGATAATCGGCGCCCGGCAAAAACACCAGCGCACCGGTCGCCATATTGGTGAGCGCGCACGAGGTGATGATACGATTGGCCGCCGCGATGCGCATGAAGGCAAAGTTCGCCGCAAAAGCCGTTTCCTTGTCGGTGCGATCGAGAATCCAGCGGGCAAGCGTCTCGAGCAGATACGTCTTATCGGTTGCCGCTACCACGCCGAGCATGGGCGTGGACTCCTCGATAAACGGCACCTCCACAGCAGACTCGGCAAGCACGCACACGGGCGCGCCGGCGATCACGAGCTCCTGCACGGCACTCTCCAAGCGGTCGGAACCACACGAGAGCACCAGCACCACATCGGTATCGGTCTTTGGAGCTATTCGCTCCTCCCCCAGACGCTCGACGCGCACAATGCCCGAGGTCGTCTGCGGCACAAAGGCGTCACGCACCGTCTCGGCCAGAAAGCGCGAGGCGGACGAATCCAGATAGACCGAGACGCGCACCGGCGTATCGGAATCCTTCTTAACGGACGCGCCCATCTTAAAAGCGCGGGTCAGCTTATCTACGGAAATTTTCATAGCAAACCCCTCCAGCGGTTACGCGGCGCCCGAACGATGCCGCCATATGGATTGTACGATACCCACCGTCAGCAGCTGAATCATCATCGAAGACGAACCGAAGCTAATAAACGGTAGCGGAATACCGGTAATCGGCATCATGCCGATGCACATGCCGATGTTTTCGAAGGTCTGGAACGCCCACATGCCAACGATGCCCACACACGAAAGACGCAAAAACAGCGACTCACACTTAAAGGCGACGCGAATCGTCGAAAAGATCAGCAGCACGTAGAGGCACAGGAGCAAAAAGGAACCGCAAAAGCCAAAGGTCTCGGACAGGAAGGCGAAGACGAAGTCGGTGTGGAACTCAGGCAGAAAGCCGCCGGCTGACTGCGTCGCATGGCCCAAACCCTTACCAAAGAAGCCGCCCGAGCCAACGGCGATAAGTGACTGCTGCAGGTTGTAGGCATCGTCCGAATCGGCATTATCGGGGTCGATAAAGACCGTCAGACGGTTCATCTGATACTGCTTGATGAGCACATCGTGGCCGAGCAACGAATCAAAGACCGAATCGAGCGCCAGGACGAGGGCCACCAGGCCCACGAGCAGGGCCAGGGTCGACAGCACCCATTCGCGGCGTGCACCGCTCATACAAATGACGATGGCGCCCGAAACAAGCACGACCAGGCCCGATCCCAGGTCGCCCATGGCAACGACGGCCAAAAACGGAATGGACAGCATGCCGCAGAGCTTGACGTAGTCGCGAACGGTATCGATGCGACCGTTATACTGCGAGCCAAGCGTAGCAATAAAGAAGATGGTGATGAGCTTGGCAAGCTCAACCGGCTGGAATGTCAAGCCGATACCGGGAATCTTGATCCAGCCCGTCATGCCCAGACCGCCCGTATAGGACAGACCCGGAATCTTGGGCGAGAGAATCACGATCAGGTCGATGACGAGCAACGCCGTCGAGAAATTGGAAATACCGCGCAGATCGGTACGCCAGACCAGCACCGCCAGCACCGCTCCGATGCCAATTCCCAGCAGATGGCGTGAGAACGAGGCATCGGCCTTAAACTGTGAAGCCGACCAGATGATGATGGCACCGTAGGCAACGAGCGCCACAGTAGCCACGAGCACACCGATATGCACCTTTTGGCGAAACGTGCCGCGCGAGGCCGAAAGTTGCTTGTTGACGCGGTCCAGGCTGCTGCGAGAGCCGGTCTTGGTTGAACGGAACAGATCCGCCGGAGAAAAATCCATCGCAACCTCCTATCGAACCGAAGAATCGCCCGAGGCCGAAGAGGTATCGGGCTCGTCATAAATCACGCCGAGCACGTCGCGCACGACATGCATCGCGGTATCTGAGCCGCCGCCGCCCTGCTCCAGGACAGTAGCGATGACATACTTGGGATCATCGGCCGGTGCATAGGCGCAGAACCACGCATATTCGTCCTCACCGCTTTTCTCGCCCGTGCCCGACTTGCCGTATACCTGCGGCGTCAGAGTGCCAAAGTGAGCCGCCAGGGACGTCGATGCCGTGTAAATCACGTCGTGCATGCCGTTGCGAACTAGAGCCAAATCCGAATCGCTGTTGATCTTGGCCTCCAGGCGCTTCTTCTTGCCCTTGCCGTTGTACTTATAGGCATCACCGTCGCCATCGCGCGACACGGCAGACAAAAACACGTGAGGCACGTACTGTTTGCCGCCGTTGGCAAGACCCATATAGGCACACGCCATCTGCAGGGGCGTCACCAGGATGTCGCCCTGGCCGATGGCAATGTTGGTCATATCGCCGGCATTCCACTTGCGGTCCTCGGCAGAAGCGTCGGTGAAGTACGACTCTTTCCACTCGGCATCGGGAATACGGCCCGCGCCCTCACTCGGCAGATCGATACCGCAGGTCTTGCCTAGGCCCCAGCGACGAAAGACCTCCTGCAGGCCCTCGGGATGTTGCTCGTCATAAAAGAATGCCTTGCCCATGTCGTAGAAGACGGGGTCGCACGAGTTGGCGATACCCGACTGCAGCGTCATGGTGCCGTGGCCAGACGTCAGCCAGCAGCGCTTGCCCCAAGCCTTGCCCAGGCCCGTCCAATAGCCCGTGCAGTTGGTTGTCTGCGTTGAGGTGTAGGTTCCAAACTCAAGACCGGCCAGTGCCGAGAGCGGCTTGATGGTCGATGCCGACATGTACTGTCCGCTAATGGCGCGGTTGAGCAGCGGGTGCGAACCCTTGTCATCATTGAGCTCGGTCCACACGTCATTTGAGACGCCGCCGATAAAGACGGACGGATCGAACTTGGGCTCGCTCGCCATGCCTAGGATCTCGCCATTGTTGGGATCGAGACACACCACAGCGCCGTTGCCGGCATTGCTGTAGCCAGTGGTCTTGGCAAGCTCGATAGCGCTCGCCAGTGCCGTCTCGCAGGCCTGTTGGATCTTAAGGTCGAGCGTGAGCTTAATGTCGGAGCCGGCCTTGGCGGGCACGGCGCCGGCCTGACCGGTCACATTGCCCGAGGCATCGACCTTGACGGTCTGCTCGCCACGAATACCCTGCAGCAAGTTTTCGTAGTAGCTCTCAACGCCCGCCTGGCCCACGATATCGCCCGACTGGTACGTAATCTTGCCAGCAGAAGCATCTTCATCGCCAGAGGTTTTCTTATTCTGGGCCTCGAGCTGCTCGGAGGTAATGGTGCCGGTATAGCCCAAGATATGACATGCCGTCTCGCCATATGGATACTGGCGCTCGGTACGCTCGGCAATCTTGACGCCCGGGAACTCGCCGGCATGCTCCTGAATATAGGCAACCGTGGAGCGACGGACGTCCGTCGCGATGGTATGCAGGCTCTGGGCGCCCTCTGTATTGTCCTGGATATTGCGCAGAACCGCCACGTAGGGCATACCGAGCACGTTGGCAAGATGGCGAACCAGAACCTCATCCTCGGCAAGGTCGCGGTAGGCCACGACAGCAAGTGAGGGACGGTTCTGGACAAGCGCCACGCCATTGCGGTCGAGGATGCGGCCGCGCACAGCGGGAGTGGTAACGGTGCGAGTCTGATTGCTATTGGCCTGCTTCTCGTAATAGTCCGACGAGACCATCTGCATGCCCCACAGCTTGACGGCAAGTGCCGCAAACATCGCGCCCACACCCGTGGCGAGGATGGAAAAGCGGCCCTTAAAGGCGGTCGCCGCGGTATTGCCCTCGCCCTCGGTGGCGCGCGGGGCCGTTCCATGCTGCGTATCGTAGGTAAAACGGGAATCGCCACGACGCATGATGACCAGCGCGACCACGATGGCCACAACCAGCACGACACCGGCGATAATAACCGTCAACTGGGAAGACATCTACGGGCCTCCCCTATTTGAGCTTGCGGGTCTTGGGCTTAAAGCGCATACCCGTCTGGCGTCCGCCACGTGCGGAGAATCCATAGCCGGACTGCGGCACGACGCCGGACATCAAAAACGGAATGGCAACCAGACCCGTCAGGATCGAGGACGGCAGCGCATGGCCGAAGATCGCCACGACAAAGCTCGTCTCCAAACCCATAAACAGCAAGATGATGCTGTAGATCACATTAATGACGAGCGCGAAGGCGCCCACGGTGACGCCGCGCGCACTCGGGCTACCGCCCGTCTGACCGACGGCACTGTGCACCAGGGCAAAAGAACCCACGGTCAGCAGGAGCGACATAACGCCCACCGGCACGGCAGCGGACAGGTCATAAAACAAGCCGCTGCAAAAACCGCACACGACGGCACGGGTCGGGTCGCCCGAGAACACGCTTAGGCACACTAGGATAATCATGAAGTTGACGCGACCGCCCGCAATGGAGATCTGCGGTGCCAGGCCTGCCTGCAGCAGCACGCACACGATGGCGGCGATCACAAACGTGCGGGAGCTCATCCCCTGCTCGTGTAGATCCATGGACATGCCCCCTATTCGCTCGAGCCGGAATCGGTCGTCTCGGACGTGTCGGAACTGTCATCCGAGCTCTCGTCCTTCGTCTTGGTCGCAGCATCGCGCGACGTTCCCTGCGGTGTGCTGTTGGCCGTGCTCACGTCTTCATCCGAGGCCGACTGTTCGTCGGTCAGCGAGGTGATGACCAGCACTTCCTCGTTGTTCTCGGCCGTCGTCTGGGCGCGCACCACAATGGTGTAGTACACGTCGTTTGCCGATTTCTCAACCGACGAGACGGTGCCAAGCTGAAGGCCCTTGGGGAACACGCCACCGATGCCCGAGGTCACGATGATATCGCCAACCTTAACGTCGGAGTCAACGCTCACGTACTCAAGACGCAGCGTGCCGTCAGCCTGACCCTGCAGCATGCCTTGGGCGCGCGTGTCCTGCACCATAGCGGACACGCCGGAGTTCTCGTCGCCAATCAGGCGCACGGTAGAGGTCTTGGCCGATACCTCGATAATCTGGCCGATAACACCGGCAGAGCTCGTCACGGGCATGTTGATGGTAAGGCCGTCGGCAGAGCCCTTGTCGATGGTAACGGTCGAGGTCCAGGCATCGCCGGAAGCACCAACGATACGAGCTGCGGTCGATTTGAGGTTATAGGTCGACTGCAGGCCGACCAGCCCCTCCAGACGCTCGGCGGTCTTTTGAGCCTCGGAGAGCTCAGCAACTTTAGAGGTCAGTTCCTCGTTTTGCTTCTTGAGCTCGTCGAGCGTGTCCTGCGACGCCGTAAGGTTAGAGAACACGTTGCCGATCGCATTGAAAGGAGCCGCCACGGCCGAGCCCACGAAGCGCACCGGCGAGGTAATCGTCGTTACGCCCGAACGCACGGCATGAATCGGTCCTGCCTCGCCCTCGCGGATGTAAAACGTGAGCAGCAACACCGAAATCAGGCTGAAAACAATCAACGGGCGCATACCCGTTGATTGTCGCTTGGTATTCAGATTTGTGGAGAAACCCGAAGATCGTGCCAAATGGAATCCACCTTTTGGAAATTAAGCATTGGTCTGGACGAAGCCGCCATCAAACGCATTGGCCTCGAGCACGCGGGCACAGCCGTTAACGACGTTATCGAGCGCCGTGGGGCTGACGTTGACCGAAACGCCGGTCTCATCGCGCAGGCGCACGTCGAGACCGCGCAGCAGCGCGCCGCCACCAGTCAGCAAAATGCCGTAGTACATAAGGTCCGAGGCAAGATCGGGCGGCGTGGCATCGAGGGCGTCCTTAACGGCCTTGGCCATCTCGTCGAGCGGCTTGTTGAGCGCGCGACGAATCTCCTCGCTCTCGATGCGCACGGTCTTGGGCAGACCGGTGATCACGTCGCGGCCGTTGACCTCGACATCGAGCTCGTCCTTGAGCGGCACGGCGGAGCCGACCTTGATCTTGATGTCCTCTGCCGTACGCTCGCCGATGGCCAGGTTATAGGCATCACGAACGTGCGTGAGGATGGCCTGATCGAACTCGTCGCCGGCAATACGGATGGACTGCGAGACGACGATGCCGCCCATAGCGATAACGGCAACCTCGGTGGTACCGCCACCGATGTCGATGACCATGGAGCCGGTGGGTTCCTCGACGGGCAGGTCGGCGCCGATAGCGGCGGCCATAGGCTCTTCGATCAGATAGGCCTGGCGAGCGCCGGCCTGGATCGTAGCCTCAAAGACGGCACGCTTCTCGACCGACGTGACGCCGGAGGGAACGCAAACGACAACGCGCGGACGCGGGGTCCACGGATAGCGCTTCTCGGAAGCCTTGTCGATAAAGTAGCGAAGCATGGCCTCGGTAACATCGAAGTCGGCGATGACGCCGTCCTTCAGGGGACGAACGGCCACGATGTTGCCGGGCGTACGGCCGAGCATGCGCTTTGCCTCGATACCGACCGCCAGGATGCGCTCGTCGTTCTTGTCGATGGCGACAACAGAGGGCTCGCGAATGACAATGCCCTTGCCGCGCACGGAGACAAGCGTATTTGCGGTGCCGAGGTCGATGGCAAGATCGCCCGCATAGCTACCGAAGAACATATCCATCAAAGAAAACAACGCAACTCCTGATGTGTTGGATGATTGCTGGAAAACTACTAGCTCATGATACTAGCGCAAGCCCGGCACCTCACTTGCGGTGAAGCGCCGGGCAAAGCTAAATCCCATAAGGTCACTACTGGTTGTCAGCAGCCGAGAAATCCATATCGAGCGAGGAAACGGCCCAGCCGATATGGTTGTCGGAGCGCACGAATTTGACGGTGTACTCCTGCTCGCCGCCCTTGGACAGCGATGCCTTCACCTTGGCGGTCGTCTCGGTCATGGACTGATCCATGCCCTCGACTGACACGGTGGCACCCTGCGGAATCGAGGAGATGATCATAGACTTGGCGTCCTCGGACAGGCTCGATGCAAGGCAAGACTCGGCCTTTGCGGTGTCACCGTCGCCGGCAGCCTGGAACAGATCGGTAACGACAGATTCCTGAGACGGGAAGCCAAAGCCGCGCGTGTAGGCAAAGCCCAGACCGCCCGCGGCGATCAAAATGAGCAGAAGCAGCACAATGAAGACTTTGAGACCCGTGTGGCGATGGCGACGACGGACCTTGGCCTGCTTACGATCCTGACGGTCCTGCTGGACCATCTCGGACTCGGACAGCGTAAAGAAACCGGTGTCCGAGGGATCGGGCATAAACTGACCGGTCGCGCCCGTAGGATCGAGCGGATCGACGGCAGGAGCGTCCATCGCGGGCGCAGGAGCCGTGGCCATAGCCGTCTGGGCAGACAGCGCGGCAAGCGAATCGTGCACGCGGGCAAGCTCATCGGCCTGCTCGGAGGTGAGCTGGTAGATGCCATCGGCAGTAGCGGCGTTAAAGGCGTCGAGTGCGTCGGAGGGGCGGCCGGCGGCAGAAAGCGCCTGACCCATGCCGGCGTTGAGCGCACGCGTGTCGTCGCGGGGACCGGCAAAGTCGATAGCCGTGCGGTAGGTCTCCACGGCATCCGCCGGACGGCCGAGCTTAATGAAGCAACGACCGAGCTCGCCGAGTGCGGCGGCAGGAGCCGGATTGGCGCCGTCGATGGCAGCCTGACGGAAGGCGGTTCCTGCGTTGGCATAGTCGCCCGACTGGAACAGCGCATTGCCCAGGCCCAGATAGGCCTTGAACGGCGTGGCATAGGAAGCATCCTGCGTAGCAGCAGAGAACGCCTGAGCGGCCGTCGTGTAGTCGCCCACGGCGGCAAGCGCCTTGCCGCGGTTGGTGAGCAGCGCGCCGCGCTTGCCGTAGGTGCCGTCGTTGAGGGCGGCGGCATAGGCCTCGGCGGCCTCGGCATACATGCCCAGGTGCATCAAGGCGTTGCCACGAAGGTGATCTGCCTCGCCCATAATCTCATCGGGAGTCTTTGCCGCCCCAAGCATCTGGGCTGCAGCGGAAAAATCACCCGCGCGGTAAGCGGCGCGGCCCTGTTGGATCAGCTGGCTATTCAAGGAAGTCCCCTTTACTCGTGAACGATCTCGACATGGACGATCTCGTCGCCGGCACGCAGCTGCGAAATCACATCGAGACCCTCGACCGTGGTACCAAAGACGGTGTAACCGGAATCGAGGTTATGCTGGGCGCCCAGGCAGAAGTAGAACTGCGAACCCGCGGAATCGGGGTCCATGGAGCGTGCCATGGCAAGGGCGCCATCGACATGGCTGTTGCGCGGATTGGTGGCGAACTCGCCCTTGATGCAGTAGCCGGGGCCACCGGTACCGGGCATGCCGTCGGGGCCCTCAAGACCGGCGGCGACGTCGGCGCCGGACATGTCGCGGGTATTGGGGTCGCCACCTTGGATAACAAAACCGGGCACATAGCGATGGAACTTAAGGCCATCATAGAAACCCATCGTGGAAAGCTCGCAGAAGTTCGCGACATGAATGGGAGCGCCCTCGCCGTCAAACTTGACCTTGATGGTACCCTTCGACGTCTCGATTACGGCGCACTCGTCGCCGACAAGCTGATACTCGGGCGTGTAGAGCTCTTTCTTAAAACCAAACATGTGGTTCCTTCCTCGTGCGTTTAAAGCATATTTGTACGAATTGTAGCAATAAGCACGGGCTTACATCAATTGCGCACGTAGGTTATGCCGACTATGGCGAACTAGTTTTAGGAACGCTGCTGCGGCTTCCAGGAACCCACATTGGCGTCGTACTGGTTCAGCGCGCTGTTGCCGCCCTGCGCGATGGGCGCCAGGATCTCGCTTTGGTGGGAACTCATCGACTCGCCATCGGGAATGGCCAGCGAGATATCCCAGCTCTGGCAGATCACGTCGACGCGCTCATACATCCACTCGGCAAGCTGCTTTAAGTGGGCGATGTCATCCGCATAGACCGTATCGTCCTGTACTTTCAGGTTGTTAAGCTCATCTTGCGTCTTTTTTATCTGATCACGCAGGGCGTAGGCACTCTGCGACAGCTCCTGACGGGTGGACAGCGGCGTTCGGAGATAGCCGTTGTTAAAGGAATCGATGACCTCGCCGATCTGATCCTCGTCAGCATAGGACACGATGGTCTGATACAGACCGTCGAGCCTGGTATAGAGCTGATCATCGGTGAGCACGGTTTCTTCCTGGACCACCTCGGCAGAATCGTCCTGCTTGGTATCGTCCTCAGTGGCCTCGCCCTTTTGACGCGTGGGGAAGGTCGTCTGCGCGGCCTGGCCAAACTGGTCGTAGAAGCCAGGCATGACACCCATAGGATCGGCCGTCACGAACCAATAGGCACCGCCGCAAACGACGGCAAGGACCGCGATGATAATGAGCGGCTTGGGGATATGACGCTTGTGCTTGTGATAGGCGTCCTCGTCGGGATGCACCTTGCGCTTGGGTTTTTGAGCATCGTCATGCAGGGAAACGGGCGTGGGAATATCGACCTTGGGGATACCGAAATCCTTATCGAAAGCTGGCAGCACGCAGGTCTCATTGGGGTCGGCGGCGTCCGAAAGCACCGCAGCGGCAGAGGCCGGCGCATGCGGCACCTCGGTATCGATCTGCTCTTGCGTTAGGCGCGGAAAGCCCGCCGTGCGGCCCGCTGCCAGGTCGGATGCGGCCGCGTCCTCGGAGAGGATACCCGGAGCGGGGCGTCCGCATTTGGGGCACGTGCGATCATGCGGAGAAAGACGGGCACCGCAGCCCTCACAGAACACGAACTCGGTGTGCTCCGGACCATCGCCCGGACCCACATAGGCGTTGCAGTAGGGGCAGAACGAGGCGCCGTCCTCGATAGTCTTAAGGCAATGCGGGCAGATCACGGCATCCTCTTTTCGAAGCAATTCAAACAATCGAGGTTAGAGCATAACATCGCCACGGCCCCACAGGAGCAAGGCACCAATTCAACATCGCCAGGGCGCGTAGTTATTTCTTCTTTTTGCTCGGCATCGAGACTTTGATGCCTTGGGCGGACTTGGTCACGCGGGAGCGCTTGACTCCGGTACTCTTCTTTTTCTTGGGCTGGGCCTGGGCCACGCCCTCGAGTGCGCGGGCCTCGGCCTCACGAACGGTGCGAGCTTCGCGGCGCTGCGCCATGTCGGCGGCGACGCGCTTGGCAAAACGCTCGGCCGTCGAACCCGTCGAGCTCACCTTGCCGCCACCGCGACCCAAGCGGACGCGCACACCGCGGCCAAAACCAGTTGCGGCATGACGACGACGCGGCTTGAGCGAATCCATCATCGTGGCGAGCTTAAAGAACACCGAGCAGGTGATGACCACGATGACAGCCAAGATAACCATCTGGCCCATCGACAGGTTGGCAATAGACAGCAGCTTCGGGAATCCGATAACGCCCGTCAGGATGCCGGCAACTACAAACACAAAGAGCGCCACACGTAAGGGCGTGAGGGGCTGCGAGATACGCCAGATCAGGCTGACACTCGCAGCGCACGACGTAAGTAGGCACATCGTAGACAGCGTGAGCTGGTTAAAGCCGAACACGCGCGCCACAAAGATATCGAGCGCCGCGGCCAAAATGACCGCAAGCGACGCCGGCAGTGCCCGCTTGAGCACGTTCGTCAGGAACGACCCCTTCACGCGAGCATTGTTGGGCTCCAGGCCCAACACAAAGCCCGGCGCGCCAATGCAGAAGAAGTTGATGAGCGTCATCTGAATCGGCTCGAAAGGGTACGGCGGCAGTGCGATGCACAGCGCCGCCAGGCCCATCGAGAACAGCGTCTTGGTCAAGAACAGCGAAGCCGAACGCTGCAGGTTGTTGATGGAGCGACGGCCCTCGGCCACCACAGCAGGCATCGAGGCAAAGTCGTTGTCGACGAGCACGATCTCGGCCACGTTGCGCGCGGCATCGGAGCCGGCCGCCATGGCGACGGAGCAGTCGGCCTCCTTGAGCGCCAGCACGTCGTTGACGCCGTCGCCCGTCATGGCCACGGTGTGCTCGCGGCGCTTGAGTGCCTGCACGAGCTCGCGCTTCTGCTGCGGGGTCACACGACCAAAAACATGGTAGCGGTCCACTGCGGCATCGAGCTTGGCCGGCGTATCGAGCGTCGTGGCGTCCACATAAGCGTCCGCCCCCGGCACGCCCACCACGCGCGCGATCGACGACACCGTACGCGGGTCGTCGCCACTGATCACGTTAAGGGTCACGCCCTGCTCGTTAAAGTAGCCGATGGTCTCGGCCGCCGAGGTACGAATCTCGTCGCGGATGGTCACAAAGCCCACGGGCTCGGCCTCGCCCACCATATCGCCATCGGGCGTAAAGCCGTCCACGCGCGCCACCACGAGCACGCGGCAGGTATCGGCAAGCTCGGCGACACGGTTCTCGACCTGGGCAAACGCACGATCAGAGAGCACAAACTGCGCCGCACCCATCACATAGGAGCCCTGCGCAAACGAGGCACCACTCCACTTTTTGGAGGACGAGAACGGAATGACCGACAGCGGCTCAGACACCTCGACCGGGCGATCGGCGTAATAGTTGAGCAGCGCCTGGCAGGTCTCGTTGGCATCGGCCGAGGTCGCACGCGCCACGTTAGCCAGCGCAAAATCGAGCACCGTGGTATCGACGGGAACGGCGGCGTCGCTCTCCCCCACACCCATACCCTCGACCGGTAGCGGATAGGTACCCTCGACCTCCATGCGACCCGACGTGATGGTGCCCGTCTTGTCCAGGCACAGCACGTCGACGCGAGCGAGCGTCTCGATGCAGTAAAGCTGCTGCGCCAGCACCTTGCGGCGGGCCAGGCGCACCGTGGCGATGGCGAGCACCGACGAGGTCAGCAGCACCAGGCCTTGCGGGATCATGCCCAGCAGGGCGCCCACCGTGGACAGCAGCGCCGACGAAGGCACATGACCAGCCAACAGCTCGGAGAAGCACCACGAAAGCGCGCTATCGCCCGGGGTTCCCGCGGCATCCCACAGCTCGCTCACACTCGAGGCAAACAACGCCAAACCGAGCGGGATCATGATGATGCTCGCAAAGCGCACGATGGCGTTAAGCGCGTTCATGATCTCGGAATTGACCTTTTTGACGTACTTCGCCTCGTTATTAATTTTGGCCACGTAGTTGTCGGCGCCGACATGGATCACGCGGGCGCGCAGCAAGCCCGAGTCGATAAAGCTGCCGCTCATGAGCTCGGAACCGGGCTGTTTCTTAATGAGGTCGCTCTCACCCGTCAGCAGGCTCTCGTTCACGAGCGCCTCGCCCGAAACCACCACGGCGTCAGCGGGAATCTGGTCGCCGCGCCCCAGGCGGATGATATCGTCGAGCACGATCTGGTCCAGGTCGAGCTCCACCTCGGCGCCGTCGCGCACCGCAATGGCCTTCTTGGAGGTCAGCAGCGTGAGCTTATCGACCATCTTCTTGGAACGCATGGACTGGATGACGCCAATAGCAGTATTGAGGAACACTACGAACAGGAACGTCAGATTCTTAAACGAACCGGTCAAAATGACTAGGAACGCCAAAATCACGTTGATCAAATTGAACAGCGTGCAGAGGTTCTCGATGATGAGCTCTTTGACCGACTTGGTCTTGAGCTCCATGTTGCGGTTGATCTTACCGGCGGCGATGCGCTCCTCGACCTCGGCGGTCGAGAGTCCGCGCTCGATATCCGTTGCTGCCATACCACGTCCCATCACGTCGCGTCGGTATAAGAAAAACCGCCCGGACCATGCGAGGTTCGGACGGTCTCACGTTCGATGGTGCCCCGTCTGCCTAGATTCTAGAACCGAGATCTGCGCCGTTGGGACCGTCGTGCTGCTCAGGATACCACGGGCGGCGTAGCAACACCTTTTCTCGAGAAAAAACCCGCCCGGGATAACCCGAGCGGGCCGCGGCTAGCGCCCGTTGATGCTCACGAGGCACAGGCCGATTGTCGCCACGGTGCCGCCGAAGAGCGCGCCGAGGACGAAAGCCAGCGCGATCATGCTAGTACGGGTTGCCGTCGGTGACGCAGACTTGGAGTCGGTCGAGCGGCTCGCCGTAGAAACCGGCGTAGTCGTCGCCGCCGTAGGTGGAGCCGTCGTCGCACACGGTGTCGAGCCATCCGGCGCGCGCGGTGGTCTGCGAGCGATACCACGCCTGCTTGTACTCCTCGCCGCCCGGGGTCACGTAGTACATGCGTACACCGTCGATGGTGTGGCCGGCGATGCCGGCGCAACCGTTCACGGTATCGTTGCGGTCGCCCTTGGAAACATAGTCAAGCCAGCCGTCCTCGATGGTGTGGACCTGATACTTGAGCGTGCCGCGATCGACTCGGGCGCAAAGGAGGTCGTGCTGTCGGCACGGGTAGCCCGCGAAACCGTTGTCCCCGGCGCCGAAGTCGGTCACCTCGTCCAGCCAGCCGCCGCCCTTGAGGTGGAGGGAGTAGTGGACGGGGATGCGCTTGCCAGATGCCTTCGTGAAGCCGCCGGATGCCGCCTGAGAGGGCTTTGCCGCGGCAGGCTTAGCGGCGGCGGAGGGGGCGGGCGCCTTGCCGCCCTTCATCGCGTCGTACCACGCCTGGGCGCGCTGCATGTAATGGTCGCGCTGGGAGCCCGCAAGCTCGCCGGGGCAAGCCGTGGCGCTCCAGTAGCGGTGCGGGAACACGTTCTTGCACCACTCGGGGCGACCGAGGCCGTAGTACAGGCACAGGGCCGCGACAAGGTGTGCGCCGCTCTCGATTGCCTTCTCGTGGACCGTCCACGGGTTGCTGCCGCTGTTGGCGTGCTCGATGGAGATGGTCGTATCGTTGCCGCGTCCAGTGCCGATTCCGTCGCCGCAGGCGTAGGCGCGGTCGAGATCGTTGACGTGCTGCACGATGTAGCCGTTGCGGTCGACCGAGTAGTGCGCCGAGCAGCCGTTGGCGCCCCAGATGCCGTTGCACTGGCCGGCGTTGAGGTCGCCCGCCATGTGGTGGATCGTGACGCCCTTGATGCCGAACGGACGGCCCGCCGAGAAGTTGCGCCCCAGAAGCTTGAACTCGTCCGGCTGGACGTTTGCGAAGTCTGCCATTAGTCCTCCTTGATGTCGCCGAGCGCCAGCAGGGCGTCCAGCCATTTGTCCGTGATGCCGACCGATTTGAAGGCCGCGTAGGCCACCTGAACGCCGCCTACCGCGGCGAAGATGGACGTAACCCATGCCGAGGGTTCGGTCGGGACGCCGCCCGACATGGCCGTGAGGGCGCCGCATCCCGCCGAGACGGCGATTGCCGTCCAGCGGGCGACGTTGCCCGTCATCGCCTTCGTCTTGATCGCCTGCACGATGTACGGCACGACCAGGACCGTGCACACCGTGAGGCCCGCCTGGATCTCATTCATTCGATTGCTCCTATCTGTCGGATTCCTTGCTGTAGATAAGGTCGACGCGGTCGCAGATGTGGTCGACCTTCTCGGCCATCCCCTGGCTCCTCGCCTGGCTGTGCGCCAAGTCCGCGTGCAAGACCTCGTTGGACGCCACGACGGACTCCATGAGCGTCTTCATCGCCTCCATGAGGCTGTTGCTGCGCTCCATCTGCGCGGCGATGCGGCCCTCCATCTGCGAGCGCTCGCGGTCCCGCTGCGCGCGCTCGTCGACTTCGGCCTGCTTGCGCTCCTCGCGCTTGAGGTCGAGCTCGCCCTTCCGCTGGTTTTGGCGTTTGTACTCCTCAAGAAATTGTTTCCCGAAGTAGAACGCAACGAGCGTCAGGAGCACGCCGCCAAGCCAAGCCGGACCGTAAGGCGCAAAAAGTTTGAGCACTTCCATCCTGGGCGCCCTCCTTCCGCCTATTCGGCCGTGTACTCCTCGCCGGTGATCTCCTTGTACTCGTCGGCGGTGATCCACTTGCACTCGACGGCCTTGTGTACTCGCGCCTTACTCCAAAGAGGTCGGTCGTAGTACTTCTTGACGAGCGCGAAGTGCTTGGAATGCTCGTCGGTTTTCTTCGTTGGCATTACTGGTCACCTCCGACCGTCATGAGCAGGTAGTCGATGTTCGCCGTGTTCTGTTCGGTCTGCGTCGGCTGCGACGCCCGCTCGCGCATCTGGTCGATCAGCGCCGACACGTCGAGCGTCTCGCCACTGTCGTAGGCGGCGAGCGCCGCGGTGTAGGCGAGCTTTCGCGCCTTCCGCTCAGCGTACTCGTCATCGTCGATAACGCCCGCGTCGTGCGCCGCGTCGGGGTCGCCGATCTGCGACAGCAGATCGCGCAGGGCGTTGACCTCGGCCATGGTGCCATCTTGAAGATCGTTGGGGCGCGGCGTGTCTTCCTCAGTGTCCATGCGGACTCCTCTCTTGTCGGGGAATGTGCCGCCATCGTATTAGCGCCGTGAGATTGCCGAGCCGCTTTGATGGGCGCAAAGGAAGAAGGCGCGCCGCAGCACGCCTTCGATGTTTCTGTTATTTCGCACCCGCTTCGCTTAGGCCGCTGCTTTGAGTTGCCGGTTCTCCGCTATTGCGAGGGCTTGCTTCCGCTTGAATCGTCCCTCTGGTTGGCCTGCATTGAGCACCCCCATTACAGTCTGAAATAGGCTATCGATAAAATTCGATGGCGAGCATTCGGCGCATTGCCTACGATACGGGCAAGCCCCGAGGGGCCGCCGATCGGGCGCCTCCGGATGGCCGTCTGCCCCTGCCCCGTAGAGGGCCCGGGGGGTGTTGCCACCGGGGGCGCTCGCCGCTCCGGACGACTGATAGGAAACTGCCGGGCGCAAGCGCCACGGCCAGGTAATGTGGGTGTCGCGGGGAGGGGTTCCGATCGGCCTACCGATTGGAGGATACCACCGTGGCACCAACTAGAATGCCGGAAGCCGTCATCGGGCTCGATGTCGGGAAATCGTCCCACTGGGCATGTGTCGCGACCCGAGACGGCGAAGTGCTGCTGAGCGCCCCCGTCGCGAACAGGGAGGGAGACCTGGACTCGCTGTTCGGCCGCTTCCCCGACGCGCTCGTGGTCGTCGACCAGTCGCGCAACATAGGCGCCCTCGCGCTCGCCCGCGCCAGGGCGGCCGGGATGTCGGCGGCGTACCTGCCGGGACTCGCGGCGCACGGGGCCGCCAGGCTCTTCGCCGGCGACGCCAAGACCGACGAGCGAGACGCGATGGTCATCGCGAAGACGGCGCTTGGCATCCCCGACGCGCTCCTGCCGGTCGGAGACCCAGGCCCGACGATCGCGGCGGCGAGGGCGCTGGCCGCCCAGAGGAACTTCCTGACCTGCGAGAACACTAGGAACAAGAACCGGCTGCGCAGCATCCTGCTGGAATCGTGCCCCGCCTTCGAGGCTCTGGTCGACCTGTCCGACGGGCCCCAGCTGAGGCTCATGGCATCCCTCGGCGGGGCCTGGTCGGTGGCCGACGCCGGGCCCCGCAGGGCGGCGGCGCTCACGCGCGGGGCGGCGCGCGGCAAGATCGAGGCCCTCGTCCGCTCGACAGCCTCCTCGACAAGGCCGGATGCGTCGGTCGTCGCCGCCGAGGACCGGGCGGTGAAGCTGCTCGCGCGCAGGATATCCGAGAACTCGGCGGAGATCGAGGCGATCACGGCGGAGATCTCCGCCCTGCTCGAGGGCGACGATACCTACCGATGCCTCCTGACGGTGCCGGGTATCGGGCCCAAAACCGCTTCCGAGCTTGCGATCTCCATCGACATCGAAGACTTCCCCAGTCACGACAGGCTCGCGTCGTACTGCGGCCTGGCGCCGCGCAACCGCCAGTCGGGAACCTCGATCTCCTCGGTGACGGCATCGCGCCAAGGCAACAAGAGGCTGAAGAACCTGCTCATATTCTCATGTAACTGCCTTACCCGGACAGAGGGGAGATGGGGCGACTACTACACCAGGTGCCGGGAGCGGGGCATGTCGCACGGCAAGGCGCTCAAGGCGCTGGCGCGAAAGAGGCTGAAGGTCATCTACGCGGTCATGCGGGACAGGGTGCCTTACGCCGCCTAGCCGAAGCGCACCGAACAGATTGGAGCCCACCGGCCGAATGGCCTGGCGTCAGCATGCCGCGATTCAGTCGCGCGGGCAGCATTTCCCAGTTGACAAAACTATAGGAACACCCCCCTGCGCGAGATTTCCGAACAGGCTTCGGTACAGCGCGTCCATGGCCCGCACGCTGCGGTGCGCGTCCAGCCGCTTCATGCCTCCGCGCCAGCTCTGGTAGCTCTGCTCCACCTGCTCGGGGGTCATGATGCCATCGGCGACCATGCGGGCCATCTTCTTGAGCTTGCGGCGCTCCCGCGTTATGGAGTCTCGGCACGGCTTCACGACTATGCGGCCCGTGTCCGTGTAGAAGATGCGCTTCTTCAGCCACGTGAACCCGCGCGTGAGCTTCACCACGCGGGTCTTGCGCGGGTTCAGCTCGATGCCCAGCTCGGCGCATTTGCGCTCTATGAGCAGCAGGCACACCTGCAGGTAGTCCTTGGACTCGTGTATCAGGTAGAAGTCGTCCATATATCGACCGTAGGCCTCGGGGCGCAGCATCTCGATTGCGTAGTGGTCGATGCGGTTGGGGTGCGCGACGGCGCATATCTGGTTCGGCTCGCTGCCCAGCCCCAGGCCCACATCGCCCTGCGCGTCTATCAGGCGGTGCTCCAAGGCGACCACGCGCGGATCTAGCAGCGCGGAGGCCACCTGGTCTTTGACGGGTTGGTGCGCTATGCGCGCGAAGTAGTCGGAGAAGTCGCCGAGCAGTATGTAGCCCTCGCGGCCGTGCCGCCTCCAGTGGTCGGCCAGGTGGCGCTTGAGCAGCTTCAGGGCGTAGTCGGTGCCGCGCCCCTTTATGTTCGCTGAGTTCGCGGCTATGAGGGTGGGCACGATCGCGGGCACGAGCGCGTTCTGCGACAGCGACTTCTGCACCACGCGCTCGGGAAAGTGCACGGCGCTGATGTGGCGCAGCTTGCCGCGCTCCCATAGGTCGAAGCGGATGAAGCCCCGGCATATGTCGCGGCCCTCCAAAAGGTCGCGGCGGGACAGGACGGCGTTGCGCAGGTAGTCCTTCATGTACCGCTGCGTGGACGCCTTCCACATCACGCCGCGCGCGGCCTGCTTGGAAGCCTTGCACAGGCTGTTGAGGTCGGCCACGGTCTCAAGCGTGCACGCCTTGACGCGCTCGGCCTTGGCCTTGGCCCGCTTCTCCTCGCGGCGCTTCCGGCGTGCGGCCCGCCTTTGCTCGGAGTTCACAGAAGGCACCCCGCACGGCTTTCAATGTGGCTCTGACAGCCGCTTGAGGTATGGCCATGAAACGCGGCGAAGCCACGGAGCGCCGCGCCATGCAAGCAGCGTCCGACCACCCTCGCGGGGTGCGTATTTACGGGCGTGAGCCCGACGGTCGCGCCTTCCTTCCTCTCTGCGCTCTGCTTTCGGCCCTGGGGCCTACTCGGTCTGGCAATAAGGGAATCCGGGGCGGGGGCGAACCCAGACGTTCGTCGCCGAGTTGTAGTTGGCATTGCCGTTGTTGTTGACGTAGCACACGTTGGACGAGGAGCCACCCATGACGGAACGCAGCCACCAATTGTACCGATATACAAGGCGCGACCGCCGCCCATTATAGCGAACGCAGGCGCTCTAGCTCGGCCTCGGCCTCGGCTATGCGCTCCTCGGCGGACTTCTTGCCGGTCACCCGCACGTTCTTGCGCGCCCCCTTCAGCAGCCTGATCTCCTCCTCGACCATTCCCGCCAGCGCCTCGAAGCGGTTGGCGTTCACGGGCAGGCCGATATCCATGAGGCACTGCATGTCGAGCATCAGCTGCTCGCAGTCCGCTATGGCCAGCGTAAGGTAGCGTTTCCTCTCCAGCGCGTTGAACGAGGTGTTGGGGTAGAAGCAGTCGGCGCGGTTGACGTTGTACACGATGCTGCGCGCCGTCTCCACCGTGGGCACCGCGTTCAGCAGCCTGTAGGCCTTGGGCACTACTGAGGAGGACGCCATCAGCTTGTTGACCTCCACGCGGATGGCGATGGCCCGTGTGAAGAACTTGTACTCGGACACCTCGCGGTTGCGCTGGTAGACGCCGCTCACGTGCACCTCCTGGGGAAACTGGCGGAAAAACGGCCCGCTTCGCGGGCAGGAGGCGACCGCGCAAGGCGGTCGCCTAAAAGCAGAGTATAGAGCACTCGGCTGGCTAGCCGACGAGGAAGCCGGGGCGGGGGCGAACCCAGACGTACGTCGCCGAGTTGTAGCTGGCATTGCCGCTGTAGTTGACGCAGCACACGTAGGACGAGGAGCCACCCATGACGGAACGCAGCCACCAACTGTACCGATTTCCGTTGACTCGGTGCGCCGTGTCTCGGAACAGGTCAAACTGGCAGTCGAAGCCCACGCTGTAGCCCTTGGTGCCCCACACCGGGCAGCCGTACACCTCCATCTCGGACAGCGAGAACACCTTGCCGATATCCTGCCAGCTCCACGAGTTGGAGTCGTTGAGCGCGCCGCTGGCGCTGTAACGCTCCTCAAGCAGGACGCGCTGGGTCAGCAGGTACTTGGTCAGCCCCTCGGGCAGGCACGCCTCGAAGGCCGTCTCCCACGCCTTGAGGTTGCTGTTGGGGTAGGGGCATTTCTGGTCGGCGGTGCCCTGGTTCGTGTTGGTCGTGTTCCACATCAGGAAGCTGTCGTTGGCAACGCCGGTCACGGTCTTGGCCACGGCGATGGGCGCGGAGGCCACGAAGGCGATGTGGTGGCCTTTGGAGCTGTCGCCGCAGCAGTAGTACGGGTCGAAGTGCGCCAGGAGGAAGCGCACGGACTGCTGGGCCGCCACGCCCGACGCGCTTACCAGCGGCACGTCGATGTAGTCTCCCACGCGCAGGCCCGCGAAGTTGCCGTTGGCGGCTCGCTTGTGCAGCGCGTCGTACACGCTGCCGCTGCCGATCTCTCCCGCCAGGATGGTGGCGATGTTCTGCCCGCCGTACTTGCCGATTTGGCCCTGGCGGTTGTACTCGGCGTTGTTGAGCGCCGTCTGCGCGTTGCTGCGCGCGGTATCGTCGATGACGTTGAGCGGCTGGCCGCCTACGACCAGCGTCTTTGCATTTGCCATTTATCCTCCTTAGGAAAGGGTTACCGTGCTGCCCGATACCGAGCACGTGCTGCCGAACGTCACCGTGTCCCCGGATACCGACGCCTTGCCGGCAGGGCAGTAGACCGTGCCGTCCATGTAGATGAACTTGTCTGTCGCGTCGGCGAGCATCGTCGCGAGCTGGCCGTTCTGGCGGCGCAGCTCGGCGATGTCGGACTCGCCGGCGGCGCCCTGCGCCGCCGCGTTCGCGATCTGCAATGCCGCGCTTGCCGCCGCATCGGCCCTCGACGCCGCACCGCTAGCGGCGGATGCCGCATCGAACGCGGATTGACCGAGCCGAGATAGCTCAGTGCTCCACTTCCTGTAGAGCTCGTCGAGCTCCTGGTCGTAGCTGACGGCAGGCCCTGTTGTCCCGTCCACATTTCCCAGGATGACGAGCGCGAAGTCCTCGGTAGTCTCGGAGGCCCCGTTGGCGTAGAACTCGAAGTAGGCCAGGCGGCATTTGCCGGTGCCGTTGACGGCCTCCGGCGCCAGCGTGGCGCTCACCGAGGCCGTGCCCACGGTCGCCGCGCAGCGAGCCCACGTGCCGTCGGCGTGGAGCACGCACAGGCGCGCGGACTGGTAGGTCGGTGTGTAGGCGGCGCCGTCCGTGGTGAGTGTCGCGGTCACCCGCTGGGTCTGCGTCTCGCCCCTGCGCACGGTGACGCGCTGCGGAACTGTGCCCGGGCGCTTGCGCATGTCGAGCGATATGGCGTGAGTGATCATTCCTTAGCCTCCAGCGCCTTGAGCGCGTCGAGCGCGGCCTTGAAGGCCTCGACCGGGTCGACGGCCTCGGTTCCCTCCCCCGTCTCGTCGGCCGTGGCTGGCTGCGGGTCGACGATGGCCGAGAGCGCGTCGAAGCACGCCACGGTGGCCGCCGTGCGCTTGTCGACGTAGGGCGGGAGCACCACCGCGACGCCGTTGATTGCCGGGTTGGGCTCCTTGACGTCCTTCGCGTCGACGACCTCGCGCCTTCCGTCCTCGTGCTCGGCTATGACGATCATGCCGCCCTCCTGCGCCTTTGCGAGCAGGTCGGTGTCGTAGTCCGAGACGTACCCCTCGCAGTTGCCGATCGGGTCGTGCAGCAGGTAGGCGACGATTCGGTTTGTCGCCTTCTCCATCTCATCGGTCATATCTTCCTCCTATCCCATGTTGCGTATGCAAATTCCGTTGATGAACTCGGTCTCCATTGTTCTGAGGCTTGCGGTATCCCATCCGTCACCCGGTGGGTAGGTGAAGCCGACCGGGTAGTACGTGCCTGTCGAGCCGTGGAATGTGGTCACCGACGTGTCGCTCGTGGCCCTGACGGAGATTTTCGGGGCGCTGATGCGAACCGAGCCGTCCGCCTGGAACTGGAGGCCGTATCTCGTCGTTCCGTCGGACTTGTCGTACATGGACGACGAGAAGTCGATGTAGCCGACCCGCGAGGTGGACGAGGCCCCGCCTTTCGTGCGGTACCCCTCCATCTGACCGACGTTGTTCAGCTTCGTGTAGTACGAGCTCCCACCGCACGAGAAGGTGCCGCTCGCCGTGATGTTCTTCGCGGTCATGTAGTTGGTGTTCAGCACGCCCTCCTTGAGGTTCCACGAGCTGCGGCCCTTGGCGTCCGCGATGGTGCCGGTGGCCATGTACGAGGCGTTGATGTACACCCTGTCGTTCTGCATGTAGATGCCCTGCTCGGTGCCGCCTTTCGTCAGGCGGTCGAACATCTCCTTCTGGTCCATCTGCTCGTCGTAGGCGCTCAGGATGCCGTCTGCGTAGTCCGACGCGTTCTTCTGCTCGATGGCATGGCGCGCCCCGGTCGCGGCATCGGCGTAGTCCTTGACCGCGGTCGAGTAGGCGCCGTAGGCCGCGTCGTACTCGTACATGACGTCCTTGAGCTCCTCGGCGGTCTTGCACCGGAGCACCTTGTCGACCTTGTCGGTGTAGGCGCCGTACGTTCCGCCCTCGTCGGTCGTGCCGAAGGCCTTGGAGTAGCGCGGGCCGAGCACCGCCGCGACGAACTGCGTGCTCAGCGCCTTGTTGGACTTCAGCGCGTTGAATTGGCTCGTCGCCTCCTCGCGCTCCTTGTCCACGTCCTGCTTAGCCTTCTTGACCGCCGCCTTCTCGGCTTCGGTCACCACTCCGTCCTTCGCGAGGTCCTGCACCGTCGTGTCGAGGCCGTTGAGCGAGCCCGTGAGGTCGTGCGCGCTCTGGTAGGCCTTGTTGTACGCGGCCTCCAGCACCGGCGCCGTGTGAGCCACGGTGCCGTCTCCGTAGGTGACGCGCTCCATCGACCAGATGAAGTATCCGTTCGACCATTGCGGGAGGTCCTCGGACCATCCCAGCTCTGGGTTCTGCGCATTGATCGGCGGCACGCTGTCCGATTGATTCTTGGCGTAGAGCTTCACGCGCGCCGCGATGGCGCTGCCGGCCATCTGGTTGCTGCCGTTGATGGCCTTGGCGAGGCACGGCGCGGTGTACGTGACCGAGCCGTCCGTCCACGTGACCTTGCTCCTCGTCCAGATGTACTTGCCCTTCGCCCACGCGGGCTGAGCCTCCGACCAGCTGCCGCCGGACTGCGCCGTGGAGCTCGTGGACAGGTAGTACTGTTCGACGATGCCGCGCACGCCGGTACCGGTCGAGCCCTTGTCGCCCTTGGCGCCATCGATGCCGCTGATGCACACGGGCTCGCTGTACTCGATGTCACCGGACTGCATGGTGGTCTTGGTGCGCGTCCAGATGTACTTACCCGACACCCATTGCGGCGCAGTTGTCTGCCATCCGCCCTGCGGCTCGGTGACGCGCGACGTTCCCTGGGCGTACTCGACGTCCACCGACGCTATCACGGCATCGGCGACGGCGATGTCCTTACCGTCGAGCTTGGCGCCGGGGCCTAGATGGACCTCGCTCTCGTCGAGGTTCCAGTAGTTCTTGCCCGCCTTGTCCTGGATGGTGCCGGCCTTGATCAGGTCGCCGAGCATCGTGCCGAAGCAGATGAACTCGGCGAAGAAGCCCTTTCCTGTACCGAATGTGCGCCAGTCCCACGAGCCGTCGGCCTTGCAGCCGGAGGCGATGCGGAAGCCCTGCGAGCACAGCTGCATGGCCATGCCGTCCCCGGTCGTCGAGCGGCCGTCCGCGTCGAGGGGCACGGAGCCGAAGATCAGGCCGCGCTCGAAGCTCGTGTGGACGTAGCTGTTGCCCGCGAGGTTGAACTGCTTATTCATGCTGTCCATGACCTGCTGGAGGTACGAGGGCGGCGTGGATGCCGCCACGTCCCAGCTGGACGAGCGCTTCGACAGGCTGGACACTTTCTGCTGCTGCGCCAGCAACATGTCCGTGATTGTCTCGGTCACGTTCCCGAGCGTCACGCGCATGGAGCCGCCAAGCTCGTCAGTGACGAGCTTGGTCACGCGACCCTCGCAGCGCAGCGCCGGGCTGAAGCACGTGTCGACGATCTGGACGTCGTCGCCCACGGCGACGCCCTCCCAATCTCGCCCGAACTGCATGAGGTCGACGGCATCGGCCTCGTAGGTCATTCCCGGCTCCTTGCGGGAGTCGAAGTATGCGCGGGTCTCGGCGAGCAGGGTCGCCGCGTCCTCGCAATTTGGATTTTCATATTGCCCGAACACGTGGGCGTGCCCGCCCATGCCGTCGGGTCGCCCGTACAGCTTGAGCGCGGTCGCGTCCTCCACGTAGTTCTTGCCGTTGTTGATGTCGCCGAAGGTCAGCTTGCGGCCGTATCCGCCGGTATCCGTCTCGATTCCCTTGCCGTAGCCGTAGCAGGCGGTTATCGCGCCGTAGTGCTCGGTGCGCGAGACGGACGTGAGGTCCTTGGTGTAGGTGAATCGGCGGTGACCGCCCTTCGCGCCGCGATGCGAGCGGATGCCCACCCTGCGAGAGGCCACCCTGCCGCCGGATACGGTGATTTCAGTCTCAAGCTCGCCGCCGCATTTCAAGATTGACTGGAGCGCCTCGCGCGCCGAGGTGTGGTAGAAGGTCAGGCCCTTGTCGACGGTGCCGGTCTGGTCGACCGTTCCGGCGGTCCAGCGGGTCGGCCCAAGGCAGACATTCAGCGCCTGCAAGAAGCCGTAGCCGTAGGGGCGCTTGTCCTCGATATAGTCGCCGTACGTCTCGCAGATTGAGTTGATCGCCGTGTCCGTGTAGACCGTATCGCCTCCGGCGTGGAGGCCCTTGGGGTCTTGGCAGACGTGCTCGTGGACCTTGCCGAGGCGGTCGGCCCACACGAGGCGGTAGCCCTGCTTGAGCGCGAAGGTCGTGACGATGTCCACGCTGTCCTCGCCGTTGAGCTCGTCGGTATGGGTGAGGGAGAGCAGCTCCTCGGGGCCGATCGTCGATACGTAGGCGTCCTGCCACGTGTACACGTCAATTCGCACCTAGAGCCACCTCTCCTCCCATTCGAGCGTCGCGGAGCCGCCGCTCGTCTTGATCTGCTGCACGCCGTCGAGCGAGAAGAAGTCGCTCGCGACGGTCACGGGCCAGTCCGCGCCGTTGACTGTGCAGCGCTCGGCGCGCATGTCCAGCACGACGGTCTGTGCGCCCGTGAACGACGCCTCGACGCGGACGAACCGCCCGGTCGAGACGTTGGTGATTGTCCAGCTCGAGCCTGCCGGGGGCCTGCACGTGACCGTAGGGTAGGCCCTGTAGTTGCCCCCCGCGGCGACGGCGCGCTGGGATGCCGACACCTGCTCGGAGCGCCGCTGCCCGTAGGCGGCGGGGTCTGCACAGTAGAACCCGAGCGTGAGATTCGGCATGTGCGCGTTGCGCCCCTGCTCCGCCCCTCCCCTGTAGCGCGCGAGCATGTAGCGCTCGGGGGCGTCGTCGAGCACGAGGGCCTTCTCGCCGCCGGACAGCGCCGAGGCGAGCACGGCCCTTGCCTCGGCGACCTCGTCGAGGGAGCCGCCGACGATGTTGCAGTCGACCGCTATCTCGACGGGCTCGAGGCCCGTAGCGCGGACGTGTGTGCCGTCCATGCCGGGGACCTCGGTCTCATCGAGCCGCACCTTGGGGACAATCGGTCTCGTGACCTTGGTCACCAGCAGGTACGGCGTGAGGTCGATTCCGCCGAATATCATGCGAACCCCCTTGCGGCGAGCGTGTGCCTGCCGCGCATCGCGATGGCGGAGGAGACGCGCTCCGAGTCGATGTACAGGTTCCCGTCCTTGTCCCGGATCTGCTCGAGGACAGACAGGATGCCGGCGAGGGCGTCGTCTGAATCCTCCTCGGGACGCGCAGGCGTGTATACCGCGGACGGAGCGACGGTCAGGCCCGTCGAGAGCATCCCCTGCGCGGTGTCCATGGCGCCGCTGATGGCGGAGACCACGGTGCCGGTGCCGGAGCCGATGCCCTGCGCCCAGCCCTGCATGAGGGCCTTGCCCGAGAAGGTCGTGTAGCCGTGCCCGGAGAAGGGGCCGACCTTTGCCGGCGAGAACGGGAAGAAGGAGCGGATTCTTGAGACTGCGCCGGAGACCGCCGAGGTCACCGAGCCGATAGCGGACATGATGCCGTCCTTCAGGCCGTTGAGTATCGACTTGCCGGAGTTGAAGAGCCAGTTGCGCGCACCCGAGAAGAACCCGGTGATCTTGCCCTTGATGCTCGTGACGGTCTTGTAGACGGAGTTGATTCCGTTGGACGCCGCGCTCTTGATGCCCTCCCAGATGGACGAGCAGGCGCTCTTGATGCTCCCCCACATGCTCGACCACGTGGAGCTGATGCTGTTGAGCACGGAGCCGATGACGCCGTTGACCTGATTTATCGCCGAGTTGACGGCGAACTTGATGCGTCCCCAGACCACCTCGGCGAAGTCGCGGACGGTGTCCCACACGCTTGACCAAATCGAGCTGATTCCGTCGAGCGTGGACGTTATCACGGACTCGACGACCCCGATGGCCGCCCGCACGGCGAACTCAATCTGAGACCAGACGAGCTCGGCTACCGACTTGATGGTGTTCCAGACCGTATCCCAGTCTCCGCTTATCGCGGCGGTGACCGTGGAGATGACCGTCTGCACCACGGCCATCGCGACCTGTACGGCAGTGGAGATTGCGTCCATCACGCCAGTCAGGACAGCGGAGATCACGGGCCAGACGGCATTCCAGACGGCGGAGATGATGCCCATCGCCACCTGGATGGCGCCCTGGATGAGCGGCATCGCCGCCAGCACGGCGGACAGCACGGACTGCACGGCGGGCATGGCGATGGCGACGAGCTGCGAGACGGTCGTCATTACGTCCGCGATGACACCGACCAGGAAGCCGATGACCGGCGACAGCGCCTGCACGATGCCGAGCACCACCTGTATGCCGGTGGAGAGCACCGGCAGCACGGCCTGCGCGATGCTGAGCAGCGCCGTGCCGATTGGCGCGATGAGCGGCGCGATGAACCCGATTGCCGCCTTGATGCCGTTGCCGACGGACGTGGCCACGCCAAGGATGGCCTGAAGCGCCGAGCAGATCTGCGAGGAGTCCACCTTCGGCAGCTTGATCCCGATGCCGGCGAGCGCCCCGACGGCGATGTTCCACGCCGTGGCGAGCGCCTCGGACACGATGGGCGTGAGCACCGACGCGATGCCGGAGAGCGCCGCGGGGAGCGCCTTGATGATGCCCTGCCCGATCTGGGCGACGCGCGGCGCGATGTTCTTGGCCACGGCGCCGACGGACGTGAGCAGCTGCTCGGTGAGCTGCGAGAAGTCGACGTCGTCTCGGCCAAGGCCGGTGAGGAAGTTCTCCCATGATGCCTTGGCCATGCCGATGGAGCCGGAGATGGTCGTCGCGGCCTCATTGAAGGTCGTGTCGGTGATGCCCATCTCGGACTGCACCGTGTGGATGGCCTCGACCACGTCGGCGTAGCTGTCGATGGTGAGGTCGGCGGTCTTGCCCTGCGCCGCGCGCAGCTTGTTGGCGTCCGCGATGAGTCGCTCCATCTCGGACTTCGTGCCGCCGTAGCCCAGCTTCAGGTTGTCCAGCATCGTGTAGTTTTGCTTGGCAAAACCTTGGTAGGCGTTCTGGACGTCGGCCATGTCCGAGCCCATCTTGTTGACGTTGTCCGCCATGTCGCCCATCGCCGTGTTGGCGGACTCGGCGGCCTTCGCCACGTCGCCGCCGCACGAGCTCACGAGCGATGCGGCGAAGCTGGTCGCCTGGGTCATGTATTGGTTTGCGCTCATGCCGCACGTCTTGT
The DNA here is from genome assembly GCA_046979165.1 of Collinsella sp. GTDB lineage: Bacteria > Actinomycetota > Coriobacteriia > Coriobacteriales > Coriobacteriaceae > Collinsella. Next base: position 686,339 of record JBKWJT010000001.1, read on the forward strand.
ACGCATCCGCGGCGTATCCCTGCAGTTTGCCGGACGCGGTACCGAAGAGCGTATCGACGCCGCCGACCAGCTGCTCGTAGTCGGCGTATGCGGATACCGCGGCGCCGCCGATTGCGGTCACCGCCGTGGTGAGCGCGCCTATGCCAGCGGCGGCGACGGTGCCCACGCCCCTGGCGACGGTGCCGAGCCCGCTCAGCAGCCCGCTGGAGCGCTTGACCCCGCCGTCCACGCCGGAGGTCATCGAGTCGCCGAATGACTTTCCGGCCTTGGAGCCCGTGTCGCCGAACTCCGAGCAGATGCTGCCGGCGAAGCCCTTCATGGACGGCATGAGCGTGATGCATGCCGAGCCTACGCTGGTAGCGCCCTTAGTCGCCATCCCGTCCTCCTAATCCTAGAATCTCGTCGATTTCCGCCCTGTTCGCGAGGGCGTTGCGCTGGTGCCTCTTGAGCTCCGCGAGCTGCCCGGGCGTCTTGAGCGGCTGCGGCTCCTGCGGCGGCCGGTGCTTCTTGTCGCTCAGCCCCCACGCGAGGCTCCTGAGCTGGTGCTCGATGCGCCAGAGCATGTACGTCTCCTCGCTCCACTTGAGCTCCGGGTACATGCGGCGCGCGCACCTCGACCCCTCGGGAAGCTGCTCCCACAGGAGGGCGGCGCGCCGGAGGTCGTCCGGTCCGCCCTCGAGAGGGAGGTCGATGCCGTAGTACTGGCGGAAGTCCGCTACGACTTCTGCGCGGTGCCCTTCGAGCTCGAGGACGAATCCTGGGAGTTTTTTGCCTTCGCCGCCTCGAATGCGGCCTGCATGAGCACGCCCGTGGACTCGACGGAGCCGCCGAGGCGCTCCATGTACTCCTCGTCGCGGCCCGCGAAGACGCGCTCGAAGGCCTCGAACATACCGGCGGGCTCGGTCTCGCTCTTGGCGAACTGCTTGTTCGTCTTGTAGCTGAGCAGCTCGTCGAGGTCGGCGGTGAACTCGTCGTCGATGCCGGGGATGGTGAACGTGAGCTCGGTCATTACTTGCCCTCCGCGGTCTCGGTGGACTGGATGTAGTCGTAGCAGGTGTTGCCGGCATCGTCGGTGAGGTACTTGACCGTGAGGGCGCGCGCGGCGAGCTCGCCCACGGCGAGGGTGAGGTCGTCCAGCTCGGAGGACTGTGCGAGCGGCACGACCTTGCGCCAGCGGCGGCCGTCCTTGAGCACGAGCTCGAGCACGGCGGGCCACGTCTCAGTGGAGTCGCCGTTGTGCTTGACGGTGATCATGCCGGCCTCGTCCTTGACGTTGCCGGAGCCGTACATGACCTTGAGGGTCGCGGCCTTGATCTCGGCGAGCGTGAGCTGCGCGCTCTCGACGCGGGAGGTCTGCGGCGACGCCATGAGGTCGCCGTTCATGTCCTTGATGTCCTCGGAGTCGCTGTCGAGCGTCTCGACGTAGCCGTCCTCGCTGATGTAGCCGAGGCATTTCCACGCAGCGGGCAGCGCGGTCCCGTAGTCGGTCGGCAGCGCGGTACCGACGGGCGCGGTGAAGATGTAGCCGCCCTTTACTCCCTTGGCGCTGGAGACGTTGGCGACGTTGTTTTTGTTGCTTTCTGCCATGATTGCTCCTTATTCGCAGATGGTCAGGTTGATGTTCGTCTGGTATCTGGGAGTCCCCGTGTCGGGGTCGTCCCATCGGTACGTGCCGTCGGACACGGCGGAGAACACGTTCGGCTCGTCCTCGATGGCGGAGCACGCCCGCTCGACGGCCTCGGCGATCTCGCGTGCGCGCCTGCGGGTCTTCGCCCACGACGTGGCGAGCACTCGCGGGGACTGGATGAACCGTGTAGCGCTCGTGGCGGCGAGGGTGACCTGGACGAATTCATCGGGTCTCTCGCGCGGCACGTCGGGCACGCACTTGATGCCGGTCGCGTCCATGAGCCGCTTGGCGACCACCCTCTCGATGTCCATCAGTCACCTCCGAAGATTGCCTGTAGGCGGTTGTGCTTCTTCTCGCTGCGGAAGGCGTGGACGCCCTCCGTGTGGAGCGAGCGCCCCTTGGCGAGGGAGCCGCCCATGACGTCACACACGTATCCCGTGTCGCCAGACTTCTTCTCGAGCGATGCGTTGGCGGACGCGATGACGGCGTTTGCCTTCTGGTCGAGCATGGCCTGCACGCCCCCGCCGTTCATGACCTCGGCGTATCCGCCGCGGTTCCAGCCCTTCCACTTGATCTTGACCTCGCACTTAGCCTTAGCCATCGGTTCGGGTCACCTCGCACGTGAGGTCCCAGGGGCCGGGCGTGTTGGCCGCGGTGTATCGCTTGGGGTCGCCGACCACCTTGTAGTCGGTGCCGCGCACCGTGACCGTCGCGTCCCTGAGGTCAACGTCCGCGCCCTTCGGGAAGCAGAGCGTGTAGGCGACCGTCACGCCGTTCGGGCGCGTCGAGTCGAGGTCGGCGGTCGCGCCGGGGCACACCACGACGTTGTCGACCGCCGCCTCGGTCACCGTCTCGCCGGTGGGCTCGCCAAGCTCGTCGAACGACTGGGCCGCACTGCGCACGGTCACGGTCTCGCCGGAGATGAGGCACGTCATTCGGCCACCCCTCCCCTCTCCAGAGGCGTGAGCGCCCCGAGCGCCTGACCGGTGAGGCCGAGGCGCCTGAGGTCGCTCTTCCCGAGGTACATCTCGCCGAGCGCCGAGCCGTAGGTCACCGATGCGGTGTAGATTCCGGCCCCCTGGCTGTACTGCGTGGCGCCCGCCATCGCGGACGGTGCCGAGAGCACGCGGTTGACGAGCAGGCAGCACACGGCGGGCGCGGCGCGGTCGAACGCCGGGCACGCCCCCTCGGTGTACTCGCCGATTCGGTCCTCGAATGCCGCGAGCATCAGGTCCGATGCGTCCTGCAGCAGCACCCCGGTGCGGGCCTCGTCCGCGGGCTCGCCGTAGCGGGCCTTGTAGTCGTCCACGCTGGCGAGCGCGGCCATGGCTACTCGGCCTCCATGATCCCGGCGTCGACGAGGGCCTGCACGACCTTCGCGACGGTCGGGCTGGCGCCGGGGTTGGCGACCTTCTTGGGCACGACGAGCGGCTTGCCGTCGGGCGAGACGAGCGCCACGTGCTGCGGGAGGATGCTGGACGCCTTGCCCGCGTCCTCCACGATGAATTTCTGGACTAGCTGAGCCATCTCGGTACCCCCTAGGCGCTCTTGAGGACGGCGAAGGCCTTCGGGTCGAGTACCGCGTATGCCAGGACGGCCTCGGTGCGGTAGGCGATCTGGTTGTAGCCCTTCAGGTCCTGACCGGTGTTGTCGGGGTCGCCGTACTCGATGACCTCGGCGGTGATGTCGCGGACCATGCCCCACTTGATGGCGGAGAAGTCGCCCATGATCGCGGAGACCTTGGTCGGGGTCTTGGCGAGACGGCCGTTCACGGTGCCGGACACGGAGGCGGGGATGCCGTCGAGGTTGCCCACGTTGAGGGACAGCGGCACCTCGGGGTACAAGCGCTGCCCGGTGGCGGGCACGCGCAGCTTGCGCAGCTCGGAGGCGAACTGGCGGCTCATGGCGATGCCGTTGATGCCGTAGTCGAGCAGGGCGTCGGAGAGGGAGTCGATGTCGTCGACCGGGGAGTCGGTCTTGGCGACGCTGTGGACGTCCTTGTCAGCGGTCAGGGCGGTGTAGCCCGTGAGGCCGAGGCCGGTCTTGGGGTTGATGGCGTGGTAGACGATGTAGTCGAGCGCGCGGCCCGCGGCGGCGGTCTGGTCGGCGATGATGTTGGAGATGATCTCCAGCTGGTTGTCCTCGTCGGCCCACTTCAGCTCGTCGGAGACGCGCGTGGTCGTGACGATCTTGGCGCGCTTTGCGACTACGGGGTCGGTGGAGATCTCGGAGCCGGACTTCTTGCCGCCCTCGGCGACGACCTCGGCCTCTGCGGTCGGGTTGAACACGAGGTAGGTCGTGTCCGCGAACTTCTGCGGGGTGCTGGGGCTCAGCGTGGCGATGGTGGAGGTGTCCTTCACCTTGCCGATGATGGTGGATACCACGCTGGACGGCAGCTTGATTTTCTGGGTGTCGTTTGCAGCCATTTCTGTGCCTTTCTTCGGGTTTGGCTTACTTCAGGAGGCGCTTGGCGAAGTCTCGCAGCGCCTCGTCCCCGCCCTTGCCGCCCTTGTCGAAGCTGCCGGGCTTCTCCACTCGCGGCGCGGGCTTTGTCTTGAATGCGGCGAGCATCTTGTCGCACCATGCGGCCATGCTCTCCTCGTCCTCGCCGACGATGAGGTCCGCGGGGACTCCCTTCTCCTGCGCGACCTTGGCGGCGGTCTTGGCTCGCGCCTCGGCCTTCTCCTTGGCGTCGAGTCGCTTCTTGAGCTCCGCGACCTTCTCGTCGGCGGTCTTCTTCGCCTGGTTGGCCTCGTCGAGTGCGCTTGCCGCGCCCTTGTTGGCCTTGGCCTGCTTCTCCCACTTGCGGGAGTGCGCCTTCTCGGCCTCGTAGAGCGCCTTGTAGTCGGGCTCCTCGCCCCCGGTCGGCTCCGTACCGCCCGTGGGCTCCGTGTTGGTCTCTGCTGCCATGTCGCGTCCTTTCCCGGACCGTGCGGCCCGTCGGGCCAGCCGTGCGGCCGAGCCCCTTAGATGTGCGTTTCGGGCCGTGCGGCCCTGTCGCGCGGCAGTGTCCTACGGGCGTGAGATTTGGCCTGTTTGGCGTTTTTCGGCATGAAAAAAGCCGCCCGTGGGCGGCCATGCGGTATGATGAGGTTAGGCGGAAGCTGTTTGACTCACCTATTGAGACATGCAGCTCCCGCCTATTTTTTTATCGTTTGGAGCGACCCGTCGTGCCCCAGCATCCGCACTTCGGCGATTCCGTACCTCTTCATGTACTTGCGTATCCACGCTTCGGCTTGGCTGTCGGTAACCGACTTGTTCTCGCTGACGTCGAAGACGGCGAACCGCACCCCGCTCTTGTTGGCCACGGACTTCATGTGCGACTTGAACGTGTTCTCCGATTTCGACGTGTATACGGTCTTGATTTCGATGCCCGTGGACAGGTCGGCGCGGCTTACGGTCGTTTTTCCCTGCGCGTTCTCGCTCTTCAGGTGCACCTCGTCTTCCCAGAACTCGGTCTTGTAGCCCAGTGCCGCCAGCTTCTCTGCGGTTCTCCTCTCTCCGGGGTCTACCCTCCACCTCTTTACCTTGTCGCGCCTCACCGCATCGTCCGTGAACGTTATGCCCTTATGCTCGCCGCCCGCGTACCAGGACGGGTCGCGTAGCTCTATCTCGGATGCGACGCGGTTGTTGAGGTAGGCGGTGTACGCCTTCCCCTCCTTGTTGCCGTGGCGCCTCACGAGCGCTTCGCGTTCGTCCTCCGGCATTGCGTACCAGTCGGAGGCGATGCCGTCGCGGCCTCCGAGCGCGGCCAGGCAGTCGTTATACCTCTCGTACATCCCGTCAGGGTCGTATCCCTTGACCGTAGTCACCCCGTCGAAGCCGGGAACGATTCGGCAGTCGCAGTGCGCGTGCGAGTGTTCGGCCGCCTCCTCGGTCTTGGCGTAGAAGCCGAACGACGCGAGCATGAGGCAGAACCCGCACGTCTCGCCACGGGGAACGCGGGCGTACCACGGCTTCGCCGGGTCTTTGCGCGCGTTGTGGGCGACGCACCTGTTGGCGGCGCGCCTGATCTCCTCGTCGACCCTCGTGACGCACCGCGAGACAAAGACCTCGGGGGCGCCCTCGACGACCTTGCCGATGAAATATCTAACCGCGCCGAGCGTGGCGTCCGGGTCTCGCATGGACTCGGCGACCGCCCGGTACTTCCCGGGGAAGCCCTGCGACGCCCTGACCGCGTCGTAGTATTCGGCTGCCCTGGCGGCGGCGCACGTGTCGGCGTAGTACCCGAGCACCGTCTCGATCGTCTCGTAGGCCCTCTCGCGGAGAGCGGCGACATCGCCGCCACCGCCGCGCTCCCAGCTCGACAGCAGGGACTCGAGCGCCGGCCTCACCTTCGCCTGGGCGTCTGCCGACAGCGCGTTCACCTCATCGGTCAGCTCGTCCAGCAGGCTAGTCGGCACCGCCGCCATTCTCGCCCTCCTTCGGCTCGAACAGCGATGCGATAGCCGCGCTCGCCTGCGCCTTCTTGGCATCCGACTCGATGCGCTGGATCTGCTCGTCCGTGTAGTCGAGCATCTCGTAGGCGACCGTGGAGTTGGCGAGCTTGGGGAGCGCCTGCACCTGCTTGAGTAGCGCGTCTGACAGGCTCACCGTGGACGGGTACGCCGGGGACAGGAATCGCGGGTTGATCTCATGCCCCGCGTCGCGCTCGGTGGCGAAGTCGGTGCCGTTCGCCACGGCGAGCGCCATGTAGGCCACGTTGCGCAGCGCCGTGCCGTTGTCGCGGTTGAGGTTCTTCGCGTCGATGACCAGGGGCTCGAGGGACGCGGCGATAGCGTCCGAGGAGGACGGGTTGTCGTTCGACACGCCGAAGAAGCTGACCGGCACGTTGGTCACTGCCGACATCTGGCAGGCGAGCTGGCGCAGGTACTCCGTGAGCGGCGCCATCTGCAGCTGCGCGGACTGCCAGACCGTCGGCTTGTCGCCGTCCGGGTCTTTGGTGATCTCGTTCACGGCGCCCATCGAGGCGTCGTACTTGTTGCCGTCGTTGAGCATCTTCTTGTAGGTTCCCAGAAGCCACGTCTGCGGCAGGGTCGCGGCCTCGGCGGCGACCTCCATGCGGGCGCGCTGTCGGATGGCGTCGTCGGTGATGCTCATCACGGAGCGGCTGATGCGCGATGTGCCGAAGGGGCGCTCGAGCGTCGCGCCGTGGGCCATCGGCTCCATCAGGCAGCGCCCCATCGAGTGCTCGCGGTACTCGGCGACCCACGAGCCGCCGTCGCGCGTGAGCACCACGAGGCTGTCGGCCGTGAGCAGGTGCACCACGGTCGGCACGCGCTCGGCGTCGCCGGGCATCTTCTTGGACTCCGCCACGACGAGCCCCGCCCTGATGGCCTTGCGGGCATCGTCCCAGAGCGCCGCCGCCGCTGTGGCGGGGTACGCCGAGATGACCGGGTATCCGCCGCCATCCGTCACGGTCCAGAAGCCGCAGCAGTGCTTCAGCTCGCCGATGAGGTTCTTGCGGTAGAGGCGCTCCAGCTGGTTCGACTCGCAGATGGCGCGGAGGGCCTTGCCCGTCTGCTCGTCCGCGCACGTGTAGCCGTTGAAGATGGAGCGGTCCGCCAGGGCGTGCACGGCCTTGCGGGGCCAGTCGACGCGCGGGTTGATCTTCTTGGCGAGGCTCGCCGGCATGGCGATGCCGAGGTCCTTCACCGACACGTGCCCGAGGTAGTAGTCCTCGCGCTCGAGGTTGCTGGCTCGGTGCTCGCGCCAGACGGTCATGAGCTCGCGGACGAGCGCTGCGTCCCCCGGCTCCAAGCCTGCGGCGGATGCTGCCTGCCCCGCCAGTTCCATGTTCACTGCTGCCATCAGAAGCTGGCCTCCTGTTCCCTTCGCGGGTCTCGTTTCGTGGTTCTAGCCGCCCAGAGGGCGAGCGATGCGGACTCGATGGGGGCGGCGATGGAGTCGGGACCGTCCGCGAAGCCCCACCCGTCCCTGCCGATGTCGCGCTTGAGCGACTTGCGCGCCGAGTCGTCGAGCGCCGGCGACTCGATGTGCGAGAGCGTGCCCGAGTCGACCTCGTCCTTGAGCATCGACGCCGCAGCCTGCACGATTGCCGGGGTTCCCATCTCGAGTGCGCACTTGCTGAAGCCGCCGTCGAGCATCCGCCGCTTGAGCGCGTCCGCTCCGGACTTGCCGTCGATGCAGACGCACGCGATCTCGTCTCGGTTGCGCAGGAGCATGTCCGAGATCGCGACCGTTCCGCCCGAAGCGCCCATCACGTCGTACAGCTCGACGTAGGACGGGCCGTCCCTGTCGGCGAGCGCCCACGAGACGGCGGCGCGGGAGCCGTCCGCGGAGAACTTCACGCCGAACGCGAGCTTTCCGCCGGTGGGCGCCGAGTCGCGCCGGCACCCGTCCCACTTCTTGGAGGAAAGGGCGTAGAGGAGCGAGCCTCCCGTCTTCGCCCACCATCCGAGGCGCTCGCGCGCGAACACGTCCGGCTGCATCTGCTCGGACTCGCCCTTGACCGCCTCGTAGTTGAGCACGGTGCCCATGGACGGGTTGAACTCGTACCATCTCGACTCATCGTGGACGTCGCCTATCTCGTCCGCGCCCCACTCGATCCACGCCATCTCGGACTCGCCGCCGTGCACGTCGTCGTGGAGGTCGCGGAACACCGTGCCGACGTTGTCGGGGCCTGGCGGCGTTCCGAGGTAGATGGTCTGCGGGTTGTGCATCGCGCTCGCCGAGATTGCGGGCAGGGACGCCGCCTGCTGCGTGTCCGTGAGCTCCTGCGCCTCGTCGTAGATGAGCACGTCGTAGGTCTTGCCTCGCGCCAGCGAGTTGGTGCGGGTGGTGAAGCGGATGAGGCCGCCGTTCTTGAGGCTGATGGCCTGCTGCCCGTTCGTCTTGCGCACGGCGAGCAGGAGGTCGTGCAGCTCGGTCTCGTCCTCGTCCTCGAACGGCTGGGACAGCTCCTTGAACATCTGGTCTGAGGTGTCGCCGTGCTGGCAGGTGTACAGGATCTTCTCGCCGTTGAGCGCGCCGTAGAAGCACCTGGCGCGCACGACCCAGCTCTTTCCGTTCTGGCGCGGGACGGAGATGCCCAGCGTGCGCAGCAGGTACTTGTCGCGCGCATCGCGGGCCAGCATCGCGTCGAGCAGGTGCGGCTGCCACGGCAGCGGGTCGCCGAAGTACGCGGTCGCTAGCTCGCATGCCATCCCGCCGTCGCCGCTGAGGTCCTTCGGGACGTTCGCCTCGTATGTCGGCGTCTGCCTGGGCTCCATCAGGCGCCCGCCGCCTTGGCCTTGCGCTCGCGGTCGGCGAACATCAGGCTCAGCACCCTAGCGCCGTCGCTCTGCGGACGCGCCTGCTGCACCTGGATGGGCACTGCCTTGCGCGACAGCCCGAGCAGCTCGTTGAGCGCGCGTATCTCGGCGGTCGCCTGCTTGAGCACGGACACGGCGGGGTGCGGGCGCTCCATGATGGCGTGCCGCCCGTTCTTCGCCTTGATGGGCTTGTAGCCGACGGGGTCGAGCACCTTCACGGACTTGCCCTTGTTCATCGCGTCCTCCGCCGCCTTCGCCACGGCGTGCCAGTAGCACAGCAACGCGAGGTTCGGCGCGTCCTCGTCGGAGAAGCGCCCCGATGCGGTGACGCTCGCCCAGATCTGCGATTGGTAGTCGTCCGATGCGACCGATTCCGGCATCTCGAGCATCCCGGCCTCCTTTCTCGTGCCCGCATTGTGCGATGCGGGTGAGATTCGCGGCCTACCCCCGCCCTGTGGTCATGTGGCGGGGGGAAATCGGCACTGAGCAGCATGGGTGTCCTTGCGCCCCCGGGGAGGGGCGATGCCCCCGCCATCGGCGGCTCAGCGCCCCAGAAAAGCAGTGAGGCGCAGCCGAGCTAGCGACCGCGCCTCCAGTTAGCCCTTCGGCTCTCTTTATTCAGTTGCCCCTAACGTTCAAAACAGCCTCGTGCGCCTTATCTCGACCGGCCTCGCGTCGCCCGGCATGTGCTTGCCCTTCCTCTGGTTGCAGATTCGGTGCGCAGCGTCGAGGTTCGAGTAGTCCAGCACCGCGCCGCCCCTCGCCCTCGGCACAACGTGGTCGGCCTCGAAGCTCCACGGCGTGCCGGGCGGCAGGCTGTAGTCTATGGGCTGCCCGCATATGTGGCACGGCCTGCCCTCGGCCCGCAGCCTCGCCTTGAGCTTGCGCTCGGCGTTGCCGTTGGAACCCCACGTCATGCCAGGCGCTTCCTAGCGAGGTAGCGCTTCTTCACCGACAGGGTCGGCATGTCGTCGGTGGCGCCTATCTCGATGGTGAGCGTTATGGGCGGCAGCACGAACCTCTCGTCGATGTCCCCGCCCACGTCGTCCGCCATGGACTCCAGCAGGGACGCGGCCTCGCGGAGCTGCCGCGCCACCCTCTCCCCGGCGCTCATGCGACCATCCCCGCGACCAGCTGCAGGCACCACAGCACGGCGGCGACGCAAAGCAGCACGAGCGCGGCAATGATGAGGCACCCGATGAGCTTGCCTGCCAGCCTTACGAATCCGTCCATTCAATCCTCCTATCTCACCCGCACGCCATGCGCACGAGAACGGTCAAGACCACGGCGAGCGCCCACGCGGACCTCGCCGCCCACGCCAGCAGCGCGGTGAGCGCCGCCAGCGGTATCAGCCACAGAACATGCCGCACGCTTCCTCCTGCATGTCGCGCATGTGGTTAGAAATCCAGTCGCGTGCCCATTCGGCTATCTCGGAATCGGTGGTCTCGACCGCAACTTCCCAATTGCCGAACTCGTCATCGAATGCCTTTTGGTATTCGAGGTCGCAGATGCCGTAGTCGCAGCAGCACTCGTACATCTTGGTGCACTCGGCGCAGGTCGGGCCGCGCTCCCCGAAGCGCCTGTCGATTGCCGCGTCGGTGCATCCGTCCGGGAGGTTGTAGCCCGGATCACAGCTTGCCCCCAAGGCGAATCACCTCCTCGCGGTACACCTCGTACTGTTCGATGAACCTGTGCGGGTTCTCCGCGATGACGTCGAGAACCTCGTCGAGCGTCATCTTGCCGAGGGGGCGCTCATCGTCCGTGAGCTCGCTGTCCGGCACGTCGATGATGTGGCGCTCAATGATCTCGAATTTCATTTTGTCTCCTGACTTGCAAGTGCTTTGGGCCTCACGATGTCGCGCGGGTCTACGCCCATCGCATTCGCCAGATTGAGCAGCAGGTTCATCTTCACTTCCCTGCCGCCGCGGATGGCGTGGCTCAGGCTGCTGAGGTTTACCCCGGCGGCGCGCGCCAGCTGCTTCAGCGGGACGTGGTTGTCGATGCGCCAGTGGGCGATCTTGTCGGCGTCCAGAACGTACTCCGTGCTCATGGCTTCACGACCGTCCTCCCGCACTGCGGGCAATTGTTCCAGACGCCGCTCACGTGGTAATGCTCCTCGTCCTCGACCCTGCATCCGCAGACCGAGCACTCGCGCCCGTCCGTGAGGTACGGGCACAGCAGGTCGTACTCAGCCCTGGGCTCGGCGGGCACGATTCCGTTCCGGCGCATGTACGCCTCGAGGCGCACCCGGTCGAACGGGCTCACGGGCAGGAAGCGCGAGCAGCACTCGCCGCAGCCCCTGCAGTCGCCCGTGTAGAGGTCGGTCACCTCGTCGCTCCGGAGCCCGGCGTGGATGGCCGCGGCGACGGCCCTCTCGTCATTCATCGGCCTGACCTGCCGCTCATGTCTGGCACGGCGGCCCCTACTCGGCACATCTGGCCACCTTCTTGTCGTAGATCTTCTTGAGGTCCCGGCGCATGAACCGGATGAACTCCTCCTCGCCGACGCCGTCCGCCAGCGCCACATATCGCATCGCATCGTGGCACCATTCGTCGAAGCCGAGCAGCCTTCCGCTGAACGCGCTCTTGACGTCCGTGACCTCGGCGTATGTGAATCTGGTCAGCATCTCCTCGCGCATGACCTTGTCGGCCAGCGCCTCGATGGGCGTCTTGGGGCGGTTGATGATCCGGCTGTAGCCGTTCGCCCTCTTGGTCATGGCGTCGAGCCGCTTGGCCAGCTTGTCGTTCTCCTCCGCGAGGCGCTCGTTTCGGCGCTGCTCGCAGTCGAGCTCGGCGAGCACGTACTGCTCGCAGTTGGTGATCTCCATCGTCATTTCCCCTCTCGGATGATCTCGTTTCCGTATCGGTCGGTGATGGCCCAGTAGCCGAACTCGTAGAGGTCGGGGCTGTGCGGCGGGTACTCCCTGAGCAGCGTGCCGGACCACCACGCCTCCTCGGCCGCCCCGGTGCGCCACACCCACTCGGCCCTGAGCCCGCCGTCGTGGAACTTCCCGTGGCACCCGGTGGTCCCGGAGCCGCACAGCGCGAAGAGCGGGCTGCGGAGCTCCCACACCCCGTTGGGCGTGACGAGCCTGAACGTCTTCCCCCACGACCTGCGGGCCACGTGGTGGCAGTTGCAGGCGTGCCTGCCGCACACCGCGCACCTGGGCTGGGTCGGCTCGTAGGCCGCGCCGTGCGTGTACCTCGCCCCGAGGTGCGGCTTGCCGTAGAGCTCGGCGCGCTCCTTGGACCAGCCCCTGAGCACTCCCGCGTCGACCGTCATCGGGGCCTCCCCTCGCACGCGGCGCGGGCGGCCAGCAGCCTCTGCGCGTCCTGGTACAGCCCGAACCGGTCCCTGCTCGCGGTCGTGCCCCTCGGGGCCTCGACCTTGGCCGGGTCGATGCCCGGGTGCTCGGACGCCCACCGGCGCTCCTGCTCGGCCAGCGCCTCCTCGGGCGTCCTGGTCGGCCTGAACGTGGCGGCCTCGACCTCCGAGGCGGTGGGCTTGTCCCTCGCCCGGTCGTCGGCGTCGATGCGCCTCTGGCGCCTGGACCAGTCGAGCGCGAGGGCGCCCCAGTTGCTCACCGGCTGCCCGTTGCTCTTGACCCAGCCCTGCGACTCGAAAAAGGCCCAGAAGGCGTCCGGGTCGCCGCTCAGGCAGTTGGCGCCGAAGTACCCGCGGGCCTCCTCCAGCGACGGCGGCTCGAACTCGGGCGGCGCGGCGGGGGCATCGCCCCCATCACAGGCCAGTTCAGTACAGTCCAGTTCAGTACAGGACAGGCTAGGGTAGGTTAGGTTAGGGTTTTCACTTTCGGAAACCGGGGTTTCGGGTTTGTCGGAAACTGGTTTCCCGTTTGGAAAACCTAGGTTTTCACTTTCGGAAACCGGGGTTTCGGGTTTGTCGGAAACTGGTTTCTTGCGCGGGCGGCCGCCCTTCCCGCCCCTGCCGCGCGCGTCCTTTGAGTTGTCGATGGCGTTCTTCATCGCCTTAAACACGCGGCGCAGGTGCTTCGGGAGGTCGGGTTCGACTCCGTGCAGGCCGTACATCATGATCGCGTCGGCGAGCACCGCGCGGTCGCGCATGTCCTCGGGGTCGCCCTCATCGAAGTCGTCGTAGACCTCGGCGAAGCTGTCGAACACGGTGAACGCCATCAGAACCACCACCAAAGGATTGAAGAGAAGAACAGGAAACCCGCGGAGAAGGAGGCGGCGAACAGGGCCGCCTCCCAGTGGTCGCGGATGGTGTCGAGAACGCGCCGCATCAGAACGGGATGTCCTCGTCGTACACGTCCAGCTGCTGCTGGGCCGGCTGAGGCGCGGCCTGCGGTGCCGGCTGTGGCGCCGCCTGCGGAGCCTGCTGGTAGGCCTGCTGGGCGTTCCACTGCGGCGCGGGCTGTTGGGGCGCCGGACGCGGGGCGTATGCCTGCGGGGCCGGCTGCGGCGCCTGTCGGGGCGGGTATGCCTGCTGGTAGCCCTGCGGCGCGTACTGCTGCGGCGCCTGCTGGCCGTTGGGGTTCTGGCTCATGAGGACGACCTCGTCGGGGATGATCTCGACCTTCGAGCGCCTGCCGCCACCGTTCTTGTCCTCCCAGGAGCTGTAGCGCAGCTTCCCCTCGATGGCGACCTTCATGCCCTTGCACAGGATGCGCGAGAGCGCCTCGGCGCGGTTGCCGAACATGGTGCAGTCGATGAAGTTGGGGTAGTCCTCCCACTCCCCCGTCTGCTGGTTGCGGCGGCGGTCGTTGACGGCCACGCCGAAGCCCAGCACCTGCGTGCCGCCCGGCGTGACGCGCAGCTCGGGGTCTCGGGTCAAATTGCCCGACACGACCACTCTGTTGATGCTCATCTGTATGTCTCCTCTCCGCCGCTCGTCCATGTCCTCTGGATGTCGGCGTCTACTGTCTTGATTCGCAGCTTCAGCGCCATGATCGCCTCGCTCGATGCCTTGTAGAGGGCTTCGGCGCAGTCGCGCAGCTGCTTCTTCTCGGCTATCTCCTCGCGCCCCCGGCACAGGTCGCCGATGATGGTCACCGGCGTGCCCTTGGAGCGCTCCTCGAGGATGGCGATGCGCAGCGCCTTGCGGTAGTCCGCCTCGTTCTCGGCGTACTGCTGGCCGGTCCGCCTGAGCGTGTCCAGCTCCGCCATGAGGCGCTCGAACAGCTCCTCGCGCTGCGCGTACATGTCCTGCATGGCCTACAGGACGCGCCACGTCGGGGTGGCGCAGCAGCCGGGATGCTTCTTGAACTCCTCGTACTGCTCTTTCGACTCGAAGGCGTAGGCCGTGCCGCAGGCCTTGCACTTCGCCGTGAAGCCGCCGCTCTCGGGCGGCTCCTTCTCGGGCTTGTCCGACAGCGCGTCCGGGTCGCTCTGCCCGTCGATGGCGAACAGGCCGCAAAGCGCGTACTTGCGCGCGTAGCTCGACGCCATCCCGGTCACCTGCGCGTCGTCGGAGCCGCTCTTGTGCTCCGCCTCGCGGGCGTAGGCCTTGAACTCCTTCTTCTCGCCGTGCCCGTCCACGAAGAACAGGGTGCACGTGGCCTCGACGTAGTAGCGGTCGCCCACCTTGCAGATGTTGTCGTGGAGCGTGAACGCCACGCCCGCCTCCTTGCAGGGCTCCTTGAGCGCGGCGACGATGTCCTCGAACGAGCGGTAGCTGAACTTCGCGAACGCGTTGTAGCGAGCCTTGGGGACGGTCACGGAGCGCTGAACCTTGGCTATCGCCTGGGAGAGCGTCATCTCCTCCTCCGCCATCTAACACACCCCCTTGCACTTGATGGTGCCGGTGATTCCGCGCTCGCGCAGCGCCGCGGCGAGCTGCTCCATCTGCGAGCGCGTGGCGGACGGGATCTCGACCGTCCAAGCGCAGGACAGCTCGGGGCGCGCCGCGACGGCGGGCTCAGCCTGGCGCCTCGGAACGGGACGCGGCGCGGGCCTGGACTCGACCGCCTCGCGCATGGCGGCGATGCGGGCGTCCTCCTCGTCGGCGGCGCGGGCGGCGTTGAGCGCCGAGCCGAGGTCGAGCGTGCGGAACAGCTCGCGCTCGGCGACCTCGTAATGGGCCATGGAGCCGCGCTGGGCCTTGAGCGTGTCCCAGTCGCGGGCGACGGCGGAGACCTTCTCCTCGAGGGCCTTCTTCGCCTTGACCTCGCCGAAGGATTTGTTGAGCCACTTGTCGTCGTGCAGGCGCTCGTAGGGCACGACCGGCGCGAGGAGCTCGGCGAACGTCTCGTAGTGCTCCTTGAGCTTGGCCAGTGCGCGGGACTTGCGGTCCTCCTCGGCCTTGTCGAGCTGGACCTTGATGCCGTCGGCTGCGTCGTCGATGACCGCCGTGATCTCCTTGCAGCGCTTCTCGAAGGCGGCGAGCGGCTTGTTGTACTCGCGCTTCACGGCCTTTCGGCGCTCCTCGATCTCGTTCTTCAGGCCGTTGAGGTAGTGGCGGTCGTTCTTGGCCTCCTTGATGGACTCGTCCTTGGTCAGGTCGTACTTGGCGCCCTCGTAGTCCGCGACCTTCGCGCGGATGCTGGCCTCCATCGCGTCGAAGTTCGCGCTGATGACGGACGGCGAGTGCGTGACGACGAGGTCGGGCGCCTCCTGCTCCTCGATGACCTCGGCCACGACCTCCTCGGCCTTGTTCTCCTCGGACATTACCTGACCTCCTCGTTGAGCGTGTCGTTGTACTTCTTCTCGGTTATCGCCTCGTCGATGGCCGCCGCGTGCTCGACGATCCACTTGGACAGCCTCTCGCGCGCGTCCAAGAACCTGTCGAACGCCTCGTCGGACTTGGTTATGCCATAGATGGTGAGCATCGCCTGCTCCTCAGTGGCGAGCTCGGCCAGCTCGGCGAACATCCCCTTGTAGTCCGCCATCACTCGGTCACCTCCCCGTCGTGGCTCACGAACAGGATCTGCGGCTGCTTGCTCTGGATGGACAGCCAGACCTCCTCGCCGCTCTTGCGGATGGCGTCGAACGCCGCGCTGTCCTCCGTGTCGACCTCGAACTGAAGGACGGCGACGCCGCCCTTAACGGTGGCCTGCTTGAACTTGGCCTCGATCTCCACCGGTATGTTTGTGCTCTCCATTGCTATTCCTCCCTGCCTGCGCCCGCGAGCATCGCCGCGAACGTCTCCAATGTCATGGTCACGAACTGCTCGCCCGGGATGGCGGTCCCGCGGCGCTTCCAGACGACCACGCCGTAGTCCGCCCCGCGGTTCCTGCGCTCGGTCTCCGCCTCGCGCAGCCACTTGGGCAGCTCGTGCCTTCCCTGGTAGTCCTTGCACTCGATTGCGATGCCCCGTCCGGCCACCGACACGCCGCGGATGTCGCCCGTGTCCTTGGCGCCGGTCTTGACCTGCCTGTCGATGTCGGCCCCCAGCCTCCCGGCGAGGTAGTCGGCGACCAGGCGCTCGAACCTCGTGCCCGCGTCCTTGGCGGTCCTCCTGCTCCTACTCATCGACGAAACCGTCCGATTTCGAGCGGTGCTTGTTGAACGCGTGCCTCAGGTGCGGGTAGCGCGCCTCCATGATGCGGGCGAGGCTCGGCGCGAGGCCGTTCTTCACGCCGACGTGCAGCTCGTTGCGCACCATGTGGATGAGGTAGTTGATCGAGACGTAGCCCTTGCGGTTGAGGCGGGTGGCCTGCTCGACCATGAAGCCCCACGCCCGCGGGTGCTCGCCTATCCAAGCGCGCGCGTCCGCCATGTCCTGCTCGCCGTCCGCGCCGAGGCCGAATATCTCGAGCTGGCTGCTCATCGGCTTCTGGCGGTATCTCTCGTCGTTACGCATTGACGGCCCCCGCGGCGCATGCGGCCTTGGCGGCCTGGACCGCGCCGTCCATCGTCGGGAGGACGAAGACGGTCAGGACCGCCGCGAACAGGACCGCGGCGGCGATGAAGCCGACCATGGCCCCCGCCCTGAACGCATCGGAGTCGAGCTGCTCGCGAACGGTCGGTCGGTATGACTTGGGTGCTATGATGGTCTGAGCCTCATGTCTGGGGCTGTTTCGGCGAGTGCTCACAAGTTGGTAGCTGGGGGCGCTCGCTTCTTTGTATGTGTACATCCTGTGTTCCCTTCTGATGTTTCCGCAGGTAGATGCAAGTGTGGCTTTTAGGGTGGCTATTTTGGGACTTTTTTGGCGCGGCTCTTGGCGCTGTAGCACCTCTGCCGCTCCCTGTCGTTCCGCTTGGCCCTCGCCGCCTCCTCGCGCATCGCGTTTGCCTGCTCCCTGAGGTCTGCCACGTGGCCCTCCTTGGTGCACTCCGCGCACCAGCCGTTCGCCCTGTTCAGCGGCTTGAACGTCGTGCGCCCGCACTTGGGGCACATCCAGCGCTGACGGAGCGATATTCCGCATCTGCGCGCCTGCCACTTGACCGCGTCGGTGCTGCGGCCCAGCGCCTTGGCTATCTCCCTGGCTCCGTCGCCGGCGTGCTCCCTCAGGTACCGGATCTCGCGTGTCGACCATGGCCTCACTGTCTCTTGCTCCCCTCCTTCCTCTCCCATTCCCGG
Source organism: Collinsella sp. (assembly GCA_046979165.1). Lineage (GTDB taxonomy): Bacteria > Actinomycetota > Coriobacteriia > Coriobacteriales > Coriobacteriaceae > Collinsella. The sequence goes on from JBKWJT010000001.1 coordinate 703,739, forward strand.
TATGCCGCCCGAAGCGTCGAGCACATGGTGTCGAGCGCTATCTCGCGCGGGGTCTTGGGCTTGTTCTCCTGCTGCTTGGCCTCGCTGGCCATTTAGACCGCAGCCATAGCGTTTACGGCTCGCTCATCGCACATGTCGAGCAGGTAGCTGGCGTTACAGCCGTAGAATCGGCATGCACGGTAGATAAAGTCTCCTGGCATGCTTCTTGGGTCGTTCTCGTATTTCGCAAGCGTTTTGGGAGATACGGCGAGCTTTGAAGCCGCCTCCGCTTGCTTCAGTCCGAGACGCGTACGCTCAGATGCTAGGTTCCTCATTGGTACTTCCTCCTATCAACTATGCATCTGGTTAGTACTTACGAGCTTTATAGTACGCACGGTACTAGTACATGTCAAGAAGAAATCTGTACAATTGCGCTTTATATTGGTACTATGCGAACTATAAGAAGTAAGCGTTTACAGATTCTAAGGAGGGCGTGAGATATGCATACGCGGTTGAAGGAGGTTCGTAAGGCGGCCGGCTATAAGCAGCAGGATGCCGCCGAGGCCTTCGGCGTTTCCCTCGGTACATATAGAAACTGGGAACAGGGGCGAGTCATCATGAATGGCGAGCAGCTTATCGAAGCGGCCCGTTTGTTCAACTCAAACGTTGATTACATTTTGATGACCGACGTATGCGCAAGAGAATTTGATATGCAGCGCCGTGAACTTGATCAGCTCTTTGATGAATTAAGCGCAGAAGGTCGAGCGGTATTGCTCGATGTTGCAAGATCGCTTTCTTTGCATATATCTAATGATGCTCAGACTGGCGTTTACGTTTAGGAATAGCTATGAGTCTTAAAGACCTTCGGCAGCGTTCTGGGTTGACGCAAAAAGAGGCCGCGAACGTGTTCGGCCTCAAATACCGGACCTATCAAAACTATGAGCTTGGAATCACCAGCCCCGACATGGACACGGCGGCTGAGTTTGCTCGTTATTTCAAATGCACCATCGGAGAACTGTTTGACCTTGAAGAAGGTGACGGTGAACAAATTGGCGGACCTGATCGCGAGCTTTTGAATCTATTTAACTCAATGAGTAAAGACGGCCAAAAGGCCTTAATGGCCACTGCAAAAGGCCTCGCCGAGACTTTTCCATTAGAAAAAGAGAGCGGGATGCGTTAAATGCAGACCAGATTGAAGGAAGTTAGGAAGCTCACTTGAGAGAAACCTGCTGAAGGAATAGGGATAGCCACGACATGGAATACCGCTACGTACTTGCTCATTACTTAGATAAGGCAGGGATGTCACAGGCTGAGCTAGCTGCCAAAATCGGCTCACCGCGCTCAACGGTCTCTGCGCTCCTCAGCGGAAGGGCCAAGGAACCAACGTTGGGGAAAGCAAAGGCCATAGCTGACGCACTGGGCGTATCTCTCGATGAAATGGCAAGGAAAACGCTTGGAGAGTGACAGCAACGATGGCCGCAAGGTTAAGGCTGAGAGAAGCCAGACTGAAGTACGGAGCTAAGCAGTCGGAAGTCGCATCGATACTGGGCGTTTCCGTATCCAGCTATTCAATGATGGAGAGTGGCACGCGCACGACAAGTGGCGACAAGATAGCCAAGCTCGCAAGGTTCTATGGATGCTCAGCGGACGAGCTGCTAGGAACTGGCGCGTGGGAAGCTCACGACATGCAGCTGGCGCGCGCACTGAATGAATACATTGCTGAGCTCGGCATGCGACAGGTCGACGTTTGCCGAAAATCGGGCCTATCAGACGCCCACGTCTCACAGCTTTTCAGCGGAAAGATAAGAGACCCAAAGGTTAGTGTCGTGAGAAAGGTTACTCAAGCCATGGGAATATCCGTGGACGACCTACTCGATAGAGCAGAGTCGTACCGCGAGTAAACACAAAAGAGCCCCGTCGGCAGCGCTGGTACCGCTTTAGCCGACGGGGCATCCAACCAGTGCACCCATGCAAACTCAACTTGAAGGAAGGGTGACATTCACATTATGCCAAAGAGGGCAGTGATATACGCGAGGTTCTCGTGCAACAGGCAGAGAGAAGCGTCGATCGAGGACCAGCTGCGCGTCTGCCGCGAGTGGTGCGCGCGCGAGGGCTACGAGGTCGCGGCGGAGTACTGCGACCGCGCCGTGTCGGGGCGCACCGACGACCGCCCCGAGTTCCAGCGGATGATAGCCAACGCCGGCGAGAGCGAGATCGTCCTCGTCTACATGATGGACCGCTTCAGCCGCGGCGAGTACGACGCGCCGATATACAAGCGCGAGCTCGCCACGCACGGCGTCAAGCTGGTCTCGGCGCTCGAGCAGATACCCGACAGCCCGGAGGGCATCATCTACGAGAAGCTGCTCGAGGGGCTCGCCGCCTGCGAGTCGAGGAAGACCGCCATCAGGACCAAGCGCGGCATGGAGGGCAACGCCCTCAAGTGCAAGACCAACGGCGTGCGCATATTCGGCTACAGGCGCAACGGGGACGACGAGTACGAGGTCGACGAGGCGCAGGCGGCGTGGGTGCGCGAGGCCTTCGCGCTGAGGCTTGAGCGCATGTCCATGAACGCGATAGCGCGCGAGTTCGCTCGGCGCGGCCTCAGGACGCGCAAGGGCAACCCGTGCGGCCAGGCGATGGTGCAGCAGATGCTGCGCGACCGAAGGTACACGGGCAGGTACGAGTGGGGAGGCATCGTCCGCGAGGGCGGGATGCCGGCGATAGTGGACGAGGTGACGTTCATGGAGGTCCAGGGGATCAAGTGCCGCAAGCAGCGCTCGAGCGAGAACTGGGGCGACTTCGCCCTCGCGGGGGCGGCGCTGTGCGCGGAATGCGGCAGGAACCTGCAGGGCGTGAGCGGCAGGGGCCGCAACAACGTGAAGTACGAGTACTACAGCTGCCCGGGGTCGTGCGTCCGCAACATCAGGCGCGAGGAACTCGAGGGCTCCATAGCCTCGGCGCTGCGCGGGCTGCTCGGCGACCGCGGAGAGGCGCTGCAGATAGCCAACATGGTAGCGGAGCGCGCGGACACGGCCGAGGTGCGGGCTCGCCGCAGGCAGGCCGAGGACTCGCTCAGGGCCGCGGAGAGGGGCCTGAGGAACATCCTCAACGCCATCGAGCAGGGCGTGATAGCGCCGGGCGTGAACGAGCGCATAGCCGAGCTCGAGGAGCAGCAGGCGCGCGCGAGGTACGACCTCGAGGCCATCACGGACGAGCGGATAGACCCGGAGCGCTTCGCCGACTTCCTGCAGTGCGGGACGGCGCTCGACGACGCGACGCTGCTGAAGGCGTTCGTTTGGCAGGCTGTCGTCTCGGAGGACGAGATACTGGTCACGCTGAACTACGACAAAAAGGGCGAACCCGCCAGATTGGACATCCAGCGGGTTCGAGCAAAATTGGAATGGTGCCCCATGTTGGATTCGAACCAACGGCCTTCTGCTCCGGAGGCAGACGCTCTAATCCCCTGAGCTAATAGGGCCAACGTTTAACATTATACCCAAGTGCACCACGGGCTATCAAAATAAAAGAAAAAGCTTTGCAATTCCGAGGAAGACGCGGCGCAACGGCCCACTTTAGAAGGCAAAAGCGAGTCAGATAGTATAAACTCTCATGCACCATATATACACGGCTCGCGATGCGGGCCGTTTTTGCAAAAGTTATCCATCGAGGTGAGAGGCACACCATGATTGCAATTTTAAAGCAGAGCGCCAGCGACGAGGCCGTCGGCCATATCGTCAGCTGGATTGAGAAAAAGGGCCTGAAGACCGATGTCTCGCGCGGCGAGAACGAGACGATCATCGGCCTGGTGGGCGATACGACCAAGATCGACCCGTTCCTGCTCGAGTCCATGGATGTCGTCGAGCGCGTGCAGCGCGTCTCCGAGCCGTTCAAGCGCGCCAACCGCAAGTTCCACCCCGAGGACTCCGTCATCGACTGCGGCCACGGCGTCAAGATCGGCGGCGATCAGTTCCAGGTCATCGCCGGCCCGTGCTCCGTCGAGGGCGAGAACCTCATTCGCATCGCACGCCGCGTGAAGGCCGCCGGTGCCACGATGCTGCGCGGCGGTGCCTACAAGCCCCGCACCTCCCCCTACGCCTACCAGGGTATGGGCCCCGCCGGCCTCGACCTGCTGTGCGAGGCGTCTGCCGAGCTCGACATGCCGATTGTCACCGAGATCATGGACCCACGCGACGTGCAGGTCTTCTTGGACAAGAAGATTGACGTCATGCAGATCGGCGCCCGCAACGCCCAGAACTTCCCCCTGCTCAAGGAGGTCGGCAAGACCCAAACCCCGATTCTGCTCAAGCGCGGCATGTCCGGCACGATCGATGAGCTGCTTATGGCCGCCGAGTACATCATGAGCGAGGGCAACGACAACGTCATTCTGTGCGAGCGCGGTATCCGCACCTTCGAGACCCGCACCCGTAACACCTTCGACCTCAACGCCGTGCCGGTGCTGCACCACCTGTCGCACCTGCCCGTCGTCGCCGATCCCAGCCACGCCACCGGCTACACCCGCTACGTTGAGCCCATGGCGCTCGCCGCGACCGCCTGCGGTGCCAACGGCCTGGAGATCGAGGTCCACGACGAGCCGAGCCGCGCCTGGTCCGACGGCGCCCAGGCCCTCACCCCCGATCAGTTCGACGACACCATGCGCCGCATTCGCGCCATTCGCGAGGTCGTCTGCCAAGAGACCATGGAGTAGCAATGGGCACGGTGAGAAACGCACGCGTTAACCAGGGCGGCCCCAAGTGCGCCGGCATCGTCGGCCTTGGCCTCATCGGCGGTAGCTTTGCCCGCGGCTATGCACAGGCGGGCGTCCGCGTGCTGGCCTGGGACCCCGATGACGATGTCATGACGGCCGCCAGCATGGGCACCGTTGCCGGCGAGCTCAACGACAAGACACTCGGCGAATGCGACATCATCGTCCTGGCTTGCTACCCCGAGGCCTGCATCGAGTGGCTCGAGGCGCATACCCAGGCACTCGCCGACGCCACCGATACCGAGGCCATCATGGGTCCCGTGGTGATCGACACGGTGGGCGTCAAGGGCATCGTGTGCGAGCGCGCCTTTGAGCTTGCCCGCGATAACGGCTTTTACTTTGTGGGCGCGCACCCCATGGCGGGCACCCAGTTCTCGGGCTACGCGCACTCCCGCGCCGACCTGTTCCAGGGCGCGCCACTCGTGCTCGTTCCGCCCGCGGTAGACGATGCGCTCAAGCTGGAGCTTTTGGGGCAGGTGCGCGAGATGGTGCGCCCCTTGGGCTTTGGCAAGTTCAGCGTGACCAGCGCCGCCGAGCACGACCGCGTCATCGCCTTCACGAGCCAGCTTGCGCACGTGGTGTCCAACGCCTACGTAAAGAGCCCGACCGCCCAGGTCCACCACGGCTTTTCGGCCGGCAGTTACCGCGACCTCACCCGCGTGGCGCACCTCAACCCGCAAATGTGGTCCGAGCTCATGATCGACGACGCCGACGCGCTCGCCTTCGAGATCGACCATCTGATCGAGTCGCTTGGCGCCTACAGCCGTGCGCTCAAGGACCGCGACCAGCGCTATCTGGAGAATCTTCTTGCCGAGGGAGACCGCATCAAGCGCGCGCTCGATGACGAGGCCTCCCACTAGACCACCTATCACGCCAGGTCGAAAGGACCGAAGCTTATGGCGATTACCATCGATATCGACACTGCACGCCCCTACCAGGTGCATGTTGGCACGTTTTTGCTGGAGCAGGCGGGACCGCTCGTGCGCGCCACTGCCGGCGGCTCACGCGCCGTCATCGTGACGGACACCAACGTGGGCCCGCTCTACCAGATGCCCGTTAAGCAGAGCCTGGAGGCGTCAGGCTACGAGGTGAGCATCTGCACCTTCGAGGCCGGCGAGGCCCATAAGCGCGCCGAAACCTATGTTGCCATTTTGGAGTTTGTGGCCGAGCACGAGCTTTCGCGCTCCGACGTGATCGTGGCACTCGGCGGCGGCGTCGTGGGCGACGTGGCGGGCTTTGCAGCCGCCACCTACATGCGCGGCTGCAAGTTTGTGCAGATCCCGACGAGCCTGCTTGCCATGGTGGATTCGTCGGTGGGCGGCAAGACCGCCATCGACCTGGCTGTCGGCAAGAACTTGGCCGGCGCCTTTTGGCAGCCGAGCGTGGTTATCGCCGACGTGGGGTGCCTGGCCACCCTCACGCCCGAGCAGTTCGCCGACGGCTGCGGCGAGGTTGTGAAACACGCCGTGATCGCCGACCCGGAGCTTTTTGCCGAACTGGAGAAGACCCCGCTCACGCTGGAGCTGCTCAACCGCGATGTGGCCCGCGTAGCGCTCATCATCGCCCGCAATATCGACATCAAGCGCGCCGTGGTCGTCGCCGACGAGCGCGAGACCAACCAACGCAAGCTCCTCAACTTTGGACACAGCGCCGGACACGCCGTCGAGGCCTGCGAGCACTTTGAACTCGGACACGGCAACTGCGTGTCGATCGGCATGGGCATCATCACGCGCGCCGCGGCCCTGCACGGCATTTGCGATGCAGAGCTGCCCGGTCGTATTGAGGAGCTCTGCGCCCGCCATGGCCTCAAGACCCGCTGCGAGCTTTCCGCCGATGCCGTCTTTGCCGAGGCGCTCCACGACAAGAAGCGCGCGGGCGACACCATCGACCTGGTAATTCCGCACGACATTGGTCGCTGCAGCATCGACCGCACGCCGCTTTCCACTTTCCACGAACTCATTGCCGAAGGCCTCGGCCAGAAGGGAGACGCATCCGCATGCTAGCCCGCATCACCCCGTCCCCGCTCAAGGGCACCGTTCTCGCCATCGCGTCCAAGTCGATGGCGCATCGTCTCATCATCTGCGCTGCGCTTGCCAACGGCGAGACACACGTCACCTGCAACACCACCTGCGCCGACATCGAGGCTACGGTGCGTTGCCTTACGGCCCTGGGCGCCCGCATCGAAACCGTCGAGGACGGCTTCCAGGTGCACCCCACCATGAAGAGTATTGAGTTTGGTCTGCTCAAGGCACTTGCGGGCGGCACGCTCGACTGCGGCGAAAGCGGCTCCACGCTGCGCTTTATGCTGCCCGTCGCCTGCGCGCTGGGTGCGGATGCCACCTTCGTGGGCCAGGGCCGCCTGGGCGCCCGCCCGCTCTCGCCGCTCTCGGACGAGATCATCGCCGCCGGCTGCGACCTACAGGGTTTGGGCGGTTTTCCGCTCAAGACGAGCGGACGCATGCGCCCGGGCGCCTTTGTGCTGCCGGGCAACGTGAGCTCGCAGTACATCTCGGGCCTGCTGTTGGCAGCCCCGCTGCTGGCCCAGCCCTCCTGCGTGCAGGTGACCGGCCTCATTGAGAGCCGCCCCTACATCAACCTGACGATCCAGGCCATGAAGGCCTTTGGCGTCGAGGTCAACGTCGAGCGTATTCCCGCCCGGGACGGCCAGCCCGAGGTCACAAACTTCCGCGTGAGCAGTGGCTCGTACCGCACGCCCGGCAACGTGGCCGTCGAGGGCGACTGGTCCAACGCCGCCTTTTGGTTGTGTGCCGGCGCCATCGGCACCGACCCCATCACCGTCGAGGGCGTGTCCCTGAGCTCCGCGCAGGGCGACCGCAACGTGCTTGCCGCGCTTTCGCGCTTTGGCGCCCGCATCGTGCGCTCGACCAACGCCGCCACCGTGCAGTCCGACAAACTCGCCGGCTTTGAGATGAGCGCCCACGACATTCCCGACCTGGTGCCCGTCATCTCGGCTGTGGCCTCCCTCGCTCAGGGCCGCACGTTCATCCGTGACTGTGCGCGCCTGCGCATCAAGGAATCCGACCGCCTGGTCACCACCACCCGCGAGCTCACCGCGCTGGGCGCGCAAGTGCGCATTGCCGGTGACGACCTCATCATCAAGGGCGTCGACGCCCTTACCGGCGGCGAGGTCGATTCGCACAACGACCACCGCATTGCCATGATGGCCGCCATCGCCGCGAGCCGCGCCACCGGCGAGGTCGTGATCCACGGCGCCGAAGCCGTCAACAAGTCCTATCCCGATTTCTTCGACCACTACCGCCTGCTGGGCGGCAAGGTCACACTCGAGGAGGAATAGCATGTCCTCGACCTTTGGCAACGTCTTGCATCTGAGCATCTTCGGCCAATCGCACTCCCCCGCTATCGGCTGCTCGCTCGATGGCATCCCGGCGGGCATCGCCGTGGACCAGGAGAAGCTGCAGGCCTTCCTCGACCGTCGCGCCCCCGGTCGCGACGAGACCGCGACCAAACGCCGCGAGGCCGACGCCGCCCACATCATCGCCGGTGTTGTCGATGGACATACCACCGGCGCGCCCATCGCCGCGATTATCGAGAACACCAATACGCGCTCCAAGGATTACTCCGAGCTGCGCCGCAAGCCCCGTCCCGGACATGCGGACTTCCCTGCGCGCGTGAAGCATCACAACATGCACGATGTCGCTGGTGGCGGGCATTTTTCCGGCCGCTTAACAGCCCCCTTATGCATCGCCGGCGGCATTGCGCTGCAGGCACTCGAGACCCGCGGCATTCAGGTCATGGCGCACGTCGCGCAAATCGGCGGCATCTCCGACCTGCCGATGGACGATATGGTCTATCGCGAGGCCGACCGCAAGGCGATCCTTACGAACGATCTGTCGTGCATTGACGCCGCCGCAGCTGGCCGCATGCGCGAGGAGATTCTTGCCGCGCGCGACGAACTCGACAGCATCGGCGGCATCGTGGAGTGCGGCATTTACGGGCTTCCCGCGGGCATCGGCGACCCCATGTTCGACGGCATCGAGAACCGCATCGCGCAAATCGCGTTTGGCATTCCCGCCGTAAAGGGCGTGGAGTTTGGCATGGGCTTTGCCGTGGCCGCCATGCGCGGCAGCGAGAACAACGATCCGTATCGCATCGATGCCGAGACCGGCGAAATCAAGGTCGAGTCCAATAACGCCGGCGGCATCCTGGGCGGTATTTCGACCGGCGCGCCCGTCATGTGGCGCATGGCCGTAAAGCCGACGCCCTCAATTGGCCGCGAACAGCAGACCGTAGACATGGACGCCATGGAAAATGCCGAGCTCTCAGTCCACGGCCGTCACGATCCCTGCATCGTCCCCCGAGCCGTCCCCGTAGCCGAAGCAGCCGCCGCCCTCGCCATCTGGGACGCCCTCCTCGAGGACGCCGCCCAGCTCTAACCCGACTCACCTGGGTTGCCCGTCAACTCTGCCATTACGTGAAAGGGGCCTCCATGGACCTTGCTGACATCCGCCAGGCCATCGATGGCATCGACACCGCGCTCCTCAACAGCTTTGTCGAGCGCATGGACATTGCCACCGAAGTCGCCAAGTCAAAAATCGAGATGGGCAAGGCCGTCTTTGACCCCGCCCGCGAGCGTTCCAAGCTCAACAACCTCGCCAGCCGCGCGCCCGAGCGCTACGAGGCGCAGACCATCACCCTGTTCCGTCTCCTCATGAGCATGAGCAAGGCCGAGCAGCAGCGCTACATCAACGAGCTCAAGGGCATCACCGTCTCGCAAAAGGCCCACGCCACGGCTGCAGCCTCCGACACGGCCTTCCCTCAAACGGCCACCGTTGCCTGCCAGGGCGTGGAAGGTGCCTATAGCCAGATCGCCGCGTGCAAACTCTTCGACGTGCCCGATATCGCGTTTTTCGAGACCTTCGAGGGCGTCATGCGCGCTGTGCGCGACGGCTTTTGCGAGTTTGGCGTGCTGCCCATCGAGAACTCCACCGCCGGCTCGGTCAACGCCGTCTACGACCTGCTCGCCCAGTTCGATTTCCACATCGTGCGCTCGCTGCGCCTCAAGATCGATCACAATCTGCTCGTCAAACCCGGCACCAAGCTCGCTGACGTGAGCGAGGTCTACAGCCACGGCCAAGCCATCGCGCAGTGTGCCGGCTTTATCGAGTCCCACGACCTGCACGCCACCAAGTACCCCAATACCGCCATGTCGGCCGAGATGGTCGCCAATTCCGACCGCACCGATGTTGCCGCCATCGCATCGCGCAGCTGCGCGGCACTCTATGGCCTGGAGGTGCTGGAGCCCAACATCCAGGACTCGGACAACAACTACACGCGCTTTGTCGTCATCAGCCGCGAGCCGCGCGTCTACCCCGGCGCTAATCGCACCTCGCTCATGATCACCACGGCCAACGAGCCGGGTGCCCTCTATCGCGTGCTCGAGCGCTTCTACGCACTCAACATCAACCTGATCAAGCTCGAGAGCCGCCCCATCCCCGGCCGCGACTTTGAGTTTATGTTCTACTTTGATCTGGACTGCCCCTTTGGCAGCAAGGCCCTCGACGACCTGCTCGATTCCATCGACGACGTGTGCGAGAGCTTCACCTACTTTGGCAGCTACACGGAGGTGCTCTAGATGACCGATACCGCCGCAACCCGTCCCTACGGCGTGCTGGGCCGCGTGCTGGGCCACAGCTACACCCCGACCATCTACAAAGAGCTCGCAGGCCTGGAGTACGTGCGTTTTGAGCGCGAGCCCGAGGATCTTGAGGCTTTTATGACGGGTGACGAGTGGGAGGGCACCAACGTGACCATCCCCTACAAGCGCGCCGTCATGGAATACCTGGACGAGTTGAGTCCGCTCGCCGAGCGCATGGGCAACGTCAACACCATCACGCGCCTGCCCGACGGCCGCCTTCGCGGCGACAACACCGACTACTTTGGCTTCCAATGCCTGGTCGAGGAGCTAGGCGTAGAGGTTGCCGGTAAGAAGGCCCTCGTGCTCGGCGCCACCGGCGGTGCCGGCACCACGGCCAGTATGGTGCTCGACGACCTGGGCGCCATCGTCGTACCCGTGGGTCGCACGAGCGAGGTCAATTACGACAACATCGCACAGCAGTCCGATGCCGCGCTGCTCGTCAACTGCACGCCCGCCGGCATGTTCCCCCACTGCCCCGGCGCTCCCTGCACACTCGAAGGACTCGATGCGCTCGAGGGCGTCATCGACATCGTCTACAACCCCGCCCGCACGGGACTCATGCTCGAGGCCGAGCGCCGCGGTATCCCCTGCATCGGCGGTCTGCTCATGCTTGTTGCCCAGGCAGCACAGGCTGTTGAGCGCTATACCGGCCAGGTCACCCCGCGCAAGCGCATCTTGGACGTAACGGAGCGTCTGTCCCGCCGCGAGCAGAACATCGCGCTGATCGGCATGCCGGGCTCGGGCAAGACCCGCGTGGGCGAGCAGATCGCCCTGCTCACGGGTCGCGAGCACATCGACTTGGACCGAGCGCTTGAGGAGCGCCTGGGCATGCCCTGCGCCGACTATATCGTCGAGCACGGCGAGGCAACCTTCCGCGAGCAGGAGACGGCGGCGCTGTCCGACGTCTCCAAGCGCAGCGGCCTGGTGCTCTCAACCGGCGGCGGCGTGGTCACGCGTAACGAGAACTATCCGCTGCTGCACCAGAACAGCCAAATCGTGATGCTCAACCGCAAGCTCGACGAACTCGCCCACAAGGGCCGCCCCATCACCGCCCGCGACGGTATCGACAAGCTGGCCGAGCAGCGCATGCCGCGCTACCGCGCCTGGGCCGACTACATCATCGACTCACGCGACTGCGCCGCCAACACCGCCCAAGCCCTCCTCGAGACCCTCCCACCCGCTCTCTAATCTAAGCCGCCACAAAGGGGACAGGCACCTTTGTGGCGGCTTTCCAACCACAAAGGAAGCAACCATGAAAGCACTCGTCATCAACGGCCCCAACCTCAACATGCTCGGCATTCGCGAGCCGGGCATCTATGGCAGCGACAACTATGACCGCTTAGTGCAGATCTGCCAGGAAGCGGGCGCCGCACAGGGCTTCGACGAGATCGAGGTTTTCCAGTCCAACCACGAGGGCAGCATCGTCGACAAGATCCAAGAGGCCTACGGCAAGGTCGACGGCATCGTCATCAACCCGGCCGCCTACACGCACACGAGCGTGGCGATCCTCGACGCCCTCAAGGCCGTCGCCATCCCTGCCGTCGAGGTCCACATCAGCGCCGTCGAGACCCGCGAGGACTTCCGCCAAGTGAGCTACGCACGCCTAGCCTGCTTCGCCACCATTACGGGCGAAGGCCTGATGGGCTACGCCCACGCGCTGGAGCTGCTGAAAGAGTATCTGCTACACTAATCTTTGGGGTAAATAAGCCAGTGGCGTTTATCCCGAATCATTTGTAACTGTCCAATTGACATACCAAAGGAGTATATCCATGTCCCAGTTCGATTACCTTGTCGTCGGTGCCGGCCTTTCGGGCGCCGTCTTTGCCAATGCCGCCAAGCGCGCCGGCAAGTCGGTCCTAGTCATCGATCGCCGCGATCACATCGCCGGCAACATCTATACCGAGGACGTCGAGGGCATCCAGGTCCACCGCTACGGTGCGCATATCTTCCACACCTCCATGAAGGACGTCTGGGACTACGTAAACCGCTTCGCCGAGTTCAACAACTACGTCAACTCGCCGGTCGCCAACTTCCACGGCAACATGTACAGCATGCCCTTCAACATGAATACCTTCGCCAAGATGTGGCCGGGCGTCGTCACGCCGGCCGACGCCAAGGCCAAGATCGCCGAGCAGGTGGCCGCCGAGAACATCGGCGAGCCGCAGAACCTCGAGGAGCAAGCGCTGTCGCTCGTCGGCCGTGACATCTTCGAGACGCTCGTGAAGGGTTACACTGAGAAGCAGTGGGGCCGCGACTGCAAGGACCTGCCCGCCAGCATCATCAAGCGCCTCCCCTGCCGTTTTACCTACGACAACAACTACTTCAACGACCGCTACCAGGGCATCCCCATGGGCGGTTACACCAAGATGGTCGCCAACATGCTCGAGGGCATCGAGGTGCGCTGCGGCGTGGAGTACAAGGAGCTGGCCGCCGCCGAGCCAGATATCGCCGCCAAGACGATCTACTGCGGCCCCATCGACGCGTTCTACGACTTCAAGCTGGGCACGCTCGAGTACCGCAGCCTGCGCTTTGAGACCGAGACGCTCGACGAGGCCGACCACCAGGGCGTGGCCGTGGTCAACTACACCGAGCGCGAGGTCCCCTACACCCGCATCATCGAGCACAAGCACTTCGAGTTCGGCACGCAGGAGAAGACCGTCATCACGCGCGAGTACCCGGCGGATTGGAAGCCCGGCGACGAGCCCTACTACCCCATCAACGACGCCAAGAACGAGGCCCTGTACAGGCAGTACGAGGAGCTGGCGGCGCAGGAGGGCGACGTGATCTTCGCCGGTCGCCTGGGCGGCTACAAGTACTACGACATGGACAAGGCCATCGCCGCCGCCTTCGAGCTCGTCCGCAACGAGCTGGGCGTGGAGCCCACGGAGGCGTAAGAGCCCAACAGCCAAAGGCTGATAGCCATTCTGGGATGTAGAAAGTCCGGTGCAGCATCGCTGTATCGGACTTATTGTTGAGGGAGCACTGCACGCGCACGCGTCCCAAAAAGCAAAGACCCGGCACAATAACCGGGTCTTCAAAAACTCTCTGGTGCTCCATGGCGGATTCGAACCGTCGACCTTGGGATTAGAAGTCCCCTGCTCTATCCAACTGAGCTAATGGAGCATAAGGCCGCACGTCCAAGCGGGTACAAGTTCACACGGCCAATAAATTATAACCTACTTGAACTGGTCGTGGTACGCCTTGCAGACCTCATCCACGGGACCATCCATGCGTAGGTTGCCTTTCTCGATCCAAACAGCACGCTGGCAAATGCGTTCAACCTGCTCCATGGAGTGAGAAACGAACAAGACCGTGACGTCGCCACTCTCGATAAAGTGCTGGATGCGGCGCTCGCACTTCTGCTGGAAAAAGACATCGCCAACAGAAAGCGTCTCATCGACGATCAGGATGTCGGGCTCGGTAATCGTAGCGATAGCAAAGGCAATGCGTGCAACCATACCCGAAGAGAAGTTCTTCAGTGGCATGTCAACGAAGTCTTTAAGCTCGGCGAACTCAATAATCTCGTCAAAGCTAGCGTCAATAAACTCCTTCGTGTATCCAAGCAGCGCACCGTTCAGATAGATATTCTCACGCGCGGTAAGCTCAGGATCGAAACCAGCGCCGAGCTCAATCAGAGGTGCAATATTGCCATGGACCTTAACCTCGCCCTCACTGGGCTCCAAAACGCCAGCAATAATCTTGAGCATCGTAGACTTACCGGAGCCGTTAGTACCAACAAGGCCAACGACCTCGCCGCGATGCACATTAAACGAAATGTGCTTAAGCGCACGGAACTCCTCAAAGAACAGCTCGTGCTTGGCGAGCTTAATAAAGTACTCTTTGAGGTTCGTAAGCGACTCGGACGCCATGTTAAAGATCATGGTGACGTCTTTGACCTCAACAGCAAGGGGCTGCTTGCTGTAATCAATAGCAGATTCAGTCATGAACAGCGCTCCTTAGATGTAGAGAATAAACTTGTGCTCAGTCTTATGAAACACGGTGTAGCCAATAGCAAGAGCAATAACAGCCCAAACAACACACAGCCCAAAGGTAAGCGCAGAGGGCATGGTGTTAAACAGGAAAATATCGCGCATAAACTGAAGGTAGTTGTACATGGGATTGACAACCACGAGCACCTGAATCCAATGTGCCATCTGGCTAATGAAGTCGGTCGTCCAGAAAATCGGCGTCAGATACATCCAGGCCGTGATAACAACGGTCCACAGGTGCATAACATCGCGGAAAAAAACCGCCAGCGCAGACAGCATCATGCCCAAGCCCATGCAGAAACACATAAGCAGGAGCAAGCAAACCGGCAGAAGAATTAAATGCCAGGTGGGAAGCACGTGGAACCAAAGCATAACCAAGGCGACGGCAACCAAAGAGAAGGCGAAGTTAACGAGCGAGAACAGCACCTTCTGCACCGGAAAGACCCAACGGTGCACCTTGACCTTCTTAAGCAGCGAGGAAGCCCAAATGATGGACATAAGCGCTTGGTTCGTCGACTCGGACATGACAGAGAAAGTCACGTTACCGACGATCAAGTAAAGCGGATACATTTCGGGCGTAATAGAACCATTGCGACCTTGCGCGAAGATTGTCGAGAACACGATCGACATAACAACCATCATCAACAGCGGATTAAGCACGGACCATGCCACACCCAGAACACTGCGACGATATTTGATTTTAAAATCTTTGGTGACAAGCTGCTTAAGAATGAACTTGTCCTTTTCAAAATCATTTTTAGCGTGAGAGGCCGGTTTAGCCACCGCTTTCTGACTCTCTACGTTGTCAGCCACGGACCATCTCCTTGTCTCGTAAAACATAACAGTGGAAAGTATAGCCCTCCCACGATGACGATAACTCACCGCAACAAATCTGGAGAACTAACCCATATCTAAGCAAAGGGGCAAGCGATAGGTATACTTTCGACCAGATGAGTCATTAAAGGAGGTCCTACATGGACTATTCGAATACCGCCGTCATAATTCCCTGTTACAACGAAGCGCTGACGATTGGCAAAGTTGTCGACGATTTTCATCGAGAGCTACCCGGTGCAGTTGTCTATGTTTACGACAACAACTCGTCCGATGACACTTCGCAAATCGCCAAACAGCACGGGGCTACGGTGCGCCATGAGTCCAGGCAGGGCAAAGGTAACGTATGTCGCCAAATGTTCCGCGATATCGACGCCGAATGCTACTTGATGGTCGACGGCGACGATACCTACCCTGCTGAGGCCGCCAAGCCACTCTGTGAGCCCATCCTTAACGGCGAAGCGGATATGACCGTTGGCGATCGCCTGTCAAACGGCACCTATGCCGAAGAGAATAAACGAGCCTTTCACGGGTTTGGCAACAACCTTGTTCGCGCTATGATTAAGTGGATTTACGGCTACAGCTTTGACGACGTGATGACCGGCTACCGAGCGATGAGCAAGCCTTTCGTCAAGACCTTCCCCGTCTTGAGCGAGGGCTTCCAGATCGAAACCGAGCTCTCCATCCACGCTGTCGATCACCGCTGGCGAATTAAAGACGTGCCGGTGGAGTATCGCGATCGGCCCGCAGGCTCCGAGTCCAAGCTCAACACCGTTAGCGACGGCATCAAGGTCATCGCAATGATTGGAACGCTCTTTAAAGACTATCGTCCGCTCAAGTTCTTTACACTTATAGCGCTCATCTTCGCCATCATAGGCCTTGCCCTCGGAATTCCAATTGTTAGGGAGTACTTCCAAACCGGCTTAGTCCCCCGTTTCCCCACGGCCATACTTGCGGCCTCATTCATGTTCCTGTGTGGGTTGAGCCTAGCAACGGGACTAATCCTCGACTCAGTAGCAAAAGTCGAAAGAAAACAATGGGAGCTACAAGCCTATAAAACCTATTCAAAATAAGAAGAGGTCCGGACTTAATCCGGACCTCTTCTTATTTCAGACCTAAATACTGTTCCCAGAACTCTCGCGAAGTCATGTACGGCATGGCATCTTTCCATGCCCCCCTGACGCTCTCGCCCTCTTTACGATATCGCGCCATCAGTTCGTGCTCTCGGCGGCGAATACTCTTGAACCGCGCTCGATCCATCGTGCGGACCGCCCCCTTCTCGCGGGTCGGATCAAGAAATACCAGCGTCTTGCAACGTGTCGAGTTGCCCTCAAGCGTACAGCTGCCGTTCTTGACCACATAGCCGGGCTTTCCGCGCAACAGCGCATCGGGAAGATAGTGTTTGTCGTAAGGAATAGATCTCCAATACTTCATAAATTTCGAAGGATGGAATTCCAGATTAACATTAGCGAGCACTTGCTCCGTAACCCCAGCCTTGCGAAGAAGCTCTGGATCCATTTCGGAAACAGGAATCAGCTTTTCGTTTAACTTACCCTTACCAATCATCGTCGCGGCGCCATCAAGCTTCTGGAGATACTCAGGGCCGCGCAGATAGTCCTCAAAGCCATCAAGGATAAACTCAGCAGCCTGATAATCCATATCGCGCAAGTTCTGACGTACCCCTCGCTGAATACGAAGGACAAACATTTTCTCATCAGCACAATCATCGAGTGAAATCATGGCAAAGAAGTTGCGGAAGTACTGGTAGCAGTCAACCGAAGCGCGGAAACGCCCCTCAAAGCTTGCATGCCACACGCAAATGCAATTCATGGTCATGTAGACAGGCTTATTGCGCATGCCAAACTCAACATCGTCACAGCGGATGAAGAAAGGCATGGGAAGACCGTTCTTTTCGATAGCCTTCACCGGAATGCAGCTATACCACCAAGCTCCATAGGCCTGGTCAACCTCAACACTCGTACGCTCGTTTTCGAGAATGTCAGCCAGCTTGCCAACATTCAGATCTTCTTTTACTCGACGATAGGCACCAGTAGTCGTCACATACGAGACATCCTCAAACTGACGAGTGGGATCCTCCATCGAAAGCATGGCGCCGTTAATAAAGGCATCCTTATATTTGCCCCTAGCAAGAGAGAGCAGGTTGAACGTACGAATCAAACTCTCGGGCATGATAGAGACATCGTCATCCATCAAGATGATATGGGTGAACCGATCAGGAGTTTCAGTAGCCGCCATCATTCCACGCGCGAATCCCCCCGAACCGCCCGTATTGGGATTCGGGAGCACGGTGACTAGCCCATCGGAAAGTGATGCAGAATCGAGCGTCTGCCCATTGTCGACGACAAACATGTGGAAGTGGTCGCGAATCGGACCGTCCTCTTTGGAGATGCCTGCTTTAACGAGTTCAATATTCGGAAGAATGTACTGCTCATTCTTAAATGTAGTAGTAGAAAGAGCAAGATTGATCTGGTTAATTGAGTCCTCAGGAACATCAGTCAGATAAGAGGCGTTCAAGAGGTCTACGGAATAGCTCTCATCACTCTCAATCCTAAAACCGATCAAGTCGTAGCCGGTTGTATCGATATCGATATCGAGAACGCAAGGATCAACTTTATCGCCATCAAAAGGATAAGATTTAAGCTCGACGGGATTCAGTTCGCAAGATCTCACTCCATGAACGACAACCCGGCCCCTGCCAAATAAAGCCATATGCAAGACGACGCCGCCAACAGACGCATATTGATGCCATTTGCCAGCAGATAAGCCATTCACATACGTCAAAAAGTCAACGTTTCCATTGATATGAAGTGAATGAATGTCGTCATCATACGAAGCATCACCAGAGAGCACGCGATAGTAGAGTTCGGGAAAATCCTTTGCATGCTTTTCAACTTTAAGTACAACATTCGCAAGTTTAAACTGCATTTCAAATACCTTAATCAAAGCCGTTGTAACTACTAATTACATTCGACGACAAACTTTGCCATCGCGGAGCGAACATCAGGATCAGACAAAACATCCTTTGCAAAATGATCATGCCCGCAGATGTCCATAGGCATGTAAGGCCATCCAGGATAACAGGCGTCAGCGACCTTTTCCGCTTTCGCAGGAACCGAAAAAGAGAAACCGCCAAACGGATCCTTTCTTACGGGAAGAATATCGTTGCGATCCCAAATTATTTTTCGCTTAGGGGCATCAAAAACGTTATCGATCGCGTATGCAAAATCGCCATGAGGCTCATCGGTCAACAAACCAAGTGCATGAGCCTTTTCGTTAAACGAATCGAATACGCTCTGGACAAGATCAATCTCCGCAGAAGAAACAACTGTTCTCTGAGCTTCCAAGTCAACATCCCCGCACTGCACGCTAAGACCACTGTCGGGATGAAACATCCAAGGATTATCTTTCCAAAAACTAAACTCATGTTCATTTTTGTCAAAGAAATCCATAAGCTCAATTCTGAGTTGCCTAAGTCGATCGTTCGCGCGCTTGGAATTCTCGGCCGCACGGTCGTAAATCGAAATGTCCACAAAACAAGGTATAAGCGAATTAGTTGAACAAAAGCGAACTTGACGGCACTTTACAAACCAGTCATATACAAGAGTGATTTGATATTCAGGGTCGTCTTTTAAAGCGGCAGTGAGCTTATCCACATCGGACCTAAGCATGCAGATATCAATATCGTCGTCCCAAGGAATAAAACCCGATCGAGACAAGGTGCCAACAAGAGAACCATAAGAAAGCCAGTATTGAATATTATTGGCAGCACAAATCGCGTCTAGCTTACTCATCAACGCCGCGTTTGCCTGCTGCATCAATCGAATATCACCCTCGGCGTCGGGCAATGCATCAAAGATTTTGCAACGGAGCTCAAAAGGGGTGAGATCGGGGTACGCACGTCGCGCTAACAATTCAAAGCGAAGCCTCATTTGTTCTGACAGACTTTGTTGGCGTTGCTTGAGCAATTCAATTTCTGGAAATAGCCGAGTATCGAATTTGTAATTGATATTCATATTGATACCGTTATCGGCCTGCTCAATACGGGCGAAAACCTCGTCAAAACGACGGTCCATATCCTCATGCATAGCATGCAACGATCGGGATGAGCCAGGGAGGATCTTTTTAATAGTAGAAAGCAAGGACATGGCTTAACCTTCGCAACAACAAACAATGAACGAAGCACAATTACTCATATGATACAAAAGAATGAGTGGGTCCCACCTTGAAACCCACTCACATGAAGACTACTCCGACGCCTCTTTCAAATACTGTTTCCAGAAATCGATCGAAGTAAAGACATCTCTATACGAAGCGTATTCGGTATAAATCTTATCTTTGTTTCGCTTGAATTCCTTCTCGGCTTTACGAAAACGACTCCAAACCTCTTTGAATCGCTTCTTATCCATATGTCTAATGGCACCCTTTTTATTAGGCATATCTACCACAATAAGCGTGTCAACATCCCTGATTTTACCTGCGGGATAAACCCATCCCGCAGCGTCGATGACAGCAACTTTGCCTCTGCGCTTAGCGGAGTCGTTAACAAAACGGTGGCCATTAATGGTCAGATAATCCTTAAATGCCTGCAGCCTAGACCTGTCGCCCCCAAGGCTCAAATTGCCAAAAGTCAGTTGCGTCAAGTCGACACCCAATTCTTGTGCCTGAGGGATGAGCTGCTCGATGGGAATCAATTGTTCCCTTTCACGATTTGCCGCCATAAAACGGGATTCAGCGACAGGATGAGAAATCCACTCCGGACCTCTCAAAAAATCTTCAAGACCTTTTACGGCAAGAGCAGCTTCATCGTAATTAAATTTCTTCAAGTCGAGCTCAACTTCACGACGAATCTCATAAAGAAAATCAGAGAGAGGCGCAGCGCCAGTTGTCGCCTGACTGATTAGCGTATTTCGGCTTACCTGATAACGCTCCACGGCAGCACTATACTTAAACTTAAAGGAATTATGCCAAACGCA
Organism: Collinsella sp.; assembly: GCA_046979165.1. Lineage (GTDB taxonomy): Bacteria > Actinomycetota > Coriobacteriia > Coriobacteriales > Coriobacteriaceae > Collinsella. Next base: position 723,971 of record JBKWJT010000001.1, read on the forward strand.
AATACCATTCATGGACATGAACTTGGGTTTGCAACGAAGCGCATACTCAGCATCATCAGAACGAACAAATAAGGGCAAGGGCAACCCCTCACGTTCAATCGTTGCGGTAGGTATAACGCAATACCACCAGCCAGCATACTGTTGGGCAGTGTCCTCATAAAGGCCAGTTGGGGCCTTATATATCTCGGTCTCAACGACATCATGAAGTGAGGTCATATAGCCTGCAGGCTTAAGGGGAGAAAAAGTTCCCTTAGCAGTAAAGAACCCTAAATCCTCGGTACGCAAATTGGGCTCTTCCAAGCTCATCATGGCACCCGATAAAAAGGCCTCAGCATATTCTTCTTTGAGAAGAGAGAGCAGGTTGAAAGTGCGGATGAAACTCTCGGGAAGAACCTCGACATCATCGTCCATCAGGAGAACATGAGTCGCTTTAGGATTCTGCTCAAGTGACTCAATCATCCCCCGAGCAAAACCACCAGACCCGCCGACATTAGGATTTGGATGAACAGTAACACGCGATGAATCCAGGTTTGCACTATTCAGCGAACGGCCATTATCAATAATGTGTACGTGGAAATGATCAGCAATCTCTTCATCAGAATCAATAATGTTCTTTTGTAAAAGAGATACGTTACGGACAATATAGTCTTCTTTTTTAAACGTAGTAGTTGCAAGCGCTAGCTCAACTGGATGAATATCCAGTTCTTCACAATCGCAATAATAATACGCATTTCGAATATTAACAGGGCCTTCAGTACTGATATTAAAAGCGTGCAGAATCTCTCCCTCACAAAGGGAGAGTTCGATTTCAGCCGTACTCCATTCATCGGATCGTTGCAAACTAACCGCAGAGCCATCAATTGTAGAAGGAATCCAAGAATAATTATTTGCATACGTCTGCTGAAGCGTTAAGGCGGAGCCGCAATACTCGATATGAAGATAAAACGCCTTTGCAGTAGTGTATTTTCGCCACTTATAAATGGATAGCGCATTAAAATATGTTGTGAAATCAACATTGGTCGATTTCATGATTTCAATAGCGCCATTCGAAGTTGGAATAACAAGACCCTCCGTTGCCCTATAGCAAAGCAATGGATACTGCAACATCGCATCAGATCCGTTAAAAATCAAATTTGCAAGTTTAAAATGCATTGAAAACCATCCAAAAAATTCCTGGTGCAACTTGGCAAAATGGCATAAATGCCCATGGCATTGTTTGCATTCTCACTGATTTTAAGAATGCAAACAATGTACTAAAGGCATCTAATCAAAATGAAGTTTTAGCTCTTCCTCCCAGTCGGGCATGTGGAACCCGACCGACTCGAGCCTGGAAAGGTCGAGCGCGGAGTGGACCGGGCGCGGGGCGATGGGGCCGACGGCGCCGGCGTAGTAGTCGGCAGTGCTGACCGGCACGACCTTCTCCCCGTTGCCGTTGGCTGCCTCGAAGACGGCGCGGGCGATGTCCGCCCAGGACTTGACCGCACCGGAGCCGGTGCAGTTATAGGTGCCGTAGGGGGCGTGCGTCCCCAGCACGTGGAAGATGGCGGCGGCCATGTCGCGCGTGAAGGTCAGGCGGCCCAGCTGGTCGTCGACGACCGTGACCTGCGTGAGTTTGTCGTCGGGGTCGGCGACGCGGTCGGACAGCGCCTTCATGGTCTTGACGAAGTTGTGGCCCTCGCCGATGACCCAGCTGGAGCGCATGATGTAGTGGCGCGGGCACCCGGCCACGGCGATGTCGCCGGCGGCCTTGGTCTGGCCGTAGACGGACAGCGGGGAGAACGGCTCGTCCTCCGTGTGGACCTCGGCGGTGCCGTCGAAGACGTAGTCGCTGGACACGTGGACGAGGGTGATGCCGTGCCCGGCGCAGGTGCGGGCGAGAAGGGCGGGGCCGGTGGCGTTGGCCTTCCAGGCGGTCGCGCGGCCCTCGGGGGTCTCGGCCCTGTCGACCGCCGTGTAGGCGCCGCAGTTGATCACGGTGCCGTAGAGCGACCAGTCGTACTTGGAGTAGGCGTCCGGGTCTGACATGTCGAAGGTGTCGATGTCGCAGAAGTCGAAGTCCTTGGCCACGCCGCGCTCCTCGGCGAGCGCGCGGACCGCATGGCCCAGCTGGCCGTTGCAGCCGGTGACGAGCGTCCTCCTGGGCGCCATGGGGACGACGTCCCTGAGATACGGGTGGTTCAGGTCGGCCTCGGATACGGTGGCCTGTTCCAGCGGGATCGGCCACTCGATGGCGAGCTCGGGGTCGGCTAGGTTCACGAAGGTGTAGGTCTTCTTCAATTCGAGGGACCAGTGGGCGTCCACCAGGTAGGTGTAGGCGGTGCCGTCCTCCAGGGCCTGGAAGGAGTTGCCCACGCCGCGCGGGACGTAGATGGCCTTGCTCGGGTCGAGCACGGTCGTGTAGACCTTGCCGAAGGTCTCGCTGCCCTCGCGCAGGTCCACCCATGCGCCGAAGACCGAGCCGCGGGCCACGGAGATGAACTTGTCCCAGGGCTCCGCGTGGATGCCGCGGGTGACGCCGCGGCTGTCGTTGTAGGAGATGTTGTTCTGGACGATGCGGAAGTCGGGGATGCCGAGCGCGCACATCTTGGCGCGCTGCCAGTTCTCCTTGAACCAGCCGCGCGAGTCGCCGTGGACGGCGAGGCCGACGACCTTGAGGCCCTCGATGCCGGTCTCCGCCACGGAGAGGTCCTTCTCGAATGCGATGTCTGCCATGTCTCTCTCCCCTCCTACTGGCCCTGTGCGCGGTACCTGGCCTCGGTGGCCTCCTTGGCCGGCCGCCACCAGGGCTCGTTGGCCACGTACCAGTCGATCGTCTGCTTCAGGCCATCGGCGAAGTCGGTGTGGGCCGGCCTCCAGCCCAGCTCGCGCTGGAGCTTGGCGGAGTCGATGGCGTAGCGGCGGTCGTGGCCGGGGCGGTCGGCGACCCAGTCGAAGTCCTCGGGGTCGCGGCCCATCGCCTCCAGGATCATGCGCAGGACCGTGATGTTGTCCCTCTCGCCGTCGGCGCCGATGAGGTAGGTCTCCCCCGTGCGGCCCTTGGTGAGGATGTCCCAGACGGCCGAGGAGTGGTCCTCGGTGTGGATCCAGTCGCGGACGTTCTCGCCGCGGCCGTAGAGCTTGGGGCGCACGCCGTCGACGATGTTGGTGATCTGCCTGGGGATGAACTTCTCCACGTGCTGGTAGGGGCCGTAGTTGTTGGAGCAGTTGGAGATCGTGGCGCGCAGGCCGTAGGTGCGGGTCCAGGCGCGGACCAGCATGTCGGAGCTGGCCTTGGTGCTCGAGTACGGCGAGGACGGCTTATACGGCGTCTCCTCGGTGAACTTGGCCGGGTCGTCGAGCGCCAGGTCGCCGTAGACCTCGTCGGTCGAGACGTGGTGGTAGCGGATTCCGTATTTGCGCACGGCCTCCAGCAGGCGGAAGGTGCCCTCCACGTTGGTGCGCAGGAACGGCTCGGGGTCGGCGATGGAGTTGTCGTTGTGGCTCTCGGCGGCGTAGTGCACGATGGCGTCGTGGCCCGGCACGATCCTATCGAGCAGCGCGGCGTCGCAGATGTCGCCCACGACGAGCTCCACGCGGTCGGAGGGCAGCCCGGCGATGTTCTCGGGGTTGCCGGCGTAGGTCAGCTTGTCCAGGACGGTGACGTGCACGTCCGGGTGGTTGTCCACGACGTAGTGCACGAAGTTGCTGCCGATGAAGCCGCAGCCTCCCGTGACGATGATGTTCTTGGGGGAGAAGGTCTCCTCTGCCATGTTCGAATCTCCTTGTTCCTAGTACTCGCGCGGGCTGTTGACGATCTCGCCGGCGGCGACCTTCTTCAGGTGCTGGCCGTAGACCGACTTGCCGTAGGCCTCGGCGGCCTGCTTGAGCCCCTCGGTGGTGATCCAGCCGTTCTCCCAGGCGATCTCCTCGGGCACGGATACGGGCAGGTCCTGGGAGTGCTCCACGGCGCGGACGAACTCCGCCGCCTCGTGGAGGCTCTCCATGGTGCCGGTGTCCAGCCACGCGTAGCCGCGGCCGAGGGTCACGACGGACAGCGTCCCCTCCTCCAGGTACATCTGGTTGAGCGTGGTGATCTCGAGCTCGCCTCGGGCCGAGGGCTCGACCTCGTGGGCCTTGGCGGCCACGTCGCCCGGGTAGAAGTACAGGCCGGTGACGGCGTAGGAGCTCTTGGGCTTCTCGGGCTTCTCCTCGATGGAGACGGCCCTGCCCTCGCCGTCGAACTCCACGACGCCGAAGCGCTCGGGGTCGTCCACGTGGTAGCCGAAGACCGTGGCGCGGCCCGACTCTGCGTTCTGCACGGCGCGCGTCAGGTGGCGCGACAGGCCGTTTCCGTAGAAGATGTTGTCGCCGAGCACGAGGGCGCACGGCTCGCCGGCGATGAACTCCTCGCCGATGGTGAACGCCTGGGCCAGGCCGTCGGGGCTCGGCTGCTCGGCGTAGGAGAGGTTCACGCCGTAGCGCGAGCCGTCCCCGAGCAGGCGCTCGAAGTTGGGGAGGTCGGTCGGCGTGGAGATGACCAGGATGTCGCGGATGCCCGCCAGCATGAGTGTGCTGAGCGGGTAGTAGATCATGGGCTTGTCGTAGACCGGCAGCAGCTGCTTGGAGGTCACGAGCGTGAGCGGGTACAGGCGCGTGCCGGACCCGCCGGCGAGGATGATGCCTTTCATTCAATCACTTCCAAAGTCAGTGAACGGAAAAATAAATCCGTTTAGCAATGTTCCTGATTGAGAGCGACAATTTACGAGCGGTTAAATCAACCGACGATATATTGATACCATCGAGTGAACAGATTGCTCGCACAAAATCAAACTCATCGCGTTTCAATTGCTCTTTTTTATCCTTAAAAAGTGAGTTCGTAGTAGATTCGTTGCACACTCTAAAATAGGAATAAATTGAGTCTAGATAGCAGACATCACTATTAAGTGATAGACGAATCCAATACTCCCAATCAGGGGAGTAACACAAAGAATCATTAAAGGGTCCAACCTTTTGCCAGCAATCTCTACGAAACATGACATTAGAAGGCTCTCCATAGATATTATGAGTTCGAAATGTCTTGCGGGCAAAATCAGAGCCTTTTAAAACCATATCCCGCTTAAAAGGTCTCCTCTTCATTGTAATGGCACCATTCGAGTCAATAACACATGAAGCGCTGAAGCAGAGGGAGCACTTTGGATTAGCATCCAGTGCTGCAACCTCAGACTCAAGAGCCCCGGGTAACAAAATATCATCCTGAAAGAGGAAATGAATATACTCGCCAGAAGATTTCTCAATGGCATTATTCCAGTTTCCAACAAGACCGAGATTACTGGCGTTTCTAAATACCTTAATTCGAGAATCCGTTAGCTTGGAAACAATCTCAAATGTTCCATCAGTTGACTGATCATCGAAAATTAATAATTCGAAATCGCGGAAAGACTGGCTTAACACCGAATCAATTGCCTTCAAAATGTACTTAGCACCATTAAAACAAGGCATCAACACACTAACTTTAGGCATCCTTGTCCTCCTTATCGGACAAAAATTCCTCAATAAAATAGCGAGGACGATGCTTCGTCTCCATATAAGTCTTTCCAACGTACTCGCCGATGACACCCAAAGCCAAAAGTTGAAGTCCGCCAAGACACCAAATTGACATAATAATGCTTGTCCAGCCAACTTGTACATCGCCAATAAAATGACCAATTAAAAGATATACAAGTGCAAATAAACTAAAAATAGAAATGATTAAACCGGTGAGAGTAATTATCCTAATCGGTTTAGTACTAAAAGACGTTATACCTTCAAAAGCAAATGACAGCATTTTACCGAGCGTGTATTTAGATTCGCCGGCAAACCGTTTCCCTCGCGAATAATACACGCAGCAAGATTTGAAACCAACTAAAGGAACCAAACCACGAAGAAATAGATTAACCTCACGGAATTGAGACAATGCAAGAACAGCACGCTTGGACATCAATCTATAGTCAGCATGGTTATAAACAGCATCGACACCCAACGAAGACTGTAAGCGATAAAAAGACTGTGCGGTAAAACGTTTTAGAAAGGAATCGCTAGAACGATCATTTCGTACACCATATACAACTTCATAGCCTTCGCGAGCTCTTGAAACCATTTCATCAAGCGCATTGATATCATCTTGTAAATCAGCGTCCATCGATGCTATTAAATCAGCAAACTCCGCTGCCTTGTGTAACCCAGAAAGTAAAGCCTTCTGATGGCCACAATTCCTAGAGAGCTTAAGTCCACAGAATAAGGAATTAGACTGATGAAGACTTTCGATGATCTCCCAAGTCTTATCGGATGACCCATCGTCAACTAACAAAACCTTACTGTTCGCATTTATCTGAGACAATTTTACTAAAGTGGAAAACTTCTCAAAAAGCCTTTTAGAGGTTTCCCGCAAAACGCTCTCCTCGTTATAACAAGGAACCACGAGATAGAGAATCGGCAATATGTCCATCTTTGTCATGCAAGCACCTATCACTTAAATGCCCAATACTTACTTAAAATATAATTAAGAGGATAAGTTACAAACAAGTTAAGCAGTGGACCAAGAATAGAAGAAATTCCAAGCACACTAACCCAAAAGTACAAAAGGATGTTGTTGATAATCAATCCAGTAAAAGCACTCGAAGCAAGTAGCTTGGAAAAACTTGAAATAAGTGAACTCAAATCCGATCTCTCATTATCAAAAACATATTTATTGTTCCAATAGAAGGAATTGATGACACCAGCAAAATAAGAAACTATATTGGCGACAATATAGTTCACTCCAATAAAAAGGAGTGCCGCGTAAACTAAGTAAGAAACGATTGTATTTGAAAGTCCAACAATCGAAAACTTCAGAAATTGAATCACCGAATCTCGTTTCATTAAAGACCCTTTTCCTACTGTTATCTATAAAGGACATAAACCAAACAAGAGGTTCCATCATCGATTTGAGTATATCCGGGCAGTTTTTTAAAACCACTATATCCTAGTTCATCTTTCAGTTGAGAAAGAACCTCTTCTTCGCAGTCGTGATTATTCATGTAAACAACCAGATCATCAGAATCAATATAATTTCTATCGCAAAAACTGCTAATAGCTTTCTGATCAGGAATCAGCGCATGAATGCGAGACAATTTGGCAACTTCTAGTAGCTTCGCAGTGAGCTGATAGTAATCATAAGAGACAAAGAGCCCCGTTGAACCCGCGTACTTCTCTACTGCGGCTTCATTGTCAGCAGATTTCGGATATAAATACAAAGCATTGGAAGAAAAGAAAACAGAATCTGCAGCAATAATTGCGCAAACAAATACAACAGAAACTAAAATAGTGCCCCGAAAATTGAAATCAGTATTATTTCTATAGCGAATTTGCAAATATCTAAATAGATACAAGAACATTCCAAATCCAAATAACAGTAATCCTGGATATGCCAAGCATATGTATCTTGACGAAGTAAAAGGAGATACATAGCAAGCTGTGACGTAAAAAACAAGGGATGAATTAAATAATAAAACTATATAAATCGACTCAGGATGCTCACGATTAATTTTTTTATTCCATAGCAAGTAGAAACAAAGGGCAATTGACAAACAGAAGCAGGCAATCAAAAGAAGCCTTGATCCGAAGAACAAATCAACGGACGACGACCCTAGAAATTGCCAAATTCGTCTAAGTAATACCATTACCCCTGATTGCGATGAGGCCGATTCGACATAGTGATTCCCAAACATGTTGCTTAATGCTGGAGGAAATATGATAAATGACAGACAAACCGATAAGACAATCGTGACTCCATATTTAAAGGAGAACCTCCACCCTTTTCTTGCCAAAAAATAAATAGTAAAAAAACAGGAAACAAAAAAGAGATAAATATAGAAATAGAAATGAGTTAAAAACCCCAATAAAGAAATAACAAATAGGCGGAAATAAACCGATCGATTGGCGAAGGAAGCATTAAACATATCGAATAACGCATCAAGAAATGCTAGGGCAAGTGTCACCAATAACAGATACATTCGAATGTAGGTCACTAGATTTAACGCTATGGGACAGAAAGCCCAAAGAGCCATTAAAATTAGGGCGACTGGCTTACTCTGAAACACTTTGTAAGAAAGCTTAAATAAAAATACTAAGCTGAGTGAATAGAAACATAGATTAGGAACCAAGCCAAACCATTTGCTAAATTCATTCGGAAACAGTGAGCAAACGGTATGAATAATGAAAAAATAGAGAGGAGGATGTGCGTCATTACTCAGATTATATAAAACCGAATCAAACCGAAACACATGCCCTGTATCAACTGTCAAATAAGACTGAATGAACGTAGGATCCATCCAGTTGGCATCCATATTGTTTTCCCAAAAAATATGTGGAAAATAAAAACTATTCGAGAGACCGAAAGTCCACAGCTCGTCAACATGAAACCCTGTTTTCAAATTGCAATAATAAATTGCGACTAATAACGCAGCCACAAACATTACAGCAAATAAAACGCCATAAAACTTGCATCGTTTTGCACATGAATTCATAAACGAGTCCCTATAATTAATTAGTAGCTAAACTAAAGAAGTTTACGAAAAATCATAAACTCCTTCAAGATTAAACTAATACAGTTGGACTAAACCACTGAATTACTGCAATAGCGGATAGATGATAGACTTGCATCACTTACTATTTATCAACCAACTTAACCTCAATCGCTTCCATATGTAGGGCCTCTCCAGTTGTACCTGCGCACTCGCCCGATTTAACCCAATCGAGCCAACCCTTACCCTGCACATGCGCCCTATAGACAACGTCATAATGCTTGGCGAGATCACCCGTAAGCTTAATTTCTACAGCTTCAATAGAAAGAGACTTACCCGTGGTGCCGGCCAGCTTGCCGTTCTTGACCCACTTTTGCCAGCCGATATTCTGAACATGAGCTCGATATTCGATGTTACCGGAATACCCGAGTTCGGGCTTGCTAATAGCCAACGCCTCAACAGCAAGATTTCGACCAGTTGTGCCCGCCGTCATGCCCTCATAAACAGGTTCCTGCCAACCAAGGTTTGAAACATGAGCCTTTATTGAAAAAGTTTTCTGAATAGAGGGCTGACTCGTATCCCCTGGTGCAGGCGAACCCTTTTCAACCAAAACGACCTGGTATGCCTCGAGCCTCAAGCCAAACCCAGTCGTTCCGGCAACTTGATCATTGCAGGCCCAGCCAAGCCAGCCCTTGTCCTGAACATGAGCGCGATAGTAAACGTCATAACGATTGGCCATCTCACCAGTAAGTCGAATTTGGATAGCCTGGACAGACTTGCTCTGACCAGTAGTACCGGAGACTTCTCCCTCTTTCACATAGTCTTGCCAACCGTAATCGGAAACATACGTCCTGTACTCCAGGCTGCCATCGTAGGGAGCATTCTGCAGATTGAGAGTTATAGCCTCGACAGCTTTGGACTGACCAACGGTGCCAGAAACATTTCCGCCCTTGGAAGCCGACTGCCAACCGTCATTCGAAACATGCGAAGTTGCCAAAACATCAAGCGAGCCTCGTGACACCTTGACGACGTCGTAGCCCGACTCGCCCTTCTTGAAATAAGTCAGAGCACCGCTATTGTGCGAATAGATAGCAAAGTCGTAATTTGCCGAAGCAAGTATGGAATCCGAAAACTCTACGAGATAGCAAGAGTCTCCCTGTTTGCAAAGGGATCTGATAGCAGCATCCGTGTCTTCGGTAATCGGAGAAGCAAACCAATCCATAATGGAATAATCGATGACGGCACCCGGCTTCAAGGCCTCGGCCTTTGTGGAATTCCAAAGTCCACCAGCAGCATCGGCACTGGCCGAGTTATACGTACTAGACCCATAACCAGACAGACCGATCTCCGGATTAAAGAAGAGGATCAGCTCTGCAGCGACGGAAGAATCGACATCGGTAATGCCAAGACGGTCAAGCTGTTCCTGCTTTTGGGGATACATACCCGTCGGTGTGTTTGGATGCCCCTTGTAATAATACAAATAGTCATCGCCATAGATAACTTCGGTCAAGTTGGCATAGTCGTCAAAATTCTGCTCGTAAGAAACGTACGTTCCAAGCAGCATCATTACCTTTTTGCCCTGCTGAGTCGCCGCATCAAAATAGCCATCGTTAAAGTTGTACAGCGCCTTAAACGCTTGGACTGTATCCTCTCCCCTATTCTGCAGGCTCGTAAGCATGCCCGAAACATTCACCTTCTTAACGCCGGGATCGGACGCGATCTTATTCGCAAAGGCATTATCGTCACCACTCGTAAACAGATTCGTTCGAGTCATCCACCACTGAGTGCCAGGCTCAATACTCAGCACGGCATACATAGAATCCCAGTGATCGTGATAATCGCTATACGACTTTGAGACCTCACCGGTTTCGTATTCCTTATTCTTGGCAGCGTTCCATAAAGTAATCAGCTCCGCTTGCTTAGAATCTGGATCCTTAACGTCAAAGGCTTCGTTGGTAAAGACATACGTGGCGGATCCATCGGACAACAGCCGAATGGAGTATTGGCCTGCGGGAATCTTGTTGGCGTAAATCATCCTATGGATCAACGAACAGGTGATGTCATTGATATACAGATTGAACTTTGCCTTGGGATTGATCTTGTAGAGAGCAGCGACATAATCCGCGAACGCCTGATAGCTCGAACTAGAAGCATTCTCCTCATGAGTCAGATACGGAAGACCGTACATCCCGGATGGAAGCGAGTTCCAGTTATAGGCACTTGGACGATCGAGCATTACAATTGACGGAACGGTCGTTCCAGCAGAAGAGGTACTGATATCCCAGAAAGATAGCGAATAGAGAACAACGGGGAAAGAAGCACTCAAAGGGGCAAGGTTGTACTCACTCGCAGAAATGCCAATTGACTGATGGTCCTCTTGAACGATGTTTCCGTTCTTCAAATACTGCAACGTAACGTCAAACGGACCATAATCGCTAAATTCAATTTCACTGGAGCTAGAGCCCAGATCTCCGAGTGCAATCGTGCTTGAGACGGAACGGGTGACCCTCCCTCCATACGACATGTAGCCTGCCACCTTTATCGAATCAGCGATCCCGAGTCGTTTTATATCCTCGATCTGCGGAATATTCAGGGTTACTTTAGTCGTCTCCCCAACCTGAGAAAGAGAGCAATTAAAGACATATGGGACATAGGCACCAGCAGTATCGCCGGGCGCCGCGTCACCCTTTTTTACAATGACGATCTGTATTGCTTCAACGGCATAAGACCAACCGGTGGTTCCCGCAGTCGACCCATTTGAAGTCCATCCAAGCCAGCCGAAATTAGAAGCATGAACGCGATAATACAGGTCATAAGAAGCCGCCCTGTTGCCCGTCAGCTTGAGCTCGACGGCTTCAATCTGAAGGCCCTTTCCCGTTGTGCCGGAGACGGCTCCATTAGAAACCCAATCCTGCCAGCCTTCATTTTGAACATGAGAGCGGTATTCGATACCAAGGTCTTCTGAATTAGGGAGGGAAACCCTGAGTGCTTCAAGCCTACGGGACTGGCCTGTTGTGCCAGAGGTCGAGCCATTCGATGTAAACGTCGGCTCCCAACCAATGCCTGAAATGTGAGATTTATAGCTGACGTCCGGGGCCGCCTCTTTGGGCTCCACGGTAGCATCAATCGAAGGCGCCGTTTCATCGGCTACAGCAGCAGTTTGATCCGAGGGGTCGGATTGGGTCTCTGGAACGGATTCATATTCGTTGGAACCAACATTTTGATTTGCCCAACAAGCCAAAGGGCTCAAAAGCAGCATCGTCATGAAGCAGGAAATCAGAACAATAAATGCTCTAAATTGCCTTTTCAAAAGAATCGCCTCCTAGATAGACGGTCGTCAATAACCATACTATCGGGAGTTAGCTTCATTAATGTCACCAATTAGGTGAACGAAGAAAAAGGAGCCTAATCCAACGGCAAGGGCCCTTTCCTGTTGCCAAGACTACGGCAACAGGAAAGGGCCCTCTAACAAGCTCTCACCGCTTACGGGAATAGTTAGTAGATTACCACCTTGGTAGCAAGGGGCACGTTATCCCAAATCCATTTAGCGCGATCGATGGGCAAACGCACGCAGCCTTGTGAAATATGCATTCCCATTCGGCTGTCCATGGGATTAAAAGTTCCCTGGTAGTACGGTATTGAATGGAACAGATAGTCACCGTAAAACTGCGTGTAGTAGTAGCAGGTATACCCATGTCCAAACGAGTAGCCCTTGCCGGTGACGGTATACTCACCCGTAGGCGTTGGAGTACTAGGGGCGCCGGTAGAGCAAGTCCAGTATTGAGCGTAACTCCACGACCCGCGCTGTCCACGAAAAACTCCAAGGCGGCATGCTTGCCTGTCAACCATAATGAGCCAGCTTGTGCTGCTCGAATATCTATTAGCTCGATTAAGCATAGTCATCATATCTGCCGGCAACAAGGGCTGGTCAGTAAACGGACGCGCAGTAGAGCCGGGAGCACCAGCGCCCTTGGGAACAATCTTCACTTGAACAGACTCGACTCTGCAGCCTATCCTAGACGTACCCGCAGGCTGCCCATTTGAGGTCCAGTCGAGCCACCCAAAGTCTTGGCAATATGCTCGATACCAAACATCAAAGTAGTTCGATAAATCACCGGTCAACTTAATCTTAAGAGCCTCGATACGCTTTGCGCAGCCTACTGTGCCAGCGACATTCCCATTGGAAGTCCAACCTTGCCAGCCCACATCCTGTACATGGGCGGAGTACTCAATACCGCCCGATACGCTACTGGAGACATTCAACTTCAGCGCCTCAATAGCAAGCGATCTGCCGGTTGTGCCCGCAACACCACCGTTGCCAACGGGATTCATCCAACCAAGCGTGGCGACATGCGCCTGGAGCGTTAGAGCTGGAGCAGAGATAAATGCGGGCGCAGACGATGAGCCAGGATTCCCGCCCTTCGCGACAAGCTTAATTTGGACAGCTTCTATCTGGATATTTAACCCGGTAGTTCCAGCGGAATCGCCGTTTTTGGCCCAACCCAACCAACCATAACCAGCCGAATGAACTCGATAGTAGATGTCATACTGATTCGCGAGGGGACCATTAATGCGCAGCTCAAGAGCCTGAATGGCCAATCCTTGTCCAACGGTCCCAACATAACCGGCAGACCGCCATTCCTGCCAACCAATATTGGCAACATGAGCTCGTGCCTCAACCGGAGAATCATCATCCACACCGGCCAGCACCACATTCAGAGCTTGAAGCGAAAGCGATTTTCCCGTTGTGCCGGCATCCTGCCCATCTAAAACAGATGGAAACCACCCACGGTTAGCGGAATGGGCCTGATAAACAACATGAGCGCAATCGGCGGAAGCATCGGAAACAAATGCCCCGTCCGTTACTCCGGGAGCGCCACTGCCTTTACTGATAATCCTTACTTCGACAGCCTTAAGGAATGAACCCGGTATCGTTGCCCCCGCATCCGCGCCATTACACGCCCAGCCAAGCCATCCTTTTTTGGAGTCAAAACACCGGTACCAAACGTCATAGGCATTAGACAAATCACCAGTAAGAGTCAATCTCACGGCCTTCAAAGTACGGCCATCATTTTTAGAATTGAGCGCGGCACCGTCAGAAACAACTCCGCTCCATCCACTAAATTCATAGCAGCCTGAATAACCGATTGAACCTGAAGTCTCTTGATTATCAAACGAAATAGAAAGCGATGTTAAAGGCTCAGAGCCGCTCTCGGAACCCATTAAAATCCCTTGATTATCAACTTTATCCGAACACCTCCCACATTCATCCGCACATGTGCGGATGAATGTGGGAACCCGATACCCTGAGGGCCGGACCGGCCGGCCCCGGGAGATCGGAGGACGGCATGTCCGGAAAGAAGAAAAGGGGCTCCGCAAGGGCGGTCCCGAGGGCCTACGGAAGGCTCACGAGGCACGAGCGGGACACGGTCCAGAGGATGCTGGAGCGCGGGGCCTCGTGCAGGGAGATCGCGAGGGAGCTGGGCAGGTCGCCCTCGACGGTGAGCGCCGAGGTGGCGTCGCACAGGTTCGTGACGGCGCCGAAGCCCAGGCGCGGCGAGCGCGTGGGCGCCGGCACCGACCTGTCGTCGGCCTGCCCGCGCCTGGCGGCGTGGCCGCGCTGCTGCAACGGGTGCGGCCGCTACCGCGCGATGGGCTGCAAGCGCCGCCCGCACGTCTTCTACGAGGCCCGGGCCGCGCAGCTGTGCGCCGACTCGGTCCTCGTCTCGTCCAGGCGCGGGATAGACGCCGACGAGCCGGCCGCGGCGGCCAGGCTGGAGGCGATAAGGGACTGCCTGCGCCGGGGGCTGTCGCCCGAGCAGATGGCGGCGCGCAACGGCGGGCCGGTGGACCTGTCTCCCTCGACCATCTACCGCTGGGTCGCGGCGGGCTACGACGGCATGACGAACATGGAGCTCAGGCGCAAGGTCGGCTACAGGCCGAGGAAGCGCGCCGCCGGGCGGGCGGCCACGCGCCACTCCGCCCGCAGGTCATACGCCGCGTTCCTCGCCCTCGGGGAGGACGCGTGCGCCGCGGCCTGGGAGATGGACACGGTCGAGGGCGCGCGGGAGGACTCCGCCTGCCTGCTCACGCTGCTGCACCGCCCCAGCAGGCTCCAGCTCGCGCTGCCGCTGGAGGAGAAGACCGCCGGGTGCGTCGCGGACGCCCTGGGCGATATCAGGGAGGTCCTCGGCGCCGACGGCATGGGCAGGGTCTTCCGCGCCGTGCTCACCGACAACGGCGCCGAGTTCTCCGACGAGGGCGCGATCGCGGCGCTCCTCGGCGAGGGGCCCGGCGAGACGAGGCTGTTCTACTGCGACCCGCGCCGCAGCGACCAGAAGGGCGCCTGCGAGCGCAACCACGTCGAGATCAGGAAGCTGCTGCCCAAGGGCGCCGGGCTCAGGTTCGACCGGCTATCCCCGGCCGACATGGCGCTGGCCATGTCGCACGTGAACTCCGAGCCCCGCGGCGCGCTCGGCTTCTCGACGCCCGCGCGCGCCTTCAGGGCGATGCTCGGGGAGGACGCGGCGGCGCTGCTGGACGCCTACGGCGTGGAGGACGTGGCGCTCGTCGACCTCGACCTGACGCCGGGGCTCATCGAAAGGACGCGCGCCGAGAGGGGCGATGCCCCGCTGGCCTAGCCTAGAAGGAAAAACGGAATAGACGGACCGACCGTCCGGCTGAGTCTGGGAAGAGATGCCGGGCGGCGGGCGGAGCATGGCCACCGGACCCATCGAAACACATCTCCACCGTTCCTTCAACTGGGAAAACGGCGCCCCCGGACCCCAGGAGGGGCCGCGGGGGCGTTCGGCTAACTGCGGGAGCGAGCCATCAGCTCAATGTGTTCGGTTGAGATCAGAAATCAACCACCCATTAAAATCGTTTTACCCTGCACAGTGCCCAAGCTATTGCCATTAAGGCCATACGAACTGCCACTCAGAACATCCGTAGCTCCAATAAAATGATTCGCTGTATCTCCAGGAGCAGAGCAGCCCTTTTCGGCCAACATAACCTGAATACCCTGAATGGCGGCACCCTTCCCCACCGAGCCCGCAGGAGACCCGTTGGACGTCCAGCCCAACCATCCGCCCAATTTGGAAGCATACACACGGTACCAAATGTCGTAAGTTGCAGATATCTCGTCATTGAGCTTAAACTGAACGGACTCAACTGACCGAGACTGCCCGGTCGTGCCAACAGTACCTGAAGACCAGCTTTGCCAACCAATGCCAGAGACGTGCGCGCGAGAGGAAATAGAGCCTCCGTGGCCATACCAATTAACACTAAGCGACAGTGCCTCGATTGCATTTCTTGAGTCAATGACCCCCGATGTCTTTCCGTCCGCGACAACACCCATCCATCCAACATTGGAGATATGAGATCGATAGGAAACAGTAGGCGGTTCCTGGGAATGGTCCCTAAAGGCATCGCCTCGCGCTGGCGCATCTTGAGCATTTTTTGGAAGCACCTTTATCTGAATAGCTTCGATCTGATAAGCATAGCCCTGTGTTCCAGCAGGCTCACCATTTGAGGCCCAGCCAAGCCAACCAACATTTGCAGAATGAACGCGATACCAAATGTCATACGAGTCAGAAAGACTGCCCGACAAAGATAGCTTGATCGCTTCGATGGCTCGCGACTGTCCAACTGTTCCAGATGTCTGCCCGTTACCCACCGGCTGAGGCTCCCAGCCGATCCCGGAAATGTGTGATTGGACCGAAATGCTGTCATTCCCCAAAGGGGTGCCATCTTGTGAAAGCAGATTGATCTTGAGGGCTTCAACGCGCTTAGCACGACCTGTTGTGCCAGCCGTCATTCCATTTGAAACGGGAGCCTGCCAGCCAATATCCTGTACATGAGTCTGGTATGAAACAGAACCAAAGACAGCGGATACATCATTTTCGGGTTTCGGCGAATCAGTCGCATTGGAAGCAGGCTCGCTAGAAACGGATGAAGGAGAATCATTGTCTGACACAGTCGGCTGCTCGACTTCAACCCCCTGCTGTTCATCATTTAGGACGAAACTCTCGTCTTCCGAGCTGCTGGCGGCGCTATTGGAATAATCAGTAGACTCCGGCTGCACCGGTAAAGAATCAGCCCAGACAGAAAGGGGCGTCAGAAGACAATGAAGAATCAGTAATGGCGTCATTGCCGTTGCTAGCAGTCGTTGCGTCTTTTTCATTCGACTTCCCCATCAATCGACCATCTTTAGCATCATTATTTATCGTTTCGGCAATTGCTTAAATACCGAAAACGTGAATGGCACTTAAATAGAAACGAACGGACCGTTGCAAAACGACCCGTTCGTTTTTAACCAGAGTAACTGCTAGAACCTGTGCGAAGGCATGACTTTCGATCAGCTATGCAAGCGGCACGTTGTCATACCAACCCCACTTTGGCTTATATGAGGTGGAATAATAATCCAACCAGTACGCCATATCGAGCGTCCTGATCTGACCGACATTATCCATAACCTGGTTATTGCCAATATAGAGACAAACGTGACCGTAAATGCTGCCCATGCGGGTATGCGTATGCGAAGGAACGGCAATGACCATTCCAACTTTCAGCTGAGAATAATCGGTGAATTTACAATAATCCCAGTAGTAATCGCAGGCATCTGTATGGACGTTCCTAAATCCGGCACGCTCGTAGATATCTGCAATCCACTCGGAGCACAATCCCGGGCCAGGAGACGGTACCTGTCGGGCAAGATCAACAATCTTCTTCTGCATAGGATTTGCAAACGCAGAAGGCTGCCCAAGCAAACATGGCGAAACGGTGCTCCCGGGGGCATTGGCGCCCTTCCTTGTAAGTCGAACTTGAACAGCTTGGACATGCGTCCCATAGCCAGTGCTACCGGCAACGGAACCATTTTTAGTCCAACCAAGCCAGCCGACATTATCGACATGGACCCTATACCAAACATCAAAATAGGTTGCTAAGTCACCAGAAAGAGAAATTTTAATAGCCTCAACCGAATTAGATTCAGCGGTAGACGAAAGCTGCTCCCCGTTTGTCTTGCCAGAAGTCCAGCCTACATTCGAAAGATGCAGTTGATAAGCAATCCCGCCGGCAACAGATGAAGTAGTTTTAGCCGAAAACCCGGTGATGGGAATTCCCTGACCGGTCGTACCGGACACCTCTCCGGCAGGGACATAATTCTGCCAAGCACCTTTCACCTGAGCGGAATACGTCACCGTAGGTATTTCAAGATGGGGATAGCCCGATGTATCAGGATGGGAGGCACCCTTCTTAATGAGCTTAATCTGAACAGCCTCGAGAGAGCATGACATACCGGTGGTGCCGGCCTCCTCGCCGTCCTTGGCCCAGGCCATCCAGCCGATGTTGGAGGCGTGCACGCGGTAGTAGACGTCGTAGTCCTTGGCGAGGGAGCCCGTGAGCCTCAGGCGCACGGCCTCGACGGCGCGGCCCTGGCCGGTGGTGCCGCCCTCGGAGGCAGAGGGGGTGTCCCAGCCCTGCCAGCCGATGCCCGAGACGTGGGCGTCGATCTGGACGCACGAGCCGTCTGAGTAGTCGGAACTGTCGAGCGAGAGCTTGAGGTCCTCGAGGGCGAGGCCGCGGCCGGTGGTGCCGGCGGTCGCCCCGTCGGACACGGCGCCCTGCCAGCCAACGTTGGAGACGTGGGCGCGGTAGGTCAGGGACATGGGCTTCTTCTTGAAGGCGTAGTCGACGTTGGCCCCGTCGGACGAGGGGGCGGCGTCGCCCTTCTTGACGAGCCTGATCTGGACGGCCTCGACGCTCCTGCCGAAGCCCGTGGTGCCGGCCTCCTCGCCGTCCTTGGCCCAGGCCATCCAGCCGATGTTGGAGGCGTGCACGCGGTAGTAGACGTCGTAGTCCTTGGCGAGGGAGCCCGTGAGCCTCAGGCGCACGGCCTCGACGGCGCGGCCCTGGCCGGTGGTGCCGCCCTCGGAGGCAGAGGGGGTGTCCCAGCCCTGCCAGCCGATGCCCGAGACGTGGGCGTCGATCTGGACGCACGAGCCGTCTGAGTAGTCGGAACTGTCGAGCGAGAGCTTGAGGTCCTCGAGGGCGAGGCCGCGGCCGGTGGTGCCGGCGGTCGCCCCGTCGGACACGGCGCCCTGCCAGCCAACGTTGGAGACGTGGGCGCGGTAGGTCAGGGACATGGGCTTCTTCTTGAAGGCGTAGTCGACGTTGGCCCCGTCGGACGAGGGGGCGGCGTCGCCCTTCTTGACGAGCCTGATCTGGACGGCCTCGACGCTCCTGCCGAAGCCCGTGGTGCCGGCCTCCTCGCCGTCCTTGGCCCAGGCCATCCAGCCGATGTTGGAGGCGTGCACGCGGTAGTAGACGTCGTAGTCCTTGGCGAGGGAGCCCGTGAGCCTCAGGCGCACGGCCTCGACGGCGCGGCCCTGGCCGGTGGTGCCGCCCTCGGAGGCCGAGGGGGTGTCCCAGCCCTGCCAGCCGATGCCACTTACATTGGCGTTAATTTGCACAGAGCCATCTTCAACGGGATTCAAGATGCTGACCTTAAGATCCTCCACTGATTTAGACTGCCCCGTTGTGCCAGCCGTAAATCCGTCGCGTTTGCTGCTCATCCAGCCAATATTCGAGACATGCGCCTCATACTGAATATGCATCTTGCTGTCATCTACGTTGAGAAGAGAACCGTTGAAGCAGTAGTTCATGTCACAGCGTCCGTTGACGCCCGGGACATTGCCACTGCTTGAATACTGCCAGAAACTGTAGCTGCCAGCATAATCGCAACGCCAATTATATTGAGCGACCCAATGGTCATAACCGCTCAACGACGGAGAATTCAGGTAGTTGTTAAGCCAGTTAAGGTTCGCATAGATACCCGACTTAAAGCCAACGGCCTCCATACGGTTGCAAAAAGCCTGCGCAATCTGGGTAAGCTTATCCTTGCTGAAATCCGGATCTTGCAAGATATAGCTATCCTCAAGATCATAATAAACGGGAAGCGACGGATGATGGCCGCCGAGCCAAGCAAGTGTCCTGTCGGCCTCTTTATTGGCATCCTCTACAGAACGGGCGTAGGAGTAGTAATACACGCCATAAGGAATGCCGAGGCGTTCACATTCAGCAGCGTTCCTTTCAAAAGAATCGTCAGGTTTTCCGTAAACCGGACCGACCTTGAGAATGGCAAAATCAATCCCCGCGGCCTTAACCTTATTCCAATCAACAGTTCCTTGATGATTGCTGACATCGATGCCGCGCGCAACAGCGCCATTGGGCAAAGGATCGTCAGTTAAAGACTGCGCATCGATGTCGCCATTGTCAGAATCGATAAGCACGCCGTTTTCGAAACGCCAAGAGTTCGGTTCCAAAGAGTCGGCTTCGCAGGAATTCATTTCAGTGGAATCATCGGTTGGGGCTTCACCGTTTGACTCGTCAACACGAGACTCTTCGATGCCAATTCCAGGCTGTTCGCCTGAATCAGAGTCTACACCCCCATCAGGACGAGCAGCATTTGCATCGTCACCATACCATTCGGTTACACCCTGAGAACCCGAGGCATCGTCCAGCGCTCCCTGAGAGCTTGCACCTTGAGATTCGTACTCGTTCGATGTTTGCGAGACCGACTGCGAAGCAGCGGCGGCCTGGACCGACAGCGCATACGCGCTGTAAGGCTGAATGATTTGCGACCAGCCCATCAATAGCGTACAAACCAAAGCAGCAGACGCTTTGAGACGTTTCATGCATATCCCCCGAGACAGTAACCACAGATAAAGAAACGAATACTAGCTATATTACCACACTTCCATACAGGCATTTAAAGCTTAGGAAAGCACCAGTTAGCACACAGTCAAAAAGAGGCGCTCCTGCAACGGAGCGCCTCAACAGACTCTATGCGAAAGGCCTAGCGGCACCGATTACACGACCTGGAGCATTGACCGAGCGCTCGGTCACACCGATCCCCGGCCACGAATCAATGATTCGACCGTTTCCGATATAGATTCCAATATGGCCCTGGTAGTAGACCACATCTCCCCTCTGCATAGCAGAAGTGCTAACCGGCATAAACGTGTTGTTGCGATACCAATTCATGGAGTTGTAGGTTTGCTCGGGCAACCAACGATGGTTATACGGGTTATACCAACCCATATCCATGCCAGTCGCATACAGACATTGCAGCACTAAGCCCGAACAATCAACCGCATCCCCCGGCCAAGAAGACCAAGGCTCGATATAACGCGTCCCGATATATTCACGAGCACGCTGGACGAATGCGTTGATGCAATCCTGTCGCGAAGCGTTGTAAGGAATTCGAGAAGGCGTGACATACGTAAAGTAACCGGTGCAATACGAAGGAAGCTGCACGCTATTGCAACTAACCTTTGGATAAGATCCCGGGGTCTGATACCCCATATAACGATAGGTCTCAAAATACGAATCAGACGTAGAGCCTGGTGCGGAAGCGCCCTTGGGAACAATCTTTACCTGTAAAGCCTGAACAGGAATGCCAAGCTTCGTGGTGCCCGCCGGTGATCCATTTTTAGTCCAGCCAAGCCATCCGTAATTTGACACATGGACGCGATACCAGACATCAAAGTAATTCGAAACGTCGCCAGTCAAGTTAATCTTCACGGCTTGGATTTGTTGTCCCTGTCCAACGGTTCCCGCTGTGGCCCCATCTGAGACAGCAGATTGCCAGCCGATATTGGATACGTGGGCGGAATACGAAATGCCACCGTTCATGGAGATTTCGGAAAGCGAAAACTGCATGGCCTCCATCGCACGGTTCTGCCCAACTGTTCCGGCAACACCGCCATTGCCGACAGGCGCTTGCCAGCCAAGACCGGAGCAATTCGCCTTTGCAGATAGCTCGGGAAGCTGGATCAACGCAGCATGGTCTTGAATGGGGGCGTCGGACGAGCCCTTGGCAACCAACTTAATTTGAATTGCCTCGGCCTGCTTAGACAGCCCAACGGTGCCAGCCGCAGCTTCATTTTTAGCCCAGCCAAGCCAGCCATAGTCTGCAGCATGAATACGGTAGTAAATATCGTATTTTGAAGCGTCGTTCCCGGTCAGCCTTAATTTGACCGCCTGAATTGCGAGGCCCTTGCCAACAGTGCCAGCATAGGAAGCACCCGAGACGTATGGCTGCCAGCCGATATTCGCAACATGTGCCGACACTTCAACTGAGGCATCGATGCCCTGAGTTGCAACATACAAAGCCTGCAGGGAGCGGGACTTGCCCGTCTGGCCAGCGGTTTCACCGTTGCCAACGGGAGCCAGCCAGCCCGCAGAAGCAACGTGCGCCTGAGATACAAGACCGATTCCAGGCGTTTCGATAAATGCATTGGCAGAGGAGCCAGGCGAAGACTGACCCTTATTTACAAGTGCAACATCGATGCCGCACAAACCGGAAGAACCACCAGAAACGCCACATGCCTGACCATTTGACGCCCAGCCAGTCCAGCCATTACCGGAATCGCATACTCGATACCAGATGTCATAATTGGCAGCGAGTTGACCGCTCAACGACATTTTTATCGCTTTTATGGGTGCGCCGGATACCGCCTTGGCAGCGCCACCATCCGATGAAGAAGCGCCCCAGCCTGAATACCCATCCATAACGGAATAAGAAATAGACCCGTTATCAGTTTGACCGGCAACGCTCAGGGCAATAGAGTTCAGCAGTTTAGCACCCTTGCCTCCGATCGTGGCCTTTTGACCAGAAGAGGAGCCAAGACTCTCCCCAGAAACGGCCGATCCGGAAACCGTAACAGCATCTGGATCGCCGATAAAGACCTTGGCCGAGGAACCGGGCGCCGCTCCGCCTTTCTCCACGAGAACCACTTTGACCGCTTCGATAGCCCTGCCCTTACCGGCAGAACCAGCGGCAGCACCATTGCAGGCCCAATCGAGCCAGCCAATGCCTGACACATGAGCGCAATACCAGATGTCATATTTATCTGCCGCCTCGCCGGTCAAGCGAATCTGGACGGCCTCGAGGCGCTGAGACTTTCCGGTCGTGCCGCAGTGCCCCTTAGACCACTGCTGCCAGCCAACATTCGAGACATGACCACGAAGCTCAATAGAACCCGAGTGGCCATACCAGCCAAGCTGGGCTTCGAGGGCCTCCATGGGAAGGCCCCTGCCAGTTGTCCCAGCAACAGATCCGCCACCTACGGGAGACATCCAGCCAATATTCGATGTATGCGAACGGATGGCAATCGAAGCGGGATCATCGCTACGGTTCTTAAAAGGACGGGTAGTGTCGCCCGGGGCGGGGTCGCCCTTGGGCAGGACCGCGACCTGGACGGCCTGGACGGCGCGGCCGTAGCCCGCCGAGCCGGCGTCGGCGCCGTCGCACGCCCAGCCGAGCCACCCGAACTCGGCGGAGTGGACGCGGTACCAGACGGTGTAGCGGGCCGACAGGTCCGCGGACAGCCTGACCCTCAGGGCCTCGACGGCGCGGGACTGGCCGGTGGTGCCGGCGGTGCCGCCGTTGCCGACGGCGGCCTGCCAGCCGACGTTGGAGACGTGGGCATCGACGGATATGGCGTCAGAGCCGAGGGGCTCGCCGGTCGAGGCGTCGGACAGGACGAGGCGCAGCGCCTCGAGGGGGAGCCCCCTGCCGGTCGTGCCGGCGGTCTCGCCGCCGGCGACGGCGCCCATCCAGCCGATATTGGAGACGTGGGCGGAATAAGACAGCGAGACGGCAATGGCCCCATCGGACTGCGCGGCCTCCGCCTGGCCCCCGTCGGCCTGGGCGGTTTCGGCCTGGGCGGCCTCGTCCTGGGCGCCGGACTCCCCGCCGGCGGGCTGCGCCTCGCCGGGGAGCGGCTGCGTGTCCCCCGCCGCGGCGGGGGCGGCGTAGGCCGCGGGCCCGCACAGGGCCAGGGCGGCCGCGAGGACGGCGGCGGCCCCGGAAACTCGTTTCATGGAGCGTTTCATGGAAAATCCCCCTAATCTAGCAACGGTTTAGAGTCTACTAGATTGGGGGGACGGGGGCCAAGCCGATAAAGGTAATTAACCATCAGCTATTTAATCAGACAAACATGCTGATTGATCTCGGCCGGATTTGAATAGTTGTAGATAGACGAAATCTGATTGGCGGGCGATGAGGAGTGCCACATCTTATTATCACGGGGATTGTCGCCCCAGAAAAACCCGATATGGCAATCGACGTTAGGAGCAGTCTTAAAGAATATGACGTCGCCCTTTCTTGCCAACCCGCTATTCAGCAGATCCTGCACCTTGTTGAACTCATAAACCTTTGAGCCGGAATCAATCGCATAACCGTAAAAACGCCAAGCATTGATATAGCTACCGCCACCGGGGCCTCCAGCCCAAGGAGAATGGTCATTATTTGCGGCTACCGCTGCAAGATTGCCGCCGCATTTCGACCATGCGTGGGCGACAAAACCGGTGCAATTCATACCAGAGTATCCATCCCAACGCCTCTCACCATTGGGATAGGTGCAGGTAGGAATAGAGAATCCAGTGGAATATGGAGTCCCGACGTAGTAGCCGTCATATTGATGTTGGGTAAGCCAAGTAACGAGTCTGATCCGCGGAACGCCAATCACTTTCTCATCAGCAACGTCTCTGTACGCGCCCTCCGTGGGGCCCGGTGCCGCCGAGCCCTTCGCGAGGATGCGGACCTGGAGCGCCTCGACGCGGTAGCCGATGCCGGTCGTGCCGGCGCGGGCCCCGTCGCTGGCCCAGCCGAGCCAGCCGTAGTCCTGCACGTAGGCGCGGTACCACACGTCGTAGTACTCGGAGAGGCCCCCGGTCAGGCGCATCTTGACGCACTCGACCGCCCTGCCCTGGCCGGTGGTGCCGGCCACGGCGCCGCCCGAGACCTCGTCCTGCCAGCCGACGCCGGAGACGTGGGCGCTGTAGGACAGGCCGCCGGAGACCGGCGAGGAGACCTCGGCCGTGATCGCCTCGACGGCGCGGGACTGGCCGGTGGTGCCGGCGGTGCCGCCGTTGCCGACGGCGGCCTGCCAGCCGACGCCCGAGACGTGGGCCCTGAGGCTGAGCGAGGGGACGGAGAGCTCGGCGGGGGCGCCCGACGAGGGGGCGTCGCCGCCCTTCTCGACGAGGACGACCTGGAGCGCCTCAGCCTGGACGCCGAGGCCCTCGGTGCCCGCGGCCTCGCCGTCCTTGGCCCAGCCGAGCCAGCCGTAGCCCGCCGCGTGGACGCGGTACCAGACGTCGTAGGAATCGGAGACGGGGCCGGAGAGGGACACCCTCACGGCCTGGACGGCGCGGCCCTGCCCCACCGTGCCGGCGTAGGAGGGGGCGGAGGCGGCGTCCTGCCAGCCGATGCCGGCCACGTGGGCCGCGACGGAGACGGAGCTCCCCTCGCCCGCCCCCTCGAGGGAGGCGCGCACCGCCTGGAGCGCGAGGCCCCTGCCGGTCGTGCCGACGTCCTCGCCGCCGCCCACCGCCTGCAGCCAGCCGCGCTCCGCGACATGGCCCTGCAGGACGAGCGCCGGACCGGAAGCGGCGCCGGAGACGAAGGCCCCCTCGGTCGGGCCGGGGGCGGCGCCGCCCTTCGCGACGAGGGCGACCTGGACTGCGGTGAGGCCCGAGGCGCCCGACTCGACGCCGGAGGGCTCACCGGAGCTCGCCCAGCCGGTCCAGCCGCGCGCGGAGTCACAGGAACGGTACCAGACGTCGTAGCGCTCCGCGAGGCCGCCGGACAGCCCGAAGCGGACGGCCTTGAGCTGCAGCCCGCCGCCCGAGGCGCCTAGCTGCGCCCCGTCGGAGCTGGGCTCCCCCTGCCAGCCGGAGCCGAGCAGGAGGCCGCGGTAGCTGACCGACCCGTCGGACTCGAGGTTGTCGACGGTCGCGGCGACGGAGCCCAGCACGGGGCCGCCCTCGGAGCCGAGCGTCAGGACCCCGCCGGAGAACGACGAGCCCGCCGGCGAGCCGGAGACGGAGAGAGCCGAGCCGGACAGGCGCTCACCGGCGCCGCGGAAGGCGCCGCCGGCCGGGCCCGGCGCGGCGCCGCCCTTGGGGACGAGCACGACCTGGACGGCCTGGACGGCCTTCGCCAGGCCCACCGTGCCCGCGGACGCGCCGTCCTTGGCCCAGCCGAGCCAACCGTAGTCGGAGCAGTGCACGCGGTACCACACGTCGTAGGACGAGGCGGCCCCACCGGAGAGCCTGAACTGGAGCGCCTCGACCGCCAGGGAGCGCCCGGTGGTGCCGGCGGCGCCCGAGGTCCAGCCCTGCCAGCCGACGTTCGAGACGTGGGCCCTCACCTCGAGGGAGGAGGAGCCGTGCCCGTACCAGGACACGGAGCCCGAGAGGGCCTCGAGGGCGCGGCCCTGCCCGGTGGTGCCGGCCACGGCGCCGTCCGAGACGGCGCCCTGCCAGCCGATGCCGGCGACGTGGGCGCGGTAGGAGACCGAGGGGGGCTCGGAGGACCTGTCGACGAAGGGCGTGGAGGTGTCGCCCGGGGCGGGGTTGCCCTTGGGCAGGACCGCGACCTGGACGGCCTGGACGGCGCGGCCGTAGCCCGCCGAGCCGGCGTCGGCGCCGTCGCACGCCCAGCCGAGCCACCCGAACTCGGCGGAGTGGACGCGGTACCAGACGGTGTAGCGGGCCGACAGGTCCGCGGACAGCCTGACCCTCAGGGCCTCGACGGCGCGGGACTGGCCGGTGGTGCCGGCGGTGCCGCCGTTGCCGACGGCGGCCTGCCAGCCGACGTTGGAGACGTGGGCATCGACGGATATGGCGTCAGAGCCGAGGGGCTCGCCGGTCGAGGCGTCGGACAGGACGAGGCGCAGCGCCTCGAGGGGGAGCCCCCTGCCGGTCGTGCCGGCGGTCTCGCCGCCGGCGACGGCGCCCATCCAGCCGATATTGGAGACGTGGGCGGAATAAGACAGCGAGACGGCAATGGCCCCATCGGACTGCGCGGCCTCCGCCTGGCCCCCGTC
This sequence comes from Collinsella sp., assembly GCA_046979165.1. GTDB lineage: Bacteria > Actinomycetota > Coriobacteriia > Coriobacteriales > Coriobacteriaceae > Collinsella. Next base: position 750,390 of record JBKWJT010000001.1, read on the forward strand.
GGCCTGGGCGGTTTCGGCCTGGGCGGCCTCGTCCTGGGCGCCGGACTCCCCGCCGGCGGGCTGCGCCTCGCCGGGGAGCGGCTGCGTGTCCCCCGCCGCGGCGGGGGCGGCGTAGGCCGCGGGCCCGCACAGGGCCAGGGCGGCCGCGAGGACGGCGGCGGCCCCGGAAACTCGTTTCATGGAGCGTTTCATGGAAAATCCCCCTAATCTAGCAACGGTTTAGAGTCTACTAGATTGGGGGGACGGGGGCCAAGCCGATAAAGGTAATTAACCATCAGCTATTTAATCAGACAAACATGCTGATTGATCTCGGCCGGATTTGAATAGTTGTAGATAGACGAAATCTGATTGGCGGGCGATGAGGAGTGCCACATCTTATTATCACGGGGATTGTCGCCCCAGAAAAACCCGATATGGCAATCGACGTTAGGAGCAGTCTTAAAGAATATGACGTCGCCCTTTCTTGCCAACCCGCTATTCAGCAGATCCTGCACCTTGTTGAACTCATAAACCTTTGAGCCGGAATCAATCGCATAACCGTAAAAACGCCAAGCATTGATATAGCTACCGCCACCGGGGCCTCCAGCCCAAGGAGAATGGTCATTATTTGCGGCTACCGCTGCAAGATTGCCGCCGCATTTCGACCATGCGTGGGCGACAAAACCGGTGCAATTCATACCAGAGTATCCATCCCAACGCCTCTCACCATTGGGATAGGTGCAGGTAGGAATAGAGAATCCAGTGGAATATGGAGTCCCGACGTAGTAGCCGTCATATTGATGTTGGGTAAGCCAAGTAACGAGTCTGATCCGCGGAACGCCAATCACTTTCTCATCAGCAACGTCTCTGTACGCGCCCTCCGTGGGGCCCGGTGCCGCCGAGCCCTTCGCGAGGATGCGGACCTGGAGCGCCTCGACGCGGTAGCCGATGCCGGTCGTGCCGGCGCGGGCCCCGTCGCTGGCCCAGCCGAGCCAGCCGTAGTCCTGCACGTAGGCGCGGTACCACACGTCGTAGTACTCGGAGAGGCCCCCGGTCAGGCGCATCTTGACGCACTCGACCGCCCTGCCCTGGCCGGTGGTGCCGGCCACGGCGCCGCCCGAGACCTCGTCCTGCCAGCCGACGCCGGAGACGTGGGCGCTGTAGGACAGGCCGCCGGAGACCGGCGAGGAGACCTCGGCCGTGATCGCCTCGACGGCGCGGGACTGGCCGGTGGTGCCGGCGGTGCCGCCGTTGCCGACGGCGGCCTGCCAGCCGACGCCCGAGACGTGGGCCCTGAGGCTGAGCGAGGGGACGGAGAGCTCGGCGGGGGCGCCCGACGAGGGGGCGTCGCCGCCCTTCTCGACGAGGACGACCTGGAGCGCCTCAGCCTGGACGCCGAGGCCCTCGGTGCCCGCGGCCTCGCCGTCCTTGGCCCAGCCGAGCCAGCCGTAGCCCGCCGCGTGGACGCGGTACCAGACGTCGTAGGAATCGGAGACGGGGCCGGAGAGGGACACCCTCACGGCCTGGACGGCGCGGCCCTGCCCCACCGTGCCGGCGTAGGAGGGGGCGGAGGCGGCGTCCTGCCAGCCGATGCCGGCCACGTGGGCCGCGACGGAGACGGAGCTCCCCTCGCCCGCCCCCTCGAGGGAGGCGCGCACCGCCTGGAGCGCGAGGCCCCTGCCGGTCGTGCCGACGTCCTCGCCGCCGCCCACCGCCTGCAGCCAGCCGCGCTCCGCGACATGGCCCTGCAGGACGAGCGCCGGACCGGAAGCGGCGCCGGAGACGAAGGCCCCCTCGGTCGGGCCGGGGGCGGCGCCGCCCTTCGCGACGAGGGCGACCTGGACTGCGGTGAGGCCCGAGGCGCCCGACTCGACGCCGGAGGGCTCACCGGAGCTCGCCCAGCCGGTCCAGCCGCGCGCGGAGTCACAGGAACGGTACCAGACGTCGTAGCGCTCCGCGAGGCCGCCGGACAGCCCGAAGCGGACGGCCTTGAGCTGCAGCCCGCCGCCCGAGGCGCCTAGCTGCGCCCCGTCGGAGCTGGGCTCCCCCTGCCAGCCGGAGCCGAGCAGGAGGCCGCGGTAGCTGACCGACCCGTCGGACTCGAGGTTGTCGACGGTCGCGGCGACGGAGCCCAGCACGGGGCCGCCCTCGGAGCCGAGCGTCAGGACCCCGCCGGAGAACGACGAGCCCGCCGGCGAGCCGGAGACGGAGAGAGCCGAGCCGGACAGGCGCTCACCGGCGCCGCGGAAGGCGCCGCCGGCCGGGCCCGGCGCGGCGCCGCCCTTGGGGACGAGCACGACCTGGACGGCCTGGACGGCCTTCGCCAGGCCCACCGTGCCCGCGGACGCGCCGTCCTTGGCCCAGCCGAGCCAACCGTAGTCGGAGCAGTGCACGCGGTACCACACGTCGTAGGACGAGGCGGCCCCACCGGAGAGCCTGAACTGGAGCGCCTCGACCGCCAGGGAGCGCCCGGTGGTGCCGGCGGCGCCCGAGGTCCAGCCCTGCCAGCCGACGTTCGAGACGTGGGCCCTCACCTCGAGGGAGGAGGAGCCGTGCCCGTACCAGGACACGGAGCCCGAGAGGGCCTCGAGGGCGCGGCCCTGCCCGGTGGTGCCGGCCACGGCGCCGTCCGAGACGGCGCCCTGCCAGCCGATGCCGGCGACGTGGGCGCGGTAGGAGACCGAGGGGGGCTCGGAGGACCTGTCGACGAAGGGCGTGGAGGTGTCGCCCGGGGCGGGGTTGCCCTTGGGCAGGACCGCGACCTGGACGGCCTGGACGGCGCGGCCGTAGCCCGCCGAGCCGGCGTCGGCGCCGTCGCACGCCCAGCCGAGCCACCCGAACTCGGCGGAGTGGACGCGGTACCAGACGGTGTAGCGGGCCGACAGGTCCGCGGACAGCCTGACCCTCAGGGCCTCGACGGCGCGGGACTGGCCGGTGGTGCCGGCGGTGCCGCCGTTGCCGACGGCGGCCTGCCAGCCGACGTTGGAGACGTGGGCATCGACGGATATGGCGTCAGAGCCGAGGGGCTCGCCGGTCGAGGCGTCGGACAGGACGAGGCGCAGCGCCTCGAGGGGGAGCCCCCTGCCGGTCGTGCCGGCGGTCTCGCCGCCGGCGACGGCGCCCATCCAGCCGATATTGGAGACGTGGGCGGAATAAGACAGCGAGACGGCAATGGCCCCATCGGACTGCGCGGCCTCCGCCTGGCCCCCGTCGGCCTGGGCGGTTTCGGCCTGGGCGGCCTCGTCCTGGGCGCCGGACTCCCCGCCGGCGGGCTGCGCCTCGCCGGGGAGCGGCTGCGTGTCCCCCGCCGCGGCGGGGGCGGCGTAGGCCGCGGGCCCGCACAGGGCCAGGGCGGCCGCGAGGACGGCGGCGGCCCCGGAAACTCGTTTCATGGAGCGTTTCATGGAAAATCCCCCTAATCTAGCAACGGTTTAGAGTCTACTAGATTGGGGGGACGGGGGCCAAGCCCGCACAGTTAGCGTCGGCGTGACGTCCTTCGTCTACAGCACGGTTAAATGCATCGAACAAATGGGCTGCTTCCTCGGGACGCGAGGAAGCATCTAAAACAGTGTTGAGAATGTCTCCCGCATCACGTCCGTGTGTCTCCGTCGCAGGAACCGACGTGGTCTCGCCATCAAGAATGCAAATATTGTCACGAGGCACTGAAGCCACGACAACCGGCGAATGCGTGGTCACGACAAACTGCACGTTGGGGAAGATGCGAACGAGGTCCTCCAGAATTCGTGCCTGTCAACGAGGGTGCAAATGAAGGTCGATCTCGTCAATCATTACCACGCCCGGCGTCTTGAGCACACGATCCCCTAGTGCGGGGTTCAACATCGCCATGCGATATGCGATGTCCGCAAAAAGGCTCGACGTGCCACGATATCCGTCGCTCATAGAGTGAATCCTATCGCGATGGTAACTACCATCGGCAGTGCTTATATGTAAACACCAGCTGGCCGAGTTCGGCATCAAAATCGACCATCGCGTCCACGGTAGAAGCAGCGGCATCAAAACATGAGGCCGGTGCCTTTTTAACCGCAGAGAACAGTGCGCTGTCACGCCTATTCTGCTACTCCCAAATGGATTGAGATTTAAACCATGCATTCATACGTGCATCGTTCGAAGATGCCTGTAGGGCACCTTCGAACCCACGCGTCCTGTTGGGCAACGATTGGTCTTTAGGTTCAGTCCGCGTCCACAATCGATCGGTCCCATAACGAGCAAGAATGGGAAGGACAACCGTCTCGCCACTGCCGACATTTTTATTGCAGCCGATCGCTGACATCCATTACAGGCGCAGCGTCAGCAATAGTCGTGCAGCCCTTGGCAGTATTAGGCGAACGCAACTAAAACCGTTGCAAACGCAATTAGGTATAATCCTCTCAAATCGCCTAGAGAAAGTGTTTGAATGCTGACCGTAATCGTGCCTACTTACAATGCCGAGCCGTATCTTTCTCAGGCTATAGGCAGCCTATTAAACGAAAAGAATATCGAACTGGAAATCCTCGCCATCAACGACGGATCCACCGACAACTCGCTCGCCATTATGCAAGAATTCGCTGCGCGCGACTCACGCGTTCGAGTGATCGATAAGGCAAACCAGGGTTACGGCGCAACCTGCAATCTGGGCATTCGCGAGGCAAAGGGCGACTGGATTGCCATTCTCGAGCCCGATGACTGGATCGAGCCCGGAATGTACTCCGACATGCTTGCCTTTGCCAAGCGCGAATTTGGCGATCCGAACACGCTCGATATTATTGAGACCCCTTATTGGATCATTCGCAACCCCGATACCCCCCAAGAGGTCAAACTACATTGCGCATATCGCGGTCGCATTAAACCCCCTCGGCAACCGTTCACCATTCACGACGCTCCGCACCTGCTGGCCCACCATCCGTCCATTTGGTCGGCAATCTATCGTCGCGACTTCCTGATGCAAAACAATATCTGGTTTAAGGAAATCCCGGGTGCGGGCTGGGCCGACAATCCATTCCTTGTCGAAACGCTATGCCAGGCAAAGGCGATCGCTTACTGGCCCAAGCCGTATTACTGCTACCGCGAGGAAACACCCGAAAAGGCGGCCGCTCTGGCCAAGCGTGACCCCTTGATGCCGTTTAATCGCTGGAACGACATGGTCGATATTCTTAAGCGGCTCAACGTCACCGACTCCGCCGTCTGGACACCGCAAATCACACGCGGCTTCACCTATATGGGCATCATGATTGAGCACACCGGAATTGAGGGGCACCCCGAAATCGAGCGGGCAATCCACAAGATGTTCGAACGCATGCCGCAAGAGCTGGTATTTGCCAATCCTCGCGTTACCCCCGCGGCCAAAAAACTCTATGCCGAGTATATGGGCATCGCCGACCCTAAAATCAGCTACTGCGCATACGCCAAGGACCTCGTGGGCGAGGGCCTGTATAACGTATGGAACAAGGGGCCCAAGCAAACTCTAAAAATGATCACATCGCACTTTGGTTCATACAACGCACGCGCTGGAAAATAGTCTGATGGGCAGCAAAGCAAGCAGAAATACCTCCTTCGAAGCGCTGCGCTTGGTCGCGGTCGCCGGGATTGCCATATTCCACACGTTTCAATGGACCTTCCAAGCCGTCTGCACCGGCCTACCGGAATATGCGCCGCTCGCCGTCTTCCCTTACTCCGGCGCGCTCGGCTTTATTAACCTGCTGGGCTGTTGGGCCAACGAGGTCTTTTTTATGATCTCGGGGTACTTCCTTATACCTTCGGCGGTTCGTGCCCTCCAAAACGGGTCATCCGCACCGGGTCTCGCTCGTAAATCGTTTGCGCGGTTAAAGAAGATTGTCTTGCCCGCGCTCTTTTATTGCGCCGCCTGCCTGTTTGTTTCGATGTACGTCTATCCCCTACCCGAAATCTCGCTACACGAGATTGGCTGGCTTACGCTGGGCATCGAGTTTATCTGGGTCTACGCCGCCTCCGTATTGCTCGTCCCGGTGATTGCGATGATACGACAGCAGATCGGCGGCAAAAGGCCCCCGTTTGTCGTAGCGCTCCTCGTGCTCACAACATTTGGAATCAATTGCTACATTGCGGCGACGGCAAACGAAGCGGCCGGAATCGTTTTATGGCGCAAGCTCATGAGCGCCGTTACCTACCTGGTCGCGTTTATTGCGGCTGGAGAAATGCGCTTTGTCCTCGAATGCCACGGCAATGCATCCGGCGCTCAAAAATCCAAGATCGTGCTTATCGGACTTATTGCCGCCACCATCGCGCTCGAGCTCCTGCTATCGGCAAACAGCCAGTACGACGCGCTCTGGAAGCTCTCCTACAAGTCAACTTCCGTCATATCCTTTATCTTGGCCGCCGAATCCGTTGCCGCCGCAGCGCTCCATCAGCCGCGCCACAAAGTCCCAACTGCAGACAAGACAATCGCGTCTCTCGCCGCTGGAACGCTCGCTTTCTACGCCGTACAGTCGTTTACCTGCAACGTCTAGCGACCCATCTTTGACAAAGCAATCTACACCATGGCGACAGGCATCCCGTCCAGCCGCCGCCATTTTGCTCGGAATCCTCATGAGCCTTTGTCTCGCGCTTGCCCTGCTCCTCGTGGATATCGTACGCAGGGCCGTGGTCGACGCCATCAAGGCTCGCATGAACAGCTAAGCAGCCTTCCGACTCCGCAGACCACGAAGCGCGCTAACACCCGAAGCAAATAGAGTCGCAAAGACAATCGCCCAGTTCTTGCAGCAAAATACCGGAATATGAACGATTGCATGGTCATGCATAGCAACGAAATAACCCAAAACAACAACCAGAGGCAGCGCCATGAGCAGTGAATGGATCAATACCTTTCGACGACGACCACCTTGCGCACCGCCCCGTATCGAAAATACGAGCACGGCAATCCAAATCGCCAATACGGCAGCAAACGAAACAAGACAAACAACGTTCGAGATCATCGCATAACCAGCAGTTGAGCAAATGGCGAACAGCTGCGGGCTCATGCTATAAAACTCCTTCAAAATCTGAGGCCAGTCAGCCTGGGGCAACAGTGACGAAGTCCCATGCGCAGACCAAAGGCCCATCTCGCCCAGAACGTTCGAAAAGACCTCGTCCCAGCCCAGCACAAACGCCGCGACAACCCATTTCATCGCCCAGGTAAACACAAACGAAAGCCCAAACCCAAAGAGCGCCTGCAGCATCGTGACGACGCAACGCTTGGAGCGCTCACCCTTGGGAAGCGCAATGAAGGCGAAAAAGCAATGCAGGGCGACAACTGCAGCAGGAATCGTTAAAAAGTCAAGAAACGAAAACACGGCCCCCGTCGCAATCGACCAAAGGACAAGACGGCTTGTAAAAGCCCGTGCGTTCGGAGCCGACCCCAAACGAAGACTCATGCAAGACATCATGATGAACGCCACAAAGAACGAGATGCACAGTAGCAGATCACCGATAAAATTGAAAAATAGATTGGTCGAGAACAACAGGATTGCAAGGAAACCCAACGTCACTGGCTTTGAAAACCGCTTCCGCAAGGCAACGTAAGCGTAAGCGGAGCCGGCAATCGCCAGAGCGACCGCAGGCACCACGACAACGTCGATACCGCCAATAAACAGGCAGACATTCGTAAGTAGCTGCCATCCATGCCAATACCGGTAATACTGCTGATGCGTAATCCCGCTGGCTTTCGTAACGTCATCAATCTCGGCAACAGCCATCGTCTTAAACGGAGAACCTTGGTCCTTTTGCTGTGCGACTTCAATGATAAAGCGATTGTTATCAAAGCAAACAGGACCAGCTGCAACACGGTGGTCGTAGACATACATGTCAGACAACAGGGCCGAGGACTCCGAACCCTGCGCATGCGACTCGATAACGGGCCTCGGCAGGCAATTCGCCGCGGTATTGCTCAGGACAAATGCAACCTGAAGAACCAAAAACAGCAACATGGCCTTGACGGGAAGGCTATCGGCAAAGGAAGCTAAACGAGTTTTATTCACAGGGCATCCAAACAGAAAGATCGCGTCCACAGGAATCGGCACCTATGTAATACCACAATGCGCGCTTGCAATCTCGCCACGCACACACGTCAACCAGGCTTGTAGCAAACGTTCTTGGTGATTAGCGGAACATTAGCCGCGGGCGCCCGCCTACGCTTACAATAGTCGTGTCCCATGGGACACGTTGTTTATTCCGCAGGGCCGATTTACTGCCCACGCGAAAGGATATTCTCGTTCATGACTTCCACCCTTCCCGCCCCCATCGACAAGCTCGCCATCGTCGTCGTTACGTACAAGCGCCAGGAACTCCTGGCCAACTTGTTCGACTCCATGACCGAGCTCACGGCAACGCCCTGGCGCATCGTGATTGTCGATAACGAGAATTCGTGCGAGACCGAGGCCATGTGCGCCGCATTCAACGAGCGCCTGGCCAACCTGTGGGGCATCGACACCGAGCAGCCTGACGCGCAGGGCGGCACCGACCGTGTCATCTACGCCCCGCAGCTCGAAAACGGCGGCGGTGCGGGCGGCTTCTCCGCCGGCACTAAATGCGCCTACGACCTGGGCGCTCAATGGTTCTGGGTGATGGACGACGACGTGCTCGTCATCCCCGAAGGCATCGAGCGTCTTGCCAAGTGGACCGACCGCTACGACGTCATCCAGGGTTCGCGCCTGGACTTTGACGGCGGCGCTTTCTTTTGGCAATACCAACTCATCCTTTCGCTCGGCATTCCCAACCCTGTCGCCAAGTGGGACCTGGGACCCGAGGGCTACCGCGCCATGAACCAGCTATGCTTTGAGGGCGGCATGTTCTCGCGCCGCGTGGTCGACAAGATCGGCCTGCCCGATGCGCGATTCTTCATCTACGGCGACGATGCCTGCTATGGTTACGTGGCCAGCCAGCACTTCCCCGCCGCCGTTGTGGCCGACGTGGTGCTCAAGCGCGCCCGCGCCGTCTCTAACTGGGATATCGCCGGCAAGCGCCAGCTTAACTCTACGAGCGACACCAACCGCTACTACATCATGCGCAACCGAGGCTTCCTCGCTCGCTATATGCAGATCTACGGTGACTACCACCCCATGCTGTTCCGCCTGGGCAATGCCGCGACCTTCTGCAAGGAATTCATTCGCCTGGCTGCGGTCGATAAGTGCTATAAGACCGGTATTCCGGCGCTGCGCCGTGGCATGAAAGACGCCCGCAAGATCATCAAGGATCCCAACTGGAAGCCCATGCCGCCCATGAAGGACACCGAGTAACGGAAGCCGGAAACACCTCAGCGCTTAAAGCCGCTGGTACACCGTAGCCACATGCTGTCCATCAAACCCAAACCCCCAGCGCATGCGGCCAACGCCGGGTCGCGGCACACGGATTTCGTCGATGCCGTCGCGCTCTATGTCGAGCAGCGCCTGCACGGCCAGCAATTCTAGGCCCAGCGCATCCACACCGGCGTCATACATCATGTTGATCGTTATCAGCGGGCGCTCGTCCAGCATGCCAATCGTATCTGCTACGTCGAACACAGCACCCGTAGGGAAAACCTGGATGTCCCAGCGACCCGCACCACACTTTCGCCTCGAGGCAGGATTGGCATAGCCCGGCAAGCCAAAGCAGAGCCCCTGCAAGAGCAGATGATATGGTAGCGGCTTATCTGGGTCGGTCTCACCGATTCCCGCATCCCCCAGGATGCGGCTTAGCGCCCGCCTCACCGTATCCTCGTTCCCACGGCACAGCCCGTCGCGAAACGCATCGACGTCTCGAATGTCTTCGGCAGCGCACTCAAACCACTCAACAATCACTAGACGCAAGGCCTGGCGAAGCTCGTTATTGGGCAACCGCAAGGCACGGAGGCGATTGCCATGTTCTGGCTCCTCAGTCATATCTGTCGTCAGGAAGCCTGACAGATACAGCGCCGTCCACAGGCCATCATCAGGCGAGACATCTGGCTCTGCAGTGCCCAAACAAAGCGAAACCTCAGCGCACCCATGGGCCTCGAGCAAATCGAACAAGACCGAAAGGCGGTCGAGATTCCACCCGGCAACTACCCTACTCAAGCAGTCCGCATACCCATACAGATCGGCGCGCACAGGCACCGTGCAGCCTCGGTCCAGAAAACCGATCACACGCGCTGGACTCGAGCAATAAGCCCTACCAAACCGATATCCCTCGAGCCATTCACGCGCATCATCAAGGTATTCCTCGCGCCCAGCATGATTCAGCAGAGCCTCGACCTCGGCATCCGAAAAGCCGAACCAACGGTCACACCAGGTCGAAAGCGGCGTCGTCAGACAATACGAGCAGCCATGCAAAGAAAGCGCCGCTTCAGCAGGGCCGGGACACTTCCCCATCAGGCACGCAAAGCGTAGCGAACGACCCGCGGCAGCAATGGCGTCAAACAGCACACGGTCAAGTAGTTCTGCCGGATCGGCGTCGGAAGCGTCCCTCGCGCTCGCACGGCGAGACCACGCCGCATCGTACCCATCAACGAGCAATACAACCTGCTCATCGCAGGCAATCTCCAGCAGCTCTATGAGCACACCGAGCACCGAGTCAACCTCGTCCGCGCTCGCCACGCCACGCGCGACGCGTTCGATGTGACGCACCTTATCTCGAGCTAAATCCGGAGCCTCCAAGAGCGCCAACAGGCGGGCGCACTCGCCCGAAAGAGCATCGCGCACGACGCCGGCAATAGCGGCGCCACACCTCGCAGCGCCAGAAAAGTCCAGCGATATCACCGGATAGCAAGCGTACTCATCCCGATAACGCCCGCCGTCCGCATCCCAAATCTGAGCATCGGCAAACGAGCTCCGACCGGCACGACCGACCGCGGGACGCTCCAGAAAAGCCCTGAGCATCGACAAGTTCATGCTCTTGCCAAAACCCTCGGGTCGACAGCACACCACAACGGACGCGTCGCAGTCCAACACATCGGCAATAAACATGGTCTTGTCAACCAGCATGCAACGACCAATGGCATCGGCAAAATCATGTACACCGACCGGCATAACCGCATCGTCGACATGGTTGACAAGCCGTACGCCAAAAGTATCGGCACTGTTGCAATACTCCTGTTCAGACACTGTAACTTCTCCCTAAAACGTAGCACGAGGCCCATTGTAGCGAGCAGTTCAAGCACAACGCTGCATCCGCGCAAAGGCATCGGGCAACGGTAGGAACAAAGGCCTTGAGGGGGCACAACTAATCGTTGCACAACAAAACGGGGCCCGATGCATTCGCACCGGACCCCGTCCCAACTCTTTAATTATCTAGCAACCAAGAGGCTACTCCTCAGAGTCGTCCTCTCCAGAAGCTTTCTTCTGCTGATCGAGCTTATGCTTACCACTTACGATAGACGTAGCGCCCAGCGTGGCCAAGCTCGCGCTGGCAAGGCTCGCCATCACAATCAGATCGCCCGTCTTGGGCATATTGCCGCCCGAGGACTTGGTAGCTGTAGTCGTCGTGGTCGTGGTGGTCACCGTTTTGGAGTCATTTTGCTCCTGATTCTGGTTGTCAGCACCGCTCTTGTCGTCGTCTTCGGACTGTTTCTTTTCGTCCTCGGTCTTTTTCTTTTCGCCCTCGGTTTTGATCTTGTCCTTCTTCTGAGTGGACTTGTCGTCCTTCTCCTCCGAGCTAGAACCCTTATCGGATACGGTCTTCTCGGAAGCCTCATCCTTGGAGTCGCCCTTTGCGGCCTCGGTCTTTTCCGTGGAAACCTGATCAGAGTTGTCCTTGTTCTGAGTCGAGCCATTATTGACGCCAGCCATCAGCGAAGAGCCCAGCGTAGAACCAAGCTGCACGGAGAAAGAGGGCTTCTTATCCGGCGAAGCAACGGGAACGTCCGGCGCCTTATTCGAGTCGTCCTTGGAAGCATCGGAATCAGGGGTTGCGTCAGAGCCAGAGCCGTTGTTAGAGCCAGTGTCAATGGACGAATCACTCGAGCCGGTAGATGAGTTAGAGGTGTCAGCGTCGGTCGAACCAGAAGCGTCGCTGCCCGTATTGCCGGCAGAGCTTGAAGACGAATCGCCCGCAGCAGAGCCGTTCGAATCGGAGCCGTTCGAGGTAGAGCCGTCGTTGGTAGTGCCACCAGCAGAGCCATTACCGTCAGCATCGGTCGAGGGCGCATCCATCCTATCATCGTTGGCATCGTCACTCGAGTCGTCATTCGAATCAGGTGTCGGCGAGGGCGCCGGCGTAGGCTCGGGCTGCACGGGCGTCGCAGCGGCAGCCTCATCCTCGGCGATAAAAACCAAGCAGTCCTTCAGCTCATTCTTATAACGATTCTTCCAGCCCTCATGATACTGGGGCTGACTCGAAAACTTAGTGGCGACATTGTTGACCACACTATTGGAGAGCGCCGTCACAAACTCGCGGTCGGACATATCGTTGGAAAGATTCGCCCAGCGGAAAAAGTCCCTGCAGCCACCAGTGCCGCACATGTTGGTAATGCTCCACACCATGCCCTTGACGCAATCGGCGCGGCCCGAAATATCAATACCCAGGCCGCTCTTGAGCCACGCCTCGGTCACCGCATAGTACGAGTTGTACGCATACGCATCCTGCAGAGCCGAAAACTCAGCAGGATCGGTGTTATAAGCACCCTGGAAGGCCTCCTGTGCAATACGGCCCAGCTCGGTAAGCTGGCCGTTCTCGTACATGGCATTGCTCGCGTTGGAAATCTCGCTGCCGCGATCAATCGCATCCTTGAGCATGCCGTACTTGGCAGAATCGTAGTTGTAAACCTGCTTCATAAACGGAATGAGCGACCAACGACGGTCGAACTGGTAATAGCCCAGCGCGTTGTAGCCGTCACCATACGAAAAGCCCTGGTTATAGTTGCCATGGCTCTCATATTTGGTGAAGTACTTCATCTCGGGAGTCACGTTGACAAACGAGACACCCTGAACCGACCTCAACACGCCCGAGAAGGACTGTTGGGTGTAAAGGCCCTTATCGATATCGGTGGCATCCGAGGCAACGCCCGGCGTGGGCTCCTCAGCAGCGGCGGGTGCCGGCGCGGAAACGGCGCCAAACGAAAGCGCCAGCGTCAGGCCCGCGACAATAGCAGAATGCTTGGGCTGCATAAGATCCTCCCTGCATTGGTGTAGTTAAAGTTCAGTTTGCAAAGATAAAAGTAAGTATTGCAGCTCGCCCGTTGTTACACAACAACCCCTCGGTAAACGGCAACAACCCTCCGCGAAATCTTAAGGAATTGCGCTCAACCTACAGCTTAATGTCAAAGTTGATTTCGGGGACGGCGGCCAGGTCGGCCAACGTCACGCCGTCGACGTACTTTTCGATCACGTCATCCAGACCGCGCCAGAACTTGACGGTCGAGCACAAATCGCTACGGGTGCAGCTGTTGTCGATGCCATCGCACGCCACCGGCGCCGTGCTGCCCTCGACGGCACGCAGGATGTCGCCGGCACGCACCTCGGCCGGGTCCTTGGCCATCATGTAGCCGCCGCCCTTGCCGCGCACGCTCTTAAGCAGGCCCGCCTTCATAAGCGGACGAACCAGCTGCTCCAGATACTTTTGCGAGATATGCTCGCGGTCGGCAACCTCGCGCAAGGCAATCTTGCCCTCGGCGTCGCCCAGCGCCGCGATATAGATCATTAACCGGAGGGCATAGCGGCCCTTGGAAGAAATGAGCATACCTACCCTCCCATCGCATCTGGGACAACATAACCAGGTTTGTTTGTCCCAAATTTAAAGTAAGTGGGACAAACACAACAGGTTATTTTGTCCCAGAATTTGAAAAGTCGAGTGGATTAGTCGGGTTTTCCCTTGACTAACGCCGAACCCATAGTAACTTTATTCCGAGAAGATTCCTAGGGTTTAGTACACCTATGAGTACACCATATACAGAGAGGGACAGCATGAGCGCAAATCCGCTGCTTTCCATCGAAGGTCTGACCGCCTCCGTGGACGAGAAGACCATCCTCCACAACGTCAACCTCAACGTCGCCGCCGGCGAGACCCACGTGCTGATGGGCCCCAACGGCGCCGGCAAGTCCACCCTCGGCCACCTGGTCATGGGCGACCCCGTCTACACGGTCAACGACGGCCGTATCGTCTTTGACGGCCAGGACATCACCGAGCTCACCACCGACAAGCGCTCGCGCGCCGGCCTGTTCCTGAGCTTCCAGGCCCCGGTCGAGATCCCGGGCGTGCCGCTGTCGAGCTTTTTGCGCGCCAGCATCGCCGGCCGTCCCGGCCTGGAGATGAAGGGCAAGGAGTTCCGCCGTCGCGTCAAGGAGCTCGCGGCCGAGCTCAACATGGATACCGCCTACCTCAACCGTGAGCTGGGCGTGGGCTTCTCGGGCGGCGAGAAGAAGAAGGTCGAGATGCTCCAGCTTTTGCTGCTGCAGCCCAAGCTCGCCATCCTGGACGAAACCGACTCAGGCCTGGACGTCGACGCCCTGTCAACCGTCAGCCACGGCATGGACGCCTACCGCAAGAGTTGCGACGGCTCCATGCTCATCATCACGCACAACACGCGCATCCTGGAGCACCTGGATGTCGACCGCGTCCACGTTATGGTCAAGGGCCACATCGTGCGCGAGGACGACGCCTCGCTCATCCCCTGGATCGACAAGAACGGCTTTGAGACCTTCGAGCGCGAGGCCGCCGAGCAGCGCACCCAGGCCGAGGCCGCCGCTGCCGAGCAGCAGGCGTAAAGGGGCGACGCAATGACCAAGAACCGCACCGAGGTCGCGGACATCGACCGCAGCCTCTACGACTTCACCTATGGCGAGGAGGGATTTGAGCGCCTCGACGCCGGCATCACGCCCGACATCGTGCGCGAGATCAGCGCCAAAAAGGACGAGCCGCAGTGGATGCTCGACCTGCGCCTCAAGTCCCTCGAGATCTTCAACCGCTTCCCGGATCCGACGTGGGGCCCCTCCATCGAGGGCCTGGACATGGACAACATCGTCACCTACGTCAAGCCCAACACCGACCAAAAGCACGACTGGGAGTCGGTGCCCGACGACATCAAGAACACCTTTGAGCGCCTAGGTATCCCCGAGGCCGAGCGCAGCTACCTGGCGGGCGTCGGCGCGCAGTACGACTCCGAGCTCGTCTACCACAACATGCAGGACACCGCGTCCAAGATGGGCATCGTCTACTCCGGCATCGAGGAGGCCCTGCACGACCCGCAGTGGGAGCCGCTCATCCACGAGAAGTTCATGACGCTCATCCCGCCCACCGACCACAAGTTTGCGGCCCTGCACGGTGCTGTGTGGTCGGGTGGCTCGTTTGTCTACGTGCCCAAGGGCACCAAGCTCGACTTCCCGCTGCAGAGCTACTTCCGCCTCAACGCCAAGGGTGCCGGCCAGTTTGAACACACGCTCATCATCGTCGAGGACGATGCCGACCTGCACTTTATCGAGGGTTGTTCCGCGCCCAAGTACAACGTGGCCAACCTCCACGCCGGCGCCGTCGAGCTCTTTGTGGGCAAGCGTGCGCACCTGCGCTACTCGACCATCGAGAACTGGTCCAAGAACATGTACAACCTCAACACCAAGCGTGCGCGCGTGGACGAGGACGGAGACATCGAATGGATCAGCGGCTCCTTCGGCAGCCACGTGGGCTACCTCTACCCCATGAGCGTGCTCAACGGCCGCCGCGCCCGCTCCAGCTTTACCGGCATCACCTTTGCCGGCGCCGGCCAGAACCTCGACACCGGCTGCAAGGTCGTGCTCAATGCGCCCGATACCTCTGCAACCGTCGAGACCAAGGGCATCTCCAAGAGCGGCGGCATCCAGACCTTCCGCAGCTCCATCGTGGCCACGCCCAAGGCCGAGGGTTCCAAGGCAACCGTGAGCTGCCAGTCGCTGATGCTCGACGACCAGAGCCGCTCCGACACCATCCCTGCCATGGACATCCGCGCCAAGAACGTCGACATCGGCCACGAGGCCACCATCGGCCGCATTGGCGACGACAAGGTGTTCTACCTCATGAGCCGCGGCATCTCGGAGGAAGAGGCCCGCACCATGATCGTCAACGGCTTTGCCAACCCGGTCTCCAAGGAGCTGCCGCTGGAGTACGCCGTCGAGATGAACAACCTGATCAAGCTCGAGATGGAAGGAGCGATCGGATAATGAATCAGACCACGATCACCGCTGCTACCACCCTTGAGCAGGTCAACGCTATGCCGGCCGCCACTTGGGGTTGGCTGAAGATGAATCAGACCAAGCTCGAGCTCTCTGACGAGCTTGCTGCCGCTCCCGCCGAGACCGTTAAGGTTGAGGGCTTGGACGAGCAGTTTGCTGGCGTGGCAGACGCGTTCGACGCCGCCATGGACGCCATGGCCGAGCGCTTCCCCGAGCGCCGCGCCTCCGCTCCCGGTGATGCCGCCGATCGCGCCCGCATCACGCCCGAGACTGAGCTCGACGTGCCCGCCACCTCCGTCTACCAGGCCGGCGCCATCAAGCTCGAGGAGGAGCTCTCCCCCGCCGAGGCCTTCGAGACCGGCATGGGCGAGGCCGCCTACGCCTACCTGGCCGAGCATGCCTCCAAGCGCATCGTCATCGATGTGCCCGCATATAAGCACGCAACGGTCACCGTGCGCGTGAGCGGCTTCGACGCGGCGGCCGCCATCGCCGCCATCGACGTCGTCGCCCGTCCGCAGGCAACGCTCGACCTGAGCATTGCCCTGGATTCCCCCGTTGCCGGCGAGGGCGTCGTGGGTTCCGTGCTGCGCGTCTGCGCCCACGAGTATGCCACCGTCAACGTGACCTGCACGCAGACACTCGACGATAGCTGGATCGCGCTCGACGACACCGGCCTGTTCCTGGACGAGGGCGCGCGCGTCAACGTGCAGCACACCGTCCTGGGTGCCGGCGCCAGTGCCACAGGCCTTGCCGGCGACCTGTTGGGCGATACCGCCAAGGTCACCATCGATACTGACTACCTGGGCGCTCGCGAGCAGGTACGCGACTTTAACTACGAGCTGCGCCACCGCGGTCGCAAGACCGAGTGCGAAATCGACGCCAACGGCGTGCTGACCGGCACGTCCAAAAAGGTCTACCGCGGCACCATCGACCTCGTGCACGGCTGCAAGGGTGCAACCGGTACCGAGCGCGAGACGGTGCTTTTGGCCAACAAGGGCGTCGACAACAAGACCGTTCCCGTCATTCTCTGTGACGAGGACGACGTCGCCGGCAACCACGGCGCCACCATCGGTCACGTCCGCGACGAGCAGCTGTTCTACCTCGCCTGCCGCGGCCTTGACCAAAACGCCGCCGAGGACCTGTTCATCCGCGCCAAGCTGGAAGACGCCGCGCTTTCCGCCACCGACGAGCGTACCCGCGCCGCCGTCGTCCGCTTGGGAAACAACCTGATCGACAACTTTGAAGAGGAGCTCGCATGATCGACACCGAGCACGTTAAATGCGATACCTGTACCGCCCCCGAGCCCATGGAGCTCGACGCCAGCGACGAGGCCTCGCGCGGCTGGCCTACCGTAGACATCGAGACCAACCCCTACAAGGCACAGTTCCCGCTGTTCCAGCAGCATCCCGAGATCGCCTTCCTCGATAGTGCCGCCACCGCGCAGCGTCCCGCCTGCGTGCTCGACGCCGAGCGCGATTTCTACCAGCGCATGAACGCCAACCCCCTGCGCGGCCTGTACTCGCTGTCCGTCGAGGCCACCGAGGCCATCGCGAAGGTGCGCCAGCAGATCGCCGATGTCATCGGCGCCCCCCAGGCCAACGAAGTCGTCTTCACCCGCAACACGAGCGAGTCGCTCAACCTGGTCGCCAAGAGCTTTGCGCCCACAGTGCTCGAACCGGGCGACGAGGTCGTCATCACTATCATGGAGCACCACTCCAACCTGATTCCGTGGCAGCAGGTCTGCCGCGAGACCGGCGCCAAGCTCGTCTACCTCTACCCCACCAAGACCGGCCAGCTTACCACCGAGGAGGTTCTTGCCAAGGTGGGTCCCAAGACCAAGATCCTAGCCGTGGGACAGGTCTCCAACGTGCTGGGCGTCGAGAACCCGGTCAAGAACCTCGGCAAGCTCGTCCACAAGTACGGCGGCTATCTGGTCGTCGACGGCGCGCAGTCGCTGCCGCACATGCCGGTCGATGTGGCCGACCTGGGAGCCGACTTCTTTGCCTTTAGCGCACACAAGGCCATGGGCCCCATGGGCATCGGCGTGCTGTGGGGCAAGATGGACCTGCTCAACGCCATGCCGCCCATGCTCACCGGCGGCGAAATGATCGATTCGGTCACCGAGCAGGACGCCGTCTGGGCGCCCGTTCCCGAGAAATTCGAGGCCGGCACGCAGGACGCCGCCGGCATCTTCGCCACGGGTGCGGCACTCGACTACCTGGTCAACACCGTGGGTTACGAGAACATCCAGGCCCGCGAGCAGGCACTCGTCCACTATCTGATGGGCGAGCTCATGCAGCTCGACTTTGTCCAGATCATCGGCTCCATCTATTGGGACAACCACCACGGCGTTGTGAGCTTTAACGTCAAGGGCATCCACCCGCACGACGTCGCGAGCATCATGGACATGGACGGCGTCTGCATACGCGCCGGCCACCACTGCGCGCAGCCGCTGCTCACCTGGCTGGGCGTCGAGAACCTTGCCTGCTGCCGCGCCAGCGTGGCCTTCTACAACGACAAGGCCGACATCGACAAGTTCATCGCCGGCCTGCATCACGTTTGGAGCACGTTCAATGGGTAATCTGTACACCTCCACCACATTTATGGAGCACAACTCGCACCCCGACTATAAGTATGAGATGGATGCTCCCACGCACGAGCACGACGGCATCAACCCCAGCTGCGGCGACGAGCTCACCTTGCAGCTGCGCGTCGAGAACGGCGTGATCGAGGAGGCCTCCTTTACCGGCCACGGCTGCGCCATCAGTCAGGCCAGCGCCGACATCATGGCCGACCTCATCACCGGCGAGACCGTCGAGGAAGCTCGCCGCCTAGCAGAGCTCTTCCTTGCCATGATCCGCGGCGAGCAGCTCTCCGAGGAGGACCTGGAAGACCTGGACGAAGCCGCCCAGCTCCAGGACATCTCGCACATGCCCGCCCGCGTCAAATGCGCCGAGCTCGCCTGGCGCACCCTCGACGGCATGCTCACGGGACAAAATAATCAGTAGAACTTGTCCCAAATCTTAAGATTTTTGTTGGCCGAATCGCTTGACAAGAGTGGTTCGGCCATTTTCTATTCCGAGAGCTCAGCCTGTGCCTTCACCCGCGCATAAGCGCGCACGATACGGGATACGGTACTCTTGCTGATTCCCGTATACCGTTCGACCTCGCGCACCGTGTAGCCGCCATCGTGCAGAGCGAAAATGATTCTGTCTCGCCGCGAGGGCGCAACGGTCTTGAGTTCGTTGAGCGGAACCCCGAGGCTCTTCGCCATCTTGTCGGCAAAGGCGTGGCGTTCCCACTCCGTCTCTTTCATATCGCACAGCGCTGGCTCACTGCCGTCGGGCGTCGAAAGCGAATAGGCAATAAAGCCCTCGGCAGAGCCAAAAAGCTCAAGCACACAAGAAGGATCAGAAAGTCCCCTCGCGGCATCGGCCACATCACCGTCGTAAGCGCGTAGATGTTCCGGAAAGCTGCTCCAGGGATAACGCTCGATTAGGCTAACGCCCACCTCCTGCGGATCGGCGTGTACAGAGCGAATAGCCTCCATCACCTGCCAGTCGGTATCGAGCGAGCGCCGGTCAAAACGGTTTTGGAACAGATGGCCTGTGCGCCCCGTGCGCTTATTGAACCGCCGCGCGTACGTCAAAAGCAGCCGGTGCATTGCCGCGCTCATCCTGTCCTCGTAATCTGCAAGCACCAAATGCACGTGATTGCCCATAAGGCACCAGGCGATAACCGTCACGCCCTCCTCGCGACAGCACTCGCGCATCAGCTCCAAAAACTCCCACCGGTCGTCATCGCCCTCAAAGATGAGCCGCTTGCCCGTACCGCGGGCACAGACATGGTAAAAGCCGGTAACCGTTCTCCAAACGCGCTGCATGGCGCTCCCTTCACCGGGATCTGCTTGCCATCCAATACAGCACGATTGAAGCGTGCCATCAAAACATTCACGCAAAACAATACACTCGCGCGGCCAAAGGCAGTAATCAGGCGGCGAACGGCACCGTTGCAACAGGTCAACCCCTGCAACGCTTACAAGAGCTGACCAAAAGCTTGCCAAAGACGGACCCCCTCTACGGAAGTTCGCGACCACAGAACATAGCGTTAAACCGTTTCAATTAAAACTTCCGGACTTCTCGCTACGAAAACTGAGCCGTTCGCCGAATATTCCGTGCATTTCGCGGTATTATAGGGGCTGCATGTCATGTCCCTTTCGAAGGGTCGCCCGGCAATCGCCAGCCACGAACCCCAGACGGGACGCCAACACGATAGAGAGGAGAGGCATGCAGTACTCACAGGAAGTGGAGAACATGTGCCCCGTTGCCAAGGGTGCATACCACGGCCCCGCACCCATCCCCGAGGAGGGCAAGTGGGTCCAGGCTAAGGAGATTTCCGACATCTCCGGTCTTACGCACGGTGTGGGTTGGTGCGCACCTCAGCAGGGCGCCTGCAAGCTCACGCTGAACGTCAAGGACGGCATCATCGAGGAGGCCCTCGTTGAGACCATCGGCTGCTCGGGCATGACCCACTCTGCCGCCATGGCTTCCGAGATCCTTCCCGGTAAGACCATCCTCGAGGCCCTCAACACCGACCTCGTCTGCGACGCCATCAACGTTGCTATGCGCGAAATCTTCCTGCAGATCGTTTACGGCCGCAGCCAGACCGCGTTCTCCGAGGGCGGCCTGCCCGTGGGCGCCTCCCTCGACGACCTCGGCAAGGGCCTTCGCTCTCAGGTCGGCACCATGTTCGGCACCAAGGCCAAGGGCGCTCGTTACCTCGAGCTCGCTCAGGGCTACGTCACCCGCATGGCTCTCAACGACAAGAACGAGATCATCGCATTCGAGTTCCTGAACCTCGGCAAGTTCACCGACGCCGTCAAGGCCGGCAAGACCCCCGAGGAGGCCATCGCTGGCGCTATGGGCCACTATGGTCAGTGGGAGAACGCTGCCAAGTACATCGACCCGCGCACCGACGAGGAGACTCACTCCGTCGCCAGCGTGTTCCCGGTTCACGAGTAGAAAGGGAGGGAAATAACTATGACTGTTACGTTCGAAGGTTACGAGCGCCGCGCTGACAAGATCAACAAGTGCCTCGCCGACAACGGCATCGCCTCCCTCGAGGAAGCTCTGCAGATCTGCACCGACAAGGGCTTCAACCCGCGTGAGATCGTCAACAACACCCAGTCCATCGCCTTCCAGAACGCCGAGTGGGCCTACACCCTCGGCTGCGCTCTCGCTGTCAAGCGTGGCGCCAAGACTGCTTCTGAGGCTGCCGCCATCATCGGCGAGGGCATCCAGGCCTTCACCGTTCCCGGCTCCGTCGCCGAGGACCGCAAGGTCGGTCTGGGCCACGGCAACCTGGGCGCTATGCTGCTCTCCGACGACACCGAGTGCTTCGCCTTCCTGGCCGGCCACGAGTCCTTCGCTGCCGCTGAGGGTGCTATCGGCCTGGCTCTGAACGCCAACAAGGCTCGCAAGAAGCCGCTGCGCGTTATCCTGAACGGTCTGGGCAAGGACGCCGCCCAGATCATCGCCCGCATCAACGGCTTCACCTATGTGAAGACTCAGTTCGACTACTACACGGGCGAGCTCAAGGTCGTCGAGACCATCCCCTACTCCGATGGTCCCCGCGCTGCCGTTAACTGCTACGGCTCCGACGACGTCCGCGAGGGCGTTGCCATCATGTGGCACGAGAACGTCGACATCTCGATCACCGGCAACTCCACCAACCCCACGCGCTTCCAGCACCCCGTCGCTGGCACCTACAAGAAGGAGCGCCTCGAGGCTGGCAAGAAGTACTTCTCCGTCGCTTCTGGTGGCGGCACTGGCCGTACCCTGCACCCGGACAACATGGGCGCCGGCCCTGCCTCTTACGGCATGACCGACACCATGGGCCGTATGCACTCCGACGCCCAGTTCGCCGGCTCTTCCTCCGTGCCTGCGCACGTCGACATGATGGGTCTCATCGGCATGGGCAACAACCCCATGGTCGGTGCCACCGTCGCCTGCGCTGTCGCCGTCGAGGAGGCCCTCAAGGCCTAATCGCGCCCGCGCGATGCTCATATAGTTGAGCTTTAGAGCCGCTACCTTTCGAGGTAGCGGCTCTTTTTGTTTGCGCTATCGCAGGGTAGCGAATGCCGATATATCAGTTGGGGCGAAATACGAGATGTGACGAGATGAAACGTCAGAGCGTCCATGACGCCCACCTGTCATATGTGCCCTTTACCGATTTGCCGAGTCTTTGCGGCCCCATTACCGATCACCCGTGCGACAATGCGCCGGACGAGAAAGGAATCCGATGGAATCGACTGATGTACTGGTAATTGGATCTGGCATTGCGGGCCTTTGCGCCGCCATCGAAGCGGCGCGCACGGGTGCAACCGTCGCTGTGGCAAGCGCCGGCAAGACTATGAGTGGATCGAGTTTCTTCCCCGGAACCTGGGGCTTGGGGCTTATCGGACCCGTTAACGAAGACGACGAACAAGACCTCATCGACACCATCCAGACCGTTGGTGGCGGCGTCGCCGACCCCGAGCTTGTCCAGACGTTTGTCCACGGCATTCCCCAGGCAATTGAATGGCTCGAGCAAGACCTGGGCGTTGAGCTCCAGCGTCCGCAAAGCGCTGAGAGCGCTCAGCAAAAGCAGTTTATCCCCTGCTTTGACCACAAGACGCGCATGTGGCGCGGCCTCACCCGCAAGCCCCTTGAGGACGCTCTGACGACCCGGATCGAGTCGCTCGGCATTCGCCTGCTCCCCCGCCATGAGCTTATCGACCTTGTTGAGGACACGAACGGCAGAATAACCGGAACCATGCTCTACGACCTCACCGAAAATCGAATCGTGCCCTTTGCTGCCAAGGCCACGATCATCGCAACCGGTGGCACAGGCGGCCTGTTCGAGCGCAGCCTTACGTCGGCTGATGTGCTCAGCTCCTCGCAGGCCATCGCGCTGGCGCACGGCGCAACACTTACTAATATAGAGTTCATGCAGATGATGCCCGGCTTCATCGAGCCCAAGCGCAACCTGGTCTTCAACGAGAAAACCTGGCGCTACGTACATGTAGACCAGCCGGTAGATATTGCCGACGACAAGCTGGACGACCTGCTCGAGCAGCGCTCTGGATATGGTCCCTTCACGTCACGCTTGGCCTCCCGCGCTATCGATCTCGTCATCGATCAGGCAGGTGTCGAAGGCCTGGCACTCCACTACGACTTTCCCCGCGAGGATGTCCCAGAGTTTGTGCAGACCTTTGCCACCTGGCTGCAAGACGAGCACGGCATCGCCCCGACTGACGAGATGCGCGTTGCGATGTATGCCCACGCCGCTAACGGCGGCATCAAGATCGATAAGACCGCGCAAACGGGCGTTGAGGGCCTCTACGCTTGCGGTGAGGCGACAGGCGGCATGCACGGCGCCGACCGCATTGGTGGCTTGTCAAGCGCCAACGGCATCGTGTTCGGGCGCATCGCGGGCGCATCGGCAGCCCAAGCAGCACAGAAAGAGCCCGAGACAGCCCTGAAGGCGGATATCGCCCTCCCCCAGTACGGCATAGCCGCAACAGATGCCGAACGCCTGACACACAGCCTAAGGCACACGATGAGCACCTATTGCATGATCAACAGGACCGAAACAGGCCTATCCGAGGCACTACACGAGCTTGAGGGCTTGAAGACGGAGGCAACGACCTTGAGCACACAGAAAGCCCAGGACAGCGAAGTCGCAGCCCTCGCCCGCCTGCAATCGCAGATTCAACTAGCACAGGAAATGATCAAAGCCATGCGTAAGCGAACCGAAAGTCTCGGATCGCACTATCGAGCAGACTAATTCGAACACCCATCTAAAGCAGAACACAACTAATCGATATCTATGGGCCCCGTGAGCTCGAAGTGGTACGGGGCCCATTCGTGTCCGTACGGCAGCGTATCCTTATTCTGAATACGGAGCGGGCAAAGCCCGCATAGACAATAGGCCAGCGAGGAGGAGATATGGACAGTAGAGATATCGAGAAGTGGCGTGTCGAACTTGATAGCTACGCCAATGTAGAAGACGGCGTTGAGTATTGGCTCGCACGCGATTTAATGGAACCCATGGGGTACACTCGATGGGAGAACTTTGCCGAAGTTGTTAAGAGGGCAAAAGTCTCGTGCGAAACAAACAAAACTCCAGTTGATTCCCATTTTCGTGACACCACGAAAATGGTAACTGCCGGTGTCGCCGCTCGCGCGGTTAAAGACTACAAACTTACGCGCTATGCATGCTATTTAATCGCCCAGAACGGAGATTCAAACAAGCAAGAAATCGCGCTCGCACAGGCGTACTTCGCCGTGCAGACGCGCCGCCAAGAGCTCATAGAGCAGCGCTTCGCAGAGATTCAGCGCTTGCAGGCGCGCCACTCGCTATCTGATTCAGAGAAACAGCTCTCGGGTATTGCGTTCAAACGCGGCGTGGACTCCAAAGGATTCGCGATCATCAAGTCGAAGGGCGATGAAGCGTTATTCGGCGGCAGAAGCACGGCGGAAATGAAACAACAGCTCGGCGTATCCAAGAGCTCGGCATTGGCGGACAGGCTAGCCGATGTTCTCATCAAAGCAAAGGACCTTACGAACTCGATGACGGCCTTCAACGCCGAGGAACACGACCTGTACGGTCTGGACCAGATCAAGCAAGAGCACGTCGAGAACAACACAAGCGTGCGTGGCAGCCTCATCGACCGCGGAATTGTACCCGAGAACCTACCGCCTGCCGAAGATACAAAGAAGCTCGAACGTCGCGTGAAAGCAGACGAGAAAAAGCTCAAGGAGGGTACAGACGGATTCACCGACCCCCAGGGCAGGCTCGACTTGTAAAGCGTCTGTGCCCTTACGGGTTCGGCCCCATGCGAGGTTAATAAAAAAGACGGCCAACCGAAGTTGACCGTCTTAACAATCTTTGGTGGGCCGTCAGGGGGTCAGCCTGCTTTGCAGGCGGCCGCTTCGGCGCTTTGCGCCTTGCGCGCTGCGCTGGTAAATGCTTACGCATTTCCTCAGCTTCGCGCCCCGACGGGTTCGACCCCATGCGAGGTCAACAAAAAAGCGACCAGCCTAAGGCAGTCGCTTTAACATACTTTGGGTGGGCCGTCAGGGGGTCGAACCCTGGACCTTGGGATTAAGAGTCCCCTGCTCTACCAACTGAGCTAACGACCCAAAGCTAAAGTCCGTTGTGGCGGACTTTAGAGGAGATATCGTGTGGTGGGCCGTCAGGGGGTCGAACCCTGGACCTTGGGATTAAGAGTCCCCTGCTCTACCAACTGAGCTAACGACCCGATATCAACACGAAGCAAGAACTGGGGTGGGTAAAGGGACTCGAACCCTCGACCTACGGGACCACAACCCGTCGCTCTAGCCAACTGAGCTACACCCACCGTGTCCTGTGCGCTTCGCGCTCGACTATTATTGCAAGGAACGCCACGCGATGCAAGCCCCAATTTTCAAGAATTTTGAAAAGAGTTTTTCGAGACCATTTCGAGCAATTCCCACCGGTTTCATAGGAGTAAACTTGCCCCACTGCAAATGCTCGAAAGGACAAGCATGAAAGAACTCTCCAACCGTACGGCAACGTTTACCGATTCGGTCATCCGCCGCATGACGCGCATCTCCAATAAGTATGGCGCCGTCAACCTGTCGCAGGGCTTCCCCGACTTCGATCCCCCGGCGCAGCTGCTCAACAGCCTGAGCGCCATCGCCAGCGACCCCAAGCCGCTCTATCACCAGTACTCCATCACCTGGGGCTCCCAGGCCATGCGTGAGGCGCTTGCCGCCAAGCAGGAGCACTTTATGGGCATGCCGATCAACCCCAACGAGAACATCGTGGTCACCTGCGGCTCCACCGAGGCCATGATGGCCGCCATGATGACGGTCACAAACCCCGGCGACAAGGTCGTCATCTTCTCGCCATTCTACGAGAACTACGGCGCCGACACGATCCTCTCGGGTGCCGAGCCCATCTACGTGCCGCTTAACCCACCTGCGTTCGACTTTGACCGCGAGACACTCGAGGCGGCCTTCCGCGACAACGATCCCAAGGCCATCGTCCTGTGCAACCCTTCCAACCCCTGCGGCAAGGTCTTTACGCGCGAGGAGCTCACCTTAATCGCCGACCTCTGCAAAAAGTACGACGCCTACTGCATTACCGACGAGGTATACGAGCACATCGTCTACGCGCCCCACGAGCACGTCTATATGGCCACGCTGCCCGGCATGTTCGATCGAACCATCAGCTGCAGTTCGCTGTCTAAGACGTACTCCATCACCGGCTGGCGTCTGGGCTACACCATCGCCCCGGCCCAGATCACCGAGCGCATTAAAAAGGTCCACGACTTCCTCACCGTGGGTGCTGCCGCTCCCCTGCAGGAAGCTGTCGTCACCGCCCTCAAATTCGACGACAGCTATTACCAGGAGGTCCTCGACCTCTACACCGCCAAGCGCGACCTATTCTGTCAGGGGCTCGATAGCATCGGTCTTGAGCACAACGTGCCGCAGGGCGCCTACTACGTGATGATGGATATCTCGGAGTTTGGCTATGACAGCGACCTCGACTTCTGCGAGGACCTGGCCTCCAAGGTGGGCGTGGGCGCTGTTCCCGGATCGAGCTTCTTCCGCGAGCCCGTCAACCATCTGATTCGTTTCCACTTTGCCAAGCGAGACGAGACGCTCAACGCTGCGCTTGAGAACCTCAAGTCGCTACGTGATAAAATCAACCCGCGCGGGTAAGGACGGTCAGTAACTAAAGGCACTAAAGAAACCTCGTGAACCCGTTGGGGCATGAGGTTTCTTTTTATAGCGACCTCATTTATTTAATATGAGAAAGCCATTGTCAATAGGCGTGTTTGTTCGAGCCCGGTTTTAAACCGGGCTTTTTCGTTTCCCGTCGGGAGGGCCCGCGCACGCTGCATGGCTTAGTCGACGCTTGCCTGGCAAGCTAATATCCGCGGGCTCTTGCGGGTGCGCTTCCGGCGGTCAGCCCGGTATGTCCGCGCACCCCACCGCATTTCGATTCTCCGTCCGGCACTATCGTACGAATCCAGTCTTTTGTCGGGCGCGGCCCCGGGGCTGCCCATCAAAAAGGTCGTGAACTCGCGCCGGCGATGCGTCGAGGCGCGGGCCCTCCCGGCGGGAGTCGGTTGTCGCCGGCTGCTAGAGGACGGTCCCCTCGGACCTGCACCCGATCTCCCAGACCCAGCAGGCGAGCTCGCGCGCGACGGCGGCGTTTGCCTTGCACGAGCTCTTGCCCGCCGCCGCCAGCGCCTCGCGGCGGCGGCAGAGCCTGGCAGTGCAGTCGTCGGCGCGCGCCCGGATCGCCGCGGGGACGTCCGCGCCGGGCGCCGGGGCCTTCGGGCGGGGCGTGCACGTCAGGTAGTGCCACGCCGACTCCACCAGTGCCGTCCTGGCGAGCCGGTTGCCCGTCTTGGTTATCCCGCCGCGCCGCTCGGTCTCGCCGCTCGAGCGCTCCGACGGGACCAGCCCGCACCAGCTCGCGAAGGCCGGGGCCGTCCGGAACCTCGTGAAGGAGCCCGCCTCGGCTGCGAGCCTGAAGGCCGTCAGGGTGTCGATTCCCTTGATGCAGGAGAGCGCCTCGACGGCCGGGCGCCACCGGTCGGTCCGGGCGAGGGCGAGCACCTTCTTCTCGAGCTGCCGGCGGTCCGACTCCGCGCACCTCGCGGCCGTGACGTAGTACTCGAGCACGTCGCGCTGGGGCCCCTCGAGCCTGATCCCGGATATCCACCTCCAGTGGGCGCGCGTCCAGGATCCCTTCCTCGTCCCGTCGGCGTTGCGCTCGTCCCAGACGTGGCCCAGCCTGATCAGGAACATGTTGAGGCGCTGCCTGGCGCGGCGGTACTCCGCCGTGGCGTCGTCGAGAGCGCGGTCGAGGTCCCGGGCGGCCTCGACGGCCGCATCGGGCAGCGGGACCTCCACGATGTTGTGGGTGGCGAGCATGCGGGCGATGAACTCGGCGTCGCGCCGGTCGTTCTTGCGGCGCGCGTCCGCCGCCGGCCTCTGCATCTTGGAGACGGCGGCCACGGCGCAGTCGAGGCCGAGCGCGCGCAGCTCGCGCGCCATGTGGAAGCCGGTGGGGCCGCTCTCGTAGCAGGCCCTGGGCTCCTCGAACCCGAGGGCCCACTCCGCGATCTCGGCGGCGTCCGTCCCGAAGTCACGGTGCACCACCTCGCCGGTGAAGGGGTTGAACGCCGCGGCGGCGACCGATCGCGCGTGGACGTCCAGGCCGATGGAGGTAACATGGGGCATGGGAAGCCTCCTCCCCGCAGGTGCGGTAAGGGCTACCGCACGGGCCGATACTCAAAGCCCATTGTGGCATCCCGAGCCCGCGGAAAGAAGCTGCGCCGCGGGGGAGGCGACCCAAATGGCTTTCTCATATCGTCTTTTAGAGCGCTATACTTTAGTCACGGAGCAACTCGTCCAGAGAGGAATACTATGGCAGAGCAGCAGCTTATCGGAGCGCTCGAGGCCGGCGGCACCAAGATGGTCTGCGCCACGGGCTATGCAGACGGCACGGTCCTGGAACGCGAGCAGATTGCGACCACGACCCCGCAGGAGACCGTTGAGGCCGTCAACGCATGGTTTGCCGACAAGGGCATCGCCGCGCTGGGCATCGGCGCATTTGGCCCCACCGCAGTCAACCCCGCTTCACCCCAATACGGCAAGATCCTGGAGACGCCCAAAACGGCATGGCGCTACTTTGACCTGCTGGGCACTATCCAAAACGAGCTCAATATCCCCTGCGGCTACGATACCGACGTCAACGTCGCCTGCTTGGGCGAGGTCACGTTTGGTTGCGCCAAGGGCCTCACCGACGTGGTCTACCTGACCATCGGTACCGGCGTGGGCGCCGGCGTGCTCTCGGGCGGTAAGCTCGTGCACGGCATGATGCATCCCGAGGCTGGCCACATCCTGGTCACGCGCGACCCGCGCGACACCATTGGCGAGCACAGCGCCTGTCCCTTCCACGACAACTGCCTCGAGGGCCTCATCGCCGGCCCCGGCGTTAAAAAGCGCTGGGATGGCAAGAGCGCCGGAGACATGGCCGATGACCCGGAGGCCATGGACCTGCTCGCCGGCTATCTGGCACAGGCGCTCATGACCTACATCCTGTGCTACGCACCGCAGAAGATCGTCATCGGTGGCGGCGTAGCCGACCACACCCCCATCGTGTCGCTCGCGCGCAAGAAGTGCGCCGAGATGCTCAACGGCTACATCGTCACGCCCGAGATGGCCGACATCGATAGCTATATCGTCAACAACAGCCTCGAGGGCAAACAGGGCATTATGGGCTGCTTGGCCCTGGGCGCTCAGGCGCTTCAGTAGCAGACGCACCTACAGGGCGTGGCGCGCCCGGCAAATCCGACCTACGGAACGACGCCACCACGCCTCATATAAGCCCTCAAATATAAAAGGCCGCCTAGGACCAAACAATACGTCCTAGGCGGCTTTTTTGGCGCACATCAGCGACCGTAAGAGATATCGGAGCACAACGCCCGTTGCCGCTCCGCAGCAGTCGATCATCACATCGGTGATCATGCCGGCGCGTCCCGGCACAAAGAGCTGAATCGTCTCGTCGATCGAAGGAATCAGCAGCAGGAACACCGCCGTGGGCAGCAGCACGTCAAAGGTGCGCCGCCCCTCATAATCAAAGGCATGCGTTGCCAGGATGCCGAGCACCATATACTCGGTAAAATGCGCGCACTTGCGAACAACAAAGTTGGTCACCCATGCATATGGAAGTCCCACGCCGTGCAGGAAACCGCGGATAGCTTCCATGACCGTTAGGCTCAGCGAGCCCGACCCCGAGCCGGGAACCAGCGAATTGCCCCAGATCAAGAGCGCCATCAGGCAGGTCACGACCGCCCATTTTCGATTGATCTTAACCATGCAGAAGTTATGCCTCCGCGCGGAGCGGCGCGAAGCTGGCGGTACCGCCCTCGATAACGCTCAGATAGGCACGGCCCGTACGCTTGGCGGTAGAGGACTGCAGGCGCTCGATCTCTTCCTCGAGGATCTGATTGACGCGCTCGTGACGACGATTTTCCATAATGCCGGCGGCAATAGCCTCGGCCCGCTCGATGCCCTCGCGCGAGATACGGGCGGTATCCTCGGGGAACACAGCGCTGTGACGGCCGACATAGGCGGGGGCAGCAGGCTGAGGGGCAGCGACGGGAGCGGGGGCTGCAACAGGAGCGGGCTCGTCAATCTCATCCAGAATCGCGGTGGCGGCGGCCCACATGTCCTCGTGGCCCGAGTAATCGGCCATGGGGACATCAACCTCGAGCGAGGCATCCGGAAGGTCGCCGGTGTCGATGCGATCTTGGGCATCAATCGATGCGGTGATGGCTGCAGGCTCATCGAGGTCATCGAGATCGATGTCCGCGGCACCGGAAATGATAGGCATGCTGGCGAGGTTTGCGTTGTACGGCGCAGCCTCAGCCGCCTGCTGCTGGGCAGGAGCGCCCCAAAGCGAGCTTTCGGCGGCACGGCGGGCGGCAACGGCCTCCTCGTCCGCGGTCATGTCTTCATCAACGCACGAATTATCGGCAGAAGCGTTCGCGTCCGCCGAGGTAGCGCTGTAGGCGTTATTGGCTGCCGCGTTGGCAACGAGTGCCACGAAAGCCGCCGTGCTGCCCGCAGGGGCGGCCTGGGAGCCCGACACGGCACGCGCCGCGGCGGCGATGTCGTCGCGATTGAAGGAGCCGGTCTGCCCGCCGTTGGTGAGCTCGTCGATGGCGACTTGATAGACGTCGCGCGAGCGTGCAGGGTCGCAGCTAACCGGCGAATCGTCGTCGAGCATACTGTCGATCATGGACCAAGCCTCGGCCTCGTCCATAGCATCTGCGGCTCGAGCGATGGTAGGGACACCATCATCGACATGACGGCGCTGGAACGCACCAGTCAGGCCGGAAAGGAATGCCGAGGTAGACTGCTCCGCCTGAGCCTGAGAAGCAGAAGTCGCAGCGTAAGGAGTCGCATCCTGCTGCTGAGCTGGAATCGAGGCGGTCTTGAACTCGCTTTGATGCTGATTGAGATTGGCGGCACCGCCCATGGCATCGGGCTGGAACAGACGCTCTTCACGCTGCGCACGATACTCGGAGATACCCAGCGAGGCGGCATAGATGCCCACGCCCGCCACCGCGCCCACGGCGAAGGGAACCGCACCCGCCACGACCGTCTCGTTCACCGACGAAAACGGCAGCGTCGCGGCATACATAACCACGGGAGCGGCAAGGCCGATCCCGCACGAAAGTCCGGCAAGGACTGCTCGTTGTGTTGCATCAGAAGAAGCCATGAGCTCTCCCCATCTTCCAGCACCCAAATCGCATCATTCAGTTGGCTGCGCGAGAGAAGATGAAGCGGGGCTATGCCCCAAAGCAACGGTATATGGTTCGTTTCATCTGCGTTTTCCGTCGCGAAGCTTAAAAGCTATTATGCGAAACCGCCCTGCCGATTGCAAGCGACGATGTCGGATTGAAACGGGAAACCTGCTGCTCGTCGGTCTTACGGTCAAAAATAAGCGCGGAGCGGCGCTATGGAAAAGGGCCGAGGCTCAAAGCCCCGACCCTTTATCGCATTGATAACTATCGCTGCGCGTGGATGACAACCTAGAACGTCTGCTCGTAGTCGCTGTGTTTTTTGGCCGAACGCACCAGGAACTCCTGGTTGGTGTTGGTGCCCTTAAGACCCTTGATAAACGATGCGGCTGCGCGCTCGGTGTTGTTCATGCCGGCAAGAATGCGACGCAGACCAAAGACAAACGGGCGCATCTGCTCGTCGACCAACAGGTCCTCGTTACGTGTACCGGAGGCAACGGGGTCGATAGCCGGGAAGATGCGGCGGTCGGCCAGGTCGCGGTCGAGCTTAAGCTCCATGTTGCCGGTGCCCTTGAACTCCTCAAAAATGACCTCGTCCATCTTGGAACCGGTGTCGATGAGGGCAGAGGCCAGGATGGTGAGCGAGCCACCGTTCTCGATATTGCGGGCTGCACCCAGGAAGCGCTTGGGCGGATACAGTGCCGCCGAATCGACGCCGCCCGAAAGGATGCGGCCCGAGGCGGGCGCCGCCAAGTTGTAGGCGCGGGCGAGGCGCGTGATGGAGTCGAGCACCACCACAACATCGCCACCCAGCTCTACGATGCGCTTGGCGCGCTCGATGACGAGCTCTGCCACGCGGGTGTGGTTGTCGGCAGGCATATCGAAGGTCGACGCTACAACCTCACCCTTGATGGAACGCTGCATATCGGTGACCTCTTCGGGGCGCTCGTCGACGAGCAGGCAGATGAGGTGCACCTCGGGGTTGTTAATCGAGATAGACTGGCAGATCTTCTTGAGGATCGTGGTCTTGCCGGCCTTGGGTGGGGACACGATCAGGCCACGCTGACCCTTGCCGATCGGTGACACGATGTCGATGGCGCGACCGGTAATAGAGTCCTTGCCGTGCTCCATGCGCAGCGGCTCGTTGGGATAGACCGGGGTGAGGTCGCCGAACTTGGGACGGTTGCGAATCTGCTCGGGGTCAAGACCGTTGATGGTCGTGATTTTGGCGAGGCCGGCGCGCTTGTCGCCGCCGCGCGAAGGACGCAGCGAGCCCTCGATGACGTCGCCCGTGCGCAGGCGCGCGGAGCGGATGAGGTAAGCGGGCACGAAGGCGTCGTCGTTGGACTTCATGTAGCCATGGGCGTGGATGATGCCGGAGCTGTCCGGGCGAATCTGCAGGATGCCCTTGATATCGCGGAAGCCCTCGGCCTTCGCGGCGGTGGTGTAGATTTCCTCGACGAGCTCGGCCTTCTTCTTGCCGGTCGTCTCGATCTCGAACTCCTTGGCCTTTTCGCGCAGCTCGGCGACCTTCATGGCCGCGAGTTCCTCGCGCGAAAGCGTGGGCTCGGTGGGGGCGGCATTACGCTCCTTGTTGCGCTGTTTGCGATCGCGCTGGCGATTGCGGCGGTCATTGTTGCGCTCGTCTTTGCGCTCGTTGCGGTCATTGCGCTCGTCGTTGCGCTTGTGCTGGCGGCGGTTGGGTCGAGCGGCCTCTTCGGCCTCGACGGGGGCGGCACCATCGGTTGCAGCGGTATCAACATTGGCCGCAGCGGCGTCATTGGCCTCGGCGCCGGAATCGACCTGTGCTTCGACATCAGCCTGTTGCTCGGACGCCTTGACCTTAGCGGACTCCTTACGACCGCGCTTGGGCTTCTCGGGCGCAGGCTGTTCGATGTCCTGGGGCTCGGCGACATCAGTCGATGCATCGGTGGTCGTCTCGGCGGAATCCTCGGACGCACCCTTCTTGGCAGCCTTAGCCTTGGACGTGCGCTTAGCAGCAGTGCGACGGCTGCGACCGGGACGGACGTCGGCGGAATCGACATCGGCAGAAACGGCCTCGGAAGTCGTAGCATCCTGGACGGGTGCATCGGCAGCAGTTGAGGACTTGGCGGTCGCCGCAGCATCCCGAGCGGCGGCGGCTGCGGCTGCGGCCTTCTCGGCCTCGACAAAGGCCTTGGGCTTGCGACCGCGACGGTGCGGGCGCAAAGCCGGATCGACAACGGGAACTTCGTTGGCCTCGACAGGCGCAGCGGGCTCAACAGGCGATGTGCGCTCCCCTGCCGCGGAACGGACCGAAGCCTCAGTGAGCTCGGGGGCTACCTGTTCCGCAACCTGCTCGGCCTTAGCAGCCGTGCGGCGGCGTGTGCGCGGTGCCGGCTTCTCGGTCGGCAGGTCGGCGGCAGGGGTCTCGGTGGCGTCAGGCGTCTCGGGCACAGACGGAGCTGCAAGCTCGGTCAGAGCCGCGGCCTCGCGCTCGGCAGCACGACGGCGGGCGCGCACCACCTGAGCCTCGCTAATCTGCGCCAACGCACGTGCCTGCGCGACCTCATCGGAAATCGGCGCCGAGGAGTCAGCTGCAACGGTGCGCTTGGCGCGCGTCGTGCGCGTGGTACGGCGCTTGGGCTTGGTGACCTCCTCGCCGTCAGCGGCAGGCTTGGCCGTGCGGCGCGTGAGCTTGGGCTTTGCCGGAGCAGCCTCCTCACCAGTTGCAGGCGCAGGCGTCGAAGCAGCCTTAGGCGTCTCAGGAGCCGAGGCTTGCGCGGGCGCCGCGACCTGGTCCGACGCAACCGGTGCAGCGGGAGCGGCCTGCGTCGTCGTTATTTCGTTTTCTTGCTGTTGATCAGACACAGTGTTTGCTCAACTTTCTTTTCAAGCCCTGTGATCACATGCTCCCTGCATAAACCTTCAGGGCGGCTAAACAGTCTAGTTCCGTTCGAAACGACGGACATCATTGATCTGTATCGAGATGATTGCGTCAACTACGCAGCTTTAGTGTAACACAACCGCCGCCACCTGCAACTTAGTCATTGGTCATTGGGGACGTTCTTAAACGACTCCTTGATTATCGACTTCATCCGAACACCTCCCACATTCATCCGTACATGTACGGATGAATGTGGGAACCCGATACCCTGAGGGCCGGACCGGCCGGCCCCGGAAGATCGGAGGACGGCATGTCCGGAAAGAGGAAGAAGGGTTCCGCGAAAGCGGCCCCGAGGGCCTACGGAAGGCTCACGAGGCACGAGCGGGACACGGTCCAGAGGATGCTGGAGCGCGGGGCCTCGTGCAGGGAGATCGCGAGGGAGCTGGGCAGGTCGCCCTCGACGGTGAGCGCCGAGGTGGCGTCGCACAGGTTCGTGACGGCGCCGAAGCCCAGGCGCGGCGAGCGCGTGGGCGCCGGCACCGACCTGTCGTCGGCCTGCCCGCGCCTGGCGGCGTGGCCGCGCTGCTGCAACGGGTGCGGCCGCTACCGCGCGATGGGCTGCAAGCGCCGCCCGCACGTCTTCTACGAGGCCCGGGCCGCGCAGCTGTGCGCCGACTCGGTCCTCGTCTCGTCCAGGCGCGGGATAGACGCCGACGAGCCGGCCGCGGCGGCCAGGCTGGAGGCGATAAGGGACTGCCTGCGCCGGGGGCTGTCGCCCGAGCAGATGGCGGCGCGCAACGGCGGGCCGGTGGACCTGTCTCCCTCGACCATCTACCGCTGGGTCGCGGCGGGCTACGACGGCATGACGAACATGGAGCTCAGGCGCAAGGTCGGCTACAGGCCGAGGAAGCGCGCCGCCGGGCGGGCGGCCACGCGCCACTCCGCCCGCAGGTCATACGCCGCGTTCCTCGCCCTCGGGGAGGACGCGTGCGCCGCGGCCTGGGAGATGGACACGGTCGAGGGCGCGCGGGAGGACTCCGCCTGCCTGCTCACGCTGCTGCACCGCCCCAGCAGGCTCCAGCTCGCGCTGCCGCTGGAGGAGAAGACCGCCGGGTGCGTCGCGGACGCCCTGGGCGATATCAGGGAGGTCCTCGGCGCCGACGGCATGGGCAGGGTCTTCCGCGCCGTGCTCACCGACAACGGCGCCGAGTTCTCCGACGAGGGCGCGATCGCGGCGCTCCTCGGCGAGGGGCCCGGCGAGACGAGGCTGTTCTACTGCGACCCGCGCCGCAGCGACCAGAAGGGCGCCTGCGAGCGCA
Organism: Collinsella sp.; assembly: GCA_046979165.1. GTDB lineage: Bacteria > Actinomycetota > Coriobacteriia > Coriobacteriales > Coriobacteriaceae > Collinsella. The sequence goes on from JBKWJT010000001.1 coordinate 786,009, forward strand.
ACCACGTCGAGATCAGGAAGCTGCTGCCCAAGGGCGCCGGGCTCAGGTTCGACCGGCTATCCCCGGCCGACATGGCGCTGGCCATGTCGCACGTGAACTCCGAGCCCCGCGGCGCGCTCGGCTTCTCGACGCCCGCGCGCGCCTTCAGGGCGATGCTCGGGGACGATGCGGCGGCGCTGCTTGACGCCTACGGCGTGGAGGATGTGCCTCTGGCCGAGCTCGACCTGACGCCGGGACTCATCGAGAGGGCGCGCGCAGAGAGGGGCGATGCCCCGCTGGCCTAGCCTGAAGGCAAAACGGAATAGACTGACCGACCGTCCGGCTGAGTCTGGGAAGAGGTGCCGGGCGGAGGGCGGAGCATGGCCACCGGACCCATCGAAACACATCTCCACCGTTCCTTCAACTGGGAAAACGGCGCCCCCGGGGCCCGGATGGGGCCTCGGGGGCGTTCGGCTAGCTGCGGGAACGGCCTGTCCGCCTAATGTGTTCGGCTGAGATCGGAAATCAACCTTCTTAAACGACTAGTCAAAAGGTACACTCTTTGATTTACCGCCCACAAATCTGACCGCCTCCGCCAAAACTATGGCGGTTTACTACGATGAATCGCTCAACCGCGACCACTCCGAAGCTTGTTGAACTAAAACCGACGCTCCTATAAGTTGTCAAGAGGCAGTTTGCGGGAGCGCTCCCTTCAATTCGCACAGGAGCTCGTAATACCTCCTCTCCAGTTTCGTCGACCGCCGTTTCCCCCGTTCCAAGTGCCCGAGTGTGGCTGCGGACAGGCCGAGCTCCGCGGCGGCTTTCTTCTGAGTCACCCGCATCGCCTTGCGCATCTTCGCGAGCTCGGGGCCCTCCGGCGCGGCGCCGTCGGGATTCGGGTCCATGAGCACGCGGTACACCTCCCGCGCTATGTAGCGCTTCAGGCAGCGGACCGCCTCCCTCCGGGACTTCCCCTCGGAGGTCCGCCTCGCCACGTACCTCCTCGTCCTCTCGTCGTACGCCATGCGCTTGATCGCGATCTCGTAGAGCGCCCAGTTCGCCTGCCGGTTGCCGCCGCGGTTGAGCCTGTGCCGGTCCGTCTTCCCGCTCGACGCGGGGATCGGGGAGACGCCGCACAGCATCGAGAACGCCGCCTCGCCCTTCAGCCTGCCGGGGTTGTCGCCGGCGGCCACGACCAGGGCGGCGGCGGTCGTGGTGCCGCAGCCCTCGACGCCGAGCAGCGCGGGCGCGTTCGCCTCCAGCAGCGCGCGGATGCGCTCGTCGAGGGACTCGACCTGGCTGCGGGCCTCCTTCCAGACCGCCGCGACGGACCGCAGCGAGGCCAGCACGCTCTCCTCGAGCGCGTCGCCCGCCTTCCTCCCGCGCGCGAGCAGCGGCATGAGGTCCTTCGGCCGCTCGCGGCCCCTGAACCGCTCCCTCAGGGCGCTCGGGGCCGTCGTGAGCATCGACTTCGCGCAGGCCACGCAGGACGTGGACGTCGCGACGGCCAGCCTGCGCGCGACGTAGAGCTGGCGCACCGCCTCGACCCAGCCGTCCTGCGACTTCGGCACGGAGCAGCCCCTCCCGGACGCCGCCTTGCGCGCCGCGCGCTCGGCGTCCAGCGGGTCGCTCTTCCCCTCGCCGGGCCTCGCCTTGTCCCTCTTGGGCCTGAGCACCTCGACGACGTTGTACCCGAGCTCCACGAGCCTCCTCGTCAGCCCGGCCCCGTACGATGCCGTGCCCTCGACGCCGACGACCATGCAGCTCCCCGGGTCGCCTATCGCCTCCGCCAGCCTGTCGTAGCCCTCGGGGTCGGCCCCGAAGCTCCCGCTCCAGATCTTCCTCCCGAGGCCGTCGAGCAGGCACAGGACATGCACGTCCTTGTGCGTGTCGACGCCCGCGATGACCGTTTCGCCTTCCATTTTCGCTCCCCTCGGTCTGCCGCCTGCTCCGCGCCCGGGTCTCCCAGACATTGCACTGACGGGAGCGCTACAATCAAGTTGCCTTATCCGATTGTCCGCGCTCATGCTCCTATTAGGTCATGGCAGGACTCCGGGACGCGGATGCCGGGGCGAGACAGGTCGGATTTGAGGACGGCCGAAGAGGCGTCAGCAGGTCAGTGGGTCATCGTCCCGGCATTCAGCATCAGGGTAGCGCTGCGACGCGGAAATCGCGCGCCGTTGCCGCGCCCCGCAGTGCCCGCTTCCCCCGAGAACAATTATCAGTGCAGGTAGATGCTTTGCACTTTTTAGAGAAAAGCCGGCGTGGTTGGAATTCCTCAATTCATCATAGTAAACCGGCATAGTTTCGTATTTCCAGCAGTTCCAAATTCGTCAATACGTCGGCGTTTGCGAAAAAAGCCCGACCTCCGTGGGAGATCGGGCTTATAGGGCTCAGTTAAACCAAACCTACACGGTCAAATGACCCGCAGATTACATCTGCTCGGGCGCGGAAACGCCAACGAGGGTAAGCACCAGGGCGAGCGTCACGCGGACAGCGTCGCAAGCGGCCAGACGGGCGCGCGAGAGCTCGGGGTCGACGGGACGGCCCTCGCTCGGCAGCACCTGGCAGGCAGCGTAGAAGCTGTGGAAGTCGCCGGCGAGCTCCTCGGCAAAGTGCGTCAGACGGAACGGAGCGCGGTCGCGAGCGCAGCTGGCGATAAGGTCAGTGAGCTCGTTGAGCTTGCGCGACAGGGCGAGCTCGGTCGGGTCGGTCAGCAGCGAGTAATCGACGTTCTCACCGATGGCCTTGGCGGCGACGGCCTTCATGCCCATCTCGTCAGCCTGCTCGGGCGTAACGTCAGCGGCACGGCGCAGGATGGAGCACACGCGGGCGTGAGCGTACTGCACATAGTACACCGGGTTGGAGTTGTCGCGCTTCTTAACGGCTTCGATGTCGAAGTCGACCATCTGGTTGGAGCTCTTGGAGATGAGCGTGTAACGAGCGGCGTCGGAGCCGACCTCGTCAACAAGCTCCTGCAGGGTCACCATGGTGCCCTTGCGCTTGGACATACGGACGGGCTTGCCGTTGCGCAGCAGGTTGACGAGCTGGCCCAGCAGAACCTCGAACTTGCCGGGATAGCCAAGAGCGTCGCAGACGCAGCGGACGCGCTCGATGTAGCCGTGGTGGTCGGCGCCCCAGATGTCGATGACGTGGTCGACGCGCTGGAACTTATCCCAGTGATAGGCAACGTCGGAGGCGAAGTAGGTGTACTCGCCGTCGGACTTGATCAGGACACGGTCTTTGTCGTCGCCCAAATCGGTGGAGCGGAACCACAGGGCGCCGTCCTTGGTGTAGAGGTAGCCCATCTTGTCGAGCTTCTCGAAAGCGCGGTCGACGGCAGAGGTGCCGGCGGTCTCGCCCTCGGTGTCCTTCACGTACAGCGAGCGCTCGGAGTACCAGCGGTCGAAGTCGCAGTTGACGGCGTGGCAGAGGTCGCGCATGTTGTCGACCATCTTTACGTAGCCGCGCTCGCGGAAGCTCTCCATGCGCTCCTGCGGATCGGCCTCGACCCACTTGTCGCCGTCGGTGCGCCAAAACTCGGCAGCCTCGTCGATGATGTAGTCGCCGCCGTAGGAGTCCTTGCCCAGAGTCTCGGCAAAGTTATCCTGATACGGATGGGTCTCGGGGTGCTCGTCGTTCTCATCGGCAACGAAGGCGTCGCGGTCGGCGATCAGGAGTTTGTGAGCCTCATCGATATCCACGCCCTGCTTGGCGATGATGTCGGCAAGCTGCATGTAGCGCGTGCTGATGGAGTTGCCGAAGGTGTTCATCTGCGAGCCGTGGTCGTTGATGTAGAACTCACGCTGGATGTCGTAACCGGCGTGGTCCATAACGCGGCAAAGGGAGTCGCCCAGCGCGGCCCAGCGGCCATGGCCGATGTGCATGGGGCCGACGGGGTTGGCGGAAACGAACTCGACCTGGGTCTTCAGGCCGCCGCCGACGTTGGACTTAGCGAAGTCCATGCCCTTCTCGCGGGCCTCGCCGAAGATGGCGTTCTTGACGGCAACGGAAAGGTAGAAGTTGATGAAGCCAGGTCCGGCGATCTCGACCTTCTCGATTGCGGGGTCCTCGGGCATATGGGCAACGACGGCCTCGGCGATCTTGCGCGGGGCGCAGTGAGCCAGCTTGGCGGACTTCAGGGCCATGGTGGAGGTCCACTCGCCATGAGAAGTGTCAGCCGGTCGCTCGATGGCGCAATCGTCAAGTTCAAATGCGGAAAGGTCGCCGGCCTCCTGGGCCGCAGCAAGCGCAGCGCGTACCAGCTCTTCAATCTTCTCGGGCATAAATCCTCCTTGTGTTAAAGCCCCCGAGCTCTTGGTCACTCGTAGGGCAAAAGCCAGAGTTTGTAGCACTCTATCACAAGCGACGTACACTGTCGCAGGGTAAAGCTAATAGATATTGCATATGCACAAAAATGACTACCGCTCCTGCGCGGCAGTACAAAGTTGGCGGTTTGCCTGCAGATTATGCAGGCGTTGAAAATGTATAAAGGTGTGAATGAGCTGCGCCTGTTATCGAATACTCTTACCTATCGGAGTTGTGTGCTTTTCCTGCATAAAGTAATGGTTTGCGCACGTCAGCGTGGTATTCTTAACATACGTAAATTCGTATAAGTTGGAGGTAGCATGTTCTCAATCGGTCAACACGTCATTCATCCGGGACAGGGAGTCTGCACCGTCGTCGGTTTTAGGGACGACACGCCGCAGCCCATGTTGTTGCTCGAGACCAAACAGGGACATGCGCAGACGATCCTTATGTACCCCGTGGCGCAGGCCGACCGTCTGCATGCCGCCATCTCCCAGCAAGATGCCGAGCACCTGCTGAGCCACTACGACGAGCTAGAGTGCGACACCTTTACCGAGCGCAACAGCTCGCTCGAGGAAACGCACTTTAAGCAGCAGCTCAAGCTGGGTGCGCCCGAGACGGTCCGCGTGGCAAAAACCATGATGCACCGTATTCGCCAGGCCGAGGAAGCAGATAAAAAGCCCAGCTCCTACTACATGCGCGTACTCAAGGAAGCCAAGCGCCGCTCCATCGAGGAGTTCGCTGTGGCCCTGGGCGTCACCGAGGAGGACGCCGAAGCCCGCCTAGCCCAAGCCGCCCTCAACTAACCCATCCGCACCAAAAACCGCCACAAAGGGGAAAGGCACCTTTGTGGTGGTTTTCTTGTTCTAGTAGTATTCATTCTTATCGATACCCACGAGCAAAAGGAGTCCCTTATGGCAGAGCCGCTTACCGCCGGAATCACCCGCGACCGCGCGTTCGAACTGCTCAACGAGCACAACAAGGACCCGTTCCACATCACCCATGGCGAGACGGTCGAGGGCACTATGCGCTACTTTGCGCGCGAGTTCGACCCCGAGAACGAGGAGTTTTGGGGCATCGTCGGTCTGCTGCACGACTTGGATTGGGAGGAGCATGAGGATGACCCCATGAACCACACCATCTATGCCGCCGAGATTCTCGAGGGTGAGGGTGCGACTCCCGAGCTTATCCGTGCCATCCAGACACACACGTCCGATTTCAACTCTTCGCTGCCCAAGCCCGAGCTGCAGATGGAAAAGATCCTGTTTGCCTGCGATGAGCTCACCGGCCTGATCGGCGCCGCCGTCATCATGCGCCCGAGCAAGAGCGTCATGGACTTTACGACCAAGTCGCTCAAGAAGAAGTTCAAGGACAAGCGCTTTGCCGCCGGCTGCTCGCGCGATGTAATTTCGCAGGGCGCCGAGATGCTGGGCTGGGAGCTTCCCGAGCTCTTCGACCGCACCATCGCAGCCATGCAGTCCTTCGCCCCCGACCGCGACACCTTCCAGGCCTAACCGCTCACGCCACCTATAACCACCACAAAGGGGACAGGCACCTTTGTGGTGGTTTTTATTTGCATCGGGATTAACCTGCCTTGCGAATTGACCACTCCCCCACGCCCGTCAGGCGCTGGATCTGACGGATTGAAAGGCCGGCCCTCCGCATTGCAGCCAAAATCTCGTTTCGTTTGATTTTATCGAGAGCCTTGACATCGGATAGCTCGCTCAGACCGAACGAGCGAATCAGTGATAACCCCACATCCAGGGCTTCATCCTCATCGATGCGCCCACCCGTTGGTGGACGAACGACCACACCATTCGATGCGCCCATAAAAGCCTGATAGTCACGAACGCGCGGAAACGCAAAGCGAACAAACGCTAAATCGACCGTCGCAATAGCCGGGTCGCGTTCAACATAATCCAGATGGCTGCTCCATCGATACTCATCGAACAGACAAATCCCGGCCTTTTGCGGATTGAAATGCACATATCGAATAGCATCGAGAAGATACTCATCGCTCAAAATAGGAGCGCTCGAAAATCTGTCCTGAAAAACATGGCCGACATGCCCATGCCGACGGTTATACCATGTCGCGTAGCAAGACATGACAAGATGCATGACCTCGCTCACGTTATCATCGGGATCGCTTACAACAAGATGCACATGGTTGCCCATCAGACACCAAGCGATAAGTTTGATGTTGAATCGTAATACCGAGGACCGAACAAGTGACAGCAGCCGCTTCCTGTCTTCATCATCCTCAAACAGGAGCTGTTTGCCGTTGCCTCTCATCGTAATATGATACAGGCCAATCTGCGATTTCTGCCGCGGTTTTCTTGACATGGGTATCTCCTTGCTCTCATATCAAAACATACCGCCGCAGCGCATGCAAAGCAGCGAGAATCTACTCACCGATTATGCCGTCCACCTGCCGAAATGTCATCTATTGCTAAACGAAAATATGCTTAGATACACTTGAGCAACGAACGAATGCGTGAGCAAGCAAAAACCACCACAAAGGTGCCTGTCCCCTTTGTGGTGGTTTTCGTTTATACGGAGTTTAGGGACGGACCTGGCCGGTGCCGCGGAGCTTGTATTTGTAGGTGGTGAGAGCCTCGGCGGCAAAGGGGCCGCGGGCATGGAGCTTTTGGGTCGAGATGCCGATCTCGGCACCCAGGCCAAACTCGCCGCCGTCAGTGAAGCGCGTGCTGGCGTTGGCGTACACGGCCGAGGCATCGACCGCATCCAGGAAGCGCTCGCAAACGTCTGCGTCCTCGGCAACGATGGCTTCGGAGTGCATGGTGCCGTAGCGGTTGATGTGTGCGATGGCCTCGTCCTCGTTCGCCACGACCTTCACGCTCATCTCGAGCGCCAAATACTCGCGGCCCCAGTCTTCCTCGGTCGCGGCCACGTAGTCGTCGCCCTCGGCAAGACCGGCGTCGGCGCATGCGGCGCACGTGGCCTCGTCGCCGTGAATCAGCACGCCGTGGTCGTGCAGCACGGCAACGACTACGGGCAGGAAGCGATCGGCAACGGCACGGTCGACCAGCAGCGACTCAGCGGCATTGCACACGCCCACGCGCTGGGTCTTGGCATTGACGATAATGTTGAACGCCTTGTCAAAGTCGGCGGATTCATGCACGTAGATATGGCAGTTGCCCGTGCCCGTCTCGATCACCGGCACAAGCGACTCGCGCACGCAGCGCTGGATCAGGCCCGCACCGCCACGCGGAATGAGCACGTCGACGATGCCGCGGAGCTTCATGAGCTCGCCGGTGGCCTCGCGATCGGTGGACTCGATCATCGAGATAGCCTCGCGCGGGAAACCCTTGGCCTCGAGCGCATCGGCCAGCAGTTCGGCAATCATGGCGCACGAGTGATAGGCCAGCGAACCGCCGCGCAGAATGCAGGCGTTGCCGGTGCGGATGCAGATGCCCGCGGCATCGGCCGTCACGTTGGGGCGCGCCTCGTAGACCATGGCGACCAGGCCCAGCGGCACGCTCACGCGGGTGAGGTCCACACCGCTTGCAAGCACGCGGTGGTCGAGCACGCTGCCGACAGGATCGGGCAGCTCGGCGAGCTTCTCCAGGCCGGCGGCCATGCCCTCGACGCGCTCGGGCGTCAGCAACAGGCGATCGAGAAGCCCCGCCGAAGTCCCCGCATCGCGTGCAGCAGACATATCGAGCTCGTTGGCGGCAACGATGGAATCGACACCGTCGCGCAGCGCTGTGGCCATGGCGCGCACGGCCTCCTGACGCTGCTCATCGCTCGCCGTGGCAAGCGATGCCGACGCTGCCTTGGCGGCAACGGCAAGATCGTGGACATACGTGGCTATATCGACCGACATGGGCGGCCCTTTCTCTTAGTAGTTTGCCCACCATGGTAGCCGATTTGTGCATGCCCTCGCGCGCGGCGGTAGAATTGGTCAATCCGAAACACCGCAACGAACGGAAGTACCGCATGGCCCTCATCACTTCGTACCACGTCCCCGGCCTCTATGTCGAGGACCACAGCATCGACGTCCCCCTTGACTGGCGCGGCCTGGAGCCGATGCTGTTGGCCGTCGGCAGCACCATGCGCCGTGGCGCCATGCCGGCACCCATCGCCGGCGCGCCCGAGAGCATCAAGCTCTTCTACCGCGTGGTTTGCGCGCCCGACCGCATCAACGACGATCTACCGCTGCTCCTGTTTTTGCAGGGCGGCCCCGGCGGCGAGAGTCCGCGTCCGCTGTCGCCCACAAGCGACGGCTGGATCGAGGAGGCCGTCAAGCACTTCCGCGTGGTCCTTCCCGACCAGCGCGGCACCGGGCGCAGCAGCTGTGTAGACGGGCGCACGATCGCGGCTCTAGGCGAGCGCGCGACGGCGGCCGGCTCCGATGCCGCACGCTCGCAGGCGGACTTCCTCAAGCGCCACCTCGCCAGCTCCATCGTGCGCGATTTTGAGTACCTGCGCCTGGTGGGCTTTGGCGGCAAGCCGTGGGTCACGCTCGGCCAAAGCTACGGCGGCTTTTTGACGCTGAGCTACCTGTCGCTCTTCCCCGAGGGCGTGGCGGCGAGCTTTACCTGTGGTGGCATCCCCCACGTCCCGGCGAGCGCCAGCGAGGTCTACGCGCACACCTTCCCGCGCATGGCCGCCAAAACGCGGCAGTATTACGACCGCTACCCCGCCGACGTCGAGCGCGTGGCGGTTCTTGCCGATGCGCTTGAGGAGCAGAGGCCCGTGCTGCCCGACGGCTCGCCAATGACGGTGGAGCGCCTGCAGCTTATGGGCAGCGACTTTGGCATGAAGCCGAGCTTTGAACGCATGCATTGGATTATCGATCACGCTTTTGTTGATGGCGACGGCACGCTGACCTGCGACGCCTCGGTATCTGACAGCTTTTTGATGCGCGCCTTCGAGCGCACCAACACGCGCACGAATCCGCTGTACTGGACGCTGCAGGAGTTCATATACGCCGACGGTGACACTATGCCCATTGGCTGGGCCGCGGCTGAAGAGAAGGCTCACCGCACCGAGTTCGACACCCTCGCGCGCCCGCTCATGTTTACCGGCGAGGCCATGTTCCCGTGGATGTTCGAGCAGATGCCCGAGCTCAAGCCCTTCAAGCCCGCCATGGACCTGCTGATGGAAGACACCAGCTGGGACAAGATCTACGACCCGCAGCGCCTGGCCTACAACGAAGTGCCGCTCCAGGCCGCGGTGTATTTCGACGACATGTACGTGGATTCGGGCCTGCAGCTTGATACGCTCAGCCGCGTGGGCAACTCGCATGCCTGGGTGACCAACGAGTTCGAGCACGACGGCCTGCACGGCAGCGTGGTATTCAAGCACCTCTTCGACGAGGCCCTCAACCGCGGAGACCTGCGCCGAATCTTCTAGCAAAGGAGTGTCCCCACCTGCCGGCACAAAAGAAACGTCCCCAGGTGCCGGCACGAGAAAGACAGCGCTGCGGGAAACGATCCGCAGCGCTGTCTTTCTTTATGCAAATACGATCAAGTTATCCCTGTGTATCGCCGGCTTCTCGGCCAGGTCTGCCAGCAGGCGGTTGCTGGCGATCTGGTCCTGGCGGCGACCGGCAGCAAGTTCCAGCACGTCCGAATCGGCCTCGGCGATACCGCGGGCGACAACCATACCGCTCGGGTCGCACACGTCGAGCACATCGCCCTCGGCAAACTGGCCATCGACCTCGCGAATACCCACCGCAAGCAGGGAAGAGCCACGGCTGACCAGCGCCTTCGCAGCACCATCATCGACCGTCACCGAGCCATGCGCCTTGTCGCCCAGTGCGATCCACAGCTTGCGGGGTGCGATGTCCAGACGCTCCGCCGGCGGATCGAACAGCGTGCCCACGCTCTCGCCGCGGGCGAGGCGCACGAGCGCATCGGGCTCCTCGCCCGAGCAAATCACGCTCTGAATGCCCGCCGTCATCAGGATGCGGCTCGCGCGGATCTTGGTAATCATGCCGCCCGTGCCCACCGATGTGGAAGAATCACCCGCCGAGGCAATAATCTTGGCATCGATCTTATGCACGACAGGAACAAACTCGGCCGTGGGGTCCTCGTGCGGATTGGCGGTATAGAGGCCATCGATGTCCGAGAGCGTCACGCACAGATCGGCAGAAACCAGGCAGCTCACAAGCGCCGCCAGCGTGTCGTTGTCGCCAAACTTGATCTCGCCGACGGTGACGGTATCGTTCTCGTTGACGACCGGCACCACGCCCAGCTCCACCAGGCGCAGCAGGGCGTCGCGTGCATGCAGGTAGGACGTGCGGCGGGCCGTGTCGTGGCGCGTGAGCAGTACGAGCGAGGTGAGCAGGTCGCGCGCATGGAACTCCTCGTCGTAGGCCGACGAGATGATGCACTGACCAGCCGAGGCGCAGGCCTGCAGGCTCGGAAGGTCGCCGACCGGCTTGCGGTCGAAGCCCAACACGGGATAGCCACAGGCAATAGCGCCCGAGCTCACCACGACCAGACGCCAGCCGAGCTTGCGCAGCGCTGCGGCTTGATCGGCAAGTCCGCCGATAAAGGCGCGGTTGACCTTGCCATCGGCGCCCACCACCGTGGACGAACCGATCTTTACCACCATCGTTTTATAAGAAGTCGTCATATGTCAAACCAATCAACTGTTCAGCGAACGGCCGAGCTGGCGGCCAAGGGAGCGTGACTCGCCCCTACCGCCCAAGGAATTAGTGAGCCCAGGGAAAGGCAGAAGCCGCGGCCATGTTCTTGCGCACGAGCTCGTCGCGCACCTGAGCCAAGCCCTGCTCCATGCCCACTACGTAGGTCTGCGGGTACAGGAAACGCTTGTACGCCGCGTCCAGATGATCGAGCGACCAAGCGCAGCGGTCGCGCGCATCCTCGATGTTCTCACGCGGAGCCACGGCGCCGCCGTTGCGCACGATCGGCACCAGCAGCTCGCGATATTCGAGTTCGGACACATCGGTCACCAGGGCGGCATCGTTCACGGCTACGAGGGTATTGCCGCGCGCGGCGCCCTCCCCTGCCAGATGATCCTCGTCATAGATCATGTCGCAGACCGGGCCGCCAAAGCCGTCGTAATAACGGCGCACGCGCTGCACACCCGGGATCGTGCGCTTGTAGGGCTGCTCGGAGAGCTTGACCACCGGCGTCCACGGATCCGACTCACTCGCGCGACGGGCCGAAAGCTTGTACACGCCGCCCAGCGCCGGCTGGTCGTAGCAGGTCGCGAGCTTGGTGCCCACGCCAAAGCTATCGATGGGCGCACCCTGGTCGAGCAGCGACTGAATCGTGTACTCGTCAAGATCGTTGGAAACCGAGATCCCCACATAGGGCAGGCCCTCGGCATCAAAACGGCCGCGAACATACTTGGAGAGCTTGGCAAGGTCGCCGGAGTCGATGCGAATAGCCGACAGGCGCTCGCCCATCGCCTCCATCTCCTTGGCAACCGTAATGGCATGTTCGCAGCCCTCGCGCACGTCATAGGTGTCGATGAGCAGCGTGCAGTTCTTGGGGCTCGATTTGGCAAAGGCACGGAAGGCCTCGAGCTCGGAATCGAAGCTCATCACCCAGCTGTGCGCATGCGTGCCAAAGACGGGAATACCGTAGCGGCGGCCGGCGAGCACATTGGACGTAGAGGAGCAGCCGGCAACGTAGCTCGCGCGCGCGACGGCCAGGCCGCCATCGGGACCTTGGGCTCGGCGCAGGCCAAACTCGGCAACGGGACGGCCGTCCGCCGCCAGCACCACGCGCGCCGTCTTGGTGGCGACAAGCGTCTGGAACCCGACGATGTTGAGCAGCGCCGTCTCGAGCAGCTGGCACTCCAGCGCGGGGCCGGTGACGCGTACCATGGGCTCGCGCGGAAAGACGAGCTCGCCTTCGGGAACGGCGTCGATGTTTACATGCGCACGAAAATCGCGCAAGTAGTCGAGGAATCCAGGCTTGAACATCGCGCCGCCGGCAGGGGCCTGGAGCGAGGCGAGGTAGTCGATATCCTCGGGCGTAAAGCGCAGACTCTCGACCAGCTCGGGCAGCTCGGCAGTGCCGCACATGACGGCATAGGCGCTGCCAAAGGGATGGTCGCGGTAAAACGCGGTAAAACAACCCTGCTCATTGGCCTTGCCGCTCTCCCACAGGCCCTGGGCCATAGTGAGCTCGTACAGATCGGTGAGCATTGCAATGTCGGTGGGATGCGAGATGTCGGTCAAAGCCATGGGGCGACCTTTCGGATGTGTGGTGCAGAATTTGAGGGCTGGACGAGAGCAGAGCATGCGGACATGACGCCCGATGCAAATCGGTTAGAGCAGGCCCATGCTGGTCAGGATCGTGTAGCCCATAAAGATGACAAACGCGATGAGGGCAAGGACAATGATGATTTTTTGAGCCGGCGCCATGCCAGGGATCTCGTTCTCGCCCATAGGCTCCTTGGAGGTAACCATGCGCTGGGCAAAGGTCATCTCGTCACGGCTCGGCTTGGGCTCGACGGACTTGGGACGGGCGGCCTTTTTAGGCTGAGGTTTGGGCGCGGCAGGTGCAGGCTTCGCAGCAGCGGGCTTGGGTGCGGGCGCGGGCGCCGATGCGGATGCGGCGTTCGCGGCGGCCTCCTCGGCCTTCGTACGCTCGGCACGCAGGGCAGCCAGCTCCTCACGCTCGCGACGGGCCTCTTCCCGAGCCTCGCGGCGGGCCTTCTCAGCGCGGAGCTCTTCCAACTCAGCGCGCTCCTCGTCGGACAATGGTTGGGACTCAAGCTCGGCCATGGTATAGCCCTTTCTTTTAAAAAAAGCCGCCGACACAATGTCAGCGGCTTATCAAATCCAAGGGTGGAGACGAAGGGAGTCGAACCCTCGGCCTCTGCCATGCGACGGCAGCGCTCTCCCAACTGAGCTACGTCCCCAGGACAAGTCGATATTTTACCTACGGCTCGCCAACTGTCAACGCCCAATAACCAGTCTTTTTGGAGCGCGGCTATTTTGACAACTTTTCGAACAGGCGATCCTCTCGATGATTTTTTAATCCCCGTCCCAGAAAAATCATCGACGAACGTCCTACTTTGCGCTGGTGAGGACGCCGGTGGTGTCGAAGGCCGGGGTGAAGCTCTCGTCTACCGCGCCGCCCTCTTGCCAGAACATCGTCGTAAAGCCCAGGTCGTCGGCATGGTCGAGCACCTGCTCGTACTCCTCGCGCGTCACGGCGCGTGCCAAGTCGCCGCCCTGCTCGCGCATAAGCGCATTGGGCGTGTACTGGTTCATGACCGAGATCGGCACATCGCCCACCGTCTGCCACACTAGGTCCAGTACGCGACACGAATCGTCCGCATGCCCCGGAAGCACCAGGTGGCGCACGATGATGCCGCGCTTCATGAGCCCGTCCTCATCCACCAACTCTCCCCCGCGGCGCTCGATCTCGCGCGCCATCTGGGCCAGACCCGACACGGCCACGCGCGGGTAGTCCTTAATATGAGAAAGCGACTGCGCAAGCCCGGCATCGGCATATTTAAAGTCGGTGAGCCACACATCGACCAGGTCGCCCAGCGCCGCCACGGCACTCGCGCGCTCGTAACCACTCGTGTTGTAGACGATCGGGATGACCAGCCCGCGCGCCCGTGCCGCGGCAATCGCGGCAGGCAACAGGTGCGCATAGTGCGTCGCCGTCACCAAATTGATGTTGTTGGCACCCTGGTCCTGCAGTTCCAGCATAATCTCGACCAGGCGCTCAGGCGAAATCTCAAGGCCAAAATTGCCGGTCGAGATCTCGTGGTTCTGGCAGTAGATACATTTAAGCGAGCAGCCGCTAAAGAAGATCGTGCCCGAACCGGCCTCGCCCGAGATAGGCGGCTCCTCCCACATATGAAGCGCCGCGCGGGCCACCTTGAGCGTGTCGTTAGCACCGCATACGCCGCGCGCGCCCTCATCGCGCGCCGCACCGCAACGGCGGGGACACAAATGGCAGGCGGGCGAAAAAAGTTCGGTCAACGACGTCGGCATAAAAACATGCTCCAAAACAACAATTCAGCAGCTCAAACATAAAGGGCCAGGCCGCGTAGACGGCTCAAGCCCCAAGGCGCCGTAATCGTCCGACACGATTTTTGTAATGTCAAGACTGGAATCGACAAAGTGCCGCTTTATGATGTAGGTATTCCGCCCCCCGCGGAGCAACTGGGTGAACCGTCGCGTTTATTTAGGGAGCCCACACAGTCGTACCTAGTACAGGTATCCTTCGTTGTTAAGGACGCTGGAACAGTCGATGAGGGCACCCACCTGTTTTAGGTGGGTTCATTTTCGTAACGTGGGGGGTGGTTTTCTTTTGCCAAAAATCACCATACAGTCCATATGGATCCCCGCCGGCATCCCGACAAGCCATCGACAACATCCCAATATCTGGTAAGCGCGTGATTATCGCTGCGTGCAATTACATGCACCCCCCTTGGTCGAGTATTATGGTTCGGCTATGCCCTTTGCGCATGGCGTTCTTCTGACCTTTTCCTTCGACGCTTGGCGGTTTTTAGATTCATGGCTTCATCCCCGAGCTACATACCGTACCTATGCGTGGCAGCGGCGGCTTTTATCACGACCTTCCTCGCGGTGCCCCTGGTCAAGCGCTTGGCAATTAAACTCGATGCCGTCGACTATCCTTCTAAGCGCCGCATCAACACCAAGCCCATCCCGCGTTTGGGCGGAACGGCGGTGTTTTTGGGCCTGGTCGTTGCCTGCATTGTGCAAATCCTAGGCACCTGGCACCTAGGCTGGCCACCCGTCCTGGTGCCGCACCCGCGCCTTCACATTAGCTATCCCATGCTGGCGCTCTCCTTTACTGTCATCTTTGCGACCGGCGCTATCGACGACGTCTTCCAGCTCAAGCCCAAGCAAAAGCTGGCCGGACAGGTCCTCGCCGCGCTCATCGCCTGTATCGGCGGCCTAAAAATCGGCGTCATCGTCAACCCGTTTGCCCCCGGCGAGATCATACTCGGATGGCTCGCCTACCCCATCACCGTAATCTATCTGGTGGCATTCACCAACATCATTAACCTCATCGACGGCCTCGACGGCTTGGCCACGGGCATCTGCGGCATCGCCTCGTTCACCATGTTTTCGATGGCCGTTCTTTCGGGCCGCATCGACGCCGCCGCGCTCTCCATTGCGCTCTTTGGCGCCTGTCTGGCCTTTTTGCGCTACAACTTCAACCCCGCAAGCATCTTCTTGGGCGACTCGGGGTCGCTGCTTCTGGGCTTTGCACTGGGCTCCATCTCGCTGCTCAACGTGAGCCGCACCGCCGCGCTCACCTCGCTTATCATCCCGCTCATCGTTGCCGGCGTGCCCATCATCGACACGTTTAGCGCCATCGTGCGCCGCAGGCGCGCCCACATTAGCATCGGGCAGGCCGACAAGGGCCACATCCACCACCGCCTAATCCAAGAAGGCTACAACCAAAAACAGGCCGTGCTGCTCATCTATGCCTGGTGCATCATGCTTTCGGCCGGCGCCGCCGCGATTAACCAGGTCGAGGTGCCCATGCGTGTGCTCATCTTTACCGTGCTCGCCATTGGCTCGGCGGCCTTTGCCAAGCATCTACATCTGTTTGAGCCCGTGCTGCGCCACCATTACAACAAGCGTACGCACGAGGACGAGCTCGTCACCCCCGACGACCCCGCCTTTAAGCAGGAGGAGCGGGCAGCCGAGGAGCGCAAAGAAGAGCGCCACCACAAGCTCTAGGGCAAGCTGCCGAGGATGTGCCAAGGCACCGTTAGCCAAGCACGGCCGCGCCACACCCATCGCACATGCCGCACCACGCGCGTCCCTCTCCCGCCCCTCGCCTACTTACGCACCGCCCCTCCAATAAACGCGTTATCATCTTGACCCATGAACATACGTTAGGAGCAATCATGCCAAACGAGAACAGCTACGAAGTCGCGCTGCAAAAGAGCAACGCCATTCGCGAGGGCCTGGCCAAGACGCCCGAGAAGTTCACCATGCTCACCGGCGACCGCCCCACCGGCCGTCTGCACCTGGGCCACTACTTCGGTACCCTCAAGGGCCGTGTTGAGCTGCAGAACATGGGCGCCAAGACCAACGTGCTCATCGCCGACTACCAGGTCATCACTGACCGCGACACGACCGAGCACATCCAGGACAACGTGTACAACATGGTCATGGACTACCTTGCCTGCGGCATCGACCCCGACAAGACCATGATCTACGCACACTCCGCCGTGCCCGCTGCCAACCAGCTCATGCTGCCGTTCCTGTCGCTGGTGTCCGAGGCAGAGCTGGCGCGCAACCCCACCGTCAAGGCCGAGATGGAGGCCTCGGGCCACGAGCTTACCGGCCTTCTGCTCACCTACCCGGTGCACCAGGCCTGCGACATCCTGTTCTGCAAGGGCAACGTGGTGCCGGTCGGTCGCGACCAGCTGCCGCACATCGAGCTCACCCGCACCATCGCCCGCCGCTTTAACAACCGCTACGGCAAGGTGTTCCCCGAGGTCGAGGCGCTGCTGTCCGAGACCCCGCTGCTGCCCGGCCTGGACGGCCGCAAGATGAGCAAGAGCTACGGCAACGCCATCAATATCTCGATGACCGCCGAGGAGACGGCCAAGCGCATCAAGAAGAGCCAGACCGACTCCGAGCGCATGATCACGTTCGACCCCGAGAACCGCCCCGGCGTGTCCGGCCTGCTTTCGACGGCTGCCATCTGCACCGGCCGATCCGAGGTCGAGATTGCCGAGGAGATTGGCATGGGCGGCTCCGGCCAGCTCAAGAAGTACGTGACCGAGGCCGTCAACGAGTACTTTGCGCCGATCCGCGAGCGTCGCCAGCGCTACGAGAACGATCTGGACTATGTGAAGGACGTGCTGCACGAGGGCAACCGTCGTGCCAACGAGATCGCCGAGCAGACCCTGGCCGAGGTTCGGGACGCCATGGGCATGGTGTACTAGACCGATCTGCTGGCTTGAGCTTTCGATTGTTATGGGGCGGGCGCTACGGCGTCCGCCTTTTTTGGAGCCCGACCAGCTCGGCTCCGTCCATTGCACTCCCCCGATAAACGGGAACGGGCCCGCCGGCAGTCAGTTGCCAGCGGGCCCGTTCCCGAAGTACACCGTTGAATCGCACAGAGGGGAGGAATGCGAATCAAACTCAACAGGGCAGGCTTTTTCATCGCCTATTGCCTACTCCGTTGCTGAATACAATATAGTTCACCGTGGTTTACTTTCTGACGGCAAAGTGCGCCGCCACACCTTCTCCATAAGTTAGCCCCGGTAAACCTGCAACGGAAAACCACCGCAAAGGGGACAGGCATCTTTGTGGTGGTTTTGGCCACGGCAGAGCTGTTAGAGTCCGGCAGGCCAGCGACAGGCGGCCAAGTCGACGTGCATGGGATCGGTAAACGTCACGCCCTCCCCCATTAAGAGCTCACGCTGGGCATCGGGGCCGCCAAAGGCAAAGCCCTCACAGATACGGCCGTCGGCAAACACCACGCGATGACAGGGAATTTGGCCGGGGCGCGGGTTGCTGTGCAGCGCATAGCCCACATAGCGCGCGCTCCGCGGACGACCGGCAAGCAGCGCCACCTGACCGTAGGTGGCAACCATCCCCTCGGGAATCTGCTCGACCACCTCATACACCCGCTCAAAAAAGCCCTCAGACGCCATCGCATGCTCCTTTCAACCGAAACAAGCATAAACCACCAAAAAGGTGCCTGTCCCCTTTGTGGTGGTTTTGACCGGAAAGCTAGTTGGCGGGGCGGAAGAAAGCTACGGCTACGGCGCCGGGGCCCACGTGGGTGCCGATGGTGGCGCCAATGGTGTGGATGGGCAGCTCGTTCTCGGTGTGTCCAGCCCACAGTGCCGCGCTGTCCTCGATATACTTCTTGAGCACGGCGTCCGAAAGGCCCGTATAGCCCAGCGCCAGCGGCATGGAAAAGTCGACGCCGCCCGCTTTTTCGACCTTCTGGTTGAGCAGGTTACGGCCGTTCTTGGAACCGCGCGCCTTGCCCAGCTGCACGATCAGGCCGTCCTCGGCGGCCACCACGGGCTTAACGTTGAGCAGCGTGCCCACAGCGCCAGCAGCAGCAGACAGGCGACCGCCACGCACCAAGTACTCCAGCGTCTCGAGCAGACCGATAACCACCACACGGTCGCGCACGGCCTCGACGGCCGCCGCGATCTGGGCCGCGCTACGGCCCTCGTCCACCAAGCGCAGCGCATACTCGACCAGCACGCGCTCGCCCAGGGTGACGTTGTTGCTATCTACCACGAACACGTCGCCGCCCGGCGCCTCGGCAAGTGCGGTACGGGCACTCTGATTGGTGCCCGAAAGCTTGGCGCCAACGGTAATAATCACTGCCTCGTCGCCGGCCTCACGCGCCTCGGCAATCGCCTGCGAAAACGCGTACGGGTTGACCTGGCCGGTCTTGGGCAGTTCATCGCGCTCCACGAGCATCTCGTAAAAGCGCTGGTGATCGATGTCGACGCCATCCATGTACACATCGGTGCCAAAGGTGACGGACAGCGGCAGAACACGCAGAGCGGGGTGCTCAGCCGGCGACATATCGCTCGCGGAATCGGTAATAATACGAATGGACATAGCGAATCCTTTCTTGCGCGGACCTCGCGCGGGGAATTTTGACAGCAATGCCTCGGCACGGTATACGCGCTCAAACGGGACTATGCAGTTGTTAATTGGAAGCAAATGCCTTGGCGGCCTTAGATCTCGCGCAGGGTGTTGAGAATCGTGCGCAGCGACGCATACATCTGCTCGCGCTGCTCCACACCCATAGCCTTACCGGTGGTATCGAGCACCTCGCGAATGATGCGGTCCGCCTCGCTCATGCTCTCGCCGCCCAGAGCGGTCAGGCGCACCGGAGCACGATACTTAACGGCGGCATCGCCCGAATCATCGACCTCGACGTAGCCACCCTCCTCCAGATGCGCCAGCGTACGCGAGACGGCGGCGCGGGTCACGCCTGCCATGCGAGCCAGGTCGGCGCCAGTCAGGCCGTCCTTGCTGCGCTCAAGATAGTACAGGCACATAACGTCGGAGCCCTTGAGACCCAGCCTTGCGCCCTCAGACGTCTTAATGCGCTGGATCTCCTTGTAGAGTCCGCTGATCAGTCCGACAAAGTCCTCGAAACGTGTCTCGTCGCTCTGCTGCATGGGAGACGACCGCCTTTCGCTTGCATAATGCTAACGGGTAAACATCTTAGCCGTACTTAACGGCCGGCAGCCCTGCACGCCCTATTTGTTAACCCATCAACATAAAAACCACCACAAAGAGGACAGGCACCTTTGTGGTGGTTTGGGGCATCAATAGGTTCTAGGCGCCGCTACAGTTCCACGCAAGGATTGTCGCGGGTCACAAGCGTCTTAATGACAACCGTCGCTCCCAGATAGCGCTCAAGCAGCTCGGCTAAGCGATCGATCGCAGCCTGGCAATCCCCCATCCGCTCGGGCTCCACGCACTCAATCGCCAGGAACGCATCGGCCGAATCATCGGACAGCGCCGTTCGAACGCCGTCGCGCCAGTTCCAGCAGCGGCACACGGCGCCCGCATCATCGATGTAGGCGAGCTCGCCGGGCAGCGTCGGATCGTCCGCCTCCTCGCCAAGCGGCAAGAACGCATCGCCACCGTCGGTCACCTTCAGGCGAAGGTCTCCCTCGATCGCATGCAGATCCTCGCCTCCCACGGGCAGCGCGTAGGTCAGTGACACCGTGTTGTAAATATCCACCGCGGGCGTAATGTGGCCCACCGGCTTTCCTTTGAGCACGCGTTTGAGCAAGTTCTCGATCGAGCAGCGCGCGCCCTTTTTGGTCTTGAACAGACGATAGGCCTCGCGCCATGCCTTGACCGGTGCGTTCTCGCTGATAGTATCGCTGGTCAGATGACGCTCCGCATCGATATTGGCGCGGTCGAGCAACTCCGCAATCGCATCCACGTCCTCTTGAGGAATCTGAGCCGTGGGCTTCATGCCCTCCACGACCATAACACCGACCGCTGCCTGCGGAAACAGCTCCCAGAATGAATCCTCGGCAATAAAGCTCTTCATACGCTCTCCCTTCATTGTGCGCGCCAACGCGAGCGCCTAAACAAAAAGCGCCCTTACAACGACCACCTTCAAAGTCCTACGGTGCCGTCACAAGAGCGCTTGCGCTGTCCCCATCCGGAGAAGGGGACGATATGTCAGGCGTATTGTAACCCGAGTCATCCGCGCGAGCAAAACGACCACAAAGGTGTACAGCCCCCCTATGGTGGTTGTAGGTCTGAGGCGACGCTAGTGGCGGAGCCCCAGCAAGCCGCGACCGCGATGACGAGCGTCGGCGTGCACCTGAGCGTGCGGACCGGCGGCCTTAACGGATTCGGGCAGGTGCGAGTACTTCTTCTCGAAGTTCTCCTCGAACATCACGGCCAAGTTATGCGCGGCCTCGTCGTAGCGCGCGGTGCTCTGCCAGTATTGGCGCGGCACCAGGATGTCATCGGGCACGCCGTGGCACGTCGTGGGAATGTCGACGTTAAAGATGTCGTCGTGCACGAACTCGCTATCCTCGATGGTGCCGTCGAGGGCGCGTGCGACCAGCGAGCGCGTGTAGGCCAGCTCGATGCGATGACCCACGCCGTAGCCGCCGCCAATCCAGCCGGTGTTGACCAGGTACACGCGTGTGCGGCCGTCGGCAATGCGCTCGCCAAGCATCTTGGCGTAAACCATGGGGTCGAGCGGCATAAACGGCTCGCCGAACAGCGAAGAGAACGTGGGCGTGGGCTCGGTGACGCCGACCTCGGTGCCGGGAATCTTAGCCGTAAAGCCCGTCACAAAGTGGTACATGGCGGCATCAGCCGTCAGGCGTGAGATGGGCGGCAGCACGCCAAAAGCGTCGCAAGTCAGGAACAGCACGACACTCGGAGTGGTGCCCATGCCCTTAGTCCACGCGTTAGGAATGTGCTCCACGGGATAGGCCACGCGCGTGTTGTGCGTGATCGAGATGTCGTCGTAGTTGGGCTTGCGGTTCTCGTCGAGCACCACGTTTTCGCAAATGGCGCCAAAACGGACGGCGTTGAAGATCTCGGGCTCGTGGAAGGCGTCCAGGCCCTCGCATTTTGCGTAGCAGCCACCCTCGATGTTGAAGATGCCCATGTCGGACCAGCCGTGCTCGTCGTCGCCGATCAGCAGGCGCGTGGGGTTGGCAGAAAGCGTGGTCTTGCCCGTGCCGGACAGGCCAAAGAACACGGCAGTCTCGTGCGTGACGGGATCCATGCTGGCCGAGCAGTGCATGGGCAGCACGTCATCCTCGACGGGCAGCAGATAGTTCATGACGCTAAAGATCGACTTTTTAATCTCGCCGGAGTAGCCGGTGCCGGCGACCAGAATCACGCGTTCCTGGAAGTTGATGACCACGGCGGCGCTGGAGTTGAGGCCCTTGATGGCAGGATCGCACTGGTAACCGGGCGCTGCGAGCACGCAGAAGTCGGGCTCGCCGGTGCGCGCGATTTCGCGGGCGAGCGGACGGGCGAGCATTTGCTTAATGAAGAGTGCCTGGCTGGCACGCTCGCAGGCAACAAGCAGGCGACGCGTGTGGTTGCGGTCAGCGCCCGCCATGCCGCGCGTGACGAACACGTCGCGCTCGTTGAGATAGTCGACGATGCCGGCCTTGATGGCCTCATAGCTCTCGACGGACAGTGGGCGGTTGACCGCACCCCAGGCGATCTTGTCGTGAACATCGGGGGTGTCAACGATAAAGCGGTCATTGGGGGAACGGCCGGTACGCTCCCCCGTCTCGATCACCAACGCGCCGTTGGATGCCATGCGGCCTTCTTCGCGGCGGATGGCGTGCTCGACGAGCTCCGCGGCGGGTAGATCGACCAGCAGACGGGGCTGATTATCGGCGGGATCTTCGACCAGTGTAATACCAAAGTTGGACAAAACTTCTGCAGGGGTAACACCAGGCATGGGGCCTCCTTTAAAAACGCGACACGTTGACGCGACGCGCACTTTACTCACGTAAAGCCCGTTGTACCCGATATGCAAAAACGTTTTTGCGGCAAGGGCGGCAAGCCCGCCCAACGGTCAAAAATCGCAGGCAAGCGGCCTAGTCATTGGGGACGCTTTTAAACGACTAGTCATTGGGGACACTCTTGAACAGACAACATTCAAGGAGTGTCCCCGGATGCCGGCACTTAGGGACGTTCCCAAAGTGCCGGCACATAAGGAACGTCCCTAAGTGCCGACTACAGCGGCAGGCCTTGGCCGAGCATGGCTATGGCGCTCATCAGGACCAGCATGCCGGCGGCGTAGGGCAGGACGGCGCCCAAGAGTTCGGCATCCTTACCGCGCACGAGCACGGCGGCAAGACCAATGGCGAGGGTCTGCGGCGAGATCATCTTACCGGCGGCGACGCCCAGGGCGTTCAACGCGACCATCCAGTAGTCGCTCACACCCAGCGCAGTGGCAGCCTGGCTCTGAATGGGGCCAAACAGCATGCCCGAGGACGTGCCCGAGCCGGTCACAAACGCACCGACTGCGCCGATCCACGGAGCCAGAATCGGGTACAGCCCACCGGCGACGGCGATGCAGAACGCGCTGATCGAAGAGATCATGCCCGCATAGCCCATCACCTTGGCACAGCCCAGCACCGAAAGCATCGTGATCACCGTCGGCATCATCTGCTTCACAGTCGCGGCCAGCACCTCGCCCATCATGCGTGGCGAAGCACCCTGAATGGCACCGCCGACAAACGCGGCCAGGAAGATCCAAACACCCGGCGTGTTAATCCACGAAAACGTAAGCGTACCGGGGTTCTCGCCGCAATACACCTGCACGTGGCTTGCAAAGGGCGCAAGCGCGGCATGCACGGCGGGCACCAGGTTGGACGTACCCAGCAGCAGTACAAAAATCAGAATGAAGCACGACCAGGCCGAAAGCGCCGATTTAACGGTGAGCTGTTCGCCGGCCTCGATATTCATATGGAAGCGTGCGTCCAGATGCCCCGACTTCTCGGCACGCATGGCAAGCGCAGCTGTCAGCGCGAGCGAAACGATGGATCCTACGACCACGGCCAGCTCGGGGCCCACAAACATGGCAACGACCAGAGCCGCGCCGACAAACGACACGCCGGAGAGCAACGCCACGCCGGCAACACCGTGCAGACGCTCGCCCATACTCGCGGCATTGCCCTGGTCATCGGCAACACGGCCCGCAACCAGCACAATAAATAGCGGCATCACCACAAAGAACGGTGCGAGCTGCACCAGCTGAACGGTCGCTAGGTGAAGGGAATCCAAACCCACCAGGTCGGCAACGGACACCGTGGGGATGCCGATGGAGCCGTAGGGCGTGAGCACGCCGTTGGCCAGCAGGCAGATGAGCACGGCAGGCACGGCCTCAAAGCCCAGGCCCGCGAGCATGCCGGCGGGAATGGCGACAGCGGTACCGAAGCCGGCCATGCCCTCCATAAAGCCACCGAAGCACCAAGCCACGAGCAGCGCCAGCAGACGGCGGTCGCTGCTGATGGAGGTGATCATGCTGCCGATCACGTCCATGGCGCCCGTACGAACGCACAGGTTATACGTGAACACCGCGGCGATGATCACCAGGACGATGGGCCACAGAGCCATCAAAAAACCTTCGAGCGAGGCGGTCGCGATCTGCGCTGCCGGCAGGTGCCACCATGCGAAGGCAAGCAAGCACGAAAGGACAAACGATCCGATAGCGGCCTTCCAAGCTGGCCATTTAAAGCACAGCAGCATCACGACCAGCCAAATAATCGGCACAAGAGCCAGTAAGAATGCGGCGACGTCCATAGGTAGAAGCTCCTTGGTACCGCGTGGGCGGCATCGGGGGTGTCACAAAACTTCAACAGGATACCGCACGTTTACCGACAAATTACAGCCGCCCGCCGAAATTATTGAACAATCCGTTCAAAAACACGAGCGAACACCGTCGCGTCTATACTAAAGCGCAGCAATAGAAAGGACTCCGCTTTGAGTATCACGCCCCTCGATAGCATTCGCCGCGCCATCGCCCGCCGCAACGGCACCTCCAACCCCGCTGCATCGAAGGACGGCGCCGCGAAGGCCCAGGGCGGCCGCATCGAGAACGGCCTCTTCCCTGCCTCGCACACTGCCGAGGAACTCGCACGCATCCAAGAGCTGAGTCAGCGCAACGCCGGCGGGCCCGATAGCAGCCAAGCCACACGTCGCCGGCGCGAACGCGATCGGGAGCCCGGCCCCGTCCGCCGCATGGTCAACGCTTGGTGGAACCGTCTGCTCGGCGCCGTCTACGGCGGCGGGTTCTCCACGCAAGAGGCTGAATACGAAGAGCACGCCACCAGCCGCGACTATCTTTGGAACACCCTCGGCACCGCCGTGTGGGGTCTGGCGTTTCCGTTGCTCACCATCGTGTCTACGCAGCTCGTGGGCGCCGAAGAAGCCGGCAAGTTCTCCATCGCCTTTGTCACCGGCACGCTCATCATGATCGCGTGCAACTACGGCGTGCGCAATTTCCAGGTCTCGGACATCGACGAAAAGACGTCCTTCGCCTCCTACCAGCTCAATCGTTGGATCTGCGGAGCGCTCGCCCTAGGCTGCGGCCTCATGTATAGCAGCGCCCGCGGCTATGACGCGCAGATGGCGACGATCGGCCTGGGCGTCTACCTGTATAAGGTCATCGACGGCGTCGCCGACGTGTACGAAGGCCGCCTGCAGCAGGCCGACAAGCTCTACTTGGCTGGAATGAGTCAAACGCTACGCTCCGTCGGCGTCATCGCGGTCTTCAGCGTGGCGCTGTTCTTCACGCGTAGCATGCCCATCGCGGCCATGGCCATGGGCATCGCCGCGATCGCCTCGCTCGTGCTGGTCACCGCGCCGCTCGCCCTGCTCGAGACCGAAAAATCGCGCCGCGTGAGCCTGCGCGAGGTCGGCCACCTGTTTGTCCAGTGCGCCCCGCTCTTTGGTGCACTGTTCCTGTTCAACCTTATCGAGAGCATGCCCAAGTTTGTGATGGAAGGCACGCTGGCATACAAATATCAGCTGTACTTTAATGCCCTGTTCTTTCCTGCGCAGGCTATTTTGCTGAGCATTGGATTTATCTATAAACCGCAGCTCCTGCGCTTGTCGAACATTTGGGCTAATCCTCGCAAGCGTCGTCGCTTTGACCTGATTATTGTTGCCGTTATGGCGCTGATCGTGGTCATCACCGGCATGTGCGCCGCATTTATGGCAGGTCCCGGTATTCCCCTCATGAGCTTTATGTACGGCCTCAGCTTTGAGCGCTACCGTACGCTGGCGCTGCTGATGGTCGTCGCCGGCGGCGTCACCGCGGCCATCGACTTTATCTACGCCATCATCACGGTGCTACGCCACGCTAGAGACGTCACCAAGATCTACCTGATCTGCTTCGCCGTAAGCGTGGTGCTGCCGGTGATCCTGATTAAGCTGCTGGGTCTGATGGGCGCTGTAGTGAGCTACCTAGCCATCATGGCCCTACTGCTGGTACTGTTGATTATCGAGTACGCCCACATCCGCCAACGCATAGAGAGGGACCGGAATCCGTACGGCGCCTAATTCGAATCAATTTGAAGAAAAGAAACGTCGATGTTTTGGCACCAACCTCTTGCGCCGTTATTCCCCGGGGCGAATATTAGCGTAGAACTCCGCCCCGTCGTCCAGGCGCAGGATGCCCACGCGGCCGAACTCGGAGCCGGTGGCGGCGGCGCAGTCGATGTCGATGCGATCGGGCACACCGGCAGTGTCCTCGCCGCCCAAGCGCACGATCTGCCCGCGTCCCGATTCCTCATCGAGCCCCGCCAGACCACCGACCTCGCAATAGCGCCCAAGCGATACCGTGGGCGTGTGGCCGCTCACCACGACCGGGCCCTTGCCCTCGGCAGAAAGCAGCCCGGTCGGCACATCCCAATAGCCATGACGAATCCACAGCAGGTCATCGGACGACTGCACCGCGAGCATCTGCTGCAGCAGCTCGCGATCGGCACCCACCGCTCCAACGCCATCGGCACAATCGACGCCATGCTCAAGCAAAAACGCGCGCGCCGCCTTCATCTCGATTCCAGCATGTACCAGCAGATACGGGCGCTCCTCGGTCTCGACCACTGCGTAGAGCGGCAGCGCGGCCATCCATCGCACGAGCTCCTCGTATGCCTCAAATTCCATGTCGTTGAGCTGCTCGCGCGTCGTCCAACCACCGTTGATATCCCAGGTCTCGGCATCGAGCGGATCCTGGCCAATGATGGCATCGAGCATGATCTGCTCGTGATTACCCTTGAGCACGTGGGCGTTGGGCAGCGAGCGCACGAGCTTAATAACGCCGACCGGATCGGGCCCGCGATCGATCATGTCGCCCAGCACGTACAGCGTGTCGTCGGACGTCAACGAGATCTTAGACAGGGCTTCGTCAAGCGCACGCACGTGCCCGTGAGCATCAGATGTCACATAGATCGCCATGGTACGCCTCTCCTTGCATTGCGGCCGAAGCCCGGCGCCGCAACTAAAACTTCAAGTTGAACTTAAACGTTACCCATTGTACTCCGTTGCAATAAAGCTGGAAAGGGTTTCCGAGCAGAGGCAAAGACGGCAGCCGTCTATGACGATATCGCGCACGCCCGCAATCCAACCCCATAAACCCACCATCTTTGGGTACAAATAACCGCAGGCAACTGACCGTGCCACGCCAACCAACCAGGAGCGGACACCATCCATGAACCAGATCCTTCTCTTTACCGGCCTCGTCATCATTCTGTGTCTGACCATCAAACCCGTCGGCAAAAAGCTCCCCTTCCCCACCCTGCTCATCTTTATCGCGCTCGGCATGCTGTTGGGCGTCAACGGCCCGGCGCATATCGACTTTAGCGACTATGCGCTCACCGAAACCGTCTGCAGCACGGCGCTGCTGTTCATCATGTTCTACGGCGGCTTTAACACCAACATCGACCGCGCCAAGCCCGTCGCCGCGCCCGCGGTGTTGCTGAGCACGCTCGGCGTCGTCATCACCGCAGGCATCACCGGCATGTTCGCCCACTTCGTGCTGGGCTTCGACTGGATCGGCGGCCTGCTGCTGGGCTCGGTCGTGGCGTCGACCGATGCGGCAAGCGTCTTTAGCGTGCTGCGCGAGCACAACCTGTCTCTGAGGGACGGCACCGACTCGCTGCTCGAGGTCGAATCGGGCTCCAACGACCCCGTCGCCTACATGCTCACCGCGGTGCTCGCGACCCTCGCGGCGGGCGGCAACATCGACATTCCCGTGCTGCTGGCCAAGCAGATCATCCTGGGCGTGGGCCTGGGCCTTGCCATCGGCTGGGCGGCGGGCCGCCTGATTGAACGCGCGCACGCAACGGCCAAGGACGCGCAGACCATCTTTTTGTTCGCCGTGGCGATCGTCGCCTACGCGCTACCAAGCTATCTGGGCGGCAACGGCTTTTTGGCTGTATACCTGACCGGCATTGTGCTGGGCGCCAGTGACGTCACTGGCAAAGTCGAGATGGCGCACTTCTTTGACACCCTCACCGAGATGGCCGAGATGACGATCTTCTTCTTGCTCGGCCTGCTCGTGACGCCCGCGCGCCTGCCGCAGATGCTGCTGCCGGGCCTGGCGCTCATGGCGTTTATGCTCTTCGTGAGCCGTCCCATCGCCGTCGGCGTGCTCCTGGCGCCCTTTAAGACGAACCCTCGCCAGATCGCGCTCGTAAGCTGGGCGGGTTTGCGCGGCGCCGCTTCGGTCGTGTTTAGCCTCTTTGCCGTGGTAGCCGGTGTTCCCGGCGGTCACGACCTGTTTGACCTGGTGTTTGTGATTGCCGTGTCGAGCATTGTGGTGCAGGGCTCGCTGCTGCCGGCGGTGGCCAAGAAGCTCGATATGATCGATGAGACCGGTGACGTGCGCCGCACCTTTAACGACTACCGCGACGAGGACGGCATGTCGTTTGTAAAGCTCAAGGTGGGCGCTGGACATCCGTTTACCGGACGCTCGCTCGCGGACATTGGCAGCGCCACAGACATGCTCGTGGTCCTGGTGCTGCGCGACGGGGCGCACCCGGTACTGCCCAATGGCGACACCGTGATCCAGGAAGGCGATCTGCTGGTGATGGCCGCCCCAACGTTCGAAGAGCGTGCCGAGGTTACACTGCGCGAGGTCACCGTGACGCCCTACGGTCGCCTGGCCGGCCAGCGCCTGCGCGATGTGCCGCAAGGCAAGCATCCGTTTATTGTGGTGATGCTCAAGCGCGAAGGCCAAACGATCATCCCCGACGGCAACACCCTCATATACGCCGGCGACGAAGCCGTCATCGCCACGCTGGCGTCGTAGTGACCAGGAGGTGGCTAATTTGCGACGAAGAGATCAAGCGCCTAGAGAACCTTATGTCTTCGCTCGCTGATTTGGATTTGCCTGAGGAGTAAAGCGCCCCTCCCCCATGTAACCATCCTGTAAATCATAGCGGCGTAGTCGAGTTTTACCGTGATGCGGTCGCGCCTACCGCTCCACTGTGCTAAAGTATCCCGAACGTTCAAACGACTACGAGGGAGACTAGAAGATGGCACGTGTGCACAACTTCTCAGCTGGCCCGGCCGCGCTGCCTACAAGCGTGCTTGCCGAGATCGCCGACGAGATGATGGACTACCGCGGTTGCGGCATGTCCGTGCTCGAGATGAGCCATCGATCTAGCATGTACCAGCAGATCATCGACGACGCCGAGGCAACCCTGCGTCGCCTGCTGAGCATCCCCGACAACTACCGCGTCCTGTTTTTGCAGGGCGGCGCCACGCTGCAGTTTGCGGGCATCCCCATGAACCTCATGCGCCGCGGCCGCGCCGGCTACATCGTGACCGGCAACTTTGCCAACAAGGCATACAAAGAAGCCACCAAGTACGGCGAGGCCGTGCTGCTCGCGAGCTCCGAGGACACTAACTTTGACCGCATTCCCAACATGGCCGACATCAACGCGCGCATTGCCGACGAGGCCGCGGGCGACGGGCTCGACTACGTCTACATCTGCCAGAACAACACCATCTTTGGCACCATGTTCCACGAGCTGCCCGCTTGCGGCGATGTGCCGCTGGTCGCCGACGTCTCGAGCTGCTTCCTGTCGCAGCCGCTCGACGTTGAGCGCTACGGGCTCATTTACGCCGGCGCGCAAAAAAACGCCGGCGCCGCGGGCGTGACCGTGGTTATCGTGCGCGACGACCTCATCGCAGATGGTCTCGCCTTTGCGCAGACGCCGCAGTACCTGGACCTCAAGACCCAGGCCGCCAAGGGCTCCATGCTCAACACGCCCAACACCTTTGGCATCTACGTGTGCGGCAAGGTGTTCCGTTGGGTAGAGCAGACCGGCGGACTTGCCGCCATGGCCGAGCGCAACTGGGCCAAGGCCAACCTGCTCTACGACCTGCTCGAGAACAGCAAACTATTCCACGGCACCGCGCAGACAGACAGTCGCTCCATCGCCAACGTCACCTTCCGTACCGGCGATACCGACCTCGACGCGGCCTTTGTTGCGGGCGCGGCAGAGCACCAGATCCAAAACGTCAAGGGCCATCGCCTCGTCGGCGGCATGCGCGCCAGCGTGTACAACGCCGTCACCATGGAGGACGTAAGGGCGCTGGCCACGTACATGAAGGACTTCGAAGCGCAGCATAGTTTGAGTCCGCGATCTAACTAGCCCGCAACACGCGGGCCGACCAGCCACCTCAGACCACCCTGTTTAGATCAAAACCTGCTAAGGAGTTTTTCCATGCGTAAGATTAAGACCATCGACGACATCACTAAAGACGGCAAAGTCGAGTTTGGCGAGGGCTACGAGTTTGTGGGCACCGCCGAGGAGGCCGACGCCATCCTGATGCGCTCGACCGACCTGCACGGCTACGAGCTGCCCGAGGGCATCCGCGCTATTGCCCGCTGCGGCGCCGGCGTCAACAACATCCCCGTCGAGGAGTACGCCAAGAAGGGCGTCGTCGTCTTTAACTCCCCCGGCGCCAACAGCAACGCCGTCAAGGAGCTCGTCCTGGGCATGCTGGTGCTTTCGAGCCGCGGCGTGGTGCAGTCGATGAACTGGGTGCGCGACAACGCCGATGATCCCGAGATTCAGGTCGATGCCGAAAAGGCCAAGAAGGCCTTTGTGGGCCGCGAGCTCAAGGGCAAGCGCATCGGCGTCATCGGTCTGGGCAACGTAGGCTCCAAGGTCGCCAACGCCTGCGTCGACCTGGGCATGGACGTCTACGGCTACGATCCGTTCATTTCCGTCGAGCACGCGTGGGTGCTGAGCCGCGAGGTGCAGCGCGTGGGCACGCTCGAGGATCTCTGCCGCGGCTGCGATTACCTCACGGTGCACGTGCCCAGCAAGGCCGACACCATCGGCATGATCAGCACCGAGCAGATTAACCTGCTGGCACCCGACGCCGTGCTCATCAACTACGCACGCGAAACCATCATTGACGAGGACGCCGTCGACGCCGCCCTGCGCGAGGGCAAGCTCAGCTGGTTTAGCTGCGACTTCGCCACGCCCAAGACGGTCAAGATGCCCAATACGTTTATCACCACGCACTCGGGCGCCGGCACCGGCGAAGCCGAGGCCAACTGCGCCGACATGGCCATCAGCGAGCTCAAGGATTACCTGGAGAACGGCAATATCGCGCACAGCGTCAACTATCCTGCCTGCAGCATGGGCAAGGCGCGCGCCGCAAGCCGCATCGCCTGCCTGCACGCCAACGTGCCCAACATGATCGGCCAGATCACGGCAATCCTGGCCAAAGACAACGCCAACGTGCAGCGTATGACCAACGAGTCCGCCGGCGAGAACGCCTACACCATGTTCGACACCGATGAGCACCTGGACAGCAGCACCATCGAGGCGCTCAAGCAGATTCCGTCGATGTATCGCGTGCGCGTGATCAAGTAGCGCCGACTGACCTGACGGGCAGCTCCCCATGTGGCCTGCCCGTCACTGACATTGAATGCCCGCGGGGGTGCCTTTCGCACGAGAGGCGCCCCCGTTTTTGTGAGCGCTCCATTAAATGCACCGAGCCGCTTCTTGGCATACAATCTGTATGTTGACCTAACTATCTGTGAGGTGCCTATGGTTGATACAGATTTTGCCTGGCGGCTTACGCAAGGGCTCGTGCGGATCGACAGTTCCGACCCAGGTGCGTATGAGGGCGAGATTGAACGCTATATCAAAGCGTTGGTTGAGGAACGGTTGGCGCAGCTGAGCCATCCGGTACTCGATGCCGTGCAGGTTGAGGAACTCGAGGTGCTGCCCGGGCGCCGCAACCTTAAAGTCACCGTGCCGGGCCAAAGCGACGAGCCGCGACTCGTCTATATCTGTCATATGGATACCGTTACGCTGGGCGATGGCTGGGACGCGGACATTCCGCCGCTCGGGACGGTTGTGCGTAACGACAAACTCTATGGCCGTGGCGCCTGCGACATGAAAGGTGGCCTGGCCTGCGCCATTGCCGCACTGGTCCATACGCTCGAGCACGTGGTGGCGGATGGCGCGCTGCCCCGCCGCGGCTTTTCGCTCATCTGCTCGGTCGACGAGGAAGATTTTATGCGTGGCTCAGAGGCCGCGATCGATGCTGGCTGGGTCAGCTCGCGTGAATGGGTGCTGGACACCGAGCCCACCGACGGACAGATCCAGGTGGCGCACAAGGGGCGTACGTGGTTCGAGATTGAAATGGCTGGCGTGACGGCGCATGCGAGCCAGCCCTGGAAGGGCGCGGATGCCGTCGCCGCCATGGCCGAGGTCGTGTGTTCGCTTCGTCGCGCGTTTGTGGCGCTGCCCGCGCACGATGAGCTGGGGCCTTCGACCATCACGTTTGGCCAAATCGAGGGCGGATATCGCCCCTACGTCGTACCCGACCGCGCCAAAGTCTGGGTCGACATGCGCCTGACCCCACCGACCGATACGGCCGCCGCGACGCGCATGGTAGAGCAGGCCATCGCCGTCGCCGAAGCCGCCGTTCCCGGTTGCCATGGCAGCTACACCGTGACGGGCGACCGTCCCGCCATCGAGCGCGACCCGAACTCTTCTCTTCTAGCAGCGCTCAAGCGTGCCGCCGATGACGTGACGGACGCGGACACGACCGTCGGCTTCTTTACCGGCTACACCGACACCGCCGTCATTGCCGGCAAGACGGGCAACCGCAACTGTATGAGCTATGGTCCCGGGTCGCTCGCGCTCGCGCACAAGCCCAACGAATATGTGCCCCACGTCGATATCGTTCGTTGTCAGCAGGTGCTCATCGCGCTCGCCGATAACGTGCTCTGGGACGCGAGCGGCCAAGTTGGGGCATAATAAGCCGCGAACAAACCGACTCGTGCGTTAGGACCGCCCATGAAAGCACTTCCGTTTCCCTGCATCCGCCCGGCTCAGGACCGCGTGCTCGAGGCACTGCCTGCAATGGGCAGCATCCTGAGCGGCAACGATGTTCTGCGCGGAGCCATTGCCGATGGGCTCATGCTCAAGGACCCGGGTGCGGCATACTACGTGTACGAATGCTCGGGGGAGCCGGGGCGCGTGACGGGTGTCGTGGCGATTTGCCCGGTTAACGTGCTGACGGGTAGCGACGAGGCCGCCGCCAAGAGCGTCGACGCACTCGCCGCCGCGCGCGCGATCGCCGAGCTTAAGGTGCAGCCACGCCCCGTGTCGCTCTCCTACGAGGCGTCGCCCGTCATGGACATCATCCTGGGCGCTGCCAAAGAGGGCGCGTCGCTCTACGCCGTCACCGACCCCGCGGGCATTACGCACCGCGCGTGGGAGGTCAAGCGCGAGGAGGCCGTCGGGGCCATCCGCGCCATGCTCGACCAAGCACCGGAGCCGGCACTGGCCGACGACCCCGCCTACGCCGCCGCTATAACCGGGGCGTCGCAGCTGCTGGCCGATGAGGCCCGTGTCGCCGGAACGTACACCGGCAAGGAGCCGTTCAACTTTACCGTTGCCGTGCTCTTCCCCGCCGCGCGGGTCAGCGGCGCCGCGCCGCAGGTTCCGACAGGTCTGCTCACGCACCAGGTCGCGCGGTTCTAGCAAGACCAGACCGCCCGGCACAAAAATCGGCAGCTCAACAAACAGGGGGCGGAGATGCAGCAGGTACATGCATCTCCGCCCCTTTTGCGTCGAAAAATTAGCCGGCGACCCGTGCCGCCGCGCTCGCGTTATCCGCGCTGCGGACCCGCAGTAGCCACGAGCGGTTCAAGCCCCAGCTCGCGCGCGTAGTCTTCCTGCGTGAAAATCTCAACAAGTTCAAACGTACCGGCCT
The DNA here is from genome assembly GCA_046979165.1 of Collinsella sp. Classification (GTDB taxonomy): domain Bacteria; phylum Actinomycetota; class Coriobacteriia; order Coriobacteriales; family Coriobacteriaceae; genus Collinsella. The sequence continues at coordinate 819,514 of JBKWJT010000001.1, forward strand.
CGTCGTCAAACACGAAATGCAGCACCGAGCAGTTGCCCGGAACGCGATCGCGTTCATCGGCCGCCGCTCCCCTCACGTGATCCAAAAACTCCTTGATGGCCGAGCCATGGCTTACCGCGAGCACGCACGTATGGTCCGGACGCCGCATAAGCTCGGTCAACGTCGCCACCATGCGCTCGCGCACCTGCATCTGGCCCTCGCCGCCAAACTGACGATAGAAATCGCGCCACGGGCGCTCGGGCATAAGCATCACGCGCTCGGCCTCAAAATCGCCAAAGAACCACTCACGCAGGCCGTCCAGGCGCTCGTACGCCAAGCCCGGCCACAAGTTGGCGATAGTCTGCTCGGTGCGATGAAGCGTGGAGGTGTAGGCATGATCGGGCTCAATGCCGCGCGCACGTAAAAACATGCCGGCGCGCGCCGCCTGGTCGCAACCCAACTGCGTAAGCGGCGAATCACTCCACCCCTGAATGATACGCTTAAGGTTGAATATCGTCTGTCCATGACGGACCAGATACAGGTCTTTATTCATAGGGGTCCTTTCGTTCGTTACCAACCCAAGAGCGAAAACGCCCCGTCGCAATAGCCAAAATGAAGCACGGCACCGTTGTCGGGTAGCTCTCCCCCGCCAGTCACATACTCAAGAAACTCCTGGCAGGCTGAGCCGTGGGAAACCGCCAGCACGCAGTCGTGCTGCGGCCGGGCCATAATACGGGACAGCGCCGCGACCATGCGCGACTGAAGCTGCACTTCCGACTCGCCGCCAAAGGCCACCGGATAATCGCCCCAGGGCTGCGGCGGCATCTCGCGATTTGATGTGCCCTCCAGCGAGCCAAAATGCCACTCACGCAGGTCATCGACCAGCTCAATGGAACGGCCCTCGCCAACGATAAGCTCGGCCGTATGCCGCGCCCGGCCCAACGGCGAGGAATACACATGATCAAAGGCCACGCCACGCGCCGCAAACGCCGTACGCGCCGTCAGCGCCTGCTCGCGCCCGCGCGCCGTAAGCGGCGAATCGTGCCAGCCCTGCAAAATGCTCTGCACATTGAGCTCAGTCTGCCCATGCCGCACCAAATACAGATCTGCCACACGCCCTCCCCTCGTACCACCACAAAGGGGACAGGCACCTTTGTGGTGGTTTACCGTCTGATCACGCCGCGGTGACGCTCAGCTACACCAGCACGTCGGCGAGCGAACGCTTGGGTACGTGGTGCACCTGTGCCTCGTCGCGCCAATAATTGATGGAGCCATCGGGGTTGGAATCGATCGCATCGATCACCTGTATCTCGGCCGGAACGCCAAAGGCCATGATCAGCTTGAGCTCATACTTGTCGTTATCGAGCCCCATGGCATCGATCGCATGGGGCGTAAAGGCCTTGAACATGCAGGCTGCCACCTCGGGCGTAGCGCTGCGGGCGGCGAGCATCATCGTCTGCGCGGCAATGCCCGTGTCGACCTCGGTAATGGGAGCGGCAGGCTTGCCCGGAACGGCGCGCTCAGCCAGAATCGCGATGTAGCCGGTCGGGCGCTCGCCCTCGGCAGGACCCGGCCAATCCTTAAGTGCGCCGGCCCATGCGAGCTCGTCAAATACACGCGCGCAATCCTCGGCACCGCTCACCACGTGAAAACGCAGACGCTGAGCATTGGCGCCGCAGGGAGCCAGGTGCGCCAGTTCCGCCAGCTCGAGCAAAAACTCGCGCGGCACGCGCATGGACTCGTCAAAACGGCGGCACGTACGGGCACGACGGACCAGCGCATCAAACGCTTCCAGACCGAGCTTTTCGCAACCTTGCTTTGCCATCGATTCGACACTCGACGGTGCCTCGGGAACTGCTTCGTTCATAGGGACCCCCAATACAAGCCAATTGTCCTTAGGAAAATCTAACCTAAAACGTAGGCAATAACGAACAGGGCTGCAATGTTCTACACCTGTTGAATAGAAAATCGCGACGTGGGGAACAACGGAAACAATTCGGGGCCTTTGGGTTACGTTTCGCCCTCCCCGACCCATACGTCAGCGCCCTTAGGGGATACTGGTTGTAACGATCAAGGCTTACGCCGCACGGAAAGGAGACATTATGGGCATCTTTAAGAACGATGACCAAAAATCGAGCCAGTTTGGATTTGACGAGAAAAGCATGGCGGGCAAAGCCGTCAAGGCCGTACGCTGGATCTACGCCATCACGGGCGTCTTAGCGCTCATTGCTGGCATCGCGCTGCTTTTTGCACCCGCCAAGTCCCTCGTCTTTTTGACGACTGTCCTGGGTTTTTACTTTGTAATCACTGCTGCCATCAGACTGTTCACTGCCATTTTTGAGCCGCTGCTGCCCACCGGCTGGCGCGTGACGAGCATCATCTCCAACCTGCTCATTATCTTGGGCGGCGTCATAATCCTGCGCAACCAGGCCTTCTCGACCGCGACGCTCACCACGATGGTGGTTATCGTGGCCGGCTTTGGCTGGATTGTCGAAGGTGTCATGTCCATTCTGGAGTCCGAGCTTTCGTCCAACCGCGCCCTCGCTATCCTGAGCGGCGCACTCTCCATCATCGCCGGCATGTTCGTGTTTATCTATCCGCTGTGGTCGGCCAAGATGCTCGTTATCTTTAGCGGCGCCGCGCTGCTGGTGTTTGGCGTTACGCTGATTGTTCGCGCTATTCAATTTGGCAAACTGGTGCACTAGATGCCACGAACGCTCTTTATTGATGCCGACGCCTGCCCGGTCACGCGCGAGTCGATTGATTGCGCGCGGCGGGCGGGCGTCGCCGTCGTTATCGCCGGCAACAGCACGCAAAACCTGGAACGGCACATTCGCCGCGACGACCCGCGTGATGCCGAGCACGCGCGACGCGGCTTTTGGGTCACGACGCTCGATGTGAGCGTGGGCGCCGACAGCGCCGACTTTGCCATTGTCGAACGCCTGCAGGCGGGCGACGTGGTCGTGACGCAGGACATTGGCCTGGCGAGCATGGTGCTCGGCCGCGATGCCGCCGCAATCGGTGTGCGCGGGCGTGTGTACGACAAAGCAACCATCGACATGCAGCTGTTTATTCGTCACGAGGAAAAGAAGGTGCGTCGCGCTGGCGGTCGCACCCGCGGGCCGGCAGCCTTCACCAGCGAAGACCGCGCCCGCTTTAAGCGCAACCTCACCGAGCTGCTGCACTAACCAAGATAGATTTTTGGGACATGTCCGGAAATCTGCTTTTTGCTTTGGCGATTGACACGCATCCAACGCCCAGGTCATGGCGGTAGATTTTACGGCATGCCCCAGTTTTTACGGCATGCCCCAAGCATCTACTTAGAGGCCAAAGGCAGAAAGGATAAGACCCCAGCCCGCACCGATGACGTACATCATGATCAGGAACAGGACGTTTTCGCGGGCGCTGCGGTTGGTGCGGAACAGCACCAGGTAGCCCACACCTGCAGAGATGAGCGTGCCGGCGAGCATCGGGGCCAGCTGCAGCGCGCCTTCCAGGTACAGTTGCGTGATGACGACGCTGGCCGAGCAGTTGGGAATCAGGCCGACAAGCGCCGAACCCAGGACGGCGAGCGTCTCGTTGCCACGCAGGAACTGCTCGATCGCGGACTCGCCGAAGGTCTCGAGCACGGCGACCAGGACCAGCGTCACCAGGAAAATAAAAACCGAAACCTGCACGGTGTGCGAGATCGCGCTGCGGATAATCGACAGGACGGGCGCACCTTCGTGGGAGTGACCGTGGTCGTACCCATGGCCGTGGTGGTGCTCATGCTCGCCTGCGTGACCGTGGTCATGGCTGTGTCCGTGGTCGCGCTCGCGTTCATCTTCATCATCATCGCAACCGCAATGGTCGCGCTCGCACAACTCGTGGATGTGATCGGCGCTCACGCCCGCCTCGGCCACCTCGTCGATGATGTCACCGCCGCTGTGGTCGTCATGCGCGCAGTTCACATGAGCCGGATTGGCAGTGGTCCCCAACACGGTACGACGAATCGCCGCATGCGCACGGGCGTTGCGACGCAGACCGCGAATGGCGGCATCTACGATAAAGCCCGTGACCAGTGCGATCAGTGCTTTCGAAGCCAAAAGCATCGCCATAGTCTGCACGGGAACCTGCTCGGCAAGTAGCAGCGGCAGCATCTCGTCAGAGGTCGAGAGAAACACCGCCACCAAGGTGCCCAGCGTCACGACGCGACCGGCGTACAGCGTTGCCGCCATTGCCGAAAAGCCGCACTGCGGCACCATGCCCAGCAACGAGCCAACCACGGGACCCGCGGCGCCGGCGCGCTTGATGGCCCCGTTAACGCGGTCGCCCGCGACGTGCTCCAAGGTCTCGAGGGCCAGATACGTCACCAACAAAAACGGCACCAGCGAGAGCGTGTCCTTGCCGGCGTCGAGCAGAATATCAATCAGCAAATCCATGACGGATGGAACCTTTCGTGTCTTTCGGCAGCATTGTAAAAGTCCTAGCGGTCAACTAGGGTATTGTAGTTGTCCTAGGCGCGATGCCAATAGTTGCCCATGGTAAACTATCATCTCGCCATAACTCAATGCCACCGAGCCGCGCGACACGGCCCGTCCAAGGAGCAGTTATATGAACGTTTCACAAGCACTCGAATACGAGCGCCAGCCGTTTATTCCCATGTTTATCTATGGCGATCACGGCGCCATGGAGTCCGAGCGCCAGAAGGGCGAGGAGGCCCTTAAGGTGCTCGAAACCGAGTACTTTACCGCCGAGGGCGACCCCAGCTTCGACTTTGCCACCGTGCGCGACCTGGCTGACCGCAACCGCGACCTGTGCGACCAGATTGGCGAGGCGCGCCTGCGCAACGTGACGCCCGCGACGCTTTCGCGCGGCCTGTCCGATGCCGACACCTGCGCCGCCATCGGCAAGATGCAAAAGCGCACCGCCGCGTCGGTCATGCGCGAGATCCGCGGCGACCGCGACGCGCTCGGCGTGGCCTACGCCCGCAAGCCCATCCAGGGCACCGTGCTCGGTATCGACATCGAGACCACCGGCCGTGCACCCGAGCGCGGTTATATCATCAATGTGGGTTGGGAAATCATGGAGCTCACCAGCGACGCCGTCCCGCACGACGCCGAGGCGCACTACTGCGGTCTGCCCGACATCTACCGCGGCGAGGATGTGCCGTTGTCGAATATCCACCACATCACCTGGGACGACATCGACGGCAAAAAGCCATTCCGCGAGAACAAGGAACTGCAGAAGCAGCTGCTCAAGCTTATGAAGAAGTACCCGTACATGGCGCACAACGCCGCCTTTGAGGACAGTTGGTTCAAGATCCACCTGGACGGTTACGCCGAGGCACGCCGCGCCGGCAAGATCATCGTCATCGACTCGCGCCAGATCTGCCGCAGCCTGGATGCCGACGTCCGCTCGCTCCCCCGCGAATCCGCGCCCGCCGCGCTCGAGAACTGGGCGCGCCGCCGTGGAACCCTCGCCGCCGACGCCAACGAGCAGCACCTGGGCCTCGACGACACCGACCTCATGCTCCGCACGGTTCAGGCCGAGTTCAACCTCAAGAACCTATTCGCGAAATAACCGATCCATCTGCGGGAGCGCCTGCCAGGCACAGCGCAATCCGTCTGGGCACACCGACACGCAGTAAACTAGGGCGCAGCCTTATGGCTGCACCCTAGTTTTCATCAAAACGAGCAAATACGCGTGCTTCACATAGTCGGCAGGTTGGCCCACCTACATTTTTCGAGTTGTTCGGCCAGCTGAACCACTAGTCAAGGCCCCTTGAACCGCAATCGAAGCTAAAATCGCCTTAATTTCGCAACCAAGCCCCATAAATCTACCTGAATCAATTCGAATAGGACGTTGCGATCGCACCATTTGTATAGGATAAGGCCGAATAACTCAAATTATGTTGGTGAGGCATCTGAGCGGTCGGCAAAAACGCTTAGAAGCTACGAATCCGCAACTAAAGTTCATCAAAAAGGGGCAGCCGGCAGAAACCTCCCCAGCCAAAGCTGCTCCCTCAATACGACAGCTCAAAAACCCACCGTTCGCAGAAGATAAGCCGCGCCCCAATACCGTTGCCCGAAGTTTCGGGCGTATGCGGCGTCCGCTATGCCATCATGCGCGTATGGGAATCATTCTGTCACATACCACGGCACGCGCTGTATACCAAACAGCCAACTCGCTCGCAAGCTACGCGACCGGTCCCATACCTATGGAAAAGATCAGGGTGTCTGCGCCGACCACGTCCGACCTGGAAGCGGCACGAGCATGGCTCAACAGAAAGAATGTCGATTCTGAACGTATCCATGTGCTGACGTTTTCCAATAATGCCAAAAGGCACCGCAAGGGCTGCATCTGCCACTGCACGCGCTATACGTTTGATGCAGAAAGCTACCTAGAACTCGAGCCGAACGTCTACATCGTCGATATCAAGCTGTGCGCGTTAGAAGCAACAGCCGACCTCAACCTTTCGGAGCTCGTTGAGTATTACTTTGAAATCTGCGGCTCCTACGCGCTTGGAACGTCCGACGAAACTCAATATCGCGAGCGCCCAGCCCTAACCAGCGTTGAAGAGCTCAGAGCCTTCTTTTCAGAGGCACCGGGGTATCGTGGATCTAATAAAGCACTTAAGGCACTTTCTTATGTACACGAAGGCTGTCGCTCCCCACTCGAAACGGCGTTTGTCATGATGCTGACAATGCCCAAGTCAATGGGTGGCTTAGCCATACGCGCTATCAAAACGGATTATCCGATCCCAGTCCCCAAAAGATACGCCGCCCTAACGCGACGGACGGTTTTCTACCTCGACGCGCTGCTCGAAAATTCGATGACCGATATCGAACACAACGGCTTTTACCACGACGAACCCGAGCAGCAATCAATTGACGAGGAGCGCCGAAACACGCTGCGAAACATGGGATATGCCGTTATCACAGTTAATCGTCATTCGTTTTTCAAGCAGTCCGCTTTTAAACGGGTCATGGAAGCGATTCGCATTCGCGAGAAGATATGGCCCGGTCGACTCCCGGATAACTTCGCCATCCTGCAAGAAACTCTTCGTCAATTTGTCTTGCGGCGCTACTTCGAATACGGTCGCCGCGTCCTGGAGACACTCAAAGAAGAAGAGGCCGCCAAGCGCGAAATTGCAAGCCAATATCCGCAAGCTGATGACCCGAGCATCAACGATGTGCCCGAACCCGACGACATGCAACACGTCGGGGCCCTTGCTGAGGAAATCAATGGGGCTTGGGAATGCGACATGTTCGCAAAAATCGATGAAAACCGCACGGAAGACGACACGATTATTGATCTAATTGAGAATTCGCTCTTCTAAAGGCGATCTCTGCGGATGTCCACCTACATTTTTCGACTTATTCGGCCACCGATGTGCCAGATTGGCTGCAGCAATGCTCAATATAACTTTAGATAAAACTGATTCTGCAGAAACTCCCGTAGAGGAAGAACTGATTCTCGCGGTATTTGACACGATAAAGTACAAATATGAACAGTTCTAATGCTTCTCAAGGTGGCTTTCTTAGCATGCTAGCCGAACATCTCGAAATATGTTGGCGAGCATTGCGTCGATGTCTCCCAACCCACAGAAAATCGCAGAAGCGGCAAGCAGTCATCGAAATTAACGCAAATTGTATTGACATATGAACATACACTCATATAATCGAAAGCAAGTTATATGAGCGCATGTTCATATGAAAGGATATTGCAATGAGCATCCGCGTTGATGAAACGAAACCCGACACCGAGGCCACCGAGCCAGTGGTCCCCACCACCTGCTCGCCCGAGGACCTTCCCGACGAGGAGCTTCTCTACGACCTCGCCGACCTGTTCAAGGTCTTCAGCGACACCACGCGTATCAAGATCCTTTACGCCCTCATGGGCCGCGAGCTCTGCGTGGCAGACATCGCCGAAGCGACCGAAACCTCGCAGTCCGCGGTGTCGCACCAGCTGCGCACACTCAAGCAGTCGCACCTGGTTAAATTCCGGCGCGACGGGCGCAATATCCTCTACTCGCTCGCCGACGACCACGTCTACACCATGCTCAACCAGGGCATGAGCCATATCTGCGAATAGCAACCAACCACGGTACCAGCGCGGCCTGCACCCAAGCCGCAAAAACGGGAAAGGAACCCACCATGAAAAAGCAGTACAAGCTCGATGAGATCGATTGCGCCAACTGTGCGCGCGAGCTTCAGGACGAGTTGGCCAAGCTCGAGGGCGTCAAATCCGTTTCGGTCAACTTTATGACCCAGAAGTTGACGCTCGAGGCCGATGACGCCGAGTTCGACGAGGTGCTCAACCGCGTTGTTGAGTTTACGGCCGACGCCGAGCCGGACTGCGAGATCATTCTCTAGCCCAGGTTTACGCCAACCTGCAAGGCCGCGCTTGCCGCGGCCTTTGCTCGCGAAATTATATGAGCGAGTGTTCATTCATTCAAATGGGAGGATACGAGTCATGGCCACCGCCGACCCCAAAAAGAAAAAGAAGAAGCGCAAGAAAAAAGAATCACTCGAGCATAAGCGCAACCGCATCCTGGTAGCGCTGGGCATTTTTGCCGTGGTGTACGCCCTCGATGAGCTCGGCACCCTCACTGCCGCATTCGGCACCCCGGGCGACATCTACGCCAGCTTTGTGCTGTTCCTCGTGCCGTTTTTGATTGCCGGCTACGACGTACTGCAAAAGGCATTCAATAACATCCGCCGCGGCAAGGCGTTCGACGAGAGCTTCCTCATGGCCGTCGCGACCATCGGCGCGTTTGCCATGGTGCTCTTCCCCGACACCGATCCGCACATGGCCGAAGGCGCCGCCGTCATGCTGTTCTACCAGGTCGGCGAGCTGTTCCAGACATATGCCGTGGGCAAAAGCCGCAAGTCGATCAGCGCCATGATGGACATCGCGCCCGACTACGCCAACGTCGAGCAACCCGACGGCACACTCGAGCAGGTCTTCCCCGATGACATCGCCGTCGGCACCGTGATCGTGGTCAAGCCCGGCGAGCGCGTGCCTATCGACGGCGTCATCGTCGAGGGCGAAACCCAGCTCGACACCGCCGCACTCACGGGCGAGTCAGTTCCCCGCCCCGCCAAGTCCGGCGACGACATCATCAGCGGCTGCATCAACATGACGGGTCTCATCCACGTGCGCACCACCAAACCCTTTGGCGAGTCCACCGTCGCGCGCGTCCTGGAGCTCGTGGAGAATGCCAGCGAAAAGAAGGCACGCACCGAGAACTTCATCACGCGCTTTGCCCGCGTCTACACGCCCGCCGTCACCGGCGCTGCCGCGGTACTCGCGCTCGGCGGCGGCTTGGTCACCGGCGCCTGGTCCGACTGGATCCTGCGCGGTCTGACCTTCCTGGTCGTCAGCTGCCCGTGCGCGCTCGTGATCAGCGTGCCGCTGAGCTTCTTTGGCGGCATCGGCGGCGCGTCCAAGCTGGGCGTTCTCATCAAAGGCTCCAACTACCTCGAGACGCTCGCCGACGTGGACACCGTCGTCTTTGACAAGACGGGCACCCTCACCAACGGCACGTTCTCGGTCGTCGCGGTGCACCCCGAGGCCGGCCATACCGAGCAGTCGTTGCTCGAAATCGCCGCCCTTGCCGAGTCGTTCTCCGATCACCCTATCGCGCAGTCAGTACGCACTGCCTTCCAGGGCGAGCTCGATCCCAAGCGCGTGACGGATTCCACTAATGACGCGGGCCACGGCGTTACGGCAACCATCGACGGCAATCATGTCGTCGTCGGCAACGCCAAGATGCTCGCCGCGGCCGGCGCTGAAGCACCCGATTGCGAGGTCGTCGGAACGATTCTGCATGTGCTCGTTGACGGCGTGTACGCCGGCCACATCGTGATTGCAGACACCGTTAAGGCCGATGCCGAGCAGACGATCCGCGATCTGCACGCCGCCGGCGTCAAGCGCACCGTTATGCTCACGGGCGACCGCAAGGAAGTGGCTGCTGCGGTGGCCAAGCAGCTCGGCCTCGACGAGTTCCACGCGCAGCTGCTGCCGGGCGACAAGGTCGACCGTGTTGAGGCGCTGCTTGCGAGCGAGAACGGCAAGGGCAAGCTCGCCTTTGTCGGCGACGGCATCAACGACGCGCCCGTGCTCACCCGCGCCGATGTGGGCATTGCCATGGGCGCCATGGGCTCCGATGCTGCGATTGAGGCCGCCGACGTGGTGCTCATGGATGACAAGCCGTCCAACATCTCCCGCGCGATCCGCGTGGCGCGCAAGACCATGACGATTGTTTGGCAGAACATCATCTTTGCGCTGGGCATTAAGCTGCTGATTCTGGTGCTCGCGGCGCTCGGCATTGCCAATATGTGGCTTGCCGTGTTCGGCGACGTAGGCGTGGCGATCATCGCCATCCTGAACGCCATGCGCGCGATGGGGGTCAAGAACCTGTAGCGTTCGTGGGCTGTCCGGCCGGGACCGGGCTTGGTTTTGAAAACGTCCTCGCGCATGAGGCCCGTCTTTCCTGCTCCTGCGGAGCAACGGAAAGGCGGGCCTCGCGCTGCGGAATGTTTTCAAAACCAAGCCCGGTCCCGGCCTGCGGTAACATCGCAGGCGGTTCTTGGGCATCGCTTGCCGGCAGGGTTCCTTTGCTGAAATGGACTTGGCCGAAAGGGCCGCTGGTCCCAGTCGCTGGTTCGCGCTTTGCGTGAACTCCGCGCTACTGTGGGACAGTTAGGCTTCTGTTGTTGGACCCGCTACATCTTCCCGGCCCAACATCGCCCGTAGCTTCTCAAAGCTTTCCTCGCTCAGGCAGTGCTCCATGTGGCAGCCCTCTTGCGACGCGACCTCAGCCGAAACACCCGCGTCCTCTAGCAGCCCCACGAAAAAGCAGTGACGCTCCCACATTTGGCGAGCGACCTCCAGACCACGCTCCGTCAGATGAACGTCGCGCTTGCCCATTTCGACATAGCCGTTGCTTTCCAACGTCGCCATGGCCTTGGAAACGCTCGCCTTGGTTACGCCGAGGTACTCCGCAACGTCAATCGAGCGCACGATGCCCTGACGTTCCGACAGAACGTAGATCGATTCGAGATAGTCTTCTCCGGATTCACGTAGGGCCATGGGCCGCCTTTCGCGATGATTGCTAGTTAGCCGTTGGATACTTTCCACGGCTTACTTTACCGCAAAAGTTGCCCATGTCTTACTACTTTGCCTAAAAGTTAGCCGTGTTTCACAAAAACGTGCGGGATGAAAACAAAATGGGGACGCCCCGCAAGGAGTGTCCCCAAGTGCCGAGCCGCAGCTATAGCAGCCCAAAGTGCTTTGCGGCGTTGTAGATGCCGTCGTCGTCCACGGCGGTCGTTACGTAGGTCGCCGCGGCCTTCACCGTGTCCTGCGCATTACCCATGGCCACGCTCGTGCCCACAGCGGCAAACATCGACAGGTCGTTCTCGCCGTCGCCAAAGGCAATCGCCTCGCTCGCGTCGATGCCCAGGCGCTCCAGCGTCGCCGCCACGCCCAGGTCCTTGCCGCCGTTAGCGGGAATAATGTCGCAGAACAGGTCACACCAGCGCGTGGTGAGCGAATGCGACACGGCGTCGGTCACGATATGTTCGTCGGCCGGGTCCACAAAGGCGCAGAACTGATAGACCGGCGCGTCAAAGGCGTGCTCAAACGGCTCCTCGTGGTAGACGATCCCCGCGTTGCTGCCAGCCGTCACCACGCGCTCGGACAGGCGGTTCACAAACGAGTTCTCGCCCTGCATGCACAGCGAATCGTAGCGCCCCTGTGCCACCTGGTCCACGATCACCGCGACGTCGTCCGGATCGATCGGGCAGCTGCGGTAAACCCCCTCGGCATCAAAGCAGTGCTGGCCCGAGAGCGTAATGTACGCATCCCAGCCCAGGTCGAACAGCCAGTCCGGCATCTGGTAGGTCGGACGGCCCGTGGCGATCACGCACGCAATCCCCTGCTCGCGAAAGCTGTCGAGCACCTGCTGCGCCGACGCCGGAATCCGGTGGGTCTTAAAGCTCAGCAGCGTACCGTCGATATCGAAAAACGCGGCTTTGATCATCCTCGTCTACTCCTCGCCTTCGAGCTTTTCGCTCGCCTCAAGCCACGCCATCTCCAGCTCGTCCATGGCGGCGTGAGCCTCGTCGATCTTTGCCTGCTGCTCGCCGAGCGCCGTGTAGTTGGTGGGATCGACCTGGGCCATCGCGGCCTCGGCCTCCTCAACGCGAGCGCGCTGCGTCTCCATCTTGCGCTCGAGCGAGCTCACCTCGCGGCGGAGCTTCTGACGCTCGGCGTTGGACAGGCCGTTGGGCTGACCGCTCGACTTGGGCTTTTCGGCCGCAGCTGCCGCGGCACCGGTGTCGAACGTGCCGGTCTTGGCGCTCGGTGCGCCCACGGGCTCGCCCTCGGCGGTAGCGTTGCACAGGCGCAGGTACTGGTCGACGCCGCCGGGCATATGCGTCAGGTGGCCGTCGAGCAGCGCCCACTGCTGGTCGGTCACGCGCTCCATCAAGAAGCGGTCGTGCGTCACCAGAATCAACGTGCCCGGCCAGCCGTCGAGCAGGTCCTCGACAATCGCCAGCATGTCGGTATCCAGGTCGTTGCCGGGCTCGTCCAGGATGAGCACGTTGGGTTCGTCCAGGATTGTCAGCAGCAGCGACAGGCGACGGCGCTGGCCGCCCGAAAGATCGCCGATGCGGCTCCAGAGCTGCTGCGTCGTAAAGCCCAGGCGCTCGCAGAGCTTCTCGGGCGAAGTCTCCTTGCCATCGATGACGTAGTACTTCTTATAGTTGCCGAGCACCTCGCGGATCGTGTCGCCCATGTAGGGTTCGAGCTCCTCGAGCTGCTGCGACAGCACGCCAAAGCGCACTGTCTGGCCAATCTTCACGCGGCCGCGCGTGGGTTCAATCTTGCCCTGGATCACGTCGAGCAGCGTCGACTTGCCGGCACCGTTCTCGCCCAAAAGGCCATAGCGGTCGCCCGCACCAATGAGCCAGGTCACGTCAGAGAGCACCTGCTTGGGCGCGCCATCGGTATCCGCATAGCCGGCGTCCACGTCGACCACATCGATAACCTGCTTGCCCAGGCGGCTCACGGCGAGGCGCTTGAGCTCCAGCTCGTCACGCACGGGCGGCACGTCGGCGATCAGCTCGCGAGCGGCATCAACGCGAAACTTGGGCTTGGTGGAACGCGCCTGGGCGCCGCGGCTCAGCCACGCGAGCTCCTTGCGCGCCATGTTGCGACGGCGTTCCTCGGTAACCGCGGCCATGCGGTCGCGCTCTACGCGCTGAAGGATATATGCCGAGTAGCCGCCCTCGAAGGGGTCGACCTGGCCGTCGTGGACCTCCCACATGCTAGTGCAGACCTCGTCCAAGAACCAGCGATCGTGCGTGACCACGAGCATGGCGCCCTGACCGCGCTGCCAGCGGGCCTTTAAGTGACGCGCGAGCCAGTTGATGGTGCGCATGTCCAGGTGGTTGGTGGGCTCGTCGAGCATGAGCACGTCGTAGTCGCCGATCAGCAGGCGCGCGAGGTCCACGCGACGGCGTTGGCCGCCCGAAAGCTCGCCCACCGTGCCCTCCCAGGGAACATCGCTAATGAGACCGGCGAGGATCTGGCGCGTACGCGGACTCGAGGCCCACTCGTACTCGGGCGTGTCGCCCACGACGGCATGATGCACGGTGTCGGTATCGGCCAGGTTGTCCTTTTGGCCGAGCAGACCGATCGTGGTGCCGCGGCGATGTGTCACGCGGCCGTCGTCGGGCTCCAGCGTGCCGGCGAGCACGCTCAGCAGCGTCGACTTGCCGTCGCCGTTTTTACCGACAATACCAATGCGATCGCCCTCGCCCACGCCGAGCGTCACGCTATCGAAAATATGCTTGGTGGGAAACTCTAGGCTGACGGAATCGCATCCCAAAAGAATCGCCATATGCCCTGCTCCTTCGTAGAAATTCAACGTTGTCCATGATAGCAGCGAAAAGGCAGGCCGCACACGACACAAAAAGGCGGGCCATCTCCCATAAGAGATGACCCGCCTCTCCAATCAGTCCCGTGGCGACCGTGGCCGCCGCGGGCCTCAAGCATGTCCCGGACTAGGAGAACATGCCGGTGAGGTAATCGTTCAGCCGCTTGTCCTTGGGCCGTTGGAATATCTCGTCGGTCTCGTCGTACTCGACCATATCGCCCATGTAGAAGAACGCCGTGCGGTTGGACACGCGCGACGCCTGCTCCATGTTGTGCGTCACGATGACAATGGCGCGCTCGGCAACGATCGACGACATAAGGTCCTCGATCGCCAGCGTCGAGATGGGGTCGAGCGCCGAGCAGGGTTCGTCGAACAGAATCACGTCGGGGTTGAGCGCCAGCGTGCGCGCGATGCACAGACGCTGCTGCTGGCCGCCCGAAAGCGCGTAGGCACTCTTGTCGAGCTTGTCCTTGACCTCGTCCCAAAGCGCCGCGCCGCGCAGACTCTCCTCGACCATGCGGTCGAGCTCGTCGCGGTCGGTGATGCCGTGGCGCTTAGGCGCAAACGTGATGTTGTCGCGAATGGACTTGCGGAAGGGGTTGGGCTGCTGGAACACCATGCCAATGGACCTACGCAGCTCGTAGGTGTTCTCGGTCTTGGTGTTCACGTTGCGCCCGCGGTAGTTGATCTCGCCCTCCACGCGGCAGCCGCGAATCTCGCGATTCATCAGATTGAGGCTGCGCAAAAAGGTCGACTTACCGCAGCCCGAAGGCCCGATGAGCGCCGTGATCTCGCCCTTGTGAAAGTCGAGCGACGTGTCGTGCAGCGCATGGTGGTCGCCATAGTACACGTTGACGTCCTTGGTGGAGAGCACGACCTCGTCGCTCACGGCCTTACCACTTATGCGAGCATGTTTCTCGCTCTCCCCCACGCTCGACAGAAAGTCCTGGGTCTCGGACATGGCCGCCTCGGTTGCGGGCGTTGCATTCATCTCGCTCATTCGGCCGTCATCTTCCTTGCCAGTTGCTTGCCCACGATGCGGGCGATTACGTTAAACAGCAGCACGCAAATCATCAGCAGCGCCGCAGTGCCCCAAACGATCTGCTGCGCCTCGGGGCTGCCCTCGCCGTAGATCTTGTAGATGTGCACGGCGAGCGACTCACCGGGGCGGAACACGTTCCAGGCGCAGGTGGGGCTCGACAGGTTAAAGCTCAGAAAGTTCAGACGCACCGGCGAGCTCATGCCCGAGGTAAAGAGCAGCGCCGCGGCCTCGCCAAAGACGCGGCCGGCCGAAAGCACGATGCCGGTCACGATGGCGGGCATGGCCTCGGGAATCAGGATGTGCAGCGTGGCCTCCCAGCGGGTGAGGCCCATGGCCAGGCACGCATCGCGCTGCGCCTGCGGCACGTCCTCGAGCGCCTGCTGAATCACGCGCACCAGGATCGGGATGTTGAACATGGTGAGCGCGACGGCGCCGGAGATGATGGAGTACTTCCAGCCCAGCTGCACCGAGAACACCAAAAAGCCGAACATGCCGACGACGATGGAAGGCAGCGAGGACAGCGTCTCGATGGCGGTAGAGGCGATGTCGCGGATAGGGCCGTTCGGCGCGTACTCAACCAGGAAGACCGCTCCGCCCAGACTGATGGGCACCGAGATGACCAGGGTGATCAACAGCAGATAGAACGAGTCGAACAGCTGGTAGAACACGCCGCCCTGGGTTCCGTTGGCGCGCGACGGCTCCGTGAGAAAGCCAGGTTTGAACAGCGTCGAGATGCCCTCGAACAGGATGTAGGCCACCATGGAGATGACGATGAGCATGACGATGGCGACGATTGCCGTCAGCACGCCCGTGGCGATGCGGTCCTGCTTTTGGACACGCCCGAGTCTCGCCTCGTCGATATGGATGCGCGTGCTAGCCACGAGCCTTCGCCCCCTTGCGGCCAATGAGATGGATAATCAGGATGAAGATGAGGCTCATGCCCATCAGCAGCAGACCGAGCGCCCACAGAACATCGTCCTGGGCCGAGCCCTCGGCATAGACCGCCATAGACGTGGTGAGCGTGGTGGTGATGGTGGACGCCGGCGACAGCAGCGACGTCGGCATGGCCTCGATACCGCCGATGACCATGCGCACGGCGAGCGTCTCGCCAAAGGCGCGGGTCATGCCAAGGATGACCGCGGTCATGAGCGACGGCATGGCGCTCTTGAGCACCACGTGCCAGATGGTCTGCCAGCGGGTGTAACCCAGCGCGAGCGAGCCCTGTCGGTAGCTGTCGGGCACGGCGCGCAGGCCATCGACCGAAAGCGTGGTCATGGTCGGCAGGATCATGACGGCCAGCACGATGGCGCCGGGCAAGATGCCCAGGCCCGTGCTCACGTGGAAAACGCTCTTCATAAGGCCGACGACAACGTGAAAGCCGATCAGGCCAAAGACGACCGAGGGAATGCCGGTCAAAAGCTCAATAAGCGGCTGAAAGACCTTGGAACCAAACTTAGGCTGAATCTCGACCGCAAAGATGGCAGAGCCGATGGCGATGGGCAGCGCGATGAGCGTGGAGAGCACCATGACCGCAAACGAGGTGACAATCAGGGGCAGGGCGCCGGTGTAGGGCAGGCCGCTTTCGGCTGTGTTGGCCAGGTCCCACTTGGTGCCGGTGAAGAACTCGACGACCGAAACGCCGTCCTTGAGAAAAGCCGAGAGGCCCTTTTGGGCGACCATAAAGATGAGCGCGGCAACGACAAGCGTCACGAGCGCAACGCACGCGCCCGTGACGCCCAGGCCCACGTTCTCAAGGTCGCGCTTTGGCAGCTGTTTTGCCATTGCAAACCTTTCCGGGGCGATTACTTATTTAGCAGAGACCTTGCCGCTGGCGTCCTTGACGACCTTCATGGCAGAAACGGGGATGAAGCCCTGCTCCTCGACGAGCTTGCCCTGGACGTCGTCGGAAAGCATGAACTCCAGGAAGGCCTTGGTGGCCTCGTCGGCGTCCTTGGAGCAGTACATGTGCTCGGTAGCCCAGATCTTGAAGGAGTCATCAGTGACATTCTTGCTCTTGGGCTCGACGCCCTCGACCTTGATGGCGTTGAACTTGGAGTCATCGAAGTGCGAGAAGTCGAGGTAGGAGATGGCGTTATCGGTGCTGCCCATCTGAGTCTGGACGTCGCCGGACTTGTCGAGCTCGGCGTCGCCCTTAAAGTCGACGGCCTCGTCGCCAAAAACGGCGGCCTCGAAGGTGGCACGGGTGCCGGAGCCAGCCTTGCGGTTGAGAACGACGATCTTGACGTCGTCGCCGCCGACCTCCTTCCAGTTGGTGATCTGGCCGGAGAAGATACCCTTGAGCTGCTCGAGGGACAGGTCGTCGACCGTCACGTTCTTGGAGACGACGGGACCCATGCCAACGACGGCGACCTCGTGGTCGACGAGATTCTTGACCTGGTCGGCCTCGAGCTTGGTCTCGGCGAAGACGTCGGAGTTACCGATGGTGACGGTGCCAGCGGCGACAGCGGTCAGACCCTTGCCCGAACCGTTGCCCGAGCCGGAGATGGAGACGTCGGGGTTGGCATCCATGAACTTCTCGGCAGCAGCCTCGACGAGAGCCTGGAACGAGGAGGCACCGTCGTAGGTCACCTCGCCGGAGACGGACTCGGCAGCGGCGGCGCTACCCTTGTCGGCGGCACCGGAGGCACCTGAGCCGCCGCACCCAACGAGACCGAGACCGACGATGCTGGCAAGACCACCAGCGAGGCCGAGGAACTGACGACGAGAATAAGCCTGATCGAGCATGATCTTCCTTTCATACATGCGACTCGCGGGCACCCTGCCCGCTTTGCTGTTTGGAAAGATACGGCCTCGATCGGGCGACGACCGCCTTATCTGCGGTTTCTTACGGCCATTTGATAGACCCTTACCGCAAGCGCGGCCCAGCCTTTACAAACGGATAACAATCCAGCGCCGAACATGGCGCACCTTTTACACCAATAAAAACAAAGTTGCAGTGAAACAGTTCCTGCTTGGCCATCAAATGGCCCATTCTAGGAACTATTCCACCGCAACTTAGATTGGGAAACCGCGAAACCCTAAAGCTCTAATTCATTCAAACGGAGGATCGCAACAATATAGATCTTGAGTGCTTGCTTGAGCTGCTCTTCGTTGGCGCACTCGTTGGGACCGTGCATCTGGCCGCCCCATGTGGGCAGCTCCAGGCCGGTCTCCTCGGGGCCAAACGAGACGGCGCGGGCAAAGTTGCGCGCGTACGTGCCGCCGCCCATAGCAAAGGGCTCAGCATGCTTGCCCGTAAACTCGTTATAGGTATTGATAAGCGCCTTCACGGCCGGATCGTCGGCAGACACCGAGAACGGCACCTTTGCATGACCCAGGCGACACGTCACGTCAAAGCGCCCCACGAGCGGCTCGAGCTGCTCGCGGATGGTATCGGCGCTCGTGCTATCAGGGAAACGCACGTCGATGACCTGCTCGATATGGCCATCCACCACGCGGATGACGCCGGGGTTGCAGGTGAGCGGGCCAAACGCCGGGCTCGTCGCGTCGATACCCAGGCCGCGACCATAGGCGTCCGCATGCACAAAGGCCAAAAACTTGACAAACTCGTGCTCGGCAGGCGTCAGCAGGCGCTCGCCGCGGGCACCAAACGCGTCCTCGGCCTCGCGCAGATACGACACGATCAGGCCGACGGCATTGATCGTCCCCTCGGGCATCGAGGCGTGACCGCCAATACCGTGGGCGAAAATCTGCACATGACCATTGTCGAGAGCCGTGATCTCCAGGCGGTCAGCATTCTCGACCGGCGCCGGCAGCTCATCGGCGGCAATCGCGAGCTCGCAGATGGACTGCGACGGAATGGCATTGCTCGCCTCGGCGCCGCTCCACGACACGATGCGCCCGCCGTCGATCTTGGGACTCACGAACGTCGCCCCAAACTGGCCCTTCTCGGCATTGCAGACCGGGAACTCGGCATCGGGCGTAAACAAAAAGTCGGGGTCTGCGTGGTTCTCCAGATAATGGTGAACGTCGGACATGCCCACTTCCTCATCGCAGCCCAGCAGCGCGCGGAAGGTGTAGCGCGGAACAATGCCGTGCTTGAACAGGTACGCGCCGGCATAAAGCGACAGCACTGCCGGGCCCTTGTCGTCGATCACGCCGCGACCGAGCAACCAGCCCTCGCGACGCTCCATCGCGAACGGATCGGTGTTCCAGCCAGGGCCGGCGGGAACCACGTCCACGTGGCAGATAGTCGCGAGCTGCTTGTCGCCGCGGCCCGGGATATCGGCGATTCCCACATAGCCCTCGTCGTCGCTCGTCTGATAGCCGAGCTTCTGCGCGATGCCGAGCGCGCAATCGAGCGCGTCACGGACCGGGCGGCCAAACGGCGCGCCGGGCTCCGCATCGGCAGAAACTGCCACGGAAGGATAACTCACCAGCTGCTCGATATCAGCGACGACATCCTCCCAGACCTCGTCGACATACTCAGCGACGCTCTGCTCCACCTGATTCATGGACGACCTCCTCACCAATGAGTGACGGGTACGCCCGCCCCTCACATTACGTCTATTAGATAGCGAAAAGTTTAGCAAGCTCGGCCACCGAGTGCACCACTGCATCGGCACCCGCCGCCTCGTGCTCGCCCGGCGCTGCCGCGCCCGAATAGATGCCGATGCACGGCACGCCCATCGCGTGTGCGCCCTCCACATCGTTAAAGCGATCGCCGATCATCACGGCATCGCCCGCCGTCGCGCCGAGCGCCGCCAGGGCATCGCGAACCGAATCGGCCTTGGTCTCGCGTCCCTGCGGCGGATTCATGCCAACCACCGCCTCAAACTGCGAAAGCCCCAGCTCGCCCACCATGTCAATGCACTTTGCCTCCATGCGTGACGTCGCCACGACCAAGCGATGCCCCTGCGCGACAAGGCCATCGAGCAGCTCGGGGATTCCATCGAACACGGGATACTCTTCCGGTCCCAGCTCATCAAAAAAGGCACGGTACTCGTCAGCCACCACAAGCGACTCCTCGCGGGAGAAGCCATAAAAGTCGTGAAAGCTCTTCCACAGGGGCGGCCCGATCATGCGGCGCAGGTCACCCATCTGCGCCTCCGAAAACCCGCGCGCGGCCAACGTCTTGCGCGTCGAGCTCATCACCGCCCGGCCCGTATCGGCCACCGTGCCGTCAAAATCGAACAGCACAACCGGCCGCCTGTATATCTCCAACGCCTCCATCGGCATTCCTCTTCCCCAGTTGATGATTTCCACACCGACACTTCAAACTGTTGACTATTCAACAATTGAACCTAGAAATGTGGAACGACTCCACTATACTTGTCGCACTTTGCTCTCAGAAGGCGGCGCGCAAGCGCCCCAATGAAAGGTGCAATTATGTCTTTTGCCATCATAACCGACTCCACGTCGGACATCTCCCCCGCCCGTGCTCAAGAGCTTGGCATTTACGTCATTCCACTGCATGTGATTATCGAGGGCGAGGACCTGCTCGACCAGGTACAGATCACCGCCGAGGAGTACGTCGCCCGCATGGCCGGCTCCGAGCAGCTGCCGCACACCTCGCAGCCGAGTGCCGGCGAGTTCAAGGCACTCTTTGACCGCGTGCGTGCTGACGGCCACGACAGCGCGATCTTTATCTCGCTGTGCAGCGAATGGTCCGCCTGCTATTCCAACGCATGCCTGGTCGCCGAGACCCACGAGCTCGACGTGCGCTGCATCGATTCGCGCACCGGCTCGGGTGCCGAGGGCCTGCTGGTGGAGTACGCGCTCGCCATGCGCGAGGACGGCCGCAGCCTGGACGAGACCGAGGCACAGATCCGCGCGACCCTGCCCGACGCGCACCTGCTGCTGATTCCCCGCACGCTCGAGAACCTCGTTAAGAACGGCCGCGCGCCCAAGCTCGCCGGCCAGCTCACGCAGATGCTCAATATTCGCCTGGCCGTTTCGCCGGAGTGGCAGTCGGGCGAGACCAAGGCCATCAAGAAGGGCCGCGGCGCCAAGCGCATCGTCGCCAACACCATGGCAGACTGCCTCGCGTTTTTGGCCGAGCATCCGGGCTCCAGCGTGCGCGTGCTCACGACCGGTGCCGCCGAGGAGCAGGAGCTTGTCGACGAGGCACTCGCAGGCCAGGACTACGTAGACGCCGGCACCGGCCCCATCGGCTGCACCATCGCCACCCATGTAGGCGTCGACGCCATCGCCATCAGCTACTGCCCCCGCTACCAGCCAACTCGCTAGGGACGCCCACATCAGTTATGGTGAAATGGGGACTGTTTTTGGCTTATTAGCCGCCAATCAATCCCTATTCCACCGCAACTTAGAAGCAGTTCGTTTGGGACGGGGCTAAAAAGACTGGTATCAAACGTTTCAGACCAGTCTTTTTAGCCCCGTCCCATTTTAGCTACTCTACATCAGCCCGCTCAGGGCGATGTCGACGGCCTCGTTGAGGTCGTCAGTAATGTGTACCAGATCCGGATCGAGCGGGCTGATCATACCGGCGCTCATCACCGGGCCGTTGGGCCAGTCGAACAGACCCCCTCGCGGTACCCACTGGACAAAAATGGCAAATATGAGTACTGCCACCAAATTAGTAGCAGCAAAATCTCGCCGGAATCGATCGTTTCGATTAATTTCACGCCTTGCCAAGGCTCAAAATGCCGTGTTTGGTGGGTTAGATATATAGAATAATGTCGAATTGGTATTCTATTCTTGCCAAATGTTATGAGACTACATTAACAGCAGTACTCACATTTGACGTTATTTGACCACGGGGTCATTCGAAAACCCCTCCCCACGCCGCCAACCCGCCCCATAGCCGTCAAAAACCTTTAACAACAGCCGCCGCACGTTTTGGCACCGGCTGATTGCCACTCACGGATCGGTACCCCACTATTACCGAACCAAAATCGAAGTCGCGTATCTCATAAAGCTGAAATGACGTACCCTCATCCCAATGAACGCTGATAAGAATGGCTTTCAAATGAGCAACGGCACGCATCAATACGCCCTTTTCGGGAGCGCCCTATTCAAATTCAATAAAACGGTCGTCCACGCTTCGGATCCGCGCAAGCAAATCGTTATCTGCAGCAGCGGTCCAGACATCCGTTATACAACGCTGGAAGAATGGGAGAAAGCTGGCGATTCTTTCGATAGACGGGCGCAGATCGAAGATATCGTCACCAGCGCAAGCCCAGCGCGCGACAAACTCGAGCTCTTCCGCAATCTCTTTACTGGTCGCAAAGATGTCTACGCTCATGGGTACCGCAGAAAAGACGGAGGAATTGGCTATACGCCCGCCTGCGCAAATGAGTGGAAGTCAGGCATTTGCCCCAAAGCAAGCCACCAGAGAGTCAAATGCACGGAATGCAGCAGCCGCGTCTTCCCCGAGTTGAGCGATGCCGCGATCATCGCCCATTTCAGAGGCAATGACGATAGGCTTCGAGACGTTATAGGCCAATATGTGCTCGATAAAGACAGTAACACGAAAGTCCTGGTCATCGATTTTGACGGAGCCGATTGGAAAGAAGCGACGAAAGCCATTCGACATGTCGCAAAAAGCCACGGAATCGATGTCGCAGTTGAGCGATCGAGATCGGGCGACGGCGCACATGTCTGGTTTTTCTTCCTAGAGCTCGTCAGCGCAAAGACCGCACGAGATTTTGGAAGCAGCCTTATCACCGAAGCGGCGATACTGAACAAGACAATCACCTTCAAAGCATTTGACCGAATGCTGCCCGCGCAGTCCACCATTCCTGAGGGCGGCTTTGGAAATCTCATAGCGCTGCCTTTTCAAGGAAAAGCGCAGCGAAAAGGGAACAGCGTATTTGTTGACGAGCAATTTGAGCCCTTTCCCGATCAATGGCTTTACCTTTCGCAAATCCAGTTAATCCCGCGCGTGACGGTGCAAAATCTGATCGAGAGCATCGAAAATAGGTCACATGGAATAGCAGCTGTTGCGGCGGCAAACACCGGTGTGCCACATTCCCAGAGACTGCGAAAGCGGCTTCCGCTCACACCGCGGGACTTCCCGTCATCGCTGTCCGTCACGCAGACCGATATGCTCTATATCCCCGAAAAATCTCTGAGTCCCGCAGCTCAAATGGAAGTCCGCAGGCTTGCAACATTTGCCAACCCAGAATTCTTCCGCGCACAATCTATGCATCAATCGGTATTCGGCAAACCGCGGTTCATAGACCTCAGCGAACTTAGAGATGGCTACGTCGCGATTCCCAGAGGCTGCAAGGTTCAACTTGAGCGGCTGCTTCAAGAAGCCGGCGTTTCTGCCCACTATTCAGACAAACGCAAGTCGAGCCATCCAATTGCGATGGCATTTAAAGGGACTCTTCGCCCTGAACAGCAAATTGTCGCTGAACAGATGCTCAGCTATGAAGACGGGATCATGTCCGCACCGACGGGGTTCGGTAAAACCGTCATCGGAGCTTATCTTATTGCTGCCATTGGTCTTCCAACGCTCGTCATCGTTCCTAAAACTGCGCTCATTGCCCAATGGAAATCCCAACTCGAACGATTTCTCGACATCACGGACAACAGAGAGCCCGTCCGAACCCCAAAGGGACGAATCAGCAAAAGACAGCCTCCGCTCATTGGGCAAATCGGAGGAGGCAAGACCGCCATAAGCCGTCTCATCGACATTGCTTCATTCCAGTCGCTATCCGGCAAGGATCCCCAAACCGGCGAGTCATTAGCCAAGGAGTTCGTTCGCGATTACAGTCTCATCATCTGTGACGAATGCCACCATGCGGCCGCGCCACAGCTTGAGCTTGTCCTCAAGTCCGCTCCTGCCAAATATGTATATGGCCTTTCCGCAACGCCCGAGCGTTCGGACGGACTCACGCGGGCACTCTCGATGCTCTGCGGCCCGGTTCGCTATGTCGTCGATCCAAAAACGCAAGCAATCCAACAGGGGATTCAGCGCATTGTTAGACCGCGTTTCACCGGAATTCGATTACCCACCTACGGACCAGGAGCATCCTTTAACCAAATTCTCGATCTCCTGTGTGTACACGCCGCGAGAAACGAAGCAATTATCGAGGACGCCCTCGAGGCCGCATCAAACGGCCGGCATCCGCTTGTGCTATCTAAAAGAAAAAAGCATGCCGAAGAGCTATACAGGCTACTTCAAAGCCGTGGACACGAACCCATACTCTTAACCGGAGAAATCGACGCCAAAGAAAGAAAAGCAATACTGAAGAGTCTTCCCAGCTTTGAGCATGATCATCGAATCATCGTCGCAACTGAAAGTCTTCTGGGCGAGGGCTTCGACCTGTCTTACCTTGACACTTTGCTCATTGCCACTCCAATATCTTGGGACGGCAGCATAACGCAGCAGGCAGGTAGGCTACACAGAAGCCACGAGGGCAAACAGCGGGTTGAGATATTCGACTATGTTGACCTGTCGATACCCATGTTCGCGCGCATGTACCAAAAGAGGCTCAAGACCTACGCCAAGCTGGGGTATGAAGTCTTTGCGGCAAACGACAACAGACAGGACGATCGAAACATCCTCGTTAGGTCGGCAAGAGCCGTGGAGGCTTTAGTGAATGACATCGAGAACGCATCGAAAAGCATTTTTATTGCCGCACCCTACGCGTCCGCCGCATGCCTTGAAAAGCTCGCCGCTGCACTCGCGGATGCCGCTACCCGTGGAATTGCCCTTGAGATTTCTATTGCTTCAACTCCACGCGATGACGTGAAAGCGATTTTTGCCGAGATGAACGTCAACTATCTCATCAAAGCCGAAGGACGCCTGTGCGCATCAGTGATTGACGAGGAAACTGTCTGGTACGGAGCTATTCCGTTGCTGGCTTTCCCAAAGAAAGAAGACTGCAGCATTCGTTTCAAAAGCAGCGAAGTCGCAGCCGAGCTTTTGAGCGAAATTCAGCGAAAAGTGGAACCGGAGGCCGCGGCGACGAACGGGGTACCCCCAGCAGTTGCGGTGAAATAGGGACTGTTTTTGACTTATTAGCCGTCAACCAATCCCTATTCCACCGCAACTTAGAAATCGGCAATCAGCCCTGCGGGCCCTGGAACAGCTCCTCATGCGAGCCCATTCTGACCAGCCGGATCACAGGATTAGTCTTATGCGGTAAGTAGAGAACGACCACGTCGACCAAGCCATCGGATAGGTGGAAATCGATGTGGCCGTTGCAGTTTCCGCCCGGGTTTGAAAGCTCATGGGCGCCATATTCCGCGGGAAGCGAGCCGTGAGCTGCAAGCTCTGCGACTGCCGCCTTAAACTCACTCTTTAGCTGCGGATGCATGCGCATCGTTCGTTTGTAGTCCGCCCTAAATTGAGCCTCGACTTTAATCTCGAACATCGCTATTCCTCATCGAGGAATGACATAAGCTCATCAGCGTTGTTGAATGACGGGCTATCGTCCGGCAAAATCCCCAACTCATGAGCCTCGGCGATCACCATGGCACGCCTCGTCGCCTCGTTGGGCACCTCCGCCCTTCCTACAATCTCAAAAGGAATCTTTCGCTGATTTACAAGCTGCCGAACGGCAAGATTGAGATAGGAATTGAGGCTGAGGCCGACCGAATCCAAGAACTCAGTCGCCTGTTCCTTGAGCCCCTCTTCGATGCGAACCGTCGTAGGCTTAACCGTTGCAGTAGACATACGCGACCTCCTCGCCTCGTCTTTTGCATCAGTATACCCCGTTTTGATGGCATACTGATGTTAAATAGCATCAGTATGCCGTTCACATTACTATAACAACAGTCACAGCGCCCTACATCAGCCCGCTCAGGGCGATGTCGACGGCTTCGTTGAGGTCGTCGGTGATATGCACGAGCTCGGGATCGAGCGGGCTGATCATACCGGCGTCCATCACCGGGCCGTTGAGCCAGTCGAACAGGCCCTGCCAGTACTCGGTTCCCACCAAAACGAGCGGCATGCGCTTGACCTTGTGTGTCTGCACCAGCGTGAGCACCTCAAACATTTCGTCGAGCGTACCAAAACCTCCGGGAAACACGATGGCACCCGAGCTGTATTTGACGAACATGGTCTTGCGCACAAAGAAGTAACGGAAGTCCATGCCGAGGTTCACGTATTTATTGAGCCCCTGCTCGTGCGGCAATTCAATGCCCAGGCCAACTGACTTGCCGTTGACACTCGCCGCTCCCCTGTTGGCCGCCTCCATGATGCCGGGACCGCCGCCGGTGATAACCGCCACGCCGCGCTGGGCGATTTTGCGCCCGACGGTGCGCGCCGCCTTGTAAAGCGGATCGGTCTTGGGCGTGCGGGCGCTACCGAAGATGGTCACCGTAGGACCAAGCTCGGCAAGCGCGCCGAAGCCATCGACAAACTCGGCCTGAATGCGCAGCACGCGCCACGGATCGGCATGCAACCAGTCGGTCGACTCCTCGGGCGCCAGCAGGTTGGCGTAGGTGTTGTCCTTAGGAATCATGGGACCGCGCATGACCACGGGACCGCGTCGGTACGTCTCGTCGTAGGCCGGCTCGCCCTCGACGTTCTCATTCTTAATCATGGGTACTCCTATCGAGAAAAAGAAAAGCGGGCGGGGTCGACGCCATGCGCCAAACACCCGCCCGAACATCAACTATTCGGTATGGTACCCACGTTGCATCAAGCGCTTGCAAGGCATCGGTCAGCGGTCGCGCAGCCGGCGTCAGCGAATGTGACGAGCAGCTGCCGCTCAACCTTTGCCGTTGCCCACGCTCTGCAAGCGTGCCTGTCGCCCTTAGTAATCCACCGCAGCAGGACTGTTCATCCAGTCGCTCACGAATGCACCGTAACGGCCCTCGATAATGGCCTGGCGGGCACGCTGCATAAGGTTGAGCAGGTAGTAGATGTTGTGCATCGACAGCAGAATGCCGCCGAGCATCTCCTTCTGCGTGACCATGTGGCGAATGAGCGCGCGGCTGTAGCCGCCCGTGCACACCGGGCAGGTGCAGGTGGGATCGATGGGGCCGTCGTCGTGCGCAAAACGCGCGTTGCGGAAGTTGAGGCGACCCTCGCTCGAGAACGCTGTGCCCATGCGGCCGGTGCGCGTCGGCAGCACGCAGTCGAACATGTCGATGCCCACGCCCACACCGCGCACGAGGGTGGTGGGGTTGCCGACGCCCATCAGGTAGCGCGGCTTGTGCTTGGGCATGTACTCGCTTACGAGCGGTGCCAGGGTCTCGAACATGGTCTCGTGGTCCTCGCCCACCGAGTAGCCGCCGATGCCGTAACCGGGGAAGTCGCCGCACTCCTCCAAATGGCGCAGCGAGCGCAGGCGCAGATCTAGGTGCATGCCGCCCTGAACAATGCCAAAGAGCGCCTGGTCGTCGCGGGTATGCGCCTTATAGCAGCGCTCGGCCCACATACTCGACAGCTCAACGGCGCGCTCAACGTAGGCGCGCGTGGCGGGATAGCCCGGGCACTGGTCCAGCTGCATGCAGATGTCGGAGCCGAGTTTCATGGCGATTTCCATGTTGTCCTCGGGCGTCCAGAACACATGACGGCCGTCATAGTCGTTGACGATAAAGCGCACGCCCTCGTCGGTGAGCTTGACGGCATCGTTGTGGCTGAACACCTGGAAGCCGCCCGAATCGGTGAGGATGGGGCCGTGCCAGTTCATAAACTTGTGCAGGCCGCCCAGCTCGGCGATGGTGTCCTCGCCGGGACGCATGGACAGGTGATAGGTATTGGCAAGCACGATCTGGGCGCCGAGCTGTTTGACGGTCTCGGTAGGAATGCCCTTGACGTTTGCCTTGGTGCCCACGGGCATAAAGATCGGCGTCTCGATGTCGCCGTGCGGGGTGTGCAGCACGCCGGCGCGCGCATGCGTGGTCGGGTCCTCGGCGATCATGTCGAATTTAAAAAGGCTCTGGTCCATAAACTGGAACTCCTTGGTTGCGGTTCATACGCAAACCATTATACGGGCAACCCGCAAGAAGCACCGACTCGACAGAAACTGGTGCAAAGGAAACCTGCCCCCTGCACCAATGCACCAGGATAAAAATAATCCGTTTTCCTCCGTCCCCAACGGATCATTTCCGACAGACACTATGACCCAATCCGAGGGCGCTAAAAAGACAGGAGCCCCCGCTCGTGACCGCGGGTCGGGGCTGCGACAATGATGTTGAAGTGCCATAGGCGCAGCCGCGCCGCAACGAGGTTGGGAGGCTCCCATGCCAAAGTATTCTACCGCGTTCGGGATGGACGTCCACCTGAGGTCGACCACCGTCTGCGCCCTCGACGCGGACACCGGCGAGGCCGTGACGAGGAGGTTCCCCGGCAACCCCTGGGGCGAGATCGCCGGGTGGATGGATGGGTTCCCCGGGCCGTCGCTCGCGGCCTACGAGAGCGGCTACCTCGGCTTCGCCCCGCAAAGGGAGCTCGCCGGGCTCGGCGTCGAGTGCGCCGTCGCCGCGGTCTCGAAGATCCCCAGGTCGGCCGCCGACTCGGCCTCCAAGAACGACAGGAACGACGCCGCCAGGATGGCCAAGGCGATACTCGCCCACGACATCTCCCCCGTATGGGTCCCCTCCCCCGAGGTCGAAGGCATCAGGGACCTCGCCGGCGCCTACGACGGGGCGACCGCGCGCCTGGCGACCGCCAAGCAGCGGCTGCTCGCCTTCCTCGCAAGGCGGGGGTTCGTCTACGGCGGCACCACGCCCGCCGGCAACCCGAGGAAGTACTGGACCTACGACTTCCTGAGGTGGCTCGACAAGATCAGGCCTGAGGACGATGGCGGGGTTCGGGCGCTCGCCGCCCTGAGGAACGAGGTCGAGGCCGCGGCGGAGGCCCGGGCGGACCTGCTCTCCGAGTACAGGGCAGCCGTGGATGCCAGCCCGATCGCCGCGGAGGTGGCCGCCCTCCAGTCGATCAAGGGCTGCGCCTTCGCGCTGGCCGCAGCCTTCTCGGCCGAGGTCGGCGACTTCACGAGGTTCCGTTCCGGAAGGCAGGTCACGGCCTATTTCGGCCTCGCGCCGAGTCAGAGGTCGAGTGGCGACTCCGTGCGGCTCGGAGGCATCAGCGGTGCGGGCAACGCGCTCGTGAGGAAGCTGGCCGTTGAGGGCTCATGGTGCTACGCCGCGGCACGGCACCAGCCGAAGCTCATGCCGAGGGACACGGGCGTGCCCCTCGAGATAAGGATGCACGGGAGGAAGGGGTCCGAGCGGCTCCTGCGGCGGCGCGAGGAGATGCTCGCCCGCGGCATGCCCGCGGCGAAGGCCAACGCGGCCACCGCGGCCGAGCTCGTGAGGTGGCTCTGGGCCCTCGGCATGATGTGCCGGGAGGGCGCGGAATAGACATAGCCCCCGTCCCGGCGAGCCGGGCGGCCTTCGGGGATACCCCCTATTTCGCTGTGCGCGCGGAGCCCTCCGCATGCGCCTCGACAGACTTGGGGAACCCCGCCGAAGGAATGGAGTGCGGGCCGACAGAACGGTATCCGCGGATATGAGACTGAGCCGAGGGCGTCGACGACATGCCGGGGCGGACCGGGACGGGTTCAACGGCAGGCCCCGCCGACCGATTGCAAGCGGTCGGCGGGGCCATTGTGGCTCTTGACAGCGGATTGGGTCATATGAGCGAAAACCCGCCAGATCGAGCAAGGTGCCTTCAAGCAAAATGGCGCCGCAGGTTGAGCATAAGTCAGCGAGCGGGCCGCATTTGAGACAAGGTGATGTGAAACGAAAGGGCGCTGACCTTCTGGTCGCGCCCTTGAAGTTGAACGTCAGATTGTCCAAATGCGGCCCGCGTAGCGTCGGCTGGTCCGCCGTTCGTTAGAACGGCGGAACCTGAGACGTAACCCCTAAGGCCGCTGGCCCATACCGCCCTCGAGGGTGACGGTCTCGCCGTTCATGTACTTAAAGTCGGGACCGCAGAGCTGAACGACCACGCGTCCGATTTCCTTCTCGACGTCGCCGTAGTGACCAGCCGGCGGCATGTGGACGTTGGCCTTGAACGCCTCGGGATAAGCATCCTGGAAGTTCTCGAGCGCAGCGGTCCAAGCAAGCGGGCACACGATGTTGACGTTGATGCCGTCCTTGCCCCACTCGTTGGCGGCAACGCGAGTCAGACCGCGGATGCCCTCCTTGGCAGCGGCATAGCTGCACTGGCCGTAGTTGCCAAACAGGCCGGCGCCCGAGGCAAAGTTGACCACGGAGCCCTTGGTCTCCTTCAGGTGCGGATAGGCCTTCTGCATATACAAATAGGTGGCATACAGACCGGAATAAATGGCCAGGTTAAACTGGTCCATGGTGTGATCGGCGATGGTCACGCCCGAGGCGCTGGCCTGAGCATTGTTGACGACGGCGTCGATGCGGCCGAATTCCTCAATGGCCTTGTCGATGACGTTCTGGACGACGGCTTCGTTGTCCTGACCAGCCGAGACATCGGCCTGAACAGGCAGAACCTTGACACCGTACTCGGCCTCGAGAGACTCCTTGGCGGCCTCGAGCTTGGCGACGTTGCGGCCGGTGATGACGAGGTTCGCGCCCTCCTTGGCAAATGCGATATCGATGCCGTAGCCGATGGAGCCAGCGGAACCGTCCTTAAGCGTGGCCTTGCCGCCGCCGGTGACGATCACGGTCTTACCAGTGAAAAGTCCCATACAAAGTCCTTTCAAATCGCGACGGGCACGCCCGCCGACTGCGCGTATCCAACTTCACGCGCCAAAAGCTGAGATGCAACTTTAGCGTGTTCAAGCGAAAATAAAAGACCGCGGTAGGCGAACGGCACCACGTCGTTCGGCGAAGGGATTGTCAAGTAAAAATTGAATAGAACGGCCGAGTTTTTGTTAACGCGACGAGCCATCGAACACGTTTTGAAACTTTGCTGCGGCGCGCGGGATGTCGGCGCGAGACTTTATCATAGGGTGACAAACAACGATGAGGAGCACATGCCTATGACAGACGAGCTGGACCCCCAGACTCAACAGCATATTGATGATCCCGCAGACGTCACCGCAGATACTGACGCTGTGACCTGCGATGGTATCGACATCGACGACCCCATCTTGGACGAAAGCGCTACGGCGGAAACCCCCGAAACAGAAAACGCCGATGAGCAAAACGACGATGCGCCCGCTCAGGACGACGCCCCTGTACAGGACGACGTCCCGCAAGCAGCGGGCCCCATCGAGGTCTCTTCGGAAGAAGAGCTCGATGCCGTCATGGACTCCATGATGGATGCTGTCAAAGCGATGAAAGACGCCGTCGCCGATGCCGATATTGATGCCGAGGAAGAGGAGGCCGCCGAGGCGGCCTCGACCTTTGTGCCCGGCGAGACTCCGGTTGCCGACCAGGGCAGCACCATGCCCTCATTTCTGCAGCTCGAGCACCCCACGATTGGCGCCGATGCGGTCGATCCGCACGCAGCAGGCTTTTCTGTGGTCGAGGGCGGTACCGGCAATATCGCCGCGCCGCAGACTGCCGATGCGGACGCTGCCGACACCACTCGCCCGACCGTCCCCCACTCCCCCGCCGCGAGTCGCGATCTGGGGACCGCTGTCTCGAACACCGCGAACGCCGTGGGCACCTTTATCGCCCAGGGTGCCTCGGCCATGCGCGAGATGAACGCCGCGAAAAAGGCACTTGCCGATGCCCGCGCCCATCTGACCGAACTTGAGCAGCGCATTGCCGATCAGGCCGAGGAACTCGAGACGCGCCAGGATATCGCAGGCCGCTACGACCAGATCGTCGCCGACCAGCGCCAGGCGATTGCCACGGCCCAAAAGACTGCAGCGGCCGCCGAGATTGACCGTGATGCCCACGCCGCCAAAGCGACAGAGCTCAAGAGTCAGTTCGAACAAATGAAGACAGAGGATGACGCGACTGAGCTCCGGCTGAAAGCCGCGCTCGATGCCGTGGAGGCCCGCGAGGCGAGCTCGCGCGAGACCGGCAACCGCCTCATTCGACGTCTTGAGGATTCCAAGCGCATCCGCGACAAGGTGAAGGCCGAGCGAGACGCCGGCATTGCCGCCGCACAACAAACCGTCGACGCCACGCGCGCCCAGCTCGAGACGCTGCGTCATGAGTATGCCGAGCTGCAACGCAATCCCTCGGCAAATCCCGCCAACTATACGGTGCGCACCAGCGAGCTCTCGATGCAGATCTCCGACACGGCAGATGCCCTGCGTAAAGCCGAAGAAGATGTCCCGCGCATCACCGCCGACCTTGAGCACTCGCTTGCCGCAGCCGAGCAGGCCGTCGAGCAGGCTCAAGCCCCCATTGCCGAAGCCAAACGCGCGCACCAAGCCGTGACGACTGAGGCTGATGCCGCGCGCGACGAGCTGCAGACGGCGAAGACTGCCGCCGCGACGCGTCAGCGCGAACTGCACGAGAAGATCGCTGCCGAGGACAAGGCACGCCGCGACCAAGAGCAGAGCATCGCCAACGCCCAAGCAGATGCCGCGCATGCGCAGTCGATTATCGAACAGGCGACCGAGGTACACGACCACCCAAAGATCACTGAGTCGCTTGCAGGGTCCTTGGCCCGAGACAAAGCCGAACACGCCGAGACCGAGCGAGAAGTCGCCCAGCTCGAGGCCACCGAGGACGCGGTGCGCGAGCGTACCCGCGACTCACGCATCAAATTCACCGGCGCCATCGTCTGCATCGTCGCCGCAATCCTAGTGATCATCCTAGTCTGGCTGTTCGCAAGCAAGTAAACCGGCTGCCAAAAAACGCTCAACGCAGTTGCGGTGAGATAGTTCCTGTTTAGCCTCAAAAAAGGCCAGTTCAAGAACTATCTCACCGCAACTTATTAGATTGATGCAAGGTAGTCATTGGGGACGTTCTTAAACGACCAGTCGAACAAGAACGTCCCCAATGACTACATCGACAACCAAAGAAATGCCGATGTTATGGCAGAGTCAGCGAGCGGGTCGCATTTGAGGCAAGGTGACGTGAAACGAAAGGGCGCTGACCTTCTGGTCGCGCCCTTGAAGTTGAACGTCAGATTGTCCAAATGCGGCCCGCGCAGCGTCGAGCAGTTACGCGGTTCGTAGAACCGCGTAACTTACAAAATGAGCATCGCGTCGCCAAAGCTGAAGAAGCGGTAACGTTCTTCGATAGCAGCGACGTAGGCATCCATGATCTGGTCGCGGGTAGCAAGTGCGCTCACGAGCATCATGAGCGTGGAGCGCGGCACATGGAAGTTGGTGATCAGGGCATCGACCACGTGATAGGTCGAGCCGGGCATGAGGTAGAGCTGCGTTGTCGCGTTTTCGCGCACCACGATGTCGCCTCGGCCGAGCGTGTCGGCCCCGTCCTCGCGGCCTTCAAAATAGCGCGCCGTCACGGCCAGATCGGACACCGGCGCGTCCGCGTCAAAGGCGCTCTCGAGCGAACGCACTGCGGTGGTGCCGACGGCGATCACGCGATGCCCCTCGGCCTTCGCCTTATGCACGGCGTCGACAACCTCCTGCGACACGTGGTAGCGCTCGGTGTGCATGACGTGCTGCGTGGGGTCGTCCTCCTCCACCAAGCGGAAGGTATCGATGCCCACCTCGAGCTCGACGGCGGCAAACTTCGCACCCTTGGCCTCGATAGCGGCCATGAGCTCGGGGGTAAAGTGCAGACCCGCCGTGGGAGCGGCAGCCGAGTGCTCCTCCTTCATGGCGTAGACGGTCTGGTACTTCTCGGGGTCGCCCTCGTAATCGGTAATGTAGGGCGGCAGCGGCACGTGGCCGGCAGCATGGATGGCCTCGTCGAGCGTACGCGGGTCGCCGGCGGCGTTGCAACCGGCCGGCTCAAAACGCACCAGTCGGCCGCCGCGGCTATCGGTGACAAAGTCGACGACCTCGGCCGTCAGCACCACGGGAGCCCCCTCGGGCGCATGGGCGCCACCGGCGCGATACTCAATTTGGGCACCGGGCTTCAGACGCTTGCCCGGCTTGACCAGGCACTCCCAAACGTGACCCAGCGGGTCAACATCCTCGCGGCGCTTGAGCAGCAGCGTC
This sequence comes from Collinsella sp., assembly GCA_046979165.1. Lineage (GTDB taxonomy): Bacteria > Actinomycetota > Coriobacteriia > Coriobacteriales > Coriobacteriaceae > Collinsella. Next base: position 853,376 of record JBKWJT010000001.1, read on the forward strand.
TCGACCACGCCGCCCGAGCCCGTCTTGCGACCGATCAAACGGGCCGGCATCACGCGCGTCTGGTTGATGACGAGCACGTCGCCCGGCTCGATATAGTCGATGATGTCGCGGAAGATGCGGTGCTCAACGGTACCGCCGTGCTCCAACGGCGTTCCCGCCCGGGAGCCCTTGCGATCCACCACCAACAGGCGGCAGGAGTCGCGCGGCTCGGCAGGAGCCTGTGCAATCAGTTCCTCGGGAAGGTTGTAGTCAAAATCATCGGTACGCATAGACACGTCGGATACTCCTTATATAGCTAAAGTCCGCTCTACATCCTAGCAGGCTGACGTCCCAAATGAACTACTTTTTGGCGGCTTTGCGCTCGTCGCGGATGCGGGCGCGGTCCATGGCCGCCTCGACAGCCGAGAAGCGGCAGCCGCAGTAGTTCTGCCGATACATGCCAAGCTCGCGCGAACGGCGTGTCGCTTCGGGGTAATACGGGCGAAAATCGCGAATCACCGGAGTGAGCCCACGTGCCGCCGCCAGGCGCTTGAGCACGTCATTGCAGGTATCGAACAGCTGATACGGCGAGACGGCGAGCGTCGTGCCCACAAACTCAAACCCGCGCTCCTGGGCCACGCGGCACGCCTCGGCCAAGCGCAGGGCATAGCACGCGCGACAGCGACGAGGCCGATCGGCACCCAGCGGTGCCACGCCGGTCTCCCAGTGATCGCGGTCCTCCCCTGCCTCGATGAGCTCGATGTCGCCATCGACACACCACCGGCGCAGCTCGTCCAAGCGGCGCTGCCATTCATCGCGCGGTTGAATATTGGGGTTGGTCCAGCAGATTGTGGGCTCAAACCCCTCCTCGCGCAGCAGGCGAACCGGCTCAAGCGAGCATGGTGCACAGCACGCATGCAGCAACAACGACTTCATCGACATCTCCTCACCCAAAAAAGCACACGCCAAAGGACGTATCCTCGCAGGCGACAATGCGGCGGTCGCGCAAAATGGTCCGCACGTAATACCAGTCGCCTACACAGCCCGACAAATGCAAGCCGGCAGCCAGATAGCACAGCAGCGGATAGCCCGAAAACGCAAACCCCAGGGCAAGCGTTGTCGTCACAACAACCGTCGGCGCCAGGCAAACCACCATGTACCGCCGGCGCGAATACACAACACCCTCGGCGCAGGCATAGATCATCGCCGTCTCGCGATTCGCCCCAAAGGTCACCTGCGCGCCCGCAGGCGCCAGCAGCTTAAAAAACACACCGTGCACCAGCTCGTGCACGGCGAACGACGCCATTGAGATCGCAGCCAAGCCGACTATCCATCCCAAGACGGCCATCCAGCCGCCCGCGTCAGCCGCATCCAAGTCCACAGGCCCGCCCAGCAGCATAAACACCGGCACCAGACACACGGCAAATGCGCCAAGCACGGCCATCCCCCACACAAAGCAGGCGTGCAGAAAATCCTCGTCTTCAAACGCATGTATGTTGGAAATCTCATTCATAGCATCTTAGGATAGCGCCCCTGCCACGTACCCGTCCGCATGTGCGATAATGTCGAACGATATGCACGAATTGACCACCGCGTCGCCAGGCCTTGTGCCCGGCCGCGCTCTCACCATATGCGAAGGAGTCCCATGGCATCCAAATACTCCATGAACGACCGTCCCAGCTGGCCTCGCCGCGCCATCGTTACCGCCGGCGAGCCCTACGGCAACAAGGGCCTTCACTTTGGCCACGTCGGCGGTGTCTTTGTCCCGGCCGACTTCTTCGCCCGTTTCTTACGCGACCGTCTGGGCCGCGAGAACGTCATCTTCACCTCGGGCACCGACTGCTACGGCTCGCCCATCATGGAGAGCTACCGCAAGCTCAAGGAGAACGAAGGCTACGACAAGTCCATCGGCGAGTATGTCGAGTCCAATCACTCCCGCCAGGCCGCGACCCTCAACAACTACAACATCAGCTGCGACATCTACGGTGGCTCGGGCCTTGAGCCGGCGGCCCAGATCCACAACGAGGTGACCGCCGAGATTATCAAGCGCCTGCACGAGCAGGGCACCATCTCCAAGCGCTCCACGCTGCAGTTCTACGATGCCAAGGCCGGCACGTTCCTCAACGGCCGTCAGGTAATCGGCCGCTGCCCCATCCAGGGCTGCAAGTCCGAGAAGGCTTATGCCGACGAGTGCGACCTGGGTCACCAGTTTGAGCCCGAGGAGCTCATCGCGCCCAAAAGCCAGCTCACCGGCGAGGTGCCCGAGCTGCGCCCGGTCGACAACCTCTACTTCGACCTGCCGGCCTACCTCGACTTTATGAAGACCTATACCGCCAAGCTCGCCCAGAACCCGCAGGTTCGTTCCGTGGTCTCCAAGACTATGGAGGAGTGGCTGCTGCCGGCTCAGCTCTATATCCAGAACAAGTTCCGCGAGGCCTTCGATGCCGTCGAGGATCAGCTTCCCGAGCACACCGTGCTGGAGCCCGAGGGCAACAAGAGCAGCTTTACCGTCACCTTCCCCAGCTGGAAGGAGCGCGACGACGCCCACGCGGTGCTCGCCAACGGCGGCGTGCGCTTCCGCAGCGGCAAGGCGCTCGTGCCCTTCCGCATCACCGGTAACATCGGCTGGGGCGTTCCGGTGCCCGAGGTCGATGGCGTCTCCGACGTCACCTGCTGGTGCTGGCCCGAGAGCCTGTGGGCGCCCATCAGCTATACGCGTACCGTGCTCGCGCGCGATGCCAAGGCCGCCGGCGTGACCGAGGGTGTCGCCGCCCAGGATGCCGCCCTCATGGGCGAGCCCGCTGCCGACTCCACGCAGGTCCCCGCGCCCACCTACCAGCACAGCTCGCTCGACTGGCGCGACTGGTGGTGCTCGGACGACGCACAGATCTACCAGTTCATCGGTCAGGACAACATCTATTTCTACTGCATCGCTCAGACAGCCATGTGGGAGGCCCTGGGTTGGGACCTTACGCAGAGCACCGTCAGCGCCTGCTATCACCTGCTCTACATGGGCAAAAAAGCCAGCTCGTCCTCGCAGACGCCTCCCCCGCCGGCAGACGACCTGCTCAACCACTACACCTGCGAGCAGATGCGCGCGCACTGGCTGTCGCTCGGCCTGTCCGAGAAGCCGGTAAGCTTTAGCCCCAAGGCATATGACACGCGCGTGACCGGCAAGGACAAGGACGGCAACGAGGTACGCGCCTGCGACGACAAGCGCGTTATCGACCCGGCCCTCAAGGAGAGCGCGCTGCTGACCGGCGTGTTCAACCGCCTGGCCCGCAGCTGCTTCTACGGCGTCGCCGTCAAGGAGGGCGACGAGAGCCCCTATCGTAGCGGTTGCATCCCCGCCGGTGCCGCCTCCGCTACCGTGGTCGAAGCCGCCGAGCAGGCAGCTCTCGCCTTTGAACAGGCCATGTACAAGTTCGAGACGCACCGCGCGCTCGCCGTGTGCGACGACTACCTGCGTGCCGCCAACAAGCGCTGGAGCGACGCCTCCAAGGCCGCCAACAAGCTCGAGGGCGAGCCGGCCAACGCCGCGATGACGCAGGCCCTTGTCGACGCCTTTACCGAGCTGCGCGTGGCGACCGTCCTGATGCACGGCATCGTCCCGGCCGGCTGCGAGCTCATCTGCGAGTACTTCGACGTCGATCCGGTCGCCTTCTTTAGCTGGGACAACATCTTTGCCTCCACGGACGAGTTTGTGGAGAGCCTGGGCGAGAAGCCCGGCGAGCACCGCGTGAAGCCGCTGCCCCCGCGCTTCGACTTCTTTAGCAAGCACGAGAGCCAGTACTAGGCAACCGCAACGCGCCCGGGAATGATTATTCTGGGACGGGGATTAAAAAATCATTCCCGGGCGCCACAGTACAGTCTTTTTGTGACGGGGATCATTAAATGATTTTTTAATCCCCGTCCCAGAATAATCATTTCGGTGGAAGGAAAGACGGATGTCCAAGTCGCGTCGTCGTAAGCAGAAAAAGCAGGTTAAGCCCGAGCTCAAGCTTAGGCAGTTTGCCTCCACCGAGCTTTCCGACCAGCTTGCCGCCCTTCCCTGCGGCGCCGACCTGCCGCGCTTTATGGTCGACACGGTCGCCGGCGCCTATGCGCCCGCCGATGCCGAGCGCATGATCGAGGGCTTTGGAGCCGCGGCCACACGCCCGGTCACACTGCGCGCCAACACGCTCAAGGCAACCGCCGAGGACATCGCCGCCGCGCTCGATGCCGCCGGCATCGCGCACCAAACCGTTACCTGGTATCCGGACGCCTTTATCCTGCCCGAGGCCCAGGTTTCCGATCTGTGGGATCTCGACATCTACCGCGACGGCAAAATCTATCTGCAGAGCCTGTCGTCCATGATGCCGCCGTTGGTCCTGGGCGCTCAGGCCGGCGAGGACATCCTGGACATGTGCGCAGCCCCCGGCGGCAAGACGACGCAGATCGCCGCCCTCACCCAGGGCCAGGCACACCTCACGGCCTGTGAGATGAGCATTCCCCGCGCCGAAAAGCTTGAGTCCAACCTCCACCGTCAAGGTGCCAAAAACGTGCCCGTCATGCGCATCGACGCACGCGAGCTCGACGAGTTCTTCCGCTTTGATCGCATCCTGCTCGACGCTCCCTGCACCGGCACGGGCACCGTCATCAGCGACAACGAGAAAAGCCTGCGCGGCCTGACCGAGCAGTTGCTGAGCAAGTGCGCCCGCTCGCAGCGAGCACTTCTGGACCGCGCCATGGGCGCCCTCAAACCGGGCGGCACGCTCGTCTATTCGACCTGTTCGATCTTGCCGCAGGAAAACGAGGACGCCCTGCAAGAGGCCCTCGACAAGCATATGGACTGCGAGCTCATCCCCCTCGACGGCACGCCGAGCGAAAGCGAAGCGCGTCGCGCCCAGGATGCCGGCGAGGAGCCGCATATCGAGTGCAATGCCCTCACTGAGGCCATCGCTGCCGGCCATGTCTCGGCCGTCGCCAACGGTATGCCCGGTACGCTGACCATTCCGCCTAGCCGCGACTTTGAGGGCTTCTACATTGCCCTGATCCGAAAACGCAGCTAGCGCACGGATCCAAAACTCAACAAGCTATTTCTGTGCGCGTTTGCCCTGCTGGTCGCGATGCTGTTTAAGCATCGCGCGCTCCTTGCGCTCGGCCCTTTTGCCCTTGATGGCCGTGACCACAAAGTAGATGACCGCGGCGGCTACGATTGCGCCCACACACAGGCCAATCGAGCCCAACATTGCTGTGAATTCCATTCCGCGTCACCTCTCTTTTAAACGGGACATTCAAGATAGCACCTCAATACCCGCCACCACAGCTCCTTCACGTTCGCCGACCCTTCGGTCTAACGGATGGCGCGGCGGGGAAAAATCAACTCGTCAAACGATTTAGCAAGCACAACGCTGCCGGCACCCTGCCGGCCACCATCGCATAGAATCGAGCCTCCATGGATACCCTCAACGATCTAAATGAGCGCGTCGACGCCTTCGTCGGCACCAGCTCCTTCGACACGCCTGCCGCGGCAAACGACCAAGCCCCCATCGATGTGCCCGCCGAGGTTCACGAGGACATCGTCGCCTCGGTCGATTTCTCCGAGGTCGAGCTCGCAGACGAGTTCACCGAACCCCAGGTAGCCGTGACCCCCAACGGACTGCTTCCCATGGAGCCGCTGCCCATCGACGGGCGCCTGCGCAAGGCGGCCCTTCGCATGCCTGACGAGATTGAGGAGGCCAGCGGCTTCACGCTCTTCGGCCGTCGTATCAAATCGCTCATCTACACCACCGACGTCGCGGTCATCCGCAACTCCAACGCCGATGCCGTCTTTGCCGTTTACCCCTTCACGCCGCAGCCCGCCATTACGCAGGCGCTGCTGACCGTCGCCGAGTGCCCGGTCTTCGTAGGCGTGGGCGGTGGCACCACCACCGGCAAGCGCTCCGTTCAGATGGCAGCCGTCTCCGAGATGCAGGGCGCGGCGGGCTGTGTGGTCAACTCCCCCGCCACCGCCGAGATGGTCGAGCACATCACCAACATCGCCGACATCCCCGTCATCGCTACGGTCGTTCGCTGCGACGACGATGCCCACGCCAAGGTGCGCGCTGGAGCCAAGATTCTCAACATCGCCGCCGGCAAGAACACGCCCCAGGTCCTACGCGAGCTGCGCAAGCACTATCCCAACCTGCCGCTCATCGCGCCGGGCGGCAAGACGCCCGAGAGCATCCGTGAAACCATCGCCGCCGGCGCCAACGCCATCATCTGGACGCCGCCTTCGGCCCAGCAGCTACAGACCGACATGATGCAGCGTTATCGCAAGATGAAGGAAGACGCCACACCTGTCATCTCGCACGACGATGTGCCCATTATCGACCAGGTCTCCGCCGCCGAGGTCAGCCAGGTCGAGAATATGAATCCCGACGTGCCGATTCCCGACGAGGTCATCGAGCGCGTCGCCTCGATCCACGATCATATCGAGGAGCGTCGCGCCAACCGTGGGCTCAAGCCCTCGCTGCACGGCTTCTTCTTCCGCGGAAAGAAACGCTAACCCCAACAGCAAGGCCCGCCCCACAAACGTGAGGCGGGCCGTTTTCGTTTGAGCAATCATGCAGCGATGTGATGGGGCAAACTAATCCACGCGCTTGTCGCCCATAAAGAAGAGCGCCACCGTACCAGGTCCGGTATGCGAGCCAATCAGAGTACCGATGTTATTGATCTCAATCTTGCCTTTAAGCTGCGGAATCTGTTCCTCGATCAGCGCCGCAACTGCCTCGGCATCCTCGCGGCACGCCGAGTGCGACATGACGCACTTACCCGAATAATCCGCACCGTCCTGCACGTGTGCCATCATGGTCTTAGCCATCTCGGAAATCGCGCGCTTCTTAGTGCGAATCTTCTCACGTGGCGACAGCCCACCTTCGCAATCGACCGTCATAAGCGGGCAAATCTTAAGCGCCGTGCCGATGATCGCGCTCGCAGCCGAAATGCGACCGCCGCGCAGGTAGCTCGACAGATCGGTCGAGAAGAACCAGTGGTGCAGGTTGAGCTTGTGCTCCTCGATCCAGGCAGCCGTCTCGTCGAGTGAAGCCCCGCTATCGCGCACGTCGGCGGCACATTCCGCCAGCAGGCCAAAGCCCGAAGACGCCGCCAGCGAATCGATGACGCGCACCTTGCCGCCCTGGGGATAGCGATCCGCGAGCATCTGCGCCGCAACGCAAGCCGAGCCATACGTACCCGAAATACCCGACGACAACGTCAGGTGCAGCACGTCTTTACCCTCGGCAACAAGCGGCTCCCAAAACTCCTCGTACTCACCCACGCTCACCTGAGACGTCTTGGGCATGGCGCCTGCGGCAATCTGGGCAAAAAACTCGTCCGGCGTAATCGACTGATACAGATCGTCCGTATAGACAACATCGTCGATCTCGTAATGAAAACACACGACAGGGATATTGCGCGATTCAAAGAACTCCCGAGTTCGATCGGCGGCGGATTCACAGGTCAGGACAAAATCACTCATATGAGGCTCCTTACTCATTGCTGCGCAAATTATCGCACAGTGAGCCTACATACGGTACATATGTCCACTATTTACCAAATCGAACCAAAAATAGCGAACATCTTTACCACCATCGTTTCCACCGACCCCACGCATAAATATCTGAGAAAACACCCTCTATCGTCTCCACTCAACCGCCATATCTACCTCCACTAAATCGATTTACCAAACCGTTCGGCTAACAATTCGGCCGCCCATCCCCAATCGAAACAAAAGCGGCGCATACTGATAAACGTTTGACGCTGTTTATCAGTTTTACCAGCCCTATCGGAAGGTGTTTCATGGTCGCATTCGATCGCAATCCGCAAGACTTCAAGTATCTGCGCCTGCTGTCGAGACAGTTTCCCACCGAGCAATCCGCGTTTACCGAGATCATCAACCTCTCGGCCATCCTCAACCTGCCCAAAGGCACTGAGCATTTTATGAGCGACGTGCATGGCGAGTACGAAGCCTTTATGCACATCCTCAACAACTGCTCGGGCGTCGTGCGCGAGCATGTCGACGAAATCTTTGGCGAAACGCTCTCCTTTGACGAGAAGGGCGAGCTGTGCACGCTCATCTACTATCCGCGCGAGAAGATCGACCTGGTCCGCAGCCGGCGCGAGGACTCGCCCACCTGGTACAAGACGATGCTTGACCAGCTCATCATGGTCGCGCGTTCGCTTTCAAGCCGCTACACGCGCTCCAAGGTGCGTAAGGCCATCCCGCGCGATTACGCCTATATCATCGACGAGTTGTTGCACACGCACCCGGACGAGAACAACTATCGCGTGCGCTATCACGAGCGCATCGTGGAGTCCATCCTGGAGACCGCAAGCGCCGACGATTTTATCGAGTCGCTCGCCTCGCTCATCAAGCGCCTGGCCGTCGACCACCTGCACCTGGTGGGCGACATCTTCGACCGCGGCGGCGGCGCGGCCAAGATTATGGACCGCCTGCTCACCTACCATTCACTCGACATCCAGTGGGGCAACCACGACCTGCTGTGGATGGGCGCTGCGGCCGGTGAACCTGCCTGCATCGCCACGGTGCTGCGCAACAACCTACGCTACGACAACTACGAGATCCTCGAGAACGACTACGGCATCTCGCTGCGTGAACTTGTCGCCTTTGCTGATGCCACCTACACCGCCGGTGAGTCCATCACCCCGCTGATCAAGGCCATCAACGTTCTGCTCTTTAAGCTCGAGGGTCAGATTATCCAGCGCCACCCCGAGTTCGATATGACCGACCGCCTGCTACTCGACAAGATCGACCACGACACCGGCACGGTCACGCTCGCCGACGGCAGCGTGTGGCCGCTCACGACCAACGACTTCCCCACCGTCGACCCGACGGACCCCTATACGCTCACGTCTCAGGAGCAGCACATCATCGACAAGCTCGTGTCCGAGTTTGTCACCGCCGATCACCTGCATCGCCATATCGATTTCCTCTATTCCCACGGCTCGATGTACAAGGTCGCCAACGGCAACCTGCTGTTCCACGGCTGCGTGCCGCTCAACGAAGACGGCACCTTTAGCAGCATGAACTGCCTGGGCACCTGGCACGCTGGCCGCGATTATCTTGATTTTTGCGACCACATCGCCCGCCGCGCCTGGCGCATGGGCGACCGCGACGCTCTCGATTGGATGTGGTACCTGTGGATTGGCTTTAACTCACCCGCCAGCGGACGCCTGGTGCGTACCTTTGAGCGCGCCTATATCGCCGATAAGAGCACCTGGGTCGAGCCGATGGACCCGTACTTTACACTTACCAAGTCGCCCTCGGTCTGCGACGACATCATGCGCGAGTTTGGCGTCGCGCCCATGGCATGTTCACCGACCGGTCACATCATCAACGGCCACACACCCGTTAAAACCACCAAGGGCGAGCAGCCTATCCGAGCCGAGGGGAAGCTGCTGGTCATCGATGGCGGCTTCTGCCGCGCCTACCATCCCAAGACGGGTATCGCCGGCTATACGCTCATCTCGAGCTCGCGCGGCTGCCGTCTCAAGTCGCACCGGGCCTTTACGACGGTTGCCGAGGCACTCACACGCAACGTGGACATCGAAAGCGAGACCAACCGTTTTGACCAAGCAGACCGTCGCCGCATGGTGAGCGACACCGATTCCGGAGCCAAGATCCGCAGCCAGATCCAAGACCTGCGCCAGCTGCTCGATGCATATAGAAACGGTGCTATCGAACAGCGCGCCTAGCCCCACCCGCGGGGATTGGCTAAACTTGCTGAGTTTGTCATCCCCACGGCGTCCCGGCGCCACCCTAAGGCAGGTACCATGCAAAAGCTCCTTGCGCAGATCATGAAGTTTGGCGTCGTCGGCGTCATTGCCACGGTCATCGACTTTGGCATTATGAATCTGCTCCACTACGGTCTGGGCCTCAACATCCTAATCGCCAACACCAGCGGCTTCATCATCTCACTCATCTTTAACTACCTCGCCAGCATGAAGTACGTGTTTGCGCACAAGGAAGGCATGAGCCGCCGCCGCGAGTTCATCATCTTTGTCGTGCTGTCCGTGATCGGCCTGGCACTCAACGACGGTATCGTGCTGACACTCAACGCCGGCCTGGGGCTCGAGGCCAATATCGCCAAGATTTGCGCCACCGCGCTTGTCATGGTCTACAACTTTGTGACCCGAAAGATCTTCCTGGAAGGCGATGAGACCAAGTAACTCGCAACCTTACAGCTTTACAATGTCCACGGATGACGCACGTCGAGCGCTGTGTTGTTCGTGGGCATTGCTCGTTTACGGGCAAATTTTCAACGTTTGCGGATTAGCTCTTGAAAATTTGGCGAGTTCGTATAGTTCTTGGCAAGGACCTTACGTTTCCCTTGCAAAAGCTCTAAAGTATCCTCTGCTCGATTCATCAACGCATTGGATGTGATTACGTGCGCAAGGCACTGGCACAACCTCATACCAAGCAGTTCCTCAAGTTCGCTGTCGTGGGTCTTATCTCCTTTGGCATCGACTGGGGTATGCTCATTGCGCTCGTCGAGCTGTTTCACCTCGACTTTTTGATGAGCACCACGGTCTCGTTTACCACGTCCGTCGTGGTCAACTACTGGCTCAGCATGAAGTACGTGTTCGACCATCGCGAGGGCATGAGCCGCAAGCGCGAGTTCACGATCTTCACCATCCTGTCGGTGATCGGCCTGGGCCTCAACGACCTATACATGTTTGTGGGCGTCACGTTTTTGAGCATCGGCTACCAGGCCATGAAGGCCATCGCCACATTCTTGGTCACCTGGTACAACTACTTTAGCCGCCGCTTCTTCCTCGAGGGCGCACGGTCGTAGTCGATTCGCTATTTGCTTGAATGTATAACCGGTTGGAATTCCCATTCCAACCGGTTTTTTTGTTTGCCGAAAGACCCGGCGACCCAGTCCCATTCACTTGAAAAACGGGCGGCCCGGATGTTTGTCCGAACCGCCCGTCTGACGCGCTATGTCGAGGCCTCTAGCCTGTAACGTAATACCAGACTACGTTGTCGCCGTTTGAGAGAACGTAGTTACTACAGGCCGTCATGGGCGTTGTGCCGTTGACGGAGTACATCCACCCGCTCGTGCCGCCGTACTGTTTCTCGGCCAAACCACCAATCGCGGAAACATACGTGCCGTACGACGAGCCGTGTGCGTTGACAGAAAGGCCCAGCGCGCACAGGGCATCGTAGACGGTAGCGCCTTCGTTAAAGGTAAAGGTGCCACCAGAAGACACAGGATTGCCCACAGCGCTCGATGTGACCGAAACCGTCACTGTTATGTAGCTGGACTCCTGCGAGCCGCTCTGGCCGCCCGAGGAGGCGTTTCCACCATTAGAGGATGAGGCTCCATCAGACGACTGGCCACCGCCAGACGCATTGGAAGTATCGCCGGCTCCCGTATTTTGGGCAGCGGATTTATCGCCAGACTTCTTGCCGTCCTGACCATCGGACTTCTTGCTATCCGAGCTTTTATCCGATTCCTTGTTTGAAGACTCGGAATCGTCCTTGGACTTGGACTCATCAGAATGCTTGGACTCATCTTTTGCGTCATTCGATGACTTGGAATCCTTGGAACTGGCCTCACCCGAAGTCGTAGTCGAGCCAGACACCTTGGTGTCCTTGGTTACGACGCTCTCCCCCGTCACGGTCTGAATGATCCAGTCGATGGACCAGGCACCGCTCTCGGAAGGATGGACGAAACCCAGCGAGACGACGATCAGAATGGTGCACGCGGCAGTCAGGACGCCGAGGAGCGTCTTGCGACGAGGGGCGGACGCCGCCGAAGCGGCGCCCTGTTGCTTTGCATCGTCGAACTGAATGAACGAGGAATCTGGTTGCTTGGGGTCAGCGTCCTTGGATTTATTGGACACAGCCCTCACCTACCGACGTTTGGTGAACACGAACACGCCGACGATGGCGAGACCGATGACGCCGGCGGCAACGCCAACAATGGCGAGCGGGTTGGTGCCAGTCTCCTGCTCGGAGGCACTAGAGGACTTCTTAGCAGTGGTCGTGGAAGCAGCACCCGTATCGGACTTGGAATCGGACTTCTTGTCGGACTTGTTGTCCTTCTTGTCAGACTTCTTGTCAGACTTCTTCTCGTCCTTCTTATCGGACTTATCGGAGTCCTTCTTGTCGGACTTGTTGTCCTTGGTCTCGGTCTTGGTCGACACCGTCGTCTTGGTCGTCGGCTTATGACCCGTGGCGACAACGCCGCCAGCCTGCTGGCCCTTCGTGCCGGAGCCGGAACCCGTGCCAGTGCCGGCACCAGCACCAGAACCGTTGCCAGCGCCACCGTTACCACCATTAGTGCCAGAACCGCCATTACCGCCAGGGTTAACAGCATTCTTGGTCCACTTGGCATACAGCGTCAGATCGGCCGTCACCGGCGTACTGAAGTCATACGCCTGCGTGCAAGCCTCATCGGTGAACCAACCGCCGAAAGTGTAGCCATCGCGCGTCGGATCGGCCGGCTTGACCAGCTTGCCGTCGGCCGTAGCAACGAACTTAGTGTCGCAAGCAGACCAGCCGTTGGAATTAAAGGCAACCGTCCAAGACTCAACGGCCCCAAGCTTGAACAGCGTGCCCGAGTCATTGATGTAGTACAGGTTGCCAGATGCATCGGCAATGACCGGAGAGTCGCAGTGCTGGTAATGGCCAGCCGCATCATAAATCTGCGTCGCCTCTGCATCGCCGAGCGTATAGCGATACACGCCGCCACCAGCAGAGTAGTTGACGTAATCCTTGCTATCCGCGCTGTTAACGGTGAAGTACACATAGGTCTTGCCGCCCTGAGCACTCACCAGCGGAGTAGCAGCAATACCGTTAAATCCGGCCGGCAGTTCTTTCCCGTCAGCAGCGGTGACCATCGTGGTCTTGCCGGTCTTCAGATTATAGAGAGCCAGAGCAGAGCCAGTAGCCGTCTGTCCGCCGACAATCAAGTTTTCGCCAGCCACCGCCGGTGCGCTCATGTTATTAGTAAGACCCAGATCGACCGTCTTCTGCTCGCTCAGTACGCCCTTCGCCGAAAGCGAAATCACATGGAGCTTTCCATCGTGCGCCATCTGATAGAAGGTCGAACCATTGGACGGATCGGCGACGCAGTCAGCGTTCGCAAGGGCGCCGAGCTTCATGGTCGAAACGACATCGCCCGTCGTCTTATCAATGCACTTAAGCGTACCCGCGCTCGTAGGAACGATGGCATACTTATCCGTCAAAGCCGCACCAGTCCAGTAATAGCCCTCGGCAGGGTCGATGTTCTGCCAAGAGACTTCGCCCGTGGCAATCTTGATACGCTTAAGGGAGCCGTTGCCGTAGGTCGCGTTGTAATTCTCGTCATACGAAATATCGACCGAGCCTACATAGACGTACTCGCCGTCCGAAACGACGGTGCAGGAGCTCTGCGTCAAATCCGTCAAACCAGGCGTCAGCCACTTGCAGATCAGCTTGTCTGCAGTAATCGCCTGGACCGCACCGCCGTTGAGCGGAACGATGATAAGGCCATTGGTATAGATCGGACGAGAGGTATAGCTCACCTTGGAGGCAAGCGGCGCAGAGGCAACCTTTTTGCCCGTGGACGAATCGATCTTAATGAGCTCGTTCTCGGTCGCGATGTACACAAAACCGTTAGCGATGACAGGCTCGCTGCAGTTGGCATACTGCTGGCCAGACTCGGCCTTCCAATCGAAGGCCCACTTAAGACCGGCGGCCTGCGCAGGCGTCTTGGCATCCGTTACGGTCGAACCGTTGCCACTGTTGCCGTAGCCAGCCCACTCGGCATCCCAATCAGGAGTCGTCGCACTCGGGTCCACGACAATCTTGTCGGGATCGGGCATGGGCGCACCATCGGTCGTATAGGCAAACGTAACCTTGTCGCCGCTCGTGAGCGTAATCTGATTGGCGCAGAGTAAGGAGGGCTCTCCATTAATATACAGGTGCCAATATTTATGGCTCTGTTAGACCAGGATTGACATGCCGACCTGCCGGCTAACTCGCCGTCTCCCCATCGGGCGCCGGCGTCTTGACCCTCATCTCGAACGGCATCCCGCCCTCCCGGACGAGCGCCCTGAGGAACGCGTTGACGGCGGTGGACATGGACAGGCCGAGCTCGTCCAGGATGGCCGTGGCCTCCCTCTTGACCTCCGGGTCGATGCGGATCGTCGTGGCCGGTATGTTCGACGGCATGGCCTCACCCCTCCTCGTGTATCGCGGTGCGACCATTCTACCGCCTCTATGCGGCGGGCGCGGCCCAGTAGTCCATGTAGGGCGGCTCCACGTTGAACATGTCGCGGACGCGGCTCCTGCAGACGCCGTGCGCGAGCTGCCGCGCGACCGTGCGCCCGGCGGCGCCGGAATCGGTCGCCATGAAGGTCCGGCACCACCTGAACCAGGCGAGGTAGGCATCGAGGTGCTTCGTCGACACGCCCTTGAACGGCTCCATGAAGGCGCCGAGGAGCGAGTGGACGGCGTTGACCCGGTTGATGGTCCCCCCGGAGCGGTCCTTGGGGTCGTAGGCCGCGTGCGCGGCGACCTCGAGCTCGGCGAGGACGCCGACGTAGGCGGCCGCCCTGTCGGTCGCGACGACCGAGCCGGCCGCGATGCGGCCCCTCAGCGCGTCCATGGCGCGCCCCCTCGAAAGGGCGCCCCGCCCCGTGACCTCGAGGAACGTCTCGTTCGAGTCGTTCACTCCGGTCATGACGCAGATCCGCTCGCGCGACAGCCCGCGCCTGTGCACCTGCTTGCCGCGGTGCCGGGAGGGGCGCGGCATCGTGAACGACCCCTTCGCGTGGTTGCCCTTGAACGACTCGGGGAAATAGGTCTCGTCGAGCTCGCAGCCGCAGCCCCGCTCGACCCTGAACGAGGGGGAGTAGGCCGAGAGGCACTCGATCAGCCTGTGGCGCATGGTGTAGGCGGTCTTGAGGCAGACGCGGCAGCGCCTCGCGCACTCGCGCAGGGGCAGCATGAGCACGAAGCACTCGGCGTAGGCCATCCAGGTCTCCTTCGGGAGCCTGCTCGTCCCCAGGATGCGCTCGCTGCCCATGCCGAAGGTCCTGCCGCAGCCCCGGCAGAGGTAGCGCTGCTCGCCGTTCTTCGATTTGCCCTTCTTCACGACCGCGGCGGACCCGCAGCGCGGGCAGCGTTCGATTTCGTAGGCGGAGCCGGCCGCGTCGTCGAACGCCGCCGCGCGGATCACGTCCCTGACGGACTCGATAGCGCGGCGGCGCTCGGTCTTGCTGAGGTTCGCCATGCCCTTCTTGAAGTTGAGGACCAGGTCTTCGGCGTTCATGCTGCCCCCATCATCGCGGTCTACGGGGTCAAAGATATGGCACCGTGGGGACACATGTATGTCAATCCTGGTCTAACAGAGCCATATTTATTGGTCGCAGCATCCCAGACATACGGCTTGTGATCGAACGGCGAAGTAACGGAATTGAGGAACCAGTACTCACCACTCTGGGAGCCGTTGTACGCAACGCCCTTGGCCTTCAGAACTGCCTCAATAAGGTTCTGGGCCGTGGAGCCTTCGGGCAGAGAAACATTGCTTGCCGTGCCCCAACGCGTATTGTTCCCGTTGACATCGGGACCGATAACATCGGCGGATCCAAGCACCTGACCGGGGAGGGCATCGGCGTCAGCACCATACATAAAGGTGACGGCGTCACCCTCCTGGAGCTTGTAAGCACCGGCGCCAACGTCGGCGAACTTGCCATTTACGTAGAAGCGCCAATAGCTATTGGTCGCAGCATCATAGCCACAATAGGACTTACCATCGAAGGGCGAATAAATGCCGTTGAGGAACCAGCCCCAAGACGATTCGCCAGCATCGAGAGTAAGGCCGACCTGCTCAAGGAGATCCTTGGCAGTGGAGCCTGCCTTGAGACTCGTCTGACCCGTCGAAGCCCAAACCTGCTGCTTGCCGTCCTTGTCCTTACCGAGAACCTGAACAGAAGCATGGACAGAATCGGACGGCAACTGGTCGCCCCAGCCACCGTAGAACCACGTGACGGTATCGCCGGCATGGATGGTGACATTGTCCGCCGTATAGTCACTCGACTTGCCGTTGATGAACAGCTGCCAATAGGTCGAATAATCTTGGGGCGTACCCAGCTCAACACCGTTGTACTTAAGGCTCAGAATGAAGGAGCCCGCAGCAACGGCGTCAATGTCGTTCGCCTCGAGTGCGACCTTCGTAAGATCAAGCGCGCTCGAACCGGACGTCACCACATACTGCGCATTATCGACCCAAGTCTGAGTCTTGCCCTGGGCATCGCGACCAATGACGGTCACATTTGCGGCAACCTGGTCCTTAACGACAGGGGACGAGCTACCAGCCGTATAGGCAAACTCAATCTTCTGCCCCTGGGTGAGCTTGACGCTGCTCGCGCCAACCGAGGAAGACGCGCCGTCGACGAACAGCTGCCAGAAGGCATAAGTCGTCGGATCGTAGGCAAGCGTGCGACCATCACTCGGGGATGTGATGCTTTCGAGGTAGAAACCGTATGCCGTGTTCGGTTCGTACTTCGCCTTGAAGCCCGTCTTCTCCTGCAGCTTAATGAAGGCATCCGCAGCCGTCGCGCCCTCGTCGAGCTTGAGCTGCGTAGGTGCCACCCAGGTCTGAGCCTTGCCGTCAGCATCGGTGCCGATAATCGAGAACGAGACCTCGACCTGCTTCTTGGCGACATCGCCGGTTTCTGTCGGGTTCTCTGTCTGAACGGCAGCCGCGGCGGCAGATCCCGCTTGGCCAGCGGATGCCGTCGAAGACTGCTCGCTCGTGGCAGGGCTCTCCCCCGTCGCCGAGCCTTCGTCGCCAGTTGCTGCCTCTGTTATGGCTGCACTAGCTGCAGGCGCGCCCTCGGAATCCGAAACCTCGGCGCCGCTCTGCTCAGCGGTACCGCCCGCAAGCGCTGCGTCCTCGCCCGGCGTCGCAGCCTGAGCCACAGCCTCGGCAATGCCCTCGGCGCCCTCGGCCCACAGCTGAGCCGGCGTGGTGCCAAAGGCCATCGCGAAGGCCAGGAATGCCACCAGGCCGCGCTTGGCTACGCCGCGCGCAATTGCGCCACGGCGATGCGAGACGCGCTCGCGCTCGTCCTCAAACATATCCAATTGTCCCCCATTGTCTGTACTTGGAGCGTTGCCTTGAGGCTGCCCCACGTCATCGCGCATGTTGCGCTCGAGTTCCCCCATCGGGGTCCTCCTTCCCTCCAGAGCCCTATGCACACCGGCGGCATACGCCGCGGCAACGTGCAAGATGGGAGGCGATCCGACTTAACCTTAACGGCTCAGGCGCGCCGTCCGATCTGCGACGCGAACATCCCGAGCCAAGAGGAATTACGGTTACTGGTACAGCCGGGGACTTGCACCCCGATTCTCCCAAACGCGCAGGAAAACCGCGCATTCGTGCGTCTCCGCACCACCATCTAGGCCATCGATTATTACCGTCAAAATGGTATCACGCAAAAGGGCCTCGCACGCAGGCGAAGCCCATGGTAAAAGCTATTGTTTGCGATAGGAGAATGCGGTGACGGTCGCAGCCTCTAGTGCTTGCCGCCGTGGCTGTTGAGCCAGATATTGCGACCCAGCATAAGCGCCAGCACCAGCGCGCTCACGTAGCCCATAAAGCCAATGACTGGGATACCAAACACAACCGGCTCGATGCGCGCGTAGTACACCACCGACGAACCGATAAACAGACCGGCGATAACGATAGCCATCGACATGCGGTCGATAATCCCACCTAGCTGTCGCAGCGCCTTATCGCTGCTCATGATCTGCGTGTTCACCTTAAGCTGGCCGCGCGTGAGCATGCGCGAAGCCAAGCCCAGATACTCGGCTGCCTCAAGCGAGCCTTTTGCCGCGCGATAGCTGCTCGCGGCAAGATCGCGTCCCATATCACGCGCGCGCGCATAGGCGCTCTTCTCGTTTTTGATGTGCGTCTGGATAATCTGGATCATGTTGACGTTGGGCATGTACTCGGTCAACAGGCCCTCGAGCGTCACCATGCCGCGGGCGAACATCGTCACCACGCTCGGCAGCTCAACGTCATTTTTGCGCGCGAGGTTTAACAGCGAGGTCAAAAACTCGCCGATATCCAGGTCTTTAAGGTCGAGCCCGGCAAAGTCGGCAACAATAAAGTCCAAGTCGGACAAAAAGGCCGAATGGTCAAGCTCGGCCGAATCGCCGCGCGTCACGGCAAAGCGCATGAGCGAATCCTTGAGCTTGGGCACGTCACCCTCGGCCACGGCGAAAATCATATCCTTGACGATACCGCGATCGTGACTCGACATGCGTCCGACCATGCCCAAGTCGATAAAGTAGACGATGCCGTCCTTGAGAATGATGTTTCCCGCATGCGGGTCGGCATGGAAAAAACCGTCATCGAGCACCTGCGTCGAGTAGTCCTCGACAATCGCGGCACCGATCTTTTCCAAGTCATAGCCCTCGGCCACCAAGCGTTCGGGATCGGCGATCGAAATGCCGTCGACGTAGTCCATAACCACCACGTGCTCGGTGCACAGGTCCAGATAGGATTTAGGGCACGTCACGCCATGAACGCTCTTATGGAACTCGTAGAAGTCGTTGAGGTTTTTGGCCTCGGCCAAAAAGTTGGTCTCCTCGCGAAACGAGGTCCACAACTCCTCGACTACGCCGTGCAGATCAACGAATTGATCGGTGTTGACGAACTTGGAAACGATACGCACCACCGAGCGGATGATATCGATGTCCTGTGCCATAACCTGCTGCGCACCGGGGCGCTGCACCTTAACGGCCACGTCCTCGCCCGTCACCAGACGAGCGCGGTGCACCTGCGCGAGCGATGCGCTACCAAGCGGATTGGGGTCGATCGCATCGAACATCTCCCCCAGGCGCAGGCCGTATTCCTCTTCCAAGCAGCGGAGCACTACCTCGTACGGCACCGGCTCCACGTCGGAACGCAGACGGCGCAGCTCATCGCAAAAGCGCTGCGGCAGAATCTCGGACCGGTTGGCCAGAATCTGCCCCATCTTGACGAACATGGGGCCGAGCTCCTCGAGCAGGCGGCGCAAGCGAACCGGCGTGAGGTTATCCCACACACGGTACTTTTTGACCAAGCGAACAATCTGCCCGATGCGTTCGCGACGACCCGCCGGCGTGAGCTGGTATTCCTCGTCCGGCGCCATCGCGTCGGGCTCTTCGGGCACCATATCGACAGCGCGCGGCTTTTTGCGAGCGCCCGAGACGGCGGCATCGACCTCATCGACAACCGCCGCCTCGTCACCCAAAGGATCTAGATTGTTGTAATCGGTGGTGGAATCTGCCATCTGCGCTGCTACTCGGCCTCTTCGGTATCCTTCGCATCGTCGGGCTCAACGGACTCGACGGGCACCGAGGTCACGTTGTCCTCGACCGAATCGACGATGTCGCGCACATGGGCTAGGAAGGCCGTGCGCTCAGGGGCGGTCATAACGCGGACGCGGGCAAGGATGAGCTCGTCGAGCACGCGCTGGGCCGCAGTCTCGCCCTGTATGCCCAAGCGCTCGGTCAGATCGGAGATGGTGCCACCGGCCTGCTCGAACATGTCGGACACGCTGCGGGCGATATCGGGGGTGGCGGTGTCCTTGCGGACCTGCTCGCCTTTGGTGTTAAGGTCGTCGAGGACCTTCTTGCCGCCTTCGACAGCAACGGCGGCAGCGCCAAAGCCCACGTTAATGGCGCCGTTAACAAGCTGATCGAGTTTCATAACCATGGTTGTCTCCAATCACAAACAACTGCATTGGCGTTCTTGTACCCAAGATTGAGCGAAAGCGACAAAGCGTTTTAGCGCTATTCGATCGACGGGAAATCCCTACCTCACGTTGTCGTTCATCGCGAAAGAGTTCTTCATGGCGCAGCTCGTGGTGTAGAGCACCTTGCCCAGCAGGGCATCGGTCTCCACGCGAACACGCTCGGCAAAGGCCTCGTTGGCGCGTGCAAGCTCGGCAGGCACCTCGACCTCGGGCAGAGCGGCTACGGCAGCGTCGACGTCATGGATCTGCTTGTGGCCCATGCCACCGACCTTCTCCTGATAGTCCTCCACAGCGCGGCCGCACTCATGGAAGCGGACGTCAGCCAGCGCGCCGATCAGGCGGTTGGCCCAGTAGAAGTTTTCGGACGTCACGCGAGCCTGCGTGTCGGCATAGTACTCGGGCATGGTCTCGACGTTGGCGTACAGCGGAACCAGCGCGTTAAACGAGTTGGAGCCAAAGGCCATCCACTGCACGGCGCGATAGGCCGGCTGCGCATAGGGACGCAGCTGCAACACGGCGAGCTGGCTGTTGCGGTTGATGCCGATGGGGCGATAGGCGCCGCGCGTGGCGGGCGTGCCCTTGCTGCCGTAGCAGTCGTACTCCGTGCCCTGGTAGTGGCTCGAGAGCACGTACTTGATGTCCTCGATGGTCACCTTGCGCTCGGGCACGCGGCTCCAGGGGATATCGTCGCTCTCGGGCGTGTAGTCGGCGTCGGGGCCATCCCACACGTCGCTGGGGTTGAGGCAGCGCTGCATGTACCAGGCGCGCGGCGTGTTGTAGACATGGTCGCTGTCGCTGTGCGAGCCAAAGGCCTCGCGCGGGTTAAAGACGGCAGCCGGGCCGTCGCTCTCGACGCCCAGCGTCAGGTCCAGATGCCACTCGGCCATCCAGACGCGCAGGTCGACGGAGCACATATGGTCGGCCTGGGCGCCCTCGGCGTCATCCAGGTCAAAGCCGTCGATGCCCAGCTGGTTGGGCATGGTCACATAGGCGTCGTCAGGCACGCGCTTGGCGATCCAGTGGTGACCGCCGATGGTCTCGAGCCACCAGATCTCGTCCACGTCGCTAAAGGCGATGCCGTTGTTCTCGTAAGTGCCGTAGCGCTCGAGCAGGTCGCACAAGATACGCACGCCGTCGCGGGCGGACTTGGCATACGGCAGCACCAGGGTCACCATGTCCTCCTCGCCCAGGCCACCGGGCTGCGCCGGCACATAGCCGTCCTCACCCTCGTTGCCCTTGGCGGGCACGTAGTCCACGAGCGGATCGGCGCCGCGGACGCGCTCGTTGGTGGTAAGCGTCTCGGTTGCGGACATGCCAACATTGAGCTCGTTGAAACCGGCCTCGGCCCAGATACCGTGGCCCGGGACAACATCGGGGACGCTCGTATAGCGCATGGGGTTATCGGGCAGCTCAACGGTCAGGTGGCTCAGAACGCTCGTGTAGACACGCGGCTGCTCGTCGGGATGCACCACGCGCATGCGCTTGGGCTCAAACACCCCGTTGGACGAGTCCTCGTTGCGGGCGACCAGCGTCGACCCGTCGTAGCTCGCGTTCTTACCAACCAAAATCGTTGTGCACGGCATGCGCATCCTCCTTGAGCGAAGAAATCAAACGATAACAGTGTATCGCTTCGGCGCAAAAAGGGCGAAATCACAACCCCTCAGAACCCCTCGGGACCCCTGTGTGCAAAAACGCCTATTTCGATGCGCGCTCGGCCGCTTCGATCACGTGTTTGGCGAGAATCGCCGTTGTCACGGCGCCCACGCCGCCCGGCACGGGCGTGATGGCGTTAACGACCGGCTCCGCAGCATCAAAATCGATGTCCCCGACCAGCTTGCCAGCGTCCTCATCCCAGTTAATGCCCACATCAATGATCGTCTGGTCCTCGCGGACCGCATCCGCGCCAATCGTGCGTGCGCGTCCAACGGCGGCAACCACAATGTCGGCAGCACGGCACTCGGCAGCAAGGTCGCGCGTATGCGTATGGCACGTCGTCACGGTCGCATTGCGCGCCGTAAGCATGGCGGCAACGGGACGACCAATCACCAGAGACCGACCGACGACCGCAACCTTGGCCCCATCCAGCTCAACACTGTAATGGTCCAGCAACGCCAACACGGCCTCGGCCGTGCAGGGAGCAAAGCCCTCGCCACGACCCGAAAGCGTGGTAAGCAGCGAGGCCGGCGTCATGGAGTCAACATCCTTGGCGGGATCGAGCGCTGCGGCGACGGCGTTCTCGTCAAGGCCGGCGGGCAGCGGGCGGAACATCAGACAGCCATGAACAGCCGAATCGGTATTGATGTCCTCGATGGCCGCCAACAGCTCGTCCTGCGAAACATCGGCAGAAAGCAAAACGCGGCGAGCTTCAATGCCAACCTTCTCGCAGCGCTTGAGCGCACCGCGCTCGTAGGATAGGTCGTCCTCGCGTTCACCCACACGCACGATAGCCAACGTCGGAACAACGCCTCGCTCGCGCAGGGCTGCACAGCGAGCAGCAAGTTCCTCGGTCAAAGCGCGAGCAACGGGAGCACCCTTCAGCAGTTCAGCCATGGCTATCCTCTCTTCCTTGCAGCGTCGGAGGCGCGGCGCGCCAGCGCATCGGCGCGCGGCAACCATGTGTCGAGCAACTCATCACACGCCGTCTCGAGCTCCTCAGCACGAGCGCGATCTTTCATAGACGTGGTGTTCGCAAAGAGCGTCAAGCTCGCGCCCTGCATAGCGGCACGGCAGAACACGGCGCCGCACGCCACATCGGACAGCAGCTGACGCGAACCCTTGTCGGCCATGTCCTCGAGCAGCGCCAGCGCACGCCCGCAGGCATCCATAATGCGATACGGCGGCATAGCGGCCACATGCAGCGCATCCTGAATCGCGGTCGCTCGAGCCGGATCGTCACGCGGAATACCGTACGCCGCGGACACCCGCCTGTAGGCACGAACGTCCTCGGAAACCAACTCGACAAGCTCCTGGGCCAGCTCATCAGCCTGGGCAAACGCGCGCGTCAGGTCATCCGCACGATCAGCAAGCGCGGGATTAGTCGCACCGTAGCGGGCAACCATTCCGCACAGCGAGGCGCCCAGCGCGCCCACAAAGGCGCTCGCGCTGCCACCGCCGGGAACCGGCTCGCGCGCGGCAAGCGCCTCGGCAAACCCGCGGCAGGTCTTGTCCATCATCTCTTGGCTCATACGCATGCACCTTCAAGTCATATACATCGGTCGGGTGGAAACCGCCGACCGACCGCATCGATCACATAATGGTGCTAAGTCTAGCCCATAAGTACATAAGCGTCAGCGCACCTGGCCATCGCGGATTTCTATGACGAACGATAGGCGTCGGCACCGCAAACATGGGACACATGGCCCACCTTTCGAGACTTCCGGGCAGCGGCAACTGGGGCATACATATAGGTAAGGAGCCCTATGTTGGGGCAAGCTCATCACGGCACCGGACGACGAATGGAAGAATAACCGCACAGTAAACAAAGACATCATGCGCATGCGTAACCGCCGCCCCAGCGATCCGCGGCACACGATGTCCCTGGCAGACAAGGAGGACGCCACCATGAAGAAAAAGACCCTATCGATCCTTTCCCTTTGCATCGCCCTCTTTGCCGCGCTCGCCCTTGTGGGCTGCGGCGGGAGCGCATCGGGCGGCGGCAGCGCCCCCAAGAGCGAGAGCAAGGAAAAGGCCCCCGTCGCCAAGAAGACCGACTACATCTGGTTTAAGGTCGAGATGCCCGAGGGCGTCGGCGTAAGCGACTCTGCCGGCAAGAATGCCGACAGGGTCCAGCTCACCTTCCCCGAAGACGAGAACGCCTCGGCCGATCGCTTTATCCCCGTTTGGAAAAAAGCGCTGACGGCCGAGGAATCCCACGCCGACCAGGCGGAAAAGAAGGGGGATACGTTCCAGTGGAAGGATGGCGGGTCCGTCGAGTATAACGGCAGGACGTGGCTCGTCGGAACATACGAGGACAACAGCGGCATCTCAACCATGCTTTTTACCGATGTTGAGCCGGGAAGCGTCTACGTCCTCATCTCGAACTTCGACCAGCACAAGAAAGAAGCCGAGGCACTCCTCAACTCCATCGAGTTCCCCGATGACATGGAAGAGGCAGTTTCCGAGGCACGCGAAGTCGAGATTTCGAGCATCGAGATCAAGTAACGGGACACCCGCACGCGCCTACGCGCACCCGCGCACATGCGCCCCATTAAAACAACGGGCGCCCAACCCGGGGAGGGCCGACAGCACCAGCCCTCCCCTCTTTTGCGCCCGAACATATTGCCACTTAACGGCGCAAATCCGGCCCTCAGAATGGGACACATGGCCCACCCTAGCGAGCCGTCCACGCGTACAGTAAAGACAGGTAATCCATGGGCGGTTACAGATCGAGGAGGACACGACCATGAAAAAGAAGGCCTTTGCGATTCTCACCCTCTGCATCAGTCTCTTTGCCGCAGTTGCCCTGGTGGGCTGCGGTGGCAGCGGCGACGCTACCGGAAGTGGCGGTGGCGGCGGGGCAGAAAAGCCAGCCGTGGATATGAGGACCGACTTCATTTGGTTTAAGGTCGAGGTTCCCGAGGGCGTCGAGATTACCGACGTTGCCGGCGACACCGCCGACAGGGCCCAGTTTAAGTTCACCGAGAGCGAGCACGCCAGCGATCGCTTCATCCCCGTCTTCGATCCTGACAAGAACGCCGACGAGCTGTTCGACTACGAGGCAAAGTGGAATGCCAGCTTTGAGTGGACCGAGAATGACCCCGTCAAGTACAACGGCAAGACTTGGCGCAACGCTTCCTATACACACTCGGGCGGCGTAACGACCGAATACTTCACCGACGTTGACGGCGGCAGTGTGTATGTGCGTATCGACAACGTCGAGGAGCACAAGGACGCCGTCGAGACCATGATGAAGTCTCTGGAATTTGCCGACGACATCGCCGAGGCCAAGACCGAGGCCATGGACGTCAAGCTCGACGATATCGAGATTAAGCGCTAAGCGACTGGCGAGCGCAACGGGAAACACGGTCGCAGTGCAAACAAGCGACGGTACCCCAGCGCTTCGTACCCAGGGAGGGCCGGTAAACCGACCCTCCCTTTCTTATGCCTGTAGCCGACGAACGCGAGGATGCCGGACGCCGGAACCGCCCCAAATGTGGCAACAGTACGAAAACGACAAACACCCCAACACGTCCGCCCACCGATTTATTGCGCCGCGCAGACAATTAAACCAGCATCTTTAAACATCTGGGCAGTATAGAGACCAAAACTATCGCATAACCGCACTCTGCGAATGGAGAAGTTATGACCGAACACCATGCCATCAGCCGCCGAGCGTTTACGCTGGGCCTAGGGCTTGCGGCGTTGTCACCACTTGCAAGCCTGCCCGAAACCGCAGCGCCGGGCATTCCCCTGCGAGCGGCATTTGCAGACAACACACCCGCACCGTCGGACAGCCTCCACAATTTCGTCATTCGCCTTCGCCCCACGGGCTATTTTCGCACCGCGAGCGTCAACCAAGACGGCAACGTTCGCGGCAACGTCTGTCACCTGTTTAACGACGGCACGTCCAGCAAGCTCATCCTTGAGAACGTAACGACCAAGAATGACGATACAAACTGGTACGCCATCCGCACCTTGCTCAATTTCGAAGAGCATAAAAAGACGGGCTACAGCATTTGGTCGGTCGACGACGACTCGGACAAAGATGGAAAGGTCATCCACGTATGGGGCGGCGAGTATGACAACAAGCCCAGCCGCGCTTTTGCGTTCGAGCGTCAATCAAACGGAACCTACATCATCCGAGACCGCACGGTCGAGAAAGAAACCGAGAAAAAAGACATTAAGTACCTGGCAATAGAATCGAACGGCAAAGACCAGGACAACAATAAGATCTGCCATAAGAGTAAGAGCATTCCGTGGGAGCTCGAACTTATCGGTTACGACATGAAAAAGAACGATGCCACGGTTAGCAGCCTCGACTGGATCACGTACAGCAGCTACGTCGACGGACCATGTTGGATGAAATACGTCGACGACAACAAGTTCCTCGACGAGCTGAGCATCCCGGGTACGCACGATTCGGGCACCTGCAGCGTGGACAACGACACTGAGCCCCAATCCTCGCAAGTAAAATGCCAGCAGGATTACATTCCCACGCAGTTGCTCGAAGGCATTCGCTATTTCGATATCCGGCTCGGAAAGGGCGATGACCCCGGCATCGACCACGGGATTTTCTACCTACTCAAAAAAGACGGGAACTATCTGCATCTCTCCGATGTCATCGGGTACTTCAAAACGTTTTTGAACGAAAACCCGTCAGAAGCGCTCATCATGCTCGCATCGCGCGGCAACGATGAGGCTACCGACGAAAGCATAACGACGGCCTTCGCCAAGGTTATGGCCGATAACCCCAACCTGTTCTACACGTCGAGCCACGTCCCCACGCTGGGCGAGGTGCGCGGAAAGATCGTCCTGCTGCGTCGATTTGGGCTCGCCGGCAACAGCGTAAGCGGCCACACGTGGGGCCTCGACCTCACCCAATGGGATGACAAGATCAAGGCGCATTCCGGGCAGTCGATGTGTCTCGTCCAAGACGCGCGGGGATTTGAAGCCATAGGGGAAACGGGCAATGAAGAGCCCTATTGCACCAAGGTATATGCCCAGGACAAGTACAAACTCACGGGAACCGACAAGCTCAGCTGGGTCGATAATGCGCTGAAGGAAACGACCGGGCGCACGCGCAACGAGGTAGATGTCGAGGACGATAACGGGGCCAAGGAGAAAGTCCTGGAGCGTTGCTGGTCTATCAACTACACCAGCTGCACGGGCTTGTCGCACGGAGGCAATCCTTTTACCTCGGCACGAGTAGTCAACGAGCATCTGTATAAGAGCCCGTACATCAATCCCAGCGGCATTGAGGATACAAAGTCAGATTACCTCAAGCACATTGGCATCATCGCATCCGACTTTGTTGATGCGGCGCTGGCCCGGAGCATCTATCAGCGCAATTACGATACGGAGCACAAGCAGACGGCTTCGTACTATCTCCCGTACTATCTCCCGACCCGCATGCGCATGACGTACGGCGACTCGCTGAGCGATGCCTCATTCCAGGATGGCAAGACCGTTGGCGAGGGCCGTTTCCGCCTCGTTAACAGCAGCAACGCACTCAACGTGGCCGCTTCTGGCAGCGCGTTTGCCATCGAATACGTGGATGTCGACGCCCTGGGCAACGAGACCGCTACAGGACTGCAGGGCTTCGTGCCCATCGAT
Organism: Collinsella sp.; assembly: GCA_046979165.1. GTDB lineage: Bacteria > Actinomycetota > Coriobacteriia > Coriobacteriales > Coriobacteriaceae > Collinsella. The sequence continues at coordinate 880,412 of JBKWJT010000001.1, forward strand.
ATCGATCCACTCGCGCTGACGCCCCATTTTGAGGGACTCGAAGGCCTTAAGGCCGGCGAAGACGTGCGCGCCAAGATTGCGGCATCACTCGAGGGCAAGCTCGAAACCGATGCCTGCACGGCCCAGCTCGAGTTTGTGCACGACGCGAACGGCGCTCCGGGCACGGCAATGGCCGAGGGCGAAACATTTGCCGCAGGAACGTACTGGGTGCGCGTGAACGGTCTCTTGGGCGACGCGGCGCAGAACTACACGCTCGCCAGCGACGGAGCCGCAAGCTTTACCGTAGCGGCCTCGGACAGTGCAGGCGGCGCCGGCACCGGCACGGGTTCCAACGCAGACGGCGCCGACAAGAACGGCGGCGGCAACAAGAGCAAGGGCTCGACCGGAAAACTCGCCGACACGGGCGACGGCTCTGGCATCGCCGCCGGGCTCGCCGCTGCCGCCGTGGCGACAACGGTCGCCGGCGCGGCAATGCTTGCCAATGACCGCGAAAACGTTGGGGACGACAGCGAATAGGCAAGCCCGCCTTTTAGACACATCGACTCAATCGGGGGCGCAGAACACCGTTCTGTGCCCCCGATTTTTACCTTGGCCCTAACGCCGCTATCGGCTACATCACCATGTTCAGCGCGTTCACAAATTCCTGGGCCTTCGCACGGCTGCTCAGGCTAAAGACACAAGCAGTCAACAGCCTGTTACGTAGGAAAACATCGCGGCCCTTGATCCTGTTGACCCCCGTGATGTCCTTAAGATAGACAATCTCGGTGTGCTTGCCGCCGAAAGTGCCCTTCTTGAGCACCTCAATACGGTTGGGGTAGATCTTAACGTCTTTAAACCTACCCGAACCTTTGTCCTGGAACAGCAAAGTGTTGTTATCCATGCGTGTCACTCCCGCGGGGTTCGCTAAAACTGCCTCTATGGCCACATTTTAGTCACCGCAAGGCCCCATGCGATGATGTCAGACAGCACAGCAATTCGTGTCCGCGCGAGGCTTTAAGATAGGTATGCTCAGCTGCATCGATGCGACCGGAATATTCTAGGAGCACGCCTCGTATTATTCGCCATTAGAGGAGGTCTTACCTGGTTTACGTATGGGAATTCGAGTTCTTTGATTCGGACGGCATTGAACTTCCCGTGCCAGACTTCGGACATGAGCCGCGACACGGCGGCAAGATTATCGCTGTAGCCGTCAACCGCGAACTCGGCGACATTCCCGCCGTCACCGCAGTGGATGCCGCGCGTATGCTCGGTGTTAGCTCAGCACGGGTGTCACAACTGCTAAATGCAGGACTGCTGGATTCATGGAAGGATGGCACCAAGCGCATGATGTCCAAAGCCTCCATCGAGGCACGACTCGCCGATGCACCAAGGGTGGGACGCCCCAAAGAGGCCCCCGTTGCCGTGTAAGGCGATGCCGCTGTGGGCTTTCATCACCTGACATGCATGGCAGCCAGGAACGCTCGATTCGGGACTCACTGCGCCCCGAATCGAGCTGGGCCCATTGCTGCAGGTTGATTCGCATCCCCGATCCCAAAAAGACAGAAGCGCCACTTGCTTCGTTGAGCCCCAACATCCGACCCCGGCTCCCCCTCGTATCCCCAGCGGCATTTCAACTCCAGGACATGTCGCGATCATGCCCGGTCATCCATGCAAATGGACACCACTCTAACACTGGGGTCAGATATCCCCCGCTGCGGCGTATAGGGTAAAATCTTGTCTGCCGCGGAATCCGCCTGCGGGCAACGCTCCGATCTCCGATTGGGGTGAAGCCTATGAACTTGTTTCTTGAAATCCTGCGCCTCTCGATGTACGCGACCGGCATTGCCCGGAACCTCTACGCGATCTGGCGGGAATATAAGCAGTAACGGATAGCGAAGGGAGTCATAGAAAAGGGCCGGTTGCAGCCGGCCCTAGACGATAATACCTGCGTTGCCCGCGTCTCCGAAGTTTAAGCGCTGAGGAGCGGGTTCCGCGGCACAACCTGATTTTACCCAGTGAGGCAGCTCTTTTGCAGCCGCTCCACTGTTTATTTACATCTGGCACCCTCAAACAATCAGACGGCAGCCCGCACTCCTGAGAGCCGCCCCATAGCCCCGGCCATCACGTTACGGTGCCAACCGGCTGCGCTTCCCTACTTCCCAAATAGCGCACCCAGCAGGCCGCGGCGCTTGGGCTTTTCTTCTCGGTAGGAACCCTCGGCAACCGCTGCAACCTGGCGCGGTTGCTCGCCGCCTCCACGGCGCACGATCTGGTACAGAAACGGCGACTTAACGTATTTGACCTCGATGGGCGTGGCATGCACGGTGCTCTCACCGGACAGATGCAGGCTCGGATTGAGCGGCGCCACGACGTGCGTTTCGCGCTTGTCACTAAACACCACCGCGGCCGCGCGGCCCGTCTGTCCGTTTACGGCAATGCGCACCTGCTCGCCATCGCGGCTGTCCGTCGCCGGACGATCGACAAAGTAGACCGGCACCATCACCAGGCCATCCTTATGCTTGCGAGCCTTGCGCGCCCAGGTTCGGATGCTCTTTTTATTGAGCCCCAGTACGGCCTCGGCATCGTTGCCCGCAACGTCGAGCGCCAACTTATCAATGACCACCTGGTCCTTGGTAGATGCATCGACGGAGACGACGCGGAAGTCGCCTTCCTGCATGGCGGGATCGAACGGACCGACCTTGGCAAAGTCCCACGGTTCCAAAATGCCCATGAGGCGAACGTCCAGGTAGTTTGCCCTGGGGTATGCCCAGTCGAGCACCTCGTAGTACACCAGGGTTTCCTTGCTCAGGCCCTTGCCCGGGAAGCTCGCCATCATGCGCAGGTCCGCCAGCGCCATGGGGAAATAGAAGAGCATCATGTCGTTTTGGATCGCATCTTCCACGTCGTGCCCGGCAAAGGCATCCGGGTACTGGCGCACCAGCTGCAGCGCGTTGGCACGTGCCTGCTGCGGCGAGATTTCGCAGGGAATACCCTGATCCGGCACATACTCCGCACCCACGCCCATGGTCAGACGCTTGCTAAACGTCCCCGGCTTGAGCAGGTCGGCAATGCCGATCTTATTGCCGCAGGACGGGCACTCAAACACACGCTGCGTTGACTCGCCCTCAAAGGACGCTCCGCAGAAGGGGCAAGGAATGCTCACATGCGTGGCCTCTTGGAACTCCTGCGCCGTGCCGCGATCCTCCCACAGCAGATGTTCCAGGACCGACTGATTGCGCCAGTACGAATTGAAGAAATACCAGTCCGGGTCCTCCGGGCGCTCGAGTTGCGACACATGCGTGAGCTTGAGCAATCCATCCACCACCGTCAACGGCGTATGACGAATGCCCAAAGCGCTCTTGGGCTCTCCGGCGTCCGCCTGCCATGGGATGACCGTGCCGCAATAGGCGCACTCAAAGCTGCGTTTAGCTTGGTGTGAGTACATAGGGCCGCCGCAGTTTTGGCATTTGATGGCAAACATCTCGTCCATGGATACATTCTCCTTTGCGCAGGGGCTGTCGACATTAAGTATGTCGAGCAAACAGGCACATGCCCATACCCATGTGGCCCAAAATGGACCACCTTGGCAGACGGGAAGGCTCGCTCGTTAGCACCGGCAGACTATTGCTGCATTTTCTGAGCATCGGTGCACGGCGCCCCCGCGCGAGCTACACTATCCCCTTAAACATGATTGTGAGGACGACCGCTATGCTATTTGTAAATCGGCTGGTACATACGCTTGTTCCCGGCAGCGAGGGCGAGCCGGTCGATGCATCTTGCCGCACCAACGCGGGCTTTGCCGCAAGCCTCATCTGCATTGGCCTCAACATCACCCTGTGCCTGGCCAAGGGCATCGCGGGCCTGCTCGCCGGCTCCGTCTCCCTCATCGCCGACGCTTTCAACAACCTCTCCGATGCCTCGAGCAACATCGTGAGCCTGCTCGGGTTCCGCCTTGCCAGCCGCCCGGCAGACGAAGGCCACCCCTATGGCCACGGTCGCTATGAGTACCTCGCCGGCCTGTTCGTCGCCGTCCTGGTTTGCGCCGTCGGCATCAATCTGATCCTCGAGTCGGTCACTAAGATCATCAAGCCTTCCCCCACTGCATATTCGGTGCTCTCCTTAGCCGCCCTCGTCTTGTCCATGCTCGTTAAGCTCTGGATGGCAGCGTTCAACCGCACGCTGGGCGATCGCATCGACTCCGAAACGCTCATCGCCACGGCGCAGGACTCCAAAAACGACGTCATCACCTCGGGCTCGGTCTTGGTGGCGGCGCTTATTTCGCAGACGACCGGCTTTGATCTCGATGGCTGGGCAGGCCTGGGTGTGGGCATCTTCATCTGCATCAGCGGCCTGGGCCTGGTGCGCGACGCCATCAGCCCGTTGCTGGGGCAAGCGCCCGACCCCAAGCTCGTCCAGGCAATCCGCGACAAGATCATGTCCTATCCGCAGGTCTTGGGCACACACGACCTCATGGTGCACGACTACGGCCCCGGTCGTCAGTTTGCCAGCGCCCACGTGGAGATGCCCGGCGAGGGCGACGCGTTTGAGCACCACGAGATTCTGGACACCATCGAGCACGACATCAAGCGCCAGATGGGCATTGGTATCACGCTGCACTGCGACCCCATCGCGACAACCGGCGATGACTTGCGCGGCTGGGTCAAGCGCGGCGTCATGCAAATCGATCCCGCGCTCTCCATCCACGACCTGCACGAGCACGACGGGTTCGTTTCGTTTGACCTGGTGCGTCCCGACGGCTTTGACATATCCGACGAGGAGCTGCTGGAGCTCGTCACGCGCATCGTGCACGAGCGCCGACCCGATGCCTCATGCGTCGTTACGTTTGACTCGGGCTTTAGCTCGCCCGACCGTCCGGCCGAGCAGCTGTAGCCTGCTTAACAGCTAGTTTCCCTGCGCGCCCGAGATGCCGTTTTGCAGGGCGTTCCAGGCATCCGTCGCCAAGCCGCCCAAGTTCTGCGCGGTATCACCCAGGTTTTGTGCCGTGTAGCCCAGCTCTTGCGCCTTGTCTCCCAACTCCTGTACCTTGTTGCTCAAGTCCTCCAGCGTATTGGAGCTCGAGCTGTCGGTACCGCTTTGTCCGTCGGACGAGTTGCCCGAGCTGTTCTTGTGCGTGAGCTGAATTTCGAGGTTGCCGCTGTCGTTATAGTAGGCAGAAGTAACGACCCAGTTGGCATCGACGACGGGCGTTGAGCCATCATCAGTCAGGACCACGGCATTCGAAAGATCGGCGCCGCGCGACTTGAGGATCTTCTTGGCGTTGGACCAGTACTGCCCCGGGATATCGCTCAGATCGACGGTGCTAGACGAGGCGAACTCGGTTTGCTCGGCAGTGGTATCGGCCGTTGAACTCCCCCGCTTGTTGAGCATGCCCGACACGATGGCAAACACAACCGACAGCGCAAAGAAAATCGCCAGCACGATGAGGATCTTCTTGATCACGCTCGACGAACGCGACGGCTTCTTCTCCTCGTCCTCGCCATATTGCGGAATCGACTTGGGGTACTCGCGATACGGCTCGCGCGACTCGTAGCGAGGCTGCGCCGTGCGAGGCATATACGTCGTCTGCTGAGGCTGCGGAATGGGATTTTGCGGCAGGTTGTCATAGGGATTCGGCGTCGAGGCAGCATAAGAATCCTGCGGCGCGTAATCAAACGGATCCGGAGCTGCGTTGCCACAGGGGCCTTGCGAAGATGCAGCGTAAGAATCCTGCGCCGTGTCGCCATAGCCCATAACCCGGGTGGGATCGGCAGAAGGCTGCGTCGCGGCGGGGTCGGTATAACCGGGGTTGGGAACAACGCGGGTCGCATCGGCGCTATCGCCAGCCTGCGCGGAACCGTAGCCGCCCATCACGGTTGTCTTGTCCTGATCCATGCAACGATTCCTTTCCGTCGCGCGTGAGTCTCAAGTTATCCATGCATTCTACCCGCGCAAAAGCCTATGATGGGCAGAGTCCGTCGGTATCTACAAGACATGCGCGGGCCTAAGGATCAAAAAGCCCCGCCGGGCCTTGTGGGCACGGCGGGGCGGACAAGCAGCTATGGACAGCAGACTTAGAACAGGCCGGTGATGTTGCCGTCGTTGTCGACGTCGATGTTCTCGGCCGCGGGCACCTTGGGCAGACCCGGCATGGTCAGAACGCTGCCGGTCAGCGCGACCACAAAGTGGGCACCGGCGGAAACCTTGAGCTCACGCACGGTGATGCGGAAGTTCTCGGGAGCGCCCAGGGCCTTGGCGTTGTCGCTAAAGCTGTACTGCGTCTTGGCGACGCACACCGGCAGGTTGCCAAAGCCGTTCTCGCGCAGCTCGGCGAGCTGGCGCTTGGCGGCCGGCGTAAAGTCAACGCCGTCGGCGCGGTAGACCTTGGTGGCAACGGCCTCGAGGGCATCAGCGACATCAGCGCCGTCCTCATAGGCAAACTTGAGCTCGCTCGGCTGCTCAATCAGCCGCATGACCTCATCGGCCAGCTCGAGCGCGCCCTCGCCGCCCTTGGCCCAGACCTCGGAAAGCTTAACGTTGACGCCGAGCTTCTGGCACTCGGACTCGATGAGTGCAAGCTCAGCCTCGGTGTCCGTCGGGAAGCGGTTGATGGCGACCACGCAGGGCAGACCATAAACGTTCTGGATGTTGTCGACATGACGCAGCAAGTTGGGCATGCCAGCCTTGAGTGCCTCGAGGTTCTCCTCGTTGAGGTCGGCCTTGGCGACGCCACCGTTGTACTTAAGCGCACGAGCGGTCGCGACGACCACGACGGCGCTGGGGCGAACGCCCGTCATGCGGCACTTGATGTCGAGGAACTTCTCGGCACCCAGATCGGCACCGAAGCCGGCCTCGGTAATGGCAACATCGCCAAAGCGCATCGCCATACGCGTGGCCATAATAGAGTTGCAGCCGTGGGCAATGTTGGCGAAGGGACCGCCGTGGACAAACGCGGGCGTGCCCTCGAGCGTTTGCACCAGGTTGGGCTTAAGCGCGTCCTTAAGCAACGCGGCCATGGCACCCTGGGCCTTGAGGTCGCGGGCGCGGACGGGGTCGCCGGCATAGCTGTAGCCGACGACGATCTCGCCCAAGCGCTCCTTGAGGTCGTTGATGCTCGTGGACAGGCACAGGATTGCCATGACCTCGGAGGCAACGGTGATATCGAAGCCGTCCTCGCGCGGCACGCCCTGGGCCTTGCCGCCAATGCCGTCGATAACATGGCGCAGCTGGCGGTCGTTCATGTCGACAACGCGCTTCCAGGTGATGCGCTTAACGTCAATACCGAGCTGATTGCCCTGCTGGATGTGGTTGTCGAGCATGGCGGCCAGCAGGTTATTGGCGGCACCGATGGCATGGAAGTCACCGGTAAAGTGCAAGTTGATATCCTCCATGGGGATGACCTGAGCCCAGCCGCCGCCGGTAGCGCCGCCCTTAACGCCAAAGACGGGGCCGAGCGAAGGCTCGCGCAGGGCCACGGCACTCTTGACGCCGCGACGACGCAGGCCGTCGGCCAGACCGATGGTCGTGGTGGTCTTGCCCTCGCCCGCAGGCGTTGGGTTGATAGCGGTCACGAGGACGAGCTTGGCCTGGTGATCAGTCGGCTCGTTGAGCAGTGAATAGTCGACCTTAGCCTTGTCGAAGCCGTACGGAATAAGGTGCTTAACGTCGACGCCGGCGTTCTTGGCCACCTCGGTAATAGGCAGCGGCGTGACAGAACGTGCGATTTCGATGTCAGTAGGCATGGGCGGTCCTTTCGTTACCGAATGAGAAAAAGACCAATTCAGCATAGCACGGGCGCGCAATAGTAAAAACGCCCATAACCGATGAACGGCGATATGTTTACCCAATGTCCGGCGATAGCCCAACAGCACGCCAAAACAAAGCGCCCTAAACGGTAGGTTCAATCCCCAGGTGCTCAAAGGTGCGAAGGGTTGCCTGACGGCCCTGCGGCGTACGAATCATCAACCCGCACTGCAGCAAATAGGGCTCATAGACATCCTCGAGCGTGCCCGGGTCCTCGCCCACCGCGCTGGCAAGGGTCGTAAGTCCCACGGCACGACCGGAGAACGTCTTAGCAAGCGTCTCCAAAATGCGAATATCCATCCAGTCCAGCCCGAGCTCGTCGATCTCGAAGAACTCGAGCGCCTGACGGCAGATATCGAGCTCGATGGGGCCGTTGCCGCGCACCTGTGCGTAATCGCGCACGCGCTTGAGCAGGCGGTTGGCAAGACGTGGCGTGCCGCGCGAACGCGAGCCGATCTCGAGCGCACTAGGATGGTCGATCGTCACGCCCAGGATAGTCGCCGAGCGCGTCACAATCTGCGCGAGCTCCTCGACCGTGTAGTAATCCAGGCGATATGAAATGCCAAAGCGGTCGCGCAACGGGCCGGTCAACATGCCTGAGCGGGTCGTTGCTGCTACCAGCGTAAACTTGGGGATATCCAGGCGAATCGAGCGCGCCGCCGGACCCTTGCCAATCACGATATCGAGGGCAAAGTCCTCCATCGCGGGGTACAGGACCTCCTCGACCGAACGGTTGAGGCGGTGGATCTCGTCGATAAACAGCACATCACCCGGCTGCAAGTTAGTAAGGATGGCCGCTAGGTCGCCCGTGCGCGCGATGGCAGGGCCACTCGTGGTCTTGATCTGAGCGCCCAGCTCGTTGGCGATAACGGTGGCCAGCGTGGTCTTGCCCAGGCCCGGAGGACCCGAGAAGATCACGTGGTCGAGCGTCTCGCCACGGCTCTGCGCCGCTTCGATCAACACGCGCAGGCTCTGCTTGATATGTTCCTGACCGCAGTAGTCGTCCAGGCGCTGAGGGCGCAGGGTACGGTCGACATCGAGGTCTTCGGGCGTTAGCTCCGAGCCCACCATGCGCTCGCCGTGCGCCATGGATGCCGCCGGCGAGTTACCGGACGTCGCCCACAGGTCCTGAGAGTCATCGGCTTCCCACATCACGCATCCATTCCGAGTCGCTTAAGCGCCGCGCCGAGCAGATCCTCGACACGCATATTCTGCCCATCATACCCGCTCAGGGCAACATCGGTCTCCTGCGGGCTAAAGCCCATGGAAAGGAGCGCCGCACGGGCATCATCGATGGCCGAGGGAGCAGCAGCGGGCACGGGCATCGCAACCTGGCCGGGAATCACATCGACCGGCACAAAGCCCTTGTCCTTGGCAAAGGTGCTCTTGAGCTCCAGGATCAGACGCTGAGCTGTCTTTTTGCCCACACCGGGCACCTTGGCCATGCCCTTGTCGTCCTCGGCCATCACCAGCGAATACAATTGCCCCACGGTATAGGTGGAAAGCACGGCGAGCGCCAAGCGCGGGCCAACGCCCGAGACGGACACGAGCCGATCGAACATCGTGCGCTCATCCTTAGAGGAAAAACCGAAAAGTGTCATGGCGTCCTCGCGCACCTGCATACGCGTGTAGAGGCGGACCTCGCCGCCGGGCGTCGGCAACGTGGCCGCAGTGCTGCCCGAGATGCCGAGCTCAAAGCCAACGCCCGACACATCGACGACAGCAGAGCTCATCGTGGCCTCGACAAGCGTTCCGTGGAGCTGGGAAATCATCAGTATCCGGTTCCTCTCTGTTGATAGAACTCGCCACCGGTGAGGGCGCGGGTACGGCTGAGGTTTACGTGGCAGATGGCGCAGGCCAGGGCATCGGCGGCATGGTCGGGATGCGGGTCGTGGTCGAGCTGTGTTAGCGTGCGTACCATGTAGGCGACCTGCCGCTTGTCAGCGGCGCCGGTGCCCACCACAGCCTGTTTGATCTGCATGGGCGTGTACTCGCCAATCTCGAGCGCGCATTCCGAAAGCGCGACGAGTGCAGCACCACGGGCATGCGCCGTGGGGATGGCGGAACGAACGTTGGCGCCAAAGTAGATGCTCTCGACAGCAGCCGTGTCGGGTCGATAACGCTCGACGACATCCTTAAGGTCATGGGCGATATGCGACAGGCGCACCGCGAGCGGACTTCCGGCACTGGTCTCGATGCAGCCATAGGCACGGCAGCGAACCTCGCCACGCCGCTCCTCGATAATCCCCCAACCCGTATGAGCCAAACCGGGGTCAATGCCCAAGATAACCAAGCCGACCTCCCCTCGCCACAAGCACAGCGCAAGACAAGGCCCCGCGCATCATTCACGAACGTCTGTTCTAGAATAACACAACGCTAGCCCTATAAGTCAGCCGAGATCGAATTGTAGGTTGAGTATACGCAAGCGAGCGCCCGCCAGAGCGAGCAAGGTGCCTTGAAAGAGGAGGGCATTGACCTGGCGGTCATGTCCGACGATTGAAAGGCAGATTGCCGCTCTGGCGGGCGCGCAGCGACCTAGTTCTGAGAGAAGAACGGAAATTGTCGGGGATCAACCGGCGGATGCGGCATCGGGCCACCCTGGGGACTACCTTGCGAGCCGCCCTGACCGCCCATCATCTTATCGATGGCGTCCTGAACTTCGCCCTCGAACTTTTTCATTCCCTCGTGCAAACGACGCTGACCGTCCTCAGAGCGCAGCTCCTCCATTTGCTCGGGCGAAATACCCAGTAGCTCGCCCAGCACGCCCATCATCTCGTTTCGCACGCGCTCGCTCGTATCCTCGTCAGCAAAACGGCGCACCTCGGCGCGCGCCAGCGAATCGACCGTCATACGCTCCTTGCCGTTAAGCCCCAGGTCGGACCACGCGAGCATGTACGGCCAGACGCGCTCGGCAAACGAACGGGACGAGACGATCGGCGCCGTCGGCAACATGCGGCGGGCAGCTTCACCCTGTCGAACGAGCATCAGCAGCAGCGAGCAAGCCTCGGGCTTGTCAGCGGCCATCGGGATGTCGTCGAAAGATCGATTGCGGTCCACGTGCGCCTCGAGCGCGCCATCGACCTCACCCGGCTCAAGCCCCCCGAGCAGCTGTGCCGCGCGGTCGAGCATATCGACCGGACCGTCGAGCGTCGAGAGCGCCTGCGCCAGCACTCGCTCCATACAATCTTCCACCGCGTTGAGCGTCACGAGCTCTTGGGGCACCACGGCAGACGTGCGGTTGCGCACACGCGCCACAAACTCAAGCGTCGACAGGTACACATCGCCAAAGGGCGCGTAATCGCCCTGGTAGCCGCCGCAAAGCGCCGGCGCCGCCAGCGCGTACTCGGTTTTGGACAGCGGGCTCAGCGCCATCGCACCCAGCTCGAGCGCTGTGTCCTCCAGCATGAGGCCCAGCGTGCGCGAACGCAGGCGCTCGGCATCGCCCGCCGACACGTCGCGATCGAGCACACGCGCCGCATCCGGTGCATCGCGCTCGACGGTGCGAATGTGCAAACGCTCGGCAATGGCGCGGACGGCGGCACAGCGGGCAGCCTCGGCCTCTTCCTGCGCTGGCGTAAAGATACGGTTGCGCCCCAGCACCAGGCCAATCACATTGCGCGGGCCCAGAGCGTCGACGGCCAGCGCCGCCAGCAAAGACGACGGCAAGTCACCCTCGAGTGCCACAACAGCACGCGACGCACCGCGGGCGCGGGCGTTGTCGCGCACGGCGAGCACCAGCGCCCGCCACAGCCACTCCTCGGAACGAAACTCGGGCAGCTCGTGGTCTTCCAAGGCATCGAGCATCACGCCGCGTTGAATCTCCTGAACCAGCAGGCTCTCCTCAAAACACGGCGCTTGGGCCACCACGCGGCCGCAGTCGTCGAGTACAAACGACCCGCCGGTATACACCGACTCGTCATAGGCACCGACCGGCGCCATGCAGGCAAACCATACGCTGCGCTTGGATGCGATCTTGCGGTAGGCGCCGCTGCGAACGGCAGCAATGGCGGCAGTCTCGCGGTCGGTCATGTCAAACGCGTTGAATTGGAAATACGCAATGAGGTCAACACCGGTCGGCAACATCTCGAGTTCGCGGTCCAAGTCAAAAATTACGGCGATGCGCACGCCGTCCACGTCGAACACCGGCGGCGCCCAACGCGTGTCGTTGTTCTCGCCACGCTGCAAGGCAATGCTCGAACGCGCCGGCACCACATGACCGTCCTTGAGCATCATGTAGTCGAGCAGCGGTTGGCCCTCAAACGAAACCGCCGCGGGCACGATGCAGATCATGTCAAGCTCCTGGATACGCTCGGCGACACCAGTCAAGCCGGCAAGCATGTCGTGCTCAAAGTCGGCAGCGCCCACCAGGCCACCGGGCATGGCGCCCATAAAGAGCGGAGCCGGAACGCACAGCACGCGCGCCCCGCGCTCGTGGGCCAGACGAGCCTGGTCCTCAATGCGGCCGCAAATGCCCTCAATATCACCCAGGCGCATATCGATCTGTGCAAGCGCGAGCTTCATGGCCCAGCCCTTTCCGTCGTAAACCATCGAAATCGTAGTAAAAGCGCCGGCCGCATAATGCAGCCGGCGCTTGCATGTGCATATGCTAGCTATGATACCCCGAGCGGGGGCGCGCTCCTAGAATGTCGCGGACCACAGCCCGTGCAGGTTGCAGTAGGCATAGACGGTACCGGTCTTGGAGCCGCCCGCGAAAAACGTCGCGGGTTTCATGCCGGGCTCAAGGTAATGGACCTCTAAGCGGCCCTCGGCCTCAAGGGCGATCCACTCAATGTAGTGCTCGGGCAGGCTGGGGTGCTCGACCGAGCCAACGCGTGCGCGAATCACGTGACCGTCGCGCTCGGTCTCGACAACAGGCACGTGCTTCTCGTGCGCCGCGTCCTCAGTGTTTGCGGTCAGTTCCGTGCAACCGGCAGGGGTCGCAACGTCGTCGCTAAGGGCGGCGATGAGCTTGCCGTCGGGGTCCCTAAAGAATTTCGCCATGATGTTCTCCTTTGCTGATGTGCCAATGTTCTTGATGGTTCTTATGCCCAAAGGCAGACAAACCATCCACGGCATTGCAAATGAACACATAACGGATCAGGCAAGCGGTCGGGCCAAAATGCGTCGACCGTCCTGCCCACTCCAGCAGTCCCACCCCGCGCGCGGCTAGCGACCGTCGCCGCCGAGCAGCGCCAGAACATCCTCGCGCGTGAACAGTGCCGACGAGATGCCGTCGCCGCCGAGCACGCTGTTGACCAGATCGCGCTTGGACTCCTGCATCTGCATAATGCGTTCCTCGATCGTGTCCTTGGCGATGAGCTTGTACACGGTCACGGTATGTTGCTGACCAATACGGTGTGCACGATCAGTTGCTTGGTCCTGCGCCGCCACGTTCCACCACGGGTCGTAGTGGATGACCACGTCGGCAGCCGTCAGGTTAAGGCCCACGCCGCCCGCCTTGAGCGAGATCAAAAAGACCGGCACCTCGCCCGCCTGGAACTGTGCGACCATCTTGGCGCGGCTCTCTTTAGACGATGCGCCCGTGAGCTTAAGGAAGGCGATATCCTCCTTGGCCAGGCGCTTGCCAATGATATCGAGCATGCCCGTAAACTGGCTGAACAGCAAGATGCGATGGCCACCGTCGAGCGCGCCGTGGACGAGCTCCATGCACGTATCGAGTTTGGCGCTTCCCGCCTTGTAATCCTCGTAGTGCAGACGCGGGTCGCAGCAGATCTGGCGCAGCTTGGTGAGCTCGGCGAGCACCTTGAGCTTATCCTTCTTAAACTCCCCGGCCTCGCGGTGCTGCACCTGCTGGGCGATGCGGTCCTGATTTGCCAGGTAAAGCTTGCGCTGCTCACCGGTGAGCTGAGCCACGACTGTGTCCTCGATCTTTTCGGGCAGATCGGCCACCACGTCCTCTTTGACACGGCGCAGCACAAACGGCGACACAAGCGCCTGCAGGCGGGCGGCGCTGTCACCTTCGGCGTGCTCGACCGGGCTTTCGAAGCGCTTTGCGAACGATTCGCGCGTGCCAAGCAGGCCCGGCATCAAAAAGTCGAAGATGCTCCAGAGCTCGGATAGGCGGTTTTCGATGGGCGTGCCCGTCAAGGCAAAGCGCACGCCGGCCGGCAGACGCTTGGCAGCGCGCGCCACCTGGGTGAGCGGGTTTTTAATGTACTGGGCCTCATCGAGCACAACGCGGGCAAAATCCTGCTCGGCGTACTCATCGATATCACGGCGCATAAGGTCATACGACGTCACGACCACGTTATGCTCGACCACGCCGGCGATTTGCACGCGACGCTGCGCCTTGGCGCCCACGATGGCGCACACATCTAGCGACGGGGCAAAGCGCTCCAGCTCGGCGGTCCAGTTGTACACAAGCGACGCAGGGCACACCACAAGCGTGGGCTTAGTGTCCCCCGCTTCCACGCGCGCCAGAATGTGCGCGATCATCTGGAGCGTTTTGCCCAGGCCCATGTCGTCGGCCAAGATGCCGCCAAGGCTCAGGTGTTCGAGCGAGCCGAGCCACTGGTATCCGTCGACCTGGTAGCCGCGCAGTGTGGCCTTGAGCGAGACCGGCACCGTAAAGTCCATCTTGCCGAGCGTATCCAAGCGCTCGACGGTGCGGCGGAACGCGGCGTCACGATCGGCCTCGAGCGCGGGCGTGCGCGCGAGCATGCTATCGACGAACAGGGTACTCGACGCGGGAAGCGACACGCCGTCGAGCAGGTCGACAGCATCGACCCCCAGATCCTCGGCAAGGCCAAACGCGGCGCGCGCCCCCTCGTCCAGGCGAATGATGTCGCCCGACGTGAGACGCGCAAACGTCTGGTGACGCTTGTAGGAGTCCAGATAGATGGCAAGGTCTGCCGCCGAAAGCCCGCTCGCGCTCAGTTCGACGTCGAGCAGGTTACTCTTGACGGTCGCACGCACCGAAAGCTTGGGCGCGGGGCGGACCGAAATCTGGCGCAGACGGTCGCTGAGCATGACCTCACCAAGCTTGGACAGGACGGATAGGCCCTCGGTCAGCAAGCGGAACAGGCTCTCGTCATCGCGTTCCTCAAACGCCAGGCCGCCCTCGTAAAAGTCGAAATACAGGGCCGCCGTGTCCATAACGCGAAACTCTGCCACCTCGTCGCGCGGCGGCACGCCCGGGCGCTGCTCTTCGAAGGGGCTGCCCGGAGCGCCCAGGCTAAAGAGATCTGCCGACCAGTCGCCGTAGGTAACCGTAATTTTGCAGGTCACGAGCCCATCGTCGACGCCGATTGCCATAGCAAAGCTCGGCTCGGGCGCCACGGTATCGAGCGCAGCGGGCGCGGTAAGGTCGGTATAGTCGCGCAAAATGGGCAGAGCCATACGACAGAACTCCCCCACCTGGTCGGCAGCGATATGGACTGGCGTGCGACAGGGCAGCAAGCGCGATAGGAACGGCGCCGCATGCTGGGCAAACGCTACATCGGTGCGGCGCGCACGGCGGGTGTCGACCAGATAAGCTACGTCGCCCGAAGCAAAGCAGTATGCATCGGCCGGCAGGCGCAGATCGTAGCTACCACCAGCCGCCGGCGCGATTTTGGCGGCAAGGAGCGGTGGGCGCTTAGCGGACGCCTCGTCCTCCCCTTGCGGAGACAGCTCAACCGCCACGTCATAGGTGCGATGCGTCGTCGTCCCCCGCGACCAGGCGGGCTCAAAAGAGATGGTCTGGCCGCGCAGCAGGTCCAGCACATATACGATGCTATGCTCGGACAGCGGCAACTGACGCTCGGCGACAAAACCGCTGCGGGCAAAGTCGTACGACGCCGAACGCGAGCTTGTGATGTCATCGAGATAGGCAACTGTCGTCAAGACAAGGCTGAGCAGCTTTGTCGACACATCTTCGAAGGCTTCGGGCGTATGGACAAACGTGAGCTTCTTACCGTACGAGAAGGTGCCGCCTCGGACATAGGCGTCGGCCATGCCGTCGATATCCTTGACCACGTAGGACACCGAACCGCAGCGAATGCGGAACTCGAGCGCCCAGCTAAAGCGGTCTGCGAACAGCGGATTGTAGTACGGCACCAACGAGGGCTCCAACGCCGCTTTGGGGGCGTCGGGACCAACGGCACCGGCAAGCTTGCGGCGCATGCTCGCCAGCTCATCCATGCGCGCGTCCGAAAGATCGGAGAGCGCCGCCATGAGGCTGGGACTCGTGGGGACAGGTGCTGGGAAGGGAAAGTTGGGGTTGACCGTGGGCGTTGTAGGCGCGGGACGCGCGGACTGTTTGGGCTGAGCCGCAAACGTGCGGACCGGCGTGCGCAAACCTTCGACGGGCTCGGCGCCGCTGGCATCCAAATACGCCAGAGCCGTGGCAATGGCGTGCTTGCACATACCGGGGTAGCGATAGGCAGCGGGGCAATCGCAGTCATAGTCGATCACCTCGTGCTCGTCCATGTCGAGCGCCACGTGCGTCTTGTACAGGTCGCCGCGCGAACCGCGCACCGAGCCCTCAACCGTCACGTTTTTGGAGAAGCGCGAGCCGCTGTCCTCGATCGACAGCACGGCGCCGTTGAGCATGAGCGAACGCCCCTTCATAAAGGTGCCGCTCAACGCCGCCTCTTTGCGAAGCGCCTGCACAAACGTCCCCTGCGCCATCACTTCCTCCAATCCACACAAGGTAGCTAATTTGGGACGGGGCTATTTTAGCTACCCCCATACATCGGTTGAGATGTATTCCGACCCCGACTCATTCGCCGTCAGTCAAAGGGTAGCTAAAATAGCCCCGTCCCAAATTAGCTACCCCGGCAAAATCATTTTAGATAACCGTCACGCGGCCTTGGTTGCCGACGATGGCCTTTGCCTCTGCCAGCAGCGGAATCGAGCGTGCATTGACCTTGGCCGGCACCTCGGCACGCAGCACACGCCCGTCGACTTGCTCAATAAAGATCTCCACGCGGTCGCCGCCCGGGTTGGTGGTGAGCACCGTGGCCAGGCGCGCCATATTGCCCTGGCTAAATCGGCTGTTGGGCACCATGACCTCAAAGACCTTGGGCTTGTTTTTCTCCTCGCTAAGCTCCAGCGGCACAATCTCCTGCGCGATGATCTGGTCGCCGCGGTCCGAGCGCTCGAGCTTGCCCTTAATGCGCACAAACGCGTCGGACAGCTGCGCGCCGGTCTCGGGATCGACCTCGCCGTACAGATACCCCTCGGCCTCCTTGTAGGTCTTGGGGAACACCACGACCGTGGCCTCGCCTTCCATGTCCTCGAGCTGCACGATGCCCATGGGGTCGCCGTTTTTGGTCACGCGCTTGGACACGCTCGAGACCATGCCGGCCCACCACAGCGCCTTGCCCTCGGGAATCTCCTGGTTGATGGTGCCGCCCGTAGGATTCTGAACTTCGTAGCCGGTGTCGATCTGCGAGAACGAAAAATCGCGCGCCTTGGCTAGTGCATACTCAAACGGACGCAGCGGGTGGTCCGAGACATAGATGCCCAGAACCTCTTTCTCCTGGCTCAGCTTAAGGTGGCGGTCCCATTCCTGGCCATCCGGATCGGGCACGCTCACCTCAAAGCCCGAGCCCTCAACGTCGCCAAACATATCGAAGAACGACGTCTGGCCGCTCGCGCGATCTTTCTGGCGCTTTACTGCGGCATCGATGATGTTCTCGGGGTTGTTCTTGTCCACAAAGTGCATCATCTGGCGACGCGGATACCCCGTGGAGTCGAAGGCGCCTGCCTTGATGAGCGATTCGATCACGCGACGGTTGGCCTGGCTCGAGTCCACGCGCTCGACAAAGTCGTGCAGCGTCTTAAACGGACCGCCCGCCTCGCGCTCGGCGATAATCGCCTGCGCCACGCCGGTGCCCACGCCGCGGATGCCGGCCAGACCAAAGCGCACGCCTTCCTTGGTAGCCGTGAACTCGGTGCCGGACTCGTTGACATCTGGCGAAAGCACGGGGATGCCGTCGTGACGGCACGCCGAGACGTAGTGCACGATCTTGTCGGTCTTGCCCGTATAGGACGTCAAAACGGCCGCCATGTACTCGTGCGGATAGTGCGCCTTGAGCCACGCCGTCTGCATAACCAGGATGGCGTAGCCGGCGGAGTGCGACTTGTTGAAGGCGTAGGATGCGAACTCGAGAACATCGTCCCAAATCTTCTGGGCGACCTCGCGCGTGTAGTTGTTCTTGATAGCGCCGTTCATCCAGTGGTCGTAGGTGGTCTCGTCCGAGCCATCCTCCCAGTGCAGCACCGTCGACGTGAGCAGCTTAATCTTTTTCTTAGCCACGGGCTTACGGATACGTGAGTCCGATTCGCCCTTGGAGAAGCCGCACATCTCGACGGAGATGAGCATAACCTGTTCCTGGTAGACCATGGTGCCGTAGGTTTCGCCCAGGATGTCGTCCAGGCGGTCGTCGTAGGAGACGGCCGGCTCCTTGCCGTTCATACGGTTGATGTAGGACGAGACCATGCCGGCGCCCAGCGGGCCCGGGCGGTACAGAGCGATCAATGCCACGACGTGCTTGTACTCGGTGGGCTTCATGTTCTTGATCGTGGCCGTCATGCCGGCGGACTCGACCTGGAAGACGCCGGCGGTATGGCCGGAGCCCATGAGCTTAAAGATCTCGGGATCGTCAAAGGGAATCTCTTCCTCTTTGATGTCGATGCCGAAGTTCTTTTTGATGTTTGCCTTGGCCTTAGAGATAACCGTCAGCGTGCGCAGGCCCAGGAAGTCCATCTTGAGCAGGCCCATGTCGGCAACGGTATGGCCCTCGTACTGGGTAATCTCGACGCCGCCCTTGGTGTCGAGCTTGGTGGGCACGTGCTCGTTGACGGGGTCGCGGCAGATCAGAACGGCGCACGCGTGCACGCCCTCGCCACGGGTGAGGCCCTCGATCGAGAGCGCCGTGTCGATGATGCGGCGGGCGTCGTCGTCCTTTTTATAGGCCTCGGCAAAATCGGGGTTAAACAGATCCTCTTTGCCGGGTTGCTTTTCGAGCACCTGCTTGAGCTTGACCTTGGGATCGCTCGAGACCATCTTGGACAGGCGCTGGCCCATGTAGACCGGGTAGTCCAGGACGCGCGCGGCGTCGTTGATGGCCTGCTTGGCCTTGATGGTCGAGTAGGTGATGACGTGGGTGACCTTCTCGGGGCCGTAGAGCTGGCGAACGTGCTCCACGACCTCGAGGCGCCGTTCATCGTCGAAGTCCATATCGATATCGGGCATCTCGGTACGCTGCGGGGACAGGAACCTCTCGAACATCAGGCCGTTCTCGAGCGGGTCGAACGCGGTGATGTTCATGGCGTAGGCGACGATAGCGCCGGCGGCCGAGCCACGGCCGGGGCCGACGCCGATGCCGTTGTCCTTGGCCCATTGCACGTACTCGGCAACGATGAGGAAGTAGGCGGCAAAGCCCTTGTCGCAGATGACCTTGTATTCGTACTCAAAGCGCTCTTTGATGTTGACGCCGCCGATCTCGCGCGTGGCCCAGTCGTCACCGTAGTGTTGGCGCAGGCCCTTCTCGCACTCGCGGCGGAACTGGCTCTCGTGCGTCTCGCCGGGATCGAGCAGCGGGAAGCGCGGCAGGATGATGGAGTCCCAGTCCAACTCAACGTAGCACTTGTCGGCGATCTCGAGCGTGTTGTCGCAGGCCTCGGGGCAATACGGGAACATCGCCCGCATCTCCTCCTCGGTCTTCATGTAAAACTCCGAGCCGGTCATGCGCATGCGGTTGGGGTCATCGACCTTGGCGTTCATGCCAATACACATGATGACGTCCTGCACGGGCGCATCCTCGCGGCGCAGGTAGTGGAAGTCGTTGGTGGCGATGACCTTGACGCCCACCTGCTTGGCGATATCGATGAGCGTGCGGTCCATCTGCTCGTCAGTCAGGCCGTTGTCGGTGGTGATGCCGTGTTCCTGGATCTCGATGTAGAAGTCGCCGGGGTCGAAGGTGTCGCGGAAGGTCTCGGCCCACTTGATGGCGCCTTCCATGTCGCCGCGGTCGATGTATTTGGGGATGATGCCCGCGATACAGGCGCTCGTGCAGATCATGCCCTTGGCATGGCGGCGCAGGTTGTCGAGCGTCACGCGCGGCTTGTAGTAAAAGCCCTGCACGGCGGCCTCGGAGACCGTCTGCATCAGGTTGACGTAGCCTTCCTGGTCTTTGGCCAGGAGGATCATATGGTAGAGCTCGGGCTTGTGGTCGCGGGCAAGGGTCTCGTCCGGCGTAAAGTAGACCTCGCAGCCAAAGATGGGCTTGATGACCAGGGGCGGCTTGAGCTCGTCGATGTTGCCCTTTTCGTCCCACATGGCCATGTCTTTGACGTACTGGGCGTGCTCGCGCGGGTTTGCCTCGGGGTCGGGCTCCACCAGCTCGTCGCGGCGGTCCTTTTCCAAGAAGGCCTTGTCGTGGCTCCAGGTTTTGTACTCGGGCGTGTTGTGATTGACGGCGTCGCAGGCCAGCGCCAGGTCGGGCACGCCATACATGTAGCCGTGGTCGGTAATGGCCACGGCGGGCATGCCAAGTTCAACGGCACGATTGACCATATCCTGGATACGGGTTGCGCCGTCGAGCATGGAGAAAACAGTGTGATTGTGCAGATGGACGAATGCCATGTGATGAGCTCCGATGCGGGTTCGTGTTCTGACTGAACGATTTTACCGCACGGCGCGGACGGCACCCGAACCTAGCCAAACCCACACGGGTAGTCTTTTTGGAACCTTCAAAAAGGGGAATGAGGGCATCCAGATATATCGAGTATTACTGGAACCCCGGCGATGCGCGGAATGATTTGTGACGAATAGTCATGTCCATCAAGAAGGCTCGACGCTTCGGATAGCTCGTCAATCGATATATCAATTCTTGGAGACCTGCATTCCTACCATTTTTAATGAAACGACGGCGGTAATTGCTATCGCGATTGCGCCAATAATACCGAGCGCTATCTGAATGGGATATAACCCTAACACATGTCCAAATATGGAGAAAAACATTGCGGAAAAGAGAGCCCTTACCAGAGATGCGATGGAAAGGATCGTCGCGCGGAGATCGTCCGCTATCGCGTCTTGGATTAAGTTTTCCGAAGTGATGTACACCACTTCTGGGAGAAAACAAAGCACCATGCTAAGGCCAAACAAACACAGCGGATTTGAAGCGAACCACGGAAGAACCATGAAAAGGCCAGCCTCAATTAGCATCGAGCCGCGCATGGTATTTCTTTTCCCGAAACGCGATGAGAAGAAATCTGCTGCAATGTAGGCCGTCGCATTTACTGCATAGGATGCACCGAAAAAGATTCCTATTATGGAGACGGGAGCATCAAATGCGTCGAATACCAACTGATTCAAGTTGTAATAACTCCCGTAGAATCCGTCGAGCATGCTTGTGCCGATGAGGAGAAGCAATACCGCAAAAGCGGATTCTCCAACGCGCCAGGTCTCGCGCCTGAACATCTTGGCTGCGTCAAACCTCCCCTTTTCTGATCTTTCAGAACGGGTCGTTTCCGTCCTCTCAATGGGATACAGAAGGAAAAGCTGCAGGAGATAGAAAACGGAGACACATACGTAGAGGGCACTCCAAGATACTTGGGCAATGAAAGATCCGAGCACAATTGCCATTCCCGTAGCGATTGATTGCGCGGTAAGCAGCCGAGCGTTGATGGTGAGGAAGCGCTCTCCTTGACCGGCATTTCGGGCAATTTCATATAAAAGTGCTTGTTCGGATCCCGATTGAAGGGAGTAGGCGAGTGCCTCAACAAGGGAAAGCACGACAAGAAAGGGGCCTGAGAGCAACAGCATGCCGGCGGTATGGAAGAAAAGCAGCAGCACGCCCACTTGAATCGAAAACTTCTTTCCAAAGAAATCGCCTATCAGCCCTGTTGGCAGCTCGAGGACGACCGTTGCTATGTTGAACAGGGCTTGATAAAGCGCGATTTCCGTAACAGACATTCCTTTCTCCGCAAGGAAAAGTAGAAACACTCCCCGATTTAAAACAAATCCCGTGAGAACGAAAAAGGCGGAATAGACGTGCAGTTGCGTAGTGGCATTCTTATTCATTTGGCACTACCAACAACTATTTTTGTCGGGCCGCTCGCTACTGATTCGAAGCCTGAAGTGTTCACAGTTGATGTGAAGAGCGGTAAAGCTTTTGCACAGGGTATCAATGGAATACATCCGAAGCGTTTTCGGCAGTATCATCGGCGAAGACGGGATTAGCCTTTACGCGGCGCTCACCCTCGATGTATTTGACGATTTGATCAATCGTCTGGTTGGCGTGGCTCTTGAGCTTGCGCTCATAGAAGAAGAGGCCAAGCTTGCCGCGCGTGCCAGACGTGTTGCCACCCACACCCTGAAAATCCTCGGTATAGGTGAGCTCGCAGGCACCATCGCCAGCAGGTGCAGCCTCATAGCGCATGGTATTGATGCCCGCCGCATACTGAAAACGGACCTCATAGAGGCACGGGTAGTCAAAGTGCTTGATCTTAACCTTGATCGCCGTGCCCTTGGCCTTGCCTTTTGCGGACTGGGCGCGCTTCTCGTACTTATAGCCGTTGAGCTTGTTGCGGCTGGGACGCTTGCCCGTGGCGTTCTCGATATCCTGCATGATGGACCCCGCCAGAGCGTCAAAAAGCTCCTCCGGTGTCACCTTAAGCGTTTTGGTGAGCTGCATGATGGCTCCTTATTCGTTTGAACCGTTCGAGTCATTGTAACGCCCCAGGCTCTCCCATGCGTTGCGGTGCCATTTGGACGATTGAGGGCTTTACAGCCGCAAAACTAACCAAATAGCACCGTAAAGCCTGAGGTGGCTAGAGGTTGTAGGTGACCACTTGAGGTTCGGCGGGTTCGACGAAGATGGCTGGATTCGCCTGTTCCACGCGGACGAACTTGACGGTCACGGCCTCAAATCCCGCCTTGTGCAACGCATCGGCGTAGACGCGCGCCTGCAGGGCGTGCTTCTCGAGCAGCTGGTCCGGCGTCTCATCCGGCGTGCCACCCGTCTTGTAATCGATGACCAGTGCGCGCGACGGATCGGCCGGATCGGTGGCCAGTGCATCGATAGCGCCCTCAGCATAGGCACCGTAACGAGCGATGTCCTCGTCCTCGCAGCCCAGCGAGAAGAACGGCACCTCGGCACGGATGCACGGCCACGCGAGCAGCTCGGCACGAACCGACGACTTGAGCCAACGATCCAGAGCAACGTCGAAGCGTTCGCGCTGCTCCGGCGTCAGGCACCACAGACGCGCCAGTGCATCGGCACGCGCGGCGGGCAGCGCATCGGCACCCATCTCGATCAGCCACTGGCAGGCGGCATGGAACGCCGAGCCCAGCGCCATGGGATTACCGGCGGGCTCGACAGCAGCCACGTCCGCATCCGTCATCTCCGAGCCATCCGACTCCGCATCATCGCCAGCCTCGTCCATGGGCACGCGCGTCTCGGCGGCACGGTCCTCGGACTCGGCATGCAGCGCCGCTGCAATTGACGAGTAGCTGTACGAATCGCGCGCCGGATACGGGCAGATGCCCATTCGCACGCCCACCGCCTGGGGATACACGAGCTCAAACGCATCGGGCTCAGGGTCGGCAGGACCGGGAACGGCGGCGCGGGCATCTGCACCGGCGCCCTCCGGCTCCGCATCGCCGCGGACAAGCCTGCCCTCGGCATCCAGCGAAGCGTTGGCCTCAAACGCCTGCTCGCCAAAGGTAAAGTCCGCGAGCGAAATGAGCTCGTAGTCGCCCGGCTTGGAGTTGTCGAACACCAGGCGGTCGGCATCGAGCTGCGGCATATCCAGAGCGTCGGTCGGCAAAATACGGCGCAGCACATCGTAGGTCAGATCGGTCTCGACATCGAAGGTCGGCGCCGTCACCTTGCCGCGGCTCACGCCGGCATCCATCGCCAGAATGACCAGCTCACGCGCTCGCGTCATGGCGACATAGAGCAGACGAGCCCGCTCCTCGAGCGAAAGCTGCAGGTCGTCGTTGCGCAGGCGAGCAAATGCCTCGGCGGGAGAACCCGTCGCACAGACGTCCTCCATGAGCTCCGGCGGCAGCCACAGCGACGTGCCCTTGCCCTTAAACGCGTGCTCAAACTGCTTTTTGACGTCGTCACCCTTCACAAAGGTACCGTCGGCGAGCTTAACGCCGCCGAAGCGTGCCGGCAGTGCCACGACCTGCGCTCCGCCCTCGACGCGACCCATCTGTGCCGCACCCGAGGACTTACGCACGCCAAAGCACTCGGCGACCGCCACGACCGGATATTCCAGACCCTTGGAGGCATGCACCGTCATGATGCGCACCGCGCCGTCGCCTTCCTCGTTGAGGGCACCTGGGGCTTCCTTGCCCGCCAAGAAGCGGTCGAAGGCCAGCGCGATGGAACGCGGCGAGTTGCCGAACTCGGCCTCCTCCTCGGCCACGGCGTCGAGTGCCTTGAGCACGTTGGCGGCAATGGCCTTGCCCTCGGGACCACGCTGTGCCAGACGTACAAACCAGCCGGAGGCGTTGACCACGTCGTGCGCGATGGCGGCGAACGAATCGCGGCCCACGCGACGAAGCGCATACCGCAGCACCTCGCGGGCGCGCGTCACGAGCGGCAAGTCTTGCAAACCCGGCACATCGGAATCGCTCATGATGCCCGCATCGATGTTGCGGCGCGACGTCTCGCCCGTCTGATCGTCGAGTTTGGTCGCCAGCGCCAGGAACTCCTGGGCGCCGAGTGCAAACATCGGCGAGGCGAGCAGCGGCATAAGGCCCTGCGCCGTATCGGCCGGATTGGCGAGCGCACAAACCAGGGCGCGCACCGTCTGCACCTCGGCTGCTTGGGCAAAGACCGAGCCGCCCGCGATGACGCAGTCGAGCCCCTGGTCGCGGAAGGCCTGGGCGTAGACGTCGGCGTTGGTCATGCGGCCCAGCAGCAGCACCATGCCGCCCTGGGGCTGGCCGGCATCGGCAAGCGCGCGGAATCGCTCGGCGATCGCACGGGCCTTGGCCTGTGTGCGTTCCTGCGTACTGCCGCCGGCAACAAAGAGGGCCTGGCGGCGCGAGGCGTCCGCCACCAGCGTGTCCTTGCGGCCGTCGCTCGCCTCAAGATCCAAAAAGCTCTGCATCAGGCCGCCGTCATCGCCGTCGAAGACGCGTGCCACGTAACGCAGCACCTCGTCATGGCTGCGGAAGTTGCGCACGAGTTTGACGAGTTCGCCGGCAGGGGCATCGGCCACGGCAGTCGCCTCGGGCGCGGCAGACGAGCCCACCTTGCGCTCCTGACGACGGAACACCTCGACCTCGGCGCCACGGAAGCGATAGATGGACTGCTGCGCATCGCCCACGGTGCACAGCGCGCGCTCCCCCGCACCCGTCAGGTAGCGTATCAGATCGACCTGCATCTGGTCGGTATCCTGAAACTCATCGATCATGACCATCTTAAAGCGGCCCTCGTACGCAGCACGGATGGCAGGGTAATCGCGCAGGGCCTCGTAGGCCATACGCAGCAGGTCGTTATTATCGAGGGCGGACTGGGCAGCCTTCAGCGCGCGATACTCAGCCTCCACGGAACGGGCCAGGCCCACCAGCGCATCGAGCGCCGGGCCACCGCAGGCAAGCACGATATTGATAAACGCATCGGCGGCCTCGGCCTTGAGCAGCTCGACCTGCTCCTTAGGGAATGCCTTGCTCGCGCGCGGCATGGTGCACGACATCATGAGTCGCGCTGCATCGGCCATGGTCTTGCCGCTCGCCTCGAACGCGTCAATGGCGTCGAGTGCCATCTGCGCCTTCTCGGTCGCGGCCTTGCTTGCGCCCAGCGCCGCGCGATAGGCATCGGCGAGTGCCGAGGTATCGGCCTGCCCGCGCGCCACGCACACGTCGTCCATACCGCCCGGCAACTGGCTCGACAGCTCCAGCAGGTCGCGCACCAGGCCCTTGATGGTCGCGCCAGCGCCAAAGGAACCGCCCTCGCCCGCCATGGGATACCAGGCATAGAGGGCCTTGAGCGATGCCGCGAGCTCGGGGGCGGCATCGGGCGCCGTCGCGCGGGCCAACACATGCTCAACAGCCTGGTCCATAAGCTCGTCGGTATCGGTGAGCACCGTGAACTCGGGGTCGATGCCCAGCTCCAGCGCATGCGCGCGCAGGATACGCGAGCACATGCCGTGAATGGTCGAGATCCACGCGTCGTCGACGGTCAGTGCTTCCTCGTCCATGCCCTCGTCGATAAGCGCACGGCGCACGCGGTCACGGATCTCGGCCGCGGCATCTTTGGTAAAGGTAATGGCGAGCACCTGGTCAAGATGTTCAACGAACGGACCGGATTCAGGCGAGAGCGCGTAGACGATGCGACGCGTGAGGGTAAAGGTCTTGCCCGAACCGGCGCCCGCCGAGACAAACAGCGGACGGTCGAGCGTTTTGACAATCTGCAGCTGTTGCGGCATCAAAGTCGAAAGATCCATGGTCTACACGTCCCTCCTTACAAACGTTCCTTCGTGGTTATACGAGCAGCGCGCATGCGCGGCCTGAGCCGACGTCGGGTCGACGGCGGCAACGTTGCCTGCCTCGAGCTCGCGCAGGCGCTCGGCGATGCCGGCCTCAACGCGATCGAGCAGGGCGTCGAAGTCCATGCTGCCACCCTCGCCGGGGAAACCTTTCTTAAGGCCCGGGATGCGACCGTCGCCGCGCTCTTCCTCGAGCAGCTCGGCGCTCGCGGCACCGCGCAACGCCGGCTTGCCGCCCTTGGTCGAAAAGTAGAGCGCCGCGCGGGTGTCCAAATCCAGCGCCCGGCGCATGGCCTGGGCGTAGATGAGCGTTTGGGTATGTGGTGGCAACCAGCGCGGGTCGTCGATGGGCGCCGTGCCCGATTCCTCGTCGCGCACCGTGGGGTCGGCGAGCTTAAACTCCTCAACGCCCGTGCGATGCTTGTAGTCGATCACCACGGCACGATTCTCGGCGTCCACGTCCACGCGGTCGATGCGCCCGCCAAGCGGCCAACCGGCATACTCGACCTTGAGCTCGTTGAAGGCGAACTCCAGGTAGCGCGGGGCAAAGGGGGCAAGTGCCTCGGACTCGTAGGCAAGCACACCCTCCAGCTGCGGCAAGATCTCGGCCACCTGGCGTTCCTCCACCGCAGAGAGCGGCACCAGCGGGCCCTCCGTGCCGCGCTTGCCGGCGTGCTCGGCCAACGTCTCGTCAAAGACCTCGTACAGCAGCTCCTGTGCGCGCGGCAGGTTCTCGGGCGTCACGCGCTCCATGCCCTCTTGGGGCAGACGGGCATGCAGATGCTCCAGCACGTCGTGGACAAAGTTGCCCTTTTCCATGTTGCCAAAGCCCGCGTCGATCGACTGGGGCTTCACGCGGTACGAGACGAACCAGCATAGCGGGCAGGTCGAATAGGCCTCAATCTGCGAGGCGGACGTCAGACGCGGCACGAGCGGCGCGTCCTCACCCTCGCCATCGCGACGGCGCAGGACCAAATACGGCACGGCCTCGGCACTCAGATGCTGAGGGGCTTCACAGGTCACGCGCTCGCGCTTGAAGCCTTCACCTGCCGCGGGATCAAAGTCGGCGATGATATCGCCCTCGCCCACGCGCATGGGCTTGGCAGCGCCAGCGGCCTCGGCATGTGCCCACAGCTCGGTCCATACGGCTGCCGGGTAGCACTCGCGTGCCTGGCGATCGTGCGTCACACGGGCGAGCGCGACCGGACCGCTCGCCGCCTGCATCGCACGGCCAAAGCGCACGCGCAGCAGGGCAGCGGGCTCCAAAGACACGCCGTCGCGGCGCAGCTCGGCTGTCAACGTGGCAAGCGGGCCCTCTTCGTGCGAAAGCGGATAGCTGTCCAGGTCGACATCGGCAAACAGCACGGCATCGTAGCTGCCAGGGCGAAGAACCGACGCATCGGCAAGCGACGCGAAGCGCACTTGTGCTCGTGGTGTGCGATCGACCTCGTAGGTCGCGTAATCGTAAGCGGTACTGCGCTTGTCCACCTTGGTTCGAACGCCGTCGAGAACCGGCACGGTCGCGGCCTGCGACACGTCGAGTGCGCGAGCATCGTTCATAAGGATGTCGATGGCATGGCGCAGCAAAGCCGTCTCTGCCTGGCGACGGGCCTGGCCGTCAAGGCCGCCTAGGGCGCGATCGGGCAGCGCCTCGGCAACGGCGAGCATGGCCTTGAGCGCCGTCACGGGCTTGTCACGCCACAGCGCCTGGAACACGTCCGAGACCACACACGGTACGTTCTTAAACCAGTTATCGTCGCTCGTCGCCTTGCGCGCGCCCCTCACCTGGCCCTGAACGCTCTGCAGCAGGCTCTTGACGCCCGCGGTAGTCTTGCTGCGCGAGAGACGCATATTCTTATCGAAGGTACGGGCATTGACGGCATCAGCGCCCGAAAGCGGACTGTAGATCCAGTCGGTAAGCTCCGGCGCGGGCCACCACTCGGTCTTTGACGCCATGCCCTCATCGGCGGCCTTCATGCGCTCGATCAGGCCGGCAAGCGCCGCAAACTGCCTGCCCGCAATGGATTGAGAAAACGCCGTGAACTCAGTTGTCTCGGCAGCGATATGACGAGCCGCCAGACGAGAGGCGAGCTCAACGAACAGCTGGGGTGCCCGGGCAGAAACAACGAGCACGCGCACAGGGTCGGCAGGCGTCGCGACGCCGTCGACCTCGGAACCCCGGCACGTTTTTACCAGATCATCAATTGCGTCCGCATAAGCATGAGCACGGGCATGGGGGCCAGCGACCTCAATAAAGGCAGGCTGAGCGGCGGTCCCGCAAGCGGCATCAGACGCGCCGACACCCTCCCCTAGCGGCGCGATCTCAAACAACACATCGCGGGCATCAAATGCCGCGGCAAGCTCCTCGCGCATCGCCGCCTGCTCGCGGGCAAGCAGCACGACGACCTCTCCCCCATTGTTCGCCACGGCAGACAGCAGCTCGAGCAGACCGTGCGTAAACGACGTGATACCGCGCACGCATACGGCGCGAGTGCACGCCAGCAGGCTATCGGCCAGGACACTGGTCATAATGTCAGCTGCCTCGCAGGGCTCAACCATATCTCGACGGTCCAAACCGCCCGCGTAGGCGCGCAAAAGCTCGAACACACGAGCCTCGGCATCGCTTTTTGGCTCAGGCCGGCAGTTGTCGCCACGGCATCGTTCGGCACCCGTCCCCGCAACGCCCGGCAACACGTCGCGGGCCATGCGCGCGAGCATGCGCACCGTGCCCTGGCTACGCGAAAGCGGCTGCAGGTCGGCATCGTCGCGGCGGGCAATCATATCCGAAAACAGCATCTGACGTTGCAGGTTGTCGACGAAACCGCGCCCGTCGCCCAAAAGCTCCCAAAGCGAGCGAAGCCACGATGCGGGTGTCTTGTAGTCGATACCCAGCGAAATGCCGGCTTCCGCCGCATCATGACGGCACAGATCGAGCTCGGCAAACGTTGGTGCCAGCAACACGGCACGCCCGTGACGGGCAATAAGGTCGGCAAGCAGCGCCGACTCGGCATCGCTCAAATCCGCGCCGGCATTGGTGGTATAGATTCGAACAGGCATGGTCCTCCGCTCAAACCGTTCGCAATAATCAATGCATCCATCCTACCCGCCCAAGCGGACACATTGCCACCGCAGTTCCATCTTTTGGTACAAAGCAACCTGACCCCAACGAACCAGCCGATTGCGGGCATATAAAAACCGCCCCCGGAGGAGCGGTTTTGCACAATTCGTTTTTGGCGCGGCCTACTCGCCATCCTCCAGCTTAATGAGGATCTTGCGGTAGCCACCGTACTCGCCGTTCAGCGCCTTTGAAACGCGGCTCACCGTGGTGGACGAAGCGCCGGTACGGGCCTGAACCTCAACATAAGGCTCGCCCTCGTCCAAATAGCGCGCAACCTGCAAACGCTGAGAAAGGTCGCAAATCTCGCGCGGCGTGCAGATATCGGTCAAAAACGCTTGGATATCCTTCTCGTCGTCCAAAAGGCTAAATGCGTGGACCAGCTGCTTGACATCAGGCTTGTCAAACATGTTCTCGATATTCATCGATCACCGCCAAACCCGCCAAAAGGCATCGAAGTTGATACTGACATCGGGCATCGTTCGCCCGTTCTATGCAATAGGGCAACGCCTGTGGCTTTTGCCCGTAGCAGTGTAGCACACCACCAAACTAAAGCGACAAGACTCTCTGCCAGCGGCGCGTTTTTCAGGACGAACGCCGTTTAGAAACCATATGCGCACGTAAGCTCCACGAATATTTGAGACAATGGGCGCCCAAACACCGCGGCGCGCCCGCGCAACCATCCAGGTCGCCGCCGCAAGCCGCTTCACGCGACGCCAGCAACCCCGGCGCAAGAAAGGATTCACGCCATGCGCTTTATGCTTAACTGGCTCTTCACCTCGATCGCCATCGCGATCGCCACGTTCCTCGTCCCCGGTATCCAACCCTTCGGCTTTGCCGAGGCTTGGGTCTGCTTTGCCTTCGTGGGACTGTTCCTCAACATCGTCGACTCGCTCGTCAAGCCGTTCCTGACGGTCATCTCGCTGCCGCTCACTATTATCACGCTTGGTATTTTTCAGCTCGTAGTCAACAGCTTCATGCTCGAGCTGGCCAGCTACCTGTCGGTCAATCTGCTGGGCGCGGGTATCTCCATTGCCGGCTTTGGATCGGCCTTTATGGGCAGCATCCTGGTATCCATCATGCGCAGCATTCTCGACAGCATCGCCGAGGGCTAGAACTGTTCAATACGAACCGTCATATCGACCCAAGACAAAGGCCGCCCATCGCAAAAATGGGCGGCCTTCTTATTTGCCAAGTCTCAAAGGACGAGAGGATCTACCATTTCTACCCCGTCCCCAAATGCAGGTGTGGGTTAGATGACGTAGTCGTAGCCATGGTTGGGAGCGACAAGTTGATCGAGCGTCACACCGTCGAGGTAGTCGTTGATGAGCTTGTCCAGGTTCTTCCACACGTCGAGCGTGGGACACTCATCCGAACGCGAGCAGCCCTTGCAGTCGCCATCCAGGCAGGCGACCGGCGCCAGACTGCCCTCGGTCAGGCGCAGGATCTCGCCCACCGTGTACTGCTCGGGCGGGCGCGTAAGCACGTAGCCGCCGCCCTTGCCACGCATGCCCGAAAGCATGTTGGCGCGCACGAGCGTAGCCAAGATGTTCTCGAGATATTTCTCGGAAATCCCCTGTCGCGCCGCGATCTCTTTGAGCGGGATGCGACCGGCCGCCTGGTGCTCGGCCAGGTCAACCATAACGCGCAGGGCGTACCTGCCCTTAGTGGAAACCAACATATATAGTGCTGCCTTTCGGTCTTTTAGTCCGTTGAAATTCTAGCCGAAAAATTGGGTTTGAAAATACCCGTTCCGGTCAAGACGGTTAATCGACTCGTAATAATCTTCTATTTCCTATTGCATTACTAGGCTTTAGTGTCTACTATGCTTGCCAACAGCTAAACGAACAACCTATAAGGTTTATGGGTTTAGCTGCTAGACACGCCGTAAAACCACACGGCAACCAGCAACTTGAACACTTTGGAGGTTCACCATGAGCAAGGTTTACACGTCCATCGATCAGCTTATCGGCCACACCCCGCTTCTGGAGCTCACCCACTTTGAGGCCGACGAGGACCTCAAGGCTCGCGTGCTCGTCAAACTGGAATACTTCAACCCCGCCGGGTCCGTTAAGGACCGCGTCGCCAAGAACATGATTGACGAGGCCGAGAAGGCAGGCAAGCTCGTACGCGGCGGCGACTACACCATCATCGAGCCCACGAGCGGCAACACCGGTGTCGGCATCGCCTCGGTGGCGGCCGCCCGCGGCTACAAGGTGATCATCACCATGCCCGAGACCATGTCCGTCGAGCGCCGCAAGCTGATGCAGGCATACGGTGCGCAGCTCGTGCTCACCGACGGCTCCAAGGGCATGAAGGGCGCTATCGCCAAGGCCGAGGAGCTGCAGAAGGAGACTCCCAACAGCATTATCGCCGGCCAGTTTGTGAACCCCGCCAACCCCGCCATTCACAAGGCCACGACCGGCCCCGAGATCTGGGACGACACCGACGGCCAGGTCGACATCTTCGTCGCCGGCGTTGGCACCGGCGGTACCGTGACCGGCGTGGGCGAGTTCCTCAAGGAGCAGAACCCCGAGATTAAGGTCGTCGCCGTCGAGCCCGCCACCTCCCCGGTGCTCTCCAAGGGCCAGGCCGGCCCGCACAAGATCCAGGGCATCGGCGCCGGCTTTGTGCCCGACGTCCTCGACACCCAGGTCTACGACGAGATCATCCCCGTCGAGAACGACGACGCCTTTGCTACCGGCCGCGCCGTGGGCCACAAGGAGGGCGTGCTCGTGGGCATTTCGTCCGGTGCCGCCGTGTGGGCCGCATTGCAGCTGGCCAAGCGCCCCGAGAACAAGGGCAAGACCATCGTGGCCCTGCTTGCCGACACCGGCGAGCGCTACCTGTCCACGGCACTGTTCCAGGACTAGAGCTTCTCGTTCTTAGAACGGGTCCAAGGCACGCCGGTCTCCCCTCTCTTCTGGCAGCCTGGGCTCATCCCAACAGGGTGTCCCACATGACGCCCGAACTTGCTACAATGTCTGCGGCGCGGAACCAGCCTCCCGCGCCGCTTTTCTTTTTTGGCCACATGCCACCAAGGAGAACCTCCCCATGCACAACAAGCGTGTGCTCGTCGCCATGAGCGGCGGCGTCGATTCCAGCGTGACCGCGTACCTGCTCAAAAGCCAGGGATACGAATGCGTCGGCGCCACCATGCGCCTCACCTGCCCCGCACCCGACCCCGCCGCGGGCATGAGTAAGGTCGACCGCGACATCGCCGATGCAAAGGCCGTCGCCGAGCGCCTGGGGATACCCCACCACGTGCTCGACCTGCAGCAGACGTTCGACCGCAACGTTATCGAGCGCTTTGTGAACGCCTACCAGGAGGGGCTGACGCCCAATCCGTGCATTATCTGCAACCGCCACATTAAGTTTGGCGCGCTGCTCGATGCGGCGCTGGACATGGACTGCGACTACATCGCCACGGGACATTACGCCAAAACAAGCCAGGCGGTAGACGGCACCTGGCAGCTACATCGCGGCGAAGATCCCAAAAAGGACCAAAGCTACTTTTTGTATTCGCTTACGCAGGAGCGCCTGGCGCACACGATCTTTCCGCTGGCAGGCCTGGACAAAGAGCGCGACGTGCGCCGCATAGCCGCCGAGCAGGGCTTTACCAACGCCCAGA
Organism: Collinsella sp.; assembly: GCA_046979165.1. Taxonomy (GTDB): domain Bacteria; phylum Actinomycetota; class Coriobacteriia; order Coriobacteriales; family Coriobacteriaceae; genus Collinsella. The sequence continues at coordinate 913,396 of JBKWJT010000001.1, forward strand.
AGGCCGAAAGCGAGGACATCTGTTTTATTCCAGACGGTGACTACGCGGGCTATATCGAGCGCCGCTGCGGACATCCCGCTGCACCGGGCGACATTGTGTGGCGCGACGGCAGCGTGGTCGGGCGCCACAACGGCGCGCTGCGCTACACCATCGGCCAGCGCAAGGGCCTGGGCGTCGCGATGGCGCATCCCGTGTATGTGACGGGCGTCGACGCCGCCAACAACACCGTGCATCTGGGTGAGGCCGAGGACCTGACCGCCGCTGCCCTCACGGCCGATGAGTGGATCTGGAGCGCGCCGGACGCACGCATGGAGGCGGAGCTCGACGCCGGCGGCATTCGCGTAGGTGCCAAGTACCGCTACCGTCAGAAAGACCAGGCAGCGACCCTTACGCGTGACGAAGATGGGCAAATGCTGCTAACTTTTGACGAGCCGCAACGAGCCATCGCCCCCGGCCAAGCCGTTGTAGTCTACCGCGGCGACATCGTCCTCGGCGGCGGCACGGTGACCGGCGCACTTAAGTAGCCCCATCCCCTTCATAAATTGCGGTGAAATAGGGACTGTTTAAGCGTTTAAAACCGCCAAACAGTCCCTATTTCACCGCAACTTAGAGAGGACGGCCTCGGTCGGTACTGCCGTATCAGCCGAGGCCGCTGCATCGCTAGCGTTGTACGTAGGCGCGGACCAGCTCGTAGGTATTGCGCACGCCGTCGATGTGGCTGCGCTCGTAGTTGTGGCTCGCGTACACGCCGGGGCCAATCAGACCATGGCGAATGTCGTAGCCGGCCGAGAGCGTGGCCTCGACGTCGGATCCGTAATGCGGGTACACATCGATGGCGTAATCGAGCTCCAGCTCGCGCGCGATGTTGGACAGCGTGGTTACCAGGTCGTAGTTGTACGGACCGCCCGAATCCTTGGCGCAAATCGAAACCATGCGCTCGGTGCAGCCCAGGTCGTCACCCACGCAGCCCATGTCCACGCTGATCATCTCGCGCGTGTCGGCCGGCACAAAGGCACCGCCGTGGCCGACCTCCTCGTACACCGTAAAGAGCAACGAAACCTTGCGCGAAAGCGTCACCTCGCCTTCGGCGACGGCGCGGGCCAAACCCAGCAGAATCGACGCGGACAGCTTGTCGTCAAGGAAGCGACTCTTGATGTAGCCGCTCTCCGTCACCGTGGTGCGCGGATCCATAGCGATGATGTCGCCGGTTTGAATACCCAGCTCGAGCACATCGTCCTTGCTGTCAACGTTCTCGTCGAGCAGGATTTCCATGTTCTTCTCGATGGTCTTGACCGGCTCATCGGCCACATGCGCCGAAGGCTCGGTATTGAGGACCACGCCCGTGTAAACATTGCCGTCGCGCGTATAAACGGTGCAGTTCTCGCCATCGGCCGTAGACCACTGATGCCCGCCGAGGGTCGTGGGGCGCAGGCGACCATTGTCCTTAATGGAGCGCACCATGGCGCCCAGGGTATCGACATGGCTCGCCAACACAAGCGGCTCACCCTCACCACCAAGCTCAACGAGCACATTGCCCTTATTGGAGCGCTCGGGCCCAAAGCCCATATCGCGCAACGTCTCCATCAGATAATCAGTCGCCGCGCGGGTATAGCCCGTAGGCGAAGCAATCGAGGTAAGCGCCTTCAACTGGTCAGTAATACAGGAGAGCGTCTCCTCTAGAGAAGCATCAATATTAGAAGTCATGTGCATCCTTCCAAGCAAAACTAAGACTGAGTCCCGATTTTAACCGTTCTGCACGCGCAAGGCTCTGGGAGCCGAGCCACCTCCAGACGTCCTCGCGCCGATTTTGCGCACGCGCACGGCTTGCAATCCCAATCTTGCATAAATCCTATCGGTATCTGCACAGAAATGAGGCATCTTTTTGCTTCGTCTAAGGGTGCCCCACCTTGGACCGTGCAAAAAACGGACTATTCAGCACCGTGGGCCCAACGGCCCCATCGCGAACGATAAAACGACGCGGTTACAGCAGTGTTGCAGGTCGTCGCAAAGCAGAAACTCAGTAACAACCCCCTCCACTCATCGATAGCCCGCTCACAATGGCTGTCGATGGGCGCCTGCGGGCCACTACGGCCTATTCACAACGTTATGCATTTTTAAGAGCTTGCTGAATACTCCCAAAAATGCACGCTGGGAAGTGCACCACCTATCCGCAGCGGGCAGCATGCCTTGGTTTTGCCCATCTCGGGGCATCGACGAGGCAATCAAAACCACCCCTAAAAGGGGTGGTTTGCTCTTAGGGTATAACCCTTGGATTTCCGGCACGCGTCTAAAGGCGCCGGCCCTCACGGGGTTCGGGCCGCACTGCAGATTGACCCGTGGCGGGCCGGTCAAACCGGCGCTATTTACGCCCCGGCCCCCTGCCGAAGGGGTCCTCGTACTCCTTGACGCTCAGCCGGTCGAGCGCGATGTCGGCCTTCTCCTGCTCCCGGATGTACTTCGCGATCGTGGCCTCGTTCAGGCCGACCGTGGACACGTAGTAGCCCTCGGCCCAGAACTTCCTGTTGCCGAACTTGTACTTCATGTTCGCGTGCTTGTCGAATATCATCAGCGAGCTCTTCCCCTTCAGGTAGCCCATCACGCTCGATACGCTGTACTTCGGCGGTATCGCCAGCAGCATGTGGACGTGGTCAGGCATCAGGTGCCCCTCGATGATCTCTATCCCCTTGTACTGGCAGAGCTTCCTGAAGATCTCCCCAAGGTCGGACCTTATTTGGTTGTAGATGACTTTGCGCCTATACTTCGGCGTGAACACGACGTGGTACTTGCACATCCACTTCGTGTGCGACAGGCTGTAGGCCTTCTGGGCCATACGCCACCACCGCCCTCTCGACTCGGATTCCTTGCGGCCTGAACAATCGCAAGTGTCCGGCGAGGGGGCGGCTTTGTAAAGCCGTTTGGCCCCACCCGCATAGCGGGTGGTTTCTGATGCGGCGCGCTGCGCGCCCCGCACAGGCTAAAGCCTCTAAATCAGAACCACCCTTAAAAAGGGTGGTTTGCTCTTAGGGTATAACCCACGGGCCCCGGGCTCGCGTCTAAAGGCGCGGGCCCGGACTTCGTCCAGGCCTAGTGCATCTTGACCCGTGGCGCGCCGGTCGAACCGGCGGGATCACCTCCTCTTGAAGGGGTCCTCGTACTCCTTCACGCTCAGCTTGTCCAGCGCGATGTCGTGGGACTCCTGCTCCCTGATGTACTTGGCGATCGTCGCCTCGTTCAGGCCGACGGTGGACACGTAGTAGCCCTCCGCCCAGAACTTCCTGTTGCCGAACTTGTACTTGAGGTTGGCGTGCCTGTCGAATATCATCAGCGAGCTCTTCCCCTTCAGGTAGCCCATGACGCTCGCGACGCTGTACTTCGGCGGGATCGCCAGCAGCACGTGCACGTGGTCGGGCATCAGGTGCCCCTCGATCATCTCGATCCCCTTGTACTCGCACAGCTTCCTGAGGATCTCCCCTATGTCGCTCCTGATTTGGTTGTAGATCACTTTGCGCCTATACTTCGGCGTGAACACGACGTGGTACTTGCACATCCACTTCGTGTGGGAAAGGCTGTAGGCCTTCTGGGCCATGGCGACCACCCCTTCGACTCGAATTCTTGACGGCCTGAACAATCGTCAATATCGGTCGGAGGGGTGGCTTTGTAAAGCCGTTTGTCTCCACCCGCATAGCGGGTGGGTTGAAGCTGGCCGCTGCGCGCCCAGCAGACTAAAGTCTTGAACAAAAAGCCCCGCCGCGCGTAGCGCGGCGGGGCCAGTGGCAAGTCAAAAGACCATACGCCTACAGGCGAAAGAACACCAAACGAGACTAGGCAGCCGGGCAGATCTTCTTGAAGAGCTCGATGACGTCGTCGAGCGTTGCCTCGCGCGGGTTACCCGGGAAGCAGGCGTCAGCCATGGCGTCCTTGGCCAGGACCTCGATCTCGTCGGCCTTCATGGCCTCGCAGACGTGCGGGATGTTCACGTCGGCGGAAAGCTGCTTGACGGCGGCGATAGCGGCGTCGGCAGCCTCGTCGGTGCTCATGCCCGTGGTGTCAACGCCCATGGCGACGGCGACCTTGGCCAGGCGCTCAGCGCAAACCGGCTTGTTGAACTCCATGGCGATCGGCAGCAGCATGGCGCAAGCGACGCCGTGCGGGGTGTCGTAGTGAGCAGACAGGGTGTGAGCCATGGCGTGATCGATGCCCAGGCCGACATTGGAGAAGCCCATGCCAGCGACATACTGACCAAGAGCCATGCCCTCGCGGCCGGAGCCGGGCTGACCGGACTTGGCCTCGGCAACGGAGTCGCGCAGGTTCTCGCTAATCAGCTTAATGGCCTCAAAGTGGAACATGTCGGAGAGCTCCCAAGCGCCCTTGGTGGTGTAGCCCTCGATGGCGTGGGTCAGAGCGTCCATGCCGGTGGAAGCGGTCAGGCCGGCGGGCATGGAAGCCATCATGTCGGGGTCGACGACAGCGACCTCGGGGGCGTCGTTGGTGTCGACGCACACGAACTTGCGGACCTTCTCGGGGTCGGTGATGACGTAGTTGATGGTCACCTCGGCGGCAGTACCGGCGGTCGTCGGCACGGCGATGGTGAACACGGCGTGGTTCTTAGTGGGAGCAACGCCCTCGAGGCTGCGGACATCGGCGAACTCGGGGTTGTTGATGATAATGCCGATGGCCTTAGCGGTGTCCATGGAGGAGCCGCCACCGATGGTCACGATAGCGTCAGCCTCGGCGGCCTTAAAGGCCTCGACGCCGTCCTTGACGTTCTGGATAGTGGGGTTGGGCTTGATCTCGGAGTAGAGGCTCCAGGCGATGCAGGCGGCGTCGAGCTCGTCGGTCACCTTAGCGGTAACGCCAAACTTGACCAGATCGGGGTCGGAGCAGACGAAGATCTTCTTGTAGCCGCGACGCTGAAGCTCGCCGGGAATCTCCTTGATGGCGCCGGAACCATGATAAGAGATGGTATTGAGAACGAAACGATTAGCCATTGATAGCCTCCCATCGTGTGCAGGGCACCCATTACGCCCCACGCTATGAGTCCCATCCTAACGCTTTTGAAACGAAAAACGCGTGAGAACGTCAAACTATTTAAAGCGTTTCAACAGACGATGAAAAATATTGCGGCAAAGGGACAGCCCCTTTGCCGCATTCGGTTACTTTCGGCAGCCCTCTTTCCAAGCCTCGGCCGCAACCTTCCAGCGTAAGCGCAAGTCGCGCTCGCGGTCGATGAACATGATGGCAAACGCGACAAACAGCAGCAAGCTCGCCACGACGATGGCGTGCAGGCCCATGCGCTCAATACACCAGTTGCCCAACACGGCGCCAAACACAAAGGTAAAGATCACGCCAAAGTACAGCAGGCCGTTTTCCAAAAAGCCGCGCCTGTGGGTGATGATGTAATCGTCCACGTTTTGCAGCGCGTTGCGCAAGTTGCCGATGCACATGGTCGTAGCGATGCCGTGACCGTGGATCTTGCGGAAGCTCTCGACCTGCATGCCGCAGGCAAACGAGGTAAGGCAGTTGGCGAGCAGGTTGTAACCGCCACCGGGGATAAAGCTCACGCCCAGCAAGATGACGGCTTCAAAGAACACCGTCACCTGACGCCAGTGGATCACGCTGCCAAACCGCTCGTGCACCAGGTCGGCAAGCATAATGCCCACGGCAAACGACACCACGGGGAAGAAATAGCGTCCCGCCAGCACCCAATTGCCCTCCGAAATGCTCACGCCCACAAGCAGGATGTTGCCCGTCTGCGCGTTGGCGAAAACATGGTCGCGCCCAATGTACGAATACACATCCATAAAGCCACCGGCGAGCGCCAGGATAATGCCCAGTTCGATGGACTCCGATATCTGTTTGGCACGCTGCATCGTCGTGCATCCTCCTTGTTGACGACCCTCTCGTGCGTTGGCGGAAACATAACCGCCGTTCATACTGTAACCCATTGACAACATGGCGTGCGCGCGAGACGGGTTCTCCAACGCGCAGATACACAGTCTGGAAACAAACGACTGGCTCAGCGACGCTCTCACTCACCAGCTCATGTACTCCCCCAGTCTTTTTAGCCCCGCCCCAAAAAGACTGGTTACAATTACGTGCAGCATACAAACACCGGGAGGGATCGTGGCAAAAAAGCCTCAGCACGCTCAGAACAACCAGCGCAGTCAGCAGGGCAAACAGGGCCAGCAGCAAAAGCGTGGCGGCAAGGCCCAGGGCGGCCACGCCGCTCATACCCCGGCAGCGCCCGCCCGCCCCTGGCGCCCGGGCCGCGATAAATTCCTCCCCGTCAGTCGAGCCGACATGGATGCACGCGGCTGGGACCAGTGCGACTTTGTCTACATCTGCGGCGACGCCTACGTGGACCATCCCAGCTTTGGCATGGCCATCATCAGCCGCGTCCTCGACGCGCACGGCTACAAAGTGGGCATCATCTGCCAACCCGACTGGACCGACCCCGCCAGCATCACCGTGCTCGGCGAGCCGCGCCTAGGCTTTCTCGTCAGTGCCGGCAACATGGACTCTATGGTCAACCACTATTCGGTGACCAAGCATCGCCGCCACACCGACGCCTATACCCCCGGTGGCGAAGAGGGGCGCCGTCCCAATCGCGCCGTCACGGTCTACGGCAACCTCATCCGCCAGACGTTTAAGGACGCCCCCATCATTATCGGTGGCATCGAGGCGAGCCTGCGCCGCCTGGCCCACTACGACTACTGGCAGGACAAGCTCAAGCGCTCGGTACTGCTCGACTCGGGCGCCGACATCCTCATCTACGGCATGGGCGAGCACGCGATCGTCGAGATCGCCGACGCGCTCGACGCGGGACTGCCCGTCGATCAGATCACCTATATCAACGGCACCGTCTACCGCACAGGCTCGCTCGACGAGGTCTACGACTACGATCTGCTGCCCAGCTGGGACGACCTTACCGCCGACAAGCTCAACTACGCGCGCAGCTTTAACGTGCAGCAACAGAATATGGACCCCATCACCGGGCATCGCCTGGTAGAGCCCTACCCCAACAGCGTCTATGTGGTGCAAAACCCGCCGTCGGCGACGCTCACTACCGATGAGATGGACGAGGTGGCCGAACTCCCCTACGCACGCGACTGGCATCCCGATTACGACGCGGCGGGCGGCGTGCCGGCCTTTGCTGAGATCAAGTTTTCCATAAGCTCCAACCGCGGCTGTTTTGGTGAGTGCTCGTTTTGCGCCCTCACCTTCCACCAGGGCCGCGTGTTGCAGATGCGCAGCCACGACTCGATCATGCGCGAGGCCGAGCTGCTCACGCGCGATCCCGAGTTTAAGGGCTATATCAACGACGTGGGCGGACCGACGGCCAACTTTAGCCGCCCCGCCTGCGACAAGCAGCTCAAGCACGGCGTGTGCAAGAACAAGCGCTGCCTGTGGCCGAGCGTGTGCAAGAACATGGTGGTCGACGAGACCGGCTACACGCAGCTGCTGCGCGACCTGCGCCAGCTGCCGGGCGTCAAGAAGGTCTTCGTCCGCAGCGGCATCCGCTTTGACTACACCATGGCCGATGCCTCGGACGAGTTTTTGCGCGAGCTGCTGGAACACCATGTCTCGGGCCAGCTGCGCGTAGCGCCCGAGCACGTGAGCGACGCGGTACTGTCCGTGATGGGCAAGCCGAGCCGAGCTGTCTACGACGCATTCTGCCGTAAATTTGAACGCTTGAATCGCGAATACGGACTCAAGCAGTACGTGGTGCCGTATCTGATCTCGAGCCACCCCGGCTCAACGATGAAGGAAGCCGTGGACCTTGCCGAAGCCGTGCGCGACATGGGTTACATGCCCGAGCAGGTGCAGGACTTCTACCCCACACCGTCCACCATGTCGACGTGCATGTACTACACCGGCGTGGACCCGCGCACCATGAAACCGATCTATGTGGCGCGCGACCCGCACGAGAAGGCCATGCAGCGCGCGCTCATCCAGTATCGCAAGCCCGAGAACTACAAGCTGGTACGCGAGGCGCTGGAAAAGGCTGGCCGTCGCGACCTGATCGGCTACACCAAGCATTGCCTGATCCGTCCCGTGCCGCCGCGCCCGGGCGAGACGTCTGCTGGCGGTGGGCATGGCGCAGGCAAGAAGGGCGGCAAGGCCCACGGTGGCGCCGCTGGCAAGGGGCCTAAGGGCAGCAAGGGGCACAGCGGCATGTCGCGCGCGCAGAACACTGCCGGGCGCAACCGTGCAGCTCAGGGGCGTCAGGGTGCCAACGGAGGCGGACGCCGCAATTAGTGCGGGAATGCGGTAGATGTGCTCACAGCGCTCTGCTGGCACGCTTGGCGCAGCGAGCGCATTGCCTCCACCAGGATCACGCCGGCGATCGCGACCGTAATTGCCACGTCGAACGGCGTGTTCACAAACCACAGCAGCCCCATGAGATACGACCCGGCATTAAACGCAAAGTGCAGCAGAATCGTGTAGCGAAGCTTTCCGGTGGTCACGAGTACCCAACCAAAAATGAGGCCGGCAGCGCCCGCGTAGCAGCCCTGCACCCAGTTCATGTGCATAAAGCCGAAGACCGCCGCCTGCAGCACGATTGCCGCGGCGACGCCCCAGGTACTCGGGGCCGCCCAGGGCACTATGGCGCCGTCCTGCGCGTTCGCGCGGCGCCGGCGCTTCCAGAACGAACGGCACTGTGGATTAAACGCACGCAGCGAAAACTCAAAGATGATGCCGCGCACCAGGAGCTCTTCGCAAAACGGAGCGCCGAGCACTGTGGTCAAGACAGCAAGAAGGCTGGTATCGCCCATGCCCGTCTCCTCGACGAGCTCGCTATAGTCTGCCGCGACCTCGGGCAGCAGCGACAGTACACCGTCGCATAGGTAGCTAATGACCACCTGCATGGATAGGCCGATCACGACAACGCAGGCAATGCGCTTCCATGCCGCGCCTGCTCCCCCGCCGAGTGGGCGTTCGCCTTGCCGGCGCGCCATGAAGGAGCGGGGCCACAGATAGCGCCACCACAGCAGCGCCATCAAAAATGACGCCGTCTGAGCGGCAGCCTGGAACCATTGGATATCGAGATTGTCGATCGGATAGCCCGTCAGCACCGACACGGCATCGAGAACTGAAAACAGAACCATGCTCAGGGCAATATCGGCAGCAACAACACCAAAACAGGCAAGCGCCCAAATCATCGCATTGAGCATGCCAACCTCCTCAAAACCCGGCACTTAGGGACGTTCCTTAACTGCCGGCAGAAAAGGAACGTCCCCAAGTGCCGGCAGTTTGGGACAGTCATTGTTGATGAGAATCGGGCGCAGCGCCAAAGGCCCCGTTGGGCGAAATGTCGAACGGAAAGGTGCCGCAGCGATTGAAGGCGGCGATAAACATGCGGATGGCGTTGGACGGCGTAGTGCCCACGAGCTGGGTTGCCGCCGCGAAGGCCGCCTTTTCCTCGGGCAAGACCTTCGCGACAACCGGGGTCATGTGTTCTGCCATGGCGCTTCCTTTTTGAAACGACGGTGGTGCGGATGGATGCGGGCCACGCGGCTGGGCGACGGGCTGTGAAGGCAACCCGATTGGCCCGCATCTGGAGTTTGTTCTACGGCGTTGGTATTACTTGGTATTCCTAAGTATTACCCCACAGATAGAATACCATACCCGACCCCATGGGGACGGAGAAAAAACGGATCAATTTGTTGCTGAGTAAGTCTTTAGAGCGTGATGATGTCCGAGATATTGAGGGCTCGAGCGTCAGCGGAATCGTGCGTGGCAAGCAACAGCATACGGCTGTCGAGCAAGTCGAGCACGACCTCGGTGCATGCGTCGCGCGCAGCGATGTCTAGACCGGTAAAGGGCTCGTCTAGAATCACTGCGCCGCCCGGACACAGCAGGGCTCGGGCAATCTCGACGCGACGGCGCTGCCCGCCCGAGAGCTCGGCCACGCGGGCATGCACATCGATCCCCGGTACCAGCAGGCGCAACAAGGCAGCGGCACTCGAGGCATTCACGCGTGCATCGGCGCACACCAGCACGTTATCCAAAGCAGAGGCGTCCTCGACCAGGCGCACGTCCTGAAACACCATGGAGCACGGTGCGCACTCCCCCGCCACCAGCGCAAGCAACGTCGACTTGCCCACGCCCGAAGCGCCCATCACACAGGTGCGTCCACCGGCGGGCACATGAAGCACCAGTCCGTCGAGCGCCGGCGACCAGGGCGCCCGGTCGCCCACGGCAAGCGCAAGCTCCGCTGCAGCACCATCGCTCGCAGCCCCTGTACGCCCGCGCAGTCCATGCCCATGTGCCCGCACGGCCGCGCGCCACGCCACGGGTCCCGAAACCCGCAGCAGCCACACCAGCACGCGCTCACACGCCCACGAGGCGGCAACGACCAGCACGGTCCACGCCAGCAGATCAGCCGTCTCGATGAGCAGCTTCGCCTGATAGATGCGTTCGCCCACGGTGTCCGTCGCCATGCCGATGAGCTCCGCCGCCACGCCAGCCTTCCAGCTCATGCCGATCACAGCGCGGGCGCACGAAAGCACAAACGGCAGGACTTCGCGCCAGTTGTGGGCACAAAACAGTCGCCAGCCCCGCACGCCATGCAGACGAAACATCTGCTCCAGCGGTTTATCCGCTTGCGTCAAACCCTCGACCAACGAAAAATACACGCCCGGAAGTGCCATCAAAAAGACCGCCGCAATGCTCACGCGCGCCGACCCCAACCAAATGAGCAGCAGGACCACCACGCAGGCAACCGGTGTCGCCTTAACAAACGAAAGCGCCGGCGCCACCAAGCGGGCAAACGTCAGCGATCGCACCGAGACTCCCGCCAGTACGCCGCCGCACACCGCGGCAAGCGCCAGCCCGCCCAAGATTCGCGCACCCGAGCCTGCCAGAATCGCCCATGTGCCGGCATCGCATACCAGTCGCAGCAACGCCACCACGACGGCGCCCGGCCCCGGCAAAATCAACGGCTGCGCCACGAAACCCGCCATCAGCACCCACACGGCAAGCCAAAAGGCGGCAACGGCACCTGCTGCCGCCACCGCCTTCATACGCTCTGTCATTTGTCGAGCAAACGCACGCACGGGCTACTCCATGCAGTAGAAATCGTCAGCCGGGAGCTTGCCGCCCACGGCGCTCGCGTCCGCATCGGCCAGCACCTGCAGGTACCCACCGAGCGCCGCCTTCATATCCCTCCCCGTCTGGCACACGAGCATGCACCCGGGAATCGCCTTTTCGGCAATCGCGGCGTTATCCACGATACCCGCATCGACCACGGCCTGAGCCCAGTCCGCCGGCACCGCGTTCACGGCCTCAACGCTCGCAGCATGGCAGCTCAGGAATTCCGCCACGGCCTCGGGATGCTCCTCGGCAAAGGCACGGCGCGCCACGGTCACGCCCGTCAGCAGGCGCGAACCCGTGTCACCTGCCAGCTCATCCCACACATCGGTCAGACTTACCGGAGCCGACAGCTTGCCTTCGCTCTTTGCGATGGCAGCGGTCTTGAACGGCTCCGGCAGCACGCCCACGGCAGACGGATCGGCAAGCAACGCCGACAGCACCTCGGTGGGCTCGCTCTTAAACTCGAGCGTAACCTGGCCGGTCAGGCCCGCGCGCTCCAACAGGTAGTTCATGACGTACTCCGGCGTGGTGCCCTTGCCCGTCATATAGACAGTATGGCCCGCCAGATCGCCAAACGAGGCCACACTCGCGTCGCCCGTCACAACGTTCAGCACGCCCAGCGTGTTGATGTCGATGACCTGCACCGCACCCTCAGTCTTGTTGTAGAGCACGCTCGCCACGTTGGCGGGCACCAGGGCGATATCGATATCGCCCTGAATGACCTTGGGCACAATCTCGTCGGCGGCAGTGTTGATCGCAAAGTCGAACTCATTGTCCGTGGCACCGTCGGCCGCCTGGTCCATAAACTGCACCAGGCCAATCGACGTCGGCCCCTTGAGCGAGGCGACGTGTACCTCGACCGGCTCTGCGGCAGCACCGGCGCCGTCCGTGGCAGCCGAGCCCGCGGCGGACCCGACACCGGCAGCCCCGCCGCCACAGCCCGCGAGCGCAAGCGACAGGGTGCCCATGGCGAGCGCCGAGGCAAACCCCCGGCGCGACATCTCAACATCAAACGCGCGCATCGCTAGCACGTCCCCTCGTTAGGCATCGTCCATGCGTGATGATCGGTATGCAGCAATTCCTCGGCCAGCGGCGAGAGCGGCGCACCCAAGAACTCGCTATAGCACGCCTGGACATCGGGATTCTCATGCGAGAAGCGAATCTCGGCGTTCGCATCGAGGCCCCACAGCACCTGGCCGCGCTCGGCTGCCAGCTCACAGCCGTCATGGATGGGCTGACCGCCGCCACCGACACAGCCGCCCGGGCACGCCATGACCTCAACGAAGTCATAGCTCACGCGGCCGTCGCGAATCGCGTCGAGCGGGCGGGCGGCGTTGCCCAGCCCGTGCGCCACGGCGATGCGTACCTTGGTGCCATCGATATCGGCCACGGCCTCCTTCCAGCCGTCCAGGCCGCGCACATCGGTAAAGAAGTCGGCGTCGGGGTTCTTGCCCGTCACCAGGTAATAGGCCGAGCGCACGGCGGCCTCCATCACGCCGCCCGTGGCGCCAAAGATCACACCTGCGCCCGTGCCAAAGCCCAGCGGCGTGTCGAGCGGCTCCTCAACCAGCGTATCCACGCTCACGTGGCTCGCGCGGACCATGCGCACCATCTCGCGCACCGTCAGTGCAACGTCCACATCGGGCGTGCCGTCCTCGCCCACCATGCTCGGCAGCGCGCACTCGGCTTTCTTGGCCGTGCACGGCATCACGGACACCACAAACAGGCGCTCGGGCTCCACGCCCAGCACCTTGGCGTAGTAGGTCTTGGCGATGGCGCCGAACATCTGCTGCGGCGACTTGGACGTGGACAGGCTGTCGACAAACTCGGGGTAACGCGCCTTCACAAAGCGTACCCAGCCCGGGCAGCAGCTCGTGAACATGGGCCAGCTGCGGCTGTCGCCCTCGCCCTTGGCGGCCTTACCCAGGCGCTCGAGCAGCTCGGAGCCCTCCTCCATAATGGTGAGGTCGGCCGAGAAATCGGTGTCGAACACGTACTCAAAGCCCACGCGGCGCAGCGCACAGGCCAGGCGCTCGACGGTGGCCTCATCGCGCGGAATGCCGAGCTCCTCGCCCCAGGCGCTACGCACGGCCGGCGCAATCTGCGCCAGCACAATCTTGTCGGGATCGGCGATGGCGTCGAACACGGTCTCGGTATCGTCACGCTCGCGCAGGGCGCCCGTCGGACAATGCGTGATGCACTGACCACACGCGACGCAATCGGTCTTGCCGATCGGCGCACGCCCGCGGGTGCCCACGGCGGTATGCGTGGCGCGGTTGGTCAGGTCCCAAATCCCTAAGCCCTGCACGCTCTCGCACACCTTGATGCAGCGCATGCATTTAATGCACTTGTCGTTATCGCGGATGATGGGGAAATCGAAGTCCCAGCCCTCGCGCGCCAGGTGCTGCTCGTACGGCAGATAGAAGATGCCCAGGTCGTTGGCGATGGTCTGCAGGTTGCAGTTACCACTGCGCACGCAGCTCGTACAGCGCGAGTCGTGTTGGGACAGTAGCAGCTGCACGTTGGTGCGACGCGCCTCGCGGGCCTTGGGGCTGTTGGTGTGGACCACCATGCCGTCGAGCACGTAGTTGTTGCAGGCGGCAACCAGCTGGTCGCAGCCCTCAACCTCGACCACGCACACGCGGCAGCCGCCGATCTCGTTTAGATCGCGCAGGTAGCACAGGGTGGGAATCTGGATACCGACGGACTTGGCCGCGTCCAGGATCGTGGTGTGCTCGGGCACCACGACCTCGCAATTATCGATAGTGAGCTTGACCATGTTGAGTGCTCCGCTTTCGGTGTTGTCGCTGACAGTGGGGTTGTTGGGCTCTACCATTCCAGGTTCCTCCCTCCGCGGAACGCGCCAAAGCCAAAGTGGTCGCAACGCAGGCAGCGGCTTGCCTCCTGGCGCGCCTCCTCCTCGGTAAGGCCCTGCTCGACCAGATTCCAATCGTGAATACGCTCGCCGGCCTCGCGCTCACCCAGCTCGCAGCGGCCGCACTCGTGCTTGCCCTTAAACTGAACGGTCGGCAGCTCCACGTCGAGCTTGATCTTGTGGTCGAAGCCCAGATAGCGGTCGATGTTTGCCGAAGCCACGCGGCCGGCGTTGATGGCACGGATGACGGTGGCGGGGCCGGTCTGGCAGTCGCCGCCGCTAAAGAGGCCATCGAAGTTGGGCACGGCACCGTCCGAGTCGGTGACCACGCAACCCCACTTGCAGGCGATGCCCATGTCCTCAAACGGCTTGGAATCGATGTCCTGGCCAATGGCGACAAACACGCGCTCGCAGGGGATGACGCGCTCGGGCGTAGCGGCGGCACGCGGAGCCGGACGACCGCGGCGGGGCTCGCCGATAATCTGCGGTTGCACGCGCAGGCCGCTCACGCGACCATCTTCGCCCGTCTCGATGGCGAGCGGCGCCGTGAGCTCCAGAACCTCGCAACCCTCGGCCTGGGCGCCGGCAATCTCGGCGTCCTGGGCCGTCATATCGCAGATGCGACGGCGGTAGACGATGCTCACCTTTTCGGCACCGCAGCGCACGGCAGAGCGCGCCACGTCCATGGCCACGTTGCCGCCGCCGATGACGCACACGCGCTGGCCGCTCAGGTCGGGCAGCGCGTCGTCTCCGATGGCGCGCAGCATCTTGACGGCCGACTCCACGCCGGGCGCCTCTTCACCCGGAAGGCCGAGCTTCTTGTCGCTATGGGCACCGATGGCCAGGTAGACGGCATCGAACTCGTCGCGCAGGCGAGCGAGCTCCTCGCCGTTCACGGAGTGATCGAGCTCAACGTCGATGCCGGCGCTCAAGATCCAGTCGATCTCGGCCTGCAGGCGCTCGCGCGGCAGACGATAGCTGGGGATGCCGTAGCGCAGCATGCCGCCCAAGTGGTGGCGCTGCTCAAAAATGGTCACCTTGTGGCCCATCACGGCCAGGTAGTAGGCACAGGAAAGGCCAGCCGGGCCGCCGCCGATCACGGAGACGCGCTTACCGGTGTTGTCCACTACATGCGGCTTGTAATCGTTGAGGTCGCTGTGCTCAACGGCAAAACGCTTGAGGGCGAGGATGTTCATGGGATCGTCGACCATGCCGCGACGGCAGTGCATCTCGCAGGGATGCTCGCACACCAAACCGCAGACGAGCGGCAGCGGGTTGTTCTTGCGGATGACCTTGACGGCATCGGCATAGCGGCCGGCCTCGACCAACGAAATGTAACCGGGAATGTCGACGTGCGCCGGGCAGCCCGAGACGCACGGGACGCGGGCCTCGCGGTCAAAGCCACAGGAGTGCTCGCGGATATGGTGCTCAAAATCATCGCGGAAACCGCGGATGGCGGTGAGTGCCATGGCGCCGGCCTCGTAGCCGATGGCGCAGTCGCTCGAAAGGTAGATGGTGCGGGCCGTGCGCTCAATCAAGTTGAGCGTGGACTCGTCGGCGCGGCCCTCGAGCACATCGGCGAGCAGGTCGCTCAGCGCGCTCAGGCCCACGCGGCAGGGCGTGCACTTGCCGCAGCTCTGGGTGGAGCACAGGTTGACGAGCGCCGCCGTAAACTCGACGGGGCACGGGGCGAGCGAACTCACCGCCAGACGACGTCCGAGTGCATCGTGCAGGTCGTCCATGACGGCCTGAGCGTGGCTGCGTTCCATTACGTGCAGTCGAGCCATAAGATCCCCTCTCACATGGCAGCCCGGAGGCGAGGCCGGGCGAAATTGCTACACGCACAACACTGACCTAAAAAGTTGTGAGGTCTCCATACGGTTCGGCAGGCGGTATAAAATGTCACCCTCAGCGGTGAAATAGAACATTACCGCAGATAAATGCCATATTTGATAAAACGCGTTACCAAATTGCAATATTCAATGTGAAAAAGAGCGCCTTACTATTTTTCCTTTTTGATCCGTTTTCCTCCGTCTCCTTCGGATCACATGATCCCTTGGGAACGGAGGAAAACGGATCGTTTTTGGTGCAAAAGGGCCAGGTTTGTTTGCACCAATCTCACTTGCGCTAGATGAAGAGCTCGCATTCCTTCCGCGCGACGCAAACCTTGCTCAGCATCTGGGAAACAGCGGATAGTTTGTTGGAATCAAGCTTGCGAGCACCTCGCGGACATACGGCGATGCAGCGCATGCAGGAGATGCACGCCTCGCCAGCTGCTCGTTTGGGGTCACTCTTGTCGATAGCGCAAACGGGGCACGCCGCGGCGCATGCACCGCAGGAGACACAATCCTCTGTTGCCTCGGGTGCCATGCGGTGACCTCCGGCTTGTTTATAAGGACGATTGCCGGGGATAGAGGGCCCGGACGCATCCTCAGCCAACAGCTTTTGCTGAATTTGCTGCGCAAACTCTGCGAGCTGCGCCGCATCCTGCGCATCCGGTCGCCCAGCAGCAAACTGACGAGCAACGGAATGCTCAGCAATAGCAGAAACCGCTGCAACAACCCTAAATACGGCGCGCTTCGCAACGTCCTCCAGCTCTACGAGCGTGTCCTCAAACGCGCGGTTTCCGTATACGCAAACCAAAACAGCCCGAGCCCCGTTGCCGCGCACCATGCCCAACCGGTCAGCCACCACAGCCGGGATTCTACCGGCATACGCCGGCACAGAGATTACGGCCACGTCGTCCTCAGTCATCGAGACAGCGCTGAAATCTAGCCCGCTATCGGTCAGATCGACGGTAACGGTATTCTTGCCCAGTGCCCCGGCCACAAGGCCAGACACCTTCCGCGTTCCACCCGTCGGACTAAACACAATTTCGAATACGCTCATCGAGACACCCTCCCCTACGCCTGGCAACGCGTCAAGCCGCTTTCACATTCAGACAGAGTATACGGCGCATGGGGGGGAGCTCCCCGTTTTGGTGCGCTAGGCAGCCCGATACACCAACCCATACTGCCCGCCTTTTCGGTTTGCATAATTCCCGGTACAGATTGCATATATTTACTGGATACCGCCGCGTTCTCCTGAGGTACCCCATCCTGGCCCGTGCAAAAAACGGAGTATTCTGCAACGTGACCGCGCCAGCACCGCCGCGGGTGGGCAAAACTGTAGGGCGCCGTATCATTTTAAGTCCCGACATGGCGAGAATGACGCGCCCCTGCTCCGGAAAACGGCGAAATCTGACTCGGAACGCTCGCTAGGGATATCCGAAGGCCACCGTTGGCGACGTCGAATCATATGCAGACAACTCGAACTGCAGAATACTCCAAAAAATGCACGGCGCACCCCATAGGACCCATTGCTGCATGGCGAAAAATAGGTCCTCGGCATCCCCCAGATGCATTCCCGAGAACATCACGTTTGAATTAGCGATGGACACGGCAAACAAAAGGGCCCGAGCGTTGTTTGCTCGGGCCCTTAGCTTGTCTCACGCTAGCGCGCGATGCGCATCTTACTTGCGCTTGCCGCCGCCGTCGCCGGGGCGACGGGAGCTGCCACCGCGCTTGCCGCCACGGCTGTTGCCGTAGCTGCCACGGTTATCGCGACCGCCGGCACGGCCGCCACGGGAGCCGGCCTGGTTGCCGCCACGACCACCACGATAGCCGCCGCGACGCTCTTCGCGGGTATCGTCGTAGTTGCGCCAGTCATCGCGACGATCGCGGCTGGCACGCGGGTCACGACGATCACGCGACTCGTTAGAACGACCAGCGCCGCCGCGGCCGCCATTGCCGCGAGCACCCTCGCGACGCTCGCCGCCGCGGCTACCGCGCTCTTCAAAGCGCTTGCCGCCACGGGACTCACCGCCACGGGCAGTACGCTCACCGCGACCCTCGCCGCCACGGCGCTCATCGCGCCCGCCGCGCTCGCCATCGCGACCGGAGCGACGACGGTCACCCGAGCCGCGCTTGCCGCCGCGCGAACCGCGGCCCTCGTCCTCGCGCTCAACACGACGACGACCGCCACGGTCCTCGTCCTCACGACGACGGCGGTGCGCCTCGCCCTGGAACTGCTTGGCACGACGCTCGGCACGGTTGCCGCGCGGGCCCTGCTCAACAGCACCGGCACGCTCCTCGGCAGCCACCTCGCGAGCCACGCTCTCCACGGCCTCGTCCACGCGAGCCTGAACGCCCTCGCGCACGCGGGTCTTGCCGCCGCGCTTGGGACGGCTCGGACGCTCGCCGTCGCCGCGGCGCTCGTCGCGACCGCGGTTGGAACGACCGGCAACATCGCCGTAATCGTCGCCGTTGCGCTTGCCGTCGCGACGTGCCTGCTCAAGCTTCTTCTTGCTCTTGGACTTGCCGCGCTTGGTCTTCTTCTTCACCTTAAAGGCCGCAGGGTCGCGCTCGGGATCAACCGCGGGCGGGTTGGGACCCACATGCAGGTCGCCGGCGTCATAGATGTCGGCCGTCTTGTCCATGAGCTTCTCGATCTCGTAGAACTCATCGACGTCCTGCTCGGTCACAAACGTAATGGCCCAGCCCAGCTCGCCGGCACGGCCCGTGCGGCCAATGCGGTGGATGTAGTCGGTCGGCTCTGCCGGCACGTCAAAGTTCACGACGTAGCGCACATCGCTAATGTCGATGCCGCGGGCGAGAACATCGGTTGCCACCAGCACGTCGACGGTGCCGTCGCGGAAGGCCGAAAGTGCGCGCTCGCGCTGGGCCTGGCTGCGGTTGCCGTGGATCGCGGCGGCCTTGATGCCCTTGCGCTCCAGACGACGGCAGCAGCTGTCGGCGCGGTGCTTTGTGCGCATAAAGACGATAGTGCGCTCCGGGCCCTCCTTTTTGAGGAACTCGGGCAGCAGGTTGTTCTTGGCCTCGATGGACACCGGGAACACAAACTGGTCGACGGTGTCGGCGGTCGACGTGGCGGGCGCAATCTCCACGCGGGCCGGGTCGCTCACCAGGTCGGTGATCTCGCCCACGGCCTCCTCGTCGAGCGTTGCCGAGAACAGCAGCGTCTGGCGCTCGGCAGGCGTCTCGCGCACAATACGGCGAACGGCGGGCAAAAAGCCCATGTCGAGCATGCGGTCGGCCTCGTCGAGTACCAGCACCTTGACCTCGTCCAGGTGGCAAGCGCCTTGCTCGATCAGATCGACCAGACGGCCCGGCGTGGCGACCAGAATGTCGCAGCCGTACTTGAGCGCCGCGGTTTGCGGCTTGTAGCTCACGCCGCCCACGACGGTCACGGCGACATGGCCGGTAACGTCGGCAATCTTGCCGGCGACCTCATCGATCTGCTGGGCAAGCTCGCGCGTGGGGGTGATGACGAGCATCACGGGGCCGCGGCCGTTGCCCTCGGGCTTCTTGGCACCGCGACGGCGGTTGCGGCCGCCACGCTCGCGCACGGGCTTGGGCGGAGCAATGTGCTCCAGGTTGTTCATGGTCGGCAGCAAGAAGGCGGCCGTCTTGCCGGTGCCGGTCTGAGCGGCGGCAAGCAGGTCGCGGCCCTCGAGCACCACGGGGATGGAGCCAGCCTGGACAGGCGTGGGCGCCGTGTAGCCCAGGTTCTCGATGGCACGAAGCATCTCGTCCGAAAGGCCCAGCTCGTCAAAGGCAGGCAGGTTCTCGGTCGCGGACTCGACGGTCTCGGCGGCGCTGGCCTCGTCGGCAGCATCGAAGGCAGCCTGGGTCATGGCCTCGCGGGCCTCGTCCAGAATCTCGGCGTCCGTGACGTCGGATACAGAATTACGCATATGTTGTTGTTCCTTATCTGCACGCGTTATGGGCACGGCATGCGGCCGCGCGAGCGTGCTTGGTAGTGCGCTAATACATACAAAAACAGGTGCGCACAGAGAGGACGTTGCTCAGCACGCTGGCGATCGCTTTGGCGGCCCTATCACGCGCCGTCCAGACGCAGCAGCTCTAAGCGATGGAGCAGATTCGCCGCCGGTTAGTATACCCGCGCTTCGCATGCCCCCACGTAAACCACAGATGACGGGGCGGACGGGGCGGGTCTGGGCCGATTGTCTCAATCTGCAACAGCTGCTCAGCAAAAACCGGCCGAACCGTTACAGATCAAGACAGAGCTCAGCCACGCAAAACAACATCTCGATCTGTAACAGTTAGAGGTCATTTTCCCCGCTAGATGTTACAGGTTGAGATGTTTGACAGGGACTGCCAACGATTGAGCAGCCACCCTCATCTGTATCGGAATGTCATACATTTCTTTCTGTACTGGACACCCCCAGGGGGTATGGGTGTATAGTATCAGAAGGCTAACATTTCCAACACTACGCCACAGAAAGGAGAAGCCATGGCTCAAGATAAGTTTGACGTGGGCGGCATGACGTGCGCCGCTTGCCAGGCGCATGTGGACCGCGCCGTCAGTAAGCTCGACGGCGTCCAAGGCGTCGCTGTCAACCTGCTCGCCGGCTCCATGCTGGTGGACTACGACCCCGCACGGGTCTCCCCCGACGACATCTGCACCGCTGTCGATCGCGCGGGCTACTCGGCCTCACCCGTCGACGCGGGCACTGGTGCCGCCGGCTCAAGCGGCAACGCGCAAGCCAGGTCCGGTGCCACCCATATGGAGTCGCCTACCAAAAAGCTGGAGGCCACCGCCTCCGCCATGCGCACTCGTCTCATCGTCTCGATCGTATTCCTTATCCCACTGTTCTACATAGGCATGGGACACATGCTCGGCTGGCCGCTGCCCAGCGTCTTCACCGACCACACCCACAGCATGACGTTGGCGCTCACCGAGCTCGTCCTGCTCATCCCCATCGTCTATGTCAACGACGCGTACTTTATCAACGGCTTCAAGTCGCTCGTGCACGGCGCGCCCACCATGGACGCTCTCATCGCCGTCGGCGCCACCGCGTCGATCGCCTGGTCGCTCTACGCCATGTTCATCATGGCCGACCAGCTAGCCGCAGGTCAGGTGCACGAAGCCATGATGACGAGCATGGACAACCTGTATTTTGAGAGCGCCGGCACGATTCTGTCGCTCGTCACCGTGGGCAAATATCTCGAGACGCGCAGCAAGTCCAAGACCGGCGGCGCCATCGAGGCGCTCATCGACCTGGCGCCCAAGACCGCGACCATCGTAGCCGACGACGGCACCGAGACCACCGTGGACGTCGACGCCATCCTACCCGGCCAGGTGCTGCGCGTGCGCCCCGGCGAGTCTATCCCTGTCGACGGCGTGGTACTCGAGGGCGCGTCGGCCGTGGACGAGAGTGCGCTCACCGGCGAGTCCATCCCCGTGGAAAAGACCGCCGGCGACACCGTCAACGCTGCCACGGTCAACCGCACCGGATCGTTTACCTTCCGTGCCACGCGCGTGGGCGCCGACACGTCGCTCGCCAAGATTATCCAGCTCGTCGAGGACGCCAACGCCACCAAGGCGCCCATCGCCCGCATGGCCGATAAGGTCGCCGGCGTGTTTGTGCCCGTGGTGTTTGCGATCTCGGCCGTGACCTTTGTGGCGTGGATGGCGCTGACCGGCAGTGTGAACGAGGCGCTCACCTCCGCCGTGGCCGTGTTGGTGATCAGCTGCCCGTGCGCGCTGGGCCTGGCCACGCCCGTCGCCATTATGGTTGGCACCGGCAAGGGCGCCGAGATGGGCATTCTGTTTAAGAGCGCCGAGGCGCTGGAAAACCTGCGCAGCGTGGGCACCGTGGTGCTCGACAAGACGGGTACGGTCACCCGCGGCAAGCCGGCCGTGACCGATATTGTGGTTGCCGAGCGCGCCGACGGCTCGCCTGCCATGAGCGAAAAGGCGCTGCTCAAGTTAGCCGCCGCGCTGGAGCGCTCGAGCGAGCACCCGCTGGCCGAAGCGATTATGGCCGAGTGCGGGGCGCGCGGAATCGTCGCACGCATGGTCGAGGACTTTGCCGCCGTGCCCGGTCGTGGCGTTACGGCGCGCGAGGGACAAAACGCCATCGCCGCCGGCAACGTTCGTCTGATGGACGAGCTGGGCGCGGAGGTGCCCACCGGTCTTGCCGAGCAGTTCGCTGCCGAGGGCAAGACGCCGCTGTTCTTTGCCAAGAACGGTGAGCTTGTCGGCACCATCGCCGTGGCCGACGAGGTCAAAGAGACGAGCGCTGCTGCCATTGCCGCATTGCGCAAGCTCGGCGTCGATGTGCGCATGCTCACCGGCGACAACCGCGTGACGGCCGAGGCCATCGCCCGCCGCGTGGGGCTGAGCAGCGAGCAGGTTATCGCCGACGTCCTCCCCGCCGACAAGGAACGCCACGTGCGCGAACTGCAGGATGCGGGCGGCAAGGTCGCCATGGTGGGCGACGGCATCAACGACTCCCCCGCCCTGGCGCGCGCCGACGTGGGCCTTGCCATCGGCACCGGCGCCGATATCGCCAAGGAGGGTGCCGACGTGGTGCTCATGCGCAGCGACCTCATGGACGTCGCCCGCGCCATCGAGCTTTCGCGCGCCACGATCCGCAACATCAAACAGGACCTGTTCTGGGCACTGTTCTACAACGGCATCGGCATTCCGCTCGCCGCGGGCGTGTTCTTCCCCCTCACCGGCTGGCAGCTCTCGCCGATGTTCGGCGCCGCGGCCATGAGCCTGTCGAGCGTGTGCGTCGTAAGCAATGCCCTGCGTCTGCGAACCTTTAAACCATCAGTTGCGGTGAAATAAGGCGTAACATGCTTAGCTAAACCGCTATTTAGTCCGAATTTCACCGCAACTTTAGGTACTCAACGAAAAGGAGATAATCATGAACTACATCGTTAAAACGTCTGGCCTCATGTGCGGCCACTGCGACGCCACTGTCGAGACGGCGCTGCTCAACGTGGCAGGCGTGACCGATGCCGACGCCGATCACGAGACCCAGACCGTCCAGGTAGAGTGCGCCGACACCGTGACCGCCGAGCAGCTCGCCGCCGCCGTCGAGGGCGCCGGCGAGAAGTTCCACGCCCTGTCCGTGACCGCCGCGTAGCAGGCGCCGCCTACTCAATCCTCAGAAGTTGCGGTGAAATAGTTCCTGTTTTAGCGCTTCAAGCCTGCAAACAAGAACTATTTCACCGCAACTGACGGGGCATCTGGAAAATCGACCAGAAACGAGGACCCGCTATGATGGCAGACCATAAATCGGTGACCCGCATGCTCAAGACGGCACGCGGTCAGATCGACGGCATCCTGCGGATGGTCGATGAGGACCGCTACTGCGTCGATATTTCCACGCAGCTCATGGCCACACAGGCGCTCCTCGCGCGCATTAACGCCGACGTGCTCAAGGCGCATATCGAGGGCTGCGTGACTTCGGCAATCGAATCGGGCGACGAAGACCTCAAAGCCGCCAAGCTCGCCGAAATCGAACGCGTCGTCGACAAACTCTCCAAGTAATTGGGGCATTGGGGACAGACTTCTTTGCACCGTCTTGGTATTCCGGGGACAGGTACGTTTGCACCACATTGGTGCAGATTAACCTGTCCCCCTTGCTCTAAATCGGGTATAAAGGCGTGCGGCATATCGAATGAAAGGCAATTTGCATGAATGACTTTATGAAGGGCCGCAATGGCGCTGACGAACTCACCATCGTGATGGGCTTCGCAGGCATTATCATCGCCATGATCGGTTCGATGGCTCGTATCCAGTGGCTCAGCTGGATTGCCATCGCCGTAATCGTGATTGGCGTGCTGCGCGGCCTGTCCAAAAATATCGATGCACGTCGCAAGGAGAACGAGGCCTTTGTCGCCGCGACTGCAAACGTACCCGGCTTGGGCAAGTTTGTAGCTAGCTTGGGCGGCGGAGCTGCAGCGGCCAACGCCTCGCGCGCAGCCGGTACTAGCAAGGAAGACTTTGAACGTGCCAAGCGCACAGCCAAGAAGATGTGGAAGGGCCGCAAGACCACGGCCTATCTCAAGTGCCCCAACTGCGGCCAGATGCTCTCCGTTCCCAAGGGCAAAGGCAAGATCCGCGTCACCTGCCCCAAGTGCCATGCCAAGATGGAGACGCGCTCATAGCCGCCATACCATGGGACAAATAAAAGCCGAGGCCTCGCACTGGGACCTCGGCTTTTTCTGATTATGACAAAAGGATTGTCCCTTTGTCGCATCGCCATATCGCGCGCTTACGCCACGCCATCGCGGGCAAGCTCCTCGGCCAACGCCTCGGCAGGCATGGCCATAATCGCGTCGAGCTCGGCGTCCACCTCGGGAATACGCTTCACCTTGAGCTTGCGCACCAGATCACCGCGACACATCACGTGCGTCGGATCACGCAGTGCGCACAGGTCATCGAGCGGGTTCTCGCGCGTCACCAGAATATCGGCGGCCTTGCCGCACTCGATTGTGCCGGTCTCGCCGCCCAGCCCCAGCAGCTCGGCATTGACCTGAGTGGCCGTATGCAGCGCGAAAGCGTTGCCCACGCCCACGTACTTGGCAAAATAGGCCACCTCACGCCACATGTCGTACTGCGTCACGAACGGGCAGCTCGAGTCCGTGCCCAGGCCCACCTTAACGCCGGCATCCAGGGCGGCGCGAGCGCTCTCGATGATACCCGAGCACACGATGTCACCGTTCTTCTTTTGCGTTTCGGTCGAATGGGTCTTTTCCGGATCGAGCAACACAAACGGCAGCGCCGGACTGATCGTGCAGGTCACGCTCGGCGCGCGTCCCTCGAGCTGTGTTCCCGCAGCGCCGCGGTACAGCTCCAGGATCTCGGGGGTCATCGGAGCGCCATGCTCGATTGTGTCGACGCCGGCCTGAAGCGCGGCCTTCACACCTTCGGTGCTCTCGACATGGGCCATGACCGGCAGGCCAACCTCGTGCGCCGCCTTGCACGCCGCGGCGGCAACCTCAACCGACATGCGCAGCACGCCCGGCTCGCCTACTTCGGTCGCATCGAAAACGCCGCCCGTCACGAACAGCTTGATGACGTCGGCACCGCGCGCATACAGGTCGCGCACCTGCTGGGCTGCCTCTGCGGGAGTATTGGCCACCTGCGCAAAGAGGCCTGCACCGTGGCCACCCGGCACCGTGACACCCGTTCCCGGTGCCACCAGACGTGGACCCTGATACTTGCCAGCGTCGATGGCGTTGCGCACGGCAATATCGGCAAACAGCGGGTCGCCCGCTCCGCGCACCGTGGTCACGCCGCTTGCCAGCTGCTGCTGAGCGCTGCCCTTGAGGATATGGCGCACGATGGCGCGGCCCACGGGATTGTCGAGCTTCTTCATCAGCGCGCCGGCATCTCCCGCCGAGACCGGTTTGCCCGAACCGCACAGATGCACGTGCATATTGATGAGACCCGGCATGAGATACGCACCTGCCAGGTCGATGACCTCGGCACCCGCCGGAGCTTGGGCCGCGGCGCTCGGTCCCATCCAGGTAATGACACCGCGCTCGACGGCCACGGCCATATCGGGCTGCGGCTCCATATGCTCCGAGCCATCCAGAACGGTCGCATTGATAAACAACGTGGGACGATCGGCAGTCGCCATATCGAGCTCCTCCCTCACGATTAACTTGGACATTTGTCCATTATTACCCAGCGCGGAAGGATTGCTGCGGACATATCGGTTAACGGAGGGACGAGAGAGATGTGAGGGCAAACGGAGACAGCGCGGCGATGTTCCGGTCGTTCCAGCAAAACGTCTTGATTTGTAACAGGTAGACCGTCTTTAACCTTCCAAGTGTTACAGATCGAGATTTTTCGGTACCGCGTCCAACCTTTGTCTCAATCTGTAGCATGTAGACCGGTTTTTGGCCGTTAGATGTTACAGATCGAGATATTCTCCAGCCCCGTCGCCAAACGTCTAAATCTGTAACAAGTAGACAGGTTTTCGGCCTCTAGATGTTACAGATTGAGATCTTTTAGCGGCAGCCAACCTTCTGTCTCGATCTGTAACAGTTACGAGGCCAAACGGCCCCTTGTTGTTACAGATCGAGACAAACTCGGTAGGAACAACCACACCCGCGTCAGCCGCACCCCTCAGCACCCATACCACTGCCGTCTCCATTCCTCAGCCAAATCGACCCGCTGCGGAATGCCCGCCAGTCTCAGCTTTTCAGCCAGCTTCCCCGGGTTCTTGAGCTCATCAAACGTAAACCTCAGTACCTTATGTCCGAGCATCGTCAGATGGGACTCCCGTTGACGTTCCGCCACGAATGGGTCGACCGACTCCCGATCCCCACCATCCTGCAGGGTATACTTTCCCTTTCCATCGAGCTCGCCAATCACGCACGCCCCGTCCTCGAGTCTCCAGAAATAGTCGACTCGAAATACCTGATTCGGATTGAGCGGATCACGAAACTCCACCTGCAACTCTGGCACCAGAAACCCGTATGCAATAAAGAACGCTCGGAACCGAGACTCGCCACCGTTTTCGGACAGCCCGTCCGCATACGACGCGATCACCTGCGCTCTGCGATACCCGTGCTTGCCTTCACAATCTATACGAAGCCGCTCACAAAAGTCATCGCGCGATACGCCCTTTGTCCGCAACGCAGAATCGGCAATCGCCAGGCCATACGAAAACGGCGCGCGCAGCAGGCAATCCTCTACCGTGCGCCAAAACGGCGTCGCCCGCACGCCGTCGGCTTGTTCAAGCGCACCCGCCGTCCGCGGACGCAACAGCCGGCATCCTGCACTCAGCGGCACCGAGCAACCTGTCTTAACAAGAAATCGCGGCCCAAGCAGATCATTCGGCACCTCCAGACCCCACAAAAGTGCCGCGTCATAACCCCAAAACGCCCAATCGGGATGAAACTCCGCAAGCCCTCTGATGGTACGTAGTGCTCGCTCCGTCGGCGTCAACGCATCCCAATCATGTTGAAAGCAGAACAGATACGACTCGGGCTCCGCAATATCATCGGTTCCCACATGACGCCGCAGCCACATGAGCTCGGCATTGTCGTGCGTCACAAGCAGCACGCCTTGTTCAGCCGCCTTCGCGAGCCTGGCAAGCATCCTATTCCGCGCCAAGGTGTTACGTGTTGCATGCTTGTGTTTGAAAACGGTATTAGACACTTCCATCACCACCACATCGGACAAATGGACCATTGTCACCGTCGCCTCTGTCGACAAACGTCTCGATCTGTAACAGGAAGACAGTCTTTAAGCCTCTAGTTGTTACAGATCGAGATTTTCAGTCGTGCGGCCGACATTTGTCTCAATCTGTAACAGTTAGACCGATTTTTGGCCCCTTCCCGTTACAGATCGAGATCTTTCGGCAGGCGCCAACCTTCCGTCTCGATTTGTAACAGTTAGACGTTCTCCAGGCCCCCAAACGTTACAGATTTAGACAAACCAGCGGCACCCAAGCGTTCGTCTCGATCTGTAACAGGTAGACCGGATTTTTGTCCCTAAACGTTACAGATCGAGACATAAAGGCAGAGGGCAAGGCAGGCGACAACCGCCCATCCCCTACTCCCATTCCTGCTCGTAAATATTGAGCGACTTCACGTAGCGCCCCTGGGCGCCCATGATGTCGCGGACCAGGCGCAAAAAGAAGCTGACGCACGAGGTGTCGAAACCGTCCTCTAGGTCCTCGGGATGCACCGCGCCCGGCCCGTCGACCGCCGTGTCGCTCAGGCGCGCGATGTCATACAGGTAGAGCTGCCCCGCCGTCAGCCAGACATCGTCGACGCACGCGAGTCGCACCGCAATCGCACCATCGTTCCAGTGCTCCTTTTGCACGATATGTGGGTCGTAGACGTCAAAGCGACGGTCGGTGCGCGTATCCTTCAGCACGACCATGCCGGTCGCGGGATCCTTGTCCAAAATGCCAAAGCGCGAGAAATACTGCGTGTCACGCACCTGCTTAAGACGCCCGAGCGAAGCAGGAGAAATTGACGCTGGCGGCTCGTCCACATACAGTTCCAACAGCGTCTTGCCGTGGTAATAGGGGCGCTCAAACAGCAGCCAATCGGTAAACGCCATGTTGTAGGCCATGATTTCGTTTTGAGAAGGTTCCTCGCAATAGCTGAGCCACGGATCGACGATAATCTCGAACTGCTCGCGCGCCGGCTCCAGGAATTGAAACTTCCGCAGCATCCAAAAGTGGGCCATGTCGGCAATATCGTTGCCAACGGCTTCGGCCAGCTCTGCTCGGTTAAAAACTTGGTCAGTCATGGCATCCTCCTCAAACTGATGGGCCTCAATTTGAGCTTACGAGGAGGGCGGGCAACCGAGGCAAGCGCGGGCAAAATAGGCCTTCGACTGCAAACCAGATGCTAACCAAACACTTGACGGGACACTTGACCGAATGAGCACACCGCAAAGAAACCGCAGGTAGACATAGACAGCCAACCCGCCCTTTTGAGCCAGATGCCCGCAGCCACCACAGAAAGAGCAGAGTAGCACAGGCGCAAACGTCGACGAATGAACACTTGTACGTCGACAAACGAACAGGCGCCCCGCGAAGAGTGTCCCCAACGACTAGACAAAAAAGAACGTCCCCAATGGCTAGTCATGGGGGACGTTCTTAAATGACTACCTTACAGCTCCAGCGCCTCGGCGACTTCGGCTGCGCAGGCCAGGGCATCGGCCATGGCGTTCACAACGAGCGAACTGCCGTTGCGGGCATCACCCGCCACATACACCGGCGCGGCATCCGCAGCAACGCCATCCACGCGGGCCGCGAGGTGCGAGCCCTCGGCAGCCATCACCGGCAACGGACGGCCAGCGGCGGCAACGGGCACGCCAACGGCATTGAACACGCCGTGCTCGGGACCCGTAAAGCCGCAGGCGATGAGCACCAGCTGCGCCGGCACCTCGTGCTCGGAGCCCGCAATGCGTTCGGGCTTGCCGGCCGACCAGTCCAGGTCGACCACGCGCAGACCCGCAGCCGCACCCTTCTTGTCCAGCAGCACCTCGAGCGTATCCACGCCCCAGGCACGCATCTCGCCACCCATCGCAGCGATAGCCTCCTGCTGACCGTAGTCGGTCTTCTTAACGTTGGGCCACTGCGGCCAAGGGTTGCTCGCTGCACGCTTATCGGGCGCGGCCGGCAAGAACTCAAACTGACGCACGCTGCGCGCACCCTGGCGCACCGCGGTACCCACGCAGTCGTTGCCGGTATCGCCGCCGCCAATGACCACAACGTCCAGGCCGCGCGCGTTCACCGCGGGCTCACCGCCATCGAGCACCGAGACGGTCGAAGCCGTCAGGTAGTCCACGGCATACACCACGCCCGGAGCATCCACATTCGTAGCCGAAAGACCGCGGGGCGCACGAGCACCGGCAGCCACCACAACGGCGTCAAAGCCATTGAGCTTGGCCGCTACCGCAGGGTTCGTAACGTCAGCGCCCAGCTCAAACACAATGCCCAGCTCGCGCATGAGCGCCACGCGACGCTCGACCACAGACTTCTCGAGCTTCATGTTGGGAATGCCGTACATGAGCAGACCGCCCGGGCGGTCGTCACGCTCAAACACCGTCACGCGGGCGCCACGACGCGCAAGCTCCCATGCTGCCACCAGGCCAGCAGGACCGGAGCCCACCACGGCAACCGTGGGCGCGCCCTCCCCTGCCGGCTCAAAGCGACGCGGACCGCCATTTGCCCACTCATGGTCGCTAATCGCACGCTCGTTGTCATGGATCGTCGTGGGCTGGCCATCGACCGAACCCAGGCTGCACGCGGCCTCGCACAGCGCCGGGCACACGCGACTCGTGAACTCGGGCATGGGCGAGGTGAGCGACAGACGCTCGGCAGCCTCGTCCCAGCGGCCGCGGTACACCAGCTCGTTCCACTCGGGAATCAGGTTGTGCAGCGGACAGCCGCTCGGACGCGCCTTGCCAAAGCTCGCGCCCATCTGGCAAAACGCCACGCCGCACATCATGCAGCGACTCGCCTGGGCACGGCGCGCGTCGTCGTCGAGCTCCACGTACAGCGGATCGAAATCGCGGCTGCGCTCCTCCACGGGGCGTAGCTCGTGGGTCACGCGATCGATATCAAGAAAAGCACCGGGCTTGCCCATGGCACTTACGCCTCCTTCTTGGTCGAAGCAACAGAGCTGGCAGCCACGGACGCAGTGTCCGCAGCGCCGCCCGCGACATCAAAGCGAGCGACATCCGCGGCACTCGCGCGGCCGGTCACGATGTCAAACGCCAACTCCTCGGCCTGCGCATGCGTCTTGCCCACGGCCTCGCCCGCGGCGACAATCGCCAGCACGCGCTCGTACTCGGTCGGAATGACCTTCACAAAGTGCTTGCTCATCGTCTCAAAGCTGTAGAGCAGCTTGATGCCGCGTGGGCTCTGCGTCGCGTCCACGTGCTCCTGGATGAGCTCGCGAACCTGCGCCAGCTCGCCGGCCGTCGGGGCCTTGAGCTCCACGCTCTCATGGTTCACGCGGGCACTGAGCGTGCCGTACTGGTCAAAGACGTAGGCCACACCACCCGTCATGCCGGCGGCAAAATTCTGCCCGACCTCGCCCAGGATGAGCGCCAGACCGCCCGTCATGTACTCGCAGCCATGGTTGCCGCAGCCCTCGACCACCACGGTGGCACCGGAGTTGCGCACGGCAAAACGCTGGCCGGCAAGACCGTTAATGAAGCCGCGGCCGCTCGTGGCACCAAAGAACGCAACGTTGCCCACGATGATGTTCTCGTCGAACTTGTAGGTCGCATGCGGGTTGGGGCGCACCGACACCTCACCGCCCGAAAGGCCCTTGCCAAAGTAGTCGTTGGCGTCGCCGCACACGTTGAGCGTAATGCCGCGCGGCAGGAAGGCACCAAAGCTCTGACCGGCCGAACCATCGCAATCGATGGTGATGGAGCCGGCGGGCAGGCCCTCGGGATGCGCCTTGGTCACCGCGTTGCCCAAGATAGTGCCCACGCAGCGGTTGACGTTGGCGATATCGGCGCGGAAGCGAATCGGACGCAGGTGCGCACGGGCATCGGCCGTATAGGGCACAAACAACGTGGAATCAAGCGTCTTGTCGAGCTCGCTGTCCGCGGCCATCTGCGGAAGGAAGTGGCGACCGTCGGCGCCCGGAATATGGGCACCGAACTCACAGGTCGCGCTCGCCAGCACGGGAGACAGATCGAGCTGGTTGGCCTTGCGGTTGCCCGGCACCTCGATCTGGCGCAGGCACTCGGGATGGCCGACCATCTCGTCGACGGTGCGGAAGCCCAGGCTCGCCATGACCTCGCGCAGCTGCTCGGCAACAAAGAGCATAAAGTGCTCAACGTGCTCGGGCTTGCCGCGGAAGCCGCGACGCAGGCGGCAGTTTTGCGTAGCGATGCCGGCCGGGCAGGTGTCCTGCTGGCAGTCGCGCTGCATGAGGCAGCCCATGGAGATGAGCGGCATGGTCGCAAAGCCAAACTCCTCGGCGCCCAGCAGGCAGGCGACGGCAACATCGGTGCCGTCCATGAGCTTGCCGTCGGCCTCGAGCACCACGCGCGAGCGCAGGCCGTTTTGCAGCAGCGTCTGCTGGGCCTCGGCAAGGCCGAGCTCCAGCGGCAGGCCAGCGTGCCAAATGGAATCGCGCGCCGCGGCACCCGAGCCGCCGTTATGGCCGCTGATCAAAATCTTGTCGGCGGCACCCTTGGCCACGCCGGTGGCAATGGTGCCGACGCCGGCCTCGCTGACCAGCTTGACCGACACGCGCGCACCGGGGTTGGCGTTCTTAAGATCGAAGATAAGCTCCGCCAGGTCCTCGATGGAGTAGATGTCGTGATGCGGCGGAGGCGAGATCAGGCCGATGCCGGGCGTGGACTGACGGACCTCGGCGATCCAGGGGTAGACCTTCTTGCCGGGCAGGTGGCCACCCTCGCCGGGCTTGGCGCCCTGGGCCATCTTGATCTGAATCTCGAAGGCGCTGCACAGGTAGCGGCTCGTCACGCCAAAGCGCGCGCTTGCCACCTGCTTGATGGCGGAGTTCTTGGAGTCACCGTTGGCCAGCGGGGTCTCGCGACGCGGATCCTCGCCGCCCTCGCCGGAGTTGGAACGGCCGTGCAGGCGGTTCATGGCGATGGCCATGCACTCGTGTGCTTCCTTGCTGATGGAGCCGTACGACATGGCGCCGGTGTTAAAGCGGCGGACGATGTTGAGCGCGGGCTCGACCTCGTCGAGTGCCACCGGGGTGCGGCCGCTGGCATCAAAGTCCAGCAAGTCGCGCAGGCGCACGGCACGGCCGGTGCGGTGCAGGCGGGCGCTGTACTCCTTAAAGGCGTCGTAGCTGTCCTCATGGCAGGCGGTCTGCAGCAAGTAGACAGTCTGCGGATCGATCAGGTGATCCTCGCCGCCGAGCGGGCGCCACTTGGTCAGGCCCAGCGTGGGCAGCTGATCGGGAGCTGGGCTCTTAAGGATAGCGAGCGCAGCGTCGTAGCGCTCGTTTTGCTCACGCTCGACGTCCTCGACACCCATACCGCCCACACGGCTCACCGTGCCGGCGAAGTACGCGTTGACGAACTCCGGCGTAAAGCCCACGGCCTCGAAGATCTGCGCCGAATGGTAGCTCTGCACCGTAGAGATGCCCATCTTGGACATGATGGAGACGATGCCGGCGGTCGCAGCCTTGTTGTAGTTGGCGATGCCCTGCTCGGCCGTCACGTCCAGGTCGCCGCGCGCCGCCAGATCGCGGATGCACGCGTGTGCGTTGTACGGATAGATGCCGCTCGCGGAGTAGCCCACCAGTGCTGCAAAGTCGTGCGGGGACACGGCGTCGCCGCACTCCACCACGATGTCGGCAAAGGTACGCACGCCGGCGCGGATCAGGTGGTTGTGCACGCAGCCCACGGCGAGCAGCGACGGCACGGGCACCTCACCCGCAGCGGCACGATCGCTCAACACCACGATGTTCACGCCGTCGCGGACCGCAGCCTCAACGTCCTCTGCAAGCTGCTTGAGCGTAGCCTGCAGCGCGCCCTCGCCGGCATCGCGGCGGTACACGGCACGGAAACGGCAGGTCTTAAAGCCCACGCGGTCGATGGCGCAGATACGCTCGAACTCCTCCTCGTTGAGCAACGGGCGCTCCAAGCGAACCAGCTGGCAGGCCGTGCGGGAGTCCTCGAGCAGGTTGCCGTGGTTGCCCAGATAGAGCGTGGTCGAGGTGACCATGTGCTCGCGCAGGGCATCGATCGGCGGATTCGTGACCTGGGCGAACAGCTGATAGAAATAATCGTAGAAGGATCGTGTCTTCTTGGACAGGCAGGCCAGCGGCGCATCGATGCCCATCGAGGCGAGCGGGGCCTTGCCCTGCTGGGCCATGGGACGCACGACCTCATCGACGTCATCCCAGTGATACCCGAGCTTAGCCATACGCACGGCGGCGGGCACCTCGGCGTCCTCGACCGGCGTCGCCGTGGCAGGCCTATCGAGCGCGTCGACGGTCAGCGTCTCCTCGGCAATCCAATCACGGTAGGGCTTTTCCTTGGCGTAACGGGCGCGCAGCTCTTCGTTGTAGATGACACGCCCGCGGGCAAAGTCGACCTCGAGCATCTGACCCGGTCCCAGACAGCCGCTCGTCAGGATGTTCTCGGGGCTCACCTCGATGGTGCCCACCTCGCTTGCCAGCATAAAGCGACCGTCGCGCGTCACATAGTAGCGGGCGGGACGCAGGCCGTTACGGTCGAGGGCGGCGCCCAGGGTGCGCCCGTCGGTAAAGGCGATGGCCGCCGGGCCATCCCACGGCTCCATGAGCATGGACTGGTAAGCGTCGTAGGCGCGGCGCTCCTCACTCAGGCTGTCGTTGTGGTCCCACGGCTCGGGCAGCAACATGGACGCGGCACGCGTGAGCGGACGACCGTTCATGACCAGGAACTCAAGCACATTGTCCAGAATCGCGGAGTCGGAACCCTCGCGGTTGATGATGGGCATCACGCGCTCAAGATCGTGCTGCAGCACGGGGCTGTACAGGTTGGGCTCGCGGGCGCGGATCCAGTTGACGTTGCCCTTGAGGGTGTTGATCTCGCCGTTGTGGATGATAAAGCGGTTGGGGTGCGCGCGCTCCCAGCTGGGCGTGGTGTTGGTGGAGTAGCGCGAATGGACGAGCGCCACGGCCGTCTTAACGGCCGCGTCGTTGAGGTCGATGAAGAAGCGGCGCATCTGCGTGGCGACCAGCATGCCCTTGTACACGATAGTGCGCGAGCTCATAGAGCACACGTAGAAGATCTTGTCACGCAGGGCAAACTCGGCGTCAGCCTTCTTTTCGATGGTGCGGCGGCACACGTACAGGCGACGCTCAAAGGCATCTCCGGCGGGCGTGTCGTCCGGACGGCCCAGGAAGGCCTGCAGGATGGTAGGCATGCAGGCGCGGGCCGTCTCGCCCAGGTCGTGCGGGTCGACGGGCACCTCGCGCCAAAAGAGCAGCGGCACGCCGGCCTCGGCGCAGCCCTCCTCAAACACGCGACGGGCATCCTCTACGCCCTTGTCATCCTGCGGGAAGAACAGCATGGCCACGCCATAGTCGCCCTCCGCCGGCAGAATCTGGCCGCACTTTTGGGCCTCTTTACGGAAAAAGTGATGCGGAACCTGGAACAGGATGCCAGCGCCGTCGCCGGTGTTCTTCTCGAGTCCCGTGCCGCCGCGGTGCTCCAAGTTGACCAGAATGGACAGTGCATCGTCCAGAATCTGGTGATGGCGCTCACCGTTGATATCGGCAAGCGCGCCGATGCCACATGCATCGTGGTCGAATTCGGGGCGACAAAGGCCCTGCTGCTGAGCGGAATCTGCCTGCATCGCGATCCTCTCCTAGATATTTAGACAGTCAGTTGAACAGGCATACTAGGAGCATCGCCGGCCCGTTGTGTTTCCCGCCCGTTTCGAAACAATCGCGTAACGCGCGCGGGACATCTACGTCTTGCCATCAAACGCGTACATCAGCCTCCAAACATGTCAAAAAACGACATCTTTGGAGGCTGACGTACACCTTTTGGAGCAGAACAGCATGTCCCCAATGCACCAACCCATCCCCGCTGGACCAATATTTTGTTAGTCGTGGTTAACTTTTTAGCCTAAAACGGGTATCCTTTGCGGCGTCAAACAAACGGCACGCAGGAGCTCACCATGCTCAACCATCCCAAACAACACTTTGGCTCGCACCGCACCGGAGGCCACGGAGGTCTGGATATCGCCCGGCATGTCGGCCCCGGGCTGCTCGTGACCGTCGGCTTTATCGACCCGGGCAACTGGGCCTCCAATATGGCCGCGGGCTCGCAGTTTGGCTACGCATTGCTGTGGATCGTCACGCTGTCCACAATTATGCTCATTGTGCTGCAGCACAACGCGGCACACCTGGGTATCGCCACGGGCGCCTGTCTTGCCGAGGCCACGACACGTTACCTTCCCCGCTTCGTTGGGCGCACGGTGCTTGCCAGCGCCTATCTCGCGACCATCGCCACCGCCATGGCCGAAGTCCTGGGCGGTGCGATCGCGCTCCAGATGCTCTTTGGGCTGCCCGTGCGCGCCGGCTGCGTCATCGTGGCCGCGGCATCGATGGCAATGCTCATGACGAACTCCTACAAGCGTGCCGAGCGCTGGATCATCGCCTTCGTCGGCGTGGTAGGACTCTCGTTTTTGGCCGAGCTTGCGCTAGTCAAGGTCGACTGGCCGCAAGCCGCCGCAAGCTGGATCACGCCCAGTATGCCCACTGGCTCTGCCGCGATTATCGTGAGTGTCCTGGGTGCGGTCGTTATGCCCCACAACCTTTTTCTGCACTCCGAGGTCATCCAATCCATGCACTTCGAAGGCCAAGGCGAGCAAGTTATCGAAGAACGCCTGCGCTACGAGCTCTTCGACACGCTCTTTTCGATGGGCGTGGGCTGGGCAATCAACTCGGCCATGGTCATCCTGGCCGCAACGACCTTCTTTGCGCACGGTATGGTCGTAGACGACCTCGCCGTCGCAGCGGCCACGCTCTCCCCCATCTTAGGCCCGGCGAGCTCGACCATCTTTGCGGTAGCGCTGCTGTTCGCGGGACTATCGAGCAGCGTGACAGCGGGCATGGCGGCGGGAACCATCACCGCGGGCATGTTCGACGAGGAATACGACATCCACGACCGACACTCATCGATCGGCGTTGCGGCCTGCTTCGTAGGCGCAGTGGCGGCGTGCCTAGTCGTCCCGAATCCTCTTGAAGGTCTCATCTGGAGTCAGGCGCTGCTGTCGCTTCAGCTGCCGATTACGGTCTTTGTGCTCATACGACTCACCAGTTCACGCCGTGTCATGGGCAAATACGCCAACTCGCGCCCGCTCAACGCGTTGCTCGTAGGGATCGGTGCCATCGTGACGGCTCTCGACATCGTGCTGCTAACGGGGATGTGATGGGACGGGGCGCCCACCCAGGCAAACGTCTCGATCTGTAACATCTAGACCCGCTTTTGATGTTTATCTGTTACAGATTGAGATCTTTCCGAGGGACAGCTCCGTTTGTCTCAATCTGTAACACGTAGACCCCGTTTCCACTGCTAGATGTTACAGATTGAGACAAACGGTCGGCCGGACTCACGACGGACAGGATCGGCTAACAGCAGCCGTGATCCCTTGGGGACGGAGGAAAAGGGCCCCGGCCGGGATGACCGACCGGAGCCCTTGGACAGAGCTATGTTCGGCTTTCGCCGTGTGCCTGCGAGCTACTCCTCGACGAGCTCAAACTGATCGGGACCGACGCCGCACACCGGGCACACATAATCCTCGGGCAGCTCGGGCGTATCGACCTCAACCTCGTAACCGCAAACGACGCACACAAACTTATACGTCTTCTTCTCCTCAGCCATGATGTTCTCCTCTCGAACGCGACTGGTGATGTACTTCGCTTATTAGTATATGTTCTCAATAAAATAATGCAAGTGATTTTACAACAATTCTAGCCTTGATAGGACGAGGCCTTCGGAGGCGTCTTGCCCTTCAGAACCTTGTGGTAGTAGTCGTAGGTGAGCGGTGTCTCGTCGCTCAGGCGCTCGGCATCCTCGACCTCGCCGATAAACAGCAGATGCGTGCCCACATCCACAGTGTCGATCAAACGGCAGCTAAACAGGGCCGCCGCGTGCTCGGGCACATAGGGCATGCCCAGTGCCGTCTCGCGGGTCTCGTATTTGGCAAACTTGTCATAATCGCTGCTGGTGCGGAACCCAAAGTTGCCGATGTAGGGCATATCGGCCGTCTGGTCGATTACAGTCAGTGCAAACGCTTTGGCCGATGCGATGACGCCCGAGGTGACGTTGTCCTTGTTCACAGCAACCGAAATGCGCGGCGGCATGGACGTCACCTGCACCGCCGTATTGATGACGCAGCCGGCGCGCAGCCCGTCTGCCGCAGCGCTCACCACGTACAGACCACTCGGCATGGTAAAGAACGCAGTTTTGTCCATAACGATCACTCCCCTAACCCGGGTTGGTACCTTATGGATGTATGTACCCACAAAAAAGGCGGCGCCCATAACGGACGCCGCCCCATACACATATGTGCCAAGATTGCAGGTCAGCCAAGTCCCTCCACCAAGTTGCGGTGAAATAGTTCCTGCTTGTCGGGTATTTGGCCTCAAACAGGAACTATTCCACCGCAACTTGTACAGAGCGTCTAGCGGTTACGCTCCTTGAGGGCGCGGTCAATCTCGCGCTGGACATCGCGCTTGGCCATATCCTCGCGCTTGTCGTAAAGCTTTTTGCCGCGGCCTAGGCCCAGCAGCAGCTTTACGCGGCCGTCAGTATTAAAGTAGAGTTCCAGCGGCACCAGTGCATAGCCGCGATTACGTAGCTTACCGTCGAGAAAGTCAATCTCCTTGCGGTGCAACAGCAGACGACGGCGGCGATCAGGGTCGCGATTCCACACGCCACCATGGCTATAAGGGTGAATATGCAGGCCCACGAGCCAGCACTCGCCGCCACGAATCAGTGCAAAGGTGTCGGTGATCTGGCACGCGCGCTCGCGAATCGACTTGACCTCGGTACCGCTCAGCTCAATGCCGCACTCAAAGGTCTCATCGATAAAATACTCGTGGTGTGCCGAGCGATTCTTGGAGATGAGCTTACGCTCGCGCTTACTGGGCATCGCCGGCCTCCTTGGCTCCATCGGCGTTTGAGCCCGCGGCGTGGCGCTTTGCCTTGCGCTCAGCATTGAGCTCAGCGTCGCTCTCGCGCACCAGTTTGATAATCGCCGCGCAGGCCTCCTCGCCCACCAAGTCGCGAGCACGCACCGTCAGGCGCGTGGCCTCCTGCTTGTCGCCGTCGCTTGCAGCATCTGTCGCGCACATAATCAGGCAGATGGCAATCTCGGCCGAAGGCGAGGTCGGCACGCCTTGCAGGGCCAATTCACCCATCACGTGCTCGTCGCTCTCCTCGGCGGCATCCGGATAGGTGGTATGAATCTTGTTGAGCAGGCGCGTCGTGTGTGCATCGTTGGGCGCTAAGCGCAGTGCCAGACGCGCGCAACCCACGGCGGCCGAGACATTCTCGGTCTCGGGCTCCAAGAAGTACTGGCCCAGGTTGGAATAGGCGCGGGCGGCGCACTTGCCATCGCTTGCACGCTCCAGCACCGAGAACGAGAGCGATGCCCATTCTTGCTTGTCCTCGAGTGCGCGGAACAGCTCGGCCAAGTCCAAGCGATAGTTGCAGTTCATGGGGTCCCAACGCACGGCCTGCATCAGGGCATTACGAGCGCTCACATAATCCTGCTGGCGAATGTAGGCAAACGCCATGTCAGAGTACAGGCGGTCAAACGGCACCTCGACCTGCACGAGCTCGCGCGGATCCTTCTCCACGCGGCGATAGGCCAAGCGCTCAAACTTGCTATCGAAGCTAAAGTATTGGCGCTTCTCCTCCGTCTTGCACTCGGCGTCGATATACTCCTCGGCGAGCTCCACCAGGCGCTCCAGCAGCGGTGTCGCCGTAGCCAGGTCGCCCTGCGCCAGATAGTTCTCGGCATACGTGATGTCTTGCAAGCTGATGGGCAGATCCATGGCTACTCCTCGATCTGAGCGAAACACGGCAGGCGCCGCATATACGGTCGATACACAAAACCCGGGTCTCTTACGAGGCCCGGGCATTCATTTGTGGGTAGCCCGTACCAGATTCGAACTGGTGATCTCCGCCTTGAGAGGGCGGCGTCCTAAACCGCTAGACGAACGGGCCATATGTAGCAAATGCAATGGCTGGGATGGAGGGAGTCGAACCCCCATTGACGGAACCAGAATCCGCTGTCCTGCCATTAGACGACATCCCAATGACTGCATCGCTGCGCTCGGCTGTGCCTTTGCGCAAGAAAGAAATATACGGGAAGTCTCGCCATGACGCAAGCCCCAATTTTGACTTTTTTGAAATTCAGTCAAATACGGCCAACACGTGAAGGACCTGTGAAGCACCAGCGACACCTACGGCGTCAAAGCCCGTAAAACATCCCACATCTACCGCTGGTAGATTACAACAATGCAGCACTCACGGCTGATGGCACAATCGAACCGTCATCATTGCACGGATATCGAGGCGCCATGGACGAAGAGCTTGATTACCTATGGGAGACCCTGGGCCTCGAGATCACTGCTGACCTTTGGCCCGAACGGGACAAAATCCATCCCACACTGCGCCCCGCCATCACGGTGATGCAGGCAAAATACCGCCGTGCATCCTTTTTGATCATGCGGATGTCATGGCACGCGGGACTCCCCGACCTTAAGCGAATCCAGGCAAGCCTCGTCGAGTTGTCCGGTATGCCGACCGTCATATCCGAGGCGCACCTGGAGCAGCGCCAGCGCGAGCGACTGCAACAGCAGCGGATTCCCTTTATCTGCCCCGGCGTTCAGGCATATCTGCCCTTTATGGACGAGGAGTACTGGAGCGGCAAGCCCAACAAGCACGTAAAGGTCTACGATCCGCACGAATGGGCGCGGCTTGAGGATTAGCGCATATGCCCGCCAGCCGGGATAGTGCGCATGCCCGCCAACCGGAAAGCTCATCCCGGAATTTACGTCCAGAACGGGACGCGCTTTCCCCTAGAGGCCCCAAACGGAAACCGTATCCCAGATTTCGCGCTCAAACTGGGATACGATTTCCGCTAGCCCCTTCAACCGGAAACTGCGTCCCGGAATCCGAGCTCAAAACGGGACGCACTTTCCGCAACCACTACAGCAGCACCTCGGTCCAGGTCGCTTCCTTAAACCCAGGAATCGCAAAGTCGTCGCCCACCAGCAGCGGACGCTTGACCAGCATGCCGTCGGTCGCCAGCAGCTCGTAGCATTCCCGATCCGTCATGCCCGCATCCAGACGCGCCTTCAGGCCCAGCTCTCGATATTTCATGCCCGACGAATTAAAGAAGCGCCGCACCGGCAGCCCCGAACGAGCAATCCAGGTCGCAAGCTCATCAGCCGTGGGATTGTCCAAAACGATATCGCGATCGATATACTCTACCCCATGTTCGTCCAGCCATGCCTTGGCCTTCTTACAGGTCGAGCACTTGGGATATTCAACAAACAATACCGCCATGGGATTTCCTTTCTTAGAGAAAACAGGTGTCTGGAAAACTGCACATCGACGACCACTCGCGATTGCAGCCGTTATTGTAGTCAATGTCGAAGCATAGGCAGTCGCGATGTCTCGTCTTAAGGCTAGCGCCTCGCATGGGCGCCGATCGGCCGAGTCGCATGGCGCACCAACGCCGCTGCCAGCAATACCAACAGCATGGCGGTGACATAGCCCGCAGCATCGAATCCTAAATCGATAACGTCGAAATGCCTGCCGGGAACAAAGATCTTATGTACCTGATCGCCAACGGAGCAGGCGGCGCAAAAGAGCAATACGGGCACGCAACGGGAGTATACGCTCCACGGACGCCTGGAAAAGCAAACCACGACCACCGAGGCGAACAATCCGACGAAGAAAAACTCTACGGTATGGGCAACGCGACGGACGTTCGTGCCCACCCACATGCGAATGGAAGCAAGTCGGCCAGACCGGATATTCGAGGCAGCCGAATCGGTGCCCCCGGTCATTCCGTTCTCCGTCTGGGCTTCACCCGTGGCATCGGCAGCCTGAACGCCCGTAGCCTGACCCTCCACCACACGCGCGGTGGACTCGCTCAGCAACGACGTCTCCACCGCATTTTGCTCCGTCAGCACCCAGATGCCCACCAGCGTTGCGGCGAACAGAGCGATCGCGGTCCACCCGATTATTATCTTCATGTGCGCCAAGGGCCAACCTCCTTTTTTGAATATCAGCGAGTGTAGCCCCAAATGGCATCGTCACCGTATCAAAATTTGAATCGCAACAGGAAGCGACAAAGCGACGCAAACCCCTACCCCGCCTCGCGCATCCAGCGATCGAACGTCCCCACGCACACGCCCAGGCACTTTGCTGCCTGGCTGCGGGTAATATCGCCCGCCTCATAGCTATCGCGCACCAGCTCAAACTGAGGAGGACACGGCTTGCGAGGTCGACCGAAACGGACCCCTCGCGCCCGCGCCGCTGCAATTCCCTCCGCCTGGCGCCGATGGATATTCTCGCGCTCCACCTGCGCCACGTAGCTCAGCAGTTGCAGCACAATATCGGCAATCAGGGTGTTGGTCACATCCGGCGCGCCGCTGGCCCTGAAGCGCGTGTCAAGCAATGGCATGTCCAACACCACAATGGCAACCCCGAGCT
Source organism: Collinsella sp. (assembly GCA_046979165.1). Lineage (GTDB taxonomy): Bacteria > Actinomycetota > Coriobacteriia > Coriobacteriales > Coriobacteriaceae > Collinsella. The sequence continues at coordinate 954,908 of JBKWJT010000001.1, forward strand.
CCTTGGTAATGCGTCGCCATTCCTCAAGAATCTCGGAGTAATTACGACCAAGTCGGTCGATAGAAAGCACCACCAGCACGTCCCCGTCTCCCAGGACGTGTAGCAGCTCGCGATAATGCGGTCGATCGAAGTCCTTGCCGCTCGCATGGTCGGCATAAATATTCGCTGAACCCACGCCATAGGCGCCCAGCGCATCCAGCTGCCGATTCAGATTCTGATCGCGCGAACTCACCCGCGCATAACCGTACACCGTCGCCATCTCATCCCCGCTTTCTTGTATACCTGCCAAAAAGGGACAGGTTTATTTTGGTAGGTTTTACCTCTCAAATAGCAGGTAAGCGGGCAGCCGAGCAGACGGCAAGGTAGTCACGATCCAAATGCGAAGGGCGGTCCCGAAAGGCCGCCCTCCGCCCATTACAGTCTGAAATAGGCTATCGATAAAATTCGATGGCGAGCATTCGGCGCATTGCCTACGATACGGGCAAGCCCCGAGGGGCCGCCGATCGGGCGCCTCCGGATGGCCGTCTGCCCCTGCCCCGTAGAGGGCCCGGGGGGTGTTGCCACCGGGGGCGCTCGCCGCTCCGGACGACTGATAGGAAACTGCCGGGCGCAAGCGCCACGGCCAGGTAATGTGGGTGTCGCGGGGAGGGGTTCCGATCGGCCTACCGATTGGAGGATACCACCGTGGCACCAACTAGAATGCCGGAAGCCGTCATCGGGCTCGATGTCGGGAAATCGTCCCACTGGGCATGTGTCGCGACCCGAGACGGCGAAGTGCTGCTGAGCGCCCCCGTCGCGAACAGGGAGGGAGACCTGGACTCGCTGTTCGGCCGCTTCCCCGACGCGCTCGTGGTCGTCGACCAGTCGCGCAACATAGGCGCCCTCGCGCTCGCCCGCGCCAGGGCGGCCGGGATGTCGGCGGCGTACCTGCCGGGACTCGCGGCGCACGGGGCCGCCAGGCTCTTCGCCGGCGACGCCAAGACCGACGAGCGAGACGCGATGGTCATCGCGAAGACGGCGCTTGGCATCCCCGACGCGCTCCTGCCGGTCGGAGACCCAGGCCCGACGATCGCGGCGGCGAGGGCGCTGGCCGCCCAGAGGAACTTCCTGACCTGCGAGAACACTAGGAACAAGAACCGGCTGCGCAGCATCCTGCTGGAATCGTGCCCCGCCTTCGAGGCTCTGGTCGACCTGTCCGACGGGCCCCAGCTGAGGCTCATGGCATCCCTCGGCGGGGCCTGGTCGGTGGCCGACGCCGGGCCCCGCAGGGCGGCGGCGCTCACGCGCGGGGCGGCGCGCGGCAAGATCGAGGCCCTCGTCCGCTCGACAGCCTCCTCGACAAGGCCGGATGCGTCGGTCGTCGCCGCCGAGGACCGGGCGGTGAAGCTGCTCGCGCGCAGGATATCCGAGAACTCGGCGGAGATCGAGGCGATCACGGCGGAGATCTCCGCCCTGCTCGAGGGCGACGATACCTACCGATGCCTCCTGACGGTGCCGGGTATCGGGCCCAAAACCGCTTCCGAGCTTGCGATCTCCATCGACATCGAAGACTTCCCCAGTCACGACAGGCTCGCGTCGTACTGCGGCCTGGCGCCGCGCAACCGCCAGTCGGGAACCTCGATCTCCTCGGTGACGGCATCGCGCCAAGGCAACAAGAGGCTGAAGAACCTGCTCATATTCTCATGTAACTGCCTTACCCGGACAGAGGGGAGATGGGGCGACTACTACACCAGGTGCCGGGAGCGGGGCATGTCGCACGGCAAGGCGCTCAAGGCGCTGGCGCGAAAGAGGCTGAAGGTCATCTACGCGGTCATGCGGGACAGGGTGCCTTACGCCGCCTAGCCGAAGCGCACCGAACAGATTGGAGCCCACCGGCCGAATGGCCTGGCGTCAGCATGCCGCGATTCAGTCGCGCGGGCAGCATTTCCCAGTTGACAAAACTATAGGAACACCCCCACCATGAGTCGGGATTTGGCTAATGGATAAGCTTAAAGTCCAAGTGCCCACGCGTGGTATTGACGCGCGAGACCTCGATAATCACGCGCTGGCCCAGCTCGTAACGAGTCCCCGTGTCGGCGCCCGTCAGCGTAAGCGCGTCCTCGTCGAACTCGAACCACTCGTTGCCCAGGCTCTTGATCGAAACCAGGCCCTCGACCTGTGTTAGGTCCAAGCGCACAAAGAGGCCCATGCTGCTAACCCACGAGACGGTTCCGGCATAGCGCTCGCCCAGACGGTCCTCATAGTACTGGGCAATCTTGATCTTTTGCGTCGCATGGCTGGCGGCATCTGCCGCGCGCTCGGCATCGCTGCATGCGCGGCAGATCTGCGGCAGAATGCGCGGCAGCGACTCGCGCCCCTTGCCGATCAGCCGCGACGTACGGACCAAGGCGTCCTTGCCGCCGAGCTGCTCATAGGCCAACTGCAGCTTGAGTACGCGGTGCACCACCAGATCGGGGCAGCGACGGATGGGACTCGTAAAGTGGCAGTAGCACGGCGCGGCGAGCGCAAAGTGGCCCTCGTTGCGCGGCTTGTACAGCGCGCGCTGCATGCTGCGCAGAAGCAGCGTGTTGACGAGCGGTGCGTTGGCCGTACCGGCGGCAGCATCGACTGCAGCCTGCAGCTCATCGGGACTCCCCAGGGCAATACCGGCAGCACGGCGATCGTCGATGATGCCTAGCTGCGCCAGCGCAACGGCGGCACCGTGCAGGCTATCGGGGCTCGGATCCTCATGCACGCGATAGCAGGCCTCGATATCACGGTCCGCCAGCCACTCTGCAACGCACTCGTTGGCGAGCAGCATGGCTTCCTCGATAAGCGACGTGGCACACGAACGCTCGCGCGCCACAATCTGCACGGGCACTCCGTCCTCATCCAATAGAGCGCGAATCTCGGCCGTGTCAAAATCGACTGAGCCGCGGGCGCGACGAATACGACGGCGAAGTTCGGCGAGTTCGTTGGCGGCGACAAGGAAATCGCCGAGGTCGATGTTGTAGCCGCGGGCGGTCTCCTCGCATGCAAGACCGCGCTCAAGCGCTTCCTCGCGCGAGGTCTCAGCAGCCGCAACATCCTCGGCCGCACCCTCCAGCACCGAATACTCAACCGCGCCGGCACGCACCAGCAGCGCCTCGGCGCCGTCATAGTCCATACGCACACGCGAGCGAATCACGCTGGGGTACGGATCGTAATGCCGCACGCGACCCTGCGCATCGAGCTCGATATCGACGGTAAACGCAAGACGGTCCTCGTCAGGGCGAAGCGAGCACAGGTCACAGGACAGGCGTTCGGGCAGCATGGGAAGCACGCGATCGGCCAGATACACCGATGTCGTGCGATGGCGAGCCTCAAGATCGATATGCCCGTCCCAAGCCACATAGTGTGAAACGTCGGCGATATGCACACCCAGCTTATAGCCACCCTCGGGCGTGCGCTCCAGCGAAATGGCATCGTCAAAGTCGCGCGCGTCGACCGGGTCGATCGTGATGACAAAGCGGTCGCGCAGATCGCGGCGGAGCGGGTCCTTAAGCGCCGCGGACACATCGAGCGAAAGCCCCTCGGCCTCGTCTAGCGCGGCCTCGGGATAGCTATCGGTATAGCCGTAGCGAGCCATCACATATTGAACGCCCAAATCGGGCGCGTCATCTCCGCCAATGCGGCGTTCGATCGTCACAGTGCCCGATTCCAGGCGCGTCGGGTAGGTCAAAATGCGCGCGACAACGGCATCACCCGGGTGGACACCCAGACGACCCGCCGAGGTATCCTCGGGCAGAATGAAGAAGTCGGCCTTCAGGCGCGAATCGAGCGGCTCAATCACACCGAGCGGACCGGCGATCTGGTACGTACCCACCACGCTTATGGCTGCGCGCTCAACCACGCCTTCGATCACGGCGCGCCGCTCACCGTGCGGGCTATTCTTAATGCTCACAGCAACGGTATCGCCGTCCATGATCTCACGCTTGCCGCGACCCATGACCTTGTAGTCGCCGTTTTCGGTTACAACGTAGGCACTGTGCTCATGGAGCTGCACGCGCCCGGTCAGGCTCGGACGACGTTCGCTGCGTACCGGCCCGCGCTTATTGCGAGCTCCACGCTTATGCTTGTTATTGCGCCCCATGGCGCCTCCTAACTATCGATTGCCGTTTACATCCCAAGAGTCTACCCAAATGATCCCTAGGGGACAAAAAACGGGCCGCCCCATAAGAGACGACCCGTTGGAAGGGATGAATTCCAGGCATGCCTACACGCGCAGGTAGCGACGCATGGCGATGGCAGAACCAAAGAGGCCGATAATCACGCCGACCAGAATCAGCGCAGCATAGGTCACCAGGTAGTACTGCATCGGCAGGGCAAACGACATCCAGCCGATGCTCTCCTGCAGACGCGGAATCATCAGATTGCGCAGCAGCTCCAGAACGCCGATGGAAAGCAGCGAGCCCAAAATGGCCTGCAGTACGCCCTCGGTGATAAACGGGCCGCGAATGAAGCCGTTGCTGGCGCCGACCAGACGCATAATCGCAATCTCACGACGACGCGCCGTGATGGATAGGCGAATCGTGTTGTTGATGAAGATGAAAGCGATAAAGGTCAGAAGGCCAACGAGCACCACGGCGGCGATGCGGATATAGTTGGTCACCTGGAACAGGCGGCTCACTTCCTCCTGGCCGTACAGCACGCTCGCGTTGACGTCGCCGTCATCCGCGATCTTCTGGAAATCGGCATCCTTCTTGAGCTTTTTGGCCGTGCTCTCGACCTTGGACGGATCGTCCATCTCAATTGCAAACGAAGCCGGCAGCGGGTTCTGGCCATCGAGTGCGCTCATGGTGGCGTCGGCGTTGCCCGACATCTTGCTCGTATACTCGGCCAGCGCGTCGTCCTTGTCCTTATAGGTCACGGACTTGACGTTATTCCATGTCTTAAGCTCGGCCTCAAAAGCCTGAACATCGGCCTGATCGGCGTCATCGCTAATGAACGCGTTGATGACAACCTGATCCTCGACGGTGCCGATCACGGAGTTCAGCATCGCGGAGCCCATGATGAACAGGCCGATGATAAACAGCGAAAGGAAGATCGTGATGACGGCGCCGAGCGAGGTAGTCCAGTTACGGAAGAAGTGGCTGATTGCCTCTTTGAAGGAGTAGCCCACGTTAGTTGGTGCCATAGTTGCCGTAACCTCCCCTCTCCTGGTCGCGGATAACGTGGCCGCCCTCGAGGGCGATCACGCGACGGTGCATGCTATCGACCATCTCGCGGTCGTGCGTGGCGACGATCACGGTGGTGCCGGTGCGGTTAATACGCTCGAGCAGCTTCATGATGCCCAGCGAGATCGCCGGGTCGAGGTTACCCGTGGGCTCGTCGCAAATCAGCAGCGGCGGACGGTTGACCATAGCGCGGGCGACGGCAACGCGCTGCTGCTCGCCACCGGAAAGCTGGTCGGGCAGCGAGTCCATCTGATCGGCCAAACCGACCAGACGCAGCACCTCGGGCACCTGGCTGCGAATGACGCCCTTGGGCTTGCCGATGCACTGCAGGGCAAACGCCACGTTTTCGTAGGCGGTCTTTTGCGGCAGAAGCTTAAAGTCCTGGAACACGGCGCCAATCTGGCGGCGCAGGAACGGAACCTTGCGGTTCTTGATCTTCATGAGGTCCTGACCGGCAACCAGGATGCGGCCACTCGTCGGCTTGACGTCGCGGTTGAGCGTCGACAGCAGCGTGGTCTTACCCGAACCGGAGTGACCGACCAGGAAGACGAACTCGCCCGGATAGATCTCGATGTTGATGTCGTCGAGTGCAGGCTTGTTGGGCTGTGCCGGATAGATCTTGGTGACATGCTCCATAAGGATAACGGGCTCGACACCGGCCTGCTTGGCCATCTTCTTGCGGCTGGCCTGCGGATCGATGGGCGCAAACACCGACGTAAAATCGGGGTTGTTGAGCGCGTTATCGAGGCTTGCGACCTCGGCCGCCTGATCGCTCTCGACCACCGGGGCAGCAGGCTGCGTGGGGTCGGGAATAGCGGCAAAGAGACCGGACTGCGCAGGCTGAGGAGCCGGCGTCGCAGGGGCCATGGGGTCGGGAATGCCGGCCATGGTAGGCTGCGGCGTGGCGGCACCAGCCTGAGGCTGCTCCACGCGAGCGGTCACGGCCTGAACGGGCTCAAAACCCGCCGTGCCGGAAAGCGCGACATCGCTGGTTGGATTGTAGGCAAAGGGATCGGATGCCGGCTGTGCCTGATCTGCCGGCTGAGCGGGGGCCTGAGCAACAGGCTGGCCCTCTGAATCCGGAGTGGCGAAACGACTGCCCTGGACGCCTGCCTGCGTCTTGGGGGCATCATCGCCCGCACCGGAGGTACGGAAGTGGTTACCCACTGGTGCTCCTTATCGTCGTGCGTTTAAACTACATGAGCGCTTTGTATTTTAGCAGCATTAGCTTTGCTGCACATAAGAAGCATGGCGTGCTTAGGGATCCCGTCGGCCGCCTTGATTATCGACTTCATCCGAACACCTCCCACATTCATCCGTACATGTACGGATGAATGTGGGAACCCGATACCCTGAGGGCCGGACCGGCCGGCCCCGGAAGATCGGAGGACGGCATGTCCGGAAAGAGGAAGAAGGGTTCCGCGAAAGCGGCCCCGAGGGCCTACGGAAGGCTCACGAGGCACGAGCGGGACACGGTCCAGAGGATGCTGGAGCGCGGGGCCTCGTGCAGGGAGATCGCGAGGGAGCTGGGCAGGTCGCCCTCGACGGTGAGCGCCGAGGTGGCGTCGCACAGGTTCGTGACGGCGCCGAAGCCCAGGCGCGGCGAGCGCGTGGGCGCCGGCACCGACCTGTCGTCGGCCTGCCCGCGCCTGGCGGCGTGGCCGCGCTGCTGCAACGGGTGCGGCCGCTACCGCGCGATGGGCTGCAAGCGCCGCCCGCACGTCTTCTACGAGGCCCGGGCCGCGCAGCTGTGCGCCGACTCGGTCCTCGTCTCGTCCAGGCGCGGGATAGACGCCGACGAGCCGGCCGCGGCGGCCAGGCTGGAGGCGATAAGGGACTGCCTGCGCCGGGGGCTGTCGCCCGAGCAGATGGCGGCGCGCAACGGCGGGCCGGTGGACCTGTCTCCCTCGACCATCTACCGCTGGGTCGCGGCGGGCTACGACGGCATGACGAACATGGAGCTCAGGCGCAAGGTCGGCTACAGGCCGAGGAAGCGCGCCGCCGGGCGGGCGGCCACGCGCCACTCCGCCCGCAGGTCATACGCCGCGTTCCTCGCCCTCGGGGAGGACGCGTGCGCCGCGGCCTGGGAGATGGACACGGTCGAGGGCGCGCGGGAGGACTCCGCCTGCCTGCTCACGCTGCTGCACCGCCCCAGCAGGCTCCAGCTCGCGCTGCCGCTGGAGGAGAAGACCGCCGGGTGCGTCGCGGACGCCCTGGGCGATATCAGGGAGGTCCTCGGCGCCGACGGCATGGGCAGGGTCTTCCGCGCCGTGCTCACCGACAACGGCGCCGAGTTCTCCGACGAGGGCGCGATCGCGGCGCTCCTCGGCGAGGGGCCCGGCGAGACGAGGCTGTTCTACTGCGACCCGCGCCGCAGCGACCAGAAGGGCGCCTGCGAGCGCAACCACGTCGAGATCAGGAAGCTGCTGCCCAAGGGCGCCGGGCTCAGGTTCGACCGGCTATCCCCGGCCGACATGGCGCTGGCCATGTCGCACGTGAACTCCGAGCCCCGCGGCGCGCTCGGCTTCTCGACGCCCGCGCGCGCCTTCAGGGCGATGCTCGGGGACGATGCGGCGGCGCTGCTTGACGCCTACGGCGTGGAGGATGTGCCTCTGGCCGAGCTCGACCTGACGCCGGGACTCATCGAGAGGGCGCGCGCAGAGAGGGGCGATGCCCCGCTGGCCTAGCCTGAAGGCAAAACGGAATAGACTGACCGACCGTCCGGCTGAGTCTGGGAAGAGGTGCCGGGCGGAGGGCGGAGCATGGCCACCGGACCCATCGAAACACATCTCCACCGTTCCTTCAACTGGGAAAACGGCGCCCCCGGGGCCCGGATGGGGCCTCGGGGGCGTTCGGCTAGCTGCGGGAACGGCCTGTCCGCCTAATGTGTTCGGCTGAGATCGGAAATCAACCATCCCGTCGGCCGGGCACAGGGTTACTCTCCAAATCGTCCTCGGACATGTCGGAGCCCCCGCTGCGTGCTTCGCGCTGCGGGGGCTCCTCCGTCCTGCGGAAAGATTTGGAGAGTAGCCCTGTGTCCGGCCTGCGGTAACTAAGGGGTCGCCGCGTTTTACTTGGGGTGCTGCATATACAAAGTTGGAAGGGTCTGAATTGCGCTTTGTCGATATATGCCCTTTTCCCTGATGGGACCGTGCTTGAGGGGCGTCTTCATAAGTTGCGGTGAAATAGGGACTGTTTTACCAGTTAAAAGGTCTAATCAGTCCTTATTTCACCGCAACTGAAACAGGGGCGCTCTCCAAGAGAGCGCCCCTGCCGGGTTTCCATAGTACTGGCGAAACAGTTTTATAGTTCTGGCGAAGCAGTCCTTGAGATCCGCCTTGCCTTATGCCAAGAACTCCTTGGTGGTTGCCACGATGTTGGCGGCGTCCAGGCCGTACTTGTGCAGGAGCTCGGCGCCCGGGCCGGACTCGCCGAAGGTGTCGTTGACGCCAATCTTCTTGAGCGGCGTCGGGCACTGCTCGCACAGGACGTCGGCAACGGCGCTGCCCAGGCCACCGATCACGGAGTGCTCCTCGACGGTCACGACGTGGCCGGTCTTGGTGGCGCTCTTGACGATCAGGTCGGCATCGATGGGCTTGATGGTGTGCATGTTGATGACCTCGGCGTCGATGCCCTCGGCAGCAAGCTGCTCGGCGGCCTCGAGAGCCTCACCGACCATCAGGCCGCAGGCAATGATGGTCACATCGGCTCCCTCGCGCATGACAATGCCCTTGCCCAACTCGAACTTGTAGGTCTCGGGGTCGTTGATAACCGGCGAGGCCAAACGGGCGAAGCGCATGTACACGGGGCCATCGCACTCGTAGGCGGCGCGCGTCACGGCACGGGCCTCCACATCGTCGGCGGGAACGATAACGGTCATGCCGGGGATGACGCGCATGAGGGCGATATCCTCGCAGCACTGGTGCGTGGCACCATCCTCGCCCACCGAGATGCCGGCGTGCGTGGCACCGATCTTAACGTTAAGGTGCGGATAGCCGATGGAGTTACGAACCTGCTCAAAGGCGCGGCCGGCGGCAAACATGGCAAAGCTGCTCGCGAAGGCGACGCGGCCGGTGGTCGCGATACCGGCGGCAACACCCATCAGGTTGCTCTCGGCGATGCCCACATCGAAGAAGCGGTCGGGGCAAGCGGCCTTAAACTTACCGGTCTGCGTGGCGGCGGCCAGGTCGGCGTCGAGGACCACAAAGTCATCGTGCTCGTTGGCGAGCTCGACGAGGGCCTCGCCGTAGCTTACACGCGTGGCGATTTTCTTGACGTCTGCCATCCTAGAGCTCCTCTCCGGCGGCCGTGAGCTCTGCCATGGCCTGCTCAAACTGTTCATCGTTGGGGGCCTTACCGTGCCAACCCACCTGGTTCTCCATAAAGGAGACGCCCTTGCCCTTCGTGGTCTCGGCGATAATGGCGGTTGGCTGACCCTTGGTGGCGCGGGCCTCGGCAAAGGCGGCGCGGATCTGGTCGAAGTCGTTGCCGTCGGCGAGCTCCACCACATGGAACTTGAAGGCGCGGAACTTGTCGGCGAGCGGCATGGGGTCGTTGACCTCCTCGACGGGGCCGTCGATCTGCAGGCCGTTATGGTCGACGATCACGCAGAGGTTGTCGAGCTGCTGGTTGCCGGCAAACATGGCTGCCTCCCAGACCTGGCCCTCCTCGCTCTCGCCGTCGCCCAGCAGGGCGTAGGTGCGATAGTCGTCGCCCCAGTGCTTGGCGGCAACCGCCATGCCCACGGCGGCGGAGATGCCCTGGCCCAGCGAGCCGGTGGACATATCGACGCCCGGAGTGTCGTTCATGTTGGGATGGCCCTGCAGGTGACTGCCGATGTGGCGCAGCGTCTCGAGATCCTCCTTGGGGAAGAATCCGCGCTCGGCGAGCACGGCGTACAGGCCCGGAGCGCAATGGCCCTTGGAAAGCACGAAGCGGTCGCGGTCGGCCTTGCGGGGGTCGGACGGGTCGACGTTCATTTCCTCAAAGTACAGATAGGTCATGATGTCGGCAGCGCCGAGCGAACCGCCCGGATGGCCGGACTTGGCAGCGTGCACGCCGGTGACGATGCCCTTCCTTACCTCGTTGGCAACCTTTTTGAGCTCTTCGTCGCTCATTGTGCCTTCCTTTCATCCTCATTAGACAAAATGCGCACGGCACGGAAAGGTAGTCCCAACACAGCCGCAATGCACGTACGTCATTCATTATGCTGGAAACTGATGGCTTTACCAGAGTTTTTATCATTATTTGAACAATTTAGCAGGCAGAACCGCTGATGAAACGGTTTATCAATGTGAACGTCTTTTGGATGCGGTCCCGCTCAATCCTACGCGCTGATGTCCTTAAAGCCCTCGCCGAAGGTTTCCGTGACATCGGCAACGGTCACGATGGCGTGCGGATCGCGTTCGCGCACGATGGTCTTAAGGGTGTTGAGCTCACGACGGCTCACAATCACCATGATCACCGGCTTCTCGGCGCCCGAATACATGCCGGTCGCCCTAAACTTGGTGCAGCCGCGGCCCAGGCCGTACATGATGTCGGCCGCGATATCGGGGAAATTGTCCGAGATGATGAGCACCATACGGCGCTTGTTGCCGCCATCGACCACGGCATCGATCACATAACCGCTAATGACCATCGAAAGGCCGGCGTACAGCGCGTTTTCGATCGAGAACACCGGGGCCGACAAGGCGCACACGGCAACATCGATCGCCATAACGGTTGAGCCCACCGGCAGTGACGTATTGCGCGAGATAATCTGGCCGATGGTGTCAGAGCCACCGGTATTGGCGCCGGCACGCAGCACCATGCCGTAGCCAATGCCCGTAACGATACCGCCCCACATGGCCGGCAGCATCAGGTCGGCATGAGCCAGCGGTGCCACAAACGGGGCAAACAGGTCGGTGAAAAAGCCCAGCAGCACAAAGCCCGTCGCCGTCTGCACCACATAGAACATACCGCCCGCGCGCATAACCACCAGCAGCAGCAAGGCGTTCATCACGATAGTCTGGATGCCGACGGGAAGAGACACGCCGTGCGAGGCGCCGACCGCCTGGATAATGGTGGCAAGACCTGTAACGCCGCCGGCAGCGAAGCCATTAGGGATCAAAAACAGGTCGGTCGCGACGGCTGCCAGGGCGCACCCCAGCATAATCTGGGGCAGGTCGTGGAAGAAGTTCATCGAAAGAATGCGCTTGATGTCCAGACGATATGCCATGCTACCTCCCTCAAAAAAGCGCACCCAAACGGATGCGCTTTGAACTTCTTACTCTATTCGATTCTAGCGATTCGCCGGACAAAAACCACCCCTGTGCTGGGTTTATTCTGGATCCTTGATTATCGACTTCATCCGAACACCTCCCACATTCATCCGTACATGTACGGATGAATGTGGGAACCCGATACCCTGAGGGCCGGACCGGCCGGCCCCGGAAGATCGGAGGACGGCATGTCCGGAAAGAGGAAGAAGGGTTCCGCGAAAGCGGCCCCGAGGGCCTACGGAAGGCTCACGAGGCACGAGCGGGACACGGTCCAGAGGATGCTGGAGCGCGGGGCCTCGTGCAGGGAGATCGCGAGGGAGCTGGGCAGGTCGCCCTCGACGGTGAGCGCCGAGGTGGCGTCGCACAGGTTCGTGACGGCGCCGAAGCCCAGGCGCGGCGAGCGCGTGGGCGCCGGCACCGACCTGTCGTCGGCCTGCCCGCGCCTGGCGGCGTGGCCGCGCTGCTGCAACGGGTGCGGCCGCTACCGCGCGATGGGCTGCAAGCGCCGCCCGCACGTCTTCTACGAGGCCCGGGCCGCGCAGCTGTGCGCCGACTCGGTCCTCGTCTCGTCCAGGCGCGGGATAGACGCCGACGAGCCGGCCGCGGCGGCCAGGCTGGAGGCGATAAGGGACTGCCTGCGCCGGGGGCTGTCGCCCGAGCAGATGGCGGCGCGCAACGGCGGGCCGGTGGACCTGTCTCCCTCGACCATCTACCGCTGGGTCGCGGCGGGCTACGACGGCATGACGAACATGGAGCTCAGGCGCAAGGTCGGCTACAGGCCGAGGAAGCGCGCCGCCGGGCGGGCGGCCACGCGCCACTCCGCCCGCAGGTCATACGCCGCGTTCCTCGCCCTCGGGGAGGACGCGTGCGCCGCGGCCTGGGAGATGGACACGGTCGAGGGCGCGCGGGAGGACTCCGCCTGCCTGCTCACGCTGCTGCACCGCCCCAGCAGGCTCCAGCTCGCGCTGCCGCTGGAGGAGAAGACCGCCGGGTGCGTCGCGGACGCCCTGGGCGATATCAGGGAGGTCCTCGGCGCCGACGGCATGGGCAGGGTCTTCCGCGCCGTGCTCACCGACAACGGCGCCGAGTTCTCCGACGAGGGCGCGATCGCGGCGCTCCTCGGCGAGGGGCCCGGCGAGACGAGGCTGTTCTACTGCGACCCGCGCCGCAGCGACCAGAAGGGCGCCTGCGAGCGCAACCACGTCGAGATCAGGAAGCTGCTGCCCAAGGGCGCCGGGCTCAGGTTCGACCGGCTATCCCCGGCCGACATGGCGCTGGCCATGTCGCACGTGAACTCCGAGCCCCGCGGCGCGCTCGGCTTCTCGACGCCCGCGCGCGCCTTCAGGGCGATGCTCGGGGACGATGCGGCGGCGCTGCTTGACGCCTACGGCGTGGAGGATGTGCCTCTGGCCGAGCTCGACCTGACGCCGGGACTCATCGAGAGGGCGCGCGCAGAGAGGGGCGATGCCCCGCTGGCCTAGCCTGAAGGCAAAACGGAATAGACTGACCGACCGTCCGGCTGAGTCTGGGAAGAGGTGCCGGGCGGAGGGCGGAGCATGGCCACCGGACCCATCGAAACACATCTCCACCGTTCCTTCAACTGGGAAAACGGCGCCCCCGGGGCCCGGATGGGGCCTCGGGGGCGTTCGGCTAGCTGCGGGAACGGCCTGTCCGCCTAATGTGTTCGGCTGAGATCGGAAATCAACCGTTTATTCTGGATGCGAACCCGTCCAACCGATGGGTTTTGCCACGACCAAAGCCATCTGGCGACTTATGCGTTCGGCGTTTCCGCATCGGCGTTGCCGGTTGCCCAACGATGGTAGCCGATCACAAACGGATCCAGGTCACCATCGTCAAGAACGGCCTCGACGTTGCTGGTCTCCACGCCCGAGCGCAGGTCCTTGACCATCTGGTACGGGTAGAGCACGTAGCTGCGAATCTGGTTGCCAAAACCGATGGTAGTCTTGGGTCCGCGAATCTCATCGAGCGCCTCAGCGCGCTTCTCGAGCTCAATCTCGTACAGGCGAGCCTTAAGGATTTGCATGCACGCGGCCTTGTTTTGAATCTGACTGCGCTCGTTTTGGCAGGTGACCACAATGCCGCTGGGAAAATGCGTCACGCGTACGGCGGAGTCGGTGGTGTTGACGCCCTGACCGCCCGGGCCGCTCGCATGGTACACGTCCACACGGATATCGTCGGGGCTGATCTCGATGTCGATATCGTCGGGCAGCACGGGGATGACCTCGACGCCGGCAAACGTGGTCTGGCGGCGCTTCTTGTCGTCGGTGGGGCTAATGCGCACCAGGCGATGCACACCGGCCTCGGCGCGCAGCATACCGAACGCGTCCTTGCCCTCGACGGTAAAGGTCGCGCGATCGATGCCGATGACCTCGGCCGCGGGACAGTCGTTGATGGTGACCTTCCAGCCGCGACGCTGGCAGTACTTCATGTACATCTTAAAGAGCATGAAGGTCCAGTCCTGGGCCTCCAGACCACCCTGTCCGGGCTTGATGGTCACAATGGCATCGCCGTGATCGAACTCACCGGTAAACCAGCTCGAAAGCTCAAGCTCATCGATGGCACGGGCCAGGCGCTCAGCCGTGGCTGCAGCCTCCTCGCGAAGGGCGGCGGCGTCGGGGTCACCCCCCATCTCCTCGGCAAGCTCCAACGCGGCGCGGGCATCGGAAAGCTCGCCGCGCGCGGTATCCACGGCAGCGATATCTTCCTTGGTGCGCGCGATCTCCTCCATGGTGGCACGGGCGGCGTCGGCGTCATCCCAAAAGCCGGGGGCCACGCTTTTAGCCTCGAGCTCGGTCACGCGGGTACGCTTCTCGTCCAGGTGGAGATACGACTCGACCTCACCGAGCCGGTCCGCAAACGCGTCCAGCTCGGCGGGCGTTACCTCTAAAGCCTCAGCCATTAACGATTCCTGCCGTGGCAGTACTTAAACTTCTTGCCGCTACCGCAGGGGCACGGGTCGTTGCGGCCCACGTTGACGTACGGATCGTCGCTCTCGGACTTGCGATAGGTGGTCACCTTGCCACCGTTGTTGACGGCAGCCGGACCACCCTGGACAGCCGTGCGGGCCTGCACCTGCGCCTGCTTGCGCAGCACCGAGTCGCCGTTGTCACCATCGACATCGGCAGGACCGGAGAAGCGCGCGCCCTCGAGCGCGGGCTCCTCCTTGTGCTCCACGGCACGCGGGGCAGCCTTAATCTCGATGCGCAGAACCGTACGCAGATAATCCTCGTACATGGTGTCGACGAGCATCTGGAACGCGCCGTAGGCCTCGGTCTTGTACTCGACCAGCGGGTCGCGCTGGCCAAAGCCGCGCAGGCCGATGCCGGTCTTGAGGTAGTCCATCTCCTGCAGGTAGTTCATCCAACGGGTATCGATGACGCGCAGCATGACCTGGGTGTTGAGCTCGCGCATCAGGTCCTCGCCCAAGCGCTCGGCCTTCATGTTGTAGCACTTCTCTACGTAAGCCAGGACATCGGCAGCCAAGGCCTCATAATCCTCGTCGGGGAACTTCGGCGTATCGATGTGGCCGGTGAGCTCCACAACCCACTTGCGCAGGCCCTCCAGGTCGCGCTCGCCCTCGTGGCTGTCCTTGGTGCAGAACTCCTGAACACAGCGGTACACGGTGTCGTGCATGACCTCGGTGATGTGGTCGGTCAGGTCCTTGCCGTCCAGAATCTTATTGCGCTCGGCGTAGATGACCTGGCGCTGCTTGTTCATGACGTCGTCGTACTCAAGGACGCTCTTACGCATGGAGAAGTTGATGCTCTCGACCTTGTGCTGGGCGCTCTCGACGGCCTTGGAGATGATCTTGTGCTGGATGGGCATGTCGTCGCCCATGTCGGCCGTGACCATCATCTTGGAGACGCGGTCCATCTTGTCGCCACCGAACAGGCGCATGAGGTCGTCCTCGAGCGACAGGTAGAACTGGGTCTCGCCCGGATCGCCCTGACGGCCGGAGCGGCCGCGCAGCTGGTTGTCGATACGGCGGGACTCGTGGCGCTCGGTGCCGATAACGGTCAGGCCACCGGCGGCAAGCACGCGCTCGCGCTCGGCCTTGCAAGTCTCCTTGGCCTCGGCGTTAAACTGCTCGAGCTGCTCGGGCGTCACGTCCTCCATGGTCAGGCCCTCGTACTCCAGGCGCTCGCGCACCAACTCGTCGGGGTTGCCGCCCAGCAGGATGTCGGTACCACGACCGGCCATGTTGGTGGCGATGGTCACGGCGCCGTAGCGTCCGGCCTGGGCCACGATGTGGGCCTCGCGTTCATGGTGCTTGGCGTTGAGAACCTCGTGCGCGATGCCGCGCTTGGTAAGGGCAGCGGACAGCTTCTCGGAGCTTTCGATGGAGACGGTGCCCACCAGGACCGGCTGTCCCTTGGCGTGACGTCGCTCGACGTCGTCGGCAACGGCGTTGTACTTGGCCTGGATGGTACGATATACCAGGTCCTCGTGGTCCACGCGCTGCACGGGCTTGTTGGAGGGGATGACCTCGACGGGCAGCTTGTAGATCTCGCGGAACTCGGCATCCTCGGTAAGTGCCGTGCCGGTCATACCGGAAAGCTTGTCATACAGACGGAAGTAGTTCTGCAGGGTGATGGTGGCCAGGGTCTGGTTCTCCTCGCGTACGAGCACGCCCTCTTTGGCCTCGATGGCCTGGTGCAGGCCCTCAGAATAGCGGCGGCCCTCCATGATGCGGCCGGTGAACTCGTCGACGATCTTGACCTCGCCGTTAGTGACCACGTACTGCTTGTCGCGATGGAACATGTACTGGGCCTTCAGCGCCTGCTGCAGGTGGTTGACCAGCTGGCCCGAAAGGTCGGCATAGATGTCCTCGATACCCAGGCGGCGCTCGATCTTCTTAAGGCCGCGCTCGGTGGCGGCAATGGTGTGCTTGGCCTCGTCCATGACATAGTCGCCCGTGGGCTCCACGTCCTCGGTGGCGGTGAGCATGTCGTGCGACACGTCCTCGCCGCGCTCAAGGCCGCGCACGGCACGCGCGAAGTCCTTGTAGGTGCTGGCGGACTTGGTGCCGGCACCCGAGATGATGAGCGGCGTTCTGGCCTCATCGATCAGGATGGAGTCGACCTCGTCGACGATGGCGTAATGGTGGCCGCGCTGCACGCGCTGCTCGGGGCGGGTGACCATGTTGTCGCGCAGGTAGTCGAAACCGAACTCGGAGTTGGTGCCGTAGGTGACGTCTGCCTGGTAGGCCGGACGCTTGAGCTCGAGCGGCATGTTGTTCTGGAGCAGACCGACGGTCATGCCCAGGTACTTGTAGATGCGGCCCATCCACTCGGAGTCGCGCTTTGCCAGGTAATCGTTGACGGTAACGACATGCACGCCCTTGCCGGCGATAGCGTTGAGGTAGCCGGCCAAGGTGGAGACGAGCGTCTTGCCCTCGCCGGTCTTCATCTCGGCAATATGACCCTCATGAAGCGCCATGGCGCCGATGAGCTGTACGTCAAAGTGGCGCATGCCCGTGATGCGCTTGGAAGCCTCACGCACGGTGGCAAAGGCCTCGGGAAGCATGTCGTCGAGCGACTCGCCGTTGGCGTAACGCTCGCGGAACTTATCGGTCTGGGCGCGGAGTTCCTCCTCGGTCATCTTCTCAAACTGGGGCTCAAGACCGTTGATCTGGTCGACGATCTTGTAGTAGCGCTTAAGGTCCTTATCGGATCCAAAGGACAGCAGCTTTGACATGAATCCCATGTGGTTTTCCTTTTTGGCCATCGCCCACGCCGTGCGGCTGCGGACGAGTTAAACACAGATGATTTTACTTTAGCCAAACAAGGCGCGGCCTATACGGTCGAGCTCGACCGCCACGTAATAACTACGACCCGACCGACCTGCCAAAAAGGGACTGGTTTATTTTGGCAGGTTTTATCTGGGAAAACGCCGTCACTCTGCCATTTGGTGCAAACCAACCCGTCCCCTTCGCACCAATCTGGTGCAATGGGGACAGGTTGGTTTGCACCAATAAAATGAAAAGGGCCGCGCACCCAAACGGATGCGCGGCCCTCATGCCATGAATGCGAGTGTTTCCGCGGCGAGCTATTTACTCAGCAGCCTCGGTGGTCTCGGCCTCGGCAGCGGCCTCCTCGACGGGAGCCTCTGCGGCCTGCTTAGCAGCCTCCTCGGCGAACTTAGCGGCACGCTTAGCCTTCTCGGCAGCCTTAGCCTCAGCGGCGGCCTTGCGAGCGGCCTCGGCCTCAGCAGCCTTGGCGGCCTTGGCAGCCTTGGCCTCCTCAGCCTTCTTGAGCTGGGCGGCAGCGGCGCCACCGAACTTGTCGGCGAAGCGCTGGACGCGTCCACCGGTGTCGACGAACTTCTGCTGGCCGGTGTAGAACGGGTGGCACTCGTTGCAAAGCTCAACCTTCATCTCGGACACGGTAGCGTGCGTCTTGAAGGTGTTGCCGCAGGAGCACGTCACCGTGCACTCGACATACTGGGGATGGATACCCTGCTTCATGGTAGGACTCCTTATTGGTCAGGCGCTGGTTACCGATCAGCGCATAAGGCGTCTTGGTTTCCGACCAAGACAACAAACTCGGCTATGGTACCACGGCGCCGCGTGTCCCACAAAAGGTTCACGGTCTTTTCGGAACGACACGAATCTGACCCATCGAAACACATCCCCACCGTTCCTTCAACTGGGAAAATGCCGTCCCCGGGGCCTGAGAAGGGCCCCGGGGACGTTCGACTGACTGCGGGAACGGCCTTTCCGCTCAATGTGTTCGGCTGAGATCGGAAATCAACCAAACTGAACTAGGTTCAGTTGACATGGTTAAAAACGAGGGGCGACGCTTTTGCGTCACCCCTCGTCCCGGCCGGTTGCTTTAGTTGTACACACGGTAGTTACACTTGAACTGGGTTATGTGTCCATAGTTGGAGCGGTACCAACCCGACGTATAGCTGATTGCCTCTGCGCCTAGATAGTCGTAGCCCTTGTTGTAGCGAAGCTAACGGTAGGTCGTGTCGTACTCTGCTACGTAAAACGTGTCTCCAGAGAAGGCTTTGTACCGGTCCTTAACCGTCGAAGCCATGTACGCGGGTTCGACATCGCCTTTCTCCCCGTTGAGCGCATAGACGGGTGCCGCGATTCCGCATAAAGCCGTTGCCACGAGGATGGCGTAGACAGCCATGCGCGACGCATTGGACTTCAGCTGTTCAAATAGTTTCATGTCATTCACCTCCCTCGTATGTATCGAGGTATTCCTGCTTGAGCGTCTGCGAGGACGACTTGATCTTTTCCACGAGCGTGCCGGCCTCGATGAAGTAGAACGAGTTGGTGAGGTCTGCCAGGTCGTCGAGCAGATGGCTTGAAATGAGCACGCTTCGTCCCCGCGCCACCTCGCTGCGCATCGCGTCGCAGGAGGTTTTCCGCTTTCCCGGATCGAGGCCGTTCAGCGGTTCATCGAGGATAAGGTACGGGCAATCGGTCGATATCGCCATGGCAAGCTTTACCTGCTGCTTCATTCCTGTCGAGAGTTTACGGGTCGGCTTGTCGAGATATGAGGAGATTCCGAGGGAGCTGCAGAGCGAGTCGATGTCGGCGGCCGATTTCCACGCCTCCCTAACGAAAGCAAGGTGCTCGAGGGCCGATAGCGTGGGGTAAAGATCCGTGTCGCCCGAAGAGCTCAGGTAGACGAGTTCTGCAAATTCGGCTGATCGACGTTGGCTGATTCCGTCTGCCACCAGGCTTCCCGAGTGGATACGGGTGGGAAATTGGCCCGACAGCGCTTCAAGAAAGGTGGTTTTCCCCGAGCCGTTGGGAGCAATGAGGCCCGCCGCCGTTCCCGGGCTCAAGAAAAGCGATCCGATTGAAAGTATCGTCGTGCTCCCGTATCCCACGCTCACGTCCAGAAGCTCGAGCCCATGGTGCTTTTTCGCGGGTCCAGACTGTTTGGGCGAACGTGCCGCAACGGCGCCGACCGCAAAAAAGACCGCGACGTATATCAGGGCCACGGCAAGCATCGATGCACCGCTTGAACCGGAGCCAATGAATTCTGTCGGGAAGCATCCTACGTAACCCGTTGCCTCGATAGGCGAGAACACGGCCAGCGGCAGGAGCCCGAGCACGGCGTTATGCTCCAGCGCCGAATCGGACAATAACGGGAATGCCGGGGCCGCGACAAGCAGCGCGGAGGTAAGGGGGCCTGCGAGGACGCGCCTCGTTGCGGTCGATAGGACGGCGGAGAAAACGGATATCAAGGTTCCGCCCGCAAGCAGCGCGAGAAGCAGGGTCGTGAAGACGTTTCCCGCGGTCGTGGTGGTAAGCGCGCCGTCATGGAAGAAGGCGATCGGGTACCCAATTTGCCCGAAGCCGTTTAGAACCGAGGCGTAAATGCCCCCGGGTGCGAGGCCGGCGAGGAGCATCGCGGTCCCCGCGGCGATTATCGAAAACACGATCTGGATAAGGCGCCGGAATTTGGGTGCGGGCGCCTTTGCCGCCAGGGTCCCGGGCCTTGTGGCGCCGAGCACGAGTATCGACGAGAGAAGGAAGGGGATGAAGGGAAGGAAAGACGGCGCCGTGGCAATGGCGTAAGGCAGGAAGGAAAGGAATGGCAGGTCGTTTGCGGAGGCCGGGATATCCGTGATGCCGGAGCTGCTCAGGGCACGGCAATACGCGAGGTCTGCGTCATTGGTCTCTCGGTCTCCCACGATGGACCCGGATTGGAAGCCTTCGTCCATGAGCGCGTAGTAGCTCTCGGCAGAATCGAGAAAGGCGGCGTCGGTTTGAGCGGCGAGGGCGGCGTTCGCGTATCTTGCAAGCTCCGCGTCGACTTGCTGCTCTGGCGATAGGTCTATGCCGTTGGCTTGGGGTGCGCGCGTATTGAATGCGTCGACAAAGCCCTGCATGCCCTGCTTCATAAAGAAGGGCCCGTAGATGGGTGAATTGAACGCAATGGGGATGGAGAAGGCTGCAGCGAGAACGAGCGTAGAGATCCATACGGCCCTGTCTCTTAGGATTAGTTTGAGAAGAAGTCGACAGTACATTTAGAAGCACCTACATTTCTCAAAGCATCGTTAGATTAATAATGACAGACCGAATGAAGATGCGTGCGACGGGGGCGAGGCGAATGGCTGAGCGGTATCGATATGCGGGTTCAACGGTATCACATTGGCCACATAGATTTTTAACTTGCATTTCTACCCGCCCTTTTCGTAGAGTCGCCGATACGTGCTTAGCGCACCCTCGGCGCGTCCGGCAGGCTTTGCGAAATGGGATCCAGGAGACTTCGGCGCAGCATCATCTTGCGGAATGCTTCTAATGAGCCTCCCATCCTTCAAAAACAGAATCTCATCGCACAGCCTATCGACCGAATCCAAGATGTGGGATGACATGATGATGCACGTACCAGAATCGGCCAGCTTCCTGAGAATCTCGGAATGCAAGTCCACCCTGCTGGGGTCGAGCGCGTTCATGGGCTCATCTAATAGAAGGTACCGCGCGCCCGTCGCATACGCAATCGCCAGGGTAAGCTGCTGCTTCATGCCCTGGCTCAGAGTGCGGATCCTCATCTTCGCGAACTCGCCTATCTGCGTTTGTTCCACTATCTCTTCGATATCGCGAGCATGCGGCCACATATCGCAAACCATCTTGAGGTGATCTTCCGCACGCAATCCGAGATACAGCAGCGTCCCCTCACCAGGTGCATAGAAGATCATAGAACGGACCTCTCTCGCACCCGTACCCTGCACCTCATCCAGAACGATGCTCCCGTCCACGCGAGGACCCGGCAAACCTGCCATCGCACGCAGCAACGTCGTCTTTCCATGCCCGTTCGGAGCGACGAGACCGTAGACCGTACCCGGGGCAAACTCAGCGTTCACCGAATCTACGAGCACCTTCTTTCCATAAGAGATCGTCAGCGTTTGAAGGTCAATCATCGAGATCATCCCCTTTCGATCTTTGGAACACTCAGGCGCACCATCAACGGAGATACGGCACCCAAGACCACCAGCAGAGCGCCCGATGCGCCGACGACCTCTCCAAAAGGCATCGCGTTCGTCCCTCGCCCAAGGAACCCAATCGTCCCCACCTGGGAAGCGGGATCAAACGAGGCGAATGGAGCCAGCAGCGCGACGCCCATGCCCACGCTTTCAACATGAGCGCTCAACGAACCCAACACCAAGAGAACCGCGCAAACCATTCCGGTGACAACGGGGTTGCGGCTAATCGCTGCTGTCAACGCAGCGACGACGGAAATCACGCCGTATGCCATGACCAGCAACGGAATACTGCACAACACCGCCTTCCCCACCATGGACGTTGTCGAAGCTCCCGCCCGAATGAGAGCGACGGGATACTCCGATCCACCCGCACCGTTCTTAATCACGGACACAACGACAGCGGGAACCATCGACACCAAAAGCAGCACCAAGCCAAGCAGGAGAGCCAGCGCAACAGCCGTCAGAAAACGCACATGCGCTGTTGCGGGGATCTGGAGAACCAGAAGGGAACGACACTGCAGGTGGGTGCACGCGAGCGATGTGACAACCACGGGCAACAGCAAAAATAAGGAGGGAAGCGCTGCCTGGAGATACGAAAGGAGGATTAATGGGGGCATCTTCGTACTTAACTCGTAAACCTTGGGGTCCGGCAAGCTCGCGATCGACTCAAGCAGAAGGGCGCGCGCCTCCGCACGAGAAGGAGTCTCCGGCTCGATTCCGATCGATTGCAGGAGAGTCGCATCTGCCGCGCCCAGCTCACCTCGAGCGCGCTCGTACGTCGCAAGGCTTCGAAACCCCTCCGCAGGCATAGGCGCGTACACGAAACCCGAAAGAGCATCCCGCATGTCTTCCAGGGCCGCTTTGCCCTCGACGTCCATATTCGCAGCGTTCTGCTCTAGATACCGATCTATTGAACGGAGCTCCCCATCCCTATACCGAACAGCGGAAACGTTATCAGCGTCAGGAAACATCTCGACCAGAGCCGGGGCCAGCATCGTCGTCGACATTGCAATCGCGCATACGGCGAGGGTAGGAGAACGCAGGAGCAGTTTCCCCATCGTTCTTACGTATGCAACGGCGGAGGCACAAGCGCTCGAACGAGTTGCCGTTCTCGATGCAGTGAAGGAACCTCTCTCAAGACAAATCGGGGATATCGGGCACGCGCAGCCGCTCTTTCCAGCAACGCAAAGCAGGCTAATTGCCAGCACCTCGATCCCGATTGCGCATACGAGGGCAATCGCGCCACGCTCGAAGCAAAGTCCAGGCAGATTCACTATCTGCGTTGTCGGGTACGGGCTATAGGCGCCGACGGTCAACTCAGTGTTCGCATACGTAAGGGGATTCAACAGGGCGAACTCACGTAAAGCGATGGATCTTCCGTAATACCCGGGAACCATCGTCGCCCCCATCAGGGCACATACGAACACGATTCCAAGCGTAGGGTTATTGGCAATCTTCACGGCAAGGTGAACGACAAGCGAGATGAACGCTGCCACCAAGAATTGCATGATGGCCGTCTGCGCGAACACCAGCCAAGCCGGTTTGATAACCGGAGTCGCATATTGAATGTAGCCTATCGGATAGAACGGCGAGCCCGGGCCATTCTTCACAAGCGCGGCGATTATCCCTGGAAGATTGATGGCGAGGACGGCAAGCATTGCAAAAACACTCGCCCATACGCTCGATGCAACAAGTCTACCCAGCTCGCCCATCGGTGCCTGGATGATGAGCTTTTCACGTTTGTTAAGACGCGCGGCAAGGAACGAGACGGCAACGGCCGTTGCGACCCATAGCAAGTACTCCTTCGATCCGTCATAATAGGTGTACTCTCCATCCGATATCTGCAGAAACGGAAGTAGGGGAGAGAGCGGTGCCAAGATAAGACGTCCCGCGGCAAGAGGGTACAGAAGCGCGGGCATGCTTGATGAAGAGGTATAGACACCGTCCTCCCCCGCATTCACAAGCGCATCCGCATAGGATGCTGACAATTCCTGCTCAACACGGGTTATTCCCGACTCGAGGTATTCGACCCGTCCGTCGATGCCAGCCGCGCTCCTGAAGACGGGCAGAGCACAAAGAACCATCAACGCAACAACGACAACACAGAGCGACCTGGAGGAGAGAAGCGACCTAAAGATCGCCTTCGAGATTTTGAGCATATTCATCGCCAACCTTAACCTCATCCAGTCGGAACAGAGGGGCCGAACAAAATGCTCGGCCCTTATTACTTGCCGGCAAAGTCAATTTAACATAAACTGTTAAAAAGTAACCTGAGTTTTTTAAATTCTTCGGAGGTTATTATGAGTTCCGACAATCGCACTCCCCGGCTTCATTCCTTCCGCATCGCATGTGCGATAGCCTCTGCGACCCTTTGCGCCACCGCCATCGCACAAGTGGCGTTCTCCTTAAAGCCAGCAATCGAAGTGCTCGACAACCCTGTAATTGCAGACTCCCCCGCGTATCCAGCCCTTGCGATCTCGACATTGGTCCCTGCCGTCATCGGTATCGCTACGACCATCCTCAGCGCCGTTCTCGTGTGGACGATCAAGAGCGGAGACCCCTTCAAGAAAGGGTCTGCGACATGCTTGAAGGTGCTCGGCATTCTCTTCGTTGTTCAAGCTGCCACCAGCCTCTACGCCGGCTCACTCAAAACCTCCGTTTCGATGTTTGGCGGCGAGGGGGCCGTCGGCGCCCAAGAGATCGCTTCATCATTCGATTGGACCTCTCTGGTTCTCGGCATCGTCCTGTTCATGCTTTCCCAGCTCTTCTTGTACGCCCGAGAGCTGTACCTCGACTCCGACGAGATTGCGTAAGGAAACGCCATGCCCGTAATTGTTCGCCTCGACAAGATCATGGCCGAGCGAAAGATTTCCTCGAACGAACTTGCCGAAAGGATTGGAACCACGCCCGTGAACCTGTCCCGTATTAAAAAAGGGCATATTCGCGGCATTCGCTTCAACACACTCGAGCAGCTATGCCTCGCCCTTCGTTGCCAACCCGGAGACCTTCTCGAAGTCATGAGCGAAGAGGATGCCCGAAAGGAGTTCGGACTCGATTGGTCCGCCGAGGATTAGAGGGCGGTCGTACTCGCCCTGCACACGGGGATGCGAATCGGCGAGGTCTGCGGCCTTCGGTGGTGCGATGTGGATTTCGAGACGGGCCTGATCTCGATCAGGCACTCGGTGGCGTACGCGAAGGGAATGGGTTCGTTCATCAAGGACACCAAGACCCATGACGCCAGGGGTATCCCCATCGACCCGGTCGGCCTACTCCCCTTCCTGAAGGAGACCCACGAGATCGACTGCGGAAAGCTGCGCTTGCGCGGCCTTACCGGGGCGGTCGAGATCGGGGACTGCTACATCCTGTCGGAGCCGGGCGCGACCTTCGCGACGACAAGCTATATCCGCAGGGCGTTCAAGACGTTCTCGGAGACCAACGGCCTCATGGGCACCAACGACGAGCTGATCACGTTCCACGGCCTTCGCCACACGTTCGCAACGCAGTGGATCCGCCAAGGCGGCGATATCAAGGCGCTCCAATCGATCCTCGGCCACAAGGACGCCATGGCGACGCTCAACGTCTACGCCGACATCGAGCCCATCTCCAAAATCCATAACATGCTGCGCGCCACGCCGTGCCTTTGGCGCGGGCACCTCGGGCCGAGGGTCGATCCGGGTCCCATGTTCCAACAGAGGATCCAGGAGTCCATCGAGACGCTCCAGGCGTTCGGCTACGGCATCACCGAGCCGGACGACCGAAATATCGCCATACGCGACGTGAAGACGAACAGTTGGCTCTAGCTCACCGAGTACGCGGCAGTGCTGGGCCCATCCCAACTGAGGTCACGGTGGTCCGATAGGGGCGCCGCCCGCGGCATGCGCCGCGGAGCGGTATCCCCTACCGAAGGGCGGGGATGCCCTCCGCTTCCAGTTCGGAATCAGCCGTCGGAGGCGTTCGGCTGACTGCGGGAACGGCCTGTCCGCTCAATGTGTTCGGCTGAGATCGGAAATCAACCCAACACGAGCCGGACACGCGCCAGACGGCTCTTCCCCGTACGGCCTTCCCCCTTACGCTCATGTTGCAGGCATGTAACGCCGCAGCGAGCGCGCCTTTTTTGCGCCAGACAGGTACAATGATGAACACTGTACCGTAGCGGAGCGCCCCGCGCGCGCCGCAATCACGCGAAAGGGTTTCCCATGGCCGAGATCTCGTCCTCCCGTATCGTCATCACCGTCCTTGGCAAGAACCGCCCCGGCATCGTCGCCGGCGTCACCCGCGTTCTGGGCGAGGCCAACGTCGACATCCGCGACATCACGCAGTCCATTATCGAGGACATCTTCACCATGACCATGCTGGCCGACACCGCCGAGTCCAAGCTCGACTTCGCCGAGCTGCAGAAGGCCCTGGCCGAGGCCGGCGAGCTTTCGGGCGTCAACGTGTCCATCCAGCGCGAGGACGTCTTTAACTTTATGTACCGCCTGTAGCGAACAAGCCGCTCGGGGCAGCTTGACGTCATATCGTCCAAGCGCGCGGCCCCAAAGCGGACCGGAGAGGAGCGCGCATGGCCTACGACGCCAAGAAAATCTATTACCGCTTCGATGACCACTTGAGCCGACTGGTTCTGGATTACGAAGCAAGCCGCCAGATTTCGCCTGAGAGCGAAAGCCTCTACCACGGCCTGCCGACCGACCCTTATGACGAGGGCTTGTTCGAAGAGCACAATGTCAAGCGCGGCCTGCGCAATGCCGACGGCTCGGGCGTGGTCGCGGGCCTCACTCGTATCTCGGATGTGCACGGCTACAACAAGGTCGACGGAAAGGTCGTGCCCGATCAGGGCAAGCTCACGCTTCGCGGCTACAGCATCGAGGATCTGGTCAACAATGCCCAGGCCGAGAATCGCTACGGCTACGAAGAAGTCGCCTATCTGCTTATCACGGGTTCGCTGCCCAACAAGGAAGAGCTCGACGGCTTCTGCGAGCGCCTGGGTGCCTTTAGACATCTGAGCGACGAGTACGTCAAAGAGTTTCCCATGACCACGGTGTCGTCGAGCATCATGAATGTGCTTCAGCGCGCCGTGCTGCTGCTCTACGCCTTCGATGCCGAACCAGACGTGATCACGCCCGAGCACGAAATCGACGTCGCCATTTCCATGCTCGCACGTCTCCCGCGCATCGCCGCCTTCGCACACATGGCCTCGGTCGCCAAGCTTCGCGGCTCCGAGGTTCACGTGCCGCACCCCACGCCCGGCCTCTCCACCGCCGAGACCATCCTACAGGTCCTGCGCGGCGGCATGGCGTTCACCCGCGATGAAGCGATGCTGCTCGACGTTATGCTCATGCTGCATGCCGAGCACGGCGGCGGCAACAACTCCACCTTCGCTTGCCGCGTGCTGTCGTCTTCGGCCACCGACCCGTATTCCGCCTACGCCGCGGCTATCGGCTCGCTCAAGGGCCCGCGCCACGGCGGCGCCAATGCCAAGGTCGTGTCTATGCACGAGGACATCCGCGCGCATGTCTCCAACTGGGAGGACGAGGACGAGGTCGCGGCCTACCTGGGCAAGATCCTCGACAAGCAGGCCTTCGACGGCACGGGCCTCATCTACGGCATGGGCCACGCCGTCTATACGCTCAGCGACCCGCGCGCCGAGGTCTGCCGCCGTTACGCGCGCTCACTGGCAGCCAAGAAGGACTTGGGCGAAGAGTTCGCACTCATCGAGCGTATCGAGCGCCTGGCACCCCAGGTCATGCGCGACCACGGCATGACCAAGCCCATCTGCGCCAACATCGACCTGTACACGGGCTTTATCTACAAGATGCTCGGCGTGCCCGAGACGCTCTTTACGCCGCTATTCGCCGTCGCCCGCATGGCCGGCTGGTCGGCGCACCGCATGGAAGAGCTCTTCTGCGCGCACCGTATCATCCGCCCCGCCTATCGTCCGGTGATCGAGCCGCTGGAGTACAAGCCGCTCGCCGACCGCTAGGACGCGGACCGTTATAGAACTCGAGCGTGGCCAGGGACCCAAGCCCTCGGCCACGCTTTTTATGCCAGTAGAAAGGGCTGCATCAAATGATTGTGTTTTCCGATATGGATGGGACGCTGCTGACGAGCGATAAGCAGATGAGCGATGCCACCTGGACAATGCTCGACGAGCTCGCACGTCGTGGCATCGAGTTTGTTCCCTGCACGGGGCGTCCGCTGTCGGGCATCTTTGAGCCCATTCTCGCCCATCCCGCCGTGCACTACGCAGTCTGCGCCAACGGCGCCAGCGTCTGGCAGCTCGACGACGATGTGCCCACCGACGCCTCGCGCGCCACGTGCATCTTGAGCCGTCCGCTCGATTGCGGCATTGCCCACCGCATCCATCGCATTGCCGCCGGCCACGATGTGACCTTCGATATCTTCGCGGATGGACAGTGTTTCCTCCCCCGTTCGCTTTACGGGCGCCTAGATGAGTTCTGCGGCGGCGATCCCCACATCGCGGCTTCGCTCAAGCGCACACGAACACCGATCGACATGGATATCGACAGCAAGATCGACGAAGTCGAGACGCTCGAACGCATCGCCATGTACTGGCACGACCCGGCCGATCGCGACGCCATCGCGGCGGCGCTCGACACGCTCGGAGGCATTGAGGTCACGCGTTCTTACGCCATGAATATCGAGGTCATGGGCGAGGGCGCCACCAAGGGAACGGCCCTCACGTGGCTGTGTGAGCATCTGGGCGAGCGTCTCGCCGACGCCTGGGCGTTCGGCGACAACATCAACGACATCCCCATGCTGCAGGCAGCGGGCCATGGCATGGCCATGATCAACGCCGAGCCCGAAGACCGCGAGGCCGCCGACGCCATCACCGAATACGACAACGACCACGACGGCGTCGCCCGCACCATCATGGCCGCCCTCGCCTAGTCACTGGGGACGTTCTTAAACGACTAGTCACTGGGGACACTCTTCGCAAAAAGCTGCAAGGACTGTCCCCCACTGCCGGCAGAAAAAGAACGTCCCCATCTGCCGGATTAGGAGAGACTCTCCAGCACGCGACGGAGCTCCTGCTGGACGGCGTGGTCGCGATTACAACCCACCACGCGATCGGCCACTGCCTTGAGCGCGGGGCGCGCGTTTTCCATCGCGCAGCCCGTACCGACAAAGCGAATGATCTCGTAGTCGTTCATCGAGTCGCCAAACGCCATAACCTCGTCGCGTTCGACTCCATAGTGCTCCATGAGCTGTGCGATGCCCGAGGCCTTCGACACGCCGGGCTGCATGGCATCGATCCACGCGTTGCCCGAAGGCGCAAAAGTAAAGAGCTGACCGAGTTCGCGCTGTAGTACGTAAGCGCTGTCCATAACGGCACCGTCATCGCAAAAGATACTCGCCTTGATGATATTTACGCTGGGATCGGGCAGCTCCCAAATGCGCTCGGCATTGGGAAGGTCCTTATCGACCTCACGCACGAACTTGCACTCGTCATCGAGCAAGAAGGACTTGGTTCGGTCAAAAAGTGCAAGATGCAGATTGGGAAACGTCGCGACGGCCTGGGCGAGCCTTCGAATCGCCAGGTGCGAATACACCTCGCGGTCTACCATCTTACCGTCGGCGTAGACCTGGGCGCCGTTAGCGGCGACAAAGTCCATCTTGTCGCGAACAGGTGCAAAGAACTCGCACAGGCGGTCGTAACGACGGCCTGACGATGCGGCGAAATGCACGCCATGCTCGTGTAGCGCCAGAATCAGTTCGTAGGTCTCGGGAGGCACCTGGCCGTTTTCGTCAAGCAACGTGCCGTCCATATCGGATGCAATCAGTTTAAACATAGAAAAGCTCCCTTCGGGCTTGATGGAATCGGACGTATATCCAATTCCAACGTACCCAAAGGGAGCTCAAATAAGACTCTGCGGGCGTAAACGTTACAAGGACCTAGCAAATAGCTCACACATGCCAGAGGTCTCACGGTCGCGGCGTCAGGCGACACGCCACCCCGACGACTAGTCGTTTAAGAACGTCCCCGATGACTAGTCGGCGTAGGTGAAGGTCGTGACGTCGAACATGCCCTCGGGGCGGATGCGGAGCGTCGGGATCACCGGCAGGGGCAGGAAAATGATGCCCATGATGGGGTCGAGCGGCGGCTCGATGCCCATGGCACGCGCCTTGACCATAAAGTCGTCGTGCTGCGCGGCGACATCCTCGGCCGTGCCCTCGCTCATCAGGCCACCGAGCGCCAGCGGAATGCGCGCCACGACCTCGCCGTTGCGCACCAGCACGTGACCGCCCTGGCCCACGGCATCAACGGCGGCCATCATATCGGCGGCGTTGTCGCCCACGACGCACACGTTGTGCGAGTCGTGTCCGATCGTCGAGGCGATGGCACCACCCGTGATGGTAAAGCCGCGCACCCAGCCGCGGCCGATATGCTTGCCAACGAGTCCCAGGCCAGCGGGGCCGTCACCGTCGGCGCCCTCGGCCTGCAGCGACACGCCGCGGCCGTGGCGCTCGATCAGCATAATACGGCGCAGGCCCTCGGCGCTCTCGGGACGAACCATGCCCGTGATGGCCTTGCCCGGCACCACGTCAATCACGGCCTCGCCCGGCTTAAAGGCATAGTCGAATACGTCGAGCGAAAGCTTCGGCAGCTTAACGGAGGCGCGCAGCTCATCGGCAAGGGCCGCAACCTCGGCCATCTCGGGTGCGATCTCGCCCACAAAGGTGCCGTCCTGCGCCACCAGGGCACCGGCGGCATATACACGATGCGGAGCCGTGGCAAACGTCAGGTCATTGAGCACCAGCAGGTCGGCACGCTTGCCCGGGGCAATCGCACCGCGGAGCTCGTGCGGGTCGCGGCAGCCGTGATCCAGGCCAAACGCCTCGGCCGTGGAGAGGGACGCCATAGAGATAGCGACCACGGGGTCGATACCGGCCTCAATCGCCACGCGGCAGGCATTGTCGATCATGCCGGCTGCAAGCGCATCGGAAGGAGCGCGGTCGTCAGTCGCAAAGCAGCAGCGGCGGGCGCGCGCGGGATTCTCCAGCAGCATCGGCGACAGGTTGGCCAGATCATGGCTGCACGTACCCTCGCGCAGCATCACGTACATGCCGCGAGACAGCTTGTCGAGCGCCTCCTCGGGAATCGTCGACTCGTGGTCGGCAATAATACCCGCCGCGGCATAGGCATTGAGGTCCTTGCCGGCAACGAGCGGCGCATGGCCGTCGACCTGCTTGGACGGCGTCTGGTTGGCAGCATCGATGCGAGCGCAGGTCTCGGGATCGGCCATAAAGACGCCCGGCAGGTTCATCATCTCGCCCAGGCCAAAAACGTCGCCCGGATGCTCGGCAAAAAACGCCTGCATGTCAGCAGCGGTAATCACAGCGCCCGCTTGCTCATCGGGCAGCGCGGGCACGCATGAGGGCATCATGTACTTGATGGAAATGGGCGCGCGGCGACCGTCCTCGATCATAAAGCGCAGGCCGTCGAGCCCCGCCACGTTGGCGATCTCGTGGCTGTCGGCAATGGCGGTGGTGGTACCGCGCGTCGCCGCCATGCGCGCATACTCGGCGGGACGGATGTTCGAGGACTCAATGTGCAGATGTCCGTCGATAAAGCCGGGGGCGAGATAGCGGCCCTGGCAGTCAATGACCTCGGCAGCCTCGTAGGTGCCGGCGGCATCGTCGCGACCATCGTAGAGCACGCCGACGATCACACCGTCCTTGACGGCAACGCTGCCGGGCGCCACACGCTGGCCATACACGTCGACAATCTGCGCATTGATAAACAGCGTGTCGACGGGCACGCGGCCCTCGGCGGCCTCGATCACAGACCTCATGACCTCAACGGACATACATACTCCTTTAACCGTAGAAAAAAGCTGCGGAGCGGACAGACCTTCACCGCAGCAGACCAATAGCCATTGTATGCCCAAACGATGGGTCAACAATACGCCTCTCCGCTTAACGGCACACGCCACTTGGTGCAATGAGGAGAGGTTGCTTTGCACCAATGACAAGGAGTGTCCCAAAGTGCCGGCACAGACGATATGAGCAGGACATAAAAACATTGAGAGCCCCTGCTGCATGAAAGACCGCGGATTAGGCCGACAATGGTGAGTGTCTAATCCAACCGTGGCGGCCACGCCGCATTCATGGAAGGGGCTCCCATGCTCGATACTACCACCTTCATCGGCCTCGACGTCCACGCCCGCTCGATAAAGGCCGTCTCCCTCGACGTCATGACCGGGGAGGTACGTGCCGCGACCTTCGGCTACGACGCCGGCGCCGTCGCGGAGTGGGTGCGGTCCGTGGACCCAAAGGCCAGGTGCGTGTACGAATCCGGGGTCACGGGGTTCGACCTGCAGAAGAGGCTCTCCGGCCTCGGGGTCGACTGCGTGGTCGGCGCCGTCTCGAAGATGATCAAGCCCAGCGCGGACAGGCGCAGGAAGAACGACCGCAACGACGCCGAGTTCCTCGCCCGCATGCTGTCGGTCGGCAACGTGGTCGAGGTGTGGGTCCCCGACGACGAGTGCGAGGCCGCCCGCGACCTGACCAGGGCGCTCGAGGACGCGAGGGACGACCTCTCGCGCTCGAAGCAGCGGCTCTCCAAGTTCCTGCTCAGGCACGGGCTCGCCTTCGACGAGAGGACGCCCACCGGCCGCAGGAAGGGCAACTGGACCCGGGCGCACTGGTCCTGGATCGAGTCGATAAGGTTCGCGGAGAGGGCCGACGAGGAGGTGCTCGCCTACTACGTCGACGCGGTCAGGCGGGCGGCGGAGGAGAAGGCGAGGCTCGAGGGGCTCGTCGAGGCCGAGGCCCGCAAGCCCAGGTGGAGGAGGAGGGTCGACTCCCTGCGCTGCCTCAAGGGCGTCGACACCGCGACGGCCGCCGACCTCGTGTTCGAGGCCGGCGAGTTCTCGAGGTTCAGGAATGCCCGGTCGTTCGCCGCATGGGTCGGCCTGACGCCCTCCGAGCACTCCAGCGGGGAGAGCGACCGCAGGGGCGCGATCACCAAGGCGGGCAACAAGCACCTGAGGAAGGCGCTGGTCGAGGCCGCGTGGCACTACCTGACGTGCTCGGGGCGGCCGAAGGACCTCGCCAGGGGCCAGGCCCCGGACCGGGTCGCCCGCAGGCATGCCGCCAAGGGCGTGCGGAGGCTGGTCGAGAGGCGGGAGGCGCTGCTCGCGCGCGGGGTCCACAACAACAAGGCGAACGTGGCCACGGCGCGCGAGCTCGCCTGCTGGGTGTGGGCGGTCGGCCTCATGGCCGAGGAGGCGTAGGGGGCCGCTCCCCCGCACATAAGCCGATCACCCCGGAAGCGGTTCGATCCGAAGCCGTTGAGGCGAACCTCAGGTCCCTTTTCTGCGAGCGCCCAGGGCGCCACACGCGTGCACAGACTGTCGGTTCGACGTAGAAGCCTCAGCCGTAGCAACGGATTGCCCAGCGAGAGATCGCCGCGGGCGGATATTAAACTGCAAAGACGAGCGTCGGTAAGACACGCCGAGGTCGCCGCGGACGGGTTGATATAGGGAGAGGGCCTGACCCCATATCGTTGGGGCCAGGCCCGATTTTGCCTCTTGACAATGTCCTGCTCATATTAAAAGGAACGTCCCCAAGTGCCAAAAAAGGCCGCAGTCGGGATTCCCGGCTGCGGCCTTATTGCACTTGTGAGGTCAACTCGCTCGTTAGACCAACTTAAAGCCCTTGCGCTTGCCTACGGAGAGGGTGTCGCCCAGCTTGAGGGCGCTGGGATCGATGTTGTAGCTCTTGGGAGCCACGGCCTTGCCGTTGATCTTGACGCCGCCGCCGTCGATATCGCGACGGGCCTGGCCGGCGCTGGCAGAAAGACCCAGGTCCTTGAGCAGGCCGGCGAGGTAAATCTGGCCCTCGTCGTTGACGGTCAGCTCAACGTGCTTCTCGGGGAAGTCGGCAAGCTGGCCCTCCTTGAACACGCGGTCGAACTCGGCCTGAGCCTCGTCGCCGGCGCCGGCGCCGTGGTAGGTGTCGCACAGGTCGCGGCCCAGTGCGCGCTTGAGCTCATAGGGATCGGCGGAACCATCGGCCAGAGCAGCGTCGATCTTGTCGACCTCGGCCGGGGTGAGCGAGCTGGCCAGACGATAGTACTTGCCGATCATCTCGTCGGGAATGGACATGGTCTTGCCGAACATATCCTTGGGAGCATCGGTCAGGCCGATGTAGTTGCCATAGGACTTGGACATCTTGCGCACGCCATCGGTGCCCTCGAGCAGCGGCATGGTGAGCGCGATCTGGGGCTCCATGCCCATCTTCTCCATGAGCTCACGGCCGGCGAGCAGGTTGAAGAGCTGATCGGTGCCGCCCATCTCTACATCGGCCTTGATCTGCACGGAGTCGAAAGCCTGCATCACGGGATACAGGAACTCATGCAGGGCGATCGGCGTCTGAGACTGGTAGCGCTTGGTAAAGTCATCGCGCTCAAGAATGCGGGCGACGGTGAACTTGGAGCACACCTGCAGCAGACCGGCCAGATCCATCGAAAGGATCCAGTCGCCGTTGTGCACGATGGTGGTCTTCTCGGGATCCAGGATCTTCATGGCCTGGCTCACGTAGGTCTCAGCGTTGGCCTCGATCTGCTCCTGCGAAAGCTGCGGACGGGTGGAATTCTTGCCCGAAGGGTCGCCGATCAGTGCGGTGCCGTTGCCGATGATGAGGGTGACGTTGTGGCCCAGGTCCTGGAACTGGCGCATCTTGCGCAGCGGCACAGCGTGGCCCAGGTGCAGGTCGGGGCTGGTGGGGTCGACGCCGAGCTTGATGTTGAGGGGCTCGCCCTTCTCAAGCTTCTTGCGAAGGTCGGCCTCGGGAACGATCTGCGCGGCGCCCGAGGTGATGATACGCATTTGCTCGTCAACAGACAGCATTGGGTATCCTCCTTTTGCTATAGCACCCTCGCCGAAAACGGCGGTGCTGGAAGTCCATAAACTCTCTTATGATAACAAACTGACGCGACGCGGCACTTACGACAGGAAAATCCTCGTCCTGCCGCATGCGTCAATGGCAACTGGCAGACGTGTACCGTCACGCTCGACCAGATAGCGTACCTGCCGACGACGCAAGCAGTCGCGGCAACGGACCTGTCCCGTCGCATCGGTGGCGCAGACGCCCTCGGCGGTCAGCAGGCAGTGCTCGCACACCATAAGCTCGGGACGGTCGGCGTCGACCGGACCCAAGACGTCGGGCTCAGCAGCCAGTTCGGCAATACGCTCCGCATCATTGCCGAGCAACTCGGCCGGCAAGTACACCCGCCCCGCACCAAGTCCGCGCAGCCAGGTAAGCGTGGCCCGATTCGCGCAGAACACCGGCGCCGCCACGTCAAACGTCACGCCCAGCTCGCGAGCGATCACCACCTGTCCTAGGTTGCGGCAGACGACGCGCCCGGCACGCTGCATCAGTGAACAGGTCCGGTCAGCGTCACCCGTGCGGCACACCTCGTCAAGCACCACAACGGCGTCGGACAAATCGAGTTCTCCGCGCGGGTCGGCATCCATCAGCTGCCAAGCAAAAACCATGCGAGTGGGAACCGCGCACTCCACCAACTCCGTCGACGCACCGCCATCCACCGCAACGTCCTCAAAGGGCAGTGCCTCAACGGCACGTGCAACGGGCGCAATCGCATCCGCCTCGGCCCGCATGCGCTCCAACACCGCCGCCGTCTGATCCAACACGCCGGCGCTGCGAATCAGGTATACCTCGCAGCCCGTGTCCACCTTACGCTTGCAATGCACGACGACGCGCTTCCCCGCTGCGGCATCCACCGGGCAGGGCACCTGCGGCCAGCGCTTAGGCACATCGGGACGCGCGTCGACACCCGGATAAAACCGAATCTCGAGCGTGTCACCCGCCGCCACGGCAGCGTCGAGCTCAACGGTCACCTCTTCGTGGCCCACAGCGACCAAGCGCCCCACGCGCACGCCCTGGTTAATCGCACGCTCAAAGCTCATCAGCTCGGCACCCGAACGCCCTCGCAGGTACGCATCGGTAAACCCACGGTTAAACGACCTTCCCAGCTCGCGCTCAAGCTCTTCCACGGTACCGGGGTCCCACGCGCCGTCGCGCAGCATATCGAGCGCCCGGCGCCAAACCCGCACCACGTTGAATACGTAATCGGGGTTCTTCATGCGCCCCTCGATCTTGAGCGACGCAACGCCGGCATCTACAAGCTCGGGCAGATGCGCAATACCCAGATAGTCATGCGGACACAGCAGACGATCTCCCTCGACGGCGACAACGCTCTGTCCCGCCTCGTCCACTAGGTCGTACGCCAGACGGCACGGCTGCGTGCAGTCGCCGCGCATCGCCGAGCGCCCACGCCGCAGGGCCGAGAACTCGCACGCCCCCGAATAGCCGATGCAAATCGCACCGTGGCAGAATACCTCGATGGGCACGCCCGTGGCACATAGCGCCGCAATCTCGTCGACCGTCAGCTCGCGTGCCGTCGTCACGCGCTCGACCCCAAGCTCATCGGCGGCAAGCCGCACGGCGCTCTCGCTATGAGCGCCCGCCTGCGTGGACAGGTGAATCTCGACCCCGGGAATCGCCGCGCGCAGCGCGCAGGCCAACCCGGCATCGGCGACAATCAGAGCATCGGCGCCCAACTCCAGTGCATGAGCTCCCAACGCCACCGCGTCGGACAACTCATCGTCAAACACGAACACGTTGAGCGTTACGTACACACGCACGCCATGGGCATGCGCCACGGCGCAGCCGCGCGCAAACTCGTCATCCGTAAAGCCATGGGCGCTCACACGGGCGTTAAAGCCGCCCAACCCCGCATAGATGGCATCGGCACCCGCGGCGATGGCCGCAAGCATCTGGTCGAGTCCGCCCGCCGGCGCCAGCAGCTCGGGCAGCGCCGCACCGGCAGCATCCAATCCAGTCTCGTATTGTCCGCTCGGCCCCATCGTCCGAATCGCCATCGACAAACTCCTTACCAAGGTATGCATTCACTCTGAAAAATGCCGTCTTCCAGCATACACGAGGCCTCGCGCGCCCCGTTTGGTTTATCGTGTAATAACTTATGTCCATCCTGCCCCGACGGCACATCCACCGTCCGGCACGACATACCTGGAGGTCAATATATGGGTCCTCGCCAACGACAGGGACGCAGCCGTTCAAAGACGCATGCTCTGCCCATAATCCTGCTCTCGTTTTTGGGCTTTTTGCTTATCGCGGGCGTGGCGTTTGGCATCGGCATGGTCGGCAACGTCAACCGCTGGCTGTCCGATCTGCCCGACTACACCGACGCCAACGCGTATCTGGTGAGCGAGCCCACCGAGATCGTCGACTGCAACGGCAACAAGATCGCGAGCTTCTACACGCAAAACCGCAAGTCCATCACCAAGGATGAGGTCTCCCCCTACGTGCTGCAAGGCACCGTTGACGTCGAGGACGAGCGCTTCTACGAGCACGGCGGCATCGACCTGTGGGGTATCGCGCGTGCTGCGGTGGCAACCCTCGGCGGCGGGCACGAAGGCGCCTCGACTATCACCCAGCAGCTTGTGCGCAACACCATCCTGCAGGAGGAGCAGTTCGACTCGACCATTGAGCGTAAGGTGCGCGAGGCCTACATCGCCATCAAGATGGAGGACATGTACTCCAAAGACGAGATCCTCATGATGTACCTCAACACCATCTATTACGGCCACGGCGCCTACGGCATCGAGGCCGCAGCCGAGACCTACCTATCCAAGAGCGCCGCCGACCTCACCCTCAGCGAGGCCGCGCTGCTCATCGGCCTTCCCAACTCGCCTTCGCAGTACGACCCCACGGTCAATCCCGATCTGGCACTGTCTCGCCGCAACAAGGTTCTCGACAACATGCTGCGCCTGGGCCACATCACCCAGGAGGAGCACGATGCCGCACAGGCCGAGCCCATCACCCTCAATGTGACCGAAATCTCGGGCAGCGGCGTCGACGTTTACTCGCAGCCCTACTTTGTCTCCTACGTCAAGCAGCTGCTGGAGCAGGAGTTCTCGACCGACGTGCTCTTTAAGGGCGGCCTGACCGTCAAGACCACCATCGACCCCACGATGCAGCAGGTGGCAGAGAATGCCGTCCGCGAGCAGCTCGACACGCTCTCGCTTGACGGCCTGGACATGGGCATGGTCGTCGTCGACCCCAAGACCGGCTACATCAAGTGCATGGTGGGCGGCTACGACTAC
The DNA here is from genome assembly GCA_046979165.1 of Collinsella sp. Lineage (GTDB taxonomy): Bacteria > Actinomycetota > Coriobacteriia > Coriobacteriales > Coriobacteriaceae > Collinsella. The sequence continues at coordinate 992,510 of JBKWJT010000001.1, forward strand.
AACGCCGACGAGAACCACGTAAACCATGCCACGGCCAAGCGTCCCGTCGGCTCCACCTTTAAGGCCTTTACGCTGGCAACTGCCATCCAAAACGGCATGAACCCCAACGTCACCCTCAACTGCAACTCGCCGCTCAAGGCCAAGGGCACCACGACCGAGGTCCAAAATTACGCCAACCAGAGCTATGGCAACATCACGCTTAAGCAGGCGACGGCATACTCCTCCAACACCGGCTACATCCAGGTGGCGGAAGCCGTCGGTAACAGCAAGATCATCTCGCTCGTCAAAAAGCTCGGCATCGACCCCGCCAAGGACAACATCGAGGACGTTCCCGTCATGACCCTCGGCACCGGCTCGATCTCGCCGCTCGAGATGGCCGCCGCCTACGCGACGTTTGCCAACGGCGGCTACTATCGCCAGCCGATCGCCATCACCGAGATTGACTCTCGTACCGGTTCGGTGCTGTACCAGCACACCGACAATCCCTCACAGGTGCTTACCGAGGGCGAGGCCGCCGCGGTCACCGATGTTCTGTCCGGCGTCATGAAGGGCAGCGGTACGGGTGCTGCCGGCGCCCTGAGCGTCAACCAGCCCTATGCCGGCAAGACGGGCACCACCGACAACACCACCAACCTGTGGTTCTGCGGCTATACCCCGCAGCTGGCGTGCGCCCTGTGGACCGGCTATTCCGCGGGCGAGATCCCCATCCAAAAGTACGGCACGGACCTGCTGGGCGACAGCACCAACCTGCCTGTCTTTAAGCGGTTTATGAACACCGTTCTGACCGGTACCGAGCGCGAGGAGTTTGCGACCGGAACGGCGCCCACCTACAAGAACAACAGCGTCTGGAAGTTCTACGGCACCAATAACACCAAGAAGTCGGAGAACGACGACAAGGACGAAGAGGAAGAGGAAGAGGAAACCACCACAACGACTACCACGACGACCACGACCACCGAGACCACGGGCGGCGACACCACCGGCGGCACCGGTACGACCGGTGGCTCGACGGGCGGCTCCACTGGTGGTTCGACCGGCGGCGATGGCGGCACGCCTACGCCTACGCCTACGCCTACGCCTACGCCTACGCCCACTCCCGACCCCTCGCCCACGCCTGACGATACGGTCGGCTAAGAAATACGCGACTAAAGCCAACAAGGCCCCGAGCAGCTTATTGAACTGCTCGGGGCCTTTTAGTTTGAAGCGACCTGGTGGGCGGTCTTTATACCGGCAAACAAAAAAGGGGTACCGACCAACGTCGATACCCCTTACAAGCCACTATGTCAGCGCACACAATGCCGAGCGCACGACCCGCACGCCTACTTGCGAGAATTGCTCAGCTTATTGATCAGCGCCTCGAGACGCTCGCCGTCCTCGGCCGTCTGGGCAATAACCAAAATCGTATCGTTGCCGGCAAGCGAGCCAAGTACATCGGGCAACTCTGCCGCATCAACGGCGGCGGCGATGCCGGAAGCCGTGCCAGGCTGAGCCTTGATCATAACCAGATTATCGGTACGCAGAACGCCCGTTACGAGCTCGGAAACCATACGCTGCAGGTGCAAGTCCTCTGCCAGAACATAGATGCCCTCAGGGAGCTTACGCAGCCCCATGTCGGCAATATCGCGAGAGACAGTCGCCTGCGTGCAATCAAAGCCCATAGCACGGAGCTCATCAACCAGCACGCGCTGCGTGCGGACATCCTTATTGCGCACAATATCTCTAATGGCATCCTGGCGCCCATTGCGTTTTTTAGCCATACAAACCCTCTCTCCAAAAGATGGCGGAGACAATCAATCAGTGATTGAATAGTTTAACGCTATTTGAAGGCTTTTGTGTATAAGAACGCATTTCGAAACAATTCTATGCAAGTTTGTTTCGTAATGAGCCGTTTAGGCGGTTTTTGCGCCCGTCCGGTTAAGAAAAGCTGCCAGATGCGTACACATCACGCAGCGCGCGGGCTTAGCGCTGGCGATCGGCCCAAACAACAGACCCAGTCCCCGATGGTTGTCCTTGAGCGCGGCGACCATCTGACGGGTTCGAGGCGCCTCGAGCATATCACGCATGCGGGCGGAACGCTCGATTGACGACACTCCATGCGGGCTCAGACACAAATTCTCGATGCAGGCAACCAGTCCGACAAAGTAGAACTTTTGGCTTGCCAGCTTGAGCCGACCACCGCTATCTGCTTCCGAGAGTGAGTCCGCAAGCTCGTCGAGCGCTCGGGTGTCATCGGATACCTTGGCATACATGGTGGGATCAAAGGCATCTGTAAGCTTAGGCGCTACCGCGTGGAAATAAGCGTCGCCGCATCCGGAGACACGCTGCGCCTGCGAGAGCGCGCATGCCATAAACCCAACTGTACGAAACGCCTTGTCGCACAAAAGGCATGCCTCAAACAGCGGACGGCTATACATCACGCCAGAGGTCTGAGCGACTAGGCCGCCCAAAATCAACTGGGGCAGCCCAGTCACCATAGAAGACTCGTCTTCTATGGCAATAGAGGCAGCATCCAAGACGCGCGAATGACGCTCGCGATGCGCATCGTATCGATCGAGCGACACCGAGGGGAGCACAATGTCTGCCGCAGTATCGCACGCGATATCGACCATCTTGGAAAGGGCCTGCGGAGCAAACCACTCATCGGCGTTCATGGCGATGATTTGAGAGCCGCGCGAGGCATCAAAACCGGCACGAAGACAAGCGCCGCGCCTCGCGTCCTCGACGTCAATCAAATCAATATGGATGTCCCTGTCGGCAGCAACTTGAAGCGAATGGCGCACACCGGGCGCAGCATCGCGGCAGACAACGACAATCTGCAAATCATAGAGGTCTTGGTTCTGGATACTCTCGAGCGCACGCATCGCATAGCTGGACGAACCTTCTACCACAAGGATCACCGAAAGTCGCGGATGCGAACAACGTCGAACCAAGTTTTCCATCCTCTCGATAGCACCAAATCAAACTGTCGTTCATGGTACACCCGAGCTATAAAAGCAACGAGCCGCCTAACATGTTGCACGCCAAGAACAGATGTTTCACACGCGCAGCTCACACATAGTATGTGCAAGGCACGGACGCGCCGAGCACTCCCCTAGTCGAGAACGACAAGCTCGTCGGGGCCGTAATCCACACCCATAAACGTAAGGCCGCAGGCAGGCGCCGTGGGACCCGCAGCGGTTCGGTCACGGGCGTCAATAACCTCGCGCATCCACTGGGGATCGCGACGATGCATGCCAATCTCCACGAGCGTTCCTACAATGGTACGCACCATCGAGTGCAAAAACGCATTGCCCTCGATAGTGAAGATCAGGATATCCTCGCCAAAAGCGACCTCGTGACCAAACTCCGCACGCATCACGCAGCGGTGCGTGGGCTTGCCCACAGCAGAGGCAACCTTGCAAAAGCTCTTAAAGTCCTGCTCGCCCAAAAGCGCAGGGCAGGCGGCCGCCATCGCATCGACGTCGAGGGGATAGCGATGCCACCACACCGCACCGCGCGAGAGCACGGGGCGCGCATCGCGATCGGCAATACGGTACGTATACGTACGGGACCGCGCGTCAAAGCGGGCAGAAAAGCCCCTACGGGCCTTGTAGACCTCGTTTATGGCGATATCTTTGGGCAGGAGGGCATCCATAGCCCTCAGCCACCTACGGCGCGTCAGAGCAAGCTCAGCGTCCGTTACGGGCACGCTAATGTACTGGGCCACGGCATGCACGCCTGCATCGGTACGCCCCGCGCACGTCAGATCGATCGGGCGGCGAAGCAGCGTCTCGATGGCTCGACGTAGCTCACCAGCAACCGTCATCTGGCCCGGCTGCTCGGCAAATCCGCTATAGGACGAGCCATCATAGGCAACACGGAATACAAGCGTGGCATCGAGCTCAGGAATCGAATTGAAATCAGACGGCGCGGTCATGGGCGCTCCCAACAAACAATCAACGGTATCGCGACAAAAAAAGAGGGGTACGCGAACGTACCCCTCGAATATAGCCTATGCAGACGGATTGTCTACTCAGCGGTCTCCTCAGCAGGAGCCTCCTCGACGGCCTCGACCTTCTTGGGAGCAGCGGCCTTCTTGGGGGCCGGAGCAGCCTTCTTGGCCTTAGGCGTGCAAGGCTCGGTGACGAGCTCCATGATAACGATAGGAGCGTTGTCGCCCTTACGGTTGCCGAGCTTCATGATGCGGGTGTAACCGCCGTTGCGGTCCTGCCACATGCCCTGGGCAGCCTTGTCGAAGATCTCGGCAACGAGCTGCTTATCGCCGAGCTTGGCGATGGCCAGACGACGAGAGTGCAGGTCGCCCTTCTTGGCCCAGGTGATGATCGGATCGACGACCGAACGCAGCGCCTTAGCGCGGGTCTCGGTGGTCTTGATGCGGTCGTTTTCGAAGAGGGCCTTGGCCAGGCTCTTCTTCATGGCCTTGGTGTGGCTCGCATCGGTGCCGAGCTTCAGGCCCTTCTTAACGTTGTGACGCATGGTCTAGTTTCTCCTCAAATATGCGAAGCATTAAGCCTTCAGGCTCAGGCCCATGGACTCAAGCTTGTCCTTCACTTCCTCGATCGACTTAACACCGAAGTTACGGATGTTAAGCAGATCGTTCTCCGAGAACTCAACGAGCTGACGGACCGAGTGAATGCTGGCGCGCTTAAGGCAGTTGTAGGAACGGACGGAAAGGTCCAGATCCTCGATCTGCTTGTCCAGCTCGGCGTTGTCGTTGGTGACCTCGGGAGCGAAGATCGAAGCCTCCTCCTCGACCTCGGGGGTCTCGGCAAGGTTCATAAAGGCAGCCATATGCTGGTTGATGATATTGGCAGCCTGGACCACGGCGTCGCGCGGAGCGATGGAGCCGTTGGTCTCGATCTCGAGGACAAGGCGGTCGTAGTCGGTGTGCTGACCGACACGGCAAGCCTCAACGAGCTTGGCGCAACGGGACACCGGCGAGTACAGCGAGTCGACGTGGATCACACCGATGGGATCGTTGTCGCGCTTGTTAGCCTCGCCAGAGACATAACCGCGGCCATAGCCGATGCGCATGCTCATGGTGAGATGGCCACCCTCGGTAAGCGTAGCGATGTGCTGCTCGGGGTTGACCAGCTCAAACTCGGACGGAATAAAGAAGTCCGCACCGGTGACCTCGCAGGGGCCGTCAACAGAAATGGTGGCGGTCGCCTCGTCGGTCGTGCCGAGAGCCCTGAAGACAAGACCCTTGACATTCAGGACGATGTCGGTGACATCCTCGACCATGTTAGGGATGGTCATGAACTCGTGCTGTGCACCATCGATCTGAATAGCCTCGACGGCGGCACCCTCGAGCGAGGACAGAAGTACGCGGCGAAGGGAGTTACCCAGCGTATCGCCGTAGCCACGCTCGAGCGGCTCGACGGAGACACGAGCAGACGTCTCGTTGATCTCTTCGACCTGAACCTGAGGCCTAATGAATTCTGACATGTATTACCTCCAGCCTCAGCAGCCCGGATGGACTACTTAGAGTAGAGCTCGACGATGAGCTGCTCGTTGATATCACCGCTGATCTGCTCACGCGTCGGCAGAGCGAGCACGTTACCAGACAGCTTCTCGATATCGACCTCGAGCCAGCCAGGGACCTCAAAGCGCTCGGAGGAAATCAGGGCCTCCTTGATGGGGAGGAGGTCACGGAACTTCTCGCCGACAGCGACGACGTCGCCGGCCTTGACGCGGTAGGACGGGATGTCCACGCGCTTGCCGTTCACGGTGAAGTGACCGTGACGGACGGACTGACGAGCCTCTTTGCGGGTGCGGGCGAAGCCAAGACGGAAGACGACGTTGTCGAGGCGAGACTCAAGGATGATCATGAGGTTCTCACCGGTGACACCGTTCATCTTACGGGCCTTGTTGAAGTAGCCGTGGAACTGCTTCTCCAGAACGCCATAGATGAACTTGACCTTCTGCTTCTCGCGCAGCTGCATGCCGTACTCAGATTCCTTGCGACGGCGCTTGGGCTGACGGATAGATTCCTTCTTGCTGCTGTAACCGAGCTCAGCGGGATCGATCCCGAGCTGACGGCAGCGCTTAAGAACAGGAGTCCTGTCGATTGCCATATTGATACGATCCTTTCAGTTACACGCGGCGACGCTTCTTGGGGCGGCAGCCGTTGTGCGGAATGGGGGTCTTGTCCTGGATGCTCGAGACCTCGAGGCCAGCAGCCTGGAGGGAGCGGATGGCGGTCTCACGACCGGAGCCGGGGCCCTTGACGAAGACGGAAACCTTCTTCATACCGTGCTCCATGGCCTGCTTGGCAGCAGCCTCGGCAGCCATCTGGGCAGCGAACGGCGTGGACTTACGGGAGCCCTTGAAGCCCACCTGGCCAGCCGACTTCCAGGAAATGACGTTGCCCTGGGGATCGGTGATCGAAACGATCGTGTTGTTGAACGTAGAACGAATGTGAGCCTGGCCCACGGAAATGTTCTTACGGTCCGCGCGCTTCAGACGGGCAGCGCGAACGTTCTTCTTAGCAGTAGCCATCTATCTAGCGCTCCTTATTTCTTCTTCTTAGCACCGATCTGACGCTTCGGGCCCTTGCGGGTACGAGCGTTAGTGTGGGTGCGCTGGCCGCGGACCGGGAGGCCCTTGCGGTGACGAAGGCCGCGGTTGCAGCCGATGTCCATAAGGCGCTTGACGTTCTGGTTGCGCTCACGGCGGAGGTCGCCCTCAACCATGATCTGGTTCTTGTCGATATAATCGCGGATGGCGTTAACCTCATCCTCGGTGAGGTCCTTAACGCGCGTATCCACGTTAACGTTGCACTCGACGCAAATCTTCGTCGCAGTGGTGCGGCCGATGCCGTAAATGTAGGTCAGACCGATCTCAACGCGCTTCTCACGCGGGAGGTCGACACCATTAATACGGGCCAACGTAGTCTCCTCTCTTAACCCTGACGCTGCTTATGACGGGGGTTCTCGCAAATGACGAGGACCTTGCCATGGCGCCTAATGATTTTGCACTTATCGCACATCTTCTTGACCGAAGGACGTACCTTCATCGTTCTTCCTTTCGGTAGCGCTCAAACTACTTCCCTACTATCTACTCGCCCAGCCGCAGGCGTTTAAAACTATGGCTGGTCTTCACACACAATCCGACCGTAGGTTGAGCTAAGCCTGCAGTCGGAAATGGAGTGCGTGTATACGTGCCGCTATTTGTAGCGATAGGTGATGCGGCCGCGGGTCAGGTCGTACGGGGAAAGCTCCACGACAACCCTGTCACCAGGGAGAATACGGATGTAATTCATTCGGATCTTGCCAGAAATGTTGCACAGAACCGAATGACCGTTCTCGAGCTCGACCTTAAACATGGCGTTGGGCAACGGTTCCTTTACCGTACCCTCGAGCTCAATTGCGTCTTCCTTCTTCACAAGCAATCATCTTTCTCTAGAAAACGACAGCGATTGAGTATTCTACAACACGTATGCACGCATCGTAATAACTTCGTAATGGCTCCACAACTAAGTGGAACTTGTTACATTTCTCCGCCTTGGAGCGAACACCAAGCACCTTGGGCATCCGTGGTGAGAATCACCGGACCGTCATTGGTAATGGCGACGGTGTTCTCGTAGTGCGCGGCGGGCAGGTGGTCGTTGGTCGTAACAATCCAACCGTCGGAGCCCGTGCTCACATGGTTGGAACCCATCGTAACCATCGGCTCGATGGCAATGACCATGCCGGCCTGGAGGCGAACGCCCCTCCCCTTCTTTCCGTAGTTAGGAACGTTGGGGTCCTCGTGCATCACGCGGCCAATGCCATGGCCAACATAATCACGAAGCACGCCGTAACCGTGAGACTCGGCGAGGGACTGAACGGCATAACCGACGTCCCCGATATGGTTACCGGGAACAGCCTGCTCGATGGCAGCCTTAAGGCAATCGCGCGTGACCTCGCACAAAGCCTTGGCTTCGGGCGTGGGGGTGCCGACGAAAAACGTCCATGCGTTATCGCCGACCCAACCGTCGACAACGGCTCCCGTATCGATGGAGATGATATCGCCATCGCGCAGGATCATGTCAGGGTTGGGAATACCGTGGACCACGGCATCGTTGATCGATGCGCAAATGGTCCCCGGGAACCCGCCGTAACCCTTAAAGGCAGGGGTGCCGCCATGCATGCGGATAATCTGCTCCGCGAGCTGATCGAGCTCAAAAGTCGAAACGCCGGGGCGCACCATGGCTCCAACGTGGCGGAGCGCCATCTTAGATAGCGCTCCTGCCTTCTTCATCTGCTCGATTTGCGTTGCAGACTTAATCTTGATCATAGACCGAGAGCCTCTTTGACATCCCCGTACACGGTCTCGCGAGCCTGGTCACCGTTGACCGACTTGAGCAGACCCTGGCCACGATAGTAGTCGACGAGCGGGCTCGTGGACTTCTCGTAGACGTCGAGACGGTTCTTGATGGTCTCGGGCTTGTCGTCGTCGCGCTGATACATCTCGCCTGCGCACTTGGGGCAGGTGGCATCGGCAGCGGTGCCGGTGTAACCGCAGGCGCGGCAGGTGCGACGCGAAGACAGACGATCGATAATGACCTCGGGGGCCACATCGACCAGAAGGGCACAGTCGATCTCGCGACCCATGGCGGAAAGCTCGGAATCGAGCGTCACAGCCTGGGCGGTGTTGCGCGGGAAGCCGTCGAGGATGAAGCCCTGCTGGGCGTCATCGGCGGCAAGGCGCTCCTTGACAAGGTCGATCACGAGCTGGTCGGGAACGAGCTCGCCAGCGTCCATGTACTTCTTAGCCTGAATACCAAGCTCGGTGCCACCCTTGACGGCAGCACGCAGCAGGTCGCCCGTGGAAATATGGGCGACGCCAAACTCGGCGACGAGCTCCTGTGCGACGGTGCCCTTACCGGCACCCGGAGCTCCGAGCAATACGAGGTTCATGAGCAATCCTCCTCTAGCCTATTTAAAGAATCCATCGTAATCATACATCTTGATTTGGCCTTCGAGCTTATCGACCGTGTCGAGCACGACGCCGACCATGATGAGGATGGACGTGCCGCCAAATGCCTGGATCAGATGGTTACCCGTGAAGGAGAAGATGATCGAAGGCACGATGGCGATGAGCGCCAAAAAGACAGCGCTGGGAAGCGTGATCTTGTTGAGCGCGTTCTTGATGTAGGCCGCGGTAGCCCTACCCGGACGGACGCCCGGAATAAAGCCGCCCTGCTTCTTAAGGTTATCGGCCGTGTCATCGGGGTTGAACACCATGGAGGTGTAGAAGTACGCGAAGAACACAATGAGGACAACGTTAAGCACCCAGTTAAGCCAACCGGTCGAAAGCGCGGAGGCAACTGCCTGAATCCAGCCGATGCCGGGGAAGAACACGGCAATCTGAGCCGGGAAGTACAGCAGCGCCGAAGCGAAGATGATCGGCACGACACCCGCGGTGTTGACCTTGATGGGCAGGTAGGTGGTCTGGCCACCCATCATGCGACGGCCCACGACGCGCTTAGCGTAGGAGACCGGGATGCGGCGCTGGCCGCGCTCAAGGAAAACAATCAGCGGGATAACCAGCAGGATGATGGCGCAGATGATCACCATGGTGATGATGCCACCGGCGTTACCCTCGGTGCTGGAGAAGATAGCCTGCGGCAGACCGGCCATGATGTTCGCGAAGATGATCAGCGACATGCCATTGCCGATACCGCGCTGGGTGATGAGCTCACCAATCCACATGATCAGCATAGCGCCCGCGGTGAGCGTACCGACGATCATGAGGTCGAAGATGATCTCGGGAGCGCCGGCGCCATTAAAGCTGATGCCGAAGCTCTTAAAGAGGAAGAGGTAACCCACGGAGTTGAGGATTGCCAGAGCCAGGGTGAGGTAACGCGAATACTGCGTAATCTTGGTCTGACCGACCTCGCCCTCGCGGGCAAGCTCATGCAGGGAAGGCACGACGGCCTGGAGCATCTGGAGGATGATCGAGCTGGTGATGTAAGGCATGATGCCCAGCGAAAACACCGACACATAGCTCAACGCGCCGCCAGAGAAAAGATTCAGGAGGGCCATAGCACCTGCGGCGACCGAATTGTTATCGGTCGAGAAAAGGCCCAGCATCCCCTGGAAGGGAATGCCGGGCACAGGAACGTGCGCACCAATGCGGTACACGACGAGCATAGCTATGGTAAAAAGAATCTTTTCGCGCAATTCTTTGATGCGGAAAGCATTCTTAAGACCATTTAGCACGGCAGCTCGACCTTTCCGCCGGCGGCCTCGATCTTGGCCTGCGCAGAAGCGCTGACCTTGTCGACCTTGACCGTGAACTTCTTGGTGAGCTCACCATTGCCGAGCACCTTGACGGGCTCGAACTCGCTCTTGGTGATGCGAGCGGCCTTAAGAGCGGCACCGTCGATCACAGCGCCGTCCTCGAACTTGCGCTCGAGACGCTCAACGTTAACAGCGGTGTACTCGATACGACGGGGGTTACGGAAGCCCGGAAGCTTGGGCAGGCGCATAGCCAGCGGAGTCTGGCCACCCTCGAAGCCGGCACCCTTGGTGCCGCCAGAGCGGGAACCCTGGCCCTTCTGGCCGCGGCCAGAAGTGGTGCCGTGACCCGAAGAATTGCCACGGCCGACGCGCTTGCGGTTCTTGGTGGAACCGGGCGCGGGAGTAAGATCGTGAAGCTGCATTTGCTACTCCTCTACAATCTCGACAAGGTGCTTGACCTTGAAGATCATGCCGCGGACGGACTCGTTGTCAGCAATCTCGCGAACCTCGCGGATCCTGTGGAGACCGAGGGCACGGACAGTACGGACCTGGTCCTGCTTGCAACCGTTGGTGCTGCGGACCTGCTTGATCTTGATGGTGTCAGCCATGCTTAGTTCTCCTTACCGACGAACATCTCGGAGACCGTCAGGCCACGGCGAGCCGCGACGTCCTCAGGGCTGGAGAGCTCCTTGAGGCCCTCGACGGCAGCCTTGATGATGTTGAGGCCGTTGTCGGTACCGAGGGACTTGGACAGGACGTTCTTGATGCCAGCAAGCTCGAAGAGGGGACGCACAGCGCCGCCGGCGATAACGCCGGTACCCTCGACAGCGGGCTTGATGATGATGCGGCCGGCACCAAAGTGACCGAGAACCTCGTGCGGAATGGTGCCCTGATCGGTCACCGGCACGTGGAACATGTTCTTCTTGGCATCGAGAGACGCCTTGGAGATGGCCATGGGCACCTCAGCGGACTTGCCCATGCCAACGCCGACGTTGCCCTTGCCGTCGCCAACGACGACGAGAGCGACGAGGCTCATGCGACGACCACCCTTGACGGTCTTCGACACGCGGTTGATGTAAACGACGCGCTCCTCGAACTCGGAGGCCTCGCGCTGCTGCTTCTGATTACGAGCCATGTGCTACATACCTCCTAGAACTCGAGACCGGCGGCACGAGCACCGTCGGCGAGGGCCTTGACGCGGCCATGGTAGATACGGCCACCGCGATCGAAGGCGACCTTGGTGATGCCGGCCTCGATGGCGCGCTTGCCAACGAGCTGACCGACCTTCTCCGCAGCCTCCTTGTTCGAGGTGTGGGTGCCCTTAAACTCGGCCTCGAGGGTCGAGGCAGAGACGAGCGTCAGGCTGGAGCCCTTGCTGTCGTCGATGATCTGGGCATAGATGTTGGCGTTAGTACGGGTCACGCGAAGACGCGGACGCTCGGAGGTACCCGAGACCTTGCCGCGAACACGACGCTGACGACGCTTGAGGCCTTCCAGCTTCGCCTTATGCTTGTTCATACGTAAACTCCTAAAAAGGTTGATCTTGCCAGCACCTGACGGGGTGCTGGTCTTATGCGAGTGAGTCGGTTACGACTACTTGGCGGCCTTACCCAGCTTGCGGCGGATGTGCTCGCCAACGTAGTGGATACCCTTGCCCTTGTAAGGCTCGGGAGGACGATGGCCGCGGATCTCAGCGGCGATCTGACCGACCTGCTGCTTGTTGATACCCTTGACGTTCACGTGGGTGTTGTCGGGAACCTCGAAGGTGATGCCCTCGGGAGCCTCGACGATCACGGGGTGCGAGAAGCCCAGGGAGAACTCGAGGTTCTTGCCCTTCTGCTGCACGCGGTAACCGACGCCGGCGAGCTCGAGCTTCTTCTCGAAGCCCTCGGAAACGCCAACAACCATGTTGTGGATGAGGGCACGGGTGAGGCCGTGGCGGGCACGGGTCTCACGCTCGTCGTCGGGACGGGAAACGGTGAGGACGTTGTCCTCGACGTTGATAGCGAGCTTCTCAAAGACATCGAGCTCGAGCTGGCCCTTGGGGCCCTTGACGACAACGTTGTTGCCGTTGACTGCCACTTCGACTCCGGCGGGAATCTGGACAGGCTTATTACCGATACGAGACACGGTGATCTCCTTTCCTTCTACCTACCGAGCGAATTACCAGACGTAAGCGATGATCTCGCCGCCGACGTTGTGCTTGCGAGCATCGCGGTCGGTCATGACGCCATGGCTGGTGGAAATAATGGCGGTACCAAGGCCACCGCGGACGCGGGGCATGTCGGCAACGCCGGTGTACTTACGCAGGCCCGGCTTGGAAATGCGGCGGATGCCGTTGATGACCTTAGCCTTCTTGGGACCATACTTAAGCGTGATGTGCAGAGTCTTCTGGGGAACGGTGTCCTCGACATCGTAGCCCTCGATGTAGCCCTCCTCGTGCAGAACACGAGCGATCTCGACGAGCTTCTTGCTGCTCGGCATGGAGACCGTGGCCTTGTTCACAGAGTTAGCGTTACGGATGCGCGTAAGCATATCTGCGATCGGGTCTGTAAGGTTCATACAGATTCTCCTTCGTTCTTGATGAACACGTGCTCTTGGTTCTTCGCCGCCCTTAACGGCAAAGCCTTTTTAGCGCGTTTTCCCTGTTCCAAACTGATGCTTGAAACGCTGGTAGTGACTTACCAGCTGGCCTTCTTAACGCCGGGAAGCTCGCCCTTGAGTGCAAGCTCGCGGAAGCAGACACGGCACAGGCCGAACTTGCGGTACACAGAGTGCGGACGGCCGCAGCGCTGGCAGCGCGTGTACTCACGAGTAGAGAACTTCTGCTTGCGATTGCACTTGACGATCATCGATGTCTTAGCCACTTATATCCTCCTCACATAGAGTATTGTTCGCCCCAAGCGCCGCCCCCTTGTGGGAACGGCGCTTATAGGGCAGGTGAACCTATTTCTTGAACGGGAAACCGAAGGCGTCCAGAAGGGCCTTGGCCTCCTCATCGGTGTTGGCGGTGGTCACGAAAGTGATGTCCATACCACGCTGGTGATCGACGGAGTCGAAGTCGATCTCGGGGAAGATGAGCTGCTCGGTGACGCCCATGGAGAAGTTACCACGGCCGTCGAAGCTCTTGGCGGAGATGCCGCGGAAGTCGCGGATACGGGGGATCGCGACGGAGGTCAGACGATCGAAGAACTCCCACATACGGTCGCCACGCAGGGTAACCTTGCAGCCGATCGGCATACCAGCGCGCAGGCGGAAGGTAGCGATGGACTTGCGGGCACGGGTGATCATCGGCTGCTGACCGGTGATGGCGCGCAGGTCGCGCACGGCACCGTCGATGGCCTTGGAATCGGTAGCGGCCTCGCCGACACCCATGTTCACGACGATCTTCTCAAACTTGGGGATCATCATGACGTTCTCGTACTGGAACTTGTCCTGAAGCTGCTGCTTGACCTCGTTGTTGTACTTGGTCTTCAGACGCGGCACATACTTCTCTTCTGCCATTGTTCACTCCTTCTTGGGGTTTTAAGCACGGGGCGTGGCCACGATGGGTTGTCCTCGTGCCTCCTGGCTGCATCCGCGCCGCTCATGGCATTTTGCGGTTTGGACTCGACGCAGCAGGAGCCGACAAAACAATCGGTACTATACGCGCATCGGGAGCGTATTTCCAGAAAAACCTCGTCTGCCTGCACAACTCCACAACTCCCCCGCACAAATGGGTCCCAAAAAGCTGTTGCGGTGAAATAGGGACTGTTTGGCGGCCTAACAGGCTTAAACAATCCGTATTTCACCGCAACTTATTGGTGGGGATGCGATTAGCGCTTGCGGGGGACGAGTTTGGTGCGGCGCAGGTGGATCATCTCGGCGGCGATGGAGATGGCGATCTCCTCGGGGTCCTCGGCCTCGATGGCAACGCCGATCGGAAGGTGCAGCTCGTCGATCTGGTCCTGCGTAAAGCCTTCCTGCTCCAGGCGGGCGCGCACAAAGGCCGTCTTGCGGCGCGAACCCAGACAGCCCAGGTAGGCAGGCTTGGCACGCATGGCCTGAATCACCACGTCGATATCGGACTTGTGACCCGCCGTGGCGACGACCACCAAGTCGCGCGGACCGATGGGACACAGCTCGCTCAGGTTCTTGTAATCGACCAGGCGACGATCGTAGACACCGGGCACCCATTCGGGCGTCAACGTGCCGGGGCGGTCATCGCAGGCCACGACGGCAAAGCCCGCCGCCGTGAGCACGCGCGCCGTCGCGGCGCCCACGTGTCCGCAGCCAAAGATGTAGGTCAGGCCCTCGGGGCAGAGCGTCTCGACGTGCGCCGCGGGAATCTCGGAGGCGGCGTTAGTGTAGGTGACGTTACTCCCCTCCTCCACCAGTGAAAGCCCGGGGCAGCCCGCAATGGTGCGGCGCGATTCCTCGCCATGGTACTCGGCCACATCGCCCTCGAGCGCGCTCGCGATAAACGGTTCAAAGTCGATGACGAAGTCGCCGATGCGCCGATAGACCAAGACGTCGGCAATTTCCTGGAACAACGGTGCCTGGGTCGCATCCAGATGTAGGTAGCACAGGCAGATGGCTCCGCCGCAGATCATGCCGGTATCGGAGTTCTCGCCGCCCATGGTGTAGCGGACCAGACGCGATTGCCCCGCGGCCAGCAGCTCTCGCGCCTCGTCCAGCGCAAAGAGCTCGATCTTGCCGCCGCCGATGGTGCCCGCCTGGCTACCGTCGGCAAAGACGGCCATCCAGGCGCCCACGCCGCGCGGCGACGACCCCGCCGTGCCGGCTACGACCACGAGCTCGCACGTCTCGCCAGCACGCAGGGCGACAAGCGCCGCATTCACAACATCGAGCTTTTCCATTGCCGCCTTCTATCCTCTAAAGATATCGGTGAGCATAGCGAGTGCCTCGAGCACGCCGCCGCCGACCGACGTCGCCTTGTCCGAAATGTAGTTGATATAGCTGGCATCGCCACGCGGATCGACATCGGCGCATTTAAAGCCCTCAGTCACCTGCACGCCGTTCGCCAAAAGCCCGCGCAGGCAGCCATCGATCTGCGTGCACATGGGCGTATCGTCCGCGTAGCCAATCACGTCTCCGGCGCTCACGATGTCGCCGATTGCGCGGTCGGACCGAAACACGCCGGCGGCGGGGCTGTGGATAACGCGCTCCTTGCCATAGCCGGCGATCACGCCCGGCACGCCCGTGTTGGGCTGGGGCGAGCCCTGGGTAATGACGCGGCCCAAAAAATGCCCGCGCATGGTCTCGACCACGGCGTCGCAATCGACCGGCGCGGTAAAGCCCGGCCCCACGGCGATGACGGTAGGCGCCATGTCGCGCGTGGTGCCCAGGTTGCGCTTGGCCAAAATCGCGTCGACCACAGCTGCGGGTTTAAGCTCATCGAGCATCTTGGCCTGAGGGTCCACCACGACGGCAACATCCCCCGCTTGGGTAATCTCGAGCGCCTCTGCCGGCGTCTGCGCCAAGCGAGCGCGAATGCCCTCGACCTGGACCTCGCCCAGGCGAATAGCCTCGCAAAAACTGATTGTGCGGCGGATGCACGTGGGAACCGCGATATCGGCCATAACGACCGACACGCCGGCGCGCACCAAGCGAGCGGCGACACCCGTGGCGATATCGCCGGCGCCGCGAACATAAACGAGCATTCCCGGGGCACCTCCCTGTGCTACGGTTTGAGCAGAGCAAAAGCGGCTCGACCGCTACTCTGATGATTATTTATTATCACAGTATTATACGGCGGTGAACAGATGGAAACGGTTAGCGGCAATCTTGCCTCGGCGCTCAGGATCGAGCCGGGCATTACCGCGATTATCGGCAGCGGCGGCAAGTCGACGTTGCTGAAGACGCTGGGTCTCGAGCTCATGCGCGCCGGCGGCAGGGTGCTTCTCTGTACCACCACGCACATGTTTCCCGTCGCCGGCGTGCCATGGGACGGGTCGAGCCGTCGCCTGAACGCCGCGCCTTGGAAGCCGGGGACCCTGCATGTTCCCGGCTGTACCTGCGAGGCATGCGCGGGCATGAGCCGCGGAAGTATCTGCCAGGCGGGCGTTTTGGACCCGGAGACAGGCAAGCTCTCCTCCCCTGCCGAGCCGCTCGACCAGCTGGCGCAGCGCTTTGACTACGTCCTGGCCGAGGCGGACGGCAGCAAGCGGCTCCCGCTCAAGGCCCACGCCGCCTGGGAGCCGGTGATTCCCTCTGGCACGGCCAACATCGTCTGGATCGCCGGCGCCTCAGGGCTCGGCAAGCCCATCAACGAAGCCGTCCACCGCCCCGAGCTCTTTTGCGAGCGTTGCGGCTGCGAGCTCACCGACATCGCCACGCCCGAGCGCGTCGCCCAGGTGCTCAATGCCGAGCTGCGGATGCTGAACCTCAGCAATGCCCGCATCATGCTCAACCAAGTCGACACGCTCAGCGACCCGGCTATGGCCGATCGCTTCGAGACAGCCCTCGGCCGCTCCGTCGTCGCCACCAGCCTCAAATAGCCGGCGCTGCCCCAGCAGACCTATAAGTTGCGGTGGAATAGTTCCTGAAACGGCCTATTTGGCGGCTAAACAGGAACTATTCCACCGCAACTGCGGAGGGGAATCCGGTGATCTTCCTGCTAGCGGGGGACGTAGCGGCCGGGTTGGGCTCCGGTGGGCTCGCCGTCGCGCGCGGCCAGCACGCCGTTCACAAACACGGCCTTGGCGCGGCCATGCGCCTCAAAGCCCTCGAGCGGCGTGTAGTCCACGGCCTGATGCTGCGTCGCCGCGCTAATGGTCCAGCGCGCCTTTGGATCCCACACGCACACGTCGGCATCGGCACCCTCGGCAAGACAGCCCTTGCGCGGATACATGCCAAAGACGCGCGCCGGGTTCTCACTCATCAAGCGGCAGAGGTCCTCGGGTCCCAGCTGTCCCTCAAAGCTCGTGGCAATCGCGACGGGACGATGCTCCACGCCGGGCCCGCCGTTGGGAATCGCGCGGAAATCGTCGCGCCCGCGGTCCTTTTGCCCGTGCAGGTTAAAGCTGCAATGATCGGTCGCAATCGTATCGATCTCGCCGGCCACAAGCGCCTCGCGCAGTGCCGCACGGTCACCGGCATGGCGCAGCGGCGGGCTCATCACGTACTTGGCGCCCGCAAAGCCGTCCTCGCCCTGCTCCAGATAGCAGGTGTCGTCAAGCATCAGATATTGGGGGCAGGTCTCGACATAGATATTCTTCTGCCCGCGCGCTTTGGCAGCACGAATGGCCCCGAGCCCCAACTTGGTCGAAAGGTGCACCACGTTGACTGGGGCGTCGCCGGCCAGGTGCGCCAGATACAGCAGGCGGCTCACGGCTTCGGCCTCACACACGTCCGGGCGGCTGAGCGCATGCCCCTCGGGCCCATGAATCCCCTGCTCGTACACGCGCTTCTGCAGCTCATTCACCAGCGTACCGTTCTCGCAATGCACGCACAGTATGCCGCCAATACGCTTGAGCTCCTCGAGCACCTCGAGCGTCTCGGCATCGTCCAGGCGCAAATGATCGTAGGCAAAGTAGGTCTTAAACGACGATACGCCCGCCTCGCGCATAGCCGAAAGATCGGCGCGGTTGCGTTCATTCCACTCGGCGAGTGCCATATGAAAGGCGTAGTTGGCCGTGCAGGTTCCGTCGGCACGGCGATGCCACTCGGCCAAGGCATCGGGCATGGTCACGCCGCGATCAGCCGTCGCGTAGTCCACGATGGTCGTCGTACCGCCGCAGGCAGCCGCACGCGTGCCGGTTTCAAAGCTATCGGCTGTCCAATCCATGCCAGTCCAGCACTGCATGTGCGTGTGGCCGTCGATAAAGCCGGGAAACACCCAGCAGCCCGCGGCGTCCTCGACGGTATCGCCTTCGGCCGGCTCAATCGCCGCGGCAATCCGCACAATCTTGTCGCCCTCCATGGCAAGATCGGCGCGGCGAAGCCCCTGGGGCGTCACGAGCGCGCCGTTTTTGATGATGATCATGTTGCTCCTTATTGATTAATACAGTTGGCCACGCGATCAAAATACGAGCAGGCCGCGATATGCTCCGTTATGCGTCGCTGTCCCTCTGCGGTATCGACATCCCACAGCTCGTAGGCACGCGCCTCGACCAGCACCACGTCGGTACGGTCCTTGAGAATCGAGCCCCCGCCGTCCTTGCCCTCAAGACGCATGAGTGCATCGAATAGTTCCGCCGGAAAGAGCACCGGGCTCGAAGGCTCACCGTTGCACGCCAAGCGCACCGGATGTTTGCGGCCACGCTCGTCAAACGCGCGAACCATGGCCTCAAAAGAGTCCGTGCTCACAAGCGGCTGGTCGCCCGGCAAAAAGAGGCAACCTTTCCAGTTGCGTTCGACTCCCCACGAAAGGCCCGCACGGACGCTTTCGCTGCGCAGCTCGCCATCGTGCAGAACGCACGGGCAATGCTTGTCCTCGCAAATCTGAGCGACCTCGGGCCAACGCGTCGAAACCACGACGTCAAAGCCCCGGGGAACCGAATCGATGGCCCGGGCAATCAGCGGCTCGCCATAGATATCGGCAAGCATCTTGTTAGAGCCAAACCGCTTGCCCTCGCCCGAAGCCATAATGACGCATCCAAGTCTCATGGTGATACCTCCCCCGAAACCATCGTACCCATAACTCGCGCCGCGGGCATCCACATCGAAAGCGCTTATCCCGCACGCCCGCGATGCAAAAAAGGGCACCCCGCCGGTTGGCAGAGCGCCCCCTTTACATGGCTTACCTCAACCCGGCTTTAGGCCTGGAGCCAACGGGCGGTGTTGCGCTCGTCGAGGGCCTTGAGGGTAGCGGCGGGATCGGCAACCTTCTGCAGGAACATCATGGCAGCGATGGCGTACGGCTTGTAGCTGGCCTCCTTGTACATGCCCACGCGGTGCATGTCGAAGACGTCGGCGTTAACCTCGCCGTGCTCACAGGAAACACCGGAGATGTCGGCGGGCAGCGGGTGCATAAAGATGGTGTCTTGGCCGTTGGCAGTCTTCTCCATGAGCTCGGTCGTGGAGCACCAGTCCTGATGGGTGGCGTTCTGGGCGAGCAGCTCCTTCTCGAGCGCTGCGATGCCGGCGTCGTCGCCCTCGGCGTACAGGTTGGTGCGCTTCTCCATGGCGGCAAACGGAGCCCAGCTCTTGGGGATCACGATGTCGGCGCCCTCGAAGGCCTCGGCCATGGTGTTGACCTGCTTAAAGGTGGTGCCGGACTCGGCGGCGTAGCCCTTGGCGCGCTCGACGACCTCGGGCATGAGGTCATAGCCCTCGGGGTGAGCCAGGGTGACGTCCATGCCAAAGCGGGGCAGCAGGCTGATCAGCGACTGCGGGCAGGACAGCGGCTTGCCGTAAGAGGGCGAATAGGCCCAGGTGACGGCAACCTTCTTGCCCTTGAGGTTCTCGAGGCCGCCAAACTCGTTGATGAGGTAGAGCATGTCGGCAGAGGACTGCGTGGGGTGGTCGGAATCGGACTGCAGGGAGATGAGCGTGGGACGGTGATCCAGAACGCCGTCCTCGTAGGCCTGCTGCACGGACTCAGAGACCTCGGCCATGTAGGCGTCGCCCTTGCCGATGTACATGTCATCGCGGATGCCGATGACGTCGGCCATGAAGGAGATCATGGTAGCGGTCTCGCGTACGGTCTCGCCGTGAGCGATCTGGGACTTCTTCTCGTCCAGGTCCTGCAGCTCAAGGCCGAGCAGGTTGGCGGCCTTAGAGAAGGAGAAGCGCGTACGGGTGGAGTTGTCGCGGAACAGGGAGACGGCCAGACCCGAGTCGAAGATCTTGGACGAGACGTTGTTCTCGCGCAGCTCGCGCAGGGCGTCGGCGACGATGTAGAGAGCCTTGAGCTCATCGGTAGTCTTGTCCCAGGTGTGCAGGAAGTCGCTGCCGTACATACCCTTAAAATCGAGGCCGTTCAGCTGCTCGACGAGCTCGGTAAACTTAGCGTCCATGGAAATGTCCTTTCTAAAGATGAAACGATCGCAGTGAGTAGATGTGCTCCGGCATGCGCGTGTGGCTAGAACATGCAGAGCACCATGACGAGGACCCGCCACCGTTGAGGAAGCATGGGAGATAACGACCGCGGGCCCCAAGTCAACAGGGGGTGCCGGGGACACGAGCGGCCCCCGGCTCAACAAAATCGAGGAATGGGACTAATCGATCTTGTTGTTGGTCAGACCGGCGCGGAACACGGTGGCGTCGCCATCGGCCTGGCTCGGATCGTAGAGGTTCAGGGCAGCCACGTACATGGCGGCAGCGGTGACCAGGTCGTCCTTGTAGGTGACCTCGTTGGGAGCATGAGCCTGAGACTCGGCACCCGGGCCAAAGCCCACGCAGGGGATGCCGTAGCGGCCCTGGATGGAGACGCAGTTCGTGGAGAAAGTCCACTTGTCGCACAGCGGGCGACCGGTGCGCTTGTCCATGCTGGGCTCACAGCCGATGCGTTCGTCACCAAACATGGCCTTGTGGGCGTCGACGAGGGCCTTGACGTGCGGAGCGGTCTCCTTGTTGATCCACGTGGGGAAGTAAGCCTCGGTCTCGTAGACCTCGCCGGTCCAGGACGGACGGTCGTACATGTACATGGAGACCTTCACGTCGTCGCCGTACTTCTTGGCGGCCGGCAGGTTGCGGATCTCGTCCAGGCAGGACTCCCAGGTCTCGCCGGCGGTCATGCGACGGTCGATGGAGATGGCGCAGGAATCGGCCACGGCGCAGCGGCTGGGGCTGGTGTAGAAGATCTGGCTGACGGTGCAGGTGCCGCGGCCCAGGAAGCGGGCGTCCTCGAAGTGCTCGGGATTGTACTTGGGGTCGAGCATCTTGACGAGACCCTTGATGTCGGTCGACTCGTCGCAGCCGTTGTTGTTGAGGGCGCGGACGTCGGCGATGATGTCGGCCATCTTGTAGATGGCGTTGTCGCCGCGGTCGGGAGCGGAGCCGTGGCAGGAGGTACCGTGAACGTCGACGCGGATCTCCATGCGGCCGCGGTGACCGCGATAGATGCCGCCGTCGGTGGGCTCGGTGGAAATGACGAACTCGGGCTTAATGCCGTCCTTGTTGTAGATGTACTGCCAGCACATGCCGTCGCAGTCCTCTTCCTGGACGGTGCCGACGACCATGATCTTGTAGCCCTCGGGGATGAGGCCCATGTCCTTCATCATCTTGGCAGCGTAGGTAGCGGAAGCCATGCCACCCTCCTGGTCGGAGCCGCCGCGGCCGTAGATGATCTCATCGGTCTCGTAGCCCTCATAGGGATCGGCATCCCAGTTCTCGATGTTGCCGATGCCGACGGTGTCGATGTGGGAGTCGATGGCGATGATCTTGTCGCCCTCGCCCATAAAGCCCATGACGTTGCCCAGGCCGTCGACCTTGACCTCGTCATAGCCAAGGTTCTCCATCTCGGCCTTGATGCAAGCAACAACCTCACCCTCCTCGCAAGACTCAGAGGGATGGCTAATCATTGCGCGAAGAAAACGCGTCATATCAGCACGGTGGGACTCAGCAGCAGCCTTGATAGCGTCGAAATCGAGTTCTTTAGCCATTGTTCATAACCTTTCAAACGAAGGAATCTACCTGTGAGGTGGCGGAGCGATACCTATTTACTCCGCCCCAACGATTAGCAAGTGGGATATTCGCCTTCCCAAACAATGCGGCGATACTGGTCGGGATCCGTATCGCCCTCGGTGGAGAAGCAGAGCACGGAGCTCGTCTTGTCCAGGCCGATGAGTTCCTTGAGCTCGGCGTACTCGGGATCGAGCATGAGGGTCTCGACCAGGCCGGTGGTCACAGCGCCGGACTCGCCGGAGATGACGCGCGGGTCGCCCTTCTCGGGAGCGCCCAGGGTGCGCATGCCGCGAGCGGTGACCCAGTCGGGACAGGACACGAAGGCGGTGGCGTGGTTGCGCAGGATATCCCAGCCCAGAATGTTGGGCTCGCCGCAGCACAGACCGGCCATGATGGAAGGCATGTCGCCGTCCACGATGCGCGGGTCGCCGTCGCCGGCGGCAGCGCCCTTGTACAGACAGGCGGCAGGCGCGCACTCGACCACGACAAAGGTGGGCGGGTTATCGGGATACAGGTTAGTGAAGTAGCCCGCCACGGCACCGGCGAGCGAACCCACGCCAGCCTGGACAAACACGTGGGTCGGGCGGTTGATGGCCATCTCGCGCAGCTGCTCGGCAGCCTCGGAAGCCATGGTGCCGTAGCCCTCCATGATCCAAGACGGGATCTTCTCGTAGCCCTCCCAGGCGGTGTCCTGAACGATAACGCCGCGCTCGCAGGCGTCGGCCTCGGCGGCGGCCATGCGCACGCACTCGTCGTAGTTGACCTCTTCGATGGTCACCGTGGCGCCCTCGGCGGCAATGTTATCGAAGCGGGGCTTGGTGGAACCCTTGGGCATGTGCACGACGGCCTTCTGGCCCAGCTTGTTGGCAGCCCACGCCACGCCGCGGCCATGGTTGCCGTCGGTGGCGGTAAAGAAGGTAGCCTGGCCAAAGTCCTTGGCAAGCTGATCGGAGGTCAGGTAATCGAAGGTGCAGTCGGCAACGTCCTTGCCGGTCTCGTCGGCAATGTAGTTGGCCATGGCAAACGAGCCGCCCAGGACCTTAAAGGCGTTGAGGCCAAAGCGATAGCTCTCGTCCTTAACGCACAGGTTGGACAGGCCCAGGCGCGCGGCCTGACCGTCCAGGCGAGCAAGCGGAGTGACGGTGTACTGGGGGAACGACTGGTGGAAGGCGCGGGCCTTCTTCACGTGGTCGAGGCTCATGATTCCCAAGTGCTTGTCATCGCTCTTGGGCATCGTGTTGCTCGCCCACTGGATCTTATCGGCCATACGGTGAACTCCTTAAGTCCTCTCTTGCCGGCCCCCGCATACGCGTTTCAGCCCATTCCCATTCATACGACTGAACTTTTATGTGGATGCCAAACAAAAAGTTTGTTAGTAATGTTCTATCACACTTTTTGATTGGTATACCTAACGAATTGTTTGTTGCCGCAATCGGTACTTTTTCGCCGCCGAACGGTCATGAATTGCCTTGTTGATGGATTTGTTTGCGGTCATGTGTGGTTTATGGCACAGTGAGCCCAAACTAATTTTTAGGAAGGCACCTATGACCCCCGCACAGATTGAGTTTTATAAGCGCCTTGCACACGGCCTGGCGCTCCAATTTGGCCCCAACTGCGAAATCGTCGTCCACGATCTGGAGACCGAGGACGTGGACCACTCCATCGTAGTGATTGAAAACGGCCACGTCAGCGGGCGCAAACTGGGTGACGGCCCCAGCCATATTGTGTTTGAGTCCATGCACGAGGGCAGCACCGACGTACACGACCGCGAGCCGTACCTCACTAAAACCACCGATGGCAAGCTGCTCAAGTCCTCGACCATCTTTATCCGCAACGACGAAGGCAAGCCCGTCGGCATTTTGGGCATCAACTTTGACATTACGCTTATGAAGGCTTTTGAGCGCTCGCTCGACGCTTTCACCGGCACCGGCGGCACGGGCTATACCGAGCCCGAGCCCATTACCAAGAACATCGGCGACCTGCTCGAGGACCTGCTGCACGAGTGCGAGCAGTTTGTGGGCAAGCCCGCGGCACTCATGACCAAAGACGAGCGCATTCGTGCCATTGGCTATCTCGACCGTCGCGGTGCCTTCCTCATTTCCAAGTCGAGCGAGCGCGCCTGCGAGTTCTTTGGCATCTCCAAGTACAGCTTCTATAGCTACCTCAATGAGGCCAAGGCGGCGGCCGGCGACAAGTAGGCACTCGCCTGGATTGCCCCTCCCCTTTTGGGCGCGAGTTCTGGAAAGCACGAATCCAAGACCGAGCCGCTTGGGAAGTTCCATATAATCGATGTCATTAGTATTTCGAAAGGATGGGACAGAATGGCGTTGAGCAAGGCATCATGCACCGGTCGCGGATTGATTCCGGCAATTGGTGGACATGTGCACCGCATGTTCGATGAGGGTGAAGACGACCTGTTTTCGCTGAGCCTTGACGATGTGATGGATGATCGCCCGTGGACCGCCGACGAACTCATGGGCGGCGGGGCTCGCCCGTCAAACCCCAATCCCGCACTTGCGCCTAAGTCCGCACCTGCGCCGACTCCTGCGCAGTCGCCTGTTTCGACGCCCGCACCCACTTCGGCGCCCACGCCCGCTCCCCGCCCCGCAAGCGACCCGTCCGAGACGGCGGCATTTCTCGCTGCAGCGACGCAGGGCAAATCGGCCGACAGCACTGTTATGTACAGCGCCCAGCAGTTGCCTGTTCCTGCGGCACGCAAGCCTCCGGTCGCAAGGCTCGATGAGCCCGTTGCCCATCAGGTTGCCTACGATTCCTGGGCTGCAGCCGATCTGGATGAGACCTCTACCGGCATGCCGGCGCTCGACGTTCCAGTTAACCCGCTTTTTGCCGCCAACACGAGCGCCGCGGACTATGAGGGCGGTGCGGCATATTCCGATTATTCCGATGGCTATGCTGGCAACGGTCGCATCGAGACAGAGGATTATGACACCGCATCGAGCGATTATCTCAACGATCCGTACGCTGCCACGCCTGCACCGGAATATGACCCGGAGGCCGCGTCCGCACCGGCGTATACCAAAAGCACGGGCGAAGAGCGCTTCGCCGATTATTACGCCGAGGAAAAGGCGCTGCGTCTCTCGGAATTTCCGCAGGCAGTCAAGGTTGCCTTTATCGCCATTGTCATTGCCCTGCTCGGTGTCATTGCGTTTGAGGGATTCCAGCTGTTCCGCGGCCCCACCCAAGCGGAGTCGGAGACCCAGCAAAAAGAGGACGATAACCAGTACCTGGACATCAACACCCTCAAGGGCGACCCCAACGACGGAGACGACGAGTAGCGAGGACTGAAGGCGGCCGCAAGATCCCGCATCCAGCACCGGCTTCTAAGTGCTGTTTTGTCATCCAGCTACACTTTTCCGGATAATTTGCCTATTGAATTTGACACTTTTCCGAAGTTTTAAGGTGCCTATTTCAACACTTTTCCGGATGAAAGCCGAATAATCACTTGGGAACCAACGCCGTTCACGCGTCATTTCGCAGGCGGCGCTTGATTTCTGTCCGTACACGTTGATAGACTTCCTCTTGCCCGCAAGGAGCGGGCGCGTTTTATCCAGAGTCGGGGTAGAGAGTTGGCTCCACGATCCCGACGCCAACCGGCCAAGAGGCACGGTGGCCCTGCCAACATCGATGAAAGGAGTCCGTATGGACAATTTCTCCGTGCGCAGTGAGCGCAACTTCCACAACCTGGCAGCCAAGCCAAAACGAATGCATCTTCTGGACGAGCCGAGCGGCTATGCCTCGGCCATGGTCAAGAACAGCCTCTCCCACCAGATGCGCTTTACCGTGCAGGTGCTCGAGGAAGAGCTCTG
Source organism: Collinsella sp. (assembly GCA_046979165.1). Classification (GTDB taxonomy): domain Bacteria; phylum Actinomycetota; class Coriobacteriia; order Coriobacteriales; family Coriobacteriaceae; genus Collinsella. The sequence continues at coordinate 1,018,137 of JBKWJT010000001.1, forward strand.
CGCCGCCGGCGACCCGCACGTGCTGCAGATCAAGCTGCTCGGAGATGACCCTCGTGAGCCGTCCAGATGGATGCTCTTCGCCGACAGCGTGTGCGTTGCGGACGGATCCGGCGCCTTTGCCCGCGAGTGCTTCTGCGAGGGCGCCGAGGTGTTTTTGGATCTGTGCCACGACGCCGTCGAGGCTGCCGAGCTGCGCCAGTGGAGTCAAAGGGAGTACGAGCTGCTGAGTGCCGTGCGCGGGATTGCAATGATTTAGAAACAGAGCGGTGGCGTTATCGAACTGTCGACGCCGCCGCCTCCCCAACGCCCGTCGTGCTCAACGATCAGATCGACCTCAAGGCCCTTCTCATCTCGGAAATAATGAACACTGTTGTCGACACCGCCGTAGGTGGAAAGGAACACGCGCACGTCGCGCAGGATGAGATTCTCAAAGAGCATCCCCAGCGTTTGCATATCGCCAAGCAGCCGCTCAGGGGTAGCCCCCAGCAACGCCGCCGCAAGTGACGGGTCACAGAAGTAGCGCTTGGGGCGCACGCGAACGCGGGCCTTCGAGCGCACATACTGGCCTGCTCTCTCGCGCAAGCTCGTCCGAAAACCCAAGGTTTGCAGGTCACCGCTCCTGCAGCACCAGCGGGCGACGTCATCCTGCGAAATTACGCCATTCTCAATGCAGTTTTTACGCCGTTTTCATTGTAGGTTTTACGCTCGGCATCCTTGGCGCGGCGCTTGCTCAACCACCGGACCAGCGAATTGCCCGGATTCTGGGACGTGCTTTCCGCTCCAGGCCTCTACCGGAAAATGCGTCCCACTCTGAGGCCGAAATCTGGGACGCGCTTTCCGCCAAAGGGAAAGCGCGTCCCATTCCGAGCATCACATCAGAGCGCGCTTGGTTATCTCCGCTCGCACATCTCGGCAAACGAGATCAGCTTGACGTCTCCCCTGCTCTCCGCGGCATCCCGACATCCCTGCGTAAAGCCGCTTTTTGAGAATAGTGCATAGCTTTTTCGTTGCCGTCTAAAGAGCTCGCTTCGGTGCACGAGCTTTTGCAGCACGTCTTCGCCCACCGGTTCATTGCGCCATTTGCACTCCGCAAACAGAGCAGTGCTCTCGCCATCGTCAACAATCAAGTCGATTTCTTCCTGCGTATGCGTGCGATTATCCGTCCCCCACCAGCGCCCGACGCTCGCCGGAACCACATCGAGCTGGCCCGCGCGCGCGAGTTCGTACACGTATTGTCTGCATATAAGCTCAAAGACCGTACCCATGTAATCCGATACGTGTGGCTCAATGCGCTTATACGCCATCTCGGCCATATCGTTTTGAATCAGCCCGATGTTCTGCGGAACAAACTTGTACCAGAACCTAAACATCTGATCGCTCAGCAGATACACGGCTCGCTTATTACTCGTCTCGTTTAGGGGCAGCTCGCGCTCGACAATCCCAAGCGACGCCAGCTTATCCACATAGCTCTTTACGTTGCTCGCAGGGATTCCTGTAGAGCTCGCAATCTCCGAGATCTTCGAGCGCCCCTGAGCAATTGCTTGCACGATCGCATCATATTGCTCGGGATTGCGGCACTCCTGCAATAGCAGGTTACTCGGCTCCTCAAAGAGATAGCCCGTAGGAGTAAGAAAAAGACGTTTGATGTTGTCCTTGAGCGATGCGGCAGGATCGACTTTCTCGATATATGCAGGAATGCCACCCGTCATGCCATAGCAAACTGCAGCGTCTTCGCGACCCATGCTCTGCCACAGGCCGAGGGTCGTCATAAAATCGAGCGGCATGATCTTAAACTGGGCCGTACGCCTACCGTATAGCGGACTCTCGTAGCCCAACACCTGCTCTTCCATAAACGAAAGCGACGACCCGCACAGGATAAGCATAAGCTTGGTCTCTTTGTACAAGTGATCGATCTTGTCTTGCAGCAACGAGCTGATCTCGGGATTCGATTGGGCGAGATAAGGATACTCGTCGATCACGACAATCAAACGTTCCGTGCGAGCCATGGTAGCCAACGCATCGAACGCCTCGTCAAAACTACGAAACGACACGCCAGCAACACCAACGGAGCCCGCAAGTATCGCCTGGCTAAAGCCATGCAGGTTTGCCTCTGCATTGGTACGACGAGCTTGAAAGTAAATAGCCTTCTTGCCTTGGATAAACTCTGTGATAAGACGCGTTTTGCCCACGCGACGGCGGCCGTAAATCACAGGCATCTCAAAGGAGCCCGTGCCATACAGTCGATTGAGCTCGGACATTTCCGCCGTTCTTCCGATAAACATAGGGCCATCCTTCCTTTACGTTATAGCTAGCTATATTATACCTTCCTATAATATAGCTAGCTATAACGTAATTCGACAAGCGGCGCACGCAAAAGGGTCGGTACACCACCGCACGTGGACCGTTCCGGAAAATGTATCCCGTTCTGGAGCCAAAAACTGGGCCGTAGTTTCCGCCAAACATGCCATCCGGAAAGCGTGTCCCGTTCTGAGCGCCAAATCCGGGACGCAGTTTCCACTCCAAACAAAGGGCCCCGGCTCGCGATGGAGCCGGGGCCAAAGGTGCAGCATATACAGTTGGTGTTGTGCGCGAACAGCCCATCAGCAATGCCGTCCGCGCTCTACCCTACCCGCGGTGACGGGCGCGGCTGTACGGCGTATCCACCATGGGCAGATCCGGGCGCAGCTTGCCGTCAAACGCGCGATAGGCGTTCTGCACGGCGGGCGCCGTGGGGATCGTTGCGATCTCGCCGATGCCCTTGCCGCCGTATGCCACGGGCAGCAGCTCGTCCTTCTCCACGTAGATGGCGTGGATATCCGGGATCTCGGGCGCACGGAACAGTCCGAGCGTGCCGTACCTTGCCTGGGGCACGCAGTCCTTGAGCGGCCAGTCCTCGGTAAGCGCATAGCCCATACCCATGAGCACGCCGCCTTCGATCTGACCCTGGATGGAGATGGGATTGACCACCTTGCCGGAATCGTGCGCGGCATAGACCTCGCTCACGCGGCCGTCATCATCCAGAATGACCACATGCGTGGCAAAACCGTAGCAGATGTGGCTCTTGGGATTGGGAACGTCGGCGCCCAGCTTGTCGGTCGGCTCCAGATACACGTAGCCAAACTCGCATCCCTCGAGCGCCTTGATGGCGGCCGCGGGATCCTGAGGATGCATGCCCTGGCCGGCGACGAGTTCCTGCGTGTGCAGCTGATAGGCGCGACCGTCGTCGTACTCGATCTTGACGCCGTCGCCATGCGCGCTCACGGGAGCATCGGGTGCGGGCTTGCCGGCCTCGATGCCAACCATGGCATCGCGCAGCAAGAAGGCAGCGCCGCGCACGGCCTCGCCGGTCACGACCGTCTGACGCGAGCCAGACGTGGTGCCGGAGTCGGGAGCGTTCTCGGTGGAGCACTCGCCGTTGGCGATGCAGCGAAGCGGCAGGCCGCATGCCTCGGCAACGTCCTGCAAAAAGACGGTGTTGCAGCCCTGGCCGATGTCGGACGTGGCGGCATAGACCGTGGCCACGCCGTTCTCGACGCGAATCTTGCAGCGGCCGGCATCGGGCAGACCCACGCCCACGCCGGCGTTCTTCATGGCGCAGGCGATGCCGGCGTGGCCGGGATGCGCGTAGTAGGCATCCTTGACTTCGAGCAGCGTCTCCTTCAGCGCCGTGGAGCAGTCGGCAATTTGGCCGTTGGGCAATACCTCGCCCGGCTCGATGGCGTTCCGGAAGCGAATCTCCCACGGATCCAGGCCGACCTTCTCTGCCAGCAGGTCGATCAGGCTCTCGAGCGCAAACTCGGACTGGCACACGCCAAAGCCTCGGTACGCGCCGGCGGGCGGGTTGTTGGTGTAGTAGCCAAAGCCGCGGATGTCGGTGTTCTGGTACTTGTAAGGGCCAACGGCATGCGTGCAGGCGCGCTCGAGCACCGGACCGCACAGCGACGCGTAGGCGCCGGTGTCAAAGTTGATCTCGCAGTCCAGACCGGTAAAGTTGCCCTCGGCGTCGCAACCCAGCGTAAAGGTGCCGTCCATGGCATGACGCTTGGGATGAAAAGCAAGCGACTCAGCACGCGTGAGCTTGCACTTCACAGGACGCTGGAACTTATAGGCAGCGAGCGCGGCCAGATGCTGAATGGACACGTCCTCCTTGCCGCCAAAGCCGCCACCCACGAGCATGGTCTCTACAACCACACGCTCGGGCTCGTTGTCCCAGCCAAACATGTGGGCGCACTCTTTTCGCGTATCGTAGGCGCCCTGGTCGGTCGACTGCACCTTGACGCCGTTCTTGTACGGGAAGCCCACGGCGCACTCGGGCTCCAAGAAGGCATGCTCGGTAAAGGGCGTGGTAAAGCGCTGTGTCACGGTAAACGCGCTCTCCGCCAGCGCCTTGGCGGCGTCGCCACGCGTCACGTGACGGCTCTGGCATACGTTGTCCTTGAGCTCCACCGTGTTGCCAAAGGCAAAGAAGCTGTCGTGCAGGCGCGGAGCGTCGGCAGCCCTGGCCTCGGCGATGTTGCGCACGGGTTCCAGAGGCTCGTAATCAACCTTGACGAGCTTCTTGGCCTTCTCGAGCGTCGCCTCGTCCTCGGCAACCACCAGCACGATGGCATCGCCCACGCAGCGGGTGATATCGCCCTGGGCGATCATGACGTCCCAGTCCTGGATAAGGTGGCCGACCTGGTTGACCGGCACGTCCTCGGCGCGCAGAATGCCCACCACGCCGGGCAGGGCCTCGGCCTTGGAGGTATCGATGGAGAGCACGCGGGCACGCGGGTACTTCGAGCGCACGGCGCTGGCATAGGTCAGGCCCGGCTGGTCGAGCTCGTCGATGTCGTCGGGGTACTTGCCCTCGCCGAGCACCTTCTTGCGCACGTCGATACGGAAGGCGCGCTTGCCCACGCCGTAGTCATCGCCGCGCTCCAGGTCCTCGTCGATCTGCTTTTCGCCGCGGAGCACCGCGGCTGCCAGCGAAATGCCCTCGATAATCTTCTTGTAGCCGGTGCAACGGCAGACGTTGCCGCGAATGGCGTACTTGATCTGTTCCTCGGTGGGCTCGGGGTCCTCGGCGATGAGTGCCGCACCCGCCATGACCATGCCGGGGATGCAAAAGCCGCACTGCACGGCGCCCACGGCGCCAAAGGCGTACACAAAGGCCTCGCGCACGTCCTCGGGCAGGCCCTCGACGGTTACGATGTTACGGCCGGCGGCAAGCGCGGTGGTCAGCACGCACGCCTTGACGGCCGCACCGTCCACGTGGATGGTGCAGGTACCGCACGCGCCCTCGGAGCAGCCGTCCTTGGCGGAGTGAATATGCAGGTCGTCCCGCAGGTAGCGCAGCAGCGGTTTGTTCTGAGTCGTCGTGCGCTCCACGCCGTTAACGGTAAAAGTGAATTCCTGTGCCATGGTGATTCCCTTCTACACGCCGGCGGCAATGCCGGTGCGGTCGTGAATGGCGCCATGCGGGCACACAACCGCGCACATGCCGCACGACAGGCAGTCCGCGCCGTCGATATGGGCGCAGTTGTCCTCGATGCGAATAGCGCCGGCAGGGCACTTTTTGGCGCACATGCCGCAACCGATGCAGCTCGTGTCGCAGATCTTGCGCGCAATGGCGCCCTTGTCGGTGTTGTTACAGCGCACCAGGATGTTCTGGTAGCCAGGAACGAAGGCAATCACGCGCTGCGGGCACGCCATGCCGCACAGGCCGCAGCCCGTGCACTTGGAGCGGTCCACGCGGGCAACGCCGTCGACCAGTGAGATGGCACCGTGGGGGCAAGCCGTGACGCAGGCGCCACAGCCAATGCAGCCTTCGCTGCAGCGGGCGTCGCCGCCTGCGGAAGCACAGCCGCTTCCGCAGGCAACGTAGGCCACGTTATGTTGAATAGATTTGGCCATAAAAGGTTCGCCTATTTCTTAAGAAGGTACGAATAGTTGTCACGCACAGCCTTGATGGTCAGGCGGACGGCCTCGGGAAGACCGGTGTTGACGGCATCGACCGAGACGGTGCGGACCGTGCCGGCGACGCGGACTTTAAAGTGGTCCTCGTCCACGGCCAGGAAGCCCTCGTTCTCGGAGTTCTCCATGTCCTCCTCGCTCCAGAACAGGGTGAGCTTGTCCTTGTAGGGACGGCCCTCCTGGTAGGGGCAGAACACGGCGCAGTTGCCGCACTCGTTGCACATGCCATCGACATGGACGACCTGATGCTTGGCCAGGCCCGGCACCTTAATGGCTACGTTGGCGCGGTTGGGGCACACGTCGCAGCAGACCTCGCACACCGAGCCGCAGCCCAGGCAGCGGGTCTTGGTGCAGTTGCGCTTGTCGCGGCACAGCGACCCCTTGCGCTCGTAGCAGGTGTCCTCGCGGCCAGCCTGCTCGTTGCAATCGGCGTACTTGTTAAAGTCCACGCCGGCGATGGCACGGGCGACCTCGGCGGCGTCGGCAATAGCCTCAACCACGGTGGCAGGACCGCGGCGGCAGTCGCCCGCAGCCCAGACGCCCTCAACGCCGGTGGAGGTGGCGGCAAGACGGCCACGACGGTCGTGCTCGACGCCCGCGGCATCATACAGGCTGGCATCGATACCCTCACCCACGGCGCAGATCACCGTGGTGGCGGGAAGCTCAACGTTCTCGCCCGTGGCAACGGGGCTGCGACGGCCGCTTGCATCCGGCTCGCCAAGCTCCATAACATCGCAGGTCAGCACGGCGCCGTTGAGTGCCTTGGGAGCCAGCAGCTCGCAGAACTCAACGCCGTCGGCAAGAGCAAGATCAAGCTCTTCCTCGTCGGCGGGCATCTGCTTCTTGGTGCGGCGATACACCAGGCGCACGTTCTTCACACCAGCCAGGCGCTTGGCCACGCGGGCCGCATCCATGGCGGTGTTGCCGGCGCCGATGACCACGACGTCCTCGCCCAGCTCGAGCTTCTCGCCCTTCTTGGCGGCCTCGAGGAACTCCAGCACGTCGAGCTCGGCGCCCTCGCCCAAGCCCGCAGAACCAGGCATCCAGGCGCCGGTGGCCACGACAACATCGGTAAAGCCCTGGGCCTTGAGCTCATCAATGGACTCCACGCGGGCGTTGAGCTGCACCTTGGCGCCAAAGGCCAGGCAGAGCTCGGCATCGTGGGAGATATCGTCGCTGGCGATACGGAACTCGGGGATCACGTGACGGACCACGCCGCCGAGCGAGTCGCGGGCCTCAAAGATGGTGACGGGCACGCCGGCGCGCGTCAGGAAGAATGCCGTCGCCAGACCGGCCGGGCCGCCGCCGATAACGGCAACGTTGCGCTCGCCGTCGTTGGCGATGGCCTGGGCGCGCAGCTTGGGCAGCACGGCGGTCATGGCCTCGCGGGCGGCCTTGAGCTTGCTGGCGCGAATCTGGGCACCCTCGGGCTCGTAGAACGCACGCTCGCAGGCACGGCCGCAGGGATGCGGGCAGATGGTACCGGTGATGAACGGTAGGGCGTTGCGCTCGATGATGATGTTGAGCGCGTCCTCAAAGCGGCCCTCGTCAACAGCCGCCAGGTAGGCGGGAATGTCCTGCTGGATGGGGCAGCTCGTGCGGCACGGCGTGGTAAAGCAGTCGTTGAGCGGGCTCTTGCCGGCGACCTTGCGGTCGGGCAGCGGGCGCAGCGGCTTCTTGTAGAGCGGGTTGGTGAGCGAATCGGTCTGGATCGCGGTCACGGCCTCGAGAGACACACCCGCAAACGGTTTGCCGTCCAGGTCGGCAAACTCGCCGGCCATCTGGCTAAAGCGCTCGTAGCCGCCGGGCTTGAGCACGTCGGTCGCCAGGGTGACGGGCCAAATGCCGGCGTCATACAGAGCGCGGATGTTGTAAACCGTGGCACCGCCGGAGTAGCTGATGCGCAGCTTGCCGTCAAACTGCTCGGTAATGCGGCGGGCAGCCTCGATGGTCAGCGAGAACAGCGAACGGCCGGACATGTACATCTCGGTGGAGGGCAGCTCGTTCCTCGTCACGTCGACGGGGAAGGTGTTGGTCAGCTTGACGCCAAACTCCAGGCCGCGCTCGGCGCACAGGGCAATCAGGCGCTCAAACATAGGCACGGCGTCGACCCACTGCAGGTCCTCGCGGAAGTGCGTGTCATCGAAGACGATGTAGTCAAAGCCCAGCTCGTTGAGGCGCTGACGGGCGAACTCATAGCCCAGCAGCGTGGGGTTGCACTTGATGTAGGTGTTGAGGCCCTTCTCGGTGATGAGATAGGTCGCGATGCGCTCGATCTCGGCCGGCGGGCAGCCGTGCAAGGTGGACTCGGTGATGGAGTTGGACACGCGCGCCGGGATGGACTCGACAAACGCGGCGTCGACATGCTCAAACTTATCCAGGTTGGCAAGCGCCCACGTACGGCACTCGTTCCAGACGTCGGAGCCGCTGGCGTCCTTCATGTCCTCAATGTACGCATCGACCTTGGGGCTCTTGATGCCCTCCAGGTCATAACCCACGGACATGTTGAAGACAAAGCCGTCCGGGCTGCCCAGGCCATACTCGCGAGCGATCAGGTGGCAGGCGAACCATGCCTTCACGTACTCGGCAAAAGCCTGCGGAACCTCGAGCTCGGTCGACCACTCGCAGTTGTAGCACTCGTCCTGCGCCACGATGCAGGGCTTGTTGACGCACTTGGAAAGCTCCTCGCCGTCCATAACCTGAACGGTCTTAAGCTCAAAGAAGCGGGAACCGGCCACGTAGGATGCCACGATATTCTGGGCAAGCTGCGTATTGGGACCGGCGGCCGGACCAAACGGAGTCTCGATGCGCTCGTCAAAAATGGGAAGCGCGCCCTCCTGATTGGTCGTGACCACCTTGCGCACGCCAAAGACGGCGCCCTGGGCCTTGTGCTCCTCGATGATCCAGTTCATCAGCTGCGAAAACGGGATCGGCCTCATGATGTCGCTCATAGTGAGCTCCTCTCTGTAACGCCCGGCGAGACCGCGCGGCGGGCGCAAATACGGTGTAGCGCTAGCACAAGCGCCGGCGACCCCGCGGAGGCCGCCTATACGCGCGTCGGATGCGGCGAAACATCCGACGCGCGCGAATCTACTTATGAATTAGTAGGTGCGACCGTTGAGCGTGCTCCAGAGCTTCTTGGACTCAGCCATGGTCCACGCGTTGATCTTTTCTTCATCGATACCGACAAACTCGCGATCCTTGTACAGGACGCGGCCGTTGATGATGGTGGTGCGGCAGTTTTTGCCCATCATGCCAAAGAGCATGTGGCCGTCGATGTTCTCCTCGCTCAGCGGCGTAAAGGGCTTGTAGTCCATGACGATGACGTCGGCGGCAGCGCCGGGCTCGAGCACACCGAGCTTGCGATCGAAGTACTTGCTGGCCATCTTGGCGTTGTTCTCGAACAGCATGGTCATGGCCTCACACCAGCCCACGTTGGGCATGGCGGCGTTGTGGCGCTGGATGATCAGGAAGACCTTGAGGCTCTCGAGCATATCGTGGGTGTAGGCGTCGGTGCCCATGCACACGGGGATGCCGCGGCGGAAGAACTCGAGCACGGGGGCGCAGCCCACGGCGTTGCCCATATTGGATTCGGGGTTGTTGACCAGCCAGGTGCCGGACTCCTTGACGATATCCATCTCGGCGGGCGTCACGTGGATGCAGTGGCCGAGCATGGTGTCGGGACCGAGCAGGTTGTGCTGCAGCAGGCGCTCGACGGGGCTGATACCGCCGCGGTTGAGGCGAGAATCCCACACATCGTTCATGCCCTCGCACACGTGGATGTGGAAGCCGGTCAGGCCGTTGTTGGCCTCGGCCATCTTGTCCATGGTCTCGTCCGACAGCGTAAAGGTGGCGTGACCGCCAAACATGGCGGCGATCATGTGGCTGTCGTTATCGCGACGCTCCTTGGCGGCCCACTGGGCGAACTCGGCGTTCTCGGCAATGGCCTGGTCGCATTTTTCCTGGCCGCGGCGATCGGAGACCTCGTAGCACAGGCACGAACGCATGCCCAGCTCCTGAGCGGCGTCCTTAATGGTAAAGAGGCTGCCCGGAATCTCGCAGAAGCTCGCATGGTGATCGAAGATCGTGGTGACGCCGTCGCGGATGGAATCCAAGATCGTGGCATAGGCGCTGGCCTTGGTGCCGTCGAGCGTCAGGTTGTCGTCAATCTTCCACCACTGCTGCTCAAGATTCTCCAGGAAGTTGGTGGGGTTGCAGCCCTTAATGGCAAGGCCGCGGGCCAGACCCGAGTAGATGTGGGTGTGGCAGTTGATGAGTCCGGGCATGATGAGGTTGCCCTGGGCGTCGACGTACTCGGCATCCGGATACTTGGCCTTGAGCTCGCACTCGGGGCCCACTTCGACGATCGTATCTCCGTCAATGGCGACCGCACCGTTGGGAATGAACGGAGTCTGAGCGTTGCGGGTAAAGACGGAACCGTTAGCGACCAGAAGCATAAATGCTCCCTTCAACATCAGGGGCGGGGTTTGACACCTCTGACATGGCGGAGTGCGAAGCGCCGGCCTACACCGGAAACGGGCCCTCTCCCGTCAACGCTTCACCAAAGGGACAAACCCTTTGAAGTGCGGCTTGGCACCGCATGACGTCGGCGGACGAGGCGATGCGCCCGCCGACGAATAGCACCGAATTGGTTACTTCTTGCTCTCGGGCAAGACCAGATCCACGGCAGCGTCCTTGGCAGCATCGATGTGCTGAGCCACGACCGGCGTCTGCGGAAGGATCAGGTTAAGGACAATGGCCATGATGGCGGTGGGGGTTACGGCATTGGAGCCGATGACGGTGGGCACCCAGGTGGGCATACCCTCACCGGCAAGGCAACCGCTGGCCATCCAGATACCCAGGCCAAAGACGACGGAGGTACCGACGATGGTGGTGGTGCGCTGCGTGAGGCCCTCGCGGGTGAACATGCGCACGCCGTTCATGGTGATGGTGCCAAAGACGCCGACGGTCGCGCCGCCGATGACGGGCTGCGGGATAGCGGAAAGGACGGCAGAGAGCTGCGGGAACAGGCCGGCGATGGCAAAGACGGCCGCGATGATCACAAAGACCCACTTGTTGACGACCTTGTTGGAGCAGATGATGCCCACGTTCTGGCCAAGGGCGCTGGTGGGAAGACCGCCCAGCAGGCCGCCGACCATAGAGGTGAGGCCCTGGGACACGATAGCGCCGGAGAGCTCGCGCTCGGTGGGCATACGGTCGATGGAACCAAGGCAGGCGGCAGAGACGTCGCCGATAACCTGGATGGCAACCATGGGGAACACGACGGCAAGGGTAATGCAGACCTCGGGATCAAACTCGAGCGCATAGGGCATGAGCTTGGGAAGGGCGAAGACCTGGGCGGTGGCGACGCTGGAGAAGTCGATCATGCCAAAGGGGATGGAGACGATCATACCAACGATCATGCCAAAGAACACGGATCCCAGCTTGAGCGTGCCCTTGCCAAAGTTGGCGAGCGCAAAGACCACGGCGAAGGTGATAAGAGCGACGCACCAGGCCTGCGGGGTGCCCCACAGCGGCGTACCCATACCGCCGGCCATATACTTAACAGCCGTGGGATAGAGAGAGACGCCAATGGAGAAGATGACCGTACCGGTCACGACAGGCGGGAACAGCCACTTGATCTTGCTGTAGGCCAGACCAAAGAGGACCGCGACGGCGCCGCCGACGATCTCGCCACCCAGCAGCGCACCAAAGCTAAAGCCCGAGGCACCCATGGCCTGCAGGGCCGGCAGAAACGCGAACGAAACGCCCATGACGATGGGCAGGCCGCCGCCGATGCGACGGAAGGGAGCGAAGGCCTGAAGGGCCGTGTCGATCGCCGAAAGAATGAGCGCGACCTGGATGATGTCGGTGCTCTGCTGGCTATTAAAGCCGTAGACGCCGGCCATGATGACCGCCGGGGTAATGATGCCAGCAAACGATGCCAGTACGTGCTGAAGGGCACACGGGATCATTTCCTTAACGGGAGGCATACCTTCGCGAGTGAACAGGGCTTCAGTGCCGTTCGTAACCGTCTCCTGGGTCATTTGACCACCAATCCTCGAAGTAGTTGTTTTCGCATCTAACGCTCTATTGTGACGCAGTGCGGGGTTGAGGTTGTGCCTTCATTGCATATCGTATTAAAGATGATTCTCATTCTCAATAATAATTTTTTGTTATCAGACTATTCTTCAGCTGAAATAACGCATTTCCGCAGGTCAGGAAAGTGTCTGGTCAAAATAACATCTAACTTTTCTTTTGGTCGACCGTTTACCGCCAAATTCCTACCGTTCGTCTGTATTACGCAATGTGCCTGCGAATATGCGAGATGAGGAATGGCGTGTTACCATGAGAAAAAATTGTTATGAACATTTCCGATTTCACCCCAAGGAGTTGCCCGTGAACGAGACCGTACGTCGCTTTTTGCCGATGGTCGATTTCCTGGAGCAGATACTCGGTAAGAACAGCGAAATCGTGCTGCACGATTTCTCGGATCCCGACCACGCCATCGTCGATATTCGCAACGGCATCGTGAGCGGCCGCAAGGTCGGCGGCCCCGCCACCGATCTGGCACTCAAGATCATGCACGACGCCAAGTATCGCGACCTGCCGTTTATTACGGGCTACGAGGGGCGCGGTGCCGGTGGCAAGACGCTGGAGTCGGCGACGTACTTTATCCGCGAGAATGACGAGATCGTCGGTATGCTCTGCGTCAACACCGACCTCTCGACCGTGCGCTCCATCAACGCCATGGCGCAGCAGCTCATGGCATGCTTCGACGCTGTGCCCAGGCAGGCGGAGCCTGCGTCTATCGAAGTCGAAAGTCTTTCGGAGTCTACACAGGAGCTCATCGACCGCAGCATTACCGAGTTGCTGAGCGCGCGCGGGCTGGATGTAGCGTCGCTTGGTCAGAGCGACCGCGTGGACGTCATTCGCCACCTCAACGGCAACGGGGTGTTCATGCTCAAGGGAGCCGTGGCCTGCGCCGCCACCGCGCTGGGCATCTCGGAGCCCAGCGTCTACCGCTACCTGCAAAAAGTCCGCAAGGAGGGCTAACGAGCAAAATGGAGCGCGGCTCCACAAGCGATCCGTCACTTAACAAAAGACCCTGCAGCTCGCACGCGCTGCAGGGTCTTTTTGCATGTCATGTTTAGTTGTTGCCAACGCCTTAGAGAGCGGCGACGACCTCGATCTCGACCAGACCGCCAGCCGGAAGGGCGGCAACCTGGAAAGCGCTGCGCGCGGGGAACGGGGCCTCGAACTTGGAGGCGTAGATCTCGTTCACGGCAGCGAAGTCGGCAATGTCGGCCAGGTAGACCGTGGTCTTGACGACATCGGCAAACGTAGCGCCGGCGGCAGTCAGCAGGGCCTCGACGTTAGCAAGGGACTGCTTGGCCTGGGCCTCGACGCCCTCGGGCATCTTGCCAGTTGTGGGGTCGATGCCCAGCTGGCCGGACAGGAACACCATGTTGCCGGTCTGGATACCGGGGGAATACGGTCCGATGGCTGCGGGTGCGTTATCGGAAGACACGACGGTCTTGCTCATGTTTTTCTCCTTACGATCAGATAGAGAGCGTGAGCGCGGCGTTCGCACCGGGAGGCACAATTCGGTCTGAACACCGCGCTTGATTTGGGATAGTACTCAAGGTTTCTGTTTGATGCAAGAATATTATCAGCTGGAGAGAATATTTTATCGCCCAACGGCGCCCGTTGGCAGCTGAACGGTTCTCCACGGGGTCAGCCAGCCTAAGCTGCTGAAGACTTTATCCCGCTTGGAGCACGGGCATCGCCTGCCGCAACGGCACCACTATACTTTTGAATATCTGAGCATTTTGAAAGGCAGGATATGACCGCAACCGCCAGTCGAACCACCAACCGCAGACCCGAGCTTTTGGCGCCCGCCGGAGGGCCCGAGCCCTTTGCCGCCGCGCTCGCTGCCGGGGCAGACGCCATCTACTGCGGCATGGGCAGCTTCAACGCCCGCCGCAAGGCAACCAACTTTACCGACGAGGCCTTTGAGCAAGCCTGCCGCGCCGCGCATCTAGCCGGGTCGCGCGTCTACGTCACGGTAAACATCGTCATCAAGCAGTCTGAGATGGGCGATGCGCTGCAACTCATCCATCGCTGCTCCACGCTGGGCGCCGACGCCTTCATTATCCAGGACTGGGGTCTGTTCTTTGAGGTCAAGCGCACCATGCCCGGCATCGAGACACACATCTCGACCCAGGCGAACATCCACGACGACCGCGGAACCCTTTGGTGCCGTGAGCAGGGCGCCGACCGCGTGACTCTCTCGCGCGAGCTCTCCATCGACGAGATCGCCGCCATTCACAACGCCGCACCCGATGTGGACCTTGAGGTCTTTAGCCACGGTGCCATCTGCTTTTGCTACTCGGGTCTGTGCCTGCTGTCGAGCTTTGCCATGGCTGGCCGCTCGGCCAACCGCGGCATGTGCGCCCAGCCCTGCCGCCTACCCTACAAGCTAATTGACGAGAACGGCCGCTCGCTCTCCCCTGCCGGACGCGAGCGCGCGCTGTGCCCGCGCGACACCAACACTTCGCAGCTTGTTCGCCGTCTGTATGACGCCGGCGCCGCATCGCTCAAGCTCGAGGGTCGCATGAAGGCTCCCGATTACGTGTACTCCATCGTCGATGTGTACCGTCACCAGATTGACGATATGCTGGCCGATGTTTCGACCTCTAAGGATGAAGAAGCCGCCCGCCAACGCCAGCTCAAGCGCTGCTTTAACCGCGACTTTACGCACGCCTACCAAGACGGTACCTCGGGTGACGAGATGATGAGCTACGAGCGCTCCAACAACCGCGGCCAGATCGTGGGCACGGTGCTGGGCAGCCGCCCGGCCAACCGCGATGTGCGCGGCCTCAAGCCCGACGACCGCCGTCGGCGCGCCGCCATCGCCCGCATTGAGTTGTTTGAGCCCGTGGGCAAGGGCGACCTGCTGGAGCTTCGCCACGATAACGAATTTGACCAGTTCCTGACCACCATTGCCGCCGATGATGCCGCCGCGGGCGACATCATCGAATGCCGCGTGCCCCGCAGCATGCCCGAGGGTTGCCGCGTCCGCGTGATTCGCAGTCAGCGTGCCATCGACGCCGCCGGCGCCGCGCTCAAGCGCGATGTGCTGCGCCGCCGCGCCGTAGACGTGTCCGTTGTGGCGCGTCTGGGCGAGCCGTTTGCCGTTGCGCTCACCTGTTGCGACGATCCTTCGCTTACGGCCACGGCCACGGGCTTTACCGTCGAGGCTGCCAAGACCCGCGCCGTCGAGGCATCCGATCTGGTTGAGCACGTCGGGCGCATGGGCTCCTCTCCCTTTGAGGCCGCAAGCTTTGACGTTTCGCTCGACGCCGGCTGCGGTATGGGCTTTTCCGCCGTGCACAAGGTGCGCGCCGCCGCTTGTAAGGCGCTGGAAGAGGCCATTCTGGCACCGTACGAGGAGCGCGCGAAAACGCTCGAGCTGCCGGCGATTGTAACCAGTGATTCCCGCCCCGCGCCCGAGCACTACCGCGATGAGCCGCAGATCTGCGCCACCGTCACCTCGCTCGAGACCGCCGAGGCCGCTCGCGCCGAGGGTGTAACGCGCATCTACATGACCACCGACGCGCTCGATGCGGCCGAGCTCTCCCCCGCCGATACATTTGAGCAGGGCATCGTACCCGTGCTCGACGAGGTCTGCCGCGCCGTTGACCACGTACGCGTCGACCCGTGGGTTGTTGCCGGCGCCACGGTCGCTATTGGCAACATCTCTGAGCTTGCCCTGGCCGCCCAGCTTGGCGCCACGGCCGAGATTCGCTCTTGCCTGCCGGTGCACAACACGCCTTGCATGGAGGCGCTTGCCGAGCGCGGAGCCGGTGCGTTTTGGCTCTCGCCCGAGATCACACTCGACGAGATTGTCTCGCTCGGCGCCGCCGCGCCCGCGGCTCTGGGCATCACCGTCTTTGGCCGCCCGCGCGTTATGACGAGCGAGCACTGCATCCTGCAGGTGGCCAATGGCTGCATCCACGATTGCGCCAACTGCCGCCTGCGCGCCCGCAAGCTGTCGCTCAAGAATATCGACGGCAAGGTCATGCCCGTGCGCACCGACATCCATGGCCGCTCTCGCTTGTACGACGCCTACCCCATCGACCTCACGCCGCAGGTACCGCAGTTGCTCGACGCCGGCGTCCGTCGTCTTATGGTCGACGGAACCTTGCTCGAGGCCGATGAGATTGGCCTTGCCGTCGCTCGCGTCCGTCGCGCCGTCGAGGCGGCTCAAGCCGGCCGCAAGCCCGCCGCCCGCCTGCGCGGCGCCACCTCGGGCTGCATGTTTGTGGGAATTAGCTAACCGAAAGGCTTACACGTGAACGAAGAACCTCAAGTCCTCTACTGCGACGCCTGGCTCATGGCCATCGATAAGCCTGCCGGCATGATCGTCCACGGTGACGGCACCGGCGAGCGCACACTTACCGACTACGCCAGCGATCTGCTGCTGGCGATGGGCGACGGCTTTGCCGCGACCGACATGCAACCGCTCAACCGCTTGGACCGCGACACCACCGGCGTGGTGTTGTTCTCGCTCGACAAGCAGACGCAGCCCGCTTTTGACCAGATGATTATCGACCACGCATTCGAAAAGCACTATCTGGCGCTCGCCGAGGGCAAGATCGACTGGAACGAAAAGCTCATCGACAAGCCTATCGCTCGCGATCGCCACGATAGCCGCAAGATGCGTGTCGGCGCCAGCGGAAAGCCCTCTCAGACGCGCGTCAAGGTACTCAAGCGCCTTAAGAGCCGCCGAGGCCTGCCCGCGCGTTCGTATATCGATGTTGAGCTGCTCACCGGCCGCAAGCATCAGATTCGCGTGCACCTGGCCAGCGAGCGTCACCCCCTGGTTGGCGACGACCTGTACGGAACGCCGCGCCCCTGCGGCCTGATGCTCCACGCCCACAGCGTGTCCTTCACGCATCCCGTAACCGGCGAGCACATCCACATCGAAGCCCCCTGCCCCTGGGAGCCCTAAAACCCGCCAAAAAGGGACAGGTTTATTTTGGCAGGTTTTATCTGGGCAAACGTCAAAACCACCACGATGGCTCAGCCGTGGCGCCAAAACGTCTCGATCTGTAACAGTTAAAACCCATTTTCCGGTCTGTCTGTTACAGATCGAGACATTCGAATCTCCCTCAAGGGAAAATCTCAATCTGTAACACCTAGCCCACTTTTAGCGGTCCAGTTGTTACAGACTTAGACAAAACCGGTAGACAACGAGAGCGGCAACGCCCGTGATGGACGTTGCCGCTTTTCTATTGAGAAAACTACTCGGTTTCCGTTGCTAACCACCACAATGGGGACAGGCGCCTTCGCGGTGGTTTTGGCCTTAGCCCGTCCCCTGCTGCTAGACCGTGATGACGTTGTCCATTGCCCGGTACTTGGTGGGGACCTCGCCTGCGGTAATAATCGTTGCGTCTCGGAAGTCCGCGAACTTGATGGGCGCCACCATACCAAATTTACTGGCGTCCGAGATTACGAAGCGTTTGGCGGTATGGCGCATCGAGATACGCTTGACCTGCGCTTCCTCGATATCGGGCGTCGTAAAGCCCTGCTCGGCGGCAATGCCGTTAGAACCCCAAAAGCCGCAGTTAAAGTTGTAGCGGTCTAGGGTTGCCAGAGCATCGGGGCCAACGAGCGCCTCGGTCTCGGGTTTAAGCTCGCCGCCCAGCACCACGGTGCGCATGCCGCGCACAGCGAGATGCTGAGCATGGAGCACGGAATCAGTCACATAGGTGACCGATTCGAGATGCGGAAGATGCTCGATGAGTCTGAGCGTTGTCGAACCCGAATCGATGTACACAAAGCTCTCGGGCTCCACGAGCGCCGCGGCGCGGGCGCAGATACGCTCCTTGTCGTCGTTATGGAGGTCGCTGCGCTCATTAAGCGTTAGGTCGCGCGTCACGTGCGCGCGTTCAAGACTCGTCGCTCCACCGTGGACCTTGGCGATGCGATGCGCTCGGTCGAGCGTCTGCAGGTCGCGCCGAATGGTAGACGCCGTCACGCCCAGGGTATCGGCAAGCTCTGGCACAGTAACCGAGCCAGCCTGCTGCACCATCGACACAATCGCATTAAGCCTATCTTCCGCTAGCATCGCTTAATCCTCCTCGGGATACACGACTCCCCAGTCGGCGCGAAGCCTGGTCATAAGCTCCATAACATCAGAAGCATAACCCAGCAGCTCGCGCTTGGAGTCGTCGCCGGCAACGGCCTTCTCAAGATCGGCCATCTCATAGCACAGGGCGTAAGCCTCGGTGCCGGCGTGGACCTCCTCGCGGTGGCCGTCCGCAGTCCACACGATGGTCGCGTGATCGGCACGCGGATAATCGTTGACCTCGATGTAGCACTTATCGAAGCTGATGACCGAGCGCTTGGGCTGCTTGGAGTGGAGCGTGAGGCTCACCACGCCCAGCTGCTGTTCGGAATTACGGCATACGATGCCGCCCGCAACGTCAACGCCGGTCTCACAGGTATTGCCCAGCGAGACAACCTCAGCGGGCTGGCTCGCCATAAAGAGGCGCATGACAGACAGGGCATACACGCCAATATCGAGCATGGCACCGCCAGCAAGGTTGCGGTTGTAGAAGCGGTTGGTCAGGTCGCCGTACTCCTTATAGCTGCCAAAGTTGAGTTGGGCGAGATTCATGCGGCCGAACTCACCGTCATCCATGCGGCGACGCAGCTCTTGATATAAGGGCATGTGAAGCACCGTGGTGGCGTCCATAAGGACGACGTTGTGATCACCGGCAATGGCGCGGGCCTCGTCGAGCTCGGCGGAGTTGAGGGTAATAGCCTTCTCACAGAGCACGTGCTTGCCGGCTGCCAGAGCGGATCGCAGGTAGGTGATGTGAGTGTTGTGCGGCGTGGTGATATAGACTGCGTCAATGTTCGGATCGGCATAGAGATCCTCGACCGTTTCATAGACCTTCTCAACGCCATACTGCTCTGCAAAAGCTTGAGCCTTGGACAGCGTGCGGTTGGCAACGCCCGCAAGCTTGCGGCCGGCAAGAGCGAGAGACTGGGCCATCTGGTTGGCGATAACGCCGCACCCGATCACAGCCCAACGAAGCTCGGGAGCCGTAAAAATATCGTTGGGGAATCGCTTGTCCTGGACCGAGGCAAATGCCGCCTTAGCGGCTGCTTCGGCGTCGAGCGGAGCCTGTTTGGAATCTGCCATTATGTGCCTCCTGAGGTATCGGAAGTCCTTCATTTCTAGCAACCCTATATTCGCACAATTGCGCGCGTATCTGCTCGTGTTTGCGTGTTTATTTGCTTATCGGTCATTATTTAGCCATAGTTGGCAGATTTTTGCGCGGTTATGCGCATTATCGCGCAAGGCTATGCGCGTAAATGCGCATGCGACGATCCTTATGAAACATAAAAGGGCGGAACACCATAGCCATAAAAGACAGAGTAGGCTGTATTACTCCACCCCTCTGGGGGGGCGCAGCCATCAAAGGACTGTTCCAAACTGCCGGCAGATAGGGACTTCCCTAACTGCCGGCACATAGGGAACGTCCCCAGCTACCGGCGTTTCAACGGCACTCATTTAAGCCTGTCCCCAATGAATGCCAAGCGACGACCACTCATTTAAGTCTGTCCCCAATGAGTATGTCCCCAATGACTGCCAATCATCGGCCACTCATTTATGTCTGTCCCCAATGAGCCCCCAATGAGTAGAGATAGAAAAAGGCCCGGGTGCCGTGGCATCCGGGCCTTTGCTAGCAACTTGATGTTGCGGGCAGCTTAGAACTTGTGGCCGCACTTCTTGCAGACGCGCAGCTTGTTCTTGCCGTCCTTCTCGTGACCGACGCGGGTAACCTTACCGCACTCGGGGCAAACGAGATTGACGTTGGAGGCATCGATGGGAGCCTCCTGCGAAACGATGCCGCCCTGCTGGTTGGCAGCGTTGGGCTTGACGGCCTTCTTGACGACCGAAACGCCCTCGACAACGACCTTGTTCTCTGCAGGGAGAGCACGCAGGACAACGCCCTGCTTGCCGCGATCCTTACCAGAGAGAACCTGGACCTTATCGCCCTTCTTGATATACATATATCTCCCCTAACTACAGGGTCTCGGGAGCGAGCGAGACGATCTTCATGTACTTCTTGTCACGAAGCTCGCGAGCGACGGGCCCGAAGATACGGGTGCCGACGGGCGAACCATCGTTGTTGATGACAACGCAGGCGTTCTCATCAAAGCGAATGTAGGAGCCATCCTTGCGGCGGATCTCCTTAACGGTGCGAACGACGACGCAACGGACAACGTCCTTCTTCTTGACGTTGGCGCCAGGGGTAGCCTCCTGGACAGCACCGATGAACACATCGCCGATGCCTGCATAACGACGCTTGGAACCGCCAAGCACCTTGATGCAGCGAATCTTGCGAGCGCCGGAGTTGTCGGCGACGTTCAGCATGGTTTGCATCTGAATCATGGTAGATGTTCCTCCGAACTAAGAACCGAAGAGAGGTGCGCTGCCTTTATACGGCCTGTGGTATGCAAGCCAGGCATACGCACATCTTCGGAAACGTACAAGTCGTAAGAGCGACTGCTTATTTAGCGCGCTCGACGACCTCGATGAGGCGCCAACGCTTCATCTTGGACATAGGACGGGTCTCCATAACGCGGACGGTGTCGCCCACGCCAGCCGTGCACTCCTCGTCGTGAGCGTGCAGCTTCTTGGAGCTGGTCATCATCTTGCCGTACTTGGGGTGACGCTTGCGCTCGGTGATGGTGACAACAATGGTCTTGGCACCGGAGACGGAGGTAACGACACCCGTACGGACCTTACGCGAGTTACGCGAATCAGTCATGTTCTCTCCTTAGGTCCTACTCGGCGACAGCGGACTTCTCCGCTGCGATCTCGCGGGCGCGCTGCTCCGTGAGGACGCGAGCGATGTCCTTCTTCACGGTGTTGACGCGAGCGGTGTTGTCCAGCTGGCTGGTGGCCATCTGGAAACGAAGGTTAAAGAGCTCGGCGCGCATTTCCTTCAGCTTCTCAACGAGCTGAGCGTCCGAGAGCTCACGAATCTCTGCGGGCTTCATTAGTTCTCCTCCTTGGCGGCGGCGGCGTCCTCAGCAGCCCACTTGGCCTCGAGAGCGGCCTCCTCAGCCATCTCCTTCTCGATGCGCTGCTCAGCGTTCTTAGCAGCAACAATCTTGGTCTTGATGGGAAGCTTGTGCTGTGCAAGACGCAGAGCCTCGCGAGCGACCTCCTCGGGCACGCCCTTGACCTCGAACATGATGCGGCCGGGCTTGACGACGGCCACCCACTCCTCGGGGTTACCCTTACCAGAACCCATGCGAGTCTCGGCAGGCTTCTTGGTGATGGGCTTATCGGGGAAGATCGTGATGTAGACACGACCGCCACGCTTCATGTAGCGGGTCATGGCAATACGAGCGGCCTCGATCTGACGGTTGGTGATCCAATGGGCCTCGAGAGCCTGGATACCAAACTCGCCGAAATGCAGCTCGGTATTACCCTTGGCCTGGCCCTTCATGGAGCCACGCTGCACCTTGCGGTGAAGAATACGCTTAGGGGCAAGCACTACTGACCCCTCCTCTCGGAGTTACGACGACGAGGACGGGAAGAGCCCTCGAGTGCAGGGTTGGGAACAGGCTGGCCCGGGAGCTTCTCGCCCAGGTAGATCCAGACCTTCACGCCGCAAGCGCCCATGGTGGTGCTGGCGACAGCCGTGCCGTAGTCGATCTTGGCACGAAGGGTGTGCAGAGGCACGCGACCCTCGCGGTACCACTCACGACGGCCCATCTCGGCACCGCCGAGACGACCGGAGCACTGGATACGGATGCCCTTGGCGCCGGCCTTGCGGGCGGACTGGACAGCCTTGCGCATAGCACGACGGAAGGCAACGCGGCCCTCGAGCTGCTCAGCAATGGACTGAGCAACGAGGTTGGCGTCGAGCTCGGGGCGCTTGATCTCGACAACGTCGACGGAGAGCTGGCCCTTGGAGACGCCAGCGACCTTCTCGAGCTCGGTGCGGAGGGTATCGATCTCGGCACCCTTCTTACCGATGACAACGCCGGGGCGAGCGGTGAGGATAATGACCTTCACCTTGTCGCCAGCGCGCTCGATCTCGACGCGGGAGACAGCTGCGCGGGAAAGACGCTTCTCGAGGTACTTGCGGATCTCGAGATCGTTACCGAGGGTCTTAGCGTAATCCTTCTCTGCGAACCAGCGGGAGCGCCAGTTCTCGGTGATGCCAAGACGGAAGCCGGTGGGGTAGACTTTCTGACCCATACAGCTTTACGCCTCCTTTCGAGGAGCAACGACGACGGTGATGTGGGAAGTACGCTTCAGAATGCGAGAAGCGGAACCCTTGGCGCGGGGACGGATGCGCTTAAGCGTCGGACCCTCGTCAACATAGGCAGCGGCGACAACCAGGTTGTCGGCACGCAGACCGTTGTTGTTCTCGGCGTTCGCAACGGCGGAACGGAGAACCTTCTCGACATCCACGGCGACGGCGCGGTCGCAGAAGTGGAGGATGTCGAAGGCCTGAGCGACAGGCTTGCGGCGGATCAGATCGACCACCAGGCGGGCCTTGCTGGGGGAAACACGCACGTACTTAGCGACGGCGCGAACCTCGGTGGCCTCAGTTTCAATAGACTTAGTTGCCATTTACGGTTAACCCCCTATTTGGCCTTGTGGCCACGGAACGTACGAGTCGGCGCGAACTCGCCGAGCTTGTGACCAACCATGGACTCGGTAACATACACGGGCACATGCTTGCGGCCGTCGTGGACGGCGATGGTGTGACCAACCATCTCGGGGAAGATGGTGGACGCGCGGGACCAGGTCTTCACGACGTCCTTCTTGCCAGCCTCGTTCATCGCGGTGATACGCGAGAGAAGGCGAGTCTCCACGAACGGGCCCTTTTTGAGACTTCTGCTCATAAGTGCTTTCTCCTAAAACTCGGTATCCGAAATTACTTCTTACGGCGACGAATGATGTGCTGGTTCGAGACCTTCTTCTTCTTGCGCGTACGAAGGCCCTTCGTCGGCTTACCCCAGGGGGTAACGGAGGGACGACCAGAGGTGTGGTTCTTGCCCTCGCCACCGCCGTGCGGGTGGTCGACAGGGTTCATGACGGTACCGCGGACGGTCGGGCGCACGTTCATGTGACGCTTACGGCCGGCCTTGCCGATGACGATGTTGGAGTGATCGGCGTTGCCGACCTCACCGACGGTGGCGCGGCAGGTAACGAGGATGCGGCGCATCTCGGAGGAAGGCATACGGACGATAGCGTACTTGCCCTCCTTACCCATCAGCTGGCAGGAGTTACCGGCGGAACGGGCGATAGCAGCGCCCTTGCCCGGCTGGAACTCGACGGCGTGGATGAGCGTACCGACGGGGATGTCGGCGAGGGGCAGAGCGTTGCCCGGCTTGATGTCGGCGTCAGAACCGGACATGATGGTCTGACCGACCTCGAGGCCCTTAGGGGCCAGGATGTAGCGCTTCTCACCGTCAGCGTAGTGCAGCAGAGCGATGCGAGCGGAACGGTTCGGATCGTACTCGATCGTGGCAACCTTGGCGGGCACGCCGTCCTTGTTGCGCTTGAAGTCGATCACGCGGTAACGACGCTTCACGCCGCCGCCCTGGTGGCGGGTGGTGATGCGGCCGTTGTTGTTACGACCGGCCTTCTTGGGCAGGGGCTCGAGAAGAGACTTCTCGGGCTTGGTGCAGGTGATCTCGGAGAAGTCGGAGATCGTCTGCCAACGCCTACCAGCGGAGGTCGGCTTAAGGTGCTTTACAGCCATTACAATCCCTTTCAATAGGAATCCGTTAGCCATCGCAGACAGGGATTCGAGGTTCTGCCTCGGGTGCGATGACACCGGACGTATACACGGTTCCGGGCGTGTCCATTTTATACGCCCAAAACCTTGAGCTCTCGCCTCCCCTAGTTGGGAGGCATGAGCTCACTCAACAGCAGCGAGTCTTAGGCCTGGTTGCCAAAGACCTCGATGGTGTCGCCCTCGGCCAGCGTGACGATGGCCTTCTTCCAAGAACGGGTCTTGCCGGCGACATAGCGCACGCGCTTGGTCTTGGGCTTGACCGTCAGGGTGTTCACGCGAACGACCTTGACGCCGAAGATCTCCTCGACAGCGTCCTTGATCTGATACTTGTTAGCATCCTTGGCGACCTCGAACGTGTACTTGTTCAGCTCCATGCCGGAGAAGGAACGCTCGGACACGATCGGACGGATGATGATCTCGTGGGCGGTCATTTATGCAAGCACCTCCCCGAAGTGAGCGGCGATGTCGGCGGGCATCAGCACAGCGTTGTTGTTGACGAGATCATAGGTGTTGGCCTCGTCGGCAGTGATGATGAACGTCTTGGGAATGTTGCGGAACGACAGGTAGGCGTTGACGTCCTCATCGCGAACGATGATGGTCAGACGCTTGCCCTCAAGACCGAGAGCCTTGAGCATGGCGACGGCAGCCTTGGTGGAAGGCTTCTCGAAGCCGTAGTCGTCGACGAGCACGAGCTCGCCATCGGCCAGCTTGGCGGACAGCGCGGAGCGCATAGCCAGCTTGACCTCCTTGTTGTTCATACGCTTAGCGTAGGAACGGGGCTTGGGGGCGAAGACAACGCCACCGTGACGCCACTGGGCAGCACGGATGGAACCCTGGCGGGCACGGCCGGTGCCCTTCTGACGCCAAGGCTTCTTGCCGCCACCGGAAACCTCAGAGCGGCCCTTAGCGGACTGGGTGCCCTGACGCCAAGAGGCCATCTGGCACTTGACGATGTGGTGCATAACGTGGATGTTCGGCTCGATGCCGTACACCTCAGCGGCGAGCTCGGCCTCGGCGACCTTCTTGCCCTCGCTGTTCTTTACTTCAAACTTTGCCATTTAAGTGTTCTCCTTGGTATGACGCTGGGCTAAATGGGCTGGGCCCTTAGGCCATACGGATGGCGACGAGACCATTCTTGGCACCCGGGACAGCGCCCTTGACCAAGATGAGGTTCTGCTCGGCATCGATGCGGACAACGGAAAGGTTCTTGACGGTAACGCGCTCGTTACCCATGTGACCGGCCATCTTGACGCCCTTGAGGACGCGCGCAGGATAGGCGCACTGACCGATAGAACCGGGGTGACGCTGGAAGTGAGAACCATGCGTCATAGGACCGCGGCGCTGACCCCAGCGCTTGATGCGACCCTGGAAGCCCTTACCCTTGGAGGTACCGATGACGTCGACCTTCTCGACATCAGCGAAATCAGCGACGGTGACGACCTCGCCGACCTTGTGCTCCTCGCCGTTCTCGACGCGGACCTCACGAAGGAAACGGACAGGCTCGACGCCAGCCTTGGCGAAGTGACCAGCCATGGGCTTGTTCACGTTCTTGGCCTTGATGTCGCCGAAACCGATCTGGACGGCGTCATAGCCGTCGGTTGCCTGAGTTTTAACCTGCGAGACAGCGCAGGGGCCAGCCTGGATGACCGTGACGGGAACGACGTTGTCGTCCTCGTCCCAAACCTGGGTCATGCCAATCTTGCGGCCGAGAATCATGCTGATCAAGATATGATCCCAACTCTCGCGTGGTCTTGGGACAATGCGTACACCACCGAGCGTACGCCCCTAGAGGACCACTACTTACACGACGTGCTCCCCAGCCTTGTATAGCGTCCGGACTACCTGACAACCCTATTAAGCAGGCATTTTGTCCAGCCAGAATACTCCCCTGGTTTCACACAGCTGTTTAGTATACACGGCTGCGGGCGTATCCATCGAGATTCATATTTCACTCACATTGTTTACGCAGGTAAAGTGCGTGGAGTCGCCTGGGCTTGGCAGAGGGGCGGCGAAATATATTAAGTTTGCTGCTCTACAGTCCTGCTCACGACGGAGAGCACATTAAGTGCTCTCCTGTTCGTGCGGAACTCGCGACAACCTTAATATGTCTCAGGCCCGCCCCCTCCGCCGCACACCGGGAACGCCACGTTGATGTCTGCTAAACCTTGCTCGCTCAGGCTAATGACTTTGTTGGGGGTCCACTATTTGCTGGAGGGTGAACTTGCATTGGGACGGTTCGCCTTCTGCTTGTGGCTTTGCCTCATCGAAATCGAAGATCATGATGGCGCAGTTGGGGAGTTTTGTTGGGAGCTCAAAGTCCTCTGGGACGGCAGCCTTGATGAATTGGCGGCTGGCGCTGCCGTGGCTTACTGCTAGAAGGGTTTCGATACCATCGGCGTCCATGATATTGGTGAGGGTGTCTACCATGCGCTCTTGCAGCGCCTGGCTTCCTTCTCCTCCGAATGGGATTAAGTCCTCGCCTGGATCCCAGACGTCGGTGGGTAGCGCGTCGTGCGGGCCCTCTTCGAAGGTGCCGTAGCAGCGCTCGATAATGCCTTCGCAGGGCTCAACGTCAGCGTCTGCGCCGAGAAGCTCGGTTGCGACGAGGCTTGCCGTGGCCATGGCTCGGCCCAAAGGGGAGGAGACCACTTTATCAGGGACGACGCCGTGGGCTTTGAGCCATGCGGCTGCCATCCCGGCTTGCTGACGGCCTAAGTCGGTGAGCGGTGAATCGCAGCGACCCTGGACCAGCTTTTTGACGTTGAACTCCGTCTGACCGTGGCGGAGTAGATACAGTTTCTTCATGCTCTCCCCTTCTGCATCAGTTGCTTTATCGGCGTGGCCTTACTCGTGGGTATGGCCTACGTAGTCTTCGTCGATCGTAATCTTGGCAATCGACTTGGGATATTCCGATTCGACCCGTTGTGCCAGCGCGTGCTTTAAGTCTTCGGCACTCATCTGCAGATCCGAGGGACGCACGCAGTCAAAGATCACGTTGGTGTGCGTAGGACCCGGCACACAGCGTAGGTCATGAATCGAGAGGCGGTTATCGATCTCCTGAGCCATGGCGTGAATGCGCAAGCGCATGCTCGCCACCTTGGGGTCATCGGTCACGATGGGATCGTAGTGAAGCGTAACGATCATGCCGTCTTCGTCCCTAAACGACTGCTCGATGTTATCGAGCGTGTCGTGACTTTCCAACGGGCTGTCCTCGGCCGCCATCTCGGCATGCGCACTTGCAAACTTCCTGCCCGGGCCGTAGTCGTGAACCATCAAATCGTGAACGCCCAAAACGCCGGGATAGCTCATGATCTTGTCTCGAATGTGCTTGACCAGCTTAGGATCGGGCGACTGGCCCAAAAGCGGGCTCACCGTATCCTGGATGAGCTCAAAACCGCTCCAGCCAATATAGGCGCCAACGGCAAGGCCGACCCATGCGTCAAGATTGATGTGCGTCACCTGCGAAACAATTGCGCACGCCAACACGGCGCCTGTGGCAAGGACATCGTTCTTGGAATCCTGCGCGGTCGCATGCAGCGTCTCGGACTCAATGCGATCGCCGAGCTTTTGGTTGAGGGCCGCCATCCACAGCTTTACAACCATCGAAAGTGCCAGGACTGCCACCAGGGCAAGCGAGAACTCGACAGGCTCCGGGTTGACAATACGCTCCACCGAGGACTTCACCAGTTCGATGCCAATAAGCAGCACGAGCGCCGCCACGACCAAACCCGAGAGATACTCGTAGCGACCGTGGCCGTAAGGATGCTCGGGGTCGGCCGGCTTGCTCGCCAGCTTAAAGCCCAGCACGCTCACGATATTCGAGCTTGCATCGGACAGGTTGTTCATGGCATCCGCCACGATCGAAACCGATCCCGAAACCACACCAATTGCGCCCTTCGCAGCACATAGTGCCACATTGGCGAGAATACACACCACGCCCGTCAACGTGCCCACGCGCGCACGGTCGCCCTGCGCGCGCTTAACAATCCACTCGACCATCTGCATCCGCCCCCACGGTACTACCTATATATCTATTGCTCAAACGGATTGTAGTGTAGCCACTTTGTCCCCCAGATACAAAAAAGGCCGCAACCCACACGGGCCACGGCCTTGGAATATGGCAAAGGAATCGTCCTTGTGTCGCACAGGTTTACGCGCTTGCTTCGGCCACGCTCTTCGAGGTTTCGGGTGAATCGGCTCCGTCCCCCGTCGTCTGCCCCTTCGCCGGCACCACGCCAAAGCAGTAGCTCAGCGCCGCAGACACCGCAAATGCCACACCGCCGGCAGCGCAGCACCACAGCAGGTTCGAGATGCCGCCCGTGGCAAAGCCAATGACCATGAGGACATTCGTCATGCCGATGGTATAGGCCGTAACGTGGCCCACGGCTGCAACAAGGCCTCCGACGGCGCCGCCAATGGCCATGCACGTCAGGCACCTGCCATATTTAAAGCCGCAACCGTACAGCGCCGGCTCGCTTACGCCGCCAAGAACACCCGAGATTGAGTAGCCCAGCATGAGCGCCTTCTCGTCCTTATCCGCAACGCGGAGCGACGCGCCAAAAGGCATGCCCCAAACGGCGAACGTCGCCATCGTCGCGGCAATCAGGATGCACGAATCCGTTCCCACACTCATAAACTGCGCGTACGCAAGCGATAGAACGACGTTGCTGACGCCCGCTATCTTTAGGAACTCCCAGCCCGCGGCAAGCCCCATGAGCGTGAGCAGCGACACGATGCCACCGGAATTGCCAAGCATAAACATAAGCTGGCCCAACAGCATGCCCAGATAGCTGCCCGCCGGTGCCGTAATACACAGCGAAACCGGAACCACGACAAGCATGGTCGCAAACGGAACAAACGAAAACGCCACGGCCCTAGGGATAACGCGCTTAAAGAAACACTCCACTCGCCATAGCACAGGCACCGAAAGGAGAACTGGAATAACAGTCGTCGTGTAATCGTTGACCGCCGCGGGAAGCAGACCATACACGGAAGTCATCGATGCCCCCGTCGTCGATGCGGCATCGACGAGCTTGAGCAGATCGGGCGCAATCAATACGCCGCCCAGCATCATACCCAGCTGCTCCGAGCAACCGAGCTGGCGGGCGGCCGCCCAACCAAGATAGATGGGCAAAAAGTAGTAGCCGGCGTTATAGAGCCAACTGTAGAACAGGCGATAGATTTCGGAATCGGCAGACCACAGGCCCAGCATGCCTTCGCCCATAATGACGGCGACGGTGCGGAACAACGCCGCGCAGACAATAAACGGCAGCGCCGACATCATGCTTTTGGACAGATAATCGACCACGGCCATGGCGTTTGATGAAACCGACGTTGTAAACGAGGTGTTAGAAACTTGTAGCATGGAACGCCTTTCCCAATATGACATGCGGGCTGTCCCTTTGTCACATCGTGCGGTACCGACCGATTGCGCGGTACTTTTCGTAGCGGAGGTTTGTGAGGGTCGCGTCGTCGAGCTGCCCAAGCGCATCGAAGGCATCAAATGCCGAGGACATGACGGCACCGGCGATCTCCTCATGCGACAGGCCCTTATCGTCAACAATGCCGTCGATGATGCCGAGCGCCAGCAGATCGGGGGCCGTGAGCTTAAGCGCCTCGGCGGCCTCATTCGCGCGCTCGGTATCCTTCCACAGGATCGACGCACAGGCCTCGGGGCTCACGACCGAATAGGCCGAGCTCGAGAGCATCAGGATGCGGTCGGCCACGGACAGCGCCAGCGCGCCACCAGAGCCGCCCTCACCTGTCACCACCGAGACAATCGGCGTCTTAAGGCCGCTCATCTCCATGAGGTTCTGGGCAATCGCCTCACCCTGGCCGCGTTCCTCGGCACCGATGCCGCAAAACGCGCCCGAAGTATCGACCAGGCACAGAACCGGTCGACCAAATTTTTCGGCCTGGCGCATCAGGCGACGCGCTTTGCGGTAGCCCTCGGGATGTGCCATACCAAAGTTGCGACGCATGCGCTCTTTGGTCGTGGTGCCGCGCTCGATGGCGATGACCGTTACGGGGCGTCCGTCTTTCCAGCCAATGCCAGCCACCACAGCAGCGTCGTCGCCAAAGTAGCGGTCGCCGTGCAGCTCCACAAATCCATCCAGGCCCAGCGAGATCATCTCGCCTGCCGTGGCGCGATCTGCCGAGCGGGTCTGCTTGACAATCTCGAGCGCGGTTTTTGGTGCGGCCGAGCGCTTGAACAAGTGTCCCAGCTTTTTGCCGCGGCGACCCGTATGCACGATCTCATGCGGTGCCCCCAGGCCGGGCGCGTGCCCTTCGTGCAGCGCCAGCAGCTCGCCTACCGTGAGCGCAATCTCGCCACGCGGAACAACGGCATCGCAAAAGCCGTGCTCCAGCAAAAACTCGGAGCGCTGGAATCCCTTGGGCAGGCGCTTGTGCATGTTCTGCTCGATCACGCGCGGGCCGGCAAATGCCGTCAGGGCATCGGGCTCGGCCAGGATAATATCGCCCTCCATGGCAAAGCTCGCGGTTACGCCTCCGGTCGTGGGGTCAGTGAGCACCGTGATATACAGGCCGCCCGCCTCGCTATGGCGCCTAACCGCCGCAGAGATTTTGGCCATCTGCATGAGCGAGGTCACGCCCTCCTGCATGCGGGCGCCACCCGATACGGTAAAGCCAACGACCGGCAGTCCCAGCTCGGTCGCACGCTCAAATGTGCGGCAGATCTTCTCGCCCACCACGGAACCCATCGAGCCCATCATAAAGTTGGCGTCCATAAAGAAGAGCGCCGTATCGCAACCGCAGATTTTGCCCTTGCCGCACACAACGGCATCGCGCTCGCCCGAACGTTCGCTCACGCTCTTGAGCTTGTCGGCATAGCCGGGAAACGAAAGGAAGTCCTCCGGCGCCAGACTGGCATCCCATTCCTCAAACGTGCCCTCGTCAATCGTCATGCGCATGCGGTCGCGCCCGCTCACGCGAAAGTGTTTGCCGCAACGAGGGCAGACCTCGAGGTTGTCGTGCAGGCGCGCCTCATCGATCACGCGGCGGCACTCCGGGCACTTGATAAACACGTGGCGCGCGGGAAACTCGGCGCACGACTCGGTCATCGGTCCCTCGAGGACGTTGACCGTCTTCGCTTTTCTATTCATCAGCATAGAGATGCCCCATCAGATCGGTGTGATACATGCCCGACAAGAACTCGTCGTTTGCCAGCACGTCGAGCTGAAGCTCGCTGTTTTCGCTCACGCCCTCAATCACGAGCTCGCCCAGGGCCGAGCGCATCTTGCGAATGGCGCCGTCACGCGTGGGCGCACACACGATGAGCTTGCCAAGCATGGAGTCGTAGTACGGCGGAACTTTAGCACCGGTAAACATGGCGGAATCCCAGCGCACGCGCGGACCACCCGGCACACGCAACGCGGTGACCGTTCCGCATGACGGCAGAAAGTCCGGCGTTTCGGCATTGATGCGGCACTCCATGGCGTGGTTGCGGACCGGCATGTCCTCCTGCTCAAAGGGCAGAGGCTGGCCGGCTGCCACGCGCAGCTGCCACTTGACCAAGTCGGTATCGGTCACAAACTCCGTAACCGGATGCTCCACCTGCAAGCGCGTGTTCATTTCCATAAAGTAGAAATTGCCGTCGTCCGAATACAGGAACTCGATGGTACCGGCTCCTTCGTAGCCGACGGCACGAGCCAGGTCACGCGCTGCCTTGTGCATGCGAGCACGAACGTCGTCGTGTCCGTCGAGGCACGGCGCGGGGCTCTCTTCGATTAGCTTTTGGTTGCGCCGCTGCACCGAGCACTCGCGCTCGCCGAGCGAAAACACATGGCCCTGCTTATCGGCCATAATCTGTACCTCAACGTGATGCGCCGGCGCGACGAACTTCTCCATGTAGCACTCGCCGTCGCCAAAAACGGCCTCGCCCTCGGCGCGTGCTTCAATAAAGGCCTTTGCCGCATCTTCCGCGCGCTCGACCTTACGAATACCGCGACCGCCGCCGCCCGCACGCGCCTTAATAAGCACGGGGCAGCCAATGCGCTCAGCCTCGGCCGTTGCCTCCTCGGGACTTTTGAGCAAATCGCAGCCCGGCACGATGGGCACGCCCGCCGCGGCAGCCGTTCGACGTGCGGCGTCCTTGTCGCCCATGCTGTCGATCACCTTGGCCGAAGGACCAACAAACGCCAGGCCATACTTGTCGCAGTCGCGCACGAAGCTCGCCTTCTCGGAGAAAAAGCCATAGCCGGGATGAATTGCCTTAGCTCCCGACTTTACGGCACAGGTGAGCACAGCATCGTCGTTGAGGTAGCTCTCGGCAAGACGCGGACCGCCGATGCAATACGCCTCGTCGGCAAGCTGCACGTGCAGCGCGTCCGCATCGGCCGTGGAATAAACGGCGACGGTCTTGATGCCCATATCGCGGCACGCGCGGATAACACGGACCGCGACTTCGCCGCGGTTGGCGATGAGCACTTTGTCGAACATGAAGCCTTCCTTAACTTTCGTGCATGAGTGCAAAAGACATATCGGCGCGGCAGCAAACCTCACCGTTGACGCTCGCAGTACCCGTCGCAAAGCGGAACGGCCCGCGCGCACGCGTGATGGAGCACACCAGATCCACCGTGTCGCCCGGACGCACCGGACGCTTAAAGCGCACCTTGTCCAGACTCGTGTAGAACGGCGTCGCGCCGCGCGCCCCCTCATCGCCCATCAGCAGCACGCAACAGTTTTGGGCGAGCATCTCGCACTGAATCACGCCGGGGACCACCGGGTTTCCCGGAAAATGCCCCTGCAAAAAGTACTCGTCGCCCGTGATCGTGATCTTGCCGTGGGCCTCGTCGCCCACCAGCTCGGCCTCGTCGAGCAAAAGCATCGGTTCGCGATGCGGCAACAGTTCCTTAAGCTCTTCTTTGTTCATGGATATCACCTATCCGATCCTCATGAGGCAGCTGCCAAACTCCACGAGGTCGCCGTCGGCCACGCAGATCTCGAGCACCTCGCCGTCTGCCTCTGCCGTTACCTCGTTGAGAACCTTCATGGCCTCGATGATGCAGAGCGTCTCGCCGGCCTTGACCTTAGAGCCCACGTGCACAAACGGCTCGTCGCCCGGCGCCGGGGCAGCATAGAAAACGCCGACCATGGGAGCGGTCACCTCGGTGCCCTTGGGCTCCGGTGCGGCGGCAGGTGTCTGCGCGGCGGGCTCCGGTGCGGCAGGCGCGACTGTGGGAGCTGCAACTGGAGCGGCCATAGCGCTCGGCATGGGCATGGGCACGGCAACCGGCTGTGCGGCGCTCGCGCGCTCGAGTTCGACCGCGGTGCCATCGGGCTCCTCAACGCGCACGCGCGTAAGGCCGCGGTCCTCCATCACATCGGCTATCTCGGCAAGTCTTTTGGAATCCATGCTCTAGCTCCTCGTATATCTACGCAGCGCGATGGCGGCGTTGTGCCCGCCAAAGCCTAGGTTGGTCGAAAGCGCCCAGGTAAGGTCGGCGCGAACTGCGCGATTGGGCGTGTAGTCAAGATCGCAGGCGGGATCGGGCGTGCGGTAGTTAATGGTCGGCGGCACCACGCCCTGCTCGAGCGCCATGGCGCAGGCCATGACCTCGATGGCGCCCGTGGCACCGATCATGTGGCCGGTCATCGACTTAGTCGACGAGACGTGCGCGGCGCGCGCCGCGTCCTCGCCGAGCGCACGCTTAATGCCCGCCGTCTCGGACGAATCGTTGAGCTTGGTCGATGTGCCGTGGGCATTGATGTAGAGGCCCTCGGAAGGCCTGACGTCGCCCTCGGTCACCGCCAGCGATATCGCGCGGGCAATGCCGGCAGCCTCGGGATCAGGGCTCGTGATGTGATAGGCATCATCGGTGTTGCCGTAGCCCACGACCTCGGCATAAATGTGCGCACCGCGCGCCTGCGCATGTTCCATGCTCTCGAGCACGAGCACGCAGGCGCCCTCGCCCATCACAAAGCCATCGCGGTCTGCATCGAACGGGCGGCAAGCCGTCGCGGGATCAGGGTTGGTGGTCAATGCGCGGCAGGACGTAAAGCCCGCAACGGCATCGGGGATAATTGCGGCCTCGGCGCCGCCCGCGAGGATCGCGTCGGCATAGCCGTGCTTGATGGCGCGGAACGCCTCGCCCACCGCATGGGCCGAGGTTGCGCACGCGGTCACCACGGGCAGGGTCGGGCCCTTTGCCTTGTGGCGGATTGCGATATTGCCCGATGCCATGTTGGGGATCATCATCGCGATCATATAGGGCGATGCGCGGCGGGGCCCACGTTCGGCAATCGTATGGACGTTGTCGACGAGCGTCGTCATGCCGCCCACGCCCGAGCCCACGTAGACGCCCAGGCGCTCGCGATCGATGGCGCCTTCGACATCAAAGCCCGCATCGTGCATGGCCTCGTCCGAAGCCGCCATCGCAAACTGAACGCAGGGGTCGAGATGCTTGGCGTCACGCTTGCCAAAGTACTCGTTGCCGTCAAAGCCCTTGACCTCGGCCGCCACCTTAACGGCAAACGCATCGGTATCGAAGTGCGTGATCGGGCCGATGCCGCACGTGCCAGCACACATTGCCGCCCAGGTGGCAAGCGCGGTGTTGCCGAGCGGCGACACGGCACCGATACCGGTGATTGCAACTCTCTGTTCCATCATGGTCTCCTCATCCAAGCCGTTCTTCGGCCCTGGTTTCTACATCGCCATTCCGCCGTCGACGCGCACGACCTCACCCGTAATGTAGGCAGCCGCATCACTCGCCAGAAAGCGCACTACGCCGGCCACCTCCTCGGGGCGCGCCATACGCTTAAGGGGAATCTGCTCCTCGGTTACCGTACGCACCTTCTCCGAGAGCTTTGCCGTCATATCCGTCTCGACAAACCCGGGGGCAACCGCGTTCACTCGTACGCCGCGGGGCGCAAGCTCGCGCGCCACCGCCTTGGTCAGGCCGATCACGCCCGCCTTGGAGGCAGCGTAGTTGGCTTGCCCGGCATTGCCCATCAGGCCCACGACCGAGCTCATGTTGACGACGCAGCCGCCGCGCTGGCGCATAAAGGTCTTGGTGAGCGCGCGCGTCGTGTTAAACGTTCCTTTAAGATTGACATCGAGCACGCGATCGAAGGCGTCATCGCCCATGCGCATGAGCAGGCCATCGCGGGTGATGCCAGCGTTGTTGACGAGCGCCCAAATCGAACCAAAGTCATTGAGCACGGTCTCGATGCACGCATTGACGGCATCGGGATCGGCCACGTCGCATTGATACGCGCGAGCTGTGACACCAGCGGCCTGGCAGGCTTCGCACGTCTCGCGCGCCGCATCGACGCTGCCGGCATAGACGACGGCGATATCAAAGCCGTCCTCCGCCAGACCGACAGCGCAGGCGCGACCGATACCTCGCGAACCGCCCGTGACCAGTGCCACGCGACGTGAGTCGTTGCGCTCGAGCGTGCCGTTGTTCAAGTTGCCCATGTCATTCCTTTCGGGTTACAGCCCTGTGGACTATGCGAGCTCGTCGGCAATAGCTGCGACCTGCTCGGCCGTTTCGCACGAATACACGCGAACGTCGCTCAGCGTACGCTTGACCAGACCCGACAGCGTTTTGCCGGGGCCGACCTCAATAAATGTGTCGATGCCTTGATCCTGCAAAGCATGCAGCGTATCGACCCAGCGCACGGCATGGCTCACCTGGTTGGCCAAGACATCCGATGCCGCTCGCGGGTCCGCCGGATAGGGCGCCGCCGTCATGTTTGCCATGACCGGAATCAGCAGCGGAGACGGCGCGTGGCCGGCTTGGATATACGTCGCCAGCCCCTCAGTCGCCTCTGCCATATAGGGGCTATGGAATGCACCCGACACCGCGACCTTCATGGCGCGGCCGCCAGCCTCTTTTACTAGGACGTCGAGGGTCTGCAGCGCATCGGGCGCTCCGGCCACAACCGTCTGCTGGGGACTGTTGTAGTTGACCGGCCAGCAGTCCTCGCCGGCCTGCGCAGCCAGGTTCTCGACTTGCGCAGCATCAAGTTTGATGACGGCGCGCATGCCGCCGGGGTGACGCTCGGCCGCCGTGGCCATCAATGCCGCGCGCTCACACACGAGCTCAAAACCCGCTCGCGTATCGAATGCCCCCGCAAAGGTGAGTGCAGCGACCTCGCCCAGCGAGAATCCCGCACAGGCGGCAGGCACCACGCCGCGCTCGCGCAGGGCGACGGCGACAGCCAAGTCGTGCACGAACACGCAAGGCTGCGTGTTCTCGGTCTGCGAGAGCTCCTCCTTGGAGGCGCTCCGGCACTGCTCGCTCGTCCCCGGGCGCACCTCATCGGCAATGGCGAACACCTCGGCAGCCGCCGGCGATGTCTCGATCAAGTCGACGCCCATCGCGGGGTGCTGGGCACCCTGGCCGGCAAACAAAAACGCTACGACACCCATGCGCACGCACCCTTCAGGACGCGCTCGGCGCCATCGACCAGGTCGTCAACGATTTCGCGTGCGCTCTGGCGCTCGTTGACCATGCCGGCAATCTGTCCACACAAAAACGAACCCTCTTCGTAGTTGCCGTCCTTGGCGGCCTTACGCAGCGCACCGGTTCCCATAGCACCGAGCTCCTCGGCACTCGCGCCGGAACCCTCGCTCTTGGCATAGGCGTTGGTGAAGGGGCTCTTGAGGGCGCGCACTGGATGTCCCGTCGAGCGACCGGTCGCACGCGTCGAAGTGTCGTTGGCCTTCAGGACCATCTCTTTGTACTGCTCCGAGACGGTGCACTCGTCTGCGACCAGAAAGCGCGTACCCACTTGCACGCCTTCGGCGCCCAGCATAAAGGCGGCCGCCACGCCGCGGCCGTCGGCAATACCGCCGGCGGCCACGACGGGAATGTCAACCGCATCGACGACCTGCGGCACCAGTGCCATCGTCGAGGTCTCGCCAATATGGCCGCCCGATTCGGTACCCTCGGCAACAACCGCCGTGGCTCCGCGACGTGCCACGAGGCGCGCCAGCGCCACCGAGGCAACGACCGGGATGACCTTGATGCCCGCCTCGTTCCACGCCTTCATGTACTTGGCGGGATTGCCGGCGCCCGTCACGACGACCGGCACTCGCTCGTCAATCACGACCTGCGCGACCTCGTCGGCAAACGGGCTCATGAGCATGACGTTGACGCCAAAGGGCTTATCCGTCTTGGCGCGCAGCTCATGAATCTGGTCGCGAAGCCAGTTGGCGTCGGCGTTCATGGCCGCGATGATGCCTAAGCCACCCGCCTCGGACACTGCGGACGCCAGCGAGGCATCGGCAATCCAGGCCATACCGCCCTGGAACACGGGCTTTTCGATGCCGAGCAGATCGCAGAGAGGAGTCTTGAGCATCTCTACTTCTCCAATGCCGCCTCGACCGTATCGGCGAACTCGCCGACCGTCTTGGGGTTCTCCTCGGTATCGAGCTGGATGCCAAACTCGTCCTCGACGGCAACGAGGATCTCGACGGTGCCCAGGCTGTCGAGACCAATCTCCTCGAGCGTGGACTCGGGCTTCATCTCGACATCGTCAAGACCAGCGGTCTCGCGGATAACGTCGCAAACGCGCTCGAAGGTCTTCTGATCTGCCATGGTAGTTCTCCTTTGTTTGTGCCCTAGGGGCGTTTTTATTTCCTATGTGCGACTACTTCCAACGAAGCAGATAGCCACCTATATCCAGACCGGCGCCAAATCCAACCAAGGCGATGGTGTCGCCTGTGTGAAGTGCATCGGCGTTTGCCAGCCGGTCGAGGGCAAGCGGAATGCATGCGCTCGAAATGTTGCCGGTCTCGCGCAACGTGCGAACCACGCGCTCGTCCGGCACGCCCAGGCGCTTGACCGCCTGGCTCAGGATTCGTTCGTTAGCCTGATGGAATACAAAATGATCGATGTCTTCGACCAAAATGCCCGCATCGATCGCAAGCTTATGGACCGTGTCGCAGATGGCGTTGACGCCGAACTTGAACACGCGGCGGCCGTTCATGGACAGCACGCTCGCGCTATCTGCGGAAGCCCTAAACGGCGAGGTACCGACCAGACCGGGAACGCGCAACGTCTCGACGTCGGGCGCCGTCGAAAGCTCAACGGCAAGGGGGTTGTCTCCCCCAGCTTCAATCACTGCGGCGCCTGCCCCATCGCCAAAAAGCACGCAGGTGGCACGGTCGGTCCAGTCGAGCGCGCGCGTCATCTGCTCGGCAGCAACAACAAGCACGCGCTCGGCACGGCTGCGGGCGATATAGCCCTCGGCGACATCGAGCGCAAATACGAAGCCGGCACAAGCCGCCGAGACATCGAAGGCAGGGCACGTCGCGCCAAGTCGCTCAGCAACGGCACACGCCTCGGCGGGAACAAGGTGGTCACCCGTCGTCGTCGAGCAGACGATCAGATCCAGCTGGCTCGCGTCGATTCCGGACACCTGGAGTGCCCGCTCGCTCGCCGCTACGGCAAGGTCGTCAAGTGACTCGGTGGTGCAGACGTGGCGGCTCTTGATACCTGTGCGAGTAAAAATCCACTCATCCGAGGTATCGAGGGACTCAGACAGCTCGTCATTGGAAACGCTGCGCTCAGGAAGCGCCGAGCCTGTTCCAAGAATCGTGAAACCCATCACTGACCTCCTTTGAGTTGTTGACGTGTTTACATCAACCAAGAGAGGATAACGCATTTCAGTCTTTGTTGACGTGTTAACATTAAATTGTCCAAATGCGACAAAGGCTTCACATTGTGTCTATCTCTCGACACCATTGCGTTATTCACTTATTCATTAAGGAGGTAGCAGCCGCTATGGATGCCCAATTAACGATTGTCGACGTAACCGGATCGACCAACGATGACCTGCTCGAAGCAGGAAAACAAGGAGCGCCGCACGGCACAGGGCTTGCCGCCCGGGCTCAGACAGCAGGACGCGGCCGGCGCGGCCACAAGTGGGATTCAACCGCCGGCAACCTATTGCTTTCGATTGTCCTGCGTCCATGCGTTAATCCTGCAAAGTACTCTGGTCTTGCCGCCGTCAGCGGCCTAGCGGTGCTCGAGGCGCTCGAAAATCAGGGTCTTGCAAACGAGATTGGCCTCAAATGGCCCAACGATTTGGTCGCGCGAGGACGCAAGCTCGGCGGCATTCTGGTCGAGGCCGCACGCGATAACGAAGGCAAACCTTTCGCCGTCTGCGGCATTGGCGTCAATGTGAACTACACACCCCAAGAGGTGCCCGATGGCGGCCTGGCGGCAATTGGCCTCTCAGACCTCAACGAGAATGTTCCCGCCGTCGATGTGCTACTCAAGGAGGTCTATCACGCGGTCGTGAACGCTGTAGACACATGGGCAGAGCGTCTCAACGCCATGGAAGAAGACGCCGGACCGCTCGCGCCCGTCCACGGCGAATATGTCGCTCACCTCAATTGGATCGGGGAGCGCGTTACCGCCCGCTCCCCCGCTGGAGACGAGATGGCGCGAGGCGTCTTTAAAACCGTCGATGCCTTTGGTCGCGCGTGTATCGAAACGGAAGGCGGCTTGCGATCCTTCCATTTTGAGGAGGCATCGCTGCGCCCCTTGAGCGAATAGGTCGTCGCAGCCACCTACTCGGCAGCATTACCCGGCAGTCCAAACCATCATTCAAAACAAAAGAGCCCCGCTACCAACATGGCAGCGGGGCTCTGTAAGCTATGAGCGATATCGCTTAGAGCTTGATGTCGATGTCGACGCCAGCGGGGAGGTCGAGACGCATGAGCGAATCAACGGTGCCCGAGGTGGGGTCGAGGATGTCGATGAGGCGCTTGTGGGTGCGCATCTCGAACTGCTCACGGGAGTCCTTGTTCACGTGCGGCGAGCGGATAACCGTGTACAGGTTGCGCTCGGTGGGCAGGGGGACAGGACCGGAAACGCGAGCGCCGGTCTTCTGAGCGGTCTCGACGATGAGCTTCGCGGACTGATCGACGACCTCGTGATCATAGCCCTTGAGGCGAATGCGGATCTTCTGGGTAGCCAACTTAAACCTCCAAAGAGTGCGAGAGATGTTCTCGCAGGATTACGTAACAGGGAGCTCGAACTTAGGCGTTCTTGCTCATGACCTCGTCCACAATGGACTTGGGCGCGGGCTCATAAGAGTCGAACTGCATCGTGTAGGATGCACGGCCCTGGGTCTGGGAGCGAAGGTCGGTAGCGTAACCGAACATCTCGCCCAGCGGCACCTTGGCACGGATGAGCTTGCTGTTCTTGCGATCCTCCATGCCCTCGATCTTGCCGCGGCGACCGGAGAGGTTGCCCATAACGTCGCCCATGTACTGCTCGGGGGTCTCGACCTCGACAGCCATGATCGGCTCGAGCAGCTGCGGATCGGACTTCTTGAGGGCGTCCTTGATAGCCATGGAACCGGCGATCTTGAAGGCGGCCTCGGAGGAGTCGACCTCGTGGTAAGAACCGTCGAACAGGGTGACCTTAACGTCGAGGACCGGGAAGCCGGCGATAACACCGGTGTTCAGGGCCTCCTGGATGCCCTTGTCGATGGACGGGATGTACTCCTTGGGCACGACGCCGCCGACGATAGCGTTGACGAACTCGTAGCCGAAGCCCTCCTCCATCTTCTCGAGCTTGATGACGGCGTGGCCGTACTGACCGCGACCGCCGGACTGACGGACGAACTTGCCCTCAGCCTTCTCGACGTCGTGACCAGCGGTCTCGCGGTAGGCAACCTGGGGCTTACCAACGTTAGCGTCAACCTTGAACTCGCGGAGCAGACGGTCGACGATGATCTCGAGGTGCAGCTCGCCCATGCCGGCGATGATGGTCTGGCCGGTCTCGTGGTTGGTGGACACCTGGAAGGTCGGGTCCTCCTCGGCGAGCTTGGTCAGAGCCAGAGACATCTTGTCCTGCTCGGCCTTGGTCTTGGGCTCGATGGCAACGTCGATAACGGGCTTAGCGAACTCGATCTTCTCGAGGACGATCTCCTTGCCCTCGGCGCACAGGGTGTCACCGGTGGTGGAGTTCTTGAAGCCGACGCAAGCGACGATGTCGCCGGCAGCGGCGTCGTCACGGTCGATACGCTCGGCGGCGTTCATCTCGAGGATGCGGCCGAGGCGCTCGCGCTGACCGTTGGAAGCGTTGACAACGTAGGAGCCGGACTCGGCGCGGCCGGAGTAAACGCGGACGTAGGTGAGCTTACCGACGAACGGGTCGGTCATGATCTTGAAGACCAGGCCGGAGAAGGGCTCGTCGAAGGAAGGATGACGCTGAATCTCCTCGCCGGTGTCCGGATCGGTACCGGTGACGGCCTCGACGTCGAGCGGGCTGGGCAGGTAGTCGACGACAGCGTCGAGCAGCTCCTGAACGCCCTTGTTCTTGTAGGCGGAGCCCACGAAGACGAGGTTGAGCTCGTTGGCCAGAACACCCTTGCGCAGAGCAGCCTTGAGCTCCTCGACGGTGAAGTCCTCCTCCATGAGGATCTTCTCCATGAGCTCGTCGTCAAAGCTGGCAGCAGCGTCGAGGAGCTCCTCGCGCTTGGTGGCAGCGATGTCGGCAAACTCAGCCGGGATCTCGTCCATCGGCTCGGGGTAGGTCATACCCTTCTCGTCGGCCTTGAAGTCCCATGCAGTCATGGTGACCAGGTCGATGACGCCCCAGAAGTTGTCCTCGGCGCCCATCGGGACCTGAGCGGCCACGGCGTTGGCGTCGAGACGATCCTTCATGGTCTCGATAGCGTTGAAGAAGTCAGCGCCCACGCGGTCATACTTGTTGATGAAGGCGATGCGGGGGACGTTGAAGGTAGAAGCCTGACGCCAAACGGTCTCAGACTGGGGCTGAACGCCGGCAACAGCGTCGAAGACGGCAACAGCGCCATCGAGGACGCGCAGGCAGCGCTCGACCTCGGCGGTGAAGTCAACGTGGCCCGGGGTGTCGATGATCTGGATGCGGTAGTCCTTACCGTCCTTGTTCCAGAAGCAGGTGGTAGCAGCGGAGGTAATGGTTACGCCGCGCTCCTGCTCCTGAACCATCCAGTCCATGGTGGCAGCGCCCTCATGGACCTCACCGATCTTGTGGGTCTTACCGGTGTAGTAAAGAATACGCTCGGTCGTGGTGGTCTTACCGGCATCGATGTGAGCCATGATGCCGATGTTACGGGTATCGGAAAGCTTGTACTTAGGCTTAGCCATGTTAGTTCCTTACCTTAACTTACCAACGATAGTGAGAGAACGCGCGGTTGGCCTCGGCCATCTTGAAGACGTCCTCACGCTTCTTGACGGAAGCGCCCAGGCCGTTGGAAGCGTCGAGGATCTCGTTGGCGAGACGCTCGGCCATGGTCTTCTCCTTGCGAGCGCGGGAGAAGTTGACGATCCAGCGGATGCCCAGAGCGGTGGAACGACGGGAGTTGACCTCCATCGGGACCTGATAGGTAGCGCCACCGACACGCTTGGGCTTAACCTCGAGCGTGGGCTTGACGTTGTCCATAGCCTTCTTGAAGGTAGCGAGAGCGTCGCCACCCTCGGACTTCTCGGCAACGATCTCGAAAGCGGTGTAAACGATGCGCTCAGCGGTGGCCTTCTTGCCGTCAAGAAGGACCTTGTTGATGAGCTGAGTCACCAGGCGGTTGTTGTAAACGGCGTCAGGCTGAACCTCACGACGATTAGCTGCTGCACGACGCGGCATGTGAAATCTCCTTAAGTGTCTACCGTGCGGCGCTTAGGCGGCACACGGCGAAAGTATCAAAACGTTATCTGGCTTATTTAGCCTTGGGGCGCTTAGCACCGTACTTGGAACGGGCCTGCATACGGTTCTGGACCGGAGCAGCGTCGTAGGCGCCACGGATGACGTGATAACGGACACCAGGGAGGTCACGGACACGACCGCCGCGGACGAGCACGATGGAGTGCTCCTGCAGGTTGTGGCCCTCACCCGGGATGTAAGCAGTAACTTCGATGCCGTTGACGAGGCGAACACGGGCAACCTTACGAAGAGCCGAGTTCGGCTTCTTGGGGCTCGTGGTGAAGACGCGGGTGCACACGCCGCGCTTCTGGGAGTTGTGCTGCAGAGCAGCGTTCTTGGACTTCTTGGGCACGGAACGACGGCCCTGGCGAACCAGCTGGTTAATAGTAGGCAAAGCGTACTCCTTCTCGAATGATTCCAGCTTTCTGTAAAGTGCAACGGCTTGAATCGAGGGGTCAGCATCCCCCTACGAAACACGCAGTTCGATAGGATACGTGGCGTTAGCTGTGCCGTCAACAGACCACGCCGCCGGGCGTATCCCAAAATTGGCACATTTCCGCAAAGCCTACACAAAAGGAATCTCCTTCTGTGCGCGGGGGCGGATCCCCGGCCCGGGCGGCCCAGGTTTTAAGTTTGCTGCTCTACAGTCCTGCGCAAGACGGAAAGCACATTAAGTGCTTTCCTTTGCGTGCGGAACTCGCGACAAACTTAAAACCTGGGCCGCCCGGGCCGGGAATCCGACGTGCTCGATGGGGCAACGCTACCTGCCAAATAGGGACAGGTTTATTTTGGTCGGTTTTATCTGGGGAAACGTCGCGCTCCAGCGGTCGCGCGCGCAGACGTGGTGTAAGAGTGTCCTGAGGTCCGTCGCTGCAAGTCCCGATGTTACTCCTTCTTGAGACCGCGCTTCTCGACTATCTCGTCCACTATCTCCCTGGCGCGCCGCCCGAGCGCGCGGCGCCTCCCCTCTGTCGGGGCCGGCCTGTCCGCGGGCTCGGCGAAGCCCTCGGCGGCCGAGGCCTCGGAGAACACGCGCTGCTGGGACCACTGCCCCTCGGTCTCCATGAGGCTCGCGCACGTCAGGCGCAGCATCGACTCCCTCGAGGGGAAGGACTGCACGACCCTGTAGCGGCGCTTGATCTCGCGGTTGGCGCGCTCCTGGACGTTGTTGGTGCGGAGCTTGGCCCAGTGCGCCCTGGGGAAGGCCGTGAACGCCAGCGCGGAGTCCTCGGCCTGCTCGAAGACCTCGCCGGCCCTGGCGGACACCGACGCCACCCAGGGCGCCGCCTCGGCCCACACGCAGCGCGCGAGGTCGGGGTCGTCCTGGTAGACCGCGGCGTGCACGAGGTCCCTGACGGCCGCCTTGGAGTCCTCGGGCCTGCCCGAGCAGGCGCTCTGGAGGTTGCGCTGCAGGTGCGTCACGCAGCGCTGCCAGGCGCAGCCCTGGAACAGGCGCGAGACGGCGGCCACGAGCCCGGCGTGGCTGTCGGAGACCACGAGGCGGACGCCGGCCAGCCCGCGCTCGCGCAGCCCGCCGAGGAATGCCGCCCAGGAGTCCTCGCTCTCGGTGTCGACCACGTCGCAGCCCAGGAAGTGCTTGCGCCCGTCGGCGCCCAGCCCGATCGCGGTCACGACGCCCTGCGAGACGACCGACGAGCCGACCCTGCAGCTCATGTAGGTGGCGTCGAGCCACAGGTAGCAGCACGGCGTGCCCGAAAGGTCGCGGCGGCGGAACTCCTCCACCTCGGCGTCGAGGTCGGAGCAGAGGCTCGAGACCTCCGAGCTCGACAGCGAGGATATGCCCAGCTTGGACGCCACGCGCTCGACCTTGCGGGTGGACACGCCGCACACGTACATCTCCTGCACGATGGCGGCCACCGAGGTGTCGACGCGCGACCATCGCGCGAGCATGCCCTCGGGGTAGTAGGTGCCGTGCCTGAGCTTGGGTATCTCGAGCTCCACGTCGCCCACGGCGGTCTTGAGCGACCTGGGGCGGTAGCCGTTGCGGCTGTTCTCCCTGCCGTCGCTGCGCTCGTTGCGGCCCGCGCCGCACATCTGCTGGGCCTCGGAGTCCATCAGCGCGTTCATCACGCCGCCCAGCACCCTGCACGCGAACTCGCGCGCGTCGCCGCACTCCTGCCAAAGCCTCGCCGCCTCGAGGGCCTCGTCGCGGCCGAGGC
The DNA here is from genome assembly GCA_046979165.1 of Collinsella sp. Taxonomy (GTDB): domain Bacteria; phylum Actinomycetota; class Coriobacteriia; order Coriobacteriales; family Coriobacteriaceae; genus Collinsella. The sequence goes on from JBKWJT010000001.1 coordinate 1,062,792, forward strand.
GCAGTACACTCTCTTCTTGGGGCATCGCCTTTCCTTCCATTCGTCACCTTCATTACTCCAACGACGAATTCTAGGCGGTGTCCCCTCCCTTTCAAGAATCAAAACCACCCCTAAAAGGGGTGGTTTGCTCTTAGGGTATAACCCTTGGATTTCCGGCACGCGTCTAAAGGCGCCGGCCCTCACGGGGTTCGGGCCGCACTGCAGATTGACCCGTGGCGGGCCGGTCAAACCGGCGCTATTTACGCCCCGGCCCCCTGCCGAAGGGGTCCTCGTACTCCTTGACGCTCAGCCGGTCGAGCGCGATGTCGGCCTTCTCCTGCTCCCGGATGTACTTCGCGATCGTGGCCTCGTTCAGGCCGACCGTGGACACGTAGTAGCCCTCGGCCCAGAACTTCCTGTTGCCGAACTTGTACTTCATGTTCGCGTGCTTGTCGAATATCATCAGCGAGCTCTTCCCCTTCAGGTAGCCCATCACGCTCGATACGCTGTACTTCGGCGGTATCGCCAGCAGCATGTGGACGTGGTCAGGCATCAGGTGCCCCTCGATGATCTCTATCCCCTTGTACTGGCAGAGCTTCCTGAAGATCTCCCCAAGGTCGGACCTTATTTGGTTGTAGATGACTTTGCGCCTATACTTCGGCGTGAACACGACGTGGTACTTGCACATCCACTTCGTGTGCGACAGGCTGTAGGCCTTCTGGGCCATACGCCACCACCGCCCTCTCGACTCGGATTCCTTGCGGCCTGAACAATCGCAAGTGTCCGGCGAGGGGGCGGCTTTGTAAAGCCGTTTGGCCCCACCCGCATAGCGGGTGGTTTCTGATGCGGCGCGCTGCGCGCCCCGCACAGGCTAAAGCCTCTAAAAAGAGAAGAGGCGGGGCATGCCCCGCCTCTTACACCACATCTCTGCGCGCTACCGCTCCAGCGGTAATCTGCTCTCATCTGTCGCATGGAAATCGGCGGCGTTTCCATTTAACGCAAAAGAGGCCGCTTCCCCTAGTAAGAAGCGGCCCCAAATCTTACGAATAGACGATGGTAAAGGGTACTTCTGTTTCGGTCTCTCCTGTTGACGTGCACCTCGTGCCCTCAAGCGTTACTGAGACCACTTGGTCGACATCGATCAACTTCGTTGGCACCCAGATGTTCTCTCCGCTATTGCGCCCATAAGAAAAATATAAGTTGAACACCCCTGCGTCGTCATCTTCGATAATCTGCTCCGATCCATCCTTGTAGCTGACGGTCAGCTTATTATCAACTGCTTCATAGCCCAAATCATCGATGTGCGTCTGGATGGAAAACGGGCTAATCTCAAGAGGCGAGTCACCGGAGCGGAGTTCCTTTGTATCGACGTACGCTCCAATATTGAACTCGGGTGTCGACGCCTCAAACCGCCTCGCACTCTCACCTTCACCCTCGGTCCAGTGGATATTCCAGGTGACAGCATGTTGCAAATCTCGCTCGCGATCCATAGCGGCAAAGTACATCGTGCCATTAATGACAGTATCGCTTGATGTGTCCTTATCAATTGTGCTGCGCGTGTCAGGCCATTCCTCGCCGAACTTCATATCGGGCGTGCCGATGCCCTGCTCTTCTTCACCATAGAGAACAAGTTCGCCAATCTCTGCTGCTGGCTTGTAGTAGTTAACTCCATTTGGATTGGACAACGTAAACGTCACGGCTCCGCAGCCGTTTTGGTCGATTGCCATCTCATGGATATCAAGCGTATAGCCGTTGCCCTCGACGGACAGATTAACCTCCTGGACTGCGCCTTCCAGGCTTTGGGGCGCGATGCCATCGCCAAACTCTCTGGTGTAGGTATATTTAGTTCCCGATGAGCCGCCGTTGGTCCAGGTAATGGAATCCCCGTTGCCGTGGTTTCCCCAGGCAGAGGCAAAATAGCTGGAATTGACGACGGCGTAGGCGACCCCTCCGGTCGCCAGCACTCCGGCAAGGCATCCGATCACGGCAACATACAGAGGCTTCGCGTGACCCTTTCGGCGAAGCGGCTCACCAGCAGCGGCATAAAGAACACGGTCAGCAAGATCGCTATCGGCTTGGACGGACTCGAAGGCCTGCTTGATTTGATTGGATTTCACGGTCGCCCTCCTCTAGGATGAATTTGAGCTTCGATCGACCGCGAGCTAAACGCGTTCGAACGGTCGCGGCTGGTACATGCAACAACTCGGCAATCTCTGAGGTCGAAAAGCCTAGATAGTAATAGAGCACGATGGGAACACGGAATCGTTCCGGAAGTCGCATAACGTCTGACAGGACCACCTTGGTCTCATCCTGCGCTGCCGAGAGTGAATCGGCCAAGTTCTCAATATCCTCTATGCGCCTCCATGGCTTTCGAAAGAGCGATTTGCATTCATTGATCGTGACCCGAATAAGCCAGCGACGAAGATGCTCCCAACTTTCAAAGTGTCCATCGCTTTTGAGCAACTTAAGAAAGACATCTTGGGCAACATCGTCGGCATCGGCACGATCGCGTAGGTACGTCAATGCGATCCGAAACACGACATCCCGGTAATCTTCGACCGCCTGTCTAAATGCTTGTTCTTCCATAATCACCTCCCGGTGATGCTGATGTTTCTTGCTGAGGCCCTCACCATAGATACGCTTTGACCGAACGGAATGTTTCAAATTCAAGCAGGAATAACCTACCAAAATAAACCTGTCCCTTTTTGACAGGTTTTCTTCAACAAAAAAGACCCGCTCCCCTGTTGGGAAGCGGGTCTTTGGAAGGGCGGTTAACGTACTTGGAAGTTACTCCTCGTCGTTGTCCTTGGCCTCTTCGGCGTCGTCGGTGTCCACGAGCTGGTTGAGCAGCTCGTCGAGGGACGCCATGTCCTCGTTGATGGCACCGTTCGCGGGAGCCTTCTTGTCGTCGATCGGGGCGCCCAGGAGCTCCTCATCGGCGTCGGCGTGATGCGTCGGCGCAGCGGAGGTGCCCAGCAGGATGTCGTCCGGACCGTCGGGGCTAAAGACCATCTGCAGCAGCTGCGAGAGGTCTTCCTCGTCGGCAACGTCGTCGTTGTTCTCGAGGATGTAGAGCAGGTCGTGGGCCTCAAGGCCGTCACGGAGCTCCTCGATTGCCTTGGCACCGATGCCGTCGATGCGCAGCAAATCCTCCTCGGACTTGCCGACCAGGTCGCCGACCGTCTCGATGCCGACCTCGCTGAACTTGTTGGTCCAGCGCTGCGACACGCCCAGGTCGTCGAACAGGTACAGGCGAGCCTTCTCGGCGGAGATGGTGTGGCCGTTGCGGGTGAACGAACCGTCAGCACCACCGAACTCGTCGTAGCCGGCCCAGTCGAGCTGCTGCGGAAGCTGCTCGTCCAGGTCCTTGAGCTCCACCGGAGCCCACTCGGGCAGCGACTTGGCGTTGGGCGAAGCCGGGCCGTCGATGTCCACGTAGCCGTCGGCCGTGCGATACGTCAGCTTGGCGTTGGCGTACGGCTTGAGGCCGGTACCGGCCGGGATCTTCTTACCGACGATGACGTTGGACTTAAGGTCGAGCAGGTGGTCGACCTTGCCCTCGATGGCAGCCTCGGTAAGGACGCCAGCGGTACGGATGAACGAAGCGCTCGACAGCCAGGAGTCGATGTTGGACGCGACCTTGAGCGTACCCAGGATGACGGGCTCGGCCACAGGAGCCTGACCGCCCAGACGGGCAACGCGCTCGACCTCGTCGGCGAACTCGTAGCGATCGACGTACTGACCAAGCAGGTACTTGGAGTCACCGGGGTTGGTGATCTGAACGCGACGCAGCATCTGACGTGCGAGCACCTCGATGTGCTTGTCGTTCAGGTCGACGCCCTGGCTGGTGTAGACGTCCTTGACGCTCTCGACGAAGGTGTGCATCGTCGACTCGATGTCGGTCAGCTTGCGCAGGTTGCGGAAGTTGACGAAGCCCTTGGTGATCTGGTCGCCGGCGCGAACCTCGCAGCCGTCCTCGATCTCGGGCATGAAGCGCACCGAAGCGGGGACGCGACGCTCGTCGAGGACACGGGTGTGGTCCTCGGAGTCGGTGAGCGTCAGCACGTACTCGGACTTCTCGGGCTTAATCGAGAGGTGACCGGAGTACGGAGCCAGCTCGGCCTCGCGACCCAGGATCTTCTCGTTGACGTTGCCGACGATATCGAACATACGGCTGACCGTAGGCAGACCCTGCGTAATATCGTCGACGCCAGCGACGCCGCCAGAGTGAATGGTACGCATCGTAAGCTGCGTACCGGGCTCGCCGATGGACTGGGCGGCAATAATGCCGACGGCAGTACCGATGGCGACCGGACGACGGGTGGAAAGATCCCAGCCGTAGCACTTCTGGCACACGCCGTACTTGGAGCGGCAGGTGAGCAGCGCGCGAAGCTTGACCTTCTTAAGGCCGGCATCGACCATCTTCTGGATGTCGGCGACCTTCTCGATGTAGCCGTCCTGCTCAAAGAGCACGGTGCCATCGGGAGCCACGACGTCCTCAATGAAGCAACGGCCGACAAGGTCGGTGTTGAGGTCGGTGGTGCCGGGGATGATGAGGTTGTAGGTGACGCCCTCGTGCGTACCGCAGTCCTCCTCGCGGACGATGACGTCCTGGGCCACGTCGACCAGACGACGGGTCAGGTAACCAGAGTCCGAGGTGTGGGATGCGGTATCGACCAGGCCCTTACGGGCGCCGTAGGTCGAAATGAAGTACTCGAGCGGCAGCAGACCCTCGCGGAAGTTCGCCTTAATGGGAAGGTCGATCGTCTCGCCGGACATGTCTGCCATCAGGCCACGCATGCCGCCGAGCTGACGCAGCTGGGTCTTAGAACCACGGGCGCCGGAGTCGGCCATCATGTACAGCGGGTTCTCCTCGTCGAACATGTCGAGCATGAGCGCTGCAACCTTATCGGTACAAGCGGTCCACTCGTTAACGACTTCGATATGGCGCTCCGTCTCGTTGATGAAGCCCTCCTCGAAGTACTCGTTGATCTGGTCGACGTTGGCCTGGGCGCGGTCGAGCAGCTCCTGCTTCTCGGCAGGGATGAGAGCGTCCCACACCGAGATGGTGAGGCCGGCGCGGGTAGCGTAGTGGAAGCCGGAGTACTTGATGGCGTCGAGGATCGGGCCGACCTTGGCCTCGGGGTAACGATCGCAGCAGTCCGCAACCAGCTTGGCCACGTCGCCCTTGACCATCTTGTAGTTCATGAACTCATAGTCTTCGGGCAGGCACTGGCGGTTGAAGATGATGCGGCCGATAGAGGTCTCGAAGCGCGCGGTCTTGTTGCCGGTGACGTCGTAGTCGACAAACTCGTTCTTGCCGTTCTTAACGCGGAAGATACGGGTGCCGTCCTCGTTGATGACGTTGGCATCGGCAGCGGACACGCGGACCTGGATCTTGGCCTGCATGTCGACCTCGGAGCGGCAGTCATAGGCGTGCAGCGCGTCGTCGAAGCTCGAGAACACGTGGTTCTCGCCCGGCAGACCCTCGCGAACCTGGGTGAGGTAGTACACACCGATGATCATGTCCTGCGAAGGGATGTTGACCGGCTTGCCGGATGCCGGCGAGCGCAGGTTGTTCGCAGAGAGCATAAGCACGCGGGCCTCGGCCTGAGCCTGGCTGGACAGCGGCACGTGGACAGACATCTGGTCGCCGTCGAAGTCGGCGTTGAAGGGCGAGCAGACCAGCGGATGCAGGTGGATAGCCTTGCCCTCGACCAGCACCGGCTCAAAGGCCTGGATGGACAGACGGTGCAGGGTAGGTGCACGGTTGAGCAGCACGACGCGGCCGTCGATGACCTCTTCGAGGATATCCCACACAAAGGTGGCACCGCGGTCGATAGCGCGCTTGGCGCCCTTGATGTTCTCGACCTTGCCAAGCTCGACCAGGCGCTTCATGACGAAGGGCTTGAAGAGCTCCAGTGCCATGGTCTTGGGCAGACCGCACTGGTGCAGCAGCAGCTTGGGGTCGGTAACGATGACCGAACGGCCGGAGTAGTCGACACGCTTGCCCAGCAGGTTCTGACGGAAGCGACCCTGCTTGCCCTTGAGGGCCTCGGCGAGCGACTTGAGCGGGCGACCGCCACGGCCAGAGACCGGGCGACCACGACGGCCGTTGTCGAACAGGGCGTCCACGGACTCCTGGAGCATGCGCTTCTCGTTATTCACGATGATCGCAGGGGCGTCCAGGTCAAGCAGGCGCTTGAGTCGGTTGTTACGGTTGATCACGCGACGGTACAGGTCGTTGAGGTCGGACGCGGCGAAGCGGCCACCGTCGAGCTGGACCATCGGGCGCAGATCGGGCGGAATGACCGGAATGACGTCCAGAATCATATTCGCGGGGCTGTTACCGCCCTTCAGGAAGGCGTCAACGACCTCGAGGCGCTTAACGGCCTTCTCGCGCTTCTGCTTCTGGGAGTCCTCGTCGGCGATGATGGCCTTGAGCTTCTCGGCCTCGGAGGGGAGGTCGATGGCAGCGAGCAGGTCGCGGACGGCCTCGGCACCCATGCCACCCTTGAAGTACATGGAGTAGTAGCGGGTCATCTCGCGGAACAGCGGCTCATCGGAAATGAGGTCGCGCTCGCTGAGCTTCATGAAGGCGTTGAAGGCGTCCGTGCGGAGCTGCTTCTCGTCCTTGCACTCTTCCTCGATGTCGACGATGCCAGAGGCGATCTCCTCGGGGGTCAGCGGCTCCTCGTCGGAGAACTCGTCGAAGTTCTCGGGGTTGCCCTGCTCCTTGAGGGACTCGATCTGGCGGGCGCACTCGGCATCGATCTCTTCCAGATCGGCGGCGAGCTCCTCGCGCAGGTCGTCAGCGTCGGCCTCGCGAGCCTCGTAGTCGACCTCGGTGATGATGTAGCTGGCAAAGTACAGAACCTTCTCGAGGTCCTTGGACTTGATGTCGAGCATACGGCTCATCGGGAAGCTCGTGGGGCTCTTGAAGTACCAGATGTGGGACACGGGAGCGGCGAGCTCGATGTGGCCCATGCGGTCGCGACGCACCTTGGCCGAGGTGACCTCGACGCCGCAGCGCTCGCAGACGATGCCCTTAAAGCGGATGCCCTTGTACTTGCCGCAGGAGCACTCCCAGTCCTTGGCGGGACCGAAGATCTTCTCGCAGAACAGGCCGTCCTTCTCGGGCTTGAGGGTACGGTAATTGATGGTCTCCGGCTTCTTGACCTCACCGTGCGACCAGGAACGGATCTGGTCGGCGGAGGCAAGGGAGATCTTTACCGAGTCAAAATCAGTAGCTTCGAAATCTGCCACAGTCAACTACTCCTTATCAGTGGTCGTGGCGGCGACAGCCTCGGGTGCCTCGGCGGTCTCGGCATCCTGGGCTTCGACGTCGGCATCAACGCCGGCGAGCGCGGCCAGGTCATCGAGGGCAGAGGTCTCCTCGGCGGTCACAGGGGCGGAGGCGTCCTCGTCGGCATCGTGCATGGGCTCGATGTCCAGTGCGAGGGAGCGAATCTCCTTGACGAGAACCTTGAAGGACTCGGGGATACCCGGGACCGGAACGTTCTCGCCCTTGACGATGGACTCGTAGGTCTTGACGCGGCCCACGGTATCGTCGGACTTGACGGTCAGGATCTCCTGCAGGACGTTGGAAGCACCGTAAGCGTACAGTGCCCAAACTTCCATCTCGCCGAAGCGCTGGCCGCCGAACTGAGCCTTGCCGCCCAGAGGCTGCTGGGTAACCAGGCTGTAAGGGCCGGTCGAACGGGCGTGGATCTTGTCGTCGACCATGTGGCCGAGCTTGAGGATGTAGGACGTACCCACGGTAATGGGCTCGCGGAACTCCTCGCCGGTGCGGCCGTCGAACAGACGGGTCTTGCCGCGCTCGTCAAGCTGGGTGACGAACTCGGGGCGCATATGATCGCCAAAGGCAGCAGTGGCCTTGTTGAGCATGTTCTTGTTGGCACGACGAATGACCTCGGCGATCTCGTCCTCCTTGGCGCCGTCGAAGACGGGCGTCGCGGTGAAGAACGGACCGGGGACGTACTTGTCGGAGTCGGCCTGCTCGGTATCCCAACCGCAGGCGGCAGCCCAGCCAAGGTGGCACTCGAGCAGCTGGCCGACGTTCATACGCGAAGGAACGCCCAGCGGGTTGAGGATAACGTCGATCGGGGTACCGTCAGCCATGTAGGGCATGTCCTCGACCGGCAGAACGTTACAGATAACACCCTTGTTGCCGTGGCGGCCGGCGATCTTATCGCCCTGCTGGATCTTACGACGCTGGGCGACGTAGACGCGCACCTGCTCGTTGACACCGGGGGCCAGGTCGTCGCCGTTCTCGCGGCTAAAGCGGACGACGTCGATGACGCGGCCATAAGCGCCGTGAGGCATCTTAAGGGAGGTGTCGCGAACATCGTGAGCCTTGGCACCGAAGATGGCGCGCAGCAGGCGCTCCTCGGCGGTCAGAGCGCTCTCGCCCTTAGGCGTGACCTTGCCGACCAGGATGTCGCCAGGGCCGACCTCGGCGCCGATGCGGATGATGCCGTCCTCGTCGAGGTTGGCAAGCATGTCCTCGGAGAGGTTCGGGATCTCGCGGGTGATCTCCTCGGGACCGAGCTTGGTGTCGCGGGCGTCGATCTCGTGACGGGTGATATTGATGGTCGTCAGCAGGTCCTCGGCCACCAGACGCTCGGACACGACGATACCGTCCTCGTAGTTGAAGCCTTCCCACGGCATGTAGGCCACGGTGAGGTTCTGGCCCAGTGCGAGCTCGCCATGATCGGTCGAAGGACCGTCGGCCAGGGGCTCGCCCTGCTCAACGGTGTCACCGACGCGCACGAGCGGACGGTGGTTGATGCAGGTGGACTGGTTGGAGCGCTGGTACTTGGCCAGGTGATACTCGTCCATGCCGCCGGCATGCTTGACGATGATCTTGGAGGCGTCGGCAAAGATGACCTCGCCGGCGTTCTTGGCCAGGGTGACCTCGCCGGAGTCCAGGGCGGCGCGACGCTCCATGCCGGTACCGACATAGGGAGCGGCGGGGTGAACCAGCGGCACGGCCTGACGCTGCATGTTAGCGCCCATCAGCGTACGCTTGGCGTCGTCGTGCTCCAGGAACGGAATCAGCGTGGCTGCGACGGAGAGCATCTGACGCGGCGAGACGTCCATGTAGTCGACGTCCTCGACGGGCACGTCGGCGGGGGCGCCGAAGGAGCCGTCGAAGTCGCGGGTACGGGCGATCACGGTGTGCGGACGGACGATCTTGCCCTCGGCATCGGTCGTGATGAACTCGTTGGTCTTGGGATCGAGCGGCGTGTTGGCCGGCGCGATGACGTGCTTCTCTTCCTCGTCAGCGGTCATCCAGTCGATCTGGTCGGTGGCAACGCCGTTCTCGACGCGACGGAACGGAGCCTCGATGAAGCCGTACTCGTTGACGCGGGCGTAGAGGGCGAGCGAGCCGATCAGGCCGATGTTGGGGCCTTCGGGGGTCTCGATCGGGCACATGCGGCTGTAGTGCGAGTTGTGGACGTCGCGGACGGCCGTCGGCACGTTGGTGCGGCGGCTGGAGCCAGACTTGTGGCCGGCAAGACCGCCAGGGCCGAGTGCGGACAGGCGGCGCTTGTGGGTCAGACCGGTCAGGGGGTTCGCCTGGTCCATGAACTGCGAGAGCTGCGAGGAACCGAAGAACTCCTTGATGGAGGCCACGATCGGGCGGATGTTGATGAGCGACTGCGGGGTGATCTCGTCGATGTCCTGGGAGCTCATGCGCTCACGGACGACGCGCTCCATACGGCTCATGCCGATACGGAACTGGTTGGCGACGAGCTCGCCGACGGTACGGATGCGGCGGTTGCCAAAGTGGTCGATGTCGTCGACCTTGAAGCCCTGCTCGCCGGCAGCGAGGGACAGCAGGTAGCGCAGCGTCGCGACGATATCCTCGTCGGTGAGCACCGTGACCTCTTCCTCGGTGGTGAGGTTGAGCTTCTTGTTGACCTTGTAACGACCGACGCGGGCCAGATCGTAGCGCTGCGGGTTGAAGAGCAGGCCCTCGAGCAGGCTGCGGGAAGCGTCCACGGTGGGAGGCTCTCCCGGGCGCAGGCGACGGTAGATCTCGATGAGGGCATCCTCGCGGGTGAGGGCGGTATCGCGCTCGAGGGTGCGCTTGATCACATCGGAGTTGCCGAGCAGCTCGATGATGTCGTCGTTGGTGACAGCGATGCCAAGGGCGCGCAGGAACATCGTGGCGCTCTGCTTGCGCTTACGGTCGATGGAGACCATGAGCTGGTCGCGCTTGTCGACCTCAAACTCAAGCCAGGCACCGCGGGACGGGATGATCTGGGCCTTGTAGATCTGCTTGCCCGAATCCATCTCGGAGCTGTAGTACACGCCCGGGGAGCGGACGAGCTGCGAGACGACGATACGCTCGGTACCGTTGATGATGAAGGTGCCCTGATCGGTCATCATGGGGAAGTCGCCCATGAAGACGAGCTGCTCCTTGATCTCGCCGGTCTCCTTGTTGGTGAGACGGACGTCGGTCAGAAGCGGAGCCTGATAGGTCATATCCTTCTCGCGGCACTCCTCGACGGTGTGCGCGGGGTCGCCGAACTGATGCTCGCCGAAGGTAACCTCGAGAACATGGTTCTGGCTCTGGATGGGGCTGGATTCCTTGAACGCCTCACGAAGGCCCTCGTCCTTAAAACGCTCAAAGGATTCCCTTTGAACAGAGATAAGGTTGGGGAGCTCCATGGCCTCCGGGATTTTCCCGAAGCTGACGCGCTTGCGCTCAGTGGCAGTGTATGCGTAGGTCACCAGGTTTTTCCTCCTTCACGGAAATGCTCGGTGGGTTGGCGAGGCATAGCTTCGCCAGTTATCGCAACCTAATAGTTTATCAGGTACCGACCGTTGGGCAAGAAAAGCCTTGACGCGATTGAGTTTTTGGAGTAGCAAAGTTTTTCGACAGAAAACACGCAGGTAGATAGTGGTATACCGAACATCTGTTCATATATTTTCTGTGAACAGAGAGCCGGCAATCGCAGCTCTTATAAAAAACGGGCGCGAACCGAGGTCCGCGCCCGTAAATGTCGATGTCCGAAGGCTTACTTGCGCATCAAGCCGCCGCGCTCGTCGATGGCGTCCCAGAAGGCGCTTGCAAAGCGAGGATCGCTTGCAGCCATGAGAGCGTTGGTGGCCATCCAGCCAGAGGGAGTGCCGGTGTCGTAGCCCGACAGCGGGTCGATGACGACCGCGTACATGGCCTCGCGGTCGAGCGAGCGGGCCATGGCGTCGGTAAGCTGAATCTCGCCGCCCTTGCCGGCCTGCTGATCAGCGAGCAGGTCCATGACCAGCGGGCTCAGCAGATAACGGCCGACAATGTACAGGTTGGACGGAGCCGCCTCGGGAGCGGGCTTCTCGACCAGACCGCCGATGCGCCAGACAGCGCCCGGCTCTGCATCGGCAACGTCCTCGGCGCCCTCGAGCGAACCGACGCGCTCGCCGGCGATAACGCCGTAGCGGCTGACTTCCTCGGGCGAGCAAGCAGCGACGGCGATAACCGAAGCTCCACCGTGCTCCTTGGAAACGGCGAGCATCTTGTCGCAGATGTCGCGATTAGGCACAACGTAGTCGCCCAGAAGAACCAGGAAGTTCTCCCCTGCCACGGCGTCGGCAGCAGAGCGGATAGCATGGCCGAGGCCCTTGGGCTCGTACTGATAACGGAAGTCGACCGGCATACCGCCAGCGTGGGCGACGGCATCGGCATAGGCGTTCTTGCCGCGCTCGCGCAGCAGGTTCTCGAGCGAGCGATCGGGCTGGAAGTAGTTCAGTAGCTCGGGCTTACCGGGAGATGTAACGATGATGGCGTCGTCGACTTCCTCGGGGTCGAGCGCCTCCTCGACGACGTACTGAATGACGGGCTTGTCGAGCACCGGCAGCATCTCTTTGGGCGTGCACTTGGTGCCAGGCAGAAAACGCGTGCCAAGACCGGCGGCGGGGATGATTGCCTTCATGTTATTCAAAGATCCTTTCGCAGGCGCAAAAGCGCCCCATGCGTGCGGCGCACGGCCGCAGACCAAATTGCGATACCCAAGCATCTTACCGCTGGAACTATATGTCGCTACAAGGCAGAGACAATTCTTCAGCAGGTCAACGCAAATTATTGCTCGAATGGTGCAATTTTATTGCCCAACGGCAGGGCACCCGATACGACGCAAATCACAGAATACGGCAGTTTGAGCTACCGATGTCGAGGGACTGAAAAACAAAAAAGACGGGGCTCGCAATGCGAACCCCGCCTGCAAAGAAATCTGGCGAGAAAGCCTGATTACTTGAGGGTGACAGCAGCGCCAGCAGCCTCGAGCTTCTCCTTGGCAGCCTCGGCGTCCTCCTTCTTGGCACCCTCGAGAACAGCCTTGGGAGCGCCCTCGACGACCTCCTTGGCCTCCTTCAGGCCAAGGTTGGTGAGCTCACGGACGGCCTTGATGACCTGGATCTTGTTGTCGCCGAAGCCCTCGAGCACGACGTCAAACTCGGTCTTCTCCTCGGCCTCAGCAGCGCCAGCAGCGGGAGCGGCAACAACAGCGGCAGGAGCAGCGGCGGAAACGCCGAAGGTGTCCTCGATAGCCTTAACGAGCTCGGAAGCCTCGAGAAGGGTCATTTCCTTAAGAGCATCGATGATCTCATCGGTGGTAAGCTTAGCCATTTCTAAGTCCTTTCGGTTTCCGTGTCTGTGCACGGAGATCAGTTAAAACACGGCGCGAATGCGCCAGGGGTGCGGCGTTGCCGCCGCGGGTGAAAACAGCAACTAGGCTGCCTTCTGCTCGGAGACCTGCTGGATCGAACGAGCGAGACCAGAGGAAACGCCGTTGACGCAGACAGCGATGTCGCGAGCGAAACCGGAGATGAGACCGGCGATCTGGCCGAGAAGCTGATCCTTGGTGGGCAGCTCGGCGATAGCCTTAACATCATCAGCGGAAACGGCCTTGCCGTCGGAGATACCGCCCTTGATCTCAAGGACGCCCTTGGACTTAGCGGAGAAGTCCTTAAGGGCCTTAGCGGCCTCGACCGGCTCGGTCTCGTAGAACACATAAGCAACGGGGCCGGCGAGGATCTCGTCGAGCTCGGGCTGCTCCTGGTTCTTGAGGGCGATCTTGACCAGGTTGTTCTTGTAGACCTTCATCTCGGCGCCGCACTCGCGAAGCTGATGACGCAGCTCTTGAGCCTGCTTAACCGTCAGACCGTTGTAGTTGACGACGAACAGACCGGCGTTCTCGGCGATACGGGACTCGATCTCTGCAACCTTGTCGATTTTGTACTGCTGGGGCATGAATTACACCTCCTCGAATTCTTTCCGGGCACGGTCCGCCACAAGGACGTGACGGGGGCATGTCCAAAAAGAAAGCCCCCGCGCTGCATGAGCGACGGGGGCGAGAAGACATATCTACTCGACCACCTCGGCTGGCGGGAAGTCCCATTAAGCTCGCGGGTAAGGCCCGTTTGCGCCGGCTGTCTCTGGCAGCGGATTCGTGCGTGAACCGAAAGTATTATGGCGGGGACCCCGGCGTCGGTCAACGGAAAACCGGGCTGCACACAATTCCACCATCCGGCCGCGCCGCCGAAGGCCGGGCGCAAGGTTTTCGCTCGATCAGGTCCTGGGCTCGCTCGGAAAGCACATTAAGTGCTTTCCGGCTCGTGCGGAATCTACGAAAACCTTGCGCCCGGCCTTCGGCGGCGCGGCCTGCGGTGACTTTGGGGCAGCCCGGTTTTCCGTTGAGCGACGCCCCCACGCATAATCCTTATGTCGGTGGGCTGATGTGTTGCGTCCCTGATGGCTATAGGGTTGAGACGAAGGTGGACAGGCGGTGGAGGCCTTCGTCCAGGTTTTCGTCGGAGACGCAGTAGCTTAGGCGGATGTGGCCTTCGGTGCCGAAGCAGTTTCCAGGGACTAGGGCTACGTTTGCCTCTTTGATGGCTTTGATACAGAAGGCTTCGCTGGTTAGGCCGAACTTTTTGATGCTCGGGAAAGTGTAGAAGGCTCCTGCGGGCTCTACTGCGTCGAGGCCCATGGCGTTTAAGGCTGCGAGTACACGTTCGCGACGAGCTCGGTAGACTTTGAGCATGGGGGTTGGGTCGACGGTCAGGGCTCGGGCTGCGGCGTCCATTTCGAAGGAGACGGCACTCGATACTAAGTATTGGTGAGCCTTGGCGATCTCGGCGATGACGGGTGCCGCTGCCGCGAGCCAGCCCAGGCGCCAGCCGGTCATGGACCAGGGCTTGGAGAAGCTCTCGATGATGACCGTCTGTTCACGCAGCTCCGGGTGACGCTGGGCAAAGCGCTCGTAGCCATCCACATAAACCAGGCGGTTGTATACGTCGTCGCAGACCACGTAGATGCCCGCCTGCTCTGCCACGCGCGCCACGGCGTCGAGCGAAGCCGCGTTGAGGATGCAACCCGTAGGATTGTTGGGCGAGCAGATGACGATGGCCTTGGTCGCCGGCGTCACGCAAGCACGAAGCGCATCCTCGTCAATCTGGAATTGCGCGGGCTCCGTATCCAAAAAGACTGCTTTGGCGTGGTTGGCCACGACGATGCTCTCGTACAGGCCAAAGGCCGGCGTGGGAATAATGACCTCGTCGCCGGGGTTGAGCATAGCCATGAATGTTGCCGACAGGGCCTCGGTCGCGCCGTCGGTCAGAATGACCTCGTCCGCCGAAAACGTAAGGCCCGCATCCCCCATGTAGGCAGATAACGCCTCACGCAGGGCGGGGCGACCGTTGTTGGGCGGATAGTGCGTGTCACCGCGGTCCAGTGCGGCGGTCACCTCGGCGCTAATCACATCGGGCGTGGGAAAATCGGGCTCGCCAAGCGCAAGCGCGATGCACCCCGGGTGCTGGGCGGCGAGCGCGTTGATCCGGCGGATACCGGAGGGCTTGAGCGTGGCAAGCGAGGTATTCATGGGCAGTCGCATGGCGTTCCTTTCGTAAGGGTTGCACTAGGATAGCGCGGCAGGGCGCCGCCAGACGGTGTAACCTAAACGGAAACGAGCCGGAAAGGAGATGGCATGGAGACGACCGCGCGTGGCGACGTACCAAAGACACTGCAAACCATTGCGTATATCAGTATTCCCAATAGCGCCGATCTTGATTTTTTGCTCTGGGACCTGCAGGATGCCATCGCCGCCTATGCCCGGTTTTCCGGCACCGTACTCCCCCACCCGGTTGACTTGAAGGCGGATAATGCCGACGGCGTTGCCGATGGCATCGTGCTGGCCATTGAAGATATGGCTGACGATGAGACGTTGACTGCTATCGAGCAGGCGCTTGAGCGCTTTGGCAGTACGGGAACGCGTGTCTATGCCGTGATCCGAGCCGCACGACAGGGCGCTGAGCAGGCGCGTGGGGCCGCCGTTCGCCTGCACAAGGCATGTGAGCGCCATGACCAATTGTGGTGTGGCGGCGTTGCCATTTGCGCTGGCAGCGGCATTGCGGCGCTTCGCCATTCCCCACGCATGGGCCTCTTGCGCCGACCATTTTCGGAAGCGATGGATAAGCTTGTGGGCGCTGTGCGCATGGGGTGTTCCGTCGAACACGCGCAGAAGCTCGGTGGCGCCGCAACGGGTGGCGTCGACACCGACGGCATGGTGCGCGCCACGTCTGCGCTGCCCACACCGATCTGGCACGCCGTTATGAGGCATCTTGCCGAGCACTCAAACTGCTAAATCGAAAAAGCCTGCCAATCAACGGCTTCACTCCAGCGCTCGACAAGGCGTTCCAGACGCCACGCCGCATTGGCGGGACTTGTCGACGGCAGAACGATGGCCGGCAGCCCGGTGCGCTCTTGTAGATAGCGCTTGTAGAGCCGGCCAGCTGTACCACCGTTGCATATCACCTGCTCAATGGGAGCTGCGCCGGTAATGCGCTCGATATGTGCCGGCACAACGTTACGAATGCTCGCATCGCTCGAGCCCTTAATGTCGCAGCTCTCGATCACGTCCCACAGGGCCACGCCGCCGTTCAGCAGCATAGCCCGCTTGGCGGCAATCGAGGCGTCAAGCGTCACGGGCTCGCCGCTCGCCAAAGAGTCTCCCTCGTTGGGCGGCACGGGCGCACCAAGGCACGCGGCCATCACGCGCCAAAAGCGGTTCTGCGGATTGCCATAGTAGAAGGCATTGGCACGCGAGAGCACCGAGGGAAACGACCCCAGCACCAAAACGCGCGAGCGCTCGTCAAACACGGGCTCAAACCCATGCTCAATATGCTGATAGCCCTCGTCCGGCGCAGTCATGAATTAGGCCCTCAGCAGATAACGCACCTCATAGGGCGCAAGTTCAAGGGAGCCTGTCAGCTCGACCGTGGGCGCATCGTCGGCAAGCAGGTCGACGAAGGAGCCGTTGAGTTCGCCGGCTCCAAAGGTATAGGGCTCGTTCACGGCATTGACCGCCACGAGCACCGTCGCGTCGTCGCAGGCACGCTCGAACAGCAGCTGCTTGTTCTGGATCACCACGTTGCGATAGGCACCGTAGTTGAGGGCACGGGCCGCCGCGTCGTTTGCCGAGCGTAGGTGCGCAAGCTGCTCGATGAAGGCCGTCAGCTCGTTGGGCGCAGGCTCATCGAGCGCAGGGCGCAGCGCCCAGTCGCCATCGGGGCCGCCCTTTTCGCCAGCAATTCCCCACTCGCTGCCATAGTAGACGCACGGGATGCCTGGCATGCCAAAGAGCATGCCGTAGGCGGGACGCAGACAGGACTTGTCGGTGAGGATGCTCGCCAGGCGCGGCACATCGTGGTTGTCGACAAACGACAGCAGATGTTTGCCGCGGTAGATGCACCAAGGGTCGCCGCCAAACTGACGGTGCAGCGAATGGGCGATCTCGAACATGTTGACCGAGTTAAAGCTGGAGTACAGGCCCTTGTAGCACTCGTAGTTGGTGCAGGAGTCGAGCATCTCGTCGTTGACGATTTGGTTGTAGTCGCCGTGGAGCGTCTCGCCGATCAGCACAAAGTCGGGCTTGAGCTCACGGGTAAAAGCGTGCAGGCGGCGCATGAAGTCGCGGTCGAGCATATAGGCAACGTCCAAGCGCAGGCCGTCGACGCCAAAGACCTCGGCCCAGCGACGCACGGACTCGAGCAGGTAATTGACCACGGCGGGGTTTTGCAGGTTGAGCTTCACAAGCTCAAAATGGCCTTCCCAGCCCTCGTACCAAAAGCCGTCGCCATAGCAGGAGTCGCCGTCAAAGCTAATGTGGAACCAGTCCTTGTACGGCGAGTCCCACTTACGCTCCTGCACATCGCGGAAGGCCCAAAAGCCGCGACCGACGTGGTTGAAGACGGCGTCGAGCACCACGCGGATGCCGTGGGCATGCAGCGTCTCGCACACGGCGGCAAAATCGGCATCCCCACCCAAGCGACGGTCGATATGGCGCAGGCTGCGCGTGTCGTAGCCGTGGCTATCAGACTCGAGCGGCGGGTTGATCAACACAGCGCCAACGCCGAGTTCCTGCAGGTAGTCAGCCCATTGGGCGATTTTCATGATGGGCGCATCGGGGTTGGGCGCGGTGCCGGCAGCTTGGGCAAGCTCATCCTCGGCAACGGGTGCGGCGTTTTCGCGCGGAGCTCCGCAAAAGCCCAGCGGATAGATTTGATAGAACGTCGTCTCGTATGCCCACATAGCAACCTCCCGGTAAGCTCAACACAACGACATCCATTGTATGCCCGGCTTGTATCCTCTCCCCCAAAATAAGTTGCGGTGGAATAGTTCCTGCTTTGGCCTTCAGAGGCCTTAAACAGGAACTATTCCACCGCAACTGATGAGGGGACGTGATTAGGCAACGGGTTTGGCGCGGCGAATGGCCGGGAACATCACCGTGATAGCGAGGATGACGCCCACGACGGCAATCGCCCCGCCCGCGAAGCCAATCCAGGAGATACCGGGGCCCGAAACCACGGCGCCGCCGATCGCGGTGCCCGTGCCAATACCGAGGTTAAACAGGCCCGAGAAAATCGACATGGCGACGGCCGACGAATCCACCGGCGTGTACTTGATGAGCTCGGCCTGAAACGCCACGTTAAAGGCCGTGGAGCAGCAGCCCCATAGCGCGCAGACGGCAAGCACCGCCGCGAGCGATGACGCGACAGACCCCATAAGCAGCAAGGCGACCGGCACTCCGGAGAGCGTGATCGCAAGGAACGGAAAACGGTGCCCGTCGAACAGGCGGCCGAACAGCCAACTGCCCACCAGGCCGGAGCAGCCGAACGCCGTCAACGTCATAGTGATAGCGCTTGCGTCGACATGCGCGACCTGGGCCAGGAAAGGCTCGATATAGCTATAGCCCGCGTAATAGCCGGTCGCCATGAACACCGTAACGGCGTAGAGAGCGATGAGGAACGGGCTCTTGAGCAGCTCGGGCAGCTGCTTGAGCGTAAAACGCTCGCCCGCCGGCATGGTGGGGAACACCGTGGCCTGGTACACCACCGCAGCGGCAGAGAGGGCCCCAACCACGGCAAACGTCATACGCCAGCCCACGGCCAGGCCAATGGCGCGGCCGAGCGGCAGGCCGAAGATCTGTGCGATGGAAGAGCCCGTGGCGATCATGCTGATGGCGAGCGCCCCATGGCGCGTGTCAACCAGACGCGACGCCATGATCGAGGCGACCGACCAGAACACGGCGTGCGCGCAGGCAACCACCAGGCGTGCGCAGACCAGAATGGGATAGGTCGGCGCCACGGCGGACAGGAACTGGCCCAGCGAGAACACGGCAAGCACGCCGAGCAGCATCCGCTTGAACTCAAAGCGCGAAGCGAACACCATGAGCGGCAACGACAGCAGCATGACGCCCCAGGCATAGACCGAGATCATGATGCCAGCTTGGGCCTCGGTGAGCGAAAACGATGCGGCGATGTCGGTCAGCAGACCGATGGGCATGAACTCCGACGTGTTGAACACGAACGCGCAGCAGGTGAGCCCGATAAGCGGGAGCCACTGCTTGAGCGTGATGCCATCTTGCCTTGCCTGACTCATATATAACGTCTCCAATCATTTTGAGCGGAGGCGATTATATAGCAACGGCCCCGCATCCGTCAGTACAGATGCGGGGCCGCAATCAACTCAATACACAGAGGTTGCGCCGTCAATAAATAACTAAGCCAACCCCAGCAATATGCCCGCCGAATGCACGACAAACGCCACGATCCAGGCGACCGTCACCTGGAACGCGAACACGGCAACGGCATAACGTGCGCCCAGCTCGCTCTTGACGGCGCCGATTGCCGCCACGCACGGCGGGTACAGCAGCGTAAAGACCAGGAACACATAGGCAGTAAACGGCGAAAACATGGTCGACAGCGCCGAGGGCGAGGTTGCACCCAAAAGCACCGTGAGCGTCGAGATGACGCTCTCCTTGGCAATAAGTCCCGTGACGAGTGCCGTCGAGGCTCGCCAGTCGCCAAAGCCAAGCGGGGCTAACACCGGTGCGATGATGCTACCCAGACCGGCAAGCAGGCTTTGCGACTGGTCGGCGACCACGTTAAAGCGGATATCGAACGTCTGAAGGAACCAGATGACCACCGTAGCGGCAAAGATAATGGTAAAGGCCTTGGTGATGAAGTCCTTGGCCTTATCCCACGCTAGCATCACTGTCGTCTTAACACTCGGCAGGCGGTAGTTGGGCAACTCCATGATAAACGGTACCGGGTCACCCTTAAAGGCCGTGCGGTTGAGCACCAGGGCGGCAATGCAGCCGACCACGATGCCGATCAGATAGAGCGAGACCATGGCAGGAACCGTCGCCTGCGGGAAGAATGCTCCGCACAGCAGGCCATAGACCGGCAGCTTGGCCGAGCAGCTCATGAACGGCGTGAGCATGACGGTCATCTTGCGGTCGTGCTCGGATGGGAGCGTACGGGTCGACATGATAGCCGGCACGGTGCAGCCAAAACCGACGAGCATGGGCACGAAGCTGCGACCCGACAGGCCAAAGCGACGCAACACCTTATCCATGACAAAGGCTACGCGTGCCATGTAGCCGGAGTCTTCCAGAATGGAGAGAAACAAAAAGAGCACGACGATAATCGGCAGGAAGGTCAGCACGCTGCCCACGCCCGTAAGCACGCCGTCCACAGCCAGCGAGCGCACCACGTCGTTGGTTCCGAACGCCTTGAGACCTGCATCGGCCGAGGCGATGATGACAGCGATGCCATCCTCCATGAGTCCTTGCAACGCCGCGCCGATCACGCCAAACGTCAGCCAAAAGACGAGGCCCATAATCACCAGAAACGCCGGAATGGCCGTATAGCGACCCGTCAGAATGCGGTCGATTTTGACAGAGCGCACGTGTTCGCGGCTTTCGTGCGGCTTGACGACGCAGCGCCCGCACACATCGCCGATAAAGCTAAAGCGCATGTCCGCCAGCGCAGACAGGCGGTCAGTGCCGGCCTCGCCCTCCATCTGGGTGATGATGTGCTCGATAGCGTCGAGCTCGTTGCGATCCGGGTGAAGCGCCTCGGTTACCAGCTCGTCGCCCTCAACCAGCTTGGTCGCCGCAAAGCGCACCGGGATGTGCGCCGTCACGGCATGGTCCTCGATCAGGTTAGCAATGCCGTGGATGCAGCGATGCAGTGCACCGCCGTCTGGGCCATCAGGTGCGCAGAAGTCCAGGCGGCCGGGACGCTCGCGGAAACGCGCCACATGCAAGGCATGGTCCACCAGCTCGCCGATACCCTCGTTGCGGGCAGCGCTAATGGGGACGACCGGCACGCCCAACAGACTCTCGAGCAGGTTGACGTCAATGGCGCCGCCGTTGGTCGTCACCTCGTCCATCATGTTGAGCGCGATGACCATAGGACGGTCGAGCTCCATAAGCTGCAGCGTCAGGTACAGATTGCGCTCGATGTTGGTAGCGTCGATGATGTCAATGATGGCGTCCGGGCGCTCGTCGAGGATGAACTGACGGCTCACGACCTCTTCGCCTGTGTACGGCGACAGGGAGTAAATACCGGGCAGGTCGGTAACGCTCGCCTCAGGGTGGTTACGGATGGTGCCGTCCTTGCGGTCGACCGTCACGCCGGGAAAGTTGCCGACGTGCTGGTTGGAGCCCGTAAGCTGGTTGAACAGAGTGGTCTTGCCGCAGTTTTGGTTGCCGGCGAGGGCAAAATGCAGGGGCGCGCCCTCGGGCACGGCCGTCTTGGCAGCACGGGGTGAATACGTCCCCTCGCCGAGTGCCGGGTGCTCCGTCGTGCCGATTGCGGCGTTAGCGCGCGGGCCCGTATCTGTGTCGTGAACATCTACGAGCTCGATGCGAGCGGCATCGTCCTTGCGCAGCGTCAACTCGTAGCCGCGTAGGCGAATCTCGAGTGGGTCGCCCATGGGGGCATACTTCATCATGGTGACTTCGGTGCCCGGTGTTAGGCCCATGTCCAAAATATGTTGTCGGAGTGCCTGGTCGTCCGATGCCACCGATGCGACAACGGCGTCCTTTCCAATCTCGAGTGTATCGAGCTTCACGTCCGCGTTCCTCCCCCGGCGCCCACAGGGCGTTGCAATTATGTTCACCATGGCTAACCGTTTGCCATGGCTAACCAATTTATCCATGCATGATAGCGCGAACATACAACGATGTTCAATCAACAGATTGGTGCAAGGGGGTTTCCGGGCCATTGCTTCCCAGGCGGGCCTGCTGCGGAAACTGCATCCCACTACTCGGGCGAATTCCGGGACGCAGTTTCCCGTGGAGGCCTCTCGCGGAAGCTGCGTCCCACTCCGAAACGCTAAAACGGGATGGACTTTCCGACTGAGACATCTAGCGGAAAGCCCATCCCAGAATCGGCGGCCGAAACGGGCCACGATTTCCCAAACGGGCCTCTAGCGGAAACTGCGTCCCGGAATAGGCACTCAGACTGGGACGTATTTTCCCGATCGAGCCCCTCGGGGAAACTGCGGCCCGGAATCTGCGCCCGAAACGGGACGCGGTTTCCCCAAGGGCCGAATCAGCCGCCCGCCCCTCGTCAAAATCATCCGCTTTCCTCCGTTGTATGCGGAACATCCAAGGAGTGTCCCAGAGTGCCGGCACAATAGGAACGTTCCCAGCTGCCGGCAGCATTTCACCGCAACTGCAAAAACCCGCGCAGGCAACCGTATTCACCTGCGCGGGTTTAGTGGGCGCTCACAAAGGTACGTTACAGAGGCCCACGTCAGTTATGGATTACCGAACGGCACCGGCACGCGATGCCTCAGTCGACTTACCAAGCGATGAAGCTTGCCGCAGTCCTAGACAATCGGCGCAATGCCGGCAAAGTGCAGATACAGCGAAATAATTGCCACGACAATGACCACCGCTGCGATCAGCTTGTCGTGCAGATGCGGAAGCACCGGCTTACCGCGGCCTCGCTCACCCAGCATATAGACGGGAATGGCCGGAGCAAAAAGAATCGTCGTGATCATAACGCCCTGAAGACCCGTCGACCACACCAGGAACAACGTGTAGATAAAGCCGAGTGTACCGAAGAAGCGGGCTTTGCCGACGCTTGGCGCATGCGGCCCGTCCAGATGCTCGTTCTTCCAGCCAATCACCATGTAGTAGGCTGCCGAGCACACGTACGGAACCAGAATCGTGTTGACCGCGCAGCTATAGAAGAACTGGTAGGTGCTCGCCGCCACATACGACACAATCAAGAAGAGCTGCGTGATACCGGAGCTCACGAGAACCGTTACCACCGGGGCGTCGTGCTTGTTCGTCTTGGCAAACGCCAGAGGGAAGGATCCCTGGCGCGCTGCCTCGAACGGCGTCTCGGATGCAATGATGACATAGCCCAGCATCGCGCCGACCAACGAGAGAATAACGCCAAGGTTTACGATGGCAGCGCCAACAGGACCGATTGCGCGCTCAAGAATTCCCGCCATAGAAGGCGTTGCGAGCTGTGCCATCTCCTCGCGCGGCATAATGCCAAGCGACAGCATCGAGATAATCAGATACAGCGTGAACACGGCAGCAAATCCGAGTGCCGTCGAGCGACCGACGTCACGCACGTACTTTGCACGGCCCGAGATGACGACAGCGCCCTCGATGCCTGTGAAGACCCAGACAAGGGCGATCATGGTCGAGACGACTTGCTCACCAAACCCAGGACCAGCTGGTTCTCCCCAGAAGTTGTCCATAAAGATATCGACGTTGAACTTACCCAGGAGCACAATGCTCAGAACAAAGAGTCCCAGCGGCACCAGCTTTGCCAACGTGACGATCGTGTTAATGCCCGCGGCCTCCTTGACGCCACGAAGTACAAGAGCGGTAAGGAACCATAGAAATACGCTGGCGCAGATGATGGAAAGTAGATTGTTGCCCGCACCAAACGCGGGAAAGAAATAGCCCAGTGCGCTAAACAGCAAGAGAGCAAAGCTCACGTTGGAAAGGCATGCGCTGATCCAGTAGCCCCAGGCGGAGTTGAAACCAATGTAATCGCCAAAGCCTGCCGCAGCGTATGCATAGATGCCGCCGGTTAAGTCGGGACGAGCCTGAGATAGACCGTTGAACACCATCATCAACGCAAAGACGCCTATAAAACAAATTCCCCACGAGACGATAACCGCACCGGTATTGGCTCCGCCCGCTGCCATATCGCCGGCGAGAGAAAAGATACCGCCACAAATACTGGCGGTAATGACCATCATGGTCAGACGAAAGAGATCGAGGCCATTAGGGTCGATAATCTCATCGTTTTGAGCTTTAGAGGCCATTGTATGTGCACCCCCTTCATCATGTGATCGAACAAAAGATGGCCCGGACGTCCCGAATCGGGTGCCGGGCCATCGGTCAAGCGATCATCAGACTGTTACAGCTATCGCGTTAGAAGCGCAGTGACAGGCAAGAAAGGCCACCGTCGACCTTGCGATACTCGGAGGTATCGACGACGAGCGTCTTGTAGCCCAGATCCTGCACGGCCTTGAGCACGGTCGGATAGCCCTCGGCAACGATGACCGTACCGTTGACCCAGATGCAGTTAGCGCCATAGGCCTCGTCCTCGGGCACGACAATCTTGTTGTACTGGGCAAAGTCGGGCTTATCGATGAACTCGCCGGAGACGAGCATGTTGTTGTCCTCGATGTAGTTGACGCCCGTCTTGAGGTGCAGGACCTCCTCCAGCGGAACCTCGGAACCCTCGAGGCCCCAGCCCTCGAGAATCTCGCAGAACTGGCGAATGCCCTCTTCATTGGTGCGAGCGGAGCGACCGACATAGAAATGATCGCCGACCATCATGACGTCGCCGCCGTCGAGCGTGCCGGGAGAAACAATGTGCTTGACATGCTCGTCGTCAAAGAAGCGACGGACGACCGGCTCGATCTCGTCCTTCTCGCCGTTGCGGCTGTCGGCACCGGGGTTGGTAATAATGGCGCCGCAGCGAGTGATGACGGCCGGATCCTCGACGAAGCAGCTGTCGGGATACTGCTCGAGGGCAGGCAGCACCGACACGTCCACGCCACACTGCTCGAGCGCATGCTCATAATCGTAGTGCTCCTCAATGGCGCGCTCGTAGATAGGCTGGCCAAGCTCGGGTGCGCTCGTGATGCCATTGCTCAAGGACTTGCCGGGACGACGGATGATAACGTGGCTGAACTTGGTCATGATGATCCTCCTTGGATCTCCTAGCCGAGGGCGAACTTCCTTGTGTCCGCCCTCCTTTCGATGGCTTAATCATAGGGCGGTTTTCCTGTTTTATATATTGTATACAATCATGAACGGTAGATATTTCTCGGTGAGCGTACTCTCACGTTTCGGCACGAAGTAGCATGATTTAACTGGTCGTTCTATAATTCAACTGAGCTATTCAAGTGAAATGTATTTAGTTTTAAAAATATACAGTTAAAGGATATACGTTCATGGAAACACTCAGAAGGCCCCTGAAGGACCACGTATACGACTACATTTCGAGCCGCATTGACGCCGGCGAGTTGTCCGCCGGCGACCGTTTGAGCGAGCAAGCGATCTGCGATGCCATGGGCGTGTCGCGCACGCCGGTTCGCGAAGCGCTCATCCAGCTGGCAAGCGATGGCTATCTGGACAACCTCCCCCGCCGCGGATTCCGTGTCCGCGGGTTCGATCAGCAAAACGCCGTTGAAGTCTTCGAGATTATGGGGCCGCTGGACGGGCAGGCGGCGTACCTCGCCTGCCCAAACCTAACCGACGATGACATTACGCAGCTTAAATTTCTCGTCGGCTCCATGGACCTTGCGATCCAAGGCGGTCTTATCCGAAAGTACGACGATATTCAGCGAGACTTTCACCTTACGTACTTCAACCGCTGCGGCAACGACCGTCTGCGCGACATGATCTCGCAACTCGAGCGCTGCTTTATCAAGCGCGATTACGAGACTGTCGACCAAGAGACGGCGTGCAAACTGCTCAATAAAGCCAACAGCGAACATGCCCATATTCTTGAGTTGTTCGAAGCACGAGATGCGACGGGCGTGCGCGACTACGTTCGCGATGTCCATTGGAACACAGAAAACGCCCAGTTCACCGTTTGGTAGGAAAGCAGCGGGCGGTAGCGGACCAATTCTTGGCACCGCCGCCCAAAATGATCCGTTTTCCTCCGTCTCCGAGGGATCATTTGGAAAGCGCATCCCACCATCCGGGCGGATTCCGGGATACCGTTTCCCGATGGGACCTCTCGGGGAACCTGCGTCCCAGAATTCTGGCTCGAAACGGGATATGGTTTCCCAAACAGGCCTCTTGCGGAAAATACACCCCGGAATCCCCGTTAGAAACGGGACGCGCTTTCCCAGTTGAGGCCCTATGGGAAACTGCATCCCGCCTTCGAGGGCAAAACAGGGATGCAGTTTCCGGGCGGGGCATCAAAACAAAGTTGCGGTGGAATAGTTCCTGGATGGGCTGGTTGATGCCCCGGACAGGAACTATTTCACCGCAAGTTATTGAGGGGATGTCCGTCCTCTTACAGATGGCGCTCCAGAAAGCGGAAGGCCAGGCGGATCCAGGGACGGACGGAAACCTGCTTGTCCTCGTTGTCGACCGCGGTATTGGCGTTGCCGAGCGAAAGGCCGTGGCCACCCTGGTCAAAGACGTGCATCTCGCATGCAACGCCCTCCTCGGCCATGCGCTGCGCAAACGGGTAGACCTGGGCGACCGGCGCCGTCTTGTCGTCCGAAACGCCCCACACAAAGGTCGGGGGCATCTGGCGCGTAACGTGCGTGGTAGGGCAAATGTCGGCCAGGTGCTCATCGGTCGCCTCGCCGCCCGTCACCATCGACAGATAGTCGTTGAGCAAATCGCGCCCCGTCTTGCCACCCGTCTTGGGCACGCGCAGGTCGATGCGCGGGTCGCGCGTCTGCATATCGCGCACATAGGCAAGGTCGAGCAACGGATAGCCCAGCACCACGGCGTCGGGACGAATATCCTCCGGACGAGCCCCGGCAAGACCCGCGAAGGGTCCGGTCTTCCACTGCGTTGCCAACGAGGCGCAGATCATGCCACCCGCCGAGAAACCCACGATGCACACGCGCTTGGGATCGACATGCCACTCGTCGGCGTTGGCGCGCACGGTAGCGATCATCTTGGCGAGGTCCGCCTGCGGGTGCGGAAAGCTCACGTCGCCCGTGGCACTCGTCACATAGTTGAGCACAAAGGCCTGGTAGCCGCGGTCCAAAAATGCAAACGCCACCGGGTCTTGCTCGTGCGGAGCGATATGCGTAAACCCGCCTCCGCCGCAGATGATCACCGCGGGGCGGCGGCCATTGGGCTTGTCGGGCAGCGGCTCGGCACCCAGATACGTAAACGTCGCCGGATAATCCTCGGTCGGCTCCTCGCCCCACAGCGCATGGTTCTCAATAATCATAGGTGCTCCCTCCGTGCGATTCGTGCGCACTCGTTTTTCGCACCTTAGCGTACCCCACTTGAGCCCGCGGCGCAGAAACACCCCCGCAATAAGTTGGCCTTCAACTGATATATCACAAAATCGCTGTTCAGAGGTATCGTTAGGCAGCGTAAAATAGGGGCGCTGACCGTGCTGGGAAACACGTACGAAACGTTTCCGGCAAACCACACGCGTGCAACATGCGCGCCTGATACGTTGGAGGCATCTATGGGTCTGCTCGATTCGCTCAAGTCCACGTTCACCTCGTCGGGCGAGGCGTCCGTTCCGCCCGCAGCAAGCTTCGCCACCCGCGAAGGCGTCATCTACGCCCCCGTCAACGGCGTGCTCGTCAATCTGAGTGAGGTTCCCGACGAGACCATCGCCTCGGGCATGCTCGGCCAGGGCTACGGCATCGAGCCCATTACCGGCACCATTTACGCCCCCGCCAACGGCCGTATCGGCGCCACCACCGTCACCAACCACTCCATCGGCATGATTACCGAGGACGGTCTTCGCGTGTTCATCCATGTTGGCCTGGGCACCGTGGAAATGAACGGCAAGGGTTTTGCCCGCTTTGTCGAGATGGGTGACACGGTCAAGGCGGGCCAGCCGCTCATCAGCTTCGACCGCGACGCCATCAAGGCCGCCGGCCACGAGGACATCGTGACCGTCATCGTCTCTGAGCTCGACCGCCTCAAGAGCATCGACCATGTTGGCGAGTCCGGCACGCTTATCGGTGGCAACCCGCTTGTCAAGCTTGGCGATCCGCTGCTGGTTGCCAAGACCAAGTAGCCGAGCATCATCGCATAAAGGCTCAACCACCCGTGCATCTTTGCCGCATCTGTGTTGTTGTTTTTGCCTATGTAGAGGTTCTGAAACGTTTCTATATAGGCAGCTGAGCATCAACGCAGGTGCGGCTTTTGCGTAGCGAGGCATCGTCCCGCGGCATGTTGTTCAACCGCACGAACCCCCTTCCTTTGTCCGCGCAGAGCGCTAGACTGCTAGGTCGACATTGGAGGAAGATCGATGCAAAACACACCCACGGGCGCCGCACATGCCGCGCCTCAACGCAACCAACGCATCGCCGCACTCGACGGGCTTCGAGCCCTCGCCATCGCCGGCGTCGTCCTATATCACCTTCGTCCCAGCCGCCTGACCGGCGGTTTTTTGGGCGTTACACTCTTCTTTACGCTGAGTGGCTATCTCGCCACCAAAAGCATTATGCGGGCTACGGCGCGCGACGGATTCTTGTACCCGCGCTATATCTGCCACCGCATTGCGCGCATGATGCCGCCGATCGTCGTGACCGTCGCGTTTACCGCCGTCGCCACCTACATCGCGGCCCCGAGCCTACTCCCTAAGGTGCAGCAGGACACCCTGCCATCGGCACTCTTTTTGAGCAACTGGTTCTACATCTTCCGCAACGTCTCGTATTTCGCCGCCGCGGGACTCCCCTCGCCGCTCACGCACCTGTGGTTCTGCGCTGTCACTATGCAGTTCTATCTGGTATGGCCGGTCATCCTTATGGCACTGTGCGGCAAAACCAGGTCGCGCAACACCGCCATCGGCATCACGATCGCATTCGCGCTTGTATCGACGGCAGCCATGGTCCTCATGTTTAATCCCACCGCCGACACATCGCGCGTCTACTACGGAACCGACGCCCGTGCCGCCGAGCTTCTATGCGGAGCCCTAGCCGCCATCGCCGCGCCACGTCTGCGCGAGATACTGAGCGGTGACATCCATATCCCCGGCGCCAACAAGGGCATCTCAAAGGTCAACGCGATTTCTATCGCGTGGCTCGTTGCCGTTATAGCCGGCGCACTCATGCTGACCGGAGAGAGCGCCTGGCTCTACCGAGGCGGCTTTTTGCTGTTTGCCTTCGTCACCGGACTCCTCATCATCTGCGTGCAGAATACGGAGTGCATCGTGCGCCGTCTGTTGTCGGTCAAGCCGCTCGTCTGGCTGGGCCAGCGCTCGTTCTCGGTCTATCTGGTGCACTATCCCCTACTGCTTCTTATGAATCCCGCAACCCGCACTACCCGCATCGCCTGGTGGGAGCAGGTATTACAGCTTGTACTGATTCTTGCGGTAGCCGAGGTTTTCTATCGCCTCGTCGAACGCCCTTGGTCCCACAAGCCGGCCCAACAGGACAGCACGGCAGGAAAGCACGTCCTCGCGCCCGCCATGGTGCTCCCCGCGCTTGGCGCCGCATGCGTCGCCGCACTTGCCTTCGCGCCGCTTGACTGGGCAGGCATCGCCACCGCCCGCGCCGAGCAGCTCCGTCCTGAGCTTGCCCAGAACGCGACCTCCGCCCAGGACAACGGAGCCAACGACAAGGGTGCCGAGCCCGCATCCGGTAAAGAATCCCAACCCAGCGACACCGCATCCGATGACGCCACCAAGCAAAAACCCAAAGAGGGACCTATCGCCGAAAAAGTCCCGAAGAACCTTGACTGGAAGAGCTTTACCTACGACGAGGCAACCGGAACCTGCGACGCCCGCGTGCTCATGATCGGCGACTCGGTCACCGCAGGTGCCCAACCTGGCATTCAGGCGGCGCTTCCCAACGCGTACATCGACGGCGTGGTAAGCCGCCAGTTCTACACCTTCCAGGATGTCTATGCACAGGACAGCGCCAACTACGACCCGAGCGTGGTCATCTGCGCGCTTGGCACCAACGGCCTCATCCGCGACTCCCAGCAGGTGCAGGACGTGATTAATGCCGTGGGCGGCAAGCCCATCTACTTTGTGACCGTGCGCGTGCCGCTCGAGCTGCAGGACCGCAATAACCAGACGATTCGTGACGTCTGTGCCCAAAACGACAACGCCGGCGTCATCGACTGGAACGGCGCCTCAGAGGGCCACAGCGAATACCTCGTCGACGACGGCACACACCTCACCCAGGCGGGAATCGACACCTACGCTGCCCTCATACGCCAAGCCATCTGCGGGCACTAGGCAACGCAAAATCGGCGCTTGCGCGGTGCCCACGTCACGCCCATACATCACGCCTGACGTTTTGCTACGCCCCCACTCGCGGGTTAGAATGGTTAACTGTTTGGAAATAATCCGTACAACCGTTATGGGAGGATACGTGAACCGCACCAAAATCGCGCAGCTCTATGCCGATGCCGAGTCGCTCGGCGGCCAGACCGTCACCGTTGCCGGCTGGGTCAAGTCCGTCCGCGACATGAAGAACTTTGGCTTCGTTACGCTCAACGACGGCAGCTGCTTCCGCGACCTGCAGGTCGTCATGAACCGCGAGGCGCTCGACAACTACGACGAGATCGCCCATCAAAACGTCTCGGCCGCCCTCATCTGCAGCGGCACCGTTAAGCTGACCCCCGATGCGCCCCAGCCCTTCGAGCTTTCTGCTACCTCCATCGAGGTCGAAGGCGTCAGCGCCCCGGATTACCCGCTGCAGAAGAAGCGCGCAACCGTCGAGTTCCTGCGCACCCAGCAGCACCTGCGCCCGCGCACCAACCTGTTCCGCGCCGTGTTCCGCATCCGCTCTGTCGCGGCTGCCGCTATCCACCGCTTCTTCCAGGAGCAGGGCTTTGTCTACGTCAACACCCCCATCATCACCACGAGTGACTGCGAGGGCGCCGGCGAGATGTTCCGCGTGACCACGCTCGACCCCAAAAATCCGCCCCTCACCGAGTCCGGCGAGGTCGACTGGAGCCAGGACTTCTTTGGCAAGCATGCAAGCCTTACTGTGTCCGGCCAGCTCAATGCCGAAAACTTTGCCATGGCCTTTGGCGACGTGTACACCTTTGGCCCCACCTTCCGCGCCGAAAACTCCAACACCACGCGCCACGCCGCCGAGTTTTGGATGATTGAGCCCGAGATGGCATTTGCCGACCTCAACGACTACATGGATAACGCCGAGGCTATGCTCAAGTACGTCCTTAAGGACGTTATGGCCACCTGCCCCGACGAGCTCAACATGCTCAACAAGTTTGTGGACAAGGGTCTGCTCGAGCGCCTGGACCATGTCGCCAACTCCGACTTTGCCCGCGTCACCTATACCGAGGCCGTCGAGATCCTGGAGCAGGCAGTCGCCGCCGGCCACAAGTTTGACTATCCCGTGAGCTGGGGCATCGACCTGCAAACCGAGCACGAGCGTTTCCTGACCGAAGAGCACTTTAAGCGCCCGACCTTCGTAACCGACTACCCGGCCGAGATCAAAGCCTTCTACATGCGCATGAACGAGGACGGCAAGACCGTCGCCGCCGCCGACTGCCTGGTTCCCGGTATCGGCGAGATTATCGGCGGCTCCCAGCGCGAGGAGCGCCTGGATCTGCTCGAGGCCCGCATCAAGGACCTGGGCATGAATCCCGAGCAGTACAAGTACTACCTTGACCTGCGCCGCTACGGTTCCTGCAAGCACGCCGGCTACGGTCTGGGCTTCGAGCGCTTGGTGATGTACCTCACCGGCGTGGGCAACATCCGCGACGTCCTGCCGCACCCGCGCACCGTGGGTAACGCCGACTTCTAATCGCCATAGCGCCACCAAACGCGTTCCAGCGCATCACGCCAGCGCCTCTCGGCAAGCCGAGGGGCGCTTTTTCAACAGCATCCATCAAGCTTTTGGCAAGGTTTTGGTCAGTTAGGCAGGGTTGTTGAAAACTCGACCCGCCGTTTGCCGGCAACCATCGACCGTCCAAGGCGTCATGCGTCCTTGGCCAGGCTCCGCGCCCTAGGCTCTGATATGCCATCACCAAAAAAGGAAAGGACGTGGGCGCTATGACCGAAGCCGTTGTTGAAAACTACGAGACCACGACCAGGGGCTCCGCCTCGATGGCAGCCTATCGCGCCGTACGCATCCTGCAGCTCTTGAGCGAGAACACCGGCGAGGACAAGGCACTGCTTTCCGACGAGCTGGTCGAGCTCCTCGCCCATCCCGACGACCCCGCCCGCATGCCCATCTCGGCGGCACGCCGCAGCATCTATACCTCGATATCCGCACTTCGTCACGCCGGATACGAAATCGACTATAAACGCGGCGTGGGCTATCGGCTCCTCACCCGCCCGCTTGCTGACGAAGAGATCATACGGCTCCACGGCATGGTCATGCGCAACCGATCGACGCCCATAGCCATTCGAAAGAGCATGGCACAGCACCTGGTCGCCATGGCGAGCGCCGATGTTCGCGATTATCTCGATATGCCCGAACCGGCACCGGCCGCCAACGACGCGCCCGTCAAGGCAACGCATCCGCACGCCAAGCGTATCGACACGTGCGAGCTCGTCGAACAGGCCATCGACCATGGAACAACTGTCAGCTTTGATATCACAAATGTCCTGACCCGGGGCGAAATCGAGGTGGTGCGGATGACGGTCCGGCCCTTTGCCATCAGGCAGCGCGATGGCGTCTCGTATCTGCTGGGAACGGTCTACGACGCCCGAGGCACCGACGATACGCTGCGCACCGTCGAGATCGCCCGTATGAGAAACGTCACCACACGTCTCCTCGACGGCAAGAAGCTCTTCGCCGCCCTAGACGAGGACGACGCCTCCTCCGCCGCATAAGACCCTCCGCCGCCCATTCGACTACCCGTACCGCCCATCCGATTCTGTATTAAAAAACCCGCCAGGCTGTTGTAAAAATGGACATCAGCGCTACTATAGTTCCACTTGCACTTTGTCCCAGTGCAGTGTTTCCAGCCATTTTTATACTGGGGGTAATGATATGAAGGACATCACCATCAGCCGCAGGAGCCTTCTGGTCTCCGCTGGCCTGCTCGCGCTCGCCCCGCTCGCCGGATGCGGCGGCAACTCTGGTTCCGGCTCTGCTGCCGCCGGTTCCGACTACACTATCGGCGTTCTGCAGCTCACCGAGCACTCCGCACTCGATGCCGCCAACGACGGCTTTGTCAAGGCCATCAAGGAGAGCGGCCTTAAGGTCAAGATCGACCAGAAGAACGCCCAGAACGACCAGTCCACGTGTAAGTCCATTGCTGACAAGTTTGTGGGCGACAACGTCAACCTGATTTATGCCATCGCCACGCCCGCCGCGCAGGCTGCCGCCGGCGCCACGGCCGATATCCCCATCGTGGGCTGCGCCATCACCGACTACGCCGCCTCCGGCCTGGTCCAGGACAACGACAAGCCGGGCACCAACGTCACGGGCGCTTCCGACCTCACCCCGGTCGCCGAGCAGCTCGAGATGATGCAGAAGGTCCTGCCCGACGTTAAAAAGGTCGGCCTGCTCTACTGCACCGCCGAGTCCAACTCCGACGTCCAGATCAAGGCCGCCAAGAAGGAGCTCGACAAGCTGGGCCTCGAGTACACCGATTTCACCGTCTCGAGCTCCAACGAGATTCAGTCCGTCGTCGAGTCTGCCGTGGGCAAGGTCGACGCGCTGTACTCCCCCACCGACAACACCATCGCCGCGGGCGCCTCGCAGGTGGGCCAGATCTGCAAGGAGAACAAGCTTCCCTTCGTGACTGGCGAGGAGGGCATGTGCATGGCCGGCGGCCTGTTCACCCTCTCCATCAATTACGAGGATCTGGGCTACGCCGCGGGCGAGATGGCCGTCAAGATTCTGAAGGGCGAGGCCAAGCCCGAAGACATGCCTATCAAGCACCTCTCGAGCAAGGACCTGGTCGTCGTCAAGAACGACGAGATGGCCGAGGCCCTGGGCATCGACCTTTCCGCTCTGGACGCGTAATGCTATACGCGGCATGCGTCTAGAGCCCGTGCTCGCGCTTTAGCTGCGTTATTCAATATCTGAGCCACAGGGGCGGGCGCTGTAGACCGGCGTCCGCCCTGCTTGTTTCAGGTAAAACAAAACGTCTGTCCGCAGCTCTTCTATGCATTGTTACCGCTATTATGGTGAATCACGTGTCCACCCTATCCTAGGAGGTATGAAGCATGCTCATTGCATTGCAGGGCGCCGTTTCGCAGGGCGTCCTCTGGGGCATTATGGTGCTTGGCGTGTTTATCACGTTCCGCCTGCTCGACATTCCCGATATGACCTGCGACGGCAGCTTTGCCCTCGGCGGCTGCGTCTGCGCTGTGCTCATCGTCAATAACAACGTCGACCCGCTGCTCGCCGTGCTGGCCGGTATGTGCGCCGGCGCCATCGCGGGTGCCGTCACGGGCATTTTGACCACCGTCTTCGAGATTCCCGCGATCCTCGCCGGAATCCTCACCCAGATCAGCCTGTGGTCCATCAACCTGCGCATCATGGGCAAGTCCAATACGCCCATTCTTGCCAAGGGCACCGTGTTCTCAGCCGTCAGCAATATGACCGGTCTGCCGCAGTCCACCGTTGCCATCATCTTGGGCATCCTGCTCGCCGTGGCTATCGTTGCCATCCTGTATTGGTTCTTTGGCACCGAGATCGGCTCGGCGCTGCGCGCCACCGGCAACAACGAGTACATGATCCGCGCTCTGGGCGTCAACACCAACTCCACCAAGATGTTCGCCCTCGTGCTCTCCAACGCCCTCATCGGCCTTTCGGGCGCGCTCATCTGCCAGAGCCAAAAGTATGCCGACATTGGTATGGGCACCGGTGCCATCGTTATCGGTCTTGCCGCCATCGTCATCGGCGAGGTGCTCGGTCGCCTGCTGCCCGGCGGACTCACGCAGTTTAGCGTCCGCCTTGCCTCCGCCGTCTTTGGCTCCGTGGTGTACTTCCTTATCCGCGCCATCGTGCTGCAGTTGGGCATGGACGCCAACGACATGAAGCTGCTTTCCGCCGTAATTGTCGCTGTGGCCCTGTGCGTACCCGTGGTTTGGGAGCGCTATAAGCTCCGCAGCTCCTACACGAAGGGGGATGAGGCAGATGCTTAAGCTCTCGCACGTCAAGAAGACCTTTAACAAGGGCACCGTCACCGAGAAGCGCGCGCTCACCGGCGTCGACCTCACCCTGAATGACGGCGACTTTGTAACCGTGATCGGCGGCAACGGCGCCGGCAAGTCCACGCTGCTCAACATGATCGCCGGCGTGTACCCGCTCGATTCGGGCGTTATTGAGCTCGACGGCACCGACATCTCGCGCCTGAGCGAGTCGCAGCGCGCCAAGTACCTGGGCCGCGTGTTCCAGGACCCCATGCGCGGCACCGCAGCCGACATGCAGATTGCCGAGAACCTGGCCCTCGCCAAGCGTCGCGGCCAGCGTCGCGGCCTTTCGTGGGGCGTCACCAAGGCCGAGAAGGACGAGTACGTTGAGTTGCTCAAGCGCCTGGACCTTGGTCTGGACACACGCCTCAACGCCAAGGTCGGCCTGCTCTCGGGCGGCCAGCGCCAGGCACTCACCCTGCTGATGGCCACGCTCACCAGGCCGCGCCTGCTGCTGCTCGACGAGCACACGGCGGCCCTCGACCCCAAGACGGCCTCTAAGGTGCTCAACCTGACCGAGGAGATCGTCGACGAGAACCACCTGACCACGCTCATGGTCACGCACAACATGAACGACGCCATCCGTCTGGGCAACCGTCTGATCATGATGCACGAAGGCCACGTGATCTACGACGTGGCGGGCGATGAGAAGAAGTCGCTCACCGTAGCCGACCTGCTGCAGAAGTTTGAGGAGGTCTCGGGCGGCGAGCTCGCCAACGACCGCATGCTGCTGAGCTAAAACGTGCCAAAAAGGGACAGGTTTATTTTGGCAGGTTTTATCTGCGCAAACGCCAAAACCGCCGCAAAGGGACAGACGCCCTTGCGGCGGTTTTCGCATATTATGTCGATAATCCAGCGTCAGCAGGAACTACTGGTTAAGGACTAAGGAAACTGCCACGAGAAGCTCTCTTCCCCGTCTCGCCTTGACCGCCGCACTCCTTGCCGGCGTGCTCGCCGGCGCCCCGGCTTACGCCACCGCGGCCACCCCATCTCAAGTAATCGGCCCGTCCGATTTGATCGGACGGGCTTCTTGGTGGGTATCATGGTTGGACGATCATTAGGAGGTTTTCCCTACATGGAATTGTTTGAGCCGATTCTTCATTTCTTTGCACAACGATGGGTCCACAACATCATCTGGGCCGTCATCTTGGCGATAGGCACCGCCGTCGCCGCCAAGGTCGTATCCAAGACCCTGAACCATCTGCTTAACCGAGACGATAACCCGCTTCCGGCATCGAGTATCTTCATCAACATCGCGCGCGCCGTCATCTGGATGATTGGCGGCAGCTTTATCCTCGACAACTGTTTTGGCATTAATGCAAACGCCCTCGTCGCCGCTCTTGGCGTCGGCGGCATCGCCATCTCGCTCGGCTTTCAGGACACGCTATCAAACCTTATCGGCGGCATGCAGGTGACCTTTATGGGCATCATCAAACCCGGCGACAATATCGAGGTCGGCGGCGTATCCGGCGTTGTCCAAGACATCACTTGGCGCCATACGACGATTGAGGATGCCTGTGGACAGACCATCATTGTGCCCAATTCCAACATCTCCAAGAACACGCTCGTGCATTTGATGCCCTTTGGGCGCGTGGCCGTGCCCGTTGCCGTAAAGGACACGTCTAAGTGGGCCTCCCTTGACGTGCTGGCAGACGAGCTCACGAGCGCAACCAAAACGGCCGTCTCGCCCATCTCGGGCTTTGACAAGGAGCCCTACGTGCTCTTTAGCGAAATCGGCGACTTTGGCATCAAGGGAAAGATCATCTTTATCGTCAGCGACGACAGCACTACTTTCACGGCAGCCGACGCCTGCATCCGCGCCATCGCCCCTATCATCGCCTAAACCACCGCAAAGGGGACAGGCATCTTTGTAGTGGTTTTCATTCGTGGTACCATGGTTTATATCGTTGTTTAAACGACTAAGGGAGTAGACACCATGGAAGAGGCCTATCGTCAAGCACGCAAGCGCGGCGAGCAGGGACGCCGTCGCGCCATCAGCCAAAGCGAGCATCCATACCTTACGGACCTCGATAGCTTGGTTGCTCAGCTCCCCTTAGGTCAGCGAGTGAGCGTCGGCCTGCGGGATATTCCGCTCGAAATGGTCGTCGGCACGGTCACCAAAGGCCGTCAGTCCGCCTTTTCATGCAACTTTATGCCCCTGCTGCCGTTTAACACCGAGTTCGCCCGCAAGTGGTCCAACCTCTACGATATCCAGGTAACCGAGGGCTATCGCGACCCCATCATCGTCACCGAGTTCATGCATCGGTTCTATGTCCAGGAAGGCAACAAACGCGTCAGTGTCCTCAAATTCCTGGACGCTCCAACGGTTTCGGCCAGGGTTACCCGTCTCTACCCCGGCACATGGGATTCCGTCGAAAGCCGCCTGTACGGTGAATTCTGCGCGTTTTGGCGCGTCTGCCCCCTATACGAGATCGAGTTCTCGCGTGAGGGAAGCTACGAGACGCTCGCCAAGATGCTCGGTCAGAACCTTATCGAAAAATGGCCGCAGAAAAAGGTCGACTACCTGCGCCACACCTTCCTGCTCTTTAAGCGCGCCTACCTTCGCGCAGGCGGCGACCACCTGGACATTACGCCTGCCGACGCCATGCTCGTTTACCTCAATGTGTACAACCAGGACCGCCTGCTGGATACGCCGACGGATATCGTCGTAAACCGCCTGTGCAAGATTTGGCGCGAGCTGGTCATTGCCGGCAAAAATGACGAGGACAAGGTCGATCTTGTCGAAGCGCCGAGCGTCGATGAGGAGGAGTCGCCCGCCAAGTCCACCTCTGGCGTGCTCAACTTCTTTATGGGCAAGACTGTCTATTCGGCGGCCAACCCCCTGCGTATCGCCTTTATCCATGAGTTCCCCTGTGCGGCGTCGAGCTGGGACAGTCTGCACGACCAAGGGCGTCAGTATCTCGATGAGCACTTTGACGGCATCGTGCGCACCGAGGCGTTCGAGGACTGTCACGATCCGGACGTGTTCTACGCCGCCGTGGAAACGGCTGTCAAACATGGAGACAACGTCATCTTCTCGACCTCGCACCGCCTGATGGAATACACGCTCAGAGCTGCCGTTGAGTATCCCCAGGTTCGGTTCCTTAACTGCTCTATCGGCCTTCCCCACCAAAGCGTCCGTTCGTACTTTGGCAAGATGTACGAGGCCAAGTTCCTCCTGGGCGCCCTTGCCGCCAGCATGGCGGACAACCATCGCATCGGCTACCACGCGTCGGTCTTCGCATCCGGCGCGCTCAGCGAGATCAATGCCTTTGCCATCGGCGCCTCGCTGCTCGACCCCCGCGCGCAAATTATCCTCACCTGGGGCGATGTGCCCGCCGGCGGTCTTGCCGAGGCCATGTGCCGCGAAGGCGTGAGCGTCATGACCGGCGCCGACATGTCCAAGTCGCTGGAAGACCCCACCGCCTACGGACTCCACCGCCTGGTCGATGGCAAGGTTTCCGGCATCGCCATGCCGGTATGGAACTGGGGCCGTTACTACGAGCTCATCGTTCGCAGCCTTCTGCACGGCACGTGGGACGAGACCAGCGATGACAACCAAGTGCGCGCCGTCAACTACTGGTACGGCATGAGCTCCGGCGTTATCGACATCCGTTACGCTCCGGGCCTACCCTACCAGACGCGCAAACTCGTGCAGTTGCTCCGCAACGGCATTGTCGAGGGATCTATCAACCCCTTTGGCGGCGAGCTCCACAGTCAGAACGGCGTGGTACAGATCGAAGGCTTCCCTCCGCTGCCGAGCACGCAGATTGTCGAGATGAATTGGCTGGCGGATAACGTGGTAGGCACCATTCCGCAGCTCGACGATGAGCCGAAAGTCCCTGCCCTATGAAAATCCTTGCCATAGCCGATACCGAAGAACGATGCCTTTGGGAGTGCTTTCGCAAGGAACGCTTTGAGGGAGTCGACCTGATTTTGTCCGCCGGCGATCTGGACCCGGACTATCTTGAGTTTTTGGTTACGGTCATCAACAAACCGCTCATCTACGTGCGCGGCAATCACGATGACCGCTACGCACGTCATGCACCGGGTGGATGTATCTGCGTAGAGGACAGCGTGTACACGTACCGAGGGATTCGCATTGCGGGCCTTGGCGGGTCCATGCGTTATCGCGACGGCGCCAACATGTACACCGAACGCGAGATGTCCAAGCGCATGCGTAAGCTGTCGCGTAAGGTTAGGATGGTCGGCGGGTGCGACATTCTGCTTACCCATGCACCCGCCGCCGGTATGGGTGATCTGGACGATCTGCCGCATCGAGGATTCGAGTGCTTTAACACAGCACTCGAATCCTGGAATCCCGACTACATGGTGCACGGGCATGTGCACCAAAGCTACGGTTGTGATTTTCAGCGCGAGCGTCAGCATGTGTGTGGAACGACGATCATCAACGCCTGCGGCTATACGCAGTTTGAGCTCGACCAGACGCACTACCCCATCCGTGGCTGGCAGGCAGCCTGGCTCAACTCGCAAACCATGCGCCGCGAGCTCAAGCGCCACGAGGCCATTGAGTCCTCAACCGCAAGAACGCCCTGGTAACCACCTTTAAGGCTTGACGCTGCGCCGGCCCCAAGCACCCCATCTCGCCCCTCAAACCGTCGCTCGCGTACCAAAGTACGCGTCGCTCCTCTTTCGGGGCGACCTGGGGCACTTGGAACCGGCTCGCTGCGATGCCATAACATTGACGCCAAAGTGCCAAAACACCACAAAGGTGCCTGTCCCCTTTGTGGTGGTTTTGACCCGAGATAGCAAGAAACCCGGTCCTGCACAAGGCGGAACCGGGTTTCTTTAGCAATGCTTGCTTTGCTCAGGCAGTAACTAGCAGTTACTCAGCCAGGAAGTCACGCTGGACAGCGGGATCGACCTTGACGCCAGGGCCCATGGTGGAAGACACGGAGATGGACTTGACGTACTTGCCCTTAGCAGAAGAGGGCTTGACGCGCAGGATCTCGGTGTACAGGGCAGCGTAGTTCTCGACGAGCTGCTGCTCAGAGAAGGACTTCTTGCCCAGGGGCACGTGGCAGATGCCGTAGCGGTCGGCACGATACTCAACGCGGCCGGCCTTGAGCTCGGAGACCATCTTGGCGACGTCCATGGTCACGGTACCGAGC
Organism: Collinsella sp.; assembly: GCA_046979165.1. GTDB lineage: Bacteria > Actinomycetota > Coriobacteriia > Coriobacteriales > Coriobacteriaceae > Collinsella. The sequence goes on from JBKWJT010000001.1 coordinate 1,102,556, forward strand.
TTAGGGTTCGGCATAAGGCCACGGGGACCAAGGATCTTACCGATGCGGCCAACCTTGGCCATCATGTTCGGCGTAGCGATAGCGGCGTCGAAGTTGATCTCGCCCTTCTGGATCTGGGCGACGAGCTCGTCGGAACCGATGATGTCGGCGCCGGCAGCCTCGGCCTCGCGGGCCTTCTCGCCCTCGGCGAAGACGGCAACACGAACGGTCTTGCCGGTGCCGTGGGGCAGGGAGATGGAACCACGGATGTTCTGGTCAGCCTTACGAGTATCGATGCCCAGACGGAAGTGGGCCTCGACGGTCTCGTCGAACTTGGCGGTGTCGAGCTCCTTGATGAGCTTGGCAGCCTGAAGGGGGGTGTAGAGCGTGGCGCGGTCGATCTTCTCAGCAGCGGCGTTATAGCTCTTACCATGCTTAGCCATGTGCATTACCTCCTGTGGTTAAACGGGCGTGAGCCCTCCCACATCGTATCGTGTGCCCTATTGCACACATTTAACGGGCGCCCCGGTCGGAGCACCCGTCGTTACCATAAGAAATCGCTACTCAGCGATGGTGACGCCCATGGAACGGGCGGTACCGGCGATGATCTTCTTGGCGGCGTCAATGTCGTTGGCATTGAGGTCCGGCATCTTGATCTCGGCGATCTTGGTGAGCTGCTCCTGGGAGAGCTGACCAACCTTGTCGGCCTGGGGCTTAGCGGAACCAGACTTGAGGTTCAGCTCCTTCTTGATGAGGTGAGCCGCCGGCGGGGTCTTGGTGATGAAGGAGAAGGACTTATCCTCGTAGACAGAGATCTCAACGGGGATGATGTCGCCCTTCTTGTCCTGCGTCTCGGCGTTAAAGGCCTGGCAGAACTGCATGATGTTCACGCCAGCAGCGCCCAGGGCGGGGCCGACGGGAGGAGCGGGGTTAGCTGCACCAGCAGGAATCTGGAGCTTAATGACGTTGGCAACCTTCTTCTCAGCCATGGTCATTCCTTTCGAATCACGAGTGTGAAGTACTTGCTATATCGTAAGCACGCACGTGTTAGAAGCACTCCTGAGATGAGCAGTCACAGAAGAAGCACGCTCGCGCGAACGGACGAAAACTTAAGCGATGACAGCGACCTGGTTAAAGTCGAGCTCGACCGGCGTCTCGCGGCCAAAGATCATCAGCGTGACCTTGAGCTTGCCAGCCTCGGTGTTAACCTCGGAGACCTTGCCATCAAAGTCGGTAAGCGGGCCATCGGTGACGCGGACGGACGTGCCGACCTCAATATCAACCGAGGTGCGCTTGGGCGAATCGCCCTTACCGGGACGACGAGTCATCTTGTTGTACTCGTCGCGGGAAAGCGGAGCGGGCTTGCCGTTGCCGCCTAGGAAACCGGTGACGCCAGGCGTGTTACGAACACACGTCCAAGCATCGTCATCCATCTCCATGCGGACCAGGACATAACCCGGGAAGATCTTGGAATCCTTGGTCTCACGCTTGCCACCCTCTTTAATCTCGGTGACGCGCTCCATAGGAATCTCGATATCAAAGATACGGTCCTGCATGCCCATAGTCTCGATGCGATGCTCGAGATCGGACTTAACGCGGTTCTCGTATCCAGAGTAAGTGTGAACGACGTACCAACGCTTAGACATGGTTTAGCCCCTCAATCCAGAGAACAGAGCAAGAGCCTCGCCAAAGCCAGCATCGAGCAGAGCGATGACGACGCCGACGACGATCAGAGAAGCGCAAACGACAACCGAGTAGTTCACGAGCTCCTTCTTATCGGGCCACGTGACACGCTTCATCTCGGACTTGACCGAAGCGAAATACTTCTTGGTGCGGGCGAAGAAACCAGGCTTCTCGTTCTTCTTGGACTTCGCAGCCTTCTCGTTCTTCTTGGCAACGGCCTTCTTGGCCTCAACCTTGGAGTTGGCGGCAGCTTTGTTGGCAGGTGCCGGCTGCTGAGCCTTCTTCTTGTTCTTCTTGTTGGCCATTTGGGTTACCTCCGCGCAATGCGCTTATACATGAGTAAACCGTAAGCCCCCAAGTGGGAGCTTACGGAATAATGACTGGCACGCCAGGAAGGACTCGAACCCTCAACACTCGGTTTTGGAGACCGATGCTCTACCAATTGAACTACTGGCGTATGTGACTAGAGACTAGCGAGTCTCTTTGTGCAGCGTGTGATGACGGCACCAGGGGCAATACTTCTTGATCTCCATACGATCAGGCATGGTCGACTTGTTCTTGGTGGTCGTATAGTTGCGGCGCTTGCACTCAGTGCACGCAAGAGTAACTAGAGTACGCATGTATCCTGAACCTTTCATTTCCGCCCCGTACGGGCACGAGTTGTTACTTTATCAGCTCCACGTAAGTGCTGTCAATGAAAACCTCGAGTCAATTGGTTCTCGGTGGATCCATTCATATTTGGAACACATCAATGAAGCCATCGAGAGCTAATCGACGGTGCATCCAGGACCATTATCGATCCTCTCGACACCAGCAACGGCTCAATATCCATTGCAGAAAAGAACCCGGCACCCATATAAGTGCCGGGTTCTCTAAGTCAGCTATATCAAAGAGCTAATTTACTCAATGATCGTGGAGACGATGCCCGAACCGACGGTGTGGCCACCCTCGCGGATAGCGAAGCGCAGGCCCTCCTCCATGGCGATCGGGTGGATGAGGTCGCCCTCGATGGTGATGTGGTCACCAGGCATAGCCATCTCGGTGCCCTCGGGGAGCTTGACCGTACCGGTAACGTCGGTGGTACGGAAGTAGAACTGAGGACGATAACCATCGAAGAACGGGGTGTGACGGCCGCCCTCCTCCTTGGTCAGAACGTAGATCTCGCCGGTGAACTTGGTGTGCGGGGTAACCGAACCGGGCTTGCAGAGAACCTGGCCGCGCTCGATGTCCTCACGCTTGATGCCGCGGAGCAGCAGACCGACGTTGTCGCCAGCCTCGCAGAAGTCCATGGACTTACGGAACATCTCGATACCGGTAACGACGGTGTTCTGGGTATCCTTGATGCCGACGATCTCGACGGGCTCGTTGAGCTTGAGCTCACCGCGCTCGACACGGCCAGTAGCAACGGTACCACGGCCGGAGATGGTCATAACGTCCTCAACGGCCATCAGGAACGGGAGGTCGTTGTTACGAGCAGGCGTCGGGATGTACTCGTCGACGGCCTTCATGAGCTCGCGAATGGCGTCCATCCACTTGGCGTCGCCCTCGAGAGCGCCCAGAGCGGAGCCACGGATGACGGGGATGTCGTCGCCGGGGAAATCGTACTCGGAGAGGAGCTCACGGGTCTCCATCTCGACGAGGTCGATGAGCTCGTCATCGTCGACCATGTCGCACTTGTTCAGGAAGACGACGATGTAGGGAACGCCGACCTGACGGGCGAGCAGGATGTGCTCGCGGGTCTGAGCCATGGGGCCGTCGGTAGCAGCGATGACCAGGATAGCGCCGTCCATCTGAGCAGCGCCGGAGATCATGTTCTTGACGTAGTCAGCGTGGCCCGGGCAGTCAACGTGAGCGTAGTGACGGGCAGCGGTCTCGTACTCAACGTGGGAGACGGAAATCGTAATGCCGCGCTCGCGCTCCTCGGGAGCCTTGTCGATGTTCTCGAACGCAGTGAAGTCAGCCTTGCAGCCCTCGGTCTCGGAGAGAACCTTGGTGATGGCAGCGGTCAGCGTGGTCTTGCCGTGGTCGACGTGACCAATGGTGCCGATGTTAACATGCGGCTTAGTGCGCTCAAACTTCTCTTTGGCCATAAAGCCCTCCTCTTAACAGGTCGTCCCCGGACGGGACTTTGCCTTTATACCATAGTGGCCTCTCAACATACTATTGAGAAGCCACCGTGTTACCTATGGTAGCGGTGACTGGATTCGAACCAGTGACGCCACGGGTATGAACCGTGTGCTCTAACCAACTGAGCTACACCGCCGGATGGAGCCTGCAACCAGACTTGAACTGGTGACCTCTTCGTTACCAACGAAGTGCTCTACCGACTGAGCTATACAGGCACTTGACGGGTGGGAGCTATAGGATTCGAACCTATGTAGGCAGAGCCAACGGGTTTACAGCCCGTCCCCATTAACCACTCGGGCAAACTCCCAATCGTTCAAGTATCCGCAGGTCCTTTGGTCTTTTGGACCGCCGCCCCCGCGAACGAAGAAGATAATACGATGCCACCTTGGGGGCTGTCAACGAAAACCTCTAGATACACGGTGCCGGGCGTATCTATATAGCCGTGACCTGCGGTTTTATTGAGTTTGGATATGAAGGACAGTGGTTTTGGATACTGAGGTGACGTTTCCCAAGGTAACACTTTGCTGTAGTGGAGTACACCTTCAGTATCGAACTTCGATACCAGCTTATTTGCACCTATATATAGGTCGAGATCGGGGCTGCCCAGACAGAAGATTGCTCTTCCCAGGCAAAATCGAGCGTGGATTTTCTTCCGTTTGAAATCGAGCGTGGATAATCTCCCACTTTGCCGTGCCATCGAATCCAAAGTGGCAGATTATCCACGCTCATTCACTAGGCGGAAGATTTTCCACGCTCGTGTGTCCGATAATCCACGCTCGATGACGATGACCAACCTCGCCCCGGCCTATGTCTCGACCTGTAACAGTAAGAGGGTTATTCCTCCCCTATCTGTTACAGATCGAGATGTTTCGCAGAAACCCCCGCTTACGTCTCATTCTGTAACAGTAAGAACGGTTTTCAGCCTCTTCGTGTTACGGATCGAGATGTTATCGGCCTTCCCTTGGCAATGTTTCGATCTGTAACTATAAGGAGGGTCTTCAGCCCACTCGTGTTACGGATCGAGACAAACCTGAAGCTTGGTTGGCGCCAAACACGCTGACTTATCGACATAAATAGAAACGGGCCCTGTCCCACAAGGAAACAGAGCCCGAAACTCTCATGGAGCCAGTGACAGGAATCGAACCTGCAACCCACTGATTACAAATCAGTTGCGCTACCGTTGCGCCACACTGGCACGCTTGGCGCTTTCACGCGAAGCGAGTTAAGAATAAAGGAATTGCGGACGGGGCGCAACAGGCCGCACGGCGTTATACAAATATGCAAAATCCAGCAACAACGCGTACCAGGCCCGTTCATTTCTGTCAGTGCGCCCTCAATCTTAAAACCCTTCGCCAGAACGAATAGTTTTAATTACAATTGCTATATATAAAACTATTCGTTCTGGCGAAGGGTTTCGCGATGCTTACTACCAAGGAAGCCGCCGAGCTGCTCGGCATCACTCCGCGCAGGGTGCAGGAGCTCATAAAAAACGGAGCACTTGAGGCCCGCAAGGCTTCTGGTGTATGGCTCATCGACAAAGACAGCGTCGACACGCGACTCCGCTCCGTGACCAAAACAGGGGGACGTCCCCGCCGCGGCCACGGTAAGAACGAGATCGCGTTCACCCTCATGAACCGCACGCACGAAGTCGCTCAGCTGGTCTACAGCACATCGCGAAAAGACTTTACCCACATCGGCGCCGACATCGATTACGCCCACGCCCCTATTGGAGTATTTGGCCCTAATAGCCCCATATCGCTCGACTCCTTCCGCATCTGGTGGCGCGGCCGCGGTATTCCGCTCGCACGCATTGGGCTAGCCTCCCTGCTTGCAGAAGCCGCAGTCGATGTTCCCGATGAACTCGTACAGCGAAATCTTGGCCTCTCCCTATCCGACCAGTATTGGATTAGACCCCAAGGTTCCGGTCTCGCGTGGGAAGATATTAACTTCTTCAATAACGCCTTTGATGACGTCTCGCTGTCCATTGCGCCCTTTGCCCCAGAGGGAAAAGCGGCTGCCGCAAAGCCCGATAACACGTCGGACGGCAATCTTCAAAAGTACTGGACGTGCGAGGGCGGGCGTCGAATTCTGCATAAGGCAGGAGCGCACCTGAACCAGGAACCTTATAACGAGCTGGTGGCGACCGCGCTCCACCGTCGCATCCTAAACGCCTGCGATTATGTGCCTTACTCACTCGAGGGCACGGGCACTTCCGCCCTGAGCATATGCGATGTCTTCTTAACTGATGAAGAAGAGTATGTCCCTGCGTTCTATGTAAACCAGCACGCAAACGCAGATGAACGACTAACCGACTACGAGCGATACGTAGCAAACTGCGAGGAGCTCGGGGTGGCAGGCGTCAAGGATGCCCTTGACCGCATGATCGCGTGCGACGACATCATCGCCAACTACGATCGTCATTGGCGCAACTTCGGCCTCGCGCGAAACGTCAACTCACTGGCCTGCAGACCAGCCCCCATCTTCGATTCGGGCTCATCGCTCTGGTGCAACATATCTCTAGAGGAGCTTAGGGCAGGAGAGCACAGTTTTGCCAGCGCGCAGTTCCATTCAAGTCCCGCGAAACAAATGTTGCTTGTTGAGGATATGAGCTGGTTTGACGGGGGCAAACTCGATGGTTTTGTCGACGAGGCAATCGAGATTCTGTCTAAAAACGATGCCCTAGCAGCGAGACTGCCTTATCTAAAAGAGGCGTTAACGTGGCGCCTCGAAAGAATGATCGACATCGCTGAATGGAGTTAGCAAGGCAGCATTGCCCCGCCAACTCCCCTACCGTCCGCGCAGGGCCTTGAGCTTGGCCAGGGCATCGGGACTCAGGCGGCTGCCCAGAGTCATCTTGATTTGCGGAGCTTCCTCTGCCTCGTGAACGTCGTTATCGATCTGTTTGATCTCGTCCACCAGCATACGGCTCGAGATGCGCGTGACGCCCTTGCCCATGACGACAGCCTGGATCGTGCCGTCGCTCGATACCACGGAGCACGCGCGGCCTTCCTCACGTGCCTCGATGCAGAGCTTCTGCACCACGGTATCGGCCGAAACACCCGTCGGCGAAAACTCGATGCGCACACCGCGGGCCGGCAGGTTGGGGCGCTCGCTGGAGATATTGCCCGCGCCGTCAAATACGATCACAGCCTCGTAGCGGCCCTGGGCAAACGCAGCTACGTCATTAATGAGCGCCGTGCGCGCCATATCGTGAACGTCGCTGGAATACGGATCGTCAGAATGGTCGTACACGAGCTTTTCGTAGCGCGGCGTGCAGTGGATCACGTTGTAACCGTCGACCACCAGCAGCTCGGGCTTGTTGGAGTGCACCGTCGAGACCGGGTCGGCGATGGCCTGCGCAAACGCATTGCCGCCCACGCCATAGGTCGCGGCCGAAACAATCGGCTTGGCCGAACCCTCGCCAAAGCGCTTGGCCTTGGACTTGGCACGGTTCTTTTTGGACATGCGCTACTCCTCCCCCATGAGCTCGCCAGCGTTGCGGCGCAGCCACTCAAAGCACAGCGCCGTGGTCGCCTGGGCAACATTGAGGCTCTCGGTCATGCCGCGCTGGGGAAGCTTGGTCAAAAAGTCGCATTTCTCGAGCACCAGGCGCGAGATGCCGTCGCCCTCGGAGCCCATGACGAGCGCCACGCGGCCCTCGAAGGGAGCATCCCAGCAACCGCCTTCGGCGTGCTCAGAGGCACCGCCCACCCAAAAGCCAGCGGCCTTAAGATCGTCGAGTGCACGGGCGATGTTGGGCACCTGCGCGATAGGCAGATGCATGACGGCGCCGGCTGAAGTCTTGTAGCTGCCCACGGTCACGCCGGCGGCGCGCTTGTTGGCGATGATGACGCCGGCCGCGCCCACAACCTCGGCGGAGCGCACGATGGCACCGAAGTTGCCGTCGTCAGTCACATGGTCGAGCACCACGACAAGTGCCGGGCCCTCGCCTGCGCGGTCGAGAATATCGGCGACATCGGCATAGGGGAAGTTGCCAACCTCGAGCGCAATGCCCTGGTGAGCGCCATGGCTCGACAGCGCATCGAGCTGCGCGCGCGGCACATACTTAATGCGGACGCCCGCGGCGTTGAGGTCATCGACCAGGCGCGACAAGGCGGCATCGCGCTCCCCGCCCTCGGCAATGAGCGCGCACTTGATGGGAAAACCGGTGCGCAGCGCCTCGGCAGCAGCACGGCGACCCTCGATGAACTCACCCTTGGGAGCCTGGACAGCGTCGCGGTTGCGATCGCGCTGCGGACGTGCGGCCTGGGCGCGATCGCGCTGGCCCTTGGGAGCGGCAGTGCGGTCATTGCGGCGAATCGGACGCGAGCCAGAAGCAGCCTGCTTGCCGCCACGAGGTGCACGCTTGCGATTGTCGGCCATAAAGCGGCCTCCTAAATACAACTATCAAACGAAACAAATAGACCGACCGCCCGAGGTGCGGCAGATTGCCTTGAAAGAGGAGGGCATAGACCTTGAGGTCATGCCCGACGATTGAAAGGCAAGGTGCCGTGGCTCGGGCGGTCGGGTGCTTGGGAAACCCGCGGGGATTAGAGAGATTTGATACGAGTGCCGGCGGCGGTATCTTCAATCGTCAGGCCCAGGTCCTTGAGCTGGTCGCGGATGGCGTCGGCCAGATCCCAGTTCTTGGCGGCACGGGCCTCGGCGCGGGCCTCGAGAATCTTGGCAGCAGCCTCGTCCACGTCGTCGCCCGTGTAGGCGACCAGGCCGGCGGCAACGCCCAGCAGGCCCAGCGGCAGCTCGACCTTGGGCTCGGGAAGCTCGACGCCAAACGTATCGAGCAGCTCGACCAGCGTATCGGCGGCGGCCAGGGCAGCGGCCTTGTCGGCAGCATCGCCCGCCTGCTCCAGGTACTGGTTGCACTCGGTCACAAAGCCAAAGACAGCACCCATGGCACCGGCGGTGTTAAAGTCGTCATCCATGCACTCCTTAAAGGTGGTGCGGGTCTCGGCGGCCTTGGCGGCAAACGCCTCGGCAGCCGCTTCGTCGGCATCGGCCGTCGCGTGGTTCGCGGCCCAACGCAGGTTCTCGACCGTACCGGCGATACGCGTGAGCGAGTTCTCGGCACCCTCCAGGCGCTCCCAAGAAAAGTCGAGCGGCGAGCGATAGCTCGTCTGCAGCATCAGCAGGCGCAGGGCGGCAGCGGAGTGCTGCTCGAGGACCTCGGCCAGCGTAAAGAAGTTGCCGAGCGACTTGGACATCTTCTCGCCGTCTACCAGCAGCATGCCCGTGTGCATCCAGGTGTTGGAGAAGCCCTGGTGCCAGGCGCAGGTGGCCTGGGCGCACTCGTTCTCGTGATGCGGGAAGGCAAGGTCGGAGCCGCCGCCGTGGATGTCGATCGGAGTGCCCAGGTAGCGATGCACCATGGCGGCGCACTCGGTGTGCCAACCGGGACGGCCCTCGCCCCAGGGGCTCGGCCAGCTGGGCTCGCCGGGCTTGGCGGCCTTCCACAGGGCAAAGTCGAGCGGGTCGTTCTTGTCCTCGTTCTCCTCGATGCGCGCGCCAACCATAAGGTCGTCGATGTTGCGGCCCGAGACCTGACCATAGTTGGGATCGCTGCGCACGGCAAAATACACGTCGCCGTTATCGGCTGCGTAAGCGTGGCCCTGCTCGATAAGCGTCTTGATCATGGCGATCATGGGGCCGATCTCCTTGGTGGCGCGGGGGCGCACATCGGGATCGAGCACGTTGGCGGCGCGCATGACGCCGATGAACTTGTCGGAGAACTCCGTCGCGACCTCGGCGGCCGTACGGCCCTGCTCGTTGGCGCGCTTGATGATCTTGTCGTCGACATCGGTGAGGTTCTGGGCGAACGTGACCTCGTAACCGCTCGCGATGAGCCAGCGGCGAATCACGTCAAAGCTGATGAACGTACGGGCGTTGCCGATGTGGATGTTGTCGTAGACCGTGGGGCCGCACACGTACATGCGGACCTTGCCGGACTCGATGGGCTGGAACTCTTCCTTTTTATGGGTAGCGCTGTTGTAGATACGCATTCGTTACTCCTTAACGGTTTTCTGTAGCAGGCAGACGGCCCAGGCGCCGATTCCCTCGCCCTGGCCTTCCCAACCGAGCTTTTCGGTCGTAGTGGCGGCGACGCCCACGTTTTCGACGTCAACGCCCAGGGCATGGGCAAGGTTGGCGCGCATGGCATCGCGATGCGGGGTGATCTTAGGCTGCTGGCAGGCAATGGTGCAATCGGCATCGACAAACTCAAAGCCCAGCTCACGCGCATAGTCCATCACGCGGGCAAGCAGCACCATCGAATCGGCACCCTCGTAGGCGGGATCGGTGTCGGGGAATAGCTTGCCGATGTCTCCCCCACGGCAGGCGCCCAGAATGGCGTCGGCCAAGGCGTGCGCGAGCACATCGGCATCCGAGTGGCCCAGCAGGCCGCGCTCGTAGGGAATGTCGACACCGCCGATGATACATCGACGCCCCTCCACCAGACGGTGAACGTCGTAGCCATGGCCAATGCGCAGGTTACTGAACATGGGGAAGGTCCTCTCCCTCGGCCATGCGGCCAAGCAGAATCGCGGTTACGGGACGCAGGTCCTCGGGCACCGTCACCTTAAGGTTATCGCGTGGGCTCTGGACGCAGCGGACGCGCCCACCCATGCGCTCGACCAGCGACGAATCATCGGTACCGATAAAGCCCTCGGCAATGGCTGCAGCGTGGGCGCGCTTCATAGCATCGACGCTAAAGATCTGCGGCGTCTGCGCTGCCCAGTAGAGCTCACGCGGCGGCGTCTCGACGATATTATCGCCGTCAACGATCTTGAGCGTGTCGATCGCGGGCTGACCGCACACGACACCGTCGAGGGCACGGTCGCTCACGAGCACGTCGATAGCGTGGTCGATGGCCTCGGTCGTAATGAGCGGACGAGCGCCGTCGTGGATGGCGACATATTCGAAACCCGCCGGAACCGCATGCACGCCGGCACGGGTGGAATCCTGACGGGTATCGCCGGCATCGGCAAAGCTGATGGGCGTGTCATAGTCAAACGGGTCAATGGCCAGGCGGCGCATCTCGGCACGGCGCTCGGCAGGGCAAACCACGACGATATGGCCGACCTTATCGCTACGATCGAACGCGCGGATGGACCAGCTCATGAGCGGACGGCCCGCCACATTAACGAGCTGCTTGCCGCCGGGATTTCCAAAGCGCTGGCCGCTGCCGCCGGCAACGACCACGGCGCATACGGGCGCCATTATGCGTTCCCCTGTTTGGTGCCCTTCATGCGGTACAGCGAGTCCGCAAGAATGGCAGGGTTGTTGACGCCAAAGTCGCCCAAGCGCTCCGGATCCTCGCTGATGTCGTCCATGAGCTCCTGCAGCGAGCCGTACTCGTCGACGATCTTCTCGGCCACGCCGTCGCGCACGACGGACACGCGCGAAAGCGTGCGCAGGCCCAGCGGCGTCATGACGGAGTCCTCGTCCAAGTCGTCATAGCCCAGAACTGCCGCCACGTGCTGCGGGTCGGACAGGTCCTTAGGCGTCATACGGCTCAGCTCGGCGCGAATCTTCTCGGCGTTTGCCTCGGAGGAATCGCTTGCGTAGTCGCGGATCATCAAGTCGTATTCGGTATCCATGCTGGAGCCCGCGAGCTGCTCGAGCTGCATCTGCACGAGCTTGCCCTGGTTACCCAGCTTGACGATGCAATCCTTAAGCTCGGTCTTTGCCTGTTGCATGATCTCGAAACTCGAGAAGATGCCGGTGATGTCGGCGAGCGTGACGTAGTCGTCGAGCTCAAGGGCCGTCAGGCGCAGCAGGGAGCGATCGAGCGACTGACGGGTAGTCTGGAGCGTGGCGACGAGCTGGTTGACCGAGCTCATGATGGTGGTGACGGGCTGGATCTCGTAGCTCTTGCCGTGAACGTACACGTTGACGACGGCACGACGAGCCGAAACCGAGATCACGATGGCGTCGGTGAGCACCGACATGCGAGCGGCAGTACGGTGACGCATGCCCGTCTCACTCGTGGCGAGCGAGGGATCGGGATTGAGGTGGAAGTTGGCACGCAGGATCTGGGTGAGGTCGCCATCGATAACGATGGCACCGTCCATCTTGGAGAGCTCGAACAGGCGGTTCGAGGTAAACGAAATGTTGAGCGGGAAGCCGTCGTTACCGGCGGCGAGCACGTTTTCGGTGTCGCCGACGCAGATAAGGGCGCCCAGGTGACCGGCAATGATCATGTCGAGGGCGGTGCGGATCGGCTGACCGGGGGCAGTCAGGCGGATGGCCTGTTCCATACGCTTTTGCAGCTCGTTCTTATCCAAGGCATCGCTCCCATCGTATACGCTCCATAAACGTCAATAAGTTTCTCACGGTTTGCCCCTGTGACGCCCGCAAAATCCGATGCTTACAGAATGAGCGAACACAGCTGAGAGCCCCAATCCAAATGAGCTGCTTATGTGGTAGCATCGGGATTCGCATAAATGAGGGAGTAGTCGCGTGATCGGGTTCGCCTCCGGTGGCGCGGCAAGTCAACACACTGGCCGATGCGGCCTGGCTTGCCTTAATGAACGAGACTCGTGGCTGTGCGCGCAACGCGTACGCCACGAGTCTTTTTTGTTACTCCCCCAAGAGGTACACGCGGGCCCGCCCGCAGAGAGGGAGCCAGACTATGGGACTCGCAGAGCTCGTGTTGCTCGCCGTTGGCCTTTCGATGGACGCCTTTGCCGTATCCATCTGCAAGGGCCTTGGCATGAAGAAGATCAACCTTAAGGTCGCCGTAGTGCTCGGCCTGTTCTTTGGCGGCTTCCAGGCAGGCATGCCCGTGATCGGATGGGCGCTTGGCAGTCAATTCATGAGCATCATCGGCCCCATCGACCACTGGATCGCCTTTATCCTTTTGGCCTTCATCGGCAGCAAAATGCTGTGGGAAGCCTTTACCGAAGACGAGGATGAAGACGACGGCAAGGATGCCGAGAAGATTGAACTGGGCGAGTACCTGATCCTCGCCATCGCCACCTCAATCGACGCCCTGGCCGTGGGCATCTCGTTTGCCGCGCTCTCGGTTGACATCGTGCCCGCTGTATCGCTTATCGGCGTCACAACGTTTATCTTCTCCGTCGCCGGCGTAGCGATCGGCCACACCTTTGGCGCGCGCTACGAAAAACCCGCCACCATCGTGGGTGGCGTCGTGCTCATCCTTATCGGCCTCAAGATCCTGCTGGAACACTTGGGTTTTTTGGTGCTGTAAAACACCCTTCAAAACTAAACGTCCGTATGAGGTCTCATGCAGAGTTTTGCATGGGCCTTTTCATGCAGACTTTTGCATGTCATACTAGGATGCAAAAGTCTGCACGTTAGGAGATTGCCATGGATACCCTTCCCATCACCACGCCGCGCCAAGCCGGCATCTACGTGCGTCAGGCGCGCGAGGCGCAGGGGATCACCCGTGCCGCCCTCGCTAAAAAAGCCGGTGTTTCGGAACGCCTGCTCGCATCGCTCGAGCTGGGAGATGCCACGGGCATTCGGCTCGACAAGCTGCTGGCAGTTTTCGGTGCTCTTGGACTGGCGCTCGCCGCTCAAGGGGATATAGGCGAAACGAAAAATGAGCAACCAGTCGACGCCCCGCATGCTGATCAACCTTGCAGCACCTCCAGACGCCATCACGCCCAACGTCTTCATCATCGCAACCGTCGCAGCACAACCATTCCGGCTCTTGCAGATGCCCCCTTTACATCCGCACTCTACGACGAGGTCCTCGCCGATTTCGCCATGTCCAATCTCGGAGTCTCGATTGCCACAAACGCATCTAGCCAAGCCATGCCCGAAGGGAAATAGCCAATGGCCAGAACATCACTTCGGACCATTATTTGCGGCGTGCCTGCTGGAACGCTCACGCAAGATGAGAACGGTCTTATCAGCTTTACCTACGATCATGACTATGACGGGCCAGCCCTATCGACCAACATACCCGTATCGAATCGCACATACGGACAACAGGTCATGAATCCGTACCTGTTTGGCCTTCTACCCGACAGCGAGGACCAACGAAAAGCGATTGCCGCCGAATTCGACGTTAGGCCCAACAATCCCGTTGCGTTGCTCAGCCATATCGGACTCGACTGTCCGGGCGGCGTGCAGTTTTGTGCCGAAGAAGATACCGACGCCGTCCTGCATCGCGCTGGCGAATACCGCCCTATAGACAACCACGAAATTGTTCTTCGTCTCAAGTCGATCAGAGATGACCGCGATGCATCGTGGATGGGTCTAGATGAAAGTTGGTCACTTGGAGGCAACCAGGGCAAGTTCGCGCTCGCGTTCATAAACGGCCGCTGGTGCGAATGCATGGGCTCCTCGCCCACGACGCATATTTTCAAAAATGGCGTTATCGGATTTAAACTCGAGGCTCTCAATGAGTTTGTCTGCATGAAAAGCGCCCAGCGCGCCGGCATCGCAACGGCAAACGTCGAATATCGTATGTTTGAGGACGAACCTGCCCTCATTGTTGAGCGCTATGACCGCGTGAAAGTCAAAGACGGAACGATCAGGCGCCTACATCAAGAAGACCTCTGTCAGGCACTTGGGGTGATGCCCGCCCAAAAGTACACGGCAGACGGCGGCCCGACCACACGCGACATTCAAGAGCTCCTCGTAAATACGAGCCACCATCAACTTAACCTGTATCTGTTTACGCAGATACTTTTCTTTAACGCCATCATCGGCGCACCGGATGCGCACGCGAAAAACTATTCCCTGCTCCTTGGAAACGACGGCGCAGCCATGATGGCTCGAATGTACGATGTCGCGTCGGGTTTGGCGTATGAGCGCATGCGCCGCCGGGCGCGCCTTGCCATGAGCGTTGGCGGCGAAAATCGTGTGGAGTGCATCGGTCCAGGCGCTATCCGCCGATACCACGGTATGGGCGACCCCACGCTGGAGGCGACGCTCACCGATGCCGGGCTATCCGAGAAGTTTTGCTTTGCGACCATGATGGACCTCGCCTACGAGGTACCCATTTGCATGGAAGAGGTCATGGACGAATACGCCGACCTGCCCGGCATGGCGGACCTGCGCGAGCATATGCTCGGCCCCGTCCGCGAAAACTGCCAGCGCGCCCTCGACCTCATCAGGGCAGAAATGGACTAGGTGGCCGTAATTTCGCAATTATCAAACAAAAGAGAGGGGGCACCCGTCGCAAAAGACCGGGTGCCCCCTCTCATAATGTCATTTGCAATCCGCTAGCACGTGACTCGGACTGCTGCTAGCGCAACCTTTACGCAGCGAGGCGCTTGAGGACGTCGATGAGCAGCTCGTAGAAGCGCTCGGCAGAAGCGAGCTCCATGCTCTCGTCCGGGGTATGGACATCGGAGAGCGTCGGGCCCACGGCGATGGCGTCCAGGCCGTGCAGAGCCTCGGCAAACAGGCCGCACTCAAGGCCGGCGTGAATGGACTCGATGCGCAGCTCGGAGCCAAAGAGCTCTCGATAGCTCTCGACAAAGACGTCGCGGACCGGCGAATGCTCGGCATAGCTCCAGCCGGGATACTCAAACTCAAACTTGGCGTCGAAGCCCAGGACATCGGCCAGCGTCTGCAGACGGTCCTTGAACTCGTTCTGCAGCGAGGTGATCGAAGAGCGCGGGGACAGCATAATCTTGACCTCGTCATCGGAGGTGGCGACCACGCCGATGTTGGAGGAAACCTCGACGGAGCCGTCGGTGGCGACGTTGCGGCGAATCACGCCGTTAGGGGCAAGGCGCAGGGCGCGGATGAGGGCAAGCGCGGACTTCTGGTCCATGGCCTCAACCTCGGCGTCGTCGGCAATCTCGACGGTGCAAGTAAAGCCGGGGTCGAAGACCTCGAGCTCGGCAGTGACGTCGGCGATGATGCCCTTTGCGATCTGGGCCGCGGCCTCGGCGGCAGCGTGGTCGGCGTAGACCAGAACAGCCTTGCACTCACGGTTGATGGCGTTGTCCTTGGTGCCGCCGTTAAAGCTAACGATGGCGGGCTCGCCGGCAACCATCAGGCGGTCGATGATGCGGGCCATGATGAGGTTGCCGTTGCCGCGCTCCAGGTTGATATCGCTGCCGGAGTGGCCGCCCAGCAGGCCGGAGATGTCGAGCGTGAGGGTGCTACCGGTCTTGTGCTCGCGCGCGATCGGGCAGGTGTAGGTAACGACGACGCCGCCGGCACAGCTGACGGTGGCAACGCCCTCTTCCTCGGAGTCAAGGTTGATCATGGTGCGGGCGCTAATCTGGGACTTGTCGAGCGTCTCGGCGCCGACCAGGCCAGTCTCCTCGTCGGTGGTGAACACGCACTCGAGGGCCGGATGGGTAATCGAATCGTCGTTGAGCACGGTAAGCATAAGCGCGACGGCAATACCGTTGTCGGCGCCCAGAGTGGTGCCGTTAGCGGTGAGGACGCCGTCCTTGACGACCAGGTCGATACCATCGGTCGTAAAGTCGTGCTCAACGGAGCCCAACTTGTCGCACACCATATCGATGTGGCCCTGCAGCATCACGGTCGGGGCATTCTCGGCACCGGCAGATGCGGGCTTGCGAATGATGACGTTGTAGACCTCGTCCTGGTACACATCGAGACCGCGCTCCTTGGCAAACGCAACCAGGAAATCGCTGATGCCCTTCTCGTTGCCAGACCCACGGGGGATCGCGCTGACCTCCTCAAAGAAATGGAACAGCTGGGCGGGCTCGTAGCCGGTAATCTTGTAGTCCATGGTGCCTCCTTGGCGCAACTGGTTAGACAGTAAGACATGCGACTTGTATATTCCCAGACTTTGCGTGCATAAACCAGTCGAAAACGCCGAGCGCCCTCGCATCATCGGCTAACGGTGGACCGTATAGCGTAACGGTCACAACTTCCGCAGCTCTACAAATCGAGGCGCCCTTTCCGGAGCGCCTCGATTGCGCGTATCAAATTGTCGCCACGCCCTACAGCGCGCCGGAACCGGCTTGCATCATGCCGCCGGGGCCCGAGGTCACGCCGCCGCTCACGGGCGCGGCGTTGCCGGTGTGCGGTACCGCCGGGGCGGTATCGCCACCAAGCGTGCCCGCCGGACGCGGTGCCGGGATCTCGCCCGTGCCGCGGCTAAAGACAAACTTGCCATCGGCCACGTCGCACAGGACGGTATCGCCCTCGCCCCACTCGCCAGCCAGCAGTTCCTCGGACAGCGGATCCTCGATGAGCTTTTGGATGGCACGACGCAGCGGACGCGCGCCGTTGGTGAGGTCGGTACCCTCCGCCACAATCTTGTCGTAGGCCGCATCGGTAAGCTTGATGTTCATGCCGTTTGCGATCAGGCGCTGGCGCAGATCGTCCACCAGCAGGTGCGCAATCTTGGTCAGGTTCTCGCCCGAGAGCTTCTGGAACACCACGATGTCGTCGATACGGTTGAGCAGCTCGGGGCGGAACAGGCGCTTGAGCTCGCCCATCGCGCGGCCGCGGATCTCACTCGAGGTGAGGCCCTGCTCGCCGGTGGTGCCAAAGCCAACGCTCGCATCCTGCGCGATCTCGCGGGCGCCCACGTTTGACGTCATGATGATCACCGTATTGCGGAAGTCGACCGTCTTGCCCTGGCTATCGGTCAGACGGCCCTCCTCCAACACCTGCAGCAGGATATTGAAGATGTCGGGGTGCGCCTTCTCGATCTCGTCGAACAGCACGACCGAGTACGGGTGACGGCGAACAGCCTTGGTGAGCTGGCCGCCCTCGTCGTGGCCCACATAGCCCGGGGGGCTACCGATGAGCTTGGAGACCTCGAACTCACTGCCAAACTCCGACATATCGAACCTGATGAGCGCGTCCTTGCTGCCAAAGAGATACTCGGCGAGCGTCTTGGCGAGCTCGGTCTTGCCTGTGCCGGTGGGACCAAGGAAGATAAAGCTGCCACCGGGACGACGCGGGTCCTTGAGCGGCGAGCGGCTGCGGCGCACGGCCTTGGCGACGGCCTCGACTGCCTCATCCTGGCCGATGATGCGCGTCTTGAGCACGCTTTCGGTCTGCAGCAGGCGCCGGCTCTCGCTCTCGGTGAGCGAGGAAACCGGCACGCCCGAGGTCACGGACACGATGTCGGCAATCTGGGAGACATCGATGGTGAGCGGGCTGGCGTCGAGCTCGGCCGTCCAGGCAGCCTTGGCCTCGGCGAGCTCAATCTCGGCAGCCTTTTGCTGCTCGGTGATCTCGGCGGCCTTGTTCATGTCGTCGCTCTCGGTGGCCTCCTGCGCGGCGGCCTTAAGCTCCTCCACGCGATGCTCGGCCTCGCGCACCGGCTCGGGCGCGCGGTTGGCGGCGATGCGGGCGCGGGCGCCGGCCTCGTCAATGAGGTCGATGGCCTTATCGGGCAGGAAGCGATCCTGGATGTAGCGGTTGGAAAGGTTCGCGGCGGCCTCGATAGCACCCTGCGTATAGCGCACATGGTGGTGCTCCTCGTAGCGCGGCTTGAGCGCGGTCAGGATCTTGACCGTGTCCTCGACGCTCGGCTCCTCGACATCGATGGTCTGGAAGCGACGCTCGAAGGCCGGGTCCTTGGTGAGGTACTTGCGGAATTCCTCGGCCGTGGTGGCGCCGATAATCTGGAAGGCACCGCGCGCGAGCACGGGCTTGAGCATGGAGCTCGCGTCGATGGAGCCCTCGGCAGAGCCGGCACCGATGATGGTGTGCATCTCGTCAATAAACAGGATGACGTCGTCAGCTTCGGTGGCCTCCTGGATCACGTTCTTGAGGCGCTCCTCAAACTCACCGCGATACTTGGCACCCGCAACGAGGCCCGGCAGGTCGAGCGTCCAGATGTTCTGGTTCATAAGGTTCTCGGGCACGTTGCCAGCTGCAATCTGCTGAGCCAGACCCTCGACGATGGCCGTCTTGCCCACGCCGGGGTCGCCCAAGATAAGCGGATTGTTCTTGGTGCGACGCGAAAGGATCTCCATCATACGCTGGACTTCCTTTTCGCGACCAATTACAGGGTCGAGCTCGCCGTCGCGCGCCTTCTGCGTAAGGTTGGTGGCGAACTGCTTAAGCGTATCGGTGCCGCTCCCCTTTTGCTGCGACGCGTCCGAGCCGCTAAAGAACGGCAGGCCCGCACCGGGACGCCCGGCACCGGCGCCGGCGAGCGGACGCTTCTTGTCCTGGTCCTTGGCGGTAAGTTTCTCGATAGCCTTTTTGATGGAGGCGGACGACACACCCAGGCGCATGAGGATGTCCATGGCCATGCCGTTACCCTCTTCGACGATGCCAATCAGCAAGTGCTCGGTCGACACATAGGTCTGGTTGTTCTCACGCGCCACGCGGAAGGAGCGCTCCATCACGCTAATGACGAGCGGCGTAAAGGCAAGCTTGGCCGCCTCGGTCTCCTCGCTGGGCTCGGGAACCGTGGTCTGGACCTCTTTGAGAGTATCCATGATGTCATCGTAGGAGATGTCGAGCGAGCGCAGCGCCTCGGCGGCAATGCCCTCGTCCTCCTTGGCAAGCGCGAGCAGCAAGTGCTCGGTGCCCACCTTATTTGAGTGCAGATCGAGCGCCTCCTGTTTGGCCATCGACATGACCTTGCGCGCTCGATCGGTAAATCTATCTAACATGCTCGTTTCCTTACATGAGTTCATCGAAATCAAAACGCCCGCCCGTCGGCGGCGCTTTTGTCTCTTTACCCACAGGTTGTCTATGTTAACAGCTGGAGGAATATCTATAAACCCGGCTCGCATGAATGCAGGTTATGACCGCATCGCGGGACTCACCGCGCGATGCGCGACAGGCGCCCCGCAAGAGAAACCCTAGGCGTCTTTCACCACGTCGGGACTCGTCGCACGCGATGCGCGATAGGCATCGGCCTCCTTGGAGACGCGTTCGAGCAGCTCGGATGTATCGACGCCCTCGACTTGCGCGACCGTTTCCACCGTCTGCATGGCGACCGCCCTCAGGTACGCGCACGCGCTGTCCCCCGGCTGCTCGAGGTCTATCTCCTCGCCGCCCTCCCGGGCAAAGCCGACCGCCATCACAAAGCCCATGATGCCCGAGACCAGAAAGCCCACCGCAAAGCTCGAATCTGCCTTGAGCTCTTCTCCGTCGGGGTGGACGATCTCTCTCACGCGGTCGATGATGATCGTATGGATGCCCTGCACGACCTGCTCGGCGGCACCCGCCCTCATGGTGATGACGATGCGCTGCAGCAGGCAGCGGACGTCGCGCCGGTCGAACGCCGAAAGGTCGCCCTCGCTCGAAAAATGCCAGAGGGCATCGGTGATGAGCTCGTTATCCTGCAGCAGCTGGGCTATGGCGATGGCGACGAGTTCATCGAAATCGTGAAAATAGTAGTAAAACGTTCCGCGATTGCACTGGGCGGCGCGGGTCACCTCGCCAACCGACAGCTCGAAGATGCTGTTGTTCTCGATGAGCTCCCAAAACGCCTCGATGATACGGGTGCGTGCATCGGGCGCATCGGCGTCCTTACGCGGTCTCGCCATGCGCCTCACCGCACCCCTGCGCCTTGGCGTTCATGATGAGCATCTGAAGACGGTTCTCCACGTTGGCGAAGCTCACGTCGGGATCGTAGTCGAGCGGCAGGAACTGCGCCGTGGGATACTGCTCCTTGAGCGCATGGATGAGCCCGCGCCCCACGACATGGTTGGGCAGACACCCGAACGGCTGCAGGATCACGAAGTTGCGGCAGCCGCGCTTGGCGTGCTCGAGAATCTCCGCCGGAATCAGCACGCCCTCGCCCGCATCGAACGTATGGTGCAGGATCTTATCGCTCGCGCGCACGAGCTCGGGCATGCGCGTCGGCGGCTCGTAGAGCGGGCTCGCCGCGCCCAGGCGGTCGCAACGGTCGTGCGCGAGCTCGAACAGGTTGTCCGCCGTGGCGTACCAGGCCTTTTCGGGCAGCGACAGGTCGACGTGGAACTCGCGCGACTGCGCATGCTTGTAGAAATAGGTCTTGCGGATCACGTCGGTCATGCGCGCCTCGATGACCTCGAGCCCGTTGTCCTCGAGGTAGCGCTCGATCTCGTGGTTGGCGCCGAGATGGAAATTGAGCAGGTACTCGCCCACGATGAGAACGGTCGGATGCGGGTTCGAGCGGTCGTACGGAACGGCGTCCATGATCGCAAGCGCGCGTTTGAAGCCCGTCGCCTGGCCTCTCAGCCCGGAGCGCTCCATGCCCTCGATAACCTCATCGAGCGCGCGGTCGAACGCAGCGTCCGCCGCGCCCTTCTCGAGCTCGTAGGGACGGATGCGCCTAAGCATGGCCTCGAGGGCATCGATCATGGGAAGACCGTAGGCGATCTGGATGCTCGGGCCAAGGCCGAGCTTGAAGCCCGGATGCGCATTGTGGGCATCGACGTCGTCGTTGGTGAGCACCGGGACATAGTCGTATCCCGCGTCGTCGAGCGCGCGGCGCAGCAGGGGCATGTAGTGCGTCAGGCGGCAGTCGCCGATATACTTGCCAGTCACCACGGCGACGTCGTGCGGGTCGTACTTACCGCTCTCGAGTGCCGCGAGCGCCTCGCCGATCACGATTTGCGCGGGGAAGCAGATGTCGTTGTGCACATAGCGTTTGCCCAGGCGGATGGCATCCTCGCGCCCGATATCAAGGGCCTCGGCGCGCACGCCCTGATTGCGCATCGCCGCGGTCATGAGCCTGCAGAACGCATGGGAGGTGTTGGGGACCAGCGCGATCTTGTCGTGCCGGTCGCGCTTGGTGTACTTGACCTTATACGGGTCGTCGAGCGGATGGACCGCGTGCACCCGGGCGCCCTCGGCACGCTCCTCCGCGCGACGACGGTTGACCGACTCGATAAACGAACGCACGCGAATGCCCATGGGACCGGCGACGTCGCTCTCATCGAGCTTGATCATCATCGGAACCTTGGAGCCCATCTCGCCCATCATGCGCGCGATCTCGTCGGTGAGATACGCATCGTGGCCGCAGCCGAAGCTGCCCATCTGCACGAGCTCGAGCTCGGGCGTCGATGCGACGATGACCGCGCACGACAGCATGCGCGCATGATAGTTGTTCACGATGTCGATGCGGCTGTTGGAAAGATCGACGTTGCAGACCCCCGGCACCGCATCGGGCGTCAGCACGGGGATGCCGCGCTCAGAGAAGAGCTTGGGCAGCCCGTGGTTGACCAGCGGGTCGTTGTGGTACGGGCGCGAAGCGATCACCACCGCGTAGCCGCCGTCCTCGTGCACGTTCTCGAGCACCTGCCTGCCGCGCAGCTGCAGCTGGTTCTCAAACGTCTCCTGCGCGCGGTCCGCCTGCTCGGTCGCCTTGGCAACCAGGTCGGCATCGATATCGAAGGTCTCCTTGCACCACGCCTTGAGCTGGCGGTTTCGGTCGCCCTCGTCGTACCAGTGGAACAGCGGCGTATCGAACGGAACGCCGAAACGCTCCTCCGGGTTATCGGAATTGCGCATCACGTAGGGGTATCCCTTTACGACGGCGCACATCCACTCGCTGGTAGAGGCGGTGTTTTCGGTGGGCACCGTCGTGATGATGGGCATGAAGATGCGGTCGACGCCGGCGTCGACGAGATTGCGGATGTGCCCGTGGACGAGCTTGGCCGGGAAGCACACGGTGTCGGATGTGACGTGCGCCAGACCGCGCTCGTACATCGCCTTGGTGCTGCGTCCCGAGACGCGCACCTTAAAGCCGAGCGTGCTGAAGAACGTCGACCAGAACGGCATGGTGTCCCAGAACTCGAGCACACGGGGAATGCCGATCGTGACATCGCGCCCCCCGCTGACGGGAACCGTGGGGTACGACTCGAACAGCAGCTTCTCGCGGTCGACAAAGAGATTGGGGGCAGCCGCGGTCCGGTCGCGCCCCGTGCCGGGTGCCTGTGCCTCGCAAGCACCCTGCGGACGCAGCTCCTCCGCCGCGGGAACCTCGCGCACGAGCTCATCCCATGAGATGGCGCCGCCGCGCGGGCAGCGATTGCCCGTGACGTAAAGCGAGCCGTCGCCAAATGCCACGACCGCGCGCTGGCAGCGGTTGTTGCACCGACGGCAGGTAACGCCGCCGAACTCGCGATGCTCGAAGCGCTCCACGGCATCGAGCCCGATAAACGACGTGCCGGCGTCGCCCTTGCGGCATTCCTCGCGCGCGAGCAGGGCGATACCGATAGCGCCCATCAGCCCCGGGTGGGGCGCACGCGTGACGGGTTTGCCCAGATACTGCTCGAATGCGCGCAGCACCGCGTCGTTTCGGAACGTGCCGCCCTGGACGACGACTTTGTCGCCCAGACGGTTGAGATTTGAAACGCGAATGACCTTGGTGAACACGTTCTCGATAATCGAACGGCAGAGACCGGCCATGATGTCGCCCGGACCCTTACCGCGCCGCTGCTCGGAAACGACGCTGCTGTTCATGAACACCGTGCAGCGGCTGCCGAGAACGGCGGGGGCTTTGGACGAAAATGCCTCGGTCGCGATATCCTCAACGGCTATTCCGAGGTTTTTGGCAAAACCCTCGAGGAACGAGCCGCAGCCCGCAGAGCACGCCTCGTTGACGACGATATCGGTCAGCACGCCGTGGTTGAGCCAGATGGCCTTCATATCCTGTCCGCCGATGTCGAGCACGAAGGTCGCATCGGGAACGCATGCGCACGCGGCGCGGGCGTGCGCGACCGTCTCGACCGTATGGTAGTCGGCGTGGAACGCGCGCGCGAAAAGCTCCTCGCCGTATCCCGTGGTGCCCACGGCATCGATCGCAAGCGTGACTCCCGCTGTCTCCCAGCGGTTCTTCAAGCTGACAAGACCCTGTTGGGCGACGTCGAGCGGTCTGCCGTTATTAGACGCGTAGAACGAATCGACAAGCTCACCCGCCTCATCGACCAGGGCGAACTTGGTCGTCGTGCTCCCCGAATCGATACCGAGCGCCACACGCACCGTCTCTCCGGGCGCATACGCATCCGGACCCTTTGCCGGCGTCTCTTTGCCATGGCGTGCCGTAAAATCCGCCTGCTCGGCAGGTGTGGCAAAAAAGGGCTGGGCAAGACGTCCCTCCCCGCTTGCGGGCGCGACCGTCTCGAGCTTATCCAGCCGGACAAAAGCGTCGGGAAGGTCGATCGGTTGGGACGATGCGAACATGTCGGTCAGCGACAGGGCGGCACCGCGCGCGACCATGATCTGCGGATCGCGCGGGACGATAACCTGATCGTCCGATAGATTCAGTTGCTCCCGGAACACGCGGACCAGTGTGGGGTTGTAGGCGAGCGTACCGCCCTCGAAGATTACCGGCGGCTCGATGTCGATACCCTGGGCCAGACCGCCGATCGTTTGGCGGGCGACCGCGTGAAGCGCCGAAAGCGCCAGGTCGGTGGCAGGAATGCCCTCGTTGAGCAGCGGCTGGATATCGGTCTTTGCGTACACGCCGCAGCGGCCCGAGACCTCGTGGACGGTCGTTCCCCGGCTTGCGAGCTGCTCGAACTCGCCCGATTCGGTGCCGACCCCCATGAGCTTTGCCATCTCGTCGATAAATGCACCGGTACCGCCTGCGCACGAGCCGTTCATGCGCATGTCGGCAACCTCGATGTCTCCCTTATCGTTGGTGCGGAAGAAGATCATCTTGGCGTCTTGGCCGCCCAGCTCGATGGCGCAGCGCGTCTGCGGATAGAACCTGCTGATCGCGAGCGCGTTGGCGACCACCTCCTGAACGTACGAGGCGCCCAGCGCGGTCGCGATATCGCGCGCACCCGAGCCGGTCACCGCAACGCGCAGCGACTCATGGGGAAAGCGCTCGGCGAGCTCGCCGAGCATGGCGCGCACGCTCGCTGTCTGACACGCCCCGTGGCGGCGATATCCCCACCACGCCTCGGTCATATCCTCGTGCATCGCGTAAACTTTGGTCGTCGTCGACCCTACGTCCAGTCCTACTAGCAACGCCATAATGCTCCGTCTCTCGCATTTTTCCCGCTAGAGATATACCACTCTACGTAATACAACAGACTGTTGTATTTAAACTCCGTATAAAAAGCGGCTGCCGAAACGCTTCAGCAGCCGCCGAATGCACCAACAGATTGTTCTGCGCGCTAGCACGTCGGGCAACGGAGCAGCACGGGCCCTCCGGTCATGCGCACCGCTCACGCCCGCGATGTCGCCGAGAGAGCTATCCACGCTTTGGGCTCCAACCAAGCAAGTCGCCCGCGCTCAGCAGATCCCTAAGCGAGCTACTCGCACTCAGGAGCCATAGCCTGCTCCAAGAGCTCGGCATGCTCCTCCTCGAAAACCGTCCCCACAGGGAAGGCGCGACGGAAGACGAAGCGGGAAATCGGACCGGCTACCAAAAGGTTCCACGGCAGCGCCATCACAAAATTATGCGGGATGTTGATCATCCAGATCGCGGGCACGGAATACAGGTTCGCAAGGATGCCGCCGGGCATGTGCGTCAGACCCTCACAGGCACCGTACAGCGACATGATGATGACCATGGGAACGACCATGCAGGAGCTGACGGCGAGCGTCATGGCAAGCGGCGAACTCTTGCCCGGCGTGACCAGGAATTTAAAGGCGAAACCCTTGGCAAGGGGGCTGGCAACAAACCAGTCGCAGCACATGGCAAAAATGTAGGCAACGGGGAAGCCGAGCCACGCGGCGGCAACAACCTCGCCGTTGATGGCCCCATGCTGCAGGGCAACGTTGTAGATGCTCATCCAGAGCACCATGCAAAAGCACATGATAAAGGTGAACAGCAGGCTCTCTCGTTTGTTGATAGGCATAAAGGGCATGGTCCTTTCTGTGTTACGCCGCGGCACCACGCAACAAAAACGGGCGGGCAAGATGGAGCTGTTGGGACTTCATCTCGCCCGCCCGTGATGCGTGCGTCTGCGACTACTTATGTGGTGGAACCAGCCTAGCACGAAAACCCCGCGCTTCGTAAGCGTTGAGTTTATGAAGATGCAGGGCACCAACAATCCCCCGACCCCATAAGTTGCGGTGGAATACGGACTGTTTTGACCCTTTAAACAGCAATTCAGTCCCTATTTCACCGCAACTCATTTGGTGCAAAGTGACCTGTCCCCCTTGCACCAATTAGCTGGTGTGGCGCCAGCGAGGGTCGGTGAGCGTACGCGCCACGCCCAGGCCAACGGGCAGAAACGCCACGATGAGCACTGCACGCACAAACCAGCCGAGCATATTGACCGTGTCGAAGGTGCACATGTAATACATTGAGCGATAGAGATACAGACCGGGCACCATAATGACAATCGATGGCACCGTGAGGGCGATACGTGGGTAGGTGAGTTTGATTTCAGCTAAGCTCGCGAGCAGCCCCGATACCAGCGCACCGATAAACGCAGCCGCCTCGGGAGGCATGCCCGCACTCAGTCCCAGGAAGGGAAGCATCGTCGGCGCATCGACGAGCGTAAGGCGCAAGGTATTGGACACGGCGCCGATGAGCCCTGCCGCCGCTGCCATCTTTACCGGGCTGTTGAACATAACCGAGAAGCCAAATACGCCGATAAAGCTCATCAGTATGCGCAAGAGCGTAAGAGCCAACGGTGAGAGGCCGAGCGGGGCGAAGTCATCCGGCGCCAGTCCCACGCACTCGGCAACCATCCAACCCACGAGGGTCGCCATCACAATAATCGACACAGCATACGAAAGACGCTCGATACCGCTTCGCATGTCGAGCTTAGCGATGTCTAGACCTGCCGTAATGAGCGGAAAGCCAGGAATCACAAAGAGCATGGCGCCGATATAGCCTTCTTGGTGCGACATTGCCCCCGGAACAACCTGGGCGAGACCGAGCAACGCCAGCAGATACGAAACGCAAGCGAGCGCAACGCCGGTCGTCAACGCGCTAAACTGGCCAAGGCCCTGTTTGAGAATATGGGAGCGAGCAAAGTTGCCGACACCAGCGCCTACGAACGCGCATGCCATCTCAATGGGACCGCCACCAAGTAAAAAGACAAAGGCACCACAGGCGCAGGCCGCCGCAAGGCCCTGTTGCCAGGGAGAGTAATCGGGCTTTGAGCTCTCAACGGTCTTGAGCATCTCGTGGTACTCGTGCACGGTAAACCGGCGCCCGTAAATCTCGATTTCCTTTAAGAAGCTCTCCATCATCCAAATGCGATGGGTATTGACCCCCGTTGTGGGTAAGCTGACGACCTCGTTAAAGCAGTGGCCATCTTCGATGCAGGTGCACTCAAACGATAGGAGACTCAGGTCGACGTGAATCGTGACGCCAAGTACGGCAGCAACACGATTCATGGTATCGCGCACGCGCCAGGCACCCGTTCCACTTGCCAGCATAAGCATGCCGGTGCGGCAGATGATGGATGATTTATCGGTGAGCGGTGCATCGACGGCAAGCTCATCGCCCGCCGTCACGATCTGGTGCCAGTCAGTTTTCATATGGAGCGCGCCGGCACGAACGCCGTGGTGCATGGGGGCTCTCGAAAGCAGCGAGTCAAGGCGCGAAGGCTGTGGAGGCTCCGCTGATTCGCCCTCAACCTCATCAGCCTCTTCATCGACCAGATCAAAGGAATCAAGCGGCGCTGGCTCGCGACGGTCGATCAGCTCCTCGTCCTCATCGTCAAAGTAATTGAACTGATCGAGCATGTCCTCTTCGATTGCGCGCTCGCTCGCGTCGTCCATACAGATGCTCCCTTCTTGCCGACTAACCCCCATCCTAGGCAGCAGCGGCTAAAGGAAACATAAAAGAGACGGCTGTCATGCGAGCCATGTGCGCAATAGCCGTTGGGTAATCGTTTAAGAACGTCCCCAATGACTACAAGGAGTGTCCCCAAGTGCCGACACAAAAGGAACTCCCCATCTGCCGCATCGCAGGTTGAGCCTACGCCAGCGAGCGCCGTCCAGAGCGAACAAGTTGGCATGAAAAAGGCAAGGCATAGACCTTCTGGTCATGCCTTGCTTTTTGAATGACAAATTGTCGCTCTGGGCGGCGCGCAGCGTCGACCGGTCCGCCGTTCGGTAGAACGGCGGAACCTGAGGGCGCAGCGTCGAACCGTTACGCGGTTCGTAGAACCGCGTAACTAGTTAGTACATCTTTGCGCCGGCGGGGATGGAGGCGTCGAGCTGGATCAGGTTGAGGCGCTCCTCGCCCTCCTCCTCGTGGACAGCGCTGATCAGCATGCCGCAGCTGGGAATACCCATCATCTTGCGCGGAGGCAGGTTGGTGATGGCGAGCAAGGTCTTGCCGACCAGGTCCTCGGGCTCGTAATAAGCGTGAATACCGGAGAGGATGGTGCGGTCGGTACCGGTACCGTCGTCGAGCGTAAAGTTCAGCAGCTTCTTGGACTTCTTGACGGCCTCGCATGCCTTGACCTTCACAGCGCGGAAATCGCTCTTGGAGAAGGTATCGAAGTCGACGAACTCCTCGAACAGCGGCTCAACGGCGATCTTGGAGTAATCGAGCGTGGGCTTAAGCGACTCAACGAACGGGCTCGCGGCGTTGCCGGCCTCGGCAGCCTTGGCGGCAGCGGCACCGGACTGGAAACCCTTCTCGGGCTTCATGTGCGGGAACAGCAGCACGTCGCGGATGGAAGCCTGGTTGGTGAGCAGCATGACCACGCGGTCGATGCCGATGCCAATGCCGCCCGCGGGAGGCATACCGTACTCGAGGGCGCGCACGTAGTCCTCGTCATACTCCATGGCCTCATCGTCGCCGCCGGCCTTCTCGGCCATCTGGGCGGCAAAGCGCTCGGCCTGGTCGACCGGGTCGTTGAGCTCGGAGAATGCGTTGGCGTACTCGTGGCCGGCGATGACCAGCTCAAAGCGGTGGGTCAAACGCGGGTCGTCCTCAAAACGCTTGGCAAGCGGGCTGACCTCGATGGGGTAATCGCACACGAACGTGGGGTTGACGATGGTGTCCTCGCCCAGCTCATCGTAAATCTCGGCGATAATCTTGCCGGCGGTCCACTCGGGCTTAATCTCCAGGCCCTTCTCGCGCGCGGCGGCAGCAAGCTCCTCGACCGGCGTGTCAATGGTGACCTGCTTGCCGAGCACGTCGGAGACGATGTCGGTCATGGGACGGCTGGCCCACTCACCAGAAAGGTCGATGGTCTGGCCCTGGTACTCGATGACCTCGGGGTTGCCGATGGCTTTGTTAGCCGCCTTAATGACACCCTGGGCGAGCGCCTTCATTCCCTCGAGGTCGGAGAAGGCACGGTAGGCCTCCATCGTGGTGAACTCGGGGTTGTGGGTAAGGTCCATGCCCTCGTTACGGAAGATGCGGCCGATCTCGAACACGCGCTCAAAACCACCGACGATGCAGCGCTTGAGGTGCAGCTCGGTGGCAATACGCAGGTAGCACTCCTGATCGAGCGCATTGAAGTGCGTGATGAACGGCTTAGCAGTAGCGCCGCCCTGGATGGTCTGCAAGATGGGGGTCTCGACCTCCATGTAGCCGTCGGACTCCATAAAGCGACGGAAGGTGGAGAGAATCTGCGAACGCTTACGGAAGGTCTCGCGAACGTCGTCGTTGGCGATCAGGTCGACATAGCGCTGGCGATAGCGGGTCTCCTTGTCGGAAAGACCGTGGAACTTCTCGGGCAGCGGACGAACGGCCTTGGCAAGCAGGGTCGCGCTCTTAGGGGCAACGGAAAGCTGGCCGCGCTGGGTGCGCACGACCACGCCGGTCACGCCCAGGATGTCGCCCAGGTCGAGAGCCTCGAGCGTATTCCAGGCAGCCTCGTCCATGTCGTTGATGCGGCAGAACAGCTGAATCTCGGCAGTCGCATCGCGCACGACGATGAACATGATCTTGCCCTGACCGCGCTTGGCGACCACACGGCCGGCGATCTTCACGACGTCCTCGGTGTCCTCGCCATCGGCAAGCTCGGCGTACTTAGCCTCGATATCGGCGACGTAGTCCTCAAGCTCAGAGTGCTCGGGATAGGGGTTCTGGCCCGCCTCGAACAGGGCGGCGCGCTTGGCCAGGCGGGTGGCGCGCTCGTCGTTGAGCGTCGATGCCTGTTCGGCGGCGTTCTGGTTCTCTGCCATAAGTTAGCTCCTCAAACTAAAACGCTCCCCAGGATTCGGTCCCAGGGAGCGAAAACATACCTTTACGCGGGACCGTGGTCTAGCGTGCGATCTTGGCGATGGTGTAGACGCGAGTCTTGCCGGAAGGCGTAACGACCTCGACGGAGTCCCCCTCGCCGTGACCGATGATGGCGTGACCGACCGGAGACTCGTTGGAAATCTTGTGCTCGAGCGAGTTGGTCTCGGTGGTACCGACGAGCGTGACTTCCATGACCTCACCGTTGGGATCAATCAGCGAAACGGTGGAACCGATGGAGACGGTCAGATCGCCCGTGGTGGCAGCAACCTGAGCGTTGGCGAGGATGGCCTGGATCTCGGCAATACGAGCGGCGTTCTGGGCCTGCTTGTCCTTAGCGGCATCGTACTCGGAGTTCTCCGAAAGGTCGCCGAACGCGCGGGCTTCCTTGATGTCCTCGACGATCTCCTTGGCGTAATCGCCCTCACGCCAAGCGAGCTCCTCGACGAGCTTCTGGCGGCCCTCAGCGGTCAGTACGATCTGGCTTGCGTCCATACGGATATCTCCCCAACTCTGATCAAACAATCAACTGTCAACAAAACGAAAAAGACCGGCTAGCCTGCGGGCAAGCCGGTCAGGTGCTCACCCCAAAGGGATGGGACTACTCTGCGTCCGCGTCGCTGTCCTCTGCCTGCTTCTTCTTGGCAGCAGCGAGCTTAGCCTCGAGCTCAGCGATCTCCTTGTCCTCCTCGGACTGCTCGACCACGACCTCCTCGGCCTGCTTGGTCTCGGCCTTATCGTCGCCCTCCATACCCTCGCGGATATTCTTGACGGTAGAGCCGAGGGACTTGCCGAGCTTCGGCAGGTTCTTGGGCCCGAAGATAATCAGGACAACGACGAGAATAATGATGAGCTCAGGAGCCCTCAGTCCAAACATGTAGACCTCCACAATACAGCGAGACAAGCTCGAATGAGTATACCGCGGCTATCGCGGTATCACAACAATAGCTAAAAAAAGGGACCGCAAGAAGCGGTCCCTCCTCATGCTCTGGTCGGGTTGACTGGATTTGAACCAGCGACCCCTGCGTCCCGAACGCAGTGCTCTACCAAACTGAGCCACAACCCGTTAGCTCGACTATAGTAACAAAGATTTCCGTCGTGTGCTAGAGAAATTTTTACTTCTTTGGCACTTCGACGCGAACCGTGTTGGGAATGAGCTCCGTCGCGCAGGACCACCAGCCGTTTTGCTGGGCAGCGTCGGCAAGCCTTTCGGCCATGTCGGCGGTGTCGCAAATGGCAAACGAGCAGGCACCCGATCCGCACACATCTACAGCAACGGTGCCGTCCTGTTTACGCAGCCAATCGAGAACCGTTTGAATCTGCGGCTCCATCTGTGCGGAAATGACACCCAAGTTGTTATGGATGAGCGCATATGCCGTCTCTGCATCACCAGCACGCAAGGCAGAAGCCATCGCGCCGGGCTTGTCCGCAGGCACCGGGGCCTCGTCAAAACGTCGATAAGCCTCAATTGTCGAAACGCTCGCCTCGCGCGGCTTGACCAACACGACGGGCGTTGCGGGCAGCGCGGGGTACTCAGTTGCCAGCACGTCTCCCCCACCTACGTAGAACGCAGGGCTCGCGTGCAAAAAGAACGGGACGTCAGCACCAATGCCGCGCGCGATGTCGTCGAGTGCTGGGTCGGTGCGATCAATGCCCCAGAGCTCCGCCAAGGCGACAATGACCGCGGCCGCATCCGTCGAGGGGCCGCCCAAGCCGGCGCACAATGGAATACGCTTCTCAATCGTCACGCAGATGTTTGCCTCGCGACCATAATGCTCGGCCATAGCAACCGCAGCCCGATACGCCGTATTCTTTTGCATGGGAAAATCTGATGCCGGAACCGTCTGAACGGCCAGCGCCTGCGCCGGCGTGACCGTCACGGTATCGGAAAGACCGACGGCTGCCATCAGGGAATCGACCCTGTGGTAGCCGCGGTCATCGCGCTCGGTATGAACCCCCAGGTAGAGGTTAATCTTTGCCGGCGCGGAAAGAGTCAGGGACCGATCGGTCACCGTTAATGCTCCTCGAGCTGATTGCCGAGCGGGGTAAAGATGTGCTCGCCGCTCTCGGGGTCGAACAGCTCGACCTGACCGGTGAGGACATCGATATACTGGTAGGACTGACGCGACTTACGGCCACGGCGCTCGTCGACCTCGACGATAAAGACGGCGGGGTGGACGCTCTTGATGGTGCCCATGCGCTCGACAACGCGGGTGCGGCCCATGTTGGCCTTAACCTTGACGCGATCGCCCACCATATCGGTCAGCTTCTCGTGGATGTCGTCGACGTGATTGACTTCCATCTCTTCCATGAACAGGGCCTCCAGAAGGTGCAATTCAAAAAGGGGATAATACCCCTAAGATAGACAAAACTCTAATACTATAGCACCCTGCTGTTGCCATACGCAAGTAGCTAAATAAGCCCCGTCCCAAATACGTACCAGACGACAACCTCGCATGACCAGTTGTTACGCGGTTTGGTAAAACCGCGTAACCTAAAGGTTGTCGGTGTCCAAGACGATGGTGAATGGGCCGTCGTTGACCAGGTCGACCTTCATGTCGGCGCCAAAGATGCCGTGCGCCACGTGCTCAACGTCCTCGCGCACAAGCGTCAAGAAGTACTCGTAGAGCTCGTTGGCGACATCGGGGGCGCCGGCATCCGTAAACGATGGGCGGCGGCCGTGGCGGCAGTCGGCAAATAGCGTGAACTGCGACACCACGAGTACCTCGCCGTCGACATCGGCCAGTGCCAAGTTGGTCTTGCCGTTCTCGTCCTCGTTGATGCGCAAGCCCCGGAGCTTGCCCCACAGCTTATCAGCCTCGGCGCGCGTGTCGCCGTGGCCCACGCCCAGCAGCACTAGATAGCCGCGCCCAATTTTGCCCACGCACTCGCCGTCGACCGTCACGCCGGCGTTGAGTACGCGCTGCACCACCGCGCGCACGGCCTACTCCTCGCCCGTCAGTTTGGCGGACAGATGCTCGAGCGCGTGGAAACGATGGCTGATGGCGTTCTTCTCGTCCGCCGTCAGCTCGGCCATGGTCTTGCCCGGCGTGTCGACCGGCAGGAACAGCGGGTCGTAGCCAAAGCCGTGATCGCCGCGGCCCTCGTGTGCGATAGCGCCCTCGCAGGCGCCCTCACCATAGGTGACCAAACCGTCCGTGTCGATGAGCGCAACGACGCTTATAAAACGCGCGGTGCGATCCTCGTCTGCCACGCCTTCCAGGTTAACGAGCAGCTTGGCGTTGTTGGCGGCATCGTCGCCATGCACGCCCGCATAGCGCGCGCTATACACGCCCGGCTCGCCGTCCAGGGCATCAACGACCAAGCCCGAATCGTCGGCAATGGCCATGAGCCCCGTCTCTTCGACGGCAGCCTGCGCCTTGATGATGGCGTTCTCCAAAAACGTTGTGCCGTTTTCCTCGGGGTCCTCAAAATCGCCCAGCTGACCGAGCGCCACAAAGCGCACCTCGGGCATGACCTTGCCCAAAATGGCCTCAATCTCGGTGAGCTTATGGGCGTTGCCGGTTGCCACGACGATGGTCGCCGCCGGGTCGAGGGTGTCGATGTCAATCTTCTCAAGTGCCATAGCTGGCCTCCTTGTCTCTATAGCAATGCCGTGTTGAGGACGACGAGGACCTCGGCCTCTCTCCCCTCTCAATCAACGGCAGTCTTATACTTCGACGTTTTCCCAGATAAAACCTACCAAAATAAACCTGTCCCTTTTTGGTAGGTTAGGCGAGGGCTTGGCGCTGGAGCTCGATGAGCTCGGCGATACCCTTGTCGCCCAGGTCGAGCAGGGCGTTGAGGCGTTTGCGGTCGAAGGGCGCCTGCTCGCCAGTGCCCTGGAGCTCGATCATCTCACCGGTGTCGGTAGCGACGAGGTTCATGTCGACTTCGGCATGGCTGTCCTCGGAATAATCGAGGTCAAGCAGCGTATTGCCGTCGACAACGCCCATGGAGATTGCAGCCACCTGGCCGGTAAGCGGGATGCGCTCGATCTTGCCCGCCTCGACCCACATGGCGAGGGCGTCGCGCAGCGCCACCCAGGCGCCGGTGATGCTCGCTGTACGCGTGCCGCCATCGGCCTGAATCACATCGCAGTCAACGGTGACGGTGTACTCGCCGAGCGCCTTCATGTTGACGACGGTACGCAGGCTGCGGCCAATGAGGCGCTCGATCTCCATAGAGCGGCCCTTGCGGTTGGCGTGCTCGCGCTTGCAGCGCTTGCCGGTCGACGCCGGCAGCATGGCGTATTCCGCGGTCACCCAGCCGGCCTTAGCTCCCTTTCGCCAGCCCGGCACGCCCTCCTCGATAGTGGCGGCGCACAGCACGCGCGTGTCACCGAACTCGGCCAAACACGAGCCGTGGGCGTGCTTCATGACGCCACGGGTGAGCTTAACGGGGCGCAACTCGTTGGCGGCGCGACCGTTAGCGCGGTTGGCCTGCATGTACTCCATAGAAATATCCTTTCGGCAAAAAATGTGGCGAAGGCCTTGACGGCTGCCTTACATCTATTTCAGCTCATCGATATCGATATGTTCGATGCTCTTGAGCGGCTGACCAAAGATAAAGCTACCCGCCACCGCAAACTCGGCAATGTTATCGGCCGTCGTGGCAAAACGATGCTGCGGCTCGGCGGCGTCGCCCGCCAGCTGCTCGCGGCGCGTGAGGATATCGGTCAGCTCGCGCGTGGTCTCCTCGGCGGAACTCACGACGCGCACCCCAGGCCCCAGCGCATGCCGGATAGGTCCCACCAACAGCGGAAAATGCGTACAGCCGAGTACCACGGTATCGATACCGTGGTCGCGCAGCGGCTCAACCGTGGCACCCACCAGCGCACGCACGGCAGGCGTATCGAAGATATCCTCGTTCTCAAGCCACTGTTCCTGCAGATGTGCACCCGAGGCGAGCTCGTGTTCGACAACCTCGACAAAGCTCGAGGCAGGACAGCCGTATACATCGACGCCGGCATCCAGGTCCTGAATGGCGCGCGTGTAGGCGCCCGAGCGAATGGTGAGGTTGGTGGCGAGCACGCCCACGCGACGCGAGCGGGTGCTGTTGATTGCCGCACGGGCACCCGGCGCGATCACGCCGATCACGGGAACGTCGAGCACCTGCTGGGCCAGACGCAAGGCCGCAGCGGTCGCCGTGTTGCAGGCGATGACCATAATCTTGACGTCGTGCTTCGAAAGCCAACGACCCGCCTGCAACGCAAACGAGCGCACCTCATCCTCGGTACGGGTGCCGTAGGGGCAGCGCTTGGTGTCGCCAAAGTAGTAGACGGACTCGTGCGGCAGCGCCGTCGCGATGGCGCGCGCAACCGTCAGACCGCCCAAACCAGAATCGAACACGCCAATCGGGCGCGTGTCGCCTGCCGGATTCTCGATATCGGACATTACCTCACCAGTCTCTCTCGAAAAGACATGTCCAAGTGCGGCGGCGGCGCGCTACGAACGCGCCGCGACCAGCAGCTCTGCCGTCGCCGCCCAACCGTCGACAATTTTGCCTCGCGTAACGAAAGCATTCTCGCAAGCAGCCAGGAACTCGGGCGCGCCGGCGCTCGTCAGGCCATTCTCGACCAAGCAGAACGTGCCCACGTGATCGGCCATGTAGAAGTCGGACTCGGAGTCGCCGAGCGCGAGTGTCTCCTCGCGCTCGATCCCCAGGTGCTCGCAGAAGCGCGCAATGGCGACGCCTTTGTTGAGGCCCGCGGGGTTGATATTGAATGCGCGACCGTCCTCGACGCGATCGAGCTCGAGCGTCGTCGGCTTGGACAGATGCGTCAGATGGCCGTTGCAAGCCCAGATCAGACCGCAGCCGGCCTCGTCCAGGATGGCCTGAACCTCATCGTCGGGCACATCGCCGCGCATGCCGACGGTGACCTCACGGTACTTGTAGCCGGTCGACATGTCGTTGTGATACTCGATCTTGTGCGGCCAGCGGGCGAGGATCTTCTCACACACGCCGGTCTGCTCGATCACCTGGTGCGGCGTGAGGCCGCAAGAGGGGTCGTAGGGCATGTCGCCGGTCAGATACTCCCAATCGTTGGCTTTGAGGTCGTACATGACCAGGCCGCCCATCTCGCCGATGTAGGAGTTGAGGCCGAGCACGCGCGCGTCCTCGTGGATCATGGTACGGTTGCGACCCGAGGTGGGAACCACCTGAATACCAGCGCGAGCGAGCGCCACGACGGCCTCGACGAGTTTGGTCGAGGGGTTGCCGTCGTTGTCGCGTAGCACGCACGAGCCGGGTGCAAGCATCGTGGCATCCAGATCGGTAAAGACGTACTTGACCGTGGCCAAGCGCTCGCGCATCTCGCCCGAAAGCTCGGCAACGGTCGGCAGGGTATTGTGGGACATGGTTACTCCGTTTACGTAGAAGGGTTTGGACTTGGACGGCATGTTTTAATTAAGGGAACACGCTTATGGCGACAGCGCACTCAGGGCGCCGCCGCCATCATGGTTCATTAGTCAAACTGGGTAACATCGATCAGGCGATTGGCCAACGAAAGGTCGCTCTCGATGGGCACGAACTCGTCACCCACGTGCATGAGCTCCTCGTCACCCTTTGCCAGCAGCAAGACAATGGTGGGAGCATCGGGGTTGACGTACTCCTCGCGCGCCGCCTTGAACGCCGCATGCACAGCGGCTTCGCGGTCGAGGATGATCTTGTTCGGCGTATCGTCGGGAACATGTTCGGCAAGCTCGCGACAGACCTTCATCGGGTCCTCGTGAGCCGGGTCCTCATTGGCAAAGATCATCAGGTCGGAATACGGTGCGGCCTCGCGCGGAAGCTGCTCGCGGCGCTCCTGCGCCTTGCCGCCGGCAGCGCCAAACACTGCGATGACCGGGCTGGCAGGAAACGCGCGCTTGACCGACGAGAAAAGCGAGCGGAACGAAAGCTGGTTGTGCGCGTAGTCGACGACACAAATCACGCGGCCGTCCTTCGACTCCACGACCTCCATACGGCCCGGCACACGCAGTTTGGAGAGGCCCTTCTTGATAGCCTCGATACCGATGCCGATCTCGCGCGCAGCGGCGATAGCGACCAGCGCGTTTTCCACGTTAAAGTCGCCCGCGATACCCAGCAGGACCTTCTCCCCCGCCTCGGGCTCGTCGGCGCTCATGCCGTGCAGGTTAAACTCGATGTTAAAGCCGAGCATGCGGACATCGCTCGCCCACAGGCTTGCCTCGGGATGCTCGACGCCAACGGTCACCAAGCGCTCGGCCGTCGACGCTGCCCCCAGCACACGGTCAACCTCTTCGGTGCCCAGATTCACCACGGCGGTCTTTGCCTGGTCAAAGATCCTGAGTTTGCTCTCAAAATAATCCTCAAACGTGGGGTGTTCGATCGGCGAGATGTGGTCGCGGCCGATGTTGAGAAAGCACGCCACGTCAAACGGCAGATTCTCGACGCGTTGGTACTTGAGCGCCTGGCTCGAGACCTCCATGACCATGGACTGGCGACCGGACGTGCGGCAGTTGGCGATATGGCGCCAGACCTCGGGGGCCTCGGGCGTAGTATTGGTGCTCTCGTAGCACTCGATACCATCGTCGGTACTCACCGAGCCGATCATGCCGCAGGACTCGCCCGCCGCCTTGATGATGGACTGGAGCATAAAAGCGGCCGTGGTCTTTCCCTTGGTGCCGGTGATGCCCACGATCTTGACGTCGTGGTCGGGACGGTCGTAGACCTCCGGCGGCAACAGGGCCATGGCCGTGCGGACGCTATCAACAACCAGCATCGCAGCACCGCTCTCCTGCGCCAGCGGCTCCAGAGACTCGACCAGCGACTCTTCGCACACAAATGCGACGGCGCCCGCATCGAGCGCCATGCTCAAAAACGCGGGCTTAAAGGCAGCGCCTTTGCAAAAGAACACGTCACCTGCCGAGACCGCGCGCGAATCAAACGAACAGCCGGTCACGGCACGCTCGTCAATCTGCTCTGATGCGCGCAGCTCGCCGCACACATCGAGAAGCTTGGCAAGCGTATCGACCGTGGTCACGGTCGCGGAATCCGAATGGTGCATCTTTCACCTTTCTCAGCCATTTGGCAGGGACGGTTTTATAGTAACTGAAACGCACCCACGCAAAAACGGCTCCCGGAGGAGCCGTTACGCGCAGGCGTTCGTAAGCCGAGGCTAGGCAGCCTGAACAGCGGGCTGGTCCTCGTCGATAAAGAAGCGCTTGTACCACACTAGGAACACGAGCGGCGTATAGATCTTGCGCTGGAAATCGCCCTTGCCCGCAAAGTGCAGATCGAGCAGGTGCATGAGCTCGTCGGTATTGAAGAACTCGCTTGCCCACGGCGCGGTGAAGTACTCCTTGACATAGTCGTACCACTTTTGCTCGCGCAGCCAGTAGACAATCGGCACCGGGAAGCCCACCTTGGGACGGGTGGCCCACTCATCGGGCAGCGACTTGTTGGCAGCGTGGCGGAGTACCTGCTTGTTGCCGTTCTCGTTGATGCGGTAGCGATCGGGAATGTGCTCGGCGAACTCCATGACTTTGCGGTCCAGGAAGGGCACGCGCAGCTCCAGCGAGTGCGCCATGCACATCTTGTCGGCCTTGAGCAGAATGTCGCCCGGGAGCCACATGTTCATGTCCAGGTACTGCTTCTTGACCAGTTCGGGCTGACCCTTCACGCGTGCGTAGATGGGTGCAGCGAGCTCAAAGGCGCCATCGCCGGTGTTGTACTCGGGCTTGAGCACGCCGTCGACCTCGCGCTCCGGCC
The DNA here is from genome assembly GCA_046979165.1 of Collinsella sp. Taxonomy (GTDB): domain Bacteria; phylum Actinomycetota; class Coriobacteriia; order Coriobacteriales; family Coriobacteriaceae; genus Collinsella. Next base: position 1,141,080 of record JBKWJT010000001.1, read on the forward strand.
ATACCAGAGCCTGTCCCAGGAACGACTTCTCGGGGATCTCGGCACCCTTGACCAGGAAGTTATGTCCCTTGAAGTACGGCATATGCAGCGCCAGGTTACCGAGCGCGCGACGGATGGGCAGCGGCACCATCTTTTTGTACTTGCGCACCGGGACCGTGTCCTCGTAGTAGGCGTAGCCGCCAAAGAGCTCGTCGGCGCCTTCGCCCGAAAGCACGACGGTAACGTCCTTGCGGGCCATCTCGGCCAAGAACCACAGCGGCACGGAAGACAGGTTGGACTGCGGCTCGTCCATGTGATACTGGATGTCCTCGAGCGCACCGAAGAACTCGTCGGCGGTAATCATCTTGCGAACGTTCTCGACGCCGAGCTTATCGGAAAGCTCCTTGGCGTAGTTGGTCTCGTTGAAGTTCTTGTAGTCAAAGCCCACCGAGAAGGTCTTGTCGGGCATGAGGCAAGCGGCGATGTAGCTGGAGTCGACGCCACCGGAGAGGAACGACGCGACCTTGACGTCGGCGATGCGATGGGCCTCGACACTCTCGTGCACGACCTCGTCCAGCTCATCGACATACTCTTCGAACGGCTTCTCGACGGCAGAGTAATCGCAATCCCAGTAGCGCTCGATGTTCATCTTGCCGGTCGGGATATCGACGGTAAAGTAGTGCGCCGGCGGCAGCTTGTAGACACCCTCGAAGAAGGTCTCCTCAGTCGCCGAATACTGCAGCGTCATGTACGGACGCAGAGCCTTTTTGTTGACCGCCTTGTGGAAGTGCGGGTAGTCCAGGAAGCTCTTGATCTCGGAACCAAAGAGCACGCCCGGAGCGCCGTCGCCCGCATCGGCCATGGGATAGTAGTAGAGCGGCTTGATGCCAAAGATGTCGCGGGCGCCAAAAAGCTTGTTCTTCTTTTTGTCCCAGATGACGAAGGCGTACATACCGCGCAGACGATCGAGTACGGCCTCGCCCCACTCCTCGTAGCCGTGCAGGAGGCTCTCGGTGTCGGCGCCGCAGTGGAACTTGTAGCCCTTGGCCTCGAGCTCGGAACGGAGTTCTTGGAAGTTGTAGATCTCGCCGTTGAAGACAATGACGACGCTGCCGTCCTCATTGGCCATAGGTTGGGCGCCGGCCTCGGTCAGGTCGAGGATCGACAGGCGGCGGAAGCCCAGGGCAACGCGGCCGTCGATAAACTGACCGCCCATGTCGGGACCGCGATGGACGATGCGGTCCATCATCTTGGTGAGCACCTCGGATTGGTTATCCGTCCCACCGACAAAACCGACAAAACCGCACATATACTATCCCCTCTGCTGTTGCTGGGCATCAAATCGAATCAGTAGCTTTTGAGTATACCCGAGGGCGTAAAGAGGGGCGGAATGTTCAGGCAATCTCAACTGAATCAGCTCCGCTGCGACACGTGCCAGTTACCTTTAATGGATATGAGATGAATGAGGCGATTGTTTTGCTATACTCTCTCCGCACGGGCGATTGGCGCAACGGTTAGCGCAGGTGCTTTACACGCACAAGGCTGGGGGTTCGAATCCCTCATCGCCCACCACTGATTTGATAGGCTCCCAGCAATGGAAGCCTTTCTTTTTTGGGCCCAGCGCATGGGATTCGAACCCGACAGGGTGCGGAGCTGAGGAAACGCGCAAGCGTTTTCCAGCGCAGCACGCGAGGGCCGTAGGCCCGAAGCGGAAGCGGGCGGCGCCAGCCGCACGCGGACATCCCTCATCGCCCACCACTGATTTGATAGGCTCCCAGCAATGGGAGCCTTTCTTTTTTGGGCCCATCGCAGAGGGATTCGAACCCCACAGCTCACTCGTTTCAAGGGCAGTGGTCAAAAAATGCCAAATATGAGTACTGCTACCTCTTTTGTAACAGCATTTTCGAGGTCCCAAAGGGCAAATCTGACATCAAAGCAACGGCTAACGGGTAGCGCGCAGAGATGTGGTGTAAGAGGCGGGGCATGCCCCGCCTCTTCTCTTTCTTGAAAGGGAGGGGACACCGCCTAGAATTCGTCGTTGGAGTAATGAAGGTGACGAATGGAAGGAAAGGCGATGCCCCAAGAAGAGAGTGTACTGCGCCTCGGCCGCGACGAGGCCCTCGAGGCGGCGAGGCTTTGGCAGGAGTGCGGCGACGCGCGCGAGTTCGCGTGCAGGGTGCTGGGCGGCGTGATGAACGCGCTGATGGACTCCGAGGCCCAGCAGATGTGCGGCGCGGGCCGCAACGAGCGCAGCGACGGCAGGGAGAACAGCCGCAACGGCTACCGCCCCAGGTCGCTCAAGACCGCCGTGGGCGACGTGGAGCTCGAGATACCCAAGCTCAGGCACGGCACCTACTACCCCGAGGGCATGCTCGCGCGATGGTCGCGCGTCGACACCTCGGTGGCCGCCATCGTGCAGGAGATGTACGTGTGCGGCGTGTCCACCCGCAAGGTCGAGCGCGTGGCGTCCAAGCTGGGCATATCCTCGCTGTCGAGCTCGGAGGTCTCGAGCCTCTGCTCCGACCTCGACGCCGAGGTGGAGGAGTTCCGCCGCCGCGACCTTTCGGGCACGCCGTGCTGCTACCTGTGGCTCGACGCCACCTACATGAGCTGCAGGGTCGGCTCGTCGGTCGTCTCGCAGGGCGTCGTGACCGCGATCGGGCTGGGCGCCGACGGGCGCAAGCACTTCCTGGGCTGCGACGTGGTCGACACCGAGAGCGAGGACTCCTGGGCGGCATTCCTCGGCGGGCTGCGCGAGCGCGGGCTGGCCGGCGTCCGCCTCGTGGTCTCCGACAGCCACGCCGGGCTCGTGGCCGCCGTCTCGCGCCTGTTCCAGGGCTGCGCCTGGCAGCGCTGCGTGACGCACCTGCAGCGCAACCTCCAGAGCGCCTGCTCGGGCAGGCCCGAGGACTCCAAGGCGGCCGTCAGGGACCTCGTGCACGCCGCGGTCTACCAGGACGACCCCGACCTCGCGCGCTGCGTGTGGGCCGAGGCGGCGCCCTGGGTGGCGTCGGTGTCCGCCAGGGCCGGCGAGGTCTTCGAGCAGGCCGAGGACTCCGCGCTGGCGTTCACGGCCTTCCCCAGGGCGCACTGGGCCAAGCTCCGCACCAACAACGTCCAGGAGCGCGCCAACCGCGAGATCAAGCGCCGCTACAGGGTCGTGCAGTCCTTCCCCTCGAGGGAGTCGATGCTGCGCCTGACGTGCGCGAGCCTCATGGAGACCGAGGGGCAGTGGTCCCAGCAGCGCGTGTTCTCCGAGGCCTCGGCCGCCGAGGGCTTCGCCGAGCCCGCGGACAGGCCGGCCCCGACAGAGGGGAGGCGCCGCGCGCTCGGGCGGCGCGCCAGGGAGATAGTGGACGAGATAGTCGAGAAGCGCGGTCTCAAGAAGGAGTAACATCGGGACTTGCAGCGACGGACCTCAGGACACTCTTACACCACGTCTGCGCGCGCGACCGGCTAACGGTCCAGATGAGCATGTTTTCTGACAGCAAAACTGGACATCTGCGGTCCAATTCGTCAAATTGTGTCTAATTTATATGCTACAGAATTAGTGCCCGTACTCATATTTGGCATTTTTTGACCAGAGGGACTTTTGACCATCGCAAATCAGCAACAAAACGGGCTCCGGATCGCCAAATCATGCCGCATATGACACACCCAGCAGTCCGGAACCCGATCCAAATTGAGTTATTACGCTGCGTTAGCCCAAGACACCCGACAGGATCTCGATCAGACTGTCCACGTCGGCTTCCTCGCAGACGAGCGGCGGCAAGAAACGCAGCGTATGAGCACCCGTAGCGTTAATCACGGCACCGGCGGCCAGCGCGCGGGCAACAATATCATGTGCGTCACCCGCGGCATCATCCAAGTCGCATCCGAGCATCAGGCCACGGCCACGCACCTCTACCACATGCGGAAGCTTAGCCAGCGCCTGCTCCATATAGGCGCCCACCTTGGCGGCATGCTCAGCGTAGTCGCCGTGCACAAGCGCGGAAAGCGTCGCGGCGCACGCCGCGACGGCCAAGCAGCTACCGCCAAAGGTCGAGCCGTGGTCGCCCGGCTTAAACACGTCGGCAATCTCCTTCTTTGCCACGACGGCACCCATGGGCACGCCATCAGCAATGCCCTTGGCAAGGCTCATAATGTCAGGCTCCACGCCATAAGTCTGGAACGCAAACGGCTTACCCGTGCGGAAGATACCGCACTGGACCTCGTCGGCGATAAGCACGGCGCCCACTTCGTGTGCCAGGTCGTGCGCTGCCGCCATAAACTCCTCGGTCATAGGGTGCACGCCACTCTCACCTTGGATCGGCTCGAGCATCACGGCGCAAATTTCACTGCCCAGCTGCTTAAAGATCGCACGCAGTTCATCGACATCGTTGGGCGTGCAGGCCACAAAGCCACCCGGCAGCGGGCGGAAGCTGTCCTGCAGCCAATCCTGCATGGTGGCGGCAATGGTCTCGAGCGTACGGCCGTGGAACCCGCCGCGCATGCACACGATGGTGTTGCCGCCATTACCGGCACGCTTGGCGTACAGGCGCGCGAGCTTCATCGAGCCCTCGTTGGCCTCGGCGCCAGAGTTGGCAAAGAAGGTCTCCCAAACCTGCTCATCCGCAGCCGGGGCACCAAGAGCAGCTGCCGTGGTCTCATCGCCGGCGACAATGGCATCGGCAAGCACGCGCGCACCATCTACGTCGTCGTTAGCAAGCTTGGACAGCAGCGCCGCGACCTGTCCGCGCTGCTCGATGTAGAAGTAATTGGAGACATGCATGAGCTTTTTGGTCTGTGCCTCGAGCGCCGAGAGCACAGCCGGGTCGCCATGACCTAGGCTGCACACGCCGATGCCGGCAAGAAAGTCGAGGTACTCACGGCCATCGTCGCCGGTGAGCTTCATGCCGTGACCCTCGACAAACTCGACCGGAGAGCGGCCAAAGGTATGCATAACGTAATGGGATTCAAGCGATTGCTGAGCTGCAAGTGACATGGGATGCCTTTCGTTGGGCGCCAGCCGGCGCGGGGCTATGGGTGCAGGAATGGGGCGGCTGCGGGTCAGCTAGACCGTCTGAAGTTTCTCGACCTCGTCAAGGTTCTCGGTCAGACGCGCAGCAAACGTCGAAAGCGGATGCGGATGCGTATCGAACTCGTAAGCCGTCTCGGTGGAATGGATCACGGTGCCGACGCCGGCATCGGTCAGCAGCTCCAGGAGCAGCGAATGCGGCGTAGTACCGTTAATGATGTGGGCACGAAATACGCCGCCGGTAAGCGCATCGACGGCCGCACGCAGCTTGGGAATCATGCCCTTATCGACCTCGCCGCCGTAGAGCATTTCGTTAACCTCGTCGAGCGTTAGGTTGGAGATAAGCGAGTCCTTGTCGCTAAAGACCTTGTACAGGCCATCGACATCGGTCAAAAAGATCGCCTTATGCGCGTGGAGCGCCGCGGCAACGGCACCGGCGGCGGTGTCGGCGTTGATGTTGAAGAAACCGCCGTCCTCCCCCGCCGCGACGGTAGCGATGACGGGGATGTACTCGCTATCGAGCAGGCGCTCGATATAGTCGGTGTTGACGTGCGTGACCTTGCCCACGCGGCCGAGCTCTGGGTCGAGCGGCTCGGCGATAAGGGTGCCGGCGTCGCTGCCGGACACGCCCACGGCCAGGTTGCCGTGGTGGTTGAGCGCCGCGACCAGCTCCTGATTGACCTTGCCGCCCAGTACCTCACGCACGATGTCCATGGTGGCAGGCGTAGTCACGCGCTGGCCGTTCTTAAACTCGACGGGGATGTCGTAGTGGCTGAGCGCCTCGTTGATAGCCTTGCCACCGCCATGCACGATGACGGGGCGCATACCGATGATCTTGAGCAAAACGATGTCGCTCATCACGTCGCGGCGCAGCTGCTCATCAACCATGGCGGCTCCGCCATATTTGATAACAACCGTCTTGCCGGTCAGGTTCTTAATCCACGGCAGCGCTTCGAACAGCAGCTGCGCGGTTGCTTCGTTGGATTCGCTCGAACGACAATCGCGTGCGAATTTCATAATCTGCCTCGTCTTTCGTATCGTTATCGCGCCGTGCTCCGCTGTCGGCAATCGCGGCAAGATGCGCAGCGTGCCTGGAATCTAGGAACGGTAATCGCCGTTGATGGAGATATACTCATGCGTGAGGTCGCAGGTCCACACCGTGGTCGCGGCGTCGCCTGCGCCCAAGTCGGCCGAGATAACGATCTCGGGTGCTTCAAAGCGACGCAGGGCTTCGTCCTCGTCGAACGGAACGGTCAGGCCATCGCGGCAGACGGGCATACCCATCATGTCGATGGCAACGTCGGCCTGGTTAAAGTGCACGCCGCACTTGCCGAGCGCCATGGCGACACGGCCCCAATTGCAGTCGTGGCCGGCGATGCAGGTCTTAACGAGCGGCGAGTTGGCAACGGCACGCGCGGCGGTATCCGCCTCTTCATCGTTGAGGGCGCCGGTGACGTTAACGGTCACGAGCTTGGATGCGCCCTCGCCATCGGCCGCGATGTTGCGCGCCAGGCTCTCGCACACCTCGTGCACGGCAAAGGCCAACTCGTCAAAGGCGTCAGTGCCCTCGACGATAGGCCCGGCATCTGCGGCAGCGGCGCCGGAGGCAAGCATGATGCAAGTGTCGTTGGTCGAGGTATCGGAGTCGACCGTTACCTTGTTAAAGGTCTGCTTGACGGTCGAGAGCAGCAGGGCATGAAGTGCCACAGGCTCGACGGGGGCATCGGTGGTGATAACTGCGATCATGGTGGCCATGTTGGGCATGATCATGCCCGAGCCCTTGCACATTCCGCCTACCGTATAGACATTGCCCGCATGACCCGCAGCCTCACTGACGTAGGACACGGCGTACTCCTTGGAGTGCGTGTCGGTCGTCATGATGGCGCGAGCGGCATCGGCGCCACCGTGAGCGGAGAGCGCCTCGTAGGCAGCAGGAATGGCGGTCTCAAACGTGTCGATCGGCAGAATCTGGCCAATCACACCCGTGGAGGCAACCAGAATCTGCTGGGGCTCGCAGCCGATGACCTGCGATGCGATGCTGCACGTCTCGCGCGCGCATGCAAGGCCGGTCTCACCTGTGGCGGCGTTGGCATTGCCAGAGTTGACCGAAACGCCGGCGATAATGCCATAGCCCTTGTCGGCACCGCCCAGGTTGGCACGGCTCACCTGCACGGGCGCCGCGCAAAAGCGGTTGGTCGTAAACACGCCGGCGCCGGGACAGGGTTTATCGGGCATGACGAGCGCATAATCCAGGCGCTCGGGATTCTTCCGGAATCCTGCATGGATGCCTGCAGCCTTAAAACCAGCCGCAGCCGTAACGCCGCCCTCGACGGCGCGAATCTTGATATCAATCAGGTCGGTATTCATCGTCCCTACGACTCCTTATATCAAATAAAGAAGCGGGTATCGGCTGGCACGCCATACCGGTCGCAATTAGTAGACCAGCTTAAAAGTGGCGCCCAACTCGATACCCGACTACCAAATCGTTAACAACCGAATGTGCTACACCGGGCACGCCACTGTGGGCAAGCCTCGTCGCTCGTCAAAGCCAAAGACGATATTGGCGCACTGGACCGCTTGGCCCGCAGCGCCCTTGCACAGATTGTCGATGGCGCCCGTCGCCACCAGAACGCCCGCGCGCTTGTTGAGCGCGAGGCCGATCTGGGCGGCGTTGGTGCCGACAACCGAAGCCGTCTTGGGCTGCTGACCGGCATCGAGTACGCGCACGAAGGTGCGACCGGCGTAGAACTGCTTGTAATGGTCGACAACGTCCTCAAGGGTCAAGGTACCGATAGCCTGCGGCGTAAGCGGCATCGTCACCGTGGAGAGCAGGCCGCGCTTGAGCGGTGCCAGATGCGGGGTAAAGACGATGCGATCGGTCAGGCCAAGGATTTGCTCAATCTCGGGCGTGTGGCGATGTTTACCCACGCCGTAGGCCTCCAAGTTCTCGTCGGCGCTGCAAAAATGCGTACGGGCGTTGCAGGACTTACCGGCACCCGTTACACCGCTGATAGCGTCAACGATCACGGGGCCGCTCTGGGCAACCCAGCCGGCGCGCACGGCGGGCGCGGCGGCAAGGCTCGTTGCGGTGGGATAGCAGCCGGCGCAGGCGACCAACACGGACCTGCCAGCGGCATGGCTGGAAGCAGCGGTCTCCAAGTCCTGGCAGAACAGCTCGGGCAGGCCGAAGGCACGTGTCTTGAGTAGCTCGGGGCTCGTGTGCTCGGCGGCATACCATGCCTCAAACACGGCCGGATCGCTCAGGCGGTAATCGGCCGAAAGATCAAAGCAGGAGACGCCCGATGCAAGCAGCGCGGGCACCTGTGCCATGGCAGCCGTGTGCGGCACGGCAAGAAAAACCGCATCGCAGCTCTTGAGCTCGGGGGCGTCATGCGTGGTGAAAACCAGATCGCTCACGCCAGCAAAGCTCGGATACACCGCGGACAGCGGCTGGCCGGCATCGGCGTTGGACGTAATGGCAACAAGTTCAAACTCGGGATGGCCGAGCACGAGGCGAATGAGCTCGGCTCCGGCATATCCAGCCGCGCCGACGATTCCAACCTTCAAAGACATATCAGACTCCTTGTCTGCGATTTATGCACCGATGCGCATTTCGCAGTGGTCGTTATGAAGTGGGTTGAAACTTTAGCACCAAAAGATGCATGAACACATAAATGGCTTGCATATTCATGCATTGAAACATTCCCGACACATTCGCTTGAAGGAATTGACAAATGGAGCGGGCCCCGTATTGACCGGCGCTCCTAACGGCGCCGGGCAATACGGGGCCCGCCCATGCGAAAACCAAGTTGTTAGGATGAGCCAGCTGGCTAGAGCTCGACCGGCACCCATTCGTCGTGATTGCAGATAAATGCCTCGGAATCCTCGACGCTAAAGAAGACAAGCGCAGGGTCGTTAGGCCCCTCATAGTGCTCGCCCAGGTGCTCTAGATGCTTCCACCCGGCTTCGCGCATTTCGTCTAAAGCCCGGTCATCCAAGCCGGCACGCCCGCGCAAGATGAGCCAGCCATGGCCCGGCCACCAACTCGTGGCCTCAAAGCGCTGGTTTTGCAGCAGCTCTTGCCACACATCTTTGGTGCGCGCTGTTACAAACCACAGCTTGCCATCCTGAATCTGCGCAAACGAAAACGGACGCACATGAGGCTGTCCGTCAACGCTCGTCGCCAAATACCATGCCGGCACCGACGTCAGATACTCCAAAACCGTATTCAATCCGTCCACGTTTCCTCCTGTACTAGCTAGTTTGGGAGCCTGGTTTGTGTGAGCTAGAGCTCCAGGCGCTCCTCGCTGCCGTCGATATCACAGAAGCGGGCGACGATATTGCGGACCGAGAAAAACGCAAGGCGGCCGTCGTTGGCACTCTCGTGTTCCTCGCCAATGCCCACCATGTGCTTAAAACCCGCTTGACGCACCTTGTCACTCGCAACTGCGTCGTCCTCAAGTGCGGCTTCGCCGGTCAATACGATCCAACATTCCCCCGGCTTCCAGCCCGATACCTCAAACTTGGGATTCGCACTCAGCTCCGCCCACACATCCTTGTCGCGCGACGTGCAAAACCACAACTTACCGTCATCGACCATGGCAAACGAGAACGGCCTCACACGCGGCTGATGCCCGTCGGCAGCATCGGTCGTGGCCAGATACCACGCCGGAATGCGCCTGAGATACGAACAGGCGCGCTCAAGCTGAGCCGTGCGGTCGTTGTCGGTCATAGGGACCCCTTTCTTGCGCTCGAATCGCGCCTAAACAAGTTGAAGGTTGATGACGATGACACACGCGAGCAGCAGCGCCGTCACCACCGCCGCCAACGCATCGCCGCGGCCAAATGCAAGCGCATGCAGACGCGTGCGACCCTGCTCACCATGATAGCAACGGGCATCCATGGCGGCAGACAACGTCTCGGCATGACGGAACACGCCCGTGAACAGCGGAATCGCCACACTGCCGAGCATACGCACGCCGCCGAGCGGACCGCCCGTCACCCGTGCGCCGCGACTGGCCTGCGCATCTGCCGTCTGCTTCATCTCGGTGGCAAACTGCGGCATAAAGCGCAGCGCGATACCCATGATCATGCCGAGCTCATGCGCAGGGAGCCCCACGCGCGCAAACGGTGCGAGCAGACGCTCAAAGCCCGCGGTGAGGTCGAGCGTCGGTGTGGTGAGCGTAATGGCGCTCATGCCGGCCATCATCAAGCTCAGGCGGCACGCCATAAAGGCGGCAGAACGCAGCGAGCCCTCGCTTATCTGCAAAAAGCCAAGCTGCCACAGAATGCGCCCGCTCTGGTCGGAAAACAGGTTGAGCACTGCGACCACCACGACAATCGCCAGCAATGGTGCCATCGATGATAGGACCCGGCGCAACGGCACCCGGGACACGGCATAGATCAGGACAACGAAGATTGCGACCGGGGCCAGTCCGCGGAAGCTGCTGACTGTGAGCGTCGTGATCAGAAACACAAAGCCCAAGAGCAACTTAGTTCGCGGGTCCAGGCGGTGGATCGCACTATCGCCGGGATAGTAGCTGCCAAACGAAAACGCCTCCATTAGCAGCCCTCCTCTCGCGCGACCGTCTTGGATTTAGCAATGTCCGCGACGTTAGAAGGACCTCCCGAGCGACCGATTAGCAGGTCCACCAACTCGTCTGCCAGCGATTCAACCGTATAGAGGCCGTCAAAGCGCAGCGGCACGCCTGCCTTCGCAAGCGCCAGCGCCATGCGCTGGGCAGCGGGAACACCCAAGCCGATTGATTTAAGCTCATCCGCATGCGCAAAAACCTGAGCGGGCGTGCCCTCGGCAAACACCGCGCCCTCGTTCATCACGACAATACGGTCGCAGCAATTGGCCAGGTCATCCATACTATGTGAAACCATGACAACGGTCAGGCCATCGCGGTGAAGTCGATCGATAAGCTCAAGGAAATCCCTGCGCGCAGCCGGATCGAGCCCCGCCATGGGCTCATCGAGTACCAGGACTTCGGGCTCCATGGCGAGCACGCCGGCGAATGCCACACGCCGCTGCTGACCGCCCGAAAGCTCAAAGGGACTCTTGTCGCCGACCGCGGAAAGGTCGAGACCCACACGTGAGAGCGATGACTCGACACGACGGTCGACTTCATCTTGCGGCAAGCCAAGGCTATGCGGACCAAACGCCACGTCCTGCGCCACGGTTTCGGCAAATAGCTGGCGCTCGGGATACTGAAACACCACGCCGACCTTGGCCTTAACAGCGGCGGCGTCTTTCTTGTTTGATAGGTCGAGCCCCAGCGCGCGAACGGATCCCTCCTGGGGGCGAATCAAACCGTTGAGATGCTGGACCAGCGTCGACTTACCCGAACCGGTATGACCTGCCAAGCCCAGGAACTCGCCGCGACGCACCGTCAGCGATACACCGCGCAGCGCCCACGGGCTGCTGGGGTCGTTTCCCCAGAGAGCCTGTTTGCTCGATTTGCCCGCAGTGGCCGAGCGCTTATGCCAGCGGCGGCGCTCGCGCGGACTGAGCGAATAACTGTACGAAACATGGGATAGCTCGATGACGGGCTCCGACGCGTTGTCCTCGTTGTCTACCGGAACAGTGCCGTCAGCGATTTCCAACTGGGATGCGGAAGACTGTCCCGCGGTGTCTGCCCCACTTCGCTCGGCATAAGCCTGCGCAATCTCGGCGACCATATCCGCCTCACGCACCTGTGCGCAAACGGGCACGCCCTTCGCACGAAGCGACCTGCCCAGACAGCACGACGCCGGCATATCCAGGTTGAGCTGCGCAAGTTCGTCTGCCCGCGTCAAGATTTCCTCGGGCTTACCGAGCATGGCAACGCGCCCCGCCCGAAACACCGCGACACGATCGGCCTCGGCGGCCTCTTCCATAAAGTGCGTAATCATCACGATGGTCATGCCGCGAGCGTGCAACGCGCGGCAAGCCTTCATGAGGCCCTTGCGTCCACGCGGATCGAGCATCGAGGAAGCCTCGTCCAATATGAGCACGCGCGGTTCCATGGCGAGCACGCCGGCAAGCGCCACGCGCTGCTTTTGGCCGCCCGAAAGCGCATGGGTCTCGTGGCACTCAAAGCCCACCAGGCCCACGCCCTTCAGCGCCTCGCGTACGCGCTGCGCAATTTGCGCCGATGGCACGCCAAGGTTTTCGGGACCAAACGCAACGTCATCTTCGACAAGCGTTGCCACCAGCTGATCATCGGGATTCTGGAATACCATGCCCGCGGTCGAGCGAATGTCGTAGACCAGCTCGGGATCGGACGCATCCATGCCGTTAATGCGCACCGTGCCCGCATCGGGCTGCAGCAGCGCATTCAGATGCTTGGCAAACGTCGACTTGCCCGACCCATTGCCACCGAGGATGCAGAAAAACTCGCCGTCCTCGATATTCAGATCGACGCCGTCGAGCGCCGGTGCGGCACCGTCATAACTAAAGGAAACGCCCCGACACTCAATCATGCGCGGCCTTTGACCTGGTCCTTTTTAGGCGTGATGAGGTTGGAGACTGCTTTATACACCGCCAGCGTCAACACCGAGTTAAGCACGGTCTTGATAAGGTTGAACGGCAGTACGGCAGGAATCATGAGCGGGACGATCACATCGACCGAGCCATACCAGAACCATACGCCAATGGTCAGATTCGCAACCATAGAAAGCACCGTAGCGGCAATAACGCCCAGCGCCAGGCCAATCACGGCACCCTTATAGGTGTGCATCTTTTGGTAGACAATCGCCGCAGGCAGAATAAAGCCTAGCGTAGCAACCAAGTTCATAAGCGCACCAACCCAATCGCCCGTGGTAAGCGCATGGATGACGATCGCCATGGCGGCAACGGCAGTGCCGGCACCAGGGCCATACGCAAAACCGCACACCATCGCCGGCACCAGCGACGGGTCATAGGTCAAAAACGGCGCCGAAGGAAGGATGGGCAGCTGCACGTACATAAACAGGGCGCCCAGGGCGCACATCAGCGCCATGGTAACGAGCTGTTTGGTGCTCCACCTATTCGTGTTCTCAAAATGGATATGCTGCGACTGTTCAGACATAAGATCACCTGCCTCTTTCATCCGGACTCTAACCGTTGGTACTGGGATCTCACCAGTTCAGCCGGCATGCGAACCAACGCACACACGGGTCGCGGACTCATCGGCTCGGTCACAGGCACTTTTCCTGCGCCACGGCACCCCTTTGACACCGCCCGATTTACCGCCAGTGGGGAATTCCACCCCGCCCTGAAACAGCAATTGCAAGTGTAGCACGAGCAGATGCTCGCGCAAGTATGCCGAGGGTAATTTATGGTGAGGGGAAACGCTCCAGAAATACGTCCAGGATAGCTCAGTCGAACGCGAGCGCTAGCGCAGGTGTCGCCCGCGATAGCCGGAAGAATCAGCATCGGAATCGGGGGAAGCCGAGGAGGCTGAAGCAGAGGAGACGAAGGGGGCCGCAGGCCTGGAGGCTCCCACGGTCCACCCGTTTCCGCCATCGCCACCAGCCGCGTCGGCGTCCAGCGTCACCGCAGCCGCCACGGCCGCACGCTGAGCCGCGCGCCGCTTCTTGCGCACGTGCCCGGCCACAACGAGACCGACAACAATCGCCAGCAGCGCGCCCAAAACGCCCAACGCCACGGCCGTGGTGTTAATGCCCTGCGCGTCCTCGGGCGCGGGTATCTCGTTCGGAATATCCGCCCGCACGCCCGATACGAGCAGGCGGTGCGAGTTCACGCCGTAGGGCGTGCAGGTCATGAGCGTCACGCGGTCCTCGCCGGCGGTCACGCGCAGCTTGGAATCATCGTCGGGCTCAATCACGTCTATGCGGTCGATCTTGTAGCCCAGTTCTTCGCCCATCACCTCGATGTAGAACGAGTCGCCCACCTGCAGCTCATCCAAGCGCGTGAACAGGAGCGAGCCCGGCACGCCACGGTGACCGGTGAGCACGGCATGCGTACTCTCGCCGCCCACGGGCAGCGATGTTCCGTACAGGTGGCCGGCGCCTGCAGCGAGCACCTCGTTGGAGGTGCCGTGGTACACGGGCAGGTTAACGTCAATCTTGGGAATGCGTACCGAGCACATAACGCCCGATCCCGCGTTAAGGAGTCCCTGGTAGGTGGTGTCTTGCGAGGCGATGGAATCCTCAGAGCCCGAGGCGGTGGAGGCGCCGGAGGTGCTACCGAACGGGTCCACGACCTCGCCGATAACGTCCTGACCGCCGGCAGCCAGCTGTTCGTTGTAGGCGCGGGCGGCCGCGAGGGCCTCCTCCGCCTGCGGATAGGGCCAGCCGTCCACCGTGTTGGCAGCGGCGGTAACGGCGGCCGTTTGCTCAGCCTGGGACATAGCGCGCAGGACGAGGGGCGTGGCCACGATGGCAAAGCCGGCGGCAAAGCACAGAAGGGAAAGCAGGCGCAGGACGAGGGGCGGTTTGCATCGGCTGGGGGAAGCCGGGTTCGAACCGCCGCTCGGCGTGCGCATCGTCGATACGGGCTTGATTGCCTCCATGTGGTTCACCTCCGGGGGTGTGGGTGGGATGTGGGCGCGGCGCGAGAACGCGCGGTGCACGAGCGGTTACGGCTCAATGCGCTGCGCCCCGCCGCGGGTCTAGGCGCGACGGGGTACGACGAAAGAGGAATATGGCAACGCGGCGCGCGGGCGCTGATAGGAGACGACGATCGCCCGCTCGCCGCGTCAGCAAACGAAGGGATTAGGCGCGCATACGTGCACTCAGGGCGAACGCGGCGCCAGCAGCCATGAGCAGCACACCCACAGTGACGAAGACCTTGATGCCCAGGTCACCGGTCATAGGCAGCTCGGTGAGGTTCTTGGCGTTCTTCACGTTGGCCTGGGAAGCGGTGGTGGTGTCGAAAGCGATGCGGTCGTCGCTGTTGGTGGCCTTGGTGTAGGTCACGGTCGCGGCTTTAGTGTTGGCATCAATGGCGGAAGCAATGGTGAAGGTAAAGTTAGGCAGGCCGATGTTGGTGTACCCAGTCGGAGCCTTGATCTCCTCGACGTAGTAGGTACCCGCAGGCAGGCCGGACATCGTAATCTTGCCGTCTGGACCGGTGGTGAACACACCGGTGGCCTCGTTACCGTCCTTAGCGGGCGTGGCCTCGGTGAGCTCAGACCAAGCACCAGTCGCGGCATCCCTCTTCAGGAAGGTCTTGACGTTAGTAGCAGTGTTCACACGAGCGATAGCGAACTGAGCGCCCTTAAGAGCTTCGCTAGAATGGATGACGTTGCCAGCCATGTCGGTCTTCAGGATGCCGAACTCGTAGGTATAAACGCGAACCTCGGGGCCAGTAATCTTGGTGGACTCGTTATCAGGAGTGCGAGAGTACTGAAGCTCAACGGAGTTGGGGTTACCCACTGAAGCGATGACCGCGTCCTTGTTGACAGTGGCCTCAAACTCGACGGTCACAGTTGCGCCCTCGAGAATGCCGGCGGTAGAGGAGGTAGAGCCAGCTGCCTTGTTAACGTAGTTGGACAGGTCGATGGTGGTCACCTTGCCGCCAACATACTCGGCGCTGTAGCCTTCCTGACCCTCGACAAGGGCGTAGGGGTCACAAAAAACGGCATAGTCGTTACTGGTCAGGGTAACAGTTTTTTCGCCCTTGGTGAGTTTAACGGACTTCACAGAACTCGCGTCAACCGTCAGACCCTTGGATGCGGTATCGATAAGCTTGAACACACGGGGAGGTTGGGCGATGTCATAGCCGGTGTAGCTCGGGATAACAGAGCTGAGCTTATACTTGACCACGTCGCCGATGCGGGCGTCTGCATTGTAGCCATTATCTGCAACGGTGCCGGTAGCAGTCTCAGCGATCTTCTTATCAATGGTCGGCACGTTCATCTTCAGCGTGACGACGCCCCAATCGGCCGTCTCGTCAGGGTATTCGTTAAGCGCAGTTGCGACGATTATGGGGATGGACTGGGTCGTGGGTTTGTCAGAAACATCCTTCAAGAGCCACAGACCCTGGTCGCAGGTGTTATCGCCGCTCATAAAATCAGTCTTAGTAGCAGTGGGTGCGTCGGCCTTGGCGAGCTTATTCGAAAGCGTCGTGGCGAACGTGCGCAGCGCTGACGAATCTCCACCCCACGGATCGGACGTCTCAGCAGTACTGCCCTTGCCCTTGAAGCTGTTGGCAACAAGCCAGCCGATCGGGTTGTTGTCGGTACCGTTCTCGGTGTAGTAGTTAGCGTCAGCCTTGTAACCAGCACGCTGGGCTTCAGTCATGGAATCCTCGATGACCGAAACCATGTCATTGTTAGTATCGATGAGGAAGTTCAGCTTGCCATCGGCGGAAGACACGTTCTTTAACGACGCGAGCTTCCAACCGTTCAGCTCATGCGTTTCGGTGTCGCCGGCAACGTTGCTGATTTTGATGGTTCCCTGCGTGGTCGCCGTGACGTCCGTAGCCTTGGCCACAGGCGCTCCACCCAACAGGCCGGTTACGGCGATCGCTACGGCGGCGGCGCCGGCGATCAGCTTTTGTACGAATCGGTTCATGATTCCCCTTTCAGAAATGAGCCCGACATTCATAAACATCTATCTACCTGCGCCATCGGACGGGTCGTCCTGGCGGCGCTTTGTAGCGAACCAATACGCTCCCGCGGCGATGCCGCCCAGAAGCATGAGACCGGCGCCCACGAGGAGCATGGAGTTTTCGGTCCACCCCGCGCCGGTGAGCGGGAGGTCCGTGAGGACTTTCACGTTGGTGAAGGTGGAAGCGGGGATGGCGTCGGGCGCGGCGGCGGAGGGTTGAACCTCGACGCCCTGCCCCTTCTCACCCAGGGCGTTGCCCATGTCGTCCTTCACCTGCGTGACCGTGGTGGAGGTTGTGAGGCCGGAGTACTTGCCGGTCGTCTTGTCCATGTAAGCCTTCACCGTGACGGCCACCTGGTACTCGGCCTTGGAGTAGCGGAACTTGTCGATGGTGCCGGTGGTAGGCGCGACCTCCTTCACCGTGTAGGTGTAGGTCTTGGCGTAATCACCCGCCGTGCCGGCTGTATCGGACAGGTGCGACTTGTTGAACGTCATGGTGCCAAAGGCCGCCGTGATGTTGTTGAGCTTAGCGGCGTCCGTCTCCCCTGCCTCTGGGGCAACAGAAATCTTGGGCTCTTTGGGCTCGGGGGCTTTGGCTGCATAGTCACCCGTAGCCTCAATGCTGAACTCGAACGGCACATAGCTGCCTTTGTCGTCCTTCGGCCAATCCGTATTGCGAACAGATTTGGTCACCGGGATCGTCACGGACGTGGTGGCGAGAGAATCGGAGATGTACGCGTTGCCGCCCTCGTCGAAAGTCGGCTTTTTGTCCTCGGTCCACGTAGTGGAACCGTCTTCATTGGACACCGTGAACTTATAAACCGCAGTGTTCAAGTTGTAGCCAAGCGGAGCTTGGGTCTCAACAAGCCTGTACGTGCCCGGCAGCAGGCCCTCGAGCGTGAACTTGCCAGGTGTGGGGTCGATGTCTTTCCACGTGGTGCCGCTCGGAGCCGATTGGTCACTCACGGTCCAGGACTGCGCCTCGGTCGAGCCATCGGCACCCAGTTTCGCAAGCTTCCACTCGGAACCAGCCAAAGGAGCGAACTTCGCATCTCCGTCCTCAACCTTGGTCCAAGACACCGTACCGGTAATCTTGGCGTTGGGGATGGCACCCGTGGGGTTAGAAGAGTCGAACGGATGCTGCGTTCCGTCCGTATCCACATAGCCCTGGATATAGTTAACCGTCTCACCAGCATTGTCCATAGTGGCGTAGTAGATCTTGTCCGAAACCTGGTAACCCTTCGGCGCCGTCACCTCTTTGATGTAATAGATGAATGCCGGATTAGAACTCGAGATCTCCTTACTCGGATCGGCCTTCTGGTTCAAATAGTTGAACTGAAGCTCGCCATCAGTAGAAGCGTAATCGTTGGCACCGCCATCCGTTACCGTAACGATGGATTTCGCTCCGTTCTTGGCATCTTCGACAGTGCCGTATATCGCCCACGAGGAACCAGGGAGCAGCATAGTACCATCCGCAGCGTCAACCTTGCTCCATGCAATGGAGGAACCGTCCGGTGTATACGACCCGGACCACGGGAAGTTATGACGCTCCTGGTCCATGTCGATGACGGAAGCCGAGCTACCCTCGAAGCTGAAATTCCACGCTTCCGTAGGGTTGTACATCTCAAAGTCGCCGCCCACGTACACGCGGCCGTTAGTGGTCACGTGATCCTCGAAGCTACCGTTGGGCACAACGATGCTGCCCAACATGGCGGCCGCTGGGTCGTCGTCGGTCCACTTCCCGTCCGCGTTAGAATCAAGCTTTTTATTGCCCTCAAGGGCCATACCACCGCGGATGGTGACCTGGGGGGCCGTTGCGAAATTCCACAGGATGCTTTGGGCGGCAGTGGAGTACTGAGCCCTGAGGTTCTTAGCGTCGTCGGTGTCACCCTCCTCGTACCCGCGGGAGATTTCCGTACCGTTCCACCAGAAGCGCCAGCCGGTGTTGAACTCAACCGGAGTCTCAGACTTGCTCTCATCATCGATGATGTTGACGACCACGGAAGCGTCCTCAGGTATATTCATGAAGCTGAAGTCCACGCCACGGTAGGTCTTGTCGCCAATGGAGTTGGTAAGATCGGACGCCTTGAGGTTGAAGACCTGTAGCGGAGAACCGTTACCGTTTTCGTCCGCATCTCCGGTAAACGTGATGAGCTTCTCGTTGTTGACAAGGGCCACCTCGCCGGAAACGTTGTTGCCGTTAACGTCGGTATAGTTCGTCTTGCGCTCAAAGGTCTTGGTAGAGTCGCTGAACGTGAGGCCGTACTGCTCCGTTTTGTTGTACTTTGTAATCATGTATTTGGAATTCTGCTTAGTCGGCTCAGCAACACCGACCGTGTAACTCCCGGTGGGCTTAAGCCTTGCGAGGGGCGTGGAGATCTTCGCCTTTACTTCGGACTCCAGGTAATTGGTATAGTCCTTACCGTTGATGTGCGACATGATGCTCGCGCCATTATCGCTGTTCGAGAACAGGCCATCGTCAGACCGGTTGCCCTGCGTCTTTACAACAGACTGGCGCTCTTTGTCAGTATTCCAATAGGTAATGGGGCCTGCAATCTGCGCGGTGTAGTCATAGCCAGCGGAGTCACCCGTTGTCGCCTTGCCGACCCAGGCACCCTTGGTCCACGCGCCAACGGTAGTCGCCTGCGGCGTGTCCCCGCTGTAACCAACGCTCATGCGGGTGATCGCGCTGTCGATTCCGGCGACCGCAAGCACCGTGCTTCCCGCACTGGGACGAAACTGCGAGCCAAAACCAACGGTGCCGAAACGGAAGCCATGGCCGCTCCAACTCCCCTTGATAGGATTCATGGCAAGCTTGCCACGGACCACGGTAAGGCCCTCCGCCTCAGCGGCATATGAGCCGGTGGGGGCGTTGCTCGCATCAAGAGTACTAGTGTTGCTCGGTTTACCACCGATGTACATGTCGCGGCCGACGTAGGTGGCCACGCCGGGATCGGGGGTGGAGACATTGATATTCGTACCGATACCGATAGACGTGGGAACGTGAATTCCCGGCTTCACGGTGGCCGTCGCTCCCGCTGAAGCCGCATCCGCACTCTGAGCCTGCTCAGCACTATTTGAAGAGCCAGCCTCGCCGCCATCGGTCTCGTTGCTATTCTGGTTTTCGGCATCCTCGCTGGTGATACCTACAGCAGCGGACTCACTTGAGGAGCCCATTACAGTCTGAAATAGGCTATCGATAAAATTCGATGGCGAGCATTCGGCGCATTGCCTACGATACGGGCAAGCCCCGAGGGGCCGCCGATCGGGCGCCTCCGGATGGCCGTCTGCCCCTGCCCCGTAGAGGGCCCGGGGGGTGTTGCCACCGGGGGCGCTCGCCGCTCCGGACGACTGATAGGAAACTGCCGGGCGCAAGCGCCACGGCCAGGTAATGTGGGTGTCGCGGGGAGGGGTTCCGATCGGCCTACCGATTGGAGGATACCACCGTGGCACCAACTAGAATGCCGGAAGCCGTCATCGGGCTCGATGTCGGGAAATCGTCCCACTGGGCATGTGTCGCGACCCGAGACGGCGAAGTGCTGCTGAGCGCCCCCGTCGCGAACAGGGAGGGAGACCTGGACTCGCTGTTCGGCCGCTTCCCCGACGCGCTCGTGGTCGTCGACCAGTCGCGCAACATAGGCGCCCTCGCGCTCGCCCGCGCCAGGGCGGCCGGGATGTCGGCGGCGTACCTGCCGGGACTCGCGGCGCACGGGGCCGCCAGGCTCTTCGCCGGCGACGCCAAGACCGACGAGCGAGACGCGATGGTCATCGCGAAGACGGCGCTTGGCATCCCCGACGCGCTCCTGCCGGTCGGAGACCCAGGCCCGACGATCGCGGCGGCGAGGGCGCTGGCCGCCCAGAGGAACTTCCTGACCTGCGAGAACACTAGGAACAAGAACCGGCTGCGCAGCATCCTGCTGGAATCGTGCCCCGCCTTCGAGGCTCTGGTCGACCTGTCCGACGGGCCCCAGCTGAGGCTCATGGCATCCCTCGGCGGGGCCTGGTCGGTGGCCGACGCCGGGCCCCGCAGGGCGGCGGCGCTCACGCGCGGGGCGGCGCGCGGCAAGATCGAGGCCCTCGTCCGCTCGACAGCCTCCTCGACAAGGCCGGATGCGTCGGTCGTCGCCGCCGAGGACCGGGCGGTGAAGCTGCTCGCGCGCAGGATATCCGAGAACTCGGCGGAGATCGAGGCGATCACGGCGGAGATCTCCGCCCTGCTCGAGGGCGACGATACCTACCGATGCCTCCTGACGGTGCCGGGTATCGGGCCCAAAACCGCTTCCGAGCTTGCGATCTCCATCGACATCGAAGACTTCCCCAGTCACGACAGGCTCGCGTCGTACTGCGGCCTGGCGCCGCGCAACCGCCAGTCGGGAACCTCGATCTCCTCGGTGACGGCATCGCGCCAAGGCAACAAGAGGCTGAAGAACCTGCTCATATTCTCATGTAACTGCCTTACCCGGACAGAGGGGAGATGGGGCGACTACTACACCAGGTGCCGGGAGCGGGGCATGTCGCACGGCAAGGCGCTCAAGGCGCTGGCGCGAAAGAGGCTGAAGGTCATCTACGCGGTCATGCGGGACAGGGTGCCTTACGCCGCCTAGCCGAAGCGCACCGAACAGATTGGAGCCCACCGGCCGAATGGCCTGGCGTCAGCATGCCGCGATTCAGTCGCGCGGGCAGCATTTCCCAGTTGACAAAACTATAGGAACACCCCCATTCGAGTTTCCTCGGTAGAAACTGTCTGGGTTTCGTTGGCGATGGCCTGCGAGATCGGAGGCATAACGAGCGACAGTACCAGGCTCAAAACGGAAGCTCCGCACAAAACACCTGCCAGCACACGATGTGCCGCCTTATTGTCCTGCTTAGATTTATCTGAATTTGCCGTCATCGATGCCTCCTCCCCAAGAGACCGCGATCTTGCTCTTTCACGAATCAACCTTGAGCGCGCAACCTATAATTGCTCGCGCAAGATATGCATATTATTACTCTTTGTTTAAACAACAAAAAACCAAATTCTTTCAATTTCTTGGAGCAGAGTCTTTTTACTTGACAATTATTCAAATTATGCAGTGTTATTCGATTTTTCAGGTTTTAAAAAACCGCAGGTAGAATTGTTGGCAAATATAGAAAAATGACACTATGTTGTTATTTGTACAACATTTTGTTTTAACTCACTCAATCTGTGAACGGTCGATATTTGGCTGTGAGTGGTCGCTCGTTTACCTGCAAGGATGACCTACAAACTAGATAGTCAATTCCCGAACAGCCAATGTTAACGCCAGCATGTTCATACATCTATTCTAGAAACTGCCGCTTGTTTCCCGCGTCGATTCGCCTCGGGACAAATACCACCACAAAGGCGCCTGTCACTTTCGTGGTGGTTTTTGTCCAACGCGCGATGGTCCCTCTGCATAAAGGAATGGCTCCGACTTTTTCAATCGGAGCCATTACGGCGCGGAATGGATTGCGCGCATCCTCGCCGGGCATTTGGGACGAGCCGCTGGGTGAGCAAATCTATTTGACACAAAAAAGGGACGTAAAAATGATTGTCGGAACATTTTTAAGGACGAACTTGCTCCCACTCGCAGCCTGAAGCCTTAATCTGCACGAGCATATCTTCTTCCGCGGCCTTCCCCCTCTTGCCTTAGGTAGCCCTTGCCCACAAGGGAGTTCAGCTGACGCACCGTCTTCGTCTTCTCGTATCCGGTCACCTCCGACACGGTCGAGCGCGACACGAGCCTGTTCTCCGGAATGGCATCGAGCACCAGCCGTTCCTCGTCCGTCAGCGCGCATCGTCTATCGACGAAGGGGAGTTTGACGGAGATGTAGCCGTCGCCCACCTCGAAACTCGGTGAAGAACCGGTGCCCTCGTACGCACGCCTTATACGGCGCACGCCCGTCCCAAACTTCTCAATGAGCCCCGCGCGGAACATGCTCTCGGCAAGCACTGGGTTCCTGAGCAGGGAGAAACGACCCTCGAGGTACGCTTCTTTCGTCATTCCCGGAACCAACCCTCCCGGTGAGACGATCTCCGCATCGTCATCTGAAAGCGAGATCCTTACGCATGCGTCCACATCCCAGGTGCGATGCGCGAGGGCATTCGCAATGGCCTCGCGGAAGGCTTTTTTCGGAATCCTTTCCACCGACACCCTGTCTGCGCCCTCAATGACCTCGTACTCGCAATACCTTTCGAAAAACGCTATCGCGCGGTCGAACTGAGCGATCACAGAAACGCCCTTTACGGTTTCCCTATCAAGAATAGTATCGTGGTCCGCCCCGAACTTAGCCATGTCAATTCCTGAGAACGCATTCTCGTCGGCGAGCAACGCCGCAGCATTGGTAAACGCGTCTCCGTCGAGCAGGCCGAGTGTCCTCATGACGTCGTTCGTCAGAGCATTGACGCCCAAAGCACTTGACAGCCTCTTTCCCAAAACGGTGAATTCAAGGTCGCCAGAACGGGCGGGCAGCGCATCGAAGCTGAGGTTCTGCCCTTCCAGTATGAGACGTTTCAGCTCCACGCCGTCCACCTCGACCGTTGCGGAGTCCGACCTTCTGTAGGCCTTACCGCCGCTCAAATAGGGTTTATCAAGCCCCTCCTCTACCGAAAGCTCGACCGTTCTTCCATTTTCTCCTATCTCAAGAAGAAACGACGGACGCGGCGAAATCGAGTCGTTGATCCTGTTCTCGATGTCTAGGCATGCCTGCTTAGGGTTATCGAGTCCCACCACAGCGCCATCGTCGTCAACACCGAACACTATGCGACCGCCGTTGAAATTGGCGAACGCGCTCACCGTCTTCAAAAAGCCCCTGTTGATTTCGGATTTGTATTCCAGGTCATCAGTTTCTCTCTGCATAGCCGCTCCTATCCCTAAATCGTTGCAACGATTGTACAACGATTATCAAATCGTTGTAGATACGACGCAACGACTACGGAGCGTTTTGCCTTTGCTGCGCAAGGTCAGCGAGAATCTGTAATATGGCCAGCCGAAATAAACGAGGACCACAGATCAGCCAGGGTTTTCATTGAATATCCCTTTTGCCTTTATATACACAAAAAGCGCCCCTTGGGGCGCTTCTGAGGGGCTCCTCCTTGGATGCACCCAAGGAGGAGCCATCCTGCTCAACCGCTACGAGGCGGGGGTCGGCAAGCCCTACCTCGACCTCCTGCACATCCTCGAAGGGCGGGACTACTTCGTCCTCACCACCAATGTCGACCACCAGTTCCAGCTGGCGGGGTTCGACAAGGCGCGGCTGTTCTACACGCAGGGGGACTACGGCCTGTCCCAATGCAGCCGCAACTGCTCCGGCGAGACATACGACAACGAGCGGCAGGTCCGCGAGATGGCGGAGCTCCAGAAAGACCAGCGGGTGCCGAGCGAGCTCGTTCCCCGCTGTCCGCGCTGCGGGGCGCCCATGGTTCCCAACCTGCGCATCGATGGCTCTTTCTGCGAGGACCGCGGATGGCACGAGGCGGCCGCCCGCTACCGCGCATTCTGCGAGGCGCACTCCGGCGACCGCATCCTGTACCTAGAGCTGGGCGTCGGGGACAACACGCCCGTCATCATCAAATACCCCTTCTGGAACGCCGTGGCACAAAACGGCCGCGCGGCGTACGCCTGCGTGAACATAGGAGGGGCGTGCGCACCGGCCGCAATCGCCGGCAGGAGCATCCTCGTAGATGACGATATAGATGGATTTCTTCAAAGCGCTTTAGTCTGATTACCTGACAAAGCGGAAATCATTCCCCATCAACCACGTCCTCCGCCCACGCCGACCTCAAGGCCGTAAACGCAGGGAATCCGCAGGGCGTGACGGGGGTTTCTCTCCGGAACATTCCGCAGGACGCAAAGAGGCTCCGCAGCGCGAAGCGCGATGCGGAGCCTCTTTGCATGTCCGAGGACGTTCCGGAGAGAAGCCCCGTCACGCCCCCGGATTCCCGGTGGGAGTTCTAGACCTTGTCGGCCTTAGTACATACCGCCGCCCTGCTGACCAGCGGTGGCAGCAGCGATAGCGTCCTCAAGCTGAGTGTTCTTGGGCACATCGGAGACGGTGGCCTCGGTGATGAGGATCAGGCTGGCGACAGAAGCAGCGTTCTGCAGGGTGACGCGGCTGACCTTGACGGGGTCGAGGACGCCCATCTCGATCATGTCGCCCCACTCGCCGTTGGCAGAGTTGAGACCCTGGCCGGCGGGCAGCTCGGCAACCTTGTCGACCACGACAGCGCCCTCAAAGCCAGCGTTCTTGGCGATGGTGGCGACCGGAGCGGTCAGAGCCTTCTTGACGATATCGACGCCGATCTTCTCCTCGGGGTCGTCGATCTCAACAGCATCGAGCGCAGGAGCAGCGTCCATGAAGGCGACACCGCCGCCGGCGACGATGCCCTCCTCGACAGCGGCGCGGGTAGCCTGCAGGGCATCCTCGACGCGGTGCTTGATCTCCTTGAGCTCGGACTCGGTAGCAGCGCCGACCTTGATGACGGCAACGCCACCGGAGAGCTTGGCCAAGCGCTCCTGGAGCTTCTCGCGGTCGAAGTCAGAGGTGGTGTTCTCCATCTCGCCCTTAATCTGAGCGATGCGGGCGTCGATGGCCTCCTTGGAGCCAGCGCCGCCGACGACGACGGTGTTGTCCTTAGAGATGGTAACGGACTTAGCGGTACCGAGCATATCGGCGGTGATGTCAGCGACCTTCACGCCCAGCTCGTCCAGAGCAGCCTGACCACCGGTGAGGACGGCGATGTCCTCGAGGATGCGCTTGCGGCGATCGCCGTAGCCCGGAGCCTTGACGGCGCAGACGTTGAGGGCGCCGCGGATCTTGTTGAGGACGAGGGTGGGCAGAGCCTCGCCGTCGATGTCCTCAGCGATGATGAGCAGGCCACGGCCAGCGCGCTGGACAGCCTCGAGAACAGGCATGATGTCCTGGACGCTGGAAATCTTCTGGTCGGTGATGAGGATGTACGGATCCTTCATCACGGCCTCCATGCGGTCGTTGTCCGTGACGAAGTAAGCGGAGACATAGCCCTTGTCGAACTGCATGCCCTCGACGGTGTCGATGGTGATGTCGAACGTCTGGGAATCCTCGACGGTGATGACGCCGTCCTTGCCCACGACCTCCATGGCCTCGGCGATCTTCTCGCCGACCTCGGGGTCACCGGCGGAGATGGTACCGACGGAAGCAATCTGCTCCTTGGTCTCGACCGGCTTGGCCTGCTTCTTCATCTCGGCGACGGCGGCGTTGACGGCCTTGTCGATGCCGCGACGGATGGCCAGCGGGTTGGCGCCAGCGGCGACGTTGCGCAGACCGTCGTTGACGATGGCCTGGGCGAGCAGGGTTGCGGTGGTGGTGCCGTCACCCACGGTGTCGTTGGTCTTGGTGGCGACCTCCTTCACCAGCTGAGCACCCATGTTCTCGATGTTGTCCTCGAGCTCGATCTCCTTGGCGACGGAAACGCCGTCGTTGGTGATGGTCGGAGCACCGAACGTGCGCTGCAGCGCAACGTAGCGGCCCTTGGGGCCCATGGTGACGGTAACGGCGTCGGCCAGAGTGTTGACGCCCTTGGCAAGCTTAGCGCGGGCATCGGTGTTGAACGTAATGTTCTTTGCCATGGTAGGTAATCCTCCAAAAGAAATGTGACTCGCGTCGCCGCTTCCGAGTCCTATGCGGCGGGCGCGTTCAAAGACGAATCAGAGATTCTGACGAGACTAGGCTTCAACGACGGCGTAGATGTCGTCGGCGCGCATCAGCAGATACTTCTCGCCGTCGACCTTGACCTCGTTGCCACCGAACTTACCGTAGATGACAACGTCACCGACCTTGACGTCCATGGGGATGCGCTCACCCTTGTCGTTGACCTTGCCGGCGCCAACGGCAACGATGGTGCCGCGCTGCGGCTTCTCCTGAGCGTTGCTGGCGATATACAGACCAGAAGCGGTCTTCTGCTCGGCCTCATCGGGCTTGACCAGAACACGATCTGCAAGCGGCTTCAAAGACGACATGCTTGTCTCCTCCTTTTTGGGCCGCGCGGTTATACCACGCGAATTAACCCTTTTTGTTTGCGTACGCGTTGAATGGTACCCACGAATGGCGGGTTATACAACACGGAGTCAAAAAATCTTATTTTTTGGCACTTAGATTTTCTGAATGCCGGGGGATAACTTAGCGGTGGCTCCCGTGTGGCTCCGGCGGGGCGGGGCATAAGGTTTCCTGCTCGGGCAGTCCTGCTCGCACGAAGGCCACATTAAGTGGCCTTCGGCTCGTGCGGAACTCGCGATGAACCTTATGCCCCGCCCCGCCGGAGCCACACGGGAGGCAGGTTAACTAATTCGGGCCCGGCATTCAGAAAAGTCAGTGCAGAAAAATGGCGATGCGGATAGCGACATGTGCATGGTTTTCGCTGTGCGCACGGGTCCCCTGGGGAGCACCGTGCATTTTTGGGAGTATTCAGCAGACCAGGACGGCTGCATACGTGCCGGACATACCTTATTGGTCCCAAGAACGCCTTCAGCGGGCGGTTTTGGTCGGTGGGCAGACCCCGTTGGGACAAATGGGCGTACTTCGCGCCGTACCGGAGCCCAAAATGACGTCAATCTCCGTAACGTTACTCAGCCGCAGCGGCACCGGCAGAGCTCGCGGTGCTGAATACTCCGTTTTTTGCACGGCCCAGGCGGGGGTACATCAGGGCCGGAAAGAACATCTCAGCTTTTTTATGCAATCTGCAACTGGAAGTATGCAAAACACCATGAGGTTTCACTGCTGATGTCCAAATTGAACGCACGGAGCAGCACCTCAACCCCGCGCCCAAATCCAACAGAGCAGGGACGCACATGGCGGATCCTCACCGAAACGCAAACGCGGCTCGAGCGCCATCCCAAAATAAGCTGCCCGAGCCGCGTTAAACGGTAAGACATGAATACTTAGCGCTCGTAGATCAGGTTGCCGGCTAGGTAGGTGGCTTGGACTTTGGTGGCTTGGAGTTCTTGGGGGCCGATGGTGAGTGGGTTTTGGTCCAGGACTACCAGGTCGGCGTATTTGCCGGGTTCCAGGCTGCCGAGGTTTTGCTCGTCGCCCGCTGCATAGGCGCTGCCCAGGGTGTAGTTGCGCAGAGCCGTTGCCGCATCGATGCGCTCGCTCGGCAACCAGCCGCCCTCGGGCCAGTGGCTTTTGGGGTCCTGGCGCGTGATGGCCGTGTAGAGCACGTTCATGCTGGTAACGGGCGTGATAGGGCTGTCAGTACCGAAGGCTTGGCGGATGCCGCGCTGCTTATAGGTTGCGAACGGCCACATGATTCGGCTTCGCTCCAGGCCAAGGTCGCGCTCTGGGCCACCCGGATCGAGCGTGATGTGGCAGGGCTGGCTCGAGGCGACCACGTTGAGCTTGCGCAGGCGATCGATATCCTCGGGCAAGAGGTTCTCCAGATGCTCGAGCGTGTTATGACCGTGCTGGGGCAGGCCGTACAGCTCTGCCGCCTCCTCAAAGATATCGAGCGCAGCATGGATGGCACCGTCGCCGATAACGTGGATGCGCACGGTGTGGCCACGCTCGGCTGCCGCCAGAACCAACTTGCGCATGCGCTCGACGGGGACCGTCAGACGGCCCTGGTCGCCCGGGAAGCGCGGGTTGGTATAGGGCTCAGTGAGGTATGCGGTATGCTCGCTCGACACGCCGTCGAAGAACTGTTTAAAGCCTGGCGCCGAGAGCAGCGCGTTGTTCGCGTAGCGGGTCTGTAGCTCTTCCAAGCGCGATTGGTCATCCAGCAGCGTGGGAAACAAATGGGCGCGGATGCCCAACTTGCCGGCGGCCTGCAGCTTGTCGTAGACATCGTCGCGGATAAAGTCGCAGCCCGGCATGGGCATGAGCGACATATCGCATATCGAGGTGATGCCCTGCTCGGCCATCCGCCTCATTTGATCGGCGTAAGCGCTTGCGATGCGATCCTCGCCCAGCCACTCAAGGCAGCGCGGTAGCAGCTGCATGGCAGCCGCCTCGTGAGCAATGCCCGTGAGCTCGCCGTTTGCATCCTTGTCGTAGCTGCCGCCCGCTGGCGGCTCGCTGTCGCGTGTGACGCCGAGCGCCTCGAGTGCGCGGCTGTTGAGCCAAAGCGTATGCCCGTCGCCCGAATACATAACGCAGGGACGATCGGGGAATGCCGCATCGAGCGACGCCTTGGTAGGATGCTCGGGCGGGTCCCAACGGTAGTCGCGCCAGCCCTGCGTCACAACCCAAGCGTCATCGGGCAGGTCCTTGGAAAACTCGAGCGCGTGCTGCACCAGCGCAGTCTCGGACGTGCCCATATCCATGAGCATGTACGGCGAGGAGCCGACCGAGGTATGGAAGAAGTGCAGATGAGCGTCATGGAAACCTGGGCAGACAAACTGCTCGCCGTAGTCGATAACCGGCGTAGCGGCAGGCGCGGCGGCAATCACGTCATCGGGCGCACCGACTGCGACGATACGGTCGCCTGCGATGGCAATCGCCAGCTCGCGGGCGGTATCGATGCCGTCTTGCGCGGTAAAGACGTTCTTGGAGCGGATAATCCGATCGATATGTTGCATGGGCATCCCCATCTCTGGCAGGAAATTCAACACCCCCGAGTGTACTCCCCCGCCCTTGTAACAAAACCCCAAGCGGCAAACGGCAACTTTACCAGCCCTAGCGGCAGGTGGCATACTGAAGAGAGCCTGTACGATTTTGCGATCAACCCAGCAAGGAGCAAATCGACCATGACGAAGACCAAGGCACAGCAGATTATGGCGGCGACCGAGGCTCGCGCGGCTGACGACGTCACCGCAGCCATCAAAGATATCGCTACCGAGTTTGAACCCTATATCATCAAGCAGCGCCGCCACTTCCATAAGCACCCGGAGCTGAGCCTCGCCGAGGAGCGCACGACCTCCGACATCGCCAACCAGCTCGACGCCATGAATATCCCCTACGAGCGTCCGCTCAAGACCGGCTTGGTGGCAACGCTTCGCGGTACCGCGTCGGATGCCTACCACGAGGACGGCACGCCGCGCCGCCGCATCCTGCTGCGCGCCGACATCGACGCCCTGCCCGTCACCGAGCAGACCGGCGAGGAGTTTGCCAGCGTCAACGAGGGCTGCATGCACGCCTGCGGCCATGACTGCCACATCGCCATGATGCTCGGCACGCTGCAAATCCTGCGCCATATGACCGACGACATCCACGGCGAAGTCCGCATCGTCTTCCAGCCCAGTGAGGAAAACGGCCAGGGCGCCAAGCTCATGATCGGCACGGGCGTGCTCGACGGCGTCGATGGTGCCTACGCCGCGCATATCTGGAGCGAGGTTGACGCCGGCACCGTAAGCTGCGAGCCCGGTCCGCGCATGGCCAATACCGACTGGTTCCGCATTGATGTCCGCGGCACCTCGTGCCATGGCGCCATGCCCCAACGCGGCCACGACGCCGTTATGGTTGCCGCCGAAATCGTCAACGCTCTGCAGACCATCGTTTCGCGCGAGATCAGCCCATACGAGCCGGCTGTCATCACCGTCGGCGAGCTGCACGGCGGCACCGCGCGCAACGTTATCGCCGGCACGGCCTACCTCGCCGGCACGGTGCGCACCTACGGAGATTCGACCCACGAGGAAATGCCGGAGCTTATGCGCCGCATCGTGGAGCATACCGCGGCCGCCTTGGGCGCCGAGGCAGAGCTCACCGACTACACCATCGCCAACTACAAGGTCGAAAACGACGCCGCCTCGAGCGAGCGCTGCCGTCAGGCCGTAATCAAGTGCTTGGGCCCCGCCGGTCAAGGCCATTACCGTGGCACGCTTTCGGGCGAGGATTTTTCGGAGTACCTGCGCCGCGTACCGGGCGTGCTCGCCTTTGTAGGTACGCGCAACCCCAAGATTGGCGCCACGTACGCCCAGCATTCCTGCTTTTACAAGATTGACGAGACCGTGCTGGCAAAGGGCTCCATGGTGGCCGCCCAGTATGCTATCGACTTTTTGGCCGAGCCCACGCAAGAGGAGCTCGACGGCCCCGCGATTACCGCGGTCGCCGAAACCAACCCCGATCTGGCCGCCAAGTTGCGCTCTGCCAAGGCGACGACCGCCGAGGCTCGCGACGCCATCCATGATGCCCGAACGGCTCGCCATGCCGCGATCAAGGGCATCCACGAAGCCCGCGCTGCTGCACGCCGCGAGGAGAAGCACGACGAGTAGTCGTCACACCCATCCATAACAGCCTGGCTAAAGCAGAGCGGGGGCGGACGTTTCGACACGTCCGCCCCCGCTCATTCTTCAAGCGCTATTTCTACTATTTCTACCCCGTCCCCAAATGGCAGACGGCATGGCTACTCGTCCTGAGGTTCCTCGTCGGAGCTTGGCTCGGACGCCGACTCAGGTGCAGGTGCAGGTGCCGGCTCAGGCTCAGGCTCAGGCTCAGGCTCAGGTTCAGGCTCGGGCGCGGGTGCAGGTGCCGGCTCAGGCTTGGGCTCGGGCTCAGGCGCGACATCCGGAGCGCTGTAACCCGAGGGAGCGGACTTCTTCTCGAAGGGCAATACAAAAGTCAGGACGTCGTCCTTGTCCTCGTCGGCCCACTCGCTTGCATAACGTGCAACCCAATAGCCAACGGCACGGTGCTTGAGCATCTTGCCAAAGACCGTAAGAAATACGGTGACAAAAGCGACCAGCACCAGGAACAGCACGAGTGTGATGCCACCGCCGGTAACAAGCGCCTCAATAACCGTAGGACGATAGTAGTAACTATACATACCAACAGAGGCAATGGCGCCAAAGACAACCGTCAAGATCCATGTGACAACGTTGGCGACCAGGCCAGTCAAAAACTCGGGAAGCCACGAAGCGCAGAACAGCTTGGTCTTGTTGTTCTTAAAGGCCGCCCAGACCTTATCGAGCGAAAACGCGCTCTCGACGCGACCGGTCACCGCAAAATGCATCACGGCAATGTCGGCGAACATCTTAAAGAAGACCCCCAGGACCGCCGTGACAATCATAGCCAGAACGAGCAAGCCAAGCGAGCCAAACAGCGCAGCCTCGAGCGCATAAGAGCCGTAATAAGAATACGAGCCCGCAGCGCCAATTACCACGCCCTCCACCAGCGAAAGCGCTACACCGATCACGGGAATGGCAGCGATAACCTCGAGCGCGACCGAAATAACGCTCGAAAAGACTCCGAGGCCAAACGACGTGGAACGCATCAACGGACGCTCCATGCCGTCATCGATCTTAAGCGACAGATCACGACCCCACTCGATGCCAAAGCCCGAACCGCACACGCTCGCCACGTAGGCAGCCAAAAAGCCGATGGCAGCTGCAATACCGCCAATAACGGGAATAAACAACACGAGTACCGACACGACACAGATAAGCGCCGGCAAAAAAGCAATCTGGCACACGCGCTGCAGCACGCCCGGAGTCTTGGTCATATCCTCAAACGCCTGAGCCACACAGCCCTTGGACGCGTTCATGGGAGGCTGAGGGACAAATTGCTGAGGTTGACCCTGAGGGGTGGAAGCTGCAGCACCAGCATTAGGAGCACCGCACGCACCGCAGAACTTGTCGTTATCGCCCATAGGAGCGCCACACTGCGAACAGAACATCGAAATCATCCCTTCGTATCTAGAGCGAATCACCTGGATCGCAAACGATGTCTTTGGCATCATTATCACCCAATGTGAGGACAAATACTCTTAGATGACGTATTTGCAACGCGCGAGGCGCTTTTCGATTGTTTGATGAGTGTGTCCGCGCTAGTTCGTTCCGCGGAAGCCCTTGCCGACGATCTCGGAGCTGTCGACGATCGTGATAAAGGCACCTGGATCGACTTCGCGCGCATAGCGGCGCAGTTGCACGGCCTCGCGACGGCTCAGCACGCTCATGATCACCGTCACACACTTGCCCGAGAAGGCACCGTAGCCGCGGCTGATGGTCGCCGTGCGGTTGAGATGCTTGACGATAAACTCCTCGACCTTAAGGGGCTCGGAACAAATGACCGTGCAGACTTTGCGCAGGTGAATGCTCTCAATGGCTTTGTCGACCACAAGCGTCTTGGCAAACAGGCCGAGCACGCAATACAGACCGACACGCGGGCCGTACAAGAAGGCCGCGATGGTCACGATACCGATATCGACCAGCAGCAGGGCGCGGCCAATCTCGAGCGTGGTGCGGCGCTTGAGAATCATGGCAAGAATGTCCGTGCCACCCGTCGAGGCGCCGATGTCAAAGACAATAGCGCTGCCGAGCGCCGGCAAGATGACGGCAAAGCACAGGTCGAGCCACATATCGCCCGTCATCGAGACATCGGTCGGAATGAAGAGCTCAAACAGCGAGACGTAGGCCGAAAGCGCAAACGAGGCGAAGACGCTCCACAGGATTGCCTTGCGCTCCAAAAAGATAAAGCCCAAAACGACGAGAATCGCGTTGATAATCCACATAAAGACGCCGACGGGCAGGGTCGGGAACAGCGTGGACAGAATGACCGACACGCCCGAGGTGCCGCCAAAAGCAAAGTGATTAGGGGTTTTAAACGCAACGATGGCAAAGGCCGTAAGAATCAGGCCCAGATTGAGCTCGGCAAAAAAGCGCGGGAGGCCCGGCTCTTGGCTGCGCTTTTGGCCGGCACGCTCGCCGCGCTCGATATCGGTGCGATCGACCACGCGCTCCATCGGCACCACGGGAGGACGATGTACCTCCTCGGCAGCTCGCGATGCCGCCTCTGCCGCGGCAGCCTCAATCGCCCATGCCTGGCTTTCTGTTTCGTGCTCGTCAGCCATTACGGCAACCCCTCGTTAACAATTTGGAAACAATGCGCCCATTAGGGTAACGCGGAACGCGACGATTGCAACCCCTAGTTAGACGAGCGGTATGCCTACATCGGGGGCATACAAATAACGGCCGGCCGCACATACATCCGTGCGACCGGCCGTTTGACGTTTTCGCAGATAAAACCTGCCAAAATAAACATCCCTTTTTGGTAGGTTACTCGTGCTGGTTGGTGCGGTGCTCGTACTCCTCGGGGGTGATGACATCCTCGATGCGCAGGTTGACGCCTGCCACCTCAAGGCCGGTCATCGCAGCCAGACGCTCGGTCACGCGCGCCTTAACGTCGTCGAAAATCGCGGGCGCGTAGGCGCCGTACTCGATAATGACGGAAATGTTGACGACCACACGGTTGTCATCGGTGACCTCGACCGTCACGCCCTTGGTCAGATTCTCGGCACCGAACTGCTCCTGCACAAAGTGCATGAGGTTGCCCTTCATGCCCAGGACGTGCGGTACCTCGCGGGTGGCCATGGCGACGATCTTCTCGATCACACCGTTGGAATAGGTCAGCGAATCCTCGGACTCGTCCGCTTCCTCATCATCCTCGTCCGCATCGTCGGCGGGTTCGGCCTCGACGAGCGCCTCGTCCTCGAGCGTTACGTCCTCGGCCTCGGCGACGACGGTCTCGTCCGCCTCGAGCTCGGTATCGGCCACATCGACCTTCGTGTTAAAAGCCATGGTTCCTCCTTATGCCCACCGCACACGCGGCGGTCGAATACATGCTAGCGACCGCTAAACAGACGGCCGAAGAAGTTGACGATCCCGTTCTCGCCGTCGCGGATCTGGCCAATCACGGCGCCGATCAGCACAAAGAAAGCGATGACGAGCGTATCCCACAGGCCGAGCGTGAGCACCAGCACGGCGAGCACAAAACCAGCGACGGCTCCAAGCGTGGTGTTGGGATGACGGACGGCATAGCTCCAGATGGCTGCCCCCGTGCCCTTGATGAGACCCATGGCCTCATCAAAATCATCGGCGACCGCGTCATGCGACTCGGTACCCTCCACCTTGGGATCGACGGCCTCGCCTGCCGGCACGGCGCTCTGGTCAATCGTCAGGCGCGGCGTACGAGCGGTCTTATCTTGATTGGTATCACTCACCGGAAACCTCCACGGTCTGGACGGTAGTCTTGGACGGCAAAAAACGGACGCGCGTGGTCGTACCCGGCGTGCCGAGCATGGTGTCGCAAGCTTCTTCGATGCGCTGCTGCATCGCAGTAGCCAGAGATGCCACGTCCTTATCGTCAAGCGCGATAGCCTCGACCTTAAATCGGACGTGCGAATCGTCGGGGCCTTGGACGCGGGCCTCGACATGCTCGACCATCACGCGGTCGTCGCGCTCGGCAGCAGCCCTAGCACACGAAGAAAGCGCCGCAAGGGTGACTTCGATATTGCGCTCCCCCGCCGGATGCACACAGGACGGCTCGCGACGAGCAAACATCAGGCGAAAGAAGCTTACCAGCACGCCGATCGCCACAACTCCGCCGCATGCCGTCACGACAATGCGCGGCATGGGGTCGCGCATCAGCAGCATAAAGCGATAGGTATATGGTCCCCAAAACTGGCAGACTAATGTGCCCAGCGCCACGACGGCGGCGGCAAGATACACGATCGCCAGGGCTCGTTTGAGCACGCGCATGCGGCGCTCCCTTCAAATCTCGATCCTCAGAATGCAAAACGATTCGCATCATTATAAAAGAGCCGGGTCCGGTGCCTCATGCACGCGGATCCGGCTCATCTATTCCACGAGGCTTGCATGCTCGCTTCATTATGCCCAGATATGCACGGCTCAATCCGTGCTGGCGCTACTCCTCCTCGAGGGCAGCGATGACCTCGTCGGTCATGTCCATGGTGCTGTAGACGTCCTGGACATCGTCGAGCTCCTCAAGACGGTCGATGAGGCGCTGAACCTTCTTGGCGTCGGTACCGGAGACCTCGGTCGGGGTGGTCGGAACCATGGTGGTCTCGGAGCCCTTGACCTGGATGCCCTGCTCCTCGAGTGCCTTGGAGACAGCCATGACGTCGTTAGCAGCAGTCCAGACAATCCACTCCTCGCCGGCGTCCTCGTAGTCCTCGCCACCGGCCTCGGCGATAGCCATCATGAACTCATCCTCGTCACCGGCAGCACCGTTGGCGATCATGGTCTCCTTCTTGGCGTTTTCGTCCAGGATCTCCTTGGCGACGACGATCTGGCCCTTGCGCTCAAACTGGAAGGCAACGGAGCCCGAGGTGCCCAGGTTACCACCAGCGTGGGAGAAGGCGGAACGGACATCAGCGGCGGTGCGGTTGCGGTTATCGGTCAGGCAGTCAACGTAGACGGCGACACCGGCGGGACCGTAGCCCTCGTACACGATGTTCTCGTAGACGGCGGCGTCGGCACCCGAACCGAAGGCCTTGTCGATAGCGGACTTGATCTTGTCCTTGGGCATGGACTGAGCCTTGGCCTTAGCAACGGCAGCGGCGAGGCTGGCGTTGTTCTCGGGCAGCGGGTCGCCGCCGAGACGGGCAGCAACGGTGATGTTGCGGCTCAGCTTGGAGAAGAGGGCGGAACGCTTGGCGTCCTGCGCGCCCTTACGATGCTTGGTTGTGGCCCACTTAGAGTGTCCGGACATACGTGTCTCCTATCGGTTTCGACCTAAAGCCCAGCGCAGATGCTCGGGCAATATAAACAAACGTCGTTATGATATACCTACTGGCCTGCGAGATAAACCCCAAAATGAAGGCGTCGTGATGACGCAACCCTTCTACGCAAAGCAACCTGCCCCCTTCGCACCGGTTTGGCTAGTTCCAGAGAAGGTCGCTGCGGGCTATGGTGGCGCCGATGGCAAAGGGCATGCAGGCGATGACCGGGTACAGGTAGCGCATATAGGTGGAGCCGTTGCAAGGACCGATCAGGCACACGGCGAGCACGCCCAAAAGCGGCACCCAAATGGCAAGCGCCCTCCACGAATGACGACGCAACAGGTAGACCACCACGGCAATCATGATCCACACGTAGGTTGCAGAGCTCATGGTAAGTGAGATAAACGGGATGCGCTGTACCGCCACGCGATACAGGTTAATCAGGTGGTCGCACCACCGCACGACCTTGCTGTCGACCGGATGGAAGTCAAAGTACTTGAGATTGTCGGGGCGAGCCATGATCTCGGCACTGCGCGCCGTGCTGTAGACCCATGCGTCGCGGGCGCTCGGATAAAAATAACCGTAGTAGTTATTGATGAGCGCCGAGATATAGCACTCGGGATCCTTTTTGAACATCTGGGCCCACACCTCAAAATAGGCATCGATGTCCTCCTGCGAGGCGTACTCGTTAAAGCAGTTCTTGACGGCATCGGACTTGTCGGGGTTGTAGCGGCGGCCCAGGTTCTCGTACTTGAGTACGCGATCGATCACGGCACGCTCTTCGTCGGTCACCGAACCGTCGCAAGGAGCCTCCACGATGGTGCCGTCCTCCTTAACCGTGGGGTTGACGCCCGAGTTGAGGCCGTCGTGCTTTTGGACGAAACGAGCCGTCTGCTGGAACGGAATCGAGAGGATTTCGCGCTTGGAACCAGGCGTGATATCGTGCGCCGGCATAAAGACCTTGGTGAAGTACATATTAGAGGCAAGGCAGAGCGCGAGCACCGCGAGAACGCCAACCCAGCGGAAACGCGGGATGGCGCCTGAAGGCGCAGCACCAGTCTGCTTGGCTGCACGACGAGCCACATGCACGTCCCATACGCAAAACGCCGCCGCGATTACGCATGCCGCCAGGGGAAACACCAGGCCGCCGTTGCGCAGGAACGTGGAACCCATGGAGCCCAGAGCGAGCAGCAGCCAGTCGTGGCGCGCAAAGAGCACGGGGGCTTTCTCGCCCGCTCGCTCGACATTGGCATCACGACGGGGCAAGCCACATGCCACGAGCTTGACGGTCTGTACCAGCAGCACCAAGAACGCGTCGGCAAAGAGCACGTCCTTGGTGAGCAACGCCGCGTAGTTAGAGAACATCGGCATAAACGCAAAGAACAGCAGGATCGCACCGCGAACCGGCAGGCTCACGCCCAGTTTGCGCAACGACGAGATGGAATAGGCCATGCAGGCGGCCGTAATGACGAACTGAACGCAGGTGTAAATGGCAAGACCTGCGTTGGCGCTGTTGAACAGTGAAAGCCCCAGCTGGACGCACGAACCGATGATAGCCGTATGCACCACGGGGTGATGTCCGTTGAGCAGCACATTGGGATTGAGCAGACGCAGGTAGTCACTCGTGCCGTTGGGGTAGTTGAACCACTGGCGAATCTGCGCACCCGTATCTCCCATAAAAAGGCCGGGCAGCGAAGCGATGAGCGTGGGCGCCCAGACGACCATAAGCACCAGGAAGGGCCCGGCAAAGGGATGGACCGAGAGCACGGCGTGAGCCACACGCCATACGCGGCCAAAGTGCGCTTCAGAAAACGGAATGCGCCGAGAGCTCAGCCAATCTAGACACTCAAAAGCCAGATAGAAGGCAACGACCGCCAAGAGCATCCAGCCCGCACCGCCTATCCAGGCACAGATAATGCGGGCCTTGTCGCCGAGCACGATCTCGGCCGAATCGGTGAGGTCGTAGCTGCGGCCAAACACCATGCAGACGGCAAAGAACAGCGACGGAAGGATCACCGAGGGACGCCAGGCGTCGCCGCGGCCAAAGAATACGTAGCGAAACGGCAGCGTGATCAGGCAGGCAAGCGCAAGCAGCATGACCGCGTCGGTATGGCCGGCAAACGAGAGGAGCACCTCGTAGCACACGTACAGCATGCCCGAGGCTTTAGGGTCAATTGCCAAGACTGCGTTGCTCGACACCGGGGCGGGATCGATGGAAAACGCCGTGGTCGCCAACAGCGCGAGCAAAAATGCGATGAGCGTCTGCTTGGCGGGGTAGCGCTTAAACCAGACGATGCGGGCAGCGTCGCGCGCAGCCGTTGTGGAGAGGTCGGAATCCTTCACAGTCCGAAAGCCTTTCTAGAAACCTATCAAACTCGGCAAGACCACCACAAAGGTGCCTGTCCCCTTTGTGGTGGTCCTGGTTAGGCGTCGAGGTAGATGCGCTGGGGGCGATTGCGGTGTCGGGCGAAGATGATGAGCGCCAGACCGGCGATCACGAGCGGCAAACTCAGCAGCTGGCCCATGGTGATGACGCCGCCCAACAGATAACCCAGCTGGGCATCGGGCACGCGCACGAACTCAACGAGAAAGCGGACGATGCCGTACCCCATCACGAACACGCCCATAAACGTACCCTGGGGCAGTAGCGGCTTTTTGCGGCTGAGCACCTGCAAAATACAGAAGAGCACGACGCCCTCAAGAAACGCCTCGTAGAGCTGGGAGGGATGGCGCGGCATATCGCCCGCGGTGCCGCCAAAGACCACACCCCAGGGCAGATCGGTCGGCTTACCCCACAGCTCACCGTTCACGAAGTTGGCGCAACGTCCCAGGCACAGCGCCAGCGGAGCACCGATCACAGCAAGGTCGGCGATGGTCCAGGCGTCGAGCTTATACATGCGGCACACGATGATGCCGCCCAAGATGCCGCCCACCAGGCCGCCGTGGAAGCTCATGCCGCCCTCGTTGGTGGCAAAGATTTCGAGCGGATGGGTCCAATAGTAGCCATCACCGTAAAAGACGACGTAAAACAGGCGCGCGCCGATAATAAGGCCAAAGACCGCGCCGACCACGACGCTCGTCAGGTCATCAATCGTAATGTCGAAGCCCCAACGACGTTGCGTGCGGTACATAACGACCGCCGTGAGCAAAGCGCCGACCACGTAGGCCAGACCGTACCAGTAGATGGTGATGGGGCCCGCCGAGATCGCGACGGGATCAAGCATATGGTAGAGGTCGTTGAGCATATCGATCCCCTGCTCCCTACATACAAATGCGGCCGCGGGCCTTACGCTCGCAGCCGCATATTTGGGCGTAACGTCTATGCGGAGCGTACCGTCCGCAGCTTTCGCATCTTAGAACGGTGCGTACTCGTCGTACAGGTCCTCGGCCTCGCCGGAAGCATTGACCTGCTCAACGCGGGTAACGCCGGGCACGTGCTCCTTCAGGATGCGCTCGATGCCCATGGAAAGGGTTAGCGAGCTCATGGGGCAGCCGGCACAGGCGCCCTGCAGCTCCAGCTTGACGACGCCCTCGTCGTCGACGCCCACATACTCCATATCGCCGCCATCGGCCTGCAGGTTGGGGCGGATCTCTTCAAGAACCTTCTTAAGCAGCTCTTCGTTAACAGCCACAGGGGCTCCTTTCTCACAATAACGCGGGCACGCCCGCGGACAGAAGCTATGTTACTACAGCCATGTACCCGCTCACGAGCCGTCCATGCGCGCAGACGCGACTTTCACGAGTAGTCAATTTGGGACGGGGCTCTTTGAGCTGCGTTCGTCGCCAGATAGCGACAACGCATATTACTGCTGAGCTTGTCCCCCGGTACCAATCTGAACATCGACGATGACCTGGCGGTAGCTGATGCCGCAGGAGTCGAGAATGCGGCGGCTGATACGGCCGTCATCGGTATCGGCATACTTATTGTCCAGGTAGACGACCTCGCCTACACCTACCTGCGCCAGGATCTTGGCACAGTCGTGGCACGGGAATAGCGTGACGTAGACTGTGGAACCCTCGAGGTCCTTGAGCGAGCCACGGTAGTTGAGCACGGCGTTGGCCTCGGCATGGACCACGTAGTTGTGCTTGTCCTGCAGCGGGTCGTCGCTCGTACCCCACGGGAAAAAGTCATCGTTGAGCGCCGAGGGCGTACCGTTGTAACCCACCGAAAGGATGCGGTGGTTAGTGCTGGCGATACACGCTCCCACCTGCGTGTTAGGGTCCTTACTGCGGCGCTGCGCGGCAATGGCCACGCTCATAAAGAACTCATCCCAGCTAATAACGTCGCGGCGCTTGCCCGACGCGGTTTGATGAAGATCGTCCGACACGGCAGACACCTCCGAAATCGCAATAGTTTGACCCATTGTAGCAGGTGGAAGGTGGAGACGTTTTTGTCCCATTGCCCCCATCGCTACGCGCGGCGGGGCTTTTGGTTGATGTGGTAGAGCTCGGCGAGGCCCCGCAGCGTCAGCGCATCGTCGACCGTCAGGTTATGGCCGACCAGCGCCGCAAGCGCCTCCGCATCGTCGCCGGTAATGACGATGGGCACATCGCCCTCCCCCGCGGCCTTGGTCGCACGCATCTCGGCAAGCACCATGTCGAGCATGCCGTCGATACGGGCTACCTCGCCCAGAACCACGCCCGAACGCATGGCCTCGCGCGTGTTGCGGCCGATGACGTGTGTCGGCGCCGAGGGCTCAACCTGGGGCAGGCGCGCCGCAGCGGCCGAGAGCGAACGGGCGCCGAGCGCCAGCCCCGGCGCGATAACGCCGCCGACAAAGGTGCCGTGTGCGTCGATGACCTCGATATTGGTCGTCGTGCCCAGGTCGATCACAATGCACGGCGAGCCGTAGACGGCGCGGGCAGCCACGGCGTCGGCGATGCGGTCGGGACCGATCTCGGCCGGGTCATCGTAGTGCACGGGCATGCCGGTCTTAAGTCCCGGCCCCACCGTGAGCACGCGCCCCGTGCAGGTACGGGAAAGTGCCGCCTTCCACGGGCGCTCGAGCGCCGGGACCACGCAGCTCAGCACAGCAGCCGTGGACACAAGCGCGCCCGGCATGCCCGCATCGGCCGCCAGTGCGGCCATGACCTGCACGAGACGCATGCGCGCCTCGTCTGCCGTGATGCTCGACGGCGTGGTGATCTCGCACGTCGCAAGCGGACATTCCTGCGCCGCGGCCGAATCCTCTGCAAACAGGCCAAAGCGAATGAACGTGTTGCCCACGTCGACCGTCAATATATATGCGCACCCATTAAGCATCGTCGGCGCTCCTTTCGTCTGCCCAGCAGTATATCGCCTACCTAAACCAGTCATCCCAAAATGACTAGCTTGCGGCTATACTGGTGCGCGGTCGTTTGCGAGCTCACGCGGCGGCCCTTGGTAACCCGACTTCCCGCGCCGTATCCGTAACGGCGCTCCCGGGGGAAGCGGATATACGCAAAGGAGTTTTATATGAGCAATCCCTCGAACCGCGCTTCGATGCGCGGGCAACTCACGCTGCGCGGCGTCGTCATCGGCGTCCTTGGCTGCGTGATCATCACGGCAAGCTCGGCCTACACCGCCCTCAAGATGGGCGCCCTCCCCTGGCCGATCATTTTCGCTGCCGTCATTTCGCTGTTCTTCCTGAAGCTCATGGGCAACGCCAGCCTCAACGAGGCCAACGTCACCCACACCATCATGTCCGCAGGCGCCATGGTCGCTGGCGGTCTGGCGTTTACCATCCCGGGCGCCTGGATGCTGGGCTATGCCGACCAGATCAGTTGGCTCGACATGTTTATCGTGGCACTCGCCGGCACTATCCTAGGCCTGCTGGCCACGGCACTCATCCACCGTCACTTTATCGTGGACGCCGCGCTTGAGTTCCCCACCGGCAACGCCGCAGCTCAGACCCTGCGCGCGACCGAGGCCGGCGGCAAGACCGGCAAGCAGCTCTTTGGCTCCATGGCCATCGCCGGCATCTACAGCGTGCTGCGCGACGCTCTGGGCATTGTGCCCAGCATGCTGTGCACGCTCAATATCCCCGGCGTGACCTTTGCCATCTACAACTCGCCCATGTTGCTGTCCATCGGCTTTTTGGTGGGCTTCGCCCCCGTCGCGTTCTGGTTTGCCGGCGCGCTGCTGGGCAA
This sequence comes from Collinsella sp., assembly GCA_046979165.1. Classification (GTDB taxonomy): domain Bacteria; phylum Actinomycetota; class Coriobacteriia; order Coriobacteriales; family Coriobacteriaceae; genus Collinsella. Next base: position 1,183,172 of record JBKWJT010000001.1, read on the forward strand.
TTTTGGCATCATCGTCGGCGGCACCGCTGCCGGTCTGTTTGACGTTATGACCGCACAGGGCATCGTCAAGTCCCTGGGTATGGGCCTCATGATGGGCTTTGGCGTCGCCGTCGTCCTCAAGGACATCCTTCCGCAGGCCGCCGGTATCGTCCGCGGCCTCGCCGCCGACAGCTCCACCGACACCGACGAGCAGTCGCTCATCTCGGGCTCCCTTAAACTCGACGCCGGTATCATCGGCCTGGGCGCTGCCGCCATCGCCGTGATCATCGCCATCGTGCTCGACCTTGGCCCCGTTCCGGCCGTCATCGTCACGCTGTTCACCTTTGTCACCACCATCATGAGCGCGCAGAGCTGCGGCCAGACGGGCATCGACCCCATGGAGATCTTCGGCCTCATCGTCATGCTCATCGTTGCCGCCTTCGCGCAGCTCGCTCAGGTCAAGCTGTTCTTTATCGCCGGCATCGTGGCCGTGGCGTGCGGCCTTGCGGGCGACGTCATGAACGACTTCAAGGCCGGCGCCGTGCTGGGCACCAACCCGCGCGCGCAGTGGGTCGGCCAGGCCATTGGCGGCATCGTGGGCGCCCTGGTCGCCGCCGCCGTCATGGTCGCGCTCGTCACCGCCTATGGTCCGGACGCCTTTGGCCCCGACAAGAGTTTTGTGGCCGCACAGGCAAGCGTGGTCGCCACCATGGTCTCGGGCATCCCGAGCGTGCCGTGGTTTGCGGGCGGCTTTATCGCCGGCATCGTCATGTACTGGCTCGGCATTCCGGCCATGATGATCGGCCTGGGCGTGTACCTGCCGTTCTACATGTCGCTCACGGCCTTCCTGGGCTCCTGCGTCAAGCTCGCCTACGACAAGTGGGCAGCCCACCGCGATGCCAACGCCGGTCTTTCGGACGAGGAGAAGACCGCCAAGGATGCCGCCTTCCAGGAGCAGGGCCTGGTTGTCGCCAGCGGCCTGCTCGGTGGCGAGTCCATCGTCGGCGTTATCCTGGCGTTTGTCTCTGTTGGCCTGAGCCTGCTGGGCTAAACCAAACAACAACGCACCCGTGCAGAGCGCGGGGTCGGAGACCATCCGGCCCCGCGCTTTTTGTATCTGCCGAAACCCTCGGCAGTACTTGTATGTGGCGTGTCTTCCTTTGCCTGCTCGCCTAAGTTCCATGTCAAGATGACCGCCCCGCCCGTCACGGTGTAGAGTACATGCTGCGAACGCACCCGCGTTCCTACGGCAATACGAGGTGGACATGGAACTCGATAAACAACAGCTCAAGCGACTGCGCGAGCGCCATCATCGGCGCCATGGCATCCGCCCCGCCCACAGCGAGGCCATGGAGAACGCAAGCCGCTTTCTAAAGCGGGCATTCAACATTCGCGAGGGACGCGCGCCCTATCACGTGATTCGCAAGCGCTTTGTAAACGGGGCGCGCCTGACTGGCTCACACTTATGCATCTTGATCATTGCCATGTTGATCGCGAGCATCGGCCTCGATATCGACTCGGATATCGCCATTGTAGGCGCCATGCTCATCTGCCCGCTCATGGGCTCGGTCCTTGCCATGGCATACGGCATCGCCACGCTCGACCGCGAGATCACCCTTGAGGCCGTCGCCGGCCTCGCGCTGCAGATGGTCTTTTGCCTGGTCACGTCCACGTTGTACTTTAAGCTCTCGCCCCTTGGCACCACCACGGCCGCCATCATCGACAATTCGACACCGACCGTGTGGGACCTTGCCGTCGCGCTCGCGGGCGGCTTTGCGGGCGGCCTGGGCAACTCGCGCGACCAGGAACCCGCCACGCTCATCGCCGGGGTGGCTGTGGCGACCGCACTCATGCCGCCCCTGTGCGCGGCGGGCTATGGCATCGCCATCGCAAGCGGGTCATTGTTTCTCTCGGCGCTCTACGAGTTTGGCATCAACGTGGTCTTTATCGCACTCGCGGCCGAAGCCGTTCTGCTTCTTTTGCGCGTGCCGCTCAAGCGCGACCTGAACGGCGACGGTATTGTGACTGCCGAGGAAAATGCCGAGGTCGACGAGCTATCGCGCAAGGTGCGCCGCCGCATCATCGTGGGCACGGTAATCTTTGCCATCCCCTGCATCGTTATGACGGCGGGTTCCATTGGCTCGGCGCAGGCCGGCGTGCAGGACGGCTACGGCGTCACCGAAACCACGCGCGAGCTTGCGGCGGTGCTGCCAGGCTTTAAGGACTACACCGTCGCCGTCGAGACCTCGGCCACCGAAGGCGACGAGGAGGGCATCGTCGAGCGCGAGGTTGTCGCCCATGTGACGACAAGCGAGGCGCTCGGGGCACGCGACCGCCACGTCGCCCGCAAGCTCATCGACCTCAATGTGCCCGAGCTCGATCGCGTGGAATTTGACGTGAAGTGATGCCGGCGCGGGATGAATGCTCGCACAGACACAAGTTACGACGAGGCGCAGACGCGATACGGACGCGGGCAAATAACGGGGTGCAGCTCACACTCGCGCCCCGCTCGCTGCTTTATTGCCATGAATCAGACGTCCGCATCGACATCGCCAGACTCCACCGTAAACGCCGGATCGGTGCTCACAAGATAAAATCGGGTCACCTTAGTATTTCTAATTAGGTAAATCTGCCCCTGATTGCGTCGGCGCGATATATACGCAACGTGAACCGTGCCGAATTCTTCGCCGTTTTCCTTCTTTAATACCAGGATATTGGGATCGTTCGTACGCTTAAACTGCCCGTCAACGCAGCTGCCGTCTTTGTCGACCAATTGCCACCGATGGTTATCCTCTTCAAGAAAGGCCAGGGTTTCCAGACTCGTCTTGTCGTCCCGATAGTAACCGTCAATGGCAAACCCTTCGGAAGCGCATTCCTGCATATAAGACGTTTCTCGGCTTATAGCAAACAGCCCTGTAGCGCCCAGGAGCACAGCCAGGCAGACCACTGCAAGGGTTATCGAAATAGCACGGCGACCCATGTTAGCCCAACCGATAGTTGTTTAACGGAGCGCGAAACATACCTGGAACCTCCGATATCAGGTAGAACGTCGCCAGCAGGCTGGCGACAACTATATGCTTCTTTTATCAAACCATATGGCTGCCACTCGCGGAAGGGGTATCGGCGAGCGGCGTGTTTTCATACTCCATTGGTCAAACCTAAGCGCAGCCCTACAGCTCGTACTTGTACACGCGGTAGATATACTTTTCGGCTTCCATCTCGTAGGTGGCGATGGGCAGACCGTAGCGGTCGTCTCGTCGTTTGGCAGATAGGCAACGCTGTGCTGGCCCGCGTTGAGCGAAAAATCGCCCTGGGCTTGCAGTAACTTGTCCTCAAAGCCCGAGCCGGCCCAAAAATCGGGCAAGCCCACAGAAGGCTGTAGCAAGGTCATTTACGCAACATATATCCAGCAAAAACGGGTGGTAGCCGGTACGGCTACCACCCGTTTGTCTCATATCTAGCACATAGCAGGCCAACTACTTCTTAATGCCGCGTCCCAGGCGCTCAGCGACCGACGCCACGGCACTCTCGTCGACCGAGCCGCAGCTCACGCAGCCATCGTGGGCACGCATCTGGCCGGTGACCTCATCCATCGCGAGCGGCGCCACCTTCTCGAGCTTAAAGCCCTTGCCGGCGCGCATGTTTTCCTTGGCCACGCTGATCATGAGCTTAATGCGGTTGAGCTGGTTGACCTCGGACGCGCCGGGGTCGTAGTCCACCGCGACGATGTTGCTCTCGGGATGCTGACGGCGCAGCTCCTTGATCACGGCCTTACCCACTACGTGGTTGGGCAGGCACGCGAAGGGCTGCGTGCAGATGATGTTGGGCGCACCGTGGTCGATCAGGTCGAGCATCTCGGCCGTGAGCAGCCAGCCTTCGCCCATGTTGTTGCACACCGAAAGCACCGTACGAGCCTTGTCCGCCATGGTGCCAATGCGCTCGGGCGCCTCGAAGCGGCGGGACTTTTCGAGCATTTCCTCCACCGGCGTGCGCATCCAGTCCACCAGCTTAATGAGCGCCTGCATGCTAGCGCGCGCCGTGGCAGAGCTTCCCAGCTCGTCTTTTTGAAGCTCGGCGTTGCTCATGGAGTACAGGAAGAAGTCGAGCAGGCCCGGTACCACGGCCTCGCAGCCCTCGCGCTCAATGACATCGACCACGTGGTTGTTGGCCGTGGGATGGAACTTGACCAGGATCTCGCCAACCACGCCCACGCGCGGCTTGGTACCCTCGCCCACAAGCGGCATGGTGTCGAACGCGCGGATGGCCTCGCGGCACAACTTGGTGTAGTTGTGCCTGTTGAACTTAGGCGCCAGCTTGCGGGCGCGCGCCATGTACTCCTCGTAGAGTGCGTTGGCGGCACCGGGCGTGGCCTCGTACGGGCGGCAACGATAGAGCATCTGCATCATGACGTCACCAAAGAGCACTGCGTAGACTGCCTGCTTAAGCAGTGCCGGCGTAATCTTAAAGCCGGGGTTGTCCTCACCGAGCGCCACGGCCGAAAGCGAGATCACCGGGATCTCGGGGTGGCCGCTCTCGCGCAGGGCCTTGCGGATGAGTGCGATGTAGTTGGTGGCACGGCAGCCGCCGCCGGTCTGGCTGACAACCACGGCCGTCTTGGACAGGTCGTACCGACCGCTCTCGATGGCCTCCATAATCTGGCCCGTCACCAGGATCGACGGATAGCAAATGTCATTGTTCACGTAGCGCAGGCCAGCCTCGACGGCATCGTGGTCGGTCGAGGGCAGCAGCTCCAAGTTGTAGCCAGCACCGCGGAATACCTCTTTGACCAGGTCAAAGTGGATCGGTGCCATCTGCGGGCATAGGATGGTGTAGCCCTCCTCGCGCATCTGCTCGGTGAAGGGCACCTTGGGCCATGCGGTCGAAGCACTCTCACGCTGGGCCTCGAACGTGTACTTGCGGCTCGCGAACGCGGGGGCATCCGTGGAGGGCGCCACCGGCGCGGCATCGCCTTGCTCGTAGGCCTCGCCCGCGGCCGTGGCATCGGCCAGGCGCTCGGCCTCCTGGTCCTTGAGCGCTGCCATGAGCGAGCGGATGCGGATGCGCGCGGCACCCAGGTTAGACACCTCGTCGATCTTAAGCACGGTGTAGATCTTGCCGCTGGCTTCCAGAATCTCCTGCACCTGATCGGTGGTCAGAGCGTCCAGGCCGCAGCCGAAGGAATTGAGCTGGATCAGGTCCAGGTCGTTGCGCATCGTCACAAAACGGGCGACGGCGTACAGGCGGCTGTGGTACATCCACTGGTCGACGACGCGAATCGGACGCTCGGGCTTTACCAGATGCGCAAGCGAATCCTCGGTAAAGACCGCAAAGCCAAAGCTCGAGATAAGTTCGGGCAGGGCGTGGTTGATCTCGGGGTCGTTATGGTAGGGGCGACCGGCGAGCACGATGCCGTGACCGCCATGGTCCTCGACCCACTTAAGAGCCTCCTCGCCCATGGTCTGGATATCCTCGTGGAAACGCGCATCGGCCTCAAAAGCAGCGTTGACGGCGGCATCGACCTCGGAGCGCGTGATCTTGGGACCGCGCACGCGACCGCGACCGGCTTGCGCATCGGCCACACGGTCGACGGCGAGCACCTGGTACAGACGGCGCTTAAGCTCGGTCTTATCGTGATACGGCACAAACGGATACAGGAACTCGATGTTCTGTTCGCGAATCTCGTCGATGTTGAGCGCCAGCGCTGTGGGGTAGCTCATGACGATGGGGCAGTTGTAACAGTTGCCAGCCGTCGGATCCTCCTTGCGCTCCCAGCGCACGCACGGCATCCAGATGAAGTCGACATCGCGGTCGATGAGGTTCATCACATGGCCGTGGCTCATCTTTGCCGGGTAGCACACGCTCTCGGACGGCATGGACTCGATGCCCGCCTGGTAGGTCTTTTTGCTCGACTGGTCGGACAGCTGCACGCTAAAGCCCAGGCGCGTAAAGAACGCGTGCCAGAAGGGGTAGTTTTCGTACATGTTGAGTGCGCGCGGGATACCCACGGTGCCGCGCGGGGCCTCGTCGGGACTCAGGATCTCGCGGTTAAAGAGCAGCTCGTTTTTCTTTTTGAAAAGGTTGGGGGCCTCAGTCTTCTGCTTTTTGTGGCCGGCGCCCTTCTCGCAGCGGTTGCCGGTAATGAAGCGCCTGCCGCCGCCAAAATCGTTGACGGTAAGCTGGCAGTTGTTAGAGCAACGGCCGCAACGGACATGCTTTTGCGTCACGGTAAGGTGCGCGATGTCCTCGGCCGAGAGGATGGTCGAAGTGCCGTCGGCGCCGGCGCGATCGCGGGCGAGCAGGGCCGCACCGTAGGCGCCCATGCAGCCGGCGATGTCGGGACGTACGGCATGAACGCCGGTGAGCTGCTCAAACGCACGCAGCGTAGCATCGGACATAAAGGTGCCGCCCTGGACGATCACCTGGCTGCCGATCTCCTTGGGGTCGCGCAGCTTAATGACCTTGAACAGGGCGTTCTTGATGACGGAATAGGACAGGCCGGCCGCGATGTCGCCCACCGTGGCGCCTTCCTTTTGCGCCTGCTTGACGCGCGAGTTCATAAAGACCGTGCAGCGGCTGCCCAGGTCGACGGGAGCCTTAGCATGGATGGCGGCATCGGCGAACGCGCGCACGTCCATGTTCATAGACACGGCGAAACTCTCGATAAAGCTGCCGCAGCCCGACGAGCAAGCCTCGTTGAGCATGATGTGCTCGATGACGCCGTCCTTGACGCGCAGACACTTCATGTCCTGGCCGCCAATGTCCAGGATAAACTCGACGCCGGGCAGGAATGCCTTGGCGCCGCGCAGGTGCGCGACGGTCTCGATCTCGCCGGAATCGGCCTTGAGGGCCTCGATGAGCAGTGCCTCGCCGTAGCCCGTGGTGGTCACGTGGCCGATGGTGCAGCCGGCGGGGATGTGGTTGTAGAAATCGGCCATGATGACCTTGGCCGTGCCCAGGATGTCACCGTTGTTGTTGCCGTACCAGGTGTGCAACAGCTGGCCGTCCTCGCCCACGAGCGCGGCCTTCATGGTGGTGGAACCGGCGTCGATACCGATGAACACGCGGCCGGTGTAGCCGTCGAGCTTACCCTTGGGGACGACCTCGGTGTCGTGGCGAGTCTTGAACTCGGCAAAATCCTCGTCGGTGGCAAAGAGCGGATCCAGGCGCTCGACCTCGGCACCCTGTGTGTCACCCAGGGCATCGATAGCCTCGATGAGCTGCGGGAACGTGCTGAGCTTGTTGGACTCATGCGCCATGGCGGCGCCGCTCGCCACAAACAGGTGGGCGTTTTGGGGCACAATGCGGTGCTCCTCGTCCAGGTTGAGCGTGAGGTAGAAGCGATGGCGCAGCTCGGAGAGGTACTGCAGCGGGCCGCCCAGGAAGGCAACGTTGCCGCGGATGGGACGGCCACACGCCAGGCCCGAAATGGTCTGGGTCACGACGGCCTGGAAGATGGAGGCGGCCACGTCCTCGGGGCGGGCGCCTTCGTTGAGCAGCGGTTGGACGTCGGTCTTGGCAAAGACGCCGCAGCGGCTGGCGATGGGATAGATGGTGGTGGCGTTGGCCGCGAGTTCGTTAAGGCCGCTGGCATCGGTGTGCAGCAGGGTTGCCATCTGGTCGATGAACGCGCCCGTACCGCCGGCGCAGGTGCCGTTCATGCGCTGCTCGATGCCGTTATCAAAGTAGATGATCTTGGCGTCCTCGCCGCCCAGCTCGATGGCGACATCGGTGGCCGGGATAAGGGTCTCGACGGCACGCTTGCTGGCGATGACCTCCTGAACAAACTCCAGGTCGAGCCATTGGGACAGCAGCAGGCCGCCTGAGCCGGTGATGGCGCAGGTCATTTGGGCCGTCGGCAGCACGGTCGCGGCACCCTCGAACAAGTCGCGGGCGCAAGCGCGGACGTCGGTGTGGTGACGCTGGTACTTGGCGTAGACAATCTGGTTGTCGTCGTTGAGCACGGCGAGCTTAACGGTGGTGGAGCCCACGTCGATGCCCAGGTGCAGGTTGCCACGAGCGTTCTCGGGGTTGAAGATCGCGCCTTCAGGGGCGTGGGCGGCGGTGGCGGCTAGGGGCTCAGCGGCGGTGGCGGGCTCGCTAGCGACGGACGTCTCCCCTGCCGCGTTCTTGGCATCGGCAACTGCCTCGGCAACTTTCTCGGCAGCTGCGGTCGCGGCCTTCTGCGCGGCATCCACCACGGCGGGCGCAGCCTCACGCGCGGCAGCGACCATACGGTCCTTAATGCCCTCGACGAGTTTGCTCATTGTCTCTCCTCTTAGTTGTTGGACTCGACGGTTGCGACGGTGCCGGCCGCGTCCTCGAGCTGCAAATTCAATAGCTTCATGCCGTATTCCGGCACGTTGATATCGATGGGTTGGCCATACAGGTCACCAGGGCGCACAAAAGCGAGCACCGTCATAATGCGCGCCATGGCCTCGGGCGATTCGGTGAGCCCACGCTCAAACCAGCGCTGAATCATGCCGACCTCGGCACTCACGACGTAGGTGACGTAGTAGTCAAAGAACGTGCCCAGCGCCAGGCCCAAAATGCCCGTCTGTGCACGCGGCACCACAGCCTCACGTGCGGTGTCGATAATCCTTTTAATGAAGGCCTGGTCGCCGCCCGGACCCAGCAGCGCACCGATTAAGTCGCGGTTGGCCGCAAGATAACGCAGCAGCTCAACCGAACCGGGCGCCGGCTCGAGCTCATCGATGTTGTGATAGAGATCGGGCAGCTGAGCTGCAGTGATGAGCTCAATGCGCTCACGAATCTCGGCCAGCAAGCCGTCCTCGATTTGATTGATAAAGTCAGGAATATCGCGGTAGTGCGAATAGAACGTGCGACGCGTAAGGCCAGCGCGCTCGGTGAGCGACGCGACATTAATGCGCGAAAGGTCGCCGCTTTCGGCAAGCTCGCTGGCAAGTGCCTGGCGAAGGGCACGCTGCGAGCGAAGGGACCGGCGATCGCATTTCTCGAGCTGGGACAAGCGTCCTCCTTGTTACTCAGCCTGTGCGCTATTGCACAGTGCGAGTATTATTGCACACCGTGTGTATCAACACGTAAAGGCAATAGAAAACACACCGCCCGGGGACGATGCGGGACGAGCCCTTGGGCCATGGCATTCCCTCCCCACGTATTCTGGAGCGCGAAAACTGGCGGCACCCCATACCGAGAACTTTCTGCTATCACACCGCAGGAATGGTTGGGCGTTTCCGGCGGAGCCGGAGTTGACGTCCCAAATCGAAAAAAGGACCCACGCCCTATGGGCATGGATCCTTGAGAAAGGGGTGCAGCCACTTTTACCCTGCTGGCTATGCGGCAATCTTCTCCGCGGCAGCTTCCTTGTCGGTCTTGGTGCCCAGGACAAGCACCGCGATGATCGGAAGAACAGTGGCAATCACGGCGCCGATGGTGAGGCCGATGAAACCCATATCGATTCCAGTCGCGGGGTCAATGTAGCAGGGCAAGCCGAGCCAGCCGTTGGCGCCGGGAGTGAACCACTTGGCACCGCAGGCACCGGCGATAGCACCGCCCACGCCAGCGGAGAGGAACGTGGCCCACATGAGCTTCTTACGGGGAATCAGGATGCCGTAGAGAGCGGGCTCGCACACACCAAAGAAGCCGGAGATGGCGGCAGGAAGGATAAGGGAGGCCTTAAGGTCGGCATCCCTGCACTTGAGCAGCATACCGATGCAGGCACCCAGAATGGCACCGCAACCAGCGAAGTTCAGCGGGTTGAGGGTTGAGTAACCAACCGAAGCAATCTCGGTGAACCACAGCGGGATGATGCCCCAGTGAAGACCGAACATAACGAGCAGGCTCCAGAACGTGCCAACCACGAAGCCAGCGATGATGGGAGAAAGGGCGAGCGCAGCCTGGATGCCCAAGGCGACGGCGTTGGCCAGGATGGTGGTAACGGGGCCGATGATGAGCAGGCCGGCGAGGGCAGAGATCAGCAGGGTAAAGACGTTGGTGAAGATGCCGCGGATGAGCTCGGGAAGCACGCCGTTGAAGAACTTCTGGACCTTAGCGGCAAGCCACATGATGGGAATCGAAGGCAGAACCTGGGTGTAGTAGTTAAGCAGCACCAGCGGAATGCCAAACACGTCGCCAAAGACGTTGGCCTTGAGCAGCGCGTTGCCCTCAAAGAGCACACCCGTGGGGTCGCCACCGGTCATGGTCACCAGGTCGGGGTAGATCAGCACGGCGCCAATGGCCATGGAGAGCGCCGGCTTGACTCCGAACTTCTGGCCCGCCGACCATGCAACCAGAATCGGGAAGAACTCAAAGGCGGCGTAACCGATGGCGTACAGCACGGTATAGGTGGTCGTTGCCTTGAAGTCAGGCATGAAGGCGCAGATGAGCGAGAGCATGGAAACAATAAAGCCGCCCGCCATCAGAACACCCAGGATGGGCTGGAAAATCGATGAAATGAAGCCCAGCAGTTTTGAGAAGGGGTCCTTTGCGTCATCCCCGGCGATAAGGTCGGGGTCCTCGACGACATCCATCTGAGCCGTCGCGCTGAAGCCACCGATCTGGCACAGCTCATCGTAAATGCCGGCAACCTGCGGCCCCACGACCACCTGGTACTGGCCGCCAGCCTGGATGACATCGATGACGCCCTTCGCAGCTTTGAGCCCTTCGGTGTTCGCCTTCGACTTGTCCTTAAGGGTGAAGCGCAGGCGCGTGATGCAGTGGCTCACGTCTTTGACGTTGCTCTTGCCACCCACTCCCTCGATGATGGTATTGCACAATTGCTCGTACTTCATTGTGTTCCTCCTGTAGTACCTATTTGCGTTGCGATCTGTCTCGTGACCGCTTGTCCCGCTGACGTCAGGGCGAGGACTACAGCTGCCTTGGACTCGGAGTCAATCTCCTTTGCGCTGTCTTTACTATATGTATGGACTTATTCCGCAGCAATTCGTCTTAACTCGTCTTTATTTCCAAATCGGAATTAGCGAGCAGAAGACTCGTCTGGCAGAACTTGTCCACGATGCGCTCGGGCTCTCCCTTGGGGACCTGGGTGCGCGCGGTTTCGAACGACATACCGTACTCCCATGCGGGCAGGAAATACTCAAAGTAGCCATTGGTGTAGCCGAGCACGAGGCCCTGAACCAGGCACTCCTCCTTCATGCGGATGCCGAAGTCGCCACCCAGCTCGCCCGGGAACTGGAACAGGTGCAGACCGCCCAGGCTGATGACCGCGCAGTGCAGATCAAGATGGAAGTCATCGTGTGCAACAGTGTGGTAGAAGGGCTGAACCACAATGCGACCCAGGTCAACGGGAGTCTCACGGGGCATTTCCGCAATCTCCGCCGCAATGCCCGTCGAGATGCGCTCAACCTCGGCAATGCCCCGCCCCTGCCGCACGTTGCGGTTGGAGCAGTCGCCCGCGGCGCCCACGATCATCGCGGGGAAGTAGCCCAGGCTCGGCTCGAGCTTCTTGCTGGTAAGGCCCGCGAACTCGCTGGTAAGTTCCGTGCAGTCGGGACCGCAAACCGCAGAATGCGTTGCCCAGTTGACCAGGCCCGCAAACGGGGAGCCCTTCTCGTCGAGAAATTCGAGCAGGATGACCTCGTTGTCGGCGAGTCGGCCCGGAACGTTGCGGTTGTCGTAGTAGCCCGTGATGACCTGTTTGCCCAGGCGTGCGGTCGCAGGTTGCGCGTTGGCGCGGCACTCCTCAAAGGCATCGCAGATGGTCTGCAGCAACCAGTCGTAGTAATCTTGGTCGAACTTGTTCGTCCACCAGCTGCGGTGGTACGCCACGATCGAAGTGTGGTTGTGCGTGGCGCACAGCAGCACGGCATCACGGTCGATGCCATAGCGCGTTGCCAGCAGTGTCTTAACCTCCTCGGCCATCTGCTCCTCGACTTCCATGAAGTCGGCGGAAAACACGAAGACCTCGTGCTCGCCGTCGCTGAACAGCAGCGCGTTGGCGTACACGTCATCATGGATCGCCGTAGCGGGCTGCAGGCGATTCTCAAGGTCGCGGTAGCCGATGAGATACACATCGCCTTGCGGTGTGAGTTTTCGACGGGCATGTCCAATATTCATGCGTGATCCTTTCATTCATTCGTAATTGCTGAGGAAATGGCCTGGAAAAGTACTGTGTCAGCTCCCCGACCAAAGCTTGAGTTCATTGCCTCGTAGGTAACGCGGTCGTATGCGTCTGATGACGGCAGGTACTTCTTTGCGCCGTTGACCAGCGTAGCCAGTACAACATGAGGGGCGAGGGCGCGAACCTGCGTGCCGAAGCTGCTGGAAAGCTCGGGCTCGGTACCCACAAGTACCACGTCGCCCCAGCGCAGGATATTCAGTTGGACCTCCTCGTCGCTAGCAGGAGCATACGTATAGGTGCGCTGCGGGCGCAGACTATGAAAATCGCCGCGCTGCTGACCGGGAAGACGCACCGCGCAGACGTCGCCGCTCACTGTATCGCAGGGCACGGGCACCATGTGTGCCAGCGTGTCCAACAGCTCCGCTGCAAATCGCTCGCCCAGAACATCGAGAAGCTCCTGGCCATTGCCCTGGTCATGCTGCATCACATTGCCAGATGCATCAACCTGCGTAGTGACCGCCTGCTCCACGGGCGCCTGGTCCGCCGCAGAGCCCGTTAGAAAGAGGGCGACGCAGCCCGGGAGGCTCTTTTCCGCGACGGCAGAAGCACGGCCAGCAAGGTCGCTCGATACCATCCTGTTGCCTTGCGCATCGCGTGCCTTGTCGAGCACCGACGACTGCACGTCGGCCGTGAACAGCAGGGCAATCGGCTCTTCGGTATCACTACGGCGCAGGCAGATGCTCTGCAGCCTCTTGTCCGAATACCCTTGCGGGTTGTGACCCAACCACCAGCCTGCAGGCGTCTCCACATCGCGGTTAACGTTGCAGATAGTCGCTCCGTTACCGACCAACAGCTCCGCCTCAGATAGCGCCTCCAGGGCTTGTCGCACCGCAGCGTGTGTCGCCTCCTCGAGCCGCGCTCGCAGCAGCGCATTCTTCTTGCGCTCGCCGTCGCTTGCAAGATGCTCGGGCGTACGCACATGGGGAGATGAGAACGTGTGCGTAACGGTAATCCACACCAGATTGGGAGCGCAGCCTGTCTCACGCGCCGCCAAAGTGCGCAGCGGTTCGACCACATCGGCGCGCAGGGAGGTCGCCTCCACACTCACGATGCAGCAGCGCTCACCTGCCTCAACGAGCACCGCGCGCACCCACAGGGAATCGAGTTCGACATCAAACCCGTCGAATGGCAATACCCCATCCAGGTTGATGTTCGCTTTACCCGCTCCTGCTTTCACCTCATACCTCCTCGTCGATATGGTACAAGCGATGAGCGTTACCACTCAGCAGCAGATCCTTCTCTTCCTGAGAAAGGCCGAGGTCGCGCACGAACGCCGAACCGTCGAGCAGCCATTCGCGACGCACGGGATACGACGTCCCCCACACCACGTGATCGGCGCCCAACACCTTTACGGCACATTCCAGCGCCTCCTTGCCCCACGGCTGCGCGTGCGACATCTCGAAGAAGATATGCTGGTCAAGACGCTCAGCAAGCTCACCGCTGTCCGCTTGGAAGCGCTGCACCTTATCGACGCGCTTGGCAGCCGCCGGCAGCAGCATCTGCTTGATAGCAAAGAAGCCGCCTCCCAGCATGGAGTGAACCATCTTGAGATTGGGATAGCGTACGAAGAAGTCGGAGAAAAGCTCACGGCCCACGGCCGTGGTCTGGTCAACGCAGCGGCCGTACGAACGGCGCAGGTTGTTGTAGTCAAGCAGCGAGGCATTATCCACCGGCACGGGCACGTGGTGCACGTAAACTGTCGCATTGTGCTGATTGAGCTTCTCGAACAGCGGGGCGAACATGGGATCGTCCAGGTAGTAGTTGCCGTAATGGCTGCAAAGCTGCACGCCCGCAAAGCGCTTCTCACCCAGATAATGGTCGATCTCTGCGTCGAGGTCCACGCCGCCAAAAGGCGGCACCACCATGAGCGGGATCAGGCGACCGCGCGAACGCTCGGCGAAGTCCGCCATGCCATCGTTGAACAGGCGGCACATCGCAAGGCTCATCCACTCATTGCAGCCAGGGACCTTCATGACAGCTTTATCCACGCCCGCCTCGTCCATATCGGCAAGCATGCCCTCAAGCACATAGTCGCCCTGCGCGTAATTGAGCGAAGGAAATCCCGCGGGCTTCTCAACGGTAATCTGCTTTACACCGTTTTCTTCCTTGAGGTACACCTTGGTGCCATAGGCACGCGGAGCCTCGGCGATAAACGTCGACAGCGCCTGCTCGTCCTCAAACAGGGACTCGGGAAACCAGTACATATTCGCATCTACAACCATATTTTTCTCCTCACAGTAGGATTTCATGGCTCCAGTCTACGAATTGATTTATTCGCTCTCAATTCCATTCGTATTCGGTTTTATTCCCGTATCGAATACTGAACAGTGCCGAAACAAGGCGAGGCTTACCGGTTCGCGATGTGCCGAAGAAGCGCGGCCGTCTCGGGTGTGGGTTCAGTGCCGCGCAGGTAATAGCAGCTAATCCGCGTCTCGAATGTTGGGTGGACGTCCACAAGAACCGCCTTGCCGGCACAAAGGGAGGCCGCCGGCTTGCGCATGAGCAGCGAGACGCCCATCTCGCGCGACACGAGGTCAACGATGTTTTGTGCACGTGAACCGTTGTAGACCACATGCGGAACAAAGCCCGCCGTAGAGCAGGCGTCCAGGATCAGCGTATGCATCACCGAATCTTCGGGGAGCAACAGAAACTCCTCGTGCGCAATCTCGGCGAGGTCGATCTGGCTCAAGCCCGCCAGCGGGTGCGTCAGCGGCAGCACGGCCACGAGCTGATCGGTGTCATAGGGGATTCGAATAAAGTCATCCTCTGCATCGCCTTGCTCGACCTCGTGATTCCAATCGCGAATGAACGCAAGGTCCAGGTGGCCTTTACGCAGCTGGTCCTTGAGCAGGTCCGGCTCGCCCTCAGTTATCTTCAGGCGAATGCCCGGGGTATCCCGATCGAAGTCCGACAGAAGACCCGTGATGCCATATGGCGCCATAATCGGAATCGATCCGATGCGAACGGTACGACGTTTGTAGCGCTTTTGGTCGGCAAGCACATTGCGCGCCTCATTGGCGGTGCGCACGAGCCGCTCGGCATAGGGCAGGAACACGCGGCCGTCGGCACTGAGCGACACTTTACGCGTAGTTCGATCGAGGAGCGTGACGCCGAGCTCCGTCTCAAGCGATTTCATGTGCTTGCTGAGCGAGGACTGCGCGATATTGAGTTGCTCGCTGGCTTCCAGGAAATTCCTCGTCTGAGCAAGCACTATGTATTCGCGGCATTTTTCGATGTCCACCATGCACCTCCGTCGTTTGCCCACGACAAGGGTACCATGTGTCATCCCTGCACGAGGGACGGAGCGCGACGGTGCCCAAACGTTTGGCCCTTCCGACGGGATATCGCTACGCGCGAGACGGAGCGCTGATGATGCCGGATGAGAAGAGGAAGCGTACCGAGGGGCCCACAACCAGCAGCTGCAAGGGCAGAGCCATCACAACATTGCGCAGGACGTTTTCTGCCCAAAGCAACGGGAAGGCTGTGACGGGAGCGCCGTGCATCATGGACATCGCCGCGCCGTAGCAGCTCATGTAGGGCACCATCAGGCACACCATAAAGACGGATTTCATAATGATGCGGCTGCGCCACTCGCGCATGCCGAGCACGCGGTTGGAAAGCGGACCAGCGTAGAACACGTCACCCACCAGCGCCGTCAGGAAACCCGGAACGAAGCCGGTGACAGCACTCATAAGGCTCTGCGGGGACAGACCACCCGCTAGAACGGCAGCGTTATACACGGACATGCCGGCAACCATCAGCGCGCACATAACGATAGTGAACTTTTCTTTCTGGATTATGCTGATCATCTTGACCCTCCTGAAAAGGTCGGGCCAAAAGCGAGAAGCGCGTAAACCCGGCCTGGACTTACGCGCTTGCTACTCAACCACGAGGGATTCTATCGCATCGTGATATATGGGTCCGCAAAATTCCACAACGGATGGTCTAAGTGCCAGCGAGACGGCGCGCGGGGCGACTTATAACAATCCGAAGCTATCCTCGTTTAACAAAAAGTCGAGCACGCCCATCGTAAGCACACCTCGTTCGTCCTGCAGCGGCTTATCGAGATACTGGTTGCGCCGTATTTCCATCAATCCTCCTGTTATTGGACCGACAGCTCTATATAGATATTTTGCCGTTTCCGGCATTTCTACTCAACTAGCTATGCTAACCCGCCGCTTGCACGGCCAGCTCCGGATGGAACTCGCACTCCGGCTCCATCATCTTTTTCCAGGTCTTCCCGTAGCACCCGTCCTCGAGCTGCCCACGCATGAGGGACGTCCTGTCCCCGACGCGTGCTGCCTTGTGCAGCCACTTGAACCACATCAGGTAGCTGTGGAGCCTGCGGGTCGACACGCCCTTGAACCTCTGTGTTTGGTCAAGTTCAAGTGCTAGTTTCGGAAAGGGGCCGTCCCTTTGTCACATTGGGCGCAGTCAGTCCCGCTAATGGAACTCCAAATCACAGCCCCCGTCGCATCATGCCGATAACGATCGATAAGGAGGCTGCCATGAACGACCAAGCAAGCGATGGCATCACCGAAGCTGGCAAGGATCTCGTCCTCAGCTGCATCAAGAACCCCGAGCTGCGCGACCATGTGCGCAAATGCACTTAGTTTTTGAAACGCCACTACCAATTGTCCAAAATGTCATTCGTGGGTAGAATAGTGTCGACGGCAGCCCAAGTTGTGGTTAGCTGGGCAGCGCCGTTGTTTGCATTAGGGGGTCAACGCCTTAGCGGCGGCGACCCCTTCTGTTGCGCTTCGAACGCTGCTTGAGTGCCTCGGAAAGGCCGACAAGCGCCGTGAAGAACGAGGCCAAAGCGGTCAGGAGCTTCACGAAATCAATCAAATCGGTCATGGGCATCACCTCCCACCAAATGGAGGGCGCTGCCCGGCACGAGGAACTGCCGTCAACGATACCGATTCTACCAGAGCCTAGTTATATATACGAATATATGTTCGTATTCCAAGAACACAGGCCCCCGTGACAAAGGGACTGTCCCTTTGTCACATTATTCGATAACGGTGCGGGAATTCTGCTTATGCATGGTAGCGAGCATGTGTTTGGGAACGGCGTGGACCATGCAGCTGCCGATGGTCGCACTCGCGGCGGCCTTGGCTGCATCGCTTGCGTTTTTGGTCGCGTAGCTGTGGCGAAAGCGTTTGAGCATGGCAATATCGTTGCCGCCGTCTCCATAGACCGCGACCTCATCCTCGGCAATACCGTAGTAGCCCGCCAGCCAAGCCACACTCTCGCCCTTGTTGCACGCCACGTCCGTAATCTCGAACATCACCGGGTCAAACGGCGCGTTGACCACACGGTCCGAGCGCTCGGCCAAATACGCCTTAAGGTCGCGCTCCAGCTCGGGCGAGGTCACGCGGCAGTTGATCTTGCACACATCGTGGCGCAGGATGTCACCGATCGACTGGTCGAAATACTGCTCCTCGTGATACCCGCCACGTGCACGCATACCGCGCATCACGATGCGCTTGATAGGGCTGTCCTTCTTAAAACCCGCCTGGTGCATCTCGAACGAACCGCTCGAGAACATGCCGTCGGGCGTGGAGCAGTCGAAGCAAATGTCCGGGAACGCCTTGAGCAGCTCCTCGGTAACCTGCGGGTCGATGGTCCAGGTCTTGAGCACCTCGCCATGGCTGTTGCGCACGATGGATCCGTTGGAGCAGCAGGCGTCGAGTGCCAGCCCCGTAAAGCCATGCTCGCCGATTGGCAACGTCGAGCGCCCGGTCGCGGGAACCACATGCAAGCCAGCCTCGGTCAGCTCGCGAATGGCACGGCGGATGGTCCCATCCGCCTCGTGCAGGGCGTTCAGCAGCGTTCCGTCTAAGTCACTCGCAAACATCTTGATCATGGGCATGCCTTTCCTTCGTCTGCACGATATTGTAGACGAAGGAAAGGCTCGTTCTCGTATGGGCGTTCCACGCCGCAGCAATCGTTTCTGTTAAACCGCTGCACTGCGAACGTCACATTGTTTGTGGTGAGCGACTTTTCAAGCGATAAAACAGCACCGTCGTCAGCACCAGTACCACCAGCATAGCTGCGAACACAGCCGCCGGCGCCCATCGATCATATGCAAATCCGTATGTCAATTGGCCAATAGGCGTTGCGCAGGAAAGAGCCATATATACGACCGAAAGCACCTTTCCGCAGAGTTCCGCCGGCGCCGCCCGCTGAACGAATGCAACGATTTCGACCGACGCAATACTCGCCCACACCATGACCCATGCCGAACCGACCGCAAGCGCAGCAAACACAATTTGGCCAGCGCCGCTCAGCAGCGTGACAGTAATCGGCACGACTCCAAAACAGATCATCGCAACGTATCGACATATGTCATTAAAGGAAAAACGATTCGGCCTAATACCGACCAAACCGCCGCCTGCAAGACCGCCCAGCCCCATAGCTGCCTCAATAATCCCAATGCAGGAAGATTGCATGCCGAGATGCCTGGTAACAATAACGGGTGCACCAATCGTTAACCCAACCAACGCAAGATTCAAAACAGCCGCAAGCAAAATCACGGCGAGCAACGAGGTGTTTTGGAGCAGGCACCGAATCGCTGACATAAAATCGCTTTGACATGCCATACGAGTCGAGCTATCCCCCGTCATTTCAGAGGGGACATTTTGTTTGAGTGTGACCCAAAACAGCAGCGTCAACATTGCAAACGCCACCGCCGCGATCGCGCAAAGGACGTCGATTCCAAAGCATCCGTAGACGGTTGTTCCAACCACGGGACCTAGAATATTGCTCGCCATGGTCGTCTGCGACACTAACGCGGTGGCCCGCTCGACCTTTTCCTTGCCGACCATGTGCAGCGTCTCAATTTGAAGTATCGGCTTCAGAATAGATTGAACGGCGTATTGGACGCACAGCATCACCGCCACAACAGCCGCAAGGGGCAACGAGCACTTCATGGGAACAAATAGCATCGCTGCAACCATTAAAGCAATACCGAGAGCTGCTAGAACGCCGCGATGCCCCTCTCGATCAGCTAATACTCCGCCAGCCGGAGTCGCAAGCACGCCCGGTATAAACGCTATAGCCGCGACGGCACCATATAGCGTTGACGAACCACTGCGGTCGAGCAAGTAAAGCGGGCACGCAAAGCACAGCGCCGACAACGTCGAATACACGCACAGCTGCGCAACGAGAAGACCGACGAGTCTTATAGGCAGCGCTGTCTTTGATGCTGATACGGCATCGAAGTCTCTCATCCCGTCCATAGAGCTTTGCCTCCTATACATACTATTGGTATGTATTTAACGGCTCGAAAAGGGCGGCCGTAGCCACCCTCTTACATCAATATACATACCGTTAGTATGTATATTACCACCCGACACGGTTCCAAACGTCCCAAATTTGGCACGTTGTTTGAAGCACTTCTTCCCCCAAATCGAGACCCACTGCGGCCGCCATCTGCGTCAAACATTGCGCGCGAGCGACCATTCGCTCCTTGGGCTCGAGCGGACGGAACAATGGCAGCAGCCAAAGATTCGCTAGCAACGATACGGCCTCTGCTGCTTCGCGCGGGCATTCGCACGCAATGGAGCCGTCGGCGACGCCTTCCTCGATTACCGGCAAGAGATATCCATCGGCCGACTCGTCAAACGAACTCTGATACTGCATCGCCAGCAGACGCGAACTCTTTACCGGATCCGCCGCAGGATGTATGCGCGCCCAAAGCTCAATTTGTGGTACGACAGACTCAGGCGCATAAAGTCGCTTGAGCTTTTGGGCGCCCGTCATATTGCCAGCACCGAGCGTCGCGCGGCGGCGTTCAACAATCGGAGCCATCGCTCGATCAAACGCGGCGTTGAAAATCTCCTCTTTGCTCTTAAAGTGATGATAGACAGCACCCTTGGTCATGCCATCGAGGCGGTCGACGATGTCTTGAATGCTCGTCCCCTCATAACCCTGTACGCAGAATAGCTCCAGCGCCGCGTCGAGAATCTTCGCGACCGTCTCCTCGGGATATTTATTACGACCCATAATTCGTCCATCCACAACGCAAGTCTTGTGCCTCATTGCAGCATTTTAACGTTGCGGATGGTAGACGGTCGATTCTACACCGCGGCGGGGCCGTGTTCGCCGGTACGGATGCGGATGACTTCCTCGACCGGCTCGACCCAGATCTTGCCGTCGCCGACGGCTCCGGTGCGAGCGGCGTTGCAGATAATCTCGACAATACCGTCGACATGCTCATCGGCACAAATGAGCGTGAACTGCACCTTAGGGATCGTGTTGACAAGCAACTCGTTGCCGCGCACGTATTCCTTCCAGCCATGCTGTGCGCCGCAGCCCTGTACCTGGTTGATAGTCATACCGCGAACATCAGCAGCAAACAGCGCATCTTTAAGCACCTCGAGCTTTTCGGCACGAACGATCGCCGTAATCTTCTTCATAGTGAATTCCTCTCTTCAAAAAAAGAAATGAATTGTCCCTCACATGGCACGGGTTTTCCAGGTGCCACAGAGCAACCTTGTAGAGCAGATAAGTGCAACTAACAGGTCTTAGCAGGTTTCCCAAGTGCCGCAGATCGGCCTGAAAGAGGAGTGCCGCGTACTTAAGGTACGCAAACGACGATTGAAGGCCGAGGTGCGGTGCTTGGGGAAGCTGCTAATCGAGTCCGGAGAACGAAGGGTAGGCGCTCTCGCCGTGCTGACTTGCATCCAGGCCCAGCGCCTCGTCGGCCTCGTCCACACGCAGGCTGCCATGGAACAGCGCCTTGACCACCGCGACGATCACCAAATCGAGCACCAGCACAATAGCGACCGTCACCACAATGCCCAAGATCTGCGAGATGAGCAGCGACACGTCGCCCGTGTAGAACAGGCCGCCCTTACCGGTCCACGAGAGCTCCGGCACGCAGAACAGGCCCGTGAGCACGCCGCCCAAGATGCCGCCAATGCCGTGGCAGCCAAACGCGTCGAGCGCATCGTCGTAGCCAAACTTGGTCTTAAGATGGCTGATAGCCAAATAGCAGACGGGCGAGACGATCAGGCCCATGACCAGCGCCGCCCACGGCTCGACAAAGCCCGCACCGGGCGTGACCACCACGAGGCCCGCGACCAGACCGGTGCTGGCACCCACCAGCGTGGGGCGACCGGTGTGCACGCGCTCGACGGCAAGCCACGAGACCATGCCCGCTGCGCTGGCCGTCACGGTGTTGAGGATGGCGAGCGCCGCCACGGCGTCGGCCTTAAACTCGCTGCCGCCGTTAAAGCCAAACCAGCCAAACCAAAGCAGCCCGGCGCCCAGCGCCACAAACGGCACGTTATGCGGGCGATAGCTCACCATGCCAAAGCCGCGACGACGGCCGAGCATTAAGCAGAGAATCAGGCCCGTAAGACCGGACGAAATGTGCACTACGTCGCCGCCCGCAAAGTCGAGCGCGCCGATGATGTCGCCGATGAAGGAGCCCTCGCTGCCCCAAACCATGTGGGCGAGCGGCGCATAGACCACAAGCAGCCAAATACCCAGGAAGGCCGCCATGGCACCAAACTTAACGCGGCCGGCCAGGCTGCCCGTGACGATAGCGGCCGTGATCATGGCAAATGCCATCTGGAAGGCGATGTTGATGATCTGAGGGTAGACGGCACCGTCCGCGGCATTGCCCTCGGCCGCCTGCAGCACCTGGTTGAGCACCGGCAGGCACAGCAGCTGGTCAAGGCCTCCAATAAACGGGCTGGAACCGTCGCCGCCGTAGGCCAGCGACCAGCCGGCAACAATCCACAGCACACCAACCAGGCCAATGGCGCCAAAGCACATAAGCATGGTATTGATGACATTTTTGCGCCTGGACAGGCCGCCATAGAAAAACGCCAGACCCGGTGTCATTAAAAACACGAGCATGGTGCAGATGAGCATAAACGTTGTCGATCCCGTATCGTACATTCGCTCCCCCTTGATCGCATAAACGTTGTCGGCGCCCATAATGCGGCCGAGGGGCAACTGGTGTAGACCAGATACAGCGTTGTTAAACGCGGCGTTGTCGAATGGAAATGCTGCCGCAATCTTGGAAACGGCGCGGCAACGGGCGCGAAACGAACGGGAAACGTGGGGGCGAGGAAGCCGCGGGCGCACCCACCCCACCTAGCGCCGAAACAGCTCGCGGGCGCGGTCGCGGAGATTGGTGGCTCGAATGACGCCTTCGTAGTGATTGATGCGCAGGCGTGGGAAGGCATTAAAGAAACGCAGGTCGCGACGACTGAGCGACACACTCGGCACCGGACGGTTCGCGCGCCTGCCGGCACGGAGACGGGCGAGCGATGGATGGGGCACGCTCGGCGCGGCATCGGCCACGCGGCGGGCGGCAAGCGCCAGGCCATGAGCGCCGTCCGAGATAAACGTCGGCATCGAAGCCTTCTCACGAAGGGCATCGAGCGTCGCGTCGCCCAGCTCCGCCAACCACGCGTTAACGGCACGACTGCGGATATGTGTCTGTGTCACCGAGTCGATTGCCGAATCGGGAATACGTTCGAGCATGGAGTCGGACGCATCGGCAAGCGACTCGTTAATGCGGTCGGCAAGGTCGGCCCGGACGCGCTCCAGCTGATCGGACAGGCGGCGCCAGCTGGCCAAAGAGCACACCGCGTCGACCATCATCGCGACCGCGACGATAAAGGCGGACAGCCGCACAATCAGCACCGGCAGATGGCCAAGCAGCCCCAGCAATGCCGGCTCCACTAAACGGCAAATGCACAACGCACCCAAGCCAAATGCGCATGCCCAGTACAGGCAGATGCGTCCGTGCAGGTTAAACGGCAGGTGCGAATAGTCCCAAAAGCGAGCGCCCGTTGTTTTTTCCAACAGCACGCCTACGCCGTACTCAATCACGCTGCATACGAGCGCTGCAGCGACAAACTGGCTCGAGGCATCCGGAATTCCGCGCAACAAAAGCCAGCAGGCTATGCCGCCCACACCATAGATAGGGCAACACGGTCCCAGTAAAAAGCCACTGTTGGCGAAGCGTCCGTGATTGAGCATGGCGCAGACCGTCGACTCCCACGCCCAGCCACAAAACCCGTAGAAGGCAAACGAGAGCACCAGTGCCGAAAGCGGGCAGGCGGCAAGCGTCGCGCCGTCAAACGCCATATCAATCGCGGTTCCCACCGTCTACCCTCTCCTCTTTTCGTTCGAGCCCTCGTTCGAATCGTTCGCGCCGCCTTTGCGCGGTAGACGGCCGGCGACCGTCTCGCGCAGCGCGCACCATTTATCTGCCAGGCATACAATCCAAGCCTCACGACACGTCGGCGGCACTGGCACCAGCGGAAACATATGCCGCACGATGATATTCCGCTCGCGCGACGTCAGCTCAAAATCTTCCTCGGCACGTGCCAGGGCAAAAAACGGATGGCGAAAGCCATGCAGCCGATGGCTTGGGTCGGGATCGTGCCAGTCATAGAGAAAGTAATCGTGCAGCAGGGCCCCGCGCAGCAACGAGGCGCGGTCAACCGAGACACCGACGCGGCCCAAGCGCTCGGCAAAGGACAGACTTGCCCGCGCCACCGAGGTCACATGCGTATACACCGTCACATCGCCATGCTGGATAAACTCGCGCGTCAGGTCCAAACGGCCCGCCTGTGCCAGTTGACGGGCAGCATGGTCCACTTCGCACGCGATTTTCTCGGCACGAACGACATCGGACATGCTGCCTCCTTCCAGCGACTCACGGCGACAAGCCACGGCCTGCGCACAATCGATAAAAACATCATGGAACACATCAGTATGGCATCGGACAAAACGTTTTGCCCCACCAGTTGGCGAATTACCGCGCCGCCGTCACATATCAAACGCCAAAATGTGCGAGACTGTCTTGTGCAATTGTGCCGGCCGAGGGAGCGCCGGCGCTCGATTCGCATGGAGTAACCCACAACGATGCTGCTTACGCAAACGACAACGCCCGAGGACGTCAAGGCTCTCGACCGCGCCGAGCTTCCGCTGCTCTGCGGCGAGATCCGTCAGGCAATCCTCGAAAGCTCCGCCGCCGTCGGCGGGCACGTTGCCCCCAACTTGGGCGTCGTTGAGCTTACGGTTGCGCTTCATCGCGTGTTTAACTCCCCCATCGACAAGATTGTCTTTGACGTTTCGCACCAGACCTACGCCCACAAGGCGCTGACGGGGCGCGCGTACACTTATATCGATCCGGAGCGTTATGGTGAGGCTTCTGGCTTTGCCAATCCCGACGAGTCCGAGCACGACCTGTTCGCCATGGGCCATACCTCCACGTCGGTGAGCCTGGGCTGCGGCCTTGCCCACGCGCGCGACCTAGCGGGCGATATGTACAACGTCATCACCATCATTGGCGACGGCTCGCTTTCGGGCGGCCTGGCGTTTGAGGGCTTTAACAATGCCGCCGAGCTCGACAGCAACCTGATCATCGTCGTCAATGACAACGACCAGTCCATCGCCGAGAACCACGGCGGCCTCTATCGCAATCTGGCCGAGCTGCGCGCCAGCAACGGCACCTGCGAGCGCAACGTTTTCCGCGCGATGGGGCTCGACTACCGCTATCTGGACGCCGGTAACGATGTGTTGGCCCTAGTCGACGCGCTGCAGGATCTGCGCAATATCGATCATCCCATCGTGCTACACGTCTCCACCGCCAAGGGCAAGGGCTTTGAGCCAGCCCAGAGCGACCCGGAACGCTGGCACCACGTGGGTCCGTTTGACATGGCGACTGGACGCAAGCTCTGCCCGGGCCATCCGAGCGAGCCTGCGCCGCGCACCTATGCCGACATTACGGGCGAGGCGCTCAGCGCCGCCATCGAGCGCGACCCGCAGGTCGTGGGCATCACGGCCGCCACGCCCTACATCATGGGCTTTACACCCGAGCTTCGCGCTGCCGCCGGCAAACAGTTCGTCGATGTGGGCATTGCCGAGGAGCACGCCGTGACCTTTGCCACCGCGCTTGCGCGCTCGGGCGCCAAGCCAGTCTTTGGTGTGTACGGCACGTTTTTGCAGCGCGCCTACGACGAGCTGTGGCACGACCTGTGCCTCAACGACGCCCCCGCAACCATCCTGGTGTTTGGTGCGTCGATCTTTGGCACCACGTCCGAGACGCACCTCTCGTTCTTTGATATTTCCATGCTGGGCGGTCTTCCCAACATGCACTACTTGGCGCCGGCCTGCATGGAGGAATATCTGTCCATGCTGAGCTGGTCGCTCGACCACCGCGAGCATCCCGCGGCGATCCGCGTACCGGGCATTGGCCTGGTAAGCCGCCCCGATCTGGCGCCCGTCGAAGACACCGACTACAGCGCCGTTCGCTACAACGTGGTGCGTCAAGGCCGCGACGTTGCCGTGCTCGCGCTCGGCGATTTCTTTGAGCTAGGCGAGCGCGTGGCAAACCGCTTGGCCGCCGAGTACGGCATCGAGGCCACGCTCGTCAACCCTCGCTTTGCAACCGAGCTCGACAACGCGATGCTCGACAGCCTTGCCGCCGAGCATCGCGTTGTCGTCACCCTCGAGGACGGCATCTTGGACGGCGGCTGGGGCGAGCGCGTGGCATGTTATCTGGCATGCACGCCATTGCGCACGCGCACCTTCGGCATCGCCAAGGGCTTCCCCGACCGCTACGACCCAAACGAGTTGCTCGCTCAAAACGGCATGACGGTCGAGAACATGGCCGCCGAAGCCGTGAGACTACTCAACAAGTAAGAAAACCTCCGCAAGGGAAGCACCCCTGCGGAGGTTTTTATTTGGCTCTGTTAGACCAGGATTGACATGCCGACCTGCCGGCTAACTCGCCGTCTCCCCATCGGGCGCCGGCGTCTTGACCCTCATCTCGAACGGCATCCCGCCCTCCCGGACGAGCGCCCTGAGGAACGCGTTGACGGCGGTGGACATGGACAGGCCGAGCTCGTCCAGGATGGCCGTGGCCTCCCTCTTGACCTCCGGGTCGATGCGGATCGTCGTGGCCGGTATGTTCGACGGCATGGCCTCACCCCTCCTCGTGTATCGCGGTGCGACCATTCTACCGCCTCTATGCGGCGGGCGCGGCCCAGTAGTCCATGTAGGGCGGCTCCACGTTGAACATGTCGCGGACGCGGCTCCTGCAGACGCCGTGCGCGAGCTGCCGCGCGACCGTGCGCCCGGCGGCGCCGGAATCGGTCGCCATGAAGGTCCGGCACCACCTGAACCAGGCGAGGTAGGCATCGAGGTGCTTCGTCGACACGCCCTTGAACGGCTCCATGAAGGCGCCGAGGAGCGAGTGGACGGCGTTGACCCGGTTGATGGTCCCCCCGGAGCGGTCCTTGGGGTCGTAGGCCGCGTGCGCGGCGACCTCGAGCTCGGCGAGGACGCCGACGTAGGCGGCCGCCCTGTCGGTCGCGACGACCGAGCCGGCCGCGATGCGGCCCCTCAGCGCGTCCATGGCGCGCCCCCTCGAAAGGGCGCCCCGCCCCGTGACCTCGAGGAACGTCTCGTTCGAGTCGTTCACTCCGGTCATGACGCAGATCCGCTCGCGCGACAGCCCGCGCCTGTGCACCTGCTTGCCGCGGTGCCGGGAGGGGCGCGGCATCGTGAACGACCCCTTCGCGTGGTTGCCCTTGAACGACTCGGGGAAATAGGTCTCGTCGAGCTCGCAGCCGCAGCCCCGCTCGACCCTGAACGAGGGGGAGTAGGCCGAGAGGCACTCGATCAGCCTGTGGCGCATGGTGTAGGCGGTCTTGAGGCAGACGCGGCAGCGCCTCGCGCACTCGCGCAGGGGCAGCATGAGCACGAAGCACTCGGCGTAGGCCATCCAGGTCTCCTTCGGGAGCCTGCTCGTCCCCAGGATGCGCTCGCTGCCCATGCCGAAGGTCCTGCCGCAGCCCCGGCAGAGGTAGCGCTGCTCGCCGTTCTTCGATTTGCCCTTCTTCACGACCGCGGCGGACCCGCAGCGCGGGCAGCGTTCGATTTCGTAGGCGGAGCCGGCCGCGTCGTCGAACGCCGCCGCGCGGATCACGTCCCTGACGGACTCGATAGCGCGGCGGCGCTCGGTCTTGCTGAGGTTCGCCATGCCCTTCTTGAAGTTGAGGACCAGGTCTTCGGCGTTCATGCTGCCCCCATCATCGCGGTCTACGGGGTCAAAGATATGGCACCGTGGGGACACATGTATGTCAATCCTGGTCTAACAGAGCCTTTTATTTTCGCGACGCGATTATCTCAATCTGTAACATCTAGGGCCCGAATTACCGTCTAACTGTTACAGATCTAGATAAGACGTCTTAGTCCCAGACCTTTGTCTCAATCTGTAACAGATAGAGACCTTTTGGCCGTCCAGATGTTACAGATTGAGACATTCGAATTCCCCTGAAGAGAAAATCTCGATCTGTAACAGTAAGAACCCATTTTCCCGTCTACCTGTTACAGATTGAGACAAAGCAGCAAGGCAGGCCGCCACATCTGCAAGAACCACCACAAAGGTGCCTGTCCCTTTTTGGTAGGTAGAATAACCCATAAGACAAGTATGTTTCTGAGTTATTTCGTGTTGACCCATTTGAGCGCGATAGGGTATAACTCTACTCAACCGCTAGGGATTTTATTGAGAAAGGTGTTCTACCATGAGCAAGAACCTCTCCCAGCAGGTCGTTCTCGACCGCCGCGGCTTCGTTGCCGCCACCTTCGCAACCGTCGCCGGCCTTGGTCTTGCCGGCTGCTCCGACACCAGCGCCGAGGCCGACAAGGGTTCCGCCGCCGGCTCCTCCAAGAGCTCCGAAGATACCGAGGCTTCCACCACGCTCGACGCCAAGGCATTCGACAAGCTCGTCGACAACGGCCCCAAGGCCGATGACGACGCCATCGCTGCCAGCACCTGGGCCACGGCCGTTAAGGACGCCGGCGTCTTTAAGATCGGTGGCGTTCAGACCTCCACGCTCTTCTCCCTCCTCAACGAGAAAGACGGTCAGACCCGCGGCTTCGATGCCGGTATCGCACAGCTCCTGTCCAACTACATTCTGGGCGAGAACAAGGTCGAGATCACCCAGGTAACCTCGGACACGCGTGAGTCCGTCCTGCAGAACGGCCAGGTCGACGCCGTCTTCGCCACCTACACCATTACCGATGAGCGCAAGAAGCTCGTCTCCTTTGCCGGTCCCTACTACTACACGCAGCAGGCCATCCTGGTGCTCGCCGATAACGACGACATCAAGAGCGTTGACGACCTGGCCGACAAGAACGTCGCCGTCCAGTCCGGCTCCAACGGCCCCGCCATCCTGGAGGAGTTCGCCCCCAAGGCCAGCCAGCAGGAGTTCAAGACCGACGAGGAGGCCCGCCAGGCACTCCAGCAGGGCCGCGTTGACGCCTACGTCATCGATAACAACATGCAGCAGAGCGCCCTGGTCCGCGAGCCCGGTAAGTACAAGATCGCCGGCAAGCCCTTCGGCAGCAAGGAGCCCTATGGCATCGGCCTGCCGCTCGATTCCGACGGCGTCGCCTTCGTTAACGACTTCCTTAAGAAGATCGAGGACGATGGCACCTGGACCGAGCTGTGGCAGATCTGCATCGGCGACCGTACGGGCGACACCAATGTTCCCGAGCTGCCCGAGATCGGCGCCTAGGCAGCGAGCCTGGTAACGGCCGCAACGAAACCATACGGAGACGCACGATGTGCTTTATTGCGGTAAACTGTTTCCTCACTGAGTTGTCGGGGCTTCCGTACACACGGGAGCCCCTTTCCTTATCGGCAGGAGGTCCGCATGAGTCTCTCCGAGCTCTGGTCGCTCTATGGCCAGAACTATATCGACGCGCTGCTCGCAACCTGGGGCATGACGCTTGAGTCGTTTGCCATCGCCATGGTGCTGGCCGTCGCCGTCACCGTGATGCGCGTGTCGCCGCTCAAGCCGCTGCGCGTCTTTGGCGACCTGTATGTCCAGGTCTTCCGTAACATCCCCGGCATCGCGCTGCTTATCATCGTCGTCTACGCGCTGCCGCCGCTCAAGGTCGTCCTGCCCTACCGCACCTGCGTTATCGTCGCCACGGTCCTTTTGGGCTCGGCCTTTGGCTCCGAAAACTTTATGAGCGGCATCAACACCGTCGGCGTCGGCCAGGTGGAAGCCGCCCGCTCGCTGGGCATGAGCTTTAACCGTATCCTCGCCAAGATCGTGATACCGCAGGCACTGCGCTCAAGCGTGCTGCCCATGACCAACCTCTTTATCGCCGTCATGCTCACCACCGCGCTCGGCAGCCAGGTGCCGCTTAAGCCGCAGGAGCTCACCGGCGTGGTGAGCTACATCAATACCCGCTCGCTCGGCGGCGTCGCCGCGTTCTTCATCTCGGCGCTCGGCTACCTGGGCACGGCCTTTGTGGTGAGCCACATTGGCAACTACATCGATAAGAAGGTGAGGATCCTCCGATGAGCAAGCACTCCACCTCCGCGCTCACCATGCGCGATGCGCTCTACGAGGCTCCCGGCCCCAAGATGCGCACCAAGATTCGCATCGGCACCGCCATCTCGCTTGTTGCCGTCGCCGCACTCGTCGTCCTGGTACTGCAGCGCTTTTATGTGACCGGTCAGCTTTCGGTCCACTACTGGTATTTCTTTACGCACCTCACCACCTGGAAGTTCTTGCTTGCCGGCTTTGAGGGCACCGTCAAAGTCGCACTCACCGCTGGCGCCATCGCGCTGGTGCTGGGCTTGGCCCTTATGCTCGGCCGCACGAGCGATATTAAGCCGCTGCAGCTGGTCTGCCGCGTGCTCACCGATTTCTTCCGCGGCGTGCCGAGTCTGCTGTTCATCTACTTCTTCTTTTTGGTGCTGCCCCAGTACAAGATCGCGCTGCCGTCGTTTTGGATGCTCACGCTTCCCGTCGCGCTCGCTGCAGCCGGCGTACTTGCCGAGATTTTCCGCGCCGGCGTCAACGCCGTACCGCGCGGGCAGGTCGAGGCGGCCCAGGCGCTCGGTCTCTCCAAGGCTAAAATCACCTTTAAAATCGTATTGCCGCAGGCTATTCGATTTATCATTCCGTCGTTGATTTCGCAGCTCGTGGTCGTAGTCAAAGACACCACCGTCGCCTACGTGGTGAGCTACCCCGACCTCATGCAAAACGCCCGCGTGCTCATTACCAACTACGATGCCCTCGTGTCGGTCTACCTGGTAATCGCGGTCATCTATATCCTCATCAACGTCGCGATTAACAAGGCCGCTGTCTACGTTTCGCACAAGACCGGCGCGACCATCATCCGCTAACGCTTTACCATTTCGAGTCATAAGGAGCCGAGCACCATGGCACAGAGCACTTCTTCTACCGGCAATCAGCCGCTGATTGAGCTCAAGCACGTCGATAAGCACTATGGCGATCTGCACGTTCTCAACGACATCAATCTCTCGGTCGACCGCGGTGAGGTCGTCGTTGTGATCGGACCCTCGGGCTCGGGCAAGTCGACCATGTGCCGAACCATCAACCGCTTGGAGACCATCGACTCGGGCGAGATCCTCATCGAAGGTCAGCCGCTTCCGCAGGAAGGCAAAGACCTTGCCCGCATGCGCGCCGAGTTGGGTATGGTGTTTCAGCAGTTCAACCTGTTCGCACATATGACCGTACTGCAGAACGTCATGCTGGGGCCGGTCGACGTGCTGGGCGTCTCCAAGGATGAGGCTCGCGAGCGCGCCATGGACCTACTGGGCCGCGTGGGCGTTGCCGAGCAGGCCGATAAGGTGCCCGCACAGCTCTCGGGCGGCCAGCAACAGCGCGTGGCCATCGCCCGTTCACTCGCCATGCAGCCCAAGGCCATGCTCTTTGACGAGCCCACAAGTGCCCTTGACCCCGAGATGATCAACGAGGTGCTCGAGGTCATGGTGCGCTTGGCGCAGCAGGGCATGACGATGATCGTCATTACGCACGAGATGAACTTTGCCCGCCGCGTGGCCGACCGTGTCGTGTTTATGGCCGATGGCCAAATCGTGGAAACCGGCACGCCCGATGAGTTCTTCGACCATCCCCAGACCAAGCGCGCCCAGGACTTCCTCAACTCCATCAAGGGCCACTAACCAGCCACCCCGTGGGACAAATCCATCGGAAGTGTTGTCCCACGTCTCTCATG
This sequence comes from Collinsella sp., assembly GCA_046979165.1. GTDB lineage: Bacteria > Actinomycetota > Coriobacteriia > Coriobacteriales > Coriobacteriaceae > Collinsella. The sequence continues at coordinate 1,214,313 of JBKWJT010000001.1, forward strand.
CGCCCTGTCACCTTTAGATTCGAAAGCAACACCTATGATCGGAACTCGCATTTCATCGTCCTACACCCCACATGTCGACGTCGCCCCCGCCGACCGCCCACTCATCCTCGTCGCGCCGCGTTGGGAAGAGGCAAAGCCGTTTTTGAGCGAAACGCTCTCCCCCAACGAGGAGATTGCCAGCGTCTTTGTCGATGCCATCCTTGCCGCAGGCGGCCTGCCGCTGCAGATGTCCATCACCGAGGACATTGAGGTCATCCGTCATTACGTCGATATCGCCGACGGCATCGCCATTCCCGGCGGCCCCGATGTCAATCCCAAACGTTGGGGCGATGATCGACCCTACGACCCCACCCTCTGCTGCGAGATCCGCGATAGCTTTGAGTTTAAGCTGGTCGGCGAGGTGCTCCGCGCCAAAAAGCCGCTCTTTACCACCTGCCGTGGCACGCAGCTGCTCAACGTCGCCACTGGCGGCACCCTGTGCATGGACGTGCCGAGCCTGGGCGCTCGCGAGGGCCGCACGCAGTGGCGCCATACCCACGTGCTCAACGACCCCGTGCATCCCGTCGAGGTCGTGCCGGGCTCGCTGCTCGACCGCGCGGTTGGCGGACACAGGCTGATCCAAACCAACTCCGCACACCACTGCTGCGTCGATCGTCTGGGTAAAAGCACGCGCTTGGTCGCCAAGGCAACCGATGGCGTTCCCGAGTGCATCGAAGTCGAAGGCCAGCCTTTCTGCCTGGGCGTGCAATGGCACCCCGAGTACACCTGGCAGACGCTCGAGACCGACTTTAACCTGTGGAAGTCGTTTGTCGAGGCCGCGGCTCAGGTTAAGCAGGCGCGCTAACTCACGGGTGGCGCAACAAAATAGGGCGCCCCGCCGACCACATGGTCCGACGGGGCGCCCTATTTTATCTATATCTACGACCTTGGAGCACGGTCCAAGGCTCGCGGTCTCTTACTCAGCCGCCTCACGCAGGGCCGACATCGTAGCCGCATACTGCTGACGCAGTGCATGTATCCCGTCGCGAGCACCATCAACGGTGTTGGCATTACGCAACGCCTCGGTCACCACGACCGCCGGCTCATACAGATTGTCGAACCCCAGGTTCTGGCTCACACCCTTAAGCGTATGCACGGCCATAAACGCACCCTCAACGTCCCCTGCCGCCATAGCGGCCTCCAGCTTGTCCATGCTCTCGTCATCCAAGAACTTAAGGGCAAAGCGGGCGAGCATCTCCTCGCCCATCAGGCGAACGCTGGCACCGTTGTAATCGGCGCCGATCTTCTCATACGCTTCACGCATGGAACCCATGAATTAAAACTCCTTCGGTCAAACTAAATCGTGGGAAACGCGACGACATCGGCAGGGCGTGCCAACGTCTCGGCGATACGGTCTTGCACCTCGAGCAGACAGTCGAGCAGCAGCGGGTTAAACTGACCGCACTTACCGTCCAGGATCATCTGAATCGCTTCCTGGTGCGGGATGGCGTCCTTGTACACGCGCACGCTCGTGAGCGCGTCGTATACGTCGGCCACCGAAACCACCTGCGCGGCAATGGGGATCTCGTCGCCCTTAAGACCGTCGGGATAGCCCTTGCCGTCCCAGCGCTCGTGGTGCCAGCGTGCGATCTGGTACGCATATTCCAGCAAGGAATTGCCGGCATGTTGGTGACCCAGCTCAAACAGCATATCGGCACCGAGGGTGGTGTGCGTCTTCATGATCTCGAACTCCTCGGATGTCAGGCGTCCGGGCTTGTTGAGGATCGCGTCGTCGATCGACATCTTGCCGATATCGTGGAGCGCCGAGGCCATAGCGATCGTGGAACGCTGCTCGTTGTCGAGCGGGAACTGGTCGCTGCGATGCACCAGACAGCCCAGCAGCAGCTCGGTCAGCTTTTCGATATGCGTGACGTGCAGGCCGTTCTCGCCGTTGCGAAGCTCCATGACGCCGGCCATGACATCGATCAGCATGCGGCTGTTCTTGACGCGCTCGTTGTACTGCTGAGACAGCAGGTTTGTTAGGCGACGCTGCTTGGCATACAGACGGATAGTGTTGCTTACACGACGACGCACGACGCGCGCGTTGAACGGGCGATTGATGTAGTCCGAGGCTCCCAGCTCGTAGGCGCGCAGCACCACGTCGTCGGAATCTTCACTCGAAATCATAACGACGGGCAGGCTATCAGCGACAGATCGGCGCGACAGCTCGCCCAGCACCTCAAAGCCGCTTATGCCCGGCATGACAATATCCAGCAGCACGAGCGACAACTCATCGCCATAGCGGTCGACCATGTCAAGCGCCGTACGACCGTTGTCGGCCTCGAGGATGCAATACTCGTCCTTGAGCATCTCTTTGAGAATGGCTCGGTTCATCTCGGAGTCATCGACAATAAGCACCAAAGGCTTGTCGCTTTGGAAGGCTTCGATGGAATCGGCATCGGTCACGACCGTACCGGCTTTTGCCTTAGCGCGGCTCAATAACTGGACAGCGCGGCCAACTCCCTCATCGACCGTCTCGCCATGAATGCGAACGCCACCAACACATGCCGTCAAGCTCACGTACTCATGGCCCGGAACAATCGTGGAATGAACGGCATCGGACACCTGATGCAGGCGACGGGTGAAGTCATCGGAGGGAATATTGGGCATGACGACCACAAACTTGTCGCAGCCATAGCGCACAAGCTCGTCAGTCGAACGAATTCCGCTGCGTATGGCTGTCGCCACAGCACCGAGCGCAAGGTCGCCGGCATGACGGCCACACGTATCGTTGAAGACCCTAAAATCATCAAGGTCGATCACCGCAACGCCGGCATTCATGCGGGCGCTACGGAGCTTTTCCTCGTAATATCGGCGATTGCGCACGCTCGTCAGCACGTCGGTGTAGACAAGGTCCTCTTCTGCAGCCTCTTGCTCATCGATCGGACGCACCATCAGCAGGACGTGAGGCTCGCCCTCGACCTTCAGAGGGCGTAGGCGGGCGCGGTACTCAACACCATCGTTGAGCAGTTGCTCCGACACCTCATCGGAATCTGCCAAGGCCTCAAGACTCGATTGACGCAGACAAGGGCACCGATTGCCGGCGAGCAGGCAGTTAGGCTCGCTCTTAATCTGATCGGCCGACAGCAAACGCACCACGGGGTAGGTCTTTGCGACGCGGGCGACCTCAGCGGCAGCCTCCTCGTCGGTTAGATTGACCTCGTGATTATTGAGCATATGGGGCCCTTTCGATAGTTTCGCATGGTAGCGGTGGGTTCCAAATGTTACAAGGTTAACACCTTGCCGATGCAGGTAAGCACGTGAATGCTGTTACATTTTTATGAGTTGGCAGACGGCGCGATTGAAGCCGCAGACGTGAGGTCTTGAGCACATTTGTTAACACGGCCGAAACGTTTGCGAGTGAAGGCTGTTTTGTTTTTTGCAGCTGTTAGAGCCCCAGGATGCCACGGACAGTCTGGGCAGCCGCTGTCGGGCGATCGCGCAGGCCGTTGTGCGCGCCGGGAACCATTACGAGTGGACAGCCCAAAAGCTCAGCCGCCATCCTCGTGCCCGCCTCGCGGGGTGTATCGACCGAAAGCTCGCCCAAAAACACGGCCGACACCGCCTTTGACGCGCGGACGCGCTCCCAGTCGGGAGCATATGTCATATTTGTTCCGTATTCATTAGCCATAAAGCAACGACCATTGCGCAGGGCATGTTTGGCTTCCGCTTCGGTCGTCCCGGGAGCTTCGGGGTCCAAGTCGCCGAGGGCTCCCAAGAAAAGCCGGAGCGCCCTTGAAACCTTTCCAGCCGCAATCATATCGAGCAAAACCGGAGCTGCGCCCATGCCGACGCCTTCGGCCGACACAGCCGGCTCATGCAGAATCGCACGGGCGACGAGATGGGGTTCGGCGCGAAGAAGCTCCAGCGCCACCAACGTACCGGCGCTATGCGCAAGCACATTTGTCGGAGCGCCAACGTGTTCGATCACGGCTTGCAGGTCGGCGGCCTGAGCGGCAAGATCATAGCTGCCGTCTGCCGCATCGCTGCTGCCACCGCAGCCGCGGCGGTCGTAGGCAATTACGCGGTAGTTGCGGCTGAGCTCACAAGCGATATCGTCGAAAAATGTGCCGTCGACACAAGCGCCGTGCACGCACACCAAGGCAGGAGCATCAGGCGACACATCTGGGCCGGCATATTCGCGACAGGCAATCGTGGTGCCCGCATTCTCGACCGTAAAATTCATGTTGTGCCCCCATCATCAATGCTCATCCAGTTGCACGTCAGCGCGGTTGGATGGACCCACATTGCCTTACACCTTGTTAACAGATTAACTTTACCCGACCCGAGGCTTTTCATGGCGCGGCATAATGGGCGACGTGAAAAAACGAAACTTGTAAAGCAAGAGCCCGCACCTTGCTTTGGAGCCGATGCTATGCTTAGGCACAATTGTCTTGAGGAGCATATGCCTATGTCTACGTTTTTGAATGCCAGCCCCATCTTTGGGCCCGTTCGCAGCCGTCGCCTTGGTCTCTCGCTCGGCGTCAACATGATGCCGGCCAGCGGCAAAATCTGCACGTTCGACTGCATTTACTGCGAAAACGGCCTCAACGCCGAGCGCCCCTGCCATGAGCCGTACAACACAGCTGCCGTGGTACTCGACGCGCTCGAGGCAAAGCTGCGCGAGATGGCAGCCGAGGGCGAGCTCCCCGATGTGATCACCTTCGCAGGAAACGGCGAGCCCACCGCCGCACCGGAGTTTCCCCAGGCGATTGCCGGCGCCGTCGCGCTGCGCGATCAGCTGGCCCCAAACTCCAAAATCGCCGTGCTCTCCAACGGTACGCGCGCCGACCGCCCCGAGGTGCACGATGCGCTCATGATGGTCGACGACAACATCCTCAAGCTCGATACGGTCGATCCGGCATTTATCCAGCTGCTCGACCAGCCTGTTGGCCCCTACGACGTCGAGCACCAGATTGAGACGTTCGCAAGCTTTGACGGTCACGTTATTATCCAGACGATCTTTTTGACCGGTGAGTATCTGGGCAAGCCCATCGACAACACCGGCGAGGAGTACGTTGCCCCCTGGCTCGCGGCACTTGAGCGCATTCGCCCACAAGAAGCGACCATCTACACGGTGGCTCGCGAGACGCCGGTCGGCGGCCTTGCCAAAGCAGCGCCCGAGGCCCTCGACGCCATCGCCGCGCGCGTGCGCGCCCTCGGCATTCCCTGCCAGGTGAGCTACTAGCAAAACCACGCAGCAGCCAGTGCCCGCCATCCCGCTCCATCAGTTGCGGTGATATAGTTCCTATTTATGCTGTTAAACCGCTTAAATCGGAACTATATCACCGCAACTTTTATGGACGCGTGAGTGGGCTATACTAGCTGCGGATGAAAGGAAGTTAGCCATGTATGACAAAGGACCCGTGCCTGGCCGCAACGACGCCTGCTGGTGCGGCAGCGGCAAAAAATATAAGAAATGCCATAGCGCCTTTGATGAGCGCCTTGAGCGCCTGTGGGAAGAGGGCTGGGAGGTCCTGCCCCGCACGCTCTACAAGACGCCCGCCGATATCGAGGGCATCAAGCGCTCGGCAGCCATCAACGTGGGCGTGCTCGATTATGTGGGCGAGCATATCGCCGCAGGCATGACCACCAACCAGATCGACCAGATGATCTATGACTACACCGTCGAGCACGGCGGCACACCGGCAGACCTCAACTACGAGGGCTACCCCAAAAGCGTGTGCACCTCGATCAACGACGTCGTCTGCCACGGTATCCCCTGCGATACGGACGTGCTGCACGAGGGCGACATCATCAACGTGGACTGTTCCACGATCCTGGACGGTTACTTTAGTGATTCGAGCCGCATGTTCTGCATCGGCGAGGTCTCTGCCGAGCGCCAGCGCCTGGTCGACGTCACCCGCGCCAGCGTGGAGGCGGGCTTGGCAGCCGTCAAGCCATGGCTGCCGCTGTCCGTTATGGCCGAGGCCGTGCAAAAGACGGTCGAGGACGCCGGCTTTAGCGTGGTGCGCGAGTACGGCGGACACGGCATCGGTAAGGAGTTCCACGAGGACCCGTTTGTGGGCTTTACCACCGAGGCACCCGATGTGGGCACCATCATGGCCCCGGGTATGGTCTTTACCATCGAGCCCATGGTCAACGCCGGAGCGCCCGACATCAAGATCAGCAAGGGCGATGGCTGGTGCGTGCGCACCAAGGACGGCAGCGATTCGGCCCAGTGCGAGGTACAGCTCGTGGTGACCGAGGACGGTTACGAGCTGCTCAGCTGGTAGCTGCGGATGCGCCGGATGCTGACGGGTACGCTCGTCTTGCATCCGGCGTTTTTATTTGAACGTTTTGCCTGATAAAACCTGCCAAAATAAACCTGTCCCTTTTTGGCAGGTCGAGCGGAGAGGACTGCTTGTGAACATCCTGGTTTTGTTGCCCGTCAACGACCGCCATCGCGCAATTCTTGAGTCGAGCGCTCCGGGCGAGGACTTTATCTACACGAGCCCCGACGCCGCCACGCGCGAGCAGGTCGCCGATGCCGACGTGATCCTGGGCAACATCGACCCTGGCATGCTCACGGCATGCGAGCATCTCCAGCTGTTGCAATTGCAGACCGCCGGCTATGACGACTACCTTGCCGCCGGCACCGTGCCAGCCGACGCTAAGCTTTCCTGCTCGGTGGGCGCCTACGGCCAGGCTGTGAGCGAGCACATGTTTGCCATGGTGCTGTCTATGATGAAGCGTCTGCCCGGCTATCACGATCTGCAGCGTGAGCATCGCTGGAAGGATTTGGGGCCGGTTACCTCGCTCAAAAACGCCAACGTGCTGGTGCTGGGCGCGGGCGATATCGGCGGCCACTTTGCCACGCTCTGCCGTGGCATGGGTGCGCACGTCCGCGGCATCAAGCGCCATCCGCTCGTCTACCCCATTGTGTTTGAGGACATGGACGGCATGGATGCCCTGTCTGAGCGCTTGGCGGAGGCAGACGTCGTCGCATCTTTTATGCCGAGCACACCCGAGACCCGCGGCCTGGCGAACGCCGAGTTCTTCGCCGCGATGAAACCGGGCGCCTTCTTTGCCAACGGCGGCCGCGGCGACCTTGTGGTCGCCGACGACTTGGTTGCCGCCTTGGAGTCGGGACATCTCGCCGGCGCCGCGGTCGACGTCACCGACCCCGAACCGTTGCCTGAGACAAGCCCACTGTGGGATGCGCCTAATATGCTCATCACGCCACACGTCTCCGGCTGGTTCCACCTGGCAGCCACGCTCAACAATGTGGTCGACATTGCCGCGGAGAATCTGCGTCACCTGCAAGCCGGCGAGACCCTGCGCTGTTGGATTGAACACTGATTGTTCCGGCGTTTTGCCAAACGCCGGAACCCCTCGACGCTGCGAGCCCGCCAGAGCGGCAATCTGCCTTTCAATCGTCGGGCATGACCAGAAGGTCAATGCCCTCCTCTTTCACGTCACCTTGCTCGCTCTGGCGGGCTCTCGCTGACTTTTGTCCGACCTGCGGCATTCTCCCTTTTTGGTGCAATGGGGTCAGGTTAGTTTGCACCATTACGTTGGTTTTGCCTGCGATACTTTTGTCAAAGTGATATCAGGCATTCATCTGGCGTTTTCGACGTTTCGCCTATTAGAGCCAGTCCATCTCCTTACCATAATGGTCCGAATAGGCGCTACGCTTGAGTTCTTCATCGCTCGCTGGCCACGCGTTGGACACGTCGATTCCCGATTCATGGCAAGCGGTGGCGAACAGCTTCGACCCCTGATCGATTAGTTGAGACCTGCCCTCGGTCTTCTCGTCTTCGGCTTGCATTTAGAGCTCTACGCTTTCGGCTCCGTTGATGGTTAGGTTGCGCTCGTAGAAGGCCGTGAGGGCGCGGATGGCGTACATCACGTCGCGTACGCCGCCGGTCTCGTAGCTCGAATGCATGGCCAGCTGCGGCAGGCCCACGTCTACGGCATGCATGCTCGCCTGCATATTGGACAGATTGCCCAGGGTGGAGCCACCCGCCATATCGCTCTTGTTGGCGAAGGCCTGCGTGGGCACGTCGGCGTCGTCGCAAATAGCCTGGAACACCGCGTGGCTAAAGGCATCGGTGCAGTAGTGCTGGTTGGCGGCTTCCTTGATGACGATGCCGCCGTTGAGCACAACCTGGTTGCGCGCATCGCACTTCTCGGCGTGGTTGGGGTGCACGGCATGCGCGTTGTCGCAGCTCACGAGCATCGATGCGGCAAGGGCGCGATGGTACGACTCGTCGTCAAAGCCCAGCGATCCGTTAATGCGGCGCAGCGCGTCGGCTAAGAACGTCGACATGGCGCCCTGCTTGGTCTCGGAGCCAACCTCCTCGTTATCAAAGCAACAGAAGACCGAAACGTCGTGCGCGTTCTCGGCGCCCAAAAATGCCTGTAGCGAGGTATAGGCGCAGGCCAGGTCGTCAAGCTTGGGCGTCGAGATAAACTCGTCGGCCCAGCCCCAGATGCGTGCATCCTGACGATTGACCAGGAACAGGTCGCGACCCAGGATCTGCTCGGGCTCAACATCCAGCTCTTCGGCGATCAGGGCATCGAAGTCACCCGGCTTAAGCTCGCCGGCGCTGATGAGCGGACACAGGTCAACGGCTCGGTTGGGCGCAAAGCCCTCGTTAACGCCGCGGTTCATGTGGATGGCGAGGCTCGGGATAATAGCGACCTCGCGCTCGGTGGCAAGCAGGCGGCTCTCAATACGGTCGCCCTCGCGCACCAGCACGCGACCGGCCAGCGCCAGCGGGCGATCGAACCAGGTGTAGTCGATCATGCCGCCGTAGGCCTCGGTGTTCAGGCGCAGCGTCTCGCCTGCGCCGTCGAGCTCGGGCACGGCCTTAACCTTAAACGTCGGAGAATCGCTGTGCGACGCCGTGAGCTGGAAATGATAGTCGCCGGCAACGCCGTCCTCGCCCCACGTCGCGGCAAGGTCCTCGCCCACCTTAAAGGCAACAACGCTCGAGGTGTTGCGCTGCGTGTAATAGCGACCGCCCGGCTCGATGTCCCACGCCGCGTTCTCGGGCAGGTAGGTAAAGCCCGCCTCGTCGAGCTCGGCCATAATGGTCGCCGCCGTATGGAACATGCTGGGGCATGCCTCGATAAAGTCGATAAGGTCGTTGGCGGCCTCGATATCGTCGGCAGTCACGTGCACGCGCTCGGGCGTTTCCTGATCCGTCATGCTCTCCCCTTTCGCTGGGTTGATGGTCCCCTCCAGCATACCCCGCCGCGCCAGCGCCGCGCCTTTCATTCCATGTTTAATCCCGCGCCGCTCGCCAAGTTGAGCCATCATGCCCGTGCACCTTTTGCGACAATTACGTTAACAGGACGAGAGGAGCCGTCATGAAGCCACGTAACATTGCCATCGCCTGCGGTGTTGCAGGAACCGCCGTCGGCCTTGCCGCTGCCGCCGGCATCGTTTACCGCAAGCAAATCAAGTCCGCCGCGTCGCTCAAGCGCTTGACCGACTATGCGGATGGCTATGACCTGTATGCAATCGACGTCGCCTACGACTACGACCTCGACCGCATCATCGCCGCTGGCGTGCGCGACGATCAGGCCTACAAAGATGCTGTGGTGGCGCAGGTGTTGCCCGGCGTGCCGGCACATGTCCAGGCGCCCCAGTTTGCCTGCAGCGCCTTTGCCGCCGTAGATGCCGAAGGCCGCGTGCGCACCGGTCGCAATTACGACTTTAAGGACGACACCTCGGCGCTGCTGGTGCGCAATCACCCGCGCGACGGCTATGCCTCCATCGGCTTTGCGGCCCTTAACAACCTGGGCGATAACACTCCGCTTGACTCCGTCGCCGGACGCGCCGCCGCGCTCATGGGCCCGTTTGCCCAGCTCGACGGTGTTAACGAATGCGGCGTGTCCATTGCCGTACTCACCCTGGATTCCAAGCCCTGTGACCAGGACACGCAACGCCCCGTCATCAACACTTCGCTCGCCATCCGCCTTGTGCTCGACCGCGCGGCTACCACACAGGAGGCCGTAGACCTGCTTTCCGCCTACGACATGCACGCCATGGCCGGACGCGATTATCACTTCTTTATCAACGACGCCGCCGGTGACGCGCGCGTAGTAGAGTGGGATCCGCACGATCCGGACCGCGCTTTCAAAGCGACTCCCGTACGCCAGGTTACGAACTTCTACGCCTGCTATGGTGACGAAGTGCTGCCCAACCAAAAGAATGGCGAGCTGGGCCATGGTAAAGAGCGCGCCGTCGCCATCGCCGATGTCCTCGACGCCCATGCCGGCGCCCAAGACGAGGCAGTCGCTTGGAAAGCCCTACGCGCTGCGGCGCAAGAGCCCAATCCGGAAGACATCACCAGCAACACGCAATGGTCGGTCGTCTTTGACAATACCGAGCCCGCTGCTGCCATCACGCTGCGCCGTCACTGGGGCGACGTCGACGCCTTCGCGCTTTAAGGAGCCAGGCCCATCGACCTTACGCTCGCCTGACGTTACTTACATTTCTATACATCTGAGCTAACACGTTTTACCTCCGCATCAACAGTGTGCGGGGGTAAACTTATGCGCATGTTATAACTTGCCCGGAAGGATTCATCATGCTTAGGATTGGTCTTCTTACTAGTGGCGGCGACTGCCAAGCGCTCAACGCCACCATGCGCGGCATCGTCAAAACGCTCATGACCAATAGCGAAGAGCCTATCGAGATCTACGGTTTTGAGGACGGCTACCAAGGCCTTATCTACAGCAGGTTCCGCGTCATGACGCCCGCCGATTTTAGCGGCATCCTCACCCGCGGCGGCACCATCCTTGGCACGAGCCGCACGCCGTTCAAGCGTCTGGACACTCCCGAGGCCGACGGCGTCGAGAAGGTGCCGGCGATGGTCCACACCTATCACAAGCTGCAGCTCGACTGCCTGTTTATGCTGGGCGGCAACGGCTCCACCAAGACCGCCAACCGCCTGCGCGAAGAGGGCCTCAACGTTATCGCTCTGCCCAAGACCATCGATAACGACACCTGGGGCACCGAGATGACGTTTGGCTTTACGAGCGCCATCGACGTCGCCACCAAGTGCATCGACGACATCCACACCACCGCTTCGAGCCACGGCCGCGTGTTCGTCATCGAGATCATGGGCCACAAGGTTGGCTGGATCCCGCTGTACGCCGGCGTCGCGGGCGGTGCGGACGTCATCCTGATCCCCGAGATCCCCTACGACATGGACCAGGTTATCAAGACCATCGAGCATCGCATGGAGACCGGCAGCCGCTTTACCATCGTGGCCGTCGCCGAGGGCGCCATCTCTAAGGAGGACGCGGCGCTGTCCAAGAAGGAGTACAAGAAGAAGCTCGCCGAGCGCACGAGCCCGTCGATCGTCTACGACATCGCCAAGGAGATCGAGGCCAAGACCGGTCGCGAGACCCGTGTCGCTATCCCCGGTCACACGCAGCGCGGCGGCCAGCCCGACGCTCAGGACCGCATCTTTGCGACCCAGTGCGGCGTCGAGGCCGCGCTTGGCTGCCTGCGCGGCGAGTTTGGCTACATGATTGCCCTGCGTGACGGCAAGATGTGTCACATGCCGCTCGAGGATGTTGCCGGCAAGCTCAAGTATGTCGACCCCCAGAGCGATCTGGTGCGCGAGGCCAAAGCGCTGGGCATCAGCTTCGGCGACGAATAGCCTCGGCTGGAACCGCCCCCATCGGAGGCCGAGGCTATTCGTCTTCTTGCTGCGGGTGCCTAGGGTGGGGTGTGGCGTGCATTTTTGGGAGTATTCAGCAGCCGAGGATGCCTGCATACTGGATTTTGGGCGAAAGGCAGGCACTATGGGCCGCATCCTGTAAAAAATGATCGGTCCTCGAGGCACCGGGGGCTCAGAATCAAGGCTTTCGGCGCGGTTTTGCACTCCCATTCCCGCGCCCGCGGGCTCCGAGATGCTGAATACTCCGGAATTTGCACGCCGCCCCCGGGGGTACCCGTGGGCAAAAAGCAACCGCCCCGTCAAAGTATGCATTTGGCGGAGCGGTTTATGCAAAAACGCTGCTGCGGGCGTGTCGGCAGTTCGCTAGAACTTGGATCCCAGGACAGGTTACTCGGCACTCTTGAGGGCGCCGACCATGTCGATCTTGTTGAGGGTACGATTGGTGGCGAGATTGACGATAAACGTAAAGCCAAAGGAAAGCACCACGGCGAGCACGTAGCTTAGCGGCTCGACCTCGACGTCAAAGTACAGCGACGGCATCTGCAAAATGTAGGTAAAGCTCTCGGCCAGCAAGCCGCCTAGCGGCACGCCCAGAGCGGCGCCAATCGCCGTGAGAATCAACGTCTCCTTGTTGACGTAATGGTGCACCTCACCACGGCGGAAGCCCAGCACCTTGATGGTCGCCAGCTCGCGTTCGCGCTCGGAGATGTTGGTGTTGGACAGCGTAAACACCACCACAAACGACAGACACGCTGCCATAAAGGTCACGAGCACCACGACCGAATTGATAATCGTAAAGTTCGCTTCATAGTTTTCCCAATGCTCGGCCGTACTCGAAATCGTGAGCCAGCCGTCACTCTTAAGATTCTTGCTAAACGCAATCTGGTCGGCCGACGAACCCTTAAGCAGCACAAAGACGCCGTTAAGGCGTGCGCTTCGACCGAACGCGCGCTCATAGGTGCCCTGAGTCATATAAAGCGTGTTACCCAGATAGTTGAGCGAAATGTCGCTGACTTTGACCTTGGCAACGTTGAGCGACGAATCCTGGACGTGTGCTGTATCGCCCGGCTGAATCCCCAGCACCAGCTGTGAACTCTTGCTCAGATACACATCTCCGTCACGCAAAGACAGCGGCTCTTTGGACTCATCCTCAAGGCGAACGTAATTGCCCAAGTCACCCGTGCGGTCATCGGGCACCACGATCAGCTGCACGGTCTCGCTCTTGCCGCCAAACGTAAAGGTGACGTTGTCGGTCATAATCGGCAGGGTCGAGGTCGCGGTCACGTTGGAATCATTGGCCGCGCTGCGCTCATCCAATGCCGCGCACGTCTGAGTAAAGTCGTCGGGATTGGCGACCGCCAGCAGGTCGTAGCGCGTGATATGCCCGTACTGTTTGGGCGAAAGCGCCACCGACGTGTCACGGATGCCCATGCCGCAGATCACGAGCGCCGTGCAGCCGGCGATACCGAAGATGGTCATAAAGGCGCGCTTTTTATAGCGGAATAGGTTGCGTGCTGCCACCTTGTTCAAAAAGCCCATACGGTGCCAGATAAAGCCGATGCGCTCGAGCAAGATACGCGAGCCGGCGCGCGGGGCCTTGGGACGCATAAGCGAGGCTGGGGTCTCGACCATCTCGTGGCGGCAGGCGATAATCGTAGCGCCCACCACGCCCACGGCAAACAGCGCCACCGACACGAGCGACGACACGATGTCGTACGAAAGCAGCATCTGGGGCAGTGAGTACATGTCGTCGAACACCGTAAACAGGAACAGCGGCAGGCCCACAAATCCGATGATGTTGCCGAGCACGCCGCCGATCAGACACGCCCACAGTGCGTAGTCTACGTATTTGGACAGGATACGCCCGCGTGAATAGCCGAGCGCCTTGTACAGGCCAATGAGCGTGCGCTCTTCCTCGACCATACGCGTGGCGGTGGTAAGGCTGATGAGCACGGCGACGATAAAGAAGATAAACGGGAACACCGTGGCGATGGCCTCAATTGACGAGCTATCGCTCTCGACGCTCGAGTAGCTTGCGATGTTACCGCGGTCCTGGATGTACCAAGTGCATTCGCCCAGATCGGAAAGCTCGGCGCGGGCATCGGCGAATTGTTGGTTGGCGGCGGCGCGGCGCTGGTCCAACTCGGCCTGAGCCTGGACGCGCTCCTCGCTGCCCTCGGCCATACGGTCGATGTTGCCCTGTTCAATCCCAAAGAGCATATTCGCCTGGCGTTCGGCCGCATCTAAGCTTGCCGGCGTGTCAACCGTCAACTCCTGAGCACGTGCCTTCTCACGCTCCTCGCGGATCTTCTCGATATTGCCCTTGACCTCGTTGATCTTTGTCGTGTAGGCATCCGAATAGGAGTTGAGGCTCTTGGCTCCCTCGACGATCACGTGGACCGCGGAGTAGGAAGAAGATGTCGCGGCGTCCTCGCTCACATAGAACTTATAGTCCGCCGCCGAAGCAGCGCGAAAGGCGTTAACTGTCGAGTCGGAGCTCACATCAGTGGGATCGAGGACCTCGGCCGTAATGGTGTAATCGTCCGCGGCAAACTGATCCTTGGCGCTTTGGTTCGACGAGCTCGCGTCATTGGCGGCAAAACTCACCGTATCGCCGATTTTCTTGCCCGAAGCCTTCAGGAACTTCGAAGTCACCGCGACTTCATCGGCGCTCTCGGGCAAATCGCCGTTCACCAGCACCGGTTGATCGATATTCTCCTTGGAAAGACTTTGCACGATCACGCGCTCGCGTGTTGTGCCCACGGCGGTGTAGGCGGTCTCGGTGTAGATACCCTCGGCCGTCTCGACGCCGTCGACCTCTTGGATAGCCGCAAGATCGTCGCGCGTAAGGCCATAGGTCGACTGCACGTTAATGTCATAGACATTCTGCTGGTCAAAATAGGCGTCGACCGAATCGCGCAAATCTTCGCAGCCTGCCTTAAGACCGCACATCACGCTCACGCCAAGCGCGGTGATGACCACGATTGACAAGAAGCGCTTAAGACTGCCTCGGATTGTGCGGTAGATGCCACGGCGAAAAACCGTCGGCACCATATCGTTTGAGCTTTGGGCAGTGCGGTAGGTCGTAAAATCCTGCTCGCGCTCCGTGTTCTGCACGTCGCGGCGTAGGCTGTTTTGGCGGTCCTGATCCATGGGCGCTACCACTCGATCGTCTCGATAGGCACGGGATTTTGCTGGACCGTCTCGCTCTCCACGCGACCGTTCTTAAAGCGGATCAGGCGATCGGCCATGGGTGCTAGCGCGGAGTTGTGGGTGATGATGATGACCGTAATGCCCTGCTTGCGGCAAGTGTCCTGTAGCAGCTGCAAGATCTGCTTGCCGGTTTTATAGTCAAGTGCGCCCGTGGGCTCGTCGCACAAAAGCAGCTTGGGGTTCTTTGCCAGTGCGCGGGCAATGGACACGCGCTGCTGCTCGCCGCCCGAAAGCTGCGCGGGGAAGTTGGCGAGGCGCTCGCCCAGGCCAACCTGGCAAAGCGTTTGCTCGGCATCGAGCGAATCGGGGCAGATCTGAGCTGCGAGCTCAACGTTTTCGAGCGCCGTCAGGTTGGGGACCAGATTGTAGAACTGGAAGACAAAGCCGACATCGGCGCGGCGGTATTCCACGAGCTGAGCCTCGTTGGCGGAGCTCACGTCGCGCCCGTCCACCGTCACGGTGCCGGAGGTCGCCGTATCCATGCCGCCCAGAATGTTGAGCGCCGTGGTCTTGCCGGCACCCGAAGCACCCAGGATAATGGCGAGCTCACCGCGCTCGACCGTAAAACTCGCGCCGTCGAGCGCATGAATGCGGGCGTCGCCCTCGCCGTATGCTTTGATGACGTCTTTAAATTCGATATAGGCCATCGATCGGTTCCCATCTGGTCGGATAACTCTTTAGTATTACCCATTTCGCACCGACCAAAAAGGGACAGGTTCATTTTGGCAGGTTTTATATGGGAAAACGGCAGCTATAGATCAGGCGCCGGGGAGGCAGAGAAATCATCGACGGGGTCAGGCCGGCCGCCAAACACAACGCACGCATCTCTATCTGTCAGCAAAATCATTCGAACAGATGTTCGTTTCTATGATATGATTCAGCTATCTAAGCAGGCCAATGCGGAGAAAGGCGGCCAACATGGCGTTCGACTTTAAGAAGGAATGCAAGGAGCTCTACAAACCTGCAAGCAAGCCGAGTATCGTAACTGTCCCGCCTATGAGCTACGTTGCCGTTCGCGGAAAGGGCGACCCAAATACCGAAGGTGGCGAGTATCAAAACGCCCTGCCGCTGCTTTACGGAATCGCCTATACCGTCAAGATGTCGAAGAAAGGCTCAAGGAGTATCGAGGGCCATTTCGACTTTGTGGTACCGCCGCTCGAGGGTTTCTGGTGGCAAGACTCCCCGAGCAGCGACATCGATTATGCACGCAAGGACGATTTCAACTTTATCTCGTGCATCCGCCTGCCCGATTTCGTCACCCGAGATGACTTTGACTGGGCGGTCGCGGAAGCCACGGCCAAAAAGAAACTGGACTTTTCCGCCGTCGAACTGCTTAAAGTTGACGAGGGTCTCTGCGTTCAATGTATGCACACCGGGCCCTACGACAACGAACCGGCGACCGTAGACGCCATGCATGAATATACGACCGAGCAGGGCTATGTCCCCGACTTCTCAGACACCCGTTTCCATCACGAAATCTATCTCTCCGATCCACGCAAATGTGCACCGGAGAAACTTAAAACTGTGATTCGTCATCCTATCAAGCGCGCTGAATAGCGTGAAGCGTCATTTCACACGCTAGGTTTTAAGCCAGCCAACCAGCCGCCTCCTAGGCCGTCCGGTAATTATCTTGACGCGGCCCGTCGCATCTTATATCCCCTAGGGGAAATTGCGTCCCGTTCTGAAGCCTCAAACTGGGATGCAGTTTCCGCTAGGCGCCCCAAGAGGAAAGTGCATCCCGCTCCGCAGCGTCACGCTGGGACGTACCCTCCGCCCACAGCCTTCCCCGCCGGCGTTTCCCCAGATGAAACCTGCCAAAATAAACCTGTCCCTTTTTGGCAGGTTCTAGAGCCGGACGGTAAAGGTGATCTGGTTGCCGTGGCCGCAGACAGAAGCGCTCCCGCCATGGGCCTCGGCGATGGCTCGCACCACGGATAGGCCCACGCCCGAACCGCCTGTCTTGGAGCTGCGCGACACATCCGCACGATAGAAACGGTCGAACAATCGATCCAGGTCACCCTCGGGCAGCTCGTCCACGGCGTTCGATACGACAAGTTCGGCGACGCCCTTACCCTGACCGCGCGAGACGGCACGCAGACTTAGCTCAATCACGCTGCCCTCGCTTGCGTAGCGTGTGGCGTTGTCCAGCAGCAGCTCAACAACCTGCGCCACTGCCGCGGCATCGGCATGGGCCCGCACACCGCTCGCGATCGACGTCGACAGCCGCTTTCCGCGCGAAACCGCCACTGACTCAAACGGCGCCGCCGCCTTGTCCACTGCCTCTGAAAGATCGATCGATGTCATGGTAAAGCCGGCCGAACCCTCGTCCATACGCGCCAGGAACACCAGACGCTCCGTCAGCGCCGTCAGCCGCGCGACCTGCTCGTGAATGCTCTGCGTCCACTCGCTCTTGCCGCTCTCGATCTCTTGTACCTCGTTGGCGGCGTCAATCACAGCCAGCGGCGTCTTGATCTCGTGGCTCGCGTCGGTAATAAAGCGCTTTTGCTTGCTGTAGCTCTCGACCATCGGTCGAATCACCGCACCCGAAGCACCCGCCACAATTGCCAGCACCGCCAGCCAGCCAATGCAACTGATTGCCACGCTCGCGCTCAAAAACGAATGAAAGCTTGCAAGCTCGCGCGAGCAGTCCACGAACACATAGGTTGTCTCGTCGCCCTGAACCGTAACCGTATAGCGGTAGTTACCAGAAAAGCCCGAGGTCCAGCCCTTGGAATATAGTCCTGCAGCGATGCAGGCGGCACGCTTGGCACCCACCGCGGCAATGCGGGCCGTGTTGACATCGGTCACCTGCCCGCCGGCAATCGACACCGTAAAGTAGCGCGTGTCGAAGGGAGACTCCGCCGTCATGCCTTCAAAATGCCCGACACGGATGCCCACCTGGCTACTGCTGGCATCCTTACCATCGCCGGGATCGGTCTTGGGCTCATCCGTCCAATCGATGCCGTCCTTGCCCGCCAGGATATAGTCCAGGCGAGCGTCGGCCATCTTGCAGACATGCGAGTAGTTGACGATATTGATGCCGGCGATGATGAGCGTGAGCACCACGGTCACGGCACCCATGGCAACGAGGATAAACTTGCGACGCAGGCGGCGGCCCATTGCACTGGCAGCATCGGCGCGCCCCGGATTGCCCGAGTCCGCGCCCATGCCGAGCTTTGCCGTCGCGCGCTTCCACCACGCGCTCGCGCTCACGCTTATTCGCCTTCCTCGACAACCTCGAGCGAATAGCCCTGGTTGCGCGATGCGCGAATGGCCACGTCGGCACCGAGCGCCGTCAGCTTTTTACGCAGGTATGAGATGTAGACCCACACCACGTTGGCACCTTCGGGCGCGTCCTCGCCCCAAACCTCGAGCATCAGACGCTCGGTGGGCATGCGCGTCCCGGCGTTGTGCATAAAGAGTTCCATAAGCTGAAACTCACGATTGGCTAGGTGTTCCTCACCCAAGGGACCCACAAGCGTGCAAGCCGCCGTGTCGAGGCGCACGTTGCCCACGCTGAGCGTCGTGGCGTCAATTGCCGTCGCGGCACGTGTCATGGCACGGATGCGCGCGAGCAGCTCCTTGGCGGCAAACGGCTTAGTCAGATAGTCGTTGGCGCCGGCATCCAGGCCCTCGACCTTATCGGACACCTCGCTTTTTGCCGTGAGCATGATGATGGGCAGTCGCTTACCGGCGGTGCGTGTGCGCTTGAGCACCTCGATGCCATCCATGCCGGGCATCATGATGTCCAGGATTGCGGCGTCATAGTCGTTGGCGAGCAGATATTCGAGCGCCGTCAGACCGTCGAGGGCAGTGTCGACCTCGTAGTCGCTATGTTGAAGAATCGCGGTAAGGGCGCGGGAGAGGCCGGGTTCGTCCTCGGCAAGCATCAGCTTCATGGTTGTTCCTTTGGCGCACGGCTCTACAGGTTTCGATACCGCCGATGATAGCGCACCGCCAGCCGTCTTAGCGCAGCCTTAGCTGCTCAACCTGCGCGTTTTCAAATACGCAGGATTTGGCTTAACCAAACTTAAGGCGCAGATGCCGAGCGCTTGGACGCATGCCGGTCGCGAAAAGACGGCGACTCGTTCTTTCACGGCGTCCTAGTTATGCAAAGTGCTCGAACGTTATTCCTCGTACGCGCTCTCAAGCCGGAGCAGCCACTCCTTACGGTCGAGGCCGCCGGCATATCCGTTAAGCGAGCCGTCGGCGGCAACCACGCGATGGCACGGCACAATGATCGAAATGGGATTCCGCGCGACCGCGGCCCCCACGGCACGGGGAGACACAACAGGTGCTTCGTTTCCCGGTACACGATGTCGAGCCGCAACACGCTGGGCGATCTCACCATACGTAGCGACCTCGCCACGCGGGATAGAAAGCAGCTCAAACCAAACCTCACGCTGAAACGCCGTGCCAATCATATGCAACGGCGGCGTAAACCGAGGCTCCTGCCCCGCAAAATAAGCATTCAGCCAAGCCCAAGAACACTCAAGCACCGAAGAAGCCGCGCCATTTGCCGGACTCACCGAAGACATCCCACCGGTACCAGAAACCGCATCGGCACCTACGACATACTCCGCATCCTCTTTGAGCAGCGTAGAGCCAAAGTGCTCCTGCCCCTCAAACCAAAGCCCCGTCAAACCGCGGCCATCAGCGGCAAGCAAGATTTCGCCCAAAGGCGAAGCAAACGTCGTCGTGACCACCAGCGGCTCCTTTCAAAACTCCGCACCATAATACCGCGAATTGTGCAGACAACCTGTCTGATACGCCTGGGCAGACTCGTAATTGTTTAAGCGAGGCTGTTTTCCGCAATCAAGCGTATAAGACGCGGGGCTTCGACGTCAAAGCGGTACCTCTATCAGCTGAGCTCTAATACTTTCCCGAGAAGTGAACGAGTAAAAACGAAGCCCCGGAGCATCCACACCTTTAGACTATAAAACCGACGCTCCTATAAGTTGTCAATAGGCAGTTTGCGGGAGCGCTCCCTTCAATTCGCACAGGAGCTCGTAATACCTCCTCTCCAGTTTCGTCGACCGCCGTTTCCCCCGTTCCAAGTGCCCGAGTGTGGCTGCGGACAGGCCGAGCTCCGCGGCGGCTTTCTTCTGAGTCACCCGCATCGCCTTGCGCATCTTCGCGAGCTCGGGGCCCTCCGGCGCGGCGCCGTCGGGATTCGGGTCCATGAGCACGCGGTACACCTCCCGCGCTATGTAGCGCTTCAGGCAGCGGACCGCCTCCCTCCGGGACTTCCCCTCGGAGGTCCGCCTCGCCACGTACCTCCTCGTCCTCTCGTCGTACGCCATGCGCTTGATCGCGATCTCGTAGAGCGCCCAGTTCGCCTGCCGGTTGCCGCCGCGGTTGAGCCTGTGCCGGTCCGTCTTCCCGCTCGACGCGGGGATCGGGGAGACGCCGCACAGCATCGAGAACGCCGCCTCGCCCTTCAGCCTGCCGGGGTTGTCGCCGGCGGCCACGACCAGGGCGGCGGCGGTCGTGGTGCCGCAGCCCTCGACGCCGAGCAGCGCGGGCGCGTTCGCCTCCAGCAGCGCGCGGATGCGCTCGTCGAGGGACTCGACCTGGCTGCGGGCCTCCTTCCAGACCGCCGCGACGGACCGCAGCGAGGCCAGCACGCTCTCCTCGAGCGCGTCGCCCGCCTTCCTCCCGCGCGCGAGCAGCGGCATGAGGTCCTTCGGCCGCTCGCGGCCCCTGAACCGCTCCCTCAGGGCGCTCGGGGCCGTCGTGAGCATCGACTTCGCGCAGGCCACGCAGGACGTGGACGTCGCGACGGCCAGCCTGCGCGCGACGTAGAGCTGGCGCACCGCCTCGACCCAGCCGTCCTGCGACTTCGGCACGGAGCAGCCCCTCCCGGACGCCGCCTTGCGCGCCGCGCGCTCGGCGTCCAGCGGGTCGCTCTTCCCCTCGCCGGGCCTCGCCTTGTCCCTCTTGGGCCTGAGCACCTCGACGACGTTGTACCCGAGCTCCACGAGCCTCCTCGTCAGCCCGGCCCCGTACGATGCCGTGCCCTCGACGCCGACGACCATGCAGCTCCCCGGGTCGCCTATCGCCTCCGCCAGCCTGTCGTAGCCCTCGGGGTCGGCCCCGAAGCTCCCGCTCCAGATCTTCCTCCCGAGGCCGTCGAGCAGGCACAGGACATGCACGTCCTTGTGCGTGTCGACGCCCGCGATGACCGTTTCGCCTTCCATTTTCGCTCCCCTCGGTCTGCCGCCTGCTCCGCGCCCGGGTCTCCCAGACATTGCACTGACGGGAGCGCTACAATCAAGTTGCCTTATCCGATTGTCCGCGCTCATGCTCCTATTAGGTCATGGCAGGACTCCGGGACGCGGATGCCGGGGCGAGACAGGTCGGATTTGAGGACGGCCGAAGAGGCGTCAGCAGGTCAGTGGGTCATCGTCCCGGCGTTCAGCATCAGGGTAGCGCTGCGACGCGGAAATCGCGCGCTGTTGACGCGCCCCCGCAGTGCCCGCTTCCCCCAAGGACAATTATCAGTGCAGGATTCGCGCAGCAAAACCGCAGGAAATAGCGGTCAAAATATGCCAATGCTTCGGGGGTCCAAATAAGGTCGTTCACTTCTCGGGAAAGTATTAGACCCCGATTCGCACCAACCCCAAAGTCACCCCAGGCGGCAGGCGCAAAGCGCCGAGGCCGCCGCCGGGACCAGGGCCCGCAACAGCCACGTGCCCCACATCAGCCCAGCGGCCCCAACCAACAACGGTCCCATCGCAGGCCGCTCGCAGCCGAGTCACCGCAGGCGGGGGCCGGGCTTAGTTTTCAGAACACTCCGCAGACCAGTGTGGCGCCTTGTCCGCGGCTCCGAAGGAGCGGGACAAGGCGCCACACATGGTCGAGGACGTTCTGAAAACTAAGCCCGGCCCCGCCGGACAGGCCACACTACTCGCAGAGCAGCTTGGCAATCTGGACGGCGTTGGTTGCCGCGCCCTTACGGATTTGGTCGCCGCAGCACCAGAAGGTGATACCGCGCGCGGCCTCGGGGTTCGAGATGTCGCGACGCACGCGGCCGACCCAAATCAGGTCCTGGTCGGACGTATCCATCGGCATGGGGAAGCGGTCGTGTGCATCCTCGGCAGCCATATCGTCAACCAGCTTGACGCCGGGAGCGACAGCCAGCGCAGCACGAGCCTCCTCGACCGTAATATCGCGCTCAAACTCGAGCGTAATGCTCTCGGAGTGCGAACGCAGCACGGGCACGCGCACGCAGGTGCAGTTCACGCGCAACTCGGGCAGGTGCATGATCTTACGGCCCTCGTTCTGCAGCTTCATCTCCTCGGAGGTAAAGCCTTCCTCCTTGACGCCGCCGATCTGCGGAATCAGGTTGCTCGCCAGCTGGGCGGCAAACGCGCGCGGCTCGGGAATCTCCTCGCCGCGGCCCAGGGCGGCCAGCTGAGCCTCGAGCTCGGCCATACCGGGAGCGCCGGCACCCGAAGCCGCCTGATACGTCGAGACGATCATGCGCTTCACACCGGCGAGCTGATGCAGCGGCCACGTGGGAACCAGGCCGATGATGGTCGCGCAGTTGGGGTTGGCGATAAGGCCGTGATGCCACTTGATATCGTCGGCATTGATCTCGGGCACGACCAGCGGCACCTCGGGATCCATACGGAAAGCATGGCTGTTGTCGACCACGACGGCGCCGCGCTTGACGGCCTCGGGCAGCAGCTCCTTGGCGATATCGTCGCCGGCAGCGCCGAGTACGATGTCGCAGCCCTCAAAGGCCTCGGGGCAAGCCTCTTCAATCACGATCTGCTCGCCGCGGAACTCAACGGTCTTGCCCGCGGAGCGTGCACTTGCCAGCAGCTTGAGCTTGCCAACCGGGAACTCCTGCTCGTTGAGGCACTCGAGCATCTGGGTGCCCACGGCTCCCGTCGCGCCCAAAATAGCAACCGTGTACTGTTTCATGCTTCCCCCTTTAAAGGTTGTGGCTTTTGCCCGCACGCCGAGCAGGCCGATTATTGTTGCCAGTGTATACAAGAACGGGGCGGACACGAGACCCGCCCCGTCGAAACGAAACCGAAACGAAACGCCCCGCGCTAGATTTTTGGCACTTGTCCCAAAAATCTAGCGAGATAGCAGCTACTTGCGGAGCGCAGCCAGAGCGGGATCGACCGGCGCGGAAGCCTCCAGGTCGGAGACCTTCACAATGCCGTTCTCATCGGAGAAGGCACGGTAAATGGTCCGAATCGCCAGGTCGAAGTCCTTCTCCTCCACGCCAATGATGATGTTGATCTCGTCGCAGCTCTGCGAAATCATACGCACGCTCACGCCGGCCTGGCCGAGCATACCAAACAGATGGCCCGAGATACCTGCGCGGCCGCGCAGGTTACGGCCGACGGTCGCGATGAGCGCCAAGCCCTCGACAACCTCGATCTCGAGCGGCTCGACCTCCTGCTGAATGTCGCCCACGAGCGAGTACAGCGAGTCGTGCACATCCTTCTCCTGCACCACGGCGCCAAAGCGATCGACACCGGTGGGCATGTGCTCGACGGAAACGTCATAGCGCTCGAAGACCGAAAGCGCACGGCGCATAAAGCCAACGCGGGGCTTGGTGCGGTCGCGGGCGACGTTGATGGCGACAAAACCGCGCTTGCCGGTCACGCCGGTAATGATGGGCTCGGCCTCGCCCTCATCAGCCGTCTCGCTAATGATGGTGCCGGGGTCCTGCGGCGCATTGGTGTTCTTGATGACCAGCGGAATACCCGCCTCGCGCACGGGGAACACGGCCTCCTCGTGCAGGACGCTTGCGCCCATGTACGAAAGCTCGCGCAGCTCCTCGTAGGTAACGCGGGCGATGGGCTGAGCCTCGGGAACAATACGCGGGTCGGCAGAATAGAAGCCCGAGACGTCGGTCCAGTTCTCGTACAGGTCGGCGCCCAGGCACTTGGCCAGAATCGAGCCCGAGATATCGCCGCCGCCACGGTCGAGCAGCTTGATCTGGCCCTCTCGCGTCGCGCCGTAGAAACCGGGCATAACAAAGCCGCCCTGCTGACCGTACTCCTGCACCAGCTCGGAGGTGCGGTTCATGCTGAGCGTACCGTCGTGATGGAACGCCACAACCGTCGCGGCGTCCAGGAACGGCAGGCCCAGGTACTCGGCCATCAGGCGAGCGGTGAAGTACTCGCCGCGGCTCACGAGCTCCTCGGTAGAGTAGCCGCCCGAGCGGGCGCGCTCGGCAAAGGCCGCGAACTCCTCGCGGATGGGATAGGTGAGCTCCAGCTCGTCAGCGATATCAAAATAGCGCTGGCCGATGTCCTCGAGTAGTTCCTCGCACGACACGTGATACTTAACGTGCGCGTTAACCAGGTAGAGCAGGTCGGTCACCTTAGTGTCGCCCTTAAAGCGGCGGCCGCAGGCGGAAACCACCACAAAACGGCGGGCAGGGTCGGCATCGACGATGGCTTTGATCTTCTTGAAGTGTTCGGCGTCGGCGACCGACGAGCCGCCAAACTTGGCAATTTTTATCATGGCGTGGAGGTTACCTTTCTAAAAGCCTCTGCAAACCTGTTTTGCGTGCTCTGATACCATGGTTTCACCGATTGGGACCAAGGCATCCGAGGAGCAGTGTTATATGGGAACTTATCATAGTACACGAGGACGCACTTTATCGTGCTCAAGTAAGGTGGCAATCCGCACCGGCATCGCTCCCGACGGGGGTTTGTTTGTCTCGGACGAGCTCGGCACCCAGCAGGTCGATATCAGCTCGCTTGCAGATAAATCGTACTTTGAAATCGCTCAAGATGTGTTGGGAATGTTACTGAATGATTACACGGCCGAAGAAATTTCGGCGTGTGTCGACGAGGCATACCGCGGCACGTTCGCGAGTGAAGAGGTTACGCCGCTCGTCAAACTCGACGCTGCGCCGGGCGCTGACGCCCCTCAGACCTATGTGATGGAGCTCTTTGGCGGCCCCACGAGCGCCTTCAAGGACGTCGCCCTGCAGATGCTCCCCCGTCTGATGGCCCGCACTTCCGCCAAGGACGGCGGCGCCGAGCGCATCATGATCGTCACCGCCACGTCGGGCGACACCGGCAAGGCCGCACTCGCCGGTTTTGCCGACGCGCCGGGCACGGGCATCACCGTCTTTTATCCCGAGGGCAAAGTCAGCCGCGTGCAGAATCTGCAGATGTCCACGCAGGAGGGCGATAACGTCGCCGTCTGCGGCATCCGCGGCAACTTTGACGACGCCCAGAGCGCCGTCAAGCGCATCTTTGCCGATAAGGAGCTTGCCGAGCGTCTGGAGGCTGCCGGCACGGTGCTTTCGAGCGCCAACTCCATCAACGTCGGCCGCCTGGTACCGCAGGTCGTCTACTACTTTGCCGCCTATGCGCAGCTGCTGCGCGCCGGCGCCATCGAGGCCGGCGACGCCGTTGAGTTCTGTGTGCCCACCGGCAACTTTGGCGATATCCTGGCCGGCTACTACGCCAAGCGCATGGGTCTGCCCGTCGCCAAGCTCGTCGTGGCGAGCGACAAGAACAACGTGCTTGCCGACTTCCTGACCACCGGCGTTTACGACCGTAACCGCCCGTTCTTCACGACCATCTCGCCGTCGATGGACATCCTCATCAGCTCCAACCTGGAGCGCATGCTGTACTTCCTGTCCGATGGCGACTGCGAGCTCGTTGCCGGCCTTATGGAGCAGCTGGCGCAGACGGGTCGCTACGAGGTGCCCGCCGAGCTGCTGGCCAAGATCCAGAGCGTGTTTGGCTGTGGTTGGGCCAGCGAGGACGAGGTCCGCGCTGCCATCAAGAGTTGCTGGGATGCGAACGGCTACGTGATCGACCCGCACACCGCTTGCGGTTATCACGTCTTCGAGCAGGTCGCTCCCGCCGAGGGCGCCAAGGCCCGCGTGCTGCTTTCGACCGCCAGCCCCTACAAGTTCCCGCGCGCCTGCTGCGACGCCCTGGGACTCGACGTTCCCGAGGATGTTTTTGAGGCCATGCGCAAGCTCGAGCAGGCCACCAACACGGTTGCCCCGACCCAGCTCGTCGAACTCGAATCCAAGCCCGTCCGCTTCGAAGACGTCTGCGACGTCAATGAGATGGCAAGCTACGTCGAGTCCGCAGCAAAAAAGATGGCTACCAACTAAAACCCTTTATAAGGCGCCGGCGAAAGCCGGCGCACCTTCTTTTTATTTAGCTTTTTGGAT
Organism: Collinsella sp.; assembly: GCA_046979165.1. Taxonomy (GTDB): domain Bacteria; phylum Actinomycetota; class Coriobacteriia; order Coriobacteriales; family Coriobacteriaceae; genus Collinsella. Next base: position 1,240,386 of record JBKWJT010000001.1, read on the forward strand.
GATGACGAGCATGCGAGCGGGTCTGGCCGTTTAGTTCGTCGCGAGTTCCGCACGAGCCGGAAAGCACTTAATGTGCTTTCCGAGCGAGCCAGGACTGCCCGAGCAGCGAACTAAACGGCCAGACCCGCCCAGGAGGACCCACATGATCAAAATCACCGTCCCAGCAACCAGCGCCAACCTAGGCATCGGCTACGACACCCTCGGCATGGCCGTCAGCCTCTACTCGCACTTCACCTTCGAACGCGCCGACAAGCTCACCATCACGGGCTGCCCCAAGGAGTTCCAAAACGAGAACAACCTAGTCTACGTGAGCTTTGTGGACGCACTGGCCGCATGGGGCGAGCCGGCCTTCCCCGTCGCCATCGACATTCAGACTGACGTTCCCGTCGCCCGCGGCCTGGGCTCCAGCTCCACCTGCGTCGTCGCCGGCATTATGGCCGCCGCCGCACTGACAGGCCACACCGTCGACCGTGCCGAGCTCGTCCGCATTGCCACCGAGGTCGAGGGCCATCCCGATAACGTCGCCCCCGCTATCCTGGGCGGCGCCGTCTGCTCCTTTACGCCGACCGACTCGCTGCCCCAGTGCCTGCGCTACGAGGTGAGCGACAAGCTTCGTTTTATTACTGTGATCCCGCCCTATGAGGTGCATACCAGCGAGGCACGCAAGGTTGTGCCGCAGGAGATTCCACTCTCCACCGCCGTATGGCAAATGGGCCGCATCGCCGGCATGACGCGCGGCCTGGAGACCGGCGACCTTGACCTGATTGCCGCCGCCAACGACGACCGCATCCAGGAGCCCTATCGCCGCCGCCTCATCCCCGACTACAACGCTGTGCGCGACACCTGCCTTAACGGCGGCGCTAAGACCATCTGGATTAGTGGCTCGGGCTCGACCCTCATGGCCGTGACTGACGACACCATCGTGGCAAAGTTCCTACAGGTCAAGCTGCGCGAGCAGTTCCCCAAGTGTGACACGCATATTCTGACGTGCGACACGGAAGGCGCCCAGATCGAGTACCTGTAGCGTCCTGCCTCATTGCTCTCACCGGCCCCCTTGGGGCTTCCCCTGAAAACGTCCTCGATCATGAATTGCCCCGTCGTGCGCTTCGCGCGACGGGGCAATTCGATCTGCGGATTGTTTTCAGGGGAAGCCCCAAGGGGACCTGCGCAGCCTCGACAGGATAGTCGCATTCGCTGATTTAATCTTGTGCTCCAACGGAGCCACAGACGAGAGGCCTTCGCGCTGCGGAATAATTTTGAGGGGAACACCCCGACCATCCCTGCGTTTACCTTGCTGAGGATGTCTACAGGGACCCACGCTTTGAAGGGGCGCCGGGCAGATAGGGGCTTTTTAGGTTACATAATAAACTGTTTATCTATGCTACTATTTAACTAGGCATCGCAGTATGGAGGTGGTCAAAGTGTTACGCACACTCAAAGCTTCGTTTTTCCTCTCGATACTTTTGATATTACCGATATGTTTCTCGTTTAGCCCTTCGACTGCTTATGCTGCAGAAAGCGATGCTGTCGCAATTTCTGGCGCAACCCAAGATTTTGATTTAACGAAAGGTCCCGAGCAGTCTCATCAAATCAAGCTTAAGGATGGGACCGTTGCAGTAATAGGAATTAAAAAAACCAATGAACCCAGCCTGATATGGGACAGTTACTACAACAACGCATCTGGAACTTGGACTATCTATTACAACAGTCCTTTTATTTATCGCGAATTCAAGATCAAGATAGCGAACTCGCTCATTACCAGCGCTTGGGGACAAAACTATACGACTATCGGCTGTACGGTAACTAACGAGTCCTTTATATGGAACTCGAAACAGGCGACATATCGACTCAACTATGAATCGATGGGGATGACGTCCGGTATCGCCGTGTTACAAGCGACCATGGAAGGCAGCACGCTCCACACCTATGCAAACTAGACTCACATCAATTGAGGAAGTTCAATGATCCCAATTCCTGCACGCTCAGACATTATGATCGCTCTCGTTTGGATTCTCGTCGGAGTGCTTATTTGGCGTATCTGCAAATGGGTTAAAAACAAGAAATAGTTGATAAAACGTATATGCCATTTATGCGATGCTTGGGGCCGTTAAATCGGCCCCTATTTCTATAGCTTTTCAAGCAGCAGTCACCCATTTGGAAGTCGCAATGCCATTCATACGATTTCGGCCCTTTAAGCCGCTATCTATTGGTAGGGACTCTTGCTGGTAAGGAGCGCTTACTAGATACAAACCTTGGCAATATATTGGTTTAGGCGGCGCTGGTTTCTTTGTATTCGAAGACTGGCTCTAGGAGATCTTCGATGTTGCAGTGGAGGGCTTTTGCTATGGCTCTTACGCTTGTTACCGAAGCTTCATTGATGTTTCTCTGGCGCTGCTCGTACATTTGGATTGAGCGGAGTGACACACCCGATTCGTATGCCAGGTCTTGTTGGGTTTTCTTGAGCCTCTTTCTTGCTAGCGCCAGTTTGGTTTGGCGAGACGTTTTCTTCGCTATATCGCAAACAAGACGCGCCACACGCTCCTCTGAGGCTTCGTGCCAGGGGTAATACATATTGCACAGCGCATCGAACGGAACGACATGCAGCAGGTCTTCGAAAGACTCGCCCAGACGCCATTGCAGATATGCCAATATCCAGCCTGTCCAATACTCCGGCGTCTTCTCAAAACGATAGGTGCGGTCCGGTATAGACCCGCTTTGATATCCCGACCTTTCGGCGATAAGTGCGAACAGCTCAACACCTGATTTTCCCGATACGACCCATGCGTTGCCGCGTTCGAACTCGCGAGCTACACCACTCAGGCAAAAGAGCTCAGCGACCTCGGACCCTTCCGCTCCATAGTCGTTCACGGCATAGTCAAAGCAGTCGCCAAGGTTGTTCATTGCATCCTCAAGGTAGTAGACGGGATATGTCCTACTCGGCCCACAATCCGTTAACTCTTGGATCATTTAAATCAACCCTCCCTGCCATTAAATCCCTAATGTCGATACCTTCGGAATCGAACCCGTTAACCGTATCCAAGTATTTGCGTCGAGCATTCTGCTCTCGCTCAAAACGCTTGGGATAAAACTCAGACCCCAAAGCCTGCTTCCAATCGCAGAATCTAATCGCCGAAAATGCGCACTCGCTCATAAGAGCATATTGGATACCCAAATCACCCAAGCGCATGATACGTTGCAGCTGCCTGAGCGAAATCATGCCGTTGACAAACTGTCTTGCAAACGAGAAATAGGAATCGTCTGCACGATAGCCTCGAATAACGTCATAGGGAGAAATATCAATCAGGCAGTTATCCAGCAGATAACGAAGTCCTTCGCGCGCTAGCGGTGTCGAAACATTGAACTCCCTATTGTTAGCCAAAATCGCGAGCCAATTGAGAATTGAAAACTCCCCGGACTCCAAATCCAAGACCGCGAGACCATCCATATCGAGCTCATATCGATTCGCGATACCATCGGACTCGGTCCGACATGCCCACTCCATTGCCATTTCCTCATGTGGCGTGCAATAAAACCCACACCCATAGTCATTGAATTGTCTGCATTTATCCAACGACGGATGCTCGACAACAGCCTCCGACCCGTGCCAAAGCTCCATATCGACCTCCAAACAAAAATATCACCCCAGTGATAGTGTAGCAATAACTATCACTGGGGTGATATAGATAGATGCAAACTATTGCCTGCCAAGAGCCCTTATTAGAGGCAAGCCTCGGCAATGCGGCGCTTGAGCTCGTCGATGCCGGTACCGGTCTGGGAGCTTGTGATGATCACGTTCTCGGCCGGGACGTTGAGCTGCTTTTTGATGGCTGCTGCCTGGCGGGCCTGTTGGGTGCGGCTGAGCTTGTCGGCCTTGGTGAGGCAGACGATAAAGTTGAACTCGTTGCCCTGCAGGTAGTCGATCATGTCATGGTCGAGCTTACTGGGATCGTGGCGAATGTCCACCAGCGACACGACCAGGTTAAAGCTGCGCTCCGAGTCGAAGAAGTCGCCGATAAGTTCTGCCCAGCGGTCACGCTCGGCCTTGGAACGACGGGCGAAACCATAACCCGGCAGGTCGACGAAGTGCACGTCGTCGGCCTCGAAGAAGTTGATGTTGCTCGTCTTGCCCGGCGTGCTCGAAACCTTGACGAGGTTCTTGCGGCCAAAAAGCTTGTTCATGATCGACGACTTGCCCACGTTGGAGCGGCCGACGAAGCTCACCTCGGGACAGGTGGACTCGGGGATCTGCGAGACCTTGCCATAGCTGGCGACAAACTTGGCAAGCTGGTAGTTAATGGAATCGGCCATGGACACTCCTTGGTCGTAGGTTCTTACAAAAGAGCGCGCTAATAGATAGCAGCGATACGGCGAACGATATCGAGCGTAATGCCACTCGCGGTACGGGCATACTCGAACAGGTCGAACTCGCGGTCGCAAATCGCATCGTACGCCTCGTCACAATTATCGCTGATAGCGCGCAGCACCAGGCAATCGACACCATTTTTAGTTGCGACATGGGCAATTGCCGCGCCCTCCATGCCGACACAATCGGCATGCGTCGCCTCGATAGCGTCGTTGCGCATGGCGGTACCCGTCACAAAGCGGTTACCCGTGGCAATCGTACCGACCAGGAACTGCTTGGCGCCCTTGTTCGAAGCGGCTGCATTTGTCGAAGCATCAACAAACCCATGCTCAGCAAGCACATCGGCAGCAATATCGACCAGCGCAGGTGCCGAGCCAAACTCCTCGAGCCCCGGTGCAGACTCGGCGATAAGCGCGGTATCGGTATCCAGATAGCGCAGGCGTTTGCCGATGACCACGTCGTCGATATGGAGCTTGGGGTTCAAACCGCCCGCGATACCCGAAAGCACAACTGCCTGCGGAGCATACTTGCTAATGAGGTGCTGTGTTGCGGCAGCGGCATTCACCGTGCCCATGCCCGCCGTTGTGGCGACAACTGTCAGGCCGTCGAGCTCACCGCTCACAACGGTCAAGCCCGCCTCCCGTGCCTCGCAAACGTCGCTCAGCTCTTCCTTAATCTGCATGATCTCTTTTTCGAGCGCACCGATAATCGCGATGGTAGCCATACCATTCCCCAAACCTATACGAAATTCTCAACCAAGGTATGGTACCAGCATTTTGTTTGACCTCGCCAAACGAACACGCTAAGCCAGTGCAGCTCGCGTATCAAACAGAGCCTTTGCAATCGCGGCCGTAACCTCGCTCGAACGGTCACTCCATGGCATCGATGTCATGACGCTCATGACATAGGTACGGCCATCGATGTCGATGAGGCCTGCATCGCATGTCGAATAGCAACCATCCTCGCTAATCCAGCCTGCCTTGTTGCGCACCAAAACCTGCTCGTCCACAATGCCATCGCGAATAAACGAGCGCGATGTTGATGCCAGAAGGCCCGACAACCACTGTGGAGTCTCGGTATCCATGCTCAGATACTCGCTCATCTCACGCCATAACCTCGCAGAAGTGCGCGGGCAGTAGGTCGGAAAATCACTCATTGGATCCAGTGCCGTATCGTAATCGATGCCAAGACCGACAATCCAATCCTCGTAACCGACACGGTCAAACGCCGCACGTAACGCAATAAACGAATCGTTGTCTGAATAAACGACTGCAGCCTCGATCAAGTCGCGTACCGTCTGCCAACCCATGTTGTAGCCACCATAGGTGCCAAGGGAGTCATCGAGTGAAACCTGGCCCGTCTCGACCAGAGATTCGCAAATGTACAACGCATAGAGTGCCTTGTAGCTACTCGCACCGTACACCTCGACATCAGCGTTATACGTCACGCCCTTACCGCTCGACAGGTCGTAAAACACCACGCCCACATCGCCCAGCTCCTGCGCCTGGTCAAGCGCATTCTGGAGTGCGGCGAGGTTCTCATCCTCCAGGGCGAGGATCTGGTCATCAACCAGTGAGAAGGTCTGCACGGTATCGCCTGAGGGAATATCGTTAAAGTCCGCCTTCGAAAGCCCCGTCTTGAGGTTCGCTGTCGACAGGGTTTGACTTGCGGTGACTTTAGATTCAGAGACCTTTTTGTTTTGCGTCTGTACCGTTGACGCATCTGAGTGTGCCATTCGCTCCGAGGCGTAGGTTTTAACGGTAATTCCGAGGATAATAACCGCCGACGTTAGCATCCCAATGGCGGCAATCTTCCTCACGCGGATGCGAGCGCCGGCAAGGCCACGCGAAGACGTGCCCTTCGTCTTATATCTGCTGCCATGCTGCGGCACATACTCGTCCCGCGATGCGATGTTTCGCACGTGGTCTCCTGACTGCCACCGTTTATATACGAGCAGTATGATACCGAGCAGGCATTTCTTTCCAAAGATATTCAGCGGCGTTTAAGGTGTCTTTAAAGAAACCACAAGCGTATTTATCCAAATGGCACGATTCTGTTGCGCATCTCACCGCAACCCAGAGAGCAGTCTTTTAAGGACGGGGCTCTTTAGCAATCAACTAGGTGCCCAGGGGCACTCATTTAAGTCTGTCCCAAATGAGTGCCCTTGGGGGCGAAAATGGCTCGCTAGCCGATAGCGTTTTTGAGTTCCGCGCGGCGCTTTTTCATGCCCATCATGACGGCGTTGCGTAGCTCGGGCATGCGCGCGGTATCCATCTGGGGAACGCCCTCGAGCTTATAGGGAATCCCCAGTTGCTCGTACTTGACGACACCCATCGTGTGATACGGCAGCATCTCCAGGCCGACCACGTTATGCCACGGGGCAATCAAGCGACCGAGCGCCTCGCACTCCTCCACCGTATCGGTAATACCCGGCACTACCACGTGGCGAATAACAACCTTAATCTTGCGACGCGCGAGCTCATCACCAAACGCCAGAATACGTGCGGGATCGCAACCGGTCAGCTTTTTATGCTCGACGGGATCGGCGTGTTTAATGTCGAGCAGCACCATATCGGTCTCGTTGAGTACGGCATCGAACTTCTCGGGATGCGTGGGATCGAACGCATAGCCGCAACTATCCAAGCAGGTATGTACGCGACCATCGGGGTTGTTGTGCATTGCGCGGAACAGGTCGGCCAAGAACTCAGGCTGCAGGAGCGGCTCGCCGCCGGATACCGTAATACCACCGCTGCGGTAAAACTCATGGTTGCTCTGGAACTCGTCCATCAGGTGCTCGACGGTCACCATGGTACCGCCGTTAACCGACCAGGTATCGGGGTTGTGGCAATACGCACAGCGCATGGGGCAGCCCTGAACAAACACCACAAAGCGGATGCCGGGTCCATCGACCGTCCCCATCGTCTCAATCGAATGCACGCGGCCCAGGGCAAACGCGGAGTCCTCAGGACGAGCGTCCACACCCTCGAGCGTCATCTCAGCCATTCCCGCTACCTTGCCTCTCATTGGTTTTAGCTACATAAATGCCAGAGTCATTCTAGCCTATATGCTTGATGGCGAAACGGTTTAGCGGTCAATTGGATTGTCCTATTTGGCCCCATGCAAAAGCGGCGGGAAGGTTGTCGCAACCCGCCCGCCGCCGAGGCAATAGAAATCGATAGACGCCAGGCGTTACGCCTTGAGTGTGAGCACCGCGCCAAAGGCGGTCGGGCCGCAATGGCTCGAGATCACGCCGCCGACCTGAGTCCAGGTAACGTCCTTAAAGCCCAGGTCGTGCGCATAGACTTCCATGTCGTCGCGCAGCTCCTGGGAAAGGCCTACCGAATACGCCAGGCCAATGTGCGAGTAGTCAATCTCGCCCTTCGCAACCATGTGGTCAATAAAGGCGCGGGCGCACTTGAGCATAGAGCCGCGGAACTTCTTGGTCGCCACAAACTTACCGCCCGTTACTTCAATGCAGGGCTTAATCTTGAGCAGGTGGGCGCCAAGGAACGCGACGTTGGACAGACGACCGCCCGCCTTAAGAAAGGCCAGGTCGGTAGGAACAAAGCCCAGCAGCACGCGGTCCATGACGGAGTTCGTAAATGCAAAGATCTCGTCGACGGTGGCATCGGGGTGAGCCTCGATGTATTTGGCGGTCTCGACGGCAACGAGCGACTGGCCCACCGAGACAAAACGCGTATCCATGGAGAATACGTAGTCGCGGCCCTTAGCCGCAATCTTGGAGGACTGATGCGAGCAAGTCGTGACTTCGGAGTACGCAAGATGCAGAATGGTCGCATCGGGCTGCTCGGCATGGATACGGTCATATACGTGCGCAAAATCTGCAGGCGCGCAGCCGCTGGTCTTGGGCATTACGCCAAACTCGTTGCAGCGCGAGTAAATCTCGAGCGGATCGATGGAGCCGTCCTCGACGGTCTCGTCACCAATCGTGACATGCATGGGCACGCGCACGATGCCGTAGCGCTCGCAGAGCTCCGGCGTCACATCCGACCCAGACTCAACCACGATTACGTACTTGCCCATTATTATCACGACCCATCTCGACATTGGCTTTTCAATACATGGCACGCGCCGCCGCACTGTTGCACAACGGCGTCCAAGCGCCAAAGAGACGCCGCCCCTTGCGCACAACAAAGGACAGCGTCTCCCTGGAAAACTCCGTGCTAACCTGAGATTCTACACGGTTTATTACTAAGTGTTACTTACTCCGCAAACGGTCGCTATACGCGATAAACGGTAGTTGGCCGCGGCAACTGCGATTCATTTCGCCCAGCAAGTCCAATCGTGCCCCATGCACGGTTAATGCACGAGGCGGTAGAAATTCATCGATGCCGCACCCTCGGCATGCAACCCCATCGCCGAAACCGCCGGCGAATAGGTACGGCTCGTAAGTGCCGCCTCGCCGCCATTTGCAAAAATCTCGACCATCGTAGTGTCCGAAAGCACGCGCAGGTCGCGAAGCTCGCTGAGCTCGATCGACCTCTGGTCGCGCCCATAGCCTTCGTCACCCATGTCGAGGGTAAGCATCCCGTCTGCATAGCGCACAAAGACACCCTTGCGGATTTCGAGCTCGACCATCTTGGTGCCCTCACAGGAAACCACAAGATCAAACAGGCGGCCCGGCTCCTCAACGGTTTCACCGCCTGTCGCGCGAACGCAGTCGCCGCGCATCCTCTCAATCTCGTGCGCCGGCTGCTGGCAGAGCTTACCATCGCGCATGCTCAGCTCTCGCGGCACCGTCAACGCGCACTGCCACCCGCGCGCCACCGTCGGGTTTTCCGCCGTCGCATCGGGGCAACCCGACCATCCGATCATCAAACGCCGGCCTGCAGCATCCTCAAAGGACTGCGGAGCATAGAAATCAAAACCGGCATCGACCATCGGGGGCATGCCCTGCCCGACGATTTTAAAGCTCGGCGCCTCACAATCGGCCTCGATGGGGAACCACACGCACTGATGCGGATTGCGGTAACGCCAACCATCGGCAGGCACACCCTGCGGACAGCAAACGAGAACAAGCTCACCATCGAGCTCAAACAGATCGGGGCACTCCCACATAAAGCCAAACTTCTCGCCCAGCTCAATACGCGTCGCATAGTTCCAGTCCTCTAGATCGCGCGAGGTATAGACAAGCACGCAGCCGCGGTCGTCTTTCGTACGAGCGCCCAGAACCATGTAGTAGATACCATCGTGCTCAAGGATCTTGGGGTCGCGCACGTGCGTACCGATATCGTCGGGGTAATCGACCGGTCCAACAGCTATGCGCTTCTCGCCCAATTCGTCGGGGTTCTCCGCAACCATATGAATCTGGTTTTGCTCACGACCCGTCAACACGTAGTCGTAATCATCGCGATCAAAATGCTTGACGTTGCCGGTATAGAAGTAGTGAATCTTGCCATCACGTACAAAGGCAGAACCAGAATACGCTCCGTTCGAATCCAAATCGGAATCGGGGAACAGCGCGGGGCCGTGATTCTCGTACGTCACAAAATCCTTTGTCGTCAGATGGTTCCAAAGCACTGGACCGCCATGCGCAGCATCGAACGGATCGTATTGGTGATAGATGTGATACGTATCACCAATCTGCACCAAACCGTTGGGGTCGTTGAGCCAGCCAAGCTCAGGCTCCACATGGAACAGGAGTCTATCGGGGTCGGACGCGATGCGAGCCGCCGTCTCATCCTGTCCGGCTCGCCACTGCTCATAGTCCGCGCGTGTCACCTTATTTTTTTGATTAAACATCGCCATTGGCCTTCTCGTCTATAGGGAAGGACGCTCGACTCACACGAGCCGAACGCCCCTCCTCAAATGGACTTATCCGCACGTTACGCTGAACGGCTCAACTAGAAGCTAACGTCGAAGCCAGCGCCAGCGCCCTCTTCATCGGTGGTCGGAACGCCCTTTGCCTTGTTGTAGGCAAAGATCAAGACGATCGGCACGATAAAGGCGATGAGATTGCCAGCCACATACCACACGAGAGTCTCGGGCGTGACGATGAGCAGGCCAAGCACGCCGGTCAGACCCTGACCGATAGCGCGCACCTCAAAGAGCTTGACGAAGGCACCGCCGCAGCCTGCACCGATGCATGCGCAGATGAACGGAATGATCGAATAGCGCATGTTTGCAGCAAAGATAGCGGGCTCGGAGATTCCGACCAGCGTCGGGATAAAGGACGACATGCAGATGTTGCGCTCTTTGGAGTGCTTCTTGTGAATGAGGTACATACCGATGGCGCCGCCGCCCTGGGCGATGATGGAAACCGACCAGATGGCCTGGATGTAGTTGAAGCCAGTCGTGGCAACAAGGTTTGCCTCGATACCCTGGATGAACTGATGCGTACCGGTAACGACGAGCGGCTGCAGGAACGCGGCGAAGACAAAGGCACCAAAGACGCCCATCCTGTTGTACAGGATATCGATTACGCCGGCGAGGACGTCACCGATCAGGTTACCGAGCGGGCCGAACACGGTGAACAGGGCGACGTTAGCAAGAATCAGGGTAACGGTCGGGACAAAGACGAACGAAACGACCTCGGGGATGTACTTCTGGGCAATCTTTTCGACCTTGGCCATAAACCAGGCGGTCAGAATTGCAGGGAACACGCCGCCCTGGAAAGCAACCATGGGAATGGAGAGCGGACCAAAGTTCCAGTACTCAGCACCCGTCGGGTCCATAACGAACGTGTTGCGGTTCATAAGGCTCGGGTGAACCATGACGATACCGACGAGGATGCCCAGGATCGGGTTACCGCCAAAACGCTTGACTGCGCTGTACATAACCAGGACAGGCAGGTAGTCGAACGTGGTGGCGATAATGGCAAAGAAGCTTGCGAGGTTCTTGAGGAACTCGCTGTGATCGGCGAGGCTGCCCTCCATGCCAAAGAGGCCGTTGGCAACGATCAGCGACTTAAGGCCGATGATGATTGCAGCGCCGACGAAGGCGGGAATGATGGGGATAAAGATGTCCGAGAATACCTTGAGGACCGAGAAGAACTTGCCCTTCTTGTCCGCCTCGGCGCCCTTGACCTCGGAAGCGCTGATCTCCTTAACGCCCGTCAGAGCCATAAACTCATCGTAAACCTTGTTGACGGTACCGGTACCGAAGATGATCATGAGCTGGCCGCTGTTGTACAGCACGCCCTTGACGCCATCGATGTTCTCGAGCTCGGCCTTGTTGTATTTGCTCGTATCCTTGAGCACCAGACGCAGACGGGTCACGCAATGCGTGGCGCCCTCGATGTTCTCCAGTCCGCCGACGTTGTCGACGACTTGCTGGGACACTGCCTTGTAGTCCATGTTCCTCTCCATTCCTTTTCTAAATCATAAAACGGTTCGTTGCCGCTACAGAGACGCGATCGTTGCGTTTGCGCACTTGAGCGCACCGTCGGTGACGGTAAGCGCCACACCCTGGCCCTGCTTGTTGCAGAAGCGAGCGTTGAGCGCAACGTCATCGACAAAGATGGTCGCGATGTCGTCGTCGACGACCAGACGCACATGGTGAGTGCCCTCGCCCTTAAAGAACAACGGACGCTCGAGGCCCATGTTGTTGACCTGGAACCACGGGTACTGGGGAGCCGGCGTGAACTCGAGCTTGCCCTCGCGCAGGTTGGCGCGGAACTCATAGGCAAGACCGGTCTCGGCGTCCTCGGCGAACTTGACCGAGAAGCCGGCAGCGTTACCGCCGAGCTCAATGTCGGCATCGAGCAAGTAGGTGGAGCCGGCATCTGCGGCGAGCACCTGCTCGACCTTGCCCGACTCGCAGGAAAGCTCAAAGGTCTCGACTGCCTTAGCCTCGCCAAAGGCGCCAAGCATGCTGTCGGGGAGCTTGGTGCCGAGCGTTCCGTCGGCACGCTGAACGATCTCGAGGGGCATAAAGGTGCCACCCCATAGGTAAGAGCTGGGGTCGCCGCCCTCGTCACGCGTAGGAACCCAACCAAAGAGAACGCGACGCTCGCCATCGAATGCGGTGCGAGCGGCGTAGTACGCGCGGCCGTCGAAGGAGTCGTCAGCGGGGGTAATCCAAGGACCGTTGATGGACTTGGACATGCGGTAACGGGTCTTGTTGCCGTCGCTGTACTCGGAAAAGACGAGGTACCACCAGTCGCCCATCTTAAAGAGATCAGGCATCTCAAACATGGTGTACAGGCCCGGGTTCCACCAGTCGCCCTGGAACTCCCAGTTGGTCAGATCCTTGGAGGTGAACTTGACCAGGCGGCCGGTCATCAGACGCTTGTCCTCGCCCACACGCGTGCCGAGGATGAGCATGTACTCTTCGTTCTCCTCATCCCAAAGCACAAAGGGATCGCGCCAGTTGCGGTCATCGTAACCCTCCTGGGGCGGAAGCAGCGTCTCGGCGATGTTCTTCTCCCACTTGACGGCGTCGTCGCTCGTTGCATGAAGAAGAACCTGCTTCATCAAACGTGCGCGGACCTTATCGCGATTGCAACCAGTGTAGAGCGCATGGTACTTGTCGCCCACCTTAAACACCGTGCCGGCATAAATGTACTGGTCGACTTCCTCGTCGCCGCCGCGCTCAAGGCTCTCGCCAAAGTCCTTGTAGTTGACGAAATCCTTGGTCGTAGCGAGTGCCCAGCCAAACGGCTCTCCGAAAGGTTCGGGGTTACGCGTGTCACGCTGATGATAGAGATAGAACGTGCCGTCCTCGCCGTACGGCATGATGTCGCCTACCCAAATTCCCTCAGGCTGGTAATACACCTTGTGCATCCGAGACTTCCTTTCCACGACATACTAACTCGGTACAATGGCAAGATATGTCAATCGTTTTCATATGTCAAACGTTTTCACACCAATACGTCTTTTCGCAGTTCCAGTCGTCGGCAAACGGTTGACATATGCCGGTGAACGGTCATCAGAGGCGTTTGAGGAATTCTTTTGGCACGGGATGAACTATGCGGTTTTGCCCTCAATGAGTTCAACGGGGAGCTTGATATTCGATTCGGGATTATCGCCGTTAATAAGAGCGATGATGGATTGCGCCGCGAGCTCTCCGATGCGATCGATATCTTGACGTACGGTTGTTAAGTCAGGCATAAACGTCATAGTTCGGCGGGCACCATCCGCGCCCACGACCTTAATATCGTCTGGAGCGCTCAAGCCGCGCTGCTTCATCACGTTGAGACAGATGGCCGCCATCGTATCGTCTCCCGCAAAGATGCCGTCAATATCGGGGTTCTCATCGAGGATCTTCGCAACGACCGCGCCCTTTTCGTCGTCGGGCTTAACGAACTCAACCTCACGGACAAGCGCGGACAAACCGGCCTGCTCAACAACATCGAGGTAGGCATCGGTACGCTTATTGGCAGGCATGCGCATGCGGCTATTGCTGCGCAGGCACAGGATACGCCTGCAGCCGTCATCAATCAGACGGCGCGTGGCGAGCTCGCCAATGCCATAGCTGTCACTTGCAATCTGGACAGAGCCCTCGCCAAGATCGCAGTCGATGCCAACCAGGCTCAAGCCCATCTCGGCATATGCCTCGGCACCGATATTGAGGGAGTTGACGATGACGCCGTCGACCATATTGCGGCGGAGCATGTCGATATAGGAACGCTCAAGATCAGGTCGATTGGCGCTGTTGCACAGCAACATCTTAAAGCCGTTTTCCGCTAACGTGCGCTCGACCGCCTGCACAACCTGAGCATGGAACGGGCTGCTCACAAAGGGAACAATCATGCCGATAAGGTTCAGGCGGCCATTGAGCATGGCACGGGCGATATCGTTGGGCGTGTAATTGATGCGCTCCATCGCCGCATGGACTTTATCGCGGGTTTCCTGGCTAATGTAGCCGCGATTATTAAGCACGCGAGATACCGTAGTAGGCGAAACCCCCGCCACCGCTGCAACTTCCTTGATGCCAGGCTTAGCCGTATCCTTAGAACGAGCACTCTCGCGAGCCATAGCACCCTCCCCCATCAATATGTCATACGTTTACATACGAACAAAGCATACCCCAACAACAGCGGGAAGACGGTAACAGTACAAGTAAGTAAACGACTCATCCAAATAAATAGGAGAGTTCCGCCTAAAGGGTGACTACACAGGACCCCCGCCGGGCCGCTTTGGGTTACTTTCCAAAACATTTCCGCAGGACGCAAAGGGCTCCGCTGCGCGAAGCGCGCAGCGGAGCCCTTTGCATGTCCGAGGACGTTTTGGAAAGTAACCCAAAGCGGCCCGGCGATCCTGCGGGAGTTAAACCCCTTTAGAACTTGTCGTGGAAGGTACGCGAAATGACCTCGTCCTGCTGCTCCTTGGTGAGCGTGTGGAAGTTCACGGCATAGCCGGAAACGCGGATGGTCAGCTGCGGGTACTTCTCGGGGTGAGCCTGAGCATCGAGCAACGTCTCACGGTTGAAGACGTTGATGTTCAGGTGATGGCCACCCTTCTCGGCGTAAGCGTCGAGCATGTGGACCAGGTTATCGGCCTGAGTCTCGGAAACTTCAGAAACCTTCATAATGTGTCTCCTTCGATCGATAGGCGCCGGCCGAAACCGGCGCGCTAATCAGTAATCGTTATTGTTAGTATAGCACTAACAATAGTTACTCGCCCAGCTGATCAAGGTCGATATCGCCAAAGAACACCTGGTCCTCCTTGCCGAGCGCACCCGGGATGATGGAGAAGGTGTTGGAGATGCCGTCCTGAGCATCGCGGAACGGGAGCTTGGAAACCGAAGACAGCGAAGCGATGGCGCCGTGGCTATCGCGCTTGTGCATGGGGTTAGCACCCGGGGCGAACGGCTGGCCAGCCTTGCGGCCGTCAGGCGTGGAACCGGTCTTCTTACCGTACACGACGTTGGAGGTAATGGTCAGAACCGAGGTCGTGGGCACGGAGTTGCGGTAGGTGTCGTTCATGCGGATGTACTCCATGAACTGGTGCACAACGTCGTGAGCGATCTGGTCGACGCGGTCGTCGTCGTTACCGTACTTGGGGAACTCGCCCTCGGTCTCGAAGTCGACGATGATGCCGTTCTCATCACGGACGGGGTGGACCTTGGCGTACTTGATGGCGGACAGGGAGTCAGCCACGACGGAAAGGCCAGCGATGCCCGTAGCGAACCAGCGGTGCACGTGCTTGTCGTGCAGAGCCATCTGGATGCGCTCGTAGCAATACTTGTCGTGCATGTAGTGAATGATGTTCAGCGAGTTGACGTACACGCCAGCGAGCCACTTCATCATGTCGTTGTACTTGGCCACAACGTCGTCGTAATCGAGCGTATCGCCCTCGACGGCGCGATACTTGGGGCCGACCTGCTTCTTGGAGACCTCGTCAACACCGCCGTTGAGCGCGTAGAGCAGGCACTTGGCCAGGTTGGCACGGGCGCCGAAGAACTGCATCTCCTTGCCGATGCGCATGGAGGACACGCAGCAGGCGATGCCGTAGTCGTCGCCGTGGTAAACGCGCATGAGGTCGTCGTTCTCGTACTGGATCGAGGAGCTGGCGACAGAAGTCTTGGCGCAGAACTTCTTGAAGTTCTCGGGCAGACGGGTCGACCACAGAACGGTCATGTTGGGCTCGGGGCTGGTGCCCATGTTCTCGAGCGTGTGCAGGTAGCGGTAGCTCATCTTGGTAACGAGCGTACGGCCGTCAACACCCATGCCGCCGATGGACTCGGTGACCCACTGCGGATCACCGGTGAACAGGGCCTGGTACTCGGGGGTACGGGCAAACTTGACCATGCGGAGCTTCATGATGAAGTGATCCACGAACTCCTGGATCTGCTCCTCGGTGAAGGTACCGTTGGCAAGGTCGCGCTCAGCGTAGATGTCGATGAACGTAGAGGTACGGCCGATGGACATGGCAGCGCCGTTCTGCTCCTTGACGGCAGCGAGGTAGGCGAAGTACATCCACTGGATGGCCTCCTGCGTGTTGGTAGCAGGGTTGGAAATATCGAAACCATAGGTCTCGGCCATCATCTTGAGCTCGCCGAGGGCGCGGATCTGCTCCTGCAGCTCCTCGCGATCGCGGATGTTGTCGGCGGTCATGACCGTCGGGGTGGAAGCCTTCTGGGCCTCCTTGTCCTTGATCAGGTAGTCGACACCGTACAGGGCGACACGACGGTAGTCGCCGATGATGCGGCCGCGGCCATAGCCATCGGGCAGACCGGTGATGATGTGAGCCGAGCGGCAAGCACGCATCTCGGGGGTGTAAACATCGAAGACGCCGGCGTTGTGGGTCTTGCGCTCGAAGGTGTAGCGCTCGACAACGTTCTCGTCGACCTTATAGCCGTGCTGGCTGGCAGCCTGGCAAGCGATGCGGATACCACCGTTGACGTGCAGCGCGCGCTTAAGCGGCTTGTCGGTCTGGAGACCGACGATGGTCTCCTTCTCGCGGTGGGCGTTATCGATGTAGCCAGCGGGGTGGCTCACGATACCCGTGACGGTCTTGGTGTCCATATCGAGGACACCGCCCTGCTCGCGCTCCTTAAGCAGCAGGTCGAGAACCTCGCCCCACAGCTCCTTGGTACGCTCGGTCGGGCCGGCGAGGAACGACTCGTCGCCCTCGTAGGGGGTGTAGTTCTTCTGGATGAAGTCTCGGACGTCCACCTCTCCCGTCCAAATGCCTTCCTTGAAGCCTTCCCATGCCTCCTGCATTGTGTAACCACGCTCCTAGTTACGTGTAATGCGGCGCTCTCTCACACCGCTGCTTATTGAATTCTTGAATTATCGGCTTGCACTACCGGCTTCTTCCGTTCTTCACCACACGTTGGTACAGGGAAAAACGTTTGTCCACCTTGGAACTGCAACCCAAAACCCAAGATTTCACCCGTTTGAGAAGGATAACATAGCTACCCCCTTCATCAGGGCTGTTATATGTTTCTTTTTTTATACCATTAGGGCGTTTTTAACAAATCCGCAGGAAATGCGAGCGCGAACAACTACCGTTCACCGATTTGTTTGGTATTTTTCCTTGCCTTTGTACGACGTTCACTCTAGCTGTTATGTCAGCTTTATCAGGGTAAAGTACCTCTGAGTAGGCTTTAGGACATGCCTAACGATCTGCCCCAAACTTTACTGGCACCGACGGTGTACGGAGGTCGCCTAAAGGTAGTTTTCTAGGCATGTCCCAAAATCTACCGTATAGGGCGCGCGTGCAGGGGTATCATCTTTCACCGAAAATAGTTTCTAGTGTTAGGGGTTTTCGGTGGAAGATACCGATTTCCATGAGCTTGGGCGTCAGCTCCTTACCGAGTTTGGCGGCATTCACCAGCGCGTTTCGCGCTTTGTGGACAAAGCTCTCAGCGGCGAGATGGCTGTCATGCGCGCCCTTATGCTCGCTGGCGGTTCGCTCACGCCGAGCGAGCTCGCTGATCGCGCCTGGGTCTCGAATGCCCGCATTGCCAATATCCTACGCGCTCTCGAAGCCAAGGGCTGGGTTGAGCGTGAGCACTCAAAGACCGACCGTCGTCGCGTACACGTCATAGTGACCGACAAGGGATTCCAGGATCTCGAAATCAAACGCCGGGAATTCGAGGACCGCACCGCGGCTTTCCTCGAGCAGCTCGGCGAAACAGATACCCAAGAGATGGTACGCCTTCTTAGACGTGCCAACGAAATTATCGACCGCAATCAAGAAAGGAGAGATGCCGAGTGAGGATTCTCAAGCTCTTTAAAAAGCATGTCCTGGCACTGTTCGCAGCTATCGTGCTTATCGTAATCAGCTGCAACGCCGATCTGGCGCTGCCTACCTATATGAGCGACATCGTCGACGTGGGCGTGCAGCAAGGCGGCATCGCCTCGCCCGTGCCCGACACCATTCGCGCCGAATCGCTCGACGACCTCGAACTCTTTATGAGCGCCAAGGACGCCAAAGCTGTGGAGGCCGTGTTTAGTAAGGCGGACAATAACGGCATTCGAACGTACAAGGGCACCGAGGAGGAGCGCGCCGACGGCGGCAAAATTGCCGACATTATGAGCCTGCCCGAGACTGTCGTCCTTTCGCTCAACCAGGGCATTGACGCCGACTCCATGGGTGACATGATGGGCTCGTCCAGCGAGAAAGACAACAACGCCGCTCAGGCCATGCCCACCCCCGAGCAGATGGCAGCGATGACGCCCGAGCAGCTCGCCGAGATGCAGCAGAAGGCCGCAGCCGCGCAGAGCATGCAAAAGCAGATCGACGCCGACGGCGGTAAGATCACCATGAAGAGCCTGCGCCTAGGCGTTGAAGGCGGTCTTATCGATCAGGGCAAGCTCGTCGAGGGCGCCAACGATATGGCTGACAAAATGGGCTCCATGTCGGGCTCCATCGTCACCCAGCGCGCCGTGAGCTACGTGCAGGACGAGTACAAGGCACAGGGCATCGACCCCGCTGACGTGCAGGACGCCTACCTGGGCCGCATGGCGACCACGATGTTTGGTCTGTGTCTGGTGTCGCTGGTCGCCACCATCCTGACCGGCGCCGTGGCTTCGCGCACCGCCTGCTCCATCGCCCGCGACCTGCGCCGCGAGACCTTCAATAAGGTTATGCACTTCTCGCCGGCCGAGGTGGGCAAATTTAGCCAGGCCTCGCTCATTACCCGCTGCACCAACGACATTCAGCAGATTCAGATGGCCGCAACTCTGTTTATCCGCATGTGCCTGATGGCCCCCGTCATGGGCATCGTCGCCGTCATGCGCGTCCTGGCCAACCACACCGGCCTTGAGTGGACCATCGCTGTGGCCATCATCGCGGTTTCGGCCGTCGTCGGCGTGCTCATGGGCCTCACCATGCCCAAGTTCAAAAAGATGCAGAGCTTTGTTGACCGCGTGAACCTTACCGCCCGTGAGCTGCTCGACGGCCTTATGCCCATCCGCTCATTCAACCGCGAGGAGCATGAGCTCGAGCGTTTTGACAAGGCTTCGCTCGACCTGATGACCACGCAGCTCTACACCAACCGCGCCATGAGCTTTATGATGCCGCTCATGATGCTCGTCATGAACTGCATCACCGTGCTTATCGTCTGGTTTGGCGCGCAGGGCGTGTCCGACGGCGTGATGCAGGTCGGCAACATGATGGCGTTTATCTCCTACACCATGCAGATCGTCATGGCGTTTATGATCCTCACCATGGTGTCGGTCATTCTGCCCCGTGCCGAGGTCGCAGCCGAGCGCGTGGAAGAGGTCATCACCTGCCCCACGAGCATCAACGACCCTGTCTCGCCCAAACTGCCCGCGGCCAGCGCGCCGCGCGGTGAGCTCACCTTCCGTGACGTAAGCTTCCAGTATCCCGACGCCCGCGCCGATGTCATCAGCGGCGTGAACTTCACCACACATGCCGGTCAGATGCTCGGCATCATTGGCTCCACGGGCTCGGGCAAGTCCACGCTCGTGCAGTTGATTCCGCGCCTGTACGACGTCACGGGCGGCAGCATTTCGCTCGACGGCATCGATGTGCGCGATATGACCCTTTCCGAGCTACGCCGCCGCATTGGCTATATCCCGCAGCAGGGTCGTCTATTCTCGGGTACCGTCGAGAGCAACCTCAAGTTTGCCGGCGACATGGTGAGTGACGAGGATATGCGCCAGGCAGCACGCGTCGCCCAGGCGGAGGACTTTATCGCCGAGCGCGAGGGCGGCTACGACTCCCCCATCAGCCAGGGTGGCTCCAATGTTTCGGGCGGTCAGCGCCAGCGTCTGGCCATCGCCCGCGCCCTGGCCAAGAAGCCCGAGGTCGTGGTGTTCGATGATTCGTTTAGCGCGCTTGACTACAAGACCGACGCGCGCCTGCGCGAGGAGCTGGCCAAAAACGTCACCGACGCCGCGCTCGTGGTCGTGGCACAACGCATCGCGACCATCATGCACGCCGACCGGATCATTGTACTCGACGACGGTCACGTAGTGGGCACCGGCACGCACGAGGAGCTACTGCGCAGCTGCCCGGCGTACCTGGAAATCGCACAGTCGCAGCTTTCCGCCGAGGAGCTGGGGCTTACCCAAGAAGAAATTGCAGCCGTTACGGAAGGAGGCGAGCGCTAATGGCAGACGAGACCAAGACTCAGATTCCCAAGCCCACCCGCCAACGTGGTCCCATGGGCCGCATGGGCGGCATGCGTCGCGGCGAAAAGGCCAAGGACTTTAAGGGCACCATGAGGCAGCTGCTCGGCTATATCGGCCAACACAAGATTGCCGTGTTTGCCGCCGTCGCCTTTGCCGTGTGCTCGGTCATCTTTAACATTGTGGGACCCAAGGTGCTCGGCCAGGTTACGACCAAGCTGTTCGAGGGCCTGGTCGCCAAGGTCAACGGCACCGGCGACGTTGACTTTGACTGGATCGCCAAGACGCTCGGCTTTTTGCTCTGCCTGTATCTGGCGAGCTCTGTCTGCAGCCTGGTCCAGGGCTGGCTCATGACCGGCGTCACGCAAAAGATCTGCTACCGCATGCGCAAGGAAATCGCCGCCAAGGTTGCCGTCGTGCCGATGAGTTACTTCAACGGCCACAGCAAGGGAGACGTACTCAGCCGCATCACCAACGACGTCGATACGCTGGGTCAGTCGCTCAACCAGAGCGTGACGCAGCTCATCACGTCGGTGACGCAGATTATCGGCGTGCTCGTCATGATGCTTTCGATCAGCCTGCCGCTTACCGGCGTCACCGTGCTCACGCTGCCGGCCGCCGCGATTATCTTGACCGTGATGATTCACTTCTCGCAGCCGTACTTCCGCGAGCAACAGCAGGTTCTGGGCGCCGTCAACGGCATTATCGAGGAGGACTTTGCCGGCCAGAACGTCATTCAGGTGTTCGACCGCGCCGAGGCCTCGATTGAAGAGTTCGACCGTCAAAACGACCGCCTCTTTATTAGTGGCTGGCGCTCGCAGTTCCTGTCGGGCCTGATGATGCCGCTTATGAGCTTGGTGGGCAACATGGGCTACGTGGGCGTCGTCGTGGTGGGCGCGCAGCTCGCGCTGACCGGCAATGCCACGCCCGGCGACATCCAGAGCTTTATCCAGTACGTTCGCAACTTTACGCAACCCGTGCAGCAGCTGGGCAACGTGAGCAACACGATGCAGTCGATGGCTGCCGCCACCGAGCGCGTCTTTGAGTTCCTGGCCGCGCCCGAGGAGGAGCAGAAGGCCGACGCGCAGATTCCCGAGAAGCGCCCCGGTCACGTGGAGTTCGACCATGTCAAGTTTGGCTACACGCCCGACAAGACCATCATCCACGACTTTAGCTGCGAGGCTAAGCCCGGCCAGACCATCGCCATCGTCGGCCCCACCGGCGCCGGCAAGACCACGCTCATTAAGCTGCTGCAGCGCTTCTACGATGTGGACGGCGGTTCGCTGCGCGTCGAGGGTGTCGACGTGCGCGACTGGGACCGCGCGGCGCTGCGCGGCGAGTTTGCCATGGTGCTGCAGGATACCTGGCTGTTTAACGGCACCATCCGCGAGAACATCCGCTACGGACGCCCCGACGCGAGCGACGCCGAGGTCGAGGCCGCCGCGCGCGCCGCACGTTGCGACCACTTTATCCATACGCTTGCCGGCGGTTATGACTTTATGATTAACGAGGAGGGCACTAACCTGTCGCAGGGTCAGCGCCAGCTCGTGACCATCGCCCGTGCCATTTTGGCCGACCGCCCGGCGCTGATTCTGGACGAGGCGACTTCCAACGTCGATACCCGTACCGAGGAACTCATTCAGCGCGCCATGGATGCACTGATGCAGGGCCGTACCAGCTTTGTCATCGCACACCGCCTGTCCACGATCCGCAACGCCGACGTGATCTTGGTGATTCGCGACGGCGACATCGTCGAGAAGGGCACGCACGACGAGCTGCTCGCCCAGGGCGGCTTCTACGCCGACCTGTACAACTCGCAGTTCGACGAAGCGGCGTAAAAACCGGCGGCAAACAACCGCAATGCCAAAAAAACGGGGGCGCAGGACAACCTGTGCCCCCGTTTTTTTGTTCTGCGACCTTCAAACCGCCTCCCCTGGGACCTGATTGACAGCCCCTTCGAGGCCCCGTGGGCAAAAAATGGCAAATATGAGTACTGTTACTTTTTTAGTAACAGCCAAAACAGTCCCAAATGCCGTTTTCACGGCTTACACGCGTCCCTAAATTGATCAAACAGCCCTATAGCGAACTTATATGTGTTTACGTTAATGAACATATTTTGCTGTTATGTCTATTATTTTGCGAAGGCAATATGCTACTAAGATAGCAACCGTACTCATATTTGGCATTTTTTGCCCACAGGGTATTTCCTAGGGAACCGACAACAGCCTTAGGGTCCCGCGCGGCGCCGCTCCCTCCCGGCATCCGCCGACGTTTCCCCAGATAAAACCTGCCAAAATAAACCTGTCTCTTTTTGGTAGGTTTCGGGGTGACAAGGGCTTGCACTTTAGCGTGCGACAGCGGATAATGCCGAGCATTCGACAATACGCTTATTGCTCTTTCTATAGATTGAGGAGGCCCCTATGGCCATGGAATTCAAACGCAGGCTGCCGATACCCATGGAGATCCGCGAGGAAATGCCACTTTCTGCCGAGCTTACCGCCAAAAAGCAGGCATTTGACGCCGAGGTCGCCAAAGTCTTTACCGGCGAGGACGCACGTAAGGTGCTCATCATCGGCCCGTGCTCTGCCGACCGCGAGGATTCGGTACTTGAGTACATGAACCGACTGGCCAAGACCGCCGAGGAGGTCAAGGACAAGCTCATCATCATTCCGCGCGTCTACACCAATAAGCCGCGCACCAAGGGCACCGGCTACAAGGGTCTTCTGCACAACCCCAACCCCGAGGCTCCCGACGACCTGCTCGAGGGCGTCAAGGCCATCCGCCACATGCACCTGCGCGTCATCGAGGAGACCGGCTTCTTTACCGCCGATGAGATGCTCTACCCGTCCAACTACCAATACCTCGTTGACCTGCTGAGCTATGTTGCCGTGGGCGCACGCTCTGTCGAAAACCAGGAGCATCGCCTGGTGTCGAGCGGCATTTCGGTACCCGTTGGCATGAAGAATCCCACTGCCGGCTCTACCACCGTTATGCTCAACTCCATTTACGCCGCGCAGGCGCACCAGAGCTTCATCTTCCGCAACTGGGAGGTCGAGTGCGACGGCAATCCGCTCGCGCACGCCGTTATGCGTGGCTACATCGGTCTCGATGGGCGCACCTACCCCAACTACCACTACGAGCACCTGGAGCGCCTGGCCGAGCGCTATACCGAGCATGCCGGCTATGCCAATCCGGCAGCGATCATCGACTGCAACCATGACAACTCGGGCAAGCGTCCGCTGGAGCAGTATCGCATTTGCAAGGAAGTGCTCGACAGCTGCCGCCGCAACGAGTCCATCTCCAAGCTGGTCAAGGGCTTTATGATCGAGTCTTACCTGGAGGACGGCAACCAGCCGGTCGACGGCGGCGTCTTTGGCAAGTCGATCACCGATCCGTGCCTGGGCTGGGAAAAGACCGACTACCTCATCCACGAGATCGCGGAACGTATTTAGTTACGCGGTTTTACCAAACCGCGTAACGGCTCGACGCTGCAAACCCGCCAGAACTGCAATCTGCCTTTCAGCTTCGACGGCATGACCAGAAGGTCAATGCCGCCTCGTTTCAAGGCACCTTGCTCGCTCTGGCGGGTTTTCGCTGACGTTTTTTCGACCTGCATTGTTGCCAAGGTTGGCACCAATGACTAATGCGGTAACTAGCTACGTCGGTCCGCTTGACCGGCTGGGTTTCCGAGGTGCCCCAGGTCGCCGCGAGAGAGGAGCGAAGCGTACTTTGGTACGCGAGCGACGGTTTGAGCGGCGAGATGGGGTGCCTCGGGAAGCCGGACGATTAAGCGGACGGTTCCTGCTGCGTGATGCAGTGGATGTTGCCGCCGCCGTAGACGACCTGATCGGACTGGACGCCCACGCACTTGTAGACGCCCTCGCCCCAGACCTCGTCGTAGATCTCCTGGAGCGTGTCGACGGCCAGCTGGTCGTTCTCGTCGCCGTACTGCGGGACGATGACGCCGTGGTTGGTGACCAGGTAGTTCATGTAGGAGGCGATCAGCGGCTCGTCGGGGACGCGCGGCTCGGCGTTCTCGTCGGCGTCGATGGTGTCGCAGGAGGCCTGGTCCATGAACAGCGGGTTCACGGGCATGCAGAGCTTGTAGACCTTAATCTTGCGGCCCTTGGCGTCGACCGCGTTGGAGAGGGTCTCGTAGGCGGCGTGGCACTGGTCGTAGAACGGGTACTCGGGGTCGTCGGTCCAGATGCAGGCCATGACGCCCGGGGCGATGAAGGTGGCGACGTCGTCGATGTGGCCGTTGGTCTCCTCGGGGTCGATGCCCTCCTTGACCCAGATGACCTTCTCGACGCCCAGGTAGTCCTTGAGGTGCTCGTCCATGTAGGCGCGGAGCTCCTCGCTCCAGGGCTCGAACTTCTTGCGGTACTTGGGCCAGATGGACTCGGGGTCCTCTTCCTCCTCGAGCACCGCAGAGCAGGTGCGGCCCGGGGAAAGCAGGCACTGGTCGGTCACGACGAGGGTGCCCTCGCCGTCGACGGTGATGGAGCCGCCCTCGAGGATCATGTCGTCGGGACGGTAGCGGCGGCAGCCGGAGAGCTCGGCCATCTTGAGGGCGATCTGCTCGTCCTTGTCCCACGGGAAGTACAGGCCGTCGACCAGGCCGCCGTAGGCGTTGAAGTGCCAGTGGTTGGCGCGCTTCCCGCCCTTGCCGTCGATGACGTAGGTGGCGGCGGTGTCGCGGAACCAGGCGTCGTCGGTGGTCATCTCGATGACGGTGACGTTCTCGTCCTCCTCGAAGACGGCCTTGCAGTTGGCGTAGTCGACCTGGTTGGCGCACATGTAGACCGGGGTGAACTCGGCGATGGCGCGGGCGATGGCGGCATACTGCCTCTGGGCCGGCTTGGCGCCGTGGGCCCAGGTGTCGGTGCGGTGGGGCCAGCCCATCCACACGCGGTCCTGCGGGGCGAACTCGGCGGGCATGAAGAAGCCGTCGGCCCTGGGGGTGGACTCGGACTCGGTGATCGTACGCATAAGATTTCCTCCAAATCGAACGATCGTTTGCCGCGGGCGGGTTACCCGCAGCCTAAAACCAAGAGATGGTAGGCGCCCGTTCCCCGGCAAAGGTCGGGGCGCCCGGCGCCGGTTTTCACGGAGTCGCACCGGCAAGCGACGACGTAACCCGGTGCGCGGAGACAAAACGCACGAAGGATACGGGAGAGAGATTGGGGTGGGCGGTGGTTACCGGAGCAATAGCTCACACCCACCCCAGGGAATGGTTAGCAAACCTGTCGCTTGGGCACGCCTCCGAAGAGGCCGGAGTGCCCGGAGTCGGGAGCGACAAGCCCGACGAAGCGCACGTTGGTACGCGAGGAGGATCGGAGTCCCAGAACCGGGTGCTCTAGTTCTCCTCGGCCTCGGCGGCCTCCTCAGCGAGACGCTGGGCAGCCAGCTCGGGGGTGAGGCCCTTGTACTCTTCCTTGCGGCCCTTGGCGCTCACGACGCGGACGACCTCGCCGATGAGCACGAGCACGATGAAGATGACGATCATCGGGACCTTGTCGCCGATTTCGGCGGCGGAGAACGGCACCAGCGTCGCGACGATGGCCAGGACCAGCTCGATGCAGGGGATGGCCAGCATGACCTTCATCATCGCGCCCTTGAACGGGAACGTGAAGATGCGCTCGCGGTTCGGGTCGTTCTTGCGAAGGTTGAGGAACGCCGGGAACATCGGGATGTAGGTGAGCAGCAGGAAGACGACGGAGGTGCCGAAGAGCATCCAGAAGACGCCGTTGGAGATGGCGTCGATGGGCACCAGCTGCAGGCAGAGAACCAGGGAGGCGACGACGGCGTTGACCAGGTTGGCGCCGTTGGGCATGTCGTCCTCGGAGATCATCGAGGCGAAGACCTTGGGCATGTTGCCGTGCTCGGCGGCGTAGCGGGCGACGGAGTTGACGCCGAAGGACCAGGCGGCCATGTTGGCGAACAGGGTGATCAGGAAGGCGATGCAGATGACCTTGAAGAGCATGGAGTCGCCCACCATGGTCTGGACTGCGACGATCATGCCGTAGTCGGGGTCGATGGAATCGGCCGGCACAGCGGCGCCGATGCCGAAGCCGGCGAACAGGTAGATGACGGCAATAGCCACGCCACCGACAATGATAGCCTTGGGAATATCGCGAGCGGGATCGGCCATGTCGTCGGTCATGGTGCAGATGACCTCGAAGCCCATGAAGTTGAAGATGATGATGGACAGGTAGCCGAGAGCGTTGGTGTTGGTGAGCTCGGGCAGGAAGGTGGCGGCGGACATGTCGTTCGCAAAACCGTTCTCCATGGCAAACCAGATGCCCAGAGCGCCGACGACAACGGCTACGGCGACCTTGATCAGGGCGCCACCGTTGAGGACCCACTCGGAGTCGGCAGCCTTGGAGCGACCCATGAGGTACACGATCCACACGAAGGCAAGTTCGATAACCATCTTGGCGATCAGGTTGAACTCGACGCCGAAGACCATGCCCAGGATGTCGGGGAACATGGTTGCCAGCGAGGCGATCCACAGCGGGTAGTTAATCCAGTAGTAGTACGAGATGCGGGCGCCCCACTTGTCGCCCAGGCCATCGCGTACCCAGTCGTAAATGCCGCCCTCGCCGTCATAGGTGGTGCCGAGCTCGGCGACGACCATGCCGTAAGGGATCAGGAAGGTCAGGATCAGGAAGATCCACCAGAAGAACTGCTGGTTGCCGATGGCGGCAGCAGGTGCGGCGGCCTCGCAAACGAAGACGACGCAGATGATGGTCGAAATGACCGTAAAGAAGGAAAGCTTTTTCTTTCCGTCGCTCATGATGAGCTCCTTCGCTCAGTCTTGGACAGATCCGAGGCCCTAAGGCATTAAGGCAATTGCTTGGGCCTCGGTGAGCGGGCGGCAGGAGACGAGCATCCACCGCCCGCAAACGTGCTTTTAGAAGCCTTGAGGCTTAGAGCTGCTCGAGAGCCTCGAGAGCGGCGTGGAGCTCAGCCTTGGCGGAGTACTCGACACCCTCGTCGTTGAGCGGGGTGCGCTTGCCCAGGGCGGCAAGGAGAGCACGGATGGAGTGCTTGCGGTTCTCGGCCTCGACCCAGCACAGGGAGCGCTCGGGATCGTCCATGACCTCGTCGACGACTTCCTCGTTGCGGGTGGCCGGCAGGCAGTGCATGAACTTGGAGTTGGGGCCGGCGAAGTTCATCATGTCCATGGTGACCTGATACTTGGGATAGAACACGTCCATGTAGTTCTCGCCCGAGACCTCCTCGTCGTACAGGCCATACCACACGTCGGTGTAGATGAAGTCGGCGCCCTTGATGCACTCGATGTCGTCGGAGATGACAACCGAGCCGCCGGAGACCTTGCAGTTCTCCTCGGCGATGGCCATCATCTGCTTGCCGAACTCGGCGCGCTCCTCGACGGTGCCAACGTGCAGGCCGCCGTCGGGAATCTGGTGGCCCTTAGGTCCAAACTGGACAAACTTCATGCCGACCTTGGAGGCGATGAACATGAGGGAGACGCAGACCTGGGTGGCGTCGCCGATGAAGGCCAGGGTGCAGTCCTCGATCTTCTTGCCCTCGGGGAGGTTCTCGAGCATGGTCATGAGGTCGCCCATCTCCTGCGTGGGATGGTTGAACTCGGACATGCCGTTGATGACGGGCACAGCGGAGCCCTCGGCGAGGCCGACGACGTCCTTGTGACGGTCAACGCGAGCCATCATGATGTCGAGCAGCGAGCCCATAACGCGAGCGGTGTCGCCCAGGGACTCGTGACCGCCGAGCTGGATGGTGCCAGGGCCATAGAACTGAGCATGGCCGCCGAGGTCGGTCATAGCGGTCTCGAAGGAAAGACGAGTGCGGGTGGAGACCTGCTGGAAGATCATGCCAAGGCTCTTGTTGCGGAGCAGGTGCGGATAATAACCGTCAACCTTGATGGCCTTCTTCATTGCCAGACCAAGATCCTCGATAGCCAGGATCTGCTCTTTGGTGAAGTCGTTGGTGTCGATGAAATCCTTAGGCAGTGCCATGTCGATTTCCTTTCCGCCGGTCTTGCCGACTATTACTATGAGGCGCTCGAACATCACGCCTCGTGTTGACAAGACCATCATTCACCCGTATGCAATTTTTACCTAGTTTATTCGGGATTAAAGACCGTTCATGGAGTTACACCCCCTCTAAACCAATATAAACCCGCAGGTCAAGAGTTTACAGGGGGTTTACCATCTAGAACCGCGAACGGTATACGGCTATGCTGTATCTCGGCGCCTAATCCGCAATGAAACGAAGGGTTGAGACGTCTATATCCCACAAGGTATACAGAGCTCGGCCATAGAATAAATGAGATGGGACGGTGACAGATGAACACCCTGATGTTCTTCTATACCCTAGCGATACTCGTGATCTGTATTGTGACGGCGGTGCTCTCGCTTGCCGCCTATGCCTCGTCTCGTCGACGCTTCTTTATCTATGGCAGCGGCGTATTTATCTGCTATGCCATCGAGATGACCGAGATTTTCTTTTTTGAATACACGCTGCAAAACCAGAGTTTTCCAGCCAGCGACTATTACTCAATTACCATGCCTGTGTTGCGGACCTTTGTGGCGACCGCTTCGCAGGCTTTTATTTGGCTCATTGCCATGGATTTGCTCGACAAGCATTCAAAAAAGCAGTTTGTCATTCCCGTCGCAACGTTCTTGCTGAGCGAGCTGCTGATTATCGTCGCTGTCCCCTACGGCCCCATTCATCAATGGCTCTACTACACGATGCGTCAGGTATTCCTTGTTTTCGTGGGGCTATATATCTTTTGGACGGCACGCAAGAGCACGCAAGTCGAGCTGAAGGCACGCGTTAACAACCAACGAAAGCACCTGATTATCGGCGCTATTCTGGTCGGTTGCATCGTTGCCGAGGATTTCTACAACATTCTGATTGTCCCCATGAGTCTGGCGCCCTCTTGGCTGCAACTATATCTGTCCGAGCGCAACTTTAGCGAAAACGTCTTTGCCTGCTACTTTGCGATTCTGCTGATCATCTACTCCTACCACGTGCTTTCAATCCGCATGCAGGAGGCGCCCGAGGAAAAGAACGTCAGCGATCTTGATCGACACATCGAAGAGCAGATGCCCTTCTATCGCAACGCCTACAAGCTCTCCAACCGTGAGACCGAAGTTATGCGTCTGGTCGTACTGGGCAAATCGAACCAAGAGATCGCTGACGAGCTATTCCTTGCCGTGGGCACCGTCAAGACCCACATCCACAACATCCTGGTCAAAACCGAGCAGCAAAACCGCACCACGCTCATCCTGCATTTTTGGAAACGATCAAAACCACCCCTAAAAGGGGTGGTTTGCTCTTAGGGTATAACCCTTGGATTTCCGGCACGCGTCTAAAGGCGCCGGCCCTCACGGGGTTCGGGCCGCACTGCAGATTGACCCGTGGCGGGCCGGTCAAACCGGCGCTATTTACGCCCCGGCCCCCTGCCGAAGGGGTCCTCGTACTCCTTGACGCTCAGCCGGTCGAGCGCGATGTCGGCCTTCTCCTGCTCCCGGATGTACTTCGCGATCGTGGCCTCGTTCAGGCCGACCGTGGACACGTAGTAGCCCTCGGCCCAGAACTTCCTGTTGCCGAACTTGTACTTCATGTTCGCGTGCTTGTCGAATATCATCAGCGAGCTCTTCCCCTTCAGGTAGCCCATCACGCTCGATACGCTGTACTTCGGCGGTATCGCCAGCAGCATGTGGACGTGGTCAGGCATCAGGTGCCCCTCGATGATCTCTATCCCCTTGTACTGGCAGAGCTTCCTGAAGATCTCCCCAAGGTCGGACCTTATTTGGTTGTAGATGACTTTGCGCCTATACTTCGGCGTGAACACGACGTGGTACTTGCACATCCACTTCGTGTGCGACAGGCTGTAGGCCTTCTGGGCCATACGCCACCACCGCCCTCTCGACTCGGATTCCTTGCGGCCTGAACAATCGCAAGTGTCCGGCGAGGGGGCGGCTTTGTAAAGCCGTTTGGCCCCACCCGCATAGCGGGTGGTTTCTGATGCGGCGCGCTGCGCGCCCCGCACAGGCTAAAGCCTCTAAAATGAAGTTACGCGGTTTTACCAAACCGCGTAACGGCTCGACGCTGCAAGCGCCCCTAGGCGGCAATCTGACGTTCAATCGTCGGTCGCGTACCGAAGTACGCTTCCCTCCTCTTTCACGTCACCTTGTTCGCCTAGGGGCGCTTTCGCTGACTTATGCTCAACTTACGATAATTCCGAGCTGAACGAGTTATTCGCTATAATGGGTGGCGATGGCAGCTTGCACCATGCCAGCGCTCATGAGGTAGGTCACCAGGAAGTAGCCACCGTAGGCCGCCAGGAAGATCGCACAGGTGAGGCCCACGGTGCCGCCGATGCTCATATCTCCGAATATGCTCACCAGCTCGATAATCACCTTGAGCGCCACAAAGGAGTGCGCCAGACCCACTGCCAGCGGGAACAGGAAGAATACCGCTTGCTGCGCCATCACCGAATGGCGAATCTGGCGGTCGTCACAGCCGATCTGTGCCAGCACACGATAGCTGCGGCTGCCGTCGGCCACATTGGAGAGCTGCTGGATCGACAGTATCGCCGCGCACGCAACGACCAGTACAAAGCCAATGTAGATGGCCAGATAGCTAATCATGCCGTTCATTTGCGCTGCTTGCGTGTACATCTCGGAGCGTATGATGAAGATCCCCCATGACCCCGGCTCCTTGCCGTCAACGAGCAGATTGTCGAGCAAAGTGTATTTAATGCTCTCGTCTGCCTCGGTCGTATCCATCCCCTGTTTGTAATTAACGAGCAGGCTACTGGAATACGGCTGCAGATTAAGTTGGGACAACAGCTCGTCGGCAACGACGACGGTACCCGGATTACTGCCCATCGCCGAGTTGGCGATGGCCGCCGTGTCCTTGTCCGACTTATCGGTTGCGGGCTTGAGCTCATGCCCGCCCAAGGTGAGGGTATGGCCGCCGGCCATGTACTTGGTGTACAGGTCGCCCAGCTCACCGCCCATATCACACGTAAGCAGGTACTGGTCGCGGCCAATGCTCACCGGCTCCTCGCCCATCATCTGGCGCAGTTTGTTGTACTGGCTCGCCGGCGTCACAAACAGACCCATCGTATCGGCATTGCTACCCCCGAGCGCCTTGGGGAGCTTTTCGCCCATGGTCTTGCACATCTCACCCGCAGACACCGAAGGATTCGAACCGCCAAACGGGTAACTCAGATACGAATCGATCTGAACATGCTCACCGGCAACATCGGCGATATTGACCTTCTTGCCGGTCTCGTCGTTGTTGTCCGCCGACTTGCCCTTGCCGTGCCATGCGGAGTACAAATCGACCGTTGTATCGGCTAGCACCATGCGGTCGGCTTCAGACGGATTGACATATTCTTTGTAGTAGTCGAGCGTATCGGGCGTGTAATAGACATACGTCTGCGACATGTCGGCCGGATTATAGCGCTCCAGATTCTCGTTCATCACGTTGGCAATCGACATACCGCACGTCACCGAGGTGATGGACAAAAACAGGAGCATCGCGATGACGCCCATCGAAAAGCACACCGTGTTGACCTTGGCCGCAAGCTGGCGCACGGTAAACATGTTGAGGCCGCGCCAATACACGCTGCGCAGGCTCTGCAGCAGCTTGATGAGCATGCCCGAGAGTCCCCAGAACAGCGCAAAGGTGCCCACGGTAACCATAGCAGTCGTAATGCCAAACTGGCTCATGGCCTCTTGCAGCTTGCTGTCCGTCGCAGTTAGCGGGAACCCATCGCGTAGCAGACGGTAATAGGCCACGCCCACAAGCGCCACGCCCACGGCAAAGATGGCAATCGCGATCCAGGGGTTGCGTGTCTTGATGCTCTCGTTGCGACGCTCGGCACCCATAAGCTCGATGAGTTTGGTACGACGCACGGCGCGAAGGTTCAGCAGTAGCGTGAGCACAAACATCACGAGCATGCAGGCAAGGGTCAGGCTGAACGCATGCACCGAGAAAAAGAAGTGGAAATTGGCGATCTGTGTCTTAAAGAGCGAGGCCGTAAAGAACGTCATGAGCTGGGAGAGTCCCACACCCAGCACAATGCCGGCGACAAAGGCCACGACCGACACTATCACGGTCTCGAGCGCCATGATCGTGGCGACGCGCCCGCGCCCCATGCCGAGCACCTGGTACAGGCCAAACTCCTTCTTGCGGCGTTTCATGATGAAGTTATTGGCGTACAACATCAAAAAGGCCATGACACCGGCCAAAAAGTACGTCAGGTCGCCGAGTATGCTGCCCATAACCTGCGCCAAGCCCTCTTCATCGATTCCGGCGATGTCGACCTGCATCGAGATGGTGTTAAAGGCATAGAAGACCGTGACGCCCAGGGTGAGCGTCAAAAGGTAGACGAGGTAGTCGCGGCCGGCACGGCGGACGTTGCCCCAAGCGAGTTTACAGAGCATCGGAGCCCTCACCGCCCATCATGGCAACGACCTCCATAATGCGGTCGAAGAATTCTCGGCGGTCGGTGTCGCCGCGGCGCAGCTCGGTGAAGATCTTGCCGTCGCGAATAAACAGCACACGGCTCGTGTAGCTGGCGGCAAAGCTGTCGTGCGTGACCATGAGCACGGTGGCGCGTAGGCGGCGGTTAAGGGCCTCCAGGCTCTCGAGCAGCAGACGAGCGCTTTTAGAATCGAGGGCGCCGGTGGGCTCGTCGGCCATGATCATGGTGGGGTCGGTGACGAGCGCGCGAGCCGCGGCAACGCGCTGCTGCTGACCGCCGGACATCTGGTAGGGATACTTGTCGAGCACCTGACTGATGGACAGGCGCGCTGCCACATCCTGCACGCGGGTCGAGATCTCTGCCGAGTTTGTGCGGGCGATGGTGAGCGGCAGGGCGATGTTCTCGCGTGCCGTGAGCGTATCGAGCAGGTTGGAGTCCTGGAAGATAAAGCCGAGCTCCTCGCGGCGGAACTGCGAAAGCTTAGCCTGCTTCATGCGCGTCACGTCCTGCCCGTTGATGCGGATCGTGCCGCTCGTGGCGCTATCGATGGTCGAAACGCAGTTGAGCAACGTCGACTTGCCCGAGCCCGAAGCGCCCATGATGCCCACGAATTCGCCGCGGTTGACCGTAAAGTTGACATCGTTGAGCGCGCGGGTCACGTTGCCTAGCGCTCCGTATACCTTTTCGAGATGCGCGACCTCCAGTACCGGGGTCGCCATGTGCGTGGTTTGCATACCGAGTCCTTTCTTGCAATTAGTCTACGGCATCTATAGTCGCAAGAAGACGAGTCGGCTACCATCGATATGGCTTACGCTTGCCTTACCGTTGTGTAAGGTAGGGGTAGCCGCCCTGCCACGTGTTGATGTTGAGAGAGGACTCCTGTTGAAGACTGTTCATGTTGCCGCTGGGATCATTCGCAAGGAAAGATCCGACGAGCTACTGGCCGTGCAGCGCGGCTATGGCGACATGCAGGGACTTTGGGAGTTCCCCGGTGGCAAGCTCATGCGCGGCGAGACGCCCGAAGACGCCGTGCGCCGCGAGCTCATGGAAGAGCTGCAGGTAAAAGTCACCAACCTGCGCGATTTCTACACCGTTGAGTACGACTACCCCGATTTCCATCTCTCGATGGAGTGTTACTACTGCTCGCTCGCCGATGAATCCGATGAACCCCAGAAGCACGACCGCCAGCTCGATATCCGCTGGATTCCGCGCACCTCGCTTGCCACGGTTGAGTGGATGCCCGCCGACAAGGGGCTCATTGATGCCCTGATTGAGCTGAAGGAAGACCGGCTCGAGGCTAACGTCGCCAACGATGCCGAGGCCACCACGGCCGACGAATCTGCCGCCAAACCCAAGCGCGCACCTAAGCGCCGCAGCAAAAAGCGTCCCAAGCCCGGTCTGCTCGACGGCATCGATACCTCGGACCTCTCCGCTGACGAGCGTGAGCTCGTGCGCCGTCGTGCCGCTATAAAAAAGTCCATGAAGGGTAACAAGCGCGCCAACACCAAGCCCGAGCTGCTCGTACGACAGCACCTGCGCGCAGCGGGCCTTACGGGTTACCGCTTGGAATGGAAGGTTCCCGGCAAGCCCGACATCGCCTTCCCCGGCCGCAAGATCGCCATCTTCGTCAACGGCTGCTTTTGGCACCGCTGCCCCAAATGCAACCCAAGTCAGCCCAAGCGCAATGTCGAGTTTTGGGAGGCAAAGTTCCGTCGCAACGTCGAGCGCGACCGTGCCGCCGTGGCAGCGCTCACCGAAATGGGCTGGACGCCCATAACCATCTGGGAATGCGAACTCAAAAAGGACCGCATCGACGCCACGATGGAAAAGGTCATCGAACAAGTACGCGCCGCCGCACCGCAGCGCTAGGAACGAGCCGTCCACACGCCCCACACAGGCGAGCCACATCCGCACCACAAACCTTAGAAAGCCCTTAAGCTCAAAACCTTTCAAGAGTGTTACTCAATACCTCTGACCTGCAGTTTCATCGTAAAACCAAACCAGGTTAAGCCTTTCTTTAGCGCTTCTTTGCAGCAGCCGCGGCATAATACTGCCAACGCACGGGACCTAGCAGCATACCCCGAGCGCAATCTTTTGGTGGACATCGAGGAGGCCGCATAAGCATGCATTCTTCCAATGACGCAGCACAGCAGCCATCCCTAAAACATGCAAACCTTTTCTCCTTCCCCCCGACACAGAGAAACGGCCTCCTCGACTCCCCAACTCCCAAACCCAAACGCTCTGCAGACCAACACCTCAACCTGCAGACATCCTTCGAAAAGCTCCAAGCATCCCTAGACAAGGCGTTCCCCGAACAGGCAAGAGCAATCTAAGCCCATCGCGCTTTATACTGATGCCATGCGAAACATGGATCACATAGAATTGCACCGCGGAGGACGCGAGGAAGCGTTTCCCGAGACCGCCGAAGACTGGCCCTATATTGCCGAACGCGCAGAATTCGCTCGCTATCCGGGCAATTCCGTCCCCTGGCACTGGCATTCCGAAGTCGAGCTTTTCTACATGGAGCAGGGAGCGATTGACTATCGAACGCGCGCGGCTCATGAACACGTGCGCTTTGAGGAAGGGTCCGCCGGCTTTATCAACGGCGGCGTTTTGCACAGCACGCTGCAATCACCCAATTCGGCACCGGCCATTCAAATGTTGCATATCTTTCAGCCGTCGATGCTCGGCGATCCCGCGGGACGCCTTCAAAAGCGCTATATCAATCCTTTGCTGCAATGTCGAGGCGTCGATGTGCTCAAATGGTCGCCCACCAACCCCGACGATATGCCCTTTATCGATTTGCTAAAGAGTTCCTTTAACCACGACCTTCAACGGCCGCAGAACGAGATGGCGCTTCGGAATAGCTTGTCAGAGCTCTGGATTCAGATTTACGCCAAGGCCGAACCGCTCTTTTCCTCCGACAACGCCTCTTGGATGACCAGCCGCGACGTACAGTTCAAGGCAATCCTGGACTTTATCCGCGCAAACTATGCAGCCGCTGTAGATGTGCCCCAGATAGCATCTGCAGCCGGCGTAAGCGAAAGAGAGTGTTACCGCATTATCGAAGCTTGCGCAGGAACGACCCCGGCGGCATATCTGCGCGCATACCGCGTAAACCGTGCTTGCGAACTTTTGGCACACACCACGCGAACGGTCCAGACAGTCGCGCGCCAATGCGGCTTTGCGACAGCAAGCCATCTTGGCCAGGTATTTAAAGAACAAATGGGATGCACTCCTTCGAGCTATCGAGCAGCGAGGCAGAATCTCGATAGTACCAGGCAGAAATCCCGCTAGCCCTTCTTCTGTCACTGCATCAAACTTGCAGGCAAACAACGGATAGGAGCTACTATATGAAGTACTTTGACCATATCGTGTTTGACGTTGATGGGACATTGGCAGATACAGAAGAAAGCGTGCTGTCATCGCTTGGCCAGATTGTCCAAGAAGAAACCGGCAAAACGCTCCCCCGACACGAGCTTGAATTTGCCCTCGGCATACCCGGCAAGGATGCCCTTGAGAAACTTGGGATCTACTCACAGGCAACGCTGGATCGCTGGTGCCAAGTTGCCGCCAGCTTTAAAAGCACCATCAGCGTGTTTCCCGGCTTGCACGAAGTTATCGCAACACTCTCCGACAACGGCTGCAAACTTGGCATCGTCTCCTCACGTGCGCGCGACGAATACGCAGAAGAAATTGCACCCCTTGGCTTCGATAAGTATTTTGAGCACATCATCCTTGTCGAAGACACAACCGAACATAAACCCGCACCCGCTCCCATGCTCGAATATCTCCGGCGTACGGGCGCGAATCCTGGCAACGTCGTCTACGTTGGCGACACCGTCTACGACGAACAATGCGCAACTTCGGCAGGGGTCAGTTTTGCCAGAGCGGCATGGGGATCACACCAAGACATCCCAAACGCCACCTACAACCTCAAAACCCCCAACGACCTGTTAACCCTAACAACCAAGTAACCCTCCCATCCCAAATTCGCAGTCCTAACGCCACAAGGGCGACGACCTCGAGAAGGTCAACTTGGGAGGGACGAGGGCTTAGTTCCCCAATCTTTCCGCAGGGGGCAAAAA
Source organism: Collinsella sp. (assembly GCA_046979165.1). GTDB lineage: Bacteria > Actinomycetota > Coriobacteriia > Coriobacteriales > Coriobacteriaceae > Collinsella. The sequence continues at coordinate 1,277,342 of JBKWJT010000001.1, forward strand.
GCAACGTCTTATTTTTCCGACACTAACGCCACAAGGGCGATTGAGCAGGACGGTTTGGGCGGGTCCCGTACTTAGTTTCCAAAATCATTCCGCAGCGCGAAGGCCCCCGTTGTCAACGCTTCGAAGAAGCGAGACAACGGGGGCCTTCATGCGCGAGGACATTTTGGAAACTAAGTACGGGACCCGCCCAAACCGTCCGGTGAGATCAGAGTACCCTTGCTGTTACTCTGCTTTGCCCACAGAGTTGAGGTTGGTCATGCGGATCTTAACCAGCTCGGTGATCTCACGCATACCCTCCTTAGCCGGCTTCTTGGGGTCGAAGCAGGCGGGGTTCTCGGCCATGTAGGCCATGAAGCCCTTGGTGTAGGCCTGACGCAGCTCGGTGGCGTAGTTAACCTTGCAGATGCCGTTCTTCACAGCCTCGGCAACCTGCTCATCGGGCACACCGGAGGTGCCGTGCAGAACCAGCGGCACGTCGACGGCGTCGCGGATAGCCTTGACCACGGACTGCTCGATGTGCGGATCGCTCGTGTACACGCCGTGGCTGGTGCCAACGCCAATAGCGAGGGAGGTGCAGCCGGTGCGCTCGACGAACTCCTTGGCCTCGGCAGGATCGGTGTAGGGGCTCTCGCCCTCAACCGCGGGACCGTCGTCCTCCTTGCCGCCAACCTTACCGAGCTCAGCCTCGACAGGCACGCCCATGGCGCGGCCAGCGTCGGCGACGGACTTGGTCAGGGCGATGTTGTCCTCGAAGGACTCGTGCGAACCGTCGATCATGACAGAGGTGTAGCCCGTGCGGAAAGCCTGCATGCAGCGGTCATAGCCATCGCCGTGATCGAGGTGCAGAGCGACGGGCACGGAAGCGCGCTCGGCAGCAGCCTTGACCATGCCGTAGAAGTAGTCCAGACCAGCGGTCTTGATGGTGCCCGGGGTGGTCTGCATGATGACGGGGGACTTGGTCTCCTCGGCAGCGGCCAGAACGGCCATAACAAACTCGAGGTTCTCGACGTTGAACGCGCCGACGGCGTAGTGGCCGGCCTGAGCGTCCTTGAGCATCTTTTCGGTGGTAACAAGTGCCATGAGCGTTTGCTCCTCTCCCTCGCCCGCATCTGGACATCGGGCGTACGTGTCCGCAAGGCATTTTACCTTGCGTTTTGCTGCGCCCATTGTATGAAATTCGACAGGTTTGAATGTGCGAGATGTTGTCGCTCCACGGGGCAAAGCCCTCAGTTTTGAAAAGCAAACGGAAGGGTTTTGTGCCGAGCGCACGTGTTCGATATTGAGTTTTGAGCGTCGAGTGGCTTTCTTTTATAGAAAAGATAAGTAATCGAAAGGCGTTTTCTTACTCAAAAAGAAAATGAACGAAAATGGTTTCAACATAATTCCTGCAAATATCGGCAGAGAATGGAGCAGCAATGGCCCAAGCTACAAACCGCGCCTTCGCCGACGAACGCCGTGCCGCCATCATGGAAATGCTCGAGCATAATGCCTCGGTGCAGGTGGCAGAAATCGCCCAGACCTTTGGCGTGTCCTCTGTCACCGCTCGCGCTGATTTGGACGCCCTCGCCGAGTCCGGCAAACTGCGCCGCACGCATGGTGGCGCTGTGTCGCTCCACAAGCGCCTGACCGTCTCCACGCAGGATCGGCGCATTAACGTCAACGTGGCCGCCAAGCAGGCCATCGCGCAAAGTGCCATTGAACTCGTCAGCGACGGCGACACCCTGCTCGTCGACTCGGGCACCACCGCGCTCGAATTTGTCCGGCTCCTCGACCAGCGCGACGGCATCACCGTCATCACGGCAGACATTACGATCGCCGATTACATCGACGAGAGCATGCCCTCGGTCGACGTCGTCATGCTGGGCGGCGCACTGCGCAAAGGACACCGCTATCTGTACGGTCCGCTCACCATGCAGGCGCTGCAGATGGTTCACGCCGACCTCGCCATCATGTGCCCCGGCGCCTTTGTTCCCGGCTGTGGCTTTACTACCGACTTTCCGCAGATGGCCGAGACCAAAACGGCCATGATCGCCGCCGCGCGTCGAGGCGTCGCCCTCATGGACGCGAGCAAGGTCAACGGACGCGGCATGTACCGCTTCGCCGAACTTACCGATGTCGACACCATCGTGATGGACCGTGACCCCGACGGCGCCGTCGCCACCTCAATCGCCGAGGCCACCGACGCCGGCGCCCCAACCCTCATCATCGCCACCGCCTAAAACCAAAAACCACCACAAAGGTGCCTGAGTCCCCTTTGTGGTGGTTTGAACGGCACGGCGGTTCGCTCCGCCAGTTTGTCTCAATCTGTAACAACTAGACCCCTAAAAGTCAGTTAACTGTTACAGATCGAGATAATTCCGCTCGACCCCCGCCCTTAATCTAAACCTGTAACAGATAGAGTCGATTTAGCCGCCCAGATGTTACAGATTGAGACAGTTGGACGCGAAACGGTCTTGGCAGAAGTGGCCCTCTAGCAAAGAGACGCTACATATCGACCGAAGCCCGGCAGCGCAAACTCGAAACGTCCCTGTAAGGGTTCTTCAATCACCCCTGCCTCAATTAGACGTTTTTTATACGTCGAGATCGAACCGGAACTTTTCTTAAGCCGCGCAGCCAATTCTTGCCTGGTCGTCGTCCCCTCCGGATTCATTGCACGAAGAAAACCCAAGTCCCCCTGTGAAAGTTCCGCTGCAGTCGAGGCAAAAACGCGCGATTCGAGCTCCTCTTGCGCAAGCTTCGCGCCACGTTCGACGTCTTCAAGGGAAACATCAGCCGCCTGGCGCGAAGCGTTCCACGCCCGATATCCCACCAACTGGAACATAAACGGAAAACCATCGATTGCCTCGGCAGCACGGTCGACCGCCTCATCGGAAATCGTTTTGCCACCGTCTTCAATCGTCAGCCGAAACGCTTCTTTTACCTCAGTCGGCGAAATAGATCCCAGCGAATGCTGGGCAGCACGACGAAGAAACGATGTCGATTTTCCCGTCAACAACGCCAGCACGCGAAACGGCAGCCCCGCCATAAGCAAAGCTACTTTTTTGTTCTCGCTCACAAAATGTTGGTAGGTGGTAACGAGCTCGGTCATTTGAGCAAACGATGCATCAACTTCGTCAACGGCGATAAGCACCCCGGTGCCAGTCGCTTCAAGCTGAGCAAACAGAGCGTTCATCTTCGTACGCCAGTTGGCGCCCTCAAATTCAATATCAACGTTTTCCCAGCTCATACTACCTATGGGGGCAATCCCAACACTGTTCACACGCCTAGAAGCGGGCTTTTCGATCAGATGGGCAGCCGATTCGTTGAGGCGCTGCAGAATGTCTTCGAGCATCCCGTCCGAAGCCGTCACATTCGCCGTAATCCAGCCTTCTTGCTGGGCGCGGTATGACAGATATGCCAAAAGGGCCGTTTTGCCCGTCCCGCGCGCTCCGTAGAAAATCGAGCATAGGTTGGGGTCGGAATCGGCGCTTTCAAACGCCAGCACCATATCATCAATGATTTGCTCACGGCCGGCCATGTATGCCGGTACACGTCCGAACATCGGCGTGAACGGATTTGCTTGCCTGTACGCTGTCGCCGCCGCCATAAAGCCTCCCTTGAACTCACGTAATTCCATTATGCCCCACAGCTCTTGATTTCTTTGAGCATCTTTGAGTTTTTTGAGCACCTTTGAGTTTCTTGAGCATTCTTGAGTTCTTTGAACAAAAACCACCACAAAGGTGCCTGAGTCCCCTTTGTGGTGGTTTTGACGGTAGAAGCGAGCCGTTGTTACTTGGACAGCTCGTCGGCGAGAACCTCGATCTGAGCGCGCGAGGCGTCGTTGAGCGAGCCCAGCACGGTCACCTTGTTCTGCGCCAGGGTGATGTCCTTCATGCCCTCGAGCTCCTTGGTCATAACCTTGGCAGCGGTGGGCGCCCAGGAGCCGGCCTCAACGAGCGCCACCGTACGGTTCTGGTAGGCATGCTCGGCGAGCGTATGGATGAAGGTGCTCATGAACGGGAAGATCTCGCCCTGATAGGTGATGGAGGCGAGCACCAGACGGTCATAGCGGAACGCATCCTCAACGGCCTCGGCCATGTCGTCGCGAGCCAAGTCAAAGACGGAAACCTTCTGGCCGCGGGCCTTAAGCGCAGATGCAAGCTCCTCAACGGCGGCCTTCAGATGGCCGTACACGCTCGCATAGGCAATCGTGATGCCCTCGTCCTCGGGCTGATAGCTCGACCAGGTGTTGTAGGTGTCGAGGTAATAGCCCAGATTCTCGGTAAGAACAGGACCATGGAGCGGACAGATGATCTGGATATCCAGATCGGCGGCCTTCTTGAGCACGGTCTGCACGAATTTGCCGAACTTACCGACGATGCCAAAGTAGTAGCGGCGCGCTTCGCAAGCCCAGCCTTCCGGGTCCTCGATGTCGTTGGCGCCGAACTTGCCAAAGCCGTCGGCACTAAAGAGCACCTTGTCGGTGGACTCGTAGGAGAAGATCACCTCGGGCCAGTGAACGTTGGGAGCGCCGACAAACGTTAGGCTGTGACCGCCCAGGTCGAGCACGTCACCCTCTTTGACGACCATCTTGCGATCGGGGTAGTCGGTGCCAAAGTAGTTGACCATCATGCGGAAGGCGCCCATGCTGGCCACAATCTGTGCCTGGGGATAGCGCTCCATAAAGGCGGCGATACCGGCGGAGTGATCGGGCTCCATGTGATGGACAACCAGGTAGTCGGGCGTACGGCCGTCGAGCGCGGCCTCGAGGTTGCCGAGCCATTCGTCGACAAAGCCAGCGTCAACCGAATCGGCGACAGCGATTTTATCGCCCAAGATAACATAGCTGTTGTATGCCATGCCGTTCTCGGACACGTCGTACTGGCCCTCAAACAGGTCAATGTCGTGGTCGTCGACACCGATGTAGCGGATATCCTTGGTGATCTCCATCAGGCAAAGCCTCCTAGATAGACAAAAGAACCCGTCTATCATAGCACTCGGCTGCATCCCAACAGCCATCTGCCGGCATCCTTACCGTTTGTTATCCAAACGCAATAACGCACCGTTGACCTGCGCAAACTACGCGCGCGGTGCCGCCGTGGTATGTCGAACGATGAGCTGGCCCGGAATACGGATCGCGACGGTCTTGTCCGGCGTCCCCTCCTTGGGAACCGCATGCTCAAACACCTCGCGACCGCGCTGATGCAGATCGAACCGCACGGTCGTAAGTTCGTTGTGCGCGACAAAATCATCGAGCGAATCGTCGACGCCCACCACGCTCACGTCCTCGGGCACGCGCAGGCCGCTATCGCGCAGCGCTGCAATCGCGCCATTTGCCATCTGGTCGTTTGCCGCGTAAATCGCCGTCATGGTGCGGTCGTGCTCAGCCAGGTACCTGCCGGCCTCGTAACCGCTGTTGGCAGACCAATCGCCCTCGAGCGGCGCCTGCGGCTTAATGTGCCTACGCTCGAGCGCGTCCTGCCAGCCGGCGCGACGAAACTGTTCATCGACCGAGAACGACGGGCCGCCGATATAACGAATCTGCTCGTGTCCCAGCTCAAACAGATGATCCATGAGCAACAGCGAGCAGCCGTAATGGTCGGAATCGACCGTGGTCACGCGCGGATGCGCGTACATGGTAACGATGACCGTGCCAATGCCCGGCAGTGGATCAAACGTCTCAAAATCGGGTGCCATGCGACTCATGCCGATAATGATGCCGTCCACGGGCAGCGCGGCCATACGACGCGTGGCCTCGGCAAGCGAAAACTCCTCAGTCTTGGACATCTCGACCAGCGTGATGGCGCAATTATGCTCGCGAGCAGCGCTGGCGATGCCGTCGATCATTGAGAGGTTGCCAAACTTGGTGACATCGTTGACGCACAGGCCGACCGAATGGTAACGGCCGTCGCGCAGCGAGCGACCGGCATAACTCGGACGAAAGCCGAGCTCTTGCATAGCGGCCTGCACGCGCTGGCGCGTCTGCTCGTTAACGTTGGGCAAGCCGTTGGCGACGCGCGAAACCGTCTGCTGCGAAACGCCGGCAGCGCGGGCGACGTCGGCCATGGAGACCGGACGCGAACTGGTATCGTTGGACGGGCGCCTTGCCACAGGATCACCTTCACCCTTGCGAGATTTGAATAGCGTGAATGCCGGCCCGGGCAGAAATACATCCCGCGCCGAGGCCCGCTATCGTCGGACGCATGTTAACGTACTCTACTTTTTCTATCTGCATCTCTTCTGCTTTATAAGTCCATACGGCAGTACCGTTCACGGCTGAATTTCTACCGATTACCAGATTCTCAAAAAGTGACAAGCGATGTGTTATGAGTACGTTAACATAGCCCGTAACGTGCGGCATTGTGAACACTTGGTTCATGCCGCTTTAAGTTGTTAACGTACTCATAACGACGCAAAACCCACCCGTGCGCGCCAAGGAAAGGACTCCCATGACCACTCCCGACGAAAAGACACTCGCCACGCTCACCAAGCTATTTGAGGAGGAGTTTGGCCCCATCGGCGACCGCCAGGTGCTCTACGTGCACGCGCCCGGCCGTTCCGAGATCAGCGGCAACCACACCGACCACGAGGGCGGCCACGTTATCGCCGGCTCGCTCGATGTCGCCGTTGACGGCATCGCCGTGGCAACCGACTCCAACAAGATTCGCGTCGCCGACGAGGGCTATCCTACGTTTGAAATCATGCTCGACACGCTGGATATTCAAGAGTCCGAGAAGGGCACGTCCGCGGGCCTCGTCCGCGGCATGGCCCACGAGATTGCAGCCCTTGGCGTTGAGCCCCACGGCTTCGATTTCGCCTTCACCTGCTCCGTCCCCTCGGGCGGCGGTCTTTCCAGCTCTGCCGCCGTCGAGGCCGCGTACGGTCGCGCCATGGAAACCCTCTGGGGCGCACCCGCCATCGAGCCCGTCGCGCTCGCGCAGATGAGCCAGCGCACCGAGAACAACTATTACGGCAAGCCCTGCGGTCTGATGGACCAGGCCGCCGTGTGCCTGGGCGGCCTTGCCTACATGGACTTTGAGGACCAGGCTCAGCCTAAAACCCAGAAGCTCGAGCTCAACTTTGAGGATCACGGCTATGCGCTCGTGCTCGTTAAGGTCGGTGCCGACCACGTGGCCGCCACCGACGACTACGCCGCCGTTCCGCGCGAGATGCAGGACGTTGCCGCCGAGTTTGGCAAGGCACGCCTGTGCGAGGTCGACGTTGCCGATTTTGACGCCAAGCTCCCCGAGCTGCGCGCCAAGCTGGGCGACCGCGCCTGCCTGCGCGCCGTTCACTACTGGTACGAGAACGGCCTGGTCGACAAGCGCTGGGCTGCTCTGAACGCCGGCGACATCGATCAGTTCCTGGTCCTGACGCGCGAGTCCGGCGCCAGCTCTGCCATGTACCTACAGAATGTCGTTGCCAAGCTGGGCTCCGAGCAGCCCTCGATGTATGCCCTGGCACTGGCCGAGCACGTGCTCGACGGCCGTGGCGCCGTCCGTATCCACGGTGGCGGCTTTGGTGGCACCATCCAGGCCTTCGTGCCGCTCGACCTGGTCGACACCTTTATCACCAAGATGAACGGCTGGCTAGGCGAGGGCTCTGCCCGCCACTACGCAATTTCTGACAAGGGGGCTTACGCGGCATGGCTGTAATGACTGACGTGCGCGAGGCCGCGCAGAACCTGATCGAGTACGCTATCCACCGATCGATGATCGGCCAGGACGATCGCATCTGGGCGTATAACACCATTCTCGAGTGCATCGGTGCTACGGGGCCGGCGCTCGACATGGCCTGGGCGCTCCAGGTCGAGAAACTCTCGCTCTTGCACCCCGACACCCTGCCCAACTTTGACCTTGAAGGCACACTTGCCGCGCTTTCCGAGGCCGCCGTTGCCAACGGTGCTGCCGAGGATACGGCATCGGGCCGCGATCGCATCGCCATGCGCATCATGGGCGTGCTGATGCCGAGGCCTTCGGTTGTAAACGAGGAATTCAACGGCCGCATTGGTGTCAACGAGCCCCGCGCCGCAACCGACTGGTTCTACGGTCTATGCTGCGACGCCGGCTACGTGCGCCGCGCCGCCATCGCGCGCAATATCAAATGGAGCACCCCCACCAACTGGGGCGACCTGGAGATCACCATCAACCTGTCCAAGCCTGAGAAGGACCCGCGCGATATTGCCGCGGCCGGTGCCGCCAAAAACACGAGCGAGAAGTATCCCGCCTGTCAGCTGTGCATCGAGAACGAGGGCTACCCTGGACGCTCCGCCGCAGCCGACGGCGGTGCCCATCCCGCCCGTCAGAACCTGCGAGTTATCCCTATCCAGCTCGACGGCGAGCGCTGGGGCTTCCAATACAGCCCGTACGCGTACTTTAACGAGCACTGCATTGCCATGAGCTCCGAGCATCGTCCGATGCACGTCGACCGCAAGGGGCTGACCTGCCTGCTCGACTTTGTCGACCTGTTCCCGCACTACTTTATTGGCTCCAACGCCGACCTGCCCATCGTGGGCGGCTCGATTCTGTCGCACGACCACTTCCAGGGCGGCGCGCACGAGTTCCCCATGATGCACGCCGCCGAGGTCTCGCAGTTTAGCGTGCCCGGCTTTGACCAGGTCAGCGGCACTGTGCTGCAGTGGCCGCTCTCGGTGCTGCGCCTGCGCTCGCATGACCGCGCTCAGCTGCTCGACGCTGCCGAAAAGATTATCCTCGCCTGGCGCGAGTGGACCGATGAGTCTGTGGGCGTCATCGCGTACACAGCCGATGGCGTGGCGCACAACACCGTGACGCCCGTCATCCGCCGCGTCGACTCCCGCGGCAATGCCGGCGGCGAAATCTACGAGGCCTACCTGGCGCTTCGCTGCAACATCACGACTGACGAGCATCCGCTGGGCGTATTCCACCCGCATGCCGAGTACCACCACATTAAGAAGGAGAACATCGGCCTGATCGAGGTCATGGGCCTGGCCATTCTGCCGCCGCGCCTGGTTCCCGAGCTTGGCGCTGTCCGTGAGCATCTGCTGGCAGCCAAGGTCGATGCCAGCTACGATCTTGCCGGTGCGCTCGAGGGCGATGATCTTTGTCGCAGCCATGCCGCGTGGGCCGAGGACGTCTTTGCTCGCCGCGCCGACGAGCTTACGGCGGATAACGCCATCGATATCCTGCACGAGGAGGTCGGCGTGGCGTTTGGCCACGTGCTCGACAACGCCGGCGTCTTTAAGTGGGACGAAGCCGGCCGCGCCGCCCAGCAGCGCTTTATCGACTCGCTGTAGAGCACAGACCCGGACGCTCAACGGCAGCCCCCACGACATAGCCACCTACACGACAACGGCGCCCGCCGGCAACATCGCCGGCGGGCGCCGTTTTCTGATGCAAGGGTAGCTAATTTGCACCAAAACAAGGAGTGTTCCAAACTGCCGGCAGAGAAGGAGCGCCCCAGGTGCCGACCTAAACCCCACATTATTCGATGGAAAAACGTGGTTACCTCCCACATTATTCGATGGAAAAACGTGGTTTACTCCCACATTTTTCGATGGAAAGACCAAGACGGTCTTATACTAACCATGATCGTTAGGGGGCAGTATGCAGCGACAGCTAATGGACGAACTCATCGCTTGGAAATCTAGGTCAAACCGCAAGCCCCTCCTGCTTAAGGGGGCCCGCCAGACGGGAAAAACCTGGCTTCTCAACGAATTCGCAGGCCAGCAGTATCAAAACGTCATCCGTTTTGACTTTATGCTCGAACCGGGCGCACGTTCGCTGTTCGACGGAAGCCTTGACCCCAAACGCATCATCTCCCAGATAGAGCTCCTGCGCGGCCAGACCATAACGCCGGCAGACACGCTCATCATCTTCGACGAAATCCAAGAGGCACCGCGTGGCATCACCTCGCTCAAATACTTCAACGAGCTGGCGCCGGAATACCATATCATGGCAGCCGGCTCCTATATGGGGCTCGCGCTCCGACGCGAAAACGAGTCGTTCCCCGTCGGCAAGATCGACCAGCTTACCATGCGCCCCATGGGGTTTGTCGAGTTCGTTCGTGCCGTCGATGGCGATCCGCTCGCAGATGCCATCCTTGCCGCAGACATGGACCTGCTGGCGAACGTTTCCGAAAAGCTCGAGCGCCTGCTCAAGGAATACCTCGTTGTCGGTGGCATGCCAGAAGTTGTCTCCGCTTTCGCCGCCTCCCACGATTTCATCGAGGCCCGCAGGCTTCAGCAGCAAATCATCGAAGCTTACGAATCCGATTTTGGCAAGCATGCGCCAGCCCGCATCGTCGAGCGCATGAGGCTGGTTTGGAAATCCCTTCCCGGCCAGCTCGCAAAGGAAAACAAGAAGTTCGTCTACGGCGCGCTTCGTCCCGGGGCGCGCGCACGCGATTTTGAGGAAAGCCTCCAGTGGCTCATGGACTATGGAATCGTTCATAAGGTACCACGTGTTTCCGCCCTAAGAGCACCGCTCACAAGCTACGAGGATCTCTCGGGCTTCAAGCTGTTCTGCATCGACACCGGCATCCTCGGAGCACTCTCCGGCCTCTCGCCAGCCATTGTTCTGAACGGGCCCGCTGTTTTTACGGAGTTCAAAGGCTCGCTGACCGAGCAATACGTCGCACAGGAGCTTTTGCTCCAAGGCAAAACTCCCGCGTATTGGTCATCCTCCTCCGGCAATGCAGAGACTGACTTTGCCATCGACCATGCGGGGACCGTGCTTCCGCTCGAGGTCAAGGCAGCAGAGAATCTCAAAGCAAAGAGCCTGAGGATTGCCTGCGAGAAGTTCAAGCTCGAGCGCTGCGTGAGAACATCGTTAGCGGCATATAGAGACGAGGGCACGCTCGTCAACATTCCGCTCTGGGAGATTGGGCAAATCGACAAGCTGGCATAGGCGCTGTGGAGGGGTGCCCCGTAAGGAGTGTCCCAAACTGCCGGCAGAAAAGAAACGTCCCCATCTGCCGCATTCCCGAAGCAAGGCAACACCGATGTTTTGGCAACGGTAGCGAGCGGGCCGCATTTGAGGCAAGGTGACGTGAAACGAAAGGGCGCTGACCTTCTGGTCGCGCCCTTGAAGTTGAACGTCAGATTGTCCAAATGCGGCCCGTGCAGCGTCGGCCCGTTACGCGGTTTGGCAAAACCGCGTAACTTTAAAGCTCCGTTACCTCAACGCTGTTGTAGACCTCGTCCCAGCGGTCCATGACCAGGTGACCGGTCTTGGGATCCATGGCGTTGAGCTTGCCACAGGTATTGGCGGTCTTGAGCACCGTGACATCGTCGGCACCAGCAGCAATGGCATGCGCAAAGCCGGCGATGGTCGAGTCGCCGGAACCCGTCGCGTTCACAGCCGCAATCGCGGGCGTCTTGGCGCGGAACGCGCGACCCTCATGGAAGCCCACCGAACCGGCAGCGCCCATCGAAACGACAACCCAGGGGATACCGGCAAAGCGGCCATCGGCGGCAAGCGCCTCGCGCAGGGCATCGACATCATCGGTCGTAAAGGACGTACCCAGCAGACCGTTAATCTCGGTCAGGTTGGGCTTTACGAGCTCAGGCTTAGCGTCGGACTCCAGCGCGGCCTCCAGCGATGCGCCCGAAGTGTCAAGCAGCACCTTGGCGCCCGCCTCCTCGGCGATCTTCACGAGCTCGGCATAGTAACCGGCATCGACGCCACGCGGCAGCGAGCCTGAAAGCGTCACAACGTCCGCCTTCGCTGCAAGCTCGGCGAACTTGGCCGTAAAGGCCTCGAGCTCGGCAGGCGCAATCTGCGGACCGCTCTCCAGCAGCTCGGTCTGATTACCCTCGTGCAGGATATTCAGGCAAATGCGCGTCTCACCGGCAATGGGCACAAAGTCATTCTTGACGCCATCGGCATCCATGAGCTCGGCCATATAGGCACCCATGTGACCGCCAAGCAGGCCGGTCGCGAGCACGTCGTCACCCAGCTGCAGCAACACGCGGCTCACGTTGAGGCCCTTGCCGCCAGCGGTCTTTTCGGGCGTCACGCGGTTCACGTCGTCGATGATCAGCTTGTCGAGCTGATAGCGCGTATCGATCGACGGGTTCATGGTAACGGTCAGAATCATATTGAACTCCTGTTTCCGGGGCGCCAAACGCGCGACCCCAAACATACGATAACTCGTTAAAGGATCTCGATCTCAAAGCCACGGGTGACGGTCTCCCCCGGCTTGGCAACCAGGCAGCCGCGCTTATGCTCCAGAACATCGTCCTCGTCAGAGCAGGTGGACAGGCCGCCCCACGGTTCCACGGCCACAAAGTCGCCCTCGGGCTTGCTCCACACAATCAGGTATGGCATATCGGGGAACGTCAGGCGCACGCCCTTGTCCTCGGTTTTCTTGGTCAGCGTAACCACGCGGCTGTCGAGCACGTCAAAGATGGTCTCCGCGAAGTCGAAGAGTTCGTGGGTAAGCGGCAGGTTCTGGCCGATCATGGGGTTCTTGCTGCGATGTTCAACATCAATCAGGCCCGTCGAGGGAACGGCAGTACAGAGCTCGGTGGCCTCGCGCTGCTCAAAACGAAGCTCATAGTCGTCATAGGACTCGCCCTCGTCGAGCGGGCACTTAAAGCCGGGGTGACCGCCCACAAAGAACGGCATGTCCTCGGTGCCCTCATTGGTCACCTCATACGACACGGCCACCTTTTCCGAATCGATCGTGTAACGAGCAACGATCTTAAACGGATACGGGTACTGCTCGAGCAACTCGGCATGGTCGGCAGAGCTCAGGCTCAGCGCAACCATGTTATCGCCCTGCTCCTCGAGCTTCCACTCCTGCTTGCGGGCAAAGCCGTGGCGGGCAAGCTTGACCTCGCGGCCGCCCATGGTCATCGCGCGGCCGTCACGAAGGCCGCCGCAAATCGGAAAGCAAATGGGTGCCTGGCCCGACCAGACCGAAGGATCGCCCTGCCACAGGTACTCGCGACCGTTGGCTTTAATCGAAGTGAACGATCCTCCAGCCGTGCTCAGTGCCACGCGAACAGAACCGTTATCAAGAACAAACTCCATAGGAGCCTTCCCTTTCTTACGCCAGCCCGCCGAGTGAATAGGGCTGATAGAAAACCGGCCCGCGCCCCCTCACAGAAACGCGAGCCGTCAACGGACTAGTAAATTACGCCGGATACCCGCTAGTCATGGTATTCGCCGCGGTCCCACTTCTCGAGGAACTCGTCAAAGAAGTGCGGGTCAGCCTGAGCCTCGGCGTCGGCCTTGTTGCAGGCATCGATCTTGGCGATCAGGGCATCGTGCTCGGGGGTCTTCTCGTAGGGCTCCTCCAGGAAGGCAAGCATGATGTCAGCCATCAGGAACTCGCCGGTAATCTTGCCGCCAAAACCCACGATGTTGGCGTTGAGCTCGCGACGGGCATACAGGGCAGAGGTCATGTCGCGAACCAGGGCGCAGCGGGCGCCGGGAACCTTGTTGACGGCGTTGGTGATGCCGATGCCGGTGCCGCACAGGGCCACGCCAAAGTCGGCCTTGCCGCTGGCAACAGCCTCGCCCACGGCCTTACCGTAGATGGGATAGTGCGTACGGGTGTGGCTGTAGGTGCCGCAGTCGAGCACCTTGTAGCCAGCCTGCTCCAGGCGGTCGGCCAGATAGATCTTCTCGTCCGTAACGATATGGTCGCAACCGATTGCGATGGTCTTCTTCATCAGAACGTCCTTTCGTCTGAATTCACAAGTTGAGGTAGAAGTTCGAGTTCTCGGTGGCTCTCGTTAGGCCATCTTGTTGAGCATGTCGACACGAACCTGGTGACGGCCGCCGGCGTACTGGGCACGCAGGAACTCGCGGGCGATCTTCTTGGCGACCTCGGTACCCACAACGCCCGGGCCCATGGTGACCATGCGCGAGCCGTTGTGCTCGCGGGTCATGTAGGCGGAACGCTCGTCGGAAATATTGGCGACGACCATGCCCTTAATCTTGACGGCGGCCATATAGGAGCCGACTCCGTACTTATCGAATGCGAAGCCCTGGGAATCCTTGTGCTCCAGCAGGTCCTTGGCAACGGCGGTCGCGGAATCGACAAAGTCCGCGGCAGGGGTCTCGGAATAGTCGACGACCTCGTGACCGTCGGCGATGAGCATCTCCTTGATGGACTCCTTCATCGACATACCGTCGGCATCGGAAGCGATTACAACCCTCATGACATCCTCCTTGAGAGATACGCAGGTGCGTAGTTTCTGTTTGGAAGTGTTGAATCGCGTTCAGGTCCGGGCATCTGAATGTGCGGTTCTTCACTGTTCATGTTTATTTGAACACATTCGAACATCAACTGCAAGAATTATTTGTTTATCTTTGTTCTTTTTTGAACAAATACCGTTTACGGATGATTACCGACCGTCTGGACCCGGCGCGGACGTAGCGACCGCGTATTCAACAAACAAAAGGGCGGCCGAGAACGTGTCTCGGCCGCCCTTCTTACAGTTGATCTTCCAAAGAACGCTTTGCCGCCTACTCAGACTGCCTGCCCTTCTTGGCGTGCTTGGACGGAGCACTCAGAAAGCGGCCCGTCAAATAGTTCGCCGGGCCGGAAATATCAATCCCCAGTAGCGTGTGTCCCAGCCATAGAAACGCCGCGAGCACCAGCAGCGGGATAACGCACGAGGTCACGATCATCACAATGACGCCTTCGATGAGATCGGTCACTTGCTGCACAATTTCATCGGTCATCTGCTTGGCGCCGCTGGTCACCGACGTGACGAGGCCCGAGGCACCGTCGGCAAGCTGCTCGAGCACGCTCTTGGACTCTGCGGACTCGGTCTTTTTCTTGCTTGTTTTGGAGCTATCGCTATCTGCCGCACTCGCAGCGTCGGCCGCCTTTTGCTCGGCCGCCTCGATGCTAACGCGATACGTTTCGTCGACCTTCTGCGACACCCAAACGCTTGCAGGCACCAACGCCATGCCAATTATGGCGACCACCAGCACACGCGTTGCCACGCGGCGAATGACCGCGCTCGTGCTCCAGCGTCCGTGAATGCCAAGCGACACCGCGAAGAGTACGAGCGAGAACGGAATCAGGATGCCCAGCCCGACCGACCATAAAATGGTCAGCAGATATTTTTCGAGGTAGAGCACGGCAAGCACGATACCCAAGTTTCCCGAAAGCTGCGCGAGCTGCTCGGCAACTGGCGTTCCCGTATCGCCCGGCAGCGCAGTTATACCCGCAGATAGGGCGACGCACGAGGTCGTGAGCGCCAAAACGTTGCCCTTCTTTTGATCGATGACCTCGATGGTGGAGTCCCAAGTCTTGGTATCGGCGAAATGCGGACGAGCTACAAAGCCCGACAGCAGCGCCAGTACCACGAGCGCAACGATAAAGCCAATCTGCAGCTTTTTGTTTGCGCACACGACATCGGACAGGCTGGGCTGCAGCTCGGTTACCGTCGTATGCTCGGTTATCTGGACAGGACGCCCATGAGCCATCTCGTGCGCATCTGTCTTTTGAATCAATCCGTTGTCCGGCATTTGGACACCTCCTCATTCCGGCCTGCATTGCGGATGGAAGTATACCCACCCATCGAAAAACCGAACGGGAGGGCGTGCAGAAGCTCCAAGACTGCCCCCAATGACTAGTCGTTTAAGAACGTCCCCAATGACTATCTCGGGATGAGTTGCGGTGGAATAGGGATTGTTTTGTGCCCGCCGGCCCCTATTCAGTCCCTATTCCACCGCAACTTGGAGGAGGACAGAAAAAGCCCTGTCGCGGGTAGCGGCAGAGCTTTTGGAAGGGGACTTGGTTGTGAGGGCTCGTTAGGCGAGCTTGGCCTCGAGCTCGGCGATGCGCTTGTAGGCATCGATGGTAAAGCGGGTCTGCTTCTCCAGGATCATAGTGGTCATGAGGGTGTCCTGAGCGTGAGCCATGATGAAGGTCATCTCCATCTCGCCACCGCCGGCCTCCTGCGAAAGCAGCTTGGTCTGCGTGTCGTGGGCACCGATGAGCGCATCGCTGGCATCCTTGTGCAGCTGCTCGGCCTTCTCAAAGTCACCCTCGCGAGCAGCATCGAGCGCTGCAAGCAAATCGGTCTGGGCGTCACCTGCGTATGCGACAATCTCGAATCCAACCATCGAGATTTCTTCTTTGGTTGCCATATTGCGTTCCTTTCACATATGAACCAATGGAGAGCATCGCGTCCGGGCATACGCGCTGCGTTCTGTATGGCAGAAACATTAACATTCAAACAAAAAAGAACAGCGCAAAACGTAATTTCAAGCTATGAACGGTCACTTTTCGCCCGTGAACGGTTTTTAAACCAATCTGAACAATATCGAACACAATTAGCGGAAACCCAAACAGGCCCGTGCCCTAGCGCCAATCGCGCACCGTATCGCCCTCGACGAGTACGCCCGGAAACAGCATGTGCTCCACACCGGGTTCAACGCCCTCGGCACCGGCGATCTTATCGACTGCCCACATGCCGACACGCTTGTTGTCAAAGCGCACGGTGGCCAGGCGACGATCGGGCACGATGTCGCCCAGACTGTCATCAACACCCACCACGCTCACGTCCTCGGGCACGCGCTTTCCGCGCGACTCGAGCCCGCGAATGCAGCCGTAGGCCATGGCATCGTTGGAGGCATAAATGGCCGTACAGGTCGGATCGTCCGCCAGAGCCTGACCGGCAGCATACCCGCTCTGTGCCGTCCAATCGCCACGAACGAGTCGCGGTGGCTCAATGCCATGCGCGCGCAATGTCTCGCGCCAGCCTTCCTCGCGCCGCATGCCCGAAAGCGAGCGCTCGGGACACGAGATAAAGTGCACGGTCTTGTGTCCCTGCCCCAGCAAGTACTCGACAACCTGGCGTGAGCAATCGAGCTGATCGTTATCGACCGTCGAGCACAGTGGGTGCTCCAGCATGGTAACGAGCACCGTCTGCATGCCAGGTAGCGGCTCGAAGGTGCCAAAGTCCGCCGGCATGCGATTCATGATCACGACCATGCCGTCTACCGGCAGCGCGCTCATACGCGACGATGCGCTCTCGAGGGTATAGGGATGTCCATCTACTTTAGTGAGGGTGATGGCATAGCCATGTTTGTCGGCCGCGGCGGCAAAGCCCTCCATACGGTCGAGGTTGCCGGTGCCGGTAATGTTGAACATGGCGACGCCGACGGTCTTAAACTTGCCACGGCGCAGCGATCGACCGGCGAAATTGGGGCGATACCCCAGCTCGCGCATGGCGGCACGCACGCGTTCCTTGGTCTCGGGGCGCACACTGGGCGAATCGTGCACGGTGCGCGAGACCGTCTGCTCCGAAACGCCCGCGAGGCGCGCCACGTCTTTGACGGATACCGATTTTTTAACAGCGGCCATAGGTCGATCTTTCTATGTCAACGATGCCATTGGTGGCACCCTACGCAGTCAAATGAAACGTCTTCAAGTATATCTAACGCCTCCCCCACCATACGCTCACCACCCAAAACCTACCGTTCACCGACATTTTTGCTTCCCCAAACGGCTTTTTGCGCCCAAATGTTAACGTTGCCATTGCGCAAACACAGAGCCACCGGGCGGCTCAAACGTTTACGCATAAGGAATCGACGGTTCGCAGGCACAGGAACCACCGGTTCGCGTCTTTTTTTGTGTCGCAAAATGGCAACGTCAACATTTTGGCAACAGAACGCCAAAAGCTACCATCGTTGCTAACCCACCGACTCTTAGGAGCATTGCATGGAGCAACTCATCGCCACCATCGAAAAGGGCCAGCCCTTTTTCAACGCGATCGCCCGCAATAAGTACCTCAAGGCGATCCGCGACGGCTTTATCTCCGTCATCCCCATCATCATCTTCTCGTCCATCTTTTGCCTGGTAGCCTCGGTCCCCAACATCTGGGGTTTCTACTGGCCCGATGACATCAACAACGCCCTGTGGAAGTGCTACAACTACTCCATGGGCATCCTGGCTATCGCCTGCGCTGCCACCACAGCCAAGCACTTCGCCGACGCTCAGAACCGCGATCTGCCCAAGAACAACCAGATCAACTTCATCTCGTGCATGTGCGCGGCCATCATCGGCTTCTTGCTCCTTTCGAGCGACACGATCGCCACGGACGCTGCCAGCGGCTTCAACACCACCTACCTTGGTTCCAAAGGCCTGCTGACCGCCTTCATCGCTGCGTTTGTGACCGGCATCATCTACAAGTTCTTTATCAAGCGCAACATCACCGTCAAGATGCCCGAGCAGGTTCCGCCCAACATCTCGCAGACCTTTAAGGACATCATCCCCTTCTCCGTCTGCATCGCCGTCTTTTGGGTCTTTGACATCGTCTTCCGCGCTGCCTTTGGCTTCTGCTTTGCCCAGGGCGTCATCCAGGTGTTCCAGCCCCTGTTCACCGCTGCCGACGGCTATATCGGTCTCGCTGTGATCTACGGCGCCATGAGCCTGTTCTGGTTCGTGGGCGTCCACGGCCCCTCGATCGTCGAGCCCGCCATCGCCGCCGCTCTCGTTGCCAACATGACCGACAACCTGGCTGCGTTCCAGGCCGGCCAGCACGCTTCCGCTGTCCTGACCCAGGGTGCCCAGTACTTCGTCGTCTGCATGGGCGGCACCGGCGCCACACTCGTCCTGGTCTTTATGTTCTGCTTCTTGGCCAAGTCTCAGGAGATGCGCGCCGTCGGTAAGGCCGCTATCGTCCCCGTGTGCTTTGCCGTCAACGAGCCGCTACTGTTCGCCGCACCCATCGTGCTCAATCCCGTCTTCTTTGTCCCGTTTGTCTTTGCCCCGATCGCCAACATCTGGATCCTCAAGATCTTTATCGACTTCTTGGGCATGAACGGCTTTATGTACACCCTGCCCTGGACCGTCCCCGGCCCCATCGGCACCATCATGGGCCTGGGCTTCCAGCCGCTCGCCTTTGTGATGCTCGCCCTTATCCTGGTTGTCGACTTTGCCCTGTACTATCCGTTCTTCCGTGCCTATGACGCCCAGAAGTGCGCCGAGGAGGCCGAGATCTCCCAGGAGGAGCTCGCCGCCAAGAACGCCGAGAAGGCTGCCAAGCTCAACGACGCCTTCCAGGGCAAGGCCGATGCCAAGAGCGTTGCCGCCGGCGCCGCTGCCGAGGCCGTGAAGTCCGACGCCCCCGCCGCTGCCACCACAGAAGCTACAGCCGCCAGCGACCTCAACGGCAAGCGCGTGCTCGTGCTCTGCCAGGGCGGCGGAACCTCGGGCCTGCTCGCCAACGCACTGGCCAAGGCTGCCAAGGAGCGCGGCATCGATCTTGAAACCGCTGCCGAGGCCTATGGCAACCACGTTGACATGCTCCCCGACTTTGACCTGGTCGTCCTGGCCCCGCAGGCCGCCAGCTACCTGGCCGACCTGCAAAAGGACTGCGAGCGCGTGGGCAACAAGTGCGTCGCCTGCCGTGGCAAGCAGTACATCGAGCTCTCCCAGAACGGCGATAAGTCTCTCGCCTTCGTCTCCGAGCAACTCTCGAAGTAAGTAACGCTCAGGGCCAGCCGACCATCAGCAGCCGGCTGGCCCTTCGAATTAGACGATTGGATCATCATGTCCGTTAATCCTACTAGCGTCACCAACCCACCCGCGCAGTTTCCCGAGGACTTTGTCTTTGGCGGCGCCACTGCTGCCTACCAGGTAGAGGGCGAGACCCGCACTCACGGTAAGGGCAAAGTCGCCTGGGACGACTTCCTGGAGGCCCAGGGGCGCTTCTCCCCCGATCCCGCTTCGGACTTCTACAACCAGTACCCCGTCGATCTGGAGCTGTGCGAGGAGTTCGGCATCAACGGCATTCGCCTCTCCATCGCCTGGAGCCGCATCTTCCCCAACGGCACCGGCGAGATCAACCCCGAGGGTGTCCAGTTCTACCACGATCTCTTCGCCGAGTGCCACAAGCACCACGTTGAGCCGTTCGTCACGCTGCACCACTTCGATACGCCGCTCCCCCTCTTTGAGAAGGGCGACTTCCTCAACCGCGAGACCATCGACGCCTTTGTGGACTTTGCCACCTTCTGCTTTAAGGAGTACGCCGACCAGGTGACCTACTGGTTCACCTTTAACGAGATCTGGGCCGACGCCTCCAACACCTACATCGAGGGCACCTTCCCCGGTGGTGTTAAGGCGCACCTGGCCGAGGCCTTCCAGTGCGAGCACAACATGATGCTCGCTCACGCCAAGGCAGTCCTGGCCTTCCACAACGGTGGCTTTAAGGGCAAGATCGGCGTCATCCAGTCGCTGGAGTTTAAGTACCCGCTCAACGAGAACGATCCTGCCGACATCAAGGCCGCCAACAACGAGCACGTGCTGCAGAACCAGTTCCTGCTCGACGCCACCTTCCGCGGCGACTACGCGCCCGACACGCTCGAGTGCGCCAACCGCCTGGCTGCCGTTTCGGGCGGCACCATCGAGATCCCGGACGAGGACCTCGAAATTATGCGCGAGGCCGCGCTCTACAACGACTACCTGGGCGTTAACAACTACCAGTGCCGTTTCCTCAAGGCCTATGACGGCGAGAACGACCTGCACCACAACGGTACGGGCGAGAAGGGCACCGGCCGCTGGCGCGTCAAGGGCATTGGCGAGCACGTGAACAAGCCCGGCATCCCCACCACCGACTGGGACTGGATCATCTATCCTGAGGGTCTGTTCGATCTGCTCGTGTACATTAAGCAGCGCTACCCCAACTACAAGCAGATTTTCATCACCGAGAACGGCATGGGCTACAAGGATCCCTACAAGGATGGCTTTGTGGACGACCAGCCGCGCATCGACTACATCGAACAGCACCTGCGCTGGCTGCTCAAGGCCATGGAGGTCGGCGTCAACGTGGGCGGCTACTTCCTGTGGAGCCTGCAGGACCAGTTCTCCTGGACCAACGGCTACAACAAGCGCTACGGCTTCTTCTACGTAGACTTTGAGACCCAGAAGCGCACGCCCAAGGCAAGCGCATACTGGTATAAGCACGTGGCGCAGACCCGTCGTCTGGACTAGCGGCTTGCGACGAGCGGTTGGCGGAATTGCACCGCCCACATAACCTGTCCCCATTTCTCAGCCGGGGGCGGCACGTCACACGGCGCGCCGCCCCCGGCCTTTTTGGGCGGGTCCGTTTGTCTCAATCTGTAACATCTAGCCGAGTTTTTGGGTCCTAGCTGTTACAGATTGAGACGAACAGGATTGCTCTTTCCGAAGAATCTAAATCTGTAACACGTAGCCCGCTTTTGACCGTCTACCTGTTACAAATCGAGACAAACGGAGTAGGACCTAACCCCGTATGTCCCTAACAGTCGAGCGTTCGACCAACGTACTCGGCACATGAATCGCCTCGATAGACGAGCTCTCTCCAATCGCCGCCTCAAACGCAAGCTTACCGACACCGCGCAAATCAAATCGCAACGTCGTCAGCCGATTGTGAGGAACAAGTCCCTCGAGTGCGTCGTCGATACCAACCACGCTCACGTCGTCGGGCACGGACAGGCCCGCGTTCTCGAGCGCGGCGATAACGCCCAGCGCCATCTGGTCATTTGCCGCAAGCACGGCAGTCGGCGCCTGCGACCCGCCGGCAAGCACCTCGGCCGCAATCCGCTCGCCCATGGCGTACCCACTGTCCGCACTCCAATCGCCACGCAGCATCGGAGCGGCATCGACATGAGCACGACCCAGCGTATCGCGCCAACCGGCCTCACGAAAACGCGAGGAAATCGAGTTTTCCGGACCCGCCACAAACCGCATATTCGAGTGACCATGTTCCAGCAGATAATTGGTCAACAGCTCGCACGAACCATACTGGTCGGAGTCGATCGTCGTGCAGCGCGGATGCGCATACATGGACAGGATGACCGTTCGCACTCCCGGCTGGGGAACAAACTCCTCAAAATCGGGAGCCATGCGGTTCATGTTGAGAATCATGCCGTCGACGGGTCGCTCGACCATGCGGCGCGAGGCATCGGCAAGTGTATAGGGCTTGTCGCCGCCCATCTCGATCATAGTGACGGCAAAATCATGCTCGCGCGCCGCTTGCATGATACCCTCGAGCGTCGCCAGGTTACCGACACGTGTGATGTTGTACATGCACAGGCCAATAGAACGATACGACCCGCCGCGCAACGCCGTTCCAGCAAAATTGGGACGAAAGCCCAGCTCTTCCATGGCGGCCAGCACACGCTTGCGCGTCTTTTCCGTCACGTTGGGCATACCGTTGACCACGCGAGACACAGTCTGGCGGCTCACGCCAGCGAGCGCCGCAACCTCTGCCGCGCTCGCCGAACGACCATTCCTTGTCCGCTGAGCCATGCCTTCCACGCTAACCTGCTTCCCAACTATTCCCCGCGCCCATGGCGCATCGTACATACATTGATAACGTGCTCATGATACCCGAGCCATATACCACAACATGAAAACTTCTGTCAATCAAAACCGCTTACCGAACAAATACAACCGTTCGCGGCTGTTTGAAGTTGTTTTGTTTCTATACATCCCAGCCGGATGTTAACGTGCTCATTGTCAAATGTTCACGTGCTCATTTTGGTTCTAATCATTTTAAGATAGTGTTTATCGGGCTTTTTCACCGCTGAACGCTAACCAGGGAGCCTCCTGAGCACAAACGCACAATATCGAACAGCGAGACGAGAGGGTGTATGCATATGTCTTTGCTAAACCGCGTACAGCAGCTGCCGAAGGGCTTTGTTTGGGGCGCCGCAACCGCCGCGTACCAAACGGAAGGTTCCACGAAGGTGGCAGGCAAGGGTAAGACCATGTGGGACGATTACCTTGTCGCCCAGGGTCGCTTTTTGCCCGACCCGGCCAGTGATTTCTACAACCGCTACGAGGAGGATATCCGCCTTTCTGCCGAGCATGGACTCAACGCCATTCGTGTGTCCATCGCCTGGACCCGCATCTTCCCCAACGGCGACGATGCCGAACCCCTCGCCGAGGGCGTTAAGCACTACCACGAGCTGTTCGCCTGCTGCAAAAAGTATGGCGTCGAGCCCTATGTGTCCCTGCATCACTTTGACTCCCCCGCCGCCCTGTTCAACCAGGGCGACTGGCTCAACCGCAAGACCGTCGACGCCTATGTGCGCTATGCCGAGTTCTGCTTCCGCGAGTTCCGCGAGGTCAAGAATTGGTTCACCATCAACGAGCTCATCAGCCTCTCGCACTCCCAATACATCCAAGGCAACTTCCCGCCCAACCATCACTTTGATGTGACGAGCGGCATCCAGAGCCAGCACAACGAGCTCGTTGCCCACGCCCGCGCCGTCAACCTGTATAAGGATCTTGACGAGACCGAGCACCTGGGCGGACGCATTGGCATGGTCAACGTCCTGACGCCGGCATATCCTGCCACCGACTCGCCCGCCGACCAGCACGCCGCCGACCTGTACAACGCCTTCTACACCGACTTCATCATGGACGGCGCCTTCCTGGGTCACTACTCCGCGCGCACTCTCTCACTCATCAACGAGATTCTGCGTGCCAACAACGCCACACTTACGGTTGAGGACAGCGACATGGAGGAGCTCGCCAAGGCGGCGCCCCGCAACGATATGTTCGGCCTCAACTACTATCAGTCGGCGTTTATCGCCGCCTACGATGGCGAGTCCACCAACAGCTTTAACGGCACCGGAGACAAGGGCACCTCGTGCTTTAAGTTTAAGGGCGTCGGGCAGCAGGTCGATATGCCGGGTATCCCCACCACCGACTGGGATTGGCTCATCTACCCGCAAGGCCTCTACGACACGCTCAAGCACATCAGCGCCACCTATCCCAACCTCCCCGTCATCTATATCACCGAAAACGGCCTGGGCCACAAGGACCCCGAGCCCGACGCAAACGGCATCGTCGCCGATCCCGAGCGCATCGACTTTGTCGACCAGCACATGGAGAAGGTGCTCCAGGCGCGCGCCGAGGGCGTCGACGTCCAGGGCTACTTTATCTGGAGCCTGCAGGACCAGTTCTCGTGGGCCAATGGCTATAACAAGCGCTACGGCCTGTTCTACATCGACTTCGACACGCAAAAACGCTACATCAAGCAGTCGGCACTCTGGTACAAGGAGCTCGCCGACACTATGGCGGACGCGCAGTAGCGCATCGCCTCGCTTTCCCCCGAGAAGGGAGCGGCCCTATGCGATACAAACCCAGCCGCTCCCCTCTCTCCCCCTGGGACCGACCCCGCCTGCACCCGGGCTTTTAGCAAGCGGGAGACCATATAGGTTTTCAACGTCCATGCCATTAAGATTTCATGCAAAGAGGAGCGTGAACTATGGAATCGATCGTTAAGTTCTTGGAGAAAGGTCAGCCGTACTTCGACAAGGTCTCTAAGAACATCTACCTTCAGGCCATTAAAGACGGCTTTTTGGCAGCAATGCCCATCATCCTGTCTTCTTCTGTCTTCCTGCTTATTTCGACCCTGCCGGGCGTTGTCGCCACGGTCGGCGGCTTTACGCTGCCCGACTGGTGGAACGTCGACGTCGTGAACTTCTGCAACAAGGTTTACAACTTCACGATGGGCGTCGTGGGCATCATGGTCGCCGGCACCACCGCAAGCGCGCTGACCGGCTCCAAGAACCGCCGCATGCCTGCCGGCAAGGCCATCAACGCCACGAGCACCATGGTCGCCGCCATGTGCGCTATGCTCATCTTGGCCGTTACCCAGACGAGTGCCAAGATCGACGGCGCCGATGTCTCGGTGTTCTTTACCGACAACATGGGCACCAAGGGCCTGCTGAGCTCCTTTGTCGCCGCATTTGCCACGGTCAACATCTATGCCTTCTGCATTAAGCGAGACATCACCATCAAGCTGCCCAAAGAAGTCCCCGGCGCCATCGCCCAGAACTTCCGCGACATCTTCGCCTTCAGCTTCTCCATCCTGTTTGTCGCCGTCATCGACGTTATCTGCCGCACCTGCTTGGCCGTCCCGTTTGCCAACGTCATCTCCACGCTGGTGAGCCCGCTGTTCGCCGCTGCCGATTCCTACGCCGGCCTCGCCCTCATCTGGTTCATGATCCCGCTGTTCTGGTTCATGGGCATCCACGGCCCCTCGGTCGTTAAGCCTGCCCTCAACGCCGCGCTGTTTGGCAACATCACCACCAACCTCGCCACGCTGCAGGCCGGCGGTCACCCCGCCCTCGCCCTGACCGAAAACTTCGGTAACTACATCGGCGAACTCGGCGGCACCGGCGCCACGTTCATTGTCCCGATCATCTTCCTGCTCTTTATGCGCTCCAAGCAGCTCAAGGCCGTCGGCAAAGCCTCTGTCGTGCCCGTGATGTTCGCCGTCAACGAGCCGCTGCTGTTCGCCGCGCCCATCATCCTCAACCCGTACTTCCTGATCCCGTTCCTGTTTGCCCCCGTGGCCAACGTCCTCATTGGTAAGTTCTTCATCGACTTTTTGGGCATGAACGGCTTTATCTATGCCATGCCGTGGGCACTCCCCGGACCGATCGGCACCTTCATCGACACCAACTTCCAGCCGATCTCTCTGGTCCTGGTTGTCGTCCTGCTGGTCGTTGACTTCTTGATCTACTACCCGTTCTGCAAGGCCTACGACAACGTCCTGTGCAAGCAGGAGGCCGAGACCCTGGCCGAAGAAGAGGCCGAGGAGACCAAGGCCGTCAAGACCGCTGCCGCCCCCGCCGTTGAGGCTCCTGTTGTCGAGACCGCTTCTGCCACTGAGGCCTCCGCAGCTCCGTCCGCCCTTAAGGGCAAGGATCTGAGGGTTCTGGTTCTGTGCGCTGGCGCCGGCACCTCTGCACTGCTCGCCAACGCGCTTAAGGAAGGCGCCGACGAGCTGGGCATCGACATTACCGCCAACGCCGGTGCCTACGGCAGCCACTACGCCATCATGGACCAGTACAACGTCATCGTCCTGGCTCCGCAGGTTCGCACCTATTACAACGAGATGAAGGCCGACACCGACCGCCTGGGCATCACGCTGCTGTCGCCCAAGGGCAAACAGTACATCGACCTCACTAAGGATCCCAAGGGCGCCGTCGCCTGGATCGAGGAAAACCTCGAGGCATAAGACGCTGACACCACCTGCCGCTTGCAGACAATAAATGGCCCGTGCATCGATGTGTGATGCGCGGGCCATTTTGTTTAGACCGCACCCGTCCTCCTGTTCATCTCAATCTGTAACATCTAGCCGAGTTTTTCGGTCCTAGCTGTTACAGATCGAGATGAACGCACAGGCCAAGCCGAAAATCTCAATCTGTAACATGTAGACCACTTTTGACCGCTTAGACGTTACAGATCGAGACAAACGGAATATACCGGACCGAATTGTCTAAATCTGTAACAACTAGCTGAGATTTTCGGCCCTACCTGTTACAGATTTAGACGAACAGGCCGAGCACGTCTACGCCCGCAGGTCCTTTACGCTGGAACGCTCGACCAGCACACCCGAGACAAGCGTACGGCTTCTGGAGCTCGGAGCTTCTAGGCCCGCAACGACCTCGTTGAGCGCACGGATGCCCAGCTCGCGGTGGCGAAACTTCACCGACGTCAGAATCGAGTTGGGAATCGTCTTGTAGAGCTCATCGTCGAAGCCGATCACGGACACGTCGTCGGGCACACTGAGCCCTTTGTCACGTAGAGCCATCATCACGCCGTTTGCCATGCAGTCGTTAGCCGCGAGGACCGCCGTGCAATCGGGTTTATCGGCAAGCACAAGGCCCGCAGCATAGCCACTATCCGCATTCCAATCGCCTTGCAGAGGCTCGGGCGGCTCAATGCCACGCGTCTCGAGTGCCGCACGCCAACCTTTCATACGGCACTGGCTCGACAGCGACTCTTTCTTACCAGAGACGAAGTACACGTTCTTGTGCCCGCGATTCAAGAAGTACTCGCACGCCATACGAGCGCCGCCCTCTTGATCGTCACTGACGGTGGAGCAGGTAGGATGCTCCATCGGTGTGATAATCACCGTCTTGAGGTCTTTCGGCGCCTCAAAGCTATCAAAGTCATCGACCATCTGACGCAGGTTGAAGATCATGCCATCAACAGGCAGCTGCGACATCCTACGCGCCGCATCGGCAAGAGTCATCTTCTCACCTCCGCACTTCTTAATCATCGTGAGCGCAAAGCCTCGCTCTTCGGCGGCATCGGCGATACCGTCGATCATGTCCACGGCACCGCCCGACAAGTGGAACAGCACGACGCCGATGCACCCGTAACGGCCCAACTTGAGCGAACGCGCGGCAAAGTTGGCTCGAAACCCGAGCGCCTCCATGGCCGAATGAACCTTATCGCGTGTCGACTCTCGCACGCTATCGGGCTCGTTAATCACGCGCGAAACCGTCTTGAGAGAAACACCAGCGGCAATCGCCACATCATTCATTGAGACATTTTTCTTGTCCATCGTTGCCACTGCTTCTCCAGTCGGTTTTACATCGCTTGTTTTTGCGTTCTAGCATACACTACCTGCCTGACTGATAAATCAACCGTTTACCGAACAATATCGACCGCTCACCCGTATATCCTTGTTGCTCTTCCAAAAATGTCTTACGTTGTCATTAACGAAATGACAACGTTGTCATTTCGCAATGCCTTCCTTAAGCAGGAAGGTTTCCGGGCAGTCCTGACCATCCATCGACGACCAGTTCCATCCACATGCATCGCGCATCAAGCAGCAAAGGAGCTCTATGGACGCCATCGTAAAGATGCTCGAAAAGCATCAACCGTTCTTTGAGAAGATCTCGAGGAACATCTACCTCCAGGCCATTAAGGACGGATTCCTTGGGTGCATGCCCATCGTCCTCACCTCTTCGATCTTTCTGCTGATCGCCACGCTTCCCGGCGTGGTCGGCATCACGTTGCCCCAACCGCTCATCGACTGGTGCAATAAGCTGTACAACTTCACCATGGGCGTCATGGGCATCATGGTTGCCGGCACCACCGCCAAGAACTTTACGGCTTCCATGAACCGTCGCATGCCCGCCGGCAAGGTGCTCAACGACGGCTCCACCATGGTTGCCGCCCAGTGCAGCATGCTGCTGCTCGCTGTTACGCAGTTCACCACCAAGTTCGACGGCTCCGAGCTTTCGGTCTTCGATTGCACCAGCATGGGTACGCGCGGTCTGTTCTCGGCCTATATCGCCGCGTTCATTACCGTGTGGGTCTATAAGTTCTGCGTCTCGCGCGATCTGACCATTAAGCTGCCCAAGGAGGTCCCGGGCGCCATCGCTCAGAACTTCCGCGACATCATCCCCTTTGGCGGCGCCGTCATCATCTGCGGCATCATCGATGTGGTTGTGCGCAACCTTATGGGCGTTCCGTTCTCCGAGCTGCTCATCAAGCTGCTCTCCCCGCTCTTTACCGCTGCAGAAACCTATCCTGGCCTTATCCTTATCCAGGCAGCCACCGCGTTCTTCTGGTTCATCGGCGTCCACGGCCCCTCGATCGTCCAGCCGGGCATCGACCCCATCCGTCTTGCCAACCAGGCCGAGAACCTGCAGGTTCTGCTGGCCGGTGGCCACCCCGCCCACTCCCTCACCTTTAACATGTCGCTCGTGGGTGAGTTCGGCGGCACCGGCGCCACGTTCATCGTGCCGCTTCTGCTGATTCTCTTTATGAAGTCCAAGCAGCTCAAAGCCGTCGGTAAGGCCTCGATTGTTCCTGTTGCCTTCGCCGTCAACGAACCGCTGCTCTTTGGCGCGCCGATGATTCTTAACCCCTACATGCTCATCCCCTTTGTTGCCGCCGGCTGCGTCAACGTGAGTGTTGCCAAGTTCTTTATCGATAACGTGGGCATGAACGGCTTCTCCTTCGTGGTGCCTTGGGCCACCCCTGCCCCCATCGGCATCTTCATCACCACGAACTTCCAGCTTATCGCCCTGGTGTTTGTCGCGATCATCATCTTGCTGGACGCCATCATCTACCTGCCGTTCTTGAAGGCATACGATAAGCTGCTCTGCGACCAGGAGGCCGAACGCGCCGCCGAGCTGGGTCTCGAGTCCGATGGTGCTGCCACCATCGCCGCCAGCACCTCTGCGCCCGCTGCCGAGCAGACCACCGCTGCCGTCGAGCCGACCGCCGCTGCCGCCGACAGCAAGCCTGTCGCCGATCAGCCCGAGCCCGCCTCCGACGCATCCGCTAAGAAGGACGTCGATGGCCTGAAGGTCCTCGTCCTGTGCGCCGGCGCCGGCACCTCTGCCATGCTTGCCAACGCCATCAAGGAAGGTGCTGCGCAGACCGGAGAGAACATCGCTTCCTCCGCAGGCGCCTATAGCCAGCACACTGCCATCATGGATCAGTACGACGTTATCGTGCTTGCCCCGCAGGTCCGTAGCTACTACAACGACATGAAGGCCGACACCGATCGTCTGGGCATTAAGCTGCTCGCTCCCCGCGGTAAGGAATATATCGACCTTACTCGCGACCCCGCTGGCGCCATCAAGTGGCTCCGCGAGAACCTCGACTAGTTTCCTCCCTCTGTTGGTGCCCGGATCCCCAGTTCGGGCACCCTCCCTATTCGAATCCCACAGAAAGGATGACTCATGACCAACCCCATGCAGTTCCCCAACGGCTTTGTGTTTGGCGGCGCCACCGCTGCTTACCAGGTTGAGGGCGAGACCCGTACGCACGGCAAGGGCAAAGTACCCTGGGACGATTTCTTGGCTGCTCAGGGTCGCTTCTCCCCCGACCCCGCAAGCGATTTCTACAACAAGTACCCGGTCGATATCGACCTGTGCCAGCGCTTCGGCATCAACGGTATCCGTGTCTCCATCGCTTGGAGCCGTATCTTCCCCAACGGCACTGGCGAGATTAACCCCGAGGGCGTTGCCTTCTATCACGAGCTCTTTGCCACCTGCAATAATGCCGGCGTTATCCCCTATGTCACGCTCGATCACTTTGATACACCCGAGGCCTTTTACCAGAACGGCGGCGAGGGCTTCCTGACGCGCACGACGATCGACGCCTTTGTCGAGTACGCCAAGTTCTGCTTTGCCGAGTTCACCGAGGTCAAGCACTGGTTTACCTTTAACGAGATTCCCGCGACCGCCGAGGGCAGCTTTATCGTCGGCAACTGGCCGCACGGCGAGAAGTATCGCCTGGACAAGGCCTTCCAGCTTATGCACAACATGATGGTGGCCCACGCCAAGGCTGTCGTCGCCTTCCATGAGGGCGGCTTTGAGGGCGAGATCGGCATTGTCCAGAACCTGGAGCCCAAGTATCCCCTCGATCCCAACAGCGCTGCCGACTGCGAGGCCGCCCGCATGGCCGACGTCATCAACAACCGCTGGGTGCTCGACGCCACCTTCCGCGGCCACTATGCAGCCGACACCATGGAAGCCGCAACCAAGCTGGCCCATATCGCCGGCGGCGAGCTCGACGTCCGTGACGAGGACATCGCCGCGCTGACCGCCGCGCTCCCCTACAACGATTGCCTGGGCGTCAACACCTACAAGTGCCAGTTCCTGCGCGCTGCCGAGGGCGAAAACGACATCAACCACAATGGCACCGGCGACAAGGGATCCTCGCGCTGGTTCCTCAAGGGCGTTGGTGAGTCATGCGTGCGCGAAGGCGTTCCCACCACCGATTGGGACTGGATCATCTATCCCGAGGGCCTGTACGACCTGCTGCTGCGCATTAAGAACGATTACCCCAACTACAAGAAGATCTACATCACCGAGAACGGTATGGGCTATAAGGACGACTTCGAGGACGGCTTTATCGACGACGCCCCTCGCATCGACTACATGCGTCAGCATCTCGCGTGGATCCTCAAGGCGATTGACGGCGGCGTGAACGTCGACGGCTACTTTGTGTGGTCGCTGCAGGACCAGTTCTCCTGGACCAACGGCTATAACAAGCGCTATGGCCTGTTCTACATCGACTTTGAGACCCAGAAGCGCTATCCCAAGGCGAGCGCGTACTGGTACAAGAACGTCTCGGAGACCGGCCTGCTTATGGCCTAACTTTTGCCGCATACCCCCTGTCGGCCGCATACGAATCCCTCCACGGGTTCGCATGCGGCCTTTTTGCTTTTTGGTCGGACCTGAGCGGGCCGTTTGTCTCGATTTGTAACATCTAGCAGGGATTTTCAATCCTAACTGTTATAGATTTAGACGAACGGGCGACCAGGGCTGAAAGATCTCAATCTGTAACACTAAATCCGGTATTGGCCGCCTACCTGTTACAGATCGAGACGAACGCGCAGGCCAATCCATTCAATCTCAATCTGTAACATCTAGACGACTATTTCACCCCTATCCGTTACAGATTTAGACAAACGGAATCGGCCAGGCAGAAAATCTCGATCTGTAACATCTAGATGAGCTTTTCTCCCCTAACTGTTACAGATCGAGACAATCGGATGGTGGAATCCAAACTATCCAATCAGCTATGGAGCACAGCCTCAAGTTTTCGGTATCACGAACGGGCTTTCGGTATCATTTGGTGCTGATATGACACCGAAAGCCCGTTCGGCTATGCGAGAGAATCCGGTGTGCCAGCTCAGCCAAATCACAGGCCCGCAAACTTCGTTTGCCCGCAGAACGTCACTGCGTCCACGTTTGCGTGTCATTTCACGTCACTTTGACACGCAAAATGACACGCAAATTTTTTCGTGTCATATTTTTGACATGCAAAATGACGTGTAAAATTTTACGTGTCATTTCTCACGTCAAATTGAAGCGAAACAGAGCAACACGATGCAAGAATCCAAAGATCTTGAATTCAAGGAATGCGTCACCAATTCGTTCCTTAAAACCGTCTCCGCTTATGCAAATGGCACGGGAGGACGCGTGCTATTTGGAATTAACGACGACGGAGAAGCCGTTGGCCTCGATGACCTCAAGCAGACCTGTCTGGATATCGAAAACAAGATTAACGATTCGATCATCCCCCAGCCCGATTACTCCCTAAAAATCAACGAGTCCGATGCAACCGTAGAGCTTACGGTCTTTCCCGGCAGATCGAAGCCTTACCTATACCGCTCGAAGGCATACAAGCGCAATGACACCGCGACCATACCAGTTGACACCCTAGGGCTTTCGCGTCTTGTACTCGAGGGTCAAAACCTCTCCTTTGAACAGCTCCCGGCAAGCAAGCAAGATCTATCTTTCACCGTTTTAGAGAATCGCCTAAAAGCAAAGCTCTCACTTCAGTCATTCACAACCGATACTCTCAAAACCCTCGGCCTGCTCGATGAGACCGGAACCTACAACAACGCGGCAGAACTGCTCGCGGACGAGAACGATTTCCCAGGTATCGACATGGCGGTGTTTGGCGACACCATCAATCTCATTAAGCAGCGCAAAACTCTCGAACATGCATCGGTTTTAACGGAGATTGACGGCGCTCTTGAACTATTTGAAACTCAGTACTGTTACGAAGAGATCAAGGGAATGGAGCGGGTCCGCAAGGAGCTCATTCCGCTCGAAGCATTCCGCGAGGCCATTACCAATGCAATCGTTCACAGGACTTGGGATGTACCCGCGCACATTCGCATCTCGATGTTCGACGACCGCGTGGAAGTCGCCTCGCCCGGCGGCTTGCCAGCAAGCATGACTGTCGATGAATACCTGTCCGACATGCTATCCGTTAGACGCAATCGTATTCTTGCCGAAGTCTTTTTGCGCCTGGGTCTTATCGAAGCCTTTGGAACGGGCATCATGCGAATTCGCGACACCTATAAGGACAGCGTCAGAAAGCCCCGGTTTCAAGTTTCGGATAACGCCATTGTGGTCACACTTCCCCTGCTCATGGATAACCCGGGGCTCAAAGGCGACGAACTTATCGTATTCGAACTGTTGAGTAGCGCACATCCTCAATCGACAGGTGAGCTTGCAGCCAAAGTTAGCTTCAGCCGCTCGAAGCTCAATCGCATCCTCAAAAAACTCGTTGAGACAGGCCTGGCGACAGTTGAAGGCATCGGCAGGGGACAGAAGTATCGCCTGCTGCGCTAGCTAGCAGATGACCTGCGCGTGCTCCTCGATGGCGGCACGGTCCTCGGCGGCGATGCCCGGCTCGCACACCACGGCGTCCAAATTGTCCAGGCGACAGAAGGTGTAGAAGTCGCGCCTGCCGATCCTGCTGGAGTCGGCAATCAGATAGCGCGTATCGACCTTGCTAAAGGCGAGCTGCTGGATGCGGCCCTCGTCCATGTTGGACGTGGACACGTCGCCGTCCAGAATACCGTTGGCGCCGATAAACGCCGCATCGATGCCCAGAGCGCGCAGGGTATCCTCGGCCGTTGGTCCCACAAAGGCGGCGGTGCGGCGACGGTACATGCCGCCTACCAGGCACAGGTCGCAGCCCTCGCGCACCTCGAGCAGGTTAAAGACCGAAAGCGAATTGGTCACATAGATGGAAGGCAGCTTGTCGGTGACTCGGAGAGCGCCAATGCCATCTCACGACGGTTGCGCTCATTGTCTCAATTAGATACTCAACGAAATACGGCCCCGCAGCTCAATAAGCTGCGGGGCCGTACTATACACCGACGAATCAACGACGGAGTGCATCCACTATTTAGCCAGCTCCTGAACGATCCAGTCAATTGCACCTTCGGGATCGTTGGTAAGGTCGATATACTCCTTGCCCCTTGTGGTGAGCAGTTTAATTCCAAGGCGATCGGTATCGGCCTTCATAGCGTCATAGTACATGCGTGCCTGGGGCGCCAGAACAATC
The DNA here is from genome assembly GCA_046979165.1 of Collinsella sp. GTDB lineage: Bacteria > Actinomycetota > Coriobacteriia > Coriobacteriales > Coriobacteriaceae > Collinsella. The sequence goes on from JBKWJT010000001.1 coordinate 1,310,903, forward strand.
ACGTTGTACTGATCCATCGTCTCATAGTGGCTTCCGTACGCACCGGACTGAGAAACCAGATCGATACCCTTAGCAGCGGCACCTTCGCGAAGAGCATTTGCCAAGAGAGTCGAAGTGCCGGCACCCTGGCAAAGCACAAGCACGCGGATCTGCTCCGCCTTGTCCTTTACCGCCTCGAGAGCTTTTGCGACATTTTCCTGTGCGGCAATAGCATCTGCATCCGAGGTTCCTGCAGTCTCCTTTGCAGACTCTTCCAAACAAAGCTGATGGTCATACGCCTTGCAGAACGGATAGTAAATCACAAAGTCAACGACCAACAGCACTGCCATCAATACGAGAGAACGCAGATCGAGACCCGTGGTGAGGAATGCACCGATTGGGCCGGGAAGCGCCCACGGCATGGTATACATGGGGGCGTTCATTCCAATGACGTCAATGAAGAACTTACCGATTATGGCGTTGACCATAGGAGCCACTAGGAAGGGCACGAACATATAGGGGTTGAGAACAATCGGCATACCGAAGATAACGGGCTCGTTAACTCCAAAAATCACCGGGATAATCGATGCCTTGCCCATGGCTTTAAGCTGCTTGGAGCGCATAAACATGATCAGGATAATAGGAACGATGAACGTGCAGCCAGAACCGCCCAGACCGCCGATGAAGCTTGTAAAGTCCTGCGTGAGAGCAATTGACGGGTGTCCACCTGCTTGGAAAACCTCAAGATTGGTAACGGTATTGCCGTAGAGCGCAGCATTGATCGGACTCATGACAACCGAAGCACCGTGGATACCCATAAATTGGAAAAGTGCGACCGCGCCTTCGATAAGCGCCATGCCAGGATAGGTGTCAACCGCGGAGAACAGCGGCGAGATGAGAGCGGATACCAAATTGGCGAACGGCACAGCAAGCAGCTTGCGGCTCGCAAGATCGATAAAAGCGCACGCAAGGATCGAAAACCCAAATGCAAAGATATCGCGAAAACTCTGCGCAATAGAGCCAGGGACCTCTTTGGGGAGCTTGATCGTCACATTATGGCTAATGCACACCTTATAGATATTAACGGTCAAGAATGCGGCTACGAACGCAGCGAGAAAACCCTTGGTTCCCATATAGCCGGTTTCAAAAACAGATGTATCTGCTCCGCCAATCGAGACAACATCGTTCGTCACCGATAGCAAGAGCATGCCGCACATGGCACAAACCATGCACGAGGTGGGGTTGAGAGATTTGCCCGAAGGCATGCGACGGTTCATCGACATGGCAAGTGAGCTCGCCGTGGTGCCGGCCACCATAATGCCAAGAAGCCCCATGGTATATGCATAGATTTTATTGAAGAAATCCAGTACCTCAGACGGAAGCGTGATGCCTACATAGGCAGGGAGCGTCGAAAGAAGAAGGAACAGGCTCGAGAACAGCACAATTGGCATATTCGAGAGAAAGCCATCCTTGATCGCCACCAGATAAATGTTCCTCGAGATTTTGTCGAAGAGAGGCTGGTGTTTTTCAAGGAATTTGACGATAGCGTCCATAACACATCCTTTCATGATTCCCGGGCACACAACGATTTATCCGGACTCAACCGTCGTCGTCCCCGTTTGTATCCACGTATGTAAGTGAATACGTTCTTGTGCGAAATGTAATATCATTTGCGCGATTTGTCATAACCAATTCTTTTTCCGCTTTTTCGATATGTCAAGAATTCAAATACTTATTCGGTGAACGGTAGTTGATTATTATAAGGTTTTCCCAGCTAAAGGCTATTTTTTCCGAGCAGTACAATAAGTTTGCAACCGTTCACCGATTGGATATAACATATTGAATATATTGTTGTAACAATATTAGAGACAATGTCACAAGCCTGTCGTTCTAGTCAAAGGAAGTAACAATGCCCAAACGATTACTGAACATGTCCGCATCCGATTTTGCCGCCACGTCACCCATGGATCTAAAACAGGCAATTCTGGCTTCCGAGGGACGTACCATCATGGCGGAAAACGTACCCTCTTCCCAATTTCTCGGCGGCGTTACTAATGCAGAGATCGAACGCGCCGCAGGTGCCGACCTGCTTCTGTTTAACGCGCTCGATGTGTTCGATCCAGTTATTGCCGGTATTCCAGATGATCTCAATGAAAACCCGGTCACTTGGGTGAAGCGAGCATGCGGAAGGCCCATTGGCGTCAATCTGGAGCCAGTTGATAACGAGGCAGAGATGTCTGAATCCCGTACGGAAATCCCCATGGGTCGTCGCGTCTCTCCCAAGACCTTAGAAAAGGCAAACGAACTCGGATTTGATTTTATTTGCCTCACAGGCAACCCTGGAACCGGCGTCTCCAACGATGCAATCGCCCATTCGATTAAACTCTCCAAAGAGCATTTCAATGGCCTGGTCATAGCCGGAAAAATGCATGGAGCGGGCGTTGCGGAACCTGTCATGACGCTCGAAATTGCGCGCAAGTTTGTTGACCTCGGCGTCGATATCCTTCTCGTGCCAGCCCCCTACACCGTCCCTTGCTTCCAAGAAGCAGACCTGCGCGCCATCGTAGACTTTGTACGATCCCACAACGTAGGCAAGTCAATTGAAGAGAAGGTTCTCGTCATGGCGGCGAACGGGACGAGTCAAGACTCCTGCGACAGCGAGACCATTAAGAAAATAGGCCTTGCAGCAAAAGCAGCCGGCGCTGACCTCCAACATATCGGGGACTCCATGAACGGTATTTGCCTGCCCCAGAATATCTTCACGCTCGGACAAGCCCTTCGTGGATACAGGCATCAGATCGTCATGCTGAGCCGCTCTGTGATACGTTAAGGTTACCTTGCCCACGTTACATCCCGACTGAGGCAACCATCAGGTATAACCAACATGCAAACTGAGGCTCTAATGCTCGATACACACGAAAAACGGCCACTCTATTTACAGCTCACCGACGCACTGCTCAAGCAGATCGTCGATGAATATCAAGCAGACGATAAACTTCCGACAGAAATGGAACTCTGCGACGAATACGCCGTAAGCAGAACAACCGTCCGACTTGCCATGAGTGAGCTGGAGCGTCGTGGAAGTATCTATCGAATCCAAGGTAAGGGATCGTTTGTTGCACCGAAACGCGTTAGCGAGCTCAATTCACTTTTAGACTTTGACTTTGCAAGCCATTGCGATGGCGTTGATCCGGATGCCATCACCAAACATTTCGGCGGCCTCACATCAGGTCGTCCAATTTCCGTAATGATGCTCCAACAATTTGGATGTCAAAGTCGCGATGAAATTCAGCGTCTTGAATTGACCTACGAACTTGAAGGCAGCTTCATAGGCGCTGATACGTTCTTCATTTCAAAGTCGCGCGTTCCGAATAACCAGTTAGATTTTCAGGCATTTAGCAGAATCATGGACGACTTGTCCAAGTCTATCCAATCTGTTAGGGAAAGCTATAGAGCACGTCAGCTTAGCGATTCCGAAGCCAGTAATTATGGTGTTGCAAAACTTCCGGTCATCGAACTGACTCATTATGCTTACGACTCCGGAGGCAAACTAATCTCAATTGTCTGCCGCACCGTCTTAACTGGGCGAATCCCTTATCAAAACTTTATTTTCAAGTCCTAATGTTCTTTTTCTTTTGTCTCGATCTGTAACACGTAGCCGAGTTTTTAAGTCCTAACCGTTACAGATCGAGACAAACAAGGTAGACCCCGCCGAATTGTCTCAATCTGTAACACTAAGACCGGTTTTGGACGTCTAGATGTTACAGATTGAGATGAATGCACAGGCCAATATCCCCAATCTAAATCTGTAACAACTAGCTGAATTATTCGGTCCTAGCTGTTACAGATCGAGACAAACGGAATAGGCCGGGTCAAAAATCTCAATCTGCAACATCTGGTTGGTGGTTTCACCCCTACCTGTTACAGGTTGAGACGATTTGATTGTGGGGTCCTCATTTGCGCGTCATATCGCGTAGCGCTGACGCACCGGTTTCCACAATGACAGGAGGTAAAAGTCCTCCCGCATCGCCCATTGGCAATCCCGTAGCGTTAGCTAGCAAATGACCTGCGTGTGCTCCTCGATGGCGACACGATCCTCGGCGGCGATACCCGGCTCGCACACCACGGCGTCCAAACTGTCCAGGCGGCAGAAGGTGTAGAAGTCGCGCTTGCCGATCTTGCTGGAGTCGGCGATGAGGTAGCGTGAATCGGCCTTGCTAAAGGCGAGCTGCTGGATGCGGCCCTCTTCCATGTTAGACGTAGACACGTCGCCGTCCAGAATGCCGTTTGCGCCGATAAAGGCTGCGTCGATCCCCAGTGCGCGCAAGGTGTCCTCGGCCGTGGGGCCCACAAAGGCGGCAGTGCGGCGACGGTACATACCGCCCACGAGACACAGGTCGCAGTCTTCGCGCGCCTCGAGCAGATTAAACACCGAAAGCGAATTAGTCACGATGCGTAGGCGGCACGCCGGCAGCATCGAGGCCATCTGCTCAACTGTAGTGCCCGTCCCCAAAAAGATGGTCGAGCCCTCCTCGATGAGCCCAACGGCGCGGCGCGCGATCTGCAGCTTTTCCTCGGCATGCTTAGTGCGCTTTTCACTGTGCGAATACTCATGGCGCAACATAGCGTGCGGGCGACTCTGCGCACTACGGGCGCCGCCGTGCACGCGCTCGATCTCGCCTAGGCTCGCAAGCTCCTCAAGGTCGCGACGGATCGTCATGTCCGAGACACCTAACGCATCCGAAATCTCCTTAACCGAAACCGTGCCCTGCTCATCGAGCAGCTGGCGAACCCTATCCTGTCGCTCTGCCTTAATCACGATGAATCCTCGCCGTTCTATGCGTGCATATCATTCAAACAGTAACGAACAAATTGTATCAGACCCGTGCGCGTCAAAAATGAACGCCCGCACAGCTCCAATCATCACTTTTTTGAGAAAAATACCCCCTGCTTTAGTGGGGTGTAGTGATAATCTCGCGTGTTCGCGCTACAGTTTGTCGGAAATACCTCGATGTTAGGAACCAAATGATCACTTCCGAGCTTTTCGGCACCGCGCCGTGCGGTACCCCCGTTCATCGTTACACCCTCAACGGGCCCGAGATCTGCGTTCGCATTATGGACTATGGCGCCACCGTGCTGGGTATCGATGTGCCCGACATTCCCGGCAACGTGCGCGATGTGGTGCTGGGCTTCGATAAGCTCGAGGATTACTTTGACAACCCCGCCTGCTTTGGCGCGACCATCGGCCCCGTGGCCAACCGCACTGCAGGTGCCACGATCACTATCGCTGGCACGGACTGGCATATGCCGGCCAACGAAGGCGCCAACAACCTGCACAGCGACCTTGAGCATGGTCTGCACAAGCGCGTGTGGGACGTTGAACTCGACGAGACTCACAACGCCGTTCGCATGACCACCTCGCTTGAGGATGGCGAGCTGGGTCTCCCCGGCAACCGCACCTTTACGGCCGTGTTTACCGTGACGCGCACCGGCGTCTTTCGCATCGAATATGGCTGCGAGAGCGACCGCGCCACGTACGTGTCCATGACCAACCACACATACTTTAACCTTGCCGGCCATAACGCCGGCATGGACTGCGAGCACTTCTTTGTTGCCAACGCTGCCCACTACCTGCCCATCAACGAGCAGAATATCCCCACCGGCGAGATCGCTCCGGTCGAGGGAACACCGTTTGACTTTCGCGAGCTGCGCCCCGTCGCTCCCGGCATGGAGGCCGACGACCCGCAGATTAAGCAGGCCCGTGGCTACGATCACTGTCTGTGCATCGATGGCTATCAGTACGGTCGCAATCTCCGCCGCGCGATGCACGTCGAGGAGATGTGGACCGGCCGCGAGCTGGACTACTACACCACTGCCCCGGGCGTGCAGCTCTACACCGGCAACTGGCTGGGCGACGAGCACGCCAAGGACGATGCCAACTATGGTTGGGGCGCCGGCTTTGCCCTCGAGGCCGAGATGTACCCCGACACGCCGCACCAGCCGCTGTTCCCGCAGGGCATTGTGGGCCCGGGTCACCCCTACAGCAATATGATCGAATACCACTTTATGAGGCACTAGGCCCACAACGCGACATCTCGCACAGCAACGCCCGCCGGCACCACCGCCGACGGGCGCTTTGCTACCTAGTCATTGGGGACGTTCTTAAATGACTAGTTGGATGGGGTCGGGATTGGAGCTGGGGAGATAACGGATTTCTAGTTCTATGCCGAGCTTTTGCAGCTCTTTGAGGGAGGCGACATCTGCGCCGTCTACGGCGACTGCGGGCGTTATGGGGTGCTTGCCCTCCCCTACCTGCATATGGCCAATGCTGATCTTGGTGATCGGCACACCACCCTTAACCAGCGCGAGCGCATCTGCGGGTGAGGCCACCATGACCAGAATCCATTGACGCGGCATTGCGGTATGAATGATATCGATGGTCCTTTGCACCGAGAAAAACCGTGTCCAAACGCCTTCTGGCGCCGCCACCCTCATGGGTGCCCATTGGCGCGAATCCGCCGCGATCTCATCGTTGACGATTAGGACAAGGTTGGAACCAGTCGCCTCGTTCCACAGCTCAATGTCTTGCCCGCAAATAAACCGGTCGTCGATGCGTGTGAGAAGAATCTTGGGTTGAGCCATGGCTGCCCCATTCTCTTTGAGACCCGTAAGAGCAAGACATCACGTCTCCAATATTAGTGCATTTAAAGTGAGAAAAGCCGTCAGAACCCTTGCGCGGATGTGCGATGTCCCGTATCATAGACAGCCGTTGATGCCTCAGTTGCGTCACCACATGGCCGCCAGCGTAGCTCAGTTGGTAGAGCACCGCTCTCGTAAAGCGGGGGTCACCGGTTCGAGCCCGGTCGCTGGCTCCATTGCACAAGATAGCCGCCTTCGGGCGGCTTTTTTCTTGCCGATTTTGCGTGCGCATGCGCCAACCCAGCATCACCACGTCGACATCTCCCCTACTCAAAAACAGAAAACCCCGCCAGACGTGATTCCCCTAGGGAAAACACGCTTGGCGGGGTCGCAGCGTGATTCCCCTAGGGAAATCACGCCAGCATACGAACAGCTCAGCCGAGCAGCGCGTTACTCTTCCCAGTAAGCATCTGCAAGCAGCTTAAAGCAGATCTTCTTGACCGGCTGTGCGCCATCGCCCGGGAACTCGAGCGTGGGCATGTGAGGCTCGCCGGCAACGAACAGGGCGAACTTGTCGTCGGCCAGATCGCCGGCGATCGAGGCGTCGGAATCGACCAGATCGTAGTCGTCCTTCTCGTCAAACTCCTGGACCAGCGTCAAGCTGCCCGTAGCGACCTTAAAGGCCTCGCGACCCTCAATGTCGATCTGCAGGTCGTGATAACGCTGATGCGTCTCATAGTGAGCCTCGGCCTCGGGACGCGTCGTGGGAGCCATGACGTTCGCAAAGACCTTGTCGCCCAGAATCGGATGGCTGCCGACCTCGAGCTGCGCCGGATCGTTCTCCTCGAGCCAATCGATCAACACGTCGAGGCCCTTGAGCATTCCGCGGTACTCCTCGATATCGCCCAATGCACCGTAAATCATCTAAATCCCCTCTCGGATCGCTTCTTTGGCGGCTACTCGGCAAACGCGTTACCGACGCTGTTGCCACCCACATACGTCTCGACCAGGGTAAGGTCGGGATTGAACACGACAACGTCGGCGTCGCGCCCCGACATAATGCTATCGCACTTGTCGTCGACATGAGCTAGCAATCGATGCCGGGGCCGACGCCCAAGCCCTTACAGCTCGGTCACGACAACGCCGTTGTAGACCTCGTCCCAACGATCCATAACCAAGTGGCCAGTCATGGGATCCATGGCGTTGAGCTTGCCGCAGGTGTTGGCGGTACGCAGCACCGTCTCGTCGTCTGCGCCAGCAGCAATGGCATGCGCGAAGCCTGCGATAGTGGAGTCACCAGAGCCCGTGGCGTTAACGGCAGGGATATCGGGCGTCTTTGCGCGGAATGCACGGCCGTTGTGGAAGCCAACGGAGCCGGCAGCACCCATGGACACGACGACCCAGGGGATATCGGAGAAGCGGGCATCAGAGGCGAGCGCGGCGCGGAGCTCGTCCACATCGTCGGTGGTAAAGCTCGTGCCCAGAAGGCCGTTGATCTCGGTCAGGTTGGGCTTGACCAGCTCGGGCTTAATTTCGGACTTAAGGGCGGCCTCGAGCGAAGCACCCGAGGTATCGAGCAGCACCTTGGCTCCGGCGTTCTCTGCAATGCCCGTGATCTTGGCATAGTAGTCTGCCTCGACACCGCGGGGCAGAGAACCCGAAATGGTGACGACGTCGGCCTTGCCCGCAAGCTCAGTAAACTTGGCGGTAAAGGCATCGAGTTCCTCGGGGGCAATTGCCGGGCCACTCTCGAGCAGCTCGGTCTGGTTGCCGGCGTGGAGGATGTTGAGGCAAATGCGAGTCTCGCCCTTGATGGGCACAAAGTCGTTGTTAATACCGTTGGCGTCCATGAGCTCAGCCATGTAGGCGCCCATGTGGCCGCCGAGCAGACCGGTTGCCACAACGTCGTCGCCCAGCTGACCCAGCACACGGGCCACGTTGAGGCCCTTGCCGCCAGCGGTCTTTTCGGGCGTCACACGGTTAACGTCGTCGATAATGAGCTCATCGAGCTGATAGCGCGTATCGACAGACGGGTTCATCGTAACGGTGAGGATCATTTTTAGCTCCTTATCTCGCAGGCTCCTTGTGCCTCGCGATACGAGTCGACAAAACGGAATTACAGAATCTCAATCGTGAACGAGCGAACGACGGTCTCCTTGGGCTTGGCGACAAGGCAGCCGCGCTTATGCTCAAGCACGTCGTCCTCATCGGAGCAGGTCGAAAGGCCGCCCCAGGGCTCAACCGCCACAAAATCGCCCTCGGGCTTGCTCCACACAATGAGATATGGGAAGCCCTCAAAGCTCAGGCGGACGCCCTTGTCCTCGCCCTTTTTGGAAAGCGTGACCTGACGGCTCTCGAGCACGTCAAAGATGGTCTCCGCAAAATCGAAGAGCTCATGCGACAGAGGCAGCGTCTTTCCCACCATGGGGTTCTTGGAGCGATTGGTCACGTCAATCAAGCCAGTCGAGGGGACGGCGGTGCAGAGCTCCGCAGCCTCGTCCTTCTCAAAGCGCAGTTCGTAGTCCGTATAGGCCTCGCCCTCATCGAGCGGACACCTAAAGCCGGGATGACCGCCAATAAAGAACGGCATGTCCTCGGTGCCCTCGTTGGTGACCTCATAGGAAACGCGCACGGCAGCGTCCTCGAGCGTATAGCGGGCGACAAGCTTAAACGGATACGGATAATCGCTCAGCAGCGCGGCGTTATCCTCCGAAGCCAGGCACATCGCCAGCTCGTTCTCGCTCTGGCTCAGCAGCTTCCACTCCTGTTTGCGCGCAAACCCATGGCGAGCGAGCTTTACATGATGCCCGGCAAACGTCATGGCGTTGTTATCGCGCAAGCCTCCGCAAATCGGGAAGCAAATCGGTGCCTGGCCGGACCACACGGCGGGATCGCCCTGCCACAGATACTCGCGACCTCCGGCCTCGATCGAGGTAAACGAACCACCAGCCGTGGACACCTTAATAGAAATCGAATCGTTGGAGAGAGCGTACTCCATTGTCCATCCTTTCGAACAACTGCTTTTTGCTCGCAAGAACCCGTCTCGGCCCTGACCAAAGGACAAACCCGCACGTTCATCGATGCATCCGGTTTCCCAGCCATACAACGGGGTACCATACAGACATTGATGCAATTACAGCTGAAAGGCCTTCTTATGCGAACCATCATCCTCTACGCCTCGCGCCATCACGGCAACACGAAAAAGCTCGTGGACGCCATCGTCGAGGCGCACCCCGAGATCGATACCCTCGATGTAAAGACGCTCGGCAAAAACGAGTATCCCGACCTGCACGAATACCATCTGATCGGCGTCGCCACGGGCATTTATTACTCCGAGATCGACAAGGACATGGCACGCGTGCTCACTAACGTGCTGCAGCCGCAGGACAAAGTGTTTGGCCTTATGACCTATGGCGGCAAAAACAAGTGGTACGGCAAGGATATCGATGGCATCTGCCGCATGAGGCAGGCTATCTTTATGGGTGTCTACGGCTGCCCCGGCTTTGATACGTGGGGGCCGTTCAAGCTCACCGGCGGTGTCCAAAAGGGACACCCGACCGCTGAGGAAATTAAGGGCGCCATCGACTTCTTCGACAAGATTGAAGACGAGTATGGCGATATCATCGTCGAAGAGTACGCCAAGCGCGAGAAGCGTCTAGCATACGAGAAGGAGCATCCTGCAGGAGGCTTGGTGGCCGGCGTCAAGCGCACGGCAAAGAAGATCGCTAACAAGCTGTAACTGTGAAGGTGCTTTTGAGCGTTTAACCCATACGGCGGGTCCGAGCAGATTCGGGCCCGCCGTCTTTTTCTATCGTTACTCGGTAAAGGCGTTGCCGACGCTCTGGCCGCCAACATACGTCTCGACGAGGGTGAGCTCATGGTCGAACACGACAAAGTCGGCGTCGCGACCCGGCATGATGCTGCCGCACTTATCCTCGATGTGCGCAGAGCGAGCCGGCACCTCGGTTGCCATGCGAATGGCGATATCGGCGCTGGCGATGCCCCAGTCGACGATGTTCTTGACACCCTGGGCGAGCGTGAGCACCGAGCCGGCAATGCTCTTGCCGTCGGCGAGCCAGCACAGGTTGTCCTTCATGATGACGTCCATGCCACCACTGGTGTAGCTGCCCTCGGGCATGCCGCCGCAACCCAGGCAGTCAGTGATGAGCACCGTGTGTTGCCAGCCCTTTGCCTGCAGCAGCGCCTTGATGGCGGCAGGGTTAACGTGCTTGCCGTCACAGATGATCTCGGCGTAGGTCTCGGGCGTGGACATGGCAGCGCCCACGACACCGGGCTCACGGTGATGCAGCCCGCGCTGACCGTTATAGGTATGCGTAAAGCAGCTGGCACCGGCGTTGATGGCGGCGATGCACTCATCGTAGGTGGCGTCGGAGTGACCGATGCTGGTCACCACACCCTTGGCATTAAGAGCAGCCGCATAAGCAGCGGCACCGTCGCGCTCGGCCGCCATGGCGCTCTTAACGATGCGACCACCCGCAGCCTCCTGCCACTGATCGAAGACCTCCTCGGAGGGATCGATCAGGTAAGCGGGGTTCTGCGCACCCACGTGCTTCATGGTAAAGAAGGGGCCTTCCAGGTAGATGCCCTGAATGCGGGCACCGCAGAAGTCGGGGCCGCGACCCTCGTCCGCCTGAGCGATGGCGGCGCAGGCGTCCTTGATCTGCTCGACGCCATCGGTGAACGTCGTGGGCAGCCAGCTGGTGGTACCGCGACGGGCGAGCTCGGTCGAGCTGATATCGATGCCCTCGGGATCGTTATCGGTAGTTGAGTGGTTGTAGAAGCCATGGATGTGAGTATCGACCATACCCGGTGCGATCCACGATCCCGTGTAGTCCTTAATCTCGCAAGAGGGCTCGTCGGCCTGCCAGGCGCCAAAGACGCCATCCTCGACCATAAGATAGCCGCCCAGTTGCGGGCCTGCCGGCAAGAAGAACTTGTCAGCCTTAATTGCGTACGTGCTCATATGCACTCCTCGCTTCTAAAGCAGTTGACTGTGGTGATGCTTATACCCAGCTCACGTAAAACAAAAAGCGCCCGCCCGCCGTTATGAGCGGACGGGCGCCCTTACAGGGGGACGCGATTAAGCGGTGAAGGGGTGAATCGTCACGCCCTTAACCACGCGGTTGACCGTGCCAGTGGGGCTCGGCGTGTCGGGCGTGTTGCCCACGCGCACGGAGTTGAGCAGGCTGATAGCCTGGGCAAACATCACGAACGGCAGGGCAAGGTAGCCCTCGGGAAGTGCCTCGTAGCCCTTAAAGGTGAAGGACTCACCCTCATAGACGGTGGCACCTTCCTGCTGAACGGCGATGGTGTGCTGAGCGATCTCGTCGCCACCGATCTCGTTGAGGATGTCGATGTCGTACTGACGGGTGTAGGCGTCGTTGTTGACGAACACGAAGACGAGCGTCTTATCGTCGACGAAGGACTTAGGTCCGTGACGATAGCCCATGGAGGTGTCGTAGGAAGTAGCGACCAGACCGTGAGCGAGCTCGAGGATCTTGAGCTGGCTCTCCTGAGCAAGGCCACCGAAGGAGCCAGAACCCAAGTAGGTCACGCGGTTGAAATCGCCAGCCAGGTAATCGGCGATCTCGGGCTCACGGGAGATGACCTCCTCGCCCATCTTGGCGATGGTCTCGACCCACTCGGCCTTCTGCTCGTCAGAGGCAGTGTCGAAAATAAGGGTGGAGAGCAGGGTCATGCAGGAATAAGAACCGGTCATGGCGAAGCCCTTGTCGTTGGCGCGCGGAATGAGCAGCGTCAGCGCATTGGGATCATCGGCAGACTCGACGGCGAGCTTGCCCTCAGGAGCGCAGGAGATGTTGAGGAACTTGACGTTGTGGACGAGCTCCTTGGCAACGGCAACGGCGGCAAGACTCTCGGGGCTGTTGCCAGAGCGGGCAAAGGAAACCACGAGCGTGGGATCCTCGGCGCGCAGGAAGTCGCGCGGGGCGCTCACGATGTCGGTCGTGGCGATGGGCTTAAAGTCGTAGAGATCAGTGTTGCCAGCGTGACGCAGGTACGGGGCGCAGGTATCGCCAACGTAGTCGGACGTACCGGCACCGGTGAAGACAACGGACAGACGACCCTCGCCCATAGCGCGAGCCTCGGCCAGGAAGGCCTCGATGGCCTCCTTGTTCTCGCGATAGATGTTGAGCGTATCACGCCAAAGCTCGGGCTGCTGAGCAATCTCGGCCGTGGTGATCTGGGCGCCGAGCTCGGTGAGCTCCTCGACACTCTTCTCGAACATTTCTAATACCTCTTTCTTTACTAAATTGCCTGATATACAAAGACTCAACCTGAAAAGTCAAATCGAGTAGTAGTCATAGGCTGTTTTTCTTTCGTTAGCACTCGTATCCGATCACACAGTATCTCGATAGTGAGAGATTCTGTACTTGAACTTGTCCGCGCGAGCCACCGAAAGCGTGAACTCGACAACATCATTTTGGGTGTTGTGAGTAGTTCGGACTATGTCCAGAACTGGCGCACCCTCACTAATACCTAGAAGCCGAGCGTCACATGGACGTGCTATACCCGCAGAGAACTCCTCATCTGCTACTCGAATTTTCTGCTGATAATCCTGCTCAATGACATCGTAAAGGGGCTTCTGTTCGAGTAGAGGACGCTTGAGTGAAATAAAGAGCCTTGCTGGAAGATAGCTACGCTCAACCATCATAGGTATACCATCTGCCATCCGTAAACGTTTGAGTTTTAATACCTTTTCACCCAAATGAATCCCCATTTGCATCGAGAGCGTTTTATCTGCTTCCATTTCACAGAACTCTAAGATGGTTGTTTCTGGCAGCCGGCCCATCGCTTTCATCTGTTCAGTAAAACTGTACGATTGGGTAAGATTTGTTGCTTGAGCTAGTCGATCGGCAACAAACGTACCGCGACCTTGTTTTCGCACAATCCGACCAAGATACTCAAGTTCCTGAATTGCAAGCCGGACAGTCGACCGCGAAAGCCCGAAACGTTCGGCAAGCTCACGTTCGGACGGAATCAAATCACCTGGCTGATATTCATGATCAATTTTTTCGATCAGAATATCTACGAGCTGGTCATATAGCGGTTGTCTGTGCCTCGTGCACGTCATGATATTCTCCACGTAATGAGCAATTGACCAATACTTCAGCCTTCAGGTAACGCACCAACATGTCCCATAAATGGGCTAATAGCGACACTACATCTCATCGTCTTCATCAATGTCAGCACTCTCGAGTTTCTTGAGATCGACTCCCTCACGACCAACGACCCGTGCGCGTTCGGCAAGTTCATCAAGCGTTGGGTCTCCAAACGCACGCGTCATAACGAGCTCCACCAGCATAGGTAGATTTGTTCCGGTGACAACGGTCACGTTATCGAGCTCAGTCGTCATTGGGATAGCTTGATTGAACGGAGTACCGCCAAGCAAATCAACAAACACCAATACGCCATCACAAGCTTGACGCATCTTGGCAATGCAGGTTCGCAAATCATCACCAAAAGTAACCGCCTCCGAGCCCGCAAAAGGAACTACCTCAAAATTAGGTTGTTCGCCGGCGACCATATCCACAGCGCTTTTCAAACCAGGTGCAAACTGACCGTGACCAGTTAGTACAAATCCAATCATTCTATCTACCTTTCTACCGTTCGCTTTCTCTAGCCATAGAACCCCTCAAAAGGGCTCTTACGACCACTGCATCATTAAAGTTTAGTGAGTATTTTGTTTTATCGTGGGAGGTCTGTGAGCGTCTCTAAGCTGCTTTTCAAGGTTGCGATATCTAAGTGCTTCGCCCTTGTTCCCGCTGCTCTCATATTGATATGAAAGCAGCAGATAGAGCTTTCCGCGTAACCCAAGGTCGCTCGTATCCAGCATAGCTTCCATCTCATCGATCTTATCATGCCGACGGCAAAAGACTATGTCGTAGGTTAATTGACTGTCCGCCAAAATGCCCTTCGACACGATGGGGCGCATCTCTTCCAACATGGACGCCGCCCGCTTCCGGTCACCCGTCTTGATATAGAAATTAAAGGCGCGAACCGCAAGCTGTCGACGTTGTTTGTCGCTGCACGGCATCTCCAGCAAGTGGTCAAGCATTCGATCTGCATATGCGTCCATATCAGCAGCTTCATAGATCGTGAAACGCAGGTAATACTGCTTATACGTAGACATTACTATGCGCGCAAGTTTGCGATCGAGCAGGTCTATGCAATCTTGGTATAAGCCCAAGTTAAACAATACCTGCAATTTCATATCGAAGTATTTTTTCGCTCCTTCGGTCACAGCGAAATAAGCCACGACAACACAAATAAACAGGACGATCCAAAATGGCATTGCACTATATTCCCTTCAAGGCAGCCTTAAGGAATTAATCGAACACGATGACTGCATAACCGCCTATGAACAGCGGTGTCCGACAAAACAAAAGAGGCGCACACTCCAGGGGATATGGCGATAAAGTCGCCTTGGAGGTGTGCGCCACGTCTCAATTGAGGCTCAAATGCCGTGACAATATGGGGTATTTAGCCCTTGCAAATGATACCGAATGCACCCAAGGCAATGGACAGAACCAAGACGATAAAGATGGCCTTCGTCGAGGTCATGCCCTTCTTACCGAGGAGCCAGTATACGAAGCCGACGAGTGCGGCAGGAACCAGCTTGGGGCAAATCATATTGCAGATGTTCTGCAAGTCAACGGTAACGCCGCCGATAACAGGCTTCGCCGCAATAACGATACCGACATTGGTTGCGACCAGAGCACCGACCATAAAGACACCCATTACGGAGGCCGCGTCGGTCAACGCATTCAGGCGATCGCTCATGGTGGTGACGAGCTTCATACCCTGCTCATAGGCCATGTGGGTCTGCTTGCAGCGGAACCAGTCAACAAGGATGTTCACGACGACCCAGATGAAGATACCCAAGGGGTTGCCGTTCATGGCCATATTGGCAGCCAGAGCGCCGAAAATGGTCGGGAGCAGCGAACCGAAGATGGAATCGCCGATGGAAGCCAGCGGTCCCATGAGACCAGTCTTGAGACCGGCAACAGCCTCGAGGCCCTCAATGCCCTCCTCTTCCTCGATCGCCAAATCGATACCGGTGATGATCGTGTTGAGGAAGTTTGAGGTGTTGAAGAACGGTGCGCACTGGGCGCGGCAGGCTTCCTTTAGCTCCGGCGTGCCGTCACCGTACAGCTTGCGCAGCGTGGGCAGGATAATCCAGAGATAACCAGAGTGCTGCATGCGCTCGTAGTTCCAACCATCCTGGAAACCAAGCAGGTTACGACGGTTGATCTGCGCAAGGTCGTCCTTGGTAATCTTGTAGCCAGTGGTGCCATTGGCGAGTTTCTCATTAGAGCTCATCGTCGTCGTCTCCCTCCGCAGCGCCAGCAGCAGCGACGGGACGCTGGTTGTTCTTGTAGTACAGCAAAGACAGAGCAAAGCCAATAATAGCGATCGCCAGCATCGACATGTTATTGAACATACCGACCATATCCACGGCGCCCTTACCAAGCGCACCGTTCACAGCGACGATGTTGGCGTTGAGGTTCATGATGCTCGTGAAGGCCGTACCAAACAGGGCGGCGACTACAAAGCCGAGCAGCAGGTAGGCGACGTGCTTTTTGACCGGCAGGTAACGGAGCAGAATGGCGAAGCCAACGGCGGGCAAGGCACCGCCAGCAACAGACAGACCGTCACCCAGCCACTTCCAGTCGCCGTTAAGGGCGGTGGTGATGCCCTCGACCACGCCCTGGCCAAATGCGAGAGCCAGGAAGACCGGAATCATGCGGGACAACATCCAGGAAACGGCACCGAGCAAGTAGTGTACGTTGTAGGCGCCCCAGTTCATCTTCTCGATATCGGCATCGCACATGTGACCGAAGAACGTGTTGGCGAAACGGCCGGCGATATCGGTGTAAACGAGAATGGCAGCGACAGGTACGCCGATGGCGGCAAGAGCCGTCTCGGGATTCATGCCCGCACCCACGGCAAAGGCAGTGGCGACCAGAGTGCCGGAGTTGGCATCGATACGAGAGGCGCCGCCAAAGGTACCAACGCCCAGGACGGTGAGCTGCATGCTGCCGCCGATAAACAGGCCAGTCTGCAGGTCGCCCATAATCAAACCGGTAATCATACCGGAGAAGACGGCTGAGCCGGCACAGGTGTACCAGTTCAGCTCATCCATAATCTGATAACCCGCATACAGGGTTAACAGAAGAATCTGCCACCAAGCAATCATGGTAAACTCCTTATTTAAGGTGTAACAGTTTCTACAATACCAATACGCTTATATAAACCGTGCATCCCCCTTCACGGCCTAGCGTTAATTCGACTAGAGCGTGAGAGCCTCTGGGTTATCCTGCGGCGTCAGCTGAATGACAATAGGAAGATTATCGGCCTTGAGTTTGGCAAATGCGTCAAGGTCCCCCTGGTCGCAACTAATGTTGCGATTCAGCTTCTTGACCGGCTCCATTGTCGTCATATTACCGACGATGAGCTGCTCAAGCTTAACACCTTGTTCCAAAAGTCGAACGTAGACCTCAGGCTTTTTCGCAACAATGAAGAGACGTTGCGCATCATATTTGCCAGCAGTGATGTTGGCAGCGGCCTTGTCGACAGGAAGCACGGACAACTTCACAGTTGCCGGGCAAGCCATGCGAAGAACCTGCTTTTGGGTAGCATCTTGCGATACCTCGTCGTCAACTACCATGAAGCGGCTTACCTGACGGGCGTTAGACCAGAGGTTTGCCACCTGTCCGTGAATCAAGCGAAAGTCGATTCGTGCGCCTACAATCATTTCTACTCAACTCCTTCTTGTTCAAGTGTACGGATAACGGGCTCAGAGCGAAGGGAGATTTTCGCATCATACACGCCCTCTGTTTCGAACATAACGAGTTCATTGGTACCAGGGTGTAATAAACCGTGCGGAACATAGAGCGTCATGATGGGACCCTTATCCCAAAAACGTCCGACATTCGTTCCGTTTACGAATGCCACACCCTTTCCAAAACCCGTAGTGTCGATAAAGGTATCAGCCGGCTCAGATATATCAAACTTTGCGCGATAAAAGGAAGGTTGCCCCTCTACCCAGCCGGCGGAATAATCAAGATTATCGATGTTATCGAGTGGCAGACAACGCATCTCCCAACCGGTAACAAAGTGAAGATCAACGCAAACTCCTGTCCTAATGCCCTTATGCTGCGTATCAGCGAGCAATTTGTGACCATAATTGACGCGACCCATATCCTCGGTCAGAACATCCAGGCGGTTGTGTTCACAGGGAAGAACGCAGTGAATATCTTCCCCGATGTGCTCCTGATACTGCGTCGCCACCTTGTCACCGTTCACAAACACCTGAGCGCGGTCGCGGGCGTCAATAACCCGAATACGCTCTTCATCTGCACGGTCACGCTCGACAGTCGTGGTATATAACGTATATCCATACGACTGACCCATCTCTTCCATGGGCATAGGATATTGGGCTTCAATCGGCTCCGAAAGAATATCGAGCACATTAAAGAGACTTACGCGCTCACTCACCGAAATATCGGGCATGGAAAACGCCTTTTTTGTTAACGGCTTGCTTTGCGCGATATCGGGATACAGCTCGTGAACTGTCCTTTGAATTGCGAAGTATTTCTCGGTCGGGTTGCCCTGTTCGTCCAATGGAGCATCGTAGTCATATGATGTCACCTGGTGCAGGTCATGCGTATGGCGTGCAGAACATCCGTTCATAAATCCAAAGTTGGTGCCTCCATGAAACATGTAGAGGTTTAAAGATCCTCCAAGCTCGAGCACCTCGCGAACGCAAGAGGCAAGATCTTCGGGATCGCGTCTGATGACGTTCTCCCCATAGCGATTGAACCAGCCGTCCCACAACTCCATGCACATAAGAGGCCATTGTTTTCCATGCTCCTTGTGAAAAGCAGAAAGAGCCTCAAAGTTCTCCTTTGCATGAGAACCAAAGTTGCCGGTGCACAACACATCATCGTCAATGAGCGTACCGGCACGAAGGCACCCACGCCACGGGCCATCGGAAGTACAAAGGGGCACGGAAACCCCACGCTCGACCATAAGGCGACGAATCGCGCGAAGATAGTCCTTATCCTCGCAATATGATCCATACTCGTTTTCAACCTGCATCATGATGATGTTTCCGCCCTTGTCAATCTGACGCGGGACGAGTATCGGCATGAGATGGTCGTAGTAATGCGCAACGTGAGCAAGAAACTTGGGGTCGCTGCTACGCGGTCTCATATCATGTTGGCGCAGCAGCCATGCTGGCATGCCGCCAAATTCCCATTCTGCGCAAATAAACGGAGAAGGCCGAACAATTGCATACAGACCGAGCGACGCCGCCTCATCAAGAAATGCCGCCAAATCAATTGAACCAGAAAAATCAAAGACGCCAGGCTTTGGCTCATGAAGATTCCACGGTACATACGTTTCGACCGTATTAAACCCAAGAGCCTTAAGGTTATAGAGCGAATGATGCCAGTCGCTCGGATGAACACGCATATAGTGAATCGCCCCCGACAAGATGGTGAACGGCTCATCATCGAGTAGGAATTGATTGGTGATTTTAAACGAATGCATGCTACTCCCGATCTTCGTGCTCTACGACGCGGATGCCGGTTCCTCGGCCCTCAGCTAAACGCCTTGCCTATTATGGACGCATTGACGCAATTATGTAGTCAGAATCTGAAGTGGTCCGTAAACGGTAGCCAAATGACGATGAACGGCTTTAATGAACAAAATATAAACCCGCTGGTAAATTACTTTTTAACTATAGATTTCTAACGATTCTATATTTGAAAGGTGGTATGTACCAGCTATCCACTATTTCATACTAGTTACATTATGCTTCAATCGCATTTCTTCAAATGCTTATCTACTTTGTTGTTGCCGATTTGAGTGCGCGTGCGCCAACCCAAGCATCGTCACGGCTTCAGTTCCCCTATTCATAAACATAAAACCCCGCCAAACGTGATTCCCCTAGGGAAAACACGCTTGGCGGGGTCGTGGCGTGATTTCCCTAGGGGAATCACGCCATCAGGCGAACAGCTCAGCCGAGCAGCTCGCTACTCCTCCCAGTAAGCGTCTGCAAGCAGCTTAAAGCAGATCTTCTTGACCGGCTGCGCGCCATCGCCCGGGAACTCGAGCGTGGGCATGTGAGGCTCGCCGGCAACGAACAGGGCGAACTTGTCGTCGGCCAGATCGCCGGCGATCGAGGCGTCGGAATCGACCAGATCGTAGTCGTCCTTCTCGTCAAACTCCTGGACCAGCGTCAAGCTGCCCGTAGCGACCTTAAAGGCCTCGCGACCCTCAATGTCGATCTGCAGGTCGTGATAACGCTGATGCGTCTCATAGTGAGCCTCGGCCTCGGGACGCGTCGTGGGAGCCATGACGTTCGCAAAGACCTTGTCGCCCAGAATCGGATGGCTGCCGACCTCGAGCTGCGCCGGATCGTTCTCCTCGAGCCAATCGATCAACACGTCGAGGCCCTTGAGCATTCCGCGGTACTCCTCGATATCGCCCAATGCACCGTAAATCATCTAAATCCCCTCTCGGATCGCTTCTTTGGCGGCTACTCGGCAAACGCGTTACCGACGCTGTTGCCACCCACATACGTCTCGACCAGGGTAAGGTCGGGATTGAACACGACAAAGTCGGCGTCGCGACCGGGCATAATGCTGCCACATTTATCCTCGACGTGAGCAGAACGCGCGGGCACCTCAGTCGCCATGCGAATTGCGATATCGGCGCTCGCGAGACCCCAGTCGACGATGTTCTTGACGCCCTGCGCGAGCGTGAGCACCGAGCCGGCGATAGCAGAGCCATCGGCAAGCCAGCAAAGGTTGTCCTTCATAATGACATCCATGCCACCGCTGGTGTACTTGCCCTCGGGCATGCCGCCGCAACCCAGGCAGTCGGTAATCAGCACCGTGTGCTGCCAGCCCTTGGCCTGCAGCAGGGCTTTGATAGCAGCAGGGTTCACATGTTTGCCATCGCAGATAATCTCGGCATAGGTGTTGGTCGTGGTCATAGCGGCCCCGACGACACCCGGCTCGCGGTGATGCAGACCGCGCTGGCCGTTGTAGGTATGCGTAAAGCAGCTGGCGCCAGCATTGATGGCGGCGGCGCACTCATCATAGGTGGCATCGGAGTGGCCAATACAGGTTACGACGCCCTTTGCGCTCAGAGCCGCGGCGTAAGCGGCAGCGCCGTCACGCTCGGCCGCCATGGCGCTCTTGACGATACGACCGCCGGCGGCTTCCTGCCACTCGTCAAAAACTTCCTCGGACGGGTCGATCAGATAAGCGGGGTTCTGGGCGCCCACATGCTTCATGGTAAAGAACGGACCCTCCAGGTAGATACCCTGAATACGAGCACCGCAGAACTCGGGCCCGCGCTCTTCGTCCGCCTGTGCAATAGCGGCACAGGCGTCCTTGATCTGCTCCACGCCGTCGGTAAAGGTCGTAGGCAGCCAGCTGGTGGTACCACGACGAGCGAGCTCGGTCGAGCTGATGTTGATGCCCTCGGCATCGTTATCGGTCGTGGCATGGTTATAGAAGCCATGAATATGGGTGTCCACCATACCCGGCGCAATCCATGTACCCGAATAATCTTTGATCTCACAAGCGGGCTCATCGGCCTGCCAAGCGCCAAAGACGCCGTCTTCGACCATGAGGTAGCCGCCCAGCTGCGGCCCCGCCGGCAAAAAGAACTTGTCGGCCTTGATAGCATACGTGCTCATCTATGCTCCCGTACCCGCAGTGCGTTTTAGGGCGGATCAAAAACCACTGCATTGTTAATTCGAGCGATTGTTCGTTGCCTTCTACCGCTTGGCACATTTTGCACCCGCCGCAAAACACGCCAAGCCGTTTATACCCAATAACTCTAGACTGCGCGGTTGTGGTAGACCTTGTACTTAAACTGGTCGGCACGCGCAACCGAACGCGTATACTCGATAACCTCGTTGTTCATGTCATATGTGGTACGAATCAAATCCAGGACCGGTGCGCCTTCGGCAATCTCGAGCAAACGAGCGTCGGAATGGCGGGCGATACTCGCGTAGAATTCTTCCTCTGCTACGCGAACTTTCTCGTGAAAGTCCTGCTCAATCATGTCGTACAGCGATTTGTTCTCGATCATGGGGCGCTTAAGCGCAAAGAACTTGCGACTCGGCAGATATGTACACTCAATCATCAGCGGCACACCATCGGCTATACGCAGGCGCTTGATCTTGTACAGACGCTCGCCCAGGCGCGCGTTCATCTCTACGGCAATATTCTTGTCAGCCTCGACCTCGGTAAACTCGAGAATCGTTGTCTTGGGCACACGGCCGATCGCCTTCATTTGCTCGGTAAAGCTATAGGTCTGCGTGAGGTTTGCCGTTTGCAGAGAGCGGTCGCACACCATGGTTCCACGGCCACGCTGACGAACCACCAAGCCCAGGCGCTCAAGCTCCTGCAGGGCAAGGCGAACCGTCGTACGCGAGAGCCCGTAGCGCTCCGACAGGTCGCGCTCGGACGGCAAATAGTCGCCGGGTCGAAGCTCGTGATCGATTTTATCGGTCAGCAAATCGACGAGCTGATCGTACAGAGGTTGTTTGCGCGCTCCCATTGCCATAATGATACCTGCCGGATAAATGACTCGAAATTGGTTGTAACCAGACACCACGTACTATAGCAGTTTTATTGGAATAACAGCAGGTCAACCAGCATATTTCAATATTGTTTGCCGGTTGATAGCCTGCGCACTGTAATACCAATTACAACGCTACATCAGGTATCGAGGTAGCAAAAAGGGCCGCCCCCGCGGAGCGGGACGACCCTTTGCAAGACAGATACGTCTTTAAGGCTTAGAGAAGCTTCTTGAGCTCCTCGGCAGCAGCCTGGACCTGCGTGCCGATGATGACCTGGGTAGCACCCTTGTCCATCTTCATGACACCCAGAGCGCCGGCCTTCTTGCAGGCAGCCTCGTCGACCAGGGCGGAATCGCCGAGCTCGAAGCGCAGGCGAGTAGCGCAGCAGTCAACGGTCTTGACGTTCTCCTTGCCACCGACGGCAGCAAGAACAGCGGCGGCCAGAGCGGCGAACTTGTCGTCGCCAGCAGCGGCGGAAGCGGAGGTCTCCTCGACATCCTCATCCTCGCGACCAGGGGTCATGAGGTTGAACTTGGTGATGGCGAAGCGGAACACGAGGTAGAAGACCACGAAGGCAGCGATGCCCAGCGGGATGATCATCCAGGTGTTGGCGGCAGCCGGGAGGCTAGAGGAGAACAGGAGGTCGGTAGCACCAGCGGAGAAGCAGAAGCCAGCACGGAAACCAACATAGTAGGTGACGATGGTGAAGATGCCGTACAGGGCAGCGTACACGACGTAGAGCGGGAAGCACAGGAACATGAAGCCGAACTCGAAGGGCTCGGTGACGCCGCAGACGAAGGCGCAGATAGCAGCGGAGACAACCAGGCCGATAGCAGCCTTCTTGTTCTTAGCGGTCTGAACCATAGCCAGGGCAGCGCCCGGGATACCGAACACCATGCAGGGGAAGAAGCCGGACATGTACATACCGAGGCTCCACTTGACGTCAGCAGAGGTCTCGCCAGCCCAGAAGTGGGTCAGGTCGCCCAGGCCGATGGTGTCGAACCAGAACACGTTGTTCAGAGCGTGGTGCAGACCGGTCGGGATGAGCAGGCGGTTGAGGAAGGCGTAGATGCCAGCGCCGATACCACCCATGGCGGCGATACCCTCACCAAGAGCAACAAGAGCACCGAAGATGAGCGGCCAAGCAAAGAGCAGGACGACGGAGACGACGATGCAGATGACGGCGGTCATAATGGCGACGCAACGCTTGCCGGAGAAGAAGGCCAGCCAGTCGGGAAGACGAGTGTCCTTGAACTTGTTGTAGCAAGTGCCACCGATGACGGCGGACAGGATGCCGATGAAGGAGTTACCAGCGATCTTGGAGAACGCGATGCCCTCGGTCGTGGCAAGCCAAGCGGTCTGAGCATCGGCGTCCATACCACGAATGGTGCCAACAACAGCAGGATTCAGGAGCTGCTGGATCATCAGGAAGGCGACGAGGCCAGCGAGGCCAGCGGTGCCATCGTGATCGTCGGCAAGGCCGACAGCGGCGCCGACTGCGAACAGCCAGGCCATGTTATCGATAAGAGCGCCGCCTGCCTTGATGAGCAGGAAACCGGCGGTATAGGCAAAACCGGTAGTGTCACCGGCAGCACCCATAACTGCGGGAGCGAGCAGGTAGCCCACACCCATAAGAATACCTGCGACGGGAAGCATCAGCGCTTTGCCGAGCTTCTGGAGGTACTTCATTATATTGGTATCTCCTCCAACCTTTCTTTCGTTGTTCACCAACGAGTTCCATGTCCGCGCCTTGTGCATACCGGCTTCTCCGCTTGCCGGCATTGGTGCGCAAACTTAGACAACCCAGTCCCTTTTCTCGGGTTGCTGGTATGTACGGTAGCACACACTCAATTCAAACGTCCACCACATTTCGTTCAAATTACTATATCGTTGCCAAACGGTTATTTTTGGCCCGTAAACGGTAATTTGCGCAGGTAGATGTGCTGCGTTTCTTTCATTACCAAACTAATTCTTAGCAATTTCCATTCGATTTCATCTCAAAAGTGGTTACTACCAGATGAACAGTGGTACCACATTGTTACTACCAGTTTGGCAGAAATCGTTTTCACTTTACATGAATAAAGTCTCCAAGAATTTGTATATAACCTCTCCCCTACCACCCTCTTCCCCGCCCTTCCCTGCAACGCAAAAAGCCCCCTAGAACGATGTCAGTTCTAGGGGGTTTCATCAGATATTTCGGCTTCGTACTCGAAGGCTCAGGCAATCTTTACGCAAACAGGCCGTAGATGCTGATATTGGCCTTGGCGTAGAGGCCGTTGGCGTACTCGGTCCACTTGGAGCTGGCGCTCGAAGCCTGCGAGGAATACTGCTGATAGGCGGTGTAATAGGCGGTCATGGCCTGCTTATAGGTAGCGCTATCGGCCGTAAAGGCATCGTCAGCGAAGGCCTTAGCGTAGGTGCTATCGGCGTCCTTCCAGGTGCCCTTTTCGCTATCCCACTCGTCGCCGGCAAGGTTGATGATGTAATCGGCGTAGTCCTTGCTCGCGGTCTCCTCGTTGCCGTCAGCAGGCTCGGTCGGGGCGGTCGGCATGCTTGCGGAGCTGTCGCCGACCTTCTTCTTGTAGAGCTTCTGCAGCGTCGCGGACTGACGGACGATCTGCTTGGCCTGATCCTTGGACACACCATACTGCGTAGCCATGGTCTTGTAGTCGGAGGTGCCGATGGAATCCTCGGCGTACTTCTTCATCTCCTTGGAAGAGACGGTGATGCCCTCGTCCTCGGCAGCATCGAGCAGAATCTTGTTGCGCACGTAGGACAGGATAACGTCGGCAGACGGAGCGGTGTAGTTGCCGTCATCGTCCTTGACGGTGTCGAGGCTGTACTGGCTCTCGATGGCCTCACGCGCGGTGATGTCGCTCTTCTTGCCGTTGTAGCTATAGCTTGCCACGGTCGAATCGAGCTGGTCCTCGGTGAGGGTCGCCGAGCCGACGCCTTTGCCGCCAAAACCACCGTTGCCGATAAAGAAGCCGACCACGGCAGCAATCACGACGGCGACCACAAAGGCGGCAATCATCGTCTTCTTGTGCTTGCAAGCGTGGTCGTCCACGTCGGAGTCGTCGTCCTCGTCCTGTTCCTCGGGCATCAGATTCTCGTCAGCGGCATCCGCGGCAATCTGAGCCTCCAGGCGAGCGTCTTCCTCCTCGGCGGTCGTGCCGGCGGCAATATGTTCGGCAGACGTGCCGGCGACCAGGTCGATCTTCTCGTCCTCATCACCGTCGGGGCCTTCGCCGCGCTCGATGATCTGGATGCCGTCGATCTCGTCCTTCTCGTCCTTCTTTTGAATCAGACCCATATCAGTTACTCCTTGTTAGGAAACATAGTCCCCAATAGAATACGCCCGGCAGAGCGCCGGGCGTATTGATTCTTAGGTTATACGCAAACACTTAAGTACTATTTAGGCGTTTGCAGCGTGCATACCTTAGACCAGGTGCGCGATAACGGCATCGGCAAAGGCCTGCGTGCCCACAGCGCCCTCAACGGAGCCGGTCTGGGCACGACGCACGTCACCGGTAACCTGCTCGCCCTCGTCGAGCGTGGCAGATACGGCGGCGCGAATGCGATTGGCCGCGTCGTTCTCGCCCAGGTGATCGAGCATCATCGCAGCAGAGAGGATCTCGGCCGTGGGGTTGGCGATATCCTGGCCGGCGATATCGGGCGCGGAGCCATGCGTAGCCTCAAAGATTGCGCAGTCGGCACCGATGTTGGAGCCGGGGGCCATGCCCAGACCGCCCACCAGGCCGGCGCACAGGTCGCTCACGATGTCGCCGTACAGGTTGGGCAGCACCAGGACATCGAAGTCGTTGGGGTTCTGGACCAGGCCCATGCAGGTGGCGTCGACGATCTTGTCGTTGAACTCGATATCGGGATAGTTGGCGGCCACCTCGCGCGCCACGCGCAGGAACAGGCCGTCGGTCGCCTTCATGATGTTGGCCTTGTGCACGGCCGTCACCTTTTTGCGGCCGCAGCGGCGGGCATACTCAAAGGCATACTCCACAATGCGGCGGCTCTTGGCGATAGAGATCGGCTTGATCGAGATCGCGGAATCGGCGGCGAAGGTCTTTTGGCCCGAACGCTCGACGAGCTGCGAGAGCTCCTCGACCTCGGCAGCGCCCTCATCGAACTCGATGCCGGCGTAGAGGTCCTCGGTGTTCTCGCGCACGATGACCAGGTCGACGTCGCGGAAGCGCGAGCCGTCGCCCGGCTGCGACAGGCAGGGGCGCACGCAGGCGTACAGGTCGAAGTGCTTGCGCAGGGCCACGTTGACGCTGCGGAAACCCGTGCCGACCGGCGTGGTGATGGGACCCTTGATGGCAACCTTGGTCTCGGCGACCGCATCGAGCACGTGCTGGGGCAACGGCGTGCCAAACTCGTCCATGACGCCGGCACCGGCCTCCTGGACATTCCAATTGATCTGGACACCGGTGGCCTCGACCACGCGGCGCATGGCCTGCGTAATCTCGGGACCGATACCGTCACCGGGGATCAGGACTACATCGTGCGCCATAATCTGTTACTCCTCGTCTTCGGCGTCGTCAGATTTTTTAACGCTAGCACGCTTCTTCTTTTTGGAGAGATCCAGGCCAAAACGTTTAACAAGCATTTCGCAAATCTCGCTCGAACGGGCCTTGAGATAGCTGCCCTTGCCGTTCTCGGCGTCGAACTTAAGGCGCAGCGCGAGCTTCTCGGCGACCTCGGCGTCGATCTCGCCCTGGCCAAACTCGTACAGGCAACCGAGCATGTCGCGATACTCAAGGTCGCCGTGGTAGCACTGGATAGCCTCGTCCAGGATGGGCCAAGCCTCGCGCGAACGCTCGACGCTCGTGGCACCCCACACGCACAGCAGGCGGAAGGCGGCATAGCGCAGCGTGGAGGAAATCTCGTCGAACAGCGCGGTCTCGGCACCCTCAAAGGCATCGCCCAGCTGCTCGGGGCAGGTGGTGGCGAGCGCCGCAAGGGCATCGAGGGCCTCCCAGCGGGTCTGAGCCTCGGGGCGGTCAAGTGCCTCGATCAGCGCGGGTACGCAGGGCACGACGCGCTGCGGATCGCGCTCGGCAAGCAGGTGCAGCACGCGAGCGGCAAACTGACGGATGCGACGCGTGGGGCAGCCGAGCTCCTTGACCAGGCGGTCGACGGCGTTCTCGTTCTCCTCTGCCAGCTGAAGCTGTGCCAGCTCCTCGTCGGTGAGCTGTTCTTCCTTGTTTTCTGCCATAGTTACCTCTTCTTACTATTTCTTAGCGTGCTTGCCAGCACCCTTGCTGTCATCGGTGACCGAGATGAGCTGTCGATCGGCCGCGCCATTGCGACGCGCACGGCGGCGTTCCTCGGCGTCGCCCGCGTCGGCGGCGGCACGGTGAGCCTTGTTGACGTTAAAGACCTCGTCGTGCTTGCGCCACGGACCGACGGACTCGCCAAAGCTCATCTTAAGGCCGGCGATAAAGCCGCCGAGCCAGCCGATCGGCGCAAACTGCACCAGCGGGAACAGTGAGAACACCCAGGTCAGCAGGACGACTGCCGCCGCTCCCGCAAAGTTGGCAATCCAGTAGTCGCGCTTGGTGATGACGCGCTTTTCGCACGCCCACTGGCCGCACAAAAAGCCAATGTAGATCGCAAAGAGAAAGAGCACCAGCGCAAGCACCACGAACGTCCAGCTCATGGGCGCTACTCCCCGTGATGGTGGCCGCAGCAGCACTCGTGGCCGTCATCATGGCCGTGGCCGCCGCAGCACTCGTGGCCCTCGTCGTGGTGGTGGCCACAACCGCACTCGTGATCGTCGCCATGCTCGCCGCAACCGCAGCCTTCCTCGTGAGCGCCATGCTCCTCGGGACGATACTGCGACCAGTCCAGACCGGCGGCGATGGCGTCGGCCTCCTCCTTATAGAGGACCGTGACGGCCTGGGTACCCAGCTTGGCACCACCGATGGCGTCGAGCATGTCGTAGAGCGTAAAGGCCACGTCGGCACCGGGCAGCGCAAGCTCGCGGTCGTCGGCATAGGCGAGCGCCAAGCGCAGGTCCTTGATAAAGTGCTCGACCATAAAGCCGGGCTTGTAGTCGCCGTCGAGCGCCTTGGGAGCCAGGCTCTCCATGGCGCCGGACTTGCCGGTGCCGCCCAGGATCATCTGGCGGGTCTTCTCCAGGTCAAGGCCGCTCAACTCGGCAAATGCCATGGCGTCTGCCATGCCGACCATGCAGGCGCCCAGCGACACCTGGTTGGCGAGCTTGGCAGCCTGGCCCTTGCCGGCGCCGTCGAAGCAGCAGATGTTTGCCGCAAAGGTGGAAAGGATATCGCGAACCGGAGCGATGTCGTTCTCGGTGGCGCCCACGATAGCCGTGAGCGTGCCGGCGATAGCTCCCGACTCGCCGCCGGTGACGGGGCAGTCAAACGCCATGCGACCAGAAACCTGGGCGGCCTCGGCAATGTCACGGGCGAGCTCGGGCGAGCTCGTGGTGAGGTCGATCAGGACCGCGCCGGGCTTAGTGCACGCGAGCAGACCGTCGCCCGCCAGGTAGAGCTCCTCGACCTCGGAGGGATAGCCCACCATGGTAAAGACGACATCGGCGTTAGCCACAGCATCGGCCGGCGTATCGGCCCAGGCGGCACCGCGCTCAACGAGCGCTGCAGCCTTGGACTTGGTGCGGTTGTTGACCGTGACGGGATAGCCAGCGTCCAAGATGTGGCCGGCGATGGGGGCACCCATGATTCCGGTGCCGATGAATGCGACGGAGAGCTTGTTTGCCATGAAACCTTTCCTTTTGGGTTGGGTGTTGTTACCAGGTTGAATACTCGGTGCCAGCGTTTCGGCCGTGACTTGAGGGCGCTTGCAACCGCAGCGCCTGCCTACTCGCCTCGCACACGGCGCGCGATGCGGTCGGAAAGCGAGGCTTTCTCGGCGCGATTCTTGCCCCAAAACGCGCAAGCCACCATGCCGGGGCCCACGTGCGAGCCGATAGTAGGACCGACGGAACTACGGATGATGGTGACGTCGGCGCAGCCTTCCTCCTTGCGGATGGCGGCCTCGAGCCAGTCGCCGTCCTTTTCGGCATCGGCCGTCATGATGGCGATGGGCATGGTGCGGTCGGGCACGTAGTTCTCGCGGAACGACTTGAGGATGGACTTGAGCGCCTTCTTGCGACCGCGGTTGACGCCGATCAGCGACAGCGAGCCGGCCAGGTCGTAGGAGAGCTCGGGCTTGACGTCGAGCTTTGCCGTGAGCTGTGCCGCCGCGGGCGGAATGCGGCCGCCGGCAGCCAGCGCGTCAAAGCTCTCGAGCGTAAAGTAACCGTGGACATAGGTCTTGGCCTCGTTTGCCCAGTCGACCAGCTGCTTGGCGGTCAGTCCCGCCGAACGCTGGCGCACGGCCTCAAGCGCCAGGAGCGCGCCGGTCGCGCAGGGCAGAGCGTTGTCGACCACGTAGAGCTCAAAGTTGGGATACTCGGCGCGCACGGCATCTGCCGCCTGGCACGCGGAGTTGTAGCTCGACGACAGCGCCGAGGTAAAGCACAGGTAGACCGTGGGCGTGCCCTCCTTGGCACACTCGGTAAAGAACTCGATATAGCGACCGAGCGACACGGCGGAGGTAGACACGCGAGCGCCGGCGCGCATGCGGTCGTAGAACTCTTTGGGCGTGATGCTCGACCAGATATCGTCCGTGCGCTCTTCGCCATCGATAATGAAGGGGAAACCCAGGATATCGACATCGAGGTTCGCAGCGACCTCGGGGCTAAAGTCGCAGCAGGTATCGACGACGATGCGGCAACGGTTCGAATGACCGGCGGATGCGGCCTTGTCCATCAAAGCGACTCCTTACGTAAAAAGGCGGCCACCCGCATGGGATGGCCGCCAACCGTTAACTCATGCAAGTTAACGTATTTTACTCGTCAAGTGTTTCGATTCGGGGCTTGATGATGCCATATCCACCATTCTTACGGTGATACACCACATTGATAAGGCCAGTCGTCGCGTTCTCGAACACGTAGAAGTCGTGGCCGAGCAGATCGGTCTGCACCAGCGCCTGCTCCTCAGTCATCGGGGTGACGTCGATGACCTTCTCGCGGACGAGCAGGTCGTCCTCCTCCTCGGGCAGCAGCAGGTCGGCCAGATCCTCGACGCGCTCGACCGGCGCGACATCCGCAGCGCTGGCACCGCCCTGGCGGTTGTCCACGACCTTGGTCTTGAACTTGCGCAGCTGGCGGGTGACCTTATCGGCGGAGAGGTCGATGGCGGCGTACATATCTGCACCGTGCTCGGCAACGCGAATCACCGAACCGCGGGCACGAACCGTGACCTCGACGATTGCCGGGTTGGGGTTCGAGGGGTTCTTCTCATAGCGAAGTACAACGTCGACCGTCATGGGCTCGATATCGAAAACCTTGAGCGCCTCGCCGATCTTCTCATCCACATGCGCACGCAGAGCATCGGTTACCGTCGTCTTGCGTCCAGAAACCTTGATATCCATACGTGGCTCCAATCTGCCTCGGGGACTTACTGTACTGGCTATGTACCCATTGCCGTGCATTTAATCACGCGGATTCCTAAAGACCCGAATAACGATTGCTTGATACCGCATACCGAAGTCTCGCACTTTTCCGTGGCAAAGTGCGCTATGGGAGGGCGTCGGCGGCTTTGTATTTGGTCCCGAAAATTAGCTTTGACCTGCTGGTTTTATTGGGATGAAAAAGCCGGGCTCCCCTATTGGGGAAGCCCGGCAGTGCGTGTTGAAACCGTGAAGAGGTGTCCTTTCCAACGTATAGGAGACACCACCCCTAGCAATAACTAGCTATTAAGTTTGTTAATGTCGTCGTCGGTGATGGTGCCTTCCTGGCTGGACGATTTGTCCTCGGAGGATGCGGTCTCATTGTTGGAATCGGAGGACTCGCTGCCGGAGGACGTGGTCTCACTGGACTCAGAGTCGCCCGGCTGCACGTTAGCGCCCGAAACCGTCTTAGTGGTGAGGTCGTAGGGCATCCTGCCATACCAGACGCAGTGAACTGCCTCGAGCGTGCCGTCGACCGTGATGTCGTCGAGGGCATCGCTCACGGCACGGCACAGTTCGTCATTGGACGAGAGGCCCGCAACACCGAGCGTCGAGGGCGCCTCGAGCGCACCGACATAGGAGATCTCGCTCATCAGACGTGCAAGGTAGCCACCGGCCGTGGAGTCGCAGATCACATAGTCAACCTCGCCGGACTCGAGCGCCTCAAAGCACTCGTTGATGTTGGAGTAGGTCTTTTGGTTGGCGGTGATGCTCTGCTTGGCAAGCGCTTCCTGCGAGGCCGAGGACATCTGGACACCCAGGGTAGACGTGTTAAGGGTATCGGTGGAAACGCTTAGCGACCCACCATCGCTGGTTTTACCGAACACAGAAGCGGCATCGTACAGGCAGGTGCCGAGCGAGCTAACGTCCCCGTCTGTGGAGTTGATCTCGCCGATAAAGATATCGGCCTTTTTGTCGGCGAGCGCGGAACCTGCCGAGGACGCATCGACAAAGGCGACCTTAAGGCCCATGCGGCTTGCGAGGGCGCGGGCGGCGTCGACCGCATACCCCGCGAGCTCGCCGTCGGCGCCCTGCATGGCCTGCGGCGCATCGGAAGTATCGAGGGCAACCGTCAGGGTTCCGGGAGTAACCAGGGCATCGTCCGACACCGCCGGCGTGACGGTCTTGTACTCGATCTGGTCGATCGTGGGAGTCGTGAACGTAGACAGCGGGTTGAACGCGCATCCGCTCAGGCCCAAAACGGCGATGACCGCTGCGGCCCCAGCACCTAACCGAGCCGCGTGCATCAAGCTGCCCCTCACCATGTCCACTACCCTGCCTTCTGTGTCGTATACGATCCGTGCGTTGCGCGGAATATCAGGTTGTTCCCACCAGCTGACCTGGTATTTGACCCCACACTTGCGCACCGGGGTGTTTGCTCGGGAGGCCGCAGCCACCTTCACGACTGGCCCGCTCGCCCGCGAGGCGGTATTGCCCCAAAGAAAGTAGAACGGACGGTGCGGCTTACATCTAGGACGCGCCATGATCGCGCCGCGCGCACGCGGTCGCTTACGTGGATCCCTTTGACCGCGTCTGTCTTGGACTAGGACGGGCATTTCGTCCGTCCGCAACCACAGCCTGGTAGGAACGAAGCGCATTATAGCTAAGTTCAAGCTAAAGTTTAAGGTTAGGGGCGTCATTCGCATCGCGAGTACAGATTTCGCAGGTCGGGACGGGCCGCACGCGCTTTGATCGACCCCGTCGCTCCCCTACGGGGAGCTCCGGGGCACCCGTCTTAGGGTGGCGTGTGCAAAAAACGGCAAATATGAGTACTGTTACCAATTTAGTAGCAGCGTTTTCCCTCCGCACGCGCCGGTTTCGAGCTCTTTATAGCCCGCTTGATGCCAAGATACTCCACATTTGTTTATTATCTGGTAGCGCGCAGAGATGTGGTGTAAGAGGCGGGGCATGCCCCGCCTCTTCTCTTTCTTGAAAGGGAGGGGACACCGCCTAGAATTCGTCGTTGGAGTAATGAAGGTGACGAATGGAAGGAAAGGCGATGCCCCAAGAAGAGAGTGTACTGCGCCTCGGCCGCGACGAGGCCCTCGAGGCGGCGAGGCTTTGGCAGGAGTGCGGCGACGCGCGCGAGTTCGCGTGCAGGGTGCTGGGCGGCGTGATGAACGCGCTGATGGACTCCGAGGCCCAGCAGATGTGCGGCGCGGGCCGCAACGAGCGCAGCGACGGCAGGGAGAACAGCCGCAACGGCTACCGCCCCAGGTCGCTCAAGACCGCCGTGGGCGACGTGGAGCTCGAGATACCCAAGCTCAGGCACGGCACCTACTACCCCGAGGGCATGCTCGCGCGATGGTCGCGCGTCGACACCTCGGTGGCCGCCATCGTGCAGGAGATGTACGTGTGCGGCGTGTCCACCCGCAAGGTCGAGCGCGTGGCGTCCAAGCTGGGCATATCCTCGCTGTCGAGCTCGGAGGTCTCGAGCCTCTGCTCCGACCTCGACGCCGAGGTGGAGGAGTTCCGCCGCCGCGACCTTTCGGGCACGCCGTGCTGCTACCTGTGGCTCGACGCCACCTACATGAGCTGCAGGGTCGGCTCGTCGGTCGTCTCGCAGGGCGTCGTGACCGCGATCGGGCTGGGCGCCGACGGGCGCAAGCACTTCCTGGGCTGCGACGTGGTCGACACCGAGAGCGAGGACTCCTGGGCGGCATTCCTCGGCGGGCTGCGCGAGCGCGGGCTGGCCGGCGTCCGCCTCGTGGTCTCCGACAGCCACGCCGGGCTCGTGGCCGCCGTCTCGCGCCTGTTCCAGGGCTGCGCCTGGCAGCGCTGCGTGACGCACCTGCAGCGCAACCTCCAGAGCGCCTGCTCGGGCAGGCCCGAGGACTCCAAGGCGGCCGTCAGGGACCTCGTGCACGCCGCGGTCTACCAGGACGACCCCGACCTCGCGCGCTGCGTGTGGGCCGAGGCGGCGCCCTGGGTGGCGTCGGTGTCCGCCAGGGCCGGCGAGGTCTTCGAGCAGGCCGAGGACTCCGCGCTGGCGTTCACGGCCTTCCCCAGGGCGCACTGGGCCAAGCTCCGCACCAACAACGTCCAGGAGCGCGCCAACCGCGAGATCAAGCGCCGCTACAGGGTCGTGCAGTCCTTCCCCTCGAGGGAGTCGATGCTGCGCCTGACGTGCGCGAGCCTCATGGAGACCGAGGGGCAGTGGTCCCAGCAGCGCGTGTTCTCCGAGGCCTCGGCCGCCGAGGGCTTCGCCGAGCCCGCGGACAGGCCGGCCCCGACAGAGGGGAGGCGCCGCGCGCTCGGGCGGCGCGCCAGGGAGATAGTGGACGAGATAGTCGAGAAGCGCGGTCTCAAGAAGGAGTAACATCGGGACTTGCAGCGACGGACCTCAGGACACTCTTACACCACGTCTGCGCGCGCGACCTATTATCTTTTCAATGAATACCAATTTCAGGATCGGATTTCTTCGTTTTCGCTGTCACTAATCTAGTAACAGTACTCATATTTGCCATTTTTTGCACGGAGCCTATAACAAGCCCCCTATAAAGCCATAGATTTATGCTGGCTTAAGCCCAAAACACGCTCGAAGCGTGTTCAGCAGCGCATCCTGCTTCTTTCGACGAGCCTCTACGCGATTCTGATAGCGCTTGCCCATGCGTTGGTAGATGCGCCATGCGAGCGCTTCCATCGCTTCCATGTCACAGAGCATTTCGTTGTTGACCGTCGCGACCTCGATTCCCATAGTAATCAAGCCCGTGTTGCGCTTTTCATCATGGATACGTCCCCTCCGGGAGGAATGGCCCAGCTCACCGTTGTATTCCAGGTCAAACCGGGCTGCTTCCTGATACGCATCGCAAACTGCATGCGGCATCCCCGAGATTGCCTGCGCGCGGTCATCGAACTCAATCTTGTAGTCGGTCTTAAAGGGACCGCAGGCAAATCCGCCATAGGAAAACGGAAGCGAAAACAGAGCGAGCATGATGCACTCCATGGGCGAGCGCAGGTTTTCTGACAAGTAGGGACACAGACGCTGCAGTTGTTTGGCCGCATTCCCCTTGCATACCGCGAGGTAATCTGCCAGACGATCGGGCGTCAGCACCGGCTCAACCTCAAAGTAGCCCACGTCTGCTGGCTGGTCCTTGTCCTTTGCAAGCTTATTCGTAACGGGCGAGGTGTAGGGAGGCAGATACTTCCCGCGGTCACTCAGCGAAATCTTAGAGCACAGCTCCTGAGCCAGGGCAAATGCCTGGATGCAGCCGACCTCGCGCGCAACGGCAACACAAAGGGCCTCGGGAGATAGACTGTACACCCCCGGTTCCACCTCTAGAATCGAGCCGACGGGCAACCCGGAGCATACGGACCAGCCCACGCTAGGCATGCGGCGGCGCTGCGCCGCAGATCCCACCAGCAAGCAAAGATCTTCTTGCACCTCGCCGCTTGCGGCCCCAATCCGCACCAAGTCGGGAAGATAGATGTCCTCGGTCGAGGGCGACGACGTGCGCAGTACATGGCGCTCTTCATCGGGATCAAGGTCCCTCCAGCTTATGTAGCCCATCTGCCGGCGCTCGGAGCGCATCATGCGTAGCGCCGAGGCGCCTGTTAGGATTACGGAAGCCGCTAGCTGTTCGCTTGTCGGCTCGTTGCGCCGCTCAATCTTCACTGCCACAAAACCACCCCTACCAAACACGTGCGATAGCGAGGCCATCGACTGCTGCGGCGCCGGCGCGCTTGAGTTCCGCCGAAGCCGCTGCCATCGTCGCGCCCGTGGTGATAACGTCATCGATAAGCAGCAGGCGGCGGCCCCGCACGTCCTCGACCGTCTCGTACATGCCCCGGGCGCGCTCTCGGCGCTCCTCGCGACCGAGTTCGCGCTGGTCGCCATGGCCGTACTTAACGAGGGCATCGAGCAGCGGTACACCCGACAGCTCACAAAATGGACGCGCAATGGCCTCCATATGATCAAAGCCGCGCCGCCGAAACGCCGCCGCTGTCGCAGGCACAAACACAACTGCGTCGGCAGCGGACAACACGCCGCCATAGCGATCGGGGGCCACAACTTGGGCATGCAGGGCGGTGTCGTATAGCAGCTCTGCCAGATACGGCGCCAGGCGTCGCTCGCCCGCGTCTTTGTACGCTTTAATGATGCGCGGCAGCGGATGCGTGTAGGCGGCACATGCCAGGCAGCGATCGAGTGCCTCGGCCATTGCCGAGGACGCACCCTCGACCGAGCACTCAGTGCACAGCAGGTCTCCAAACGGAGCGCCGCATCGAGTGCAGCTATGACGCGGATCGATGAGCGTAAGCGCCGCGAGGCAGTCTTGGCAAATTAGCGCGCCGGAGCGCTCGCAGCCGGCGCATCGCGTGGGCGACAACGCCTCGAGCGCCTCGTGCGCCGCACGCTCGGCAAACGGTAGCAATTCATCCGCAAACGGCAGGGTGCCAACGCTTTGCAGGCAACCCAACGCATTCAAATGTCTCTTCACGACACAACCCTCCCTATGCAAAGGCAGAGGGAGGGTTGTTGATTCAGCGCCATGATACCCCGACGCGTTTGGGGTT
Organism: Collinsella sp.; assembly: GCA_046979165.1. Lineage (GTDB taxonomy): Bacteria > Actinomycetota > Coriobacteriia > Coriobacteriales > Coriobacteriaceae > Collinsella. The sequence goes on from JBKWJT010000001.1 coordinate 1,347,237, forward strand.
AGGCAGGTTAAATCCGCTCGCGGGCGTTATTCGCCGGCAGGCGGTTGCGGCGCGGACGAGCTCGGGGTCGAGCCCTCGCCACCGTCCTGACGCGGCTTGCGGGAGCGACGACGGCGACGGCGCTTCTGGCCCTGGTCGGCCGAGCCCTCGCCGCCACGATCCTCGCGCACGTCACGCTCGTCGCGAGAGGCGCCGCGCGCGGCCTTGGCTGCCGTACCTCCACCGTCGCCGGGGCGACGGCGCGTGACCTTGACCTCGCCATCCGAAACCTGATCGGCCACGGAAGGCACCGAGGGCTTCTGCTGCGTGCCCGAAGAATGGCGACGACGCGGACGCGGCGCGCGCTCCTCATCGCCACGCGGCTTGCCGCCCTTGTCGGCAGGTGCGTCGGAACCCGAGCCGCCCTTGGGAGCAGTGCCGGCCTCGCGAGCGGCTGCGGCGCGGAAGGCATCCTCGCGCTCCTCGCTCGACAGATGACGGCGACGACGGCGCGTGGGGTTCATGCCACCGCCGCGATTCTGCTGCTGGGGCTGCTGAGCCTCGCGCTCGCGGGAGGCATTCTTGCCTGCAGCTGCGGTCTCGCCGGCATCGCCCGAGCCCGCACGCTTGCGGCGGCGACGGCCACCGGAGGCCTCCTCGGCCTCGGGAGCCTCGGCCTTGCCGCGGCCCTTTCCGCGGCCGCGACCCTCGCCCTGGCTCTGACCGGCACGGGTATCGGCGTCCGCATCGCGACGGCGGCGCTTGGGCATCGTCGTCCCCGCCAGACGGTCGGCGCTCGACAGGCCATCGCCCACGTCGACGCCGTTCTCGCGGTCGAGCTCCATAAGCGCCAGGCGCATCTCGGGCGACTCGATGCGCTCGAGCACGTCGCGCGTCACGCAGTCGGGGCGGCAGTTGCAGCCCTGCTCGGCGGCCTTCTTTTTGCAGCCCTCCGAGCACGTCATATCGGCCAGGTTGACCTTAAAGACTTTGCCGTTCTCCAAGCGCAGCACCAGCTGCTCACGCGGCGTGTCATATTCCTGGATACGCGCCTTGCCAAGCGGCGTATCGATGAGCGTCTTCTTTTTGGGCGCACGGCTCTTAAAGTCCTTGTACGCCTCGAACTCATAACGCAGGCAGCACATCAGGCGGCCGCACACGCCGCTAATCTTGGACGAGTTGAGCGGCAGGTCCTGCTCTTTTGCCATGCGAATCGAGACGGGCTCAAACTGTCCGCCAAAGCGCGTACAGCAGAGCTCCTGTCCGCACTGGGCATAGCCGCCCACCAGGCGGGTCTCGTCGCGCACGCCGATCTGGCGCATGTCGACGCGAATGTGCAGCGTCGAGGACAGATCCTTGACGAGCTGGCGAAAATCGACGCGCTCCTCGGCCGCAAAGTAGAACACGGCCTTCTCGCCGCCAAACAGGTACTCGACGCCGACCGGCTTCATCTCGAGGTCGAGCTCCTTGACCAGGCGGCGGAAGTCGACCATGGCCTCGTCGCCTTGGATGGCCAGGTCGTCGGCAAGCTGCAGGTCGATGTCGCTCGCCACGCGCAACACGGGCTTGAGCGGCTGACCGATTTCGTCGAGCGGCACCTCGAAGGGGTCGGCCGTGACCAGGCCGATCTCGGTTCCGCGCTCGGTAGAACAAATGGCATAATCGGCCTCGAGGATATCCAGATCCTGTGGGTCGAACCACAGGTCGCGCGAGGCGTAGGTAAACTTAACGGGTACGACTAACGGCATTTCAGTGCCTTCCTGATATCGAACAGCATGACCTCGATGGCCAGCTGGGGAGTAACGTTTCTGGCGATGTTGCGCTCGGCGGTCGCGACTGCCTCGAGCGCCCGGGTGGCACCCGCAACATTGGTCGCGGCGGCAAGCCGACCGATCGTGTCGCGCACGTCTTCGTTCACCACGTCGGCTGCCTCGTCCTGAAGCGTCAGCAGCACATCGCGCATGAGCGTCCGCGCGCTCGCCAGCGCTTCCATGATACCCGAACGCTCGCGCGCGTTGAGTTCGCGCTTGTTGCGGTCCTCAAGCTGCTTCAATGCTCCACGCGACAGGTAGTCGGCGTTTTGTTCGAGCACCTTTTCCTGCGTGGACTTGACCTCGGCGAGCGGCGCCTTAACGGCGACGATGAGTGACTTGGCGCGGCTGAGCACGTCGGCCTCGTCGGCGACGATAAGCGACTCGATGGCGCGAACCATCTGACGGCGGGCGTCCTGGCGCTCGGCGCTCTTGAGGAACTCGATGCCACGCGTGGGGCTTCCCGCTACGGCGACGGCCATGCGGCAACGCGCAGGGTCCTGACCGGTGGCGCGGCTCACGGCCTGCGCGGCGACGGTGGGCGATACCAGCCGAAACGGCACGCACTGGCAGCGGCTCACGATGGTGGGCAACATCACGTCTGCCGAGGTGCCCAGCAGGATGAACATAACGCCCTCGGGCGGCTCCTCGAGTGTTTTGAGCAGTGCGTTGGCGGTGTTGGCGCGCAGTTGCTCGGCACGGTCGATGATGTAGACCTTGGCCTTGGCACGGATGGGCGCCAGTGGCACGTCATCGAGCAGCTCGCGGGTCTGGGCAATGAGGTAACCCGTGGCGCTCTCGGGCGTGTAATAGTGCACATCGGGGTGCGTATGGCGGGCGACGCGCACGCAGCTATCGCATGAGCCGCAGCCATCCTGCTCGCACAGGAAGGCTTGGGCGAGCGCCCACGCGGCGTCGAGCTTGCCCGCGCCGGGCGCGCCCAAAAACAGGTAGGCATGCGATGCGCGACCGCTAGCGACGGCATTGGTCAAAAAGTCGCGCACGCGCTCTTGGGTGTCGAGCTTGGCCAGCAGGCTTGCCTGAGCGGGGGCCATGTTACTCGGCCTCCTTGGCAAGCGCGGCGGCGACGGCTTCCCGCGGAATGTCGAGACCGTACGCGCGAACCTGCTCGACCGTCTTCTCGAAGACTTCCTCGACGGTCGTAGTGGCGTCGATGAGCTTTACGCGGTTTGGCTCCTCGGTAGCAATTGCGCAAAACCCCTCGTAGACACGCTCCTGGAATGCCATGCCCTTGGCCTCCATGCGATCCGCCGCGCCACGGGCTGCCATGCGTAGCGCCGCCTGCTCGGGCGTGATGTGGTAGACGAGTGTGAGCGCCGGGTGCGTTCCCGCGACGGCCAGGTTGTTGGCGTCGCGCACCATCTGGCGGTCGAGGCCATCGGCAAATGCCTGGTAGCAGGTCGTGGAATCGTAGAAGCGATCGCACAGGACCACCTTGCCGGCCGCAAGGGCGGGGGCTATGACCTCGTGCACCAACTGGGCGCGCGCCGCCTCGTAGAGCAGCAACTCGCAAGTATCGCCCATCGCCGTGTTGGCGGGGTCGAGCAACAGGGCGCGAATCTTTTCGCTGATGGCAGTGCCACCCGGCTCACGCAGAGTTACGACCTGATAGCCAGCGAGGTCGAGCGCACGGGCAAGCAGACGCGCCTGCGTGGACTTGCCGGCACCGTCGACGCCCTCGAGCGTGATAAAGCTATGTTGAGCAGGCTCAAAAGCCATGGGCGCAGCCCCTTCCTACAAGGCGCGTAAATGCAGATATATCAACCAAGCCATGATACCCCAGTGCTCGGCGCGTCCCCAATGGCTAAAGGCGCCTTTCCAAAGTTGCGGTGAAATAGGGACTGATTGAAGCTCTGAGACCGCCAAACAGTCCCTATTTCACCGCAACTTATGATGGGGAATTTTGTGCGCTGGGTATAATCGTCGTATTGCATTGAAATGTGGCGAAAGGAGTGGCAATGTCTCGGTATTGCGCCTCGTGCGGCAAACTTCTTGCAGATGATGCCAAGTTCTGCACCTCGTGCGGTGCACCCGTTGAGCAAACAACCGCGAGCGATAGCCAGCCCGCTTTTGAGCAGACCGGTTCCCTCGATACGCCGCGAGCCAAGGCGGACGACCCCCTCGCCTATCGCCCCGACCCCGCCGCAGGCCCCGCGACCGACGAGACCACGCAGCGCATACCCGTCTCGAGCGGCTCGCCCCAACAACAGCCGGCTCCCGCATACGCGCCCGCTTCGCCACAGACCCCCGCTCCCAAAAAGAGCGGCACCGGGCCGCTTATCGCCGTTATCGTTGTGCTGGTGGCGATTATCATCGCCCTGGTCATCTTCTTTGCAATCAGACCGTTCGACAACGCCGCCACGCAGACGACTGCCGAGGTAGCTAAGCTACACCATGACGTCGACGACGATGACCTAAAGCCTCTCGGCGATCCCAACAGCCTGTACGACGATGATGACGATGACGACGAGGATGGCGGCGAAGCAACGCTCTCCGAGCAGAACCTCTACCGCCGACTGAGCGAATACTACGACTTGCTCGAAGACCTCGACAACTACGTCCGTGGCTGCGCGCAGAACTTCAACGGCAGCTATCTGGAAGAGGATCGAACCACCCGTCAAAATCTCGCCGACGTCGCCGAGCGCACGGAGGACACCATCGAGCAGTATTACGACATCGTCGAGGACCTAGACGTCCCGACGAGCTCCAAGAACTACAGCTCCTGGAAAGACATCGTTGCCCTGTATGACGACCTGGACCACCGCATTGACGCAATCTGTGATGCCTGGGAGATCAGCCTGAAATACGCCAAGCCTGCGGACCACAAGGATGAGATCGTGGCGCCGCTGTCACGCGACAACGTGGCGGGCACCAATGACAATAAGTACCGCCTAGACTTTGAGGAGCGCTATCCCGGCGCCAAACCCGTCGAAGTGAACTAGTCGCATGCGACGGTCTTAAACGACTAGTCATTCAAGAACGTCCCCAATGACTACGCAAAAAACGAGCGAGGATCATGGGACCCTCGCTCGTTTTTGTTTTGGGCTATGTTTCGGCTGCGCTGCTACTTGTCGGCGGCCGCCTTCTTGGTGGTCGTCTTTTTCGCGGCAGTCTTCTTGGCAGTCGACTTCTTGGCAGCAGTCTTCTTTGCCGCCGTCGTCTTCTTGGCCGTGCTCGCCTTGGTCGTGGTCTTGCGACCGCGGGCGGGCTTCTTCTCCTTGGTCGGGCAGTCCATGTTCACGCAGATGCGCCACGGGCCGCGCGCCGTGTTGACCACCACGATGGGGGCGCCGCACTCGGGGCAAGTCTCGCCCGTCGCCTCGAGCTTGCCACGCGCCGGCAGCGGATAGCTCACGCCGCAGTCATCGTAGTTGGTGCAGCGGATAAAGCGCTTGCCGCTCTTCTCGCTCTTGTGTGCGATCAGGTCGCCATGGCGTCCGGCCTCGGCACACACCTTGCACTCGCCCACCTTAAGGTCGGGCTCGTAGTTGGTGGGGCACGTGGGGTTCACGCAAATCTCGAAGGCCTTCTGGCGGAACGGCTGGCACTTAATGCGCGGCGCGCCGCACTCGGGGCACACGGCCGCCTCGCCCTCGAGCGGGCTTACCTTGACGCCGCTCGGCACCGGATAGGTCACATCGCAGTCGGGCCAGCCCATGCAGCCGATAAAGCTGCCGCGGGTCTTGGCACTCGTCTTCATAACCAGGTCCTTGCCGCACTTGGGGCAAGCGCCCACGCGCGCATCGGCCGTGACGGCGTCGCTAATGGCGTCGCCCAGCTCCTGCGTGTGCTTGAGCAGCTCGTCGAGCACGCCGGCCAGCAGCGCGCGCGAGTGCGTCACGACATGCTCTTCGGTATCCTCGCCGCGCTCCACACGGGTCATGTCGCCATCGAGCTCGCTGGTCATATCGGGGCTCGTGATGCGCGGGGCAAACTGCGTCAGTGCATCGATGATGGCGATGCCCAGCTGACTCGGCTCCACGGGATCGTTTTTGAGGTAGCGCACGGCGTACAGGCGCTCGATGATGCTCGCGCGCGTGGACTTGGTGCCCAGGCCGCGCTTCTCCATCTCCTGCACGAGCTTGCCCTGACTGTAGCGCGCGGGCGGCTCGGTCTGCTTGGCCTCGAGCTTAATGTCGAATACGTCGACCGTATCGCCCTGCTCCAGCGGCGGCATCTGCTCGTCGCGTTTAAGGCCATACGGGTAGGCCTCGCGGAAACCCGGGGTCACGAGCACATCGCCCGAAGCCACGAACGGCTCACCGTTCACATCGAGCTCGAGCTTGGTGTTCTCGATGGTCGCGGGACCCATGAGCGTCGCCAGGAAGCGGCGGGCGATGAGGTCGTAGAGCTTGCGCTGGCCGCCGTCGAGCGTGGACGGATCGCCCTCGCCCGTGGGGTAGATAGGCGGGTGGTCGGTGGTCTCGACTTTACCGCGCGTGGGCTTCATGGGACCAGCGAGTACCTTTTTGCACACGGGCGCCAGCGCCGGGTTGATCTTTGCCAGGTCACTCACCACGGCGCCCAAATCGAGCGTCGCGGGATACACGGTGTTGTCGACACGCGGGTAGCTGATGAGGCCCGCCATGTAGAGGGACTCGGCGATACGCATGGTACGCGCAGGCGAGATGCCCTCGGCTGCGGCGGCAGCCTGCAGCGAGGTGGTCGCAAACGGCGTGGGCGGCTGCTGCTTGCGCGAGCGCTTGGTCACCGCGGCGACGGTTGCCGTCTTGGCGCCGTCGACGTGACCATACGCTGTCTCGGCAGCGTCCTTGTCAGTAAAACGCGCCGTCTTGTGAGCGATCTTAAAGCGGTCGTCCTCGGCAGCACCCTGTGCGGCGCCCATGCCGCGGATCTGCCAATAGTCCTCGGGCACAAACGCCATGCGCTCGCGCTCGCGCTCGACCACCAGGGCAAGCGTCGGCGTCTGCACGCGGCCGGCGGAACGCACGTTGCCAAAGCCGCCAAACTTGGCGAGCGTCAGGTAGCGCGTGAGCACCGCACCCCAAATGAGGTCGATGTGCTGACGGCTCTCGCCGGCGTCGGCCAAGTTCTGGTCGAGCGAGACAAGGTTATCGAAGGCCTGCGTGATCTCGGCCTTGGTAAACGAAGAATACTGGGCGCGGGCGACCGGCAAGTCGGGCGCCACCTCGCGCACCTTGTTGAGGGCGTCCGAACCAATCAGCTCGCCCTCCCGATCGAAGTCCGTAGCGATGATGACGCTGTCGGACTTTTTGGCGAGGTTCTTGAGCGAGCGGATGAGCTCCTTCTCAGCCGGCAGCTTAATGACGGGTGCCCAGGTGAGATAAGGCAGGCTCTCAAGCTTCCAGCCCTTGATGGAGATGCCATCGGCAAGGAACGGCTTACGCTTGGTGTCGTAAGGCGGACGAGCCAGGCCATCGGGTATGTCGGCCGGCAGCATCTCGCCGTCCTCGGTAACCGAATACCAGCCCAGCTTTTTATCGAACAGCACGCTGTCGCAAAAATCGGGCGCAAGGATGTGACCGGCCAGGCCGATGGTCACGCACTCCTCGCCCTTCCACTCAAAACGGTAGATGGCGGTGTTGTACACCTTATCCTTTTTGGGTTTACCCGTGGACAGACGCTCGGCGATCTGACGCGCGGCGTCGTTTTTCTCGGCGATGATGAGCTTCAAAAGAGGCTCCTATCTCGTGTCTCTGCGGCTACGCCCGCCCGTATGGCGGCCGATTTACGCCCTTGCTTGCTCGATCTGCCCGATGAGCCAATCGCACCAGGCATCCATGCCCTCGCCCTTGCGCGCGCTCACGGCAAACCGCGGCGCCTGCGGATTGAGGTCATCGAGTGTCTTAGTATACCTATCCATGTCAAAATCGAAAGCCGGGGCCACGTCTACCTTGTTGAGCAGCTGTGCGCCGGCGTGCTGAAAGATGCCCGGGTACTTGATGGGCTTGTCGTCGCCCTCGGGCACCGAGAGAATCATGATGGACAGGTTCTCGCCCAAGTCAAAGTCGACCGGGCAGACCAGGTTGCCCACATTTTCGATAAAGATGACATCGATGTTCTCCAGACCGACGGCCTGGTCGAACGCATCGACAGCCTCCATGATCATGTTGCCCTCAAGGTGGCACAGGCCGCCCGTGTTGATCTGGATGGCGGGCATGCCGGCTTCCTTCATGGTGATGGCATCGACATCCGAGGCGATATCGCCCTCAATGACGGCACAGCGCAGGCCAGCCTTGTCGCGCAGGCGCTCGTTGGTGCCCAGGATCGTGGTGGTCTTGCCCGAACCTGGGCTCGACAGCACATTGATCACATAGGTGTTTGTCTCATTAAATCGCTGACGCAGCTGATCTGCCAGGCGCTCGTTGCGCGACAGAATCGGCGACGCGATATCAATCGTTTTCTCGGCCATACTTAGCGCTCCTTACTTTGGCCCCTTTATACCCCATCACTAGATGGTTAGCGGGCTAATCGTCGGGGGTTTCGATTTCGATACTCGCGATATCGAGCTCGCGGCCGTGCAGTAGGCGCACGTTGGCACCACCACACTGGGGACAGCGACAGTGAAAGCGATCGTGGTCGAAAACCTTGCCGCAGTCCAGACACTCGCTTTGTGGATGGACCTCCTCCACGGCAAGCTCGCAGCCTCGCGTGAGCGGGTCCTCGTCGCGAAATGTCTCCCACGCAAAGTCGAGCGCCTCGCGCACGACCTCGGTCATATCCCCGATACGCAGCGTTACCAAAACGGCGCGCGAGGCCCCCGCCCCACGCGCCGCGCGAATCACTGTATCGAGTATGCCGTTGACAATGCCAACCTCATGCATACCGATTTACTCCTCGCTGTCCTTTTCGTCGTCCGAAAACAGGTCCAGACGGCTCACAAACAAGCCCTCCTTGCCCTCGCGCGCGGTAATGACCACGCGAGCGATGGCGAGCGAAATCTCGTAGAGCGAGAGCAGGGCGCCATACATGAGGCCCAGCGTAACGGGCGAGCCGTCGGGCGTAATCACAGCCGAGCCCGCAAGCAGGCCAACGTATACGTAACGCCAGGCACTGCGGAAGGCCGCATAGGACACAATATGGAAGACGGACAAGTAGAAGATGATGAGCGGCAGCTCAAACGCCACACCAAAGCCGATCATAAAGAGCAGCTCCATGTTGACGTAGTTCTCCAGGTCGGGCAGCGCCGTGGCGACGGCCGAGGTCTCGCCGATGAGCCACTCAAAGCCCGCCGGGATGATGATGAAGTAGCAGAAGATGGCGCCCAGGAAGAACAGCACCGTCGAGGCAAGCACCGTGGGCACGACCCATTTGCGCTCGTTGGGGCGAAGCGCCGGCAGGAAAAATGCCAGAATCTGCCAGATGATCATGGGCGTGCACATGACCACGGCCATCTTGATGGCCAGCGAGAAGCGCAGGCCAAAGCCGCCGAGCGTGGTGGTGATGTAGAACTTACCGTCCGGCACAAAGGAGCGGATGGGGTCTTCCAAGATGTCGAGCACCACGGGCGTGGCGAAATACAGCACGATGGCGGCGGCAAACACCGACACGACCACGATGGTCAGGCGGCGACGGAGCTCGCCCAGGTGATCGAAGAGCGGCATGCGCGCAGGTCCGATAGGCATTACTCATCGCCTCCCTTCGGGGCGTCGGCGGCAGCGGCGTCGTCCTCGGCCTCGAGCTCGCGAGCGAGCTGGTCGACGACGGCCTTGCGCTTGCGGGGACGACGGGCGTAGAGGTCAGCCGTCGTGGGCTCTGCCGGCTCGGGCTCGGGCTCTGCAACAGGCTCGGGCTCGGCGGCATCAGCAGCAACGGCAGGCTCTGCACCCTCGGCCTCCTCGGCAACACCTTCGCCCTCAGCAGCACCCTCGCTTGCGGCCTTCTCGGCGGCAAGGCGGGCACGGCGCTCGGCAAAGGTCTCCTTCTTGGCGGGCGCTGCCGTCTCGGCGGCATCCTCGTCCGCATCGGAATCGTCGTCGGTCGCAGCAGCCTTCTTGGGCTTGACCGGGGCCGACGCGGCCTCGCTCACCGGATCGATTATCTCGGACTGAACAACGGCCGTCATCTTTTCCTGCGTCTCGCGGAACTGACGGATGGCACGGCCGATCGTGCGGCCCATCTGTGGGAGCTTATCCGGGCCAAACAGCAAAAAGCCGAAGACCACGATGATCGCGAGCTCACCCTCTCCAATACCAAACACACATACCTCCAAGGCTCGATGTGAGTCGAGCCCGCACCGCGCCATTCGGCCGGAACTCGTCTATTCATTCGGTCAAGTATAGCGCCCGGACGCCAAAACGTCCGAGCGCATCACAAACATATGCCAAACGGCACGCCCTTTTGGGGGCAAAGATTATGCAGCGGTGATCGAAATCTCCTGGTCGACACCCAACAGCTGGACCACGCGCATCACCGGGGGCTGCACATTGGTGCAGCTAAAGCGCTTGCCGTGGTCGACCGCGTGGTGCGCGGCGCCCACGAGCACGCCAATGCCCGTCGAATCGATGTAGCTCACCTGGGCAAAATCGAGCTCAACGGCCTCAGTGGGCTGCTCGAGCGCCAGGTCGATGGCATTGCGCAGGCTATCGGCGTTAGAGATATCGATCTCGCCGGTTACCTTAATGGTGTAGAGCTCTGGCGTGGGGTTGGTGGAAATACCCAAATCCATGTATATGCTCCTTTACGTATCGAAGGTGCGGATAGTACGGGAAGCCGCGCGTTAGGCGCGCTCGGCACGCGCAAGCTCGGCAGCGACAAGCTTAACGGCCAGCACCAGTACATCGAGCGCGGCCTCCAGGTCCTCGACCGTGGGATAGCTCGGCGCGATGCGGATGTTGGTATCGCGCGGGTCCTTGCCATAGGGCCAGGTAGCACCGGCCGGCGTGAGCTTGACGCCCAGGTCGGCGCAAAGCGCAGCAACCTTCTGGGCCGAGCCCTCGGGACCATCGAAGCTTACAAAGTAGCCGCCGCGGGGGTGCGTCCAGGTGGCGCAGTCCGTGTCGCCCAAGCCCTCGGTGAGCTTGCGCTCGACGGCCTCAAAGCGCGGGCGCAAGAACTCGGCATGCTTTTTCATGTGCTCCTTGACCGCCTCGATGGTGGGAAGGAAACGCACGTGGCGCAGTTGGTTGAGCTTATCGGCGCTGATGAGGCCGGCCTTCAGGCGCTTGGAGAACTCCGCGATAACCGCGGGGCTCGCACCGATAAAGCCGATGCCGGCGCCCGGGAAGGTGATCTTGGACGTCGAGGCAAAGGCCACCACGCGGTCCTCGGTGCCCGCCGCGCGAGCAAGATCGAAGATGTTGGCGAGCTCGTCGGTCTCGTCGTACAGGTCGTGCACACAGTAGGCGTTGTCCCAGAAGATGCGGAAATCGGGCGCGGCCGTGGGCATCTCGACCAGGCGACGCACGGTGTCCTCGCTAAAGGTGATGCCCGTGGGGTTGGAATACTTGGGCACGCACCAGATGCCCTTGATGGAATCGTCGGCGGCGACGAGGCGCTCGACCTCGTCCATGTCGGGGCCGTTGTCGGTCATCGCGACGGGGACGTTCTCGATACCCAGATCGGCGGTGATGCCAAAGTGGCGGTCGTAGCCGGGAACCGGGCACAGGAACTTGACCTTCTTGCCGTCGTGCGCGGCCTCGTAAGCCTCCCAAGGGTCGCTACCACATGAGCCGCAACGCCAGAACATACCGGCGATATCGTGCTCGATCAGCAAGCTCGACGAGCCCAGCACGAGCGTCTGCTCGGCGGGGCAACCCAGGAACTCCCCCGCTAGCTTGCGTGCCGAGGGAATGCCCTCAAAGCAGCCGTAGTTGGAGCAGTCGACGTTGCCGTCGTGCAGATCGGCATCGGCATTGAGGATATCGAGCATGGGGCGCGAGATGTCCACCTGGGCGGGCGATGGCTTGCCGCGGGCCATATCGAGCGCCAGGCCCTTGGCCTTGACCTCGGAGACCTCGGCTTTGAGCGCCTCGATGGCGGCATCGAGTTCGGTGGTTTCCATCTTCTGGTAGATCGTCTGCATGGGATGCGACCTTTCGCGAAGCGGTACGTTGCAGTTCGTCTAAGTATAGACCGCCACCGTCGCAACGTTATGAAGCCGTGATAGATTAAGTCCATCGCAATGAATTACGAATCGCCGCGCATGCCGGCGTGGGGCGCCCAAGGAGGCACTATGGAGTACGGATCGTTCCAGGCCGAGGAATTCGGCGACCTGCAGCGCCTGGTCGACGGATTGTTTTACGACCGCCACGCCATCGACCGCCTGGATCTGATCGTACAGGCCGAAATCTTGGACCTGGCGCCCGATCTCATGGAGATCGTCAACCTGCTACCGCCCGGCTATTACGACCGCCAGTCACTTTGCGACCAGCTCAACTCCGCCTTGGCCGCCCACGGCTGGGGCGCCGTCTACGGCACCGTGGAATAAACCTCGAGGCCGACGATTTGGCCCGTTTCCCGACCCTGGCGGGTCGCGCGCGCAGACGTGGTGTAAGAGTGTCCTGAGGTCCGTCGCTGCAAGTCCCGATGTTACTCCTTCTTGAGACCGCGCTTCTCGACTATCTCGTCCACTATCTCCCTGGCGCGCCGCCCGAGCGCGCGGCGCCTCCCCTCTGTCGGGGCCGGCCTGTCCGCGGGCTCGGCGAAGCCCTCGGCGGCCGAGGCCTCGGAGAACACGCGCTGCTGGGACCACTGCCCCTCGGTCTCCATGAGGCTCGCGCACGTCAGGCGCAGCATCGACTCCCTCGAGGGGAAGGACTGCACGACCCTGTAGCGGCGCTTGATCTCGCGGTTGGCGCGCTCCTGGACGTTGTTGGTGCGGAGCTTGGCCCAGTGCGCCCTGGGGAAGGCCGTGAACGCCAGCGCGGAGTCCTCGGCCTGCTCGAAGACCTCGCCGGCCCTGGCGGACACCGACGCCACCCAGGGCGCCGCCTCGGCCCACACGCAGCGCGCGAGGTCGGGGTCGTCCTGGTAGACCGCGGCGTGCACGAGGTCCCTGACGGCCGCCTTGGAGTCCTCGGGCCTGCCCGAGCAGGCGCTCTGGAGGTTGCGCTGCAGGTGCGTCACGCAGCGCTGCCAGGCGCAGCCCTGGAACAGGCGCGAGACGGCGGCCACGAGCCCGGCGTGGCTGTCGGAGACCACGAGGCGGACGCCGGCCAGCCCGCGCTCGCGCAGCCCGCCGAGGAATGCCGCCCAGGAGTCCTCGCTCTCGGTGTCGACCACGTCGCAGCCCAGGAAGTGCTTGCGCCCGTCGGCGCCCAGCCCGATCGCGGTCACGACGCCCTGCGAGACGACCGACGAGCCGACCCTGCAGCTCATGTAGGTGGCGTCGAGCCACAGGTAGCAGCACGGCGTGCCCGAAAGGTCGCGGCGGCGGAACTCCTCCACCTCGGCGTCGAGGTCGGAGCAGAGGCTCGAGACCTCCGAGCTCGACAGCGAGGATATGCCCAGCTTGGACGCCACGCGCTCGACCTTGCGGGTGGACACGCCGCACACGTACATCTCCTGCACGATGGCGGCCACCGAGGTGTCGACGCGCGACCATCGCGCGAGCATGCCCTCGGGGTAGTAGGTGCCGTGCCTGAGCTTGGGTATCTCGAGCTCCACGTCGCCCACGGCGGTCTTGAGCGACCTGGGGCGGTAGCCGTTGCGGCTGTTCTCCCTGCCGTCGCTGCGCTCGTTGCGGCCCGCGCCGCACATCTGCTGGGCCTCGGAGTCCATCAGCGCGTTCATCACGCCGCCCAGCACCCTGCACGCGAACTCGCGCGCGTCGCCGCACTCCTGCCAAAGCCTCGCCGCCTCGAGGGCCTCGTCGCGGCCGAGGCGCAGTACACTCTCTTCTTGGGGCATCGCCTTTCCTTCCATTCGTCACCTTCATTACTCCAACGACGAATTCTAGGCGGTGTCCCCTCCCTTTCAAGAATCAAAACCACCCCTAAAAGGGGTGGTTTGCTCTTAGGGTATAACCCTTGGATTTCCGGCACGCGTCTAAAGGCGCCGGCCCTCACGGGGTTCGGGCCGCACTGCAGATTGACCCGTGGCGGGCCGGTCAAACCGGCGCTATTTACGCCCCGGCCCCCTGCCGAAGGGGTCCTCGTACTCCTTGACGCTCAGCCGGTCGAGCGCGATGTCGGCCTTCTCCTGCTCCCGGATGTACTTCGCGATCGTGGCCTCGTTCAGGCCGACCGTGGACACGTAGTAGCCCTCGGCCCAGAACTTCCTGTTGCCGAACTTGTACTTCATGTTCGCGTGCTTGTCGAATATCATCAGCGAGCTCTTCCCCTTCAGGTAGCCCATCACGCTCGATACGCTGTACTTCGGCGGTATCGCCAGCAGCATGTGGACGTGGTCAGGCATCAGGTGCCCCTCGATGATCTCTATCCCCTTGTACTGGCAGAGCTTCCTGAAGATCTCCCCAAGGTCGGACCTTATTTGGTTGTAGATGACTTTGCGCCTATACTTCGGCGTGAACACGACGTGGTACTTGCACATCCACTTCGTGTGCGACAGGCTGTAGGCCTTCTGGGCCATACGCCACCACCGCCCTCTCGACTCGGATTCCTTGCGGCCTGAACAATCGCAAGTGTCCGGCGAGGGGGCGGCTTTGTAAAGCCGTTTGGCCCCACCCGCATAGCGGGTGGTTTCTGATGCGGCGCGCTGCGCGCCCCGCACAGGCTAAAGCCTCTAAAAAGAGAAGAGGCGGGGCATGCCCCGCCTCTTCTCTTTCTTGAAAGGGAGGGGACACCGCCTAGAATTCGTCGTTGGAGTAATGAAGGTGACGAATGGAAGGAAAGGCGATGCCCCAAGAAGAGAGTGTACTGCGCCTCGGCCGCGACGAGGCCCTCGAGGCGGCGAGGCTTTGGCAGGAGTGCGGCGACGCGCGCGAGTTCGCGTGCAGGGTGCTGGGCGGCGTGATGAACGCGCTGATGGACTCCGAGGCCCAGCAGATGTGCGGCGCGGGCCGCAACGAGCGCAGCGACGGCAGGGAGAACAGCCGCAACGGCTACCGCCCCAGGTCGCTCAAGACCGCCGTGGGCGACGTGGAGCTCGAGATACCCAAGCTCAGGCACGGCACCTACTACCCCGAGGGCATGCTCGCGCGATGGTCGCGCGTCGACACCTCGGTGGCCGCCATCGTGCAGGAGATGTACGTGTGCGGCGTGTCCACCCGCAAGGTCGAGCGCGTGGCGTCCAAGCTGGGCATATCCTCGCTGTCGAGCTCGGAGGTCTCGAGCCTCTGCTCCGACCTCGACGCCGAGGTGGAGGAGTTCCGCCGCCGCGACCTTTCGGGCACGCCGTGCTGCTACCTGTGGCTCGACGCCACCTACATGAGCTGCAGGGTCGGCTCGTCGGTCGTCTCGCAGGGCGTCGTGACCGCGATCGGGCTGGGCGCCGACGGGCGCAAGCACTTCCTGGGCTGCGACGTGGTCGACACCGAGAGCGAGGACTCCTGGGCGGCATTCCTCGGCGGGCTGCGCGAGCGCGGGCTGGCCGGCGTCCGCCTCGTGGTCTCCGACAGCCACGCCGGGCTCGTGGCCGCCGTCTCGCGCCTGTTCCAGGGCTGCGCCTGGCAGCGCTGCGTGACGCACCTGCAGCGCAACCTCCAGAGCGCCTGCTCGGGCAGGCCCGAGGACTCCAAGGCGGCCGTCAGGGACCTCGTGCACGCCGCGGTCTACCAGGACGACCCCGACCTCGCGCGCTGCGTGTGGGCCGAGGCGGCGCCCTGGGTGGCGTCGGTGTCCGCCAGGGCCGGCGAGGTCTTCGAGCAGGCCGAGGACTCCGCGCTGGCGTTCACGGCCTTCCCCAGGGCGCACTGGGCCAAGCTCCGCACCAACAACGTCCAGGAGCGCGCCAACCGCGAGATCAAGCGCCGCTACAGGGTCGTGCAGTCCTTCCCCTCGAGGGAGTCGATGCTGCGCCTGACGTGCGCGAGCCTCATGGAGACCGAGGGGCAGTGGTCCCAGCAGCGCGTGTTCTCCGAGGCCTCGGCCGCCGAGGGCTTCGCCGAGCCCGCGGACAGGCCGGCCCCGACAGAGGGGAGGCGCCGCGCGCTCGGGCGGCGCGCCAGGGAGATAGTGGACGAGATAGTCGAGAAGCGCGGTCTCAAGAAGGAGTAACATCGGGACTTGCAGCGACGGACCTCAGGACACTCTTACACCACGTCTGCGCGCGCGACCTGAAACTCCTTAATCACCGTCAGTTAGCGCCGAATTGGAAGTCGATGGTCACTCATTAACGTACAGCTCTTATAACTTTGTTCATTATTTTCCACACCTAAAATGAAACGCCGTTTGTGACAGTACTCACAAACGGCGTTTTTTGACCACGGGGGCATCTGGCAGGGGGCCAGTAGCACCCTGATCCGAGTTTCGAACGCATCCAAACCGGTTCTGGTGTCTGTTTTCGAGCTTTTACTCGTCCTTGGACGCGGGGTGTTTGCAGACCACGCTCATGTAAATCATGCCGAGCACGGCAGCGGTGACCGAACCGGCAAGGATGGCGGCCTTGGCAGCCAGAACCTCAAACTGGGCCGTCGGGAAGGCGAGGCCGCTGATGAGAATCGACATGGTAAAGCCGATACCGCCTAGAATGCCCACACCGGCAATCATGTGCCAGTTAACGTTGTGCGGCAGCTCGCAGGCCTTGAGCTTGACCAAGGCAAACGTCATGCCAAAGATGCCGATCGGCTTGCCCAGCAGCATGCCAAAGTACACGCCGAGCGTCACCGGGTCGGTGAGCAACGTGCTCATATCCACGCCCACCAGGCGAACCTGTGCGTTGACGAACGCAAAGATCGGCAGAATCACAAAGTTGACCGGCGTGGAGATCAGACGCTCCATGCGGATGAGCGGCGGGGTCACGCGGTGCATGACGCGCTCGACCTTGGTGGTCGAGACGGTAAAGTCATGCTGGCCCAGGATGTGTGCCTCGTCGTCGTAGCGGTCATCGAGCAGCGGCAGGCACTCGCCCAACCAATCGGTGAGGCTATCGAGCTTAACGCCGCACTTGGCCGGGATGGTAAAGGCCAAGATGACGCCAGCAAGTGTGGCATGTACGCCGCTCTTGAACATGCAGAACCACAACAGCAGACCCAGTACCGAATACGGGGCAAGGCGGTAATGCTGCGTCTTGTTGAGCCACACGAGCGCGCAGGTCACGAGCGCGGCGGCACCCAGCCAAAACGGATTGGGGCTCTGACCGTAGAAGATGGCGATGGCGGCGATGGAGATGAGGTCGTCGGCGATGGCGAGCGTCGAGAAGAACACGCGCACGCCGTTGGGCACGCGATTGCCCAAAAGCGACAGCACGCCCAGCGCAAAGGCAATATCGGTTGCCATGGGGATGGCCCAACCGTTGTGGGCGCCGGCATGGTTAAAGATCAGGTAGATGCAGGCGGGAACGACGACGCCGCCCACGGCCGCCAGCATGGGAAGCATGGCCTGACGCGGATTCTTGAGCTCGCCGACCGTCATCTCGTACTTAAGCTCAATGCCCACTAGCAAAAAGAAAATCGCCATGAGGAAGTCGTTGACGAAAAGTTCAACGGTGAGACCGGCCGTAAGGTTGCCCAGACCCACATACAGCGGGGTCTCCAAAAAATGATGGATAGCCTCGTAGGCATCGGTATTGGCGCAAATAACGGCGGCGATGGCGGCGATCACCATGACGGCGGCGGAAATCGTGCCGTTCTCGGCGATACGCTCCCAAATGTCATGACGCTCAAAACGCTTGCGCTCACGAACGTTGAACAGCTGCTCGGGTGCTGCCATGGGCGGCTCCTTTCACGGGAAGGTTCCCGTCTTAAAAAAGCACGGCCCGCCCAAGTGGCGGCGCCGCGCTCTAACGTATTACGCTTGCATCTAGCCTACCCTGCACAGATACCACGCGGGCGCGGCCGAAAAGCGGAACCACAGGTTGAACATTATTTGCTCAACGGCACGGGCGCGCCTGTCCAAGAGACGACGCGGCGCCGTGCACAAAAAACGACCGGAGCGCGGGGCGTCCGCGATCCGGTCGTCGGTGTTAGGTCAAAAGAACCTAGCAGGCGGCCATGATGGGGGCAGCGACCTGCTTCTTACGGGAGAGGACGCCCGGCATCCAGACGCCGTCGTGCTCGTCGGCAATGCCCAGGCCCTTCTGAGCGGCCTCGGTCTCGCCCTCGAGCAGGACCTGCGAGCCTTCCTCCATGATGTCGGTGATGCACAGAACGATGCCGTCGGCACCCTTCTCGGCGGCGTAGGCGCGCATGGCCTCGCGAATCTCGTCGATCATGCCGAGCGCACGGGTCTTGTCGACGGTCTCGTACTGACCGATGAGCAGCTTCTTGCCAGCGGGTTCGAACATCTTGATGTCGTTGCCAACCATCTCGGCTGCGGTGAAGGAGCCGGACGGGCGGGTGAGGAAGACCTCCATGCCAAACTTGACCGGGTCGACGCCCACCTGCTCGCCGAGCTTGGCGGCGACGGCGCGGTCGACATCGGTGGTAGTGGGGCTCTTGAGCATGAGCGTGTCGGTCATCATGGCCGAGAGCAGCAGCTTGGCCTGAACGTCGGAAAGCTCAACGCCGAGCACGCCGGCGAGCTTGGTGACGATGGTGCAGCTGGAGCCCCAGGGCAGGCAGATGTAGTGCAGCGGGCCGGCGGTCTCGAAGTCGCCGATGCGGTGATGATCGACAACGCCAAAGACCGTGGCGTCCTTAAGGCCGGCGACGGACTGGGCGGACTCGTTGTGGTCGGTGAGGACGACGAGCTGACCGGCCTCGACGGACTCGATCACGCGAGGCTCGGCGATGCCGGCGTCGGCGAGCAGCTTGGCGGACTCGGCCGGAAGCTGACCAAGGGCGCAGGCCTCGTAGGTGTTGCCGGCATACTCAACCTGGTTGAGCAACTGGGACAGGACGACGGCGCTCATGATGGCGTCGTTATCGGGGTTCTGGTGACCAAAGACAAGAACGTTTGCCATGGATATCCTCCACTTGATATGTGTACTTGGACGTAGCTATGGTAGCACGCCGATGCCGAGCCTTCGCAGACGGAAGGGTCGCGGCACATTTTGGGGCGCAGGCACGGGGGCCAAGGCTATCCCTTTTGCACCATGTTGGTGCAAAGTAACCTGTCCCCCTTGCACCAGCTATTTACCGGCGGCGCGCAGGGCTACGTAGGCGGCACCGATGATACCGGCGTCGTTGCCGAGCGAGGCGACCTCGATGGGCGTCTCGCGCGAGACGGAAAACGCGTACTGCTTAAAGTGCTCGCGCACGGCGTCGAGGTAGACATCGGCCGAGGCGGAGGCGCCGCCGCCGATGAGGAACATCTCAGGGTCGACCACGTTGGCGATAAGCGCCAGGGCACGGCCGAGGTAGTCGGCCATGGTATCGGCCGCGGCAAGCGCGAGCTTATCGCCCTCGCGGCAGGCTTGGAATACGTCCTTGGAATCGGAAGGACCGGTGAGCTCGATGGGCTCGACGCCCGCAGCCTTGCACTCGGCCAGGTAATTGCTCACCACGCCGGTGGCGCTGGAATACTGCTCCAGGTGGCCACGGCCGCCGCAGCCGCAGGTACGCTCCTCGTCGGGGTTCAGGCACATGTGGCCAATCTCGCCGCCGGCACCCACAACGCCCGACACAACGTCGCCGTTGATGATGACGCCGCCGCCCACGCCGGTACCGATGGTGACCATCACCACGTTCTGCACGCCCTTGGCAGAGCCGAGCCAGGCCTCGCCCATGGCGGCGGCGTTGGCGTCGTTCTCGTACTTTACGACCGCGTCGGGGCAGTGCTCCTGAATGGCAATCTTAAGCTCGGGCAGGTTGATGGAGATGTTCGCCTTGACCTTGGCATCGCCCGCAGCCGGAATGGGGCACGGAACGGCCAGGCCGATGCCCGCCACAAAGGCGCGCGGAATCTGAGCCTTGGCGACCACCTGGTCGATAGCCTCGGTTACCGCGGCAAAGCCCGCAGCGTCGACGATGGGAGGCGTGGGCACGCTGGCCTTGGCAAGCAGGTTGCCGTCCTCGTCGAACAGGCCCTCCTTAACCGAAGTGCCGCCGACGTCAATGCCGATGTAGTACTGCTTAGGTTCCATGAGAGCCCACCTTTCTCGTTTAAACATTGCCTGTATGGTACCGCTCTCAAGACAAAAACCCGCCAAAAAGGGACAGGTTTGTTTTGGCAGGTTTTATCTGGGGAAACGTCCGCCCGCTCAACGAGCAATGACGCTCAGCAACTCGCCAAACAAAAAGCGCCGGGAGAGGGAGACTCCCGGCGCCTGCAAAAGGGACTGGATTGCATGCGAACCGCACGATCCGTCGCGGCGAAAACGCCAGCTAGGCCTTGAGTGCCTGTAGCTGTTTGTGGACCTCAATGAGCTCCGTGGCCATGACGCGCATGGTCTCGGTGCCGGCCATCTGGTCCTCGGCGTGCAGCAGAATCAGCGGGGCCTCGCCGTTGCGCTCGCCATTGGCCTCCTTCTTAAGAAGTCCCATGTGAACATCGTGGCCGCCGTTATAGGCCTCGTCGCCCTGCTTAATGAGCTCCTCGGCGGCGTCGAAATCGCCCTCCTTGGCCTTCTGCACGGCGTTGATGTACATGCTCTTGGCGGTACCGACGTAGCTGATGATCTCGAAGCAGGTCATCTGCAGTTCGTTCATATCCTCCATGCGCTGCACCTAGCCCATCACGCTGACGCAGTGGTCGATGATGCCGGCGGCGTTCATGCGGCCATAGTCGACCATGTTGATGACCTCGACCGGGAAACGGCCGGCGGCCTCCTTCTCAAAGTCGCCCTTGGTGTAGCCGATCTGCGGGCCGAGCAGCAGGATGTCGCACTCGTCCAGGTGATCGTGGGCCTCATTCATAGGACGGGCTTCGACCTCGATGTCCAGACCACGGCTCGCGACCTCGGACTGCATCTTCTGGACCAGCAGACTCGTGGACATGCCGGCATTGCAGCAAAGCATGATCTTCTTCATGGTTTCCTCCTTATAACTGCGCGGCGCGCAGACGACAAACTGGATAAATCCTTGTGGTTATCTTTCCCCTGTTTTGCACGTTTAGGCAAAAAAGGAGATACGGGTACCGGTACCAAGCATCGGTACCCGCAAGGGTGGAATGGACAAACGCTAGGCGTTCTGCTCGGCGAGGGCCTCCTGCTTGGCGATGGCCTTCTCGGAGATCCTCATAAAGGGCAGGTAGACAGCCATGCCGATGACCAGCTCCAGAGCCTGCCACACGCCGGCGCGCCAGTCAAAGCCCGTAGCAAGCAGGGCGTTGATGACGGGCGGCATGGTCCAAGGCACCTGAGCGATGCAGGGGCTGATGATGCCAGCGCAGGTCAGGCCATAGGTGACACCGATGAACAGGTCGGGAAGAAGCACGAACGGAATCATGAGCGGCAGGTTGTACACGATGGGGTAACCGTAGATGACCGGCTCGTTGATGTTGAACAGGCCAGGCAGAATGGCCATCTTGGCAACGGTCTTGGAGGCCTTGTTCTTGGAGAACAGGAAGGTGTCGAGCAGCAGCATGAGGGTGCAGCCCGAGCCGCCGATGAGGGCGAAGCTGTTGACGATCTGCATGTTCATGTAGTGATCGGGCTGGATGGTACCGCCGGCGGCAAAGGTAGCCATGTTGTCGACGATGAGCATGGTCAGGATCGGCTCGACGGTAGCGCCCGAGATGGTGGACTGGTGAATACCAACGCAGAACAGCAGGTTGGCGAGGGTGTAGATGAGGATGACAGCCCACGGACCGGCGTTCATGATGCTCTTGAGCGGGTTGGAGATGCAGGTGGAGATGATGGTGCACAGGTCGGTGCCGGCGCAGACGGCGAGCAGGGCCGAGGCGATAGCGAAGATCGAGAGGTTGAGCAGCATTGGGATCATGACGTTGAAGGAGTTGGAGACCGCAGGAGGTACGCCCTCGCCCAGCTTGACCTTGAGCTTCTCGACGCCCGAGATCTTGATGAAGAGCGTCGTGGAGAGCAGGGCGATGATGATGGCCGAGAACAGGCCGTTGGTACCGGTGTTGGCGGTCGAAAGGGCACCGGTGACCTCGGCGGAGGTGATCTTGTCGGTGAGAAGCGGGCTCGTGGCGGCAAGGGTGGCGGTGATCTGCTGCGGCATCATGATGACGAAGGCAGAGATAGCGACAACCACGCAGGCAAGCGGGTTATCGAAACGCTCGTTCTTGGCGAGGCTGTAGCCAATCAGACCGGCCAGGATAATGGCGGACACGTTAAGGGTGCCCAGGGTGATTGCCGAGCCCCAGGTCTGGAGGTTGGCGAGGCCCGCCGCATCGAGCGGGAACAGAGGGAACACGACGTTGTTGATAAGAACCGCGATACCCGCAAGGATATAGAGCGGCGTGATGGTCGCGAAGGCATCGCGCAGGGAACGCAGATGAACCTGGTTTCCCACCTTCGCAGAGACCTCGGCAAATTTGTCGAGGAAGCTCTTTCCGTTGTCACTGGCCATGATTGCTCCTAACTTTCAAATCCGGCCTTTTCCTATGCGCACGGTGGTCTGTCGCCCTCTGCCACCAGATGTGCCAATGTTATTGCGCGTTTGCGCAGGGGCTGAGCGCCCGTTTTGGGGCTGAGCGCCCGATCGCTAATCCACCACGTGGGTCGTGGCGACCTGCTTGAGCCAAGCTGCCGATTTCTTAAGACGGCGCTGATAGCCGTCCATGAGGTCGACCTCGACAAAGCCATAACGGTTCTTGAAGGCATTTGCCCAGGACCAGTTGTCAATGACGGCCCAGTAGTGGTAGCCGCGGCACTTGGCCCCTTCGTCAATGGCCTTGGCGACCCACTCAAGGTGCTGGCGCACAAAGTCGACGCGATAGTCGTCCTGAATGGTTCCCTCGGCGTCACGATTCTTGTACTCGTCCATGATGCCGATGCCGTTCTCGGAGACGAACCACTCAAGATCGGGATAGTTCTTGGTGCAGTCCATGCCAAAGTCGTAGAGGCCCTTCGGGTAAATCTCCCAGCCGCGGCTCTTGTTCATGACGGCATCGGGCCACACGTACTCGTCGGCAAAGTGCGGCAGACCGTACTGGTCGATCTTGCTCGCCGGCGCCTGGACGCGCGTGGGATGGTAGTAGTTGCAGCCAAGCCAGTCAACGACGCCCTGCTTGAGGATCTCCTGGTCACCGGCGCGGAACGGAAGCTTGACGCCGCCCTCGGCCAGGCTGTCGAGCACGTCGGCGGGAAGCTCGCCCTTGGTGATAAGGTCGAGCCACCAGCGATTGTTGATGCCGCTGGTCATACGCACGGCCTCGAGGTCTGCCTCGCTGGGGTTCTCCTTGGTGTAGACCGGGGTGAAGCAGTTGATCATGCCGATCTTGGCATCGGCGCGAACGGCGCCCTTGTCATAGGCCTTGCGATAGTTGGCAACAGCCAGCGCGTGCGCCAGCGAAATGTGGTACTGCACGGTGCGAGCACGGTTGAAGTCGTGGAGCTGCGGGAACCACACGCCCTCCTGGTAGCGCTGCTCGGGCTCGACGATGGGCTCGTTAAAGGTAAACCAGTACTTGATCTCTTGACCGAACTCGCGGAAGGCGACGTCGGCGTAATGCGCGTAGGCCTCGACGACCTCGCGGCTCTCCCAACCGCCACGGTCAAAGAGATAGGTGGGCATATCGAAGTGGTAAAGGTTGACGAACGGCTCCAGGCCTGCCTCGCGGGAAGCGCGGAACAGCTCGTGGTACCACGCAGCACCCTCCTCGTTGAGGTTGCCGTCGGCATCGAGCAGGCGGCTCCACTGGATGGAGGTGCGATAGGTATCCAGGCCCAGGTCCTTCATGATGCGAAGGTCGTCCTTGTACTTGGCCATAAAGTCGTTACCGGCATAGGAACCCACGCGGTTATAGAACGAGCCCAGATCCTGCATGGACCAGGTGTCCCACAGGTTCTCGAGCTTGCCGCCCTGGTTCCACTGGCCCTCGGTCTGCGGACCGGACATGGCCGCGCCAAAGAAAAAGTCGCTGGGCAGCTGATACTGTGCCATCGAAGTCCTCGCTTTCGTGTCTTTGAGCCTCCGATTGGAGGCGGGTTTGCTTTGGCGGGTAATCCGGCGCGGGCGCGCACCGGTTATCCGGATATCCGACCCACCAAAACAAATCCGTCTCCAAGCGGTACAGGCGATGCTCATGCATCTCGCTTGTTATCTATAACTATAGCGCTCTAATTTTTTATGTAAAGCGTCTTTTTTGTTTTTCTTTCTCGAACTTCTTTGATTAAAGCCATATAGATGCTTTTATAGTAGGTATACTTTCTTTTACAGGCATTCATGTTAGAAAGGGGGTTCCATGATTCCCAAATATGAGTCAATAGCTGCGGATATTCGTCGCAGTATCGAGGATGGCGCCCTTAAGCCCGGCGACAAGCTACCCACTGTCGTTGAGTTCTGCGAGCTGTATGGCGTTTCCAAGATCACCGTCAAACGAGCAATTGAGCAAATTACCGAGGAAGGCTTGGTCACGAGCCGTCGCGGATCGGGCACCTACGTCAAGGACACCGCGGGGCTTCCCGGCAAAGCGTTTTTCCAAGGCAGAAACGACCGCGCGCAGGGCTTTACCTACGAGCATCGCGGTGAGAAGGTTGCCTCGGTGGTCTACGATTTCTCGATCGTCAATCCGCCGGCAGAGGTTGCCTCCCAGCTGGGAATGGCCGAAGACGACTTTGCCTATCACATCGTGCGCGTACGCGAGGTCGATGGCCTGCCCATCGTTATCGAGTACACCTATATGCCGCTCGAGCTGATCCCGGGCCTGAAGAAAAAGGACCTGTACGCGTCGGTCTACAGCTATATCCGCGAGCAATGCGGGCTTAAGATCTCGAGCTTCCACCGCACCATTCGTGCCGTGGCGGCAACCGAGGAAGAGGCCAAGCGCCTGAACACCAAGCCCGGCTCTCCCCTGCTCGAGCTCAACCAGATTGGCTTTTTGGACAGCGGCGCCGCGTTTGAGTACTCGATTTCGCGCAACGTGGGCGACCGCTTTGAGCTGCACAACGTAACGTTGGCTTAAGTTTGTAATCCGGCAGGTGCTCGCTTTGAGCCGTTTTTCGCGAGGTGCCTGCACAACCTGATGGGGGTATGCACATGTCCGATTTGATTAAACTCACGCCGATCTTCCACGAGAAGATTTGGGGCGGCCGCCAGCTGGAGACCGTCTTTGGCTATGACATTCCCGAGGGTCCCATCGGTGAGTGCTGGGCCATCTCGGCGCACCCCAACGGCGATTGCCAGATTGCCGAGGGTCCGTACGCCGGCCACACGCTGTCGTGGCTGTGGGCCGAGCATCGCGAGCTCTTTGGCAACTGCGAGGGCAAGGAGTTCCCGCTGCTCATTAAGATTCTGGACGCCAAGGACGACCTGTCGATCCAGATCCACCCCAACGACGAGTACGCCGCCGAGCATGAGAACGGTAGCCTGGGCAAGACCGAGTGCTGGTACGTGCTGGATTGCGAGCCCGGCGCCACGATCATCGTCGGCCAGCGCGCACATGACCGTGCCGAGGCCGCGCAGATGATCGAAGAGGGTCGCTGGGACGACATGCTCAACGTGCTGCCGATCCACAAGGGCGACTTTTTCCAAATCGACTCCGGCACCGTTCACGCCATCAAGACCGGCACGCTGATTCTGGAGACGCAGCAGTCGAGCGACGTGACGTATCGCCTGTACGACTACGACCGCCCGGGCACCGACGGCAAACTGCGCCCGCTGCACATTGAGCAGAGCCTGGACTGTATCAACTTTAACGCGCAGGCCCCGACCGACGGCACCGTAACCGCACCCGAAGTCAATGGCGTGACCGAGCTCGAGTCCAACCCCTGCTACACCGTCGACCGCGTTCGCGTGGACGGCAGCAAGACCCTGGAGCAGCGCTGGCCCTTCATGTGCCTCTCGGTCATCGACGGCAAAGGCACCGTCTGCGGCGACTCCGTCCACAAGGGCAGTCACCTACTGGCGCCGTCCACCGTGAACAAGATTGAACTCGAGGGCACCATGGAGCTGATCATCAGCCATCTGTAAGCCGCAGAAACAACCCAAAACGCAACAAGGGGCTCCCCCGTTCTTCAACGGAGGAGTCCCTTGCCATATCTATTTATCAGCCCACCCGGCTCTCCAGACCAAAAAGCGAACGAGCAGAGCGACGTTCGCAAGCTGCAGGCCAAAACGCCACAAGGAAGAGGGCGCGCCGGGGGCTTTGGTCGATCGCGAGTTCCGCACGAGCCGGAGAGCACTTAATGTGCTCTCCGTGCGAGCAGGACTGTCCGAGCAGGCGATCAAAGCCCCCGGCGCGCCCGGTCAACCTCGCAGTTAGGCATTCAGCTTGACGATCGGAGCGAATCCCTTCATAAGCTTTTTGGTCTGGCCGGTCTTTTCGAATTGAACCTCGATCATGTCTCCAGCGACCGAGATCACGGTGCCCGTGCCAAAGGTCTTGTGGCTCACGGTATCACCCGCGGCAAAGTCCTGCGATGCGCTGGCGCGATCGACCTTGCGCTCCACCGTCGGGGACACCTTAGACGACGACTTTTTGGCTCGCGACGCGACCGAACCAAAAGTCGAGGCAACACGGCCGGCGTCAGGCGAAACCCCACGATGGCGCTCGGTCCCGTAACTGCTGCCGCCAAAGAAATCGTCAAAGCTCGATCCGCCGCGCGAACCGGAACCGCCGGTCGAGCGCGTATGCGAGCCAAACACCTTGCCGCCGTACATGTCCGAGCCCATACCCGAGCCAAAGGTGCCGTGTCGGTCGCCACGCTTCTCCCAACCCGTGCCCTCAAAACCGGCAGAACCGATACCGCTAAACTCGATGTCCTCAAACGGAATCTCGTTGAGGAAGCGCGAGCGCGGGTTGGCAGAGGTCGAGCCGTAGGTGCGGCGCGTAGCGGCGTAAGTCAAGAACAGGCGCTTGCGAGCACGCGTGATGGCGACGTAGGCCAAGCGACGCTCCTCCTCGAGCTTGCCCGGATCGTCACTACCGCCAAAGTCGTGCACGTGCGGGAAGATGCCTTCCTCCATGCCGGCCACGAACACCGCGGGGAACTCCAAGCCCTTGGCGGAGTGAATGGTCATCATGGTGATGGCATGCGTCTCGCCGGCCAGAGAATCCAAGTCGGAGCGCAGAGCCAGCCACTCCATGAGTGCAGGCAACGCCTTACAGGTGAGCGGGCCGTAGGTGCGCTCGATCTCGTCGGCATGCACGGCACCGGCGGGCAGCTCTGTCGGCGCGGCATACGCGTTGCCCGCGATGGCGGCGGCCAGAGCATCTTGCGGAGAAAGCGCCGGGGCGGCCAAACTATCGAGCGGATTGGAGCCCGCGGCGTCACGGGCGCCGACAAGCGCCTCAAACGAAGACGCGGGCGCAGACGGGTCAGGCTCGGGCGCAGGTGCGCTCACCACAACGGGCTCGGGCTCAGCGTCGGCAGGCACATCGGCAACACCGGCCGCACGCAGCTCTTCCAAGCTCTCGAGCGTGCCTTCGATATCCTCGTGCGTCTCCTCAAATTCCGCCGCAACGCCCAGGAATTCCTGGATGTTCTCGGCGCGGCTCTCGGACTCCATGGTGCCCTCGGCGCGGAAGGCCTGCAGCAGGCCCGTCTTGTCGACAATCATCTCGACGACGTCCTTGAGCTCGCCGTCCATGCGCCGGCCCTCGCGCACCAGCGCCACAAAGCTCGACAGGCCGTTGCGCACCTTGGCGCTAAACATGCCCGTCTCGGCCGTCGCAATCTCACAGGCTTGGAAGAACGAGCAGCGGTTGTCGCGTGCCAGCTGCTCAATCTTTTGAATCGAGGTGGAGCCGATGCCGCGGCGCGGCGTGTTGATGACGCGCTTGACGCTCATCTCGTCGGCCGGGTTCACGATCATCTTGAGGTAGGCCATGACGTCGCGGATCTCGGCACGGTCGAAGAATCGCGTGCCGCCGACGATCTTGTAGGGCACGCCCGCGCGCAGGAACATATCTTCGAGGATACGCGACTGGGCGTTGGTGCGATAGAACACGGCGATGTCGTCGTAGCTCGTGCCCTTGGAGTGCAGCTTTTCGATCTCGCCGGCAATCCAGCGGCCCTCGTCGCGCTCATCGCTCGCTTGGAAGGCCTGAATCTTCTCGCCATCGCCCTCGGCCGTAAACAGACGCTTGTCCTTGCGCTGCGAGTTGTGGCGAACAACGGCGTTGGCGGCGCTCAGGATGTGACCCGTGGAGCGATAGTTCTGCTCCAGCTTGACGGTCTTGCAGTTTTTAAAGTCCTTCTCAAAGTCCAGGATGTTGGTGATGTCGGCGCCGCGCCAGCTATAAATGGACTGGTCATCGTCGCCTACGACCATGAGGTTTTGGTACTTGGCGGCCAGCAGGTTGGCGATCTCGTACTGGACGTGGTTGGTGTCCTGATACTCGTCGACGCTAATGTAGCGGAAGCGCTCCTGGTACTTGTCGAGCACCTCGGGGCGGGTGCGCAGCAGCTCGAGCGTGCGCACGAGCAGGTCATCGAAGTCCATCGCGTTGGCGGCGCGCAGGCGACGCTCCAGCTCCATATAGACCTGTGCGGCCTTTTTATCGTTGGGGCTATCGGCAGATTTGAGCATGTCCTCGGGCCCGATCATGGCGTTTTTGGCCGAACTGATCTTGCTGCGGATCATGTTGATGGGGAACTGCTTTTGCTCGATACCGAGTGCCTGCATAATGTCGCGCACCATGCGCTTGGAATCGTCGTCATCGTAGATGGTGAACTGACCGGTATAGCCCAGCAGGTCGGCGTCCTCGCGCAGCATGCGCACGCACATGGCATGGAAGGTGCACACCCACATGCCACGGGTACCGCTGGGAATAAGTGCCGCCAGACGCTCGCGCATCTCGGCCGCGGCCTTGTTGGTAAACGTGATGGCAAGGATCTGCCAGGGCTTAACACCCAGGTCGCCGAGCATATGGGCGATGCGGAAGGTCAGGACGCGGGTCTTGCCCGAGCCAGCACCGGCAAGGACCAGCAACGGACCCTCGGTCGTCAGGACGGCCTCGCGCTGGGCGGGGTTAAGGCTGTCGATGTCGACGAGCGGCTTAGCGGGCTTGGGTGCCGGTGCGGGAGCATCGTAGATGTCGAGCGGGACGAGCTCGGGCTCCGGCGCAGCGGGGGCAGTGTATGCATCAAGCGGCACGGGTGCCGGTGCGGGCGGCACGGGTACCGCGGCATTCTTTTCCCAGGGCAAGGGCTGGGTCATGGGCGACTCCTCATCTGACGGACGGCGCGCCTGCGGGCAGCGCCATAGTTTGAGCCGTACCAGTATACCGAGCCGCGCGGACACCGACGCAAATCACACCACGACTCCGCGCGCTGCCATCGAGCCCGCCCCAGCGGATTTGGCGCAATGGGGGCAGGTTAGTCTGCACCATGTTGCTGCAAAGTAACCTGACCCCAATGCACCAATCACGGAGTCACCGATGTCATGGCAACGGTAGCGAGCGGCTGCCAGAGCGAACAAATTGACATGAAAAGAGGGCGGCATAGACCTTTTGGTCACGCCACCCTCTTTGAATGACAAGTTGTCGCTCTGGCCGCCGCGCAGCGTCAACCAAGTTACAGGCCGAGCATAGGCTCCAGGACGAAGAAGTACGCAAGCACCACGATACCCAGGACAATGCGGTAGACGCCGAAACATTTAAAGTCGTGACGGCGGACGAAGCCCATGAGCCACTTGATGGCGATAAGCGAAACCACGAAGGCGACGATGCAGCCCACGCCCAGGATGGCGATCTCGTTGGTGCCGAAGGTACCGCCCTTAACGAAGTACTTGACCAGCTTGAGCGCGCTCGCGCCAAACATGACGGGAATGGCCAGGAAGAACGTGAACTTAGACGCCACCGAGCGTGTGCAGCCCAGCAGCAGGCCGCCGATGATGGTGGAGCCGGAACGCGATGTGCCCGGAACCAGCGACAAAATCTGGAAGCAGCCAATGCCCAGCGCGGTCTTCCAGCTTAAGTCCTCAAGCGTCGCAATGGAGCCAAAGTCGAGGTCTTCGTCATCGTTGCCCGAATCCTCGGCGGCAGCCGCAGCAGGCGCCGCAAAGTGTGCACCGGCGGGACGCCCGCCCGCCACCACGGCACGCGAACCAAACGAGCCGGCAAGAGCGGCCTGGTCGCGCTTGTTCGCGCGCCAGTTCTCGATCACGATAAACAGCACGCCGTACACAATGAGCGCCAGCGCCACGACGGGAGCATTATAGAAATGCTCCTCCATCCAGTCGTTGAGCGGCAGGCCAATCGCCGCAGCGGGAATACAGCCGAGCACAATCTTGCCCCACAGTACCCATGTGTCGCGACGACCCTCCTTGCCCTTGCTGGGCGAGAACGGGTTGAGGTCGTAGAAGAACAGCACACAGACGGCCAATATGGCGCCAAGCTGAATCACGACCAGGAACATGTTCCAGAACGTCTCGCTCACGTTCATCTTGACGAACTCGTCCACCAGGATCATGTGGCCCGTCGACGAAACGGGCAGCCATTCGGTAATGCCCTCGACCAGGCCCATGAAGGCAGATTTTAGAAGCTCGATAATATCCAAAGGGACCCCCTCGTTTAACACCCGCCGATAGATGTTTCTGCGGACGGTGCGGGCGATGTCCCATTATCAACCGTTGGCGACGCGCAAATGCCAACCCTTACCAAAAATCTCGTCCGTTCACAGAATTGCAGGCGGTCAAACCGAAATCCTTGGGTATAACTGCAACAAGATAAAGTGTCCGGCGGTCCGCGCACCCGTGGCCGCCCGACGCACGAGCCCCGCGCCCGTGCGATAGACCAAGGAGGAAACCATGAACGAGGGCTACACCAAGGTATTTGTTTCACTCGACGGTACTGAGCAGCAGGATTTCGTGCTCGCACGCGCCATCAAAGTGGCCGCAAACAACGGCGCAAAGCTGATTATCGGTCACGTGATCGACTCCACAGCGCTCGAGAGCGCGGGAGCTTACCCGGTCGACTTAGTCAACGGCTTGGAGGAGGCCTTTAACAACTCCATCGCGAAGCAACTCGAGGAGGCCAAGGCTAATCCCGATATCCCCGAGGTCGAAGTCATGATTCGCGCCGGTCGTATTCGTGAGACGTTGAAGGACGAGATGCTCGACGTGGTCAAGCCCGATCTGGTGCTCTGCGGTGCCCGCGGTCTGTCCTCGATTAAGTACGCACTCCTGGGTTCGATTTCGACGTTCCTGCTGCGTAATACGGATTGCGACATTCTGGTCGTGAAGTAGCGTTGCTCCCACCGGCCGCGGGGCCTGCGGGGTTTACACGGGCACGTCCTCGCCGCTTCGCGGCTGCGGGATGTCGGCTTAGATAACCCCTCCCGGCCTTGCGCCTTCGTCACCGTACTTCAACGAGTTGGCTGAATAGAAAGATGGCGTGCCGCCCCGGTTGGGGCGGCACGTTTTGTTTGAGGCGGCACGTTTTTGTTTGGGCAGACGTCTGCCGCGTGCGCTACTCGAAATATTGGAACTTGTTGGTTGAGAAGGCGAACGTGACGACGAAGCCTTCGCCCGGTTCCGATGCCGCGGTGACGTCGATGCCCATCTTGGAGCACAGACGCGCCACCAAGTAGAGGCCGATGCCCGTTGCGCGCTTGGTGGTGCGGCCGTTGTCGCCGGTAAAGCCCTTCTCGAACACGCGCGGCAGGTCGGCCGCGCTCACGCCGCAGCCGTTGTCCGCGACGGTGAGTTCGATGCGCTCGCTTGCCAGGCCCTCGTCCAACAACGCGCCCGAAAACACGATCTTTGCGCCATCCTCGCGCGCATATTTAATGCTGTTCTGAATGAGCTGGCCCAGAATAAACTCGAGCCATTTCTCGTCGGTGAACACCTCGAAGTCGAGGTTCTCGCACACCGGCGCCACGTGCGCCGCAATGAGCTCGCGTGCGTTGGCCTTAATCGCACCCGTCACCAAGGTCTTAAGATCCCAGCGGCGAATCAGGTAGTCGCGCTCCACAACTTCCGAGCGCGCATAGTACAGCGCCTGGTCGATATAGCGCTCCACGCGGGCAAGCTCGCGTGCCAGGTCGTCCACGCGCGTCGGATCGTCTTCGCTGCCGTCCAGGTTTTCCAAGATCAGATGGGCCGCCGCCAAGGGCAGTTTGGCCTCGTGTACCCAGCTCTCGATATAGTCGCGATAGTCATCGGTCTGACGCCGGCCTTCGGCAACCTCGTCGCAAGCAGCTTTGCCCACCCGGCGCAAGACCTCGTACTCGAGCTCGCCCTCGGCATACGTCGGACACTGGACCATCTCCTGCACCCATGCGGGGCTTTCCAGCTCCTCGGCCGCGCGCTCCAGCTGATGCAGAAAACGACGACGTCGCGCATACTCGATCACAATGCCGAGCATGCCAAAGACAAAGGACACGCCGACTGCCACGACCACGATGGAAACGGGAGCACCGGCGACCGTCAGTACAAAGCAGCTCAGCAGCACGCCGCAGGTCCACACGGCGACGGGAAGCAGCGCGTCTTTGAAGAATTTGGCAAACGACATACCTGGCACCTAGACCGAATAGCCCTGGCCGCGATGCGTGGTCAGATACCCCTTGATGCCGATTTTTTCGAGCGTGGCGCGCAGGCGATTGATGTTGACGGTAAGCGTGTTGTCGTCCACGAAGGCATCGGAGTCCCACAGGTCCTGCATGATGGCCGATCGCGAGACGATCTTGCCCGCGCGACCCAAGAGCAGCGAAAGGATACGCAGCTCGTTTTTGGTGAGCTCGGTGCCGGTACCAGTTGCCGTGTTGGTGACCGTGGAGCGAGCGAGGTCGAGTTCCAGTCCCTTGTGGATGAGCGTGCTGCGCTCACCGGCAGCCGTGGTGCGGCGCAGCAGGGCATTGATACGAGCCACGAGCACGCGAGCGCTGTAGGGCTTGGGCACAAAGTCGTCCGCGCCGAGCGTCATGGCCATGACCTCGTCGATCTCGGTCGAGCGCGAGGTAAGCACGATGATGGGGACCTCGGATTCGCGACGGACCTCATGGCAGATATGCTGGCCGTCCTTGACGGGAAGCGTGAGGTCGAGCAGCACCAGGTCGGGCGCGGCAGCAAGGATATCGCGCGAGACATGTTCGAACGATTCGCAGGCCTCGACCTCAAAACCAGCACGGGCAAGGATGTCGGCAAGTTCGCGACGGATAGGCTCGTCGTCCTCAACGACATAGATTAGCGCCATGGATTCCGCTCCCCCTCTTGGTTGTCTTGTCCCATTATGACCGCGAAGCCGCAGGTACGCACCTCACGCGGCACCAAGGTGACAGAACTGTTCGCAAACGAAAGCGCTTGGCTCGTCCCTCGCTCGCAACGGGCGCGAGAATCAAATGATTATATAATCCCCGTCCCAGAAAAATCATTTAGCGGCGGGCACGGAGCTTTTCGTAGCCGTCGGCGAAGAAGGCGACCGTGGCGGCGTCGGCCTCGGCGGCGTCCGTCTCGGTTGCGGGGACCACGCCGTGTTCGTCGCTCACCAGAAACAGGGCGCCCTTGAGCTGCGCGGGAATGTCTACGCGCGTGACCGGGATGCCCTTGGTCTGGGCCAGCTGCTCAATGAGCGTCGCCGTGCCACACAGGCACTCGTCCGCCGGCGCCACAAAGGCAAGCTCGCCGTTGTTGACGGCGGCGAGCAGCTCGGGCGCCACGCCGGTCTCGTCGGCCTCGGAGCGAGCCTCGGCGGAACGGGCACGCAGCGCCTTGGCCGACGTATCGGCGAGCGGCTCGTACTCCCCCACCGTCATGGCGGCATTGCCGTTGATGTCGATCACCAGCATGAGCACGCCGTCGTGCGCGGCGTAATCGCCCTCGGCAAGCGACCACTCAACGTGCTGTTTGGCCCAGCTGAGCATGTTATGGGTAAGCGGCTCGCCCTGCACTAGGCGCTCGGATAGTGCGCGAATGTGGCGGTTGAGCATGGGCACCTTTTTGTTGGACATGCGCCAACGGCAGACAAGCGCGGGCTTGTCGAGCGTAAACTTCTCGACCGCTTCCTGATTGGCGCAAAAGTCCTCGTACGCACGCTGATCCTCGGCATTGCCAAACAGCTCGGCATCATCAATCTGGGGCATGGTCATACCTTTCGTGTTAGTCATTCCGTCCTCTTATACCAAAAAGACGGCCCTCCAAACGGAGCGACCGTCTTTTGCAGAGATTATTTTGTTTCGGGGCGAAACTTAGTGCCTAAAGTGGCGGGCGCCGGTAAAGACCATAGCAATATTGTGCTCGTTGCAGGCCTGGATGCTTTCGTCGTCGCGCTTGGAGCCGCCGGGCTGGATGATGCAGGTCACGCCGTGTGCAGCAAGCACGTCGACGTTGTCGCGGAACGGGAAGAACGCGTCGCTTGCACAGGCAAAGCCGCCCTTCTCCACGCCCTCGCGCTCGCAGAAGTCCTCGGCGCGCTCGCAGGCAAGTAGCGCAGAGTCAACGCGGTTAGGCTGACCCGGGCCCATGCCAATGCCGGCCTTGCCCTTGGAGACCAGGATGGCGTTGGACTTAACGCCCTTGCAGACCTTCCAGGCAAACTCGAGCTCGGCCATCTCGGCGTCGGTGGGCTTGCGGTCGGTGGGGAACGTAAAGGTCGCGGGATCCTCGGTCACGTGGTCGACTTCCTGCACCAGCATGCCGCCGTCGACGGAGCGCAGCTCCACCTTGGCGCCGTGGTCCACGCCGCCGGTAGCCAGCACGCGCAGGTTGGGGCGCTTGGCCATGCGCTCGAGCGCCTCGGCGGTGTAGCTCGGAGCGATGATGACCTCGACGAACTGCTTGTTCTCGTCGGCAAAATGCTCAACGAGCTCGTAAGGGACCTCGCGGTTGCAGGCGATGATGCCGCCAAAGGCGCTCTTGGGATCGCAGGCGAAGGCGCGGTCGTAGGCGGCCGTGATGTCCTCGGCAACGGCGGAACCGCAGGGGTTCTGGTGCTTGAGGATCACGCAGGCCGGCTCGTCGAACTCGCGGACCAGGTTCCAGGCAGCATCGGCATCCAGATAGTTGTTGTAGCTGAGCGGCTTGCCCTGGATCTGCTCGGAGTCCACGAGCGGGAACTGCGAGCTCGCGGTGTTCTCGCAGCCCTCGGCAAAGCGGTAGACCGTGGCCTTCTGCTGAGGATTCTCGCCATAGCGCAGGTCGTCGACCTTCTCCAGCGAGATCTCGAGCTTGGCAGAGGTGTCCGCCACGTCGCTTGCCTGGGCGGCAAGCCAACGGGAGATGGCCGTGTCGTAGGCGGCGGTGGTCTGGTAGACCTTCACCTGCAGACGACGACGGGTGGAAAGCGTGGTGCAGCCACCGGTCTCGCGCATCTCGGCCAGGACGGCATTATAGTCGGCCGGGTCGGAGATGACGGTAACGCTCGCGGCGTTCTTGGCGGCA
This sequence comes from Collinsella sp., assembly GCA_046979165.1. Classification (GTDB taxonomy): domain Bacteria; phylum Actinomycetota; class Coriobacteriia; order Coriobacteriales; family Coriobacteriaceae; genus Collinsella. The sequence continues at coordinate 1,382,418 of JBKWJT010000001.1, forward strand.
GATCGCAGCATGGAGGGGCCACCGATATCGATGTGCTCGATGGCATCCGCAAAGGTGACCTCGGGGTTGGCGACGGTCTTCTCGAACTCGTACAGGTTGACGACGACCAGGTCGATCAGCTTAATGCCGTGCTGAGCGGCCTCCTGCATGTGCTGCTCGGAATCGCGACGGGCCAGCAGCGCACCGTGAACCTTGGGGTGCAGCGTCTTGACGCGGCCGTCCATCATCTCGGGATAGCCCGTGAACTCCTCGATGGGAGTTACGGGAACGCCCGCGTCCTCGATGGCACGAGCCGTGCCGCCCGTAGAGATGATCTCGACGCCAAAGTCGTCAACCAGCGTCCGTGCGAAATCGACGACGCCCGTCTTATCGGTAACCGAGATCAACGCGCGTGCGATCTTCACATCAGATCCCATGCAGTCCTCCTGTCTGGTACGCCGCCGTGCTCTGTGAGTCGGTGATACGTCGATCTGCAGCGCTCGCGCAGCGGCATTGAAAATACTGATTCAATGTAGCGCATCGAGCGCGACGTTGCACCCCGCAACGTACGGCTGTGCAGAAAAAGTTTGCGAGCGGGGGTTGCAGGAGCGCCACTGGGCACGGTGAGTTGATGGAACACAGGGGCACCATAATTAGATGCCAATGGCGTGGTAGAACTGTGCTCGATATGCATCCGCAATAGAAAGAGGCACCATGGTCTCGCGGGTTCTCTACCGACCGTTTGACACCGAAGATTTCGACGCCATCGCGCTGATCATGCAGCAGCTTTGGCACAACAACTCGGATAACGATGAGTACAACCGCCTCGAAGCCGCGTGCGACCTTGCCTACTGCCTTTCTTCCTCGACGTTTTCGCAGGTTGCAGTTATAGATGGCGAGGCACGCGGCATTTCGCTTGCGCGTGCGGGACAGAGCTCCGGCGCCGCCGTCAGGGAACATTGGATGGATACTGAGCGTGCACTGCTGTCGCAGATGCGTGAGCTAGAACCCGAATCGTGCGCCGAGTATCTCTCATTTGTGCGCGCCACCATTCGAACCAACAACCGCCTGCTCGAGAAAAGCCCGCTGCCGCATGACAACGAGGTCACGCTGCTCGCCGTCGACCCTGACGTCCACGGCCTGGGCGTGGGATCGGTGCTGCTCGACGCCGCAATCTCGCATCTGTCCTCGTGCGGGGCGACCAGCGCACACCTGTACACCGATTCCAACTGCTCGTGGAAGTTCTACGAACTGCACGGCTTTAAGCGCACCGCCACGCACCGCGCCAACCGCGAGGAACGCCGCCACGCCATGCCGCGCGAAAGCTTCCTCTACGAACTCGATCTAACAGCCTAAACCCGGCAGTTAGGGACGTTCCTTTTGTGCCGGCACCCCGGGACACTCCTTGGCAGCAACCGCACCTAGTCGTTGGGGACATTCTTGGGTAGCACAGTCGACGAAACCCTCGTTGGCGTCGCCCTATAGAGGGGTCTGCAAATAGCTGTGGGCAAAAAACATCAAATATGAGTACCGTTACCTTTTTAGTAGCAGCGATTTGGGGCATTTTAGAGGCTTTTAGACATAGCAGCCAGTCAGGCGAGCTGACGTATTTCCACAAATGTTCAATAAAATGGGCCCCTAACGAGAGATAATCTCATTAGGAGCCCATTATTTAGTGCAAATATATGTCACTATAATGGCAACAGTACTCATATTTGGCATTTTTTGCCCACTGCCCCCTGTGTGGGGATCCGTAACGGAAAGATAGACCCATTTCAAAGCATAAAAATGGGATAGATTTTCCGCCAACAGTCGCCGGAGAAGATCCATCCCAAAAATCAGAGCGCGCTAGAACGTTCCGCCGCCGCCTCCGCCGACGCCGCCGCCTCCGCCGCCAGAGAAGCCGCCGCCTCCGCCGCCGCCCGAGCTGTCGGAGCTCGACGCCAGCTCACGGATGTTCTCGTGATACACGTCATCGAACGAATCGAGCGGAGACTCGATACCGTAATGATGGTAGTACCACCAGTAGCAGGGATAATTGTCATAGAAGCCGTCGGCCTCGCGCACCTCGGGCGGCACGGCCTCGGCAAGCTGACGCAGCACTTCCTTGGAAACACCCAGCGCCACGCCCATCACCAGCAGCTTGTTCCACAGCACCAGATCGCCCGGGACGGCTTCCTTTAGGCGCGTGAAGTCCTCGAGCCAATGCTTGAGCGCCTTGCAGCGGGCCGCTACCTCGGCACCTTCCGGCGTAAAGCGGCGGAACGTAAGGCCCACGCCAATACCCACCAGCACAATCGGCACCGAGATAACCGCGGCGATAATGTTCGCCTGTGCGCCGTCGGTAAAGAAAATGGATCCCATGGGAACAAAGGCGATCAGAATACCAAGAACCAGGCAGAACACCATTGCGACAATGCCGTCCGAGGCAACGTACTCGCTATCGGCCAACTTGCCCTTAACGGTGTTCTGATAGTCCTCGAGCTTGTCGCCCACGGGCGTAGCGTGCTGCTTGACGTAGTGCTGCAGCTCGTCAAACGTGCGCGAGCGATCGCCGTTCTCGTCGGGCTTAGCACCGGCAAAGAAGACCTTGAGCACCATGTGGTCAATGCCCTTGGCCAACTTCCAGCCTGCATCACTCACCGTCACGCGATACGTCTGCTCTTCTTTTTCACGCCCCAGCAGGCCCTTCTTAGCCTTAGTCACGGTCGCCTGCTCCAGCTTGATCACACGGTCGTCAGTGAGCTTCATGAGCGTGGCGATATATGCCTGATCGGGTACCTCGTTCCAGCTCATGAGGGCCGAAAGCACGGCGGGATGGTCGGCCGAAGGCACATCGCGGAAATATTCGTCCTGGAAAAGCGGCTTGGGCTTGCGGCGACGCAGCTTGAGCACAACGATTGTGCCGGTAAAGGCCACCGCCGCGACAACACTTAGCACGGCAAGTGCATTGGCAATCATGCGAGCGTGAGCGCGGCGGGCGTTAGCCTCGTCGGCCCATTCTTTCTCTTCGCTCAGGATCGTTGACATGCGCTCCTCACTTGAAGCGGAAAGCCATGGCACCCAGTCGCTGGGGAAGGCGATGCGCGCCTCGGCGAATTCGCCCTGATGCACGCAGGGAATGGTATAGGTGACCATGGGCTCGTCCTCATCGAGTGACACATCGCCCGTCAGCGGACCGTGGCCCCATGCGCGAAAGTTATCGCCCTTGACGGCCGCCGTCCCGGCAGCAGCATTTGCGAAGTACACTTCCATCTCGACGTCATCGGAATCCGCGGACCAGCCGTCACCCACGAACTTCCAGTAGAGCTCGGCGGTATCGGCCCAGTTCATGACCGCACCGGTCATGGTGTAGCTCACGTAATAGATTGCGCTGTCGCCGCTCTCGTGGGGGCTGAATACCTTGATCTTTACGCCGTCACCGGTCTGCTCGACCGTGTAGACGCCAGAGTCGCCCTTGTTCGCGCTATCGACTTTGTTAAACGCGGTGTCCTCTTCCTCGACACTCAGCACGTCGACGCCCGCCGCGCCGCCCTGCTGGTTGGTGCCCGTATTGATCTCCCAAAACACGCCGTTGATGTCGTCGTCGAAATCAAACTGGCGTCCCTCGACAACGGTCAGCGATCCATCGGCCTCAACCGTGGCGCCGATGTAGGTTTGGCTCATGGAGTAGCCGTCGGCGTGTGCGGCGGCAGGCAGCAGCAACAACGCAAGCGCGACGAGTGCGCAGACGGAAGCGAATCGCGCGAATAGGCGGCGCTGCCGACAGGTCTTGGCAACGGGGGCGTTCATAGGCACATCCTTTGTCTGTGATACCAACAGCGCCATTGTCCCACGTTTACGGACACACATGACGAATATCTAGGCGACCGGAGCGCCAAACGGGATGAAAGTCACGCCCGCCGCCAGCAGCTAGTCATTGGGGACGTTCTTAAATGACTAGCCGTTAGGGACACTCTTTGGCATGGCATGCGCCAACGATAGATACCATTTCACAGCTCCGTCACAGGTGTAGTGGCTTTGTGTTGCTGCGACGCGCTCTGATTGAGCCCGCGGGCAAGGGGCATAAAACAGTTGAGCGAAAACGGTTTGCCCCTTTGCCGTTCGCTCGAGGATCATGTCCCCCTTTTCCGCGGAAACCCCGGCAGTTGCGAAGAGCTGCCGGGGTTTCTGTCGTCTGAGGGGTTGGGCTGGCGGGCGGCGATCGAGCTGTCGAGCCGGTGGTCCGGCACGCGCAACGCGCGGCCTCGGCAACTTGCAGGCCACGGCAGCGTCTCCCCCACCGCGCCCCGCGCTATACTCGTCCGCATGGATATCAACGCACGCAACATAGCAACACACGCCGCGGACGCGCCAGCGATGCCGCCCGCCTCTGCCCCCGCGCCCGTCGTGGGCCGCTTTGCCCCGTCGCCCTCGGGCCGCATGCACCTGGGCAACGTGTTCAGTTGCCTGTGCGCGTGGCTTTCGGCCCGCAGGCAGGACGGCCGCATCGTACTGCGCATCGAGGACCTGGACGATCGCTGCAAGCGTCCGGAACTTGCCGCTCAACTGATTGACGACCTGGCCTGGCTGGGGCTTGAGTGGGACGAAGGCCCCTACTACCAGCACGATCGCCTGGACTTGTACGAGGACGCCCTGCACCAGCTGCAAGACGCCGGCCTCACCTACCCCTGCTTTTGCACGCGCGCCGAGCTCCACGCCGCGAGCGCACCGCACGCCAGCGACGGCACGCCCATCTATCGCGGCGCCTGCCGAGGCCTTTCTGCCGAGGAGGTTGCCCGCCGCAGCATCCTGCGCGCTCCGGCCACGCGCCTGCGCGTGCCCGCCGTCGACGACCTCGCAGACGATGTGGTCGAATTTGTGGACCGCACGTATGGTGCCCAATGCGAGGCGCTCGCCACCGAATGCGGCGACTTTTTGGTGCGCCGCAGCGACGGCGTGTTTGCCTATCAGCTAGCCGTGGTGGTCGATGACGCCGCCATGGGCGTCACCGAGGTCGTGCGCGGATGCGACCTGCTGGGCTCCACGCCGCGCCAAATCTACCTGCAGCATCTGCTGGGACTTCCCACGCCGCACTACGCGCACATTCCGCTGCTCATGTCGCCGGACGGCCGCCGCCTTTCCAAGCGCGACCGCGATCTGGACCTGGGCGAACTACGCGCCCGGTTTGGCACGCCCGAGGCACTGCTGGGCTGGCTCGCCGGGCAAACGGGCATCGCGCCGGACACCACGCCGCGTACCGCCGAGCAGTTGGTCGAGCACTTTGGCTGGGATGTCATCCGCGCGCACCGGGAGAACATCACTGTAACGGTCGAGTAGCCAGCCACCGCGCCTCTACGCAACATCCCAGGGCTGGAGTTCGTCACCCAGGCGAACGATGCAGTCGTAGAGCACGGTGTGGCGTTCGGCCGGGTTGGCATCCCGATGGAAATGCCCGTAGTACCAGCGTTTGTAATCCAAGTGGTCTTCCAGCTCATCGAAAAATGCCGTGAGCTGATCAACGGCGGGGTAATTCCAGCCGGGTGCCGGATAAAGCGTGGGCGAAAGCATGCGCGTAGAGCAGGTGTGGGTGATCACGTAGTCGACCTTCCAGCCCACGCTGTCGAGCTTTGCCCGCGCCTCCTCAAAGTTGCGCTCGTCCGGCAGCTCCTGTGGCCACCAGCTGGAATACGGTATGCGGTATTCCTTGTCCACGCTCGCGGCACCGCCCATAGTAAAGATCGTTGAGTCATCGAGCTCAAAAATCTCGGCACGCGCCAGACGCCGTATGGGAGAGGCATCCGACAGGCGCTGCGTCAGCCCACCGTGCCACAACTCCATGGGGCGCTCTGCCCAGTGATCGAAACGCTCGTGGTTGCCGTCGACAAACAGTACGGTATAGGGACGCGATTCCAGCCAGGCGATATCAGCGCACTCCTCGGCAGAGAAATCCCACGGAAAGCCAAAGTCGCCCGCGACGATTAGATAGTCGTCGCTCGTCAGACTATCCCCAAGCTCCCAATCGCGCAGCTTTTGCATGTCGAGGCCGCCGTGAATATCGCCCGTCACATAGACCGTCATCGGATCACCACTCCCCTGTAAGTCGCTAGCCACATTCTGCACGATCACTAAGCCAACCGTTCCAGCCCTTCCATCCCTTAGGGCTTACCCCTCGTTCTTCCATCCAAACGGGTCGAGTACCCAAAAAACCAGATCGAGCACGCCACCGGTCATCATGGCGCCGGCAAGGGCCATGCAAACGTGCAGAGAGCTGGCGCTTCGAAGCATGTCGAACGGCCCCAGAACAGCCAGCAGCGCGACCGCTGCGCCGGCAAGGCACAGCACGAGGCACGGCCCCGCGTCCTTGACGCACTTCTTTGCGAGATGTTTGGTGTTGTCACTCATCGATATCGAACTCCTTAGAGGACCGTCGTTCAGATGCATGCCGCCGCGGCAGAGCAGGGCGGCAGGGAAAGTGTCACATGTCGTGCGGACATCAATGGAGAAACCGCCTGCACGACCAACCCTTGACGCCGCTTTGCTACCGGCACCCCATCCCCCGCTATTGAGGTCTAATACTTTTCCGCGAAGTGAACGGCTGTTTTTGGACCCCTGAAACATCCGCACCTTTCGGCGGCAAAATCGCAGGATTTCGGCATTAAAACCGCAGGAAGCGGCACCTCTAAAGTGTCGATGCTTCGGGGGTCCGTTTTCACTCGTTCACATCTCGGAAAAGTATTAGACCTCGCTATCAGCTGTCCCAAAGATCAGACCGCCCCTCCTTCACGCCCCGCAAAACCTGCCTTTTCTGCCCTTCCCCACCGCCACCCAAAAACTCATCCAACATTAATCTTGGCTCAAGAATCGCTTAATCTATAACCTGCACTATAGAGTTCGACCAAGGGCGGGGCGGCGCCGCGCAACGCAGGCCGCCGAACGCAACGCTCGCGCCCGGGCAGATCGCCCGGCGTCGCGCCCATCGAACGAAAGGACAGGTCATGGACGACCTCGAAAAAGTTGAAACCATCCGCACCAAGTGCAACGTGAGCTACACCGATGCCAAGGCAGCGCTCGACGCCGCCGGCGGCAACGTCCTTGATGCCATCATTTGGCTCGAGTCGCAGGGCAAGACCCAGACCACATCGGCGCATGCCGCCACCGAGTCCGCGCCGGTCGATGAGCCCTCTGCCGAGATGGTCGCCGCGCAGGCCGCCTACGAGAAGTCGAGCGAAAAGACCGACTTCTCCAAGAAGATGGACAGCGTGTGGGAGTACCTCAAAAAGCTCTTCCGTCTGAGCCTGGACACCAAGTTTATCGCCACGCGCCGCGATGCGATCATCCTCAACATCCCCATCCTGATCCCCATCGTCGCGCTGTTTGCCTGGGGCGCCACGATATGGCTGATGCTGCTTGGCCTGTTCTTTGGTATGCGCTACCGCATCGATAGCGACGGCGACGTGCCCGGCAGCATCAACAACCTGATGGATCACGCCGCCGACGCCGCGGACGGCATCAAGCAAAATCTGAACGACGACAAGTAATCGCAGACGGGGGCACGCATGGCACGGATCCTGATCGTAGAGGACGAGGAGAAAATCGCCCGCTTTGTGACGCTCGAGCTGGAGCACGAGGGCTACCAGGTGGAGCACGCCGCCGACGGCCGTACCGCCGTGGACCTGGCGCTGGAGCGCGACTACGATCTGATTCTGCTCGATGTATTGCTGCCGCAGCTCAACGGCATGGAGGTGCTGCGGCGTGTACGCAAGCACAAGGATGTGCCGGTGATCATGGTCACCGCGCGCGATGCCGTGATGGACAAGGTGGCCGGACTCGATGCCGGCGCCGACGATTACCTGACCAAGCCATTTGCGATCGAGGAGCTGTTCGCACGGATCCGCGTGGCGCTGAAGCGCTCGGAGGCCGTGCGGGCGGCTTCGGGCGTTGGCGGCGCCGGCGCCGGGGCGGGTATAGCGGGCGGCGCGGTCGGGAGCGCCGCTGCGATACCCCCGACTGGCGACTCGGCCAAGACCTCTGCCGTGCCCTCCCCCGCTGCACTCACCGCGGGCTCGGTCACGCTCGATCCCGACCGCCGCGAAGTCACGGTCGACGGCTCGCCCATCGTGCTGACTGCCCGCGAGTTCGACGTTCTCGCCCTGCTTATGGCGCATGCCGAGACCGTACTCACACGCGAGCGCATCGCGCACGAGGCGCTGGGCTACGAATACGTGGGCGACACCAACAACGTCGACGTGCACATCGCGCACCTACGCGCCAAGATCGAGGACGCTGGCGGCGCCCGCATCATCCAGACCGTGCGCGGGGTGGGCTATGTCTGCCGCGCGTAACGCCGAGGCCAAGCGCGTCACCTCCATCGCCCGTGCCATCAACTGGAGCTATATGTGGCGCCGCCTAATGAGCTACGTCTGGCTCGATCTGCTGCTGGTGGTGATTGCGACGGCAATCCTCGTCTATGGATACAACCAGACGCTGCCCGACGGCGCGTTTGCCGCGGGGTGGATCCCCGGCGCCACCGTTCACGGCATATCGCTGACGCCCGCGCGCGGCTGGGACCTGGCCACGCTCACCTATACCGTCGAGCTTGCGCGTACCACCAAGACCTTCCCCCTCGCGCAGGACCTCGTCACGCTATGGCCTCTCTACCTTGTCGTTGTGGGTTGGCAGGTCATCAGCGTGCTCAACATGCTCGGCGGCGCCCGACGCGTACGCCGCACCATGGCACCGCTCAACGACCTGGCTTTGCGCGTGGACGAGCTCGGCCGCATGCAGCTCTCCGGCGGCAAGATGGAAACGCTGGAGCAGGCCATCGAGCGAGCAAGCGTCGATTCGCCGAGCGTCACCACTGGCGACGCCGACCTGGCGAGCATCGAGGTCGCGCTCAACCGCCTGCTGCGCCAGATGCAAGAGGCCAAGCTGCAGCAGATGCGCTTTGTCAACGATGCGAGTCACGAGCTGCGCACGCCCATCGCGGTAATTCAGGGCTACGTAAACATGCTCGACCGCTGGGGCAAAGACGACCCGGCCGTGCTGGCAGAGTCCATCGCCTCGCTCAAGGCCGAAAGCGAGCACATGCAGGAGCTCGTGGAACAACTGCTGTTTTTGGCACGCGGAGATGCCGGCCGCACCGTGCTGCGGCGCGTGAATACCAACCTGGCTGCACTTGTCGGCGAGGTGTGCGAGGAATCGCAGATGATTGATGCCGGGCACACATATCGGCTGGCTTTTGACGCTGCGTTTGCCAGCGACCCGCGCTGCGACGCGTCCGTCGATGTCGCGCTCGTGAAGCAGGCTCTGCGCGTGATCGTGCAAAACGCCGCTAAGTATTCGGACGCGGGAACGACCGTCACATTTGGCATAACACCCGAAGCGGGCACGGGCGCGGTCGACATAGCCGTTGAAGACGAGGGCATCGGCATGAACCAGGAATCCGCAGCTCACGCGTTCGAGCGGTTCTACCGCGCCGACAACGCGCGCGATGCCGGCGCACAGGGTTCGGGCCTGGGGCTCGCTATCGCCAAGTGGATCGTCGACAGCCACGGCGGCGTCATCGGTGTGACCTCGGTCGAAGGGGTCGGCAGCCGCTTTACGATTCGCCTGCCGCGGTAGGGATGCCCCTCGGCATAAATAAAGGGATAGGGCCACGCGGCTCTATCCCTTTTTGCTAGCTATAGCAGCTTGTGCGCTACTCGCGGCACAGGTGCACGGCGAAGCCGGCGAACTCGCGCTTAAAGTACACGAGCTTGGTGCTACCGTCGGGCAGCAGCGCGCGCGACTCCTCGTTGACCTCGAGCCCGCGCTCGGCAAACCACTTCTCGGCCGCATCAATGTCGTTGACGGCAAAGCCGATGTGGCCCTTGGTGCCACGACCATTCTGCTTCATGACCTCGACCAGCGAATCGTTAAAGTACGAAACCGGGGTCTCGATAACGGGCAGACCCATCGTCGTCGAGAACAGCTCCGCGATCTCCAGGGCATCGACCGGGTCGGTGGCGTTGATGCCCACGTGAGCGACGCGCATGCCAAAGAGCTCGACCGGGTTGGCGTTCTGCTCACTCATACAGTCAGCGCCTACTGAGCCATAACGTCGAGGACGGCCTTCTCGGCAGCGACGCGGTTCATGCCGGTCATGAAGGGCACGCCGCTCACGTACGGGCAGGTGAGGCCCTCGGGGGCAACGGTGGTGGCGATCAGCAGGTCGGCGCCCTCGTCGCAAACGTCCTTGGCCTCGGAGATGGCGCACTGCACGATCTCGTACTTGTCGGCGTAACCGTTGGCGTCGAGCATGGTGGCGACCTTCTGGGCAACGAGCGTGGAAGTAGCAGCGCCAGCACCGCAAGCCAAAACAATCTTCTTCATAGGTAATGTCTCCCTTCATGGTTTACTTTAGGTAAGTGTACCGCAGCGAGCGATGGCACTCGGCCTCGATGAGCTTTTATGCCAGTTTGCTTGCGCGCTGCGTATAATACATCTAGTACGTGTTGTCATACCGCTCGCTTTATGAGCGACTAAGGACCCCAATATGCCCGATTCCCGCACCCTCTGGACCGCCGTCGTCATTATTTGCATCGCCGTGTCGGTATTCTTTAGCGTCAAAAAACGCACCACGTTTAAGCGCCTGCAGCAGCTTATGGCTGCGAAGCAGTGGGACGAGTTCGATCGTTTGCTCGATGGCAAACTCACCAGCATGCTGTACCCGCGCTATAACCGCGACTACCTGCGCCTGAACTCCTATCTGCTGCGCGAGGACCACAAGCGCGCCGACGAGATGTTCGATTTGCTGCTGGGGCTCAATCTGCCCAAAATGCAGCGCGTCGACCTGGTGATCAAAGCCTTTAACTACTACGTTGGCCAGGAGGACCGCAAAAAGTCCAAGGAGCTCCTGCACGAGATCAAGGGCTTTGAGGGCGGTCAAGCCGAAGCGGTTGCACACGAGTGTCAGCTGATGTACGACACGATGATCTTGAAGCGCCACAACGATATTCCCGAGCTGGAGCGCATGCTCGAGGAGGCCGGCGACGATAGGGTCAAGAGCTGCCGCCTGGAATACCTGCTGGCCCTGCAGTACAAGAACAAGGGCGACGAAGCCAAGTTCCAGGAGTTCCTGGAGAAGTCGGGGCAACACTCGATGGCCGTCAACGCGTAACGGACGGCTTGTGCTAGACTTCTAGTCTCACGGGGGCGTGGCGGAATTGGCATACGCAGGAGACTTAAAATCTCTCGCCGCAAGGATTGTGGGTTCGAGTCCCACCGCCCCTACCATATGGAGCTTTCGAGCCCGTGTCCCCAAGGGATGCGGGCTCGTTTCTTTTACACGCCGGTGGGACTCGAACCCGCGAGGGGGGGGCGAGCGTCAAGCGGACGCGCAGCGTCCGCAGCGAGCCGGCGAGGGCGCCAGCAGGCGTCCGAAGCCGGTGCGGATTTGCGCAGCAAATGCGCGGACGTCCCACCGCCCCGCGCTTCAGAAAGTCAACTAATTTAGGACGGGCTAAAAAGACAGCTTCGGTCCCTTAGAAGTTGCGGTGGAATAGATCCTGTTTATACCGTTTACCAGCTTATTTAGGAACTATTTCACCGCAACTTATTTAGAGGGCGCTGAGGCTGGGAGTCCATGCGATGGTGGGAGTCGCGCCGTCGAGAACCTCGTTGATGGTGGCGGCCATGCCGGCGAGTAAGCTGTTCTCGCTTACAGTGAGCGTCTTGTAGCCGCCGGCTCGCATAAGCTCGCGGATTACCACGGCACCAGCCAAGATCACGCCCGCGCGTTTGGGCTGTACACCCGGTAGAGCGGCGATGCCGTCCGCATCCAACGCAGACATGCGCTCGATAGCGGCCGAAACCTGATCCAGCGAAAGCTCGCGCAGGTGCACAAAGCTCGAATCGTACGGTTCCAGCTCATGAACGAGCGCCACGAGTGTGGTGACGGTGCCACCCACTGCGACCAAGCGTTCGGCGCGCTCAAAATTGCTCGGCAGGCCCTCAAAATAGGCAGCGAACTGCTCGCCCGCCCACGCGGCAGCGGCAGTAAGCTCGCCGCGTGCGGGCGGCAGTGCCGAGAAAAATCGCTCCGTCACACGGCGACAACCGATGTCCAGCGAACGCGTACCCTCCAGCGCAAAGACCCCACGCTCCGGCGCATAGACGCCCGTCGCGAGCTCCGTTGATCCGCCGCCCGAATCGGCAACAATGATGCGCTCGCCGGCAAAGTCGTGCGCCACGCCAAAAAACGTCAGGCGCGCCTCGACCTCGCCCGGAATCACCTGCGGTTCGAGCCCCAGCTCACGCAGACCGTCCAGCAGCAGTGCGGCATTGGATGCATCGCGCGCGGCGCTCGTGCATGTGGTGCAAATGCACGCGGCCCCAAAGGCACGCGCCTCGTCCACAAACATGCGGCATGCAGCGAGCACGCGCTCGACCGCCGCCTCGCAAAAGCGACCCGTCGCGTCCACACCCTCGCCCAGGTCGGTAATCTCGGTATGCTTGGACGATTCCACGATCGCCCCGCCCTCGACCTGCGCCAGCACCAGTCGCGACGACACCGTTCCCAGATCGATCGCCGCCACCTTATATCGTTTGCAATCTGCCATTGCGGGCTCCCCTCCGGGCGCTATTTGCCGTTGGACACGACCGTCTGGCCCTCGACACCGTTAAACCCAAACAGCATGTCGAGCGCCTGGATGTACCACGGGGCGTCCTTACCGACTTCTTCGATTTCCTTGGCAACTTCGCTGGCCTTCTTGGCGTTCGACGACTTCTTGCTCGAAGACGAATCCGAATCGTCGTCCAGGCCCTGCACTTCAACCCTCTTCTCGCCGGGCATCACCAGGCCCAGATCCTCGGACGCCGCATCCTTAATGCCCTCCTCCGAGAGCAGTTTGTCGACGCTTTTTTGCAGCTCATCATTGTATTGCTGACGAATCTCGACCTGCTTGGCCAAGATATCGCTCGAACGCTTTGCCACGTACAGATCGCGCACGGGGAAATACAGGCTCACGAGCACCAGGGCAACGACAATGCCGATGAATAGCCCTCGCTGAGGACCGTGGGTAAAGTCGTAGATCGCCTTGACCACCGCGTTGTCGTTGGCGTAGTGCATAAAGTCCGAGCCCGAAAAACGGTTCGAAGGCCTGCTCGACCTATCGTGCGTTTGAGCCGACGAGCGCTGAGCATGCGACGAACGTGCCGGGCGCACTGGTCCATCTGTCGAAGTATTCACTTGAGCATTGGGGCGCGAGGTACTTGTCGGGCGCTGCATGGAGCGGTCGGCGCCGGCGTAGGCGGACCCACCGAGCTGCACCGTGCGCGCACGGCGAGGTGACGGCTCACGCGAACCGGCGGAATAGTACCTGTTGTCGTAAATCTGATCCATGTGCGCCTTGTGCGGTTGAGGTTTGTTTGCGCTAAGTCTTTTAGTTATAGCACGAGCGCCCGCACCGCCTACGCCAGCCTTTGCTCGACATAAAAAAGGCGCTGAGCCATACGGCCCAGCGCCCAATGGTGCTCAACAGTGCCCAACGGGAGCGAGGCGAATCCGAGTCAGCCCCACTCCCGCACACGCCGCTTGCCTAGCGAATGTTGTAGAACGCGGCCTTGCCGGCGTAGCGCGCGCTGCCCTCGAGCTCGTCCTCGATGCGGATGAGCTGGTTGTATTTGGCAATACGGTCGCTGCGGCACGGGGCGCCCGACTTGATCTGGCCGGCGTTAACACCCACGACCAGGTCGGCGATGGTGGAGTCCTCGGTCTCGCCGGAGCGGTGACTCACGATGCAGGCATAGCCGGCCTCCTTGGCGGTTTCGATGGCCTCGAGCGACTCGGTGAGCGTGCCGATCTGGTTGACCTTGACCAGGATCGCGTTGGCGGCGCCCAGCTCGATGCCCTTCTTGAGGCGCTCGGTGTTGGTGACGAACAGGTCGTCGCCCACCAGCTGCACCTTGTTGCCAATGCGACGGGTGAGCTCAACCCAGCCGTCCCAATCCTCCTCGGCCATGCCGTCCTCGATGGAGATGATGGGATAGGTGTCGACGAGCTTCTCCCAGTAATCGACCATCTGGGCGCTCGTGTACTCAACGCCCTCGCCCTTGAGCTCGTACATACCGGTCTCGGCGTTGTAGAACTCGGTCGATGCCGGATCCATGGCGTACATGAAGTCGACACCGGGCTTAAAGCCGGCCTTCTCGACGGCCTTGGTGATGTACTCGAACGGCTCGGCATTGGTCTTGAGGTTGGGCGCGAAACCGCCCTCGTCGCCCACGCCGCCGCCCAGGCCGGCCTCGTGCAGCACGCCCTTGAGGGTGTGGTAGACCTCGGCGCACCAACGCAGGCCCTCGGCAAAGCTCGGGGCGCCCACGGGCATGATCATGAACTCCTGGAAGTCAACGTTGTTGTCGGCGTGCACGCCGCCGTTGAGGATGTTCATCATGGGCGTGGGCAGCAGATGGGCGTTGACACCGCCCAGGTACTGGTACAGCGACAGGCCCGCCGACTCGGCTGCGGCGCGGGCAACGGCCAGCGACACGCCCAGAATGGCGTTGGCGCCGAGCTTGGTCTTGTTGGGCGTACCGTCCGCGGCGATTAGCGCGGCATCGACGGCGCGCTGATCGAAGGCGTCGAGGCCCACGACGGCATCGGCACACTCGTTGTTGACGTGCTCGACGGCCTGCGAGACACCCTTGCCCAGATAGCGGCCCTTGTCGCCGTCGCGCAGCTCACATGCCTCAAAGGCGCCGGTCGAAGCGCCCGAAGGCACCATCGCGCGGCCGAAGCTGCCGTCCTCGAGCACGACCTCGACCTCGACGGTGGGGTTGCCGCGGCTGTCGAGCACCTCGCGACCGTAGACATCCAAAATATCGCTCATGTTGTCTCCCTCTCACTTGGAAACGGGTTGAATAATTGGCGACACGGCTTGTACGCCGCAGCGGCGCGCAGGTTCATAAGTTAGCCTTGTCGCACTTTTTGCATTATGCCCTAAGTTAGCCAAGGGATACAATCTTTTTAAAAAAATAATGGGGGCGATGGAACAAGTCCGTCCCGTCGCTCCCGCGGTATTACTCCCCTGCCTTTGCTGCGTCCCACAGGTCGTTGAGGCCATGGGTCGAAAGCTCGGCAAGATCTACGTGGGCATCGGCCGCCATCTGCTCCATCGCGGCCCAGCGGCGGCGGAACTTTGCCGTGCTGGCACGCAGGGCGCTCTCGGCGTCGATGCCCTCCTTGCGCGCAACGTTGACCAGGGCAAAGAGCAGATCGCCAAACTCCATTTCGCGCTCGGGCGTTCCGGGAGCCTCGGCCTCAAACTCGGCACGCTCCTCAGCTACCTCGTTCCACACGTCCTGGACCGTCTCCCACTCAAAGCCTACGGCAGCCGCCTTGCGCGACACCTTCTGCGCCTGCATCAGCGCCGGCAGGTGCGTGGGCACGCCGTCGAGCAGGCCCTCGGGCGCGGCCTCGCCTGCCGCCACGGCCTTGTCCTTGGCGGCCTTCTCGGCAAGCTTGACCTCGTCCCAAATCTTGAGCACCTCGTCAGAGTTATCGGCATCCACATCGCCAAACACGTGCGGGTGACGACGGATGAGCTTGGCGTCGATATCGCGCGCCACATCGGCCAGCGTAAACTCACCGGCGTCCGCCGCGATCTGCGCATGCAACACTACCTGCATGAGCACGTCGCCGAGCTCCTCGCGCAGATGCGCCGCGTCGTCGGTCTCGATGCAATCGAGCGCCTCGTAGGCTTCCTCGATCATGTTCTTGCCAATGCTCTGATGCGTCTGTTCGCGGTCCCACGGGCAGCCATCGGGCTGACGCAGGCGCCAGATGGTCTGCACCAGATGCTGCAGCTCAGCCGACGCGTCGACTAGCGTGGACAGATCGCGCGAGCCCTCGGCATTTTGCTGAGCCATATGCTCGGCCATGGTTAGTCCTCCTCCATGACCACGTGGCGGAACGCGCCGTTCTCGTAGACGCCGTAGCTGTGCGTGCCGTCCTTGGGAATGCTCACGCTGCCGGGGTTGAAGAGCCACAGGCCCGGGTGCGCGACGCTTTCCTCGTTAACCTTGACGTGCGTGTGGCCGTAGACGAGCGCGGAACCCTCGGGCAGCGAGGGCGCGTGGTCGACGCTGTTGTGCATACCGGCGCCAAAAACGTGGCCGTGCGTCAGGAACAGTTCACGGCCGGTCTCGTCAAACAACGTGGCGTAGTCGGCCATGACGGGGAAGTCGAGGACCATCTGGTCGACCTCGGCGTCGCAGTTGCCGCGGACGGCGATGATGCGGTCAGCCAGGGCGTTGAGCAGCGGAATCACGCGCTTGGGGGCGTAGTCGCGCGGCAGGTCGTTACGCGGGCCGTGGTAGAGCAGGTCGCCCAGCAGCACAATGCGGTCGGGCTGCTCGGATTCGATGGCAGTGCACAGGCGCTCGGCCCAGTATGCCGAGCCGTGGATGTCGGAAGCGATGAGGTATTTCATGGGGAGTCCTTTCGGAGTGGGGTTGATGGGAGCTGAATACGGGGTCCGGCGGATGTGGAGCCCATCTACCGTGTTACTCGAATCGCAGTGCCACGGCTTGCGCCGCCTGCATCACGCGCTGGAGCGGCACGTCGTGCTCACGAGCAAGACGGGCGCAGTCTTCGTACTCGGGCGCCGCGCGCTCGCTGCCGTCGGGCAGGGTGGCCACCTTGACGGACACCTCGCCCCATGGCGTCGTTACGCGCTCAAAGCGGCGTGGTAGGCAAACGCGCTCCATGACCTGGCGACGGATACCATTGGTCGTAGTTTCCAAAAAGATGATCGTCTGCAGACGCTCGATATCCTCGTGAGCACAGATTACCTGTAGCTGCCAGCTGGGGCGGCCTTTCTTGCAATAGAGGGGCAGCCAATGCACCTCGCGCGCACCCGCCTCGCGCAGGCGGTCGGCAGCGTAGGCGAGCACCTCGGGCGACGCGTCATCGATGTCGCACTCCAGCTTGACGATAGTTTCAGGCGCATCGGTCTCGCGAGACAGCGGAGATGTACTTCCACGTTGCATACGGTCCGGCTCCTTTCCGCACGGGCTCGTTTTATTCACCCAAACGCTAGCACATCGGACGTGGCACAGGCGTGACTTTCGTCCGTCGCCGCCCTCGCCCCTATCCAAACATGTACATCAGCCTCCAAACATGTCATTTTCTGCAGCTTTTGGAGGCTGATGTACATGTTTTGAGAGCGCAAGCGAGGCCGCGCCGCGCACCGCACAGCCTTTCCAATCGATTTCGAGCTCCGGCGTGCCCGGCGTGTTAAAAGCTACACCATTACAATGGAGCGGATTCGCTTGACGCAAAGGAGCTGCCATGTCTGCTTGCCCGATGGTCGATTGCCATACCCACACCTCGTTTTCGGACGGACATGCCTCGTTTGAGGACAACGTTCGCGCCGCTGCTGCGGCCGGCTGCCGCGTTATGGTCTCGACCGACCATCTCACCCTGCCCGCCAGCATGGACGCCAACTGCGAAGTGCAAGTTGTCGAGGGCAACCTGACGGCGCATCGCCTGGCATTTGAGGACGCCCGCAAGCTCGCCGCGCAAATCGCGCCGGAGCTCGAGCTCATCTATGGCTTTGAATGCGACTGGTACGAAGGTTGCGAGCCTTTGGTTGAGCGCTGGTCCGCGGGTGCCATAGTGCGCTTGGGCAGCGTGCATTGGATTGGCAACCCAGGCGATATCATGGCCGGCGCCGCGGGCACGGCGGGAACGGAGGACGTCGCTCGCCCCGATACGCCCGATTCGCGCTGCGGCTGGATCGATGACGACACCAACCTGCATGTTTGGGAAAACCTGGGGGTACACGGCGTGTGGGAGCGCTATGTCGACGACTGGTGCCGCGCCTGCGAGAGCCCGCTTAACTTTGATGTGATGGCCCACCCCGACCTGGTCATGCGCTTTTCGAAGGAAGGCTTTGCGCCCGATTTTGACCCCGCGCCGTTCTGGGAGCAGATGGCCGAGTGCGCTCACGACACGGGCCGCCGCGTTGAGATCTCGACGGCCGCACCGCGCAAGGGCTTGGACGACTACTATCCCGCGACTGGTCTTTTGCGTTGCTTCGCCCACGCCGAGGTACCCATCACCTTTGGCTCGGACGCGCACCGCGCCTGCGACATCTGCTGGAATATCCGCGAGGCGCATGCCCACGCCTACGACTGCGGTTATCGAACCTTCGACATCCCCCACCCCACCGGAGAATGGCAACCCACACCCCTCGCCTAAGACTAGTGGCGACGGGCGTTGAGTTCGCCGGCCAGTTCGTCGAGGGTGATACCGTAGCGCTCAAGGGTTACGAGCAGATGGTAGACCAGGTCGCCGGCCTCGTAGCGGATGTGGTCGTGATCGTTATCTTTGCAGGCCATGATGACCTCGCTCGCCTCCTCGGCAAGCTTCTTGAGCAGCTCGTCCTCGACGTCGGTCAGCAGACGAACGGTATAGCTCTCCTGTGGCGACGCCTCGCGACGACCATGAATCACCTCGGCCAGACCCGTCAGCGTCTCACCGATATTTCCATCCTGAACATTTGCGGTGCGCACACCCATAGTTCAATCCTTTCCGTTTTACCGAGCGCCCAACAGGGCGCCCGTCTTAGGCGAGTTTCTTAAAGAAGCAGGTACGGTTGCCGGTATGGCAGGCCGGACCCGGCGAGTCGACCTTGACCAGCAGCGTATCGCTATCGCAGTCGGTCCAGAGCTCCTTGACCTCCTGCATGTTGCCGCTCGTCGCGCCCTTGTTCCAGAGCTCCTGGCGGCTGCGGCTCCAAAACCACGTGGTCCCGGTCTTGAGCGTCAGCCCCACCGATTCCTCGTTCATCCAAGCAACCATAAGCACCTCGCCGGTGTCATATTGCTGAACCACACAAGGAATCAGCCCGTGGGCGTCGTATTTAAGCTCGGTAGCATTTATTACCTCAGTCATCATTTCTCCCAAGTAACAAACGAAATCCCACAGGTCGGCGAGGGTTGTCCAGGTGCCGCAGGTTGCCGCGAAAGAGGAGCGACGCGTACTTTGGTACGCGAGCGACGGTTTGAGCGGCAAGATGCGGTGCCTGGGCAAGCCGCAGCACTAGAAGTCCAGCCTCACAGGGATGCCTTGAGAGGCCATATACTCCTTCACTTCGCGAATGCTGAAGGTTCCAAAGTGAAAGACGCTTGCTGCCAGCACGGCGTCGGCCTCGCCCTCGATTACGCCCTCGGCAAAATGCTCGAGCGTGCCCACGCCGCCGCTCGCAATGACGGGAATCGGCACCGCGCGCGCCACGGCGCGGGTGAGCGCCAAATCAAAGCCGGCCTTGGTGCCGTCGCGATCCATGCTGGTGAGCAGAATCTCGCCGGCGCCGCGACGGGCCGCCTCCTCGGCCCACGCCACCGCGTCGATACCCGTGGCGTTGCGGCCTCCTGCGGTAAAGACTTCCCACTTGTCGGCACCGGATGCGCCGGGCAAACCGACGCGCTTGGCATCGATCGCCACGACCACGGCCTGGCTGCCAAACGCCGCGGCAGCCTGGCTAATCAACGACGGGTCGCGCACGGCCGCCGAGTTGAGCGACACCTTGTCGGCACCGGCAGCAACCATGGTGCGCATGCCCGCCAGGTCGCGAAATCCGCCGCCCACGGTATAGGGAATGGCGAGCTCCTCGGCCGCATGCGCCGCCATCTCGATGGTCGTTGCGCGGTTATCGCTCGTGGCGGTAATGTCCAAGAAGACGACCTCGTCCGCACCCTCGCGGTCGTAGGCGCGCGCCAGCTCAACCGGGTCGCCCGCATCGCGCAAGCTCACAAAGTTGACGCCCTTGACCACGCGGCCGTCCTTGACGTCCAAGCAGGGAATCACGCGTTTGGTAAGCATGGGCTACTCCTCCCCTCGGGCGGCGGCTAGCGCCTGTACCAGCGTAAAGTTGCCCTCGTAGAGCGCACGGCCGGTAATGGCGCCCTCGATGGCATCCTCGCCCACCGCGGCAAGCGCGCGGATATCGTCGAGCGTCGAGATACCGCCCGAAGCCACAACGGGAAAGCCCGCGACCTCGGCCACATGGCGATACGCCGCCACATCGATGCCCGTCTGCATGCCATCGCGCGCGATGTCGGTATACACCAGATGCTTAAAGCCCAGCTCGGAAAGCTGCGCCACGGCATCGTCGAGTGCCACGCCCGCGCCGTCGCGCCAGCCGTTCACCTTGACCTGGCCGTCGCGTGCGGCGATATCTGCCACCAGCAGCTCGCCAAAGCCGCGAGCCGCCACCTCGGCAAATCCCGGCTCGGTCACGATCACCGTGCCCAGCGCGATGCGACGCGCGCCATAGCCGGCAAGCTCGTCGATGCGTGCAAGCGAGCGAACGCCGCCGCCCACGTCCACGGACAGACCGTCGACGCCGCAGATAGCCTTTATCGCCGCCGAGTTGGCAGCGCATGCGCCCTCGTCCTCGCCAAAGGCAGAGGACAGGTCTACGACATGCACCCAGCTCGCGCCCTGCTCGGCAAACGAGCGGGCGACGGCCACGGGATCGTCGGAATATACCTTGCAATGGCTGCGGTCACCACGCTCCAGGCGCACGACCTTGCCGCCGATCAAATCGATTGCGGGAAACAGGATCATCGGCCACCCTCCTCGACGATGTTGACGAAGTTCTTAAGGATGCGCTGACCCAGCGCGGAGGATTTCTCGGGATGGAACTGGCAGCCCCACACGTTGCCATGGCGCACGATGCACGGGAAGCTCCGTGTATAGTGCGTGCGCGCCAGCACATCGGCGGCATCGGCATCGTCGGCCACCGCATAGCTGTGGGTGAAATACATGTTGGCACCCTCGGCAAAACCGGCGAGCAGCGGGTCGGCCGCACCGGCGGGCGTCATGTGCACCTGGTCCCAGCCCACGTGCGGCACCTTCAGGCGGCTCGACTCCAAGCGCGTGCACGAACCGCGCATAATGCCCAGGCCATCGACCCAGGGGCCGCCGGCCTGCTCGGAGGCATCGTCGTCCGCGTCCGCACCCTCGTCCGCCGGCACACCCTCGTCGCCGCGCTCAAAAAATAGCTGAAGGCCCAGGCAGATACCGAGTAGCGGAGTTCCGGCGGCGACGGCATCGAGCACCGCGTCCGCCTCGCCGCTCTGGCGCATAAAGGCGATCGCGTCATAGAACGCGCCCACGCCCGGGATGACCAAGCCGTCGGCGTTACGGATCTGCTCTGGGTCGTCCGACGTGCAGGCGACGGCACCGGCGCGCGCAAGCCCGCGCACAACGCTCGACAAGTTGCCCTTGTGGTAGTCGACCACCACGATCTTCGGTTCGCCCACGCGACCCCTCCACTTCTCATCATCCAAAACCACCACAAAGGTGCCTGTCCCCTTTGTGGTGGTTTTACCCTTGTAACGGTTACAGTGAGCCCTTGGTGCTAGGGATGCCCTGCACGCGGGGATCGAGCTCGCAGGCGTGGCGCATCGTGCGGCCCACGGCCTTAAAGGCGGCCTCGATAATGTGATGCGAGTTGCCGCCCGCCAGCTCGTGCACATGCAGCGTGAGCTTGGCATCGCGCGCAAAGGCGTAGAAGAACTCGACCGCCAGCTCGGTATCGAAGCTGCCCACGCGCTCGGTCGGCACGGGCAGCTCGCAGTAGGCCTGCCCGCGGCCCGAAATATCAACAGCAGCCATCACAAGCGTCTCGTCCATGGCGATCGCCGCGTCGGCAAAGCGCGTAATGCCCGCCTTGTCGCCCAGCGCCTGACAAAACGCCTCGCCCAGCACAATACCCGTGTCCTCGACGGTGTGGTGCGCATCGACCTCCACGTCGCCCACCGCGTGCACCGTCAGATCGAACAGACCATGGCGGCCAAAAGCATTGAGCATGTGGTCGAAAAACGGCACGCCGGTCGAGATATCGCACACGCCAGATCCGTCCAGGTCGAGCTTTACGACAATGTCGGTCTCGCCCGTCTTGCGGGTTACCTCGGCATAGCGGTCCATCTACATCTCCTCCTTCACCAGCGCGGCAAACGCGGTCAGCACCTCATCGTTTTCCTGCGGGGTGCCCACGGTAATGCGCAGACAATCCGCGAGTCCCGGCGCGTAGCTAAAGTCGCGCACCAGAATCGAATACTCGTCGCGCAGACGCTCGCGCACGCGCGTGGCATGCGGCGTGCGCGCGAGCACAAAATTCGCCGCGCTCGGCCATACCTCCACGGGCAAGCCCTCGGCAGCCATTGCGCGTAGGGCGCACAGTTCGCGCTCGCGCTCGGATGCGACCTGTGCCACCACGGGCGCATACGCATCGCGGGCGCGCACGCAGGCAAGCGCCGCCGCCTGGCTCAGCACGTTGACCGAATAGATCTGGCGAATCGCCGCGAACACCTCGATGACCTCGGACGCCGCGATCACATAGCCCAGACGCGTGCCGGCGGCGCCAAACGCCTTGGACAGCGTATGCAGAATCACCAGATTGGGATGCTCGGCGATAAGTCCCTGCGCCGTGGTGGCCGCGCCAAACGAATCGTCGGCAAACTCAACGTAGGCCTCGTCGACCATCACCATGCCGGGACACGCATCGCACAGGGCCGCGACAAAGTCGAGCGGGGCCACGTCGCCCGTTGGATTGTTGGGCGAGGTCACGATCGCCAGGTTGCACGCGGGCGCCGCGGCGAGCACCGCTGCCTGGTCGAGCTCAAAGCTCGCCGGATCGCGCCACACGTCGCGCACCTCGGTCTGGCACAGCGACGCAAAGAACGCGTACTCGCTAAAGCACGGCGGGCAGTTAAGCAGGGTCCGCCCCGCGCCGCCAAACGCCAGCAGGTAGTTATAGAGCAGCTCGTCGCCACCGTTGCCCACGCAGATATTCTCGCGCGTCACGCCATGCCAGGCGGCTAGCTCGTCGCGCAGGTCGTTGGACATGGGATCGGGATAGCGGTTGAGCGGTGTGGCGGCAAGCGCCGCATCAACCGCCTCGCGCACGCCGACCGGCACGGGATAGGTGTTCTCGTTTGCCGAAAGGTTGATGCGCGTGGGCGTAAAGTTGGGATCATAGGGCTCGATGCCAGACAGGTAGGGCTGGACGAGCTCCTTCATGCGCGGCGTCAGCTCGGCCATGTTAGGCCTCCTCGCCGGCCGCACCGGCGGCACTGCTCGCAGCCGCCGCCAGGTCCACGCCCTCGGCAACAGTCGCGATCGTATCGCCCGGCCAGGCGACCTTGGTCAGGTCGGCCGCGGCCAGCGACTCAGCGCTCACGGAGTCCTCGCCCTGCTCCAGCACGCGACGGCGCAGTGCGGCCGAAAGCGCGTGTGCCCACAGGCCCTCTGCCTCGGCCAGGCGCTGCGTGGCGGGAGCGTCGGAAAGCAGGCCCTCGGGCGTATAGCAAATGACGCTCGAGCGCTTGACGAACTCCTCCACCGAAAGCGGGTTGGAGAACATGGCCGTGCCGCCGGTCGGCAGCGTGTGGTTGGGGCCGGCGACGTAATCGCCGAGCGGCTCGGAGCTCCAGGCGCCCACAAAGATAGCGCCGGCGTTACGAATACCGCCGAGCAGGCCCATCGCATCCTTGCAGTGCAGCTCCAGGTGCTCGGGCGCCACGGTGTTCACGGCCTCGACAGCGGCGTCCATGTCCGCAGCGACGACAATCGTGCCCTCGTTATCCAGCGAGGCACGCGTGATCTCGGCGCGCGGCGACTGCGCGACCAAGATGTCGATGCCGGCCTCGACCTCGCGCGCAAACTGCTCGTCGCAGGTCACCAGATAGCAGGCGGCCAGCGGATCGTGCTCGGCCTGGGCCATCAGGTCGGCCGCAACCACCATGGGCTTGGCCGTGGCATCGGCCAGCACGCAGACCTCGGACGGGCCGGCGACCATGTCGATGCCCACGTCGCCCGACACGATCTGCTTGGCCGCGGCGACAAAGGCGTTGCCCGGGCCGGTGATCTTGTCGACGCGCGGAATGGTCTCGGTGCCGTACGCCAGCGCGGCCACGGCCTGGGCGCCGCCCACCATATAGATCTCGTCCACGCCGCCGAGCTTGGCAGCCGCAAGCGTATACGGGCTGATCAGGCCATCTTTTTGCGGCGGAGTCACCATGACCACGCGCTTGACGCCGGCCACCTTGGCGGGGATGGCGTTCATGAGCACAGTGGAGGGATACTGCGCGCGGCCTCCCGGCACGTAGATGCCGGCCGCGGCAAGCGGGGTCACCTTAACGCCGAGCATCGTGCCGTCCGGGCGCGTGGTAAACCAGCTCTGCTCGACCTCGCGCTGGTGGAATTCGCGAATCTGGCGCGCGGCCTTCTCGAGCGCGGCGACAAAGGCCGGGTCGAGGCCTTCGAGCGCAGCATCGATCTGCTCCTGCGGCAGGCGGAAGCTTTCCAGCTCAACACCGTCAAAACGCTGGCAGTAATCGCGCACCGCGGCATCGCCGTTGGCGCGCACGTTGGCCACGATATCACGGGCGGCATCGACGATGTTTTGCGGCAGCACGCCCTTGCGGTTGAGCTGATTGGTAACAAGGCGCTCGCCGGGAGCAAGTTTGATGGTCTTCATATCGGTATCCCCTATCGGTCGAGGTTGCGTTTGAGAAACGAGAGACCAGGCGGCGGCGACAATCGCCCCGCAGCCCGGATATGGGGGCGCCCGTGCGTGCTCGCGCTATTGTGCCGAGCCCGCGACGGGCTCAAAATGCTTGTCCTTCACGGCGGCTGCCAGGCGATCGGCCAGGTTGCGCACGCGCGGATCCAGGCGTGCGGAACCCGGGTTGACGAAGAAGCGCGCCGTGCAGTCCATAATGCGGCCGGTGATGACCAGGTCGTTGTCGCGCAGGGTCGCACCCGTGGCGGTAATGTCCACAATGCGGTCGGTCATACCGACGATGGGGCCCAGCTCAATATTGCCGTGCAGCGAAACGATGTCGGCATTCACGCCACGCTCGGCATACCAGGCGCTCGCGATGCGCGGGTACTTGGTGGCCACACGAAGCGACCCGCGGCGGGCATAGTTGCGCTCGGCCTGGCCGGCGCGCCATGCGGGCTCCGCCTCAATAAAGGTGCACAGGCCATAGCCCAGATCGACCAGCTGCAGCAAGTTGAGGTCGGCCTCGATGAGCGAGTCCCAGCCGCAGATGCCGCAGTCGGCGCCGCCGCACCCCACAAAGGCCGGCGCGTCGCTGGGGCGCACGATGACAAACTCAATATCGCTGACCGCGCCCTCTCCGGCACGCGTATCGCGGCCGCGCACGATCAGGTGACGGCCGGGATCGCGCAGCTCAGAGACGTCCAAACCCGCGGCCTCGAGCACGTCGAGGGTATCGGCCTTGAGCGAACCCTTGGGCACGGCGATGCGCAGCGGGCCCTCGGCGCCACGGCCCACGGCGTGATCGCCATCGGAGGCGGCGTCCTCGGCCGAGGTGCGCGCGGCCTCCAGGCGCTCGAGTGAAAAGGCAAAGCCCGCCGCCGGCACCTCGATGCCGTCGCCAAATGCGCCGGTAAAGATGGAGTCGTAGCGACCGCCCGAGCCAACTGGATCGGGCAGCCCGCCGGCGTAAGCCTTAAAGACAAGACCCGTGTAATAGTCGAAGGAGTTCATAATGGAAAAGTCGAAGGACAGCACCTGAGCGTCCTCGGGCGCCAGGCCCTCGACCAGCGCGCGCAGCTCACGCGTGAGCGGCGCGACAATACCGGCAGCCGCCAGCAGCGCATCCACGCGATCGAGCACTTCGGCCCCACCATGCAGGCGCGGCAGTTCGCTGACGGCGGCCTTAACGGCATCGGTCTCGGCGCTTGCCGCCACGCGGGCATCGAGGCCCACAAAGTCGTTGGCGTGCACGCAGCGCAGGGCCTCGGCGGCCAGCTCGCGATCCTCGCACGCCGCGAGCAGTTCCTTAAACGGACGCACGCCACCTGCGATAATGCGTGCATCGGGCAGCGCCAGCTTGCGCACCGCCTCGGCCACGAGCGAGACAATCTCGACATCGCCCGCGGTATCGCCCGCACCGATAAGCTCAAAGCCCAGCTGTGTAAACTGGCGCGAGCCGCCGGCATTGCGCTGGCACTCGCGAACCACCGGCGCCTCGTAGCGAAGGCGCAGGGGCAGGTCGGCCGCGCGCATGCGAGTCGAAACCAGGCGAACGATCGGCAGCGTGTTGTCGGGACGGACCACCAGCAGGCGACCATCGTCGTCAAAGAGCTTAAACGGCGTGTCTGCAATGCGCCCGCCTTCCTCGAGCGAACCCTTGTCCTCGAGCAGCGGCGTCTCGACCGGCAGGTAATGATGCTCCCTGAAGCAGCCCTTCACCGTCAGCGCAATCTCCTCGCGCGCCTGAGCCTCCTCGGGCAATATGTCCCGGAATCCCCACGGTGTGGCCGTCATCTGGTGAGCCTCCTCATGCTGTGTTTCATATAGAACAGAAGACCGGCATAGCTCCGCCGGTCTTCTGGGTACTTTAGCATACTAGAGTGCTTGCGGGGAGAATCCGTCGCAGCCGCTCACGCCGTATTCATTTGGAAACATGGGGCAGATTGCCGCAACCCAACCCCACCTAGGCGCCAATCGCGCGTCGGTACTCCGCCATAACCTGAGCGTCGGCTGCCGCGGGATTGGCAAAATAGCGCCAGTCATAGGTCTCGGCCGAAACAACTCCGCGATAGCCGCGCGCCACCAGCCTATCTAGGTCGGCGCGCATATCGCGGTCGCCGTCACCCCAGGCAAGATGCGTCGTGCCATCTGCCGCAACATCGACAAAATGCACGTGGGCGACATCATCGCCAAGCAGATCGAAATAATCGTCGATGGTATCCCCCGCCACCGCCATAGCGCCCAAATCCAGACACGCCTTAAGTGCCGGATGATCAACTGCCTCGATCATGCGCTTCGTATCGGCCGCCGAGTTCACGATCATCGACTCAACCGGTTGTAGGGCCTCGAGCACCAGTCGCACGCCGCGCTCTCCCGCATGCTCGGCAATCGCACGCAGCATCGAGGCGCTGCGACCCCACGCGTCCTCGATCGGCTCGTTCAAAAATGCCCAGCCGCTCGAGACCATGACCTGCTCGGCTCCAAGTTCCGCCGCGATATCTACAACGTTCTTAAAGTACGCGAGCGTGCGGGCACGCGCCTCATTCCCGCGCGCCGCGATATTCCACGGCTTGGGGTTGTTCTGTTCGGGACAAAGCCCCACAATCCGAACCCCATACCGCTGCGACAGCTCCCGCACCTGCTCGAGCGAATCGTATCCATGGCAATCGACATACAGATGCATCGCCCCGGTCCAAAGCTCGCAACACGTGTAGCCCGAGGCCGCTGCCGAAGAAAAGAATTCCTCAAGGTCAAAATAACGATGGCTGATATTCATGACGGCAAGCTGCGGATAGCTCATAATTACTCTCCAACCCAAGCGAGGCCCCGTTCCATATAGGAGCGGGGCCCAATTACACAAACGTTATTTGCTCTTAGTAGTCGAACTGGTGATAGTAGCGACGGTAGTTGAGGTTGTGCTTGGTGACCGTCTCGTAGTAAGCGGCAAGGCGATCGGTGATCAGCGAGGAGAGGATCCACGGGGAGACGATGACGCGGAACTCGTCGTCAAGGCCGGGGATCGCGAACTCGGCGGTGTCGATGATGTTGATGTCGGTGTCGCCGGTCACGCCGCGGGTCAGGAAGGCGCGGACGCGCTCGTCGAGCTTGCGGTTCTCGTCCTCGCCCATGAACAGGAAGACCGGGACGCCGGGCTCCACGAGCTCGAGGGTGCCGTGGAAGAAGTCGGCCGAGGTGATGTAGCGGGTGCGCTTCCACTGCATCTCCTCCAGGATGCACATCGAGAACAGGATCGTCTCGCCCCACAGGGCGCCGGAGCCGATGAACATGGTGTAGGGGGCCAGGGCGTACTTCTTGGCGAGCTCCTCGGCGCGCGGCTCGAAGCGCTTGCGGATATCGAGCATGTCCTTCCAGATGTCCTTGGTCTGCTCGATAAACAGATCGAACTTGGGGAAGCAGCCGCGGCGGTTGAGCAGGCGCAGGCCGAAGCAGTCGGCGAGGTAGTAGCCCTTCTCGCAGCCGCCCGAACCATGGTCAGAAGCCATGGCGACGCAGTTCTCGGCGCCGACAGCCTGGCCGATGGGGCCCTCGGGCTTGGTCATGGCGTAGACGCGAATGCCCTTTTCCTTCATCTTCTTGACGGCCTCGAGGACCTCGGGGGTGGTGCCGGACTCGGAGGCGGTGAGCACGACGGACTTCTCGGTCATGCGCTTGTGGCCCATGACGTTCCACTCGGCGGCGTGGATCAGGTAGACCTCGAGGTCGCGGTCGCCGAACTTGTTC
Source organism: Collinsella sp. (assembly GCA_046979165.1). GTDB lineage: Bacteria > Actinomycetota > Coriobacteriia > Coriobacteriales > Coriobacteriaceae > Collinsella. Next base: position 1,410,680 of record JBKWJT010000001.1, read on the forward strand.
ATGAGGTACTCGAGCTGCATGAGCTCGTCCCAGGTGCCGCCGACGCCCATCAGGAACACGGCGTCGTAGCCCTCGTCGGCGACCTTGTCGGCGAGCTCAATCATCTTCTTGCCGGTCTCGTAGACGTTCTTGCCGTCCTCGACGTAGCCCTCCTGGCTAAAGTGCATGATCTCGATCTTCTCGGTTTCCTTCATGGCTTTTCCTTTCTGTCCTGCACGCAACTCTATACATTGCGTTTCTTTTCGATACCAATTATAGACATACACCTAATGTGTTTTTAATACCACTTATCAATCTGCTCCAATCCTCGGTGAACGGTCGAAATTCTCTGGTGAGTGGTATTAAATTAGAATTGAATGTATAGCTAACGCTCCCGGCGTCTCCCTTGTGTGACAAAGAACAGCGTTCCTACCAGCGCAATAATGGTCGATGCTCCAAACAGTACCGTCTGGACGCCCAAAGCCTCCGCCAAAAATGGAGCCGCCAGCAGCGGCAGCACCCCGGCGCTCATCAGGCCAAAACGCACAAAGCCGGTAATGCGCCCCAGGTATTTGATGTCGGCACGCTCCTGAATCAAGATCATCTGCAGCGGCTCCAGGAACCCCCAGGCCAGACCGTTAATCGCCTGACCGATAATCGCGACCCCCAGCATATCGGTGCCCACGTACACCATGGACCCAATGCCCACGGCCATGAGCGCGCCGAGCAGCAATCGCAGGTTGACATGGCGAGCAGAAAGCTTGGTCAGGATGAACGCACCCACCGAGGAAGTGAGGCCCACGACCGAGGACAGCCAGCCCAGCCAGACGATATCCACGTTGAGCACATCGCGGTAGAACAACGACTCCAGCGAATCGAACGCGCCGAACGCAAAGAAACCCAAAAAGCCCGATATAAAGATGAGGCGCAAGTCGTGGTCGCGAAACGTAAGTCGCGCACCCTCGGCCATGCCGCCCAAAATACCGCCCTTCGGCTTCTCCCCTTTTGCGGGAGCAACACACTCGTGACAGCCCAAGGAGAGCACGGCCGCCACACCCATCATGCCCGCCATGAGCAGATAGACCGATTGCGTGGCAAAACAGCTCACGATGGCACCGCCGAGCAGCGGGCCAGCGGTATAGGCAATATTGCTGTAGAACACCATGAGGCCGTTCACGCGGGTACGGCCCTCGGTGGTCGACTCCAGGTATCCCGGAAACGCATGCGTGCAGGTGTTGATAAAGCCGCCCGCAAGTCCCAAGACGCACGCGGCAAACACAAGCCCGGGGACAGACAACGGCGCCAACCCCACGCCAAGCGATAGCACAGCCGTAATCACGCACGTCACAAATGACGTCCGGCGCGGTCCAAAGCGGTCGATGACCGAGCCCGACACCATATTGCCCACCGACGTCATAAGATTGCGCACGAGCGTAATGGCGGCAACCAAAAAGGCCGTGCCGGCCAGATCATACGTGGCCGCACCGATAAGCCCCAAAAAGTAGACCGCGTTGTTGGCACACCACTGCAGGGACTCAATAAGAATCAGCCTGACCTCTGCCGGCGTCAGGCGCATTGCTTCGCGATCCTTCGCGAACATACGAACTCCTTCTATACAAAAAGGGGATGGAGGGCATAGGCCTGCTCCATCCCCTTTCCAGGTTGCAACGAAAATCTATGCAGCCGGGCCCTTACGCCAGCACGCCGAAGAACGCGCCGATGATGCCCACGACCATGGTGGCCACGATCAGCACCATGGGGTTGATCTTCTTGGACAGCAGCCAGTAGTACAGCCAGAAGGCGATCATGCCGAGCATGCCGGGCATGATGCCGTCCAGGATGTCCTGGAGGGTCTGGGCGTCCTCGCCCGAGCCGATGGCCACCGGGATGCTGGCCCAGAACATGTCCTTGCACATGGCGCCCACGACCATGACGCCCACGATGCCCACGCAGGTCATGATCTTCTGCATGAGGCCGGTCCTCTGGGCCTCGTCCAGGAAGCCCACGCCCAGCTCGTAGCCCTTGACGGCGCCCCAGACGCGCAGCGCGAAGCCGGGGACGTTGTAGATGAGCAGGAAGGCGATGGGGCCGAAGGGGTTGCCGGCCTGGCACAGGCTGATGCCCACCGCGGCGGCGACCACGCGCAGCGTCGACAGGAAGATGGAGTCGCCGATGCCGGACAGCGGGCCCATGAGGGCGGCCTTGACGTCGTTGACGCTCTCGGGCTCGATCTCGCCGCGGGCGACCTTCTCCTCCATGGCCATCGCGATGCCGCCGACGAACGGGGCGAACTGGACGGTGATGTTGAAGAACGCGCAGTGGCGGTGCAGGGCCTCGGCGTAGTCGTCGGGGCGGCCGGCGTAGATCTTCTTGAGCATGTTGGCGACCATCAGGCAGAAGGCGATGTTCATCTGCTTGTAGTAGGTCCAGGAGAACTCCATGCCCAGGGCGCCGACGTTGACGGCGCTCTTGACGAGGTCGGAGCGCGTGATCTTGTTCTCGGGACTAGAAGTCATCGTCCTCATCCCCTTCCGCGGAGAGCTGGGGCTGGGCTCCGCCCAGGCCGAGCAGGTCGAACTTGTCGATGCCGATGATGATGGCGATCAGGGCGACGCCCAGGATGGGCACGTTGGCGTAGGAGCACAGCAGGAAGCCCAGGAAGTAGAAGGGCACGAGCTGCTTGGTGAGCACCAGGCGGCCGAGCATGGCGAAGCCCATGGCAGGCAGGATGTTGGCGGCAACGCCGCAACCGTCGATCACAAAGGTCGGGATGAAGTCGAGCAGGCCCTGGATGGCATCGGAGCCCAGGTAGAATGCGCCGCCGCACAGCAGGAAGTACTCAAGGCAGCCAAAGAGGCCCATGCTCCAATGTGCCGCGTAGATACCCTTGAGGTTGCCCTTGGCAGCGCACTTGTCAGCAATGTCAACAATGATCGAGAATCCAGCATCCGTAATGTTGCCGATCGTCAGCGAAAGGACGGCGATAGGCATGGCGAGCGCGATGGCCGTCTCGGTACCCTGACCGAGCTGAATGGCAAACGCGCAGGCGAGCACGCCGCCGACGGTTTCGTTAGGCGGTACGTAGGCGCCGATGGAGATCGAGCCCATGAACAGCAACTCCAGGCTGGCGCCAACGGCAAGGCCGGTCTGCAGGTCCCCCAGCACCAGGCCCACGAGCGGGCACAGGACGATGGGGCGGAACGCGTAGAGGGTGCCGAGCTGGTAGTCGAGACATCCAAACGCTCCGACTAAGCCGACGAGGATTGCTTGGACAAGCATAATTCCTCCCAATAAGGAATCTCGAACCGTCGTCACTCCCGTCGCGCGCGTTGTTGATATCAATTCCGGGAGTTCGATTCCACGGCTCGAAGCGTACCTGGTGTGCTGCTAACACCCATGCCAGGCACAAATGATTTGATACCAATTATAGGTATGCAGGTCCTCACTATTTAATACCACTCGCTCAGCGGGGTGTTTTTTACCGTAAACGGCAGACGTATCCCATCAGGCGCGCTCTTTGTTTCGATGGCGGACAAGCGCCACCAGAAAGCCATCGCCAAAGGCATCGTATGCCAAGTTGCCTACAATCACCAAAACGATAATCGCCGCGCCCAAAAACTCGTTCCAGCGAAAGACCTCGCCAAAGAGGAGCGCCGACCAGCAGGGAGCGAGCACGACCTCGCTCATGCAAACCAAGTTGGCCGCAAACGCGTTAGTGCGCGCAATCCCCTTGGCATATAGCACGCTCGCAAGGCCACTGCAAAAAAGGCCATGCACCAGCATGAGCCCCCACTCAAATGGTCTCACGGAGTCTAGGGCGCCAGCAAAATAGACGATCGGCAGCATCGAGATACCGCAGGAGATGAGCGAGGACACCATGGGCGACGCATCGGGGCGAGAGTTCAAAAAGAAACACAGCCCAAAGGTGGCGCCCGAAATGACGGCAAGCAGGTTGCCGAGCATGCCCTCGGCACTCAAATCGCCTAAAAAGAAAAGTCCCATACCCGTAAAAGCAACCACCACGGAGGCAATCTTCGCAGGCGAGGGCAATGTGCGAGCTGCGAGCGATTGATACACGATAACGAAAATCATCGAGGTGTACTGCAGGACGATCGCGTTGCCGACCGTCGTGAGCTGGTTGGCAAAGTTAAACGTGGTGCCCGTCACGAAGTTGCAGACGGCCACAAGGACAATAAGACGGCTGACGCGAAGGACGGGCCTGCCGACGAGCAGGATAAAGAGCGCCATAAATATTGCCGTGACGGCACCGATCAAAAGAGCTGACTGCGAATTGGCGCGAACGAGGATGCCGATAAAACTCCACAAGAGCGCCGTGCCAAATAGATACATCGCCCCGCTCACGCCATTATCGGGTGGATTGTCAGATCGAATCACGAAGCACCTCCAACTAGCTTTCGGTAATAAAAAACGGCGACCGCAATGGGTCGCCGTTTCCCTTGGGGGCAGATAATAGGCCGGGCCCTTACGCCAGCACGCCGAAGAACGCGCCGATGATGCCCACGACCATGGTGGCCACGATCAGCACCATGGGGTTGATCTTCTTGGACAGCAGCCAGTAGTACAGCCAGAAGGCGATCATGCCGAGCATGCCGGGCATGATGCCGTCCAGGATGTCCTGGAGGGTCTGGGCGTCCTCGCCCGAGCCGATGGCCACCGGGATGCTGGCCCAGAACATGTCCTTGCACATGGCGCCCACGACCATGACGCCCACGATGCCCACGCAGGTCATGATCTTCTGCATGAGGCCGGTCCTCTGGGCCTCGTCCAGGAAGCCCACGCCCAGCTCGTAGCCCTTGACGGCGCCCCAGACGCGCAGCGCGAAGCCGGGGACGTTGTAGATGAGCAGGAAGGCGATGGGGCCGAAGGGGTTGCCGGCCTGGCACAGGCTGATGCCCACCGCGGCGGCGACCACGCGCAGCGTCGACAGGAAGATGGAGTCGCCGATGCCGGACAGCGGGCCCATGAGGGCGGCCTTGACGTCGTTGACGCTCTCGGGCTCGATCTCGCCGCGGGCGACCTTCTCCTCCATGGCCATCGCGATGCCGCCGACGAACGGGGCGAACTGGACGGTGATGTTGAAGAACGCGCAGTGGCGGTGCAGGGCCTCGGCGTAGTCGTCGGGGCGGCCGGCGTAGATCTTCTTGAGCATGTTGGCGACCATCAGGCAGAAGGCGATGTTCATCTGCTTGTAGTAGGTCCAGGAGAACTCCATGCCCAGGGCGCCGACGTTGACGGCGCTCTTGACGAGGTCGGAGCGCGTGATCTTGTTCTCGGGACTAGAAGTCATCGTCCTCATCCCCTTCCGCGGAGAGCTGGGGCTGGGCTCCGCCCAGGCCGAGCAGGTCGAACTTGTCGATGCCGATGATGATGGCGATCAGGGCGACGCCCAGGATGGGCACGTTGGCGTAGGAGCACAGCAGGAAGCCCAGGAAGTAGAAGGGCACGAGCTGCTTGGTGAGCACCAGGCGGCCGAGCATGGCGAAGCCCATGGCAGGCAGGATGTTGGCGGCAACGCCAAAGCCAGCAAGGACAAAGGGCGGGATGAAGTCGAGCATGCCCTGGATGGCGTCAGCACCCAGATAGAACGACAGCGAGCACAGCAGGAACGCCATGATGATACCGGTCAAACCGATCAGGAAGTGCATCGCATAGACACCCTTAAGGTTGCCCTGGCCGGAGAAGACATCAGCGCGGTCAACCAGGATCGGCAGGGCGGCGTTGAGGATGTTCTTGATGGCAAGGCACAGCGTGGCGATGGGCATGGCAAGCGCGATGGCTGCCTCGGTGCTCTGGCCCAGCTGGATAGCGAAGGCGCAGGCGAGCACGCCGCCGATCGTCTCATCAGGCGGCACGTAGGCGCCGATGGAGATCGAGCCCATGAACAGCAGCTCCAGGCTGGCGCCGATCGCGAGGCCGGACTGCAGGTCCCCCAGCACCAGGCCCACGAGCGGGCACAGGACGATGGGGCGGAACGCATAGAGCGTACCGAGCTGGGAGTCGAACTTACCAAATGCGGCGATAAGTCCGATGAGGATTGCTTGGGCAAGCATATATCCCCCTTTCCTAATAGGACACTACGAAGAGCTCAGACTCTTCGAAATTGAACGCCTAGAGCACGCTGGCGCAGTCAACCTTGGGGTCATCGGCCAGGGGTCGAATCTCGACCTCAACGCCACGATCCAGCATCTCGCGCACATCGGCTTCCTCGGCCGCGGTCAGGAAGATCTGACGAGAGACCTGACGAGCATCGGGACGCTTCTCGTCCTTGGGCTTGGTGTTGCCCAGGTTGACCGACTTGATCTGCGGGCAGCCCTCAACAAGCTGCTTTGCCTCAGCAATAGTGGCGACACAGATGATCATCTTGTACTTGTCGGTCACGCCCGAGTTGATAGCTTCGATTGCATGCTCCATATCTTTGATGACGAGCTTGCAGCCGGCAGGCTTGCCCATCTTGAGCGTCGTCTTCCACACCGGGTCGTTAGCGACCTTATCGCCCACGCAGAAGATGCAGTTGGAGCCAAGGCCCTGAACCCAGGAAACTGCGACCTGGCCATGAAGCAGGCGATGGTCAACGCGAAGTAGCTGAATCATAATGTGACCCCCCAAAGGTCTTGTGCCGTCTTACGGCGTGTCAGTAGGTGCTGCGGATTAGAACTCTTCTTCCTCGTCGTCATCGACCAAAAGATCGTTGACAAACTTCACGCGCGTATCGTCCGCAGCGACGATGGCGCGAATCGTCTCCTCAACCGGCGCCGACTCGTCAGAGAACAGCAACTGGATGAGGAGAGGAAGGTTCATGTTGGTAACGAGGTACGTGCGGGGACGCGTCTGGACGATCTTGGTAAACTCGTTGTTGACGCTGCCGCCAAAGAGGTCGGTGCAGACAACGACATCATCGTCAGCAGACATGCCTGCCAGCAGTTTTTGGGCCTCCTCGGCCACGTCCATGCGGCCATCGACGAACATCGAAAGATCGTGGACGTTGTCGCGAGCGCCCGAGAGCAGCTCGACGCTCTCCTTGATGCCGGTAGCGAAGTGCGCATGGCTGGCGATGATGTACTGTCTCATTCTGTGTTCCTCTCAATAGCCCGGCACGTTCCCGCACCCGTTTTCTTTAGTAGTCGAACTGGTGATAGTAGCGACGATACTTGAGGTTGTGCTTGGTGACCGTCTCGTAGTAGCGAGCCAGGCGGTCGGTAACGAGCACCGTCAGAATCCACGGAGACACGATGACGCGGAACTCGTCGTCAAGGCCGGGGATCGCGAACTCGGCGGTGTCGATGATGTTGATGTCGGTGTCGCCGGTCACGCCGCGGGTCAGGAAGGCGCGGACGCGCTCGTCGAGCTTGCGGTTCTCGTCCTCGCCCATGAACAGGAAGACCGGGACGCCGGGCTCCACGAGCTCGAGGGTGCCGTGGAAGAAGTCGGCCGAGGTGATGTAGCGGGTGCGCTTCCACTGCATCTCCTCCAGGATGCACATCGAGAACAGGATCGTCTCGCCCCACAGGGCGCCGGAGCCGATGAACATGGTGTAGGGGGCCAGGGCGTACTTCTTGGCGAGCTCCTCGGCGCGCGGCTCGAAGCGCTTGCGGATATCGAGCATGTCCTTCCAGATGTCCTTGGTCTGCTCGATAAACAGATCGAACTTGGGGAAGCAGCCGCGGCGGTTGAGCAGGCGCAGGCCGAAGCAGTCGGCGAGGTAGTAGCCCTTCTCGCAGCCGCCCGAACCATGGTCAGAAGCCATGGCGACGCAGTTCTCGGCGCCGACAGCCTGGCCGATGGGGCCCTCGGGCTTGGTCATGGCGTAGACGCGAATGCCCTTTTCCTTCATCTTCTTGACGGCCTCGAGGACCTCGGGGGTGGTGCCGGACTCGGAGGCGGTGAGCACGACGGACTTCTCGGTCATGCGCTTGTGGCCCATGACGTTCCACTCGGCGGCGTGGATCAGGTAGACCTCGAGGTCGCGGTCGCCGAACTTGTTCATGAGGTACTCGAGCTGCATGAGCTCGTCCCAGGTGCCGCCGACGCCCATCAGGAACACGGCGTCGTAGCCCTCGTCGGCGACCTTGTCGGCGAGCGCGGTCATCTTCTTGCCGGTCTCGTAGAGCGCCTTGCCGTCCTCGAGATAGCCCTCCTGGTCGAAATGCATGATCTCGATCTTCTCGGTTTCCTTCATTTGTCTCTCCTTTCTGGGGCTGTTTCCACATCCCCCATGCCAACGGGCATCAAAACCCGCTTACATTCCGTAACACTCAGCCGCTTTGGCCTTAAGCGCATTGACTGACTCTTCGTAGCCCTCTGCCTTGACCTCCATTTGCTTGGAGACGGCATCGAGATACGGGTGCACGTTCCATGACTTCAGACGCTCGGCGATCATGGCCGCAATCGTCTGGAAGAACACAAGATTGGGAATTGCGCTGAGCAGCGGAGCCACCTGAGGCACCGCAACCTCGTGAGCCCTACCCTTGGGATGGGCCGTGAGCAGCACCGTTTTTGCCGTAACGTTCGATAGCGCATCGGCGATATTCGCAAGACGCTCCGACCCCTGCGGATCGTCGACGATAAACACCAGATAGCCCGGAACGATCTGCATTTCGGGACCGTGGACGAACTCCTCGCCTTCGTGATGCATGGCAGGAATCTTGATGGTCTCGCTCAGCTTGAGCGCTGCCTCCTCGGCAACACCATAGTTGGGGCCGTTGCCGACGACCATGGCGGGCATGTGCTCAGAAAGCTCGAGCATGTGATCTTGGACATATGCCTCGGCGGTCTTGCACATCACGGCATTAGCCTGGATAGCCTCGCGCAGGTCATCAAGACGCTGAGCAACGCCCTTGGCGTCAATCGTTCCGCGCGCCTGACCGCCGTAAATACCAAAGAGCACCAGGTACTCAACGAGAACCTCGACGCCCAGAGTCACAAAGTCCACCGACTCGACGCCCACACCGTAGTCAAGAACGATGTCAGCGTGTTCCTTGATGGGTGCCTCGACGTTTGCCGTGAGCGCAACTGCAGCCATATCGTGTGCGCGCATGTAATCGAGCGCCGCAATCGTATTGGTTGAATAGCCGCTCTGCGAGACGGCAATGTTAAGCGCATGCTGTGGATAGGTGTGTTCAAAATCGACGAAGGCCTCGGGCGTCACAACGGACACCTGCATCTGCAGCGCATCTTGCAGGTAATCGCGGGCGCAATCCGCAGCATGGCGCGACGAACCAGAAGCAACGATGCGCAGCGCGTCAAAAGAACCGGACTGGAAAATATCAACGAGCTGCGCTACCAGCTCAGACGAACGCTCGAGGTTCTCTCCCATACGCACATGGGCAAGCTGAACGTAATCGAGCATCTTCATCGTCTCACCTCGTAACAAATCATTAGTATTTGATACCAATCACAGTTACAGATTACGGCTTTTTGATACCTCTTTGTCGATTAATTTATCCCCTTCGGCGAACGGTCGATTTTGAGCCATGTAAGGTTGTATATACAGCTGACCCAACGATCAAAACTGGTTAGTTTCCCAGCCGTTATTCACAAAATACCAGCTAGTACGTATAGGTGTAGCCGCCCGTATCGCCACGATTGAAGGACTTTACATACTCGATAGCCTGACCGCTCGCGTCATAGCTCACGCATTCCAAAAGCAAAACAAGATCGCCCTGTTCCAGTCCAAGGAGGCCGGCATCTCGTGCGCCCAGTGCCTCGATATCGAGCTTTTCCTGTGCCATGACTGGCTTTCGGCCCAGCATCTCATAGGTCTCGTACAAACTGAAGACCGACACGTCAATATCTTCGATGGTTGGGAACAGCAGGCAGGGAATCAGCGCCGTCTCAATCGATACGGGGCTACCGTTTATGCAGTTCAGGCGTCGAACGGAATAGAGCAGGTCGTCCTCGGCGATGCCAAACAGGTCGGCGTAATATGGCCCCGCATAACGCTTGGAACGCGCGAGAATACGGACGGACGGCTCGCCGCCCGAAGCACGGACCGATTCACGGAAACCGACCGTGCGTTCAAAAAAAGCAGGTACTTTCTGCGCCACAAAGGCACCTTTTCCCCGAACACGGCGAATCTGCCCGCGCCGAACCAGCTCATCGACAGCGCTTCGGATGGTCAAGCGTGTCGTACCAAATTCCTCGGCGAGGTCTTTTTCGGACGGAATCATGGAACCCGTGGGATATGCACCGCGCTCGATACGTTCCTCGATGCAGCGTCGAATGCGCATATAAACCGGGGTGGCATCTACTGTTTCAGCCATTGTTCACCTGCCACGCTCCTCATGCCGTTCTCTTCGCCGTTATCGGCAAAGCGGAACTTTGTGGGCAAAATCACCGATTTGCAATGCTCCACAAAACGCATGTCCTTATCAAATTCGATCGAGCTCTCATAGAACACCGGCGTTCCCTCTTCTTGCTGGAGCAGCTCGGCCTCTTCGACGTTCAAACGCGAGATGGAGATATGCTCACGTCCATGCTCAACGCGCACGCCACCTTCTTTGAGCAAGACATCGTAAAGGCTCTCACACTCAAAATCGTGCTCGGGAAGCGATGGGCACAGGGACAGGTTAACGTGAGCGGTCTCGATTGACGCCGGCTCGCCCTCAATAAGTCGAACGCGCTGCATGCGGAGCAAGGGAGCGCCTACAGCCACCCCAAGCTTGTCGGCAAGCGCCTCATCCGCCTCGATGGTCCCGGTGGAAACCAGACGAGAAGAGGGGTGCAGGCCGGCAGTCCGCACAGCATCGGAAAAGTTATACGTTTCCTGGAAGATGTTCAGCGGCTTGGGAGGACACACATACGTGCCCGATCCGCGACGGCTCTCGAGCGTTCCACACGAGATAAGCCGCGTGATACCGGCACGCAACGCCGTACGCGAAACGCCAATCTCTTCGCACAGCACGCGCTCGGCCGGCAGGCGATCGCCGCCGGCAAGCTGATGGTGCTGGATATACCAAAGAATTCCCTCAACAGCATGATCTTTGGGGGGAATTGCATAAGATTCGCCTGCCATTGCACAGACTCCTCATTCAGAAACGTATGCCGCCAAAATTAGGCTAGCCCTCCCATGGCATCAAATTCTGCCTTGATCTTCTCGGCGACATTCCGATACGACTTATATAGACTTGAATCGCGTTTGACTTCGTCGGTCATAACGGGAATCTCTAATTTGGAAACCTCGTCTTTTCCCGTCTGAACCGCCACAACAACGCCCATACCAAGACACATATTACGCTTGGCAGCATTTATTTTTGCTGCCTTGGCAGGATTTGCCAGGATACGCTGGGCAAATTCCTGTTTAGAGACCGCTTCTTCGGCCTCCGGATCGCCCGCCTCGGCCACTTCGCACTGCAACACGTCCGCATAGTCAAAAATCTTCGGCTCGCCGCCGCGCTGATGCACGGCCCACTTGTGGCGCGTGGCATCCTGGTAGATAGCCGGCAAAAATGTAAACCGCGGCGGGTCCAAAATCGTATCCGTGATGGTAAACACATCGGGATCAAAGGCATCCTGCGGGTTTTTCTTCTTGAACAGCCCCATATCAGCCTCCCGTACTAGTATTAAACAACTCAAGCCGAATATAGCACCAATTTCAAGCCACCGCTTTAGCGCATCGGTGCGTGGCGCCTATGGCTCGCTCAGCGGAAGAGTTTACAGGCGAGGGCCGGGGTGGTTGGTATAGGTTTTGGAAGTGGGCTTCGCGAACTTCCAAAACCTATACCAACCACCCCGGCCCCGGCAATGTAATCCTGGCTGACCATAGTTGGATGCGCGGTCCACAAGGCGGTATCAGCAAAGTCCCTATTACATAAAAAAGAATCAGCCCCCGCAGATCGAAACGGTCGAGAGGGCCGCCTCCGGGCGGGTTACCTTGCTCCGGGAAGTTCGCGAAGCCCACTTCCCGGAGCAAGGTAACCCGCCCGGAGGCGGCCCCAGCGCGAGGCCGTCCCGGATGCTATTCGTTGTCGCCAGCGGTCATTTGGGTTGCGGAGAGCGCGCCGTCGGCTGCGGTTGCGGCAGCGGCGTCAGGCCAGACCCAGTCGGTGAAGGTCGGGTGATCGTAGCCCTCGTCGCAGGCGAACTCGAAGGCCTCGGTGCGGAAGGCCTCCCACTCGTTGATTTGCTCGGCAAACTTGTCGGCGTCGACCATGCGCAGCACGTCGGCGGCCAGGGCCCAGCGGTCCATGTTGTTCAGGCGCAGCATGTCGAACGGCGTGGTCGTGGAGCCCTTCTCCTCATAGCCGTGGACACGGAAGGCGTCGTGGCCGGGGCGGTTCCAGATCAGGCGGCGAATCGTGCCGGCATAGGCGTGGAAGGCAAAGAGGACGGGCTTCTCACCGCAGCCGAACAGCTCGGCCCAGCGCTCGTCGCTGATGGCCTGGTCGTTCTCGCAGACGTTCTGGATCTTGAGCAGGTCGACCACGTTGACGAACCACACCTTGATGCCCAGCTCGCGCAGCATGTCTGTCGCGGCCAAGGCCTCGAGCGTCGGCACGTCGCCGCAGGTGGCGACCACGACATCGGCCTCGGCGAGCGAGTCGGCGGTCGATGCCCACTCCCAGGTCGCGACGCCCTCGGCGAGCTCCGCCTTGGCCTCATCGACCGTCTGGAAAGTCGGGGCGGGCTGCTTGCCGCAGAAGATGGCGTTGACGCAGTCGGTGGACTGGTAGACGCGCTCGGCAACGGCAAGGGCCATGTTGGCGTCTGCCGGATAGTAGGCGTTCACGATATGCGTATCGTTGGCCTTGTTGAGCAGCAGGTCGATAAAGCCCGGGTCCTGGTGCGAGAAGCCGTTGTGGTCCTGGCGCCAGACGTGGCTCGACAGCAGAATGTTGAGGCCGCTGATGGGGGCACGCCACGGAATCTCGCGCTTGGTGGCCTCGAGCCACTTGCAGTGCTGGTTGACCATGGAATCGACCACGTGGACAAAGCTCTCGTAGGAGCTCCACACACCCGAGCGGCCGGTGAGCACGTAGGCCTCGAGGAAACCCTCGCACTGGTGCTCGGACAGCTGCTCGACAACCTTACCGGAACCGGCCAGCAGCTCGTCGTTGGCCTCGTCCTCGTAGAAGCCGGCATCCCACTGCTTTTTGGTCACCTTGTAGGCAGCCTGCAGGCGGTTGGACGCGGTCTCGTCGGGACCGAAGATGCGGAAGTCGTCCATGTTCTTGGCCAGAACATCGGCGGTGTACTCGCCAAAGACGCGGGCGGCCTCGGTGGAGCCCCAGCCGTGACCCTTACTTGCGACGGGAACCTCGTGGGCGTGAATATCGGGGAGCTCGAGCTCGCGGCGCACCTTGCCGCCGTTTGCATTGGGGTTGGCGCCGATGCGTAGCTCGCCGGTCGGCATAAAGGCCGTTACCTCGGGGCGCACCTGGCCCTCGGGTGTAAAGAGTTCCTCGGGCTTGTAGGAGCGCAGCCACTCGCGCAGCACGCGGAAGTGCTCGTGGGTGTCCTTGGCACTCGCCAGCGGCACCTGATGTGCGCGCCAGGAGTCCTCGGTCTTCTTGCCATCGATGTGCTTGGGGCAGGTCCAGCCCTTGGGCGTACGGAACACGATCATGGGATAGGCCGGGCGGACCACAGTCTCGCCTGCGACGGCCTGGGCCCGTGCGGCGGCCTTGATGTCGCAAATCTCGTCAAAGACCTGCTCAAACAGGACAGCGAAACGCTTGTGGATGCTTGCATGGCTCTCGTCGTCAAAACCGGCGACAAAGAAGTGCGGCTTATAGCCCATGCCCTCAAAGAACTTGGTGAGTTCTTCGTCGGACACGCGGGCAAGAATGGTGGGGTTGGCGATCTTATAGCCGTTGAGGTGCAGGATCGGCAGGACGATACCGTCGGTTGCCGGGTTCACGAGCTTGTTGGACTGCCAAGAAGTCGCGAGCGGACCGGTCTCGGACTCGCCGTCGCCCACCACGGCCACGGCCAGCAGGCTCGGGTTGTCCATGACGGCGCCGTAGGCATGGCTGAGCGTGTAGCCGAGCTCGCCACCCTCGTGGATGGAACCTGGCGTCTCGGGCGCAAAGTGGCTCGGGATGCCGCCGGGATAAGAGAACTGGCGGAAGAACTTCTGCAGGCCGGCCTCATCATTGGTGATGTCGGGGCGAATCTCACGGTAGGTGCCATCGAGCAGCGACTGGGCGGTGCCGGCGGGGCCACCGTGACCCGGTCCCATCAAGAAAATGGCGTTCTGGTTGTGATCGGCGATGAGGCGGTTGACGTGGCCGAACAGGAAGTTGATGCCGGGCGTGGTGCCCCAGTGACCGACCAGGCGGTGCTTAACGTCCGGACGACCAAAGTCGCGCACCTCACCGGTTTTCTCGTCGACAAAGTCGCTGCGCATCAGCGGGTTGGAGCGAAGGTAGATCTGACCGACGGACAGATAGTTCGATGCGCGCCAATACAGGTCGACGCCCTCGAGCTCGGAAGCCGGTACCTCGTGGCCCAGCTTTTGCCACGGCGTCCCCAGTGTTTTAGCCATTGTTTATGTCCCTTCGCTGTGCGGTCGCCTTCCAATACGGCAACCATTCGTTGGGACTAGTATATTTGCTAAAACGTTTTATCATGTTGAAAAAACGTTTTAGCATCCTGATTTGCCATCTGGAAAGGCAAAAGCAGACATTCACCTGCGGCATTGCCTGTCACAGGTGTTCCACATTCAGTCTCTGCAAATTGATAAACGTGTTTAGTTGTGTTTAGTAAGCTCGAGCACGCTGCCCTTCACGATAAGCGCCGGCTCCAGAACGACCTCTTCGGCACGTCTACCGCCCCTACCGGCAAGACGCTTGGACATGCAGCCAAAAGCATGCTCCGCGAGGACACCAGGATCCTGCTCAATCGCAGTCAGCGCCGGCTCAAAGAGAACGTCGGCCGCCGAGTTGTCATAGCTTACGACCGAGATATCGCTCGGAATGCTCTTCCCCATCTCGTGCAAGCGCTTGAGCAGACCGAGGGCAATGTTGTCCGAGCTTGCGAACACGGCGGTGGCGTCAGTTGCGAGCACCGCCTCCGAGGCCTCGTATGCGCTCGGAATGTAGTACTCGCTCTCAAACTCCAAACGCGCGTCAATAGGCAGGCCAACCTCGCGCAGCGCACGCTCGTAGCCGGCAAGACGCTTACGACCCGTATTGGAACGGCGCGCATTAACCAAGCAGGCAATGCGACGGTGGCCCTGCTCGATCAGGTAGCGGGTGGCCATGTAGCCACCCATCTCGTGGTCGAACATCACCTTGTCGCACTCGAGCCCCTCAATGGCACGGTCGACCATTACCGCCGGGATGGGCAGATGGCTGACTTCTTCGCGCAGGGCGCGGTCGTCGGAGAACTCGTCACCCACCACCAGAAAGACGCCATCAACGCCGCGCGTCACCAGCTGGCGCAGCAGCTCCAGATCGTCATCGGCGCTGCCGCCCGAGCTGGTAATGAAGAGCGCATAGCCGTCCTCGCGGCAGCGCTTTTCCAGGCTACCGGCGAGCGAGGCAAAAAAGCGGCTCTCGATGTTAGGGACGATAAGGCCCAGCGTGCGCGACTCGCGCATGACCAGGCTGCGCGCAATCTGGTTGGGAACATAGTGGTTGCGCGCCGCGACCTCCTTGATGAGCTTGCGGTTTTCTTCCGAGATGCGACAGGGCCGATTATTGAGAACAAGCGAGACCGACGAGGGGGAAAGCCCCACCTCCTGGGCGATCTGCTTGAGGGTGACTTTGTTGGCCATCTCGCTCCTTCCGGGTTTACGCGCAATCTCTTGAAAGTATAGCGACTACCCCTCTACCTCGGTGATAAACACTTTACCAATCCGGTGGACGGCTGTTTTATCGCCGCCAGCGCACCAAATCCGTCCGGGTGGGGTATATTGCAATCGATTGATGACAACGACCACCAAAAGGCGGATATTCGTATGCACGAGAACGACTTTTTTAACGAGGACCTGCTGTGCGCGCTCGCTGGCGTTGCCGGCGAGGACAACGTGCTGATGAGCGAGCCCATGCGCGAGCACACCACGTTTAAGATCGGCGGCCCGGCCGACGTCTTTGTCACGCCCGATACCGAGCAGGGCCTCGTCGCCACGCTCGATACCTGCTATCGCTGCGATCTGCCACTCACCATCGTGGGCAACGGCTCCGACTTGCTCGTCGGCGACAAGGGCATCCGCGGCATCGTCGTAGCGCTGGGCGAGGGCCTCTCCGACATTACGGTCAATGGCACGCATGTCACGGCGGCCGCCGGTGCGCTGCTTTCCGATGTCGCCGCGGCGGCAGCCGAGGCCGGTCTCACCGGCATGGAGCCCATCTCGGGCATTCCCGGATCGGTCGGCGGCGCCTGCTACATGAACGCCGGAGCATACGGCGCCTGCATGGCCGATGTGCTGGAGTCCGTGCGCGTCTACAAGCCCGCCCGCATGCTCGACGACGGCACCCGCGGTAGCGGCAGCATTATCGAGTTCGATGTCGACGAGCTCAACCTGGGTTATCGCAAGAGCCGCATCGCCGACGACGGCTTTATCGTGCTTTCGGCCACTTTCAATCTCGCCCCGGGCAACGCCGCGATGATCAAGGCCGACATGGATGACTACCGCCAGCGCCGCGAGGACAAGCAGCCGCTCGACATGCCGAGCGCCGGCTCCACCTTCAAGCGCCCCGAGGGCTACTTTGCCGGCAAGCTCATCATGGACGCCGGCCTGCGAGGACACGCCATCGGCGGCGCACAGGTGAGCGAAAAGCACTGCGGCTTCATCGTCAACGCCGACCACGCCACCGCCGCCGATGTCGACGAACTCATCCGCCACATCCAAACAACCGTCAAAGACCAATTCGACGTAGACCTAGAACCCGAAGTCCACCGAGTCGGCGAATTCCTTTAACAAAGAAGGCCCCGAAAGGGGCCTTCACCATATTTATTCAGATAACCCAGTCCGGTGTGTCGCGCTCAGGACCCGAGAGGGCCGGGACAGTCCGAGAGGCATAAGGTTGATCGCGAGTTCCACACGAGCCGGAGAGCACTTAATGTGCTCTCCGTGCGAGCAGGACTGCCCGAGCAGGCAACCTTATGCCTCTCGGACTGTCCCGGACCAAGCCGCAGTTACGACAGCGCGATACCGCCGAGCCAGCCCCAACGCACGCCAGAGCCAGTACCATAGAAGCTAATAAACGAATCAAGCGACTTAGACGTAATGGCACCCTCGTTGCTCATAACGATGCCGCCGCCAACGTAGATACCCACATGACCGTAGATAAGGCCCGGAGCACCCGTGCCGCTGTGCGAGGAATCGGCCACGATCATGCCCACCTGCAGCGCCGAGCGGTCGGAGCTATAGCACCAGGCGTTGAACATGTCACACGCGTTGCCGCCAAAATAGCCCACGCCGGCATTGCGGAAGACGTTGGTAACCCAGGCAGCACACCAGCCCTGGCCGGGAGAAGGCGTCGAGTAGCACGCATTGACGACGGCCTGCTGCTTGCCCGAACCGCCCGTCTGTTGCGGGGTTCCGGGCGCATACGAGCCGCCACCCGAGCTCGAACCACCCGAGTAGGAATTGTTCTTGTTCGCGGCGGCAGCGGCGGCCTTCCTAGCGGCCTCCTCGGCCTGGGCGGCAGCGAGAATCTCGGAATCACGCTGAGCCATGAGCTCCTTGACATCGTCAGAGAGGCCGTTCAGAACCGTCTGGACTTCCTGCTGCTTGGCCTGCATGTCCTGCATCTGGGCAGTCTGCTGGTCCTTGAGCTTCTCTAAGTCGGCCTTCTGCGACTCGAGCTCGGTCTTTTGCGCATCGAGCTCTTCCTGGATGGTCTGAATGTCCTCGATGGCGTCGCGGTCGCTCTTGTTGATCTTCTCAACGTAATGCGCGTTGGCGACGAGTTCCTCAAACGAGCCAGAGGCCAGCAGCAGCGACAGGATGTTCGTGCCGCCGGACTTGTAGCTGGCGGCCACGCGATCGGAAAGGTCGTTGCGCTTCTTCTTGAGCTCGGCCTTCTTTTCATCGATCTGGGCCTGCGTGTCGTCAATCTTGCCCTGGACATTCTCGATGTCGTTGAGGGTCTGGGCATTCTTGTTGGCCAGCGCCGCATACTCATTTGCGATGCTGTCGAGCTGGGCCTGAACCTCGTCGAGCTGGGCCTGGGCGGCATTCAGTTTATCGGTGGTTTCTTTGGAAGCCTCCGCCGCATGGGCGCGAGCGGGCAGGCCAAAAAGAACTGCCGCAGAAGCGGCGCCGAACAGGGCCTTGAGGGCAGTGCGGCGCGAGAGCTCCTGGGAAAGGATGGAATCGCTGTTTGGTGACATATGTACTCCGTTACATGCTTATTTATATGTCGCTCAACTCATACATATTAGCGTACATATGGCGCGTCCCAACGATTTCCACGAACGGCAGGAAACTGCAAGGTCAGCGGCTCGTAAGCAAATGCCAAAGATCAGGTTATGCGTACGCAAGCTCTTCTATGAGTACGTTAGCACAATCCTCTGCTTTTCCTACAGCGCACGATTTGGGCGTCCCTGCCTGCGCTATACTCCCCTGAAGAAGTGTTCCTGATTCGATAGGAGACTACATGTCCAAAGCACTCGACCCCAAAGACACCTGTGTCCTCGTTACCGGTGGCGCCGGCTTTATCGGCTCGCACACCGTCGTTCAGCTGCTCGAGGGTGGCTACCAGGTCGTCATCGTCGATGATCTCTCCAACTCCAGCGCCGTCGCCGTCGACCGCGTCAAGACCATCGTGGGCGACGAGGCCGCCAAGAACCTCACCTTCTACGAGGCCAACGTGCTCGACCGCGATGCGATGAACAAGATCTTCGATACCCATCAGATCGACCGCGTCATCCACTTTGCCGGCTTTAAGGCCGTCGGCGAGTCGGTGAGCAAGCCCGTCGAGTACTACCACAACAATATCGAGAACACCCTGGTGCTCATCGATGTCATGCGCAACCACGGCTGTAAGTCCATCATCTTCTCGAGCTCTTCGACCGTCTACGGCGATCCGGACAATCCGCCCGTCACCGAGGAAGACCCCAAGAAGCCCGCGACCAACCCCTATGGTTGGACCAAGTGGATGATTGAGCAGATCCTCATGGACGTCCACACCGCCGACCCCGAGTGGGACGTCGTGCTGCTCCGTTATTTCAATCCCATCGGTGCCCATCCGTCGGGCCTGATCGGCGAGGACCCCAAGGGCATCCCCAACAACCTGGTGCCCTACGTCGCCCAGGTCGCCGTCGGTAAGCTCGAGGCCGTTCAGGTCTTTGGCAACGACTACCCCACCCCCGACGGCACCGGCGTGCGCGACTACATCCACGTGTGCGACCTGGCATCCGGTCACGTTGCCGCCCTCAACTGGATGAACGGCAAGACCGGCGTCGAGATCTTTAACCTGGGCACCGGCACCGGCACCTCGGTACTCGAGGTCGTCGCCGCCTTCTCCAAGGCCTGCGGCAAGGAGCTGCCCTACGTGATTCGCGAGCGCCGTGCCGGCGATATCGCCGCCAACTGGTGCGATGCCTCCAAGGCCGAACGCATGATGGGCTGGAAGGCCCAGTACGACATCGCGGACATGTGCCGCGACAGCTGGAATTGGCAGAGCCATAACCCCAACGGCTTCGCCGACGCCGAGTAGCACTCAACCGCGGTAGATTTCTAGGCATATTCCAAAATCTACGGGCCCCGGCCTCCAATGTGAGGTCGGGGCCTTTTAGGAGCTCGTTCTCGGGCTCGAGCTCGCGCATGCACTTGCGGCCGCCGCGACCGGGTGGTTGGTCAGCTCCTTCTTCCTGACCGTCACCCATCTTCCCAGGGTCTTCTCGTTGATGCCGAGGTCGGCTGCCACTTGGGCGATGGGCTTCCCCGACGCGGCGGCGAAGTCTGCGGCCTCGGCGCGGTACCCCGCTGTGTAGGAGGGCCCGTCTGCCATGACTGACACTCCTTTCTTTTTGGCGCTGAAACGATTATCGCCGCTCAACGCCATTCCTCTAAGTCAAGTGTCCTTGAATACGATACAGTTCAAATGGACGAGGAGAATCTGGCGCTCCTCTCGATGAGCCCGGAGAGGTCCCTGGTCGTCACCTTCCCCCGCGCGAACGCGAAGCGGACGGCGGCGAGCCATGTCCTCACCGCGCGTTCCATTTAGGGAGTCCTCGAGAAGTCGATCTCTCTGTGCGATAATCGAGCTATTGAGTCTCGCGAGTTTAGAGCTGGTGATATGCATTGAAAATCAAGATGAAAAACATCGGCAGGGTCGCTGAGGCCGATATCGAGATTAATGGTATTGCCGTGATCGCCGGGGAGAACGGGACGGGGAAAAGCACGGTTGGAAAAGCGCTTTATGCGGCCTTCAACAGCATGTCCGATTCGGAGAACAAAATCGACCGCATGAGGCGCAATAGTGTTGAGCGCGCCATCAGGAAGGCATATGTGGGAAGCCCTCTCGACTCCACGTCTCGCCACAGGCGAACTGCTGGAAGAATGAATAGTTTCATCGACAGGGTTTTTTCGGGCGAGTGCACGAGGGACGAGCTTATTGATGAGATAAAGGAGTATTACGGGGAGGAGATCTCCCGTGAGATCGAATCCGATTTCACGAATGGCGTAGCAGGAGTTGCCGATCAGATTATCGAGATCATGGATATCTCCGATGATGAGGTATTTCGTGCGATTGCGACAAACAGGTTCCGAAGCGAGTTCAACGGCCAGATCAATTCGGTTTTCGGCGAAGAGCCCGGGAAGGTCGAACTCCAGATAAAGGACGCATCTACGGTTTTCTCGGTTGCAAGTGACGAGGTGGCGGAGGTGCACGATAGGAGGGTTTTGCGATTCAGGGCGCATTATCTGGACGACCCGTTCCTGATCGATTCTCTCGGAGGACCCTACGGCCCCGCTTTTCGGTTCAAGCCCCTCCTTGGACACCAGGAGGAGCTGCGGCAAGATTTGATTCAGGCGACCATCCGTAACGATGACAGCGAGTCCTCGCTGTTCGAAGAGATCGCGAAGGAGCGACACCTGAAGGTTCTCATGGACAAGGTTTCCTCCTTATGTCCGGGGCATTTCGAGAGGAGCGAAAGTCGCGGTCACCTTACGTATCTCGAAGAGGGCTTCGCTCGGGGGTTGGAGCCTGGGAACCTTTCTGCTGGCTTGAAGACGTTCGCCATCATGAAGGTGCTCTTGAAGTCCGGCGCGCTAGATGCCGGAGGGACTATTATCCTCGATGAACCCGAGATTCATCTTCATCCTGCATGGCAGCTGGCCTTCGCCGAGATAATCGTGCTGCTCCAGAAAGAGCTCGGGATGCACGTCTTAATGAGCACCCATAGTCCATATTTCCTGAATGCGATCGAAGTGTATTCTAAGAAGCACGCTGTTGATGGATTGTGCTCATATTATCTTGCGGAGACCTGCACTGATGGACGCTCTCGCTTTGCCGATATAACCGGCTCGACTGAGGTCGCCTACGAGAAGCTGGCGGCTCCTTTTGATACGCTTGAGAGGGAGGAGTACGGCCTTGAGTAGCGACCTGTGCGCCTCCTGCCCTCATCCGAACTCTCCCGCGGTGCCAGATGGCAGCGATGGTTGCTCCCGTTGCAGGACCTGTATCCTAAGGGACTGCACGTCGACCATCTCCAAAACATCCAGAGACGGGAGCGTCTCTCTTGTGGATGACGATTTGCCTGTTGTCAATTTTGACTCTGTTAAAGAATGCTACTGCAAGAAGGTCAATAGGTGGATGCAACTCCCGCGCTCCGCCGATGCGCTGTATTGCGATCGGGAAACGTTATATCTAGTCGAATTTAAAAACGGCAGTCTGAAGGAGACGCTGGGGAAGAGGCTCAATCCCAAGGATGACGAAGAGCTTGGTATCAATCTTGGCCAAAGGGACGCCCTCATCGAGAAGTGCAAGGACAGCGTTTTGATCTGCTCGGACCTGTGGGGAAAGAGGACGAGATGGTTTCGCGAGCACTGCGTCTTTGTTTTGGTATACAACGAGGACAAGAACAAGACCGCGTTGAAGCGGGTTGCCAGCTCGATTAGGAAAAAAGCGCGTTTTGGGCTTCCTGACAAATTGAAAGGTTTTTGCGTGAAGGATATCTTGACGCTAACCGAAAAGGAGTTTTCGACATCGCTCCTTTCAACTTGGCGAGACGCAGAAGAAATCGCGGAGGTCGACGCGTAGGAGACCGAAAAGCATCCGGTGGCTATTTGCTCCCGATATCGATCGTTCGTCTGCAGTCGGTTTTCTTTCCGCTGCGCCCGCCAGTTTGCGATGAGTCGCGCACCGTGTGAAGCTCAACACGGATGAAATACAAATATAATCCCCCCTTGCACTGTGTTGATAAATATTGCTCGTCGAACTCATCTGAACTGGGCTTTCTTGCATAGAACTGCCTGAACCTGAGCGTTTTCGGGTATCGCATTGCCCGATCGAGCACCATCGCGACCTTCTCAAGCTTGTCCTCGGGCGGACTCATAGCCACAGCCCCGCATGTCGTCCCGGTTGGAGCCGGGATGAGCCCTCAGGAAGCACTGCATGAAGTAGCGCATCCGGTTCACGGGCCCCAGCGGGTTCTGGCCGTCGGGAACGCCCTTGAGCAGCTTCGCGTTGTAGTGCTGGCTCTTCAGTGACAGATTGTTGACGGGAGCCGTGTGGCGCCCGGCTCCATGTCGTGGATGAGCGTGGAGCCGGGCGCCACACGGCTCCCGAACGTCGCCAAGGTCTTCGCCCTGCTTGTCTTGCCAAGGCCCTCCCGGATGAAGATTGAATTGCCTGGCTCATCGCAGCCGAGCGCGACACGGCCTCTACCCGAGACCATCATCTCTACACATAGCCCATCATTCGACAAGAACGCGCAGTTTGTCCTGCATAGGCGCATGGTGTCCCCCTCCGCCGCAAGAGGTGAGCAAAAGAGAGGCTCCCCTCGCCACTACCGGACAAAGGGACCTCTCTGGGGAAACACGCTATAAAACCTTCTTGCCGGGCGGTCGAGTACAGCACCGACGGCGTACCCGTGGAGACCTACCCAGAGCCCACGCCATTTCAAGTTTCTTGGTCTTCAACGCCACAATCCGATAATCATCCAGCCGTCGAAATGACCTCGTCACAGGCGGCAAGCATCTCCTCGTCATGAGTGACAACGATTACAATATGGTCTCTCTTAATTTCATGAAGCAATTTGATCAGCGCGCCTCGACTCTTCGCATCAAGTGCTGAGGTCGGTTCATCAAAAAGCATAACGTCCGGCGATTTCAACAGCTGTCTCACAATTGCAATCTTTTGCTTCTCGCCGCCGGACACCCCTCCTTTCCCGCCGTCAAGCATCGCCGTTGCCCCGTTCTCCACAGAAGCAACCATTTCGTCTAGCCCCAATATGACAAGCATCCGATTCAGCTTATCCATCTCGTAATCATCAGAAAGCAGCGTAAGATTATCGAGAATCGTCCCCTCAACGATAGGGGGTTCTTGCTCCGTAATGCTGACTCGACACCGCCGCAATGCATATCGATCGATGCAACGCTGTGACACCCCGTTGTAGCGAACGGCCCCTTCTGTGTCATCTGGATATAGCCCCAATATCACTGACAGCAGCGAGCTCTTCCCCGAACCATTCGGCCCCGAGATTCCATATAGCCGACCCCTGGAAAACGCGAGCCCCTCAATGCTTAACGCGACCCTTTCCGCCCCTGGATAACGTAGCTTGATGTTCTCTAGACGGATTTCCTCAATCGGACCAAGCGCCAATTTGCCATTCGCTTCCACCGGGACATCCCAAATTCTTTTCAGCCGCTCATAGCATACGCGATTAGTCTGGTAATCCCTTCCCCAGCCCAACAAATACTGTACCGCTGAGCTTAAGTTCGAATAATATCCAACAGCAGTCACGAGAAAACCAGGCAACAGTCTCCCGCCCATCACTTCAACCGCGCCCACAGCAAGAAGACATCCTTGAGCGGCGGAAGCGACCAACGCGTTGCCAAAGGTAAATCTAGACCCTACTTCCTGATTTGCTCTCATCGTTGGATAGAGCCCATTAAAAGCTTCGACCAGTACAGCGCGGGACCTATCGAACAAAGCATGTTTGCGGATGAAATCAACTTTCTCCAACTGATCTTGTAGACAGGAAAAAAACCTCGCGCTCTGCTCTTGTACGTCAAAACTTCTCTCAAACAGCCTTGCGCGTGAAACCGCATAAAAAGCGGCACTCGCTGCCGCAAGAACAAGGCAGACCACACTCAACTTGATATTCAGGCTACCGAGAACAAACAGGGCGGACAAAAGGGTGATAACGTTGCTTGAAACCCCCACAACCGAGTTGATTACGAAGATGACAAGGTCATTAGCGTCGTGATTGATTTGCTGGTTATAATACGACGCGTTGAAGCCCTCGAAAAATGCCTGGGGAAGGTGCTTCACGTGCTCAAGCGTATCCGCATTTAAGCCGAACCCCGCATGCGACTGAAGGTTGATGTACAGCATCTCTGAGCAATACACTAGTCCCGCTCGAACCGCTTGGACCGCAACCAAAATAAGGCAACAAACGAGAACGGCGGCAAGATCGGCGCTGGCCGGCATCGCCAATCGGTTTACCACTATGCCGGTAAGAAAGGGACCCGCAAGCGCAAGCAGCCCGACCAAAACTGTTACGACAAGATAGGCGTAGAATCGACCGCCCAGTATATATTTTCTACAGAGATTAAGCATCAGCCTCATTTTGCCCCGCGCCCCGTTTTGCCGTATTCATCATCTGGGAGAGCAGCATTTTTTGCTCGGCATCATACCGGAAGGAAACGCAACGTTTCCCCTCACCGTTTAAGGCGTGGTTGGGGCACCCTCCCATGCACATGGGAAAAGCAAAGCACTCTTGGCATTCCGGGTCATCCGGCTCATATGCCATCCAGTTAATCATGTTCTTGCTCAACATTGGCGGCTCGAAAATAGTTCCGACCCTCCGCTCCTTCATTCCAATGTCATCCCAGCACTTATACAAATCTCCGACGGGATCAACCACGTACGAGTTGATTCCAACGGCGCAACATATCCCGAAATTCGTCCCACCAAAAGGTTGAACTTTGAAGCCCCGCGCAATTGCCCTTTTATAAAACTCAGTCTCCTCATACGAGAACTCTTTTACAGTAAAGCAGTGGCTGTCGTTCGCACATACCTGATTGATATCGTCAACAGGGGCTAAATAGAAGTGAACCTTATTCATCAGGCCATTTAGCTCGAGATAATCCAATAGCTCTTGAGCGGCCTCGATGTTGGTCTTGTCGACGTTGCTCCTTATCGAAATATCGATGATGTCGGCACACTCTTTGACGTTCTTGAGAATACGTTCGTATGTAGGGCTTCCGTCGTGAAGAATCCTTCTCGAATCGTGATCCGACTTCGATCCATCTATAGTCACTTGCGCGCTCGTCACACCACATGCCGCGAGCCTCCTTGCAACATCAGGCGTCAGCAGATAGCCATTTGTCACTATCGATGCGGAATATTCACACGTTGGCCCCACGACATCTTTCAGATCCGACGTAATCCGTTCGATCATCTTCATTCCGAGCAGAGGCTCGCCGCCGTACCATCCAACTGAGAGACTTGCGATACCAGGATAGTAATCTTTCACGAACTTGGAGAGCTGTGTCAAAACCTCCTCGCCCATCGTCGTGTACGCCTGTCCCTTTTCATAGCAGTAGGGACAGCAAAAGTTGCAAGCCATCGTTGGCGCAATGGTAAGGGACAGAGCAGTATTCGCAAAGCGCGCGGCGCGACTTTGCAACCTGATCTCCCCAAGCTCGTCCCTCTCCTCATTGACTAGGATGCCTCCCCTTATCAGCTCCGCGACAAGATCATCGGCATCCCGAACGTCCCCTTCTTGAATCCTTTTGAATTTCTGCGCGTATTCCGGATTTAACGACAGGATGCCGCCGGTTCGCGCATTCATGATAAGAAGACTTCCGTTATGTTCATGCACCACATTAAATTGCGACAGTTTCACTTCGCACCATCTCCATTTCCAATCAAATCCATATCGACCCTCAGACGCTGCGCATACGCCAGCGCACTACCTTCTTCGATAAAAACTGCACGAAAGCAGCAATAGACATGCGAGCGACACGATGACCGCATGGCCGCATGCAGCCATCAGGACCGTCCCGCCGGCAGCCCCGCACGCCCTCATCCAATAAGCCATGTGAACCGGGGGTAAAACGGTTGGGAAACTCATCGCGATAACAAGGCCCGCGAACGTTGCGACCAGCAAGGCTCCCGACACAAGAGATCTGATCCTGAACACCTCATATGCAACCGCAACCATCAGCGTATAAGCGGCGTCTATAACGATATTCGACAGGAGTGCCGAGGTCACATTACCAACCGTAAGGCTGTCTAGACCGCTTCCGGAGCACACGGCAAAGACCGCAGCGACACCGAGAGTAAACACGATGTAGGGGCACAGCGTATACACTTCGCAAGCCAATGTCTTTGCCGCAAACAGCTGCCAGCTGCGGAAGCCCCGAGCAATCGAAACTCCCCTTGCCGACACGCTCGTCGCATCACCGAATAGCGTCCCCGCCACAACAACAGAGACGATTGGGAAGAACACCGTATGCGCCATGGAGACGACACTTAGCCAGGAAGAGATACCCGTTGGCCCAACCCCTATCGAGAAAAGATAGCCCGGATCGGCGGAAAAGCCAAAGAACTGGCCCTCTCCCCCTGCGGAGACCCATGCGCCGGACCCGGCAAACACATAAATCCCCGCGATGCCCAAATACATCAGCGCTATTATCACGGCGAGTTTCATTCTCCTTGCGCGAAACAGTTCCGCCCTGACCGACATCCCAAGATTCATCGAACCGCCGTCCTTACAAATAGCGAGACGAGCGCAACTCCAACCGACACAAGCACAGTGCCGCCCGCATACAGCAAAACCTGAATTACACCAACATTCTGCATACTCAGGGAACACAGGTTCATCAGGTAATACACGGGCGAGAGCATGAGCAGCAAGCTGGGCTGACCGCTTCCGTATGTACTTGGGAACCACACCATCACAAATGTCGAAACCGCTATTGCAACGACGCTGCTCGCCACCACACTCCTCGTGAGCAAATACAGGGCGAAGGTAGCGGCGTACATCGAAATGAGCAGCAGCGCGATCATCAGCGCAATCGATACAAATTGGGCAAACCCTGAGCACGAGGCCCCAACGTCCCATTGGGCCATCTTGGTTAAATACAGCGCAGTCGTAGAAAGAAGATACACGGCACCGACCAGAGTGCAGTTCACCAACAGCTTCGTGATCACAATCGCCGCCTGCGACACCCCTCGCGATCTCGATACGGCGTAAGCCACGGATTCAAAGTCTCTCGACGTAGCGTAAACCGCGTAGAGAATCGTCACCGGAATCCAGACCACTGTAGACGCAAAAGACGTCCGGGCAACAGAGCCCAAAACGTCCCCTGCATCCACTAGGTTTCCAATAAAACCTATAGCCCCTCCAAGCGTATACGGGTCATCACCGGCGACCATGATCAGCACCTCAGACGAAGTCGCAGCCGCAACCACATACAGCACAGCCGCAAGCGCAATCATCAGAGCGGTCGCCGGGTGCCTGGCGAGCAACCATACCTCGCTCCGAAAAGCTGAGATGAACTCGCGTTTCATCACAGCTCGCTCTCTCGACCGATGAGCTCCGAATAAAACTCCTCAAGGCTCTTCCTATGAGAATACGCCTCCGCAACCCTCACACCTGCGGTCGAGAGCGCTTCGATTGCAATGCCCCGCCCTTCCTTTTTCTCCTCATAGCGCATAAGGACGCTGCCGTCCGGCAGAAAAGAATGTGAGGTCTCATCTCCGAGAACCGATCTCGTTCGCTCCAGATCGTCCACATGCAACACGAAACCACCGCGGCATGACTTTTCCAGCTGAGGTGCGGTCATCCTTCGAATGAGGCGACCATGACTTATGAAGAGGTAATCAGTTGCCAGCTTGTGCATCTCCTCAAGATTGTGGCTGGATACGAGAATCGTTTTACCTTGATCTTTGTTAAGATGCGTAAGGATTTTTCTTACTTCGACTATCCCCATCGGATCCAGGCCGTTTGTCGGCTCGTCCAGGATCAACAGCTCCGGATCGCCCAGCAACGCTATGGCCAGATCGAGACGCCTCCTCATTCCCATTGAGAAGTTCTTCACTTTCTTCCCGCCGGCCTCCCCCAAACCGACGGTTGATAACACACCGTCGATGGAACGATCGGTGGGAAGCCCCCACTCAATACAGCGAACGACCAAGTTGTCTCGCGCGGTCAGATTAGGATACGAAGCATTGAGGTCGGGCATATAACCCAGCCTTTCCCTGCAGCTCCGTATTTCACGTCTCCCGGTTTGCCCAAACATCGAGATCGTTCCTGACGATGGCTCCGAAAGCCCCGTGATCAATCGAATTAACGTGCTCTTGCCGGCACCATTCTCCCCAATGAGTGCACACAGCTCGCCTTCCATTAAAGAGAACGAGACTGATTTAACCGCTTCAAACCCGCCATATCTCTTGGATATGGCACGCAATTCAACTGGGACTTCCCGCATGGACGACATCCTCCCCGTCAATAAAAAGGGACGACATGGCAATTGTGCGGGGTTATAGGTAACGTCGGTTCGCCCCCCATATTGCAATGCCACATCACCCCTCAGGCGCTGCTGGCCAAAATATCTTTGAACAGTCTGTGCACGCCGTACGGCGTGCACTATCCGCTAAAAGCGGATAGTGCACTCCTGTGAAGAACACTTGGTGCTGCAGCTGCCGTGCGCGTAAAAGAAGCAATTGTTGCACATGGGCTCAGCCCCGGCTGACGGCTCGGTAATCCATTCCATTTCATTCCCCTCCTTTCGCGGTAGAAAGCCAGTTCATCTCTGCCCCCTAGAAACGGAACGTGCAGGACTGATTGGGGCACCTCTTCGTGCATCCCCCGTGCGCGTAGAAGAAGCAGTTGCCGCACGCGGGTGCAACGCCTTCCTCCGGCTCGTTAATCCAATCCATCTCTCCCTCCTTTCCTTGCATACCGAATTGATAATGTTATTCTAATTCGATATGTATCATATTTCAATATAAGCTTATTTATATATTACACAAGGTAAGCACCCCCCTGCATCCAGCACAGGAAATGACTCTCTCGTTCCCCAGTGACGCGGCGAGAAATACAGGCCACTGCAGGACGTTGAATGAACAGCCCGTGAAAACCGTTGTTTTCACGGGCTGCACCTGCTCAATACTTTTTTATTCTCCAGCCTCAGTCGTCTCTAAGATCGACCACGTAAACATGATCTGACTCCAGGACCGGGTCATCACCCGTCGCGGTCGCCCTGCTCAGCGCGTTGCGGGCGCGCCGCGTCGCCAGTTCCTCAAGTTCTCTTTCGTTGACGCGCTTAATAAGATCGCCAGGCTGGCAATCAAGCTCTACGCAAATATCCAGCAATGTCTTTAACCTAATTGCCTTCACCTTGCCATTTCGTATTTTTGAGATACTTGCCGGTGTGTGCCCGGTCGCCCGAATGATATCCGTACTCGTCTTTCCGCGTCGAAGCAATAAGCTTTCAAGCTCAATAATCAGATAGTCCATGCCGCCCCTCACACCAAATCCTCGGTCTGGTCTTGAAGCAGAGCTCCGTAGCGCCATATCGCAGAAATCGAGAAGCAGCAAACGGCCCCCAGCACAGCACCAATATCTATGGGCAGGGCCAGGTTTTCAAACATCGAATAGGCGTTCCCCAGCAAGTCGAAGGGGCCAATCACTATCGAAAGAAACCCCGGAGAAAACAAGAGGTCACCTATTGCCGCTGCAACAAACAGCCACCCGATAATCGAGATTCTTCGAGCATGCGAAAGGGTAAAGGGCGATTCGCCATGAGCCATGTCCATGCTGATTCCCCGCAGGGTCCATGTGGCCCTTCCGGAAATCAGAAGATACATCAAAGGAACCACTACGGAAACCGTCTTTGATGGATCATATAGGTTTCCTTGAGCAGCCATAAGCCCAATGGAAATAACCACCACCACCGAACAGCAACACACCGCTATAAACAGCGCCGTAAACAGAATCCCAAGCCTTCTTCCGAGAGTCATCATCTTCTGGATGGACTTATCGATCTTCTGGGCGCTATTCACCACAGCTCCTCCTAAAGCAATCAGAGGTCTTCTTACTTACTGTTTTTCCTACATTGTAACGAACTCGATAAGAAGAGGGTCGCTTCACGCCGCGCAATCCCGAACTCCAAGCGTTTCTCATCAGCATTGCCCATCTTTCGAGTCGAAATTCAAATCCAGTTTCTTATCGCATGCTGAAATCAACCCGAACTGGATGTGACTGGAAAACAGCGCGCTGCGTCGGTCGCGCTTTCCCGAGCGACTCTGGCACAACAGACGATATGAGTTGAACATTGGGGCCTCTCCCCTTGCAGCTCTCTCGTGGGTCGGGCGACAATGGTCGTACCATCAACCGCGGCCGCGCGCTGCGGGCCCTCGGCCTCGGCTGCGTCGTCGGGGCGGTCCCGAAGATGCACCGGCCCGCGGCCGACCGCGGCCGCAAGAACGACCGCCGCGACGCCGAGTGGCTGGCACGCATGCTGGCGCGCCGCAACGTCGTCGAGGTGTGGGTCCCCGACGAGCGCCCTCGAGGACGCGCGCGACGACCTGCAACACGCCAAGCAGCGGATGTCGAAGTTCCTGCTGCGCCACGGCCTCGTCTTCGACGAGACGACGCCGGCCGGCAGGCGCAGGGGCGCCTGGACGGGGGCCTACTGGGACTGGACGGAGTCCCTCTCCTTCGACGAGCCCGACGACGCCGCGGCCTACGAGCACTACATGGACGGAAATGACCTGGTAGAGAACACCTCGCACCGTCTACGTCGCAGGGGACGTAGACGAACTCGTCGAGCACGAGCAGCCTCGCGGGCGACACGTCGTTCAACAGTTTCGACAGCGTTCCCTTGCGCTTCGCGTTGCCGAGCTCGAGAACCAGCTGCGCGGTCTGCCAGAACCTGACCGACATGTCCGCGGCGACCGCGCGCATCGTGAGGGCGACTGCCATGCGCGTCTTGCCGCGCCTGGACTTACCGAAGAAGACGAGGTCTTCGCGCGATTGTTTGTGTCAACGGCCAACTGAATGTGAACCCTTCTTGCATTGTTGCAACCTGGCTGGCAGCCGGTCTTTAATGACGACGACCATTGTCGCCCGACCCACAAAAGAGCCGCAAGGGGAGGAGCTCCCAATGTTCAACTCATATCGTCTATGGCGCACTACCATTCACCGAAAGTCGGCAACTTTTTCATTCTCTCTATACATGTTTAAACAACATGTTCTACAATAGGGACAATAGAAATGGAAACTCGGGACGAGCCGTCTATCCATCTACGGCGCAGCCCCTTATTCAAAAGGACGGTGAGTGCATCCATGGAGCGTGCAAGCGGTGTTCTGATGCCCGTTTCGTCATTGCCCGGACCTTACGGTATCGGCGGCTTTGGCTGGAACGCCTATGACTTTGTCGATTTCCTCGCCTCGTGCAAACAACATTACTGGCAGGTTCTCCCCCTTACGACAACGAGCTATGGCGACTCGCCCTATCAGTCGTTCTCGGCCCGTGCGGGCAACCCCAATTTCATCGACTTTGCCGAGCTTATCGAGGCCGGCTATCTGGAGCAGTGCGATATCGACGGCGTGTACCTGGGCTCCGACCCCAGCAATGTCGACTATGGTGCCATCTTTGGTGGCCGTCGTCAGATTCTCGACCGCGCCGCCGAGCGCTTTGCCGCCGACAAGCCGGCCGACTTCGACGACTTTGTCCAAGCAAACGAAGACTGGCTCATCCCCTACTGCGAGTTCATGACCGTCAAGGAGGAGTGCGGTCTCAAGGCCTTTTGGGAGTGGCCCGCAGAGCTCCGTACCCGCGGTGAGGCTTCTGCCAAGGTCTGCGCCGCCCATCCCGCGCGCATGCTCTACCACCAGATGACGCAGTACTTCTTCAATCGTCAGTGGAGCCGCCTCAAGGCCTATGCCAACGAGCGCGATATCCTCATCATCGGCGACCTGCCCATCTATGTCTCGCGCGACTCCGTCGAGATGTGGGCCACGCCCGAGCTCTTTAAGATCGACGCCGCCGGTAATCCTGTGAGTGTCGCCGGCACGCCGCCCGACCAGTTCTCGGCCACCGGCCAGTACTGGGGCAATCCCATCTACGACTGGGACGCCATGGAAGCCGACGGTTTCTCCTGGTGGGAGGGCCGTATCCGCGCCGCCCTCGACATGTACGATGTCATCCGCCTGGATCACTTCCGCGGCTTCGAGGCCTATTGGGAGGTGCCCTTCTCTTCACCCGACTCGTCTTACGGTTCGTGGACGCAGGGCCCCGGCCTCAAGCTCTTCAAGACGCTCGAGGAAAAACTCGGCACACTGCCCATCATCGCCGAAGATCTTGGCTTCCTTACCCCCGGCGTTATCGACATGCGCGACACCACGGGCTTCCCTGGCATGAAGATCTTGCAGTTTGCCTTTGAGGGCAGCAACTCATACTATCTGCCCCACAACTACATCGCCAACACCGTCGCCTATGTGGGCACGCACGACAACGAGACGGCACGCGGCTGGTTCGAGGGTACGGCCACTCCGCGTCAGCGCGAGCAGGCAGCTTTGTACACCCATCAGCAGGCTGGCGAGCCCATCACCGATGCGCTCAACCGCACCATTGCCGCCAGTGTGAGCGACACCTGCATCTACACCATGCAGGACCTCCTCAACCTGGGAAATGAGGCCCGTATCAACACCCCCGCCACCCTAGGCGGAAACTGGACCTGGCGCATGCTCGATGGCGCCATCACCCGCGAGCTCGAGCACAAGCTCACCGACTGGACCGAAACCTACTTCCGCATCCCGTCGGAAGCCGAAATTGAGCTTCCCCAATAGGAGCCACCGCGCCCGACCCCACCCCACCGTGCGGACGCGACCGCTTTTCCCGCGCGAGGCCATCCCAATCCCTCGCGCGGGCTTCTTTTGAATTTCTGACATGTAGTCGACCCACCACAGGAGGAAACATGCCCCATATCAATCTTGCGGATCTTGCCGAGCAGTCCTTTGGAACTTCGCTCGAGCAACTCGATGATCGCCACATTTACAAGCTGCTCGTCAAACTCGTGCAGGAGCGCTCTGCCGCCTGCCCGCTCAACAACGGCAAGAAAAAGCTCTATTACATCTCTGCCGAGTTTTTGATCGGCAAGTTGCTCATCAACAACATGATCGACCTCGGCATCTACGACGAGGTCAAGGAGCAGCTCACCGCCGCGGGCCACGACCTCAACAAGATCGAGGAGTTTGAGGTCGAGCCGTCGCTGGGCAATGGCGGCCTGGGCCGTTTGGCCGCGTGCTTCCTGGACTCCATCGCCACGCTGGGTCTCACCGGTGACGGCGTTGGTCTCAACTACCACTACGGCCTGTTCCGCCAGCGCTTTGTCGACAACCAGCAGAAGGCCGTCCCTGACGAGTGGCTCGGCGAGCAGGACATTCTGATCGATGACGACCGCTCCTACACCGTCGAGTTTGGCGATTTTGCCGTCACCTCCAAGCTCGTCAACATCGATGTGCCCGGTTACGGCCAGCCCACCAAGAACCGCCTGCGCCTGTTCGACCTGGCAAGTGTCGACGACGGCCTGGTCCCCGGTAGCTCCATCGACTTCGACAAGACCGAGATCGCCAAGAACCTCACCCTGTTCCTCTACCCGGATGATTCCGACGAGCAGGGCCGCCTGCTTCGCATCTACCAGGAGTACTTCATGGTGAGCAACGCCGCCCAGCTCCTGATCGACGAGGCCGTCGAGCGCGGCAGCAACCTGCACGACCTTGCCGACTACGCCGTGGTCCAAATCAACGACACGCACCCCACCATGGTCATTCCCGAGCTCATCCGCCTGCTCACCACCGAGCACGGCATCGAGTTTGATGAGGCCGTTACCATCGTGCGCTCCATGGTCGCCTACACCAACCATACGATTCTTGCCGAGGCGCTCGAAAAGTGGCCGCTCGCCAGCCTGCAGAAGGTCTCGCCCGCCATCGCCGACATCATCGTCAAGCTCGACGAGGTCGCCAAGGCCGAGCACGATGACCCGCGCGTCGCCATCATCGATGAGCACGACACCGTCCACATGGCCCACATGGACATTCACTTTGGCTTCTCCATCAACGGCGTCGCCGCGCTCCACACCAAGATCTTGGAGGACACCGAGCTTCATCCGTTCTACGAGATTTATCCCGAGAAGTTCTCCAACAAGACCAACGGCATCACCTTCCGCCGCTGGATTCATGGCGCCAACCCCGCGCTCGCCAACCTGCTCGACGATGTGATCGGCACCGATTGGCGCAGCACCGGCGACCTGAGCAAGCTCGCCGAGTTCGCCGACGACGAGGATGTTCTTGAGCGCCTGGCCGCCACCAAGGTCGAGGCCAAGGCCATCATGCGCCAGTTCATGGCGCTCGAGCAGGGCGTGACCATTCCCTCCAACGCCATCATCGATGTTCAGGTCAAGCGTATCCACGAGTACAAGCGCCAGCAGATGCTCGCGCTCTACATCATTTGGAAGTACCTCGACATCAAGAACGGTAACAGACCTAAGCACCCCGTCACCATCATCTTTGGCGGCAAGGCGGCACCTGCCTACACTATCGCGCAGGACATCATCCATCTGATCTTGACGCTGTCGCAGTGGATTGCAAACGACCCCGACGTGGCTCCCTACCTGCAGGTCGTCATGATCGAGAACTACAACGTCACCGCCGCCGAGCGCGTGATCCCCGCCGCTGATATCTCCGAGCAGATCAGCCTGGCCTCCAAGGAGGCGAGCGGCACCTCCAACATGAAGTTCATGCTCAACGGCGCCCTAACCCTGTGCACGCTTGACGGCGCCAACGTGGAGATTGCCGAGCTCGTGGGCGACGAGAACATCTATACCTTTGGTGCCTCGTCCAAACAGGTCGAGCAGCTCTACGCCGACGGCGCCTATGACGCCGGTGCGCTCTACCGCAAGCCCGGCATTAAACTGCTGGTGGACTTCATCACCAACCCCGCCTTTATGGCGACCGGCAACGCCGAGCGCCTGCAGCGCCTGCACGACGACATTAAGGGCAAGGACTGGTTTATGGCCCTGCTCGACATTGAGGAGTACATCCAAACCAAGGAGCGCGTGCTGGCCGACTACGAGGACCAGGACGCCTGGATGCGCAAGGCGCTCATCAATATCGCCAACGCCGGCACCTTCTCGTCCGACCGCACCATCTCCCAGTACAACGACGAGATCTGGCACCTGAACTAATTTCGCTTCCCTTACCCATCCTCCTGAGAAACGGAGTCGTGGCAACACGGCTCCGTTTTTTGTGCCCGCACGTTACCCTGTGACCCGACTCGACCAAACAATCTCAATCTATAACAACTACTCAATCAAAACGGCCCTACCCGTTACAGATCGAGACAAACGACCGGCCAGACAACCCCAACACAAAGAAAGGCCCCCCTCTCGCCCAGTGGACGGGAGGGGAGCCTTATATGTGACCGCGGCAAAAGGATGGCAATACCGCAGTCGCCCAAAGGGAGGGCCCGGATGCACCGGGCCTAGATAAGGTTCTTGCCAGAGACCTTATCGAAGAGGTGGGTCGCGTTCTTCTCGAACTTGAACCAGATGGGGTCGCCCGCCTTGAGCGCACCCTTGGCCTCAAGGTCGACAACGGGAATGATCAGGACGAACTGGCCATCGGGAGCAGTCACGTGGACATGCTCGGTCGAACCCATGAGCTCGGTCACCTCGACGGTACCCTGGAGCGCGCCCTCCTCGTCCTTGTCGGCAAGCAGAATCTGCTCGGGGCGCACGCCAGCCGTGATCTCCTTCACGTCGCCGCCGTCCCAGTTGAGGGCAAGCTGAGCGCAGGTCTCGGGGGCGAGCGCCACGTTCATATCCTCGGTCTTGACGGTAAAGCCGTTGCCCGAGCGCACCAGCTGGGCATCGAAGAAGTTCATCTGCGGCACGCCGATGAAGCCGGCGACGAAGATGTTCGCGGGATGGTTGAAGACCTCCTGCGGGGTGGCGATCTGCTGGACGACGCCGTCCTTCATGACCACGATACGGTCACCGAGGGTCATAGCCTCGGTCTGGTCGTGAGTAACATAAATGAACGTGCCCTTGATCTCGTGGCGCAGCTTAATGAGCTCGGCACGCATCTGGTTACGAAGCTTGGCGTCCAGGTTGGACAGCGGCTCGTCCATCAGGAAGACCTTGGGGTCACGCACGATGGCGCGGCCGATAGCGACACGCTGGCGCTGGCCGCCGGAGAGCGCCTTGGGCTTACGGTCGAGGTACTCGGTAATGCCCAGAATCTCGGCAGCAGAACGAACCTTGCGGTCGATCTCGTCCTTGGGAACCTTCTTGAGCTCGAGCGTAAACGCCATGTTCTCGTACACCGTCATATTGGGGTACAGAGCATAGCTCTGGAACACCATGGCAATGTCGCGGTCCTTGGGCGCCACGTCGTTGACGCGCTTGCCGTCGATGAGCACGTCGCCCGAAGTGATGTCCTCCAGGCCGGCGACCATGCGCATCGTCGTGGACTTGCCGCAGCCAGACGGGCCAACGAGAACGACAAACTCCTGGTCATGCACGGTGAGATTAAAGTCCTCCACCGCGAGCACGCCGTCCTCGGTAACCTTGAGGTTGTGCTTCTTCTCCTCGGTCTTCTTCTTTTTGCCAAAGAAGCCCTTCTTTTTGGACTCGTTGTTGGGATACACCTTCTGAACATGTTTGAGAACGATCTCGGCCATGTCTTTACCTTTCGATATGCGGCGCCGCGCTGAGGGGCGCCGCAGAAACTTGCAAAACAGTTACGGCATCAGCCCTTGACGGCACCTGCCACCACGCCGTCGATGATGTACTTCTGACAGAGGATGTACATGATAACGATGGGGATAACGACCATCATGATGCAGGCCATCATGGGGCCGAGCTCGACGTGGCCGTAGCCGCCGCGGAAGTACTGGATCAAGATAGGAATGGTCTTGTACTTGGTGGAGTCGAGCGTAAGGTAGGGCAGCAGATAGTCGTTCCAGACCCACATGGTCTCGAGGATGCCGACCGAAAGATAGGTGGGCTTCATGATGGGAAGGACGATCTTAAAGAACACCTGGACCGGGTTGCAGCCATCAATCATGGCCGCCTCCTCGATCTCGAGCGGGATGTTCTTTACAAAACCGGCGAACATAAAGACCGCCAGGCCCGCGCCAAAGCCGAGGTAGATAAAGCAGATGTTGAACGGCGTGTTGAAGCCGATGCGGTCCGCCAAATTGGACAGCGTGAACATGAGCATCTGGAAGGGCACGACCATCGAGAACACGAACAGGTAATAGAAGAAGTTCGAGATCTTGTTGTTGACACGAACCACGTACCAAGCGCACATGGAGCAGCACACCAAGATCAGCACGACCGACGTGACCGTGATGATGAGCGAGTACATAAATGCCGAGGCAAAGCCCTGCTCGTTAAGGGCGTGCATGTAGTTTGCGAGGCCGTTGAACGTCTCGGGCGTGAGCAGATCGAATGCCGTGGTGGTGCTGATTGCAGTCGCTTTCTTAAAAGAATTAAGCGCAATCATGAACACGGGGTAGATCCACGCGAGCGACAGGATCGTAAAGAAAATCGAGAGCGCGCGGTTGATAACCTTATCGCGTTTCATTACTGCTGCACCTCCTTGGACCTCGTGGCCTTAAGCTGGATCATGGAGATGGCCACGACCAGGATGCAGAAGATAACCGCCTTGGCCTGACCAATGCCCTGCCATGCGATACCGGCACGCGAATAGAACGTGTTGTAGATGTTCAGGGCGAGCATCTCGGTGGAGTGCGCGGGGGCGCCGCCGGTAAGGGCGAGGTTCTGGTCGAACAGCTTAAAGCCGTTGGTGATGGACAGGAACAGGCAGATGGTGATGGTCGGCATCAGGTTAGGGATCTTAACCTTCCAAAACGTCTGCCATGCCGTAGCGCCGTCGACCTTGGCGGCCTCGATGTAGTCGGACGGAATGGACTGCAGACCAGCGATGTAGATGATCATCATGTAGCCGACCTGCTGCCACAGGGTCAGGATGATAAGGCCCCAGAAGCCAGCAGCAGAGTTAAGGGCAATGAGCTGGGCGCCCACGTTGGAGAGTAGGCAGTTGATCAGAATCTGCCAGATGTAGCCCAGCACGATGCCGCCGATCAGATTAGGCATAAAGAAGATCGTACGGAAGATATTGGTGCCCTTGAGCGCTTTGCGGGTGAGCGCCTGCGCAATGGCGAGGGCGATCACGTTGATGAGCACCGTCGACAGGAAGGCAAACGCCACGGTAAAGAAGAACGACGTGGCAAACTGCGGATCGGACAGTGCGCGCACGTAGTTCTCGATACCGACAAAGTGCGTATTGTTGATGGTAATAAACTGGCAGAACGAGAGATAGAAGCCCTGGATAAAGGGGATCACGAACCCGATCATAAACGCCAGGCACGTGGGCAGCATAAAGAGCGGCCACCAGCGCTTGAGTGCTTTGCCCATAGAAGGGTCCTTTCAATATGCAGGGGGCGGGCAAACCAACGTCTGCCCGCCCCCTGTCGCTAATCAGATAGCTTGGGCAGCAACTACTTACTCGGAAGCAGCCTTCTCGGTCTTCCAGCCATCGACGAAGGCGTTCTTGACGCCGTCCCACTTGCTGTTGTCGGCAGCATAGGCGATCAGAGCCTGCTTGAGGTTCTTCTTCCACTCCTCAGAGGGGATGTAGACGAAGTCCCAAGCGACGGTCTTCTTGCCGTCCTTGGCCATGGCGACGGCCTGCTGCGAGAAGACATTGGTGGTTTCCTTGGCGCTCTTGAACGGGGCAGTCAGACCCATCTTGTCAGCGATGATGCTGGTGGCGGTGTCAGAAGTGACGCACCAATACATGAAGTCCTCGGTGGCCTTCTGGGCATCCTCGGAAGCCTGGGAGCTGACGCACCAGTAGTTCTCGCCGCCGGAGCACAGGCCCTGGTTCTCCTCGCCGTCGACACCGATGTAGATGGGCATCATGCCAATCTGATCGTCGGTCATGCCGGCCTTGACGAGGTCAGAGTAGGCCCAGGAGCCGTTCTGATAGAAGACGGCCTTGCCGGTTGCGAACTCGTTGGTGGCGTCGTCGCCGGTCTTGGAGGCAAGCTGCGAAGGATCGCAGGTGGAGTCGGTGATGTACAGGTCGAAAATCTGCTTGAAGTTGTCGAGATACTCGCCCTTGATCTCGTCGTCCTCCTGGTTGTGCTCCTTCTCGAACTCGTAGTAGAGCGGGAGGTTGGCGAGGTGGGTGGTGTAGCGCCAGCTGGAGGAGTCGTCCATGCCAGCGGAAGTGAAGGCGCCCTCAACACCAAGCTCGTCCTTGCGGGCCTGGATGTCGTCGGCACAAGCCTTCAGCTTGTCGAAGGAGTTGATGTCCTCGGCCTTGTAACCAGCCTTCTCGAGCAGCTGCTTGTTGTAGATGATGCCGTAGCTCTCCTGGACCCAGTCGATACCCAGATCCTTGCCGTCGGACTGCAGAGCCAGGGAGTCGTCAATGAG
Organism: Collinsella sp.; assembly: GCA_046979165.1. Classification (GTDB taxonomy): domain Bacteria; phylum Actinomycetota; class Coriobacteriia; order Coriobacteriales; family Coriobacteriaceae; genus Collinsella. The sequence continues at coordinate 1,450,285 of JBKWJT010000001.1, forward strand.
CTCACCGCGGAGCTTGGTATCGGACAGGTCGGCGCAGTAATCCTTCCAGTTCTTAAGACCGGTGGGGCCGTTGACCTGGAACAGGGTCGGAGCGGAGCTCTTGGACATCTCGGACTTGAGCTTCTCCTCGTAGGTGTTGGAGGCGGCGGTCACGATCTTGACCTCGACGCCCTTCTCCTTCTTATAGGCCTTGGCGATCTCCTTCCACTCCTTGTCGACCTCGGGCTTGAATTGGAGGAAGTAGACCTCGGCAGCGTCACCAGAAGCAGAGGAGCCGGAGCCGGCAGAACCACCGCAGCCCACGAGACCCAGACCAAGAACCGCAGCCGCGGAACCAGCAAAGCCCAGGAACTGCCTTCTGCTCATTTCGTTCTTCATTACAATCCACCCTTTCACACCGTGGCGGCACCCTTTGCCGCCGCCTTCGGAGATTGGCTCGGGGACTTTGCCCCTTTTGCTGATTTGTACGATACGCTATTTGGCTAGTTGTTTGAACAAGTATTACTAGAGCGGTAGAAAAACTTCGGTGAACGGTAATTTCAACTTGATACTTGACAAGTTTTGTATAAACAATTATTTGTTATTGAATGCAGAGAAAACGCCCGGTCAAGCCGATGCATCGTCGGTTTGACCGGGCGTTTTCTCTTTGAGGGCATGAGTCTCGTCAGGCTGCGAGCTAGCCGGCTATCGCTTGGAGTTGACGCGGTAGTGGAAGATCTCGGGATGCGTGCGGGCATGCGTGACCTCGAACAAGATGCCGTCCGAGGTGTACGACTGGCTCTCCATGACGGCAACGCAGTTGTATTTGCCAAGGTCAAGATAGCTGCAGTCCTCATCGTTGGCAAGCTCGACGCTCACCGTACGGCGACTCGCCATCACTTTGACGCCGCGTTTGTGCTCCAGATAGTCGTAAATTGACTTTGCAGCGATCTCGGGCGTCAGGCCTTTGGCGATCGACTCCAGAAAATAGCCGTGGTCCACCTGGCGAGCGCTACCGTTAAGGCTACGGACACGCACCACGCGAATCAACTCCTCGCCCACCTTAAAGCCCAGGTGACGAGAGAGTTGCTCGGTGCAGACCAGATGTTCAAAAGACTTAACGTCCGTCGATGCAACGGCATTGTTGCGCTTTGCAAACTCGCCAAACGACTCAACCTCTTCGAGTGCGCCCAACATGTCGGTTTCGCCCTTAAGCCAAATAACGCGCACGCCCTTGCCGTGTATGGGCTGCACAAACATCCCGTCGGCCAGCATACTCAAGGCGCGACGGACGGTATTGCGAGTGCATCCGAACTCCGCGGTCAGCTCGGCTTCGGTTGGCAGCATCTCCTGAAACGCATAGGTCCCATTAATGATGCGCGAGCGTATTTCTCGGTAGATTCCTTCATAAATCGCTTTTGGCATTGTTTCACCTCTAATGAATATGTATGGCTAGGCACGATAGCATTTCTTTGGGTTGTTTAAACCGATTATCGGTAAAGCACGGATTATTTACCGTCGACGGTTCCCCCGAAACCCAAATCGGACCGAATCAAAACCGTCAATGCGGCAAGCAGCCAGTCCTCTACAATGAGTTCATTGTTTAAACGTTCTTGCTCGCACAGCATGTTGCATCCGAAAGGCATATTATGCTGCAGAAAATCCAACGTTTTGGCGGAGCCATGTTCGCGCCCGCCATGCTGTTTTCTATATCAGGCCTCATGGTCGGCATCTCCGCTCTCGCAACGACTGCGGACATCGTCGGCGATCTCGCCGTATACGGAACCCCTTGGTACGTTTTCTGGACCATCATCCAGCGTGGCTCGTGGACGGTCTTTAAACGTCTCCCGCTCCTTTTTGCCGTAGCGCTGCCTATCGGTCTTGCCCAAAAGCAACCGGCACGCTGCTGCCTCGAGGCACTCGTGGCTTATTTTGCCTATTGCTTCTTTTTGAGCGAGATCATTAAGCTGAGCGGCGACAACCTTGGACTTAAGTACCCATCATCTTTGACCCCCGCCAGCGGCATCACCGTCATCGACGGCATCAAGACGCTCGACACCGGCATTATCGGCCCGCTGGCGGTATCGGCAACCGTCGTCGCCATCCATGATCGCTTCTACGATGCCAAGGTTCCCGATTGGCTCGGCACCTTCTCGGGTTCCTCACTGGTCTACCTCATCAGCTTTTTTGCCGTGTTTGCCCTTGCCGCCATCTCGGCCGCCATCGTACCCTTCGCATACGCTGTGACCGAAACGCTGCGCCACGCACTTGCAGGCGTCGGCCCCTTCGGCGTGGGCATCTTTGTGTTTTTGGAGCGAGCACTCGAGCCCATGGGGCTGCACCACCTGCTCTATATGCCCATCTATTACGACAATCTGGTCATTCACGACGGTATTTACGCCACGTGGACCAACCTGCTCCCCATTCTCTCCCATAGCACGCGCCCTTTAAATGAACTTGCACCCTGGGCAGGTTTTACCGCCACCGGCTGGGGCAAGCTCTTTGGCCTTCCCGCCATCGCGGCAGCATTCTATTTCACCGCCAAACCCGAACGCCGCGCCGGCCTTAAGGTCATCCTTTTGCCCGCCATCGTCGCCTCGGTGGTCTGCGGCGTCACCGAACCGCTCGAGTTTCTCTTTATGTTCACCTATCCCGGACTCTTTTTGCTCTACGCCGTCCTATCCTCCTGCCTTGCCATGACCATGAACTTCTTTGGCATCGTCGGCATCTTCTCGGGCGGTCTCATGGAAATGACGGCCTTCAACTTCATCCCACTCATGCGAATGCATGCCGGCTCCTACCTTTTGGCGCTCGGCATCGGCCTTGCCTTTAGCCTCATCTTCTTTGTTAGTTTTCGAGCACTCATCTTGGTCTATGACCTTAAGACGCCGGGCCGCGAGAATCATGTCGCCAATCGCACGACAATCGATCGTTTAACGGGAAGCGACTTTGCCAAAGAGCAATCTCCCAATGACGAAGTCAATAGTCGATCCGATCAAGATCACGTCCTCGCTGAGCGGGTAATTCAGCTCTTAGGTGGCGTTGGCAATATCGTGGGCGCAACCAACTGCGCCACGCGCCTGCGCGTCGAGGTCGCAGACCCTTCCATCGTTGCAGATAACGCGTCGTTTGTCGCGGTGGGCGCCAAGGGCCTCATCATTACGGGCAAGACCGCCCAGGTGATCATCGGCATCTCCGTTCCCCGCGTTAAAGAGCATTTTGACCAGATCATGGGCCTCGAGCCGGGATTTGTGCCCACCACCTCGGCCTCCCCTGCCGCCAGCGCAGCCCATAAGCGCGGCGATATCTGCTTCTTCGATATCGACGGAACGCTCGCCTGGCAAGACCCCAGGCTCGCCCAAGACCTTCCCGAAGACGAGCGTGACCTGTCCCCTTATCCCAACGAGGCGGTCTCGCAGGCCATCCGCGATTTCGTTGCAAACGGCAACATGGCCTTTATCTGCACAGGACGCACCCTCAGCTGCATCCACCCCAAACTTCTTGAGCTGCCCTGGACCGGCATCGTCTGTCTTGCGGGCGGTTACGCCGAGATCAACGGACACGCAATTCGCGATCTGTCGATGACGCCCAGTATGCTGCAGCGTCTTGCCCCCTACCTTGAGCAATCGGGCGAGGTCATCCGCTTTGAGGGCCTCAACGGCGTCGTGCGCATGAGTGCCGATGCCCCCGATGCTCCCGGATACGCGCGCACCCTGGGCGACGCAGTCACGCAGCTGCAACATTACAGTGTCTACAAGATCTTGATGTCTACATCGCTCGCCAACCACATCGCTCAAGATAAGGCACTTGAGCCGCTGCTGTGCTTTAACGAGCTCGAACTCGAGGTAACCGAAATCTCGCCCCGCGAATGCACGAAGCGCGGGGGCATCCAGTCTGTACTCGACGCCCTCGATCCCCACCACGGAACCGTATACGGCATCGGCGACGCCAGCAATGACGTCTCGCTGATGAACGCCGTCGATGTCGGTATCGCCATGGGCAATGCGCCGAACTATCTCAAAAAGCGCGCCGACTACATCACCGACTCGGTCGACAAAGATGGCGTCGTCAAGGCGCTCGAGCACTTTAGGCTTATATAAGCAGCCGGCACGCGCACGCGTCCCGTTTCTCCAAATCGCCAAAACAGACGCGCCGGCAACTCCAATGTGGCAATATGGTATCTGCACACCGCAACGATGTAACCCAAGAAAGAATGCGAGAACCCGTGTCCAGTCCGTTTACCAGCTTTTTAGCCCAGCACTTTGACCAGATTAACGACTATCTGGCCACGTTCTTTGACGGACAGGCGACCTCTGCCGATATCGAGCGCTACCTGTACGCGCCGCTCTCGGCTTTTACGGCCAACGCCGGCAAGCGCCACCGCCCGCTTATCTGTATGCTCGCCGCAACCGCAGTGGGCGGCAGCTTTGAGAGCGCCCGCAGCGCCGCGGCAGCCATCGAGCACTTCCAGTCGGGCGCGCTGATCCACGACGACATCGCCGACAACGGACAGCTTCGTCGAGGCAAGCCCTGCATGCACCTTACCGAGGGCACGGGCCTTGCCATCAATTGTGGCGACCTGGCGCTCACCATGGTCACCAAGACGGTTCTCGACGACCCCACGCTGGAGTCCGACGTGAAGCTGCGCGTGCTCCACGAGCTTACCGAGATGATCGTCCGCACCATCGAGGGTCAAGCGCTCGACCTGGGTTGGGTCCGTGACGGGCGCTTTGATATCTCGGTTGATGACTACCTGGACATGGCGACGCACAAGACCGCGTTTTACAGCGGAGCCACGCCGCTTGCCGCCGGAGCCATTATCGGCGGCGGCAGCGATGAGCAAATCGAAGCGCTGCGCGCCTTTGGCCTGCACACGGGCCTTGCCTTTCAGATTCAGGACGACCTGCTCAACCTTGTCGGCACTAAGGAAGCCGCCAACAAGGACTTCCGCACCGACATCACCGAGGGCAAGCGCACGCTTGTCGCCGTACACGCCCTCTCTGATGAGCGCCACCACGACGAGGTCGAGGCGATTCTTTCCTCGGGCACCGATGATCCCGCGCAGCTCGCACGCGCCGTGGAGATCTTCCAGGAGACCGGCTCCATCGATTACGCCCACACTTACGCGCTCGACCTGACCGCTAAGGCCAAAGCGGCCATCGAGAACGTTGAGCTTGATCCGCACGCACGCGAGCTGTTCCTCTCCATGGCAGATTTCTTTGTGGAGCGCCTTAACTAACGGGGGTTATAAAACCTGTCAGCAGCGTATTTAGGCACAACTTGCTACACTGTTGAGTGCATGTTTATGCATCCCTTTGCGTTGTCTATCCGACAGACGCTCAAATAGTACGAATGGTACGCCGAAAGGGGTTCGTTCATGGAACCTATTACAACGGGCATGCAAGGAGCAGCCGTCGAGGACGTGCAGTCTCGTCTCCTGCAGCTCGGCTACACGATCGATGCCGCCGAAGTCACCGACAAGCACTTTGGAGCCACCACTGAGCAGGCCGTCAGCACCTTCAGGCTCGACAGCGGCCTTGCTGCCGGTCATGCCGTCGATATCCCCTGTTGGAGCGCCCTTGTAGACGCTTCGTATAAGCTGGGCGACCGCACCCTCTATCTGCGCATGCCCAATTTCCATGGCGCCGATGTGCAGGCCCTGCAGCGCGCTCTCAACGTTTTGGGCTTTGCCTGTGGCGAAGACGACGGCTACTTTGGTCCGCATACCGAGGCCGCCCTGCAGCAGTTCCAGGAAAATGTCGGCCTGTTTGCCGACGGCATGGCCTTCCAGGACACCTACGCCTACATCAACCGCCTGCACCATGTGTGGGAGGGCAAGCCCTCGGTCACCGAAGCCGAGTCCCGCATCGGTTTTGCTCGCGCCGCCAACGTGCTCGAGCGCTTCCAGATTGCCGTTATCGGCGAGGACCCCATCGCGCGCAGTGTTGCGTCGCGCATGTGGAATATCGCCACGGCAACGACCGACAACAGCGGCATGATGCTCTGCGACTCCGAGGTCCCAACCGACGTTGACCTGGTGCTCGAAATCGCAAGCGACGAGCTGCCCGCCGACGCCGCACCGCGCGCCACGATTGCCCTCGCCGAGTGTCACAACCTGGCCCAGCGCATCCGCACTGCCAATGTCGCCGCACAGCAGAAGCCGGCTCGCATTCGCATTGAGCTCACGGGCATGACGCGCTACAACGGCACTTTCACGGCCAGCGACGCGCAGACACTCGCCGTACGCCTGCTCGACGGCGTTTGCGATGCCCTCGCAGATTAGGTAAACTAAACGAGTTGCTTTTGGGCAACGCCACACATTGGGACGTAGTTCAACGGTAGAACTCCGGTTTTTGGTGCCGGCTGTTGGGGGTTCGAATCCCTCCGTCCCAGCCATTAAAATTGAGCGCCCTGAGCCCATAACGGCCCTGGGCGCTTTCTTGTGGACAAGCGGAGGGATTCGAACCCGCAAGGGTGCGGAGCTGAGGAAACGCGAAGCGTTTTCCAGCGCAGCACGCAAGGAGCGAAGCGACGCAGCGGGGCGCGGCCGCCGAAAAGGCGGACGCGGAATCCCTCCGTCCCACAGCCGGCACTTGGGGACGTTCCTAAAGTGCCGGCACTAAAGGAACGTCTCCAAGTGCCGGCCTCCCAAAAATCTACCTTTAAAAGACAGGCGCCCCAGGCCCATAAGGACCAAGAGCGCCTTTCATCTAGAAAATATCAGCCCAGTTCCGAAAAGCGAGCCGCATGCGACAACCAAGTAGCCGCAGGCCCCGGGAGAGTGGGGACACCGGCTTAGGTTTATCGCGAGTTCCGCACGAACAGGAGGCCACTTAATGTGGCCTCCGTCGTGAGCAGGACTGTAGAGCAGGAAACCTAAGCCGGTGTCCCCACTCTCCCGGGGCCGAACGCCCTAGTTGTTGAGCATGCGGTCGAAGCTTCCCGAGTCGCCATCCCGATAGTCGGCGGTCATCAGAATCTCCTGCGGAATGCGCCCGCCCTCGCGCAGCACGTTGCGGAACTGCACGCGCGTAACCATGGGCAGATCCTTGATCGTCGCCGCCAGGTTCTGCGGCACGCCCTGGTTGGCAGCCGCGGGCTCGCACTCGCCGCCGGCCTTCACGCGACGCTTATGCTCGGCGAGCATGGCACGGTACATGCCGGCATGCAGGCGAATCTCAACCACATTGGCATTGCGAGCCTGCTCGACAATGCGCGCGCCCTCGCGATCGATGTCGCCTACGTAGTAGACGTAGTTAAAGCGATAGCCAATCTCAGCCAGATAATCGTCCAGGGCATGCGAGACGCTCGCCTTGCATCCGCCGCCAAAAATCACGCCGCCCACCTTGATGCCAAAGAGCTTGGCGTGCTTGCGGCCACGCAGCAGCTTGACGATCTCGTCGTAGGTGTCCAGGTTCTCGACCATAATGAACGGCTTGTCGGCGCCCAGCGTAAAGAAGCCCGTAAAGTGCACGGGGCGATTGGGGGCGACCTTGATCGCCTGCATGCTGATGCCCTTTTCGGTCATACGCCTGATCAAGCGCTCACCGTGCTTGCCGTCAAAAGCCTTCTCGTCGTTAAAGATCTGGTAGGCACGCTGGCGGCGCGAGGCAACCGGCGTATCGGCACCTCGGTTCTGCTCGATCCAAGCCTGGATGATTGCGATTTCCTCGGCAATCTTGCGGTTGGACATCTCGTTGTGCTGAGTGCGCTGCGGAGCCTTTTTGCCGTCCTTGCCCTCGACCTTTACGATCTGTGTCTGCTGCTCCTTGATCTTAGAGAGCGCCGTAGGCGTAGGGACAACCTTGAGCAGCTGCCTGCCTAAAACGCGGGCAAGGGCAAACGCCGAGACCTCGCCGTGGACGGACGACTTGGGCTGCTGGGCAGCAGTATCTGCTGCGGCAGACTCCGGCTTCTTCTGAGACTTGCGCTTAGAATCGCCCTGGGAATTGCGCTCGTGCTTCGGCATAGACGCCTGCTTCTGCGGACGAACGGACTTGCTCTCCTTCGCCGGCTGGCGCTTAGGCTGCCCCGAAGAAACCTCGGCCTTCGCATCCTCGTTCTGCGGCGTGGTCTTCTCGGTTGCAGTCTCGGCATGGGAACTGCGGCCCCCACGATGGCGACGGCGGCGAGGCTTGCTCGACGCGCCCTGCTCCGCCTGCTCATCAGTAGGCTGCTGGCCCTTGGCCTCGGCATCAACCTCAAGCTGCGGCTCAACAGGCTTCTGCTCGCGAGCCGCCGGCTCAACGGTCTTCTCGTCCTTCTCGCCCTGAGTGGTCGAAGCCGGCTCGCTCTTCTCCTGACGCCTTACGGGATACGCGCGCCCCGCAAAACCACGTCCGGGACGGCATGAACCCGGAGCCTTCTTGGCAGACTCCTCAACATCGTCTGCAACCTCAGAAGACTCTTCAACCTCACGCGCGGCATCCTGCTGTGCAGTCTTAAAGTGAGCACCGCGACGACGCTGGGGCTCTTGGGCCTCCACGGGCTTTTGCTCCCTCGCGGGCTTCTGCGACTCGGCAGCAACCTCGGTCTCAACAGCCTCAGCATCCGTCTCGCCCTTTTGAGCAACGGCGCGACGGAAGCGCTCCTGCTGGGCGCGGCGCTGCGCATCGCGCTTGCCACCCCCACCAAAACCGCCGCGTCCTGCCTTGGCCGTAAAGGCACGCACGACGTTCTCATCGAGCAACTCATCGGTATCGACATGCTCGCGCGGAGCAACTTCTTCCACAGCAGGCACGTCAGCGGAATCCTCGACGACAAAATCCTCGACGGACTCGGCAGGCTGCTCCTGGGCATCACGGATCTCGGCATTGATGGTATAGAACGCCGGGCGCCCGTTAATGCCGCTACCCTCGATCTTGGTCACGATATTTGCCGCGATAAGTTCATCGCGCATCGCCTTGGTGTCACATTCCTTATCGACGGAGCGGAAAATATGCGCCAGCGCACTCGACTTAATCTTGAGCGCCTTGCGGCAGAGCAGGTCGTAGGCAACCAGCTTGGCACGCTCGGCAGAAAGCGACGTCTGGCTGCTCAGACGCTCAGCCAGGGCATCGACATTATTTTGGTTATCGGAATATACCGTCTTGGCCACGGGGCCCCTTTCATATGTACACATATACGTCTATATGGTACAACGCGCGCCCTTATCCACGCAAAACATCTGCGAGAACACTCGAGCGTCACCCGCTTTTGCATGAAAAAAGACCGAGCCCGCGGAGCCGCGGACCCGGTCTTATCGAGTCATATAGATGTGACGCTCAACTCGTCAGGCCGATTAGGCCTTGGCAGCCTCGGCGTCGGCGGGAGCCTCGGCGGCAGCGGCGCGGCCGTACTCGGCCTTGCCCATCTCGGACCACTCGGGCTCCTCGTCGGGCATGGAACCGGCCTCCTTGCCGAAGAACTCCTTGAGGCAGTTGACGGCAACGATGAGGCCCAGGACCATCAGCAGGACGGCAAAGACGAGCTGCAGGCCCTTGGTGGCGGCGACGGAAACGGCAGCCGTGGTGGCGGTAGCCGGGATGGTGCCGAAGAAGCCGTAGGCCTGGACGGCGGTCATGCAGCCCATGGCGCTCTGGACCAGCGAGGTGAAGGTGCAGCAGAGCAGGAAGGCGACGGGCACGTAGAGCATCCAACCCTTGCGGCCGGTGCATTTGCAGAACACGGCGAGGGTGATCATGGTCATACCGCCGAGCAGCTGGTTAGAAGCACCGAAGAGCGGCCAGATGTTGGCATAGCCACCAAAGGCGAGGGCGAGGCCAGGAAGCAGGGTAACGACCGTGGCGAACCAGGGGTTGCCGAGGACCTTCATATAGCCGGCCTTGGACTCGATGGCCAGGGCGTCGTTGGTCTGGGCAAAGAACTCGGAGAACGAGGTGCGAGCGATGCGGGCGACGGCATCGAGCGAGGTCAGGGCCAGAGCGGAGACGTTCATGGTCATGAAGACGGTAGCGAGCGTGCCGTCAACGCCGAAGGCCTGCATACCGCGGGAGATGCCGGCGGCGAAGATCTGGAACGGGGTGGAAGCGACACCGGCGTTGAGGGCGCCGGTACCGGCGGTGTTCATATCGGAGAACATGATGCCGGCGACGATGATGGCAAGGATGCCGACGAAGGACTCGACGATCATGGCGCCGTAACCGACCTTGACGGCGTCCTGTTCCTTCTCGACCTGCTTAGAAGAGGTGCCGGAAGAAACGAGGCTGTGGAAACCGGAGAGAGCACCGCAAGCGACGGAGACGAACAGGACCGGGAACATCATGCCGGAGGCAGTGGAGAAGCCGGTGAAGACCGGAGCGGTCATCGTAGCCTGACCGTTGACGCCCAGGACGACGATGCCGAGGACAGCGCAGACGATCATGACGATCATCATGATGGAAGTGAGGTAGTCACGCGGGGTCTTGAGCATCTGGATGGGCATAGCGCCAGCGAAGACCAGGTAGACCATGACGACGGCGAACCACTGGAACTTATCCAGGTAGACCGGGAACTGCATACCGACGGCGAACATGAGAACCATGAGGACAACGCCGGTGACGAACTCGGCAGCGCCGGTGAGGTTGAACTTCTTCTGGGCCCAACCAAAGGCGATAGCGACGAAGGTGAACAGGATGGAGATGGTACCAGCGCAGCCGGCGGCATAGGACTTGGTGAAGTCGATGGCACCGGTAGCAGCACCAGAAGCGTCAACGGCCGGGGTGAACATGAACGTCTTGCAGACCATGTCGGTGAAAGCGGCGATGACGATGATGCAGAACAGCCAGCAGAACAGCAGGAACAGGCGACGGCCGGTCTTGCCGATGTACTTCTCGATGAGCTGAGCGAGCGACTTGCCGTTGTTCTTCATCGAAGCGTACAGGGCACCAAAGTCGTGGACGGCACCAAAGAAGATGCCGCCGACGAGGACCCAGAGCACGACGGGCAGCCAGCCAAAGGCCATGGCGACGATCGTACCCGTGACAGGGCCAGCACCGCAGATCGAGCTGAACTGGTGCGAGAACGCGGTGAAGGCGGAGACGGGCGAGAAGCTCTTGCCGTCCTTCATGCGCTTGGCCGGCGTGAGGGCCTCTTTGTCAACGCCCCACTTGTTGGCCAGCCAGCGGCCATAGCCCAGATAGCCGCAGGCGAGCACCGCCGCGGCCACAACCATGAGCAAAACTCCGTTCATTACATTTCCTCCTCGAAAAAGAACTTCCTAGACATAAAAAATGAGGGCCGTCGGTTGCGCTCGACGGCCCTCATCTTCATCAGCCGCCCGTTATCGTACGGGCTAGCTGTATGTGCTAACCCGCATCAGATAATTACTACGCTGATAATGTTTAGCTGATGCGTGAACATGTCTAAGAAATCCTCTTCAATCATGATGTGAACGATCCGTGCGTGTTCACATCCCCCAGTGGTTGAAAAGGAGTATGAAACTTTAGTTACCTAAAGTCAACGCAAATATGTAATGAATTTTCAACTTTTTTGGATTTCTCGGTATAAAACGCCACTGACCTCGGACTTTACCTCACGACAGTTTTTGCATGAGAGATGCCCCTGAGAGCCGCGGGAGCCGGGCGGCGCATATGAACTTTCCTGCTCTACAGTCCTGCGCAAGACGGAAAGCACATTAAGTGCTTTCCTTTGCGTGCGGAACTCGCGATAAAGTTCATATGCGCCGCCCGGCTCCCGCGGCTCTCAGGGGCTCCCATCCCAAATGTGCGGAGCAAAGCTCCGCACACCAACTTTTTCTTTCAGCTAAAGAACGCTGGAAATTCGACGCTGGCTTGTTAACCTTGCTGGACGTTGTCGACGCCAAACCAGCCCAGAAGCTATATCGATACAGAAAGGTCCCCGGACGGAGGGGCCGGATATAAGGTTTATCGCGAGTTCCGCACGCAAAGAAGGCCACTTAATGTGGCCTTAGTCTTGCGCAGGACTGTAAAGCAGGAAACCTTATATCCGGCCCCTCCGTCCGGGGACCGCGCCGTACCAGCTACAGCGTCATGTTTGGATCGGCGTCGACATCGAACGGCGAGATTTCGCCTCGGTCGAATTTACGGCGAGCGACCTCCGCGATCATGGCGGCGTTATCGGTACAGGCAGACAAGGGCGGCACCGTTACGCGAATCCCCTGACGCCCAAGCTTCTTGATCATCATCTCGCGCAGATGCGGGTTGGCCGAGACGCCGCCACCGATGCAGTATTCCTTGCATCCGGTAGCGTGCAGTGCGTTTTTGGCCTTCTTGTACTGCACGTCAAAGACAGCTGCCTCAAACGAAGCTGCCAGATCGGGCAGGTGAATCGTGCGCCCGGCCTTGGTCTCCTGTTCAATGTAGAGCGTCACAGCGGTTTTAAGGCCCGAAAGCGAGAAGCGATAGTCTCCCCTGCTGTTAAGCGCACGGGGGAAATCGATCGCCTTGGGGTTGCCCGTCTCGGCCAGCTTGGAAATGATGGGGCCACCGGGATAGCCCAGACCCAACGCCTTGGCTACCTTGTCGAAGGCCTCGCCCACAGCGTCGTCGAGCGTCTCACCGAGCACCTCGTAGTCGCCCCACGCCTTCACGTGCACGAGCATGGTGTGCCCACCCGAGACAAGCGTGAAGATAAACGGCGGTTTGAGGTCGGGTTGCGCCAGCAGGTTGGCAAACAGATGCCCCTCCAGATGGTTGACGCATACGAGCGGCTTACCGGCAGCGTAGGCAAAGCCTTTGGCAAAGGCAACGCCCACCACGAGGGCGCCCACCAGGCCCGGACCCTGTGTCACGCCCACGGCGGCAAGCTCGCTGGGAGCAATGGCTCCACCCTCAAGACCAAGCGATGCTGCGGCATCCTCGAGCGCCGCATCCACGACACTCACAATCACCTCAACGTGTTTGCGCGAGGCGATCTCGGGCACCACGCCGCCAAAGCGGGCATGAAAATCAATCTGTGTCGACACCTGGTTGGCCAGCATATTGCCATCCGCATCGATAATCGCCACGGCCGTCTCGTCGCAGGAACTCTCGATAGCGAGCACCAGGCGGCGGCGCTCAATTTCGGCGCGCTCCCCCTCGGAGCGCCCAGGCGCAGGCAGCGGCCATACGCGTTGCTCGGCTGCCGTCGGCTCGGGCGAGGCGTTATCGACCGGAAGTACGAGGGGAAGTGGGGCCGTCATGACGATGGCGTCTTTGCCGACACCGTAGTAGCCACGACGACGACCCACCTCGGTAAAGCCCAGAGCGGCATAGAGCGCAATCGCGCCCTCGTTGCCGTCCTCGACCTCGAGCGAAGCCGTGGTGCAGCCGAGCATCTGGGCATCATAGCTCACATGCGACAGCAGCTTGCGGGCAATGCCCTCACGGCGATGTGCCGAGTCGACGGCGACATCCAGAATCTGCACATCACCGTCCACGACCATACCGCCGGCAAGGCCCAGCAGCTTGCCGTCGTCGTGTGCCACCCACCAACTGCGCGGCGCAGCGACGTCCTCGCCCAGTTCGGACAGGAACATGCCCGGCGTCCACGCCTCGTGTCCGGCACCTTCAAAGCAGGCAGCCTCTAGCGCGCTCGCGCCCTCGGCATCCGCCGCGCCCATGGGACGGAACTGCAGATGACGACCGGCGAGCTCATCGGCAACGCCCGTAATTTCGCTCTGCGCACTCTCGGCAAGACCAAGACGCTTGCGCTCGTTTTCCTCGGCATCCGAAAGGCGCGTGTAAATCGGCAGGACGCGAGCCGGATCGCCGTCACCCGCAGCGTGCGCGAGCAGCAAGCCCTCGCCCGAAGGCCACCACAGGTCGCGCTCCACGCAGCGAGCGGTCTCGTCCTCACCCAGCAGCTTGCCATAGCGCACGAGACCGTCACCGGTCAGCTGAACCTGGTCCCAGTCCGCTGCTCGGCGCCACTCATCGAGCGCCACGGCGGCCTTGACCACGTGTTCGCGCTCAAATTGACGCTCGGGACCCTCATCGCCCAGCATATATAGTGCCGGATATACCTCACCGCGCATGGCATCGGCCAAGATACCAAGCTTGCCGCGCACGCCAGCCTTCCACGCCGTCCAAGCGCAAGCGTCGAGCGTCGACACGCCCAGCAGTGGAACATTGGCACCGCGCGCGAGGCCCTTGGCAGTGGAGATGCCGATGCGCACACCCGTAAACGACCCCGGGCCGCGGCCGACCACGTAGTAACCAACATCGCTGCGATCCAGACCGGCTTGAGCCAGCACGCCATCAACGGTATTCACGAGCTCAACGTTGGCGTGACGGCGACACATGTGGTCGCCACTCACGAGCTTCGTCTCGCCCGTCTGCCCATCAATCCAGCTTGCCGCGCAGGCAAGCATGTCGGTCGAGGTATCGAGCGCCACCACCAGCGCGTTGTCGTTATGCAAGCTCATCTTGTACAGCCTTATCAATCAAATGGGAAAGCTCCATTGCGCGGTCACCGTGTGCCTCGAGCGTTATCGTTCGCACATCGCTGTCGCCCTCATCACGCTTGAGCGTCACCGAAAGATACTCATCCGTCAGCTCGTCCTGGAATTGTTCGCCCCATTCCAGCAAGCAAGCACCCTCATAGCCCAGCACATCGAAAATGCCCGTATCCTCGAGCTCGTAGGCATGCTCCAGGCGGTATAGATCAAAGTGAAACAGCGGAATACGACCTTGATCGTGAACGGCCATGAGCGCAAACGTAGGGCTCGTAACCATATGCTCATCGCCCAGCCCGCGCGAGACGCCCTTGGTAAAGTGAGTTTTGCCCACTCCCAGGCCACCGGTCAGGATGAGCACATCGCCGTCCTCAAGGCACGGTGCAATTAGCTCGCCAAAGTACTCCGTATCGGCAGCGCAAGTCGTTTTGTAAGTACCTACCCCCAGGCGCTCCAGGGACATATATGCTCCTTATTATTCCGAGGCGTCCTCTGGTGCGGGATGTCGCTCCAGATAGTCGCCCAGCATCTTAAAGTCTTCCTCCAGCAGCTCCTGCCACGCCGGATTGCGCAGCGCTGCTGCCGGATGGAACGTGGGCATTACTACAAAATGCCCCATCTGGTGGAACCTGCCGCGCAGCTTAGTAATGCCAATCTCGGTCTTAAGCACAAAGTGCGTCGCGGGGTTGCCGAGCGTCACGATAATATCGGGCCAGATGCTTCGAATCTGCTCACGCAAAAACGGCGAGCAAGCCAGCACTTCCTCGGGACGCGGATTGCGGTTTCCCGGCGGGCGGCACTTAAGCACGTTGGCAATGTAGACGTCTTCGCGTTTGAGGCCCGCCAGCGACAAAATGCCGTTGAGGTCCTCGCCTGCCGCCCCCACAAAGGGCTCGCCCTGCAAATCCTCATTGCGGCCCGGCGCCTCACCAATAAACATCACGCGAGCGCGGGGGTTTCCCACGCCAAACACGATATTGTGACGCGACTGGTAGAGCTGGCAGAGGTGACAATCGCCCAGAACGGCCTCAATTTCCTCGAGTGCGACCTCACGTGGTGCCTGATGGGTATGGCCGGGGATGTGCATGACGCCCATAGCGGCTCCTACACGTAGACCTTGTCGAGACGCATGCCAAAGCCGCAGGCGACCTCGTAGTTAATCGTTCCGCGCAGTCGGGCCATCTCGTCCATAGTGATCTCGGCATCGCCATCGCGGCCGACAATGATCATCTCGTCACCATACTCGGCCTCGGGAATCTCGTGTGCCGGGTTGGACTGAATGGCGACCATAAACTGGTCCATGCAGATATTGCCAACCTGATGCACACGCTCGCCGCGATACAGCACATCCATACGATTGGAAAGCGTACGCGATAGGCCATCGGCATAACCGATCGGCAGCGTGCAGATCTGAACGCGCGTACGCGGTACGCGGTAGGTAAAACCGTAGCCCACGCCCTCACCCATCGCAGGGTGTGCCACGCGCGTCACACGCGCATGGACGCTCATAACGGGATCAAGCTGCATCACGCGGCCACTCAGCTCGCACGGCTGCATGCCATACAAGCCAACGCCGGCGCGGATCATATCAAAATGCATCGAGGGGTCGAGCATCGAGGACGGCGTGTTGGCGCAGTGCACGATACCGCACTCAAAACCCGCATCCTTAATGGCCTGAACGGCCTCGGTAAAGCGCTGACACTGCAGCTTGTAGTCCCAGCCCGAAGGTTCATCGGCCGTGGCGAAGTGCGTAAATACGCCGTCGCACTGAATACCGCGATGGAAATTTATACCGCGGACAAAGTCGAGCACCTGCGTGTAGTGAACGCCGATACGATTCATGCCCGTCTCGATGGCGAGATGATACTTGCCCACTTTGCCCGCCGCGACGGCACATTCGCCATACGCAAGAGCAAAGTCAGACGTATAGACCGAAGGCATGATATCAAACTCGAGCAACGTCGGAATGGCCTCGATAGGCGGCTCGCTTAGGATGAGGATGGGTTTCGTAATCCCGCCCTGTCGGAGCTCAACGCCCTCGTTAACCGTCGCCACGGCAAACATGTCGGCACCGGCCGAATACATGATCTTGGCGCACTCAACAGCTCCATGGCCATAAGCATCGGCCTTGACCACGCAGCACAGGCGCTGACGTGGATTCAGCAAGTTCTTATAGGCCCTCGTGTTGCGACGGAGCGCCCCGCGGTCGATCTCGACCCAGGACCAGCGCGTCAAATCGGCTTTATTCATGATTAGTCATCCGACCCTTCGTCCATGATTCCCAGATCTTCGAGCGCATCCTTTGCCGCCAGCTCCATGGCCGGACCGATCAAGTCGATAAGATCGGTCGCGATGACGCTCTTCTCACCATACTCCGTCGCCGCGGCAAAACCGGCGTAGCTGTGAAGTGCGACGGCGTACGAATACAGCAACTCCCAACGATCCATCTCGTCGCGCATGGTGGCAAGCGTGCCGGCCAAAATACCCGCGAGGACATCACCCGAACCGGCAGTTGCCAGAGAAGCCGGACCCGAGAGCGGCAGCAGCACACGCTCAACGCCACAGATAGCCGTCGTCGGCCCCTTGGCAATGACCACCAGATTGTCAGAGCCTGCAGCCCAGACAACCTTCTGCGCGGCTGCAATCGCAGTACCAAGGTCGTTCACCTCGTCACCGGCAACCAGACGCGAAAGTTCACGATAGTGCGGCGTCATAACCAACGGCTGCTCGCGACGATACATCTCGGGATTACTATCAATACCGTCAATGGCAATCTTAGCAAGGCAGTTGAGTGCATCGGCGTCCAAGATAAGCGGCACATCAAGCTCGAGCAAGCCCGAAACCACCTGCATAGCGCCGGCAGATGTCGTCATACCGGGACCGCACAGTACACAGCTGTACTTCTTTGCAATCTCGCACACAGTCATGCGCGCAGCGGCGCCAAAGGAGCCGCGGGAATCAGACGGAATAGCAAAGACGGGAATCGAAGGAAGTGCCATGCGAATAAGATTGGCGCAGGCGTCAGGAGCCGCGACTGCCACGTAACCAGCACCCGCGCGAGCTGCAGACTTGGCCGCCATAATGGCAGCACCAGGATATTGCGCAGATCCGGCGACAATAAGCACAGAGCCACGGGAATACTTATCGATATTCGTAGGTAGTGGGGCAAAGTAATCAACTAAGTCACCGGGCTCGACAATCTCGGCGGCGTGGTCGACATCATCGATGACCTCGTCAAGACGGTCGTAAAGATTGCCGCAGATCAAATCGCCAGCATACTCAGGACCATCAGCGCTATACAGACCAATCTTGGGCGCAATCATCGTCACCGTATGCTCGGCACGAATGCAGTCGTCATCAACAACGCCCGTCTCGGCATTCAGGCCCGAGGGAACATCAATGGATACGACACAATCGGCGCATTCATTGACCGTAGGAATCCAGATGGAGAACGGCGCACGCAGATTTCCGTGGAAACCGGTACCAAAAATGGCATCGACAACAACATCGGCCTTATCGATCAAAACCTCGAGTTCGTCACGCGAGGGGCCGACGCAAACGTGCACATCGCGGCCGGCAGTACGACGAGCAACATGACGTGCCAGAGCAGCAGGAATCTCATCCGGCTCAACCGGAGAAACGATATCCACGTCCACACCCTTATGGCTCAGGATATCGGCGGCAACCCAACCGTCGCCGCCATTATTACCAAAACCGACCAGAACGAGAACCCGATCGGGATTGAGCTTCAAGACCTCGTTGGCGGCAAACTCACCCGCTAGCTCCATAAGCTCGGCCTTCGAAGTCCCTTCGCGTTCGATGATATCCTCGAGACGAACGACTTCTTCGGTACTCAAAACCGGTTTCATCTATGCTCCTAGCGTATCTTGCGAAGCATCGCCCAGGTGCTCCGTCAATGCTGAATTCTGCAGCTGCTCAAGCTCATCTAAAACAGAGCGAGCCTCTTTAAATGTCTGCGCTACGCGTTTCTTGGTGCTCACCTTTTCCTCTTTTGGCTTAGGCCGAGCATCTTCGGTAATCGCGATGGCATTCGCAACGGCCAAGTCTCCTGTAAGCGTAATGGAAAGAGCGACTTCAACAACACCCAGTTCTTGAGCGATCTCGAGAGCACGGCCCGAAAGCAGCGCCTTCGGTTTGCCGAGTTTATCACGCGTAACCGAAACATCCTTGCGACCCACGCCTTGACTAAAACCCGTGCCGAGAGCTTTAAGTACCGCCTCGCGCGAAGCAAAGCGGCTCGCATAGTGAGCAGCGGGACGCGATGATGCATCGCAATACGCACGCTCTTCTTCGGTAAACACACGCCGAGCAAACGACGGCGTCTTTTCAAGAATTGATTTCATGCGGGAAATCTCGACGATATCAACGCCGATACCAGCTTCAGCCATGTTCACCTCCATATCGCACAGACTAAGTTATTGTAGCCCGTTCGCAGAAGATGCGACAAACGAGGGTTATAAAACACAGCTACTATGTGAGACAAAAGCCCGTAAACGCAAAAAAGGGGGAGGCCGCGAGGCCTCCCCCTTCCAAGTTCAATGACGGCTCGGTGCCGTCCACCGGTCAGCGGCGCCCTGGCCTCCCACGGGCTGACCC
>JBKWJT010000002.1:0-558779 GCA_046979165.1 Collinsella sp.
TATTCCCACTCAATGGTCGCGGGCGGCTTGGACGTGATGTCGTAGCACACGCGGTTGGCGCCGGGAACCTCGGCCACGATGCGGCCGGAGATGCGGGCCAGAACGTCGTAGGGCAGCTTGGCCCAGTCGGCGGTCATGGCATCGCTGGACTCGACGGCGCGCAGGATGATCGGACGCTGATAGGTACGCTCGTCACCCATAACGCCGACGGACTTAATGTCGGGCAGGACCGCAAAATACTGCCAGCAGCTGTGTTCGGAGTTGCGCTCGCCGGTCTGCTCAAACAGGCGCTGGTTGTAGGCGTCGAGCTCCTCGCGCACGATGGCGTCGGCGTTCTTAAGGATCTCGAGCTTCTCCTTGTCGACCGCACCGATGATGCGGATGGCCAGACCCGGGCCCGGGAAAGGCTGACGGAACACAATGTGGCCCGGCAGACCGAGCGCCAGACCAAGCGCACGGACCTCGTCCTTAAAGAAGTGATCGAGCGGCTCGATAAGGTCGAAGTGCACGCCCTCGGGGAACGGGATCAGGTTGTGATGGCTCTTGATGGTGGCCGTCTTGCCGCCCGTCTTACGAGCGCCGGACTCGATGATGTCAGGGTAGATGGTGCCCTGAGCCAGATACTTGACCGGCTTGCCATCGCACTCGAGCTGCTGAGCAACCGCGAAGAACTCTTTCCAGAACTGCGTGCCGATGATGCGGCGCTTCTCCTCGGGCTCGGTCACGCCGGCCAGAAGCTCGGCATAACGGTCCTCGGCGTGGACGTGGATAAAGTCGACGTCGAACTGTTTGGTGAAGACCTCCTCCACCTGCTCGGGCTCGCCCTTGCGCAGCAGACCGTGGTTGATGAACACGCAGGTCATCTGCTTGCCCACGGCGCGAGCGCCCAGCGCAGCCACGACGGAGGAGTCGACGCCACCGGACAGGGCCAGAATCACGCGGTCGTCGCCGACCTTCTCGCGGAACTCGGCCGTCATGGTCTCGACCAGGTTGTCCATGCTCCAGTTGGGCTCCAGGCCGCAGATCTCAAACAGGAAGTTGCTCAGCAGCTGCTGACCGTACTCGGAATGCTTGACCTCGGGGTGGAACTGCGTAGTGAAGATCTTGCGCTCAACGCACTCCATGGCGGCAACCGGGCACACGTCGGTGCTGGCGGTGACGGTAAAGCCTTCGGGCACCTCGGAAACGGCGTCGCGGTGGCTCATCCACACGGTCTGCTCCATGGGCGTGGAGTTAAAGAGCTTGGCGCCAGCCGTGCGCGTAATAGTAGCGCGGCCGTACTCGCCCACCTCGGAGTGACCGACCTTGCCGCCGAGCGTCACGGCCGTGATCTGATGGCCGTAGCAAAAGCCCAGGACGGGAAGGCCCAGGTCAAAGATGGCAGGATCGATGGACGGAGCGTCCTCGGCATACACGGAGGCCGGGCCGCCAGAAAGGATGAGCGCAGAGGCGTTCATCTCGCGAATCTCATCGGCCGAGATGTCGCAGGGAACGATCTCGGAATACACGTTGAGGTCGCGGACGCGACGGGCAATGAGCTGACCGTACTGCGCACCAAAGTCGAGTACGAGGACCTTTGCGGAAGCCTTTTGATCCATGGTTTCCCCCTCTTGTTGGCGGGGAGCCGGTGCCCACCCGCGTGAATGAACGAAAATAACTTTCATAGTGTACACGTTATATGGGGTTTCTCGTCCCTCGCAGCCATCAGCGCACGGCAAACGCACGACCGGGGCCCTATTTGACGGCAATTGGAGTGATACTAAACGTTACAGATGATGTAATACGTTTGAACATTGGACGCCCTGTGCCACAATACTGCCGAACGACTCCGCCTCTGCGGCGGCAAATACGATAGGAATACCAGCATGAAGCGCATCCTTCTCATCGCCACGGGCGGCACCATCGCATCGACCGAGGACGGCAATGGCCTCTCCCCCGCCCTGACCGGTGAGGAGCTCGCCCAGAGCGTCCCCGAGATCTCGGGTCTTTGCGAGTTCAATGTCGTGCAGCCCATGAACATCGACAGCACCAATATGCGCCCCAGTGACTGGATGCGTATCCGCGACGTCATCGTCGAGGGTTATGCCGACCACGACGGCTTCGTGATTCTGCACGGCACCGACACCATGAGCTACACCGCGGCAGCGCTTTCCTACCTGATTCAGGACAGCCCCAAGCCCATCGTGCTCACCGGCTCGCAAAAGCCCATGGGCAATCCCTTTACCGACGCCAAGCTCAACCTGTACCAGAGCCTGCTCTATGCGCTCGACGAGCACTCGCATGACGTCTCGATCGTGTTTGGCGGCGTCGCCATTGCCGGCACACGCGCCCGTAAGCAGCGCACCATGAGCTTTAACGCGTTCATTAGCGTCAACTATCCGCCCATCGCCTATATCCGCAACGACCGTATCGTGCGCAGCGGGCTTCACGGCACGCATCAAGGCGAAAACCCGGTGCGCTTCTACGACCACATCGACCCACGCGTGTTTGTGCTCAAGCTCACGCCCGGCGTGAACCCTGGCGTTCTGGACGCTCTGGCCGATAGCTACGACGCCGTGATTCTGGAGACCTTTGGCATTGGCGGCATCCCCGAGTTCGGCGAGTCCGGCGAGTCGTTCCAAGAGGCAATTTTCCGCTGGGTCGATTCGGGCCGCACCGTCGTTATGACCACGCAAGTCCCCGAAGAGGGCCTTGACCTGGGTGTTTACGAGGTCGGCCGTGCTTACGCCGACCATCCGGGCATTCTGCGCGGCGATGACATGACCACCGAGACGCTCGTGGCCAAGACTATGTGGGCACTCGGCCAGTCACGCGATGCCGCCGAGATTCAGCGCCTGTTCTACAGCCAAGTCAACCACGACCGCGTCCCGATGGCGTAATTCAGTTGTCGACGGGTATCCCCTATTCGATACCCTCGAGAAGTTCTGACACCGTCATGCCGAGTGCGGGCGCGATCTTAAATAGAACCTTGAGCGTGAAATTTGCCGTCCCATCTTCGATTCGGTCGAGGTAGGGTCGGCTGATTCCTGTCGCCACACAAAAATCAACCTTGGAGATACCAAGGTCCCTGCGTGTCTCTTCGACCCGCCTGCCAAGAATCTGTTTCGCACGTTCGTCCATGCAGCCGAGTTTGAAATGGAGCCGAATCAAAACCACCCCTAAAAGGGGTGGTTTGCTCTTAGGGTATAACCCTTGGATTTCCGGCACGCGTCTAAAGGCGCCGGCCCTCACGGGGTTCGGGCCGCACTGCAGATTGACCCGTGGCGGGCCGGTCAAACCGGCGCTATTTACGCCCCGGCCCCCTGCCGAAGGGGTCCTCGTACTCCTTGACGCTCAGCCGGTCGAGCGCGATGTCGGCCTTCTCCTGCTCCCGGATGTACTTCGCGATCGTGGCCTCGTTCAGGCCGACCGTGGACACGTAGTAGCCCTCGGCCCAGAACTTCCTGTTGCCGAACTTGTACTTCATGTTCGCGTGCTTGTCGAATATCATCAGCGAGCTCTTCCCCTTCAGGTAGCCCATCACGCTCGATACGCTGTACTTCGGCGGTATCGCCAGCAGCATGTGGACGTGGTCAGGCATCAGGTGCCCCTCGATGATCTCTATCCCCTTGTACTGGCAGAGCTTCCTGAAGATCTCCCCAAGGTCGGACCTTATTTGGTTGTAGATGACTTTGCGCCTATACTTCGGCGTGAACACGACGTGGTACTTGCACATCCACTTCGTGTGCGACAGGCTGTAGGCCTTCTGGGCCATACGCCACCACCGCCCTCTCGACTCGGATTCCTTGCGGCCTGAACAATCGCAAGTGTCCGGCGAGGGGGCGGCTTTGTAAAGCCGTTTGGCCCCACCCGCATAGCGGGTGGTTTCTGATGCGGCGCGCTGCGCGCCCCGCACAGGCTAAAGCCTCTAAAACATAAACGTAAACTATAGTTTACGTTTTGCCGAATACACAGGAGTTTTCTATGTCGGGTTCTTCGGTCCGCATGTACCGAGCCACGCTTCGCACAAACAGCGCACCGCCCAAGCTCGTCGTCGTTGAAGCAGAATGCCTTTCGCCCGATGAGCGCACAGCATTTGCATTGCTATCAAGTCGCGTCGTCGCCGTTCTGGTCCCTTGCCCGGCGCAAGGTGAACTTGCCATTCAATGCCAAGCGCACAGCTGCTCGCTCAATCAGGCTGCCGTAATCGCAACCAGTCAGCGCGGCCTGCCGCTCCTTTTAGAAGCCGGTATCGCACTCGCCCTTCGCGGCACCGGATACGAAAACGAAGCCGCCGCCGACATGGTCTTTAAACCACGATCGAGCGGCGGCCTCGCAGCAGCCATTGAATATGTGTGCAGGCTCGTTGCCTAAAAGAACAAGCTAGAAACCAAGGCCAAAGCCCGTTCCGGTAATCGCCGAGTACATAAAGTAAACGTTGATCACGTTGAGGAACACACCCGTGATGCAACCGTTGCGCAGGTAGCGCTCGCACACGATGCGCGCCATGGCGGCGGAGTCATCATTGTTTTTAGCCTGGCGTCCTGCCGTAAAGTACGTCGCCACGCTCAGCAGCAGGTTGAGCACCGGCAGTGCCAGCAACTCGTAGCTCTTGCCCCAGCGCGTCGCCTCGCCGGCGGCATTAAACTTTGTTGCCACCTCGGGACCAATGTTGGGGATAACACACGCTGCGACCACCAGCGGAATCACCGCAAGCACGAGCAGCGCAATACCCATATAGCCGGCTTTTTTGCCATATTTAAACATGTGCGTCGTCCTTACACGTTAAAGCGGAAGTGCACAACGTCGCCATCGGCCATGACATAGTCCTTGCCCTCAATACGCAGCTTGCCGGCGGCCTTGGCGCCCTGCTCGCCGCCGAGCTCGATGTAGTCGTCATAGCCAATGACCTCGGCCTTAATAAAGCCGCGCTCAAAGTCGGTGTGGATGACGCCGGCAGCCTGCGGGGCGGTCGCACCCTGACGCACCGTCCAGGCCTTGACCTCCATCTCGCCGGCCGTAAAGAACGACTGCAGACCGAGCAGCTTATAGGCCGCCTGCGCGAGCACGTCCAGGCCGGGCTGCTCCAAGCCCAGGCTCTCCAGGTAGTCGGCGGCGTCCTCGGGATCGAGCTCGGAAAGCTCAGCCTCGATTTTGGCGCAGATGGGCAGCGGCTTAACACCATCGATGGGCGCCAGATCGTCGTTGAGCATATCCTCGTCCACGTTGGCCACATACAGGATGGGCTTCATAGTGAGCAGGAACAGGCCCTTGGCAGCGGCGCGCTCCTCGTCGGTCATCTCCATAGACGCAGCGCGCTTGCCCTCGTTGAGCCAGGCAAGCAGGCGCTTGGCGACCTCGAACTTGGGCATGAGCTCCTTGTCGCGCTTGGCCTCCTTCTCGAGCTTGGGCAGCTGCTTCTCAAGCGTGCCCATGTCGGCCAGGATGAGCTCGGTCATGATGGTGTCGGCATCGCCGGCGGGATCGACGAACTCGCCCGTGCGGCCCACCTCACGCATGACGTTGGGGTCCTTAAAGTAGCGCACGACCTCGCAGATAGCGTCGGTCTCTCGAATGTTGGCCAAGAACTGGTTGCCCAGGCCCTCGCCCTCGTTGGCACCCTTCACCAGGCCAGCGATGTCGACAAACTCGACCGTAGCCGGCACAATGCGGCCGGGGTTGACGATGTCGGCGAGCTTTTGCAGGCGGCTATCGGGCACATCGACGATACCCACGTTGGGGTCGATCGTGGCAAACGGGTAGTTGGCGGCAAGGCCGGTCTTTTTGGTAAGCGCGGTGAACAGCGTCGACTTGCCCACGTTGGGCAGGCCCACGATACCGATGGAAAGGGACACGACAGCTCCTTTTGGTACAGGTACTTCAAACTGCATAAGTATAGCGCCGCCGCAGCATCCGGGCGAATCCGGACACCGCGGCGGCGCAAATGAAGCAGAGATAGAGCTCGCTGACTAGTCCGCGAGCTTCTCCACCTGATCGAGCATCTTGTCGAGCTTGGCCTTTGCCTCGGCCTTGACCTTCTCGGCCTCCTCGTGGGCCTTGGCCTTCTGAGCGGCCTTTTCCTCGGCCTCGGGATCGACGACGACCAGGTTGGATGCATCATGCTCAACCAACTTAAGCGCATGCTCGGGACACACCTTGACGCAGGCCCCGCAACCTAGGCAATACGTGGACTCCAGTGCAAAGCGACCGCTTCCCACCAAATCGCAGGCAAACGTGGGGCACACGTTGACACACTCGCCACACGACGTGCACTTGTCAAAATCGCATTCCGGCGTGCTCACCTGCATGTTCTGGGCAAGCTCGGGATGGTTTTGCAATGTCGAGAGCACCAGCTGCCGCCCGTGCGTGAGCGAACGGCGACGCTTGGTCGTCGTGGTGCCGCACATGGTGTTGAGCGTGCGCTCGAGCTGCGTGATCTGGTGACGGTGAGCCTTCAACTTCTGCGTCACCGAGGCCAGTGCCGCCGTCGCCGGATTGAGCTTGGTCACCGTCAGGCCCGTGGTACGGGCAATCTTTTCCATGTACTCCTTGCGCTCGTACTCGCGAAGCTTATGGCACTTGAGGCTCTTGGGGTCGACCTCCAGGCCCATGCCCGT
The DNA here is from genome assembly GCA_046979165.1 of Collinsella sp. GTDB lineage: Bacteria > Actinomycetota > Coriobacteriia > Coriobacteriales > Coriobacteriaceae > Collinsella. The sequence continues at coordinate 6,597 of JBKWJT010000002.1, forward strand.
ACCAGCCCACTCCTCGGCAGTAGCGATGGCCTCGCCCAGAATATCCTCGCCACCGGTGTTGCGGCACTTATCGCACACGCCCAGTGGCAGGTAGACGCTCACGTTGGGATAGTCGGCCAGCACCGAGAACCAGGTCTCGGCAGTAATATCGCCCACGCAGGCGACGACGACCTCGTTTTCGCGCGGCATGCGCTTAAGGGCGCGCGTGCAGGTAACGTAGGCGGTCTCGTGGCTCGTAGCAGCAGAGACGATATCGTCATACAGGTTTTTGGGCGCCAGGCGCGGCGAGATGATCGCCTCGGTCGGACAGGCAGCGGCGCACAGGCCGCACTTGCGACAGGAGTCGAGGATCTCGATGGCGTCTTCCTCGACCTCGATAGCGTTGACCGGGCACACGTCCATGCACGCGGTGCAGGCGCTCTTCTCGTTTTTGCAGGTCAAGCACGGAATGGTGTTGCCGCGCGGACGCTCCTTGTAGTCGGCAGGATTCCACTGCGGTGCCGACGGATCGAGTGCATCGGTCACACCGCCAAGCGGGTTTTTAAGAAAGTCGAAACCCTTGCTGATCTCGATAATGTCATCAAACAGATCGTGTTCCTGCGCCATGCGCGGCCCCTCCCTGAGCAGTGCAAACAAGCAAGAGATAATGATACGCTATCGGCCCACGCCTCGGGCAAATTACACGCGGCGCATCTTTGCGGCAAATAGCCCATGGCCCATCGCCGCCTCGATTGCACAAGGTCAATCAAGCGCCAAACTATGCCTCGCACATGAACTGCACGAGCTTTTGTTTGGTCACCTTTGCCTGCTCGTTGGCCATATTACGTTCATTTCTAAAGACCGCATTTGCAACACTCTGCAGATCGGCATCGGAAATCTCGCCAAGGCCCAGCTCCTCGAGCGTCGTCGGCAGACCAACGCGCTGGCAAAACTCGAGCACCTGATCAAGCTCGGGTGCACGCTCCAGGCGCAGCTGCACCACCAGGCCAAATGCCACGGCCTCGCCATGCATTGCCTTGCACTCGGGCAGAATCGTCAGACCGTTGGCGATGGCATGCGCCAACGCCAAGCCACCGCTCTCAAAGCCGACGCCCGAGAGCAGAATATTGCACTCGATCAGGCGCTCAACTGCCGGCGATGTACGGCCCTTTTTGAGATCGCGCTTGGCAGCGACGCCGCACTCCATGAGCGTGTCGTAGCAGGTGCGAGCCGCAACCAAGGCCAAGTGTCCCGGCGCGCCACCGTGCTCGTTGGCGCCGTGCGCCGCGGCGCACGAACGCGCCTCAAAATACGTTGCCAGCGCATCGCCCATACCAGCGACCGTCATACGCAGTGGGGCCGCCGCGACCACGTTGGTATCGACCACGACCAGGTCTGGATTCTTCTCGAGCATCAGGTAGTGGTCGAACGACCCATCCTCGTGATACAGCACCGAAATCGCGCTGCACGGACCGTCCATCGAAGCCGCCGTGGGGCATACGCACAACGGCACCTCGGCATAAAACGCAACGGCCTTGGCAATATCGAGTATCTTGCCGCCGCCAATACCCACCACCATGTCGCAATACTCGGCCCGGGCTTCCTTAGCCATTTCGACAACGGCGTCTTCCGTACACGGACCGTCATAAATCTTAAAGAACGGCTCACTTAGATCTTCGTCCAGAAATCCATCGACGATCTGCTTGCACAGCCGATCCTCGGTGCCCTGGTCAAACAAGACATAAGCAGCGCAGCCCAACCATGACAAATACCTGCCCTGACGCGAAAGTTCGCCCGGCCCCTGAACATACCGGCCGGGACCGCCATAAACCATGGGAAGCGCCATACGAGAATCCGCCCTTCATCAAACAACGATTGGTACAAAGTAACCTTCCCCCTGCACCAACTTGTGCATTGGAGACAGGCCACTTTGCACCATAGCAAAAAGGGGCAAAGCCATCTGCTGGCTTTGCCCCTTCCTTAGCTTGATTTACTCATCCATGAGATAGTAGTGGCCCAGCGCGTCGGCACCCAGGATGGCGTTTGCGACCATCTCGGGAGTCACCTCAAACGGCATGTTGCACATGGTGTCATCGGGTGCGCAGGCGGCCTCGGCAACAATCATGGCCTGCTCGCGCGTAAGCTCGGCAACGCCAAGTTCCTTCATCGTGACCGGCAGGCCCAGCTCAATGCAGAAGCCCAAGACTTCCTCGAGCTTCTCGGTCGGGGCATCCTCGAGTACCAGCTGGACGATGGTGCCAAAGGCGACCTTCTCGCCGTGATACATGCCATGGCACTCGGGCAGCATCGTCAGGCCATTGTGGATGGCATGAGCAGCAGCAAGGCCCGAGCTCTCAAAGCCAATGCCGGAGAGCAGCGTGTTTGCCTCGATGATGTGCTCCACGGCAGGCGTCAGCGCACCTTTCTCCAACGCGACCTTGGCCTTCACACCATCGGCCATAAGCGTCTCGTAGCAGAGCTTGGCAAGTGCCAGACCAGCCATACCGCCCTTGCCGCCGGCGCAAGTGCCACCGTCGGCATCATGCGTCGCCTGAGCCTCAAAGTAGGTTGCGAGCGCATCGCCCATACCGGAAACCGTCAGGCGCACCGGGCTCGCCGCGATAACCGTCGTATCCATCAGGACAATGTTGGGGTTTGCCTTAAGGAACAGATACTTATCGAACTGGCCGTCATCGGTGTAGAGCACCGAAAGTGCCGAACACGGTGCATCGGTCGAGGCGATGGTGGGGCAAATGATAACCGGGGACTCCAGGTAGTAGGCAACGGCCTTGGCGGTGTCGAGGATCTTACCGCCACCGACGCCGACGATGATATCGCAACCGTTGTCGCGCGCGAGCGCCACCAAACGGTCGACCTCGCCCTTGGAGCACTCGCCGTTAAAGTCCTCAAACAGCAGCTCGGCCTTGGCCTCGGCAAAACCACCCTCGATCTTGGCACCGACGCGCTTCTTGCCCGAAGGCGTCACGATGACGAGGGCCTTAGCACCGAGCGGCTCGACATAGGAGCCGAGCTTGGCGAGCTCGTCCGGGCCCTGGATGTACTTGCTGGGGCTATTGAAGATTGCAGCCATTTTTATCCCATTCTCTGATAAATAAAAAGAAAGGGGCTCCGTACAGATACGTGCGGAGCCCCTCGTTACGATAACAAGAGTCGATTAGAAATCGATATCGGTGTCGTAGTAGCAGGCCTTGAGGATCTTCTCGAAGTCGGCAGCCTTGGTCTCACGCGGGTTCTCGGGCGTGCAGGCGTCCTGCTCGGCGTTCGCGGCGATCTCGGGCAGCTTGGCGAGGAACTCCTCCTCGGAAACCATCTGCGGGTTCTCGGCGTCGACCTTCACGCCACCATTCGCGTAATCCTTGATGGACTGCGGAATGTTGAGCTGGTCGTTGAGGTCGCGAATCTTCTGGACGAGTGCAGCGATGAGCTCCTCGTTGGTCTCGCCGGGAAGGTGCAGGATCTCCTTGGCCACGTAAGCGTAACGCTCGGCAGCACGGGGATCCTTGGAGTTCCACTGGATGACCTTGCCCAGGTACATGGCGTTAGCGGCACCGTGGATGATGTGGCCGTTCTCGAAGGCAGCACCGGTCTTGTGAGCCATGGAGTGAACGATGCCGAGCAGGCCCGAGGAGAAGGCGATACCGGCGATGCACTGAGCCTCGTGCATGTGCTGACGGGCCTCATGGTCGCCAGCATAGGACTTGGGCAGCCACTCGACGATCTCGCGGATGCCGTGCAGAGCATTGGCGTCGGTGAACATAGAGGCGCAGGTAGAAACGTAGGCCTCCATGCAGTGGGTCAGAGCATCCATGCCGGTGTGAGCGCACAGCTTGGCGGGCATGGTGTAGGTGAGCTCGGGGTCGACGATGGCGACATCAGGGGTGATGTTGAAGTCGGCCAGCGGGTACTTGATGCCCTTGGCGTAGTCGGTAATGACGGAGAAGGCAGTGACCTCGGTAGCGGTACCGGAGGTAGAGGAGATGGCGCAGAAGTGAGCCTTCTGACGCAGCTCGGGGAAGCTGAACGGCTGGATGATGTTGTCGAAGGACTCCTCGGGATACTCGTAGAAGACCCACATGGCCTTAGCGGCATCGATGGGCGAGCCGCCGCCGATGGCGATAATCCAGTCGGGCTCGAACTCGCGCATGGCCTCGGCGCCCTTCATGACCGTCTCGATGGACGGGTCGGACTCGACGCCCTCGAACAGCTTGACCTCCATGCCGGCCTCTTTGAGGTCGGCCTCAACGTCCTGCAGGAACCCGCCGCGGCGCATAGAGCTGCCGCCAGAAACGATGATGGCCTTCTTGCCCTTGAGGTTCTTCACCTCGTGGCGAGCGCCCTCACCAAAGTACAGATCGCGAGGATTGGTAAAACGTCCCATACTGTGCCTCCTAAACAAGCCCCTCTTAGACTTGTGTATATAACGGAGCACCCGATTGGCTCCGTTAGGACCGTTTTGCGCGTTGCCGGCGATGACAATGCGCGATGTCTAAACGTCTCAACGCTCAGACAAACACTATTTTACCGTTCTGCTTGGTCAGTTATTCACCTAAAGCCAACAATGATGAAACGTTTTTTCTATCCCTGAAGACCCTTGTGCGGTATCCATACTCCCGAGCTGGGCAAACGTTTTATCAAGGTTGACCACATATCCCGGGCAGGACTGTGGCCCTCCAAAATGTGCCCCGTTCGCCGCCAAAAATCGACCGTTTGCGGCATCGTGATACCACTCAGTCGTCCAAGGTGCCGACATTTGTGCGACATCCGTCTTCGTGGTGCAAAGGTGCATGTCCAAGTGCGGCACCCCCGGTGTGCCACATGCGGGTAAACTAGAACCTTATATAGAGACATTTGAACCCTAACCGCAGCAAAGGAGGCCCCATGGCATTCGATCCCATTCAAGAGGATTGCCATCGCCTCGTTCTTGAGGCCTTGCGCCGCGACAATATCCCGCTCACCGACGGTGCCGCCGTAGAGCGTCTGATGGAACAATTCACCCGCAACCCCGCACCGCTCATCGTGCACGACCGCGACCGCGCCGGGCACCTCATTGCCAAGGTGGTCGAGGCTGTCGACTACCGCATTCCCTTTATCCCTGACGATACCCAGGCAGAGCAAGAAGAGACCGCTGCCGAGAACATGCTTCGCGAGGCAACCGAGCTCGATCCGACCAACTGGGACGCTCAGCGCATGCTGACCGCCCTCACCGCCAACTCCAACGAGGAGTACGTACAGTACTTGGTATCCAAGCGCGATGAAGTCGAGCACGACCTGGCACTCAAGATTGCCTCGGCGCAGGACCCCTACGAGCGCGAGGCCGCGGGCGACCTTATGCGCCGCCCCTACCTGCGCTGGCTTGCCGCCCTTGCGTCGCGTGCCCTCATTAGCGGCCGCTATCGCATGTCGCTCGAAGCCGCAAACCGCAGCCTCGACTTTGCCCCCAACGATCCGGCCGGCGTCCGCCACACCGCGATGCTCGCCATGGCAAAGCTCGAATACCCCGCCGAGGAGCTCAAACGCTTTCGCTCTGCCCACTCCGTCCCCTATCTTGCCAACACGCCGCTGCGCCGTCGTCCCAAGGACGCGGAGCGCGACTTGGACCCGTGGACGCTCATCGCGCTGATGAGCGCTGCCTGGCGAGAGCTAGACTACGAGAGCGCCGAGCACTACTTGTGCATCCTCGCACGCTCGTGCCCGCACGCAGCCGAGGCACTCTACTTCCAAACCGAGTTTCCCGATGGCGTCTATGCCCGCGTCAACGTAGGTGTGGGCTCCACCGACGAACTTGTCCTTGCGCTGTCCGAGGCGACGCCGGTACTGCAGGAGGGCCTGGGCGCCCCCGACAACGCCAGTTTTGCCGCCTGGGTCGCCACCAACGATATCGTGCGTTCCCAAATCGATGAGCGCATACTGCGGGCGGCCGAGCAGGGTTTGCCGTTTAAGGGAGGAGACCTCTAATGGATCCGAGCGTCTACATCCCCGCCTACCTGGAGCGCACCTATCTGGCGTCGCACCCCGAACTCACCGATGCAGCACGCGAGCTTGTCCATAACGACGTGAGCGTCAACCCTCATAAGTATGCGCAGACCGAGCATGCCCAGGCGCTATTGTCCTATGCTGGCGTCCACCGCCACCTGCTCGACGAACTCCATCGCATCGAGGACATGGGCAGCGACGAGGAGTTTGAGCAGACGCGCAACCGCCTGTTCGACGATATGCGCGATGAGTTGCTCAAGATCGTCCGCGTCGATGCGTATGTCCTCGACGCGCAGCTGCTCGCCATCATCCTGGCCGACACGCCCGTTGACGCCTGCCTGGGTGACCTGATGAAGCTCGAGGCGACCACGGCCGATTACCTGCAGCAAAGCGTGCCCGGGTTCGACATAGAAGCCCCGCACTACTGGGCCAATAATGTTTTGGCCGACGGTGTCACTGCAGCAGACCTTACCGTGAGCGAGCCGGCTCTTATCGGGTGGCTTCATACACTCGAGGCCATCTCGCAGCTATGTATGGCGAGCGCTCGCTACCGTGCTGCCGCCAACTACGCCCGCCGCGTCCTTAAAGCAGAAGGCTATCCCACCCGAGCCGCAGGCACCGTGTTGCTCGCCCTCGCTCGTCTGGAAGACGAGGACGGCTTTTTTGCCCTAGCCCACCAACTCGAGGAAGAGATCGGGGCTGACGCGCTCGAGAACTCTCCTTGGTATCTGCTCGCCCGCACAATCCTATTGTTCAAAACGAACAAGATGCGCCCGGCGACACGCGCGCTGCGTGAGTTTGCCAACCGTTGCGAGGGCGGCGCGTTCTTCTTGCTGAACCCCATGTACCAGACGCCGTACCTTCCCTGCCGGCCCGAGCCGCGCGATCCCTGGGATCTTTCGCACCAGGCCGTTTGGGAAGCGGACGGTATTATCTCGGACACTCCCGACTTTGCCCCCTGGGCCAATGCCTGTGAAGACGTGTCACAGCTTGCCCAGGAATTTGCGCGCCGCTACGGTTTTTAGTGACGCACTCGACCCGACCATGTCGTTTACGTTAGGAACGGTTTCATGAACCTCCGCTCATCTCTCGCCTGTACCTCGAGCGATATCGCTCGCTGGGGACTGCGCTCTGTCCTCAAACGCCAGGGCGGCGTACTCCCCGGCCGCATCGCCATGAAGATCGATCCCGAGTTGCTGAGCGACCTCGCTGGCCTTGTCGACCGCAGCGTGGTGATTACGGGTACTAATGGCAAGACCACCACCTCCAACCTCATCGCCGACGCCGTTGCCGCCAGCGGCGCCACCGTGGTATGCAACCGCGCCGGCAACAACATGGAGCCGGGCGTGGTGGGCGCACTGCTCGAAGCGCGCAGCGGCCTCAAGCGAGCCGGTGGCGGCAAGCGCGTGGGCGTTTTTGAGTGCGATGAGCTTTACACCGTACGCGTCCTGCCCAAGCTCAAGCCGACGTACTTCGTGCTGCTCAACCTGTTCCGCGACCAGCTAGACCGCTACGGCGAGATCGATCACACCCAGGAGGTCATCGCCCATGCGTTGGAGCTCTCGCCGACAACAACGCTTATCTACAACGCCGACGACCCGCTGTGCGCCTCGATTGCCGCGCGCGTTCCCAACGCGAGTATTGCCTTTGGCATCGACGGCGCCACCAACACCGAGTCCGACCGTATTAGCGACTCACGTTTTTGCTCACAGTGCAACGCGCCGCTGGAGTATGACTACGTGCAATACGGCCAGCTCGGCGCCTACCATTGCCCCTCGTGCGGCTGGGCCCGCCCTGCGCTTGTCCGTCGCGTGACGGGCGTGGAGCTCGGCTGCGACGGCTATGGTTTTGACCTGGTCTTTGGGGCTGAGCCCGACGCGGCTGCCGCACACATCGCCACGCGCTATAACGGCCTGTACATGGTTTACAACGTTGCCGCCGCCTTCTTTGCCGCGCACGAACTGGGCGTTGATACGGCGCACCTGCAGCCCACACTCGACGCCTACGTGCCCGCCGGCGGTCGCATGGGTCGCTGGAACATCGCCGGCCGAACCGTCGAGGCCAACCTGGCCAAGAACCCCGTGGGCTTCGATCGCCAGATCCAATCCATTAAGACAGCGGGCGGCAGGCTCTGCGCTTTCTTCCTCAACGATAACGATGCCGACGGCCACGATGTATCGTGGATCTACGACGTCGACTTTGAGCGCATCGCCGACACGCCGGGTCTTGTCGCCTTTGCCGGAGGCACGCGCGCGCACGACATGCAGGTGCGCCTCAAGTACGCCGGCATCGATGCCGCGATTATCTCGGACGTCGCGCAGGCAATTGGCGCCGTGGCAGACGAGGCCGCCGATGACACCTTCTACGCCGTCGCCAACTACACGGCCTTCCCGCCGCTGGTCAAGGAGCTCGACGGGCTGAAAGGCGCCACCGCCGACGCTGTTGCCGGGCGCGCCGTAGCCCGTGCCGACGGCAGCGCTCTTCCTGTCAGCATCGCGCCAGTCGAGCTTTCGCGCCCGCTGCGCATCGTCTACCTGTATCCCGATGCCCTTAACCTCTACGGCGACGGCGGCAACGTCATCGCCCTCGAGCGCCGCTGCGCCTGGCGTGGCATTCCCGTGCGCGTGGACGAGGTCCGTATGGGCGAGTCACTCGATCTCACCGATGCCGATATCGTCATGATGGGTGGCGGCTCCGACCGCGACCAGCTAGCCGTGGCACACGAGCTGCTCGCCCAAAAAGACAAGGTCGCGGCCTATGTTGAGGACGGCGGCACACTGCTTGCCATCTGTGGCAGCTATCAGCTGCTCGGCCGTTCGTACTACATGGGCGACGATCGCATTGAGGGCCTGGGCGTCATTGCCGCCGAAACCGTACGCGGCTCCGACCGCCTGATCGGCAACGTAGCCGTCAAAACCGATCTGGCACCTGAGCCCTTTGTGGGATTCGAGAACCACGGTGGCCGCACGCTTTTGGACGCCGAGGCCACGCCGCTCGGAACGTCCGTCGTCACGGGCACCGGCAACAACGGCGACGATGGCTTTGAGGGTCTCATCTACAAGGGCGTCATCGGCACGTACCTGCACGGACCGGCACTGCCCAAGAACCCCGAACTCGCCGACTGGCTGATCGCGCACGCCCTCGAGCGCCGCGGCGATGCGCAGGCCACGGCCCTGCTGCCGCTCAAAACCCTCGACGACACCTACGAGCACGCCGCCCACGACGCCGCCATGAAGCTCCTCCCCTAACGCCCCAACCACCACAAAGGGGACAGGCACCTTTGTGGTGGTTTTGACCCGTCCCAGCGGTTTGTCTCAATCTGTAACATCTAGACCGTTAAAAGTCGTCTTACTGTTACAGAATGAGATGTTCGTCCCGACGCCTGCCTTTTGTCTCGATCTGTAACACATAGAGCCGATTTATCAGCCCAGATGTTACAGGTTGAGATGTTTGATGATCGGGATAGAGAGCCAGCTCCTATGTGGTGGTTTTTCAGTTTGCCAACGATATGTGAACGGCTAAAAAAGTCTGCTATACTCTTTCCCGCTGTCCCCATCGTCTAGCGGCCAAGGACGCCACCCTTTCAAGGTGGATATCGCGGGTTCGAATCCCGCTGGGGGCACCATTTGAAATCTGAAGCCCGTTACCAATTCGGTGACGGGCTTTTTTCTTCCCCAACGCCGGGATTCGAACCCGACAGGGTGCGGAGCTGAGGAAACGCGCAAGCGTTTTCCAGCGCAGCACGCAAGGAGCGGAGCGACGCAGCGAAAGCGGGCGGCGCCAGCCGCACGCGGACATCCCGCTGGGGGCACCATTTGAAATGTGAAGCCCGTTACCAGGTCGCGCGCGACCGTCAGGTGTCCTACGGCGGAAGAATTGCAGACGTTTATCGGCTAAGTACTTGGACATATGTTGCGTAACACTGCATATTTTGCAAATAAATAATGCTACAGGACTTGTGACAGTACTCATATTTGACGTTTTTTGCCCACAACCCTTTATACCTAGGCGAATCGGCGGCAAAACGGGCTTCAAAGCGTCCTTCGCAAATCAAAACCACCCCTAAAAGGGGTGGTTTGCTCTTAGGGTATAACCCTTGGATTTCCGGCACGCGTCTAAAGGCGCCGGCCCTCACGGGGTTCGGGCCGCACTGCAGATTGACCCGTGGCGGGCCGGTCAAACCGGCGCTATTTACGCCCCGGCCCCCTGCCGAAGGGGTCCTCGTACTCCTTGACGCTCAGCCGGTCGAGCGCGATGTCGGCCTTCTCCTGCTCCCGGATGTACTTCGCGATCGTGGCCTCGTTCAGGCCGACCGTGGACACGTAGTAGCCCTCGGCCCAGAACTTCCTGTTGCCGAACTTGTACTTCATGTTCGCGTGCTTGTCGAATATCATCAGCGAGCTCTTCCCCTTCAGGTAGCCCATCACGCTCGATACGCTGTACTTCGGCGGTATCGCCAGCAGCATGTGGACGTGGTCAGGCATCAGGTGCCCCTCGATGATCTCTATCCCCTTGTACTGGCAGAGCTTCCTGAAGATCTCCCCAAGGTCGGACCTTATTTGGTTGTAGATGACTTTGCGCCTATACTTCGGCGTGAACACGACGTGGTACTTGCACATCCACTTCGTGTGCGACAGGCTGTAGGCCTTCTGGGCCATACGCCACCACCGCCCTCTCGACTCGGATTCCTTGCGGCCTGAACAATCGCAAGTGTCCGGCGAGGGGGCGGCTTTGTAAAGCCGTTTGGCCCCACCCGCATAGCGGGTGGTTTCTGATGCGGCGCGCTGCGCGCCCCGCACAGGCTAAAGCCTCTAAAATCAAAACCACCCCTAAAAGGGGTGGTTTGCTCTTAGGGTATAACCCTTGGATTTCCGGCACGCGTCTAAAGGCGCCGGCCCTCACGGGGTTCGGGCCGCACTGCAGATTGACCCGTGGCGGGCCGGTCAAACCGGCGCTATTTACGCCCCGGCCCCCTGCCGAAGGGGTCCTCGTACTCCTTGACGCTCAGCCGGTCGAGCGCGATGTCGGCCTTCTCCTGCTCCCGGATGTACTTCGCGATCGTGGCCTCGTTCAGGCCGACCGTGGACACGTAGTAGCCCTCGGCCCAGAACTTCCTGTTGCCGAACTTGTACTTCATGTTCGCGTGCTTGTCGAATATCATCAGCGAGCTCTTCCCCTTCAGGTAGCCCATCACGCTCGATACGCTGTACTTCGGCGGTATCGCCAGCAGCATGTGGACGTGGTCAGGCATCAGGTGCCCCTCGATGATCTCTATCCCCTTGTACTGGCAGAGCTTCCTGAAGATCTCCCCAAGGTCGGACCTTATTTGGTTGTAGATGACTTTGCGCCTATACTTCGGCGTGAACACGACGTGGTACTTGCACATCCACTTCGTGTGCGACAGGCTGTAGGCCTTCTGGGCCATACGCCACCACCGCCCTCTCGACTCGGATTCCTTGCGGCCTGAACAATCGCAAGTGTCCGGCGAGGGGGCGGCTTTGTAAAGCCGTTTGGCCCCACCCGCATAGCGGGTGGTTTCTGATGCGGCGCGCTGCGCGCCCCGCACAGGCTAAAGCCTCTAAAACAAAAACCGGGGCCCGCATGATGCGGACCCCGGCTCAATACCGTGACGATATGTCAGTTACGCTCTACACGTAGAACAGGATGTCGTCGTAGGTCGGGACCGGCCAGTAGTCGGCGGCCACGATCTCCTCCATGGCATCCACGGCAGCACGCAGCGCATCCATAGCGGGAACGACCTCGTGCGCGTAGACGTTGGCCTGCTCCTGACCATCGAGGCCCTCGGCCTTCTGATGCACGGCGTCGAGCGCCTTGATGGAGTCGTTGATGGTGGTGATGCCGTTGCAAAGCTTGTTGAGCGTATTCTGCTCACACTGCATGGCGGCCTCGGCGCCGGCGGCGCGGATAGTCTCAAGGCCCTTAGCGACCTTGGTGGCATAGGCGGTAATGACCGGGCGATAGGTACGACGCGCCTCGCGAACCATCGTGGTAGCCTCGATGTTCATGAGCTTGTTGTACTTCTCGAGCTTGCAGTCGTAGCGGCACTGAGCCTCGGCCTTGGTCAGGACGCCCGTCTCCTCAAAGAGCGCGATAGCCTTATCGGAAACAAAGGCGGGCAGGGCATCGGCCGTGGTCTTGTTGTTGGCAAGGCCGCGCTTCTCGGCCTCAACGGGCCACTCGTCGGAGTAGCCGTCGCCGGAGAACAGGATGCGCTGGTGGTCAGTCAGGACCTTCTTGCAGTACTCGAGCGCGGCGTCCTGGAACTTATCCTCGGGCGTACCCTCGAGTGCGTCGGCGAAGGACTTGAGCGACTTGGCCACGGCGGCATCGAGCACCAGGTTGGAGTCGGAGACGTTCTGCTCGGAGCCGCAGGCACGGAACTCGAACTTGTTGCCGGTGAAGGCAAACGGGGAGGTGCGGTTGCGATCGGTGTTGTCCTGCATCAGCTTGGGCAGGGTATCGGCGCCCAGGTCGAGCACGCCGCGCGTGGCATGGACGGAAGCCTTGCCATCGATGATCTTCTCGACAACCTCGGTAAGCTGGTCACCCAGGAAGATGGACATAATCGCCGGAGGAGCCTCGTTGGCGCCCAGACGATGGTCATTGCCGGCCGAGGCAACAGAGGCACGCAGGAGCTCCTGATAGTTATCGACGGCCTCGATCACCGCGGTGAGGAAGACGATGAACTGCAGGTTGTCGAGCGGGGTGTCACCCGGATCGAGCAGATTCTCGGACTCGGTGCCGAGCGACCAGTTGTTGTGCTTGCCCGAACCGTTGATGCCCTCGAACGGCTTCTCGTGCAGCAGGCAGACCAGGTCGTGGCGGGAGGCGATGAGCTTCATCTTCTCCATCATGACCAAGTTCTGGTCGATGGCCTCGTTGACCTCACCGTAGACGGGGGCGAGCTCATGCTGGCAGGGAGCGACCTCGTTGTGCTTGGTCTTGGCGGGAATGCCGAGCGCCCACAGCTCGTCGTCCAGATCCTTCATATAGGCCGAGACGGTGGGGCGGATAGCGCCAAAATAGTGCTCCTCGAGTTCCTGGCCCTTGCAGGGGGCAGCACCAAAGAGGGTGCGGCCGGTGATGACCAGGTCCTTGCGCTTGCGGTAGGCGTCCTTCTTGATCAGGAAGTACTCTTGCTCGTCACCCACGGAAGGAACGACTTTCTTTGGCGTCTTGCCGAACAGCGCCAAAACGCGCTTGGACTCACGCGAGAGCGCGGTCATGGAGCGCAGCAGCGGGGTCTTCTTGTCCAGGGCCTCGCCCGTGTAGGAGCAGAAAGCCGTGGGGATGCACAGGACATCGTCCTTGATAAAGGCGGGGCTGGTGGGATCCCAAGCGGTGTAGCCACGGGCCTCGAAGGTGGCGCGCAGGCCGCCGTTGGGGAAGCTGGAGGCATCGGGCTCGCCCTGGATGAGGTTCTTGCCCGTAAACTTGGTAATGGCGGTGCCGTCGTGGTTAGGCTCCAAGAAGCTGTCGTGCTTCTCGGAAGTAATGCCCGAAAGCGGCTGGAACCAGTGCGCGTAGTGCGTAGCACCCTTGGAGATGGCCCAGACCTTCATGGCATGGGCAACGGCGTTGGCCACATCCAGGTCGAGCGGCTCACCGCCCTCGAGGGTTGCAGCAAGGCGCTTCCAAATGTCCTTGGGGAGGCAGTCCTTCATGACTTCCTCAGAGAACACCATGGTCCCGAAGCGGTCAGTAAGTTCGGCCATACGGAACTCCCTTCGTATCGGCACCGCGTGAGAAGCGGTGTTGATTACTAACGAACGAGCCTTAGCTTAGACTCGCCGTGTTTCCGCGACATTACCGTTATGTTGCTGTCACGAAACCAATCAATGAGGTTACAGCAACACAGGATTATTACCACCCTCAACAGCCAACGAACTGCATAAATTGCAGACCTCCCCGCATGGTTTAAGGGTAGTCTTTTTGGGACGGGGCTTTTTTAGCTACCCATCCGGTATCTTCGAAGCTCAAGGCAATATTTGACATAGGGTAGCTAAAAAAGCCCTGTCCCAAAAAGACTACCCTGGGCAACTGGTTGATGGCTATAGAGGCACGTCCCAAATGAGCTACGTTGTTATAGGGAATGACGATAGCGAAGCATCTTCGATTGGTATTCCCAAATGGCAAGTAAAACTCCAGCGTGGCGCAGCGGTGCTGTAGAATCCTTACAACACATCGCACTAAAGTATCTAAAGGAGCACGATATGCGCGTCGACGAGGTTTTTAAGCAGGCAGCATCCCTGGGCACCGTGCCCGTTTCGTTTGAGATGTTCCCGCCCAAGGGCGAGCTCACCCTCGATACGGCTCGCAAGGTGGCAGGCAGTCTGTGCAAGCTTTCGCCGAGCTTTGTCTCGGTCACCTGCTCTGCCGGCGGCTCGGGCAACGGCGCCACCACCGCCCCCATCGCGCATATGATTACGAGCGAATTCGATACGCCCTCGGTGGCGCACCTCACCTGCGTCGGCCGCACGCATGCCGATATCGCCGCCAAGATCGATGAGTACCGCACCGCCGGCGTGAATAACATCCTGGCGCTGCGTGGCGATCTCCCTGCCGGCGCGACTGAGGACGACAAGCCCGCCTCCGAATACGCCTACGCCCGCGACCTCATCCCCGAGCTCGTCGACGCCGGCTTTTGCGTGGGCGCTGCGGCCTACCCCGAGGGCCACATTGCCTGCGAGGACCTCAGCCTCTCGGTCGAATACCTCAAGCAAAAGCAGGACGCCGGCGCAAGCTTCTTTGTGACGCAACTTTTCTTTGATAATGAGTGCTTCTACCGCTTCCGCGAGCTTGCCGATAAAGCGGGCATCACGGTGCCCATCACCGCGGGCATCATGCCGTTTATGAGCAAGTCCCAGATCAGCCGCATGGTCTTTATGTGCGGAGCGTCGCTGCCCTCCCCCGTCATCAAGATTCTCGCCAAGCACGAGAACGACCCCGAGAGCCTGCAGGCAGCCGGTGTAGATTATGCCGCCCGCCAGCTTTGCGACCTCAAGGAACACGGTGCCGACGGTCTGCACCTGTACACTATGAATCGTCCTGCGATCGCCGCGACCATTATGGAGCGCCTAGGGTAATGGAAAAACCGCACATCGATACAACCACTGTCGAAGTGCCGGCTGACCTTGCGTCGCCGGCGCTTTACCGTATCGACGCTGCCCATCATCCCCGAGTCGACCGTGCCGAGATGCTGCGCTATCTGGGCTACGGCGGTCAGCAGATTGAGCCTGAACTGTCACGACGAATTGAGCTTGTGGTCGAGCGCCTAGAACTGGACATTGAGCCCCGTGGCGTGCGATGCGTGTTTGCCGTCGATGCCACGGGCGTCGACGAGCAGGGCGAGCCCTGCATCCGCTTGGTTGGCACGAACGTTGAGCTGCGGGGTCGCGATATCTATCGACATCTCAAAGACGCCCGCTTTGCCGCGCTCATGGCATGCACCCTCGGCATGGACGCCGAGCGTCGTCTGCGCACCACGGGAGCCCAGCAACCCCTGGAGGGGGCAGTGCTCGACGCCGCGTGCTCTGCCTATGTGGAAGCCGCCGTCGAGCAGATGGACCAGCAAGTCAAGACCGCGGCCGCCGCACACGGACTCGCCGGTAACTGGCGCTTCAGTCCCGGCTACGGCGACTGCCCGCTTACGGCACAGCGCTCGATCGTAAATGTGCTCAACGCCACACGGCACATCGGGCTTACCGTCACACCTACCAGCCTGCTCATGCCCACCAAGAGCGTGACCGCGGTGATCGGTCTGTTTGACGGCGAGGTCCACGACGCCCAGAGCCGCCCCACCTGCACTATCTGCCGCATGCGTGAGCACTGCCGCTTCCGCGCCGCCCACACCACCTGCTATTCCAGCCATTAGGAGCCATCGATGTTTACTCCGCTTATCACTCATGATTCTGACGGTACTGCGCTGGCGGCACCTGTCAATACTGCGCGCCGCAACGGCGCCGCGTACAAGACGCGCACGATCGACGACCTGCACATTAAGGATGAACGCCTGCGTGCGGCCATCGAGGGCGCGGGGCACCTGCTGTTTGACGGCGGCATGGGCACCATGTTGCAGGCCGCCGGCATGAAGGCGGGCGCTCTGCCCGAGCTGCTCAACTTTGAGGAGCCCCAGGTTATCACCGATATCCAACGTCAATATGTCGAGGCTGGCTGTGACGTGATCACCGCCAACACCTTTGGCGCCAACGCCCACAAGCTCGACGGTGCTGCCACCGTGGCAGACGTCTTTGCCGCGGCCGTCACCTGCGCCCGCGAGGCCGGCGCCCGCTACGTCGCCGGCGACATCGGCCCCATCGGCGCCCTGCTGCGCCCCCTGGGCACCCTCAGCTTTGACGAGGCCTACGACCTCTTTGCCGAGGAAGTGCACGCCGGCGTCGCTGCGGGCATCGACCTCTTTATTATCGAGACTATGACCGACCTGACCGAGATCAAGGCGGCAGTCCTCGCCTGCCGCGAGAACTCCGACCTGCCCGTCTTTGCCACCATGACCTTTGAGGAAGACGGACGCACCTTCTTGGGCACGAGCCCCGAGGTCGCCGCCATCACTCTCGACGCCATCGGCGCCGACGTCCTTGGCATCAACTGCAGCCAGGGCCCGGCCGAGCTCCGAGGACTCGCTGCGCGTATGCTCACCGTTACCGACAAGCCCGTTATGGTGCAGGCCAATGCGGGACTGCCCCACGTGGACGATGACGGCAATACCGTCTTTGATATCCAGGCACCCGAGTACGCCGAGGCCGTCGCCGGCATGATCGAGGACGGCGTGAGCGTCGTCGGCGGATGCTGCGGAACCACGCCGGCGCACATGGCGGCACTTCGTACCCTCATCGACAACCACACGCCCAGCCCGCGTCACCGCAAGCCCAGCATGTCGGTCACGAGCGCCCAGACCGTGGTGGACCTTCCCTGCGACGGCCACAAGATCGCCGTCATCGGCGAGCGCATCAACCCCACCGGCAAAAAGCGCCTGCAGCAGGCCCTGCGCGACGGCGACCTGGACTACGTCGTGAGCCAGGGCATCAGTCAGCAGGAGCAGGGCGCCGACATCCTGGACGTCAACGTGGGCCTGCCCGAGATCGACGAGGTCAAGATCATTCAACAGGCGACCGAGCAGCTCCAAGGCTCCACGCTGCTGCCGCTGCAGATCGACTCCACCGATCCCGCCGCCGTCGAGGCCGCCGTACGCCGCTATGCCGGCAAGCCCATCATCAACTCGGTCAACGGCAAGCAGCAGATCATGAATGAGATCTTTCCGCTGGTCGCCCACTACGGCACCAACGTTGTCGGCCTCACGCTCGACGAAGGCGGCATCCCCGATACCGCCGAGGCCCGCTTCGCCATCGCCGAGCGCATCGTGGCCGAGGCTGCCCGCTACGGCATCGGACCGGACCGCATCCTCATCGACTGCCTGGTCATGACCGCCTCGACCAACCAGCGCCAGGCCGAGCAGATCCTGCGCGCCATGTCCCTGTGCAAGGAGCGTCTGGGCGTCAAATGCGCACTCGGCGTGTCAAACATCAGCTTTGGCCTGCCTGCCCGCCCGCTTCTGGGCTCGGTCTTTTTGGCCGCCGCTTTTGGCGCGGGCCTGGACGCCCCCATCATGAACCCAGGTTCCAAGCGCTTTATGGACACCGTCTACAGCTATCGCGTCTTGAGTGTCGAGGACGAGGGCTCGACCGGATACATCGAGCGCTACGCCGGCTGGACCGATCCGTACAAGATCGCCGCGAACCCGGCGGCGGCCCAGGCGGTATCGACCGACGCTGCGCCCGCTGCCGGCACCGCCGGCACCGACGGCAACGACGACCCGATTCGTCGCATGGTCGTCTCGGGCCGCAAAGGCGAGATCGCCGCCGAGACCGAGCGTCTGCTGGCAGACCACGACGCCATGGACCTCATCAACAATCACTTTATCCCCGCCCTCGACGAGGTTGGCGTCCTCTTTGACCAGGGCAAGTTCTTCTTGCCGCAGCTTATGGCCTCGGCCGAGGCCGCACGCGTGGGCTTCGACACCATCAAGCGCCTGATGCCCGCCGGCGAGATTGCCGACAAGGGCAAGATCTGCGTGGCCACCGTCAAGGGCGACATCCACGATATTGGCAAAAACATCGTTAAGATGCTGCTCGACAACTACGGATACACCGTCTTTGACCTGGGCCGCGACGTCGATCCGCAGGAGGTACTCAAGACCGTCAAGAAGCGCGATATCAAACTCGTCGGCCTCTCGGCGCTTATGACCACCACCGTCGTGGCCATGGAAGAGACCATCAAGCTGCTTCATGCCGAGGTG
Organism: Collinsella sp.; assembly: GCA_046979165.1. Lineage (GTDB taxonomy): Bacteria > Actinomycetota > Coriobacteriia > Coriobacteriales > Coriobacteriaceae > Collinsella. Next base: position 24,904 of record JBKWJT010000002.1, read on the forward strand.
CCGGACGTCAAGATCATCGTAGGCGGCGCCGTACTCACCCCCGAATACGCCAAGCAGATCGGCGCGGACTACTACGCCAAGGACGCCGCCGAAAGCGCCCGTATCGCCGAAGAGGTCTTTGGGCGGTAACACAACGGAAACAACCCCGCACCAAAACGTGCCGCACGCGCCACTTGGCACGTGCGGCACGTTAGAATAGAAAAGACTATGCTCGTTTTGGCAGATAGGAGCGCAAGGATGGCGATCACGCCCGCAGAAATCGCGGAAACCCGCGGCATGGTTGAGGAGCAGAACCTCGACATCAGGACCATCACCATGGGTGTTTCGCTCATGGGTTGCGGTGACGAGAACCTCGACCGCATGTGCACGAAGATCTACGACCACGTGACGCACACGGCTGAACATCTGGTCGAGACCGCCGAGAACCTCGAGCGCGAGTACGGTATCCCCATCGTCAACAAGCGCGTTTCCGTCACCCCGGTGGCGCAGATCGCCGCGTGCTGCAAGGATGAGGACCTCACCCCCATCGCGCATGCCCTCGACCGCGCGGCAGAGACGCTCGGCATCGATTACCTGGGCGGCTTCTCCGCACTCGTCCAGAAGGGCATCGGCGACGCCGACCGCCGCGTCATCCAGTCAATCCCCCAGGCGCTCGCTACCACCAGCCGCGTCTGCTCCAGCGTCAACGTCGCTAGCCTGCGCGCCGGTATCAACATGGATGCCGTGCTCATGGCCGCCCAGACCATCATCGACGCCGCCAAGCTCACGGCCGACCAGGATTCCGTTGGCGCCTCCAAGTTTGTCTGCTTTGCCAACATGGTCGAGGACTCCCCGTTTATGGCGGGCGCCGTCCACGGCGGTGGCGAGGCCGACGCCGTCATCAACGTAGGCGTCTCGGGCCCCGGCGTTATGGCCGCAGCCTTGGAGACGCTGCCCGATTCCGCATCGATGATGGAGGTCGCCGAGAAGATTAAGCAGACCGCCTTTAAGATCACCCGCGCCGGCGAGCTCATGAGCCGCGAGGCCGCCCATCGTCTGGGTGTCGAGAAAGGCATTGTCGACCTGTCGCTGGCTCCCACGCCTGCCATCGGCGACTCCGTCGCGCGCATCCTCGAGATCATCGGCGTGGGCACCTGCGGTGGCCCCGGCACGACCTGTGCGCTCGCCATGCTCAACGATGCCGTCAAAAAGGGCGGCGTCATGGCCAGCTCCAGCGTGGGCGGCCTCTCGGGCGCTTTCATCCCTGTGTCCGAGGACGCCGGTATGATCGCCGCCGTCGAGGCCGGTGCGCTTTCGCTCGAGAAGCTCGAGGCCATGACCTGCGTGTGCTCCGTCGGCCTGGACATGATCGCTATCCCCGGCGACACCCCGGTCGAGACCATCGCCGGCATCATCGCCGACGAGATGGCCATCGGCGTCATCAACAACAAGACCACGGCCGTCCGCGTGATCCCTGCCATCGGCAAGGGCGTGGGCGACTGCGTCGAGTACGGCGGCCTGTTTGGCCGTGCGCCCATCATGCCGGTGAACCCCAACGCCGGCACCGTGCTTGCCCACCGCGGTGGACGCTTCCCGGCGCCGCTGAACTCGCTGAAGAACTAGCTGAGGGGTTCGGGCGAGGAGCCCCGGGGAGGGCAAATATATAAGGTCGCCTGCTCGGACAGTCCTGACTCGCACGGAGAGCACATTAAGTGCTCTCCGGCTCGTGCGGAACTCGCGATCGACCTTATATATTTGCCCTCCCCGGGGCTCCCGCACAACGGGACCTCAGTTGGGTTCTATCCCGTATGGCAGTCGCTTCGCTCCTGCCCGCCTTGGTTGTGAGGGCGGTTCGGCGTTGGATCGGTTCTTTCTGATATATGCTGGTTGCGGCTCTTCTTTTGGGAGGAGTCGCTTTTTTGTTGCTAGGAGGTTAGCCCGTGGTTGATGGGGATGCTCGCTCTGAGCTTCTTTCTGCGGATTGGAATGGCGAATGGATGCGCCTGCAAGCTGGTCGGCATCGGGCTGATGATTCTTTTGAGTGGGATAAGCGGGCTCGGCATTTTCGGCCGCTTGAGACTGCTCCTTATGCCCGGGATTTTATAAAGTTGTTGGCGCTTGAGCCCGGCGAGTCCGTGCTGGATATGGGGTGTGGGGCTGGGTCGATTGCTATTCCGCTTGCTCAGGCTGGGCATTCCGTGATTGCTGCCGACTTCTCTCCTGCCATGTTGGGCACGCTTGATGCCGGCATTGAGTATTACGGGCTCGAAGATCTTATTACGCCGCTTGAGCTTGCTTGGGATGATGACTGGTATTTGGTTGGACCGATCGCAAAAGCGGTAGATGTTGCCTTTGCCAGTCGTTCGGTTACTACGACCAACCTCAAAGGCGCGCTTGCCAAGCTTGATCGTACGGCTCGTCGGCGTTGTGCTGTCACGATGGTCGCCAACTCCAGCCCGCGTTATGACCTGCACTTGATGAACGCCATCGGCGCCTCGGTTACCTGCAGTAATGGCTTTGTCTATGCCTTTAATATCCTCATTCAGATGGGTGCCCTGCCGCAGGTTTCGTACTTCGAATCACCCCGTCGCGACACCTTCGACAGCCTTGAGGCGGGTGTGGCGGACTTTTCCCGCATGCTCGAGCATGGCAACGAGGATAAGGTCGACCGCCTGCGCGATTACATTGCCCAACACATGATTGAGAACCCCCATGCCGGCGAGCCAGGCTCCAAGGGTGCGCCGCAGGGACGCTTCATGCTCGATCATATCCGCAAGGTGCGCTGGGCGTTTATTGCCTGGGAGCCGGTCTCCGCGAGTCGTCCGTAGCCCATCTATAAACTGCTCGCAGCCCGCACCGGCCACTCACCCGGCATCCGCATTCTTTTTGAACTGGGCAAACGCGCCCCACACCGCGCCATTCCTGCGCTATCGTGGGACAGCTCACGTAGATTAAGGCCCCATCGCGGGGCGCCCCATACATAGAAAGCGAGAACCCATGGCACTGACAGGAGCACAGGTCAAGCAGCTTCGCAGCATGGCCCATCACCTCAACCCCGCCATCATCATCGGCAAGTCCGACGTCAACGAGGGCACCGTCGAGCAGACGGTCGCCTACCTGGAGAAGCACGAGCTCGTTAAGTGCTCCGTGCTCGACGGCTCCAGCCTTTCCGCCCGCGAGGCCGCCGAGGAGCTCGCCGAGCGCTCCCACGCCGAGGTCGTCCAGGTTATCGGCCGCAAGTTCTCGCTGTATCGCGAGTCCTCGCGCAAGGACATCGAGAAGATCAAGCTCGTCTAAGAGTCAATGATCCGGCGAGCCAACACATAGCAAGCCTACGGGCGTCCGAGCAATTCGGACGCCCGTTTTTTATCGCTCGACCAGTACGCGGTTAAGCCTGCCCTCCACCAAGCGTTCGTATAGACGCCGCGTCTCGGGCTCGGGCACGCCATTGACCTGCTCCCTTAGGTGGTGCATATGTCCACTGTACAGCTCGACGATATCGCGCCGCCGCCCCGCCGCGCCGTAAACGCGCATAGCGCAACGCACCATGTCCTCGCGCGCCGTCTCTTGGCGCAGCCCCGACTCCACCAGCCATACCGCCGACTGCAGGTCGTTTTCTTCTAGAGCGGCATTCGCACCCCGAATCATGCAGTCGATATACTTCGATTCCATAATGCGCCGCATACGCAAGAAGTAGGTGGGATTGCAGCCATTGGGAACATACAACGGACCGGCGTAGAGCTGCTCGATCTTAAGGCACAGCTCGACCAGATGGGGTCCGCGCGCACCCGTGCGATTTCCCAAAACTTCGCGGCTTATCTGATCGAATAGCCTCACATCGGTCTTGACGTAATCGCCGTTAAGCCCAATGCATTCATTTTGGATGAGCACGCACGACTTGCCATCCGGCGTCGGTCCCAAAGCCGACCGCAAGCGCGATATCGTCGAGTACAGGTTGTTGCGGGCGCTATTGAACTCGGCATGGGGCCACAGCTCCATGGCCAGCGTCTCACGATCGACGAGCGCATCCATGCCCAGCGCAAGCCGCTCGGCAAGTGTCGCCGCCTTCTTGCGGCGCCACATTTTGTCCGTGATGGGAAACCCGTCGCGCTCGGCGCGAAACGCCCCAAACATGCGAATCTCGATATGGTCGACAGTATCGACGGCTTCGACCTCGCCAGCCTGAAACAGGCGCTCACCCTCCCCTTCCAGATCGTCACGCAGCGAATACCGCGATAGTTCGCGCACCGGGAGCTTCTTACGAATTCTGGCCGCCGGCTCGCCCAGACAATGCATGGCAAGGCGGGCAAAGAGCCGATACGATGGGTCCAAAATCCCTGCACGGTTCATGGACATCCAAGCTGCAAGATCGCTGTCTCGCCCTGCACAGGCCAAGTGCAGCGCCACCATCCAGGCCTCCGCACCACCAACCTGCGTCTGACTTATATCAAGCAGCTCCGCCTCCTCGCGCACCGAAACCATCGAGGTGTTACGCAGATACGCCGCACGCTCCAGCAGCAACGCGTTGTCGCGCATGTATGCAATTGGCTCCTCAGCCAGTTTGAGCACCTGGACCGCACGGAACTTCGCATTGACCGGCCGACCTTCTGCCAGCGATTGCCAGCCTTCTAGCAGCAGGCCAAACAGTTGAATCTGGTTGTCGCGCATGCGTACGGCAAAGCGATCGAGCTCGTTGAACGCCGCATCGTCGGTTACCGGCAAGCCGGAAAGGAGCCGCCGTGCCGCCAGCACCATGCGTACCCAGATAGCCGGCGCCTTAAGTCCGCGCACATCGAGCGCGTCCCGTATCAGCGCCATCTCGTCGTCGCGCTCGTCGATCCCCGCAAACGACCCATCGAAGAGCTCCACCAGCATGCTATCGGCCCGTATAAAAGTCCCCGCGATATCGAGCTCGCAGTCATAGGCCTTGCGCGTTTTGAGCTGTTGCAGAGCGCCGCCGTCATCTCCCCGCTCAGCCAGCCAGTGCTTGACCCCGATATGTGCAAAGAGCATGTCGAGCGCCGTGTGTTCCGTCTCGATTTCCGGCACAGCAAGGTTCATGGGAAGCCCAAGCCCGTTGTCCCCATAGCAAACTGCCGTAAGCGCCTGGGCAACCTTCCACGAAACGGGATCTATTTCGCAGGCTGCCTGATCGCCCGCATGCTCGATAAGCGATGCCATACAGCGGGCGAGCTTTGTGTTGGACACGCTGACCGCCGCCAAATAGACGCCGAGCGCCTCGGCAGGCGTTGGCTCTGGGGCGGGATCATCGGCATCGATCGTGCCCAGCGCCGCCCGGCAGACATCGGCACCGTGCCCCGTCAGAGCAAGATCGACCCCATACTGCCCGGCAAGTTCAAGGACCACGCTACGGTCCAGAAAGGCATCGGCCAGGTCCATCGCCGCATCACATCGGCCTGCCTTGAGCAAAATTCGAGCTGCCCGCGGAACAAGCTCGGGACGGATCTCGGCCACCAACTTTCGCAGACGCAGACGTCCGTTGTCCTCGGCGCCCAGGCACGTAAAGCTCCGGTCGGCCGGATCCAAGCCAAAGATCGGGTAGTCGCGTACAAGGTAGGACTGGTCGATCATCGACAGCCTCACCCCACAAGCCTCGAGTTCTGCAATATTGCCCTCACCCATCAAGATCATGAGGCAGGCAACGCAGAACAGCGCATTATTATCGAGCGAAGCAAGATCGACAAGTGCCGCGCCATACACGTTGACAATCTCGTTTTCGAGCAGACCGGCAACATCGCCCTGGCCGTACAGACCCGTCTGCAAAGCCGAAACAAGCTCGGGCACACCCTGTGTGAGCTGGTAAAAGTCAAGCGATGTGCTAATCGAAAACGCCGATGCCCAAGCCGAATACTCATAGGCGTGCACCTTGAGCATTTGCGCATTAATCTTAACCGAGTCACCCAGCCCATGAATCAGCTGACGATTTGAAGGACGGCAGGAGATAAAGACCCCTACCCCCATAGCGCGCAAGCCGCGAATCCTGTCAATGAGGTCTTCGGTATCGTGCTGATCGAGATTTGGCACATTATCAATCGCGACAAGGGAATGCGGCTTGTCTTTGAGCTCTTCGGTTACCACCTCGAGCTGCATAAACACCTCGCGCCCAATGGCTCGATCCGCCTCGATAATCCGCACGGGGCCTCGCGTCTGGTCGCTTTTTACCTCTTGGGTGTACTGCAGCAGCACCGAGGTTTTCCCAAAACCATCGGGCGCGTAGAGAACCACGATGCCGGCTTTTCGGCCCTTGGCGATAAGCTCATTCAGCAGACGCTCGCGTCGCACCATATAGCCTCCGCCCAGCGGCATCAGTTCGAGGTCGTCTATACTATCCAAATCGTTTACCATACCTGCTCCTCTACTCGACCGTATGGACACCGTAACCGCAAGACTATACAAGCCGCACCATGAATAGAGCGGTTTTGTGTTTTAGGTTGTCTTTCGGTACGCAAGCGGCAAGTTTTTGTACAGCGAGGGCCGATTGTTATTAATCCCCCGACTAATCGGTCTTTAAGCAGGTAAATGAGCTTGTCAGCTTGTCCCATCTAAGCGGCAGTGTAACGCAGATGAACAAGGTTCAGCTATGTCATTCAACTCGCCTAGCACCCGCTACCGTCTACGACCTTTTAGTGGCATTTTTGCATAGAATCTGGTATGAAATGAATCAAACTGTTGGACATCCGGCATTCGTCAAGCTTGCGGCAAGATTTTGGTCAAGCGGGCGGAAAGGGATAGCAAAAAGGCCCCCGCAAAGCGGAGGCCTTAGGCAAGGCTATGTCGAGGTGCAGGATTCGCGCTACTCGCAGAGCGAAAGGGCGGCCTCGTCGGCAACGACAACGCAGTTGGTGTGCAGCTGCAGGATCGAAGCCGGGCACGCGGGCGTAACCGGACCGTAGCACATGTCATGCACGGCCTGAGCCTTGGCCTCGCCGTTGGCGACGACCAGGATCATGCGGGCATACATGATGGTCTGGGTACCCATGGTGTAGGCCTGACGGGGAACGTCGTCGATGCTGTCGAACAGGCGGCTGTTGGCCTGAATGGTGCTCTCGGTGAGATCGACGCAGTGCGTGCCCTTGGAGAAGTGGTCATCGGGCTCGTTGAAGCCGATGTGGCCGTTGTTGCCAATGCCGAGCAGCTGCAGATCCGGGTAACCGGCGGCGGCGACGATCTTGTCGTACTCAGAGCAGGCAGCGGCGGCGTCGGGGTTGGAACCGTCGGGCACATGCGTGTTGTTCAGGTCGATGTTGATGTGATCGAAGAAGTTCTCACGCATAAAGTAGTGATAGCTCTGGGGATCGTCGTGCGAAAGGCCGCGATACTCGTCCAGGTTGTAGGTGCTGACCTCGGCAAAGTCGACGTCGCCCTTCTCGTACCAAGCAGCGAGCTGCTTGTAGGCACCGATCGGGGTGGAGCCGGTGGCAAGGCCCAGCACACAGTCGGGCTTGAGGATAACCTGCGCCGAGATGATATTGGCGGCCTTGCGGCTCATATCCTCGTAGTCTTTAGCTTTAATGATCTTCATTACGCGTCCTTTCTCGTACAAGAGAGGCAAGGCTCCCTTTACAAGCACTTGCCCGCGGCCCGCGTCGGCCGCAACCAACGTGTGCGGCCACCAGGGCGAGGTCGCGTAATGTATGTGTCTCGTGTCTAGCCGCGTCGAGGCCCCTGCCCGTCCACGGTGACCCGAAGCCTTTTAGCTCCGGACAAATCCCATCTTGCCACGGAGGGCGTCCTCTTTCAAGGGCGCCCTCCGTAAACGTGTTTGAATTGTAGGCTAATGGCCACGTGCACTTGCTATCGCTCGCGAGCAACGATGAGCTGGTCCATCTCTTCGACATGCACGCCAACGGAGCCCTTGATGCTCGAGAACTCAACGGAGTTGCACACCAAGATGGGAACCGTCACATCGTAGCCCTCGGCAGCAATTGCCTCGCGATCGAACTCAATGAGTACATCGCCCTTATGGACGATGTCACCCACTTGCGCATGTACGGTAAAGTGCTTGCCCTCGAGCTGAACAGTGTCCAAGCCAACGTGGATGAGCACGTCCAAGCCATCGACCGTGTTGAGCGCAACGGCGTGTCCCGTGGGAAAAATGGCCTCGACCTTGGCGTCTGCCGGCGCAATCACGCGCGTACCCGTAGGCTGAATCGCCACGCCCTGGCCCAAAAGGCCGGTGGCAAATGTCTGGTCATTGACCTCGGACAACGGAATGACGTCGCCCGAGATGGGAGCATCCAGCGTAAGGACTCGACCACGCATACCAAAAGACCTTAGGACTTTAGTGAACATGATCCCCCTCGGACATACCAATCAACCAAAATAGCTTTAACAGTTTACCACTTGGCGCCCGTTTTTGACCATTAGGGAAGTTCGCGCTTGACAACCTCGACGATGTCGTCGACAACACGCTGGGTCAGCTCGTGCGTCTCCGCCTCGGCCATAACGCGAACCAGCGGCTCAGTACCGCTCGGGCGCACCAGAATGCGGCCGCGGCCGTCAAGCTCCTTCTCGGCAGCAGCGACGGCGTCCCAAATGGGCTGGCAATCGTCCAGGCCGGCCTTGTTGTCCGAATGCACGTTGACGAGTACCTGCGGGTACTTCTTCATGATGCCGGCAAGATCGGTGAGGGTACGACCGGTGCGCTTGAGCACGGCCAGCAGCTGCAGAGCCGTCACCAGGCCGTCACCGGTGGTATTGTGCTCCAGGAAGATGATGTGCCCGGACTGTTCGCCGCCGATGACGGCGCCGTCCGCAAGCATACGCTCCAGAACGTAGCGATCGCCCACGGCGGTCTGAACCATCTCGAAGCCCTGCTCCTTCATAGCGATGGAGAAGCCCAGGTTGCACATGACGGTCGAGACGATCTCGGAGTTGGCGAGCTTGCCACGGGCGGCCAGGTCGGAGCCGCAGATGGCCAGGATGTAGTCACCGTCGATCTCATTGCCCTCACTGTCCACGAACAGCACGCGATCGGCGTCGCCGTCGTGGGCCAGACCGATATCGGCGTGGGTGCGCAGCACGAGCTCGCGCAGGGGCTCGAGGTGCGTAGAGCCGCACTCGACATTGATGTCGGTGCCGCAATAATCGGTGTTGATGGCATGAACCGTGGCACCCAGGCGCTGCAGCGCGGCGGGCGTAGTCTGGCAAGAAGCGCCATGGCCGCAGTCGACGGCAACGACTAGGCCATCGAGCCTCAGGCCATCGAGCGTATCGATGGCGTGGTCGACGTATGCCTTGCGGGCGTCCTTCATCTTGATGATGTGGCCCACGCCGGCACCGGTCGGCAGCGTGTCGGCAGCCATGGCTTCCTCGGACATGACCCAGGCGCTGATCTCTTCCTCGACAGCATCGGGGAGCTTCATACCCTTGCGGCTAAAGAACTTGATGCCGTTGAACTCCGGCGGATTATGCGAAGCGGAGATAACGATGCCGCCATCGAGCTCGTTCTGAACGGTGAGCAGCGCCACGGCAGGCGTGGGGATGACGCCGCAGCAGTGCGGACGGCCGCCCTCGGCCATAATGCCGGCGGTCAGAGCGCTCTCGAGCATGGTGCCCGAAAGGCGCGTGTCACGGCCGATGCAGATGTCCGGACCAAGAAACTTGGTCGCCGCGCGACCCAGACGAAACGCGAGGTCGCACGAAAGATCGGCGTTGGCGACGCCACGGACGCCGTCGGTACCGAAGATGTTCTGGGGCATAGGATTGCTCCTTCCCTAGCAGGCGATATGCAACCGCCCACCCTAGTCGAAAAAGAAAAGCGGGACCCGCCGAGGAATCGGCAGGCCCCGCTTGTACATTGTATCTCGAAAGGAGATAAAACCTTAGCGCTTGGAGAACTGGGGAGCGCGGCGGGCCTTCTTGAGGCCGTACTTCTTGCGCTCGACCACGCGAGCATCGCGCGTAAGGAAACCGGCCTTCTTGAGGTCAGCACGGTAGTCGCCAGCGTTCAGAAGAGCGCGAGCGATGCCCAGGCGCAGAGCGCCGGACTGGCCGGAGATGCCGCCGCCATCGCACAGAGCGATAACGTCGAACTGACCGGCGGTGTCGGTCACCTTGAAGGGAGCAAGGGCGTTCTCAACGAGCTGATGACGGCCGAAATACTGCTCGGCGTCACGCTTGTTGATAGTCACCTTGCCGGTGCCGGGGACGAGACGGACGCGGGCGACGGCGTTCTTACGACGGCCGGTACCCTGGTAGACAACGGTGTTCTCAGCCATCTTTAAGCCTCCAGCTCAATCTTCGTGGGGTTCTGGGCAGCGTGCGGATGCTCGGCACCAGCGTAGACCTTAAGCTTGGTCATCTGGGCACGGCCGAGGGTGGTCTTGGGCAGCATACCGCGAACGGCGCGCTCGATGACCTTCTCCGGGTGCTTCTCCATAGCCTGGCGGAAGCTCTCAGCCTTGAGGCCGCCGTTGTAGCCGCTGTGGCGATAATAGGTCTTCGTGTCGGCCTTGTTACCGGTAAGCTGGACCTTATCGGCGTTGATGACGACAACGAAGTCGCCGCAGTCGCTGTTGGGCGTGAACTGGGGCTTGTTCTTACCGCGCAGGATCATTGCGATCTGGGTGGCAAGACGGCCCAGGACAGCACCATCGGCGTCGACGAGAACCCAGTTGCGCTGGACCTCGCCCTGCTTGGCGTAGTGAGTCGATTTCGAAATCACTTAGACTCCTCCATGTACAGTACGTGTTGTTACAGAGATTCACGGGGCTCTGCAAGTAACCCGTCCATATTACCCCGCTCGCCGCCCGAGTCAACAGGTATTTTGGCTCCGACCAGAGTTTCTGCACATGTCGTCCACGGGCCGTAGTGTTGCGGCGCTAGCGCTCGACGAATGCCTCGATGTCGGCCAGCAAGCGCTTTGCCTCCTGGCGGCCCTGAATATACAGGTCGAGCAGCTTTGCCGGATCGTGCTCAACATGGCCGACCTCGACCGGCTTTTGTGGAGCGACGACCAGCGCGCGGCCCTCGCGCTCATACTTCCACAGATGCATGCGCTGGATGTTGTAGCGATCATGGCGTGTCTCGATGGCCTCGAGCAGGTAGGGGTAGTCGGCATAACGCGCACGCGCGGCCGGCATAAACTCGTAGGGCTTCTTTTCGTACGAACGGTCCTGGGTGACGATGACGACCGCGCGGTCGAAGCCCGCCTCCTCGAGCACATGCTCGATGGGAACCGAATCGGCCACGCCGCCGTCGACGTATTTGTGCCCGTCAATCTCGACCGGCGGCGTCACCAGCGGCAGCGACGTCGAGGCGCGCACGGCATCGAGGTCAAGCACGGCGCTTTTGACCGGGAGATACGTGGCGGTTCCAAAGAGCATGTCCGTCGCGACGGCGAACATCTCGATGGGGCTCGCGTCGAACGTCTCGCTGTCAAAGGGATCCAGGCGGTCCTGGACATCGTTGAAGATGAAGTCGTAACCCACAATGGAGCCCGTGGACGCAAACGATGCGGCGCCCATGAAGCGGCTATCGTTGCAGAAAGCCAGGTTGATGCGGTTGGCACGGCCGATCTGGTGCGACTTGTAGTTCACGCCGTTGAGGGCGCCGGCCGATACGCCATATACCGCCGGAATCTCGACGCCGGCCTCCATGAGAACGTCGAGCACGCCCGCAGTAAACTGCCCGCGAAAACTACCGCCCTCCAGGACGAGCGCGACCTTGCCGGCGTTCTTTGCCTTATCTTCTGCAGTCATGTTGACCTCCTGCGATTGCGTTTTGGCTTTCTTCTACCCAGTTTTGGGATGGCGAGCGCGCAGGTTTTGGAGCAGAGTTCGATTCTCCGCGGTACGGGGGGATCCGTTGATGCTGGGCGAGGCCAGCTGAGATTCGATAAACATCGCATCCGTTTTGGGTTGGGGCTTTGCGCGGAGAATCCGCGTATTTGCTTCGCAAATCCGCACCGGCTTCGGCCGCCTGCCGGCGTCCTCGCCCGCGGGCTAAAAACGCTTACGCGTTTTCTTTACGCCCGTGCCCTGCATAGAGTTCGATTCTCCGCGGTACGGACTAGAAATAAAAAGGCAGGTAGATACGAATATCTACCTGCCTGTTACTTATGGTGGAGGCGCGGAGAATCGAACTCCGGTCCACGAAAGCCCCCTGATTGGCATCTCCAAGCTCAGTCGCTGGTTTAGTCTCGGACGCTTTGCGCGCAGCGACACGCTCGCGGCATCCTAACCGGTTCGGTCTTAGCCTGCGCCATACCGATTACGTGCGCAGGAGCATTCCCCTAAAATGACGTCGCGCCGGTGTCGGGGAAATCACCGGGTTGACGCGCCGCTATAAACTAAGCAGCGAGAGCCATAGGCTCAAAAGAAGAGTTGTTGTCAATTCAATTTGACGGTACCCCTGTTTAACGAGGCGAGGAGACCTCGGCTTGCTTCCTCTCTCAGAGCTATCGTGTCGAAACCAGTCGCCCCCGAATGTTGGGAAAGTCTGGATGGTATCGGGTCTGCAAACACCCGATAACCGTCGACTTTTCAAGGAACACGCGGGGTGAACCCCGCTCGTGGATAGCTATCTTACCACGTTCTAAAGGCAGACAGCTGTTCTATGCACGAGCTGTGAAGACCCCAATGTGCTCCGCACTTCGCACTTTTGCTACCGATCGCGTCACGTATATTTTCGCCAAGCAAAATTGACCCGTCGAAAGGACCGTTATGGATACCAAGCAGCAACTCGTCAATGCCCTCGCAGGTCTGGGTTCAACCATTACCGAAGCTATGGATGTCATCGAAGGCTTTGTCCCCTGCGGACATCCCGCCCTCACGGTTTCGAACGCCCTTGTTGCGCTGGACGCTGACGATGATGCAGCTCTCGCCCAGCAGCTTGAGACCGTCGAGGGCTTTATCGACCACGTGAGCGAGAACCGCGGCGTGGCCGCCTACCACGGCATCGAGGTCGAGCTCGCGGGTCCCAAAGCCGATCTGCTCGCAGCAATCCGCGAGGTAGGCGCCCTTATGCAGACTGCAGGCGTCAAGAACACCCAGGTCAACGAGTGGGTCTACCGAAGCCTGGCAGCACTCGGCAGCTCCGACGAAAAGGCAGCCGAGCAGCTCGCAGAAAGTTCCGCCATTAAGGCCGAGCTTTTGTAAATAGCAGACGCGGGCCGCTTGGCACATCGTCGTCCAAGAGGCCCGCAAACAGTTCGCGTCAACCGATAGCCGCGCCGCCGCGTTCGGCCAAAGCAAGAATCGGCATCATTTGACGAGGTGTCTTTGCTGCAAGATCGGCATGTTCGAGCAGCTTACGATCGTTGGTCACCAAGTAATCGACCTGCGCGCGCTTGCACGCGGCGAGCACCAAGTTGTCCTCGTAATCGCGATGGAGCGCCAAGTATTTGTCGGCCAGCCAAAGGTCTGACGCATCTGCGCCCACAGCCGTGGCGTTTTCAGTCATGTTCCGAACAAACGCCAACGCCGCATCGCCAATTGCACAGGCAGACGCCTCGTCGAGCGTTCCCCCGTTGGCAAGAACGCTGCGCTTCAGCTCGTGTTGGACAACGTACAGTACGTCCTTAGCGATATGCACCGGAAAGAACAGCGATGCCCCCGCCTCCGTCGCCTGCCCAATAAACGCACGCGCGGCAAGCGACTCGGCATGGTCAACACAAAACGAATCAACCCATACGTTGGCGTCCACCATGATCTTGAGAGGGGCTCCGCTCACAGGATCATCCCCTTTTGGCGATAGCGCTCGTCCATGGCTTCGGAATAGATTGTGTCCCAATCGCGATCGTCGGATACGGGCGACGCAGCGATGCCCAAATCTGCATAAAGCCGGTCTGCCGCTGCCCACGACGCGGCGAACGGAGTATCGTGCGCGACGGTCTGTTGCCGGTCGTCGACGGCCGCAAGCACTTCCTCGCACTGCCCGCCGCCCTGCGCGACCTTGGCCACGACCTTTTTGATGAGCTCGGGAAGTGACCTGCCCGAAAGCTGCAGCGCTTCCTCGGCGCGCTCTTTAACCGAGCGATCTACGCGAACATTCACCTGCGCCATGCTGCCAACGGTAGCCATCTCAACCTCACCTTCAGCATTTACTAGCATTGCTAGCACGAGCATATATCCGAGCTAACATCTCGTCAAACAAAAGAAGGCCTGCACCCTGGCGGCTGCGGTGCCGCCGAATGCAGGCCATATACTCAATCGAAAACGCTAACGCAGGTACGCCTTTGCGTTGCCCAGGCTGTAGGCAATCGTCGAGCCGTTGTGCAGCAGTGACGACGCCTGCGGAGTAATCATGCCGGTAATACCCAATGCCAACAGCGCCGAGTTGGTGAGCATCACCTTGGAATACGAACTCGTCAGACGATCGATGAGTCCCTGGCTCATGCGGCGCAGGCGAACAATCGCATCGAGTTCCGTATCGGTCAGGATGATATCGGCGACCTCCTTGGCGATGTCGCTTCCACCGCCCATGGCCAGACCCACATCGGCCAGGCCCAGCGCCGGTGAGTCGTTGACGCCGTCGCCCACCATGGCAACGTGGCGTCCCTCGCCCTTAATGCGCTCCACATACGCGTACTTGTCCTCGGGCAGCAGCTCGGCCTTAAACTCATCGACGCCCGCCTCTCGCGCAATGCGCTCGGCCGTGCGCTCGGAGTCGCCCGTGAGCATAACGACATGCTTGACGCCCAGCGCATGCAGGTCGGCGATGGCCTCGCGGACCCCGGGCTTGAGCGGATCCTCGATGCCGAGCACACCCACGACCGTGCCGTCGACCGCCAGATACAGCGGCGACAGGCCCTGCATCTGAGACTCGATGCGCTCCTTGATGTCGGATTCGAGCTGTGCGCCCTCGTCCTCAAATACAAAGTGCGCGGAACCGATGATGGCACGACGTCCTTCGATGGACGAAGCGATGCCGTGCGCCACGATGTACTCGACGGCAGCATGGCGTTCACGATGCTCGAGCCCGCGCTCACGTGCCGCATTGACCACGGCGCGCGCCACCGGATGCGGGAAATGCTCCTCCAAGCAAGCGGAAAGGCGCAGGACCTCGTCATCGCTCCAGCCATCGGTGGTGAGCACGCAGGCAAGACGCGGCTGCGCCTCGGTGAGCGTGCCGGTCTTATCAAACACAATGGTGTCGGCCTTGGCAAACGACTCAAAGTACTTCGCGCCCTTGACCATGACGCCCATCTTGGCAGCATCGCTCATGGCAGTCATGACGGCGACGGAACCCGTGAGCTTGAGTGCGCACGAGTAGTCGACCATCAGCGCCGCCGAGGTCTTGATAAGGCTGCGCGTGGTGAGAGCGACAAGGCCCGCGAGCAGGAAGTTCCACGGGACGATCTTGTTGGCGAGGTCTTCCATGTGCGACTGGCCCTCGGACTTGAGCGAGTCGGCCGTCTGCACGAGTGAGACAATCGAGCGCAGCTTGGTCTGTGCCGTGTTGGCGCGCACGCGCACCAGGATACTGCCGTCCTCCACGACGGTGCCGGCGAACACGTCGTCGCCCACGCTGCGCTCGACGGCAAGCGGCTCGCCGGTCAGGGTCGCCTGGTTGACCATGGCGCTCCCCTGCTCGACAACACCGTCGATGCAAATGGACATGCCAGTGCGCACGGCTACCAGATCGCCGGGCTCAAGCTCGGTCGCGGCAACACTTACCTCGGTGTCGCCGACGACCTTTTGCGCCTTGTCGGGCACATCGAGCAGCGAGTTGATGAGCTCGTTTTCGCTCATGGCGCGGGTGTAGTCCTCGAGCAGCTCGCCCACGTTGAGCAGGAACATCGTCTGGCCCGCGGTATCGACATCGCGTTTGACAAACGAGATACCAATGGCCGAAGCGTCGAGCACAGGAACGGTCAGGCGCGGCTGCGCCAGCTCATGAAGGGCAGCGCGCAAAAATGCCATGTAACCGGCCACGACAAACACCGCACGCAGAGGCGTCGGCAAGAACCAGCGACGTGCGTAATGGGCACCGACGAGTGTCGCCAGGTCCATAACGAGTTTGTGCTTGCGTGGCTCAAGCTGCATCACGTAACCTGTCTTTGCGTCGGCAATGGCCTGAGCGTCGAGCGCACCGACGGCGGCCAGCACGGCCGTGCGACGCTGCTCGTCATATTCGAGCGCCATCTGGCCGATGCGGCCGTAGACGCGCACCTTGCGCACACCATCGATTTCGCCGCTGAGCTTTAGAAGCGCATCGAGATCGCTCTCTGGCACAGGACCCGCCAACTGGAGGCGGGTCCTGCCGGGGATCTCGCTGATAATCGAGAATCTCATAGTTTGTGCCTGGGAGTGCTACTCGGCTGCCTTGTCCGCAGCGGCCTCGCTCTGGGTGATGTAGGCAGCCTCGGCAACCATGTCGTCGACCTCGGCCTTGGCCTGCTCGACCATGTCCTGGTAGCCGTTCTTGATGCGCATGCCGCACGCAATGCCCTGCACGCAGGCATTCTTTACCGGAGCGCTGGTAAGCAGCTTGATGCCGGCCGTGCCAAGCAGAAAACCGCCACCGACAAGCAGGGTATTGAACGTCGACTTCTTCATGTTGCTTCTCCCTTTTGCCGCATTGGACGCGGCACGGTGCCTCAGCACCCGAGTAAACAAGTTTGCTCGAGCACACTTTTGGAAAATAGTTTAGTTTATCTAACTATTAAGTTCAACAAAGGTTAACTTTTTGGAAACTATGGGGGCGAACTCAATATGACCAGGGGACCGTCCCTTTGTCATATTCCTACAGCCGCCAGTCAGCCGCTTCCTTTTGCAGCGCAACCATGCGGGCGAATTCTCCACCTGCCGCCTTGAGCTGCGCCGGAGTGCCCTGCTCGGCAACCACACCATCCTTGAGTACAACGATTTTGTCGGCATTTTCCACCGTACGCATACGGTGGGCGATCACGATTACCGTCTTGCCTGCGAGCAGGCGGGAGAGCGCCTGCTGCACCACGGTCTCGTTCTCCACATCCAAACTCGCCGTCGCCTCGTCCATCAACACGATCGGCGCGTCTTTGAGCAGCGCGCGGGCGATGGAGATGCGCTGGCGCTCGCCGCCGGACAGCTTGGAGCCATTCTCGCCGATCATGGTGTCATAGCCCTGCGGCATGCGGCTCACAAACTCGTCGCAGTTGGCGGCACGCGCGGCAGCAAGCACTTCCTCATCGGTGGCATCGCGACGTCCAAGACGGATGTTTCCCATCACCGTGTCGTCAAAGAGTAGCACGTCTTGGAACACAATAGCGTAGTCGCGCAGCAGCACCTCGGGATCAACGCTCGCAACATCCACGCCACCCACGGTGACCGTGCCTTCGGTAGCATCCCAAAAGCGCGCGGCCAGGCGGCTCACCGTAGACTTACCGGAACCCGAAGGACCGACCAGTGCCGTGACCTCGCCTTCCTTGGCGGTAAAGCTCACATCGGTCAAAACCTTCTCGCCGGCGCGTCCGTCGCTGCCCGCACCATAGCCAAATGCCACGTGATCGAACACCACGTCATGACCCACGGGTTCAAACTGCTCGCTGCCCCGCGCCACGGGCTCCTCCATGATGGAGCGCATGCGCTTGGCCGACGACTCGGCGGCAAACAGCTCGGACATTAACATCAGTGCCTGATCGAAGGGCGCATAGATGCGGCTCACCATGAGCAGGAAGGCAAACATCACCAAAAAGTCGACCTGGCCGGAGGCGACCATCGCAGCGCCCGTGACCAACGTGGTGGCAATCCCCAGGCGCAGGATGGCAAAGGCGGAGTTGACCAAAAGCCCATTGGCGAGCTCGCCTTTGGTGGTCTCGCGCTCCTCGGCATCGATCACGGCGTTGAGCCCCTCAAGATAATGAGCCTCCTGGTTGGTGGCGCGGATCTCGCGCACGCAGTCAAGCGTCTCCTGGATCGCCTCGGTGACCATGACCTTCTCGGCGCGCACGCGGTCGAACACCGGGGTCATGGGCCCGCGTGTCAGATACAGCACGGCAAAGGCCACGGGCACGCTCCAAAACGCCGCAATCGCCAGCTGCCAGCAAAAGAACAGCGACGCCACGAACACGATGGCGCTTGCGATGATGGCGCCCCAGAGTTCTCCCAGCACATGGCTGTAGGCATGCTCCATAGTCTGAACGTCGCCCATGATGGTTTCGGTTAGATCGGCCAGATCGCGACGGCCGAAAAACGACAACGGCAGTTTGCGCAAGCGCTCGGCAATCCCCATGCGCTGCTTGCCGCACTCCTCGTAAAAGATGCAGTAGGTGTAGTAATACTGCTGCCAGTTAGAGGCAAAGAGCAACACAAAAAAGACCAGGAGGCCGCCCACGATCGGCAGGGCATCCGGCAGGTCGGCACCGGTGACGAGATGCTCGACAAAGCCGGTCATGACCAGGAACAAAAAGCCCATGCCGGCCATGGTCACAAGATTGGTGAGCGTGGTCCAGAAAATGCCGCGTTTTACGCCGGCGACGCCTTTATCGGATAGGAAATACTTCTTTTGGAATGAGGCGAACATTTAGGCCTCGCCTCCCTTCGCCACCGCGACATCCGCGGCAGCAGTGATCTTCCAGCTCGCGGCCTGTTCGTATTCGGCCCACATCTTGGCATACAGACCCTCTTGGGACAGCAACTCGGCATGGGTACCCGACTCCTGTACGCTGCCCTGGTTGAGCACCACGATTTGGTCTGCGCCCACTACAGTCGAGAGTCGGTGCGCAATCATAATGACCGTGCGACCCGCCGCCAGCTTGCTAAAGGCGCGCTGGATGAGCGCCTCGTTCTCGGGATCGGCAAACGCCGTGGCCTCATCGAGCACCACGATAGGTGCGTCCTTAAGGATCGCGCGGGCGAGTGCCACGCGCTGGACCTCGCCGCCCGAAAGATATGCTCCGCCGGCACCGAGCATGGTATTGATGCCCTGTGGGAGCTTGGCCACAATGTCGTCGCACTGAGCTGCGGAGAGGACCGCACGCACTTCGTCGTCAGTGGCCGTAGGCTTGGAGGCACGCACGTTATCGGCAAGTGTTTGCCGGAACAGCTGGTTGGTCTGGAACACGAAGGCAACCTGGTCCATAAGCTCGTGCGGGTCCATGTCGCGAACGTCTACGCCGCCTACGAGCACGCGACCTGCGGAAACATCCCAAAAACGCGGGATCAGGCTTGCGCAGGTTGACTTACCGCCACCCGAGGGACCCACCAGGGCGAGGGTGCTACCCGCGGAAACGCTAAAGCTCACATGGCTAACGGCAGGTGCTTCGGCACCCTCGTAGGTAAAGCTCACATCCTCAAATCGCACGTCGCTGCCGGCAGGGTGCTTGGGTTGGGCGGTCACGGAGAGCTGCTTGGAATCCATGACGCTTCGAATACGAGCCAGCGAATCGGCACTCATCTGAGAGGCCTCGCCCACAAACATGAGCTTGGTCATGGCCGTCGGCACCACGGCCGAAAATATCGCGTAAAACGTGAAGTTGGTCATAAAATGCGCGAAGTCCGTCTCGCCCGGCGCCAACAGCAACGCCACGGGCAACAGGAATGCCACAAGACCATTGAGCGCGGTAAGGTTGAGTACCTGCGGACCTCGACAGAACGTGCCCGCATAGTTTTGTGCCATGTCGGCGTATTCGGCGATCGCATCATGGAAGGCCTTAAAGGAGTAGACCGTCTGCTGAAACACCTTGACAACGGGGATGCCACGTACGTATTCGGTGCCGGTCTTGTTCATCTTGACCAGCGCTCCCATGTAGACCTTCATGAACTCGGCGCCTTTGCCGCTCATCATGGTGGCCATGGCGCCAAACGAAACGACGACCGAGATAAGGCATGCCGCCCCCAAACGCCAATCGAGCGCGAAAAGCAGCACGAGCAAGCCCGCGACCATGGCGGCGGCGCCTGCGATATCGGGCAACATGTGTGCGAGCAAAGTCTCGGTGGAGGCGGCACATCCGTCTACAACACGACGCAGCTCACCGGTGGCGTGCGTGTCAAAGTAGCCAAGCGGCAGCTTAAGCAGGTGCTCGCTCGTAGTTTTGCGAATATTGGATGCGCAGCGAAACGCAGACAGGTGCGTGCACATGAGCCCCACGAAATAAGCTACGATGCTTGCCAGGGCAAAACCCACGGCCCACCAGCCATACATCGCGATATCGGTGACTTCGCTCCAGTTAGGTGCCACGGCGATCAGATTGCGTGCGACAAGCCAAATGCACACGAACGGGCCAAAGCTCAGCAGCTGCGAGAGCGCCGAGAGCGCCATGCCCAAATACGTTAGGAATTTGCGGTCACCAGCATATGCAAGCAGCTCGCCGATACCGCCGCCTTCCTTTTTTGATTCCTTTGCCATGAGATTCCTTTCTAACGGCTTGAGAGTTAACCGTAATGAACTTATCATTGGCATGTTAGCCATGGCTCACAATCAACCGAGCTGTGGACGTTTCTGCAAAGGAAAGGGACGCTTTTGCAAATGCGGCGGGCAGCGACCGACATAACCGAGCTCTACGCACCGCAGTTTGAGCAGTTTGGCCTGGAGCTTACCGGCAAGGGCGCCGTCTTTACCGGCGAGGTGGCAAACGATCGGGCGCACGGACGCGCATGGATCATGCCTCTCTCCCCTGCCTGCATTGTCATGGAGCATTTCATCACCCCGACGCACGATATGTACCTGGCCGAATACACACCCGAGCCGTACGCCTGCGTGAGCGAAGTCAGCGCGCCCACACTTACATGCATGCCCGAGGCTGGCATAACGCCCGCGAACCTTAAACCATTGCATGGACCGTGGCCAAACAATGCCGTTTGCAGCTTTATCCAAGATAGCTGTGGCGAGGAATTAAGCCCGCTGTTTGCGGGGGAGCTTTATCACTCGCGCTCGGTGCTCTTTTTGCCTGGATATTTTGACGAACTGGAGCACCGCTATCCCACCGAGTTCGTGGGAATCTTTGAGGCGTTTGCCGAGCCATGGCACGAGGAAGCGGCGTCTGCCATCTGCCACACGCTGCGCCGGATTAACGAGGACCGCGCCCGCACCGTAGGCGGACACGTCTATATGCAGGGCATCGTGGAGGCCATGGTCGCGGAGCTCGCCTGTTCGTGCGCGGCCCACAAGCAGGCGCGGCAGGCGGCAGACACACGCGTCAGCATAACCATTGCCGAAGAAGCAACGGCAATGATTGAGCGCGCGCTCGACAAAGGCAGACGTGTGGGTATCAACGAGGTGGCCGAGAGGCTCTACACAAGCCGCTCCAAACTATGCGCCACCTTTAAGGCCCAAACTGGCGAGTCCCTGGGCGCCTACATTCGCAGACGCCGTATGGAGCGAGCACAGGACCTTTTGGCCGATGGCGCGCTCACGATAGCGCAGGTGGCAGAGCGTCTAGGCTACCCTCAGCAGGCCGCCTTCGCCCAAGCCTTCAAACAATACACCGGCATGACACCCACGGCTTGGCGAAGCAAGCATCGCTAAGGCCCAAGCTCCCTGGCCGTAACGGAGCGATTAATTAGCCGCCGCCCGTCAGCTCACCCAGGATCTAAACGTCAAGATGTGCACAATCAAGCGCCTTTTTGATAAGAGGGACAGATCGATCAGCCAAATACAACGGAATGTTGAGCACCCCGTCGTCGAGCTTTAGGTTCTTAAGTGAGTAGCGGACCCTCAATGGAGTCGTCTCCGCATGCTTGTCGGCATAGTACTTAAGGCTCTTGGAATGAACGACCTCTCCCGATTTGACCTCGACGGGAACGATTTCGTTTCCGACTTGAATCAAAAAATCGACTTCGTGCTTCGGCTTCTCGTTTGTCCAATAACGCGGAGCAGCATCTAACTGTGAAAGTAATGCCTGAAGCACATAGTTCTCGGCGAACGAACCTTTGAACTCCGAAAAAAGCGCATCCGAGATGGCAAAAGCGGACGCATCCAGCCTTGCCATGCGGCGCAGCAAGCCGACATCAAGACAGTAGACTTTAAATGCCTTGAGGTCATCGTACGCAGAGAGCGGCACACCACCGGCAGCATTAAGGCGAACCGCCGTGATGAGCCCAGCATCGGCAAGCCATTCCAGAGCATCCTCGTATTCTCGAGCACGAGCCCCCTCGCGCACCGCACCCCAAACGAACTTTTTGTTCTCGCGCGCCAACTGAGCTGGAATCGAGTTCCATATTTGCGAAAGCTTGGCGAACTGCGCACGGCCACCATGCTTGGCAAAATCGCGCTCGTAGGAATCCAAGAGATCAGACAACACCTTATCGACCTGAACGATATCGCCCGTCTCCGCCCACCGGCCAAGAGCCTCTGGCATGCCGCCGCATGCAAAATAACGACGAAGATGCTCGACGAGACGGACATGGAAGAAATCGGGCACTGTCTCGATCTGATCCAGGCCGCCAAGGTATTCGTCGTAGTTTGCAGCGCCCTCGGCTTTCAGAAACTCGGAAAAGCTCATGGGGCGCATCTCCATGAACTCGACCTTTCCCACCGGAAAAGCGCTGGTCTCACGGGACAAGCGAACGCCCAACAAAGACCCTGCGCATGCGACGTGATACTCGGGGGCCTCGTCACAGAAGTATTTAAGGGCGCCGACTGCAGAAGGACAATCCTGGATCTCATCAATAATAAGCAGCGTCTCGCCGGGATCGATAGGCTGTCCAAGTGCCAGGGAAAGGTTTGAGATGATCCGTCGAGGATCGCGCGTACCTTCGAAAAACTGAGCATACTCGCTCTGTACCCCAGGTGACGGCTCCTCGAGCGTCAGATACACAAAATTGCGGTACGAGGTTCGGCCGAACTCCTTAAGCGCCCACGTCTTTCCAACCTGGCGCGCCCCCTTAAGGATAAGCGGCTTACGATATTCCGACGCTTTCCAAGCGTTAAGCTTGGCAATGATATCTCGCTGCATGACCGAACCTCCCGCAAAGAAACTTCCGTAAACGTGATATTTCCCACATTTTACCCTAGGTAAAACGTGACATTTATCACATTTACGGAAGTTTTAAGCTCGTTCGCCACACCTTCATCACATTCAAAAGACGGAGGCGCTATTTGCGTCTCCGTCACCATCTTTCTATCAGCCCGCCTGACCTGAACGGCCGAGTCGTCACGGAACCGAGGGGCCGGGCGCAGGGCCTTGGCTCTCAATGAGTTCCGCACGAACAGGAGGCGCCAGTGGCGCCTCCGTCGTGAGTCAGGACTGTCCGAAATTGAGAGGCAAGGCCCTGCGCCCGGCCCCTCGGTTCCCGCTTACGAGAGCGACGTTCTCAGCAACTCGTTGAAGAGCTTCGGATTGCCCTTGCCGCGGCTCGCCTTCATGCACTGGCCCACCAAAAAGCCGATGACCTTCTGGTTGCCGTCACGATACTGCTGCGCCTGATCGGCACAGTTTGCCAGCACCTCGTCCACGATCGGCTGCAGCGCGCCGGCATCGCTCACCTGACGCATACCGCGCTCGTCGACGATCTTGTTGGGATCGTCACCGGTCTGGGCCATGGCCTCAAAGACCTCGTGCGCTTGGTTGGAGCTGATGGCATCGGTCGCCAGCAGCTTAGCCAGCGCTGCCACCTGAGCCGGCGCGATGCCGGACTCGGTGAGAGACACGCCCGCGCCCTTAAGGTAGGCGATCGTCTCGTTGACCAACAGGTTTGCGACCGTCTGGGCCTCCTTGCCGGCCATACCGGCAGCAGCGGCCTCAAAGAAGTCGGCAAACTCGGGGTCGCCGGCAATCTGCTCGGCGTCGGCCGTCTTAATGCCAAAGTCGGCCTCAAAACGGGCGCGCTTGGCATCGGGCAGCTCGGGAATCTCGCCACGGCAGCGGTCGATGAATTCGTCGTCCAGATCGAACGGCGCCAGGTCGGGATCGGGGAACAGACGATAGTCGTCGGCCGTTTCCTTCACACGCATAACCACGGTGCGCTTACGGCTGGGCTCCCAGTGGCGGGTCTCCTGATAGATGACGCCGCCCTCCTCGAGTACCTCGGCCTGACGGCAGATCTCGTAGGCAAGGCCGTCATGCAGGCTCTTAAACGAGTTGAGGTTCTTGAGCTCGGTCTTGGTGCCCAGCTTGGTCTCGCCGCGGCGGCGCAGCGACACGTTGCCGTCGCAGCGCATGGAGCCCTTCTCCATGGAGCAGTCAGAAATGCCCAGCGTCACAAAAATGCGGCGGAGCTTCTCCATAAACAGACGAGCCTCCTCGGGCGTGCGCAAGTCGGGCTCGGTGACGAGCTCAATCAGCGGCGTGCCGCAGCGGTTGTAGTCGACGAGCGACTCGGCAGCGGCGGTAATGCGGCCCTCGGCGCCACCCACGTGAACCATCTTGGCGGCGTCCTCCTCCATGTGAATACGCAGGATGCGGATGGGCACCGTGTAGGAACCGTCCTCGCGACGCTCGGGCATCTGCAGGTTGGACGCGTCGTAGCTGGCCAGATGGCCGGCACGCTGGGTGCCCTCGCGCATGGTCGACGTCATGGACGTGGACAGGCCCTCGGCGTTGGCCGAAGCGCTCGCCAGGCTCTGAGCCTCGGCCTCACCAAACGCGCAGTCGGGGCGCTCGGCGGCACCGCGACCGGTCACGTCCAGGTCCAGGTGACCGTACATGGCAAAAGCGACCGGACCCTGCGTGGTTTGGAAGTTCTTGGCCATGTCGGGGTAGAAGTAGTGCTTGCGGTAGAACATCGAGTGACGCTGGATCTCGCAGTTGGTGGCGAGACCCGCTTTGACGATGCTCTCGATGGCGCGCTTGTTGGGCACCGGCAGGGCGCCGGGCAGGCCCAGGCACACCGGGCACACGTTGGCGTTGGGCTCGTCATCGTGGCTGAGCTTGCAGTTGCAGAACATCTTGGTATCGAGTGCGGTGAGCTCGGTATGGATCTCCAGGCCGATCACGGCCTCCCAATCCTGCAGGACCTCGGAAAGCTCCTTCATTACAGCTCGCCTCCCTTCCCGGCAAAATCGGGCGCGACGGAAAGCGCGGGCGCACCCGTGGCGGCATCGGCAAAGCCGCGCTCCAGGGCGCGGGCAAACGTGAGCAACTGACGGTCCTTAAACGCCGGACCCACCAGCTGGGCAGAAACAGGCAGCTGAGTATCCTCGCCCAGGCCCAGCGGCACCGAGATGCCACCGTTGCCGCAAATGTTGAGCGAAATGGTGTACAGGTCGGAGAGGTACATCTGCGTGGGGTCGCTGATCTCGCCAAACTTAAAGGCCGTGCGCGGCGAGGCGGGCATGAGGATGGTGTCTACCTTGGCATACGCGGCGTCGTAGTCCTGCGTGATGAGCGTGCGGGCCTTTTGCGCAGCGTAGTAGTACTTGTCGTACACGCCCGAGCTCAGCAGGTAGGCGCCGAGCATCTGACGGCGCTTGGCCTCGGCACCAAAGCCGTGGGCGCGCGAAAGCGAGCTCTGGTCGGACAGATTGGCGCAGCCCTCCTCCTGATAGCCGTAGCGAATGCCGTCAAAACGGGCCAGGTTGGAGAACGCCTCGGCCGGGCCGATGACGTAGTAGGCGGCGATGGCGGCGTCCAGGTGCGGCAGGTCGACCTCGACCAGCTCGGCACCCTGGTTCTGCAGCTCCTGGGCGGCGCGCTGAACAGCGGCCTTGACCTCGGGCGTCAGGCCCTCGGCCTCCATAAACGCAGGGATGATGCCCACGCGCTTACCCTCGATGCTGTCGTTGAGATGCTCGGTAAAGTCGACGGCGCAATCCTGGCTGGTGCAGTCGTACGGATCGTGGCCCGCGCCGGTAAGCGCATTCATGGCCAGCGCGACATCCTCGACCGTGCGGCCAAAGGGCCCCACCTGGTCGAGCGACGAGCCAAAGGCCACCACGCCGTAACGGCTCACGGCGCCATACGTGGGCTTAAAGCCCACCACGCCGCACAGCGACGCCGGCTGGCGAATGGAGCCGCCGGTGTCCGAGCCCAGCGAGAGCGCGACCTCGCCCGCGGCGACGGCGGCAGCGGAGCCGCCCGAGGAGCCGCCGGGCACGCGCTCGGTATCCCAGGGGTTGTTGGTGCGGTGGAAGGCCGAGCTCTCGGTAGAGCTACCAAAAGCAAACTCGTCCATGTTGGCCTTGCCCATGGGCAGGCAGCCGGCGTCGAGCATGCGCTGGACGCAGGTGGCGGTGTAGACGCTCTGGTAATCCTCGAGCATGCGGGAAGCGCAGGTGGTGCGCGTGCCCACGAGGTTCATGTTGTCCTTGATGGCCAGCGGCACGCCCGCAAGCGGGGGCAGCGGCTTTCCGGCGGCACGGTCGGCATCCACGCGCGCGGCGGCCTCGAGCGCGAGCTCGGGCGACACCTGCAGGAATGCCTGAACCCCGCCCTCGCGCGCCTCGATGGCGGCGAGGGAAGCCTGGGCCACCTCGGTAGCGGTAAAGTCGCCGGCGGCAACGCCCGCGGCGATCTGGGCGGCGGTAAGGGAATCGAAGCTCTGCGCCATTACTCGCTCTCCCCCTCTCCCAAAATGGACGGCACGCGGAAGTAGCGGTCGCGCGCGCTGCCGGCGTTCTCCAGCGCAACGTCGAGCGGCAGGTCGCGCTCTGGCTCGCGCAGGTCGTCACCCATCACGTTGGACAGGCTTCCGATGGGATGGAACGTGGGCTCCACGTCGGGCAAGTCATATTGCAAGACGGGCTCGAGCATCTGGACGGCGTCGTTCATATAGGACGTCATCTGGGTGAGCTCGTCATCGGTCAGTGCGATCTTTGCGTACTCGGCGATGCCGCGCACGTCTTTCTCGCTGAGTGCCATAGGCGCTCCCTTCCGCATAACAGTTAAACCGCTCTAGTATACAGGGCGAGGGCACCTTGGAGCAGGCGCTTTACCCAAATGCAGCGAAAACGTAACGAGGGCGGCGGTTGGCAGGCTGCGGGCTGGCGATTCTACAGCGAAACCGCACCGTCCATAGCGAAAACCGTCCCGCCCACAACGAAGACCGTCCCGTCCACAACGAAGACCATCACAACATTCGACGCTTTTCGCCAAAATCGCGATTTTCATCGAATGTTGTGATGGTTTGGAAGTCCCGACCACCACAAAGGTGCCTGTCCCCTTTGTGGTGGTTCTGAACGATGTCTTATGCCGAGGCCTTGGCCTTGCGGCGCTTGCGGACCGCGTGGATCACGATGTCCAGCAGCAACAGCACAATAGCTACGACCACGATGAGCACGGCAAACTCGCGCTTGCCCCAGTGGCGGCCGGCCAGCGACTTTTGCTTGTCGACGTCCTTCTTGCTGTACTTGGTGCGCACGCAGTGCACCAGCAGGCGATGGTCGTTCACGCCGTAGGGCGTGCAGGTGACGAGCGTCACCTTGTCGGCGCCGGGCTCGATAGTCAGCGACTCCATCTCCTCGGGCAGCACGACCTCGGAGTCCACCATCTTGTAGGCGAGCGTCTTGTTCATGGTGTGCAGCAGCACCAGGTCGCCAGGCTCCAGCGAGTGGATGTCGTCGAACATGCTCAGGTTGCGCATGCCCGAGTGCGCGGTGAGCACGCAATGCGTCGAGGTGCCGCCCACCGGCAGGCTCGTGCCCTCCAGGTGGCCGACGCCCGCCATAAGGACTTCTTCGCTCGTGCCGTGGTAGATGGGCATGCTCACGTCGATGGAGGGGATCTCGACCCAGCTCATCATGGGGTCGCGGTCAAAGATGAGCTGCTGAGCGTAGGGCTCAATCTGGTCGGCGGGGAGCTCGGTGGCCTCGCCCGCCAGCTGCTCATTAAAGGAGCGCGCCTGGAGCAGGATGCGCTCGCGCTCCTCGGCAGACAGCGCGTCCACGGTGCTGGACACCGTGCTGATCTGGTTGAACACGCCCGAGGCCTCGAGCCGGTCCAAGATCCACGGCCAGGTCATAAGGCCCACGCCGATAAGGATGATGACGATGGTGATGAGCCGGTCGGCCCAGCGCGGCAGCCGCTTGCGACGGCGCTTGGACTTTGGTTGAGGTTTGGGCTGGGGGCTTGAGCCGCCGTTGGCCGCGGCGTTATTGCTCTTCATATGTTTGGCGCCCTGCACCATCGCCGGTCACTCCTCTACAACTCAAGTTGTCTAAACAAATAATACCCGATTAGCGAGCTCATGCGCCGGACAACGCAGCTAGACTGCACCGTCCGGGCCACGTAACCCCACTCAACCAATCAAGCCATATGTTGCTTTCATCGTCTCGAGCAGCTGCGCCATCGTTACGCCCGCAACCCCAATCTGTTTCAGATTGACGTCGCCCACCTCGCAATCTTTAACAAACGCAAGCATATCGTCCTTCAGTTCTCCGCGCAGGTCGACACCTTCCGACTCGCCAAGCAGCTGAGCAAGCCTCAGCGCATCGCGTTTATGCTTTTTTACCTTCTTCGAATCAACGTTCTCCCCCGCTTCCCTTCTAGCTTTTAGGTCGAGATACGCCTTCGCTTTGAACGGAACAATGTATTCCGTACCCAGGACCGAAACGCCGCCTACGGTCCGAATTCCCTGAAGGAACAAGCTGTAGTAAGCATCGTCCAACAAAATTGCCGAAAGACTGCTTATGTTTTCATCAACGTGAATTGGCGCCACATCAATCCCCTCACGACCCTTTAGAAAGTCGGGGCACTTCGCGAAGAGTTCAATCATATGGGGGTAACCCGGCCTCTTAGGCTCTGTAAACCGATAAAAACACGAGCCTTTACCTTCGCCCCAGCCGCAGCGATAGCCGCCATCACGCACCAAAGTCCATATAGCTTCTGCCGTCTGAGGCAACCGGTCATCGGCGACAATTACCACATCAAAATCGTGAGTCGCCCTAAACGGAAGTCCCGCCTCCGAGAGCAAAATGTCGCATGCCGTGCCGCCGATAAGGGCATACGATCCTGCAGCTTTTTGCATATGCTGCTGAAATTCTTGGAGACCTTTTACAGCGCTTCTTGCCATGGATATTCCTTTCCAAACATGCGATCGACTTCGAGCTGAATTCGCTCATCGTCGATTGCCGCCAAAGATAGCGCAAGCGAAATATCGTCGACACGGGAGGAGTCGGCAAACACGGGCGCATAGCGCCACACTTGGATCAACGCCGTTTCGTTATCCGGCAACTCCCCGTCTGCGACTTCGAGGTTGCTCAGTTGACGCCATGCACTTCTTAAGACGGCCTTTTGTTCCATACCCGGCGTAGCGAGCATGGAACGCGCAGCGAGCGCCGTCTCCCCGGCGTCAGCAAGATAGTCGATCCGCGGCGTCTTCCTTGCAAAACAGACCTTCGAGACTGGCGAGGAGAGCTCTGCCATGTGCTCGCTGAGCAGAAGATCAACGGCAACAGGGAACACAACGACACGTCGCTCGCGACGCTCGCGCTTCGCGAGCCCCCTGTCAACAAGCTCGGTTATGGCCTCACTCGCGCGGCTTGCCGAAATCCCAAGCGCACGACAAAGGTCATAGGGACGATATGGCTCCTGGGCTGCTCCCCAGATTGCGGCAGCCTGCGCGTTGGGCGACATCTTGGTCGCGTGATTGCGAAACCGGGCACCGCCCCTCTCCGTGCAAGCTGTGCCCATAAATGGAAGAAAAGCCTGTCTACCGGGACAGACAAAGGGAATCCCTTGTGCGACCAATGCTTTGCGCTGACGTGCATCGGCATCAGGAAACGAAACGACAACAGGAGTCTCCGCACGCAAGGCTAGCTGACTATAGACCCTCTTAGCCTCGGGAAGCCCGACGCCAGTAGGCAAACTTGCAAGCAAAAACGAAAAACCGTTTGCGTCAACAACGCGGACCTCAATCGCACGCAGATGCAGCGGCAAGCGTGCGGATCCAGGCCAAACTTTGGCCTTGGCGGAGAGGCCTAGTGCTTCTTGTAAGTAGATTAGCGCTTCGTTCATTTCCATCGTTTTCGTTTGATTCCAGTTTTAATTGGAATTGTACATTATTTTCGGAATTAACGAGATTCCTTTCGTGCATAAGCCAGCATTTGAGTTTTCAAAATGTCCCGGATCGGCGGGGCGATTCGGGATACAATGTTTATAGGAAACGACGCATCCCGCGTAAATGAACGAGAGCGCGGGCGGTCAGTTTCCGACGTTTTTAAATGCCCGGGCCTCTAACCCCGGGCATTCTTATTTGCGCTTGTTGCGGCGCAAATGCCTTCTACCGTCCGCACCGCGCGTGCGCCTACGGACCTTAAACCGAACCTCATACGAGTCAAAAAACGCGATGACGAACGAGCCCACCGCCGCAAGGGCGGCGAGCACGTTAAGGAATTTCAGCATTTGGGGACCTCCGATCGAGTCGTCGGCCGCCCGCGCACGGAATGCGTCGCAAAGCCATTTTACCGCGAGTACTCGCACTTACAGCTGGTATACGCGATTTTGACAAACATTTGTTCGATAGTCATACGCTCGATCCTTCGGCCGATGGAGGCTGGCTTCGTTATCCCAAAAGAACGGGGCAGACTCCAGTGCGGAGTCTGCCCCGAAAAAAAATGGCAAAGCAAGAACGTGGATGGACGAGAAAAGTGTCCGCAAGTCTCATGGCCATCACATCCCACCTGCCAAAAGGATGGGTGAGCGAGCGTTACTCCTGCTCGGACTCCTCGGCCTGCTTACGGCTGCGGATGAGGTGCGCCACGCCGATGCACAGCACCGCGCCGCCAGCAATCCAAGTAAAGGTCACGCCGTTGAGACCGGTCAGCGGGAGGTTGGAGCCCTTCTTATTCTCGACGGTAAGGGTGACGGTACCATCAGTCTGAGTATCGTCATTAAGGATAACGAGGTCGGAAGTCTCCGCCGTCCTGGTGACTGTCACGGTCTGTGCCTCTTCCTCGGTTTTATGAAGACTGTCTGCACTAGACGCCTGAGTCGAGATCGTGAAAGTGAAGTCCTTCAGCGAATTGTAGTTGCCGAGGGCAGTCTGCTCATGAACGGTGTAAGTACCGGCGTCAAGTCCCTTGATGTAAATTTCGCCATTTCCATCAGTGAAGAACTCATGCGGCGTTTCACCAAGGTTGCCATGTTCCTGAACGTATTTGTTCTTAGAAGCGCTGCCGTCCGCATTGTCATCAGGAACGGTAGCCTGGATGGTAAATCCGACATTCTGGAGCTTGTTCTTGCTTTCGTGATCTTGCTTGACGAGTTTGAGCGCATAGGTGTAGTCGCGAACAGTATCGGGCACGGACTCACCCCTGCCATTGCTCATGGGGTTGTTGGAGTAGATGAGCTTGACGGTATTCTCGTTACCCTCGCCGCCAACAGTAACCATCTCAGCCTTCACGGGATCGAGCATGGCGGCATACTCGACGAAAATCTTCGTGTCCTTGGTGAGGTTGGACACGGCGGTCTTGAGGTCATCGAACTTAACGGTCAAGATTTGACCCGCGCCGTTTGCACCGCCCGTGACTTCGGGAGTGCATGCAGAAGTAATATCCACAGCGCTGTCGCGATTATTGCCAGCATATACCTTAATGGAGCCCTCTTTAACCGTCAGGCCAGCAGAAAGCTCATCATGAAACTCGTAGTAGTAGCTATCGAACGAGGCCACGTTTTCGGCAACGGTGCCGGTTAGCTGATATTGAACATTCTGACCAACCTGTGAGTCAGCCTTGTCGGCCCAATCGCTGTTGGGTTTGTCGTCCTTAATCTTCTTTGTAACCGTAGGAATGCCGGTCTTCTCGGTAACCTCAACAGCACTGCCGCCCACGACAGCGAAGATCGGCGACGTACCAGTCTGCTTTTTGCCGGAATGTTCATCCGCACTGCCGATAGAGCCAGCGTCAGTCAGGAAGAGATAGTAGCCAGGGTTCTCAAAAGAAACTGAGGTATCTGCGGCGAAAGCAGCGCTAGTAGCCCCCTTTGGCTTGGTAGGTACAGTGTTCTTGAGCAAGTCGGCAATCTTATCGAGCAAATCGCCATTGTTCACAACCCAAGAAGCGTTCTTGAGATTCGCAGCCATCCAGTCAGCAACATCCTGCGCGGTGGGATTTTCAGTGGGAATTTTCGGATTAGTGGAATCATAGTCAGTGCTGCCCTGAATAGCAGCAATGATGGCGTTCCGGGTGTCAAGTGTCACATCGGCGTTCCATTCGACATCAGAAACGACCTTGTTGCCTGAGTCAGTCCCATCAACCACCTTGGCTTTAAAAATCTGATAGGCAACAAACTGAGTCTTTTTTTCCGGATTCGCGGCGTCCGTGTTATTTTTATCTTGCTTGATCGTGATGCTATTGGTCGAACCCGCCGCATCATCAGCAAACGCCATACTCACCGGGGCCATGACGCCGCCGAAGCTCAGCGCTGCTGTGAGGCCGGCGGTTACTGCCAGGCGTGCGATGTTCTTGTTCATGCTCATCTTCTTTTCCTCCGTTTTCCGGTTAGTTCTCATTCGATCGGTCATCATCTGTCTGTGTCTTAGCATCTACTTCGCTACGTCTCGCCCCGCTCTCTGTGGGGCTGCCAGCTACTCTTTATGGCTGCCACCTCCCCGCTTGACCAGGAGCGCGACCACGATGAGCGCGGCTCCGGCGACCGCTGCGGCGGCCGCGGCGTACATTGCCATATCGCCAGTCGAGGGCATAAAGCCTCCGGTGGTAATGCTAGGGGGTGTGCCGGTGGGCGTGTTGATGAGCGACGCCTCCAGGCTGCCCGTCGACCCGTCCGCGCTGTCGGCGCGCAGGGGCGACTCGGCCGTGATGGTGAGCTTGGGCTTGGCGGCGGCCACCTGGTCGACGTCCAGGCCCTCGGCCTTGACCGTCACGGAGCGCGTGCCCCCAAAGGCCGTGTAGCCCTTGGGCGCCTTGAGCTCGCGGACCTCCAGCTTGCCCGAGTCCACGCCCGAGACGGTCACGCGGCCGTCCTCGCCCGTGGTGACGGTGGCCTTGCCATCCGCAGCCCACGTGCCGTCGGCCGCCAGCGTGCGGCCGCGGTCGTCGGCGATGCTCAGGACCGCCCCAGCAAGCGGCTTGTCGCCGTCGCTGCCGCGCTTGGTGAGCGCGAGATCCCAGGTGTAGGCGCACGCATCGTCGCTCGGCGTGCTGGTAAAGCCGGCATCGCCGGACTGGTCGGCAAAGGGAGAGCGCGGGTAGCGCAGGTAGACCTCGTTGGGGTTGCCCTTCGCGATGCCGTGGTTGCACGCGCTGTTGAGCGGCGCATTGTACACGGCGACCACACGGGCGCCCGCGGTGAAGGCGTCGGCCCCGCCGAGCGCAGCGATGAGGTCGCCGGTGCGCACGGTGAAGGTCTTGCCGTCAACCGAGGCCCCGCACTGGGCCGTGATATCGGTCCAGCCCTGCGCGGGCTCGGTGCCGGCGCGCCCGTCCTTGCCGGCCGAGACGGCGTCAAAGCCGCCGTCCGCGCCCGCCGCCACGTACACGCGCATGCTCGCGACCACCCTGGAGGGGTCGAGCCCCGCGCTCATGGTGTCGACGAACCGCACCGTATAGGTGTCGTAGGCGGTAAGACCCGCCGGGACCGTGGCAGAGAGGCGCCAGTACAGGTCGTCGGCGACCGTGGCGTCGGCGGCCTTCTGCCATGCGGCGGTGCTGTCCTCCAGCACGTGCTTTTGGACCTTGGGCGTCGCGGCTTTGGGCTTGACGGTGACGGCGCTGCCGCCCACCAGGGCCATGATCGGCGCGGTGCCGACCTCGCCTTGGGCGATGGCGTCGTCGTCGGCGACGATGAGCCAGTAGCCGCAGTGCAGCTCGGCCGCCGTACCCGCGTTAAGGGCCACGAACACGGCGCCAGAGCTCTGGAGGGAACGAGCGAGCTGTGCGCTCAGCGCGCTCGTAAGGTGGGAATCGGTGTTGAGCCACTCGGCAGCTTCCTGCGCGGTGGTCTGGGAATTGGGCATGCCGGCGCTGTGCAGCACAGGCAGCGCGGCGTCGCGCACGGCGTCGCTTGCCCAGGCGAGCTCGGTGGCGATCTTGGCGTCGCTGTCGCCGTCGACGACGTTGGCGCTAAAGATCTGGTAGGCGTCGTAGCTGCGCGCCACGGTGCCGCTCACCGTGATGGAACCGGTCGGGGTCGGCGCGGCCTGCGCGGAAGCGGGGAACACAACCGCGCAGGTGCCGATCAAGAGGGCAAGCAGCGCAAACAAGATCGGGAAGGAGCTAACATTCTTATTCACGACGCTCACCCCCCTTCGCATTCGCCTTGCGACGAATGTGCATCCAGGCCGCAGCAGCGCAAAGCACCGCCGCGCCGGCAAGGTACGTCAGAGTGACGCCCGACATACCAGAAAGGGGCAAAGAGGTGGAGTAGGTGTTGGTGAAGGCGGGGATGTCAGCGTCGGTGAGCTTGTGATCTGCGCTACTAGCGTCTGCCACCCACTTGCCATCGGAGTCAACGGTTCCCTTCCTGTAGGTCACCTGGCAGTCAATGGCTCCATCGGTTTTGTCCGTTGCAACAACCGTGAACTTATAGACTGACTTATCGAACTTGTAATGCGAGAAAATCGAGCTATCGTTCTTCTCGCGCATATAGTACGTGAAGGTCTTGGAAGCGCCACGGCCCGGAACATCAGAATCGCTCTGCTTCAGGCTGTTAAGGTCGTACTCGATCTTGGGGAACTTAAGCATCTGGGACTTGTCGCTGCCAGCCGTCGTATTAACCGTCTCAGCGTTATCGAACTTCTCGTTATCCGCAAACTCGAGCGTAAACTCCTTCATCTCGCCACCCTCAACGACCTTAGTCGCCTTGGGAGTCCAAGAGCCGATGGAGGTGTACTGGGTGTTGGTGAAAGTCGCACCTTTAGTAAGTGCAACGCATGCAACGTCGCCTTCAGACGTTGGGGTAACCACGGTCTCAGGCTCAGTAGTGCCATCAGACATCTTGGTGATCTTCACGTTACTTACCGTGTAGTACCTGTATTTAATACCAAGCACCTCGTGCATCCTGGTCGAATCCTCTGTGACCGTAGGATCTATCTTGTAGATAGCCTTGTCGTAATTAACGTCCTTGTCCGTGCCTGGAACCTCTACCAAGTAGTAAACAAGAGCGTCGTCAGCATAAACTTCACCCAGATCAAAGGTGAAATTTCCTTTCTCATCGTTTTCCACCGTATCGACCACCGAGCAGTCATTGAGCTGCAATTTGCCATCAATAAAGCTAGGGGCCTTACCATCCTTGCCCGGCTTCAAGAGCTGGAACTTGAATTCTCCCGCCTTAAGCGCGCGGCCCGTCAGTTTCTTAATGCCGTTGAGCTTCATCTTGGGATAAACCTTCACTTCCGTGGTGGAGCCGGCGACAACGTCTCCATTGGTCATGATGCCGCCACCGTGAATGTTGGATCTGTTGCCCGTGATGAAGAGGGACGCAGCCGCGATAGCAGCATCCATATCTTCCTGAATCGGATCAGATTTAAGGCCAATCATGTACTTAGCTTGGGCGCCCTCGTACTTGCCGATAGACGTTGGTGTTTTGTCGATCGTGCCCGACCAGTTAGCAGCACCGCCGCCAAGCATTTGTCCAGTTACGGCAGCGATATACGGCAGCGATTCAGCGTTAGCGCTATCGCGAATAAGAAAAAGATCCTGGTGACCGGCTTTTTTAAAATCATCAGTTATTTCGCCGCCTTTGTTTTCATCCGCGTCATCGGTCTTCTCGTGGGTGCCATGCGATCGATGCGCACCGTTTGCGTCAGTGTTGCCAAAAATCGCAATACCATTGGTGTCGGTAATCGCCGTCATGCCGGTCGGGCAGGCGGCAAAGCCGCCGCCAAAGCCCTGGGCATCATTCTTGGTAATCAGAGCGTTAAATATCTCGAGACTTGCCGCCTGAACGTTTTCGCCGCCGCCCTGGACGAATACGCCACCGCCACCCCAGTCGTTGGTGGTATTGGTCGTATTGTTAGTGATGTAGGCTTTCTTGCCGCTCACATTAAATTCGCCAACTGTAGGCGCAGCGATACGGATGCCGCCACCCTCTGAGTTTTGCGCCACATTGCTAGCGATGATTCCACCAGAAAACGTAAATCCGGAAAGAGGTTTATTCCAAACGCCAGCATAAACGCCGCCGCCAGCCTCGGCAGAGTAGTTGCCCGTGATGTAGCCGCCTACAATTGTGAGACTGCCGCCATTCCAAGCAGCAATACCACCGCCACCGTGGCAACCGTTACCGAGATGCTTCGTGTTGCCTTCTTGATCGATATAGTGCTGATAACTGTTGTTAGTAATGTAACCATTCGTAATGTTCACATTAGAGTACTCAGCACAAATTCCCGCGCCATAACCGAATTGATTATTATTTGTACCGTTACCGGAGATAATACCGTCAACCATGTTTACCGTAGAATTCCGGGCATAAACGCCGCCGCCACTGGGGGCATAGTTACCAGCGATTACGCCGCCAGAGATGTCAAGAGTTGAGTTCTCCTCGACAGAAATACCCGCACCAGCGGCGTTTTCCGGACAATATCCGCCGCAGACATACCCGCCGTCCACACTGATGGCCGAACTGCCCGCTGCGTACACCAAATTTTTGACACAGTTGTTTTTATCCTGCGTAATCATGCCACTCTCAAGATTGAGGTGGCCACCGCTATTGATTACGATGAGCCTCAAGTCCTTTGAGCCTGAGCACGCCACGATGGCACCCTTGACATGAGCCTTATACGCCTTAAGAGTCTCGGTTGTACGGGTTCCGCTTGCGACCGATTCGGTTACGTAGTAGGTAAGGCCAGTCGGAATGCCATTGGAAGTATCGTATTCCATTAAAGCGAGATTGCCGCATTTATTTGTTTGAGAAGTCGTAATCTCTGTCGCGGCAACTTGCTGACCGTCCTTGACAGTCAACGTTGCACCGCCGGTTATGTTGAATAGGGGCTGGTTCTGACTTGTATGCTTAATTTTGCAGCCATTTAAATCCAGCGTGATATTGCTGCCGTCCTTGCTAAGCGCGATTGTCTCGTTGGTCTCGACATCATTCATAAGCTTGAAGCTAGCAACACCGCTTGCATTCGCCAACTTGGTTTTTAAATCGTCAAGGTTTTTTATCTCGTCGGGCGCCGCTTCGGTTTGCTCGCCTTCCGTGGCCGCCATCACAGCGTTGCCATCTGCCGGCTCGTTATCTTCGACCTTCAGCTTACCTTCAGGTTGATCCCCAGACTGACCCTGCTCAACACCATTTGAAGGGTCGGCTTCGTCACCCTCTGCATCGTCGCTATTCTGGTTTTCGGTATCCCCGTTGTTGGTGTTGTCTACATCAGTAGACTCACTTGAGGAACCCATTACAGTCTGAAATAGGCTATCGATAAAATTCGATGGCGAGCATTCGGCGCATTGCCTACGATACGGGCAAGCCCCGAGGGGCCGCCGATCGGGCGCCTCCGGATGGCCGTCTGCCCCTGCCCCGTAGAGGGCCCGGGGGGTGTTGCCACCGGGGGCGCTCGCCGCTCCGGACGACTGATAGGAAACTGCCGGGCGCAAGCGCCACGGCCAGGTAATGTGGGTGTCGCGGGGAGGGGTTCCGATCGGCCTACCGATTGGAGGATACCACCGTGGCACCAACTAGAATGCCGGAAGCCGTCATCGGGCTCGATGTCGGGAAATCGTCCCACTGGGCATGTGTCGCGACCCGAGACGGCGAAGTGCTGCTGAGCGCCCCCGTCGCGAACAGGGAGGGAGACCTGGACTCGCTGTTCGGCCGCTTCCCCGACGCGCTCGTGGTCGTCGACCAGTCGCGCAACATAGGCGCCCTCGCGCTCGCCCGCGCCAGGGCGGCCGGGATGTCGGCGGCGTACCTGCCGGGACTCGCGGCGCACGGGGCCGCCAGGCTCTTCGCCGGCGACGCCAAGACCGACGAGCGAGACGCGATGGTCATCGCGAAGACGGCGCTTGGCATCCCCGACGCGCTCCTGCCGGTCGGAGACCCAGGCCCGACGATCGCGGCGGCGAGGGCGCTGGCCGCCCAGAGGAACTTCCTGACCTGCGAGAACACTAGGAACAAGAACCGGCTGCGCAGCATCCTGCTGGAATCGTGCCCCGCCTTCGAGGCTCTGGTCGACCTGTCCGACGGGCCCCAGCTGAGGCTCATGGCATCCCTCGGCGGGGCCTGGTCGGTGGCCGACGCCGGGCCCCGCAGGGCGGCGGCGCTCACGCGCGGGGCGGCGCGCGGCAAGATCGAGGCCCTCGTCCGCTCGACAGCCTCCTCGACAAGGCCGGATGCGTCGGTCGTCGCCGCCGAGGACCGGGCGGTGAAGCTGCTCGCGCGCAGGATATCCGAGAACTCGGCGGAGATCGAGGCGATCACGGCGGAGATCTCCGCCCTGCTCGAGGGCGACGATACCTACCGATGCCTCCTGACGGTGCCGGGTATCGGGCCCAAAACCGCTTCCGAGCTTGCGATCTCCATCGACATCGAAGACTTCCCCAGTCACGACAGGCTCGCGTCGTACTGCGGCCTGGCGCCGCGCAACCGCCAGTCGGGAACCTCGATCTCCTCGGTGACGGCATCGCGCCAAGGCAACAAGAGGCTGAAGAACCTGCTCATATTCTCATGTAACTGCCTTACCCGGACAGAGGGGAGATGGGGCGACTACTACACCAGGTGCCGGGAGCGGGGCATGTCGCACGGCAAGGCGCTCAAGGCGCTGGCGCGAAAGAGGCTGAAGGTCATCTACGCGGTCATGCGGGACAGGGTGCCTTACGCCGCCTAGCCGAAGCGCACCGAACAGATTGGAGCCCACCGGCCGAATGGCCTGGCGTCAGCATGCCGCGATTCAGTCGCGCGGGCAGCATTTCCCAGTTGACAAAACTATAGGAACACCCCCCCATCACAGTTTCCTCGGCAGAAACCGTCTGGGCATCGTTGGCAATGGCCTGCGAGATCGGAGGCATGACGAGCGACAGTACCAGGCTCAAAACGGAGGCTCCGCACAAAACGCCTGCCAGTACACGGCGCGTCGCTTTTTTACTCTGCTTAGTTTTTTCTGAATTCGCTTTCATCGATGTCTCCTCCCCAAGAGACCGCGATCTTGCTCTTTCACTATCAAACGTATCTGCGCAATCTGTAATTGCGCTCGCGTAGTAATACTATTGTAACTATTGTTTAAACATCCGAGCAACAAAACCGACATTTTTGTAGCCAGTTCTCAATTCTCTTGACATTTACTCAGATTTGCTTTCGTTTATTCGCTCTGAAATATCTGTTTCTACTGGTAATTAAGTTAGTTATCAGTTTTTTAATAGCATTTTATTTATTTGCACAACATTTTGCTCAAGAGCAAGCATCCTGTGAACGGTCGAAAATCGACCGTGAACGGTAGATCATTAACCGGGAGGAATAGACTACCAAATTGATGGGAATATCTTTAACCCATCAGTAGTTAGAAGTGAGATGTTCATACAACCAAATTTGAATTTGTGCGCAGTTTTTAGGCATCAATTCGCCCAAATCGCCTGAGGCCACCACAAGGGTGCCTGCTCCCTTTGTGGTGGTTCTCCCCCCCCTGTGCTACAGCAGATGTTCCTCGATAAAGATCGCGATGCCGTCTTTGTCGTTGCTCGCGGTTACAAAGTCGGCGGCGGCACGGGTGGCGTCGCTGCCATTTGCCATGGCCACGCCCACGCCGGCGTCAGCCACCATGCAGGTGTCGTTGTCCGCATCGCCAAACACGCAGATGTCCTGGAGCTCCATGTCGTTGAGCTCCGCCACGCGCACAAGGCCGCGCGTCTTGGACACGCGCGGATCCATGAACTCGTAGAGCCGCTGCGTGGTTTGCAGAGCCGCCGCCTTAACAGTGTCATCGGCAAACGTCGACGCCCGCTCAATCACCCGCGGCATTACCTCGGGCGCCATGGTAAACATCACCTTGGGCTGCGGCTCGCGCAAGAACTCGGCAAAATCGACCACCTTGTAGGGCACGCCGTCGACGCGCGACAGGTGCTCGACGCACGCGTTGCTCTCGGGCACGTAGAACACGCCGTCTCGGGGGCAGACGGGCGTTGCCGGAAGGTCCGCCATGTGCTCGCAGATGCGCGCGATGGTCTCGCCCGGCAGCGGATAGCTCAGCTCGTTGATGTCGTGCGCACGGTCGATGACCTCGGCACCACCGCAGCCCACCATCACGTCCACCAGGCCTTCGATGCCCCAGAGCTCGTACATGGCCTCGGTCGCGTGGGCATCGCGCCCAGTGCACAGGCCAAAGAGCACGCCGCGCTCGCGCAGGGCGCGAATCGCCGCCACGGTGCGCGGGGACACCGTGTGCTGGCTCGTGAGCAGCGTGCCGTCGATATCGCAGAACACGGCTTTGATGTGGCTGAAGGAGGTGTCCATGGGGGCCTTTCTGAGTTGCGCGGCGGTGTGGGGTGTATTCGTGAACGGCGTACATGGTATACCAAGGCGCAGGCGCGGCCCGTCAAAGCAAAAACCACCACAAAGGTGCCCGGCCCCTTTGTGGTGGCCGGACCCGAAGGGTGGCCTGGCCCGGGGCGCAAACCATCACA
This sequence comes from Collinsella sp., assembly GCA_046979165.1. Taxonomy (GTDB): domain Bacteria; phylum Actinomycetota; class Coriobacteriia; order Coriobacteriales; family Coriobacteriaceae; genus Collinsella. Next base: position 65,209 of record JBKWJT010000002.1, read on the forward strand.
ACATTCGACGTTATTCGGCAAAATCGCGATTTTCATCGAATGTTGTGATGGTTTTTACTGCCTTGCGGCACGATCAAAATGCCGGCGTCCAAACAGCAGCAACGCCGCGGGAACCGCCGTCACGACCATGCCCGCCCCTACGAGCGTCCGCTGCACACCAAACGTCGCCGCCAGCCACGGGGCAATCGCCAGCGGGGCCACGCCGGCGAACATGTTGCCAAAACCCATGACCGAGTTCACGCGACCGAGCTGTTCGAGCGGAGCCGTCGTTTGCACGATAGTGTTGTGGAGCGGGTTGACGACACCCCAGGCCACGCCCAGGACAATCTGGCCGACAAGGGCTACGCCCACGTACGGCGTTCCCACGTAGAGTAGGCTTCCCAGGCCTACGGACATGAGTGCCACGAGCAGCGTTTTGAGGCTGACGAAGCGCGACGGCAAGCGGAGCACGAGTACAGCGCCCAGCACTGCACCCACACCGCAGGCCGACGAGAGCCAGCCCATCCATTCGACACCGACGTGCAGGACATCGCGATAGAAGAACGACTCCAGCGGATCGAAGGCGCCGTAGCCAAAGTTCGAGAGGAAGATGATGAAGAACAGCAGGGCGAGGACGCTGTTGGTAAAAACCGTCTTGATGCTGGTCGCGAAGGTTGCACGGGTGGATTTACTGAAGTCGGAGCTTTGACTGGCAGTACTTGCCGTTGTGCTGCTATCCGCGGGAGTACTTTCGCGCGCGGCGACGCGACCTGCTTGCGGCCTAAAGCCCCAACCAGCGACGAGCGCCAGCACTGTAAAGAGCATCATGAGCACGAACACCGCGCGCGACGATGCAGCCGCCGCGGCAAAGCCGCCCAGCGTGGGGCCAACGATGATGCTCACGTTGGAGAACATGGTGATGGTGGAGTTGATGTCTTTGAGCTCGACAGGGTCGTCGGTGAGATAGGCCGGATAGGACGTGGCGATGGGCTGGGCGAATCCCATTACAAAGCCCAAGAGTACCGCGCCGGCAAGGACCGTCTCGGTCGCGTCGCCAAAGGCGATGATCGCCGCGCCCGTTGCCAGTGTGCCGACGATGCTCAGCCAGAAATGGCGGCGCGGACCCCAGGCGTCGAGCGCCGCGCCACCCGCAAAGGACCCCAGGATCACGAAGACGTTCATAAACATGACGGCCAGCGACGTCGCGACGACCGAAGCGCCGTCCGCATAGGTGAGCGTTCCGATAACGCCGATAAAGTAGCTGGTCTGGAAGCCGGTGTAGATGAGAAATCGCATTGCCACCAGGCGCTTGGCCCGCGCGGACAGCGATGGTTGGGATTTAGGAAATGGAGATGTAGACATGTGGGCTCCTTGTTGCATACGAATACGGGCCGCAGGCATTGACCGCCGACCATCGACTCAATCTTTCTGTATGTAACGTTAAGGACGCATCGGGCCCCTTCTCTCCGTCTTCGCCCGGATGAACTACTTGGTAGATTTTAAGGCATGTCCCAAAAATCTACCAAAGCAAAGGCCACCACAAAGGTGCCTGCCTGTGGTGGCCCAATGATATGGCAGCGTAGCGAGCCGGTTCCAAGTGCCCCAGGTCGCCCCGAAAGAGGAGCGACGCGCACTTTGGTACGCGAGCGACGGCTTGAGGGGCGAGATGGGGTGCTTGGGGCCGGCGCAGCGTCAAGCCTGAAGGTGGTCTTGGATCAGGTCGCAGATGGCTCGGGCGTCGTTGATGTTGATGGCTCGGGTCGCGAAGCCGGCGTCGAAGGCCTGGCGCGCCAGGGCCTCGTTGCAGGCTAAGGCCAGCGTGCGGCCGTCGACCAGATCGAGCGAGCTCTTACCGCGAAGACGGTCGACACCGGAGCGCGCAACCACGATATTGTCGAAGCCCTCGGTCTTGTAGCCCTCGATGATTACCACGTCGACATCGCTGTAGCGCGACAGCAGCTCGCGCGCGGGCATCTCGTCCTCCTCGCGCGTGTCGGCGTACTCCGCCCAGCGCGTGGCGCAAATGAGACCCACGTGCTTGGATCCCGCCTGGTGATGGCGCCAGGTATCCTTGGCGGGCACGTCGATATCAAAGCCGTGATGTCCATGATGCTTGAGCGAGCCCACGCGCAGGCCACGGCGGGTAAGCTCAGCAATGACCTTCTCGACAAGTGTGGTCTTGCCCGAGTTCTGGTAACCGATAAACGCGATTGCTGGGGCGGCCGGAGTGGGAGCTGCGGGCACGGCCGGGGCGGATGCGCTCGCGGGCACGGTGCCATCAGTAGCGGCGGCCTCGGCAGCAGCAGCTTGACGTTCCGCGCGATCCCACACGCCCGAGCGTCCGCCCTCCTTGTGCAGCAGGCGCACATCGACGATCTCCATACCACGATCAACGGCCTTGCACATGTCGTAGATGGTCAGGCATGCGGCACTCGCACCGGTCAGTGCCTCCATCTCAATGCCGGTCTTGCCCGTCACACCGGCCGTGACCAGCACATGGAAGCCGACCTGTCCGTCCGGACGCGCCGGCGCCCAGCCCTCGGGCGCGTCCTCGGCCGGCATTCCTGCCGCAGCGATGGGCGCAATGTCGCACTTGCTCTTGGTAATGAGCAATGGATGGCACATGGGGATGATGTCGCTCGTGCGTTTGATGGCCATAATGCCCGCCACGCGTGCGCAGGCAAGCACGTCGCCTTTTTTGGCGCGGTCCTGCAGCACCATGGCTTGCGTCTCGGGATGCATGAGGATGGTGCCCTCGGCGATGGCGATGCGGTGCGTCTCGGCCTTGTCAGACACGTCGACCATGCGCACCTCGCCCTTGGCGTCCACGTGCGTCAGCTCGTCGCGGCGTGCGTCGCGGGTGGAGTCGGTGTCGTTGTCGCTCACGGACGGCTGCACGGCCGCGGACGCGGCGTCTTTGTTGGCAGACGTGGCTTTGTGGGCAGACATCGCGGCCCTGCGAGCGGCTTTGGTGGCATCGGCGTACCTGCTCTTGGCCATATGATCATCCTCCGATTTGGGACATAAATCGTTGCGTGCCCTCAATTATCGCGTGTTCCTGCGGTTTGTGGGCCACGGCATCGCGCCAAATCGAAAGTACCTGCATATCATCACCACGGCGCAGCGCCTCACGCACCGAATACTCGGCATCGCTGAACAGGCAGGGGCGCACGCTGCCGTCGGCCGTCAGGCGCAGACGATTGCAGCTCGCGCAAAAATGGTTGGACATAGCGCTAATGAAACCGACCGTGCCCGCCGCGCCCGGAAAGCGCCAGTAGCGCGCGGGACCGGCGCCGGCGGGAGCGTCGTTGATGTCAAGCGGCTCAAGCTCACCCAGGCCCACCGCAGCGGCGCCGGCATTGATGCGCGCCCGCAGCTCGTCGCTCGGCACGGTGTCGCTCGCGTCCCACAACTCGGGATTGAGCGTGGGCGCATGCGGATCAACGGCGCAATGCGAGCTCGTGTGCTCGTCGCCGATGGGCATGTATTCGATAAAGCGCAGGTGAATGGGGCGGTCGACGGTCAGCCGCGCGAGAGCCCCCGCGTCCTGGTTGAGGCGGCGGACCACTACACAGTTAACCTTAACCGGCTCGAACCCCCAAGCAAGCGCCGCGTCGATGCCAGCCATGGTTTGCTCGAACCGACCCAGGCGCGTGATCTTTCCAAAGAGTGTAGGGTCGAGCGTATCGAGCGAAATGTTGACACGGTCGAGCCCGGCATCTTTGAGCTGCGGTGCCAGCCTGGGCAGCAGAGCGCCGTTGGTGGTGAGCGAGATGTCCTCGATCTGCGAAATCGCGCGGATGTCACGAATGAGCGGGATAATGCGGCGGCTGACCAGCGGCTCGCCACCCGTCAGGCGCACGCGGCGAATGCCCTCCCCCGCCACCAGACGCACAAAGCGGGCAATTTCCTCGGCGCTGAGTAGCTCATCGTGCGCGCGCGGCGCCACGCCGTCGGCAGGCATGCAGTAGATGCAGCGGAAATTGCACTTGTCGGTTACGGCAATGCGCAGGTAGTTGATGTCGCGGCCAAAACCGTCATGTTGCGTGCGCTCGTCCACGCAATCCTCCCCTCGCGCAGGCCATTATTCTTCAGGGAACATAATACCGCACACGGGAACCGGGCCGACACGCGTACGACAGGACAGGCCATTCGAGCAAGAAGGCTTCCCGGGCCCATCCTCAGCATTCAAACCGTCCCAACATTCGATGCTTTTCCCGATATTGGCAAAAAACGTCGAATGTTGGGACGGTTTAGGTGTTCGCAGAGCTCGAAAGACGAGCTAGACGCCCCTAGAGGCCGCCGTTCCAGTGGCGAATCACGAATTCCCGCAGGTCATTCTGCCGTTTCTGGAACGCTTCGCTTCGGTCGCACTTAAGGCCCATAGCGAGCGCGATGGCGTTTATCGCCCGATGCAATTGCAGCCGGTTGGCAAACTGGGTCCCGGTGAGGACGATCATCCTAAAGCCCAGCGCGCTCAGCACGGTCATACGCTCCGCGTCCGACGCACTGCGCTGTTTATCGAGATGGTCCGAGCCGTTGTATTCAATCCCCGTACCGCTCGCAGGTGCATATACATCGATCTCGAAATACCCGGCCTTAGCGAGATATTTGAATTCGTTGGGAACATCGATCCGATGGTTGAGCTCGACCCTGGTGTACCCGAGCCCGCCCTGCGAACGCTTCGCGACGACCATGATTGCGGTGGCCGTCTCCATGGGCGACCGCGCGCCATCGTGCACGCGTTTGAGCACGGCAGCCGCACGTGTAGCCCCCTGACGAGATCGATTCTCATCGCAATAAGCGATCAAGTCGGCAACGGTATACCTCTGCCCCATCTCGATGTAGTCGCCTGACGACAAATGATTCAAATGGTATCGGGCGCAGATTTCATACCCATATTCCAGCTGCTCGGGCTCACTCATCCACGAACCTGCCTGGACAAAGCACATGGCCTCATCGACCACCAAGAGACCCTCTGCCACCTCGATAAGATAACCCGAGGGTATGGGCGCCCCAAACACATGGCGTCGGAGACCCGCCGGCCGAGAGCGCTCGAAATCGAAGCTAACCAGCGTGTCAATACAATCGAGCTCCTCATGTGGAATACCAAGTGAGACCAGGTAGTCGGTAACAATCCCGACCGCCGCAGATATTCTCAGCCCCTTGGCATCGAGTCCCAATTTGGGCAGGGCTGCGGCTGGCTCCGCCTCGTCGGCAATCGAATCCTCATCGTATAGGCTGCTTGATCGCGGAAGCGGCTCGGACGGGCGCACCACGTTGTGGTACAGCCAGGCGGTCTTATGGGACAGGACGATCGGCAGGTCCATGAGCTCTCCAATGGGTCGGATAACCAACCTTATTCCCCTGCTCGCGGATTCGCACACCTTCGCATGCAAGTTAGCGATTCCACTCGATCGGATGACAGAAAAACCGTCCCAACATTCGATGCTTTTCCCGATTTTGGCAATAAACGTCGAATGTTGGGACGGTTTGAGGCGGGGTGAGGGACGCGGAGGGCCAGGGTCAACTGCGCCCCGGCGGGTTAATCTAGCTCCTTTAAGCCATGTGCGAGCCGCCAGTACTCACCGTGCTGAGCGAGGAGCTCCTCGTGGGTGCCGCGTTCGATGATGCGGCCGTGTTCGAGGACCATGATGGCATCGGCGTCGCGGACGGTGGACAGGCGGTGCGCAATCATAAACGTGGTGCGTCCGCGCATGATGCGGTCTATACCGCGCTCGATGAGCTTTTCGGTGCGCGTGTCGATGGAGCTTGTGGCCTCATCTAGGATGAGCACCGGCGGGTCAGCGACGGCCACGCGCGCGATGGCGAGCAGCTGGCGCTGGCCCTGCGACAAGTTGGCGCCATCGGCCGTGACCGGTGTGTCGTAGCCCCGCGGCAGGCGGCGGATAAACGGGTCGGCGCAGGCGGCCTCGGCAGCGGCGCGCACCTCCTCTTCGGTCGCGTCGAGCTTGCCAAAGCGGATGTTCTGCGCAATGGTGCCGCTAAACAGGTGCGTGTCCTGCAGCACAATGCCGAGCGACCCGCGCAGGCTGGCCTTGGCAATGTGCTTGACGTCGATGCCGTCGTACGTGATCTCGCCGTCATCGCCCTCGTAGAAGCGGTTGATGAGGTTGGTAATAGTCGTCTTGCCGGCGCCCGTCGAGCCCACAAACGCGATCTTTTGCCCCGGCTTGGCAAACAGGTTGAGGTCCGTGAGCACGCGCGCACCTGGCACGTAGGAAAAATCCACGGCATGGAAGCGCACGTCGCCGGCAAGCGGGACCAAGTCGCACGTGAGCTCGGTGCCGTCGGCAGCCACCGCGCGGCCCGACTCATCAACGGCTGTCACATCATGCAGATGCCCGTACGCGCCCACGCCCTGGCCCTCGGGAATCTTCCACGCCCACGCGGCGTCGCCCGTCTGCACCAGCTCCACGCAGCCCTCGTCCACCTCGGGTTTAAGGTCCATAGCCGCAAACAGGCGCTCGGCACCGGCCAACGCGTTGAGCAAGAAGTTGCCGAGCTGCGTAAACTGGTTGATGGGCATGGCGGCCTGGCGCACAAAGACCAGGTAGCTTGCAAGCGCGCCCACATCGGCGAGCCCCTTGATGCAGAGCATGCCGCCCGCCACGGCGACGATGGCATAGTTGACGTAGCCAATCACGACGGTCATGGGCACCATGGAGTTGGCATAGCTCACGGCGGCGGTACCGGTGCGGCGAAGCTCGTCGTTGCGGCAGGTGAAGCCGGCGACATTCGCTGCCTCACGGTTAAAGACCTTGATGACCTTTTGACCCGAGACCATCTCTTCGATATATCCGTCCAGGTCGCCAAGCGATGCCTGCTGGGCAGCAAAGAAACGCTTAGAGCGCGCGCCCGAGTAGCGCGCATACAGCACAATGGCCGCATCGCACACGAGTGTGATAATCGTGAGCTGCCAGTTAAGGATGATGAGCATAGCCGTGGTGCCCACAACCTGAATGGCGGCCTGAATCACGTTGGCAAATCTGTTGTTAAGCGCCTCGGAGACGGTGTCGACGTCGTTGGTGAAAAAACTCATGATGTCGCCCGAGCGCGTGCTGTCAAAATAACTGAGCGGCAGCGTCTGGATGTGCGCGAACAGGTCGCGGCGAATATCGGACACCACGTGTTGGGCCGCGCGCACCATGATCTGTGAGTAGCCCAGGGCCGAGAGCACGCCCGCGGCGTAGATGATCGCCGTCAGGATGACCTGCTTGGCGAGCAGTTCCTCCCCGCCCGTAGCCAAACCGTTAACGATGGGGCGCACCATGTAGGTGCCGGCGAGGCTCGCGATGGCGGCAACGGAGGCGAGCACGCCCACCGCGAGCAACGAGAACTTGGCATGCCCCATGTAGGAGAGCAGGCGGCGCACGGTGCGCTTGAGGTCGGCCGGGCGTGCTTGGGCTGCGGTCTTAGGCATGGCGCTCACCCCCTTCCAAGGGCGATCCTCCGGGGACGGAGGAAAACGGATCATTCGCGCAACCATCGTCGCTGCCGTCGCCGGCGTCCGCGTTCCCCGCAAACTCCATCTGCGAGGCGTAAATCTCCTGGTAGATGTTGTCGCCCGCCAGCAGCTCCTCGTGCGTGCCCACGCCGTGGACACGACCGTCGTCCAACACCACAATGCGATCGGCATCCATGACGCTCGCGATGCGCTGGGCGATGATGAGCACGGTCGTATCGGAAATCCGGGCGATGTGCTCGCGAATCTTAGCGTCGGTCGCCATATCGACCGCGCTGGTGGAGTCATCAAAAATGAGCACGCGCGGATGCTTGAGCAGCGTGCGCGCGATGCACAGGCGCTGCTTTTGTCCGCCCGAGACGCCGGCACCGCCCTGGCCCAGCTCTCCGTCCAGTCCGCCGATGCGATCCAGGAACTCGTCCACACATGCCGCCCGGCAGGCGCGCAGCAGCTCCTCGTCGGTAGCATCGGGCGCGCCCCACTGCAGGTTCTCGCGCACGGTGCCCGTGAACAGCACATTCTTTTGCAACACAATGCCCACGGCATCACGTAGGGTCGCAAGGTCATAGTCGCGCACGTCGCGTCCGCCCACAAGCACGGCGCCCTCGGTGGCGTCGTACAGGCGCGCAATCAGCTGCACAAGCGAACTCTTGCCCGAGCCCGTGCCGCCGAGGATGCCCACCGTCGAGCCGCTCTCGATGCGAAGGTCGATATGCTCGAGCACATCCTCGGCTGCATCCGCGCGGTATTTAAAGGAAACGTCGCGAAACTCGATACTGCCGTCCGCTGGCGCCGCAGTCGCGAGGTCTCCCACAGGGTTGGCGATAAAGGGCTCCTCATCGAACACCTCCGCGATACGGCCCACACTCGTAAGAGCGCGTGTGTGCAGCAAAAACACGTTGGAAATCATCATGAGCGAGTTCATGATCAGCAGCACGTAGCTCATAAAGCCCGTGAGCGAGCCCACGCCCAAGCGACCTTCGATGATCATGCGGCCGCCAATCCACAGGATCGAGAGCGCAGCCACGTACATCGAGAGTTGGAACACCGGCAGGTTGAGCACGGCGGTGCCGAAGGTCTTGGTCGCCGTGCCGGCGAGCTCGGTATTGACGGTGTCGAACTTGTCGCACTCGTGCTCGGCGCGCACGTAAGCCTTCACGGCGCGCACGGCGGTAAGGTCCTCTTGCACCACGCCGTTAAGGTGGTCCATCGAGGTCTGGAGCTGGCGGTAGAGCGGGCTCACGCGCACGGTAATGATACCGAGCACGATGGCGAGCATCGGCAGAATGACGGCAAAGACCGCCGCAAGCTCGCGCGAGAGCGCAAAAGCGTAGACGAGGCCCATGACCAGATTTACCGGCCCGCGCACCATGGGACGGAAACCGTTGCCGATGGCGTTTTGGATGACGGTGATGTCGGTAGTCATGCGGGTGACAAGCGAGCTGGCGTCGTAGTTGTCCAGGTTGCCAAAGGCGAGCGTCTGGATCTTGCGATACTCGGCCTCGCGCAGGTTAGCACCCAGGCCCGAGGCCACGCGGGCTGACGTGCGCGCGTAGCCCAGGCCCAGTACCAGCGAAAACGCGGCACACACCAGCATGCACGCGCCCTGCAACAGCATGTAATTGACGTCTCCCGTGGGCACGCCCACGTCGATGATGTTGGCCATGATGACCGGGATAAACAGCTCGAGCGCGGTCTCGACCGAGACGGACATCACGCCGAGAATGGCATCGCGACGGTATGCCCCCAGGTAGGAAAACAGTATTTTGAGATTGCGCACGCAGGTTCATCCCCCATCAAACATTGTTCGCAAACGCACGTATTATTGCGCGCCGAGCGATGGTGTCAAGTGTTCCAAAATCGATTTCTGCAAGGTTGGCGCAGGCGCTAAGCCCACACGGCGCGTGCCCGTATTCAAATGGAAATGATTGAAGGCGCGGTTTTTTCGCCCCACCGGCAACATGGACCTTGACTCTACAATCGTTGTAGGGTTTTCACTACACTGGTACGTAAACAGACCCAGCCAGAAAGCCCCGCCCATGGAACACGACCTCACACGCGGCAATGTCCTTAAGACCATCGCGGTCTTTGCCCTGCCCTATATGCTCTCGTATTTTTTGCAGATGCTCTACGGCATGGCCGACCTGTACATGATGGGGCAGTTTAGCGGCGCCGCCGGCATCACCGCCGTGGGCAATGGCGCGCAGACGCTCTATATCATTACCGTGACGCTCGTGGGCCTGGCCATGGGAACGACGGTGATCGTCGGCCACGCCGTGGGCTCGCGTCGCTTCGACCGTGCCGAGACCGCCATCGGCAACACCATCACGCTCTTTATGGGTGTCTCGGTGGTGCTGGCCGCTATCCTGCTCGCACTGTGCCCGCAGATCGTGGCACTCATTGGCACGCCGCCCGAGGCAGTCGAAGGCACCGCCGCCTACCTGCGTATATGCTTTATGGGCATTCCCTTTATCGCCGCATACAACATTCTTTCGGCCATCTTTCGCGGGCTGGGCGATTCGCGCTCGCCTATGTACGTGATTGGCGTGGCGTGCATCATCAACATCGCACTCGACTTTCTATTTATCGGCCACATGGGGCTCGGCCCCGTGGGTGCGGCGCTCGGCACGGTAACCGCCCAGACGGCCAGCGTTGCCCTCGCGCTCGTGTGGCTCAAGAGCCGTCGCACGAACATCCACGTTAAGCGCAGCGACCTGCGCCCCCAGCCCGAGGTGCTCGGCAGCATTCTTAAGATCGGCGTGCCCGTGGCCGTGCAGGACGGCTGCATCCAGGTGGCGTTTATGTTTATCACCGTCATCGCCAACCACCGAGGGCTCGTCGACGCCGCCGCCGTGGGCCTGGTCGAAAAGATGATCAGCTTTTTGTTCATTGTGCCGAGTTCCATGGGTGCCACCGTCAGCGCGCTCACGGCGCAAAACGCCGGCGCGGGCAAGGGCGATCGCGCGCGTCAGGTGCTCAAAGACGCCATGACGATCTCGGTGGTGTATGGCTGCCTGATCACGGTGCTGATGTGGCTGGTGGCACCGGCGTTTATCGGATTTTTTGCCAAGGACTCCGCGGTCGTCGCGGCCGGTACCGGCTATATGCGCAGTTACATTTTCGACGCGATTTTTGCCGGCATCCACATTTGCTTTAGTGGCTTTTTCGCTGCATACGGCAAGAGCTACATCGGCTTTGCGCACAACGTGCTGGCCGTGGCACTCATTCGCGTGCCGGGCGCGTGGCTGCTGTCGAACGCCTATTCCGACACGCTGTTTCCCATGGGCATCGCTTCGCCATGCGGCTCGATTTTGTCGGCAGTCATCTGTGTTGTCGCGTTTACCGTGCTCAACCGGCGTGGGGCTTTTGACAAGTTGGCAGCGTAGAGGATCGTTTGCGTCGTACGACCTCGGCGCCCCTTCCCCGTCCATTGAAAGGAGCGGCGCCATGACCGACTCGCCAACTGAACATACCGAGGGTCTGCTCCGCATTGGCGAGGTGGCGCGCTTGTTTAACCTAAGCGTGGGCACGTTGCGCCATTACGAGCAGATGGGCTTGCTGGACCCGGCACACATCGATCCGGCGAGTGGGTACCGCTACTACGGATCGCGGCAGCTCTCCACTCTCAACACCATCAGCCACCTGCGTGTTCTCGACTTGCCGCTCGCGCTAATCCGTGAGTTTGTGACCACGCGCGACGTGAACCTTATGCAGCGGCAGCTGGCTCAGCAGCAGGAGCTCATCGAGCGCAAGCGCCGCGAGCTGGAGCGCGTGTCGCGCAAGATCGACAACCGGCTTGCCCTGCTTCACAATGCCCTGAACACCGAGCTCGATACCATTTGCGCAATCGATGCGCCCGAGCTTCGCTGCGCCGTATTGCGCGAACGCGTCAAGCCTACCGACGCCTATGCGCTGGAGTGGCAGATTCGTCAGCTGCAGAAGGGCCAGCACGAGACCTTTGTCTTTCTGGGCAACTTGGGCGTTGGGATTAGCGCCGAGCGCCTCGCCGCCGGCGACTTTGATGGCTACGACGAGGTCTTTTTGCTGCTCGATGACACCGATGATTACGTGGGCGACCTCGAGACGCGACCCGCCGCGCGCTGCCTGACCATTAGCTTTCGCGGCACGCACGGGCAAGCAACCCCACGCTATGAGCAGCTGCTCAGCTATATGCGCGAGCGCAACCTGACACCCGCCGGTCCCTCGCGCGAGATCGCCCTGATCGACGACATCATCAGCGACGACCCGGGGGCGTATGTGACGAGGATCGCGATACCGGTCCGCTAATCACTACCATTTATCGAGCAATTCCATCCATTTACCTTAATCCGAATTAGATTGTATTATGTAGCAAATAAAATGACAGCATATTGCCCCCCATAGGCAGGAGACATTATGCCCAGAGTTCAATCACGTCGCTCGTTTCTTCTCGGCCTAGCCTCGATCATCGGCTTATCCGCGTCACGCCCAACAAGAGTATTCGCTGCCGACTCAAACTCATCCGTCGCTTTTACATCAGACCTAGCACAAGACTACGCGCTTTCCCTGTTGCCCATCGTCGACGGATCCGCGAACTTAGAGATCGAGCAAATCGTTCCCGTATGCCAACAAATCGGCCTTATCTGTGGCTATGAAATCAGTGTCACAAGGGAAGGAAGCCCTTACGGTTATTTAATACTTGACGCATCATATCCTGGGCTTCTGAAGGAGATAACCCTCGGCGATACCATTCTCCCGATTTCAGCTTCTCTATCAAACGCCATTTCAACTTATTTCGGCCAACAGGCCACAAACCCAACCGTACTAATTTCGTACAACGATATTGAATATGGAACTTTGGTGCCAGGAACTAGAGACTGTGTAACCAACTATAACAATATACGGTCTGTCCCAATTGTCACCGAAAAGGGTATAGCACCTCAAAGCAATAACCCAACTTCATGGGATGCAGTCATTATCAATGAAGATGACTTGATGTTGCATTTCCAAATAGACGATTTAAACGGAATACCGTTCCGAGGAGTCTCGGAATCATTAGTTGAAGCCCGCACTAATAAGTATGCATGCGTCGTTTCTGCCTTGTACGCTGTATCAATGCATTACGGTCTCACCAGTTCAAACGCTAATCAATTTAATCCCGATTATTATAAAGAAATATGGAACGTCACTGGCACAACAACGTATAAGACCAATGATCAGGGCGTCGAGTACGGAAGCACGATCATCCCAGATGGAATTGTTCCGTTTAAAAGTCTTGCCGCTCAAAAGGGTAGAGCACTTAATACTCAATTTTTCGGTTATCAGCCTCAATTCGCTCAGTACAGAGCAACTATCGATCAAGGGGATATCGGCTTGTATCATATGTGGATCAACAGCCGAAACAGTGAAGGATCCGTCGAGCTATCAGGTCATACAGTCACGGTAACTGGCTATTTTACTGGGCATAATGGAAGCTCTGGCATCGAACTGCAGTGGCTCGAAGTATTCGACGGATGGAACACTTATCCCCGAGCGATTAACTATGCAACGCCCAATATGGTCAAATTGAACGGAACAGTCTTTTGGTAGACCGGATGGCACCATCAAAATGCTATGGCACCACGGCCTTTGCCCTGGTTACGATATTGGTGATTTTCGCTATGTTTGCATCCGTTTCTTCATGCACAGATAGAGCCCGCTATAGCGGAGGAGATGATTACCTTGTCTTTGGAGCCGGCAGCGTTCATTCTATTGAGGGAACGGAACTCGTAATCCAAACAGACAACAGTCCCCGCTACACCGACGCTGGAAAGCAAACCCGGATTACATTCCCCTCATCTGGCCGAATCAAAGACAAGCTTTCCCAAATCAAAGTTGGGACAAGAGTTTCCTACTCACGCTTTGAGTCGGTAGACGCATCTGGATCATACGAGGGAAACGATATCGAAATTGAACAGGCAAACACTATAAGGAGATGTTGAGGAACTGAGCCTCTGCGCAGTTCCTCAACAAATCATTATGCCTCCGGGACCCTACCCGTCGCCAAAATCTGTTCAAGTGCCGCCTCATCCAACACGGGCACACCCAGCTGCTCGGCCTTGGTGAGCTTTGAGCCCGCTTTGGGGCCGGCGACCAGATAGCTCGTCTTCTTTGACACGCTGCCCGAAACCTTGGCGCCAAGCACCTTGAGTGCCGCGCCCGCCTCGTCGCGCGTGCGGTTGACGAGCGTGCCGGTGAGCACGAAGGTCAGACCCGCGAGTGGCTGTGCGTCGGCGAGCTCGCCCGCCACGCCAGCGTCGGCTGCGGCTTGCGCGTGCGCGGCGCCCAAGTCGACCTCGAGCGACAGGCCCGCCTGGCGCAGGCGCTCCAGCACGGCAAGGTTCTCGGGCACGGCCAGGAACTGCTTGACGCTCGCCGCAATCTTGGGACCGATGCCCTCGCACTCGGCAATATCCTCTTCGCTTGCCAAGATGAGCTTGTCAATCGACAGGAATCGCTCGGCGATGACCTCGCCCACGCTCTTGCCCACGTGGCGGATGCCCAGGGCAAACAGCACGCGACCGAGTGGCTGGCTCTTGGACTTGTTGAGCTCGGCAATGATTTTCTCGGCCGTCTTAAGGCCCACCGGAATGGGATCACCCTTCTTGACGCCCTTTTTGCTGTTGGAGCTGGCATAGGTGCGCCCCGTGTCCAGTCCGGCGATGTCGTCGACCGTGAGCTGGTAGAAGTCCGCGACATCATGGATCAGTCCGGCGGCGATCATCTTGTCGACGATCTCGTCGCCCAGGCCGTCGACGTCCATGCAGCCGCGGCTCACCCAGTGGAGCAGGCGTTCCTTGAGCTGCGCGGGGCAGTCGATGGAAACGCAACGGTAGGCGACCTCGCCGTCCTCGTGCACCACGGGGCTGCCGCACACGGGACAGACCTCGGGCATCTGCCAGTCGACAGAATCGGCCGGCCGCTTGTCGAGCACCGGACCCACGACCTCGGGGATCACGTCGCCCGCCTTGTGCACGATGATGGTGTCGCCCTCGCGCACGTTTTTGCGGCGGATCTCGTCGATGTTGTGCAGCGTGGCGCGCGCGATGGTGGAGCCGGCGACCGTCACCGGATCGAACTCCGCGACCGGCGTGAGCACACCGGTGCGGCCCACCTGGATGCGAATCTCGCGCAGGATGGTCTGCTTTTCCTCGGGCGGAAACTTAAAGGCGATGGCCCAGCGCGGTGCACGGGCGGTAAAGCCCAGGTCGAGCTGCTGCTGAAAGCTGTCGACCTTTACGACCACGCCGTCGATGTCGTAGTCCAAGTCGCCGCGATGCTCGAGCGCCTGGGCGCAGAACTCGTGGACCTCGGCCGGCGTGGCGCAGCGGGCCACGTTGGGGTTGACGCTAAAGCCGGCGCTGCGCAGCCAATCGAGGAACTCACGCTGGCTATGGACGTGCAACGGGTCGGTATCGGCGATGGCGTAGATAAAGGTGGCCAAGTCGCGACGCGCCGTAACCTTGGGATCCTTCTGGCGCAAGGACCCGGCAGCGGCGTTACGCGGGTTGGCGAAGGGGTCGCGGCCCTCGGCATCGGCCTCGTCGTTCAGGCGCACAAAGCTACCCTTGGGCATGTAGACCTCGCCGCGGACCTCGATTGTACGCTCGCGATCGGCACCCATGTGAGCGAGCGCCGGCTCGGACAGGTGCATGGGCACGTCCTTGATGGTACGTACGTTGAGCGACACGTCCTCGCCCGTGGTACCGTCGCCGCGCGTGGCTGCGCGCACAAAGGTGCCGTTTTGGTAGGTAAGCGCCACACCCAAGCCGTCGATCTTAAGCTCGCAGGTATAGGTGACGCTGCCGGCACCAAGTGCATCCTCGGCGCGTTGGAGCCATGCGTCGAGCTCATCCAGATCCATGGCATCGTCCATGGAATACATGCGTGCCATGTGCGTGACCGGCGTAAACTGCTCGCTCACGTAGCCGCCCACGCGCTGGGTATAGCTATCGGGCGTCACCAGGTCGGGGTAGGTCGCCTCGATTTCCTGCAGCTCAACGAGCATTTTGTCGAAGGCGGCGTCCGTGATCTCGGGCGCATCGAGCATGTAGTAGCGATAGGCGTGGTAGTCGAGCTCGTGGCGCAGTTCGGCCGCGCGCGCTGCCGCCTGGGCACGGGCATCGGTCGGTGCGGTGGCTTCCGCGGTCGCGGGCGTTTCGGTATCGATGTCCACGCCGTCACCAAACAGGCTCGATTGCTCCATAGCGGCACTCCTTCGTTCGATTTCAAACGGATACAAGAGTACCACCGGTCGCAACGGGGTCGAATAGCGGTCTCAAACCGCACCGAATCGGCAGCCGCCAGACTGGGGTGGACAGTTAGTTCAGATACGTATAAATCCTAGAGCTGGATTAGGCACGAACACCCCTGTTTCAACTAATTTGGGCTCCCTGAGACCATGTAAACGTCCCGCTCGCCCTCCCAAACACCCATTCAAACCCCATCCCAATCAAAAATTGCTCAAAACGCATCCCAAGCTGCCCCAGATTTATACGTATCTGAACTAACTGTCCAGACCATTACGAACCAGGCCTCTTGCCAGCCACAAGTGATCCGTTTTCCTCCGTCCCCAACGGATCAATAAGAAAAGAGGGGCTGTCCCGCGCTGGCGGGACAGCCCCTCTGGCTTCGGCATGTGCGATACGGCTCGTTAGTAACCCTGGCCGTAGCCCTGACCCTGGCCCTGCTGGCCCAGCAGCTCCTCCAGGTACTGGCGCAGCTGCTCGTCGGTAATACCGCCGTTGCCGGTGTCGGTCGAACTGTCGTCCTGCTGCTGGTTCTGCAGCTCCTCATCGGAGCCCAGCTCGACGGTGACCTTCTTCTCTTCCTTGCCGCGCATGAGCGTGATCTCGACCTTCTCGCCCACCTCGTGGCTGCGCAGCGCGATGATCAGGCCATCGGCGCTCGTGATCTCGTCGTCGCCCAACTTGGTGATGACGTCGCCCTCCTGAATGCCGGCCTTGGCGGCAGGACCGTCCTCAACGACGCTCGCCACATACGCGCCGCTATCGGTGCTCAGCTTGTTGGTGCGGGCGTTGAGCGCGTTGACGCTCGAAAGCGTAGCGCCCATGTACGGATGCACCGGCGTCTTGCCGCCGATGATCTGGTCGGCAATGTTCTTGGCGTAGTTAACGGGAATAGCAAAGCCCACGCCCGAGCTGGAGCCCGAGTAGCTCTCGATGAGCGAGTTGATGCCCACCAGCTCACCGTTGTCGTTGACGAGCGCGCCGCCGGAGTTGCCCGGGTTGATGGCGGCATCGGTCTGAATCATGTTGGCATAGATGGTGTTACCGCTGGTAGAGCTCATGGCCGTGGAACGATAGAGCGCCGACACGATACCCGTGGAGACAGACTGCTCGTTGCCGAACGGCGAGCCGATCGCCATAACCCACTCGCCAACGTTGAGCTTGGAGGAGTCGCCAATTTCGATCGGCGTAAGCTTGGAGGCGTCGGCGTCCTTGAGCTTGATGACGGCCAGGTCGCTCGAGGCGTCGTTGCCCACGAACTCGGCCTCGTAGGTGGTGCCGTCGTCCATGGTCACCACGTACTGGTCATAGCCATCGACCACGTGGTTGTTGGTGAGGATGTGGCCCTCGGTATCGAGCACCACGCCCGAACCGACGCTGCCCGAGCTATCCGACTCGTCGGCAGACTGCGAAAGCGAGCCATTCTGGCTGCCGCTCGAAGTGGCGGTAATGGAAACCACGGAGGGCAGGGCCTTGGCAGAAACGGCCTCGGCCAGCGTGGTGTCCTCGGAATCAATCGTAATCTTTTGCGTCGACGAGCCCGAAGCACCCGCCGTCACGGCATTCTTTCCGCCGCCAATGTTGAGCGTGCCGCTCATAATGAGCGCGATGACCAGCAGGGCGCCGCAGGCGCAGCCGGCAAGCGCTGTAATAAAGATCGGCAGCTTTTTGGTCTTGGTCTTGACCACCGTGTGCTTGTTTACAACCTGCTGGCTGCCCAGCGGCTTTCCGGTCTGCGTGTCGTAGGCCTGCACGTAGGGAATGTTGGTGTCGGCAGGCGTCGACTCCACCTGCACGCGCGGCTGCTGCTGGGTCTCGCCGGCGTTGCCCGCATCCTGGGGACGCTGGGAATCGTACTCGCTCATGGCTGCGATCCTTTCGTCAAATAACCAAAGGCCCGCCAAACATATGGCGGGCCATCATTGTTCACGTTGAGTTGTACCCCAATATGCGGGCGCAAGTGTATGAGAACGCAATCTTTTAGGAAGGCTTAAGTTCTGTTGCAGGCCCGAAAGGAACCCGCATCTGCGTCAAAACCACTACAAAGGCGCGTGTCCCCTTTGTGGCGGAAATCTAGTCCTTAAACAGATAGCCCACGCCGCGGACGGTGGTGATGTGTGCCGCGATCTGCGGGCCCACCTTGGAGCGGATACGTCGAATGTGCACGTCAACGGTGCGCGTGCCGCCGCAGTACTCAAAGCCCCACACGCGGTGCAGCAGCACCTCGCGGCTGTAGGCGCGGTTGGGATGCGTCGCCAAAAAGCTCAGCAGCGAGTACTCCATCAACGTCAGGTCGATGGGTTCGTCATCGAGCGTCACCTGGTAGGTAGCCAGGTTAATCTCGAGGTTGTCGATGTTGAGCACATCGTCGGCGGCGACGGTCTCCTCCTCGCCCATCAAGCGCTGCGCGCGAGCCTTGAGCTCGTTGGGCGTCGCCGTGGGGCATACGAAGTCGGCATGCGCGTTCGGCAGGCGCAGGGTGCCGAGCGCCTCGTCGTCAACGATCACCAGCATGGGAACGCCGCCGCGATCGTCAAGCCACTTGGCAATCTGATCGATGCGGTCGCTGCGGATGCCATCGGAATCGAGGATCAGCAGGTCAAAGTCGTGCGCTGCAGTCGGCGAATCGGGGGTTGCCAGGCTCACCTCGACACCCAGGGTGGTCGTCAAGCTGCGGGCAAACTCGTGGAAGCGCGTCGTGCGCGCCATGAACAGGGCACTCTTATCGGACATATCGGCCTCCAAGGAAATGAGCTCAATCGTACTGAAACAAGTCAGCGCGATTAGGAGTTCGCCAGGTAGTGCTTAATCTCCCACTCGGTAATCGTAGACTCAAACTTATGCCACTCGTCGCGCTTCTTTTTGAGGAAGAAGCTGTGGATGTGCTCGCCGAGGGCATCCTTCATAAACTGCGAGTCCTCAAACACGTCGAGCGCCTCTTTGAGCGAGCGCGGCAGCGGCGTGTAGCCGGCCTCGAGCATCTGACGGTCGGTAAGCTTGAGCGTCTCGGCCGTTGCCTCGGGCGGGAGTTCCAGCTTGCGCTCGATGCCGTCCAGACCAGCCGCCAGCGTGACGGCGTTGACCAGGTACGGGTTGGCCATGGGGTCGGGGCTACGAAGCTCGATGCGCGTGGACAGCTGCTTGCCGGGCTTGTAGACCGGAATGCGGACCATGCTCGCGCGGTTGCGCAGGCCCCACGTGGCGTACTGCGGCACGGAATCGCCGCCCGTGGTGATGCGCTTGTACGAGTTGACCGTGGGGTTAGTGATAGCGCTGATCTCGCGCGCGTGTGCCAGAATGCCGGCCATGTAGTGCTTGGCGATATCGGAGAGGTGATACTTCTCGTCGTCCTCGCCCCAAAAGACGTTGTTGCCGTCGTGGTCGAATAGCGACTGGCACAGGAACATAGCGCTGCCGTCCTCGCCCGCCAGCGGCTTGGGCATAAAGGAGGCGTGGCACCCGCTCTCGTAAGCCTGCTGCTTAATGATGAGTTTGGCCGTGGTGATGGCGTCGGACATGCTCAGGGCCTCGGCGTGGCGCAGGCTCATGCCGTGCTGCGAGCGACCGGCGGCGTGAAAGGTGTACTCCACGGGCACGGACATCTTCTCGAGCGTAAGGACCGTGTTGCGGCGCAGGTCGCGGGCGGCATCGCTCACCGAAAGATCGAAGTAGCCCACGTTGTCGAGCGGCTCGGGCGTGTGCTCGTCGGGGAAGTAGTAATACTCCAGCTCGGCGCCCACGTTGAGCAGATAGCCAGCCTTCTCGGCCTTGCGGAACATGCGGCGCAGGGCATCGCGTGGATCGCCGGCAAAGGGCTTGCAATCGGGAGTGCACACGTCGCAGAACACGCGGGCGACGCCGTTGTGGCTCGGGCGCCACGGCAGAATCTGGAAGGTCGAAGCATCGGGGAATGCCAGCATGTCGGCTTCCTCGGGCGTGGCAAAGCCCTCGATGGCGGAGCCGTCAAAGCCAATACCCTCCTCAAAAGCGACCTCGAGGTCCTCGGGGCTAATGGCAAAGTTCTTGAGGCGGCCGAGAATGTCGACAAACCACAGACGCACAAAGCGGATGTCACGCTGCTCTACGGAGCGGAGTACGTAATCGATGTTCTGCTGGTTCATGTCGCTCCCCTTTCTTTCGGGCGGGTTTCGACTGGTCTATATCGCAGATACTATCGCAGAAAAATGTTTCCGCAGGGTTAAAGCGTATCAAGCGCTCAAAAAACGTGCGCGAACAGGCAGTCACGAATGAGCGGCTAGCGTTCAGATTCGGAGACAATTTGTCTACAGGCTCGTTCCAGCGTAGGGAACTCCATCGTCACTGCATCCCAAACAACCGAGCGGTCAACATTGCCGTAATCATGCGCAAGATAATTTCTCATGCCGATAATTCCACGCCACTCAATTTCGGGATGAAGCCGCTGCGAGCGTTCCGACAATTTGCCCGCTTCTTCCGTCACCCTAAGCGCACACATCAAAAGGGAGTCCGCCAACGCCCTCGTCCGCACGTCATTCGCATGCAGAAACTGGTCCTCGGTGATATCAAAAGCCTTGATGCGCTCGTTCGTTTCAGAGATGGCATCCAAAACCTCTTGGGCGCGAAGGCTGTCTGACTTACGCGCGATCATAAAGGATCACTCCTTCGCGCTCGATTACCGCGGCAAGATCGTCATCAAGATAGTCACTCGAGACAAGGTCAACCTGCTTCCCGGTTTCTTTGCGAACCGCCTCGCCAAACGCCGACAACGCGAAAAGACCAAAGCCCTGTTCGCGATCGACTTCGAGACGCAAGTCAATATCGCTATCGACATGTGCCTCGCCACGGGCATACGAGCCAAAAAGAATCACGGTTTTGATGGCGGGAATCGAGCTGGCTGCCTCGCGGACGGCGGACTCAATCTGGGCAGTATCCAAAATGCCCGTCGCGGCGCTTTCGCTCGCAGAGCTTTTACCAAGTGAAGGAACAAACGGCAGAGAGCGCTCGCGCAGCATCTGCCTCATAAACATATTGACCGCAACAGACGAAGTCATGCCAAGCTCTTCGCACAGCTCGGCAAATGAGTCTTTAATTGACGAGTCCACTCGCACACTCAGCACAGACGCAGCCATGGATACCTCCTGTATGACATTGTCTATATATTATCACACAGACTAGCGAGAGGTCGATGCGCGGTGTTCGATGTGGCCGGGGATCTCGATGCGCTTGGGGGCGAGTTTTGCGGCATCGCCCACCGTAGTGGTAACGACGTCGATGCGCTCGGAGAGGCGCTCGACTACGCGCTCGGCAATGGTGATGGTGTCTTGCGCTGCCGTGGTCACACCGCCAAAGAGCACATGGTTCCAGGGGTAGTCGTCAAACGTCGCGATCTTGAGCCCCGCCGGCAGCGAGGGTCCCAGCTGTGCCAGCGCCTCGGTCAGACGCAGGAAAACCAGGCCGTTGACGGCAATGAGGCCGAGCTTTTTGCCGGCATAGTCGCGGATGGTCTCGTCCAAGCGGCCAACGCCCGTGGCACCGCCATCGGCCAGGGTGAGGACCTCGCCCGCAAGGCCGCGGCGCGAAAGCTCTTCGACAAAGGCCTCGGCGCGCTCGCGACGGACGGGGCTGTCGTCGCTTGCCTCGGTGAGCAGGCACAGGCGCTCGCTGCCCGCAACAGCGAGCTCGTCGACCAACCCGGCAACCAGCTCACGGTTGTTAGATGTCACCAGATCGACACCGCCGGCGGCGACATCGCGGTCGAGCAGCACAACGGGCAGACGTCCCGCTGCAGCGGCGATCGCCTCGTCATTGCCTCCACAGGTGTTGACGACCAGGCCGTCCACGCCGGCATCGATAAGTCTGGTGAGCGACTCTGCTTCCTTTGCGGGGTCGTTGCCGCTAATGGCCGTCATGAGCGAGCAGCCGCGCGCGGCGGCGCTGGCTGAAAGCCCTTCGAGCATGGCGCTAGAGAACGGATTGGCGATGTCGGCCAAGATCACGCCGATGAGATTGGTGCGCGAGCTGCGCAGATTGCGTGCGGCGGCACGCGGGCGATAGCCGGTGCGCTCGATAACCGCCGCGATGCGAGCACGGGTTTCCTCGGTCATTTGCCCGGGGCGGTTATTGAGATAGCGCGAGACCGTGGCCGGACTCACGCCCGCCTCGGCGGCAATGTCCTTGATTCTCATCTGCGCCATAACGCACCCCATTTCCCAATGTCGGCAGTCTGAGCCATTTTAGGCATTTTTTTAAAAATCTCGGTTGCAAAACGCTGTAGGTGAGCAGCTTCGTTTTTGCGTCTCGAGCAGATGCGATGATGGGCTAGATAGACGAGTCTTTAGGCAGCTCAAAATAGTCGGGATGCAAGGCGATAACCGGGCCCTGCTCCTCGGGCATCAGGTGCAGGTGTGTCTCTGCCAGATAGCTCGCCGCGTCGGTATCGCCCCTCTTAATGGCCTCGAGAATCCGGCGATGCTGCCGACGAATCGGCTCCCAATCCAGATCCTGCGACACCATACGCAACCAGTTGTATCGCTCAAAATGCGTATTGACGCTCTTCATCCAATCCCACAACATGTGACGGCCAGCAATCTCAAAACACGTCTCATGAAACAGGTTGTCCAGGTCAAAGAAACGACGCGTTTCGCTATGGTCGAGCGACTCGGACTCGGTAAGAATCTGCTCAAGCCGCTGCTTTTGCTCGGGCGAGGAAGCCGAACAGCATTTAATAAGCACGCTTCTCTCGAGTTTCTCGCGCAAGAAACAGGCGTTCTCGGCACGCTCCATGCTGATTTTTGAGACATAGGTGCCGCTTTTGGGACGCGTTTCCACCAGCTCCTGCTCACGCAGGCGCACAAAGGACTCGCGAATGGGCGTGCGCCCGATTCCCGTCTCCTTTTCCAGACCAATCGCCGAAAGGCGCGTGCCGGGCCTAAGCTCGGCATAGATAATCTTGGAGCGCAGTGCGTTGTATGCCTGATCTTGCAGGCTCTGATAATGCTGGTGTTGTTCCATAAAGCCCTCGGATAAGTCCTCGGTTAGTCGAATACCACCATGCAATACTATCGCATCCCCCGCCCCCTCATAAGTTGCGGTGGAATAGTTCCTGTTCAAGGCCTTCAGCAGCAAAAACAGGAACTATTCCACCGCAACTTCCAACAGTCTTTTTGGGACGTGGCTTTTTTGGCTACCCTGAGCCGCAGGTCGGCCCCTTGCCACAAAAGGGGCCCATCTACTACGTTAACGCGGAGAGCCCAGACCATGCTGAAAAGTGCGAAAACAAAACCGCAGGTAGACAGCTTGTCGATTTTCGAAAAAGCCGATTATGGTTGACCCCTGCGGCTTAAACGTAGTAGATAGGCCCTTTTCGTGGCGCAGCACTACTGCACCCCAAATTGGCACCCCGAGCCCTCGTGAGTTGCCAACAAGCTGTTCGCCCAGCGCTTTATCCGCGCGGCATTCGGAAAATAGCACCACCGCAAAACCCGCGAGTAGCGCTTACTTTGCTATATCTCACTATACTTTGCTATATCTTGCTATACTTTGCTATATCTTGCTATATCTTGAGCAAAGGTGGCTCACATGCAAACAAACCCTTTTAAGCCCACAGCAGGTAAAACACCTCCCACGATTATCGGCCGCGAAGATGTACTCGAAGAATTCAGTGAAGGCATCGCCAACGGGCCTGGTGCCCCGGGGCGCCTAATGCGCATAGCTGGCGTCCGTGGAACGGGCAAGACGGTCCTCCTTGACGAGTGCTCACGTTTGGCGCAAAGCCGTGGCTGGACGGTCATAAAAGAGGTCGCAACCGAGGGACTTTGCCAGCGCATTCTCGAACAGCTGCAGCCCAAATTCCAGGCCAAACACGCCAGATTTGAGCCCACCGTAGCTGGCATATCCATCGGCAGCATAGATATTGAGCGAATCGGCCCATCGCTACGCGACGCCATGAGACAGACAATATCCAAGAATGGAAATGGCCTGCTCATCACTCTCGACGAGGTTCAAGACGCAGAGCTCGATGAGGTCCGAACGCTCTCCATTGCGATTCAGCAGGTTATCGGCGAAGACCTTGATATCGCCTTTGTTTTTGCTGGGCTGCCTTCGATGATTGAAAGCATCATCAACGGAAAGACACTTACGTTTTTGCGCCGTGCCCTCCCCTTTGATCTGAAGGCTGTGGCAGTAACCGAAGTGTCGTACTCCCTCGAGGAAACCATTGAAGCGTCTGGCATGGAGTTGCAGCCAGGTATTGCCGGCCAACTTGCCGAGGCAACGCAAGGCTATCCTTTCATGATCCAACTCGTTGGATACTACGCATGGCAGTTGGCAAGACGCGCACATACAGCGATTATTGGAGAAGAAGAAGCCGAGCGTGGCATTGCAACGGCACGCGAACGCTTCTGCGCCATGGTGATTGAGCCCGCGCTGCAGCGCATTCCGCCCACGTGCATCGCTTATCTGCTGAGCATGGCGTCTTTGGGGCAGACGAGCTCGACCAGCATGGTTGCCGATGCCCTAAACAAAACGCCTCAACAGGTGAGCTCCGTCCGCAGCCGCCTGTTAAGAGAATCGATTATCGAGGCTCCTTCGTACGGCAAGGTCTCATTTGCCATCCCCTACATGCGCGACTACCTCTGCGAACACAAAGCCGAACTGGAAGTTGAACTGTAGAAACGGCAACTGCCCTGCAAGACGAAAACCGTTTTCGTACGGATTTAAAGCAGACGTAAACGGTTTTCGTCTGTTTTACGTTCGGAAATAAGACGCAAATTGCACTTTCGTATGGTTTTACGCCAAACGCAACACGCTTTCGTCCGGCTATGCGTCCCCAATCCAGACGAAAAAGGCCCCGAGCTCGTGTGAGCTCGGGGTTCTTTGTGCCGCACATCTATGAGAGGGAATCGATGCGCACGGGCGCTACTCCATGTAGCCGCCCTGGGATGGCGGAAACCTCGTCGTTCCCCGCCTGATGGGCGTGCTCAAGGCATCCGTCCCCCTCTTTATCGACGTGACCGGCAAAAAGCTCGTCGAGGAAACTATCCGCACGCACCGCGATGTGGCCGACGCCATCGCCTCGCGCAATCCCACCGCCGCGCATGACGCGATGTATCTGCACCTGGTGTATAACCGCAACATGATTGCGGAGGGAGCAGAAGCAAAAGGCATTTAGGGCCCGACAATAATCTTTCTTTGGCAAAACGCAAGCGGCGGCCGCCCAACACACAGGGCAGCCGCCGCTTTTTGCAATCGATTGGTGCAAAGGGTTAACTAGAGCTCGCAGGCAACCTTGTAGCCATCGCCGATGGCGTCGCGAATGTTGCCGCACTTGTTGGCATCGCCCAGCACGTGGGTGGTAACGCCGGCTGCAGCCAGGTCGTCGGCCAGCTTGGTATTGGGACGATAGCCCATGGCAAGCACCAGCGTATCGGCATCGGCGATGGTGTGGATCTCGCCGTCCTTTTCGTAGCTGATGGTGTCCTCGGTAATCTCGGTCACCTTGGCCTCGGTCAGCACGTGAACGCCCTTGGAGAGCATGCGCGTGATGAGCACCGCGCGGCCGGCACCGCCCTCGTTGGCGGCGAGCGTCTTGGTCATCTCGATGACGGTGACATCGCGATTGGCCGGCGACAGGTCGTTGACCAGCGGGGCCAGGTAATCTGCCGTCTCGCAACCGACGGTGCCGCCGCCCACGATGACGATCTTCTTGCCCGGGAAAGCCTTGCCACCCAGTAGGTCGTCAGCTGTCATAACCTGCTTAAAGCCCTGCATGAAGGCCGGAGCGATGGGCTCGGCGCCATAAGCCAGGACGACCTCATAGCCCGCGTAGTCACGCTGAATGTCCTCGGCAGTAAGCTCGGTACCAAAGACGCACTTCACGCCCGACTCGGCCAGACGACGATACTGATACTTGATCACGCGGGTGAGTTCCTGCTTTGCCGGCGGAACGGCTGCGATGCGCATCTCGCCGCCCGGTTCGTCCTGCTTGTCCACGAGCACCACGTTGTGGCCGCGCTTGGCGGCAATGTAGGCTGCCTCCATACCCGCGGGGCCGGCGCCCACAACGAGTACGTTCTTGGCCTCGGTGGCAGGCTCGTAGCCAGCCTCGTCGCGCTCCACGTCCGGGTTGACGGTGCAGGAGATGCGCTTGCCGAACATGATGCCGTTCAGGCAGCGCAGGCAACCGATGCAGGGGCGGATGTCGTCGGCGTTGCCGGCAGCAGCCTTGTTGCAGAACTCGGCATCGCACAGATTGGCGCGGCCCATCATGCAGATATCGGCAGCACCGTCCTCGATCAGCTCCTCGGCAATCCATGCCTCATTGATGCGGCCGACCGTGGCGACGGGAATGTTGACGTGCTTTTTGATCTCGCGCGAGCAGGCGGCATGCGAGGCCTGCTGCGTACCGGCGGCGGGAATCGCGGAGCCGCGCTTGATGGTGGTACCGCCCGACACGTGGATCATGTCGACGCCGGCCTTCTCCAGGCGACGCGAGACGTAGATCATGTCGTTGAGGGTCAGGCCGCCATCGGTGTACTCATCGCCCGAGATACGAACGTCGATGATAAAGTCCTTGCCGCAGCGCTCGCGAATCTCAGCGATGACCTCGAGCAAAAAGCGCATGCGGGCGTCGAGCGAGCCGCCGTACTCGTCGGTACGCTTGTTGTAGAGCGGAGTCAAAAAGCCGCCGAGCATACCGTGGGCGTGTGCCGCATGGACCTCGACGCCATCGACGCCGGCCTTCTGCATACGCACGGCCGCGTCGCCAAACTGATGCGTAAGCTCGTGAATCTCATCGACCGTGATGGGGCGCGGCGCTTCGCGGGCATAGGACGGACCCACAAAGGACGGAGCGATCAGGCGCGGCGTGCCCGGAATGTTAAAGGCCATGTAGGCGGGATGGAAGAGCTGCGGCATGATCTTGCAGCCGTACTCGTGAACGGCTGCGGCAAGCTTTTCCCAGCCGGGGATAAACGTATCGTCGTAGCAGCACATGTCACCCGGCAGATAGGTATAGGTGGGCTCGACCGTCACGACCTCGGTGATGATGAGGCCCACGCCGCCCTTGGCGCGGGCACGGTAATGATCGACCAAGTCGTCGGTCACATAGCCATGATCGGCCAGGTTCGTGGACACCGGCGGCATAAAGACGCGGTTCTTGACCTCGGTCGTGCCGACCTTGATCGGGCTAAAGAGCATCGGATAGGCGGAGGACTCCATACAGGGTTCCTTTCGTTTGAGCCGCTCGGCGGCAGTTGCTAACGTACCTATCGTATCAGTATCCGCCGCATTCGCACTCGCTCGCACTCCCCGCCTTCAATCCCGACCCTCACAAAAAAGTTGCGGTGGAATACGGAGTAGATAAGGCCTTTGACAGCCAAAACAGTCCGTATTTCACCGCAACTGATGAGCGGGGTGGAATTGAGGGCTCAGATAGTCAGTCATGCCCTCATCCGCCACTCCCTCACCTACAGCGCGCCGTCCAGCATAAGGTTCACCTTGAGCACGTTGACCGTGGGCTCGCCGAACACGCCCAGGAATCGGCCCTTGGTGCACTGGGCTATGATCTCGCGCACCTCGCCTTCGCTCTTGCCCGTGGCCTTGGCAAGGCGCGGGACCTGGTACTCGGCGGCATCGGGGGAGATCTCGGGGTCGAGGCCGGACCCCGAACACGTCACCAGGTCGACGGGCACAGCGTCCATATCGGCATCGGGGTTGGCAGCGCGGATCTTCTTCACGCGCGCATCTATCAGCTGCCGATACTCCTCACTCGCCGGGGACAGGTTGGACGGGGCACCATACGCCATGAGCCCACCGTCCTCCCCCTCGACGATAGTCACGTTCTGGATGCGGCCCCACATGTGGTCCTCATCCTCGAAGTTCTGGCCGATCAGCTCGGAGCCCACGATCTTGTCGTCGACCGTAATGAGTGAACCGTTCGCCTGATACGGGAACGCAACCTGGGCGATGCCGGTCACGACGAGCGTATAGCCCAGGCCGCAGACAACGGTAAACAGCGCGAACACGCCCAGTGCGCGCGATGCAACACCTTTGAACATACAAACCTCCACTTACATAATGCCGCAGAACGCGAGCAGCATGTCGATGAGCTTGATGAATACGAACGGGGCAACGATGCCGCCCAGACCCCACACGAGCAGGTTGTGGATCAACAGCTGTCCGGACGGTACCTCGCGGTACTTAACGCCCTTCAGCGCGGCCGGGATCAGCGCGACGATAACGAGCGCGTTATAGATGATGGCCGAAAGAACCGCGGACAGCGGGCTTGCCAGACCGAGGATGTTGAGCGCGCCAAGGCCCGGGTAGATCGGCGAGAACAGGGCCGGGATGATAGCGAAGTACTTCGCCATGTCGTTGGCCACCGAGAAGGTCGTGAGCGAACCGCGGGTCATGAGCAGCTGCTTGCCGATACGCACAACCTCGATGAGCTTGGTAGGGCTGGAGTCGAGGTCGACCATGTTGCCGGCCTCCTTGGCAGCCTGGGTGCCCGTGTTCATGGCCACGGCGACGTCGGCCTGGGCCAGAGCGGGCGCGTCGTTGGTGCCGTCGCCGGTCATGGCGACCAGGTGCCCCTCACGCTGGAACTCGCGGATCTTCTCGAGCTTGCCTTCAGGGGTGGCCTCGGCCAGGAAGTCATCAACGCCGGCCTCGGCGGCGATTGCCGCGGCGGTGAGCGGGTTGTCGCCCGTCACCATGATGGTCTTGATGCCCATCTTGCGCAGGTCGGCGAACTTCTCCTTAACGCCGGACTTGATGATGTCCTTGAGGTACACAACGCCCAGCACGCGGTAGTTCTTGGTCACGACCAGCGGGGTGCCGCCAGCCTTGGCGATGCGCTCGACGGCCTCGTCGCACTCCTGGGAGAACACGCCGCCGGCTGCCTCCACATAGGTGCGCACGGAATCGGCAGCGCCCTTGCGGATCTCATTGCCCTCGTAGTTCACACCGGACATGCGGGTCGCCGCGGTGAAGGGGATGAACTCCATACCCTTATCCTCGAGCGTGCGGCCGCGCAGACCGAACTGCTCCTTGGCGAGCACGACGATGGAACGGCCTTCGGGGGTCTCGTCGGCCAGCGAGGAAAGCTGGGCGGCATCGGCCAGCTCCGCGGGATCGATGCCGTCGACCGGGATGAACTCGGCGGCTTGGCGGTTACCCAGGGTGATGGTACCGGTCTTGTCGAGCATGAGGATGTCGACGTCGCCGGCGGCCTCGATGGCGCGGCCGGACATGGCCAGCACGTTGGCCTCGTTCAGACGGCTCATGCCGGCGATGCCGATGGCGGAAAGAAGGGCGCCGATGGTAGTGGGAGCCAGGCACACGAGCAGCGCCACGAGCGTGGTCACGGCCGTGGGGTTGACCATGTCGTTAAGACCGACCGAGAAGCAGGAGTAACAATACAGGGCCAGCGTGACCAGGATAAAGACGATGGAGAGGGCCACCAGGAAGATCTCCAGAGCGATCTCGTTAGGGGTCTTCTTGCGCGCGGCACCCTCGACCATCGCGATCATCTTGTCCAGGAAGCTCTGGCCGGGCTCACTGGAGATCTTGACGATGATCCAGTCGGACAGCACCGTGGTACCGCCGGTAACGGCAGAGCGGTCGCCGCCGGCCTCGCGGACCACGGGGGCGGACTCGCCGGTGATGGCGGACTCGTCAACGGAGGCAGCTCCCTCGATGACGTCGCCGTCGCCGGGAATCTGCTCGCCGGCGCGTACGATCACCAGGTCGCCGCGCGTGAGATCGGTGCCGGGAACGACGGTGAAGTGCTCCTTGTCCTCAACGGACTCGATGCGATGAGCCTCGACATCCTTCTTGGCCGCACGCAGGGAATCGGCCTGAGCCTTACCGCGGCCCTCGGCAAGCGCCTCGGCGAAGTTCGAGAACAGGTCGGTGAGCCACAGGATGACCGCGATGGCGACCACATAGTAAGTGGGCACACCCGCGTCCTGCACACCGAAGATGGAAGCGACGGCCAGGACGGAGGTCATGACGGCGGAAAGCCACACCAGGAACATGACCGGGTTTTGAATCTGGACGCGAGGATCCAGCTTGGCAAACGAGTCGCGGACCGCGCGGCCCATCATGTCTTTTTGCATAGTCATAAATCTGCGCCCTCCTTTACGCAATCATCTGGAAGAACTCGGCAACGGGGCCAAGCGCCAGGGCCGGGAAGAAGCTCAGGGCACCGATCAGCAGAACGATGAACACGAGCAGGAATACGAACATGCCGTTGGTGGTAGACAGGGTACCGGAGCTCTCGGCGACCTTACCCTTCTTGGCCAGCGAGCCGGCGATAGCCAGCGTACCGATGATGGGCATGAAGCGGGCGAACAGCATCTCGAGGCCGAGCATGACGTTGATCCAGGGAATGTTGCAGTTCATGCCTGCAAACGCCGAGCCGTTGTTGCCGCCGCATGAGGTGAAGGCATACAGCGCCTCGGAGAAGCCGTGCGCGCCACCATTGTTGAGCTGGTCGGCAAGACCGGGCACCATGCAGGCGATGGCCGAGCACACCAGAATGGCAAACGGAGTTGCCAGGCACAGAACAACTGCCCAGCGCATCTCGCCCGGCTCGATCTTCTTGCCCAGGAACTCAGGCGTGCGGCCGACCATAAGGCCGGCGATAAACACCGTGAGGATGGCGAAGCCGATCATGCCGTACAGGCCGCAGCCCACGCCGCCGAAGACGACCTCGCCCAGAGCCATCTGGAGCATCTGGACAAAACCGCCCAGCGGGGTGTAGGAGTCGTGCATGGAGTTAACCGAGCCGTTGGAAGCAGCCGTCGTGAAAGCGGACCAGGTGGAAGAGGAGGCGATACCGAAGCGGCTCTCCTTGCCCTCCATGTTGCCGCCGGCCTGGCCGTCGGTCATCTCGATATTGACCGCTCCGCCATCGGCCAGCTGCGGGGTGCCCGCATGCTCGTTGAGGGCGATGATGCCGGTGAAAATCACCAGCAGGATGAACATGGCGGCAAAGATGGCCTTGCCCTGCTTGGTGTTTTTGACGCCGATACCGAAGGTGAAGCAGCAGGCGGCCGGGATCAGCAGCAGGCTGGTCATCTCGATGATGTTGGTGAAGGCACTGGGGTTCTCATACGGATGAGCGGAGTTCACTCCGAAGAAGCCGCCGCCGTTGGTGCCGGACTGCTTGATGGCGACCTGAGGAGCCGCGGGACCCTGGGGCAGGAACTGCTCGGTGACCACACGCGCGCCCTCGACAACCTTGCCGTCGACCTTGACCGTGTCGTCCTCGATCTCGGCGCCGTCGATGACGCTCCAGCCACCGTCTGCATTAGGCTGGACAGCGACGGGCTCTACGAGCTCAGCCTTCTGAGCCGGCTGGAAGTTGGAGATGACGCCACCGGCAGCCAGGCAGATGCCGAACACGAGGTTCAGCGGGATGAGCACATACAGGACGGTGCGGGTGAGGTCGACCCAGAAGGAACCCAGACCCTGCTCCTTGACCTGACGGAAGCCGCGGATCAGCGCGAACATGACCGCGATACCGGTGCCGGCGGAAACGAAGTTCTGCACGGTGAGACCCATGAACTGCACAAGGTAGGACAGGGTGGTCTCACCGGAGTAGGACTGCCAGTTGGTGTTGGTTATGAAGGAAGCAGCCGTATTGAACGACAGGTCCCATGACACACCCGGCAGGTGCTGGGGATTGCCTGGCAAGAAGGACTGAAACACCTGGAGTGCCACAAGAGCCACGAGGCCGATCCCCGAAAAGACCAGCACGCTCGCCAGATAGCGCCTACACCCCATCTGCTCTGCCGCGTCGATGCGAAGCAGACGATAGACGCCACGCTCCACAGGAGCAATCACAGGCGACAGGAACGTATGCTCACCATCCATGATATGGGCCATGAACCGACCGAGCGGAACGGCCAGGACGACGAGCACGGCAAAGTACAAGATGTACTGAATCGCAGCGTCCATAGTTTACGAATCACTCCTCATCAGAATGTAGATGTAATAGATAAGGAGTCCAATGCAGACGACTCCGATGATGGGAATGAGGATGTCCATTTACCGCCCCTTTCACGCGCGGTCCGATGTCTCGGACGCCTGCTCTCGCAAGCGTCTGGGGACAGTAAACGCTTCTAGGGATTAAAGAGGCGTGAGGGCCGGGGCTCACGTCCTTAAGATGACGTAAAGATGCAGGTAGAAAGCACTATTGCGGCTACAGTGCGCCTATACTCGACCTCGCGAGCATACAGTGGCGTCCTCACCGCGTATGCACGCATGGACAACTTTTCAGAAAGGCTACGCTATGCAGCGCGACGCATCGGACACTCGCGTCAATCCGGACCTCATCCTCAAGGCAATTGAGAAAGGCGAGGCCGCCGATGACGCTCGAACCAGCCGGGGACACCTCAAGATTTTCTTTGGCTACGCTGCTGGCGCAGGCAAAACCTATGCGATGCTTCAAGCCGCCCACGCCGCCAAGCGGCGAGGTGTCGACGTCGTCGCGGGATACATCGAGCCGCACGAACGTCCGGCAACTGCCCATCTTGCACAAGGGCTTGAGAACGTGCCCTGTAAACTCATCGAGCACAACGGCATTGCGCTCAGCGAGTTCGATCTAGATGTGGCTATCGAGCGCGCCCCTCAGCTCATCCTTGTCGACGAGCTCGCCCATACGAATGCGCCGGGGTCTCGCCACGACAAACGCTATCAAGACGTCGAGGAACTTCTACATGCGGGCATCGACGTCTATACGACCGTAAACGTTCAGCATATCGAGAGCCTAAACGACATGGTTGCATCCATCACCGGCGTTGTCGTGAGTGAACGAATCCCCGACCGTATCTTCGATGATGCCGACCAGGTCGAGCTCGTCGACATAGAGCCCGAAGACCTACTTGAGCGCCTTCGCGCCGGCCTCGTCTACCGTCCCGCACAAGCCGACCGAGCGCAACAGCATTTTTTTACCGTCGAAAACCTCACCGCACTCCGAGAAATCGCGCTGCGCCGCTGCGCCGATCGCACCGGCCACCTCACAGACGCCGCACGCGTGCTGGGAAACCGTGACTACTACACCAAGGAGCGTATCTTAGTCTGTGTCTCCCCGGCGCCGACCAATCCCCGCATCGTCCGTGCCGCCGCACGCATGGCGAAAGCGTTTCGCAGCGAGCTCGTCGCCCTGTTCGTAGAGAGCCCGCGCACGCAAGCCATGAGCGATGATGAGCGCGCCAAGCTTGCAGCCAATATCGCCCTAGCCGAGCAGCTCGGAGCACATATGGAAACCGTCTATGGCGACGACGTCGCGTTTCAGATCTCCGAGTTCGCGCGCCTGTCGGGTATTTCGAAGATCGTCATGGGGCGCACGGGCGAGCACAGCAGCGTCCGTCAGGCCCTCTTTGGCCGCAAATCTCTCGTAGAACAGCTCATAACATTCGCCCCGAACCTCGACATTTACATCATTCCAGACCAGTCGACTCCGCCCTCCCGACCCAAAGGACGCCGCCATGCGCTCGCCCTGCAGCCGCCCAGCAGCCGAAACGTGCTTCGCACGCTGGCCCTCTCTCTTGTCGCCACGGCGATCGGCACGGCTTTCCGCCATCTGGGATTTGCCGATTCCAGCATCATATCCCTCTATATCCTCACGGCCCTGCTGACCGCCGTCACCACGACGGGGCGTATCTGCACGATCGTATCGAGCGTGCTCTCTGTAGTGCTTTACAACTTCTGCTTCGTCACGCCTCTGTTTTCGCTCGCCAGCTACGACCGAAGCTATCTGGTCACGTTCGGCATCATGTTCGCCACCGCTATGGTCGCCGGCGAGTTAACTGCGCGCATCGCCGACAACGCCCGTACATCCGCCGAGAACGCATTCAAAACGCGCGTACTCCTCGAAACGAACCAGCTCTTGCAGCAAGCCCATAGCGCGGAGGAGTGCGCCCGCGTCGCCATGAACCAACTCGTCAAACTGCTAAAACTCGACGTGGTCTTCTACCCCGCCGAACACGGCACGCTCGGCAAGGCGCTCTATGAGTCCGCTGGCACCGAAAACCGATCCGCGTCGCTGCTCACCGACTACGAGCGCGCCGTTGCAACCTGGACCTACACCAACAACAAGCGCGCGGGCGCAAGCACGCGGACCCTGCCTGAGGCGCGCTGTCTCTACCTCGCGGTTCGCACCGGCGACAAGGTATTCGGTGTCATCGGCATCGCCCTGGAGGGGCGCGAGATCGAAGCCTTCGAGCATTCGATCGTCCTATCTATCGTAGGTGAATGCGCCTTGGCGCTCGAAAGCGACCGGGCGGCGCAAGAGCGCGAAGAGGCTGCGGTCTTGGCGAAAAACGAGCAGCTGCGCGCCAACCTTTTGCGCTCCATCGGCCACGATTTGAGGACACCCCTCACGGCTATATCCGGATCTGCGGCAATCCTTCGGAAGAGCGACGAGAAGCTCAGCCTCGAACAACGCTGCGATCTTGCCGATGCCATCTACGACGACTCCCTCTGGCTTATCGATACCGTGGAGAACCTCCTCGCCATCACACGCGTCGAGGACGGCACCATTCGCCTCAACTTAACATCCGAGCTCATCGACGAGGTCATCGAGGCCGCCCTCAGCCATGTCGCCCAAGCATCGCATGGACGCGCCGTCACCATCGAGCACACTGACGACATCCTGCTGGTACGCATCGACGTCCATCTCATCATGCAGGTGCTTACGAATCTCATCATGAACGCCTTCAAATACACGCCCGAGGACTCGACTGTCACCATCAGCGCACGTCGCGAGGGTGCATTCGTCGTGGTGGACGTCGCAGACGATGGACCGGGTGTGGCAGACTGCGACAAGCCTCATATCTTTGAGCGCTTCTTTACCTCAGGCAATACGCGGCCCGTGGATTCGCGTCGAAGCATCGGCCTTGGGCTGTCGCTCTGCCGCTCCATCGTGGAGGCGCATGGCGGCGTCATCGAAGTTCGCGACAACCACTCCCATGGGGCCGTCTTCCGTTTTACCCTGCCCGCCGAGGAGATCGAGATTCATGAATAATGCCGCTAAGCCACGCATCCTCCTGGTCGAAGATGACCTGACCGTTCAAAACCTCGTTTCGACCGCGCTTGACCTCCACGGCTATGTCGTGAGCAAGGTTTGCAACGGCCAGGCCGCCATCATGGATGCGGTGTCGCACGGCCCCAGCCTCATCATGCTCGACCTCGGCCTTCCCGACATTGACGGTATCGAGGTCATCACGAAGATCCGAAGCTGGTCGGCAGTCCCCATTATCGTCATTTCGGCGCGCACCGAAGATTCCGACAAGATTGCAGCACTTGACGCAGGGGCAGACGACTACCTCACCAAGCCCTTTTCTGTGGATGAGTTGCTCGCGCGCGTCCGCGCGAATTTAAGGCGCTCCTCGATGGCGTCGAGCGAGTCGACAGAAGCGAGCACGTTCGACAACGGTCCGCTGCATATCGACTACGCCGCGGGATATGCGACGAAAGACGGACGCGAGCTCTCGCTCACCCCAACCGAGTACAAATTGCTCGTCCTTCTGGCGAAAAACGTCGACAAGGTGCTCACCCACACCTTCATCACCCGCGAGATATGGGGCACGAGCTGGGACAGCGATCTGGCGAGCCTGCGCGTGTTCATGCGCACCCTGCGCAAGAAGATCGAGGCAGACCCCTCTCATCCCAAGATGATTCAGACGCACATGGGTGTCGGGTACCGCATGCAGCGTCTCTAGCCCACCCCACAAAAAGTTGCGGTGGAATACGGAGTAGATAAGGCCTTTGACAGCCAAAACAGTCCGTATTTCACCGCAACTGATTTAACGATACCCAAAAATACTCTTCAGCTCGCCTCGCTCGCGCTCAAATGCGCAAAGCGCCCCGCGAACGAATGCCCGCGGGGCGCTTTGATGTCCGGGCCTTATTTGATACCGCGGCCCAAGTCTTCGGCGATTTTGTCCACGCCCTTAAGTGCGGCGCACGTCTTTTTGTTGGAGCAATGCCCCGTGCAAACGCCACCCTGAGCGCAGTCGGCACAGGTTCCCTTGCGGTAGATGCGCACGCACACGGCAACAAACGCAATACCGATAACAGCCAGTACAACAATATCGATAGGTGCCATAGCAAGCCTCCTCTAGTTAACCACCACTTACTTTACCCCATTCTCCACCTACCAAAAAGGGACAGGTTTATTTTGGTCGGTTTTATCTGCGGAAACGCCACATCTCCCCCACCAAAAAGCCCGAGTGTCGCTGGGACACCCGGGCTCGTGGAAAGGGGTTAATCCTTATTCGGACTTAAGCGGAAACTGCGGCGGAAGCAGCGTTGGTCTCGTCCTCGTCGGTCCAAGCGTGCTTGGGCATAGGACGGAAAATCTGGAAGAGCATCGCGACCAGCAGCACGATGGCCACAATCGTCCAGATACCAAACTGCCCAAGGACAAGCAGGTTATAGAACTGGTTGATGAACAGGCCGATCACCCAAGCGAAGGCGCACTCGTAGCCGAGGGCAATCGCGGTCCACTTGCCGGAATTCATCTGGTTGCGGATGGTACCCATAGCGGCAAAGCACGGAGCGCACAGCAGGTTGAACGCGCCGAAGGCAACGCAGGCGCCCATGGTGGGGAACATGCCGGCAAACGCGGTCCACAGGCTCGGGTCGGTCTCGCCCGCGTCGGCGACGGACAGCAGCGAGCCGGCGGTGGCGACAACGTTCTCCTTGGCGACGAGGCCAGAGACAGTCAGCGCGGTTGCCTGCCAGGTGCTAAAGCCGAGCGGGGCAAAGATCCAAGCGACCAGGTTGCCCAGCATGGCGAGCACGGAGTAGTCCATGAACTCCTCGGGGATGCCGTCCATCGCAGGCAGGAAGCCAAAGGAGCCGTTGTAGCTACCAAAGTTGGAGAGGAACCACACCACGACGGTAGAGGCGAAGATGATCGTGCCGGCCTTCTTGATAAAGGCCCAGCAGCGCTCCCACACGTGCAGCGCCCAGGAGCGGATCGCCGGGAAGTGGTAAGCGGGGAGCTCCATGACAAACGGGGTCGGGCGGCCGGCGAAGAGCTTGGTCTTCTTGAGCATGAGGCCCGAGGCGATGACGGCAAAGACGCCCAGGAAGTAGAAGAGCGGGCTGATCCACGCGGCGGTGGTAGAAGAATCGCCGATGATGGAACCCATGAGCAGGGCGATGATCGGCAGCTTAGCGCCACAGGGAATGAACGTGGTGGTCATGACCGTCATGCGGCGGTCCTTCTCGTTCTCGATGGTCTTGGTAGCCATGACGCCGGGGACGCCGCAGCCCGAGGACACGAGCATGGGGATGAAGGACTTACCGGACAGGCCAAAGCGGCGGAACACGCGGTCCATGATGAAGGCGACGCGGGCCATATAGCCGCAGTCCTCCAAGAAGGACAGCATGACGAACAGCAGGAACATCTGCGGGACGAAGCCGAAGATGGCGCCCAGGCCGCCGACGATGCCGTCGCAGACCAGCGAATCGACCAGGCCACCGTCCTCGGTGCCGCCCGCCACAAGGGCGTCGTGCACCACGGTGGTGATACCCGGGACATAGGGGCCGTACTGTGCCGGGTCGACCGAGTCGGCATTGTCACCCGCAGCCTCGACGGCCGCGTCGTAGGCGTCGCGACCCTGGCCGAGCACATACCAACCGTCGGTACCGAAGAGCTGGTCGTTGGTGAAGTCGGTCACCGTGCCGCCCAGGGTAGAAACGGCGATGTAGTACACGCAGAACATGATGACCACAAAGATCGGCAGGCCCAGGATACGGTTGGTAACCACGCGGTCGATCTTCTCGGAGGTGCTCATCTTTGCCGGAGCCTTGGTGAGGCACTCGTCAATGATGTGGGCAATCACGCCGTAACGCTCGCCGGTGATGATGGACTCGGCGTCGTCGTCGCAGTCCTGCTCGCACTGGGCGACCAGCTGCTCCACGCGAGCGGCCTTCTCCTTGGTGAGGTTGATGAGCTTGCAGGCGTCTGCATCGCGCTCAAACAGCTTGACGGCGTAGTAGCGACGCTTGTTGGCGGGAACGCTCGCAGGCAGGTTATTCTCGATGTGGTCCAGAACGTCCTCGATGGAGGAGTCGAACTTGTGCTCCGGCACCTGGCCCTTGGAAGCAGCGGACTTCTTGACCTGCTCGAACAGCTCCTTAATACCCTTGTTCTTAAGGGCCGAGATCATCATGACCGGGCAGCCGAGCTTCTTGGAGAGCTTGTCCGTGTCGATCTTGTCGCCGTTCTTCTCGACCAGGTCGGCCATGTTGAGGGCAACGACCACGGGCAGGCCGGTCTCGATAACCTGAAGCGCCAGATACAGGTTGCGCTCGAGGTTGGTGGCGTCGACCACCTGGACGACAACATCGGGCTCGCCGCTCATGAGGTAATCGCGCGAGCATTGCTCCTCGGGGCTGTAGGGGGAAAGCGAGTAGATGCCAGGGAGGTCCGTGATGGTAACGTTCTTGTCGCTTAGGAGCTTGGCTTCCTTTTTCTCAACCGTGACGCCGGGCCAGTTGCCAACGTAGCCGTTGGCGCCGGTAATCAGGTTGAAAAGCGTGGTCTTGCCGCAGTTGGGGTTACCCGCCAGCGCGACATGGATCTGAGAATCCGCCATTCAATCCTTCTTCCTTGTGTGCCTGCGCTGCTTTCTCCGCGCAGGCTGGATAATGTGCTTCAAAGATGCTGCATTAAGTTAGAAAAACCTAACTTTATCTGCAGAAATATACGTCGTGAGCCCTTACTGGACCTCGACGACGGCGGCCTCCTCCTTGCGGATGGAAAGCTCGTAGCCGCGCACGTTGATCTCGACCGGATCACCGAGCGGTGCAACCTTCACGACCTTGAACGAAGTGCCCTTGATGAGCCCCAGGTCCATAAGGTGGCGGCGAAGCGCACCCTCACCGTGAAGCTTGACGATGGTGGAGCTCTCGCCCACCTTAACGTCACCCAACGTCTTCATCCTCTTGTCCCCCTTTCGGTTTTTATGAAATGCTGCAGACTAACCGACGGTCATGATGTGCATGGCAACCTTGGAATCGATACCAAAGCGTGCGCCCAGCACCGTAACGATGATATTGGCGCCGCTCGAGCTCACCACGTGGATTTCGCTGCCCTCGACAAAGCCGAGGTCCTTGAGGTGGTGCTTCATGTCCTCATTGCCCTTTACACGAGACACGCGCACGGTTTCGCCCGCTTTTACCATCGAAAGCGGCATTGCCGGCATCTGCGGTCCGCAAGACATGAGTGGCTCCTAACGTCAGTTCGTCCTTCACATCGACATGGTAAAAGTTAGCCACATCTATGTTCGCTTTAGTAAACTAACACGTGGTTAACTTTTTGGAAAGGGTCCCCATTCAGATTTCGAAAAAGTTTCCTATACGAAACAAAAGAAGCACCACAAAGACCATCTCTTTGCGGTGCCTTGTCATACCAATTTATGCAACAAAGGGGACTGTCCCCTTGTCACATTGATGCGCTTAGAGCGAGAGGTTTCTGATCGACGTGACGCAGGAGGCCTCATCCACGCCCGAAACGCGGAACACGACGTCTTCGCCACATTCGCCGCAGAGTGCCATGAGCCCTATAACGTCGCGGCCATCGGTGTAGCGGTCACCAATCGAAACCGACACGTCACTACGGTGCTTGGCAATGATGTCATAGAGCAGCGCAACCGGGCGGGCATGTAATCCCAACGGATCTTTAATCGTCTTTGTAAACTCGACCATGTCCCCTCCCGCGACATCGCACATCGGCCGGCAAAACCCAGCCACGTGGTAGTTATTGTAGCGTTAGATGCTTGTTGAGGGCGGGACGGAAATCGCATCCCATTTCGAGCGTCAATGATGGGACACAGTTTCCGCCAGAAGGCTCAACCGGAAAGTGCGACCCGTTATTTGGCTGGATTCTGGGACGCAGTTTCCGCTGAGCGACCCTGGCGGAAAGTACATCCCATTCTGGACGCAAATTCCGGGACGCAGCTTCCTCGACGTCCGGTCACCCCATGCCCTCACAACCTCGGCGCATAAAAAACGAGGGAAGGCCCGCGTCCTTCCCTCGTTACAGGCAATATGTAGCCGTTCGCCTACATCAGGCGCAGACTGACGTCCTTGAGCTGGGCGCCGCTAACGGCACTCGGAGCGCCCGACATAAGGTCGGAGCCGCTGGCCGTCTTGGGGAACGCCATGACGTCGCGGATGGAGTCGGAACCGGTGAGCAGCATGCACACGCGGTCCAGGCCCAGAGCGAAACCGCCCATCGGGGGCGCACCAAACTTGAGGGCCTCCATGAGGAAGCCGAACTGAGACTCGGCACGCTCCTCGGTAAAGCCCAGGAGCTTGAGCATGGACATCTGCATCTCGGCGTTGTGGATACGCATACCGCCGCCGCCGGCCTCAAAGCCGTCCATGACAAAATCGTAGGTGCAAGAACCGGCTGCCAACGGGTCGGCCTCGATCTTGGCGATGTCGGTCTCGGTCGGCAGGGTAAAGGGCTGGTGCTCGGCAGCATAGGCCTTGCGATCCTCGTCCCAGTGGAACAGCGGGAAGTTGACGACCCACAGGAAGTCGTGGCCCTCGCGCTTGATCTCGAGCGCATTGGCCATGTGCGAACGCATGCCGCCCAGGATCTCGTCGGAGAGCAAGCGCGGGCCGGCGGCGAACATCACAAGGTCGCCGGGCTCGACATCCATGCGCTCGCGCAGAGCCGCCATCTCCTCGTCCGAGAAGAACTTGACGATGGGGCTGTTGATGGAACCGTCCTCGCGGAATGCGATCCAGGCCAGGCCCTTGGCGCCAAACGTGGAAGCCACGCCGGCAAGCTTATCGATCTTGGCACGTGCCCAGGCACCGGCGCCCTTGGCGTTGATGGCCTTGACGACAGAGCCCTCCTCGTTTGCGGCAGTCGCAAAGACCTTGAACTTGGAGTTGGCAAAGATGTCGGTCAGGTCGACCAGGTGCATGCCATAGCGGGTATCGGGCTTGTCGGAGCCATAGGTGTCCATGGCCTCCCAGTAGTCCATGCGACGCAGCGGCGTGGGCATCTCGACGCCCATGCGGCCGAAGGCGTCGGCCAGGACCTCTTCGAGTGCGCTCATGACATCGTTCTGGTCCACGAAGGACATCTCGATATCGACCTGGGTGAACTCGGGCTGGCGGTCGGCGCGCAGGTCCTCGTCGCGGAAGCACTTGGCAACCTGATAGTAGCGCTCGACGCCACCGACCATGAGCAGCTGCTTTAGGAGCTGCGGGGACTGCGGCAGGGCGTAGAAGTTGCCCGGCTGGATGCGGCTGGGAACGATGAAGTCGCGGGCGCCCTCGGGCGTGGACTTGAACAGGGAGGGTGTCTCGACCTCCATGAACTCACGGTTGTGCAGCGCCTCGCGAATGGCAAAGGTAAAGTCGGAGCGCAGCTTGAGGTTGGCCATCATCTCGGGACGGCGGAGGTCCAGATAGCGATAGCGCAGGCGGGTGTCCTCGCTGGTCTCGATGCCGTCCTCGATCTGGAACGGCGGGGTGACGGACGTGTTGAGTACCTCGGCGTGGTCGGTCAGGACCTCGATCTCGCCGGTCGCGAGCTTGGTGTTGGTGGTCTCCTCGCCACGGGCGCGCACGACGCCATGAATCTTGATGGGCCACTCGGGACGCATGGTCTCGGCGATCTTAAAGGCGTCGCCGTCGGAGTGCTCAGGGTCGAAGGTGAGCTGCGTGATGCCCTCGCGGTCGCGAAGGTCGCAGAAGATAAGGCCGCCGTGGTCGCGGCGACGGCTCACCCAACCGGTGAGGGTGACCTCTTCGCCCACGTTCTCGAAGCGAAGCTCGCCGCAGGTACGGGTGTGCATGGAATGCTCATCGATGGGACGGGTCTGGCTCATACCAGTGATCCTCCTTTATGGATCTGTGCCGCCCCGTGTCGTTCCGGGCGGCGTCGTACAGATTTGCCCAGCCTGCGTAAACCGCGCAGCCAGACATGGCGTTCTATCTTATCGCACCTGTGTCGATGTGCCGCGGAAAAGTGGCTCCTGCCCAAAGACTTGACGGAGACGAAACAATTGACGCACCGCGGCCGTCGCCAAGGCGCGCCACGTGCGACAATGTGCCCCAATACAACTGCACTCGGAAAGGCCCGCCATGACTGCACGCCTCATCGTTATGGATATCGACTCCACGCTCATCAACCAGGAGGTCATCGACCTGTTGGGCGAGGAGGCCGGCGTAGGCGAGCAAGTGGCGAAGATCACTGAGCGCGCCATGCGCGGCGAACTGGACTTTAAGCAGGCGCTCGAGGAGCGCGTGGGGCTGCTTGCCGGCTTGGACGAGAGTGTGTTCGAGCGTACCTTTGAGCGCGTGACGTTTACTCCTGGCGCGCTGGAGCTTGTGCGCTCAGCGCACAGCAAGGGCTGGAAGGTCGGCGTGGTAAGCGGCGGCTTCCATGAGGTGGCCGACAAGATCGTGGCCGCCGCGGGCATCGATTTTTGCCTGGCTAACCGCCTAGAGGTCGTGGACGGCAAGCTCACCGGTAAGC
This sequence comes from Collinsella sp., assembly GCA_046979165.1. Lineage (GTDB taxonomy): Bacteria > Actinomycetota > Coriobacteriia > Coriobacteriales > Coriobacteriaceae > Collinsella. The sequence goes on from JBKWJT010000002.1 coordinate 107,444, forward strand.
TGGCGGCAGACATCGTGACCAAGGAATCCAAGCTCATCCGGCTGCTGGATTGGGCAGTCGAGTGCGGTGTCGATATGGCCCACACCGTCGCGATCGGCGACGGGGCAAACGATATCCCTATGATTCAGGCCGCGGGCACGGGCATCGCGTTTTGTGCCAAGCCCAAGACGCGCGAAGCCGCCCCGTTTGCCATCGACGAGCGCAACCTGATGCTCGCCATGGACATCATCCTGCGCGACTAGTCAGTTTGCCTCACAACTTCATCTAATCTGACATGTCAGATTTCCGAACAATTATGCTCTAATGTTCGGAAACAACCCTTCGCGTGCTAAACTTTTCTGCGTCGAAGGGAACTTATATGGACAAACGAGATCTTGAGCAATTGCTAAGTGACGTGGCAGACGGAAGCATTATGCCAGCCGATGCCCTCACGCGCATCCAGACGGCGCCAACCGCCGATCTGGGTTTTGCGCAGCTCGATCTTTCACGCGGGGTACGCCAGGGAGCCGGCGAGGTTGTCTACGGTGCCGGTAAAACCGCCGAGCAGATTGCCGCCATTATCGAGGCGCTGCGCGATGCCGGCCAGGAGCGCATCCTGGTCACGCGCCTGGACAGCGAAAAAGCGGCCCGTACCTCGGAGCTCCTCGACAACGGCATCGACCTGGTATATGTCCCGGACGCACAGCTCGCCCTCGTGGGCGGCAAGCCCTCCCCTACCGGCAACGGACGCATCGTCGTCGCCTGCGCCGGCACGAGCGACCTGCCCGTCGCCGAAGAGGCGGCACTGACGGCCGAGTTCTATGGCAACGAGGTCGACCGCCTCTACGACGTAGGTGTCGCCGGCCTGCACCGCCTGCTCGCGCATGCCGAGGAACTTGCTCAGGCGCAGGTGGTCATCGCCATCGCCGGCATGGAGGGCGCATTGGCGAGCGTTATCGGCGGTCTGGTGAGCTGTCCGGTCATCGCCGTTCCCACCAGCGTGGGCTACGGCGCGAGTTTTGGTGGCGTAGCCGCGCTGCTCGCCATGCTCAACTCCTGCGCCAGCGGCGTTTCGGTCGTCAATATCGACAACGGCTTCGGTGCCGCCTACCAGGCAAGTCTTATCAATCATCTGAGCGCCGGCACACCCCGCGCCCGCTAAGGAGCATTCCATGTCCAATCATCAGCACACGCTTATCATCGACGGCACTTCAGGCATCAGCGGCGATATGACCGTCGCGGCCCTGCTCGATCTGGGCGCCAGCGAGGAGCACCTGCGCGAACAGCTCGCCACACTGCCGGTCGACGGCTTTACGATCGCCGTCACGCGTGCAAACAAGCATGGCATCGACGCCTGCGATTTCGACGTCCAGCTTGCAGAGGGACTCGAGAACCACGACCACGATATGGCCTGGCTCTACGGCAACGAAACAGCTGTCGAGCACACGCACGAGCACGGGCACGGGCATGAGCATGAGCATGAGCATCACCATCATGATCATGGCGGGCGCGAACACGAGCACTGCCATGAGCACGACCATGAGGGCCACGCCCATGAGCACGAAGATCATCACCACACCCACCACCATCACCACCGTTCTTTGGCGGATGTCACCGCCATCATCGATGGCTCGCAGTTAAGCGATGGCGCCAAGCGCCGCGCGCTCGCCATCTTTACCGCGCTCGCCGCCGCCGAGGCCAAGGCCCACGGCAAAACGCCCGAGACCGTCATGTTCCACGAGGTAGGCGCCATCGACTCCATCGTCGACATCTGCTCGGTCGCCATCTGTCTCGATGACCTGGGTATCGAGGACATTGTCGTCGAGTCGCTCTCCGAGGGTCACGGCACCATCCACTGTGCCCACGGCCTTATGCCCATCCCGGTGCCCGCCGTCGTCAACCTATGCCAAGCAGGCAATATCGCCCTCACGCCCGCACCGGTCGCCGGCGAGCTCGTGACGCCCACGGGCGCCGCCATCGTCGCCGCACTGCACACGTCCGAGCACCTACCGGCCCGCTACCGCATCAAAGCCGTCGGCTACGGCGCCGGCAAACGCCCCTACGAGGGTTGCTCCGGTACGCTCCGCTGCCTGCTTGTTCACGCGGACGCATAGCCATGGACGCCCGCAAGACAAAAAGCCGCGCCGCCATCGTCGCGGCGTTCTCCGAACTCCTACGCGAAGAGGACTACGGCAAGATTACCGTCGGCGACATCATCGCGCGCGCTCACGTAGGCCGCGCGACATTCTACGGCCTCTTTAAGAGCAAAGACGACCTACTGTCCGAGCTCGTGAGCGACATCTGCACCCACGCCCTCGACGACGATGGTACGCCGCTCGACGACTCACTCGTGCAGGTCGAGCATATCCTCAACAACCTCTGGGAGCGCCGCCAAGGCGTTCGAGCCCTCGTAGCCGGCGCCGGCTCACGCGTCTTCGCCGACTGCCTCCGCAAGACCATCATGTCGCGCGCAGCCGAAACCGTCCCCGTCGACCCCGCAGGCCCCGCCGCCACCATGGACCGCAGCTTCTTACTACACCACATAGCCTCAAGCTTCGTAGGAATGGTCCAATGGTGGGCCTGGCACAACTTCCAAGCAGCCAAAGCCGACGTAGCCAAAGACTACCTATCAGCCATTAAGCCTCTCTTCAACTGAGTAAACCCCTCATCCCAAAGTTCCGACCTCATCTCAAAGCGCCGTCCCAACCCAAAGCACAATCCATCCCAAAGTGTCGACAGAAGCCCAACGCCCCTACCAGCAACAAGCCCCTCCCATCCAAATTCAGATATATATTGGGTTGCTTGTACGAACGCAACAAAGACCCCGCAGCCGTCCGCATGGGGTAACTTCCCAGCGCACTCCGCAGGACGCAAAAAGGCTCGCCGCACAAAGTGCGCAGCGAGCCTTTTTGCATGTCCGAGGACGCGCTGGGAAGTTACCCCATGCGGACGGCGGACAACTATGTAGCCTCAGACTAGAACATGCCCAAGAAACCATGCACAAACAGCGCGGCCAGAGCAGCACCGATAAAGGGCGCGATGCCAGGAACAAGCAGGCCATACTTCCAGTTGTTGTCGGCCTTGTTCTTAATCGGCAGCACCTGATAGGCCATGCGAGGACCAAGGTCACGGGCCTGGTTCATGGCGAAGCCGGTGATGCCGCCCATGCCCATGCCAACAGCCCAAACGATCAGGCCGACGCAGATAGCGAGCATCAGGACGTTCTCGCCGGCGCGGCTAGCGGCAGCGAGAATGGCGCTGATGAACACAAAGGTGCAGATAGCCTCACAGAAGAAGTTGCGGGCATAGTTCGTGCCCTCGGTGGTGGGGTTGGTCGAGAAGATGTTGCGCTGGGCAATGGGATCGACGACGCCCTCGGAAGCCTTGAACTCATCGGCATACATCAACCACGCGATCACGGCGCCCACAAAGCCGCCGAGCATATCGGCAATCATGAAGGGGATGCAGCTGCTCCACGGCACCAGGCCGACGATGCACTGGGCAAGCACCATAGCCGGGTTCATGCACACGGCGCCGCCAAAGACAAACAGGCAGACCGAGATGCCAAAAGACCAAGTGGTAATGGCAAACATATGGCCGGAGCCCTGATACTTGGTGCCCTTGAGCACGGTATCGCAGTGCACTCCCACGCCAAAGATGATCATGAGGGCCGTTGCGCCGAATTCGCAGAGGAGTTTGGTAAGCATAAAACCTTATCTTTCTTGTCGGTTATAAACGATTCGTTTAGGCCGCGTACTAGTGCTGTGCGACGACAACGCCCAGGCCATCGGGAATGACGGCCACCTTGGCATCGGCACCCTTCATCTCAAAGGCGAGCTTGAGCGCCTCATCGAGGGTGTTGACCGGCGTCATGTGCATATCCTTGATCATCTGGTGATCGCACAGGTCGGTGACCATGATCACAGGGTGATGCGCCAGGATGCGGGCAAAGATCTGGCTCGTCCACTGGTCGGGCAGGGTCTCGTCCTTAGGACGGTCGATGCAGGCACGCTCAAACTCCGCCGGATCGTTGTCGGCGATGTTGTGATAGAAGCCCTCGCCACCGTGACCGTCGGCACAGCCGGCGACGTCGATGATCACGCCGCCCTCGGGAAGCGTAGCCTCGGCAGAGCACATGCCCTTCACGGCCTGATAGATGTTCTGGTCGAGCGGGTAGCCGCCGTTGGTGGTAATGGCAATCTCGCACTCGACGGGCTCAACGCCGGCAAGGCTCTTCACGAACTCGCAGCCAGCCTCGTGCGCCTTGTGGATGTCGCCGGCAAAGGAGCCGATGACCTCGTGCTTGCCGTTGAGCACCACGTTGAGCACAAAGGCAAGGTGAGCCATCTCGGCAGCGGCAAACATGTCCTCGCTCACGTGGTTGTGGCACAGGTTGCCGGCACGCGAATGGGAATCGTTCACAAACTGACCGTTGTGGTTGTACATGATGGTCTTGTAGCTGGCGATACCAGGCAGGACGGACTTGCGGCTGCCAGAGAAACCGGCAAAGAAGTGCGGCTCAATAAAGCCCTCGGCAAGCAGCAGATCGCAATCGGCAGCAATCTTGTTGATGATGCACTCGCCGCCAGAAGGCAGGGTGCCGATCTTTTTCATCATGCTGTCATCGGTCGCGACGTGCATAACGATTTCCTCGTTGGCAACGATCTCCTCGCCGTACTTGTTGACGAGCTCCTCGTGCGTCGACGGACGATGCATACCCGTAGCAACCAGAATACGCACGCGAGCCTCGGGCGCAGCAGAATGGATGTGATGCAGCAGAATAGGCATCGTCACACGCGAGGGAACGGGACGCGTATGATCGGAGCTAATGATGACAATATCCTTCTTGCCAGCACAAAGCTCCTCGAGCGAAGGCGAGCCATAAGGGTTGGCAAGCGACTCCTCCACCAGCTCTTCCTGCGATTTTGTAGTCTTAAACTCGTTTTGATGACCTTCCATCACACCCGCAAAGTTCTTATCCTCGAGCTCCAGATGCAACGTCTTGTGGTCAAACGGCAGTTCACATTCAAACAATGACGAGCGCCCTCTTCCTTTTCAACTGACACACTAGATAAACCGTTGGAAGGATACGCCGCTCACCGAAAAACACCACCGTCCACCGACTCATTAACACAACGTTCATATTTGACCCACAACAAAACGGCCGCGATCCCAAACGGGACCGCGGCCGCAACAGTCATAAGGCGAGAAGCGCCAAATGCGCCACCGAGATAAACCCCATCCAAAACGCGCGAAGCGCACTTTATTTTCATCAGCTTTAATCCCCGAAGACCGAGGACGAAGGGACCCGATGGGTTTCCCTCCGAATGCATTCCGCAGCACGAAGCCCTTTCCAAACACGCGGAGCGCGCCAATATTCCCCCAGCAGTAATCCGCCGAAGACCGGACATCGCAGGGCCCGCCATCAGTTTACTTTTAGGCACACTCCGCAGGACGCAAGAAGCCCTCGCCGCACGAAGTGCGCAGCGAGGGCTTCTTGCATGTCCGAGGACGTGCCTAAAAGTAAACTGATGGCGGGCCCGGACGACTACAGGGCTATCGATTACCCCGTGTTCTGCAATCCTGCCGAGACGCCAGTCACAGTCGAAAGAATCAGGCTCATGTACTCGGCCTTCTTCTCCTCTGCCATCTCGTCCTGGTTCATACGCACCTCGCGAAGGGCGCGGACCTGGGCGATGGACAGGGCATCGACGTAGGGGTTGCGCACGCGGACAGCGCAGCCGAGCACGCGGCGGCGCTGCAGCGGCCATTCATCACCGACGATGGCAAGGACCCACTTACGCGTGAGCTGCATCTCGGTGAAGACCTTCTCGGACAGATCCTGGCGATCGCCCAGGTGCAGATACATCTTGGCGATGCGCTGGTCGGTCTTGGCGATCGACATCTCGATGTTATCGATAAAGGTGCGGAAGAACGGCCACTCCTGGTAGGCAGCCTTAAGCTGGTCAAGGTCGCCCAACTGCTCGCAGGCGGTACCCAGGCCGTACCAAGCGGCCAGGTTAATGCGCGCCTGGCTCCAGCTGAAGATCCACGGAATGGTACGCAGGTCGTCGAGCGACTTGGCGCCCAAACCGCGCTTGGCGGGACGCGAGCCGATCGGCAGCAGACCGACCTCGGTCAACGGCGTCACGGTCGAGAACCACGGTGTAAAGTCCTCGGTGTTCAGCAGGTCCAGATAGCGCTCGTGGCTTGCGGCGTTGAGCTTCTCGGCCATATCCCAGAACTTCTGCGTGGTCTCGGTGTTGGTCTTCTCGACACTCGGAGCCGACTGCAAAAGCGTTGCGGCGGCAACGGACTCAACATGGCGCTGAGCCAGCGTGCGGTTACCGTAACGGGCAAAGATGACCTCGCCCTGCTCGGTGAGCTTAAAGAAGCAGTTGACCGAACCCTTGGGCTGCGCCAGCACGGCCTTGTTGGCCGGACCGCCGCCACGGCCCACGGCACCGCCGCGACCGTGCATGAGCACCAGGTCGATATCGTTCTTCTCGGCCCACTTGGCAATGCGCTCCTGCGCGGAGTGCAGCGCGAGCATGGCCGTGGTAGGACCGGCGTCCTTGGAGGAGTCGGAATAGCCCAGCATGACCTCCATGCGGCGGTTGGTCTGGGCAAGGCGCTTTTGCACCACGGGCAGCGTAAGCATCTGGTCGAGCACGTCGACGCAGCCCTCGAGGTCCTCGAGTTGCTCGAACAGCGGGATCACGTCAAGCTCGGGGACATCCTCCTCGTGTGCAAAGGACAGGTGGGCAAGCTCAAAGACGTCGGCCACATGCTGGGCGCTCTTGGTGAACGAGATGATGTAGCGGTGCGCCATCTTCTTGCCGTAGCGCTTTTGGATGGAGCCGATAGCGCGGAAGGTATCGATAACCTCGCGCGTCATGGGCTGCAGGTCGCCATGGATACCGTTCTCGTGGATATCCTTGAGGGCGCGGGCGTGCACCACGGAGTGCTGACGGAACTCCATCTCGACCATATGGAAGCCGAAGGACTCGACCTGCCAGATGATGGTCTGGACCGGGCCGTAGGCAGCACGGACGGCACCGCAGGCAGCCAGTGAACGCTGGACGACGCGCAGGTCATCCAGGAACTCGTCGGCGCTGTGGTACATGGTGTCGGTGATGCGGCGCACGGTGGCGTTCAGGCGGTCGGCCATGACGAGCATGACGGCGCGATGCGGCTCGTGCTCGGAGATCAGCTCGGCGCGGGCCGTGTACTGGGTGCTCATCTCAACCTGATGGTTCCACAGGTTGATGAGCTCGGCAGACGGCTTGCTGTAGGTGGCCTCGAGCGTGAGGTTGCGGCCGATGCGGCGGCACTTGTCCTCGAGCTTGAGCACCATATGGGTGAAATACTTGGCGGCGACTTCGCGGCTCACCTTTGCGGTGACGTTGGGGTTACCGTCGCGGTCGGAGCCGATCCAGCTGCCAGGATGGAAGAATGCCGGGCACAGCGGCGGCACGGTACCGGCCTTGTCGCCCAGCACCCAGTCGTCAAAACGACGATAGATGACGGGGATGACGTCGAACAGCGTGTTATCGAAGATGTCGATGATGGTATCGGCTTCCTCGACCGGCGTGGGCTTCTTGAGCGCGATGGGGCTCGTACGCACCAAGGCGTCGATCTCCTGCAGCATATGGCGCTCGTTCTCCACCAGGTCGGAGCCGCCCAGACGCGGACGCTCCTCCAGCAGGTTGGAGATACGGCGAATCTTGCCCTCGACGGCCTTACGACGGGCCTCAGTGGGATGCGCGGTAAAGACGGGGTGGAACTCAAGCTTGCCGAGCAGCTCGTTGGCACCCTCGACGCCCATCTCGTTTACCAACTGGTGATAGGCGACGGTGAGTTCGTTGGCGGGATCGACCTCGGTATCGGTCGATGCGCCGGCCTCGCGCTCACGCAGCTGCGCGACACGGTAGTTCTCCTCCGACAGGTTAGCCAGATGGAAGAAGCTCGTAAAGGCGCGGACGATAACCTGCTGCTTATCGAGCGGCAGGCTGTCGATCAGATCGACGACCTCACGAAACGCCACGGCGGTGGGCTCGTCGGCAGTGGGCACGCCCTGCTCGTCGACGGACTCGTCGGCAGCACGCGTGCCGGGGTTTCCGGCGTTGGCCACAATCTCGGCTGTCAAAATCTTGTCGAACAGGTCCGCGATCTCGGGATCATACTCGCTAAGCACACGGCGCTCCAGGCGCAAGAACAGCGCCAGATTGTCGCGCAGCTCCTCGGGGATCTCGATCTCGGCGAGACGCTCCTTGGATTCGGCATTCGAGCCGATTCGGTTAACGAGGCGGTTGACCACGGCAGCGACACGCGCCGCGGCTTCGGGTACAGACTGGTTGCTTAGGTTCTCAGCCACGTTTCCTCCCATTCCTCCTTCTATGCACGTAACATGCGGTATTTATTATAGGCACTCGGCAAAAACTTTCGAAGCTGATTGCGCTTTACCACACAAAAGTATTTTCTGCATTGCAAGGCTTTTTGCCCCAAATGGTCGTATTTCTCGGTGGACGGCATATGCAAACGGGGGCATTCCGCATAAATGCGAAACACCCCCGTAACAATCGCTCTCCATGAGCAGGGCACGTTAGCAGGCCCGCAGCTCAAAAAGATACGCTACAGGCGCTCGCGGACCGCCTCGACAACGTTGGCCAAATCGACCAGTACCTCGTCGTGGCTCTGCATGTCGCGCACCTTGACCTTGCCGGCGGCAAGCTCGTCGCCACCCAGGACTAGGATGAGCTTAGCGCCCACCTTGTCGGCCTGCTTAAACTGGGCCTTAAGGGAACGGCCCTGATAGTCGGCCTCGGTCACAATCCCTGCAGCGCGAAGCTGCTGCGTAATGGTAAAGACGTTCTGACGCAGCTCCTTGCCGGCGTTGGCAACGTAGACGCACGGGACCTCCTCGGCACCCAGGTCGCTGCCAAAGGCCTGCAGGGCCAGCAGGGCGCGCTCAAAGCCGACGGCAAAGCCGACGCCCGCCGTGGGCTTACCGCCCTCGAGCTCAACGAGGCCATCGTAGCGACCGCCACCACCGATGGAGCCGACACCGGCGCCGGGAGCCTCGACCTCAAAGACAGTACGGGTGTAGTAGTCCAGGCCGCGCACCAGGGTGGGATCCTCAACATACTCGATACCGGCGGCGTCCAGATAGCGCTTGACTTGCTCGTAGTGCTCGCGGCACTCGTCGCACAGGTTGTCGTCCATCAGCGGGGCGTCGGCCATGATCTCGCGGCAGTGGTCGTTCTTGCAGTCGAAGGCGCGCAGCGGGTTGAGCTCGGCGCGCTCGCGGCACTCGTCGCACATCTCGTCGGCGTGATCGAGAATGAACTGCTTGACCTGCTCGCGGTATGCCGGACGGCACTGCGCATCGCCCATCGAGTTAATAAGCAGACGGAGCTTGGACAGATCAAAGCCCAGGCGCTTGTAGAACTCCATGAGCATGATGATGCACTCGGCGTCGGCAGCCGGATCGGGAGCGCCGAGCCACTCGATGCCCACCTGGTGGAACTGGCGCAGGCGACCCTTCTGAGGACGCTCGCCGCGGAACATGGCCTCGGCGTAATAAGCCTTAAACGGCGTGGAGCCCTGGGGCACCAGGTTGTTCTCCACGACGGCGCGCACCACACCGGCTGTGCCCTCGGGACGAAGGGCCAGGCGCTGCTTGGGCTTGAGCTTGGTATCGGTACCCTCGGTAAAGACGCGCTCCAGGTTGGCGCCGCTAAACACGCGGAACATCTCCTTGCGCACGACGTCGGTCGACTGGCCGATACCGTGAACAAACACGTCCACCTGCTCGATCGCGGGCGTCTCGATGGGTTTAAAACCAAACGGCTCGAACACGCCGGCCGCAATCTGCTGCATCTTTTGCCAGGCGCGCATCTCGGCGCCGATAAGGTCGCGGGTTCCCTCCGCCTTCTGTGCCTGCATGGGCAAACACCTTTCTTTTGTATCGCGTCATAGGTAGTGGTCATTATACGGCACAAAAACAAAACGCGGCGGCGCGTCTGACCGAACGAGGGTATGGGGGCTCGTTCGGCCAGACGCGCCGCCGCTGTTTGTGATCCGCTTTCCTCCGTCCCCTTCGGATCACGTGATCTGTTGGGGACGGAGGAAAACGGATCATTTCGTAGGCCCGTGGCCGCCTTGGAAACCGAATGATGGTACGAGCATCCATTCGGCTTCCAGGGCAGCCACGGACAGAACGGGGCGAACAGCAAAGAGCGATGGACGTCTACTCCCCCGCCACGCTCGCGCGCAGCTTGGCGGCGATGGGCTCGGATGCCAGCAGGAACACGAGCATGACCACGGAGCACGCCAGGCACACAATCCAGGCGCTCGCAAAGGAGCCCGTGGCATCGAACAGCACACCCGAGACAATGGCACCCACGGTGCCGCCGACCATCTCGAGCGAGGTAATGGTGCCCGTGACCTTGCCGAGGTCGGCCATGCCAAACTGCTTGGACGCGGCGATGGTAGGCGTGATGGTGCCCATGCACGTTCCGATACCAAAGCTCACAGCGGCCACGATGGGGCCGAGGTCGGTTGCGGGGAAGCACAGAGCAACGCAGGCGATAATGCACGCAACGGATCCCAGCACGTTGCCAAAGCGCAGGCCAAAGCGATCGTAGATGGCGCCGAGCGAAATCTTGGCGATAACGACGGTGACCATGTAGGCCGAAAGCACAGTGCCCGCCCACATGGGATCGTGACCGCCCGTGACGATCTTGGCGCCGTTGACGGTAACGCTCGTCATGTTGGTAACCTGGTTGGGCAAGATGGCGCCGTTAACGAGGCCCATAAAGAGGAAGGCGACGACAAGCAGCCAAAACGCCGGGCTCTTCTTGATGCGAGACCAGCCAATGTTAACCTCGGGCGCCGTGTACTCGTCCTTGTCGCCAGCCGTCGAGACGGACGGATCGCCCGGGTTCTCGCCGAGCGGCTTAAGACCGATCTCGGAAGGCTTGGTGCGGAAGGAATAGGCCGTGATGGGCAGCGCCGCTACCATACAGATAGCCGCGAGCACCAGGAAGGCGGAACGCCAGCCAACGCTCACGATCAGCGAGCTCACGATGGGAGACAGAATAGCGCCGCCAAAGCCCGAACCCGAAAGTGCGATGGAGATGGCAAGGCCTCGCTTGGCCGCAAACCAGTTGGCGGTCACCAGGCTGATAAGCAGACGGGTCGAGGCGACGGCAAAGCACCCCGAGACGGCAAAGAGCACGTAGACCTGCCACAGCTCACCGACAAAGCTCATCCCGGCAAGAACGGCAGAGGTGGCGATTACAGTGAGGGAGCCCAAAACGCGACCGCTCACTTTATCGGCCACATGACCGATCACAAGTGAGCCGATAACGCTCACCACGGTGGAGATGGCGTTGGAGATGTTGTACTGCGCAAGCGTAATCCCGAGGTCGCTTACGATGAGCGGCTGAAACAGGCTCATGCAGTTGACGAAAATGGTGTAGCACGTGGCCATGATCACAAAGCCGGAGGCCACGACGAGCCAGCCGGGGAAGAACTTACGTTGCTGGGACATACTGCTCCTTTTTAAACAAACGAGTAGCAAGATTGGGTGCTATCGGTGGTCGGCGATGTAGCCCAAAGCGACAGCGGTATAAGCTGCGGCACCGAGCGGCAGCTCGGCATCGTTAAAGCGCGCCTTGGGATGGTGCTGGGCAAAATGCTCATCCGTATCGGTTACAGCGGCGCCCACGGTAAAGTACGCACTCGGGATCTCGCTCGAAATCAACGCGAAGTCCTCACTCGCCATGGCGTGGAACAGCGGCAGGAAGGCAGCCTTGGGCAGCACCGCGTCCACGTAGCCAAGCGACGCTTGCGTCATATCGTCATCGAGTACGAGCGGGGGAACATCCGAGAGCGTCTCGATAGTCGCCGGCGTGCGATACGTTGCGGCCACGCCGTTGACGACCTCGGCGATACGTTCCTTGAGATGAGCCATGAGATCGACATCGAAGCCACGCAGCGTTCCCTCGAGCACACAAGTGTCGGGGATGACATTTGCGGCCTGACCGCCGGCGAACTTACCCACGGTCAGTGCGACCTCCTTGGCCGCCGGCACTTCGCGAGCAATGAGCTCCTGAAGTGCCAGATGCACGTGCACACCCGCCGTAATGGGGTCGATGCAGATCTCGGGGCTCGAGCCATGACCGCCCTTGCCCTGCAGCGTGATGCGGAAACCGTACACGCCCGAGAGCGCCGGGCTGCCGTAAAGCACCAGGCCAAGCGGCGACTGGCTATTGACATGCATGGCAAAGGCGACCTGAGGGCGCGGGTTCTGCAGCAGACCGTCGGCGATGGCGGCGCGGGCACCCTCAAAGGTTTCCTCGCCCGGCTGGAACAGCAACTTAACCGTAGCGTTGGCATCAACAAGCTCTGCCTCGCGCGCTTTGAGCATACGAGCCGCACCAAGCAGCGCCGTCGCGTGCATATCGTGACCGCAAGCGTGCATGCAGCCGTTGGTGGATGCAAAGGGCTCGCCCGACTCCTCGGCAACAGGCAGGGCATCCATATCGCCACGGAGCATGATGACCGTACCGGCCTGTTCGTCCGTGCAGACGCCATTGCCTTGGGCCGCGGCGGCACCGGCGCCGACAAGGCCCACAACGCAGGAACCATCAACGAGCGTGGCAAATGGGATGTCCATCTCGGTCAGGCGCGCTTGGATATACGCAGAGGTCTGTGGGAGGCTATTACCCAGCTCGGGCATCTGGTGGAGATCGTGTCGCCACGCAGCGAGCTCGTCTGCAAAAGCCTGAGCTTCTGCAACAAGACCGTCACCGATAGCGGTCTGCGCCGCTGCGGTGGCCTTGGGCGCTGATTGCGGTTGAAGATCGGACAAAGCTGGTGCCATAGATGCCCTCCAGTATCGTTTTTGCAGCAAGCACTTTGATAGCGTAAAGTGCAAGGTACTACTTTAAGGGCGAGGCATAAAAAATGCCGCCCCGGGAGGGCGGCGCAACAAGTTGTTTACAATTGCGGGCGCGGCTTTCGACGCAAAAAATCGAAGTGAGTCTCGCTCAAGATAATCGACAGGAAGATAAGCACGAAGCCGGCGAGCAGGCGCGAGGTGAGCGCCTCCCCCATCAGCAGCACCGAGAACAGCACACCCGAAGGCGACTCCATCGAAAGGAGCAGCGAGCCCGTCGAGGCCGGGACATGCGCCAGGCCGACGTTTTGGATGAGCAGAGCCGCGCATGTGCAGCCCACCGAGAGAAACGCCATCGCACCGATAAAGCTCGGCGTCCACACGGACAGAGGCGCTTGGGTCTCGAATAGCAGCGACGTTGCCAGGCTCAGCACGCCGTTGCCCACAAACATCCAAAACGTGATGACGTTGATGTCCATTTTGCGACCGTACTTGGCAGTCACCGCCATCTGGATGGCGAAAAAGGCCGCACCCGCCAGCGTAATGACGTCACCAATGTTGAATTCAACGCTATCGAGTGCGACGAGGCCAATGCCCGCTAGGCACAGCAGCGCGGCACCCAAGTTGTAGCGCGTGAGCTTTTCGCCGCTCAGGAAATAGCTCGCGAACGGCACAAGGATGCAATACGTGCCCGTCAAAAAAGCATTCTTGCCCGCCGTAGTATGTGCCAGACCGACCGTCTGCAACGCATAGGCCGCCCACATGAGCACGCCCATACTCAGGCCAACGATCAGGTTGCGAGCGTTGAGGTGCGCGATGATGCGCTTGTGGAAGACGGCAAACATGACCAACGCTGCGGGCAGAAAGCGTACATAGAGCAGCGCGAACACCGGAATGGTGCCGAGTGCGTCCTTCATAGTGGTAAAGGAGTAGCCCCAGATGACCGCCACCGAAAGGAGCAGAACCTTCCAGAACAGCGGCGAGCGAGCGCCGGCACCACGGGAGGTGCCGCCCGCACCCAGGTCCTCGCGAGCAACGGGGCTATCGGGCATCATTTCGATATTGTCAGTGACATGCTGGGGCATAGGGCATCCTCACACTCAATCAGGGCGTGGTGTCCGCACGCGTATGGCTGCGTGCCGCCTCATGGTCAAATCAAAACCACCCCTAAAAGGGGTGGTTTGCTCTTAGGGTATAACCCTTGGATTTCCGGCACGCGTCTAAAGGCGCCGGCCCTCACGGGGTTCGGGCCGCACTGCAGATTGACCCGTGGCGGGCCGGTCAAACCGGCGCTATTTACGCCCCGGCCCCCTGCCGAAGGGGTCCTCGTACTCCTTGACGCTCAGCCGGTCGAGCGCGATGTCGGCCTTCTCCTGCTCCCGGATGTACTTCGCGATCGTGGCCTCGTTCAGGCCGACCGTGGACACGTAGTAGCCCTCGGCCCAGAACTTCCTGTTGCCGAACTTGTACTTCATGTTCGCGTGCTTGTCGAATATCATCAGCGAGCTCTTCCCCTTCAGGTAGCCCATCACGCTCGATACGCTGTACTTCGGCGGTATCGCCAGCAGCATGTGGACGTGGTCAGGCATCAGGTGCCCCTCGATGATCTCTATCCCCTTGTACTGGCAGAGCTTCCTGAAGATCTCCCCAAGGTCGGACCTTATTTGGTTGTAGATGACTTTGCGCCTATACTTCGGCGTGAACACGACGTGGTACTTGCACATCCACTTCGTGTGCGACAGGCTGTAGGCCTTCTGGGCCATACGCCACCACCGCCCTCTCGACTCGGATTCCTTGCGGCCTGAACAATCGCAAGTGTCCGGCGAGGGGGCGGCTTTGTAAAGCCGTTTGGCCCCACCCGCATAGCGGGTGGTTTCTGATGCGGCGCGCTGCGCGCCCCGCACAGGCTAAAGCCTCTAAATAAAAACGGGGCGCGCCGGACCCCCGGCACGCCCCGCTACTGTAGCAACAACCAAGCAGCCCGCGCAATTCACCCCGCTAAAGCGTCGGCAGAGTGAACCTCGATGTTTCGTCAATTTCACGCTGTTGCACTAAATAAGTTTCGTGCTTTCAAGCTTTTCGATGATCCAGTCGTTGGCTTTGATGACTGGGCGGCGGAAGACGACGCCCAGGGCCAGCGACGGAATCAGATAGCTCGCCAGAATACCCAGCTCAACCCAGTACTCCATATGGTAGGCACCGGCCATGGCGGCGTGCATGGCGTTGATGCCGTGGGTAAACGGCAGGAACGGGTAGATCGCCTGGAACACGGGACCGGTCATCTCGATGGGGAACGTGCCGCCCGAACCGCCGACCTGCATGACCAGCAGCACGACGGCGAGGGCCTTGCCGATATCTCCAAACGATACCGTAAGCGTGTAGACGATATTGGAGAACACGAGACTCGCGACCCAGCCGGCAAGCACAAACTGCAGGGGGTTATCGCACTGGATGCCAAAGAACAGAATGTCGCCCGCGCACACGAGCGTCGCCTGCAGCAAGGCCAGACCGCCAAAGAACAGATAACGGCCCAGGTAGATCTCGTGCAGGCGCACGGGAATGAGCTCGTTGATAAGCTCATCGTCAACCGAGACCTTCATCATGGCCGCCAGAACAATCGAGCCCACCCACAGCGACAAAATCGTATAGAACGGCGCCATGGCCGAGCCGTAGTTGCGGATCGGATAGACCGGCTTGCGGTCGAGCGCGACGGGACCGGAAAGCGACACGGCCAGACCCTCGGGGTCGTTGCCGATCATCGTCTTGATCGTGGCCAGGTCACCCGAGATCAGAGCGCTATCAAGCTCGTCCTTAAAGGCACTGATCTTGTCCGACGCCTCGCCCAGCTGATCGGAAGCCTTGTTGACGAGCTTTGCAGCCTTGGAGAGACCCTTCGCGAGCGAACCAGAGGCGTCGGTCAGACCGCTCACGGCGCTATCCAAGTCACCCGAGATACCGTTCAGGGAATCCAGAACGCCCGAAATGGTCTTCTTGAGCTCCTTGGCCTTAACCGAGAACGTAGAATCGTAGTCGGACTTGGCACCCGAGATACCCGCCTTGGCATCGGCGATGGCCTGGTCGACCTCGGCACGCGAGTTGTTGGCCTCCGCCATGCTGTCCGAAAGGGACTTTGCGGTCGCCGTCAGGTCCTTCGCATTGTTGCGGTACTCCACGGCAATTCTGCCCAGCGACGTCGCAGCGGACTTGAGGCCGTCTTTGAGCTTGTCATCCTTCACCTGGTCGGCAAGGTTGCGGAGCTGATCGGCCATCGCATCGATATCGTCAGCACGCGTATTGAGCGCCGCTGCGGCTTCATTGAGCTGAGACACCGTAAGGTCAACATGCTGATTCGCGGCATCGAATGCCTTCGCAAGCTCGGCGGACACGTTGTCGAACGAGCCCGCGCTTCCGTCAATCGCCGCGTCAACGGCATCGTTGGCGGCCTTGAGCGCTTCCTTGGAATCATTGATGCCGCTCTTGGCGTGCTCCATCAGCTGCTTCGTCGACTCATCGACGGTGCCCGTCTGCTTGAGCATACCGCCCGCCGACGTCAGCGAATCGGACGTGGAGCTCAAAACGCCCGCCAGCGACGTTGCGCTGGTCTGAATGTCCTGCAGGTCCTGGACCGAATCGCCCAGCGTAGAGGACAGATTGGCGATAAAGTTGCTCACCTGGTCGGTGCTCATATAGTCGAGCAGGCTGGACACGGTTTTAAGACCGATGCTCGTAATGGTCTTGGTAAAGGTCTCGTTGACCTGACTCTGGACGGCGCTCGAGCCTTTCTCGGTCACGATCTGCGCGATGGCATTGGCCTTCTGGTTCTCGTAGAACTCGATATCAGCGTGCTTCACCTCGGTCGAGAAAAGCGTCATCATGTCGGCGCTAAACGTTTTAGGGATAACGACGGCAGCGTAGTACGCGCCCGACTTAACGCCCTCAATCGCCTTATCGCGGTCGTTGAGTACGACCCAGTCGAAGTTCTCGTTGCCGCGCAGAGTGGCGGTTACGTTTTCGCCCACGTTGACCTCGACGGGAATCAGATCACTCTCGTAGCCCTCATCGGTGTTGACCACGGCGATCTTAAGGTTGCCGGTATTGCCGTAGGGATCCCAGCTGCCGGCGATGTTAAACCACGCGTACAGGCACGGCACGATAATGAGGCCCATCACAACAATCATGCCGATCACGGAGCGAGACACGTTTTGGACATCGCGCTTAAACAGGTGCAGGATGTTTTTCATTTATGCTTCACCTCCTTTAGAGTGCTTGCCGAGCGGGGTGGTGTCCCCGTCGTTTCCGTTTACGTTGTCAACGCCGTCGGCATCTTGAGCCTTACGATGCGCACCGATATGCGGCAGACGGCTCGTAGGCTGTTCGCCGCCCTTGGCACCACGCTCGCTGGCGTTGAGACCAAACATGCGACGGGCGGCAGGGATGGCAGCCGTATGCTCGCGCATCTCGCGGCGAAGGTCCTCGTCCGAAAGCGCCGAGATGCGCATCTGGGTATTGAGGCTCGCACGGATGTACTCGATGTTGATGAGCCAGCCACAGATGGCGATAACCGAAATGATCCAGATAACGAGCAGGATAATCTTGCCGTTATTGTCGATATCGAGAACCGTCGACAGGACAAAGAGCAGGACCTGAACGCCCACCACAGCGGCAAAACCGCCCTTGATGTAGTACGGGTAGCGATGCTCAAACGCCACGGCATGGTCGAGCACCTCGCGACGGTACGAATCGGAATCGAGCACGACGCGCATGGCCGTGCGCAGCGAATAGCGCTGGCGCGGCAGGTCGTTGGACTCGCAGATCATGAGGCCCGTCGTGGAAAGCTGCTTATCAAAGAGCAGGTTGAGGTTGAGCAGCAACGGGCGCAGCTGCAGACCGATAAAGAGCGCGATGATAAGGAACACGCCCAGGATGCACAGGTTAAACAGGTAGTTGAACGAGTACATGCCACCGACGGTCTCGCGCAGCAGGTTGATGCCATAGGTGAAGGGCAGCAGCGGATGCAGCCATTGGAAGAAGCCGGGCATCATCTCGATGGGATACATGCCCGACGAGCCGGGAATCTGCACAATGACGAGGATGACGCCAATGGCTTTACCGATATGCTTAAAGGTGGTGGACAGCGCATAGATGATGTTGACGTAGGTGAACGAGATAGCGATGCCGCCCAGCACAAAGAGCAGCGGATTGACGCACTGAACGCCAATGACCAGATCGCCCACCGTAACGATAATGGCCTGGAACGCGCCCAGGATCACCAGCAGCAGCCAGCGGCCAAAGTAGCCCTGACGCGCCGTAAAGCTACCGATGCCCTCGCGGTCGACCTCGAGTTTGTAGATAGCGATGAGCACATAGCCGCCTACCCACAGCGCCAGATTGGTGTAGAAGGGCGCGATGCCAGAGCCAAAGCTCTTGACCGGATAGATGGACTTGGACGTCAGCTCAACCGGAGATGCCATGAAATCTGCCACGTCATCGACGTCGACGTCCATGAGGCCGGCCAGCTCGCCCATGGACTCGGAGGTCTGTAGCGCCGCGATGTCGTTGGCGGCGGTTGCGAGCTTGTCCTGGACCTTGGCAAGCGAGGCATCGGTCTGGGACAGCGTGGTCTTGGCCTGACCGAGCGTGGCGTTGAGTTGCGAAAGTGTACCGCGCGCACTTGCAATAGTAGGCGTGAGGCCAGACACGATTCCCGTCAGATCACCCGAGACGGCGGCAAACGAATCAAGTGCGCTCGAGACCTTCGGCAGCGCGTTTTGACCCAGGTCCGTCTGAGCCTGGCCAAGGTTGGTCGCACCGGTCTGAATTGCATTATTGATAGCGTCGCTGGCACCCGAGACAGCCGCAGCGTCATTCGCCATGGCGCTCGACTGCGCAGACAGACCGTCCTTGATGCTCTGAAGCTTTTCATTCTGCTCGCGGAGCAAATCGATGATCGATACAATGCGCGCGTCAATTTCCTTGGAACCTGTCGACGTGTCATTGACGAGAATTTCCAAGTGCCCGATAACGGCCTTATTGTGGTCGATCGTCGCTTGGAGAGACTCAAGCGAGTTGTCGATACGGGTAGTCGTAGATGCGACCGTGCCCGTCAGCTTGCCAATCGCAGCGTTTGCGGAGGCTGACGTCTTGGTGAGCGCAAGGCTGCCTTCCGAGAGCGCCTTGGAGAGCGAGGCGACAGAGTTGCCCGCCGTGGCGCGAGCCTCGCCCAGCAGGTCATTGCCCTGGGAGATCGCCTGCGTCAGCGACGGCGCCTGACCCTGCAGACCGGCAAGTGCCGCATCTGCCGAGGCAATGGAACCACTCGTCTTATCGATGGCGGCATTCATGTCGCCAATCGAATCGCGCACCTCACCCAAGGTACCGGATGCCTCTGATACCGAACCAGCCAACGAATTCTGAGTCTGGGTTGCCTTGTCCTTTAAATCGACCCCGGCATCCTTGGCGATGCTGGCAACGGTCTCGCCCACTGTGGAGACAAATTCCGAGTTGATCTGCTCCTCGATGGTGCTTGCACCGGTGTCGGTAACCTTGGGCGCAATAGCACTCTTCTTCTCATTGACGTAGTACGTAAGCTTGGGCTGATGGTAGTTGCCGTCGAGCATCGAGACCAGGTTATCCGAGAAGTTCTTAGGGATTACGATGGCCGCATAGTACTCACCGCTCTCGACGCCCTCCTTGGCGTCGGCCGCCGAATCGACGAAGGTCCAGCCCAGCTGATCGTTCTCCTTGAGCTGATCGACGACCTGGTCGCCCGCGTTGAGCTCGCCCACCAAGTCGTTTTGGGTGCCCCGATCGTTGTTGGCGATGGCAATCTTGATACCCTGGGTGTTTCCGTACGGATCCCAGTTAGCCACGATGTTGTACCAGGCATACAGCGAGGGAATGACGCACACGCCCAAAGTAACCACCAGGGCGACGGGGTTCACGAGCAATCGCTTGATGTCGCGCTTAAAGATCGCAAAGGAGACCTTTGCATTGGATAGTTTGCTGCCGAGACTCACGCTTGGACCATCCATCCTGTCGTTGAATCGAATCGTACTATCGACAACCATTGTACGGAGGCGCTTTAGTGCCTCACGGCACAATGGTGCTGAGTTTTGCGGGTAGCAATATACTACGAAGATGAGTTAGCGTACAGATGTACAGTAACTCAAATTCCAGCAGCTCGCAAAACCACAACCCGCACAAATTAGCAATCCGAATAGTCATTGGGGACGTTCTTAAACGACTGGTCAAACAAGAACGCCCCCAACGACTAGTTTGGACCACGGTAACATCGATGTTTTAGCAATGCCAGCGAGCGGGCGCCAGAGCGAACAAATTGGCATGAAAAGAGGACGGCATAGACCTTCTGGTCATGCCGTCCTCTTTGAATGACAAGTTGTCGCTCTGGCGCCCGCGCAGCGTCGACTGGTCCGCCGTTCGTTAGAACGGCGGAACTGAGGGCAGCGTCGAGCCGTTACGCGGTTTGGTAAAACCGCGTAACTACCTAACTACATCAAGTTGCAGACAGCTGCCGCGAAGGCAACGGGGTCCTCGGGCAAAATGCCCTCGACCAGCAGGGCCTGATCGTAGAGCAGACCGGAGTACTGCTTGATCTTGTCGGCGTCGCCTGCCTTCTGGGCAGCGACAAGCTTGGCAAAGACCGGGTGCTTGGCGTTGAGCTCGAGCACGCGCTGGCTCTTGGGCATACCATCGGGCGCTCCCTCGGGACCCTTCTGGAGCACCTTCTCCATCTCGAGCGAAAGCGGGCCCTCGGTGGTGATGCACGCGGGAGCATCGGTCAGGCGCGCAGAGACGGCGACCTTCTCGACCTTGTCGCCGAGCGCCTCCTTCATGGCGCTAAAGAGGTCCTCGTTCTCCTTGGTGGCGTCCTCGGCCTCCTTCTTTTCGTCCTCGGTCGCCAGGTCAAGATCACCGGTCGCGACGTTCTTGAGCTCCAGATGACGATCGTCGACCTCGGGCTCGGCACCGTCGGCCACAGCCTTCTCGGCAGCCTCGCGGGCAGCGTCGTCCTCGTAAATCTTGGGCATATCGGCGGCAATGTACTCACGCATGGCCTGGAAGGTGAACTCATCCACATCCTGCGTCAGTAGCAGCACGTCATAGCCGCGGTCGAGCACGCCCTTTACCACGGGCATCTTGGCCAAGCGCTCACGCGAGTCGCCGGCGGCGTAGTAGATGGCCTTCTGATCCTCGGGCATGCCCTTGGCATACTCGGCTAGGGTAATCATCTTCTGCTCCTTGGCAGACCAGAACAGCAGCAGGTCGGCGAGCTCATCGGCCTTCATGCCATAGCTCGAGTAGATGCCGTACTTAAGGCCGCGGCCAAAGTTCTCAAAGAACTTCTCGTAGGCCTCGCGGTCGTTGTCACGCATATCCTCAAGGTCAGCGGTAATCTTCTTTTCCACACGCTTGGCGATGGCCTTGAGCTGACGGTTCTGCTGCAGCGTCTCACGCGAGATGTTGAGCGACACGTCGGCGGAATCCACGACACCGCGCACAAAGTTGTAGTAGTCGGGCAGCAGGTCGTCGCATTTCTCCATAATCAGCACGTTGGAGCTGTAGAGCGCCAGACCCTTCTCGTAGTCCTTGCTGTACAGATCGAACGGGGCGCGACCCGGCACAAACAGCAGGGCGTCGTACTCGAGCGTGCCCTCGGCGTGGAAGCTGATGGTGCGCGCAGGATTATCAAAGTCGTGGAACGTAGACTTGTAGAACTCGTCATAGTCCTTCTGCTCAACATCGGAGCTGCGCTTTTTCCAAATCGGCGTCATGGAGTTGATGGTCTCGAGCTCCTGGTAGTCCTCATACTCGGGCTTGTAATCGTCGCCGGCGTCCTCGGGCTTGGGTTTCTGGCGGCTCTTGGACACCATCATCCGAATCGGGTAGCGCACATAGTTGCTGTACTGCTGAATCAGGCTCTTGAGGCCCCACTCGGTCAGGAAGCGATCGTAGGTCTCGGCCTCGCCATCGGCGTCGAGCTTCTCGTTCTCACGCAGCGTCAGAATGACATCGGTACCGTGCTCGGCGCGCTCGCCATCCTCGATGGTGTAGCCCTCAAGACCGTCCGACTCCCACACATGGGCGACATCCTCGCCATAGGCGCGGCTCACGACCTTCACATGGCTGGCGACCATAAAGGCCGAGTAGAAGCCCACGCCAAACTGGCCGATGATGTCGACATCCGAACCCTGCTGCTCGGCGTTCTCGGTCTTAAACTCCTCGGAGCCGGAATGGGCGATGGTGCCCAGGTTGCGCTCGAGCTCCTCGGCGGTCATGCCAATGCCGTTATCCGAGATCGTGATGGTGCGGGCATCCTTGTCGAAAGAGACGCGGATGGCAAGGTCACCTTGGTCGAGCTTAACGCTCGGATCCTGCAGGCTCTTAAAGTTGAGCTTGTCGACGGCGTCGCTCGCGTTAGAGATAAGCTCGCGCAGGAAGATTTCCTTATTGGTGTAGATGGAGTTGATCATGAGGTCGAGCAGTTTTTTGCTCTCGGTCTTAAATTGACGCATGTGCAGTCCTTTCGCGCTACCCCCGTCCGCAAAAACGGCCCGGTTGCCCGAGCCGCATCGCAGACCTGCTATGTTCAGACTTAGATTTTATAACCCATTAGCGCGCATATATACATACGGAATCAAAAAACTGTATGTCCAAACGCTCCGATGCGCCAATTGCCAAGGAGTGCCCATTACAGTCTGAAATAGGCTATCGATAAAATTCGATGGCGAGCATTCGGCGCATTGCCTACGATACGGGCAAGCCCCGAGGGGCCGCCGATCGGGCGCCTCCGGATGGCCGTCTGCCCCTGCCCCGTAGAGGGCCCGGGGGGTGTTGCCACCGGGGGCGCTCGCCGCTCCGGACGACTGATAGGAAACTGCCGGGCGCAAGCGCCACGGCCAGGTAATGTGGGTGTCGCGGGGAGGGGTTCCGATCGGCCTACCGATTGGAGGATACCACCGTGGCACCAACTAGAATGCCGGAAGCCGTCATCGGGCTCGATGTCGGGAAATCGTCCCACTGGGCATGTGTCGCGACCCGAGACGGCGAAGTGCTGCTGAGCGCCCCCGTCGCGAACAGGGAGGGAGACCTGGACTCGCTGTTCGGCCGCTTCCCCGACGCGCTCGTGGTCGTCGACCAGTCGCGCAACATAGGCGCCCTCGCGCTCGCCCGCGCCAGGGCGGCCGGGATGTCGGCGGCGTACCTGCCGGGACTCGCGGCGCACGGGGCCGCCAGGCTCTTCGCCGGCGACGCCAAGACCGACGAGCGAGACGCGATGGTCATCGCGAAGACGGCGCTTGGCATCCCCGACGCGCTCCTGCCGGTCGGAGACCCAGGCCCGACGATCGCGGCGGCGAGGGCGCTGGCCGCCCAGAGGAACTTCCTGACCTGCGAGAACACTAGGAACAAGAACCGGCTGCGCAGCATCCTGCTGGAATCGTGCCCCGCCTTCGAGGCTCTGGTCGACCTGTCCGACGGGCCCCAGCTGAGGCTCATGGCATCCCTCGGCGGGGCCTGGTCGGTGGCCGACGCCGGGCCCCGCAGGGCGGCGGCGCTCACGCGCGGGGCGGCGCGCGGCAAGATCGAGGCCCTCGTCCGCTCGACAGCCTCCTCGACAAGGCCGGATGCGTCGGTCGTCGCCGCCGAGGACCGGGCGGTGAAGCTGCTCGCGCGCAGGATATCCGAGAACTCGGCGGAGATCGAGGCGATCACGGCGGAGATCTCCGCCCTGCTCGAGGGCGACGATACCTACCGATGCCTCCTGACGGTGCCGGGTATCGGGCCCAAAACCGCTTCCGAGCTTGCGATCTCCATCGACATCGAAGACTTCCCCAGTCACGACAGGCTCGCGTCGTACTGCGGCCTGGCGCCGCGCAACCGCCAGTCGGGAACCTCGATCTCCTCGGTGACGGCATCGCGCCAAGGCAACAAGAGGCTGAAGAACCTGCTCATATTCTCATGTAACTGCCTTACCCGGACAGAGGGGAGATGGGGCGACTACTACACCAGGTGCCGGGAGCGGGGCATGTCGCACGGCAAGGCGCTCAAGGCGCTGGCGCGAAAGAGGCTGAAGGTCATCTACGCGGTCATGCGGGACAGGGTGCCTTACGCCGCCTAGCCGAAGCGCACCGAACAGATTGGAGCCCACCGGCCGAATGGCCTGGCGTCAGCATGCCGCGATTCAGTCGCGCGGGCAGCATTTCCCAGTTGACAAAACTATAGGAACACCCCCCTGCCGGCAGAAAAGGAACGTCCCTATCTGCCATCTACGCGCTTGGCCATCCAGGCATGGGGTTGGCCCTCGTCTTCGTAATCTACCGGGGCAATTTGCGTGTAGCCCGCCTTTACATAGAGCGGCAGCACGTATTCCTGTGCATGCAGCTTAATAAGCTTTGCGCCGGCATCGCGTGCACACGCATCACTGGCCTCGACGATCGCACTCGCCAATCCGCGACGACGCATAGCCGGCAGCACTGCGACGCGCCCCATAATGTAGGTCTCCCCCGCCGCAACGCCTTCGTCCATGTCGCATGCCGGCAACACCGGGGCCTCTGCGTCAGCCACGCGCTCAAGCTCTTCGGGAAACACGCGCGAGCAACCGGCAAGCTCGCCGTCTACATAGAGCGTCACATGAATGCAGTTCGGATCCTCGTCGATAGCGTCGAACTCATTCTCGTAGCCCTGCTCGTCCATAAAAACGACGCGGCGCACCAACGCCGCGTCATCAAAGCATCCCGTCTTAAGTTGAATATCCATGGCTGCCCCTTCATTCAATGCGAACGTTAGGGACAGATTTTAGCGAAAATGAGCTCCGCGCACGCTAAACTTCGCGCGAGCCTTCGCCAGGCAATCGTAATGACCCACGTTATGGGCATCGCTCGCGATGAAGCTGTACAGGTTCTGATCGAACAGGCGCTGTGCCGGCTTTTTCTCGCGACCAAAGCGACCGCCGGCAATAAAGTCCGCCGAAGCCTGCAGCTTGCAGCCCATATCGACCAGGCGCTCCGCCACGCTTACATCCTTTTGAACCGCACGATAGCGCTCAGGATGAGCGATGATCACCTGGTAGCCACGGCACTGCAAATCGTAAATCGTGTTCTCGTACTCTCTAAACGCATACGCATCGGCATGCGTCGAAAGCTCGAGCAGAAACTCGTTGGTTCCATCGAAATGCAAGTGCTCCGCGGCATCGATACCAAGCTCAACGAGCTTTCGATGGTTGACCTCGAAGCCCATCTGGAGCGGAAAACCGTCAGCGTTATCACGCAGCAGCTCAAAGGCATCCCACATCTTGTCGTAATCAAAATAGGGATCACGGCAGTGAGGAGTGCAAACGATTCTGGTTACACCGGCCCGCTTGGCAGCCTCGAGCATCGCCAAGCTCTCATCGAGATCGGCGGCGCCGTCGTCTACACCCGGCAAGATATGGCAATGAATGTCACGCATAGGTCAGCCTTAATCAACTAAACGTTTGCTCGGTTGGTGAAGATGCCCTTTTTGGAAGTCCCCTGATCGTCGGAGCCCTTCTTCACCTTCTTACCGTCCTTGGTGTAGTAGGAGTAGTAGTACTCGCTGGTCTCGGTCTCGCAGTAGTTCATAACGGTACCAATGAGCTTGACCTTCTCGGACTTCTTAAGCTGACCGATGGCGTTGAGCGCCTCCTCGCGCTTGGTGAAATCCTCACGCACGACAAAAAGCGCACCGTCGGTCAGACTTGCGATCTCGGCAGCATCGATGAAGGTGCCGACCGGGGGAGCATCAAAGATGACGTACTGGAACTTGGCGGACAGTGCCTTTACCAGCTTGGCAAAGCGGTGAGAGACGATGATGTCGGCAGGATTGGGAATATGCGGCTCGGCATCGAGGAAGTAGAAGTTCTTCTGACCCGTCTCGACAATCGCCTGGTCAATAGAAACCTGCTCGGAAAGGACTGCATAGAGTCCGCCGCGGGAGCGGACGCCGAGCATATCGGCAAGGGACCTGCGACGCATATCAGCCTCGACCAGCAGGACGCTCTTGCCGCTGGTGGCGATAGCCTGGGCAAGGTTGATGGAAACCGTAGACTTGCCCTCGTTGGGAATCGAGGACGTAACGGTGATGGTGCGAATGGGGTCGTCCACGCTCGCAAAGCGGATGTTGGCCAGAAGGGTCTTGGCGGCATTCTGTACAACGAGCTTATCGGTGTTCTTTGCCTTAGCCATGCCTATTTACCACCTTTCATAGCCGGAATTCGGCCAACAACGGGAATGCCCAGGAGCTCTTCCGCCTCTTCGGCACCGCGGATGCGGGTATTGAGCATGTCTGCCAAAACGACATAGGCGACTGCGATAAAGATACCGGCGAGGAACGCGACGGCAATATACAGCGTGCGCTTGGGGCCGCTGGGGGCTTCGGGGGTCTTAGCCTCGTCGATAACGTTGATGCTCTGGGCAGCGCCGACGTTCTGAGCGACCGTACTCACCGAGCTAGCTATGGCCTTTGCGACCTCAGCCGTCTCCTTGGCATCGGTGCCGGTAACCGAAAGCGTAATGACACGCGTGGTGGTCTCGGAGGAAACAGACACCTTGTAGTCATCCAGATCGGTGAGGCCCAGTTCCTTGGCGGCGCCGCTCTTAACGCTATCGCTATCCAGCAGCGTGGCGATATCGTTGGAAAGCATCTGGCTCGCCGAGAGATCGTTGTAGCTCATCTGGCCGCTATCGTCGGTCTTGGCGAGAATGTACATGCTCGTCGTCGCGGTATAGGTGTTGTCCATCGCGGCGAAGGACACGATGCCCATGGCGATCGCGCAGACCACCGGAAGGGTGATGACCAGCTGAAGGTGCTTCTTCAGCAGCTGGAACAGTTCGAGAAGGGTCATGCAGCTTGCCTTTCATTTCCCCAGTTCGGATTGACAAAACTGTCCGTATGTTATCGCATCTTTTTACCGAGACCAAACTCTATACATAAGAAACAGGCTCTCCTGTAAAAATGTCGGAAGCAATCGTAAAATTGCACAACAACGCCGCACCCGAAAGTCAAATGCGGCGTCTACATCAATACCTATGTTGTATCGCTATGCGAATGGCTCGTCCTGCTGTATGGGAAACGTCACCGTAATGGTGGTTCCCACGCCCAACTCGCTCGACAGATCGAGCGTGGCGTGATGATACAGGGCCGCATGCTTGACAATGGCAAGCCCCAGACCGGTTCCGCCGCGCGCCTTGGACCTACTCTTGTCCACGCGATAGAACCGCTCAAATACCTTGCCCTGTTCTTCAGGCGCGATACCGATTCCCGTGTCGGCGACCGCAAGGAACGGATGGCCTTCGTCGTTGGTGTCGCACTGCAGCGTAACCGTACCGCCGGGTCGATTGTAGCGGATGGCGTTGCTCGCCAGATTATAGATGAGCTCGTCAATCAAGCGCGACACGCCTTCGATGACCACAGGCTTGGTCTCATGACTTATCGTCACATTCGCCTGACGGGCGACCTGTTCAAGACGCTGCTCAACCGCGTAGATGGCACGCGAGAGCTCAATAGGCTCCGTGGAACCAATGGGCACCGCCTCGCCCTCAGTTGCACGCTCGGCCTCGTCCAAGTTAGACAGCGTAAGGATATCGTTGACAAGCGCTGCCAAGCGGCCCGCCTCACGATAGATGCGACCGCCAAAGTTGCGCAGGTCGCCCTCGCCCTCGACCATGCCGTTTGCGATGAGCTCGGCATAGCCCGAAATCGCCGTAAGCGGCGTCTTGAGCTCATGGGTGATATTCGCCGTGAACTCGCGGCGCATACGGTCGTTGTCCGCTAGCACCGCCATTTGGCGCTTGAGTTCCTGGCGCTGCGACTCGATACGCTCAAGCATGGGGACCATCTCGGCATAGGCGTGCTCATAGCTACGGCGTGGGTGGTCCAAATCCACCTCTTGCAACGGCGCGATGATGGCACGGGACTCGCGGCGCGCCATAAAAAACGAGAGTACCGCACCCGCTGCTGCGATAAGCAGCATCGGCGCCACCATCGACAGCAAAATCGCCGCAACGCCAGGCTGGGCCTGCGCCAAGCGGACAACCTGGCCGTTATCAAGGGCGACGGCGCGATACAGCATAATCTCGTCGAGCGTAGAGCTTGCGCGCTCCGCGGAACCCGAACCACTCTCAAAGGCCTCGATGACCTCGGGGCGATCGCCATGGTTGGGCAGTGTGGAAGGCGACGCCTCGTTGTCGTAGGCAACCGATCCATCCTTGTTAATCAGCGTGATGCGCAAGTCCTCGCGATCGAGACTACGCAAGAACGGGATGGGCTCCTGCTGTTCGTCGAGAGCGGCAGCAATGAGCTCGGTTTCCTGCGCCAGATTGGCACTCGTGGCATCCGCCAAGGTGTTTTGCACAAAGAACGCACCCAGCACCGTAAACGCCACGATAACCGCCATGGCGCAGACAAAGATCGTCACAAAAACGCGGTGCGACAGCGTATGTTTTCCCTGGGGGGCGAAGACCACGGGTTACTCCTCCGATGCGGTGGCCGCGGTGTCGTCACCTTCGGCACCATCACCGGCAGAAGGCTCGGCCAAGCGGTAGCCCACGCCGCGCACGGTCTCGATGGCGCTGGCATGCTCGCCCAGTTTTTGGCGAAGCGTCTGCACGTGCACGTCAACGGTGCGCGAACCGCCGTCGAAGTCCCAGCCCCACACGCTCTGCAGCAACGACTCGCGGGTAAAAACCACGCCGGGCTTGCGCATGAGGTACTCGAGCAGGTCGAACTCGCGCAGGGTGAGCTTAAGCGGCTCGCCAGCAACGGTCACCTCGCGATGGCTGGGCGAGAGCACGATGTCGCCCACGCTGAGCACATCGCTCGCCTGCTTGACCATGCCGCCGCGACGCAGCAGTGCGCGACAGCGGCTCGCAAGCTCCATGAGCGAAAACGGCTTAGTCAGGTAATCGTCGGCACCGCCATCGAGCGCCATCACCTTGTCGAGCTCGGTATCCTTGGCGGTAAGCATCATGATGGGCACCGTCGCCGTCAGGCGGTCGGCACGCAGGCGACGCATAATCGCCAAGCCATCGGTATCGGGCAGCATGATATCGAGCAGGACGGCATCGGGTACCCGTCGCGCCACGGCAGTCTTAAACTCACCGTCGCACGAAAAGCCCTCGGCCTCGATTCCCTGCTTGCGCAACGCATAGACCGTCAAATCCCTGATGTTGTCATCGTCCTCGACGTAATAGATCATGTTGAACCCCTTTGCGGCCGGCATGACCGCATCTTAACCCTAAAGGTACCTTCACTAGATGGTATCAGCCAAAACGCCCCGTCAAATAATCCGCCGTGCGCGGATCGGTCGGATTCTTGAAGAGTTGCGCGGTGGGCGCGTGCTCCACCAGCTCACCCAGCAAAAAGAATGCGACCGAATCGGAGATACGCGCCGCCTGCTGCATATTGTGCGTAACGACCACGAGCGTGCAGGTCTCTTTGAGCTCGCAGGCCAGCTGCTCCACCACCAGCGTCGACACAGGGTCGAGTGCCGAGGTCGGCTCGTCCATCAGCAGAATGTCGGGCTGCACGGCAAGTGCGCGGGCGATGCACAGACGCTGCTGCTGGCCGCCCGAAAGACCCAGACCCGACTCTTTGAGCTTGTCCTTGGCCTCGTCCCACAGGGCGGCGCGTCGCAGGGAGTCTTCGACCAGCTCGTCGAGCACGACGCGATCGCGCACACCCATACCGCGCGGCCCATAGGCGACGTTGTCGTAGATGCTCATGGGAAACGGGTTGGGGCGCTGGAACACCATGCCCACGCGCTGGCGAAGGCGGCAGATGTCGTAGTCGCCCAGGATATCTTGACCATCGAGCGCAATCTTGCCCTCGATTCGGCAGTCCTTGATGCCGTCGTTCATGCGGTTAAAGCAGCGCAGCAACGTGGACTTTCCGCAGCCCGAAGGCCCGATGAACGAGGTAATCTGCTTGTCGCGGATCTTGATATTCACGTCCTTGAGCGCATGGTGGTCGCCATAGAACAGGTCGAGGCCCTCAACATCGATTCGCGTCGGCGAGGCGGCAAGATCCTCTGCCGTGGGGCGAGTCGCATCCCCAACCTCGCGCTCGTGCGCGGCCTCGGCCTGCGCTTTCATGAGTTCTTCAAGCTCCGTGGGCTCCACAGCCGCAGCAGCCGTCATACCGCATACCTCCACATCGATATCAATTCAGCAGTATCGATAGTAGGAATCGCGGCTCATATGCACGTGAGCGCATTGTCAAGTGTTTGTAAGGGCACACTGACTATGCGGCGGGCAGCTCGATGGTGAATATCGTGTGTTCGGGCGTCGATTCACATGCAACGGTACCGCCGTGCGCGCATACGATCTCCTTGGCGATGGCAAGCCCCAGTCCAGCGCCGCCGCGATTGGTCGCACGCGCCGCATCCAGGCGATAGAACTTCTCAAAGATCACCTTGAGCTTTGCCTCAGGGATGGGATCACCCTGATTGATAAAGCGCACGTGCACGCCACCGCCGTCCCGGCGTCTGGCCTCGATCGTGATGGTCGAGCCCTCATAGCTATAGGCAATAGCGTTTTTCATGATGTTGTTGAACACGCGAGCCATTTTGTCGCCATCCACGAGCACCGTCAGGTCCTCGCGAATATCAACTTGGACTTCCTTATGCTGCTCGTTGAGGATGGGATAGAACTCGTCAGCCACCTGAGCCAGCAGCAACCCCAGATCAACATAGCCGCGCGTGAGCACGATATCGTGGAAGTCAAAGCGCGTGATATCGAAGAACTCTTCGATGAGCGTATCGAGCCGGTGCGCCTTGTCGAGCGCCACGCCCGTAAAGTGCGCACGTTGCTCAACCGGCAGCTCGGGAGCCTCTTGCAGCAGCGAAAGATAGCCCACCACACTGGCAAGCGGGGTGCGTAGGTCATGTGCCAAGTACGTGACCAAATCGTCCTTGCGATGCGACTCGTCACGCAGAGCTTGCTGCACCTTGCGCTCACGGTCACGCACGCGGTTAAGGGCACCCTCGACCTCCAAGAAGTCGCCGTCGATGTTATCCCAGGTGTCGGGGTGATCGATCAGGCGATCTTGAATACGAGCGGCCAGCACACAATCGGCATGCTGCTCGCCCTGCTCGTAGCCCTGGTAGTACAGGGCGCGGCCACACAAGAACAGCACGCACGCGGCAAGCGCCAGCACAAAGCCAAGCATGTTGAATACAAAGCCGGCATCGAACAGCACCGGCCCTTCGATGCCGCCGAGCGCCATGGCGCCAATCGCCAACGTCATGGCCCACGCGGCGCCGCCAATCACCACGCAGCGGCACACGATCTCAAATCGATCGATCAGCAAAAAGCCGACAAGCAGCACCGCCAAGATTCCGACGATGTTGTCGATGCCAATCAGCAGCAGGCTCAGCAAAAAGAGCAGCACCGTTGCAAGCGCGCGGTTGTCGACGACCGACCTCACGTATTCAAAGAGCCGATCGGGCACCTCGAACGCTTGCCTATCGCCTTTTGTCATATCAAGATCCTCACAAGCGAAAAGCGTTATTCGATGATGTAGCCGACGCCCCAGACGTTTTTGATAAAGCGTGGCTTTTGTGCGTCGTCGCCGATCTTTTCGCGCAAGTGGCGAATATGCACCATCACCGTATTGTTGGAGCCGGGCATAAAGTCCTCGTTCCACACCGCGCGGAACAGGTCCTCCACGGCCACCACGCTGCCGCGATGCTCGACCAGATACAGCAAGATTGAATACTCGGTGGGCGTGAGGCGAACCGGTGAACCGTCCACTGTCACGGAACGAGCATCGCGGTTGATCTCCAAGCCGTCGAGCTGAATGGTCGGCGACTCGGCCGCCTGTGCACGGCTACCGTAGCTGGTATAGCGGCGAAGCTGAGCGTGCACGCGCGCGATGAGCTCCAGCGGACGGAACGGCTTAACCACGTAATCGTCCGCGCCAAGCGAAAGGCCCCCGATCTTGTCTTGCTGGGCATCGCGCGCCGTCAGCATGATCACGGGATAGGTATGGCTGGAACGGATCGTACGCAGCAGCTCAAACCCATCGATATCGGGCAGCATGACATCAAGCAGCGCCAGATCGAACTCCTGCTCCAAAATCGCCTTGGCAGCATCGGCCCCGCTATAGGCAATCTGGACATCAAAGCCCTCTTTTGTAAGGTAGATGCCAACCAAGTCGGCGATGGCCTTCTCGTCATCAACTACCAAAATGCGCTCGTTCATGCGTGCTCCTCTCGCGCTCCATTATGCCTGAGGCGACGCACGCCACACACAACAAGCGTGGGTGATTAAGTCGGCCTTAAGCACCCTTGTGCCCGTTCGGGTGCGGATGTGGGCCAAGCGCGCACGCGATGATCGCCGACGCCGGCAAACGATATACTCTAGTTTCAGAAGAGACCATCCCGTCGAAAGCGAAATCTGTGAAGTCCCTCACCTCTTTTGCAAAGCGCTCAGCCCAGCTTGCCGCCGGCTTTGTCTGCGCTATCGCCCTTGCCGCTGGCGCGCCCACCGTCGCCGGCGCCCAAGTGCTCACGACCGACAATGTTTGCGGCAAAACCGCCGATGCGCGCGGCATCACGGCCGAAAACCTGCCCGATATCGATGCGACCAATGCCCTCGTCATGGGCAAAGACGGCACCGTCTACTATGGGCGCGGCGCCGATGAGCAGGTCAAGATTGCCTCGATCACCAAGGTCATGACCGCAATCCTTACCGTCGAGAATTGCAAGATGGACGAGAAGGTCACGGTGAGCAACGCCGCAGCCACTGTGGGT
This sequence comes from Collinsella sp., assembly GCA_046979165.1. Classification (GTDB taxonomy): domain Bacteria; phylum Actinomycetota; class Coriobacteriia; order Coriobacteriales; family Coriobacteriaceae; genus Collinsella. The sequence goes on from JBKWJT010000002.1 coordinate 140,116, forward strand.
AATTCGACCGCCGGCTTGCTCGAAGGCGACGAGCTTACCGTGGAGCAGGCACTGCGCGGCCTGATGATTCCCTCGGGCAACGACGCCGCCATCGTGCTCGCCGAATATGTGGGCAAGAAAATCGACCCTAAGACCAAAGACGCCGAGGCCACATTTGTGAAGGCCATGAACGAGCGCGCTAAGAAGCTCGGCTGCACCGGTACGCTTTTTGAAAACCCGCATGGTCTGGACTTTGATGAGTGGGCTGGCAATATGCACTCAACCGCACACGACGTAGCGCTGATGATGCAGGAGGCCATGAAAAACGACACGATCCGCGAGGTCGTAGCGAGCGAGGATTCCTGGATCGAAGTCACGGGCGCCGACGGCACCGACCATTCGCATTCCATGGACACGCATAACTATTTGCTGGGCCAAGATGGCAACATCGGCGGCAAGACCGGCACCACCGACGATGCAGGCTATTGTTTTACGGGTGCCTACAACCGCGATGGCGACGAGATCTACACCGTTATTTTGAACTCCACCACCACCGACCAGCGCTTTACCGATACCGCAACCCTTGCCAACTGGTACTACGACCACAAGGTGACGGTCGCAATCGCCAACACGCAGGAAAAGACCGCCAACGGCAACCCGCTTATGGCGCGCATTAGTCAAACCGACTGGACGGATAAGACGATCGACGCCACGCTCGCCGATCCCACGGCGCAAGCGACCGTGTTTTCCCTTGCCGGCGAGGTGACCGAAAAGGTTAGCTACGACGATCTTTCGGGCACGGTGCATGTGGGCGACAAGGTGGGCAGCGTTACGCTCAAGCAGGACGGCACCAAGATCGCCGTCATGGACCTGGTTGCCGACGAGGAAGGCGCAGGGCCGAATCCCATTGAATGGCTGCTCGTGAAGCTCGATCGCTTGGGCCGCCGCATCGACAACCGCCCACTTGCGGCAGAGAGCGAGACCGTCGCCAAGGCTCCTGAGGTGTAGAGCGCAAGAATAATCAGCCCACTGAAAGGAGGCGTCCGAAAGGATGCCTCTTTTTTGAGGGTTCGAATCCCCAGCCTCCTTTCTCCACACAAAAAAGGGCCCCAAATGGGACCCTTCTTCAAATTCGTACTGGCGGAGAGCTGGGGATATCCGGGCATGCTGCGCATGCCCTCCGGCTTCAAAGCCTGGCGGCTTTTCGCCCACGGGCTACAAACGCTTTCGCGTTTGCTTAACGCCCGTGCCCTCTCGGGTTCGAATCCCCAGCTAACGTTCTCCATACCAAAAAGGGCCCCTTACGGAGCCCTTCTTCAAATTCGTACTGGCGGAGAGCTGGGGATTCGAACCCCAGATGCCCTTTTGGGGCATACTCGCTTAGCAGGCGAGCACCTTCGGCCTCTCGGTCAGCTCTCCGTAACAGCCGTTCTATAGTAACCAAACAGCCAAGGATGGGCAAGAGGAAATTTTCTAATTGCCTAGCATCCTTTCCTCCTTGGAAGCTTCGCCTACCCCAGCGAGCGGTTGAGGGAGCCGAGCTCGTCGTTGCCCATGGTGCGCCACATTTGGAAGATGCAACCGCGTGCCAGGAAAAAGAAGCCGTTGTCGACCAGTTGAACAGCGGCATCTGCCAGCTGATTCGTCACGGCGGACACTGGCGGCAGCTCGAGTCCAGCCTTGCGGATGGTCTCGACCGCCTCCTCGAACGTCGGAGGCTCGCTGACGCCCATCTCGTTCATAAGGCCCTGCATTTCTTCCAGCGCGCTACTGCCCGACTCCTCGCCGCGCGGCACCAGACGGTAACAAGCCAGCGCCAGGTCGAGCTGATCGCAATTCCAATAGGCAAACGCCAAGCGGTAGAACAGGTAGCCGATTGCAGAACGATCGCTGGCAATACGTAGGCCGTGGCGCGCCACCTCGATAATCTCGTCAAAGCGCTCCAGACGCGCAAGCACGTTGATGAGCGCAAAGTGCGATTGCATGGACGAGCGCGCCAGATCGTAAAGATGGCGCACCTCGGGCAGCGCTCGTTCAAAGTCCTCTTGCTCGGCGTAAAAGCTGCAGATCTCGTGCTGGGCAAAGTACAGCGCATCGGGCGCACGAAGGATTCGCACAGAGCGGTCTTCTTCCAACACCGGTAGCACCATGCGCACCAGCTGGTTATCGCAAAACTGCGTTTGAACCGGACCTGTCGCCAAAAGCTCGGCGACGGCGCACTTAGCCTCCAACTCCTCGACGAGCCGGGAAAAGCCTTCAAAAGCACCTGTACGGTCGACTTTTGCCTGCTCGCGCAATTCAACAACACGGGCCACGTATGGGTCGTCGTCCTCTTCCATGACCTCCAACTCGTCAGCCGTATCGGCAAGCAGCAGATCGCGCAGCGCCGGCGGCAGCGTGCGATGGTCATCACGCGGACGAGCATGAACCTCCGCAGGCTCAATCGTCTCCGGAGCGGTTGACTCATACGCCTCAAGTACACGCTTGCACGACATATCGTCCATGTCCATGCTCTCAAGATCCTTGGCGACAGGCACGCAATCGGCCAGATAGGCCGCACGCCCAAAGAAATACGTTGCAACAACGCGCTCGCCCTGCTCACTGTCGGGAGCAGCAATCTGCACATAGCAGCGCGTGATGCAGGTGCCCGCGGCAAAACACGCTGCCGCAAGCGTGAGTGCCACGCGCGCATCGTGCTCCGCGGCCCAGATCGCGCGCGTGTCCTCGTCCAGCTCGCGCCAGGCGTCATCCTGAGCGTCGTATTCACGTTGCGGCATGGCATCAACGACAGACTGCCCAAACCGAACGAGCATAATCCCCTCGGCAACGTTTGCCCGATAGGTATAGTCGAGCCGCGTGACCACGTTGAGCGCCTCAACGATTCGCGCAAAACGGGTGCGCACGTCCCACTCGCCGCCCGGCTGGCACGAAACCGTTCCCGGCTTGGCCCACGGGTTATCGCTCGAGGCCGTATCGAGCAGTCGGGGAACATCGTTGGTCGTCTTGGCGATATGCCACGCATCAAAGAGCGCGCAGCCCTCAAGGCTCGGCGAGGATGCCGCAGGGGCCAATCCGGCCCCGATGCGCTCAAGGATGCCGGAGAGGCGGTTGAGACGGCACTCGATGGCAAGCAGCATGTCAATCTCGTCCTGGTCCAACAGGCTACGATCAAAATTGAGATAGAACAACTTTGACCGGTCGATGCGCGCTAGGCTCATTTCTGACTTGGCGGCAATGGTGCGCAGACGGGGTAAGTCGACCTCGCTCATAAGGGCGGCGGCATAGCGCTCGATACCGCTCGGATTCTCGGCATGGTCAACGCGGTAAAGCAGCGTCTCGATAGCATCGGGGAGCGGTGCCGTGTTAAAGCCCAAAAACACCTCGACCGGCTCGGGCAACTTTACGAGCTTGATCTTGTCGACAACGTTTTGCATACCCTCGTCGAGTCCGCCGGCGTCCGCCGTGTTCACAATAGCGCTTTCGGAGTTGGCAAATATCACGTAGCGCAAGAACATCGAGGCCATGAACTCACCGTAAGGAAGGGCGCGGGTCGAATTCCATGTCTCGTGGTCGGACTGCTCGCGCATGGGGCCTTCGGGAGAGCCGGCAGTTTGCGCACACGCGCGCATTGCACCGTTGGCTTTCCTTACCATAATCTCACCAATACTGGAATCCGACTCGTCAAGGACCAGTTCCATGTCGGGATCGTTGGGCAGCGGAGCCTCGCTGACGGGGCGGTCCACCTTGTACACCTCACCCGAAACGCTTACGTAGCCCAAAAGCGACACATGACTTTTGCCAACGAACTCGACGACATAACAAGATTCATGCTGATCCTCGCCAAAGAGTTTCCAGACCACGCCATATGAGCGTCCCGCAGGCTGCTCGGGCATCGCCGGAAAGCGCTTCTTGGGATCGAGAAACCTGAGCTTGTATGTCGGACGCTCTGCCACGAAATATCACCCTGATCGGTCGTCTAGAGAAGGAGCGGTCGCGGATAGGCCGCGATACCTACTCGGAATCTTACACGAGTCGATAAGAAATCGTCCGCTTCACGCCCGCGCCTCGACCGAGGTTCGAATCCATGCAGTGCTTACGTAAAAGAAAAGCCCCCGTTGCCGGGAGCTTTAATCTCAAATGGTGCGGCGTATAGGATTCCGCGCATCCGCTGCGCGGATCCGCACCGGCTTCGCCCGCCTGCCGGCGTGCTCGCCCGCTCGCTAAAAACGCCCCGCGTTTTCTTGGCGCTCGCGCCTCGACCGAGGTTCGAATCCATGCAGCGGCGACATAAAAGAAAAGCCCCCGTTGCCGAAGGCTTCAAGTTCAATTGGTGCGGCGTATAGGATTCGAACCTATGACGTTCTGATTCGTAGTCAGACCCTCTATCCAGCTGAGGTAACGCCGCGACTTGTTGATTATTATGCACATGGACTGAATAAAGGTCAAGCGTTTTTCAAAAAAAGTTATTGAATTTGATTTTTACTCATTTTGACCACTTGATGCGATCTTCGACGCATCGCGATATAAGAAAAGCCTCCGTTACCGGAGGCTTTAAAATTCAATTGGTGCGGCGTATAGGATTCCGCGCATCCGCTGCGCGGATCCGCACCGGCTTCGCCCGCCTGCCGGCGGACTCGCCCGCTCGCTAAAAACGCTCCGCGTTTTCTTGACGCTCGCGCCTCGAACGAGGTTCGAATCTCCGCAATGCCCCCGTAAAGGAAAAGCCCCCGTTTCCGGAGGCTTAAAACTCAATTGGTGCGGCGTATAGGATTCGAACCTATGACGTTCTGATTCGTAGTCAGACCCTCTATCCAGCTGAGGTAACGCCGCAACGCACGGATTATTATGCACGTGACCCCTCGATGGGTCAAGCGACAATTTGGAAAAATTTTACGAAGTGATGATTAAGATACTCGCGCCTCGACCGAGGTTCGAATCCATGCAGCGGTGGCATAAAAGAAAAGCCCCCGTTGCCGGAGGCTTTCGATTTCAATTGGTGCGGCGTATGGAATTCCGCGCATCCGCTTCGCGGATCCGCACCGGCTTCGCCCGCCTGCCGGCGCGCTCGCCCGCGGGCTAAAAACGCTCCGCGTTTTCTTTACGCCCGCGCCTCGACCGAGGTTCGAATCCATGCAGTGCCGACGTAAAAGAAAAGCCCCCGTTGCCGGAGGCTTTCAATTTCAATTGGTGCGGCGTATAGGATTCGAACCTATGACGTTCTGATTCGTAGTCAGACCCTCTATCCAGCTGAGGTAACGCCGCAGCGCAAGACATATAAAACCACTTTAGTTCATTAGAGTCAAGCAAAATCTCAAACTTTTTTCGCGCGGGCCGCAATTTGTCACGCTGCACCACGAGCATCAGCGCTTTTCGTACGATCGATTGGCTTTTCGATCACATCGAACCCGACGCCAAGCTCCCCCAGAAGCGACCGCACCCGTTGGGCACAGTCGTAGTCGGCAAACGAAATGCTCAGCATTCGGGCCACCTGATTAGAAGATCCAACGCCATAGAAGTGCTCAAGGACAACAAGCGCCTCATGCGCCACAAACGTCTCGACCACATGCGGCGACTCCTCATAGCACCATTGCGTCAATGGTCCCTCACTCGTCTGCCGAACCACCAGGCCACCCATGCCAGACGGCTCACACGTTACAAGCAGGTACTCCCCACCCTCGTCGCTCTCAAACAAAACCACCCGATCATCAAACAGCTCCATCGCGTCCCCTTTCTCTCGCTCTTATTTAGCAAAAGCATAACAGGTAGATAGCTGTATACAGAACAGTTGTTCGTGTGTTTTCTATTGAGCTGTCCGCACGGCATGGTATGGACCTGCGCACGAAATAGGGCGCCCCCGAAGGAGCGCCCTTGCATATCCCCTATGCAGCCAAGTTACGCGACCGGCTCGATCTTCTCGAGACCGCCCATGTAAGGACGCAGAACCTCGGGGATCGTGATGGTGCCGTCGGCGTTCTGGTAGTTCTCCAGAATGGCAGCCATGGTACGACCAGCCGGCAGGCCGGAGCCGTTAAGGGTGTGCAGGTAACGCGAGCCCTTGAAGTTCTCGGGGTCGCGGTACTTGATGTTGGCGCGGCGGGCCTGGAAGTCGCCGCAGTTGGAGCAGGAGCTGATCTCCTTGTAGGCGTTGTAGCTCGGCAGCCAGACCTCGACGTCGTAGGTCTGACGGGCAGAGAAGCCCAAGTCGCCGGTGCACAGGCTAATCACGCGATACGGAAGGCCCAGCTGCTGCAGCAGGTACTCGGCCTCGGCGGTCATGCTCTCGAGCTCCTCGTCGGACTCCTCCGGCTTAGCGAACTTGACCATCTCGACCTTGTCGAACTCGTGCTGACGGATGATGCCGCGGGTGTCGCGACCGGCGGAACCGGCCTCCTCGCGGAAGCAGGGGGTGAAGGCGGTGTAGCGGCGCGGCAGGGTGTCGGCGTCGAGGACCTCGCCGGCGTGCAGGTTGGTGAGCACGACCTCGGCGGTGGGGATCAGGAAGTTGTCGCCCGAGACGTGATAGGCGTCGTCCTCGAACTTGGGCAGCTGACCCGTGCCAAACATGGTCTGACGCTTGACGACGATGGGCGGCCACCACTCCTTAAAACCACGGCTGGTGTGCGTATCGAGGAAGAAGTTGATGAGGGCGCGCTCCAGGCGGGCGCCGGCGCCACCGAGAACGGTAAAACGGCTGCCGGAGAGCTTGTTGCCGCGCTCGAAGTCGAGGATGTCCAGATCGGTGCCCAGATCCCAATGCGGCTTAAAGTCGAAGTCGAACTCGCGCGGGGTGCCCCAACGACGGCGCTCGATGTTCTCGTCCTCGTCCTTACCGTACGGGGTGGCATCGCACGGAATGTTGGGCAGGTGAGCCATGAAGTCGTACTGCTCCTGCTCGAGAGCGGTGCGGCGCTCGGCCAGACCGTCAATCTTCTCGTTGACGGCGCGCACGGCCTCCTTGGCGGCCTCGGCCTCGTCCTTCTTGCCCTCCTTCATCAGGGCGCCAATCTTCTTGGACTCGGCATTGCGCGTAGCCTGGAGCTCCTCGACCTCGGTGATGACGGCACGGCGCTCGTCGTCGAGCTCAAAGAACTTCTCGCGATCCCAAGACGTCTGGCGGTTAGCCATGGCGACATCGATGGCATCGGGGTTCTCGCGAACAAACTTGATATCAAGCATTAGATCCTCCGGCGATATACATTCCATTTAGGTTGCAACCTTGTACATGTATGGGCAAGTATATACTTATGAGCGTTTACGACCCAACTCAACTACGCAAGAAGGCACCCAATGGACGCAGTTTTTTCCTTTTTGTTTGGCACCCGCACCGGTTTTGCCATCCTTTTCGCCGGCGGCATCCTGTTATTTGCGATTCTTGCCTTTGTAATGGAGAAGCGTACCCATAAGATGTACGTCGACCGCGGACCCAAGTCCGAGGATGAGGAAGACAGCTTCTGGGACTAACCTGCCAAAAAGGGACAGGTTTATTTCGGTCGGTTTTATCTGGGCAAACGCAAGCGCCCCGCAACCGGTAACGATCCGGTTGCGGGGCGCTTTTCGCACATACGACAAAACCGACGCTCCTATAAGTTGTCAATAGGCAGTTTGCGGGAGCGCTCCCTTCAATTCGCACAGGAGCTCGTAATACCTCCTCTCCAGTTTCGTCGACCGCCGTTTCCCCCGTTCCAAGTGCCCGAGTGTGGCTGCGGACAGGCCGAGCTCCGCGGCGGCTTTCTTCTGAGTCACCCGCATCGCCTTGCGCATCTTCGCGAGCTCGGGGCCCTCCGGCGCGGCGCCGTCGGGATTCGGGTCCATGAGCACGCGGTACACCTCCCGCGCTATGTAGCGCTTCAGGCAGCGGACCGCCTCCCTCCGGGACTTCCCCTCGGAGGTCCGCCTCGCCACGTACCTCCTCGTCCTCTCGTCGTACGCCATGCGCTTGATCGCGATCTCGTAGAGCGCCCAGTTCGCCTGCCGGTTGCCGCCGCGGTTGAGCCTGTGCCGGTCCGTCTTCCCGCTCGACGCGGGGATCGGGGAGACGCCGCACAGCATCGAGAACGCCGCCTCGCCCTTCAGCCTGCCGGGGTTGTCGCCGGCGGCCACGACCAGGGCGGCGGCGGTCGTGGTGCCGCAGCCCTCGACGCCGAGCAGCGCGGGCGCGTTCGCCTCCAGCAGCGCGCGGATGCGCTCGTCGAGGGACTCGACCTGGCTGCGGGCCTCCTTCCAGACCGCCGCGACGGACCGCAGCGAGGCCAGCACGCTCTCCTCGAGCGCGTCGCCCGCCTTCCTCCCGCGCGCGAGCAGCGGCATGAGGTCCTTCGGCCGCTCGCGGCCCCTGAACCGCTCCCTCAGGGCGCTCGGGGCCGTCGTGAGCATCGACTTCGCGCAGGCCACGCAGGACGTGGACGTCGCGACGGCCAGCCTGCGCGCGACGTAGAGCTGGCGCACCGCCTCGACCCAGCCGTCCTGCGACTTCGGCACGGAGCAGCCCCTCCCGGACGCCGCCTTGCGCGCCGCGCGCTCGGCGTCCAGCGGGTCGCTCTTCCCCTCGCCGGGCCTCGCCTTGTCCCTCTTGGGCCTGAGCACCTCGACGACGTTGTACCCGAGCTCCACGAGCCTCCTCGTCAGCCCGGCCCCGTACGATGCCGTGCCCTCGACGCCGACGACCATGCAGCTCCCCGGGTCGCCTATCGCCTCCGCCAGCCTGTCGTAGCCCTCGGGGTCGGCCCCGAAGCTCCCGCTCCAGATCTTCCTCCCGAGGCCGTCGAGCAGGCACAGGACATGCACGTCCTTGTGCGTGTCGACGCCCGCGATGACCGTTTCGCCTTCCATTTTCGCTCCCCTCGGTCTGCCGCCTGCTCCGCGCCCGGGTCTCCCAGACATTGCACTGACGGGAGCGCTACAATCAAGTTGCCTTATCCGATTGTCCGCGCTCATGCTCCTATTAGGTCATGGCAGGACTCCGGGACGCGGATGCCGGGGCGAGACAGGTCGGATTTGAGGACGGCCGAAGAGGCGTCAGCAGGTCAGTGGGTCATCGTCCCGGCATTCAGCATCAGGGTAGCGCTGCGACGCGGAAATCGCGCGCCGTTGCCGCGCCCCGCAGTGCCCGCTTCCCCCGAGAACAATTATCAGTGCAGGAAAAACCTGCCAAAATAAACCTGTCCCTAAATGGCAGGTTTTACTGGAGAGTTGCGTCGATTGCCTTGACCAGGGCGCTGCGCATGCCGGCGTCCTCGAGCGCAACGACACCCTTGATGGTGGCACCACCGGGCGAGCATACGGCATCCTTCATCGCCGCAGGATGCTGACCAGTTGCAAGCTGCAGCTTTGCCGTACCCAGCACCATCTGGCTCACAATGCGATAGGCATCGGCACGCGGGATACCGTGCTTGACCGCCGCATCGCCCAGGGCCTCGATTGCCATAGCGACAAATGCCGGAGCGCAACCACCCACCGTGCCGCCCACAAACAGCAGGCTCGTATCGAGCTCGACCACCGCACCGAGCTTGCCAAGCAGATCAAGCACCACTGCGCTCTGCTCATCACTAAGCGTGGAAGCCTTCTCGCAAGCGATGACGCCCTCGCCCACCGAAACCGGTGTGTTGGGCACCGTCGAGATATGCGCGACGCCCGGCAGGACTTGCTCCCACTTGACACTGTCCCAGGTCCAGGCAACCGACAGAACGACCTTTTTGGCAAGAGCATCCTTGAGCGGGGCGAATACCTTCTCAATCATGTACGGTTTGACCGCAGCGACCACGATATCGGATGCGGCGACAACCTCGGCGGCATCGTGGCAGGCGGCCATGCCGCGCGCCTCGCAGCGCTCAACCAGCGCGTCGTAGCGACCCGCACAGGCGCACATGTCGCTCGCAGCTACACCGGCAGCGATCCAGCCATCGGCCATAGCGCTCGCCATATTGCCAAAACCGACAAATCCAATCTTCATATCTCATAGTCCTTTCAGACACATTCCTCAAAACGAAAGGTATTGTCCCACGCCATTGTTTCGTATTGCCGACCTATTTGTGATACGGCTCGCCACGGCTGATCTTGCAGGCGCGGTAAATCTGCTCTAGCAGCACCACACGCGCCAGGTTATGCGGCAAGGTAATGCGTCCAAAGCTGAGCATCTCGTCGGCTCGTGCGCGCACGTCATCGCTCACGCCGTCCGATCCGCCAATCACAAAGGCGATGTCGCTGCTGCCTCGCAGCATAAGATCGTCGAGCCTCGCCGAAAACTCCTCGCTCGAGCGCTCTTTGCCCTCAATGGCCAGCAGGATCACATGCGCTCGAGACGGCAGGGCAGCAAGAATTGCCGCCCCCTCCTTGTCGCGCGCGGCATCCACGCCGCCCGCCTTAGCCGGGTCGATATCGGCCACCTCGCGGATATCAACCTTGGCATAGGCACCTAGGCGCTTGGTGTACTCAGCGCACGCGTCCTTCCAAAAGCGCTCCTTGAGCTTACCGACGCAAACGACGGTGTATTTCACGCGCGTTTACTCCTTCGAATCGTTTTGAACTTTGCCGGCGGTCAGCATCTGCTCGAACATCGAGGCCGACTGCGAAAAGTCACTCGGCAGCACGACCGTCGAGGTTTTACCCGTGCGAGCGAACTCCGTCATCATCTCGGACCACTGCGTAAACATGAACAGTTGGTTGGCCTCGTCATTGCCGACACCCGTCTCCTGGATGATCTCGAGCGAATCTTTGATACCCAGCGCGATCGCCTTGCGCTGGTTGGCGATGCCTTCGCCCGCCTTTTCCATAGCCTCGGCCTCGGCGGTCGCCTCGGTGACGCGCTTGATGCGGTCTGCCTCGGCGAGCTCCTGTGCCGCAGCGCGCTTGCGCTGGGCGGCGTTGATGTCGTTCATGGAGTTCTCGACCTCGGTCGGCAGTGCGATTTTGGTGATGAGCGTCGACACGAGGGTGAAGCCGTAGGCGGCCATCTGCTCGGAAACGGTAGCGTTGACATCCTTGGCGATGTCATCCTTCTTGGCAAAGACCTCATCGAGTGTGTAGACGGGAATCGAAGAGCGTAGGGCGTCGGTGATGAAGTCACGCATCTGGTCGACGGGCTCCTGCAGCATGTAGTAGCTCTTGTAGATGCCCGAATCCGCCGGGCCAGCACCCATGTCATAGCTCACGTGATATTGAGCCGAGACCTCGAGGCCGATGGTCACGTTGTCCTGGGTCTTAACGTCGATGCCAAAACCGTTTTTCATGGTGCGCAGACTCACCGTGGCGGCTTTGCGGTCAATCACGGGTACCTTCATGTGGAAGCCCGCGTTGACGATGCGGTTAAACTTGCCCAGACGCTCGATGATCACGGCATGCTGCTGCTCAACGACATAGCAGGCGTTGGGAAGCAGTAGCAACAAAATGATGATGGGAATCAAAAGGCTGGTAAGGGCGGCGATGATACCGGAAAACAGCATGGTCTCTCCTCTGATAGGCACACGTTGGCACTAGGATACCCACACGAAGCAGCAACGTGACATCAACAAGAGGCCCATAACAAAAAAGCTCCCATTGCTGGGAGCTCTTTCATTTAATGGTGCGGGCGAAAGGACGTCCGCGTATCCGCTTCGCGGATCCGCACCGGCTTCGGCCGCCTGCCGGCGTCCTCGCCAGCTTGCTAAAAACGCTCCGCGTTTTCTTTACGCTCGCTCCTTCACAGGTTCAAGTCCCTGTGATGGGCCCATAACAAAAAAGCTCCCATTGCTGGGAGCTCTTTCATTTAATGGTGCGGGCGAAAGGACTTGAACCTTCATGGGGTTGCCCCCATACGGACCTGAACCGTACGCGTCTGCCAATTCCGCCACGCCCGCGTGCAGGAATTAGAATAACGGAGCGCCATCGCGAACGCAAGAACTATTTTTGAAAAAGTTTGCAGGCATTTTCCCAAGCTGCTCGCGCGATTGCCTCAGCATCCTCGCCGGTACGATCGACACGGTCGTTGACCAGCGTGTTTGCCGTAATGGAGATCATTGCGGGCTCGCATTCAAGACCGCGGATGGGCTCCGGAGCCATATACGGGCAATCCGTCTCGAACAAAATTCGATCGAGTGGGGTTGCCGCAAATGCCTCGCGCACATCGTCGTTGCGCTTAAAGGTGGCCGCACCGCCATAGGCGATATAGCAGCCCAAATCCACAAAGCGCTCCATCGTGGCGCGGTCCTCGCCAAAACAGTGCAGCACACAACCAGCCTGGGGCACACCCACCTCGCGCAGTACGTTGTACGCATCAACGTGCGAGGTGCGCTCCCCATCCGAGTCCTCGTGACGCAGGTGCAGCTCCACCGGCACATTGCGGCGCACGGCAAGCTCGAGCTGGCGCGCCATGCAATCAATCTGCACGTTATGGGGTGCCGGCGCGATATCGTCGTCATAGTCCATGTGATAGTCCAGGCCGATTTCGCCAATACCGGCGCATAAGGGGTCATCAAGTGCCGCAACGACCTGTGCATGAACGTCGTCGGTATAGTCCGGCGCGCCATACGGATGCACGCCGGCAAGATACTTGATCTGCGGGATATCCTGCATCGGAAGAATCTCGCGCACCAGCCAGTCGCTATAGTCCGCCACGCTGCGCTTGTCGGCAATGGGGTCGAACATCGTCACCAACAGGTCGACGCCCGCGGCTTTGGCGCGCACGAGCGTCTCGGGCACATCCTTGCCCCAAAACGAAAGCAGATGTGCATGCGTGTCGGCAAGCGGCGCCAAGGGCACGGGACAAGCAACCGTCTTCTTTTTCTTGGTAAACGTCACGCGTTCGGCATTAGGCGTCATGGATTAGCTCCCGGGCCAGACGGACAAAGTCGGCAACATCGAGCGTCTCGGCGCGCGTGGTGGGTGCGATACCGCAAACCTCAAAAGCGGCATCGAGCACGTCCTTGGCAAAACCGTTGGCGCTCATGGAATTTCGGATGGTCTTGCGCCGCTGAGCAAATGCAGCGTCGATCACACGAGCCACGAACTCGCGATCGAGCCCCTCGGGCACCACGCCGTCAACGCGGTCGATACGCACGACGGCCGAGTCCACGTGCGGCGCTGGCATAAAGCAACGCGGCGGCACCTCAAAGCGACCCGTCACCTGCGCATACAGGCCGAGCTTTGCCGTATAGCCGCCATAGGTCTTGTTGCCCGGCACTGCGGCAATGCGATCGGCAACCTCCTTTTGCACCATGACGACGGCACGCTTGAGCGCGGGCATCGTCTGGAAGAACTGCAGGATGATCGTCGCCGCCACGTTATAGGGCAAGTTCGCGACAAATACCGTCGGCTCACCGCCGGCGGCCTGCTCAATCTGCTCCGGCGTCACCTTAAGCGCGTCGCCCATGATAAAGCGGAAGTTGGCATAGTCGGCGGCGTGAGCATCGAGCACCGGCTCGAGCTCGGGATCGGCCTCGATCGACGTGACGCACGCCGCCTCCTGCAGCAGCGCAAGCGTGAGCGTACCAACGCCCGGGCCAACCTCGAGCACGTGCTCATCGCCTGCAAGCTCGGCAAGCTCGCAAATGTGCTCGATCACATGGTTGTCGATCAGGAAGTTCTGGCCCAGGCGATGCTTGGTCGCAAGGCCAAACTCCTCCAGCAGCTCCCTTGTTGCCGTGGGGTTTGCCAAAGGCGAAGTTGTCATAGTTGCCTCCTTAGCATGATGGCGGCGTCTTGAAACGAAAGGGCATGGACCGTGGCGGCCATGCCCTTACATCTAAACAGCAAATTGCCGATATGGCGCGCCGCGTCTTAGCCCAGACGCGGGAACAGCGGCTCGCCCTTCTCGACAGGCTGACCGCCGGCAAGCAGGCCCCAAGCGCAAATGCCCTTGAGGTCGTCGGTCGCGGCCTCGTCCTCGCAGGACAGGCGGCGCAGGGCCTCGGCAGAGGTCTGAGGCATGAGCGGCATCAGCAGGTGGGCGGCAATGCGGATGGCCTCGAGCAGGTTGTAGATCACAAACGCCAGCTCGTCAGCCTTGGCCTCGTCCTTGGCAAGTGCCCAAGGCTCAGAGTCCTCGATGTAGTGGTTGGCGGCATGGATGAGCTCCATGACCTCGTCCTTGGCTCCGCCGTAATCGAGCACGTCCATCTTGGCCATGTAGCGCTCGACCAGACCATCGGCGATCTTTGCCAGCGGGTTGTCGAACGCATCGAACGATGCGGGCTTGGCGGGCGCGCAACCGTCAAAGTACTTGCCGCTCATGTTGAGCGAACGCGAGATGAGGTTGCCCCAGCTGTTGGCCAGGTCGGCGTTGTAGACCTGCTCCATGCGGTCGAAGCTGATGGCACCGTCGGTGCCGGGGACGACGTCGGTCATAAAGTAGTAGCGATAGCCCTCGACACCCAGCATGTCGATAACGTCCTGCGGAGCGATGGCGTTGCCGCGGCTCTTGGACATCTTCTCGGCCTTGCCGGTCTCGGCATTGCGCACGGTCAGGAAGCCGTGGGCAAAGACGTGCTCGGGCAGGGCCTCGCCGATGGCCATGAGCATGGCGGGCCAAATGACGCAGTGGAAGCGAATGATGTCCTTACCCACGATGTGGAACTGCGCGGGCCAGCGATAGGCCAGCTCGGCACGCGCCTCGTCGGTGTCGACACCGTAGCCGACGGCCGTCATATAGTTGAGCAGCGCGTCGAACCATACATAGGTCACATGGCCCTCGTCAAACGGAACCTGGATGCCCCAGTCAAAGCTCGTACGGCTCACGGAAAGGTCATTAAGGCCGCCCTCGACAAAGCTGCGAACCTCGTTCATGCGGAACGCAGGCTCGACAAAGTCGGGGTGCTCGTCATAGAGCTTGAGCAGCTTGTCCTGGAAAGCGGAAAGCTTGAAGAAGTAGGACTCCTCCTGCACGCGCTCAAGCGGACGGTGGCAGTCGGGGCACAGGTGCTGGCCGACGCTGCCGTACTCCTCGTCGCCCTTCTGGACCTGTGTATCGGTGAAGTAGGTCTCATCAGGCACGCAATACCAGCCGTCGTAGCTGCCCTTATACAGGTAACCGGACTCCTTCATGCGCTCCCACAGGTACTGCACGGCATGATGCTGGCGCGGCTCGGTGGTGCGGATGAAGTCGTCGTTGGAGATCTCGAGCTTGTTCCAAAGCTCCTTGAAGTGCGGAGCCTGGCTGTCGGTCCACTCCTGAGGCGTCATGTTGTGCTTGGCTGCGGCCTCGGCGACCTTCTCGCCGTGCTCGTCCATGCCGGTCAGGAACTTGACGTTATAGCCGGCGGAGCGGCGATAGCGAGCCTGAACGTCGGCGATGATGGTGGAATAAGCCGTGCCCAGGTGCGGATCGGCGTTGACGTAGTAGATGGGCGTCGTGATAAAGAACGAAGGCTTGCTTTGATCCATGGGGTTTGTCCTCCAGAAAAACGTTGCATACAGAGGATGATTCTAGCGCAAGGGCTGGATATCCTCCATCTATTGCATATCGAGCACCATGGCATAGACATCGCGCTTGCGGCGCGAATACTTCTGAGACAGGCGCTTGGCCACCGCAGACGCGGGCTCCCCCTCCTCGAGCGCGGCGCGGATATCCTCGCGCAGGGCCTCGTCGGGATCCGCTGCCGCGGCGCCAACCGGCACGATACCGGCCTCCTCATCCTCGCTCGGCGGCGCGATGACCAGCGCAATCTCGCCCTTTACCTCGCCGCGAGCACGCAGCTCCTCAGCAAGCTGGGCAGCGGGCCCGCGCAAGACTTCCTCGTGCAGCTTGGTGAGCTCGCGGCAGACGGCAACCTCACGCTGGGGAAAAACCTCTGCCACGGCCTCGAGCGTCGCCACGATGCGATGTGGAGACTCGTAGAAGATGAGTGCGCCGGGAACCACGGCAAGGCGCTGCAAACGACGCACGCGGTCGCCGTGCTTTCGGCCCAAAAAGCCCTCAAAGAAAAAATGCTCACAGGGAATGCCGGACGAAACGAGCGCCGTGACGCAAGCGGAGGGCCCGGGAATAACTTCGACGGGCACATCGGCCTCACGTGCCGCCTCGACCAGCGCCTGGCCGGGATCGGACACGCTCGGCATGCCGGCGTCCGAGGCAAAGGCGAGGGTCTCCCCCGCCAGCAGACGGTCGACCAGGCCGGCGGCGCGGCTGGCGATCACATTCTCGTCGCAACGGACAAGCGACTTGGAAATGCCCAGGTGCATCAGCAGCTTTGACGTCACACGCGTGTCTTCGCAGCAGATGGCATCGGCGGCGGCAAACGCCTCGCCAACGCGCGGGGACAGGTCGCCCAGGTTGCCGATGGGCGTGCCGACCACATAGAGTTTGCCCGTATGGGCGCTGTTTTGCGTCATATCAACCTATTCAATCATGCCACGCTCGAGCGTACCGAGCGCCGCGCGGGCGTCCCATGCTGCAATGCGCTTCTCGGTCTTCCACGTTTGGAAGAACCAACCGGCAGCCGGTGCAAACGAAGCCAGTTGGTTGGCGATAAACACGCGCTCGTAGGCATTGCGGCCCTCGGGCGTAACCGACGAGTTGGCAAAGATCGCCGCGCCCGACCATTCGCCCACCAGCACGGGGAACCCAGTCGAAATCGCTTCTTTAAGCTCGCGCTTGTTACGCGAAATCGCCGTCGTCAGCCCGCGGGGGCTCGTGATATCGAGCGCATACTCGTCGCGGTAATGGTACAGGTGAAGGTCCATGTAGACGTTCTTGTACTTAGCGCCGCGCATAAAATGCTTCCACTCGCTGGGATGTCCCGAAGACGAAAAGACGACGATCTTATCCTCGGGCATATACGAACGGACGAGCTCATAGGCATCGCGATAGAAGTTGCGCAGGTAGTGCGCAGGAATGCCATCCGTCATGGTGAAGAGGCTCTTGCGGACACTCATCTGCGGCGTATCCAGCAGCTCAATGCCCAGCAGGCTCTCGGCCTCGCCGTAGCGATCGGCCAGGCGCTCGAGCACGTCGAGTGCGACATGACGACCGTTGGTGGACGAATGCCACTCGGCAACAGCCTCCGGCGTGGCGGGCGAATCGTTGGAATCGCCCTGGCCACCGGGCACAGTTGCTAGATCAAGCAGCACGCGGATGTCGTACTTGGCAGCCCACTCAATTGCACGGTCGATGTAGTCGACAACCGAGATGTAGGACGCATCGGACTCCTGCGAGCCAAAGGCATACCAGGGTACCGGCAGACGCACGGCATTGAGGCCAATCTGCGCCATGCGGCGGAAATCGTCCTCGCTCACAAACGTCTCGTAATGGCGGCGCATGCGCTCGTTATAGGCGGCGGTACCCATGGCCTCCTGTAGCTCGGCCGCGTTGGATGCACCGGTCGCCGCGTATAGCGACGGGGTCACCCAAGGCTCGGGAATAAACCAGCCAGAGAGATTAACGCCGAGTATCCTCTCCATCACTGCCCCCTTCGGATCGTGCAGGCCGAGCCTGCATCGTATTGCATAGGAAAAGTATCGTTTTGAGTATACCCGCGTGTGCGGACAGGCGACCGAACGGTCTGTAAAGTGACGCGAAAGTGGGAGGAATGTCTGGGGCGGGCGGACTCGGAATGGTGCGACGAGGTGTGTACGCGCGCCGGAGGCAGGCACCGGAAAGCGCGTCCCGTTCTATCGCTCAATAATGGGGCGCATTTTCCGCAGAACCCTACATAAAAGAAAAGGACCCCTTTGCAGAGGTCCTAGTCAATTCAAGGTGGCGGGGAAGGGAATCGCGTCCGCGCGCTGCGCGGACGGACCGCTGCGGCGCTTACGCGCCTTGCGAGCTGCGCTGGCAAACGCTTACGCGTTTACTCAGCTCCGCGCCCTCACGGGGCTCGATTCCATGTGGGGGCTGCATAAAAGAAAAGGACCCCTTTACAGAGGTCCTAGTCAATTCAAGGTGGCGGGGAAGGGAATCGAACCCCTGACACGAGGATTTTCAGTCCTCTGCTCTACCAACTGAGCTACCCAGCCATTTGAGGTGTGCCTTGTTTCAAGGCTTGATTAGTATAACCAAGGACGCGTTCCGGTCAACCGAGAATTTTAAAAAAGTTTTTGAGCACAGCCTCGGTTCTATAAATCGGCACGTCAGAGGCATCAGCCGGCAGCAAGAAGTTTTTCACTCAGAGCCGCACGGGCAAACTCACTTGGCGTCATCCCCTCGGCAGCCGCCCGTCGACGAATGGCCTCCTTCATTCCCAGAGGAATCTTGACCGACAGCGTTGCCGTCCCCTCACCTGAGAGCGGGGGCCGTCCACGCACGATTCCACCAACGGTGTGTTCGCCATCCGGAAACTCTCCGCGCTCGTACGACTCACACCACGCGTCAATCATTTCATCCGTTACAACCTGACCATTAGCGGCCGTATACGTCTTGCCCATCATCGACCCCTCTGCCGAGCTCGCTCGATCTCTTGCCAGAATTTCTTCTGAACCGGAGACAGGGCATGAATAATGAGCCATCCACGAATTAGTTCGACCGCAACAAGTTCCGCACTTCGACCATCTGGAAGCCATCCAATGGCAAACCATCTCGGCGGCTCGTCCTCCGACTCGCGGCGAATGCACTCAGTAACCGCGAACCAGGCACCTAGTACCTGCTTTTCCGTCAAGTGTTTTTTGGCGTTCGGATGGATCTCAACATCCATGCACCTTCTCCTCCATCTTACCCAATTTCGTATGACGAAAGTCCGCTGTCGCCAATCTCTTACGCCGGCACTTGTTGGAGGGCGGGAGGTGTAGCGAGGATTGAAGGGCGTTCCAATACCGCCCAGGCGCCGGGGCAGGAGCACATACACCAGGGACATACGTTTTCGTAGCGCGCGAGGATATTGCCGCGTGCATCGATGAAGGCGATGTCGATGGGATAGACCATAAAACACGTATGGACCGAAGAGCAGCGTGGAAACGCCATGACGAGCGGCAGGCCGTTGGCGGCAACCGGACGCCGTCCCAGCATGCCGCGCAGGCGCACGACAAACGACTCCGCCACCACAAACTCGGCCGGCGTCCAACCCAGCCTATTGAGTGCCCGCGCGTAGGCGATGTAGGACGAGACCGCGGTCACATGACCACCCCCGGACGCCATGGATCGACCGTCACCACACGCTCGTGCGACAACGTTGTCGGCGCCCCCAGCGGAACGCCAGCGATGCTGAGAGAAGTCGGCCACGGCTCATAGTGCATGGTGCAGGTGTAGGTCCTAAACGTGCCGGAAAGCGAAAGCAAACCGCCATCCGATGTCGTCGCACCCTGTTCGCTCGAGACCTCGATCAGCAAGTCATAGCCTTCCATGGCATGTTGGATCTGAGCCTGAACGGTCGCGGAAGCATCGATGGAGCTGCCATCGCCCTCCCCGCTCGGCGCCACGGCATGTGCTAGCACGATATCGGGCACCACGCGATCGAAGCGTGCGACCGCACCGGCAAAGACCATGACGTTGTACAAGATAAGCGCCAGAACCAGCAGGACGGGCGTGACCACGGCCATCTCGACCGTCGCCTGGGCGCGCTCCTCGCAAAGGCGCGTGCGGATGCCCATTACGACCCACCGCCCAGGGCACCCGCCAGTGTGGTGACATCGACGGTAAGTGGGATGGAACCGCCGCCGGGCAGCGGAATCTCCGCAAGCGTGAACGTCGTGCCGCTGATGGTGCGCTCGACTTGATATTCCAGCGCTTCGCAAAGCGCCTTGGGGTCGGTCACGCCCAACGGAATACTTCGTAGCTCGTCCTGCGCATTAGAAAGAGCCGTGATGTCAGACCCCGGGCTCTTGATGACATTGGCGGTGTCGGTCAGCACCGGCTTTCGCAGGCGCAAGTCGCACGGCTCCAAGCCCAGCGCCGCCACGGACGCCGAAACGGTATCGCCAAGCCACGACGCAATGGAGCCCAACGCGCCGTTGCCCCCTCCTAGGCCCTTAATCATCTCGTCCATAAGTTCGTCGGCCGAACCTTGGATGTCTCCGTATCCCACAAGCAGCCGTCCCCAGACATCCATGACGCCATCGAGTACGCCGGCAACGCCACCCGAGCGTCCCTTCAATGTCGAGAAAAATCGCGAAAGCACGTTGTTTTGCGCCGTCGCCTCATCGGGCGCCAGCACCGCGGCAGAGATGGCACCGCGATCGCCAAGCCTGACTGCCGTGTTAAACGAAGAGTTGAGCTCATCGGGGCTCGAGATGGCACCCGAAACCGCAAAGGCAGCCACGCCGTTGCGACCGGGCGGAGCGATACGCGGACGTTCGCCCGAAAGCGTTTTAATGGCCTGGTCAAACGCATTGCTCGCACGGTCGGCCTCATCCTCGGTCTGACGCATGAGCTCAAGCTCTTTGTTCCGACATTTGACGTATTCCTCCAAGGCCTTTTTGAACTCGTCGAAGTGATATTCGAAGCCGTTTTCGATAGAGGTTGAAGGCGCCGCAACAGCACCAAGCGACAAAACGCCAAAATGGCATTTGCTGCATTTATCCTGTCCATCGTAATCGGCAACCGAAGCAAATCCGCTCGGCGTCCCTTTCTTATAGTTAGGGCAGGTCGTCCCGTAATGCAGATACGCCTTGTCATCGTTCACGCTCGTCGGCCACACCGCATCGGTATAGAGCTCCGTCGCCCGAACCTCATCAGAGTTGCGCGGCAGCAGCGGAATATAGGAGGAAACCCTGCCTCCGTTCTCGGTTATATGTGCCCGATCGACCTCCGCGCTCGCATAGGTATAAAACGCCTTACGCGCCGCAGACTCTGCCTTCATCTCGACACTCGAGCCGTGGGGCTTCTCATTTGTCAGACGCCAGTGGTAGTAGTCCTTCGCGCGATCAAGGGCAACTTGGGGCTCCCACGTAACGCTCGATGAGTAATGCGGATTTTGAACACCGGGGAGATCCGTTAGGCTTTTCGCACGCTCCCACATGCAAGAACAGCTGCCGACCGAGCCCTTGTCAGACCCACCACAATCCGCCAGCCAAGCACGCTCTTTAGCCTTCGCCGTGTCCTCAGAAGCCTTCCGCAGCTCCTCGGCCGCACACTCTAAATCATCTGATGTGTCTTTAATGGTATCGGTCGAGATCTCTAATCCTTTGAGCGCAGCGAAGTCAGACTCGGATGTCCTGGGCACGGCAAGCGCCGTACCGGTATAGGTCACACTATCGGTATCCTGCGCCGACACCGCCTGCGTGGCACGCGCGGCGATCAGATACGGCAGAGCCGTCTCGATTTTCTGTAAGCCTTCCGATGCGCTTTTGGCAAACTTGTTGCGCGTTTTAATGATCTCAATCCCAGTGTCGACCATATTGCCGGCAACCGGCTCGGCACCCGGGATGAGGATGGCGACCAGGCCCGTCCCGATCGTGGCAAACCCCGCCAGCCCCAGACTCAAGATGCTCGCATCCACCACCGTCGCAGCCGTATGGTAGGACGACACTACGTTGGCACCCGCCAGCGCGCCGCTATCAGCCGCCACCTGGGTATCCCCGGCACGCGACATGCTCCATATCGCCGCGGTCGACGAAAACAACAATGTGAGCACCACTAGGATGACCACGGCAGAAGAAAGCGCGGTATAGGCGCCGTCTTCGATAAACAGATCGACACCGGCTCGACCCATAAAGCCACCTCGCTTGCGATGGCAGCTCGGACGGTGCGTCAAAACGCGTCTAGACCAGAAACACTTAATCCCATGCAGCAATCCACGAATCATAATCTCCCTCCAGCCATTCGGGACGCGATTGATACGAGACATCGACCTTGAGCTCAACGTAGCCGCCCTCGGCGGTACCACCCATAGCCTGCGCAAACGCACCGATCACAGGCAACGGCTTGACCTCGCCGGAAACGGACACGGACGAGACGCCACCCGCACCGGCCCGGCCAAGCTCGATATCCCACGACAACGGCCCGCCGGCATGAAAGATCGAAACGTTGGGCACTGCGGCAAGTCGGCGGCGGGTGAACTCCTTAAGATCGTCGTCCTCCGCCGTCGTCGTGGTCATGAGCCGCGCGGTCTCGGCGGCGGCAGACTCCATGACCGCGCGCGTATAGAGCAGGCACACCGGTTGCAGCGCGAGAAGGATGAGTGTCAGAAACGTCGGCAGCAAAAAAGCGGCCTCGACCGTAGACTGCGCCCGGTCCTCGCGCGCGGCATCAATACAACGCGATGTCCTTAGCGGCCGCAGCGGCGTCGATAACCGACGTCGAGGCAACGCTATGGGATGCCGCCCGCTCAACCAGCGCCGCCAAGCGCCCATCGGTGCCGGCACGCCAAAGTCCCGCGATCGCCAGCACGATCGATAACAGCGCCACCGTGACAATGGCGTATTCGACCGTCGCCTGGGCAGATTCCTCACGCAGGACATCATGCATTTCACGATCCCTCCTTTGAGTCCGTTGCCTGCGGGCTCAGGCGCACGGCGCGCAGACGACACGAAGCATCGCCAGCATCCGCGGCAATTGTCACCATATCGACCCAGCCGCGTCCGTCGCGCACGATGGCGCCCCACACGTTTCCCTTGATGTCGAGATAGCCGCTCAGAGCAAGTTGCGCCGTGGGTACCTCGCGATAGGCACGCAGCATATCCGCCGCCGCTTCGGTCATCGGTCGGTCCTCGGACCATGCAAGCCGGACCGCAATCGCGTTGCCCTCAGGCGAATCCGTCGCAGTGCCAGACCGCTTGTCGAGCGTCCGCAGAAAGGTTTGCGCCGTGACAGCGACATCCGAATCGTCCGCATCTCGCATCTCATCTTTTTGAGACGCCACCGCCGAATCTGAGCCCAAATCGGAGGCGGTCCCAGGACGCTGCTGCCGCGCGGCGTTAAGCCCCCAAAGCACCGCCGCTATCGCCACGGTCAGGCAAGCAAACACCAGCAGCACCCCGATGGGGCGCTCGCCCTCTACAGGCTGTTGATGCCCTCGCTGATAGCGTTCCATAGATCTTGGACCTTGCCCTTAAATGCGACGATGGCGATAATCGCGATCACCACGAGCACGCCGACCAAGATGGCATACTCGGTGGTACCCTGTGCACTCTCCTCCTGCAATAGTTCCTTGGCGCGCTGACGAACATGTGCCGCCCGGCAAAACGCCCAGCCCTGGACCTTGCCAGCAGCGTCAGTCATCGTGTTCATGTATTCCTCCCTACATCATCCCGCCTGCTCCCAGCAGCGGGCCCAATATGGACAGAAGCAACGCCGGCAAGATGAGCGTGCCGGTGGGAATCAGCAGCTTGACGGGCGCACGCTCGATCTCGCGCTCGACCGCGGCGCGATGAGCCGCACGAATCTCGCGACTTTGAGCGGCCAGCGTCTCGGCAAGTGGGGCACCCAGGGCGAGCGCCTGCCCCACCGTGATGGCAAAGGTCTCGAGCGCTCGCACGTCCAGGTCGCGCGCGGCGGCCAACAACTCGTCCTCACGCGTGCCCACGCCCACCTGCCACGCCATGCAGGCGCGCTCAAGGCGAAGAGCCAGCACTGACCGGCGGTTGGCGCAGAAAATCTCAAGCGCCGCATCAAACGAAAGACCGGCCGAAAGACCCAAGCGCACAACATCAATCATCTCGGACACTTCGCCGAGCGACACTCGCGCCGGGCCGCCCGCTCCAACCGCGCCCTTCACTCGCGCGGTCAGAGCATCGACCACCGAGCGACCCGCGGCAGCGACCAGCACCGCCTCGCGCTTGCAGGCCTCTGCGATCTTGCGTGCATCCGCCCGATCCAAACCCGTCGCGACAAATACACTCAGGGCGCACAGGCAAGCCGCAACTGCAACCGGGGCGCTCATAGCTCCACCCGCATAATGCGCCGGATAACCACCAGGGCAACGGCGTTGAGGGCAAGACCCAGCACCACAGCGCCCGCGCCGGCAGGCGTCGCAAGACCGCGACGAAAATCTGCCGAAAGCAGCGCCAACACCGCGCACATGCCCGCCGGCATCGCCGCGACCATATGCGCAGACATGCGAGCCTGCGACGTCTTAACATCCAGGCGGCGCTTGAGCTCAATGCGCTCCCCCACCATGCTCGACGCCTCGGACAGTAAGTCGGCAAGCGGAGCGCCGGTGCGCTGAGACACCTTAAGCGCCAAGGTCACAAGCGAAAGACCGGGGGCGTCGATACGCACGAGCAAGTCATCGAGCGCGTCGGTCGCCGAGATGCCGCAATCGATCGCCGCCGCCACCCGCAAAAACTCGGTATGTACTGGCTCTTGCGCATGAGCGCCCACAAAGCGCATGCCCTGGGCCAGCGAATGTCCCGAGGCAAGCGACATGGAAAGTGCGGTAAACGCCTCGGGCATTGCCTCTTCTGCATCGTGTTGCTCGCGCCGGCTCTCAAAGCCATCCCGAGCGGCGCCAACGGCAAACGGAGCAACAAATCCCAAGGCAAATCCGAGGGGCGATAACGACACCATCGTTAGTAAAACGCAGCAGACACCGCTCGATAGCAGCAGAAACGCCAAACGTCCCGAAGCATCTTCGATCACGAGGCCAAGGCGATGCGCCGGAGCCAGCGATGCCCACGAACGGGCGATCTTTTTCAGCAGATCGTTTTCCACCAGCTCACGCGGCAGCTTCTCTGCCACCGTCTCGAGCGCCTGACGTGCCAGCTCCGCCGGCGGTACCTGCGGCACACGAGGTTCCGCCCCGCACGCCGTCGCGACAGAAAGCCCTGCCAAGCCCCCTACGACGAGGGGCACAGTGATCTCCATTCGTCCACCTCCTCTTGTGTGAGCGTCCCCGACCGCAGGCCTTCTGCGATAAACGGCGGCTCGCGGTCAAGCGTCCAGGTGCGCTCGGCGGCATCGAACGTCACATAGCGCTCGAGCTCTACGCCACCCGATGCGGCGCGTCGCACCCCCGAATACGAGGAGACGAAACGCCTGCCATCGGCGTGGCGCTCGGACATCACGATGCCGTCGAGCGCCATGGCAATCTGCTCCTCGATGAGCTCGCTCGGCAGATCGATGCCATAACGTGCAAGCAACGTCAGACGCACCACGGTCTCCTGTTCTGAACCCGCATGAAGTGTGGTGAGCGACCCGTCGTGGCCCGTGTTCATGGCCTGCAACATGTCGCAGCACTCGGCACCGCGCACCTCGCCCACCACGATGCGGTCGGGGCGCATGCGTAGGGCATTAGTTACCAGGTCGCGGATCGTCACCGCGCCCTCGCCCTCAATTGAAGCCTCGCGCGCCTCTAGGCGCACCACGTGCGGATGATGCGCAAACTTGAGCTCGGCAGAGTCCTCGATCGTCACGATGCGCTCGCCGGTGGAAATCTCACATGACAACGCGTTGAGCAGGGTGGTCTTACCAGATCCCGTGCCTCCCGCAACCGCCAGGTCCTGTCGCAGCGACACCGCACACGACAGCAGCTGCGCATACCAAAGCGGCAGCGATCCCAACCCCACGAGCTCGTCCAGCGAGCAGATACGGTCCGAGAACTTTCGGATGGTGAGAATCGGTCCGTCAATCGCCACAGGCGGAATCACCGCGTTGACGCGATAGCCCGTTTTGAGGCGGGCGTTGACGATGGGGCTGCGCTCGTCGATGCGGCGGCCAAGTGGCGAGATAATGCGGTCGATAAGCACACGGATCTGTTCATCATCCTCAAACGCATGCTCGATGGGGTACAAGACGCCGCCGCGTTCAAAGAAAGCCGAGCGGCAGCCGTTGATCATGATCTCGGTAACGGTGTCGTCCTCGATGAGCGGCTGCAACGGCCCCAAGCCCACCACGTCATCCAAAATCTCGTCGATGATGGTCTCGCGCTCGGGCGTCGCGAGATCGGTCGGCTCCTCAACATTGAGCGCCGCCTCCACCGCAGGACGCAATTCCGAGCGGGCAAGTGCCGGGTCGATATAGGCGCTGATACGCGCCACTTCGTCGTAACCCATGCGGTCCATCACGGCGCGCTTGGTGCGTCGTTTCACGGCGCGGCGACGCCCCGCATCTACAGGCGCTGCCGCCGCCGCAGCGCCGGCAGCCTTAATCCTCGTTTGCAGGCTCATCGCTGATCGCCCTCGCGCGACCAGGGAAGGCGGATACGCGGGCGTTCGGTGCGCGTTGCACGGTCGGCGACCATATCGCTCCAAGGGCCGACGGCGCACCCCAGTTCCACGAGCATCTCGCGCGTGGCCTCGCGCACGCTGGTCGCAAAAGCGCTGGTCTGCCCCACTGCCTCATCAGCGCGCCCAAACGCCATGAGCGCGGCGAGATCCTGCCCGCCATCGGCGATACGAATCTTGGAGCTCAACGCACAGGCAATCTCAAAGCGCATGGCGACGTCCTCGTCTGCCCCGCGCGCACCGAACCGGTTGAACACGGCGCTCATGCGCGTGCGCGGCACACCTACTCGACTTGCCAGTTCAATGACGCGCGACGCCGATGTCGCGGACGACACCGCAGCATCGCCAACGATCAGGCAACGGTCGCTCGCCGCCACCGCAGCCGCCACGGCGTCGCCCCAAAAGACCGAGGTATCGATAAAGACCACGTCGGATTCGCGACGCAGAACATCAAGCAGTAGCTCCACCGGACATGCCATGAGCTCGGCTTGCTCGGGCGCCGCGACGGGACCCCAGAGCGTAACGCCCGGCGCCACGCGCATCGATGCGGCCACGATATCCGGCTCGGCAAGCGCGCCCGCCACCGACGGCTCGATAAGTGCCGCCATATCGCGCGGAGCATCGACGCCTAACAAGTCGTAAAGGTTTCCAAACATCAGGTCCAGGTCGAGCACGGCGGCACGCAAGCCCAACAGCGACGATGTGTGTGCCATGGTGGCAATGATCGTCGACTTGCCGCAACCGCCCGAACCCGAAATGGCGCAGATGACCGGAGCTCGATGCTGCGGAGCGGCAGCGTCTGCCGGCGGCATCGGAGGCGGCGGGGCGGGCGTCGGTGACAGCGTCCCCGTCTCCCCCGCCGCAACCACACGCTGCGTCCAAGCCGGCATGGCAGCTTGTTCGGTCTGCGAGGCAGGCTCGTTCTGTGCAATCTGCTCATGCTGCATCAGCGACAACTCGCCGCACCCGGCAAAGCCCTCAACTTCGTCGAGTTCATCCGCCAGATTCACGCCGTGCACGTATCCCATATCTACAGCCGGGGAGTCGCCAGCATGCTGCGCCGGCTCTCCAGCGTCATCGTATACAAGGGGGTTCCGGGGGCGCCGACCATGCTCGGCTTCCGCTTTTCCATAATCATCAACACGCGGGCCTCTTGTAGCGCGAGGCGCCCCGGGTTCCCTATCAACAAAAGCATCGGGCTCAATCGTCATGCACCGATCGGAATCAACCGCTCCCTCGCCCGCGCGCCCGTTGCCGCATATGCTGTGCGCAGCGATGACCTCGGTCGCCCCTGCGCGAAACAGCCCCTCGATATCCGATGGATCGAGTGCTTCTATCAACACGACCACGCGACTCACGCGGCCTTCGGCCGTCAGGCGCGCAACAGTCTTGCGCACATCTTCGGTATCAAACAGAGACGCCGCGATGATGGCAGCCCCGCGGCGCGACGGAAACGCCCGCGCCATGGAAACCAGCCCGTCCAGGTCACCCACGCGAAGCACCTGTGCACCCGTATCACGGCCCTCGACTTCCCGCTGCAACAGCCCGTAATCGCCGCACGCGCAGCACGCAAGCCAGATCGCCTTCATCACTCGTCGCCTCCGCTCTTTTTGCCGCGCGCCGTGGAGGGAATCGTCAAGCTGACCGTTCCCTTGCCCGATGCCCCCAGCAGTTCCTTGACGTCTTCGGGGTCAGCCGCCAGCGTCACCCATTCGATCTTGCCCTCGCGCGTGGCACCGGAATCTTCACTGGTATCGATCACGCACGCGCCGCACAACCGATCGGTTACGCCGTCTTTTTGCACATACACATCCACGTAGCTGCCCACGCCCGTAGCACCGCCGACCGAGTGCTCGGCATCGACCGCCACCGAAACGGCGACCTTGCCCTTAGGCACCTCGAGCTTGTGACTTTCGGCCTTGGTGTAGACATTGCAGATCACGGCGTTTTTGGGAATACGCGAAGTCGTCACGTCGCCGCGCACCTGGCGCAGCTCGGTCGCCGCGTCACGCGGCAACAGGCTCGTCAGCCATTCCTGGGTTATGACATTGGTCTCATCGAGGGTCTCGCCCACATCGATATCGCGCGCCGCGACGCATACCTCGACGCGATCGCCACCGTACTTGGCCAAGGTCTCAGCCTGGACCTGTTCGGCTTGCGAGCGGATCGACGAGCCGTAAACCATGCAGAGCAGAGCAGCGAGCACGCCCGCGACCAGACTGATGGCGATGCGTTTGCTCTTGTTCACGGCCGCTCCTCTCATGGCAGTGCCGGGCGAATGCCCGTACCACCATTGTCTGGGCGGTCAGAGTGCAAAGCGGCGCAATTGCGATTTTGGTTTTCGATGTCAAACCAATCGCTGACCAAAAGCTGACCAGCCCGTCAAGCTCGTGGCAAGGTTTTGGTCAGTACGTCAGCAAACTGCATGTTTCGAGGCTTTTCCGCAGCAAAAAAGCCGTCTCCCGAACAGTTGGGAGACGGCTGTCATAGGAAAAATCAATTACAGATGGACATCGGGATCGAGCATTTGAGCACTCACGCGCATGGATGACGCCAGGTTTTGGAACGTTTCCAGACGCAAGCTGTCGATCTGCCCGGCGTCCTCGGCCTCGCGAACGGCACAACCCGGCTCATGGGTATGCGTGCAATCGCCAAACCGGCACGCACGCGATGCCTCGACAATCTCGGGGAAGGCGCGCGCCAGACCCCGCTCGTGACCCACGAGCGGTAGGCTGCGTAGGCCCGGGGCATCGGCGATCACGCCGGCGTCGCCCGGTAGCGCCACCATCACGCGCGCGACGGTAGTGTGACGGCCCTGGTCGTCGCGTTCGCGCACACCGCCGGTCGCCAACGCATCGTGGCCCAGCAGCGCATTGAGCAGCGTCGACTTGCCGGCACCCGATTCGCCCAAAATCATGGCACAGTTCCCGGCGGGCACGCAGGCGCGTACCTCGTCCAGGCCGCGGCCCTCGGCAGAGGACGTCACGATTACGCGCACGTCCGGACCCACCAGGCAGCGCACGCGGTCCAGATCGCGCTCGAGCTCCTCGGCATCGCAACGGTCAGCTTTGGTGAGCACTACCACCGGCTCGGCATCGCAGTCGAGCGCCAACACCAGCGAACGCGCCACGCGGTCGAGCAGCACCTCACCGGCACCGAGCGCCTGCACGATGAGCACGCTATCCACGTTGGAGCAGAGCACCTGGCGCTCTCCGCGGGCACGGCCGCGCCAACGCTCAAAGCTCGTACGGCGCGGTAGCACGCACTCGATCACGCCCATGTCGTGCCCGGGCGCACGACGTACCGCCACGCGGTCGCCCACGGCAGGCAGCAGGACCTCGTCCTCGCCGCGCGACTTGGCAAACCCCACGGCATGCTCGGCACGAAAGGTGTCGTCGGCAGTGGTCACCAGCGGAAACCCGCGATCCAGGCGAATAACGGCACCCAGCTGCATCTGCTCGGGCTCCTCGGCATGTGCGCAGAAATCATCAAAGGCAGTCTGCTGGGCTTCATCGACCGGCAGGTCATCAAACGCCGGAACATCCTGCAGCGCGTCGAGCCCCGGTACGCTCGCCAACAACTCCTCGGCAGACACGGGCGCTTCGGTCGCGAGTTTCCGACGACGATCGCGCTTAGCCCGCGCCCCCGTCGTCTTTTTCTTCGCTTTAGCCTTAGCCTTGCCCACAGATGCCTCCCAGCACAAAACCACACAACTGAGCAGGTATTTTAAATCAAAAAGAGCTGGCCGGGCAAAGCCCGACCAGCTCACAAACTTTCCCTCAGCCCTTTTCATCCGCACGGGAGAAAAGCCAGCAAGGATACCGCAGGGCCCGCCCCGGGAGTGTTTTCTTCTGAGCGATCCCGCAGCGCGAAGCGCGAGGACCAGCGAAGAAGAAAACACGCAGGGGCGGGCCCGGACAGGTTAACTTACTCCTTCTCGACCGCGCGCATGATCGCCTTGTAGATCTCCATCAGCGGAATGATCAGGAAGGCAAGGCCCAGCGCGGCAAGAACGCCCTTGAGCTCAAGCGTCACGGGGCCAAAGAACATCTCGGCAAGCGTCGGCTGCACGGTCACGATCACCGTCAGCACCAGTGCCAGCGCGGCGGAAGCCCACAGCCACTTGTTCTGCTTCTTCATGGTGAACAGCGACGCACGACGGCTGCGCATATTGAAGCAGTGGAAAATCTCGACCATGTTGAGCGTGATGAACGCCATCATCACGCCTTCCTCGTCGGCATTGCCGGCGATCATATCGGCGATGTGGATGTAGCCCATGTCAAAGTACACGCCCACAAAGAAGCTCGCCAGCACCAGCACGGTGATGATTAGGCCCTGGACCACACAGTCCAGGCCCATATTGCCGGCAAAGACACCGTCCTTGGCGTTGCGCGGCTTGCGCTTCATGATGTCGCCCTCGGCGTCCTCCATGCCCAGCGCGAGCGCGGGGAAACAGTCGGTGACCAGGTTCACCCACAGCAGCTGCACCGGCTGGAAGATGGTAAAGCCGATGAGCGTGGCGATAAACACCGAGAATACCTCGGCAAGGTTGGCCGAAAGCAGGAACTGGATGACCTTGCGGATGTTGTCGTAGATGCGACGGCCCTCTTCGCAGGCACCGATGATGGTGGCGAAATTGTCGTCGGCGAGCACCATGTCGGCGACGTTCTTGGTGACGTCGGTACCAGTAATGCCCATGCCCACGCCGATGTCGGCGCGCTTGATGGACGGGGCGTCGTTGACGCCGTCGCCCGTCATGGCCACGATCTGGTCGCGCGACTTCCAAGCCTCGACGATGCGTGTCTTGTGCTCGGGTTGGACGCGGGCGTACACGCCGTAGTCCTCGATGTGCGCGTCGAGTTCCTCGTCGCTCATGCGATCGAGGTCGGCACCGGTGATGGCATGGTTGCGATCGGTGACGATGCCCAGCTGCTTGGCGATGGCCACGGCGGTGTCGATGTGGTCGCCCGTGATCATGACGGTGCGGATACCGGCGTCGTGCGCCTCGCGGATGGCGTCGGCGACCTCGGGGCGGACCGGGTCAATCATGCCGGACAGGCCGCAGAAGACCAGGTCGTGCTCGAGCGCAGCGGGGCTGCAGTCGGCCGGGACCTCGGTGTAGGTGCGGCTTGCCAGCGCCAGCACGCGCAGGGCCTCGTCGGCCATGGCCTTGTTGGCGGCCACGAGCTCGGCACGGCGCTCCTCGGTCAGCGGAACGACCTTGTCGCCCTCGTAGATATGGGTGCACAGGCCGATCACCACGTCGGGCGCGCCCTTGGTGTACTGCTCATACTCGCCGTCCAGGGTCTCGACGACCACGGACATCATCTTGCGGCCCGAGTCGAACGGGGCCTCGCCCACACGCGGGTGCTCGGCGGTCAGGCCGGTGAGCCCCGCCTTGCCGGCGTCGTTGACGAGCGCGCACTCAGTCGGCTCACCCACGGCCTCGCCCAGCTCCTCATCCCACTGGGCGTCGGAGCACAGAGCCATGCCGGCTAGGAACTTCTCCTCAGGAGCGGCGAGCTCGTGCTTGACGACGGTCATCTTGTTCTGGGTGAGGGTACCGGTCTTGTCGGAGCAGATGGTCTGTGTGCAGCCAAGGGTCTCGACGGCGGAAAGCTTACGGATAATCGCTTGGCGCTTGGCCATTTTGGTCACGCCGAGCGAAAGGACGATGGTCACGACGGCGACCAGGCCCTCGGGGATGGCAGCGACGGCGAGCGAGACGGCAACCATAAAGGTATCGAGCAAGGCAGTCGGGTCGGTAAGGACGTTACCCACGCCGTGACGGATGATGTCGACGCCAAAGATGACGACGCAGATGACGATAACCATGATGGTGAGGATGCGGCTGAGCTCGGCAAGCTTCACCTGCAGCGGCGTGAGCTCTTCCTTAGCCTCGGCCAGGGCGCCGGCGATCTTACCCATCTCGGTGTTCATGCCGGTGCCGACCACGACGGCGCGGCCGCGGCCGTATACCACGGTGGAACCCATGTAGCACATGTTCTTGCGGTCGCCGAGCGGCACGTCGTCGGTGCCGGCGGCGAGCTCGATCACGTTGGCATGCTTCTCGACGGGTACGGACTCGCCGGTAAGGGCGGCCTCCTCGATCTTCATCGTGGCGCTCTCGAGCACACGGCAGTCGGCCGGGACGGAGTCGCCCGCCTCGAGCATGATCACATCGCCGGGCACGAGCTCGGCGCTCGGCAGGTGCACGAGCTTGCCGTCGCGCAGCACCTTGGACTGCGCCGCGCTCATCTCCTGCAGGGCCTCGAGAGCTTCCTCGCTCTTGGCCTCCTGAACCACGCCCAGCACCGAGTTGACGATAACGACGAACATGATGATGGCGACGTCGGCAAAGTCGGGCTCGCCCTTGACCATGCCCGTGAGTGCACTGATGACGGCGGCAACGATCAGCATGATGACCATGGGGTCGGCCATCTGCTCAAAGAAGCGCTTCCACAACGGGGTCTTCTCGGCTTCCTCGAGCTTGTTAGGGCCTGTCTTGGCGAGGCGCGACGACGCCTCGTCGTTGCTCAGGCCGAGGTTCTCATCGACACCTTGGTCGCTGAGCACCTCCGCCGCGGCGGACAGGTATTCCTTTTGCATATAGAGTCCCCTCCTGGGATTCGGGCCACTCAGCAGATTGATGCCCGATCATAATTCCCAGGAGAAGGGCAAGGGCTCATCAAGGCTGCCGTGCTGAGCGGCAGTTGATAGTGGAGCTATGGTACCCCAAAGCGGCGCGTCTAGCCAAAACATTCCAATTGGAAACACGGCTCGAGTGCAACGATGCAGACCGTGTGATGCTCAACATTGATAAAACGTTTTTTCTTCGGCGCATCGTCAAACTGAAATATCGCCCAGATAGCAGCGGTCAGAACGGTTGGTAAAGATTTTTCATATACCGTTTTTACCGCAAAAAAAGAACTTCTAATTCGGCATACGGTCGATTTTTGAGGGTATTCGGTCGTCATTTCGTTATAATCATCTCAGTTTTATTTCTTATGGTTTATCTATCAGCGCAAGACGATGTCAGATGGAGGTCTGAATGTACAAGCGCACCAAGATTGTATGCACCATGGGTCCCGCCTGCGATAGCGACGAGACCATCCGCGAGATGATCAAGGCGGGCATGAACGTCGCCCGTTTTAACTTCTCGCACGGATCCTACGACGAGCACCACGGTCGCATCGAGCGCGTCCGTCGTATTTCCAAGGAGCTCGGTATGCCCGTCGGCATCCTGCTCGACACCAAGGGCCCCGAGGTCCGCACCGGCCTTCTGGTCGACGGCAAGAAGGTTGCCGTCAAGACCGGCGACAAGATCGTCGTTACTGCTCAGCCCACGACCGAGGATTTCCACGGCACCGCTGAGCACATCTCCCTCGACTACCTGGCTCTGCCCTCCGAGGTCGAGAAGGGCTCCCTCATCCTGATCGATGACGGCCTGGTTGCCCTTGAGGTCGAGTCCGTCAGCGGCCAGGACATGACCTGCGTCGTCAAGAATGACGGCCTGATCGGCGAGCGCAAGGGCGTCAACATGCCCAACGTCAACATCTCGCTGCCCGCCATCACCGAGCGCGATCGTCAGGACATCCTCTTTGGCCTGACCGAGAACATCGACTACATCGCCGCTTCCTTCATCCGTGACGGCGAGTCCGTCCGCGGCATCCGCGAGCTTTGCCGCGAGAACGGCGGCGAGCACGTGACGATCTTCCCGAAGATCGAGTGCGCCCTGGGCGTCGAGAACTTCGACGAGATCCTCGAGGCTTCCGACGGCATCATGGTCGCCCGTGGCGACCTGGGCATCGAGATCAAGCCCGAGCTCGTTCCGCACATCCAGAAGGAGATCATCGCCAAGTGCAACGCGGCCTACAAGCCCGTTATCACCGCTACGCAGATGCTCGACTCCATGCAGCAGAACCCGCGCCCGACGCGCGCCGAGGTTGCCGACGTTGCTAACGCCATCTACGACGGCACCGACGCCGTTATGCTCTCTGGCGAGTCCGCTGCCGGTAAGTACCCGGTCGAGGCCGTTAAGATGCAGGCCAGCATTGCTCTCGAGACCGAGAAGTACCTCCCGGCCCACGCTCCGCTCGAGGTTCCGGCCGACGCTCACGGCACCCGCGTCGTCAACAACGTTGTGGGTATGTCCGCTGTGAACATGGCCACCACCGTTGGCGCCAAGTGCATCACCGTGCCGACGACCACCGGTCGTACCGCCCGCCTGATCTCGCACTTCCGTCCCAACATGCCGATCTGCGCGTTCTCCCGCCACGAGTGGGCCGTCCAGCAGATGATCATGTACTGGGGCGTTATCCCGCACCAAGCCGAGATTACTCAGGGCACCGTCAACGGCACGATCGTCAAGGCGATCGAGACCGCTAAGGAGCTCGGCTACGTCGAGGCCGGCGATCTGACCGTCGCTACCGCCGGCGATCCCCGCATGAGCGTCCAGCTCGAGGATAAGGTCTCCTCGACCAACGTCGCTTACGTCGCTCAGGTGCGCTAAATCGTACTTGCAAGCAAATTTGCATTGCAAAGGGCCCGGAAGGCATTGCCTTTCGGGCCCTTTTTCTGTGCACCGATGCCTACCGCACGACATGGCACGCACCCATTTCATTACCAAAAGCGCGAAATCCGCCCTCCGAGGCCCAAAAAATAAAGCCCCAAGCGCTAAAAGTGTTCGCCCGGTGGCAAACCCACACCTCACACAGGGCTGATAAATCGTTTTAGCAAGAACCAAATCGACCTGGTTTTCGGAAGTATGCGGCAAATTCTGGAACCTCCGAGCACACCCTGTTTTTTCGCAACAAAATGCCTGATAAACTAGCCTCAAAAGCCAGGTCCGCTCATAGGGTTCAGATTTTGCCGCATACTTCCGGATTGACGCTGGCATCACTCGCTTCAAAGAGATGATTTCGGCCAGGAGGGCATTATGGACCTGACGCTTTGTGGGCAATCCGCCTTTAACTACTACCGCATCCCGCCGCAGGTATTAGGCCTTTACCCCGCCATTAGCCTTGGCAATATGGATCGCAGATGTTGTGGCCTCGGAAGTCATGCAGTTGTAAAAGACCTGCTTCACGCACCACTTCACAGGCTTGTATTCACTCGGGCACAATCCGGGTCGCGAAGCCTGTTTAAATCGCACCTCCTGACCCAAGAACCACCTCCGGGGTCGTTTAGGCAGACTGAACATGGGTTTGATGTCACGTCACCGGAGTTCACGCTGCTCAACCTTGCTACGCAGGTTTCACGCAACCAGTTACTCATGGCTTGCTACGAGATGTGCGGCTCCTTTGCAGTGTTTAAGCCCTGCGAGCGAACGCAACAACAACTCGATGAAGCTATTTCGCTTAAGTTCATTCCACCCAACTGCGGGTGGGAGCGAGTTAACGACACCAAGGGCAATGACACCAACTTGTGGAAGCGCACGCCGCTTCTTACCGCAACGGATATCGCCGCGTTCGCCAAGCAAGCCGCAGGCCTGCGCGGCGTCAAACAACTGCGCTGGGCGGCCGAGCACATGACGGGGCAGGCCGCCTCGCCCTTCGAAGTACAGACCTCCATGCTTATCTCGCTCCCCCGCGACGAGGGCGGTCAGGGCATCGAGATCGCCAACAACGCGCGCATCCCGCTCAGTGAAGCCGCACGTTCGCTGTATGACAAAACCTGCTGCTACGCCGATATCCTCATCGAAAGCGCCACCGACAGCATGGGCGTCATTCTGGAATGCCAAGGCCGCTCTGCCCACGACAGCGAAGCCGCGAGCCTCTCCGATGCCGAGCGCGCCACCGCACTCACAAGCATGGGCTACGACGTCATCCAAATTACCTATGACCAGATCAAGGAGAAGAAGAGCTTCGACCACATAGCCGAGCTCATCCATAAAAAGGCCGGGCTTCCCCACATCCCAAAGACCAAACAGGAGCGCATTGCCGAAGATACCTTACGGCAAGAGCTACTTGTCGATTGGGTTGAGCTATTCACTGCCGGGCCGGCCAGCTAGCAGCTAGCAATCAGGGGCAGCGCAGGCACATCGGGCGATTCGACACGGGCGGCAAAACCCGCCTCGGTCAGCTCGATGACCTCGGTAAACGTCGCGTCGAAGAATTCCTCGGTCAGCAGGCGGTATGGCGGATGGTCGGGCTCGCCGGGGTTTTCGCGTACAATCTCGTGCATAACGCCAATGGTCTTGAGCACATACTCCTTATGGATGGGATACTGACCAAAACGCGTCGCCGCAGTATACAGGCGATCGGTCGCGCGCGGAATCGAAACGATCCCGAGCGTCTTGCCAAACCAGTCAAAGTCGCCTTGCTTTTTAATGCGGAATTCCTCGCACGGCTTGCCGCCGTGCGCCTCCAGGTACTGATTCACGCGCGTATTCCACACGGTATCGGCCACGAGGTGAGACCAAACGCCCAGCGTCAGATCGAGCAGCGACTGCGCCACGTCATCGGGCGCGAGCGAAAGCTCGCTAGCACCGGGACCGGCAACCGGCTCGGCATCCTTGTAGCGTTGGGGATAATGTACCCGATTGAGTCGCTCACGCTCCTCGACAATCGAGGTCGCGGCAGCCGGCGTACCAACAGGCGCCCCTTTAAGCAACGGTGCCACATAGGTATCCCAGAACTCATGCTCACGAGGCTTAGGGATAGGCTCGGGCTTTGCAAAGTGCGTAATGCGGTACGGGATGGGATCGGCGATGCCAGGGACCATATAGCCCACGAAGATATCCGGAACCACGCAGCCAAACAAAAAGGCATTGCGGTCGCGCACGCTATTGGCAAGCGCACCAGTGCGCTCCAGCAAACGCTCCGTCTGAGCGATATGAATGTTCCAGCTTGGCATAGCCACCCCCATAAAAAACCTGGATAACTATACCATCACGGCAAAGCCGCGCAGGCGGCTACGCACGCTCTACGCAGCAACTAGTCCGTAGCACCGCTTTCGGTTCCATACGACGGCGAAGGCGCCTCGACCACATGGTGATATCGATCGATATAGATTGCACGGGCACCCAGGCGTCGCACCAAATCTTGATGGTGCGTACTCATCAAAACCGTCTTACCGGCAGCAACGTAGGCCAGCAAAAAGTTGACTACGATGTCGCACGAGTCCTCATCGAGACCGTTGGTGGGCTCGTCGAGCACCAAGATATCGGGGTTCATCGACACGACCGCAGCCAGCGCCACGCGCTTCTTTTGCCCACCCGAAAGCTGATAGGGCGAGGCATCGACCAGGTCGGCAACTTGAAACAGTTCCATGGCATCGCGCACGCGACGGTCGAGCTCGCCCGTCGGCAACCCCATCTGAGCCGGGCCAAAAGCGACTTCCTCGCCCACCGTGGCGCAGAACAGCTGAGCATCGGCGTTCTGGAACACAAAGCCCACGCGCTGATGGAACCGCTGAGCGGCCGCGGAATCCCTTAGAAACGCCGCATCGATCACGTGCCCGTCAAACAGGTATATCCCTGCGTCCGCGAGTTCAAGGCCGTTAATAAGGCGCATAATCGTCGTCTTACCGCAGCCGTTGGGACCGAGTAGGGCAACGAGTTCACCACGATCGACCTGCAGCGAAACGCCGTCGACCACCGTATGCCCCACATAGGAGAACACCACGTCGCGCAGCTCGATGAGCGGCGCGACCTCGGCGCCCGCACCGTTCGTGCCCGCCGCACTATTCATATCGATCGTCAAAACGTCGCCCTTCCCTATTTCCATCCCCAGCCAGAACCAGCAGCGCCTACAGCACGGCGCACAACACTGCCAGCAGCGCCACGCCGGCCGCATAGACCGCATCGCGCCAGCCAAACCCGGCGCGCGCGGGCGCCGGATACGCACCGGCAAAGCCGCGGCAAAGCATAGCCTCGTCCATCGCGTGGCTGCATTCCATCGCCTTGATAAACGTC
Organism: Collinsella sp.; assembly: GCA_046979165.1. Lineage (GTDB taxonomy): Bacteria > Actinomycetota > Coriobacteriia > Coriobacteriales > Coriobacteriaceae > Collinsella. The sequence goes on from JBKWJT010000002.1 coordinate 178,010, forward strand.
ATGCCCATGATACCCGCGACCGAGTCGGTGCGCGAAAACCCCTCAGGCGCACGGCCAACGCTGCGCAGCATGACCGATTCGCACAGATCGTGCGCCGTTCGGCCCAGCACCTCGATGTGCTTGAGCGCCATATCAAACGTAAAGATAACTTCGTCGGGCAGATGTAGCGTCTTGAGCGCCGCCGACATGCGGCTCCAGGTGAGGGTCCACGAAACGCCCAGCACGAGCGACACGTTAATGAACGTCTTGAGCGCGATCTTGAGCATGGCGCCCGCGGCAGAAGCGTCCAGCAGCAAGGCGGGCAGCGCCAGAACCACCGCGAGCCCCGCAGCGCCAAGCGCCGGCACAAAGGTTGCCCGCAGCCCGCGTACGGGGCGCACGGCAACGAGCACCAGCGCGATAGCCGCCATCAACATGAGGTACAGCGGGCTCTGCGTCAGGCACACGCACAGAACGCAAACGAACATCCCTACCAAACGCACCGGGGCCGAAACGGAAGAAAGGGCGCGGTCGACCACCGACCCGCCCTCGTGCGCGCCTCCACCCAGGCGAACCCGCTCAAGCAGGCTCGCCAGGTGCAGGACATTCTTTTGCATTACACGATGCCGAGCCCCCACGGGCTCGTATCGCTCCTCGACCGCAAGCCAGCTAGGCAGCTCGGCTATTGCCATGAGCACCGCTTTCCTTGACCGTCAGCGAGACCAGGCGGAATGCGATGGTGAGTACTGCCACGCCAATCACGCCCGAAAGAATATACATGGCAGCCTGACCGGCAAAGCCAAGGCCCTGCTCCTCGGAATAGGCCTGCAGGTAATCACCCATAGGTAGAGCGTCGGCAAAGGTCGGGGTATCGAGGCCGACCGAAGCCTGCAGGCTGTCATCGCCAGCCTCCTGAACGGCGGTCGCGGCGCCCTCGGCGTCCCACTCGCCCCATGCGTCACCCGTGGCCAGCAGGCCCAGCGGCGTGGCCACGACAAGCACGGCGACCAGGATGAGCGTGGGGACCAGCGAGGTCTTCTTAGCGGCAGCGCTCTCGGCAGCAAGCTGGCCATCGACGGCCTCGGGACCGACGATAACGCTCGGCGCCGTCTTCTTAATGAAACCGTAGATGGCGGCCGTCGCTACGCCCTCGATCACGCCGGCAACCAGCATATGCGGGATCAACATGGCCGGAATAGCCACGGACAGCGGGAAGGGGCAGTACAGCGGAGCACCCGAGGCGTTGGTGAAGAGCATCGGCTGAATGCCAAACTCGATGGCAGCGCACAGGGCAGCCACGCATAAGCCAACCCAGCCGCTCACGATGGCAGAAACCGAAGTGCCCCAGCTCTTGTCGTGCAGACGGCTGTTGAGCGCGCGGAATACCATGGCGGCAACAAACGGCAGCACGAAGGCCATGTTAAAGCAGTTGGCCCCAAAGGACAGGATGCCGCCGTCGCCAAACAGCAGCGCCTGCAGCGCCAGTGCGACCGAAACCGCGATGGCCGCAGCCTCCGGGCCCAACAGCAGTGCAATGAGCGCGCCGCCGACGGCGTGACCCGTGGTGCCACCGGGCAGCGGCACGTTGAACATCATGAGCAAAAAGGAGAACGCAGCGCAGATGCCCAGGAACGCCATGTGCTCGCGGTCGAGCGTGGCGCGCACCTTCTTAATGCAATGAACCCACACGGGGACCATCGCCACCGCCATGACGGCATCCGTCTGCGGGGACAGGTAATTATCTGGAATGTGCATATACGCCTCCCGGTTATCAGCGCGCGGAATTGCAGCGCCGTTTGAACCATGTTGTCAGTGTTACGCATCGACTGATTCGTAACACGCCGCCGGCTATCATAGCAAAACGGCGCGCCGCCAACAAAGCGACACGCCGTTTTGCAATACATATGTCACAGATGAAGAGCGCTGGCGGGCAGCAGCTCAGTCATGCCACCGCCCTTCTGCCCATGTCTCAGTCGCAAGCCCTAGCCGCGAACCTCGCCGTTTACGCCCTTGCACACCTTGGTGACGATCTTCTGGTGCGCCTTCTCGACCTCTTCGCTGGTAAGCGTGTGGTCGTCCGAGCGATACGTAAGCGCGAAGGCCATGGACTTCTTGCCCGCACCGATGCGGATGGGATCGCGGTAGACGTCGAACAGGCGCACGCCCTCGAGCAGCTTGCCTCCGGCACTCGTAATACGACGCTCAAGATCCTCGCAGGTCACAGTGTTGTCGACCACGATAGCGAGGTCGTGCTCAACGGCCGGGTACTGCGAGAACTCACGGTAGTTCTCCTGGTTACGGGCGCCCTTGATCAGCTTGTCCAGGTCGAGCTCAAAGGCAACGACGACCTCGTCAATGCCCATAGCCTCGCGCGCCTCGGGGTGGATCTCGCCAACCCAGCCCAGCACGGTACCGCCCGAGAGCACCTCGGCAGCACGACCCGGCTGCAGGAAGGCATAGCTCTCGCCCTCGACGGGACGGAAGCGAACCTTCTCGATGCGCAGCTGGGCAAGCAGCTCCTCAACGATGCCCTTGCCAAAGAAGAAGCGCAGCTTACGGTACTTCATGTTCCAAGAATGCTCGCTCCACTGGCCCGAGAGCACGCCCGCCACGGACTTGGTCTCCTTGGGCAGGCTGGCGTTCTCGCGACCGTGGAACAGGCTGCCGACCTCGTACAGATGCACGTTGGGCGTGCCGTGGGCCTCGTTGTAGGCCACAGACTGCAGCAGACCCGGCAGCAACGAGCGGCGCATCTCGGTCTGCTCGGCGACCAACGGGTTCATGAGCACCACGGGGCAGCCGCGGCCTTCGGTGGACATGCCGATCTTCTCCAGGTCGCCCGGGGCAGCAAAGCCAAAAGTCGTGGTCTCGTTGAGGCCGCAGGCGCGCAGGATCTCGCCGACCTTACGGGTAAGCTTCTGCTCGCGCGTCAGACCGCCGATATGGTTCTTGGCAGCCGGAATGGTCGCCGTGACGCGACCCATGCCCCATAGGCGCAGGACCTCCTCGATCAGATCGATCTCGCGCGGCAGGTCGGGACGGAAGCTCGGCGGCGTGACCATAAAGTCCTCACCGTCGCGCTCGACGGTGCAGCCCAGGCGGGTAAGCGAGCGCTCGATAAAGTCGGGCTCGATATCGGCACCGCAGATGGCGTGTACGCGGGCCAGGCGCAGCTTAATGCTGTCGATGGTCTTGGGCGCGGGGAACACGTCCACATAGCCGGGGGCGACCTCGCCGCCGGCGATCTGTTCGATGAGCGCGCACGTCACATTGGCGACGTCCACGCAGCCGGTCTCGTCGACCTGGCGCTCAAAGCGGATGGAGGCGTCGGAGATCAGCGATAGGTCACGGCTGGTGTGCGAGGTGCGGCCGGCGTTGAAGCAGGCGCTCTCGACCATCACGTCAACGGTATCGTCCTCGATCTCGGAATCCATGCCGCCCATGACACCGGCCAGCGCCACGGGACGCTCGCCGTCGGTGATGAGGCCCATGCCGGCGTCGAGCACGCGCTCCTCGCCGTCGAGCGTCGTGAACTTCTCGTCCTGCTGGGCGGCGCGAACCACCACACGACGGTGGCCATCGCGCGCGGCAAAGGTGTCCAGGTCAAAGGCGTGCAGCGGCTGACCGGTGAGCATCATCACATAGTTGGTGATGTCGACGATGTTGTTGTGCGGGCGCACGCCCAGGGCGTTAAGGCGCTTGACCATCCAGTCGGGCGACGGGCCGACCTTGACGTTGCGCACGATGCGGGCAACGTAGCGGTCGCACAGGCCCTCGTCGGCAATCTCGACGGAAAGCTCATCGTCGGTCGCGCGGCCGGTCTCGGCCTTGATGGCGGGCAGCTCAACGTGGAAATCGCGGTCGAAGATGGCGCCGGTCTCACGAGCCATGCCGATCATGGACAGGCAGTCGGGGCGGTTGGGCGTGATCTCGCAGTCGAGCACGGTGTCGCTCGAGCCCACGTACTCGGCAAACGGCATGCCGCAGGGCGTATCCTCGGGCAGGATCATAATGCCGGAGTGGTCGCCACCCAGGCCGAGCTCGCGCGCGGAGCAGTTCATGCCCATGGACACGACGCCGCGAAGCTTGCTCTTCTTGATCTTGACGTCGCCGGGAAGCACGGCGCCGATCATGGCCGTGACGATGTGGTCGCCGGCCTCGAAGTTCTGCGCGCCGCAGACGATCTGCAGCGGAGCGGGGTTGCCGTCGGCGTCGAGGTTCTTGTCACCCACGTCGACCGAGCACACATACATGTGGTCGCTATCGCGGTGAGGGGTCTTGGTGAGCACCTTGGCAGTCACCACGTGGTCGAAGGATTCTCCCACGGTGTCAATCGCCTCGACCTCGGTGCCGGTACGAATATATTCGTCCGAAAGGGTCTTGGGATCCTCCGGAATATCGATCATGGTCTTGAGCCAGTCGTAAGAAACGCGCATCTAACTGGTCTCCTTTCATCTGTAACGTCTGCAATAAACAGACGGAAAACTCCAGCTACGGAGACGGGTTTCCGAGGTGCCGCAGATTGCCTTGAAAGAGGAGGGCCGCGTACTTAGGTACGCAACCGACGATTGAAAGGCAAGGTGCGGTGACTCGGAAAGCCGCCGGGACAGGTCAACTTAAAATTGGTTCAAGAAGCGCATATCGCCAGTCATCAGGGTTCGCAGGTCCGGCAGGTCGTAGCGCAGGGCCGCGACGCGCTCGGCGCCAATACCAAAGGCGAAGCCGGTGTACTTCTCGGGGTCGATGCCGCAGTTGATCAGGACGTTGGGGTCGACCATGCCGCAGCCCAAGATCTCGATCCAGCCGCTGTGCTTGCAGAAGTTGCAGCCCTTGCCGCCGCACACGTGGCAGCTCACGTCCACCTCGCAGCTGGGCTCGGTGAAGGGGAAGAAGTGCGGGCGGTAACGCGTCTTGCGGTCCTCGCCAAACATGCACTTAACAAAGTAGTCGAGCGTGCCCTTAAGATCGCCAAAGGTGATGCCCTCGTCGACGACCAGGCCCTCGATCTGGTTGAACTGCGGCAGGTGGCAGGCGTCGGCCGTGTCGGGACGATAGACGGTGCCCGGGCAGATCATGTAGATGGGCGGCTTCTGCGACTCCATGGTGTGGATCTGCACGCCCGAGGTCTGGGTGCGCAGCAGCACGTCGGACTCGCCGTGGGCGTGAGCCTCGGGGTGCGCGACGCTGCCGGGGTTGTTGTCGACCACGTAGAAGGTGTCGCGGGCCGAGCGGCTCGGGTGATCCATGGGGGCGTTGAGCGCGGTGAAGTTGTAGTAGGAGGTGTCGACCATGGGGCCGGACTCGACGGTGTAGCCGATGCCGCAGAAGATGTCCTCGGCCTCCTCGATGATCTGCTTGATCAGGTGCTGGTGACCGATTTGCGGACGGATGCCCGGCAGCGTGATGTCGACGGCCTCGTGCTCGAGTGCGTGCTTGAGGGCGGCTGCCTTCATCTCGGTGGTGCGCTCGTCGAGCATGCCCTCGATCAGCTGGCGCATCTCGTTGGCGCGTTTGCCCATCATGGGACGATCCTCGGGGGCGAGCTTGCCCATCATGCGCATCAGGCCGGTGATACGGCCCTTGCGACCGAGCAGCTCAACGCGCGCAGCCTCGAGCTTGGCGGCGTCGTCGGCACCTGCGACGAGCTCCTTGGCCTCTTCCTCGAGTTTGACCAGATCATCAATCAGACTCATGTCTTCCCTTTCGTCTCTCGCGCATCCGCGCTCCGGGACGGCTGACGCCTCCCGATGCTGCGGATGCGCGGCCCGGTTCGGTAACAAAAAACCGCCCTCGGGCATGTGCATTGCCCAAGGACGGTTAAATTCCGCGGTACCACCTTGTTTGACCCGGCGGATGTATGGCCCGCCGCGCCCACTCTGCGCCTCTTGTCGCGAGGCTCACGGCTTCCCTACTGAGGCTTTGCTGCCACTGGCCGCGCACCCGTTGAGGTCGCTGCTCGGGAGTGAACGCTTAGCCCTTGCCACCGCAGGAAGGCTTGCAGCCCATGACCTTCCCTCTCTTGCCGGCGACGCGACGGGCAAAACCCTCTCCGTCAACGCATTGGGTTATAGGATAACACATTCTGCGAGCATATCGCCGCGTTCCGTTTTGTTCGTGCTGGGTACAAGGCAGGTAGCTGTGCAAACTGGCCGCGCAGCCGCTTACGGCGCTCGGCCTGCGAGATTAAGGATACGGTATGGGAAAGAAACTCGATAAGAAGGCCAAGGCCGCCGTGGCAAAGGCCGCCAAGGGCGTCAAGGCCGCTAAAGTCGACAAGGCCGTCAAAAAGTTCCGCAAACTCGAGGGCAAGCTGTGGACTCGCGAGTACCTGCTCAAGATTGCCGAGTTCGATGGAGCGACGATTGCTCCTGCCAACGGCGCCGCAGCGCGCGCCGACGCCATGGGAACCCTTGCCGGCGAGCATCATAAGCTCCTGACCAGCGAAAAGTCTGTCGAACTTGTGCGCTCGCTGGCACGCGAAACCGTCGCCGGCGGCAAGATCGACGACCCGCAGCTGCTCGACGAGATCCGCGTGCTCGACCGCGACCAGCGCGAAGCCAGCGCCATCCCCACCGAGGAAGCCGAGGCCTGGACCAGACTCACCTGCGAGGCCGATGCCGTGTGGCACAAGGCCAAGGCGGCCAACGACTGGGCGAGCTTTGAGCCCTATGTCGACAAGATCGTCGGTCAGCTTAAGCATCAAGCTGAGCTCATGGACCCCAAGCGTGACCCGTACGATGTATGGCTCGACCAGTACGAGCGTGGCCTTTCCACCGAGAGCTTCGACGCGTTTTGCGATGAGGTCAAGGCCACCGTCGTGCCGCTCGTGCATGCCATCGGTGAGCGCGGCCAGCAACCCGCTGCCGACTTTTTGCACGCCCATGTGCCCGAGGCTGCCCAGCGCGCCATGAGCTTTGACCTGATGAAGCTTGTGGGCCTGGACCTGGACAACACCACGCTCGCCTTTACCGAGCATCCGTTTAGCGAGGGCTTCTCGGTGGGCGACGCGCGCATCGCCACGCATATCCACGAGGACGATTGCATCTCCAACGTCTACAGCATCATCCACGAGGCCGGCCACGCCCTGTACGAGCTGGGCGTGAACCCCGCTTACGCGCGCACCTGTCTTGAGGGTGGCACCTCCATGGGCATCCACGAGAGCCAGAGCCGCTTCTTCGAGAACACCGTGGGTCGCAGCCGCGCCTTTATGGGACCGCTGCTCGAGGTGCTGCGCCGCCACGCACCCGAGGTCTACGGCGACGTCGACGAGGACACGCTCTACCGCGCCGTGAACATCGCGCAGCCGTCGTTGATCCGCACCGAGGCCGATGAGCTCACCTATCCGCTGCACGTTATGGTGCGCTACGAGATCGAGCGCATGCTGTTTGCCGGCGAGGCCATGGCCAAGGATATCCCCGCGCTTTGGAATCGCTTTATGGACGAGTACCTGGGCATTCCCGTTCCCGACGACACGCACGGCTGCCTGCAGGATACGCACTGGAGCGGCGGCTCGTTTGGCTACTTCCCCACGTATGCGCTGGGCAGTGCCTACGATGCCATGTTTGTGCCGGCCATGTGCCGCGACGGTGTCGACCTCAACGGCGCCTGTGCGAGTGGCGACCTGGCACCCGTCCGCGCCTGGCTGGGCGAGCACATTTGGCAGTGGGGCCGCGCCAAGGACGCGCCGGAACTCATCAAGGACGCCTGCGGTATGGCCTTTGACGCCCGCTACTACTGCAGCTACCTACAGGACAAGTTCACCACGCTCTACGAGCTGTAAGGCATAACCGACACGCCAACGCAAAGGGGGCGCCGCGGAACCAATCCGCGGCGCCCCCTTTTTTCACCCAATAACTAGGCACCCAATGACTAGTTCGTTGACGCTAATGTCTTGGCAACGTCAGCGAAAACGACCCTAAGCGAGCAAGGTGACGTGAAATGAAAGGGCGCTGACCTTCTGGTCGCGCCCTTGAAATTGAACATCAGACTGCCGCTTGGGGCCGTTTGCAGCGTCGAGCAGTTACGCGGTTTGGTAAAACCGCGTAACTACAAAGCTTCCAGGGCGCCTGCGATGCGCTTCATGGCGGCGTCAGCGGCTGCTTGGTCGGGTGCCTCTGCCAGCACGCGGATCACCGACTCGGTTCCGCTCTTGCGCACGAGCACGCGGCCCTCGCCCGCCAGCGATGCCTCGGCCTCGGCGATGGCGTTCTGCACGCCCATGCTATCCAGCGCGGCATCCTTATCGGCCACGCGCACGGCCACCTGCGCCTGCGGCAGCAGCTTGCACGGCGCCGTGAGCTGCGAAAGCGTCTCGCGCTCGGCACGAATCACTTCCATCACGCGCAGCGAGGTCATAATGCCGTCGCCCGTGCGCTCGATATCGCCAAAGATCGTATGGCCCGTCTGCTCGCCGCCCAGGCTGTAGCCGCCCTCGCGCATCTTGGCGTACACGTGGCGATCGCCCACGCCGCTGGTCACGGCACTCAGGCCGGCAAGCTCAAGCGACTTGATCAGACCAAAGTTGCTGGCGATGGTCGGCACCACGGTACCGCCCGAAAGGCGGCCGTGCTTGTTCAGGTACACGCCGCACACGTACAGGATCTGGTCGCCGTCAACCACGCGGCCGCGCTCGTCCACGGCCAGGCATCGGTCGGCATCGCCGTCGTAGGCAAAGCCCACGTCTAGGCCCTGCTCCACCACGTGGCGCTGCAGACGCTCCATGTGCGTCGATCCACAGTCGACGTTGATGTTGAAACCATCGGGCGCGGCGTTAATTACACGCACATCGGCGCCCAGCGCGTCAAACACCGGCTTGGCCACCGAGGACGCCGAGCCGTTGGCGCAGTCGATACCGATCTTGACGCCCTGCAGCGAAAAGTTCGCACTTGCAATGAGCGAAGCAATGTAGCGGTTGCGACCCTGCATGTAGTCCACCGTGGCGCCGATGTGGTTGCCCGTGGCCAGCGGCACCTCGCTCTTACCATCGATGTAGTCCTCGATGAGCTCCAGCACGTCCTCGTCCATCTTAAAGCCGTCGCTGTTGACGAGCTTGATGCCGTTATCGCAAAACGGGTTGTGGCTCGCGCTGATCATGATGCCGCAGTCGAAGCAGCCCTCGACCGTCTGATGCGCCACGCCCGGCGTCGGGATCACGTGCAGCATGTAGGCGTCCGCGCCGCTCGCGACCAAGCCGCTCACCAGCGCCGCCTCAAACATATAACTCGAGCGACGTGTGTCCTTGCCCACGATGACGCGCGCCTTAGCACTGCGGTTGGCGCCGTAATACCAGCCCACAAAACGGCCAATCTTATAAGCGTGCTCTACCGTCAGCCCAACGTTGGCCTCACCGCGAAAGCCGTCGGTGCCAAAGTACTTCATATCTTACTTATCCTATTCGAACGTTTGAGCGGTTGGCGTGGTACGAACCTTAAGCTCTTTGTGCCCAGAGTCCTTCGAAGTCGTGACCGTGTACTCGACCTTTATGTCTTGTCCAAGAAGCATGTGGACACCGCCCCATGCAACCTTCAAGCCATCGTGCGTCGCTTCGTTCATCTCGATAGAACCGGAGCCCGAAGTCTTAATGTCCGAAATGCTGCCTCCCGCAGGAGCATAGAGATAAAGCCTCAGCACCTCATCATCAATATCCTGGCTAATGCCGTTATGGCCCTGGAAATAACCAGGCATCTCGGCCTTCTCCTGGGGGGTCATCGTGTTCTTGAGCGAGGTGGTCACTCGATACGTCGTCGAGCCATCGGCATTTTCAACCGAAGAATCGATGGTGACTCGCTTATCGAGGAACCAATCCATCTTTGAATAGCTGTAGTTGTTCACATAGACGCCCAAGATCGGAGCCTCCGACGTATCGGTTTGGAGGGCGCCCGATATTCCAAGAGCCTTCGCGGCCTTTTCCTCGTCATCGTTTCTCGAATACATGAGGATGCGACCCTCGGAAGCGCCCTTTTCGATGGCGGCAGCAATCTTAGTAATATCGCTGGAGCCCAGTTCGTCCACGATCTTGTTAAAAGCTGATCCGGCAACCGCCGCAAAAATGGCGTCCTGTTCCTCTACCGGGTAATTCCAATAAATATCGTGCAGCAGCACCTTCGCAGCGTTGCTTCCATCAACGACGGTGCCGTCAGGAAGCTGCGTGCCGCCTACAACGCCGAGCATATACTGCAAAAATACCGGATCGACTGCAAATACGCCGTCGATGTCATCTCCGACAATGGCCTTCTGCATATCGCTGGCAAGCTGAGCCGCACGCGGATAATCAGGCGTCATCGTAACGTCGCCCATCGTGTATCCGAGCGTGTTGAATCCGGTCAGGCCCCATCCGGTCGTGAATAAGTTTGCCTCTTCATCGGTGATGGGAAGCGGGCTCAAAGGCTCTTTCATCATGTCGACTTTGACAAAATCGCCCAGTTCGAGCTTACCGTCAGTCACCGACATCACGCCGCGAGAACCGGGGAAACCGCCGCAGGCGCGGATCTCGACATTGCTCATCGCGAGCACAAGATAATGACGCGTCTGGCCGTTGGCGCCGAGCATCTGGGGAAGGACAGGGGCGACCTTCTCCGCTGCATCGACCGCGCCGCTGAGGGTGGCAAAGCCATCCTTGGCCTTATCGACCAGCTCGGTCACCTGGGAAATATGCGTGTCACCAATGCCCTGGATCTTCTCGTTGGCGCTCTTGAACACCTTCGAGCTGCTGGAAAGCGAATCGGCGACTGCCTGCAGCGCGGACACGTTAATCATCCCGTCCTGGAACAGCTTGCCGGGCGTGGCCTGCGAAAGGTTGTCGGCCATGGGAACCAGCGCGTTGCTCGAGACATCGGACAGGGCATCGATCATGGTACGGGCCGCATTGATGTCGCTGCCGTACACCGGAATAAACGAAGCCGCCGTCCACAGCGGGCTCGAGGTCTCCGCCTTCATGCTATCGCAGAGCTCGTCGATCTTCTTCGCATCATCGGGCAGCGTCGAAAAATCGCCCGACGTGACCTTGTCCTTAAGGCTGCCGACGATCGCGACGGCTTCCTTTGCTTCACCCTTTACGGTCTTAGCCGAGTTAAGCAGCATAAAGCCACTTGCGCCAAGCGCAACGAGAAGCACCACGACTACGGCGGCGACAATGGCGCCAGTGTGGCGCTTCTTGCGCTCGCCCTTGCGATGGCGATGACGAACCAGGCCGTCCGAGGTCGAGCTCGACGAGGCGTCGTTGCCATAGTTCAGGCCAAAATCGTAATAATCTTCCTTGGAACCGGAGCCCTTAAACTCGGCACCGTTATCTTCCAAACGGGCGAACGTGCCGGTCTCGGAGGCACCCGTATAGATCGTACCAAGGTTGCCCGTAAGCCCCGCGCCACCGGCAGAGGGAGTATTGTTGGCGGCATTGCCGGCATTAATGTTGCCGGCGGTATTCGCGGCGTTGGCAGCGCCTACGTTGTTCGCAGGTGTCGAAGGAGCCCCACTCGGCTGCGACGTGGGAGTCGCACCGCCCGCAAAGACATTCCCTCTTGCGCGACCGGTCTTTTTTGCCTTTTGAGACTGCTCGTACAGAGCGGTAAACATCGCCGTCTCGCCCGGAGACGTGCGCTTACCGGAGCTGCCCTGTCCAGCGCCGCCCGGCGTGCCGGCCTTACCAGCCCCGTTCGGACGCGGCGGAACTGCAGGACGGCCGCTATCGCTGCCCTTAAAGTGATTACCAGCCATAAAGAAATCCTCGCAATTGAGTCGCAATGAAAAAGTCCATAACGTTACTAGTTTATGGCATTTTGAGCATCGACAGCTAAACTCCAGACACGGACATCAATTGGCGAAAATGCGGCACAACGCCTTTTCTGTCTTGGCGGCGGCGCCAGCTACACCGTGAGGAACATCATCACGATGATCATGGCAAAGCCGATAAGGTCGGTCGGCAAAAACACCGTCCCCAGCATAACGGCGCTGGTGATGGTCGCCGAAACCGGCTCCACAGTTCCGATGAGGCTCGCACGCACCGAGCCGATATCCTTAACGCCCTGCATATAGAGCATGTAAGCAAAAAACGAGCCGATAACCACGAACACCGCGAGCGCCTCGACGCCGGCGGCGTCGAGCGCCGGCATATGCGCCCAGGGCCGCACGAAGACACATGAGACCACACCCGCCGTGAGCATTGCCGAGCCCGTGACGATGGGGCTGCCGTATTCGGGCAGGATCTTGGCGGGAATCACCGCCATACACGCGGCGCTGACCGCACACATAAGACCTGCTGCCAGGCCAAGCGGCGAGATATTCAGGCTGGTGGGGTCGCCGCCGGTGGCGATTAAAAAGGTTCCACCCAGAGCCAGGCCAATGCCGATGACTTCGCGAGTACGCGGCATGCGGCGATCGATCGCGCAGGCGTAGCCCATGATGATAACGAGCTGCAGGCACTGGAGCACCGTCGCGGTTCCGGCGTTCGTCAGGCGCACGGCCGAAAGATAGCAGAACTGGTTGAACAGCAGGCCAAAAGCGGTAAAAAGCAGCAGTTGTCTGCGGTCGGCGGGCGTGGTCCAGAGTTTAACCAGACGCTCGCGATCGCGCGTGACCACCACGGCCATAAAGAGCAGACCGGCCAGAATCTGGCGCACACTCATAAGCCACAGGGTATCAACGTGATAGGTATCGAACAGGAAGCTCGCGCTGGTGCCCGAGAAGCCCCAAAACGAACCGCCCACCAGCGTAGCCAAGACGCCCAATGCCATCTTGCGCGACGACGCATCGTTGAGGCGCTCGCGCCAGGCGCGGCGGGTGCTGCGGCTGAGCTCGTCGGTGCCCTCGGGCACATCAATGTTCGATATATCGGTCATCGGCACCGAAGCCCCTGCGCCTTCGACCTGCTCGACACACTCTTTGCTCATTCCACTCCCCCGAAACAGTCTGGAAGCAATTCGGCTTACCTTACCACGGCGAAGGCACCAGCCGGAGGCTTGTCCGCTTATCGGTAGGACATTTCCGCAGGCGTCTTTCCATAGCTCGATACCGCAATGGCCTTGCATTATGCGACAGCCAAATCGCGGCAGCAGGCTCTTTTGAAATGGATATGACAAAGCCCCCGAATTCCACAATGTAAGCGATTTTTAAAAATGTTCTTGCCACTGAGTTCAGGCTCCGTTATATTATCCCTTGCGCGCTTGCGCACCCTTGATCGGGCGTTTAGCTCAGGGGGAGAGCGCTTCCCTGACACGGAAGAGGTCAGAAGTTCAAATCTTCTAACGCCCACCAAATGTTCGCAGCTCAGAGGCTATGTCCTCTGGGCTGTTTTGTTTTATGTCGCCAAATCAGCTGGCAGCTCCAACCGTCATCGCAACGTAACATCAATTCACCTGACGAATGGCAGCCAAATATATTCAATACCCCAACATCAACAATAGCCAGGCACAAAACTGCGCCGCAAGCTGCTCCAACCGCCCAACTGGTCAAAAGCCGACCATCTACTTGCCGATCTATCCATCGGCATAACCAATCAGTCCGCACCGCAACTTCTCAGCAAAACGCCGCGATGTCTGCGCCCTGCGGTATCCTTGAGCCACTTGCACCTGCAGCACCAAGGAGCCGCCATGCGCACCGAGCTCGATGTCCCCTTTTCGCACAAAGAAGAAGCCAAGGCGCTGGGCGCCAAATGGGACCGGACCAAAAAGATCTGGTATGTACCCAGCGGCGTCAACCCCGAGCCCTTTGCCGAGTGGCTGCCCGGTGTTGACCGATCCGACCCCTCAGCGCCGTATATATATCTAGTACTGGGCAAGCGCGAATGCTGGAAGTGTCACAAAGAGACCTCAGTCGCGGCCTTCGGCATTCCCTATCGAACCGATAACGACGAGAGCATCGCCATCGCGCACGCGCCCAACGAAGCCGGGTACATTGCCATCGACACGGCCAACGCCAACGCACTCGCCATCGTGCCCGCTCTTGGCTGCGTACCGGGCGAGATCCGCGACTACCTTCATAAGCGCTGCGGCTACAAGCCCGTAGGCGCGCGAGCCTCCAAAGCCCCGTCGCTCGGCAACACGTGCACCAGTTGCGACGCGCTGCAAGGCAGCCGCTATCTGTTCGAGGAGCCCTCGTCCCCGTTTGCCCTCACTGCCATCAACAAGCTGCCGGCACTGGAGTTTATACGCGTCGAAGTTGCCGGCGTCTTTGGCGTCCCGGCCACGCGCACCGACTTTGACCAGGCACTCTTTACCTGGGCACGCGACCATCACGCCGAGTTCCACAAGCAACTCGGTGAGGGGATTTATTTGTAGAGATGACATCGAGGCATTGAGGAGCAGGAGCTCGATCGTTAAACAATCCCAAAACGCTACAGCCCCAGAATGTGCTCCAGATAGCCCTTGTTGAACCAGAACGATTGCTTCGTCATCCAGCGCCCATCGGGCAGTTCGCAAGCATTCCTTGCGATGTCACCGATCTCTGTTCCATCGGCAAACTTGTAAGCCGCTTTTGACGTATGCGGGCGAACGTGAACAATCGGGTTATCCGCCATACCGGGCAGATTGTTAGTCACTTTGAGCTTTCCGCTTGCATCCCGATACGGATTGAGCTCAACGCCCTCACGTATTACCTTTCGTGTCTCATCCCAACAAGCTTTCGCAGGGCCTTCGATTTCGTTTTCTCCCATCGCCCAGAACAAACAACGGTCGAGACGCAGCACGCCATCGTGGTCCTCGCGAAACACAACGAAGAAGAAGCGATTGGTCTCAAGGCACGCATGAAAAGGCGACGTTTCCCAGTCTTCCTCGATCAAACGCTTGAACTCAAACGGTGGGAACGACATAGCCTGTTCGATGTGCCCCCTGTTGTTAACTCGAACGGTTCGGACGGAAATGCCTGCCTTGACGAATTCCTCGGCAGCATTGTTTTTGATTCCGAGCATACGATAGACGAGCGTTGTCCACTGCGCCTTATTGCCCGTGTACTCCAACCCGTATTGCTCCGCAATCTGGCGATCAGTTTCGCCATAGTGTTGCTCGATAAGTCCAGTTACGTAACTTTCGAAATCAATGGACTCGTCGTCGCCTCGAACGATGCTCTCGCCGATACGCGGGGCACCGAGAACATAGGCGTGAAGCACATAGTCCATGTACGAGCGTTTGAGAGAAAAGGCGCGGCGCTTCGCGCGACGGCGTTCGATCTCGCCCGTATCGGTATTGAAGTACTCGTAGTACTGGTCGACCCACATTGTCGCTTCGGTTGCGCCCTTTGTGCAGGCGCCCAAGTAGGTGGTCATGCCCTCCGACAGCTCGTCTGCGCGACCATCCTGAATGTACGAAATGATTTTATCGTAGTCAGCGCGGATGATCTTCATATCCTCTTCGGGCAGACGAACCATGACCGCACGCTCAATGCGTTGGTCGTATTTATCGATGGAACGATCGCGGCCATAGTAAATCAACAGGATATTGCTGAGCTTGGTCTTGAGGTGCGAATTGTCATAGTCGAGCGAAACGGGACGGTCGTAAGGAATCATGGTCAGGACAAGACGTTCACCGGCAGATTTACGACCGTCTTTAAGTACGTCAAAACACGTTGCCTTGAGCTCGACACCCGCCTCGGGAAAGTCCGGCCGGTCGTCGCTGTTGGCCTTGTAGCCAAAGTAGCGCTCCTCGATAAGAGTACCCATACCGCCTTTGTACTTTTTGGAGCCAAAGTCCTTGGGCGCACTCTCCCCTTCCGGCGCAATACCGAGCTCGAGAATATCGCGGAACGTCATGCCATCGAGATTGGCAGCATAGCGCTCGATGCCTGAGGGGTCAGAAAAATCAGTATCGTCAAGCATGCGCTTGAAGTCGAGGTGCTTCTTGGACATGGCAAATCCTCTCGAAATAAGACATGATCTAATATGTATGCTACTGTAAATTCGGGTTATACCGTGAAGATCCCCTAGGGGATCTTCCATTTGCAACCCGATTTCTGTACCCTTGATCTTTGCATTTGCAGCGATTTGAGGGAGTGAGTATGTCAGAGGTCAAAATCGCCGAGCTTTTTGCTGGCGTCGGCGGATTCCGTTTGGGCCTCGAAGGCTACGCTGACCCTCGTTATCCAGATTTCTGCATGAAGCCCGCCGGGCCCTTTCGCACCATTTGGGCCAACCAGTGGGAACCGCCCGGAACCAAGGCGCGTCAGTTTGCGGCACGTTGTTACATGGACCGCTTTGGCGAAGATTCCGTTGTCAACGAAGATATCAATAAGGTCTTGGAGCAGGCTGAAGCCGGCGAAATTAAAATCCCCGACGTGCAAATGGTCGTCGGTGGCTTCCCTTGCCAGGACTACTCTGTTGCACGCCCGCTCAATCAGGCGCACGGCATCGAGGGCAAGAAGGGTGTCCTGTGGTGGGACATCTATCACTTCCTCGAGATGAAGAAGCCGCGCTTCGGTCTCTTTGAGAACGTTGACCGTCTGCTCAAGTCGCCCGCGTCACAGCGCGGTCGCGATTTCGCCATCATCTTGAGCTGCCTTGCCGACCTCGACTACACCGTCGAATGGCGCGTCGTTAACTCTGCAGAATACGGTTTTCCCCAGCGTCGCAAGCGCGTTTACATCTTCTGCGAGAAGAACGCCGGCAAGGTTAATCTTGTCGATCGCATGCACAATGGCGTCATGGCTAAAGCCTTCCCCGCCATCTATCCCGACGAGATGTCCGAGCTCGACGTTTTGCCCGACCCCTACGAGAACTCAACTCGTTTTGGCGTCGGCCAAAAGACCTCTCAATTCAAGAATGCTGGCGTCATGCAGGGCTGTCATGTTCTGACCTGCGACTTTGCCGAGGACTATCACGGTGAGCGCCACGTGCTTGGCGACGTGCTTGTCGACGAGGCTGATGTCCCGGAGCAGTTCTACATCCCCGACGAAAAGCTTCCCGACTGGCGCTACCTTAAGGGCAGCAAGCGCGAAGAGCGCACTAACAAAAAGACAGGCTTTACGTACACGTATTCCGAGGGAGCCATGAGCTTCCCGGATGCCACCGACAAGCCGAGCCGCACCATCCTCACAGGAGAAGGCGGCACGGGAGCGAGCCGCTTCAAGCACGTCATCGAATGTCCCGATGGTCGTTTCCGCCGTCTTGTTCCCGACGAGCTCGATCAGCTTCAGGGATTCCCGAAAGGTTGGACCGATACGGGCATGACCGACGGCCATCGGGCCTTCTGCATGGGCAACGCACTCGTCACCGGCGTGCCCCATCGCATTGGCGAAGCTATGGTCGAAGTGTACAGCCTCTAAGGCAAGCAATCCGGAGCCGGCAGCTCACGCTGTCGACTCCGTTTTTCCACCCCACTTCCCCGTATACTGATGTAGCACGTGTTTCATCCGGGCTTGTTGGGCCGGATTGTTCATGGGAGGTTCTTGTGGCTGTTTCGAATCCGCCTAAGGGAAGCGTTTCTTCTTCGTCCATCAAGCCGGTTACGCGCAAGGCCGTGCGTTGCCAGCGCGAGGTCGCTTGGCTTGTCACGCAGGCAGCGGGCAGGCTTGTGGCGACCACTCAGGACGTCAATGCGCCTACACCGAGCTTTGTGCTGGCAGTGGCGCTGGATCGAGTACGCCAGCTGGAACTCGCCGCACAAGAAGACGGCAACCATCTTGGCTACCAGGACGCTATGGCGCCCGACCTGCAAACGTTCTGCCACATGGCCAAGTTGCCCGCCGCGCCCAATGCGCTTTCGGACGCAGGCTACATGTTTACGCTTTCGGGCGCGGACCTTATCCGCGACATCTATGCATACTGCAGCGAGCTCGCCGAGCGCCACGTCTTTGGCACGGCCGAAGTCAAACCGGGAAATGCCATCAAGCTGGTTCTTAGGCTGTTCTTGATAGACGGGTTCGGGGCCATGCCGGCGTAAGCCGAGTCTTTAGCATCACCGTCGACTGGACAACAACCGCTTTACCTTAATGGACGCCAATCGAGGGTCGATTATTGGGTCGCCTCGTCCACTAACGCATCTATCCCACGCGCTCCGACAGTCGATACTTGCGGTTGCGGCTCGTCGCCGGCGCCGTGGGCTCAAGCTCGCCTTGAGCAATGAGCGCGTTGACGCGCGACCTAACCTGGGAAATTGTGAGCCCTGTGTGCTCTGCCAGCTCGCGCGTCCCCAGCTCGCCGTAGTGTTTGAGTGCCGTCACAATTAAGCCCCCGCCATGATCGACCGGCTCGATCTTTGAACGGTAAAGTACGACCTTGAACCGATCGAATCCCAGGCAGAACAGGGGCTCGGCCAGACCATGCGCGCGCATGGCATCGATCATCATCGGGATGCCCGAGCCATTGCCCTCAGCCGGCGAACCTGCGCCATCCGGCAGCGGAACAAGCGACATGAGCTTCACAAGCGTCGCATTGCGACATCGGGAGCTGCCGTCAAACAGGTTCTCGCGAGTCTTTCCTCCGTATAGGCCGCCGGGGTTCGTCACTTCGATACGGTCATCAAAGACGTCAACAGCGATCGACTGCCCACAGAACCGATCTCCGTATTCTCGGTGGATTACGGCGTTGGCGATCGCCTCGCGCAGGACCTCCTCGGGAATCTCCAGCGAGTCGACACGCGAGACGCCTTGGATCATCGAGGTTCGCCGCAAATTCTTGGCGACTGCCGCGACGGCATCCGAGATCATTTCGCCCAACGTTCCCTCGCAGATCGTACGGTCCATGAACCTCAACGACCCCGCCGCACCCTTCTGCGTTCCGGCATAGACCGCCACATCGATAAAGAGCTTAGGATAGAACTGCTGAGGATAGGCACCCGCAGCCAGGAGCCCGGCCTTAGTAACATTGCCCTGGGAGTCGAGGAAATTCAGGCGCTCCAGCTTCGTTTTCTTGTCCGGCGCGCCGCGCATTGCCCGGGGTGTCAGCGAGAAAGCACGCTCTATCGTGCGGTCGACCAGGGCCTCGTCAAGATCGCCTGCGACCGCACCGGGCACTGCATCGCGATCGCTAGGACTCGTCCGCTCGTATGACGACAGTGCCAAAACCTCGGTCGATGAAAGTGGCACGTCTTTGTCATCGATGCGCTTGTAGCTGCCGCCCTGGGCGCCACGCTCTATTACATAGCAGGGCTTGCTCGACGGGTCGAGCTCCTCAATCGTGATAACGAGAACCACGGTGCCCCGAAGCTCCACGCGCTCAATAGTGTATTTGGGCGGATTGGCCAGTTTTCCGCGACCGCCGGCATCACCCATGCCCGCTACGAATTGGTTGAGCACCTTCTCGGTCTCAAAGTTCTCAACCGGGACAAAGCCCGCGCGCTCGCTCACGCCGAGCACGATAATTCCGCCGGCGGTATTCGCGAATGCGCTAACCGTTTCCCATACGTCGCGAGAAAGCGTCGTGGCGCTCTCCTTGACCTCGACGTTAAGATCGTCCGAGCCCATGCGCCTTAAAGACTCGAGCAGACCGGTCAGCTCATTTTCGTTCATCTGCACGTCCTTTCGCTCGGTCCGGCGGAGAATGCCACGAATAGATTTCCTTCGTCTCTCAGCTATCTCTCGTAATTATCTCTTGTCTCTCTGTTATCTCTCGTATTAGAGATGAGTGAAAGATGAGAGATAAGATATCTGCCATCTGTTTCATTTAAACATGTTTTTGCTGGTAGAACAATCAGTATTGAGACAATACCATGATTGCTTGTCTCTTTGCTGATCAGTTATCTCTCATATTTATCTCTCGTCTTTCAGTTATCTCTCGTATTAGTGACGAATGAGAGATGAGAGATACGTGAGTAATGAACGAGCGTGGATTTTTGGACGGTCGGAAAGTCCCTCAAATCAGAACCACCCTTAAAAAGGGTGGTTTGCTCTTAGGGTATAACCCACGGGCCCCGGGCTCGCGTCTAAAGGCGCGGGCCCGGACTTCGTCCAGGCCTAGTGCATCTTGACCCGTGGCGCGCCGGTCGAACCGGCGGGATCACCTCCTCTTGAAGGGGTCCTCGTACTCCTTCACGCTCAGCTTGTCCAGCGCGATGTCGTGGGACTCCTGCTCCCTGATGTACTTGGCGATCGTCGCCTCGTTCAGGCCGACGGTGGACACGTAGTAGCCCTCCGCCCAGAACTTCCTGTTGCCGAACTTGTACTTGAGGTTGGCGTGCCTGTCGAATATCATCAGCGAGCTCTTCCCCTTCAGGTAGCCCATGACGCTCGCGACGCTGTACTTCGGCGGGATCGCCAGCAGCACGTGCACGTGGTCGGGCATCAGGTGCCCCTCGATCATCTCGATCCCCTTGTACTCGCACAGCTTCCTGAGGATCTCCCCTATGTCGCTCCTGATTTGGTTGTAGATCACTTTGCGCCTATACTTCGGCGTGAACACGACGTGGTACTTGCACATCCACTTCGTGTGGGAAAGGCTGTAGGCCTTCTGGGCCATGGCGACCACCCCTTCGACTCGAATTCTTGACGGCCTGAACAATCGTCAATATCGGTCGGAGGGGTGGCTTTGTAAAGCCGTTTGTCTCCACCCGCGTAGCGGGTGGTTTAAAGCTGGCCGCTGCGCGGCCAGCAGACTAAAGTCTTGAACAAAAAACGGGGCCGGCCTTACGCCGAGCCCCGTTTTCAAACGG
This sequence comes from Collinsella sp., assembly GCA_046979165.1. Taxonomy (GTDB): domain Bacteria; phylum Actinomycetota; class Coriobacteriia; order Coriobacteriales; family Coriobacteriaceae; genus Collinsella. The sequence continues at coordinate 198,556 of JBKWJT010000002.1, forward strand.
TCAGTTAGTTATCCAACGCGCGAGCGTAGCAGTCAACATTACGCCGCCGCGAACACTCCCAAACCCGTTCCGATGATGCAGATCGCGAAGATGCCAATAATAATCCAAATGGTCTTGACACCCTTTTTGTACAGGGCAACGCAAGCGAACGTTGCCAGCAAGGGCAGCAGGCCGGGGAAGATCGAATCGAACAGATCCTGCAGGACAATCTCCGAACCACCCACATCAAAGGTCAAAGCAGTGGACAGTGAGACCTGTGCCGCAATCATGGCGCCGATAACGGTCATTCCGAGGACACCGGCAGCATGCGTCATGCGAGACATAAGGTTGTTCTCTTCGGACTGCTGCAGGAACTTGGTTCCCAGGTCGTATCCCAGATGGGCGGCGACGATACGCGTTGCAAAGTTAATCACGGAGTAGAGAAGGAAGACGGAGACGGGAAGGGCGAGCGCTACGGCAGTTGCCGTGCCCGTACCCGTAATGGCGGCAAAGGCGCAGCCAAGTACGCCGGAGGCATAGACCTCGGGAGGAACCGCCGCGCCGACCATGATAGCGCCCATGAACATGGGCTCCAAAGCAGCGCCGACGATAACTCCCTGCTGGACATCGCCAAGGATCAAGCCGACAAACAGGCTCCTAAACAGCGGACGACCAAGCATCGTAATGCCAAATGCTTGTCGTCCATAGACGCCATAATGCGACCAGCGCAACTAGGAGGTACTGGGCAACTATTCTGATTAACCCCAGAAATAAGCCTGCAGGCGAGACGTTCAGAACAGCTCGCCTGCAGGCAACCGCAGCAATTTGAGAGGATTAGTAGTTCATCTGGTGATAGTAACGACGCGTGGTGAGCGGGTGGTTGCGGACGTGCTCGAGATGGCAGCTCAGGCGCTCGGTGATGGTGTAGGTGACCATCGGGGAGACGATCTTGCGGAACTCGGGGTCGCTGAACGGCAGCTCGACCTCGGCGGTGTCGAACTTGTTCACGCGGACATGGACGCCCTTCTCGTCGGCGAGCATGTGGGTGAAGTTGTCCACGCGGTCCATGAGCTTGCGGGTGTCGTCCTCGCCGTAGAGCATGATGAGGCTCGTGCCCTCCTCGCACAGCTCGATGGTGCCGTGGAAGAACTCGGCGGCGTGGATGGACTTGGTCTTGATCCACTGCATCTCCTCGAGGATGCACATGGCGTAGTCGTAGGCCTCGCCCCAGAGCATGCCGGAGCCGATCACCATGTGGTAGTCGGTGTCCTTGAAGTCCTCGGCCATGGCGGCGCAGCGCTCGTCCTGGGCGTCCTTGGCCTTGATGAGGTACGGGGCGATGTTGCCGAACTCCTCCATGAAGGTGTCGTACTTGGGGAAGGCGCCGGCGTTCTTGAGGAAGCGGGCGACCAGCGTGATCTGGTAGGTGTAGATGGCCTCGCACAGGACGTCGTCCTCGGCGAAGCTGAAGAACTTGTAGTCGGCGTACTCGGTGGCCGGGGTGTTGTCGTTGGAGACGTACATCAGCGTGCGGGCGCCCTGCTCCTGGCAGAACTTGGCGGCCTCGATGATCTCGGGGGTGGTGCCGGTACGGGTGGAGAAGACGCAGACCGAGTCCTTGTTGAAGGCCTTGGGCGGGCACGCGAGGAACTCAGCGGCGATCTCGCAGTGGACGTCGACGTCGGCCGTGGTGGTCTCGACCCAGTACTTCATCGGGAGCGTGTGGGCCCAGGTGCCGCCGCAGCCGATGAAGAAGATGTTGGAATAGCCCTGCTCGCAGACCTTGTCCACGGCAGCCTCAATCTGAGGACGGAGAGCGAGGGCATCGCTCACAACCTTCTCGTAACGAGGCTCATCGAAATTGAACATATCTAATATCCCTTCGTTTAATAGAGTGAAATTCGTTTCAATTGACAACTTGTCATTTCACTACGTATTAATACTTAATGACCTAAACAAATACCTTTCTAGGAAATGGAAGCTTGGCCGTCTTTCATCTCGGCGAGTTTATGCTCGAATCCAAAGCCGCCGGGTTTAAGGCAATTCTTAGCTGAATAGTCAGCAGCGAATTCCATTGCATCCCGAATGATCTCCGCATCGAGCGGTTGCTTTTTACTCCAGCCATGCGAGAGACAGCTCACAACAAACGCAGTGATATACGAATCTCCCGCGCCCATGGTGTCAAGCGCATCTACGGGTCTTATATTTCCCTGGTACCATCGGGAACCGTCAAAGAACACAGGCCCTGCAGATCCCCGTGTAGCAATCGTGTAGCGACAACCATGCTCTATGGCCCTCTTCAATAGAACTTGAATCTGTTGATCGCTCTCGCCGGAACAGGAAAACAGACCAAGGGTTGTAGCAGGGCAAACAAGATCGAAATATGCGTCGGTTCGATACTTATCTTTAACGGAAAAGTCGTAAATCACCACAGCGGGAAGATCTTGAACTAGGTGCACATCATCCTGCAGCTTTGCATTGACGCTGGTAAAAACCGCATCGAATCCCTGAAGAAACTTGACATCAGAATCGTTGATATGGGTTTTGTGCGCCCAGCAAGCCCCCGTATCGTAACCAACTTCGACACGTTCACCGTTGTAAACATTTACATCGCAAGTCTTGGTTGTTGCTTTTTCAGGCATGCATGATTGCGAAAGGTCAACGTTCAGCGAAGAAAGGGCATCGGTGATTATTCGCCCTCCCAGGTCGTTGCCGATCTCCCCAATATACGCAGCCTGTGCGCCAAGCATGCTTGCATGGGCAGCGACGTTTACGGCATTGCCACCAGGATACATAACGCCTTTGTTGAGATAGCGATCAATAACGTTGTCACCAATTGCTGCGATTTTCACCTCAACGCCTCCCATCACGTACGGTCTTTATTAGTACTCGACCTTGCGGTAATAACGGCGGATGTCGAGCGAATGGTCACGAATTTCCTCGAAATTCTTGCTCACACGCGAGAGAATGGCATTGAGCACCACCGGAGAAAGCATCCAGCGGAATTCATCACTGATACCCGGCAACTCATAATCATGTGTATCGAATACGGTGAAATCATCCGCATATTGCTTACAGAAGCGTGCAACGCGCTCATCAAGAGGCCTAGTCTGCGCCTCCGTCATTGCGAGCGCGACACAAACGCCCGGCTCAACAAGTTCGATAGTGCCATGGAAGAACTCAGGCGATGTAACGGATTTGGTGCGCAGCCATTGGGACTCCTCGAGCACACACATGGCAAAAGAATACGTGGGGCCCCACAGATTGCCAGAACCAATCCAAATCTGATACGGATCGTCCTTGTGCTTCAGAGCATATGCGCGAGCCATCTCGTCAGCGTTCTTGCCGACGGAAACGAGAGCAGCGGGGAGATTCACAAGCTCATCAGCGAAGCGATCGTAGTCATCGAAAAAGCCCCTGTTCTTGAGAATCTTTCCAATCAGAAGGTAGAGCACGAGTTCCATAGGACGGCCCTGCTTATAGATCACTCCATAATCGGAAAGTTCACCAAGCGGTGAACCGTCCACGCCAAGCGTAGAGACAATGGTGCAGCCTGCGTCTTTTGCCGCCTTTGCCGCCGCGACCGTCTCTTTGGTGTCGCCCGACTTAGACGCCATGAACGCCAAGGTCCCCTTACCGATGCGCCGATTGCCAACCGTGAGGAAATCTGCCGAAACTTGGGACTGGACGGGAATATCGGACATAACAGAAACCATATAGTCAAACGGCTGCATCATCGCAAGCGAGCCACCTGACGAGGTGAAGAAAATCGAATCGAAACCCTTTTCGCAAATTTCGTCAGCAATGCGTTCAATTTCGGCACGTTGATTGTAGATATAAGCACCGTTATCGAGAATTGCCTGTTCATCAAATGAAACCATGAGATATGCCTTTCTAATTCAATTGGGCCAGACGGCGAAATCAACCATTTAGATTGCAAACACTCCGAAGAAGGAGCCAACGATACCAACCGCCATGAGAATAACGAGAATCCAAGCAATCTTGACCTTGTGCTGGACGAGTTCGTAAACTCCAAGTGTCACAAGCAGCGGCAGCAGGCTCGGCATGATACCGTCGATGATGCTTTGGATAGTCTGCGCACTGTCGCCGGTACCGAGAGAACCAGCCACGCTGACCGATACAAGGTTGGGCACCATAGCGCCGATAACCATAAGACCGAGAATTGCAGCCCCCATAGTGAGCTTTGGCATAAGACCAGATTTCTCGATCTTGCTCAAGAAACTGGTTCCGAATCCATAGCCCCATTTAAGGCAGAACCAACGAATCAGATAATGCGGAACATTGAATACGACAAGGAAGAGAAGCGGGCCGAGAATGTTACCCTGCATAGCAAGCGACACACCCAAGCCAGTGGCGATGACACGCAACGTTCCCCAGAACAGAGAGTCACCGATGCCGGCCAGCGGACTCATAAGAGCGGCCTTTACGCTGTTGATGGAGGATTCGTCAAAATCCTCTTCGTTAGCGTTTGCCTCTTCCATCGCTGCCGAAATGCCCAGAATTAATGTTGAGACATAAGGAGTGGTGTTGAAGAACTCCATGTGACGCTTAGCAGCAGCAGCCTGGTCATCCTTATTCTTATACACGCGACGAATGATGGGAAGCATAGAGAAGCAGTATCCCATGTGCTGCTGGCGCTCGTAGTTCCAGGAGTACTCCATCGTAAGCGAACGGAAAAATACCGATTTTAGATCACGCTTTGTAATCTTGTTGGAACTGGTGTCATTAGAAGTCGTCATCGTCGAAGCTCCCTTCCGAACTAAGCTGTGGCGTCTGAGCAATGAAGTTTGGCTGGACCACCACGAGGATTACTGCGAGGCAAAGCCCAATGATGGCAATACCAAGGATTGGAATGCTCATGTAGGCACAGAGCGCAAACCCGAGCACGAAGAAAATAGCAGTCTGCTTGTTGACAATCATTGAAGCGAGCAGTGCAATGCCGAGCGCAGGGATGAATCCACCCGCAATAACCAGGCCGTTACTTACAAACTCGGGAATTGCGTTAAGCACCGCGTTCATAACCGGCGTTCCGAGATAGAAAGCAAGGGAGCACACGAAAAAGCGAGGAAGCGATTTGACGATGAATCCACCAAGCAGATGCATCCGCTCCATACCTTTGAGGTCGCCCTTTGCCACACAGTCGTCCGCTTTATGGACGAAAAACGGCATCACGATCAGCGTAAGCGCGTTATCGATGATGAGATAAAGCGACGCAATCGGAAAAGCGAGCGTCAGCGCAACTTCAGCGCCTTGACCCGTCGAAATTGCAAAGGCAGTGCCCAAAATACCACCGGTGATAACGTCAGGCGGAACGGCCGCCCCGATGGTAACCGATCCAATGAACACCATTTCAAGCGTGGCGCCGACAATAATGCCCGTCTGCAAATCACCCATCACAAGACCGATGAGGACGCCCGTGACAATCGGGCGAGAAGCAAGGCAAGTGCCAAGTGCCCACTCAAATGTCACGCACATTGCAACGAGGCCGATAAGGATCGCTTGAGTCAACATGAGAGATCCCCTTTCTATTGTATGTGCTTAAATCAAAATCTTCTCGTCTCTAGGTACCTGCCTGATCTCCACCTCGATTCCGGCATCACTGAGCTCATGTAGAAGCTCCACGTCGCGATCGGTAGCGAAAACCGTTGAAGATAGGCGTACATCTGCACCCTCACGCGGCTTCGTTCCTCCAATGTTGATATGCTTGATTTCGCTGTAGCCCTTCGCCAAGCGGTAAGCATCTTCGATGCTTTCAACGACAATGAACAAACGGTACTTATCGGTCACACCGCTCCTAAGAGCCTCGATAGAATCATCGACCGATTTGATAACCAATTTGACGCCTGCCGGACGTGCCAGCTTAAGCGTCGTCTTGCGCACGTCATCTTTCACAACCGCATCGCAGGCAATCAAAATGCAATTGGTGTCAAGCTCTTGCGTCCAAGTCATGGCAACCTGACCATGAAGCAAGCGATGGTCAACTCTCAGCAGCTTAATCATCTTTGTTCCTTTCTCAAAAATCCTCGTCTTCTTCTACCGAATTTGGCAGCGAACATAGGCATGTGCCCTTTTGGCGGACACTTGAAACCAATGCAGCGAGCTCGGCGTCATCAAGTGTGCTCAATTTCGAAAACACTTCGAGCACTAGTGGTAGCGACATGCCGGCAATGAGCCTTAGAGAATCGTCACCCAACCTTTCCATAAAAGCGTTATTCACTGACCCACCATAGACATCAGTGATGACAATCCACTGGTCTGCTGGGTCGCGAGAACGGTCCCAAAAATCTATCAACTCGTTTACATCCATCGTGTCCTCATCGACATATGCGCATAGCACCTTAACGCGAGGATCTTCACCGCAAAATAGCTGGAGCGTTTCACGCATCGCTCTAGCAAGTGGCCCATGGCTGGCCAAGAGCAACTTCCTCATTTATCTCCCAATCTCAGTCAATCATCTGTTAATAGAACGTTATATTTTGTATTGTTATCTACAGTATCCTCGAAACTTTCGCTTTGTCAAGACAGATCAATCAAGCTTCCTAAGCGGTAATAATTCGCCCGTAAACGGCAAAAAAACGCCCCTTTGTCGGGGCGTTTTCAATCTCTTGTTATTCGGTTAAGAAAGATCCGGGGTTTGGCTTTCGCTAGAGATAAAACTTTAAGCGCTCAGTGCAGTACACCTGCCGCGAAATAAACAATGGCACTCCCTGCGCGCTGCAACGCTTATCTACAAATAATAAAAGGGCAGATCCCGGCTTTACATTCAAATGTTCTGCCTCGTAAGCACTTGCAAAGCACACCTGCAACGTTCGCTCGTTATTGCCAAGTTCGATATGGCGTCTTCCCAGCACCTCAAGTAGAGAACCCGATAAATCTTCATGTTCCAAAAAGGCAAGAGAAGGAGTGTAGCTATTGGTTTCCAACATCGTTGGCACGCCATCGACTAAGCGCAAACGTCTAGTCTGAAGAATATTCTCGTCCTCCTGGACCTGAAGAAAACGCACGTCGCGCAGCGTAGGATAAATCCAAGCTACTTCGAGCACTACGGTAGAAGGCTTTTTATTTTCTTGAATGCAGGAATGGGTGAAGCTTTCCTGGTCATCGGCTGCATAGGCATTGCGTGTCGTGGTAACAAAAGTCCCTTTCCCTCGCGTGCGCTCAACGATATCGGCATCCTCTAGTTCCTTGATTGCCGATCGAACGGTAATACGACTAACGCCATATTCCTCCATAAGCTCCGTCTCAGTAGGAAGCTTATCCCCTTCGCTATATACGCCACTTTCTATTCGACTCACAAGATCGTGAACGATCTGCTTATACAATGGAACAGCGCTCTCCACTTTAACCATTATTCAACCTATTGCTTTCTACACTCAACGGCTTCAAGTCCCTGCCAATTGATGCCGAGTTGATTAGCCTTAATCGAAAAGAAGTATTTGAAATAATCACCCAACATCACCTGCTTAGTAAAGTGCACTGGCTTACCAGTGCTCATATAAACGGTCTCACTCAATATAAACATCGCAGCTTCTCCTGCGATGTTAAGGATGCGCTTCTCCTCATCCGTAGCAAGCCCTGCTTCAAGCACAATAGACGGGAAACAATTATCCTCTAGTCGCAGCCCCGTCTCTCTCTCAATCGTTTCATAAAGTGATGCGTTATCCATATCGACACCCAGTAAAAACCCGAAGTTCTTTACTGGAAGATAAATATGTTCAATCATTGCATTTATGTGGTTAATTGACCTCACACGTTTGAGGTAAACCGCAGATTCATTCTCTTCCATTCGCAAATGACGACGGACGGCAACAGGCGGCTCGACCTCCTGAAGAGCGAGAACACGAGACGAGGTTTCGATATTATTTTCATGGCAAAAATAAGTGAAACCCTTAAACGTGCTCAAGCTCGAGACGATTTTAGGCTGCCGGATAAATGTGCCTTTGCCATGACGCGTATCAAGCACGTCGTCATCCACAAGAGTTTGAATTGCCTTCCGTATCGTCGCGCGGCTAACCTCGTATTCTTCGCAAAAACCATTTTCGCTAGGCAACACGCCACTTTCGGAAAACTCGCCCATCTCAATACGGCGGCGCAAATCATCAGCTACTTGTACATATAGCGGCACAGCACTAGTCGGGTTAATCATAACGTTCTCCGTACAACATTCTATGAAACTTCTATACGTTATAAGATAACTTATTACGTATTATTTTGAAAGAAATAGACGGTTCAATCTTATTTTTGAACCGTCTACAATATCAAACACTCCATATGAAGGTGTCGAATGCCACTTGTGGCGCAAACAAGAGGGGCATTTGGCAAAAATGCCCCATTTCGCCTTGAAGTCGCTACCGTGAAATGCCAACGAGCCACATGGTCGAGTCCAAGCAAATACGACCTCAAGCGGCCAGCTACGGCATGGCCCTCTAGAACGAGACTGCGACATTTGTTTGCATTGTTTTACGAACGCAACATAACGAATTATTTCCGAGCATAGTAACGGCCGCTGAAAGCTGCTTTAGTAGTTCATCTGGTGATAGTAGCGACGCGTGGTGAGCGGGTGGTTGCGGACGTGCTCGAGATGGCAGCTCAGGCGCTCGGTGATGGTGTAGGTGACCATCGGGGAGACGATCTTGCGGAACTCGGGGTCGCTGAACGGCAGCTCGACCTCGGCGGTGTCGAACTTGTTCACGCGGACATGGACGCCCTTCTCGTCGGCGAGCATGTGGGTGAAGTTGTCCACGCGGTCCATGAGCTTGCGGGTGTCGTCCTCGCCGTAGAGCATGATGAGGCTCGTGCCCTCCTCGCACAGCTCGATGGTGCCGTGGAAGAACTCGGCGGCGTGGATGGACTTGGTCTTGATCCACTGCATCTCCTCGAGGATGCACATGGCGTAGTCGTAGGCCTCGCCCCAGAGCATGCCGGAGCCGATCACCATGTGGTAGTCGGTGTCCTTGAAGTCCTCGGCCATGGCGGCGCAGCGCTCGTCCTGGGCGTCCTTGGCCTTGATGAGGTACGGGGCGATGTTGCCGAACTCCTCCATGAAGGTGTCGTACTTGGGGAAGGCGCCGGCGTTCTTGAGGAAGCGGGCGACCAGCGTGATCTGGTAGGTGTAGATGGCCTCGCACAGGACGTCGTCCTCGGCGAAGCTGAAGAACTTGTAGTCGGCGTACTCGGTGGCCGGGGTGTTGTCGTTGGAGACGTACATCAGCGTGCGGGCGCCCTGCTCCTGGCAGAACTTGGCGGCCTCGATGATCTCGGGGGTGGTGCCGGTACGGGTGGAGAAGACGCAGACCGAGTCCTTGTTGAAGGCCTTGGGCGGGCACGCGAGGAACTCAGCGGCGATCTCGCAGTGGACGTCGACGTCGGCCGTGGTGGTCTCGACCCAGTACTTCATCGGGAGCGTGTGGGCCCAGGTGCCGCCGCAGCCGATGAAGAAGATGTTGGAATAGCCCTGCTCGCAGACCTTGTCCACGGCAGCCTCAATCTGAGGACGGAGAGCGAGGGCATCGCTCACAACCTTCTCGTAACGAGGCTCATCGAAATTGAACATCCCTTACTCCTAACTCACTTAGATGAACCCTTCATTCATCCCATAACGTTATAATACTTTATATAACTAACTATGCAAGTACTATTTTGGTCCCGTTCTTTCATCAAGCCCCTTAAAACAACAATCGGCGTTGTTGGACACAGCGTGCAAGTTCATTGAACGATTCAATATGCATCGTCTCTAGTTAAATGACGTCCTATGCAAATACCTTTAATCCGCTTGGGGCCGACGAATCTTTTGACTGTCCGCAGAAGCTTTCCCGGAATTCCCTATGGATAGACGCGCCGGTAATCGCTTCGTTATCTGGCTTATTGCGCATTGCCGGGGCGTCTGGGAGAAAGCACAATCTACCGCGTGGTCAACTAGCGTTTCATCGGAATCGACCGCATCCGCGCCAAATACTTAATCGCAATCGTTGAAACTCGTCCGATCATATGGCGGCAATTTCTCGCCTTAAAAATGAGCACGAAATAAGGGGGCAGCTGTTTGCAACTTGCTTTATTCGTAAGTGTTTTTACTGAAAAAACAATCACCGACCAAACAGCACTATTAATTGTTTGGCTCTTTGCTGTACAGCCATCTTTCGTATACGTCTCTCGTCTATCTCTCATCTCACGGTTGGAGACGAAAGGTGTGCGGGAGTGGATAATTGGACGGCATTTGGACCTGCGACGGATTATTTCATCCGAAAATCCACGCTCATTCGGCGGGCACGCGGGGCCTATGCCCAATCCGCTGGCATCGTCTTCAGTTCGCCGCAGAGCCGCGGTCCCATATGGGTATACTCTCGAGGATTCGACTCGATTCGCCCCCGCTGGGGCGTCAAAGGAGACTGCCTATGCCCACCACCTCAACCGACCCGCGCGCCGCTGCTGCCGCGCTGCTGGTGCCCGGTACCACCTGCCACGGTTTTGCCGTCGAGCGTTGCGAGACCGTGCCCGAGCTCGACTCGGACGCCTACGTGCTGCGCCACACTACCTCGGGCGCTCGCCTGCTGTACCTGGCGTGCGACGACGAAAACAAGGCCTTTGCCATTGGCTTTAAGACGCCGCCGGCCGATTCCACCGGCGTGTTCCATATTCTTGAGCACTCGGTGCTGTGCGGATCGGCCAAGTTCCCCGTCAAGGAGCCGTTTGTCGACCTGATCAAGAGCTCCATGCAGACGTTCCTCAACGCCATGACCTACCCCGACAAGACCATCTACCCCGTTGCCACCACCAACGAGCAGGATCTGTACAACCTGATGGACGTGTACCTGGACGCCGTGTTCAACCCGGCCATCTATACCAAGCCGACCATTTTTGAGCAGGAGGGCTGGCACTACGAGCTGGACCTGCCGGAGGGCGCCGAGGGCGAGGGCGACGGCAGCGCCGCCAGCCTGCGCGAGGGCACGCTGCGCTATAACGGCGTGGTGTTCAACGAGATGAAGGGCGCGCTGTCCGACCCCATGAGCGTGCTGGACGACGCCGTCAACGCCGCGCTCTATCCCGACACCGCCTATGCGCACGAGAGCGGCGGCGACCCGCGCGCGATTCCCGCGCTCACCTACGAGCAGTTCCTGGATACGCACGCGCGCCACTACAATCCTTCCAACTCCTACATTACGCTCTACGGCGACCTGGACGTGGACCGCGCGCTGGCCTTTTTGGACGAGCGCTATCTATCGCAGCCGAGTGCCGCGAGCCGCCGCATGGACGCTGCCGTTGCCGCCGGCGAGGACCCGTCCACGCTGGCGCCCAATCCGCTGGGCGTGCAGGCGCCTGTGACCTGCGAGTACAAGCGTATCGAGATGGCCACCACGCCCGAGAACGCCCTGGTGGGCTTGGGCCTGGTGCTGGGCAGTGCGCTCGACCGCAAGCGCACGATCGCGGCGGACATCCTGTTCGAGGCGCTGCTGGGTTCCAACGAGGCACCGGTTAAGAAGACCATTCTGGCAGCGGGCCTGGGCGGCAACGTGGTGAGCTACACCGCTGCCGAGAGCCTGCAGCCCTACGAACTCATCATGCTGCAGAACGCGCAGCCCGGCGTAGCGCGCGAGCTGCGTCGCGTGTTCCAGGACGCCTGCCGCGACCTGTGTGAGCACGGCGTTCCGCGCGAGCGCCTGGAGGCCATCATCAGCAGCAACGAGTACGACCTGCGCCAGCGCGACTACGGTATTGCCGACGGCGTGGCCATTGCGTGCGACGCGCTGAGCACGTGGCTCTACGATGACGACGCTGCGACGCTGGCGCTCAAGTATGGCCCGGTGTACGAGGAGCTGCGCGGCGAGCTGAACGGTAGCTACTTTGAGGACCTGCTGCGCGAGCTCGTGCTGGAGAACGACCACATGGCGTTGGTCGAGCTGGTGCCGGTGGACGCCGCCGAGGGCGCGGAGGGCGCCGAAGCTGCCGAGCTGGCTGCCAAGCGCGACGCCATGACCGATGCCGAGCTGGCGGACGTGGTCGAGCGCACGGCCGTGCTGCGTGCCGCGCAGGAGGCCGAGGACACGCCCGAGGACAAGGCCACGCTGCCGCGCCTGCGTGTATCCGACATTGGCGAGGCGCGCCCCGAGCCGCCGCTCGTTGTGGACACGACTGCGCCCATCCCCTGCCTGCGTCACGGCATCTCCACCAACCGTCTGGCCTACGCCATGCAGTATTTCGACCTGAGCTGCGTCGCATTTGAGGACCTGCCCTACGTGACGCTGCTCTGCCGTCTGCTCAAGCAGCTGCCCACGCGCGAGCACTCGGCCGAGGAGCTCGACAACTTGCTCGCCGGCAAGCTGGGCTTTTTGAGCTTTACGACCGAGGTCATGACGCAGCCCGACGTGGACGGCGTGCGCCCCTACCTGCTGGTGAGCGCCGGCGCCCTGTCCGAAAAGATTGACGCACTGGCGAGCCTGCCGCGCGAGGTGTGGTCGAGCACGCTGTTGCTCGATGCCGACGCCGACCGCGTTCGCGACGTGCTCACGCAGATTCGCATTGGACTTGAGCAGGGCTTTATCAACAACGGACACTCGGCGGCGCTCGGTCGCGCGATGAGCTACAGCTCGCCTTCGGCCGTGGTGCGCGAGCAGCTTTCGGGCGTGGACTTCTACCTGTTCCTGCGCAATCTGCTCGAGCACTTTGACGAGCGACTGGACGACCTGCGCGCCAAGCTTGCCGCGCTGGCAGACCGCATCTTTGTGGCCGATGGCTGCATGGCGAGCTTTACCGGCAGCGACGAGGACTTTAACGCGTACTGGGATGCCGCGGGCGACCTGAGGCTTGGCGCGGGCGACGGCGCCGATGCCGGCCGCGACGCGCTCGTGGTACCGGCGCCGCGCGACCGTCACGAGGCTTTTGTCATCCCCAGCGACATCTGCTTTGCGGCGCGCGCGTGCGACCCGCGTCGCCTGGGCATCGACGTGACGGGCGCTTGGGCCGTGGCTGCCAACGCGCTCTCCTACGACTACCTGTGGAACGAGATCCGCGTGAAGGGCGGTGCGTACGGCTGCGGATTCCGCGCTGCCGGCGAGCGCCAGACGGCGTTCTACACCTACCGCGACCCGGCGATCGATCCTTCGATTGAGCGCGTGGAGCGCGCGGGTGCATGGCTTGGCAGCTTTGGGCCCGACGAGGCCGCCTTTGAGGGCTTTATCGTGAGCTGCGTGAGCGGCATGGACGCGCCGGTGAAGCCGTACGCGCTCACCAAGCGCCGCAACACGACCTACCTGGCCGGGCTCGATCCGCACGCACGCGAGGAGCGTCGCGCCCAGATGCTCGCCGCCACGCCCGGTGAGCTGCGCTCGCTCGGCGCCGACGTGACGCGCATCGCAGCCGAGTCGCCCACCTGCGTCTTTGGCGGCCGAGACGTCATCGCCAAGAGCAACGCCGGCTTTAACGTCGTCGACCTGATGGGCTAACGCACAGCAAAGGTAGATTTTTGGGACATGCCTGAAAATCTACCTTTTTCTTTTGCCGCAGTCTGCCGGTTTGTCTCGATCTGTAACGCTAAGACGGCAATATTAGCTCCAGATGTTACAAATCGAGACGTTTTCGGATGACGCCGGCCCTTTGTCTCAATCTGTAACATCTAGGTCCGATTTTGCCGAGCTACTGTTACAGATCGAGACAAACCGCCGCAAACATCCGCTCTTCGTCAAAACCCACGAAGGTGTCCATGAACTGCCCATTACAGTCTGAAATAGGCTATCGATAAAATTCGATGGCGAGCATTCGGCGCATTGCCTACGATACGGGCAAGCCCCGAGGGGCCGCCGATCGGGCGCCTCCGGATGGCCGTCTGCCCCTGCCCCGTAGAGGGCCCGGGGGGTGTTGCCACCGGGGGCGCTCGCCGCTCCGGACGACTGATAGGAAACTGCCGGGCGCAAGCGCCACGGCCAGGTAATGTGGGTGTCGCGGGGAGGGGTTCCGATCGGCCTACCGATTGGAGGATACCACCGTGGCACCAACTAGAATGCCGGAAGCCGTCATCGGGCTCGATGTCGGGAAATCGTCCCACTGGGCATGTGTCGCGACCCGAGACGGCGAAGTGCTGCTGAGCGCCCCCGTCGCGAACAGGGAGGGAGACCTGGACTCGCTGTTCGGCCGCTTCCCCGACGCGCTCGTGGTCGTCGACCAGTCGCGCAACATAGGCGCCCTCGCGCTCGCCCGCGCCAGGGCGGCCGGGATGTCGGCGGCGTACCTGCCGGGACTCGCGGCGCACGGGGCCGCCAGGCTCTTCGCCGGCGACGCCAAGACCGACGAGCGAGACGCGATGGTCATCGCGAAGACGGCGCTTGGCATCCCCGACGCGCTCCTGCCGGTCGGAGACCCAGGCCCGACGATCGCGGCGGCGAGGGCGCTGGCCGCCCAGAGGAACTTCCTGACCTGCGAGAACACTAGGAACAAGAACCGGCTGCGCAGCATCCTGCTGGAATCGTGCCCCGCCTTCGAGGCTCTGGTCGACCTGTCCGACGGGCCCCAGCTGAGGCTCATGGCATCCCTCGGCGGGGCCTGGTCGGTGGCCGACGCCGGGCCCCGCAGGGCGGCGGCGCTCACGCGCGGGGCGGCGCGCGGCAAGATCGAGGCCCTCGTCCGCTCGACAGCCTCCTCGACAAGGCCGGATGCGTCGGTCGTCGCCGCCGAGGACCGGGCGGTGAAGCTGCTCGCGCGCAGGATATCCGAGAACTCGGCGGAGATCGAGGCGATCACGGCGGAGATCTCCGCCCTGCTCGAGGGCGACGATACCTACCGATGCCTCCTGACGGTGCCGGGTATCGGGCCCAAAACCGCTTCCGAGCTTGCGATCTCCATCGACATCGAAGACTTCCCCAGTCACGACAGGCTCGCGTCGTACTGCGGCCTGGCGCCGCGCAACCGCCAGTCGGGAACCTCGATCTCCTCGGTGACGGCATCGCGCCAAGGCAACAAGAGGCTGAAGAACCTGCTCATATTCTCATGTAACTGCCTTACCCGGACAGAGGGGAGATGGGGCGACTACTACACCAGGTGCCGGGAGCGGGGCATGTCGCACGGCAAGGCGCTCAAGGCGCTGGCGCGAAAGAGGCTGAAGGTCATCTACGCGGTCATGCGGGACAGGGTGCCTTACGCCGCCTAGCCGAAGCGCACCGAACAGATTGGAGCCCACCGGCCGAATGGCCTGGCGTCAGCATGCCGCGATTCAGTCGCGCGGGCAGCATTTCCCAGTTGACAAAACTATAGGAACACCCCCCTTGCGATGGTTTGTGTGATGGTTTGGGTGTTTGCCCAGATAAAACCTGCCAAAATAAACCTGTCCCTTTTTGGTAGGTTTGGGAGATGAGACTGGGATGGATAAGGCCGAGTTGCGGCGGGCGGTGATTGCTCGGCGCGATGCTCTTGATTTGGACTTGCGGGCGGCGAAGTCTGCTGATATCTGCGCGCGGCTGGTTGAGCTGCTGGGCCGCTTGAATGCCGCGGCGCCGCGCATCGTTGCCGTCTATGCCGCGATGGGTTCCGAGGCAGACCCTGCCGCGTTTGCCGCTGCGGCCGCCGCGCGCGGCTGGCGCGTAGCCTATCCGTGCATGCTCTCGGCAATTGATGCCGCAGCTTGTGGCCAGCGCATGTGCATGCGGGCAGTTGCCGCCGACGATGCGTCCGCGGCTCCGTTTATCGCCCACCCCACGCGGGCCTTCGCGGCCACGGACATCGACAGCAACCACTTCCCTATCGTGCCTGCCGAAGCTCTCGACATGATCGTCGTGCCGCTCGTGGCCTTCGACCAAACCGGCGCGCGCCTGGGCTACGGCGGCGGCTGCTACGATCGTTACCTGTCCATGCTCTCACCCGCATGCCAAATCATCGGCATCGCCTTTGACGAACAGCGTGTCGACCACGTTCCCACCGATGCCCACGACCTGCCGCTACCCCACATCGTCAGCGCCTGATCGCCGCTGTTTCGCACCCGCAAGATGAGTGTGGAAAATCTCCCACTTTGGGCCCCCTTACGAGCCAAAAATGGGAGATTATCCACGCTCATTCAACAAACGTCCAGATTTCCACGCTCGTCCGTCTGATTTTCCACGCCCGTGCAGCCAAACGCCTTGCAACTGCCTCAGCACGCACGCGGCACGCCGGCGACTTTGAGCTTGCGATCGAGCTTTGTCGGATCCCTTAGATCATCCCAGCACAAGCGCACGATCTTGCAATTATCAAGCAGCGAAAGCCTCGACTCGCGCTGACGCTCATCGAACTGCGCCTTTGCGAGCTTGCCCTCCTCCGCCGCTTTCTCGCTTTTAACGAATCCGTCGAACTCACCGATAATCAGCTGGTCGCCCACGCGCCACAAGTAGTCGACGCGATACGGCCGTCCCGGCTCAACCGGGTCGAACAGCTCAACTTGCAGCTCCGGCATCTGCCAGCCGCGCTCGATCATCAGGGCACGTGCCTTGGACTCGCCACCGCTTTCCGACAGGCCATCGGCACACCGCGCAACCCTGCGCGCCATCACAACACCGCGACGATTCAGGCCAAGCTTATCGACCGTCTCAACGAGATGCTCCTTCGACAAAAGTTGCTCATGGAGTGCCGAATCCGCGATGATCAGTCCCTCGACAAACGATGCATCGACCAAGCAATCCGTAATCGTTTGATCGATATCGGTTACGGCGATATCCATCTGGGTGGCCCGTGTTTGACGAGCATAGCGATGACGAATGACCTGAGAGCCCGGCGTCGTCGATTGGGCCGGCATCGCGGCGATATGGATGTGCGTCAAACTGGCATGCGAAACCGAAAGGCCATAGATAACAGCCGCCGTATAGGAGCAAAATGTCCAGTCGGGGTGCTTTTGCGCAAGCGCCCGCACCCGATGCAGATAACGCTGCCGAAACTTGAGCTCGGACCAGTATTCCGGACGCGCATACAGCCCCGGCATGACCGCCTCTAGACTTCCCGCCCCCGCCCGCCGCTCAATCTGCTTTGCCTCCGCCGCCGTGCGCGCGTACACGCAGCTCATCTGCTGTTCGCACGCCTTAATGTGACTTGCAAGTCTTTGATTCGCCGTCATGTTTCCCATGTCGCCTCCCAACTCTTGGAACGGCGCAAACGTACCAGACGGTTTCATGCGAAGTCTGACCAAATACCGTCCAGGCGCTGACCAAATGCTTGACGGTTTTGGATGTTTTAGGCTGATGGCTTATATCTGCAGGTAGGGTAGTTGTCGAGAGGTCCCTGTCTCCACAATTTGGCGCCTCTAAAGCCGTCGATTTCTTTTAAAGAAAATATGCTGTGGCTCAAAACTACCTTGTTTGCAACGTGGCCCGTATGCACTCGACGTGTAATGAGGCCGCCGGCATGACAGCTACAGAAAAATCGAGCGTGGAAAATCTCCCGTTTTTGGCCCCTTCCTCGGCCAAAAGTGGGAGATTATCCACGCTCGATTGGTAGCGCGCAGAGATGTGGTGTAAGAGGCGGGGCATGCCCCGCCTCTTCTCTTTCTTGAAAGGGAGGGGACACCGCCTAGAATTCGTCGTTGGAGTAATGAAGGTGACGAATGGAAGGAAAGGCGATGCCCCAAGAAGAGAGTGTACTGCGCCTCGGCCGCGACGAGGCCCTCGAGGCGGCGAGGCTTTGGCAGGAGTGCGGCGACGCGCGCGAGTTCGCGTGCAGGGTGCTGGGCGGCGTGATGAACGCGCTGATGGACTCCGAGGCCCAGCAGATGTGCGGCGCGGGCCGCAACGAGCGCAGCGACGGCAGGGAGAACAGCCGCAACGGCTACCGCCCCAGGTCGCTCAAGACCGCCGTGGGCGACGTGGAGCTCGAGATACCCAAGCTCAGGCACGGCACCTACTACCCCGAGGGCATGCTCGCGCGATGGTCGCGCGTCGACACCTCGGTGGCCGCCATCGTGCAGGAGATGTACGTGTGCGGCGTGTCCACCCGCAAGGTCGAGCGCGTGGCGTCCAAGCTGGGCATATCCTCGCTGTCGAGCTCGGAGGTCTCGAGCCTCTGCTCCGACCTCGACGCCGAGGTGGAGGAGTTCCGCCGCCGCGACCTTTCGGGCACGCCGTGCTGCTACCTGTGGCTCGACGCCACCTACATGAGCTGCAGGGTCGGCTCGTCGGTCGTCTCGCAGGGCGTCGTGACCGCGATCGGGCTGGGCGCCGACGGGCGCAAGCACTTCCTGGGCTGCGACGTGGTCGACACCGAGAGCGAGGACTCCTGGGCGGCATTCCTCGGCGGGCTGCGCGAGCGCGGGCTGGCCGGCGTCCGCCTCGTGGTCTCCGACAGCCACGCCGGGCTCGTGGCCGCCGTCTCGCGCCTGTTCCAGGGCTGCGCCTGGCAGCGCTGCGTGACGCACCTGCAGCGCAACCTCCAGAGCGCCTGCTCGGGCAGGCCCGAGGACTCCAAGGCGGCCGTCAGGGACCTCGTGCACGCCGCGGTCTACCAGGACGACCCCGACCTCGCGCGCTGCGTGTGGGCCGAGGCGGCGCCCTGGGTGGCGTCGGTGTCCGCCAGGGCCGGCGAGGTCTTCGAGCAGGCCGAGGACTCCGCGCTGGCGTTCACGGCCTTCCCCAGGGCGCACTGGGCCAAGCTCCGCACCAACAACGTCCAGGAGCGCGCCAACCGCGAGATCAAGCGCCGCTACAGGGTCGTGCAGTCCTTCCCCTCGAGGGAGTCGATGCTGCGCCTGACGTGCGCGAGCCTCATGGAGACCGAGGGGCAGTGGTCCCAGCAGCGCGTGTTCTCCGAGGCCTCGGCCGCCGAGGGCTTCGCCGAGCCCGCGGACAGGCCGGCCCCGACAGAGGGGAGGCGCCGCGCGCTCGGGCGGCGCGCCAGGGAGATAGTGGACGAGATAGTCGAGAAGCGCGGTCTCAAGAAGGAGTAACATCGGGACTTGCAGCGACGGACCTCAGGACACTCTTACACCACGTCTGCGCGCGCGACCGCTCGATTTGTAAACGTCCGAAAATCCACGTTCGTCACGCCGCGAGCACAGCAACGGCCGCAGCAGCAACCACAGCTACAGCCTAGTGCTCCTCGCCGGCGCGGGCCAGGTCGTAGGGCGTGGTCTGGTAGACGTAGTAGTTGAGCCAGTTGGTGTAGAACAGCTGAGCCTGGCTGCGCCAGACGTTGCGCGGCTCGGCGGAGGGGTCGTCACCCGGAAAGTAGTGCGCCGGCACCTCCGGGTTGAGCCCGCGCTTCACATCGCGCTCGTACTCCAGGCGCAGCGTATCGGTGTCGTACTCGGGATGGCCAAAGACAAAGAAGCGACGGCTGTCGGTCGACTTGACGATGTACAGGCCCACCTCGTCGGACACGGCCACGACCTCAAGCTGCGGCTCGGCCTCCACGTCCTCGCGGCGCACGTCGGTGTTGCGCGAATGTACGGCATAGAAGCGGTCGTCAAAGCCGCGGACCAGCGGGCTTTTCGGCTTCACTAGATAATGCTCGAACACGCCGCTCGCCTTTGCCGGCAGATCGTACTTCTGGATACCGTAATGATGGTACAGGCCGGCCTGCGCGCCCCAACAAATGTGCAGCGTAGAGTGCACGTGCGTGGTGGACCAATCCATGATCTGGCAGAGCTCGGGCCAGTAGTCGACCTCCTCGAACGGCATCTGTTCCACCGGCGCGCCCGTGATGATCAGGCCGTCGTAGTGGATGTCGCAGATGTCGTCGAACGTGCGGTAAAACGTCTCCAGATGGCCGGCGCTCACGTGCGTGGCCTCGTGCGTTTTGGTGCGCAGCAGGTCCACCTCCACCTGCAGCGGCGTGTTGGAGAGCTTGCGCATGATCTGCGTCTCGGTGGCAATCTTGGTGGGCATGAGGTTGAGGATGAGCACGCGCAGCGGACGGATGTCCTGGTGCAGTGCGCGGTACTCGGTCATGACAAAGATGTTCTCGCTCTCGAGCTGCGCGGCGGCAGGGAGGGCATCGGGGATACGAATGGGCATGGATGCTCCTTACGAGTCAGTTGCAGTTATGGTACAACGACCGGCCCCATCCGCGCGAGCGTATCGCCCCGAGACACCGCCAGTGGTTCAAAACAGCCAAAAGTAGAGATTAAGGCATGTCCCAAAAATCTACGGCGCTTTAGTCTAGCAAAGTGACAGCAGGACGCTACAATGGTTCGACGCGAAAAACTCGGCCGAAAGGATACATATATGTACCAGACGCGTAAGATCGGTGTGGTCGGCCAGGGCCACGTAGGAGCACATGTCGCCAACAGCCTGCTCATGCAGGGCATTGCCGATGAGCTGTACCTGTGCGATATCAACGAGGCCAAGGTGACGTCCGAGGTCCAGGACCTGCGCGACTCCCTTTCGTTTGTCCCGTACAACACCAAGATCGTCAACTGCTATGACCACTACGAGGAGCTAGCCTGCTGCAACGTCATCGTCAACGCCGCCGGCAAGGTCGCACTGGCCGCCGGCAACCGCGACGGCGAGCTGTTCTTTACCACCGACGCCGCCCGCACCTTTGCCAAGCGCATCGTCGACGCCGGCTTTGACGGCATCTTCGTGAGCATCTCCAACCCCTGCGACGTCGTGTGCACCGAGCTGTGGCACCTGACCGGCTACGATCCCAAGAAGATCATCGGCTCGGGCTGCGGCCTGGACTCCGCCCGCCTGCGCACCGAGATCTCCAAGAAGGTCGGCGTGAGCCCCAAGTCCATCGACGCCTACATGATCGGCGAGCACGGCTTTAGCCAGCTGGCCGCCTTTAAGGCCGCAACCATCGCCGGCAAGAGCCTTAACGAGCTTCAGGCCGAGAACCCTGACAAGTACGCCTTTGACCACATGGAGGTCGAGGAACTCGCACGCAAGGGCGGCTACGTAACCTACCAGGGCAAGCAGTGCACCGAGTACGCCGTTGCCAACTCCGCCGCGCGCGTCTGCGCCGCTGTGCTGCACAACGAGCATGCCGTGCTTTCGGCCTCCACGCTTATGACCGGCCAGTATGGCGAGGAGGGCATCTTTACCTCCCTGCCGTGCGTGATCGGTGCCGAGGGCGTCGAGGAAGTCTACACGCTCGACCTTTCCGAGTATGAGCTCGAGGGCTTCCACAAGAGCTGCCAGCACATTCGCGACAACATCGCCCAGCTCGACTGGTGGGACGCCGAGGCCTACGACGCAAAGTAGCCCGTCAATCGCCGCAATCTCGCGAATCTAAGCGCAATACCAAGCGGGCCGCGCCGGAATACTACCGGCGCGGCCCGCTTTTTTGACTCACGCAGTGCCCTTGCGAATCGAAGGTGAATACTTTTCCCGTTACCTAGTACTGCTCGACGCCCATGTAGCGGCGGAACTCGGGGCTGTGGTCGAAGACCTTGCCGCGGGCGGCACGCAGCTCGCAGCTCATCGCGTAGAAGAAGATCGGCTCCAGGTACGAACGCACGCTGGCAGGCACTTCACCCACGCCGTACTCGAGCGCATCGAGCACCATGACTGTATCGGTGTGCGTGTTGAGGAACGCAAGAGCGCGCTCCTCCATGGGGCGGCACTCGCCCGATCCGAGCTGCACAAAGTAGAACACGCCGGGCTCGGTGGCTTCGAACGGGCCATGGAAGTACTCGCCGGAGTGGATGTAGCAGCAGTGCTGCCACTGCATCTCCATGAGCGAGCAAATCGCCATGGCATAGGTCTGGCTAAAGTTGGGGCCGGAGCCCAGGATATAGAAGAACTTGTGCTGCTGGCAGAGCTCGGCAAAGCGGGCGCCCAGCTCGGCGTTGACCTTCTCACGGGCGGCGGGCAGCAGCGCATCCATCTGCTTGAGGCCGGCATACATGTCGGCAAGCGCCTCGTAACCCTCCTGCTGGTCGAGCAACTCGGCGGCGATCAGAGCGCCAATGCCCTGCGGTACCTCGGCCTGCGGCACGCCTTCGCCCCACGGATAGACCCAGGTGGTCCACTTGCCGTTATCGATCTTGGAGCCCTCGCAGTCAGTGAGGGCAATGACCTCGGCACCGGCGGCCAGCGCCATCTCGCAGCCGTCGACGACCTCCTGCGTGTTGCCGCTGTGGCTGCAGGCGATGACGAGCGACTTCTCGCCAAGACTCTTGGGAGCCATCAGGCAAAACTCGCGTGCCGTGTAGACCGTCGAGGTAAACGTGGTGGCCTCACGCTTGAGCAGCTCGTTGGCCGGCATGAGATCGATCATCGAACCGCCGCAAGCGATCCAAAAGACGTTCTCGATCTTGCCCTTGCGCTCGATGATTTCCTGAACCAGATCATGTGCGTTCATGCTGATGCTCCTCCTTGTGGGGCGGCTTTGAACGACGACAGCTCGTACCTGCTGTCGTTCTATGTTGTCCTATTTATAGCACGTGTAACAACGCCCGTGAAGTCATCTCAGCAAATTTGTTCTATGTTGTTCTATCTGTGGACGTTAGATGTCGAAGACGTAGCGCGAGCCCACGATCTTTTGGCGGCCGAGCAGTAGAGGGCGCCCGCCGGCGTCGGTAAAGTAGGCCTCCATATAGAAGAGAGGCTCGCCGACCGGCACCTCCAGCAGCGGGGCCGTCTGAGTATCGGCAAGCGCAATCTCCACGGTGCAGGGGTCGGACTTGAGCGGCGCGCGACCCGAATGCTCGGCAACGAGCGCAAAGATTGAGTTATCGGTGAGGTCCTCGTCGGCCAGCGTCTGCAGGTAGGGATGGTCGGCAAGCACAAAGGCGTTGTTCTCGAGCATGACGGGGATGCCGTCGGCCGTGCGCACGCGCTCGACCACGATAAGCTCGCAGCCGGGCTCCACGCCAAAGAACGCCGCATCCTCGTGCGTCGCCGCGACCACCGTGCGCGACACCAGACGCGCACCCGGCACCATGTCGTTGGCAGCACAACCCTCAGTAAAGCTCTGGACGTCACCCTTCTGGCGAATCTTGCGCTTGAGCTTGGGGGCGCACACAAACGTGCCCCTCCCCTGCTGGCGGTTGAGATACCCCGCGCGCGACAGCTCCTCGATGGCACGGCGCACGGTGATGCGCCCCACGCCGTAGGACTTCGCGAGCTCCATCTCGGCAGGGATGCGCGAGCCGGCGGGGTACACGCCGCGCGCGATCTCGCCCTTTAGGTCATCCATGACCTGCTGGTACAGCGGCACGGCGGGCACGTCAGTGCGGTCGGTTTTATCGTCGAATGCCATCGTTACACTCCATCCCGCGCATGCTCGGACTCAAATTCTTCAATCGCCGCCATAAACTGCTCGCCAAAGGCGTCGGCTTTTTTCTCGCCAATGCCGTTGACCTGGATCAGCTCCTCGCGCGTCTGCGGACGCAGGCGGCACAGGCCGCGCAGGGCCTTGTCGGAAAAGACCATATACGGCGCCATCTCCAGCTCGGTCGAGATCTCCTTGCGGAGTGCCCGTAGGCGCTCAAACAGCTCGGCGTCGTCGCCCACGCGCGGTCGCTGATCCAGCTCGGCCTCCTCGCGCAGCAAATCCACCGCACGGCGGGCACGGGCCGAGGCCTTGCGCTTGGACGCGCGACGCTTAACGGTAAAGGCGAACGTCTCGTCCTCGACCTCGCCGGCACGCGGGCCCAGACCCACGACCGGATACTGGCCCTGCGAGGTGGCCAGGTAGCCCCGCCCGCACAGCTGGCCGATGATGTCCTTGATGCGCCCGACCGATTCGCTCGACAGCTCGCCGTAGCCGCGATCCTCGTCCAGATGCATCTGGCGAATGCGCTCGGTGTTGCCGCCGTGAAGCACGTCGGCGATCAGCGACTTGCCAAAGCGCATAGGGCGCGTGGCCACATAGCGCACGGCGGCGCGGGCCATGTCGGTGACGTCCTCGACCTCGAACTGCGTGAGGCAGTTGCTACAGTTGCCGCAGCCCTCGGCGTCGTCTGTGGTGCCGCCCGCAGCAGCCGCAACCGCATGCTCGGCCGCGGCTTCGTCGCCAAAGTAGCGCAGCATGTATTCGCGCAGGCAGCCGGTGGTATTGCAGTAGCCCTCCATCTGGCTGAGCAGGCGATAACGGTTCTGGAGCGCCCACGCGCGCTGCTCGTCGTCAAGCGCCTCGTCGGCCGCATCGCCGCGGTCGATCAAAAAGCGCCGCATGCGGAAATCGTTACCGTTCCACAGCAGATGGCAGCTGGCCGGGTCGCCATCTCGGCCGGCGCGGCCCGCCTCCTGGTAGTAGGCCTCGATGCTCTCGGGCACGTTGTTGTGAATCACGTAACGCACGTTGGGCTTGTCGATGCCCATGCCAAAGGCGTTGGTGGCAACCATCACCTGGATGTCGTCGTCGATAAAGGCACGCTGGCTCTGGCGGCGGGCGTCGTTGCCCATGCCGGCATGGTAGCGCCCCACACGAATGCCGCTGGGGCCCAGCGCCTCGGCAAGCTCCGCGGCCAGCGCATCGACCGTCTTGCGAGTCGAGCAATACACGATGCCGCTCTCGCTCGAATGCGCAATCACATAGTCGCGCACCCACGCGGCCTTGGCCTTGTCGCCCATCTCCTCGCAGCCAAAGTAGAGGTTCTTGCGATCGAAGCCCGTCACCACCGTCGCGGGGTTTTGCAGACCGAGCATCTGCTGAATGTCCGCACGCACGCGCTCGGTCGCCGTGGCGGTAAAGGCCGCCACGATGGGGCGCTGCGGTAGGGAATCGATGAACTCGCGAATCTGCAGATAGGCGGGGCGGAAATCCTGGCCCCATTGGCTCACGCAGTGGGCCTCGTCAATGGCCACGAGCGGCACGCCAATGCCGCCGTCCACCGCGGCTTCCTGCGCAAAGGCTAAAAAACGCGGCTCGAGCAGGCGCTCGGGCGCCACGTACATAAGCTGATAGCGGCCCTCGCGCGCCCGCTTGAGCACGGTGTTTTGCTGGGCCGGAGTAAGGCTGGAGTTGAGATAGCTGGGTCGCGCACCCGCCGCGAGCAACGCACGGGTCTGGTCCTCCATAAGCGACAGCAGCGGACTCACCACAAAGGTGATGCCGGGCAGCATGAGCGCGGGCACCTGGTAGCAAATGGACTTGCCGGCGCCCGTGGGCATAACACCCAGCGCATCGCGGCCTGCAAGAATCGCATCCACCATGCGGTCCTGCCCCGGGCGAAACGAGGTGTAGCCAAAATAGGCGCCGAGCGTGTCAAGCGCCATCTGCTGCATGCTATCGGTCATGGTTTCCTAACGTCCAAGTCATCTGCCGCCGATTATACGCCGCCACGCGGACAGCAGCACACGGCCGCCGCCCAGATTAGTCGTTTAAGAGCGTCCCCAATGACTAAGGAATGTCCCCAGATGCCGGCAGAAAAGGAACGTCCCCAAGTGCCGCATCCGGGCCATGGCAACGCCGATGTTTTGGCACCGACAGACACTGTGACCCAATCCGAGGGCACTAAAAAGATAGGAGCCCCCGCTCGTGACCGCGGGTCGGGGCTGCGACAATGATGTTGAAGTGCCATAGGCGCAGCCGCGCCGCAACGAGGTTGGGAGGCTCCCATGCCAAAGTATTCTACCGCGTTCGGGATGGACGTCCACCTGAGGTCGACCACCGTCTGCGCCCTCGACGCGGACACCGGCGAGGCCGTGACGAGGAGGTTCCCCGGCAACCCCTGGGGCGAGATCGCCGGGTGGATGGATGGGTTCCCCGGGCCGTCGCTCGCGGCCTACGAGAGCGGCTACCTCGGCTTCGCCCCGCAAAGGGAGCTCGCCGGGCTCGGCGTCGAGTGCGCCGTCGCCGCGGTCTCGAAGATCCCCAGGTCGGCCGCCGACTCGGCCTCCAAGAACGACAGGAACGACGCCGCCAGGATGGCCAAGGCGATACTCGCCCACGACATCTCCCCCGTATGGGTCCCCTCCCCCGAGGTCGAAGGCATCAGGGACCTCGCCGGCGCCTACGACGGGGCGACCGCGCGCCTGGCGACCGCCAAGCAGCGGCTGCTCGCCTTCCTCGCAAGGCGGGGGTTCGTCTACGGCGGCACCACGCCCGCCGGCAACCCGAGGAAGTACTGGACCTACGACTTCCTGAGGTGGCTCGACAAGATCAGGCCTGAGGACGATGGCGGGGTTCGGGCGCTCGCCGCCCTGAGGAACGAGGTCGAGGCCGCGGCGGAGGCCCGGGCGGACCTGCTCTCCGAGTACAGGGCAGCCGTGGATGCCAGCCCGATCGCCGCGGAGGTGGCCGCCCTCCAGTCGATCAAGGGCTGCGCCTTCGCGCTGGCCGCAGCCTTCTCGGCCGAGGTCGGCGACTTCACGAGGTTCCGTTCCGGAAGGCAGGTCACGGCCTATTTCGGCCTCGCGCCGAGTCAGAGGTCGAGTGGCGACTCCGTGCGGCTCGGAGGCATCAGCGGTGCGGGCAACGCGCTCGTGAGGAAGCTGGCCGTTGAGGGCTCATGGTGCTACGCCGCGGCACGGCACCAGCCGAAGCTCATGCCGAGGGACACGGGCGTGCCCCTCGAGATAAGGATGCACGGGAGGAAGGGGTCCGAGCGGCTCCTGCGGCGGCGCGAGGAGATGCTCGCCCGCGGCATGCCCGCGGCGAAGGCCAACGCGGCCACCGCGGCCGAGCTCGTGAGGTGGCTCTGGGCCCTCGGCATGATGTGCCGGGAGGGCGCGGAATAGACATAGCCCCCGTCCCGGCGAGCCGGGCGGCCTTCGGGGATACCCCCTATTTCGCTGTGCGCGCGGAGCCCTCCGCATGCGCCTCGACAGACTTGGGGAACCCCGCCGAAGGAATGGAGTGCGGGCCGACAGAACGGTATCCGCGGATATGAGACTGAGCCGAGGGCGTCGACGACATGCCGGGGCGGACCGGGACGGGTTCAACGGCAGGCCCCGCCGACCGATTGCAAGCGGTCGGCGGGGCCATTGTGGCTCTTGACAGCGGATTGGGTCATATGAGCGAAAGCCCGCCAGAGCGAGCAAGGTGCCTTGAAACAAGGCGGCATTGATCTTCTGATCATGCCGCCGAAGTTGAAAGGCAGATTGCCGCTCTGGCGGGCTTGCAGCGTCGACCGATCCGCCGTTCGTTAGAACGGCGGAACCAACCCTACATCACCATAACGTAGCGCGATCCCACGTAGTACTGCTTACCCATCAAAACCGGCTCGTCATCGGGACCGGTAAAGCCGGCACGCAGGTTGAGCAGCGGATCGTGCGGAGCAATGCCCAGCTCGGCCGCCTGCTCGGCGTTAGCTCGAACGGCCTCGACCGTACGGTAGCCAACCGAGACAATCGGCGTTCCGCCAACACGCTCGACCTCGGCAAAAATCGACTTGTCCTCAAGATCGGCCGTCAACAGCTCACGGTAGGCGTCAAACGGCACAAAGATGTTCTCCTCAAAGATGGGCTCGCCGTCGGCCGTACGCACGCGCTTGATATGCAGCAGCAGCGCATCCTTCTGCAGGCCAAAGAACTCCATCTCGTTTTGGCGCGCCGGAACGATCTGGCGATCGATCACGTGCGCACCGGCCTTCATGCCGTTGCCGGCACACAGCGCGGTAAACGTCTGCAGCGTCGAGGCGTGAAACTGGCGGTTGATGTGCGGCGTGGAGACAAAGGTGCCGCGGCCCTGCTGCTTAACCAGGTAACCATCGGAGCACAGCTCCTCGACAGCACGGCGCACCGTAATACGGCTCACCTCGTACTGCTCGGCTAGTTCAAGCTCGGACGGAATACGCTCCTTGGGTGCATAAACACCTTTCTCGATCGCATCCTTGATTTCGTCATAAATCTGCTGGTAAAGCGGTGCATTTTTGGGCGCAGGCATATCTGATCACTCTTATCAAAATAGCTAAATTTCTAATACGTATATAACGTCTAGTTTCATGTTACCTCATATTGATAAAACGATACACCCTCCCTACCAAAAAGCGACAGCTTCATTTTGGTAGGTTTTATCTGGGCAAACGAGAGCCCTCGAAAGCAACGGGGCTTTCGGGGGGCTCGTTCGGATGGGTTGCGCAGGACCGGCAAAATGCCAATACCCTACTTGCCGTCGTCCTGCTGCAGGCTGTCCTGTTCGCTGAGGCGCGCCTGCCTGCTGGCCATGCGTGCGGGCTTGTCGGGATCGGGAACGGCCGTGGGCATGGGCTCGTCGACATGACCGCCCCACCAGCCGCCCACAAAGTTGAGCGTGTGGAACACGTTGATCACGGCGCCGGGATCAACGTCGCACACCAACTTGATAATGTCCTGGCTCTCGTAGGTCGAAACAACGGTGTTCAGCAGGTACATCTTTTCGCGGCTGTATCCGCCGACAACCTCGGCGCAGCTAATGCCGTGCTGAAAATGGTTTACGTAGGCAGTCATGACCTCGTCTGCCTTGCGCGTCGTAATCTGCAGCGTCACGCGATCGTAGCGACGATAGAAACTGTCGATGGTCTTGGTCGAAATAAACTGGAACACGATGGAATACGCCGCCTTGTCCCAGCCAAACATAAAGCCAAAGATCGCCAGGATAAAGCAGTTGAAACCAAAGATGACGCCCCAGATGGTCTTGCCCGTGTGGTTGGAAACCCACAGCGCGATAAAGTCGGTGCCGCCGGTGGATGCGCCGGATTTAAGCGCGATGGCAGCACCCAGACCCGAGACCACGCCGCCAAAAATGATGAGCATAATCTTGTCGCCCAAAAACGGGGCGAAGTGAAAGATGTTGAGGAACAGCGACGAGAGCACGACCTGCATCATCGAGAAGATGACGAAGCGCTTGCTAATGCCGCTCCAGCATAGGAGCGCCACGGGAATGTTGAGCGCAAGCATGCCGAGCGAGATGTCGATGTGAACGCCGCCCAGCGAGGTAACGCGATCGAGCAGGACCGCGACGCCGGTGAGACCGCTCGGAAGCAGGTCGGCGGGCTGAATGAACGCCTGGATCAGAAATGTCTGGAGAACGGCGGAAATGGTGACCGCCACAGCAGTAATGGCGCGGCGGACGATGGTGAGGCGGCCGAGCACGAGCACTCGGTCCGTGAGCTGATCGATGGCGTTCGCCACGCAGGCTCCTTTCGAAGGCAGATGTAGTTGTGGGATATGTCCGCGATTGTAGCATGGAGCGTGCGGGGGCGCTTCAATTCACCCTCTCCCGACAACCAAAGCGGGACCAGCAACCCCACGACCAAAGGCCCAAATTACAAGTGAGTAGACTTTACGCGACCTGCAGAGCACACCCAAAACCGCCACCCCTGTGACCTGCGGTTTTACAAAGGAAGATATGCATTGTGCTCGGCCTGCGCCAAAAAGTCTACTCACTTAGTCCGAATCGAAGCCAAACGGATCAAAATCGAAACCAAATGGAGCCAGTCCACCGCAAAAAACGCTTGAACCCGTGCTTCTCGCGGCGGATTGACACTACAAAGCGGCCAAAATGTCGGTCAGATTATCAATAACGGCATCGGCTCGCGATTGATCGAGGTTGACGCCCTCGTGCGGACGCAGTGCCAGGACGCGGGCGCCGGAACGCTTGCCGGCCTCGATGCCCAAAGGCGAGTCCTCGATAACCAGGCACTCGGCAGGCTCCGCCCCCAACGCCTCCATGGCACGCAGGTAAATCTCGGGGTCGGGCTTAAACGCGCTGCACTCGTGGCCGCTGATGGTGTAGTCCAACACGTCGGCAATACCGGCGATGTCCACCAGCTCGTCAATCAGCTCGCGATAGGACGAGCTCGCGATGGCACACTTCACGCCGCGCTCGTGCAGTTCGCGCATCACCGGCTCTGTCTGCTCGTTGAGCAGCTCGGCATACGGAACGGGATGGACCGGGCTGTAGACCTGCTTGTACTCCACGCGCAGGCGCTCGCGCAACTCAACATCGTCGGGCACCAGCGCCTGCCAAATGGCCGGCTCGTTAGACCCCGAAAGATCGGGGATCTCGTCAAAGTGGAAGCCCTTCTCCTCCATAAACGCCACGCGGCGGCGGTTGTAGAACCACTCGGTATCGACCAGCACGCCATCCATATCAAACAGCACTGCCTTGATCATACGCATCTCCTCTCAAGAGCAAAAAAGGGGACGGGGCGTAAACCCCATCCCCTTTCAATCAACCCGTAAGGTTTACTTACTTGTGATTAGTAGGAAAGCTTCCACATGTAGCGACGCATGGTCAGCGGGTGCTGACGGGCCTCGGCGATCTGGTTGCCGTACTCGCGCATAACGGCGAGGTGCAGCAGCGGGTTGAAGTAGGTGATGACGCTCGCCGGCACGGCGTCGGCCAGACCGTAGTCCTTGGAGTCGATCAGAGCGACCTTGGCGCCCATGCGCTCAAGGAAGGTGAGGGCGCGGGCGTCCATCGGACGGGTAGCACCATCGGACATGAAGAAGACGTAGGGCTTACCCTCGGTGGAAACCTCGAACGGGCCGTGGAAGTACTCGCCGGTGTTGTAGGCGGCGGCGTCGATCCACTGCATCTCGGTGAACAGGAAGGCGGCGTGAGAGTAGGCCATCTTCTCGGAGGCACCGGAAGCCATGAAGTAGATCATCTTGTCGTCCTTGAAGTCCTCAGCGAACTTCTTGGCAAGCTTCGTGCAGTGCTGAGCGGCGTTCTCGCACAGGTCGAAGATGTTGGTGAGGCCGGTGATCATATCCTCGTAGTGATCATAGCCCTCGGTCTGCTGAAGGATCTCGAGAGCGAGAGCGATGGCGTAGCCAGGCTTCTCGGCCTTGGCGGCATAGTTGGCGTGGAAGCCGTGGACGATGACGTGGTCGGCGTCGACGGTCAGAGCGGAGCCAGCCTTGTTGGTGAGGGAGACGACCGGGCAGTTGTGCTTCTTGGCGGTCTTGTTGGCCTCGACGGTCTCGGGCGTGGAGCCACCGAGGGAGCAGGTGATCACGAAGGTGTGCTCGTTGACCCAGGAAGGCGTGTCGTAGTTGAACTCGTTAGCGGTGAAGATCTGAACGTTCAGTTTGTCCGTGTTGTTGGCCAGGAAGTACTTGGCGGGGTACAGGTCGGACATGGAAGCACCGCAGCCGACGAAGGCGACACTGTGGATCTCGTGGTTGGACAGGACGTCAGCGACGATCTGCTTAGGGAGGTTAAGGTCGATCTCGTACATCTGACACATTCCTTTCGATTTTTGCGGCGCCACATTGCCGGGCGCTCGCAGGGTTACCGTGATTTGGACCGAGTCGCCGGCCCGTTGAGGATGCGACAAAGGGACTGTCCCATTGTCGCATTTTGGGGATGGAAGCCTGCCTGGGGTATGGGATGCCAGGCAGGCCCCCGGGGGAAAGCGGTTAGACGCTTGGTCGCGACTAGGCCAGGATGCCGGCCGCGGAGAGGGCGATGCCGCCCACGATGGCGATCACGAGAAGCCAACCGGTGTTGACGTTCTTCTTGATGAGCCAGTACATAAGGCCGGTGAGGCCAAGGGAGATCATCTGGGGCATCATGCCGTCCAGGATGTCCTGGATAACGACGGTGCCCTCAGCGAACTGCAGCGGGGTGGTGGCGCCGATCAGCGTGGCGATCATGCCGCCCACGGACATAAGACCCACGATGCCGCAGACATACATGAGCTTCTCCATGAGGTCGCCGCCCTGGAGCTTGCTCAGGTACTGGTGGCCGCCCTGATAACCCATCTTGGCAGCGAACCAGGTGATCAGCACAGAGGGGACGATGGAGATGAGCATGGCCAGGATCGGGCCCATGATGGAGCCCTGCTGAGCCAGCTGAACGCCCAGGCCAAAGGCGATAACGCGGATGGTGCCCTGGAAGAAGGAGTCACCGATGCCGGAAAGCGGACCCATGAGGGAGGTCTTGACCGCGTTGATCGAATCGGGATCGAAGTTCTCGGGATCCTTGGCGTACTCCTCCTCCATGGAGGCGGTGAGGCCCAGGATAAAGGCGCTCGTCTGCGGGGTGCAGTTGTAGAACGCCATGTGACGGTGGTAAGCCTCTTTCTTAGCAGCGAGCTGCTTGGGGTCGGACTCGTCCGGATAGAGGCGATCGAGCGTGGGAACCATGCCGTAGAGGAAGCCCATGTTCATCTGACGCTCGTAGTTCCAAGAGGCCTGGATGGCCCAGGAGCGCCAGAAGAACTGGCTGACCTTCTTGTTCAGGGACACGTCCTTGGTTGCGGTTGCCATAGTGTGTTCCTCCTTAGTCTTCGTCGTCTTCGAGCGGATCGTAGTCGGAATCGACACCGGCGGCTGCATGGGAACCGTTGAACTTGAAGCCCATGAAGACGACAGCCAGGCACACACCGATCAGAGCGACCGCGATGACGGACAGGTTGAGGTAAGCGGCGAGCAGGAAACCGATGAACAGGAACGGAGTCATACCCTTCTTGATCATCATGGTGAGCAGCAGGGCCAAGCCGTAGGCGGTCATGATCTTGGTCGAAACGTTAAGACCAGTGGACAGCCACTCGGGAACCATGTTGACGATGGCCTGAACCAGGTCGGTGCCAACAAAAACGGCGAGGAAGATCGGCAGGAAGTACATGACGGCGTACAGACCGGAGCCGGCGCAGATGTGCATACGGTAGGCGGTCTTGAACTTTCCGTTATCGATCGCGCTATCTGCCACATGGGTGAGGGCGGCGATGATGGAACGGAACACGATGCCGAGAAGCTGACCCAGGACGGCGACCGGGATGGCGATCGTCATGGCGGTCTCGGCGGAAGCATCGGTCAGGCACGCAAAGGCAGCGGCCACGATGCCGCCCAGGACCATATCGGGCGGAACGGCGGCGCCGACCTGCACCAGGCCCATGGACACGAGCTCGACGGCGGCACCGACGGCAAGGCCGGTGGGCACATCGCCCAGCAGCAGACCGACGAGCGTAGCGCCAACGAGGGGCTGCTCGAAGTTAAGACGACCGAGCAGGCGGGAGTCCCACATGCAGAACACGCCGACGAGGCCGACGAGCACCGCACTGATGAACGTATTCATACCCTTCTCCTTTCAGTCAGGCAAAAGCCTGGTTGATTACAGCTTGGCGTCGATGTCGACGCTCTGATACGTAGGGGTCTGCTGGACGTAGAGCTTGATGCCCATGTCGAGCAGCTGGTTGACGTCGGCCTTCTGGTTGGCGTCGAGGAAGACGGAGCTGTCCTTGCCGCCGACCTGATCGGCACCGTCGTGGTTGGCGGTGGCGCCCAGGTTGATGGCGTCGAGCTTGTAGCCCTGGCAGAACTGCAGCATCTCGGCCGTGTTGCCAAAGACGAACATGACGCGCTCGCCGAGGGTGTTGAGCTTGTCCATCTTGGCGAGGGCACGCTCGACGGTGAAGACGTTCAGGCGCACGCCCTGGGGCTTGGCCAGCTTAAGAGCGCCCTTCTTGATGTCATCGTTGGCGGCAGCGTTGTCGACGACGATGATGCGCTCGGCCTGAACCTTGGTGGTCCAGGTAAAGACGACCTGGCCGTGCAGCAGACGGTAGTCAAGACGTGCGAGGACGATCTTGGCGGGACCGGAGCTGTGACGGGACGCCTTGGCCTTCTTGGCGGGAGCCGCGGCGGCCTCGACCGGTGCGTTGGGATTGGTCAGACCGGTGCGGGCCTCGTTGATGAGGGCCGCGAGCTCGGCGCCCTTGACGGGGGCGGGGCTCATAGCAAGCGTGAGCGCCAACGGGATGTTGAAACCGCTGACAACCGTGAACTTAGTGCCGTTCTTGGAAAGCTCGACCATGTTGTTGTTGACCGAGCTGCCGAGCATATCGGTCAGCACATAGACGGTGTCGTCCGCGTTGAACGTGGCGATCATAGCCTCAACCTTATTGGTGATGGGCTCCTTGTCGTCACGAGCAAGCGACACGACGTGGACGTTCGACACGTCGCCGAGAACCATCTCGAGCGTGTCTTTGGCGCCTGCGGCCAGGCCGCCATGAGATGCGAGAATGATCTGATTCATCTTGCCTCCTCCTTTTCGTTATGGTCATTATAACGTCTTATACGTTGCTTATATTGCTAATTAGTATAAAGACCGTTCGCGGGTGAAAATCGACCGTTGACGGGTTTAACGTACTCGAAACGTTGGGCTGGGTAGGCCGGCGCTAGCTGGATAACCCCAGGTCAGACCCTGCGCGCAATCCCCTATCGCACGAAGTACCAGGGGCTTTCCTGTACGGTGGGTTCCAGCGCAATGCCGGTGCGTTCTTTAAACAGATCCATGTCCTGAGATTTTTCGGTCCACCACGCGTTGGGCTTAAAGGTCATGCTCTCAATGACATGACCGACAAACACACTGTTGCGCAGCTTGGAGAAGTCGGTGTTCATAATCAGGATGGACGCGAGCACCAACACGATGCCCAGGACTTTAATCGCGCCGGCGGGCTCGGCGTAGACACCAATGCCCACCAGTACGGTGACGACCGTCTCGAAAGACATTACGACGGGAACTTTCGATGTCTCGAGCCCCATGGACAGACCCTGCATATATAAGATGTAAGCAACGGCTGTGGGGATGAGTCCAAAGCCAAGGAACAGCAGCAGCAGCTGTGGCGACATTGCCGCGGCGACATCCGGCCACGGAGCCGCGATAGCTGCCATAACCGCACCGCCAAAAACAAAGCCCCAAAACGTGACAGCCAGCGGGTGGACCGTCTTGGTTGCTATTCGGCTAAACACCGCGAGCGACGCACCACAAAGGCCTGCAATCACGCCCGACGTGACGCCCCAAACCGAAAAATGAAAACCGGAAAGGTCGCCATTGGTCACTGCAAGCACGCAGCCTACGATGTTAAAGACAATGGCAACGAGCTTGTTGGGGGTCACGTCCTCGCGATAAAGCACGCGGCCGAGCATGACGCCAAACACCGGCGAGGTGTAGAGCAGCACCGAGGCCGTGGACATGCCCACCTCGCCCATGCACTCGTAATAGCAGGTGTTAGCGGCGGCCAAACCGACGATGCCAACAAGCGCACAAGGAACAAGCTCTTTAGGGCTTGCCTTGAACAGGGCCAGCGGACCCTGAGCCACGGTAGACCCCTCACCCGGACGGCAGCCCATAAACATCAGGACCGGCGCCAAGATAAGCGCTCCGACCAACAAGCGAAAGGCAGCCATGCTCTGGGACGAAACGCCCATGGCCGAGATGCCGTTTACAAAGATTCCGATGCTGCCCCACATAAGCGCGGCGATCAGCACCAGCACATAGCCCAGATTGCTCTTCTTCAACGCAGCCTCCTCGGTATTGTTTCCAATATGTTTCGTACTACGTTATAGTCGTTATATACATTTTTCAAGACACAAATCGGCGAGCGGATAAGTGATCCGTTTTCCTCCGCCCCCAGCGGATTACTGGGCGGTTGCGGTGAAATAGTTCCTGAATAGAGGCTTCAAGCCCCTAAACAGGAACTATTCCACCGCAACTTATGAGGACATTGAGTTGTTAGACCGCTCTATCCCCTCTCTATCCCCTAGTAGTCAAGCTTCCACATGTAGCGGCGCGTCATGTAGTCCTTGTGGGTAACGGCAGAGAGCGCGCGCATGTACACATTGTTGAGGATCGGGGCAAAGATCAGGTGGTTGAAATACTCGCTCACGCTGTCCTTGATGTCGTTGAGGCCAAGCTCCTTGGCGTCGAGCTGATAGACGCGCTCGCCACCGTACTGGTTGACGAAGCGGATGCCGCGCTCGTCGTTCCAGCGGCTGCGGCCGACGCTGATGAGCTGGAACAGCGAGGTGCGCTTGTCCAGGATCTCGAAGGGGCCGTGGAAGAAGTCGCAGGTGTTGATGGTGCAGGAGTCGATCTGCAGCATCTCCTGCACGTTGCAGATGCTAAAGACGTAAGCGGCACCAAAAAGCGGACCCTGAGCCATGACATTAATGCAGGGCTTGTCGGCGTTCTGCTCGGCCCACTTGGCAGCGAGCGGACGGGTGTACTCGACGGCCTTGCGATAGATGGGGTCAACCAAGTCGAAGGCGGCCATAGCGGTCTCGTACTCGGCATAGCCCTCGGTCTGCTGCGTGAGCTCCATGGCGATCATGGTCACGACGGCGGAGTTGGTACGGCCCATGCAGGACTCGTCGACGGCCAGGCTGTCGTACTGAATCTTGTAGTCGCAGACCTCGGTGAGGCCGGACTCGTCAACATAGATGGCGATGGTGCTGGCGCCGTGGTCCTTGGCGACCTGGGCGGCGACGATGGTCTCCTTGGTGCCGCGCATGGACACGACGACGGCCAGAGTGTTCTCGTTGACATAGGCGGGCGTGGCGTGCACGAACTCGTTGCTGGTGTAGCTGGAGCTCACGACCTGCGTGGCCTCGTGCTCCATAAAGTACTGGGCAGGATAGTTGCCGCCGTTGGATCCGCCGGCGCCAATCCACACGACGCGCTTGATGCCGCCCTTGTCTGCCTTGTCGGCCAAAACCTGGGAGACGACGTCCTTAACCTGTTCCTGAGTAGTCATCGTGCATCAGCCTTTCTTCTCGTTTGATGCTCTCGATGGCATACAAGTTACATACATGTTTTGGTTATGTCGACTAGTTGTATGCTATATTTGTCTTAAAAAATTTGCTGATACGGTTTTCGATAACTTGATACCAGCGGTTTTGTTGTTGTATTGAATACATGCTTGATTAGATACGCATACAGGTTAGATACAGGTTGATCGCATGAACGCTTCATCTAAAAAGAGACTGACCCAATACGAGCGCTTGGCGGGCATGCTGCGCGACCGCATCGCCTCCGGCACCTACGCGCGCGGAGACAAGCTGCCGTCCGAGATGGAACTCATGGACGAATCG
Source organism: Collinsella sp. (assembly GCA_046979165.1). Taxonomy (GTDB): domain Bacteria; phylum Actinomycetota; class Coriobacteriia; order Coriobacteriales; family Coriobacteriaceae; genus Collinsella. The sequence continues at coordinate 235,188 of JBKWJT010000002.1, forward strand.
GGGCTGTCGCGTAGCACCGTACGCCACGCCCTTAAGGTGCTCGTTGACGAGGGCCTGGTGCGCACCGAGCGCGGGCGTGGCGCCTTTGTGGCCGACACGCCGGCGCTCCACGAGAACAACCTGGTGTTTTCGAGCTACACGACACAGGTCCAGGGTCAGGGTATGAAGCCCACCACGCGCACGGTGGACTCGGGCTTTGCCAAGGCCGCGGGCAATGCGGCCAAGTTCTTCGATGTCGCCGTGGGCAGCAAGCTCGTCAAACTTGTCCGCCTGCGTTATCTGGACGATGCGCCGCTGTGCCTGGAGACCACCTATCTACCACCGAGCTTTGAAGCACTCATCGATCGCGATATCAACGGTTCGCTCTACGCCACGCTGCGCCAGGAATTCCATCGCGCGCCGGCACAGGGACATAAGACCTTTGAGGTGTGCTATGCCTCGCAAAACGAGGCGTTTTTGCTCAACGTTGGGCGCGGGCAGGCGCTGATCCTGATCACCGACTACGTGTACGACACCGACGGCCGACCGCTCCATGTCTCCAAGCGCATCCAGCGCACCGACCGTGCCAAATACACCGAGCCCATCGGCTAACCTGCCAAAATAAACCTGTCCCTAAATGGTAGGTTTGGGGAGGTCGGGGAACCAGGTTGGTTTGGGTTGGTTGGGGACGCGCTCGGCTAGGACCAACTCCATCCAGCACATGTCGTACCAGCGGCCGAACTTTTGGGCGCAGCGGTCAAAGGCGCCCACCAGGCGATACCCCATATGGGCATGGAAGTCCTGGCTGTTGTGCGTCAGGTACTCATCGTCCTTGTCGTGCGGCACGGCGATGAGGGCGCACATGTTGGTGATACCCATCGCGATCAGGCATTGCTTAAGCGCGTCATGCAGCTTGCGGCCCAGCCCGCCGTGGCGCACATCACGCGCCAGGTAGATCGATGTCTCGACCGACCAGTCGTATGCCTCGCGGCTGTTGAGCGGACTCACATAGGCATAGCCTACCGGACGCCCGTCCAGTTCCATCACCAGATACGGATAGCGCTTGAGCGTGCGCTCGATGCGCCCGGCGAACTCCTCAACGCTCGGCACCTCATATTCGCAGGTAATCGCCGTCTGGCGCACATACGGCTCATAGATGGCAAGCAACGCCGACGCGTCATCGGGCGTCGCCAGGCGAATCGTCGGCTCGGACATCTCGGTCATACAACCCTTCTCCCCCAAAAGCAAAGGCCGCCCTGCGCCAAGCTCAGGCGCAGGGCGGCCCCTTGTCATTACATCAGGCTACAGGACAGCCGCCAACGCGTCGATGTCCTCCCGCGTCGTGGCCCAGCTGGTGCAAAAGCGCACCACCGTGTGGGTCTCGTCGTACTTTTCCCAGTACTCGATCGCCGCATGCTCGCGAATGCGGGCCATGTCCTCGTTGGGCAGAATCACAAACTGCTGGTTTGTGGGCGTCTCCAAAAAGAACTGGTAACCGCGCTCGTGCAGCACACGACGTAGCGCCTGGGCCGTCTCAATCGCCTGTCGACCAATCTCAAAATACAGGCCATCGGTAAAGAGCGCCTCAAACTGCACACCCGTCAGGCGGCCCTTGGCGAGCAGTGCGCCATGCTGCTTAATTCGCGGAATGGGGTGCGCCGGGGCGTGCATGCCACAGAACACCACAGCCTCGCCGCAGAGCGCACCACACTTGGTGCCGCCGATGTAGAACACGTCACACAGCTGCGCCAGCTCGGGCAGGGTAATATCGCACTCATCGGACGCCAACGCATAGGCCAGGCGGGCGCCGTCCACAAACAGCGGAATCTCACGCTTCTGGCATACCGCATGAATCGCCGCGAGCTCGGCCTTGGAGTACAGCGTGCCGTACTCGGTCGATAGGCTCACATACACGGCACCCGGGAACACCGTGTGCTCGTAGCTCTCGTTTTCGTAGAACACCTGGATATAGTTCTCGAGGTCCTCGGCGTGCATCTTGCCCTCGTAGCCGGGGATGGTGAGCACCTTGTGGCCGCCAAACTCGATAGCGCCCGCCTCGTGACAGGCGACGTGGCCAGTCTCAGCAGCAACGACGCCCTCGTAGGGCGCAAGCAGCATGTCGATCACCGTCGCGTTGGCCTGCGTGCCGCCCACCAGAAAAAACACGTCGGCATCAGGGGCCTGGCAGGCCTCGCGAATAAGTTGCTTGGCGCGCTCGGTGTGCGCATCGGTACCGTAGCCGGGCTGCGGCTCCATATTGGTGTCGACGAGCGCCTGCAGCACTGCCGGATGTGCGCCGTGGGAATAATCGTTGTTAAACGCGAGCATGGCAATCCTCTCTTACCGGGTATCGGCCAGATGATTCAAACGGAGCTATTGTACGCCGTTGGGATAGGCAATGCGCGCGGCAAGGCACTCAAGTGCCAGTACCAGGGCAAAACCGCAGCTCACGTCACTCAAAAAGTGCGCACCTATCACGATGCGCCCAAAGGCGACGAGCGCCGCGATCACAGCCGCCGCCCAAAAAATCACGCGGCGACGCGACGGTTTTTCCTTAAAGGCTGCCGCGGGAAGCCCGGCGAGCATAAGGCCGATCGCCGCATGCGCCGTGTGTCCGCTCGCAAACGACTTGAACCCGTCCTTGATCACGCCGGCGGCGATATAGGTCCACTTGTCGGGATTGCCGATCACCCACCACGGCTGAAAATTGAGCCCCGGCGTGACCTCGATCACGCGCATGCGCGGGCGCGACCACAGTGGCTTGACGATCACGTTGAGGATGATGGCCTGAGCGATCCACACGGCAAGCACCATCAACGCCCAGCGCGTGAGTTCGTCGGGCTCGGTCGTGCGCGTGAGGCGATAGACGATAAGGTTGGCAGCGATGACCAGCACAAACGTCAGCACCAACTGAGCCGCAATGAGTTTACCGCCAACCCTCAGGGACGAAACGATCTCGTAGCCGGTCAGGCCAACGTTGACGAGGATGCCGAGCGCGGCAAGCCATTTGCTGCCCCTGGAGTCGGGACGCACCGCGCGCACGAGCATAACGCCCGCGATGCTCGCCGTCAGCTCAAACGGCAACTCGCCAGCGGCCTCGATAAAGCGGCCGTACATGCTGCCGATGTTGAACAGCGCGCTCGAGATCTGATAATCGAAGAAACTGCCCACGCCCAGACAAAGACACAGGACAACCGCGATAGCGGCGGCGTCTTTCTTGTAGATGTACCCGAACATGCTTTCCTTTCGATGGGGCTGGAATCAACCTGCGAGGTGGCGGGGCAAAGAACAACTGGTAGCTCTGCCCCGCCACGCCCCCTACTTGTTAGTCATCGTCGCTCGCGCCTAATTGCTGCAGCAGCATGAGTGCCGCGGCCACGGGGCCGGTGCCGTCGTTGGCGTCGAGACCGCGACCCAGGCCGCTGCCCGCGCCGGCGCCCGCCTTGTAGGGCACCGACAACTTGCGGCTCTTGGGGAAGTTCACCGCGCCATAGCGGGTCTTAAGCTCAAAGGCCACCTTCTTGGGCACGTCGACGCCCAAAAACGTGATGCGACCGCCGCTGAGCGTGACGCTCTCGAGCCCCAGGCGCTCGCCGCGAATGCGGATGCGCGCGCGATTGAACAGGTTGAGTCCCGCCAACGGCAGCTCACCATGCGCGGCCTCGGTCTCTTCCTGCACCTCGTCAATGCTCTCCAGGTCCTCGGCCGCTGCGAGCTTACGGTACACGAGCACGCGCTGGTCCACCGCCGGCAGGTACTCCTCGGACAAGAAGTAGTCGGCCGGCAGGTTAATACCCACGCTCGCCGCCTCCACGCCGGCGTCGTCATCGCCGCGCGCCTCGGCCACGGCCTGGCCCAGCATCTGCGTAAACAGATCAAAGCCCACGCTCGACAGGTTGCCGTGCTGCTCGGCTCCCATAAGCGAACCGGCGCCACGGATCTCTAGGTCGCGCATGGCGATGCGCATGCCGCTGCCCAGGTCCTGGAACTCGGAAAGTGCGGTCAGGCGCGCCGTTGCCTCCTCGGTGAGCGGCAGCTCGCCGGGGAACATAAAGTACGCGTAGGCCTGCGTGGCAGAGCGGCCCACACGGCCCTTGAGCTGGTAGAGCTGCGCCAGGCCAAGGCGCTGCGAGTCCTCGATGATCAGCGTGTTGGCCGTTGCGTTGTCGATGCCGCTCTCCACGATGGTCGTGGCGATGAGCACATCGATCTTTTTGGTCGCGAACTCAATCATCACGTCCTCGACCTCGCGCGGGCTCATCTTGCCGTGTGCCACGCCCACGCGCGCCTCGGGCGCGGCCTCATGCACGCGCGCCACGGCGTCATCGATGGTCTTAACGCGGTTGGACACGTAGTACACCTGGCCGCCGCGGCCCACCTCCAGGCGAATCGCCGCGCTCACCACATCGGGGTCGTACTCCCCCACGTGCACGATCACGGGACGACGCCCGGTCGGCGGTGTGGTGATCAGGCTCATGTCGCGCACGCCGCTCGTGGCCATCTGCATGGTTCGCGGAATAGGCGTTGCCGAAAGCGTGAGCACGTCGATTTGCTCGCGCAGGTTCTTGAGCTGCTCCTTGTGCTGCACACCAAAGCGCTGCTCCTCGTCGATGATCACCATGCCCAGGTTCTTGGGGTTCACGTCGGCAGAAAGCAAGCGGTGCGTGCCGATGAGCACGTCGATCGTGCCCTCGGCAAACGCCTTAAGCGCGCGCTTTTGCTGCGCCGGGGTGCGGAAGCGGCTGAGCACTTCGACCTCGAGGCCAAACGGGGCAAAGCGCTCAAAGAACGTCTCATAGTGCTGCTGGGCCAGAATGGTCGTGGGGCAGAGCACCATGACCTGGCGGCCGGAGTCCACGCACTTAAACGCCGCGCGCAGGGCAACCTCGGTCTTGCCAAAGCCCACGTCGCCGCACAGCAGGCGGTCCATGGGCTTGGGCGCTTCCATGTCGGCCTTGATGTCGGCAATAGCCTCCAGCTGGTCGCGCGTCTCGTCGTAGGGAAAGCTCTCCTCCATCTCGATCTGCTCGGGCGTGTCGGGCGGGCAGGCGATACCGGTAATCGACGAGCGGCGTGTATACAGGTCGACCAGGTCAAACGCCAGCTTTTTGGCATTCTTGCGCGCCTTGTTGGTAGCCCGCGTCCAGTCGGCGGTGTTGAGCCTGGTCAGGCGCGGCTTGTCGCCGTCGGGGCCAACATAGCGCGTGATGCGGTCGACCTGCTCGAGCGGCACGTAGAGCTTGTCGCCGTCGGCATATTCCAGCAAAAAGTAGTCGCGTTCCTTGCCGCCCACTTCCTGACGCGCGATCTCGCTAAAGAGCGCGATGCCGTGGGTAGCGTGCACCACGTAGTCGCCCGGCTTAAACGGGAAGGTGATCTGCGTAATGTCAACCTTGCGGCGGCTGCGCGCGCGGTTGGCATCCATGCGGGCGTTGAGGTCGGCAATCGAGAACACGGCCAAATTGGCGTCGGGCACCACCACGCCCTGTGGCAGGGCAGCGTCCACAAAGGTCACGCGCCCGCGCGAGATGGTGGGCACGGCGGCGCCGGCGGCAGCCTGCGCGGCGCCCGCCTCGAGCGAACGGGTGTTGAGCGCATCGGCCTTTCGCTCGCGAATGGAAGCATGGGCCTCCTGGCGTGCGGCACGGTCGGCGGAATCCGCCGCTGCCACGCGCACGCGGTCGCCGATGGCGCCGGCGTTTTCGGGCGCCGCGGTCAGCGATTCCTCAAAGGTAATGCCCTCGTCGCCAAAGGTGAGCTCCATCGACTCGCGCGCGCCGCGGTCGGGGATGGCAAACACGCAGGCATAGCGCTTGCCCACGACCTCCTGGATGCGCGTCATAAAACGGTTGTCCGAGCCTGCGATGGCAGGCTGCTCAATCTTGAGCTCGGCCGTCACCGCACCGCCGGCGCGGATGAGACTCACATAGTTCAGGCGTTGCTGGGAACCAAAGTCGAGTTGCTGGGCACGCACGTACAGGCCGTCCAGACGGTCGACCCCCGCCTCGCCGGCACGTGCCTCGATATCCTCGTAGGCGCGCAGGCAATCGTCGAACAGCGAGCGCGGCTCGGACAGAACCACGAGCGCCTTGCCGCTCACATGCGATAGCGGGCTCACGGTCTGGCCGTACATCACCGGCAAAAAGCGGTCGAGCTCAGGCGTGACGATGCGCGCATCCACCATCTCGAGCAGCGCCGCCAACTTGCTGTCGTCCTGGCTGGCGCGGTAGAGCGCCACATGCATGTTGTGGACGGCCTCGTCGGTAAGCGCCAGCTCGCGGCACGGGAAGATCTCGATGCTGTCCTCGTTGCCGATGGTCTGCCCCGTGGAGCTCACCATGCGGCGGATACGATCGATCTCGTCGCCGAAGAACTCGATGCGCACGGGCGCTTTTTCCTGCGCGGGAAACACCTCGACGGTGTCGCCGTGCACACGGAACAGGCCGGGCGCGTCGGCGGCGCCGGCATTGGTGTAGCCCATACCCACCAAGCGCTGCGGCACCTCGTCAAAAGGAATCTCCTCGCCCACCGCGAAGGTCGTGGACTCCCAGTAGCGGCTCTCGACTGGCGGCACGCAACGCAGCAGCGCGCGGGCCGAGGCGACCATGATGCAGTTGTCGCCGCGCACGATGCGCCCGAGTGCCTCGCAGCGCTGGGCTACCACGGCGTCGTCGGGCGCCTGCTCGCGCCAAGGGTAGTCCTTGCGCTCGGGAAAGCGGCACACGTGCGCCAGGCCCACATAGGCGGCCAGACTGCGTGCGGCGCGATCGGCCGCATCCTCGCCACTCACGATGTAGACCGTGGGGCGCGGACGACGCGCAAACTGGGCGGCGGCCATAAGCGTTCGGCCCGACTGAGACACGGCCAGCGTCACGTCCTCGCCAGAATCGAGCCCGGCCTCGACGGTCTGCAGCGCCTCGGCAGTGTAGAGCTGCGCGGCTATACGGTGAATGAGCATGCTGTTCCTCCGGCATTGCAACGCCAAAAGCCCGCCGGGGCAAGCTCGGCGGGTCGTTCGTCAAATTCGTTGCCTGTCATGGTAGCGCATGGAGAGGACTCCAGCTCAAGCGTACGCCCAGCCCCGCAACAAAAACGCCAGATAGAACTGGACTCGCCGGCTTCGCCAAAATCTCCCCGTCACGTCAAACGCCGCAACCACGGAAGGCTCCCCAAGAAACGGCTATTCCTCAAAAAAGCTCGCAACGTTCAAACGGCTCGTCCACTCTCCTATGGTGTTGGCAAAGCCCACACGTGTGTACACGCCTGCAAAACGGCCGCGATACAGATACAAGCCTTCCATATTAGAAGCGGGCGCAAAACCAAGATCATCCACAAGTCCTTTGGGCGCCTCTCCTCGATGCGGCCCATCGACAAGCGTTCCGCGCAAGCAGGGAGTCTGATACTGCTGAGCATACTCCTGTACAATCGCCCCAGCGGCCGCAGCACGAGTAAGCACCTGGGACCATTCCTGTTCCGTGGCATCCAAACCAGCGACAACGCCAACCGCATTGTAGCCGCCGCACGGCTTGACGATCCATCGGTCCTTTTCGGCAAATCTCGACAACTGGGTGCTTTCGTCCAAAATCTCGGTATAGGGCACATGCTCCCGTACAAACGATTGCTCCTCCGGGCTCAACAAGGACTGCCCGGCTCGAGACCACAGAAATGCAAATACGGTCTTAGTCGCACACGGCCACGTTCTAAATCCCCCGACGATGCACGCAATCCCTTCTTGAGCCGCCTCAATTAAGGCCGAGCGTCCATCGCACGGCTTATCCCACAACTCGCCGGTCACCGCGCGCCGCCAGACGCAATCAATAGGACCAGCGGCATCGCACAGGCACCTAGCACCGCTTTCGCCTTCGCCAATCCGCAGGTCGCGCACATCCGCAAAGCGTGCGGCTACACCCCGCCGCCTCATAAGGTCGACAAAATGAGCCGCATCTTCCGAGTCGATGCTTTCCGAATAGTCGACGATTGCCACCGAAGCGGGACATTTCTTTGATTGCGGTGCATAGAGCCCCTCGTCAACGCGGGCCCCGTCGTCCAATCGTGCACTATCCTCGGTGCGGCGAGGATGGGCCAGCTTCCACTCTGCATAGGTCTCAAACAATGCATCTATCCAGTCGTCGCACAAATCGTACTGCCGAAAGCCGGGGTGGTCGGATGCAAACTCCTCAAAGGAAGGCGTCGTTCGCACTGCCTGACAGACCGCATCGGTCACTACCATTCCGGCACTGCCGTCGGTATTGAGCTCGCAAAACGTATACGAACCGGTGTCCTCGTCAAGAAAGATATCAACGCGCGCAAGGGGGATCTGGCAATCATAGCCGGCATCCATAGCGCACAGGTCAGCAAAAGCCGGATCCATGCGAAACCACGCGCGCACGGAGGCATCGGAACAAAACGCCCGCGTCACCTTGTCCATAATGCCGTACATGCGCTCGGACGCCTCCTTAAGAAGCGCCGTCATATCCTTGTCGAATATCTTTGGCGTCAGAGCCCAGGGCGCAGGGTCGCCATGGTAGAGCGCATGGGTTTGAGACAAGTATTCGTCGCCTTTGCGACGACCAGGCAGGTCGCCTTCGCGCGTGCGCACGATGCGTTCAAAATAATCTTCGAGCTCTCGCGTCTTCGATATTGCCACGTTACCCTCCATTGCTTGATTTTTTGCTCATGCTACGCCAGCACGCCACGACTTCGGCGCGCTTGAATAGGCTTCTAAATTAGCAACACATTTTTGCATGGGGCGGCATGAGGCAACATATACTCCTGCTCAAGCGTACGCCCAGCCCCGCAACAAAAACGCCAGACGGGCAAGCCGCCTGGCGCTATCAGAGTGAGCTATACGCCGAGTCTAATCGTAGACGCCCATTTTAAGCAGCATGAAGGTCGGGATGCCGTCACCCTGCGCGACGCGGACCGTGCAAGTCTCGGTACGGCCCATGGATGCGTCCGCTTGAATTGCGGCGATGAACTGGTTCTTTGGCAGGCCGTAGGTGCTCTCGGGGATGTCGGAAGGAAGTAACATGCCGCCAGCACTGTAGACCTCATAGGTGAGCTCGTAAATGTTGTCGCCAAGGTCAGTCGTGCCCGTAACGATGGCACACGGTGGGTTGTAATTTCCCTGGCCATATTCCTGTTTCAGATACAAGTACCCGTCATGCGCTTCGGCCGAATCAGGAATCGCCTGCCCCTCCGGCGTTCTGTCATAAGTCATATCGGCATCGGAAAGCGTCAGACCCGTCAAGCGATTGAGTTCCCTATTGATCACATCAGTCGCCACACGCTGGCTATTACCGTTGTCATAGTCGCCTTTCTCGATTCGATACGGCGCGTTGTCAATAAAATGGCACCAGATAAACTTAACCAGCTTGTATTTCTCGTCATCAGAAAGTCCGTCAGTCGAATCGAAGCCGCCCGTCTGATACCAGTCCCGATCGAAGTGCTCCTCCGTAAAGTTCGACAGGAACAGGTTTGCGGCGGCATAGGTTGCCTGGTCGTTAAGGTCGACTTTTACGCTGCTGCTCGTCTGCTCGGTCTCTTCCGGCTCTTCTTGCTCATCGGCAGGCTTCTCCTTGGCGCTTCCCTTGTCCTTGTGCTCGGCTGAACCCTCGTCGGACCCCAGTACCGTAATCTGCGATGAGTTGCCCTGCCCAAGCGGACCCAGCACGCCGGTCAGCGCCAGAGCGGCACCGCCGGCAACGAGCACGCCTACCACGCACATGCCGACAATCACCGCGCGCTTATGTGACTTCTTCTGCACGGGAGGCATCCCTGCCGCCGGCATCGATGCGGGCTCAGCAGGCGCGGCCGCCGGAGAAGCGGCGCCCATGCGTGCCCCGCAGTTCGTGCAAAAATCGGTTCCGTCGGGCATCTCGGATCCACACTTGGTGCAAAACATATTCGGGCATCCCCTCACAACAAACGGCATCTGTCGCCATCATATTGAGCCTTCGCAGCCCAAATGTGTTGCGCAACATTGGTCGCCGTCTTCGGGTGCCGGCAAAACGTGTCGGGCCCTACCCCGTCACGCGCACGCTGGGGCAAAGGTCTGCCAGCGGGCACTCGTCGCACTTGGGCTTGCGGGCATCGCAAATCTCGCGGCCAAAGGTAATCCACTGGTGATTGACCGACTCCCAATACTCGTGCGGCAAAATCTTGAGCAGATCCTGCTCGGTCTTGAGTGGCTCTTTGGCGTGCGTCTTGGGACTCAGCATCAGGCGGTGCGCGATGCGGTTGACGTGCGTATCCACCGCGATGCCTTCTACGATGCCGTACCCCACGTTGAGCACGATGTTCGCCGTCTTGCGCCCCACGCCCGGCAGCTTTACAAGCTCCTTCATGTCGGCCGGCACCTCGCCGCCGTAATCGGCGACGATCATCTGCGCGGCCTCCACGGCATGCTTGGCCTTACTCTTATAAAAGCCGAGTGACTTAATGGTGTCCGCCACGTCTGTCACGCTTGCTCCGGCCATGGCCTCGGGCGTGGGCCACTGGGCAAACAGTTGGGGTGTCACCTTGTTGACCTGCGCGTCGGTCGTCTGAGCCGAGAGCAGTACCGCAATGAGCAGCCTAAAGGGATTCTCGTGGTCCAAGAAGCACTCGACCGGGCCATAGCGACGGTTAAGGCGCTCGCACACCTCGATGGCGCGCTCGCGTTTGGCGGCATTGGTCTCGCGTGGCATAACGACTCCTCGGCTCGGCAGAAACATAACTTCACGGAAACGATTGTCCCACGTACGGGGGCCTTAAGCCTCCAAAAATGCGCCGGTCTGGCGGCCCCACAGGCTTGCGTACTCGCCGCCCGCCTCGACAAGCTGCGCATGCGTACCGTCCTCGACGATCTCGCCGTCCGCCAGCACCACGATGCGGTCGAGCGCCGCCACGGTGGACAGGCGATGTGCCACCACAATGGAGGTGCGGCCGCGCATCAGGTTCTCGAGCGCCTCCTGCACCAGCGCCTCGGACTCGCTGTCGAGGGCAGAGGTCGCCTCGTCGAGCACTAGAATCGGCGCGTCGGTTAGGATGGCACGGGCGATGGCCACGCGCTGACGCTGGCCGCCCGAGAGCTTGACGCCGCGCTCGCCCACCATGGTGTCAAAGCCACGAGGCAAGCGGTCGATAAACTCCAGGGCGTTGGCCAGGCGCGCGGCCTCGCGAATCTGCTCATCAGTAGCGTCGGGACGACCGTAGGCAATGTTTTCGCGAATGGAGCGGTGGAACAGCAGCGCCTCCTGCGGCACGTAGGCAACCTGGCGGCGCAGGCTCTGCTGCGTACAGCGCGAGACGTCCTGACCGTCCACGAGCACGCGGCCGCCCTGAACATCGTCTAGGCGCAGCAGCAGCTTGGTGAGCGTCGTCTTACCCGAGCCCGATTTGCCCACCAGGCCCACGCGCTGGCCCGCCGCCACATGAAGTGTCAGGTCATCGAACACGCTCTCGCCCGCCGCAGCATCACGGTACGCAAAGCTCAGGTGCTCAAAATCAATCGCGCCCTCGGTCACTTTGAGCTCAGGGGCGTCCGGGTCGTCTGCCACCAGACGCGGCTCGTCCAGCACGCGCGTCATCTCGGCCGCATCGCCCAGTGCGCGGTTAATGCGCTGCATCATGGAGCTTACGTAGTTCAGACGCATGGTGAGGTTGTACGTATAGGTAAAGATCATGACGAGCGCGCCGGCAGAGATGCCAAACCACGCGTTGCCGCCCGCGACGAACACGCTCACCACGGCCATGGTGATGACGATAAGGCCCGAGGTCGTAAAGTTGCGCTGCATCATGGCGTGCATCGAAACCGTCTCGGCGTCGCGCGCGGCGCGGTCGGCGGCATCGAACAGGTCGCGCTCAAAGTCCTCGCGCCCACAGGTCTTGACGGCCAAGATGTTCGTGACCGCGTCGGAGAGCACGCCCGAGAGCTTGTTCTGCGCGGCGGACGTCGCGGCCGAAAGCGGCATGATGCGCTTGTACATAAGCCAGACAAACGCGATGTAGACGGCCATGATGCACACCAGGATCACGGTAAACGTCGGCACCACCGGGGCGAGCGCCGCCACCGTGCAGATGACCGAGGTGATGGTGGGGATGAGCGAATACACCGTCACGTCGACCAGCCCCGTATAGCCGCTCATAAAACGGCTCGTCTGGCTCACGAGCGATCCGCCAAAGCGGCTGGTGTGAAATGTCATGGATTGATTGGAGAGCGTGTCGAAGCACAGGCGCGCCAGGTGATAGTTGCCCGCAATCTCGAGCTTGTAGACGGTGTAGTCCTGCAGCTTGGAGAGGATTTGGCCCACCAGGTTAACGAGTACGAGCGCCAGGATATAGGGGCCGAAGACCTCAAACACCTGATCACCCGCCACGGGACCGGCTTGAACGCGGTCGACAATGAGGGCCATCACATAGGTATTGGCAAACGTCAGCAAAAAGATGTAGCCCGCCGACGAGAACACCGAGAGAAAGACAATCAGCGGCTGCGTGCGCGTGACACCCCAAAACCGCTGCAGCGTGCGGCGCACGGTGGAGCGTTTCAGCGGACTGGTGTTTCTCTGAGACATGGGCTTCCTTTCGCGTCTGATAGGGCGAAACGCCATTGTTGCACACTAAAGCGCACTTCAGGCAAGCGCGATGTGAAAGGCAGCGGGGTGCCCGCGTTTGCGCCGGTGCCCCGCTGCCTTGTTGCAATTAGTCCTCGTCTTCTTGGTCTGTGGAAAGGCCCGCGGGCGTGAGTCCCAAGATCTCATCGGCTTGGTCGGCGTCTTCCAGCGCGTCGATATCCTTGAGTTTGCGCTCCATGACGTTGGTGCGCGTGGTAATGATGCCCTCGACCGTCTTGCCCGCAGTCTCGATCTGCTGTTGGGCGCGGCGCAGCGCCGCCTGATAGCGCGGCAGCTCGGCCTTGACGGCAGAGAGCACACGCAGCACGTCATCGGTGCGTTTTTGCAACTTAAACGTCTGGTAGCTCATCTGCAGGCTGTTGAGGATGGCCGCCATGGTGCTGGGGCCGGCAACGTTGACGTGATAGTCGCGACCCAGGGTCTCGATAAGCCCGGGGCGACTGACGACCTCGGCGTACAGACCCTCAAACGGCAGGAACATAATGCCAAAGTTGGTCGTCGCAGGCACGCTCAGGTACTTTTCGCAGATGTCCTTTGCCTCGCGTTTCACCATGGCGTCGAGCGTCTTGCGCGCGGTGGCCACCGCCTCGGCATCACCCGACTCCTGCGCGTCGAGCAGATGCTCGTACGCATCGCCCGGGAATTTGGAGTCAATCGGCAGCAGCACGGGATCGCCCTCGTCTACCGGCAGCTTGACGGCAAACTCAACGCGCTCCGAGGCGCCGGGCTTGGTGGCGACATTTTCCAGATACTGGTCGGGCGTAAGGATGTCCGCCAGGATCGCGCCCAACTGCACCTCGCCCAAAATGCCGCGCGCCTTAACATTGCCCAGCACGCGCTTAAGGTCGCCCACGCCGGTGGCGATAGATTGCATGTCACCCAGGCCCTTGTACACGGCCTCGAGCTGGTCGCTCACCTGCTTAAACGATGCCGACAGTCGGTCGTTGAGCGTGCGGGAGAGCTTCTCGTCCACCGTCGCACGCATTTGATCGAGCTGCACGTTGTTGTCTTTGCGGATGGCGCCCAGCTGAGCATCGACCGTTTCGCGCACCTTGTCCAGGCGATGCTCGATACCCTCGCGGTTGGCACCGAGCTGTTGGGCCGTCTCGCGGCGCAGGTCATCCATCCGGTCACCAGCTTGCGAAAACTCACGTGCGATGGTCAGGTAACGTTGCTGCTCCACGGCCGCATCTGTCGTCTGCTGCTGCGCGATGGCATTGGCCGTGCGGCGAGTTTCGGCCAGCGCGACGTTCAGGGCATCGAGCGCGTTGTTGGCCTGCTCGAGTGCTGCCAGCGTTTCCGCGCTACTGTCGCCACGCTCCCGCAACTCGGCACGCAGGCTCTTGAGCTGGAGGGCGCAAGCCACAGCAACCCCCACCGCCACCAAGGCGATCACAACAAGCACAATATCAATAGCAGACATAAACTCCGCCCAACAAACCCAATCGAGCACCAATCAAAACCGCGATCAATCTTACCCCGCCATACGCACCGGGCGCCCGGCCCCTTCTTGGGCGCCCCTCTCCTCCGCATATTCCATAATGCGGCGCGCCGTCTCCCTGCTCACCTTTGAGTCATCACCGGCTAAATATGCGTACACGTTTCCCTTATTCAGATTCAAATCGCGGCAGAGACCGTAGCGCGTTACACCCGATTCCTCTAGCGCTCCCAACGTTCTTTTTCGCATCAGGGCGTTGATTCTTCTGTCCGCCGCCGGCTTTTCCTTCACCGCTCTATACGCACGCCAAACGTTGGCATAACGATTAGGGAGCTCACTTTTGGCGCATAGAGACGCCATGCTACCCGCTTGGCCGTACAAGGATAAAACGTCTCGGTAATCCTGTTCCATCCACGAGCCCTCGGATAAGCCCAGAACGTATTCGGCTTTTCCTTGCGCCAAAGCGAGCAAAAACAGAGGCTCCGCCACGCGCGGCGCATCCGTCATCGCCTGCTCAACCAATTTTCTAAAACTCAGCGACTGCTGTCCGGATAGCTCTCGGCAATAGCCTTTTAAGAATCCCTCAAAGGTCAGATTCAACCGAGCACCTCCTTTTTGTATTGCCTGTATGCACAGACCATCTCTTGATAGCTTCGCTCCGAAGGCGACGACGCCAGTGCCTCCCCCTCGTCGAATATAAGCCGTTCGAGCAGCCCCCAATCAAGTCGGTCGACGAATGCCTGACTATGAAGATCGATGATGTCGTTCGGACGGTAGGCATAGAGCTTCATTACCGCCAGGTCCTCCAAGGATGGCGTAAAGTACCTGATAAAACGCGCCCCAATATCCAAGGGAATCAAACGATCTTCGTAATTGAATGGCATCTGATCACAATATGCCACCGCCATACCATTCACCTCGGGGTATCGAGCTATGATCTCGCGGAGGCACCTGTCTGCCTCAAACACATCAATGTCATGTGTAACCGACCGATTCGTCACATCGTTTAGCATGAAGGCGCTTCCTCCCACCAATACAACGCTCGGCCTATCGTCTCTTGGACCTATTTCCAGCTCTGCCTCTTCGTCAATGCCCAAAAGAGTCTGCTCTAAATCATGCTTATACATAGCAAATCCTATTATTATTCATCTTCGATAATACTATCAATCGCACGACAGGACCCACGGGATGCAAGAGTTTTACTCGTGGCGATAATCCCTACACCCTAGAAGTCCTAATGTGACAAACGCTAGCTCTCCCAGCCGGCGCGGATGGTTGTTATGACGTCACCTAGGCGCTGGCCCAGGGCCGCTAGATGCTGGAGCACCTCGTTGGGCGATGCGCCGTTGAGGATGCACGTGAGGGCATACGACGCCAGAAAGATGGCCGCAAGCCCCAGCGGGATGAGCACAATCATCGCCAATGTGCGCAGGCGCTGGCCCAAACGGCGGCGGCGCGCGCGGCGTTTGTCGAACGCGAGCTCCTGCGCATATGAATCTTGCTGTACGGAATAGGCCTCTGGCGCCGATTCATACCCGGGCACAGCTGCAGGTACAGCAGCGGGCACGACATTTTGCGCAAAGGGCTGGGCTGCCGCCCCTTGCATTTGCATCTCCATGAGTCGTTGCTGCTGACGCAGCATGCGCTCAGCTTGTTGCTGCGGAGTCTCAAGAAACAGATCCATGCTGGCCTCCAAAATCGGAGCATTCGACGCTTACGACCAGCATCCCGCACCGTCATGACCACGACAACGCAATCGCCGGCAATAGCCACAAAGTTTCTTTTGCTCAAAAGCTGTCGAAAAGCTCAACAACTCCCCTACCAGCACTTTCTCTGAGCTTTTTTCGCCAGCAATCTTTTGGCCTTCCACCCTTAGGCCAACTGACCAAAATCTAACCAAAAGCTTGACGATAATTGTGAAGACAGGGGCCCCACACACACAAAAACGTGCCGCCCCAAAAGGGGCGGCACACAAACCAATCCATTAGTCAAAACTCGTTGGCAAGCTCGCGCCGTCAGACCCGCGGCGTATGTCTTTGCCTCGCGCGACCCTGCGAAGCCGTGAGCGAGAGGGAAAGGGATGCGCCGCGGGTCTGACGCCCGGAGCGGTAAAGCCAGCAGTTGCCCCGCGCTCCGCAGTCGGTGATAGCAGGCTACATGCCCGCGAGACCTCGAGCTGCGGTGGCACACATAAACGCCAGGACTAGGATCACGAGTGAGCCCGCGATGTCGACTAGCACGCCCATTGCGCGACGCTCAAACAGCCAGCTCTCAAAGTGCGGAGCAACATTGCGCCAAACACGCCACAACAAGATGCCCATGCCGATGACGCCGGGAATATTGAGCAGCAAAATCTCGGAGCACAAGAGGCCAATCAGGTTGCCGGCGGCAAAGCCCGCATCGCCCTCGCAGTATTTGCGATAAATCATGTACAGCATGTATGCCACAAACGGCTGCAGGCACGCAGAGATAAACGTAACCACCATCGAAGGGTCCTGAGAAAAGACATCGGTGAGCTTATCCACGCTCGTGGCATCCTTAGAGGCCAGGAACAGGCCAATGACCACCACGGGCACCACGCCCAAGATGACCTCGACCAGAGTAAATAACTTGGCAGTCAAATCCTCACTAGCCGAATTCAAATAAGGCGCCCACTCAGGATGAGCATGCGCGCCGACCTTCTTGTCTTTCTCGGCACGATCGGCCTTTTTACCCTCGGCAACCCGACGGCCAGGATCCTTGCGAGTTCCCGCCGCAGCCACCCGAGCCCGAGACTTCTTACCCATACAAAAACACCCCATCAGGTAGTAGATAAACTAAAAGTCGCTACCCAGTGTACCCCACTCATGAACGGTGCCGTCCCAACCAGCCCCCAATCAGAACCACCCTTAAAAAGGGTGGTTTGCTCTTAGGGTATAACCCACGGGCCCCGGGCTCGCGTCTAAAGGCGCGGGCCCGGACTTCGTCCAGGCCTAGTGCATCTTGACCCGTGGCGCGCCGGTCGAACCGGCGGGATCACCTCCTCTTGAAGGGGTCCTCGTACTCCTTCACGCTCAGCTTGTCCAGCGCGATGTCGTGGGACTCCTGCTCCCTGATGTACTTGGCGATCGTCGCCTCGTTCAGGCCGACGGTGGACACGTAGTAGCCCTCCGCCCAGAACTTCCTGTTGCCGAACTTGTACTTGAGGTTGGCGTGCCTGTCGAATATCATCAGCGAGCTCTTCCCCTTCAGGTAGCCCATGACGCTCGCGACGCTGTACTTCGGCGGGATCGCCAGCAGCACGTGCACGTGGTCGGGCATCAGGTGCCCCTCGATCATCTCGATCCCCTTGTACTCGCACAGCTTCCTGAGGATCTCCCCTATGTCGCTCCTGATTTGGTTGTAGATCACTTTGCGCCTATACTTCGGCGTGAACACGACGTGGTACTTGCACATCCACTTCGTGTGGGAAAGGCTGTAGGCCTTCTGGGCCATGGCGACCACCCCTTCGACTCGAATTCTTGACGGCCTGAACAATCGTCAATATCGGTCGGAGGGGTGGCTTTGTAAAGCCGTTTGTCTCCACCCGCATAGCGGGTGGGTTGAAGCTGGCCGCTGCGCGCCCAGCAGACTAAAGTCTTGAACACAAAACGTGCCGCCCCAAAAGGGGCGGCACACAAACTTTTTTATCAGCTTTTCTGTATCGAGCACTCGACGACCCAAAGCGGCCCGGGAGGGCCGGACTACCTTCCCTCAACGCGACCCTGCGAAGCCGTGAGCGAGGAGGGAGGGTAGTCCGGCCCTCCCGGCCCAGCTCACGCTAGCGCCAAGCGCTAGTAGTTCACCACCTGCTCCTCAAAGTACGCCTTGGGGTGGTTACACACCGGGCACACCTCAGGCGCCTCGGCACCCACATGCAGGTGCCCACAGTTCAGGCACTTCCACACCTTCACGCCCTCGCGCTCAAACACCTCGCCCGACTCGATGCGCTCGACGAGTTTGTTGTAGCGCTCCTCGTGGGCCTTCTCGACGGCGGCGACACCACGGAACTTCTCGGCGATCTCGACAAAGCCCTCTTCCTCGGCGGTCTTGGCAAACTCGTCGTACATCGTGGTCCACTCGTAGTTCTCACCCGCGGCGGCATCGCGCAGATTGTCCAGGGTATCGGGGACGGCGCCATCGTGCAGATACTTAAACCACAGTTTGGCGTGCTCGGACTCGTTGCCAGCCGTCTCGGCAAAGATGTTCGAGATCTGAACGTAGCCGTCCTTCTTGGCCTTGGAGGCATAGTAGCGATACTTGGTGTGTGCCTGGGACTCACCGGCAAAAGCAGTCTCGAGGTTCTTCTTGGTTTGGGAGTTCTCAAAATCCATAGGTGTACTTCCCTTCAACGCATGCCGCCCGTAGGCTTCGAGCGGCCTCGTCTTTAGGATGCCCTCATGCCGAAAATCTAAACCTTACAATCCTGTTCTTCAGATTTGCACGGGCTAGATGCTCAGCCAGCGATCGCCCTCAGCTCGGCAAAAGCCCTCACGCTCCAGGTCGGCTAGAATGCCCGCGATCAAGTCGCGCTCGACCGGCCCACGCCCAGCCGCCGCTTCCATCTCGTTAACGCCCACCACGGCATCAGCAAGCGTAATCCCCGCCGGCTGGCCATCGCGCGCTGCCAGCAACATACGCACGATATGCGCGCGCTTTTGGCGACGCGAGCCCTCAAACTTTGATTGACGGCTATAGCCCGCCGAGCGCCTGGACGGATTGGGCAACGTCTTTTTAAGATATGCGCCGTAATCTAGCAACGCGTAATACCACGCGCGCGGCGTGTCGGCATCATCGAGCGGCACGGCAAAGGGAGCGATCTCGTCGGTCGCTGCACCGGGAGCCGCCGGACAGGCGGCTTGGATCAGCGGCACCAGCTCGCGATCGGGAACAGCCGGTACATCGGGAAAGAAGTGATGCAGAAAGACTGTGCGCACATTGGTCTCCAGATACACGCCCGGAAGATCAAACGCAAACGACCGGATACCCTGCGCCGTTGCCGGGCCAATACCAGGCAGAGCGACCAAGTCACGCGTCTCACGCGGAAACTCCCCGTCCCAGTCCTCTACAACGCGCTGAGCGGCCCCATGAAGCGCCAGAGCGCGTCGGTTGTAGCCCATGCCCTGCCAAGCGTCCAAAACATCGGAAGGCGCGGCCTGGGCAAGCGCCTGCACAGTCGGAAAACGATCGAGCCACACCGGCATGCGCGCCTCCACACGCGGCACCTGCGTTTGCTGCAGCATGACCTCAGAAAGCCAAATGATGTACGGATCGCGTGTGCGGCGCCACGGAAGGTCACGATAACGCAGGACCCCTTCCGAACGAATCATCGAACGAAAGGGGTCCTGAATCATGGCTATGCTCCTTATGCGGCGTTATTCCTCCCGGTAAGCGCACTCGCAGGTGGCGTACTCGGGAAACGCTTCGCGGTCGGCGAACTTGGGATCGACGGCTGGGAACTGGCGGTGAGCGACGATGTCGCCGAGCGAAACGGAATCGAGGTAGTCGCGCATCAACGCCTGGGCTCCGGCCCACAGGGGATGATAGCAGCACGCGCCCATGCGCGCACAGTCACCATCGGGCGCGGTGCAATCGTTCATAACCATAGGACCCTGAACGGCCTCGACGACCTGGCGGATAGTGACGTCGTCCGGACTGACCTTGAGACGCATGCCACCGTGGACGCCACGCAGGCTCTCCACAATACCGGCCTGGACCAAACCGTGCTGAATCGAGCGGGCAAACGAATACGGAACATTGACCTCTTCGGCAGCGGTGCGAACAGAAAGTAAGCACTCCGGATCCTCGGCAAGCATCGCCAGCATACGAAGGGCGTAATCAGTCTTCCTCGATATGTCCATTTTTCCCCTTTCAAGGAATACGAACAGCTCGAACGAGCTCCGGAGCCGAGCTTGTGTCGAGACGCTAAATGACCGCCAGGACATCCAAATGGTAAATCGGATATCCACTGAGTGCCGCGCTTGGAGCGAAATGCATCAGGTGCGGCGCACAGTGCAATTTAGTATAACCTAACCCCCTGTCTCGTAGAACAGGTGTTGCGCAACAAAGCTGTTGTTCAGACAGATATACTTATTAGATTTTACTTGCGTTCCCGAAGGCGCGGGGATTCTGGGCGAAGATGCACCGGGGCGATCGTTCTATCGAAACAAAGTGCATCAAACGCAAAAAGCCACGTCCGAAGACGTGGCTTTAATTGCGTTGGCGGGAAGTACGGGGCTCGAACCCGCGACCTCCGACGTGACAGGCCGGCGCTCTAACCAAACTGAGCTAACTCCCCAGGCAGGCGTTCGCGTTTGTTTCCGCTCGCGTGCGCTGCGGGGATTAGTATACACAGAAGTCTGTCCGGCGCGCAACAACTTTTTTGAAAAAATTTTTCAGGGCCATCCGGGAGGGTCTCCGGGGCTGAGGGCGGGGGTTAAGTTTGCTGCTCTACAGTCCTGCGCAAGACGGAAAGCACATTAAGTGCTTTCCTTTGCGTGCGGAACTCGCGACAAACTTAACCCCCGCCCTCAGCCCCGGAGACCCTCCCTGCCGTCACATTATTTAACCAGTTTTGCGGGCGTGCGCCGCTGCGCGGCTAGCCCGCGTGCTCCTCGGCGGGGTTGGTCTGATGGATCTTGTTGAACTTCTTACTTTGGCTCAAAGAAAAACGGGAGATGCGTTGTGCATCCCCCGTTTTTGTTGCGGTTAGTCTAGGTCAATAAACTTAGTGCTTAGGATCTTGCCGTCTTTTACTAGCATTCTGGCCATGGTGGGGCCTCGGGTGCCTCTGGGGTAGCTGGCGCTGCCCGGGTTGAGGACTAAGCAACGGCCCACTTGGGCTTCTTTGGTTACGTGGGTGTGGCCGTTGATGGCTACGTCTACGGATCCCACCGGAAGGTCTTCGCGGTAGTGGGCTACGGCGAATTTGAGGCCTTCGTAGGTAAAGAGCGCAAGACGGTCTACATCGGGGCCGTAGTCGCGGTAGTAATCGTTGTTGCCCAGTACGGCCCGCACGGGGGCGATAGTGCATAGGTGCTCGTAGTCCATCTCCGACGTAAGGTCACCGGCATGGATAATCAGATCCGCGCCCTCAAGCTCATCCAAGAGCGCAGGCGATAAATAGCCGTGGGTGTCCGAGATGATGTCGATACGCTTGGCGCTTGCACTGTTCATGGGATCCCTTCCGCAAAAAAACGATTCGGCAGATACATACAAAAAGGCCCCACGGCTCCGCAGACGATAGGTCTACAGGGCTGCGGGGCCAGTGTGCTAGAGACTCAGGGCCTTCTTAAGCGGCACGACGCGGCGGCGCGAAACCGGCACGCGTTCGTCGACGCCCGTAATGCCCAGCTGGATGGCGCCCGAGGGCACCGTCTCCACATCCGTGACGCACGCCAAGTTGACGATATAGCGGCGGTGAACACGGAAGAAGCCAAAGTCGCAGAGCTTGGCCTCAAACTGCGCCAGCGAGGTCGTCGACAAAAAGCGATCATCGACGGTATAGATGCAGGAGTAATCGTCCTTGGCCATGATAAAGCGAATGTCGTCCACGGGAATGAGCACCTTGCGGCCGCCCTTTTCCACCGGGATACGCTCGATGGTCACCTTGCTGTCCGTAACCGGCTTGGTGCGTTGCATGACCTTCTCGATCGCGCGATCCAAGCGAGCTTCCTCGACCGGCTTCATCAGATAATCGACGGCATCCACGTCGAATGCCTCGACCGCATGGTCACTATACGCAGTCACAAACACGATCGCCGGCGGATTTTTGAGCTTATGCAGCGCCTCGGCAAGTTGCAGGCCCGAGGCACCGGGCATCGAAATATCGAGAAACACGACATCCACGCGACTTTCCATAAGCATCTCGATGGCGGAGCGGACGCTCGACGCCTCCGTGATCGTGCCGATCTTGCCCGTTTGCTCGAGCAGGAAGCGAAGCTCCGAGCGAGCCGGCGCCTCATCATCCACAATCATCGCACGCAGCATAGGGATAAAACCTTTCGTCAACTAACTACGCCGGGCATCCGTCGCATGACGTTGAGCCCGTAGCCTTTTATTTTACTCTTGAATGTCGAAGATGCTCTCTGACAAATCAAGATGAAGGAGCACTTTGGTGCCCTTGCCCGGCGCCGATTCGACACGCGTATAGGAATGCGGCCCATAAAAGCGATGGATGCGCTCCGAAATATTGTGCATGGCCACACCGGCGCCGCCACCCTGGGGAGAGCTGGCGTCGGGACGGGCAGAACGCTCGTCAAACAGTCTGGCGGCGGTACCCTCATCCATGCCCACGCCATTATCGGCCACGGCAATCAAGATTGCATCCTCGCCGTCTTGGTGAACGGTCACGTCGATCCTCAGGGCGTCGTCATCGCCCATACCATGACGTACGGCGTTCTCGACAATCGGCTGGATCACGAACGCCGGCACCAGCGTATCTTCCACGTCCTCGGACACATCGAACGTCGCAAGCACGCGGTCCTCGCCAAAGCGGGCCTTCTCAAAGGTAAGGTAGCGCTTGGTCTGTGCGACCTCGCGCGAGACCGGAATAAGCGATCCCGAGTTGTCGAGCGTGGCACGATAGAACGATGAGAACTCACGAAGCAGTTCGCGGGCCCGCAGCGGGTCGGTGCGCGTAAACGATGCAATGGTGTTCAGCGTGTTGAACAGGAAGTGCGGGTTGATCTGCGCCTGCAGCGCACGCACCTCGGCGCGCGCCGTGAGTTCCTTTTGCACCTCGAGCTCGTGGATGGCGAGCTGTGTGGACAAGATCTCGGCAAAGCCCGAGGCAAGCGCATACTGGGTACGGTCGACGGCGCGCGGGGTCTTGTAGTAGAACTTGAGCGTGCCGACGGTACGATCGCCCACCTTGATGGGGGCGATAATGCCGGCGGGGACTTGGTTGTGCGAGCCGTCCGAGCCCACGACATCCACCATACGGTTGAACGACTGCACGATGCCATGTTCGATAACGTAGCGTGTGGCAAGCGTGTGGATGGGAGTATCGGGCAGCAGTTTTTCCTCAAACTCGCCCGCGCAGGCAAGCACGTTGTCCTCGTCGGTGATGGCCACCGTCATGGCGCGCGTCTCGGGCAAAATGCGCCGGCACACCAAACGCGCCGACTCCTGCGTCAGACCGCCCTTAATGTCCTCGAGCATGGCCGAGGCCACCGAGAGCGTCTCCTCGGTGTACTGGGAGCGCACCGAATCGGGATTGAGCGTCAAAAAGATAAAGATGCACAGAAAGATGCACAGCAGCGCGCAGGCAATCACCGTGGCGATCGGCTCGATACCGGTCACCAAGGCAAAAATAAAGTACACCAGCACGCAAATGGCGCAGGCAACGGCAATGATGCGAAAGATTGATATTGAACTATCGCGCTGGGCGCGGCGGTCGATCATTCGGCCCCCTCCAGGATACTGATCAGTTGTGCGTCACGCCAAAGCCCGTCCATGATCTTGGGCCAAAAGCTCTGGAAACGCAGGTAGCTTGCAGCGTTTTGGCGCGCATAGGCCTTTGCCTCGTCGATACCATGGCGCCAGATGCGCAGGTAGCCCTCATGCTCGCGGGTAAACACGCTGCGGACCATAGCGGTCTTGCGCACGCGGTCGTCGAGCTCGCGCGAAATCCAAGGGCCCGGGTAGGGCATGAGCGATGCCGCCGTAACGGGAATGAGCTCCTTTTGATGCGCGGCGAATGTCAACTTGGCCCGTTCGTAGTACCAACGGTATACATCCTGCATAAAGCGCGGTGAGCGCTTTTCGGACTCCGGAGGCAGATGGCGCACGGTCCACTCGTTATCGAACCACACGTCGTAGCCAAACATGCGCATGTTAAAGAGGTAATCCAGGTCCTCGCCGCGGGTGATAAACGGGTCAAAGGCCACACGCGTAAAGGCGCGGGCGTGCAGGGCCATCAGGCCGCCGCACACGTAGTTGGAACGCGAGATGCGGGTGCCCGAGAGCGCCTTTTTCATCCAACGGTTGAACTCGATGCGCTTGGTCCACCAACGATGGCAGATGCCCGCCTTGTCCGTGGGAGCCAGCGGCGAGCCGTCGCGATCGTAGAAATAACCGCTCTTGACCAAGATCGGCAAGCCCTGACGCGTCTGCTGCCCCAACGCATAGGTCGCGCGCTTCATAAAGTCGGCGTCGATGACAGTCTCATCGTCATCCAAAAAGATAACCGCGTCATGCCCCAGCACAGCGGCACAGGCTAGCCCCATGTTGCGGATGGCACCGTAGCCTCGCAGGCTCACGCACTCGCCCGAACCCTTGGGCGCGATCTGAGCAACCCGGTCTGCAATGCGCGAGGCCTGGGTGTTGGTGACAACGGTGACCTTGAGCGTGGGATGCGCGTCGACAATCTCGCGCACGTGCAGCGACACATCGGCTGTGGCAGAAACGGGACAGACCACCAAAAGGATGATGCGCGGGATGTCACGTACCTGCTCAAGCGAGGCCAGGCAGCGGTCGAGTTCGGGATTGTCGGCGTTGAGTCGCGTCGAATGCTCATAGGTGCCAGGGGCGTTTGCGCAAGCGTCATCGCCCGCCCAATACGTTGGAATCACGACTGTGGCGTTCATGCCTTACCCTCCCTGCAACACAAAAACGGGACGCCGCCAAACACAGGCGACGCCCCGCGACCTAGCTGATTCCATCATACCCACTTGGGCAAATCATTGCTCGCAAGTCGCAATGTTTATTGCGGATAACCCCAAAAGAGTACCGTGGACAGGCACAATAGCCGCTCGCTCCTATGCGGCATGCTCTGCCGCCCGAGTCATGCGGGACAGGCGGACCAGCAGCATAAAGCCAACGATCAGCAGCACGCCAATGGAAAGGACGCCCAGCGACGGGTTGCCGGTCAGCGAGGTGACGACCGACACTAGGAAAGTGCCCATGACGCTTGCATAACGACCAAAGATGTCAAAGAAGCCGTAGTACTCGTTGGACTTTTCCTTGGGGATAATGCGGCCAAAGTAGCTACGGCTAAGCGCCTGCACGCCGCCCTGGAACAGGCCGACCATAATGGCAAGCACCCAAAACTCAAAGGCGGTCTTTAGGAAGAACGCGGCGAACAGCACAATGCCCATGTAGGCGGCGACCGCCACCAGGATCATGTTGAGCGTGCCCACGCGTCCGGCGAGCTTGCCGTAGATGATGGCAGACGGAAAAGCAACAAACTGCGTAACGAGCAGCGCCAGCACCAACTGCGTCGAATCGATGCCCAAAGCCGAGCCGTAGCTGGTTGCCATGGAAATGACCGTGTGCACGCCGTCGATGTAGAAGAAGAACGCGACCATGTAGACCAGCACGGTCTTGTTGTGGGCGATCTCGCGCATGGTGTGTCCGACCTCGGAGAACACACCGCCCACGATGTGGCCGATGGTGTCCTCGGGACCGCGCTCGCGACCGTACTTTTGCTTATAGGTGCGAATGAGCGGCAGAGTAAAGATGAGCCACCAGGCGCCAGTGATGATAAACGACAGACGCGTTGCCAGCATGGTGGGGACGCCAAGAGCGGGGCCGCCCATGATGAGCGCCAGGCAGATGACGAACGGCACGGTGGAACCGATATAGCCCCAGGCATAGCCCGAGCTGGACACGGCGTCCATGCGCTCGTCGGTGGTAATGTCGGGCAGCATGGCGTCGTAGAACGTCATAGAAGAGTTAAGGCCGATGGTGCACAGCACGTACACGGTCAAAAATGCCATGGCGGACATTGGGATAGCCTGCGCCAGGCAAAGCACCAGGCCCGTGAGGAAGAAGCCCAAGAAGAACTTGATCTTGTTGCCGGCGTAGTCGGCAAGCGCGCCCAGAATGGGCATGAGCATGGCGATGACCAGCGAGGCGATCGTCTGCGCATTGCCCCAGGCGACCACCAGGTCGGCCGAGGAAGCGCCGGTATTGATGGCGTTAAAGTAAATGGGCACCACCGAGGTATTGAGCAGCACGAGGGCCGAATTGCCCACATCATACATAACCCAGTTACGCTCGAGCTTGGTGTATTTCATGGACAGGGACCCTTCGTATTCGCCCGATATGCAGTTAGTTCATCGTACCCCAATTGTCCAGAACCGCCGGTAAGGATTCGGCAAAGGGGCACGCACGGGCCCTATTCCTCGCGGTCGAACTCCTCATCGGCTTCGAGCACGCGACCGCTGTAGTTGATGTGGCCGGTCACGGCATCCATGTCACCGGTCTCGATAAAACGTGCGACCGTGCACTCGTAATCGACCAGCGCGCGATCAAAGACCTCGGGGAAACTCTCGTTCGAGACCTCGTCGGTAAAGGGATTCTTCCATGTCAGATGGCCCAGGTTACCGGTGCGCTCGGGCAGCTCCGTCGTCACGCGATGGGCAAGGCCGTCGAGCAGCGAGTAGTCGTGCACCAAGCCCTCAACCAACGAGATCGCGCGCGTCTTTGCGGAGCCGGCCGGCTCAATCGCGCGGTAAAGTCGCTGCATATTGGCAACGGCAGCACCGTACTCCCCCGCCGGAATGTCAATGCCGTACACGCGTCCGGCAACATAGCTCATCAGCACGCCGGCCACGCGATTGATGCGATCGGTGGTGACGATCTCGCCCGCCGGCGGGTAATCGTCGACCGTAGCGCCATCGCGTTTAAGCTGCAGCATCAGCACATCCAGGTCGCTCTCGATCACGGCATGGACCTGACTGCTCGAATTCTCAAGCTCTGAATCGGACTCCACGATGCCAAACTGCTGCTCATAGACAAAAGGATGGGCGTTGCGGTCGAGCACGTAATGAGACAGCAGGCCCAGCGCAAAGGCACGACCCAAGCTGGCGTCGCGCGGCAGCAGATGCGACACGCCGTCGCGCAGGCACGCGAACTGGCGAGACATGCGCGACCGATGCATGACCTGCGCCAGCAGCGTGCAGTCGGAAACACGCGGTGTCAGAATGTGAAAGAAAAACGGGTCGGGGCCTTGGTTGCCCAAGATAAAGGCAATGCGCTCTTCATCGGACGTGATGACGCCCTGCGGAAGACGGTCGATGCTTTCCTCGCCAAACAGATGATGGGTGATAAGCGCGGGCATAATGATCCTTTCGATTTCATTCGATGCCACCCATTATGCCCACCGCGCGCCCATGCCAAACCTGCGATGGTAAACGACGGCACGCAGACCGTCTACGCAAGCCCCAAGTGTGCTTTAACCTCGGCAGCGCGACGGCGGGACACGGGCACCATCGAGGTTACGCGATCGAGCCTGAGCTCCATAAGACCCGTGGAACCGATCTCGACATTGTGCACGTCTTCCAAATTGACCAGATAGCTGCGATGAACGCGAATAAAGCCCTCGGAGACCAAGCGACGCTCGAGCGAAGAGATCGACTCATTGATCAGGTACGTTCCCTCGGCGCAGATGGCATTGCAAAAATCGGCACGCGCCTCAAAGTAGCAGACGTCTGCGGCGGGAATGAACACCTTTTTGCCCCCGCGGTCCACCGTCAGACGCAAAGGCTGGCGCGGAGCGTGGATAACACGACGGGCACCCAAGGCTGTCTCGATCTTGTCGAGTGCCTTTGACAGGCGTGCGTCCTCGACCGGCTTGACGACATAGTCGACAGCATCGAGGTTATACGCATCGGCGGCAAACTCGGCAAACGCCGTCACAAACACCACAACCGGCGGCGTCTTTAGGTTCTGCAGCGTCTCGGCAAGCTCAATTCCCGAGCGACCGGGCATGGTAATGTCTAAAAACAACACGTCGGGCTTGTTCGACAGAATCGACTCCACGGCTTCGGTGACATTGCCCGCCTCGGCAATCTGGCCCACACGCGCATCCTTTTCCAACAGATAGCGTAGCTCGGCCCTAATGGGAGGTTCGTCATCAACCACCAAGATGTTCCAGCCTTCGGACATATGTGCTTCCCCTCTTTTTCTCTCAATCCAACCGCGTGCTACGCCGTCAACGGCGCGGGCTCATGCGGCTCGCCGTTCAGCTCGACGATGACCTGCGTTCCCACGCCCTCCTGGGACTTCACGCGCATGCCGGAATCTTCTCCGTAAAAGAAATGGATGCGCTGAAGCACGTTGAAGAGCGCCAGGCCGCAACCTCGCTTGACGGAGCCGTCGGCGGTAATGCTCTCGGGCTCCTCCAGGCGATGCTGCTCAAACAGATGCGCGCAGACTTCTTCGCTCATACCGATGCCGTCGTCCTCGACGATGATCTCCAAACCGTCATCGGTCTCGAAAGCCCTAACATGAATAGAAAGCGGCTCGGTCTCGCGCTGCGCGTGCTTGATGCAGTTTTCGAGCAACGGCTGCAAGATAAACGGCGGCACCATGCAATCGCGCACCTCAAAGTCGATATCGACCGAGACGCGCAGACGGCCGTCGCCATAACGAGCCTGCATAAGATTGATATAGCGAGTGCCCTGTTCCACCTCGTGCTCGAGCGTTGTGAGGGTATCGGAATCAGAAAGCGTCTGACGGTAGTAGTTGGAGAAGTCGATCAGCAGCGATCGCGCCTTGTCGGACTCGGTTCGAACGAGCGACACGATCGTGCTAATGGTATTGAATAGAAAATGAGGATCGACCTGCGATTGCAAGGCGCGCAGCTCCACGCGGGCCGTAAGCTCGTCCTGGCGCTCGAGCTCAAAGCTCGCAAGCTGCGTGGAAATGAGGTCAGCAAAGCCCGAGGCAAGCGCCGTCTGGCGCATATCGATGCTGCTCAGACGGGGATAATACAGCTCGAGCGTGCCCACGCAATGCCCGCGCACGGTAAGCGGTGCGACAATACCGGCGCGCAGGCGCGGAAAGTAGCCACCTGTCTCGGTCGAGGCATCGCGCGAGAACACGCTTTGCTCGCCGCTGTTGATCACGTTGAGCGTAGTCCGCAGCACCACCGGGGTGCCCGCGGGGCATTTTGCCGAGTCCTCGCCCCAGCTTGCCAACACCTGCTTGCCGTCGGTAAAGCAGATGGCAGAGGCGATAGTTTCGGACAGGATGATCTTAGAGGCGCCCAGGGCAGCTTCGGGCGTAAGGCCGCGCGACGTGTAGGCGAATATTTTTGAAGCGATGGCGAGCGTGCGGTCGGTTGCGCTCGATGTGAGGTCGTCGGGAACGACAAAGACGTACGAGAAGAAGAAGCACAGCATGACCAAGCCGGCAATGACGACAACGGCCGGAACGGGATTGGGATTATCGGTTAGATCCCAGATGAGCAGCAGGATAAGCAGCGGAACGACAATACCGAGCAAGATGGCTTGAACCACATGCTGAGCGGTACGAAAGACCTTGGTAGAGTTGTAGCTCTTGCCCAGAATCAGCCTATTGAGATCCACCGTCATCTCCTTCTTACTGACGCACCCCATAGCAATAAAGAGGGCCGCAAGCGACCCTCTCCATTGCATTATGCAATCAAATACTGTGTTTTACATCAAGCCATCGATGAACGGTAGCTTAGGCGCTGTACTTGTTTGCCTCGCCGAAGGTGCCGCCCTCGACAATCCAGCCGTCCTTCATGATGACGTCCATGTTGTCGGTGTTGAGCACGTGGATGTCGGCGGCGACGTCACCGTTGACGACCAGCAGGTCGGCGCACTTGCCGGCCTCGATGGAACCGGTCTCGTCCTCGATGTGGCACATCTTGGCACCGTTGAGGGTGGCGCAGGTGATGGTCTCGACCGGAGTGAAGCCGATCTTGTCGACGAACTCGTACATCTCCTCGATGGAGCAAGTGCCGTACGGGGTGACGAAGGAGAAGGAGTCGGAGCCGATCGTCATGACGACGCCGCGCTTCTTGGCCTCGCGCAGGCAGTCGTAGTTGCGCTGCAGCTCCTTCTCGACCAGAGTGCCCTCGTACTTGTCGTGCAGCTCGGGAACGTAGACGGGCGGATAGGTGGCGTACCAGGTGGGCAGGAAGGCGATCGTCGGAGTGAAGAAGGTGCCCTGCTCGGCCATGAGGTCCATGGTGCGCTCATCGATATCGAAGCCGTGAATCAGCTGCTCGCAGCCAAAGCGAACGGAATCGTAGGCAGCGGCGTGGTTGTTGTAGCAGTGGCTCCACACGGGGATGCCGACCATCTTTGCCTCTTCGACCACGGCCTGAATCTCCTCGGAGCAGTAGTGCTGGTCGCGGCCGGAGTCCCAGCGCCAGATGCCGCCACCGGTAGCCCAGATCTTGATGGCATCGGGGTTCTCGCGCAGGCGACGGCGGACGGCCTTGCGCAGATCCCAAGGACCGTCGACCTGATCGCCCCAGGGGTGCGATTCCTTGTTGAGCTCCTGGCTGCAGTGGTGGGAGTCGCCGTGGCCGGCAACGCGGCAGAAGCCAAGGCCGGTGGCCAGAACGCGCGGGCCCTTGAAGACGCCCTTGTCGATGCAGTCACGGATCTGGATACCAAAGCGGCCGATCTCGCAGACGGTGGTGAGGCCGTGGGTGAGGCAGTCGTAGGCCTGCTTGACGGCGACGGCCTGCTTCTCGAGGAGCGGCTGCATGACCCAGTCGGTGTCATCGTCGGTCAAGTTGCCCGAGAAGTGCAGGTGGGTGTCGATCAGGCCGGGAAGGACGGTCTTGCCGGCGGCGTCGATGACCTCAACGCCCTCGGGAAGGTCCTGCATGGCGCCGGCGTACTCGATCTTGCCGTTGTCGTCGACGAGAACGAGGGAGTTCTCGAACGGCTCGGCACCGGTACCGTCGATGAGCTTGCCGCCAACGATTGCATACTTAGTGGACATGGTTCCTCCTTATGGATCCATATATGTGGGCGAGGCCGTGTTGGGTCGCGGCCTCACAAAGCTACCCAAGTGATGCCGGGTTCGGTGCGCGGGAGAGAGGGCACCGCGCACCCGATCCGCCCCGGCTAGGCGTTACTTTTTGCGGGAATTGGTGAAGGCCATGAGAGCCAGGCCGACGGCCAGCCAGCCGATCACGATGCTCCACTCCACCATGTTGAGGGAGGCGGGAGAGAACGGAATCACGAGCAGGCCGATGATGATGGCGCAGGCAGCGATAGCGAGGCCGATGCCAAACTTGCCGCCGGGCACCTCGTAGGGACGAGGCAGGTCGGGCTCGGTGAAGCGCATGCGCAGGCAAGCGAGGGCGACCATGCCGCAGGAGAAGATGAAGGCGAGAGCCGACACGTTGGTCAGAGGGATGAGCATGTTCTTGCCCAGGAACGGACCGACGACGGTGATGGCGCCCAGAACGACGCAGGCGAGCTTGGGAGCGCCGGACTTGGGGTCGACCTCGGCGAACTGCTCGGGCAGCTGGCCCTTGCGGCCCATGGCAAGCATGATGCGGCTCGTGGCGCCGTAGAAGGAGTTCATCGGGCCCATGGGTCCAAGCGTGGCGATGACGAGCATGGCCAGGTACAGAAGCATGTTGATGCCCTTGAGGCAGGCAAGCGCGGGAACCGGGCTCTTAACAAACTCATGCCAGTCGAGAATGGTGCCGAACGAGTAGATGCAGACCATGTAGAAGCCGCCGGCGGCCAGCAGAGCCAGGGAGATGATCTTGCCGAACTTGTTCCAGTTGAGGCCCTCGGCTGCTTCCTCAGCCTGCTGAGGAATGGTGTCGAAACCGGCGTAGAAGAACGGGGTCAGAACCAGGACCGACACGATGCCGGCGAACAGGCTGGTGCCCTCGGTAGCGGCCTTACCGCCGCCAGCGCCGGTGACCTGGGAGAACACGGGCATGGCGTTGTCCGGCGAGCCGGTGAACAGCGAGACGCCCATGGCGAGCAGCATGCCGCAGAGCAGAGCCTTGGTCAGGAAGGCCTGGAGCTTGGCGGCCGAGCTGGCACCGCGGAAGTTGAGGAAGATGACGTAGGCTGCGAAGCCGAGCGCGATCAGCGTCGGGAACAGGTAAACGTCGGCGCCCAGGATGGTGTAGAGCTTAACGGCGCGCAGCCACTCAAGACCGGGCAGGCTGCCGAACATCTCGGACACGAGGGTCGAAATGGCGATGGCCTCCCACGGGCACAGGATGCCGTTGCCCAGGGCCAAAAGCCAACCGGTGATGTAGCTCAGCGTACGGCCAAAGCTACGATCGACATACTCGACGATGCCGCCCGAGATGGGGATAGCAGCCGTGAGCTCACCGAAAACAGCTCCGACGGGCACGAGGAAGATTGCACCCAAGAGGAATGCGATCATAGCGGGAACGGGACCGCCGCCCACGACCATCCAGTCGCCGACCTGCAGAACCCAACCGGTACCGATGATGGCACCGAAACCGATGGTGAAGAAGTTCCAGAGCGAAAGCGTTTTCTTCATGCCGCCGTTATCCTCGACTGCAACTTCTGCGTTCTTGTCCGCCATTGTTCCCCTCCTTTCCTTTTTGACGCCCCTTGACGTCACCCCTTGCGCGGTCTGTTTTGCCGCGCTCTTTTATTTCGTGGCTTTAAGATACGGCCTTGGCGCAGCAGCTCCGCTTGTAGCTCGACCGAAGGCAGAACTGCAAAACGAGCGGCGCCGTTTTTGGGACGAACGGCACGGTTTGCCGCTCATTGTTGCCGCCCGTCCGACGGGCGTACGTTCATCGGACGCATATAGAGATGTTTTTGAGGCCGTGTGTTTTGCGCCTTTCGTACCGTTTACCGAGCTTTTGACGCGCGGACCCATTTGTTGCACATCTTTTTTGTAGGATGGACAGGTTATACATGAGACAAGGCGGTACGAATGGCATACGGATACAACGACGGTGATCAACGGCGACAAAGCGTTCGCCTTGCTGGCCGTACCACGCCGACGCCCGGAAGTGCCACAAGCAGCAATCCGCAACGTCCTCAAGAGCAACCCAGGCCTTCGTCTCGGCAGCAGGCAAGCAAAACACGGCAAAGTGGCCGTCCGCGCACGGGCACAAGCGCGCAGCAAGACAGCCGCTTAGGCGCGCGCACTCGACAGCATCAAGCCGAGGTTCCGCAACTGCGCCGCAACGGCGCACGTCAGCCCGGCATCCATATCAACCGCTTCTTTTCGCATCCCCAAGGTGGACGCGACGGCAAGCCCTACCGCTCGACATCGCACGTGAATGCCCCCGCCCTGCCGGCTCGTCGACTTCGCCTCGCACTGTGCTCTATCCTCACCTGTCTGGTCTTTGTGTTTATGAGCTCCTGTATGTCCCACGGCTCGGCCGGTCTCGAGCCCACCGCCGAGGACAAGCTGCTCAAGGCCCCCGTCGCGCCCGGTTATTCTTTCGCCTTTTCGACCCCACGCTCGCAATGGCAAGCCGGCACGATGCCCCATATCTATCAGATCGACCCTGCGTGGTCGGAGCTGTCTTACGCCGGCGGCACCATCCGCCAAAATGCCTGCGGGCCCACGTGCCTCACCATGGTCTATATCTTTAAGACGGGACGCACCGATATGACCCCCGTCGATATGTGCGCGCTTTCCGAGGCGGGCAATTACGCCCCCACCGGTGCAACCGAATGGTCGTTTATGACAAGCGGCGCGTGGCAGTTGGGACTTAACGGAACGGAGCTCCATAACGATCGCGAATCGATGACTCAGGCGCTGCGTTCGGGAGCGCCCGTCATCGCCGCCGTTCGGCCGGGCACCTTTACCAACGTGGGCCACTACATTGTGCTTTACGGTATTGACGACGCCGACCAGATTGGAGTCTTCGATCCCAACTCGGCCAGCCGCAGCGCCCGCCGCTGGGGCGTCGTAGAGGTCCTCAATGAAGCCGAAGCCATGTGGGCCTACTACTAGTCATTGGGCACTCATTGGGGACAGACTTAAATGAGTGGTCGTCGGGGACAGTCTTACGGACGCCGGCCGAGAGCAGACGAAAAGGGCCATCCCGAACTGCTTGGAACTGCCAGCACGGAAAGCGCATCCTGCTTTGGGGCCCAATAGCGGGGTGCGCTTTCCGTTAGCGGCCCGTTTGGGAAACTAGGGACCGCTTTTCGACAATAATCCGGGATGCATTTTCCGATTGAGGGCCTCAAGGGAAACCGCACCCCATGTTGGACGCTCATTCTGGGATGTGCTTTCCGCAGTTGATCGATGCGGCCTTTAAGGACTGTCCCAAGCTGCCGGCAGGAAAGGAACGTCCCCAAGTGCCGGGTTTCCGCAGCCTGCAATGCTCCTCATGAACAGCCGCCTCAATAACAAAAGCCCCCGCGGCCGAAGCGGACCGCGGGGGCAACAGACCTGCAAGAGTTAACTCAAGTCCTCGCCATTTGATGCAATGACCTTTTGGTACCAGCAGAAGCTGTCCTTTCGGTAGCGATCGAACGTGCCTTTGCCCATATCATCGGCATCAACATAAACAAAGCCATAGCGCTTCTTCATCTGCCCCGTCGAGGCCGACACCAAATCGATACAGCCCCACGGCGTGTATCCCATCAGGTCAACACCGTCCTCGACAATTGCATCGCGCAGCGCAAGAATATGCCTTCGCAGGTAATCAATATGATACGCATCGTGGACTTTGCCGTCTTCCAGCGCATCGAGTCCGCCCACACCGTTCTCGGCGATAAAGAGCGGAAGATGGTAACGATCGTGGTAGCCGGCAAGCGTCACGCGCAAACCCAGCGCATCGATCTGCCACTTCCAGGCAGTCTCTTTATCCTTGAGGTACGGATTGCGCAACGTCGGGAACACGTTGCCCTCCGCCTTCTCGGCGATCACCTGATCATCGGCGCACACCAAGCGCGAGCAATAGTACGAGAACGAGATGAAGTCGACCGTATGCTCTGCCAGATACTCCGTATCGCCCGGCTCAAAGGGCACGTGAACACCCTCTTTCTCGAGTGCACGCAGCTTCCAAGCAGGATAGGCGCCCGCAGCCATCACGTCTGTGTAGAAGTAGCGGCCGCGGTCCTCCTCATACGCAAGCCATACGTCCTCGGGCGCACAACGGTACGGATAGGTCGCACCGGCAGCGACCATGCAACCCACCTTGTTTGCGGGATCGATCTTGTGCAGAATCTCGACAGCGCGAGCGCTCGCCATAAACATATGGTGCGAGAACGCCGCGGTCACGGCTGCACGGTCACGCTCATCCTCGAGCGTGACACCCGCGTTGAGATAGGACAGCGCCACGCTGTTGATCTCGTTGAACGTAAGCCAATAACGCACGAGGCCCTGGTACGCGCGTCCGACGGTCTCGACGTAGTGCGCATACCGCTCGATCATCTCTCGGCTTTGCCAGCCACCATAGCGCTCGACCAGAGCCAACGGATAGTCGTAGTGCGACAGCGTCACAAGCGGCTCGATTCCATGCTCGCGCAGCGCCTCGAATACCTGACGGTAAAACTCCAAGCCCTCGCCGTTGGGCTCGGTCTCCATCCCTGTGGGAAAAATACGGCTCCAGCAAATTGAAAGACGCAGGCACTTAAAGCCCATCTCGGCAAAGAGCTCGACATCCTCGTGCCAATGATGGAAGAAGTCGTTGCCCCAGCGGCATGGATACAGCCTGTCCGGATCGTCCACGGGCTTTTGCCTGCCAAACATTACATCCCAGCGGTCGGAACCCTGTGGGATCAGGTCGGAGTGCGACATGCCGCGGCCGCCCTCGTTCCAGCCCCCTTCGGCCTGGTTGGCGGCGAGGGCACCACCCCACAAAAAGCCCTCGGGCATACCGGCGGCAGACGTTCTGTCAAAGTAACTCATGCTACTCAGCATCCTCGGCAGAAGCTGCCGCGGCGTTCTCCTGCTCCTGAGCCAGGAGCTGGTTATCGTACACCTTAAAGAACGGGTACCAGACCACAGCCATGACCACGATCAAAACGATCGTAAACACCCAGATGCGCGGGTCGAGGCACTGGACAAAGCCCTGAACGAAGATGGGGAACGTGCCGCTCACCAAGATGTAGAAGTTAGAGACAAGACCCAGTGAGACCGCACCCCAATACAGCAGGGCCGAGATCATGCCGCCTAGCACAAACGGAATCATGAGGATCGGGTTGAAGATGATGGGCGCGCCGAAGATCGCGGGCTCGGAGATACGGAAGAAGCTCGGCACGATCGATGCCCTGCCAAATGCCTTGAGCTGCTGCGACTTTGCCCTAAACGCGCAGAGCGCCACAAAAGAGAACGTATTACCCGTGCCGCCGATGAGGTTGATGGCCAACGACATGAGCGCCGGGTGGAACTCAAGCGGCTGCCCGGCAGCATAGAGCGAGGCGTTGGCGGCAAAGGCGGCAAGCGTGACCGGGGCGGTGATGGGCATTACGATCATGTTGCCGTGGACGCCAAAGCACCAAAACAGCAGCGTCATGAAGCAGATAAGCAGTGCGCCGGGCACAGAGTCAACTGCGACGGAAAGCGGGGCAGCGAGCAGCTTCTCGATAACCGAGGGGATGGACAGCGCGGGATCGATCATCTGGATCAGCAGGTTGCCGCCAAAGAAGATGAGGATGTTGGCGAGCATAGGTACGATGGCGCCAAAGGTTTCGGACAAAAACGGCGGCACGCCATCGGGCATCTTGATGGTGATGCCCTTGGTCTGGCAGAAGCGCGTGACCTCGACGGAGACCAAGGCAACGATGATGGCGGTAAACAGGCCCTGCGCACCCAGATAGGTGCAGGGGACCGCCTGGAGCACGGACTCGTCAGCAAGCTGGTAGTAGGACGACGGCGCCGCGGCGATCAGGAACATCACCAGCGAGGTCATACCGGCGTTAAGCTTGGGCATCTTGTAGGTGCCCGCCAGGTTATAGGCGATTGCGAACGTCACGATCACCGACAGTATGCCCATCGTCATGTTGAAGGGAATGAGCAGCGTGAGCTTATTGGCCGTGGCAAAATCGAGCCAAGGGCCAAAGACGGACCAGAACCCGCCCTGCGCCACCAGGTCGGCCGTGACCGGCGGGTTGGCGAGGATCATAAAGACGGCAGATACCAAGATGAAGCTGATCGCGCTCATAAAGCCCTTTTGCATGGAGGCAAAGTGGCGCTCGGTGCCGCAGAAATTGGCGATAGGGGTCAGTTTTTCCTGAAGCAGGGTCATGAACTTCTCCATGGTTGCCTCCTAACCCAACAGCGACTGGGCGAGTGCCAGCACGTTGGCGGCGTTGCCCATGCCGTAGTCCTGTGCGGGGATGACCGCGGTCGGCTTACCGCTCCCCTGCTTGACGGTGTTGAGCTGGTAGGACACCTGCGGCCCCAAGAGCAGCACGTCATAATTGGCGCACGTCTCCTGATACTCGCCGATACCCACCGCATCGATATCGAGCTCGATGCCGTTTTGCTCCGCATATTTCTCGAGTTTCTTCATCAGAATGCTTGTAGACAGACCAGCTGCGCAAACAAGAAGGATCTTCATAAGGGATTCCCTTCGCATTGATTGGTTGGATAGTCACCGCACGCCGCTAGGCGTTCTTGGTTGCAGTGCACTCATACAGGCAGATCAGCTCCTGCACGAGCTCCTGAGCAAGCATGGAGCACATGAGGTGGTCCTGAGCATGGACCAGCAACACATCCACCGACAGATGCTCGCCCGCTGCCTCAGTCGAAAGCAGCTGCGTTTGGATGTGGTGAGCCTTGATTCCCGCATCCTTTGACTGCTTCATGAGTTTGGCGGCGGCGTCAAAATCCCCCGCTTTTGCCTTTTCAAGGGCTTCGAAGGCAAGGCTGCGTGCCTCTCCCGCTGCAGCGACCAGCTGAAACGAAACCATCTCGGTTCCCTGATCGTCCATAACGGTCTCCTCTCCCGTGATGTTTGGTTTGTACTTGAATATTCGAAACGCCTATCTCCCGCCCGCAATCCTCGAGGTTTATTGCAGGTAGACAGACAGGGTTATCGACAAAAGAAGTCTTAAGCCGTATGCGCTTGCACAAGCGCCATCAGCTCATGCCAGGACCGGCGCTCGCGTAGGCGCTCGACCCCCTGGCGGTCCATAAAGATCTCGGCGAGCAGTGAGCTCAAGATCCGCGCCTCATCGCCGCCCGACCGGGCAAACGACACCATAAAGACGATATCGACCTCATGGCCGTATTCGTCCCAAAGAATGGGGTGTTCGAGCAGGCCCACGGTAACAAAGGCCTCGGCGCTCAAGGGATGCATCCCATGGGGCATGGCTACCCCATTGCCAAACGAGGTGGCACTCGCGCTCTCGCGCTCGGCGACCTCTTGGGCAAACTGGGCATCGACACGGCCGCTCTCGACGGCGCGCTCGGAGAGATATCGGAGAACGGCCTGCTTCGACGACGCCTCAACGCGGTTGAAGAACAGGGCACGGCTAAAGAAAGAGCTTACGGAGTCCGATTGCGCAGTGTCGTCGCTCAGCACCTTGCGGATAGCGTTGACATCGCTCGTCTCCAAGAAGAAATCGGCCTCGCGGACGGGCACGGGCAACTTGACGTTGAGCGGCACCGTTGTGAACACGTAGTCGATGTGCGAAAAATCGAACGTTCCCACGCGGGCGACATCGCATGTCTCAATCGAATCGATATACATGCCAAACTGCTTGCGGTACTGGTGCTCGAGCATACGGGCGCTTCCCGCTCCCGAGGCGCACACGATCAGGATGCGCTTGCGACGCGGCTGGTCGGCTTGCTGCTCGAGGGCCAGGGCAAATGCCATGGCGATGTAGCCGAGCTCCTCATCAGAGGGCTGGCTGCCAAAATGACGCTCGAGTACCTGCGAGGTGCCGGCCGCCATCGAATAGGCCAACGGAAACCTCGTCTTGATATCGGGCAGCATGGGGTTATCCATATGCATGTGATATTCAAGGCGATAACCCAGAGGGCCAATATGCCGAGCAAGGTTCATGCGAAGTTCAAGATCGCTGCTAAAGTCAAACCTAAACTCATCGTTGACCGCACATACCATCTCGGAAGCGATCTCCCACATCTCGTCCGAGATAACGGCCGAGCCCTTCTCGGGCACGCCCGTGCCCCTGCCGAGCAAATGGATTGCGATAAAGGCAACCTCTTCTCGGGGCATGCTCACGCCCAGGGCATCCTTGATGTTTGCGGCAATCTGGAAAGCCGCAGCGTATTCGCGCGTTCCCTCCAGCTTTAAAACGTCCGATTCTGCAGCCGGGACATAGCAGCCCTGCTCGATGCGGCCAAGAGCGATGTAAAGATGCATGATGAGATTGCGGGATGCCAGCGAGCTCACCGTGACGGGCGAGGCAGTCAGGGCATCGTCCACACATGCGGCGATGGCCCGCAGGCGCTCGGCGAGCTCTGCATCGTCGGTGTCGGGCAACACGGGCCTCACCAGTGAGGCCAGACACAGACGCCGTTGCGACTCCCCACCCGCAACGCGGATTCCGTAGCGAGGGCGCTTTTCGAGCATCAAGTCAAATTGGGCGAGTTTCTGCTCTACCAGACGCATGTCATTGGACAGAGTTCGCGCCGAAACGTAGAGTAAATCCGCATACTCCTCAATCGTCACCCACTGGGACCGCATGAGAAGGTCGTTAAGAAGGAAGGACACACGGCCGTCGCGCGTATCAGGAATGCCCGGATGGGCCAGAGCCGCACCGTCTAGCAAGCGAGCAAGCTCATCTGCATGTGCAACATCGATACGATATTGCCCTTTGCTGCCAACGATGCGTGCAACCCCCGCAAGCTTGTCGTTTGCGCGATGGATATAGTTTCTCACGGCGCGCTCGCTTACCTCGAGACGCTTGGCAAGCACCGCGACAGCGACAGGCTGATCGTCCTCGATCATATTTACAAGCTGCTTAACGCGAGCATCCATGTCCTCCTCCTTTCCCTGCGTCTAGTCTAACGCGGTAAAGAATGACACTCCACGTCGCGCTCGTTCCGCCAACGCGGAACAGGTTGCGGGGAGTCCAGCTGAACTCATAGGGAGCACGGAGAGAGGGCCCGAAAGCAATGCGTCGGTGTGAGATGCGCTTTCTGCAGTCATTGGGGACAGATTTAAATTAGTAGTCATTGAGGACGTTCTTGTTTGACTAGTCGTTTAAGAACGTCCCCAATGACTACCCACCCATCGGGGACTAGGTGAATAGCAAAAGCCCCGCAGTCGGAGCGGACTGCGGGGCTCATGAAGAGAGGCTAGTTTGTGGGCGCCTTGCCTGGCGCCCACGAGAGAGGCAATGGAGCAGAGACTACTCGTGGATGCGGGTACCGGAGAGGCCGGCCATGGTCTCGGCGGCCTTGTCCAGGGCGCCGATGATGCAGGTGCGGCCCTTGCGGGAACGGGCGAACTTGATGGCGGCGCGGACCTTGGGCTCCATGGAACCCTTGCCGAACTGGCCCTCGTCGGCCAGGCGCTCGGCCTCGTCGGCGGTAATGTCCTCGAGCTCCTCCTGGTTGGGCTTGCCAAAGTTGATGGCGACATGCTCAACGGCGGTCAGCAGGAACAGAACGTCGGCGTCGCAGTCCTCGGCCAGCAGCTCGCCGCCCAGGTCCTTGTCGATGACGGCGGGAACGCCCTTGTAGCAGCCCTTGTTCTCGTAGTCGCGGACGACGGGGATGCCGCCGCCACCGCAGGCGATGACGATGAACTCGTTGTCGAGCAGGTTGAGGATGGAGTCGGCCTCGACGATCTTCTTGGGGTCGGGGGAAGCGACGACGCGACGCCAGCCGCGACCGGAATCCTCGACGAAGACCTTGGAAGGATCCTCGGCCATGAACTCCTTGGCCTGCTCCTCGGTGTAGAAGGGGCCGATCGGCTTGGTCGGGTTCTTGAACGCGGGGTCGTCCGGGTCGCACTCGATCTGGGTGACGACGGTTGCGGCGTGCCAACGCTTATAGCGCTTGTGCATCTCGCGGCCAATGCCCTGCTGCAGATGATAGCCGATGTAGCCCTGGGACATGGCGCCGCACTCGGGCAGCGGCATCTCGGGGGTGCCGATGGCGTCGTGGGCGGCGGCGAAGGCGTTCTGGATCATGCCGACCTGCGGGCCGTTGCCGTGGGTGATGATGATCTCGTTGCCCTGCTCGATCAGGCCGAGGAGAGCGTGGGCGGTGTTGCTCACGGCCTCGATCTGCTCAACGGGGTTGTTGCCGAGGGCGTTGCCGCCAAGGGCGACGACGATACGATCGGGCTTGCCAAGAGGCTTAGACATTGCTGGAATCCTTTCTGTAAAAGGCCTACAACCCTTTAATAACCCGCGCCCGTGCGATACGCGAGTTTATTAAGGTTTATATTCTCTTTATCGCTCATTTTATTCATTTTGAAAATAGTTGAACGGTGAACGGTCGCTTTTGCCCGCTCAGCGTAAAGAAACCCAGCTCAAGCATATCTACGTCATTTACGTGCAACTTTATTTTAATAGAGCAGGGATTAGACCAGATTATGCAAACTGTATCTTTGCTAAACATAAAACAGACAGCGCAAAATCTTACTCGCACTATACGAGATTCTATGCACTTATTGGACGAGTATGCACCCCTGCAAAAACAAGCGGCTTTTCATCCATCAAAAGGAATAGCCAGGAAGTCCGCGCCGCGCGTTTCGCGGCAAAGCCGCGAAAAAGCCAAGGGACAGAAGGCGGCAACGACCAAGTCCCCCTCCATGCCCAAAGAGGCGCGCCTTTCGCGGCGTTGCCGCGAAACAGCGACCGGGACAAAAGGCCCCACCAACCACGTCCTTCATTCAGCCCCACAATCCGAGGACGTAGTCGTAGCAGGATCTGAGGGCTAACCTTCGCGGACACTCCGCAGGACGAAAGAACCCCCGCCGCACGTAGTGCGCAGCGGGGGTTCTTTCATGTCCGAGGACGTCCGCGAAGGTTAGCCCTCAGATCCTGCGGCGGGAGACCTAAGCCTCGTTGTACACCGTCTTGAGCTTCAGCAGGTGCTGATAACGGTCCATAGCGGCCTGCTCATTCTCCTTGAAGAGCTCCTCGGCGCGCTCGGGGAAGGAACGCGTCAGCGAAGCGTAACGGGCCTCGTTCATCAGGAACTCCTGATAACCGCCCGCGGGCTCCTTGGAATCGAGCGAGAACTTCTTGCCGGCAGCAGCCTCGGGGTTGAAGCGGAAGAGGTTCCAGTAACCGCACTCGACAGCCTTCTTCATCTCGGCCTGGCAGTTCTGCATGCCGCCCTTCTTGATGGAGTGCATCTCGCAGGGGCTGTAGCCGATGATGAGGGACGGGCCGTCGTAGGCCTCGGCCTCGTGAATGGCCTTGAGGGTCTGAGCCGGGTTGGCGCCCATGGCGACCTGCGCCACGTAGACGTAGCCGTAGCTCATGGCAATCTCGGCCAGAGACTTCTTCTTGGTCACCTTACCGGCAGCGGCGAACTGAGCGACCTGGCCCAGGTTCGAGGCCTTGGAGGCCTGACCACCGGTGTTGGAGTAGACCTCGGTGTCGAAGACGAAGACGTTGACGTTGTGGCCGGAAGCCAGGACGTGGTCCAGGCCACCGAAGCCGATGTCGTAGGCCCAGCCGTCGCCGCCGAAAATCCAGAAGGACTTCTTGGTGAGGTAAGCCTTGTCGGCGAGGATCGCCTTGGAAGCGTCGCAGCCGCACTTCTCGAGCTCGGCAACGTAGGCAGCGGCAGCGGTCTTGGAGGCCTCGGCGTCGTTGACGGAGTCGATCCAAGCCTGGCCGGCGGCCTTGAGCTCATCGGACGGACCATCGGCAGCGATGATGTCCTGGGTAGCGGCGATCAGCTTGTGCTGAACGGCCTCATAGCCAACGGCCATGCCCAGACCGTGCTCGGCATTGTCCTCGAACAGGGAGTTGTTCCACGCCGGGCCGTGACCGTCCTTGTCCTTGCAGTAAGGAGCGGTGGCAGCGGGGTTGCCCCAAATGGAGGAGCAGCCAGTGGCGTTGGAAATGAACATGCGGTCGCCGGCGACCTGGGTCACCAGACGTGCATAGGCGGTCTCGGCGCAGCCGGCGCAGGAGCCGGAGAACTCCAGGTAGGGCTGCTTAAACTGGCTGCCCTTGACGTTGGCCGCGATGAGCTCCTTCTTCTCGGAGACGTTCTCGACCATGTAGTCCCAAACGGGCTGCTGGTCCATCTCCTGCTCGGTGGGAACCATCTCGAGGGCGCCCTTGGGGCAAACCTTGACGCAGTTGGTGCAACCCATGCAGTCGAGCGGGGACACAGCCATGGTGAACTTCATGCCCTTGGCCTTGGGGCCCATGGCGTCGAGCGTGCGGGTGGCCTCGGGCGCGGCGGCAGCCTCGTCCTCGGTCATCGCGAACGGACGGATGGTGGCATGCGGACACACATAGGCGCACTGGTTGCACTGGATGCACTTGGTCTCGTCCCAGTGGGGAACGACCACGGCGACGCCGCGCTTCTCGTATGCGGAGGCGCCCAGCTCAAACTGGCCGTCGGCGCAATCGACGAAGGCGGAAACAGGCAGGCTGTCGCCGTCCATGCGATCGATGGGCTCGAGCAGGTTCTTGACCTGCTGGGCGATAGCGGACTTGGTCTCCTCGGAGAGCTCGACGGGAGCGGCATCCTCGGCGGTAGCCCAGTCGGCCGGAACCTCGAACTTACGGAAGGCGGTAGCGCCGGCATCGATGGCCTTGTGGTTGGCGTCGACGATAGCCTGGCCCTTCTTCATGTAGGACTTGGTAGCCGCGTCCTTCATGTACTGCAGGGCGTCCTCGGCGGGCAGGACCTTGGCCAGCGCGAAGAAGGCGGACTGGAGCACCGTGTTGGTGCGCTTGCCCATGCCGACCTTAGCGGCCAGGTCGATAGCGTCGATCAGGTAGACGTTGACGTTGTTGTTCGCGATGTAGCGCTTGGCCACGGCGGGCATGTGCTCGGCGAACTCCTCGTCGCTCCACTGGCAGTTGACCAGGAAGGTGCCGCCCGGCTTGACGTCGCGGACCATCTTGAAGCCCTTAACGATGTAGCTGGGGTTATGGCAGGCGACAAAGTCGGCCTTGGTCACGTAGTACGGCGAGCGAATCGGGGAATCACCAAAGCGCAGGTGCGAGACGGTGACGCCGCCGGTCTTCTTGGAGTCGTACTGGAAGTAGGCCTGGACGTACTTGTCGGTGTGGTCGCCGATGATCTTGATCGAGTTCTTGTTGGCGCCGACGGTACCGTCGCCACCCAGACCCCAGAACTTGCACTCGATGGTGCCGGGGGCTGCGGTGTTGGGCGCATCCTCGGCCTCGGGCAGGCTCAGGTTGGTCACGTCATCGACAATGCCGATGGTGAACTCGCGCTTGGGCTCGTCCTTCTTGAGCTCCTCGAAGACAGCGAACGCGGACGCGGGAGGCGTGTCCTTGCTGCCCAGGCCATAACGGCCGCCGACGACCTTGATGCCCGTCTTGCCGGCCTCGTAGAGAGCGGAGACGACGTCCTGGTAGAGCGGCTCGCCGATGGAACCCGGCTCCTTGGTACGGTCCATGACGGCGATCTTCTGGACGGTCTCGGGGAGAACGTCGACGAAGTGCTTGATGGAGAACGGACGGAACAGACGGACCTTGACCAGGCCGACCTTCTCGCCGTGGGCGTTGAGGTAGTCGATGACTTCCTCGAGCACGTCGCAGAAGGAGCCCATGCACACGACGACGCGGTCGGCATCGGGAGCGCCGTAGTAGTTGAACAGGCCGTAATCGGT
The DNA here is from genome assembly GCA_046979165.1 of Collinsella sp. Lineage (GTDB taxonomy): Bacteria > Actinomycetota > Coriobacteriia > Coriobacteriales > Coriobacteriaceae > Collinsella. Next base: position 279,685 of record JBKWJT010000002.1, read on the forward strand.
GCCGAGCTTCTCGTTGATCTTCTTCATGTAGCCCTCGACGACGGCGGGAAGCTCGTCGTAGACCTTGTTGCAGGCCTCACGGTTCTGGAAGAAGATATCGCCGTTCTCGTGGCTGCCGCGGGTGTGCGGGTGCTCAGGGTTGAGCGCGTGGTCGCGGAAAGCCTGGACGGCGTCCATGTCGCACATCTCGGCCAGATCCTTGTAGTCCCACATGGCGACCTTCTGGATCTCGTGGCTGGTGCGGAAGCCGTCGAAGAAGTTAAGGAACGGGGTCTTACCCTCGATGGCGGCAAGGTGAGCCACCGGCGAGAGGTCCATGACCTCCTGGACGTTGCCCTCGGCGAGCATGGCGAAACCGGTCTGGCGGCAGGCCATGACGTCGGAGTGATCGCCAAAGATGTTCAGGGCGTGGGAAGCGACGCAACGCGCGGAGACGTGGAAGACGCCCGGGAGCTGCTCGCCCGCGATCTTGTACATGTTCGGGATCATCAGGAGCAGACCCTGAGAAGCCGTGTAGGTGGTGGTCAGAGCACCGGCGCCCAGCGAACCGTGAACGGTACCGGCTGCACCTGCCTCGGACTCCATCTCGACGACCTTGACCGGGGTGCCGAAGATATTCTTGCGACCCTGGGCCGCCCACTGGTCGACATGGTCGGCCATCGGGCTGGACGGCGTAATGGGATAGATTCCCGCTACCTCGGTGTACGCATACGAAACATATGCGGCCGCCTCGTTGCCGTCCATAGACTTAAACTTACGCGCCATATACCCCTCTCCTCTCATATAGGTATACAGGCCCCGGCGATCGCCGGGATGTTGGCGTGATGGGATTTTCGCTGTTGCTTCCAATCATCTGGCAGGCAGGCTCAGCAGCAGGTACATGGCGTGGAGAGAAGGCATGCCGAGGCGAGGAGGGCTGCACGCGCTCCACAAGCCCAGCTACCCGTCTTGCACATGACCGAGCGCCGCAAAGGCCGCATGCCGGATGCTCCCGGGCACGCCCCGGCGATGGGAAGCGCCCGCAACGGAAATCCGCATGCGGGTTTATTGTACCCCGCCGTCAAGTGTAATTTCGGCAAATATAGGCGGGCGGTAAAGGTTTACCTTGGGTGACTGCCAAGGGCCAAAATGCCCCCTCCATCCCTGGGCGACCGGCTCTGGTGCGCCAAGGAGTGTCCCCAAGTGCCGGCAGAGACGATATGAGCAGGACATAAAAACATTGAGAGCCCCTGCTGCATGAAAGACCGCGGATTAGGCCGACAATGGTGAGTGTCTAATCCAACCGTGGCGGCCACGCCGCATTCATGGAAGGGGCTCCCATGCTCGATACTACCACCTTCATCGGCCTCGACGTCCACGCCCGCTCGATAAAGGCCGTCTCCCTCGACGTCATGACCGGGGAGGTACGTGCCGCGACCTTCGGCTACGACGCCGGCGCCGTCGCGGAGTGGGTGCGGTCCGTGGACCCAAAGGCCAGGTGCGTGTACGAATCCGGGGTCACGGGGTTCGACCTGCAGAAGAGGCTCTCCGGCCTCGGGGTCGACTGCGTGGTCGGCGCCGTCTCGAAGATGATCAAGCCCAGCGCGGACAGGCGCAGGAAGAACGACCGCAACGACGCCGAGTTCCTCGCCCGCATGCTGTCGGTCGGCAACGTGGTCGAGGTGTGGGTCCCCGACGACGAGTGCGAGGCCGCCCGCGACCTGACCAGGGCGCTCGAGGACGCGAGGGACGACCTCTCGCGCTCGAAGCAGCGGCTCTCCAAGTTCCTGCTCAGGCACGGGCTCGCCTTCGACGAGAGGACGCCCACCGGCCGCAGGAAGGGCAACTGGACCCGGGCGCACTGGTCCTGGATCGAGTCGATAAGGTTCGCGGAGAGGGCCGACGAGGAGGTGCTCGCCTACTACGTCGACGCGGTCAGGCGGGCGGCGGAGGAGAAGGCGAGGCTCGAGGGGCTCGTCGAGGCCGAGGCCCGCAAGCCCAGGTGGAGGAGGAGGGTCGACTCCCTGCGCTGCCTCAAGGGCGTCGACACCGCGACGGCCGCCGACCTCGTGTTCGAGGCCGGCGAGTTCTCGAGGTTCAGGAATGCCCGGTCGTTCGCCGCATGGGTCGGCCTGACGCCCTCCGAGCACTCCAGCGGGGAGAGCGACCGCAGGGGCGCGATCACCAAGGCGGGCAACAAGCACCTGAGGAAGGCGCTGGTCGAGGCCGCGTGGCACTACCTGACGTGCTCGGGGCGGCCGAAGGACCTCGCCAGGGGCCAGGCCCCGGACCGGGTCGCCCGCAGGCATGCCGCCAAGGGCGTGCGGAGGCTGGTCGAGAGGCGGGAGGCGCTGCTCGCGCGCGGGGTCCACAACAACAAGGCGAACGTGGCCACGGCGCGCGAGCTCGCCTGCTGGGTGTGGGCGGTCGGCCTCATGGCCGAGGAGGCGTAGGGGGCCGCTCCCCCGCACATAAGCCGATCACCCCGGAAGCGGTTCGATCCGAAGCCGTTGAGGCGAACCTCAGGTCCCTTTTCTGCGAGCGCCCAGGGCGCCACACGCGTGCACAGACTGTCGGTTCGACGTAGAAGCCTCAGCCGTAGCAACGGATTGCCCAGCGAGAGATCGCCGCGGGCGGATATTAAACTGCAAAGACGAGCGTCGGTAAGACACGCCGAGGTCGCCGCGGACGGGTTGATATAGGGAGAGGGCCTGACCCCATATCGTTGGGGCCAGGCCCGATTTTGCCTCTTGACAATGTCCTGCTCATATTAAAAGGAACGTCCCTAACTGCCGGCTAGAGGGCACCGAAGAGAATGGCGTAGGTAGTGGATTCGCCGAGCTTGAGCTCGTCGCCGGGATTGAGTTGGGCGGAACGGCCGGGTTCGACCTGAATGCAGACGCGCGTGGCCCCGTTTACCACCACGGTTCCGTTGGTGGACGACAAGTCCTCGACGTGCCAGATATTTTGAGCATCGCACCAGATATGGGCATGGCGGGCCGAGACATCGTCGCCGACGTCGGTAATATCGCCCTCACCAGTGGCCAGCGCGCCAATCTCAACACCCTGCTCACTCGGCTGAATCCAGCGCGGGGCGCTCACGACAAAACTGTTTTGTACGCGCAGCAAGCCCAAGGGGTGCGCCGGGGCGGGTTCGCGTTCGCCCGCGGTCATCGACATGCCAAGCGAACGCGGCGTGGAGGTGCCTCCGCCACAGGTCGCGTGCGCGTAGTCGATGGCATAGTTCACCGAGGACCGCACATCCGCCGAACAACCGACGGCGACAAACAGCACCAGCACGGCCTCGGCGCGCTCGGCGGGCATGAGTTCCGCCGCCTGGGACAGGCGATCGAGCGCGTTGCGATAGAGATTCGTGTCCTGGTGGCACTCTTCGAGCGCGCGTACCATCGGTTCACCTGCAGGACCGCACACCATATTGATCACAGCCGTGGAGTCCATGGGATTGCGCTGGCGCAGGGCCAGTTGCGACATAATACGCGCAGCCGAGGTACCGTATTCGGCAAAGTAGCGCTGCTGAAGCGTGCCGACCGGCGCGCGAACGATAAAGCGGGAAACCCAAGAGCGATCGGCGGCTCGGCTCTGCGGGCTGCGGCCGTCGGCGAGCGGACGGGACGAAAGCACCAAGCCGCACAGCTCGATATGGCTCAGATGCGCCGCGCGCTTAAAGATGTCAAACATGGCCCCGCATGGGGTGAGCTCAACTTGAGATGCCATGACCTAGGCCTCCTTGGTCGTAGAAATAGAATCGGACGATACTTCGACAGGTCCGCCAAAAGTACGGACAGCTGCGGCTCCACCGGCAAGCGGAGTCGCCATCTGGGCTTTTGTGCGTCGCGGTGCCGAAACGGGAAGTTCAAAGGCAAAGCCCATCGCAAGCAAAAACCACGTAAGCGTATAGGTTGCAACCAGAGCGGCAACAAGGCCGCCCATCACGGCGCGTTGGGAAAATACGCTACATGCAGCCACAACCAGCACCGGAACCTCGCAGGCAGAAAGCGCAAGCACACCCTGCAGGAAGCCCGAGCGCCGATCGCGCGCAAGTGCCCCCGCGGCAACGCCGGCTATGCCTGGCAGCGCCAACGCCAGTGCGGCAATAATACCCGGTAGCGACCCAGACCACACGAGCGATCCCAAAGTCGCCGTCACGCGAGCGCCCGACGCCAGCAGCGCGGCCGAAACCACGACCACAGCCCAAACCACGCCACAGACGACCGTCGCGCCGACCATCAGCGCGCGACGAACCGCGCGGCCAGACGCATCCATGGGGCACGGCGTGAGCGGCTCGCCGCGAAGCGAACGACCGACATTTTGCGCATAGTGGTCACAAAACGCCGAGAGCGCCGCCTCGACCGCCGCCGGCTCGGGACGATCTTTTTGATGGCTGGACAGACAGGCCATCACCACGTCGAACAGCTGGGCATCGACAAACGCCAGCGCATCGCGTAGCTCTTCGGAATCCGGCTCAAGCCCTAGCTGCTGGGCCTGCTCGGCCGCGGCGAGCGCCACATCGGGCTCACGACGAAGCAGCTGAGTCAAATCACAACCGGGCGCATGGGCACCAATAGGATAGTCGGGCCGCGTGTCCATCTTGAGACGGTAGGGGCTCGCGATGTCGCGCGTCTTTTTGCGCGAACCCGAGGCACCCGAAGTACTCGGCGCGGCTTCGTATGGCGCGACGCCGGCAATGAGCTCGTAAACCGTGCTTGCCGCGGCGTATACGTCAATCGCCGGCGACATACGCAAAGCGCTCAGGTCGGGAATATCGTCGGTGAGCATCTCGGGCGGGGCATAGGCAACCGTCGCGCGACGCAGCGTGGCATAACGGTCCGTAAACGACGCCTTGCCGCCGGTACCGGCCACGGCCGACGCAGGCTCAAGCGCCAGCGACGAGCCAAAGTCGATCAGGCACAGGTCAAAGGTGCCCTCGGCAAGCTGCCGGTCAAGCGGTAGACGCGCCGTGCGCACCATAATATTAGCGGGCGAGATATCGCGATGGACAAAGCCCTCGCCCACCAGGCTCATACGGCAGAGCAGATCGAACAGGTCGCGACCCAGACGCGCCGCCACAAGCGGCGACAGGCGTCCGGCATCGTCCACGGCGAGTCGCGAACGCAAGCGGGCAAGCGTCTCGCCCTCGACCCATTCCATGACAATTGCAGGCACACCGTCGACCTCGCCCCAGCCATAGAGGCGGGGAAAGCCCTTAAGGCCCGAAAGGGCACGATGACATTCGTATTCCTCGCGAAACGCCGCCTTGAACTTGGCGACCAGCGCCTCGTGAGCGGCATCGTCGTCGAACTCATCGCGCGCCGGCAAGATGAGCTGCTTGAGCGCCACAGCCTCGCCTTGGGCGTTGACGGCACGCGTCACGCGGCCGATACCGCCACGGCGCATGGTGGCATCGTCGGCAAACAGCATCGTAAAACGACGCAGATAGGTAGGCAGTTCGTCCTGACCGAGCGCAATGGCCGGCTCAAACCCGTCGACACGCGCCAGGCGCAGGCCGACCATGGGATCGCGACCGAGCGATTGTGGTGTGGTAGATGCAAGATCGGTCATCATAGGGCAAGCGCCGCCACGTTATTGTTGAAGTTACCGAGCGCGACGTCATCATCGCCGTAATGGCCGACCCATTGACATAGGTTGGTGTAACAGCCCCACAGATTGGCATACTGCTGATACCACTTTGACCGGGGCGAGAATGTCTGACGACCGAACTCGGCTCGAATGACAAACATCTCCCCGACCAGGCTGTCGCACGGCCTGGGATCTCCCGTAGAGTTATAGGTCGAGACTACGTCATTGGCACGAGAAACATAGCCGTCGAGCATGTTGTACTTGGTCACAAGCCAACTGTGAATGCTCTCTTCCTCGGCAGCGGAAAGGCCGCCGGAGTTTGCATCGTTGTCAGTGTTGCCGCCCGTCGAGCCGCCGTTTCCAGACCCTCCGGTAGAGGAACCCGACCCAGAGCCGCCGCCCGAACTCGATGAATCCGAGCCGGAGCCAGAAGTATCCGAGCTACCGGGCTTTCCGGACTGCTGGGCGTCCTGCTCCTTTTGCTGCTCGACCTTATTCACCGTTGCCGCCACGCTATTGTTGGACAACCGATCGATGATCTTGGTGTTGGTGAGCACGATGGTTTTGCCATTGGCAAGCGTGACTTCGTTGTCCGGGGCCTCGGCGCCGTCCGCATCGTCGGTGCCAAACACAATATGCCCGACCACACTTGCCCAAGCATATCCAGTCGTGGTGCCCAGATCGCTTTTGACCTCATGCCCCACGCGCGGTTCGCGTGCGGCATGCGCCTGCATCATGGACGGCACGGTCATGCCATAGGCAGAAACGCCAGCTATGACCAGCACCAGCGAGCACGATAGCAGTGCGTACGCCCGCGGCGCCAAGCCCAGTCGGCGTCGTATGCGCACCGCGGCGCCGCGCTTTGTCTGAGTGCCACCGGGCCGCATGCGTTCTCCTCCAACAAAAACACGCCGCTCGGGAGCGGCGCATTCATTCGAATCCATATTTGAGTGTATCAGCGAACCAAAAAGGTTGCGCAACGAATGGACAAATTAAGGATGCGAGCGGAAGCATCCATGCGATAAGCGGATACGAAGCATCTTTGTTGCACAACAAACTCACAGTCGCACGGGGAAATTATAACTACCCCGTGCGTCGCGAGGAAAACATACGGCAGGAGCAGGCTCGCCACCTAAATCGCGCGGCGGGCCTCGATGGCGCGGCCAAGCGTAAGCTCGTCGGCATACTCCAAGTCGCCGCCCACGGGAAGGCCGCTTGCCAGACGCGACACCTCGACGCCCAACGGCTTGATGGTACGGGCCAGATAGCTCGCCGTGGTCTCGCCCTCGATGTTGGGGTTGGTGGCGATGATGACCTCATGGATATCCTCGTAGCCCAGACGCGCCAGCAGCTCGCGGATGTGCAACTGCTCGGGACCAATCTTGTCCATGGGACTGATCACGCCGCCCAATACGTGGTAGAGGCCGTGGTAGCTGCCCGTGCGCTCGATCGCCTGGACATCGCGCGGCTCGCCCACCACGCAAATGCGAGTGGTATCGCGCATCGGGTCCTGGCAGATGGAGCACTCGTCGGCCGTGGCGTAGTTAAAGCAGCGGCTGCAAAAGTGGACCTCCTGCTTGACCTCCAGGATGGCCTCGGCCAGGCGGCGCGCCTCCTCGGCGTCGGCCTCCAACAGGTAATAGGCGATGCGCTGGGCCGACTTGGGACCAATGCCCGGCAGACGGCCCAGCTCATCGAGCAGTTTTTGCAGACTGTGGTTGGCACTCATATATATGCGTGTCTTAGAACGGCATGCCCGGGATGTTGAGGCCGCCGGTGATGGCGCCCATCTGCTTGTTGGCGAGCTCGTTGACGCCGCGGACGGCCTCGTTGACGGCAGCCATGATCATATCCTGCAGCATATCGACGTCCTCGGGATCGAGCGCATCGGGATCGATGGTGAGGTTGACGAGCTCCATCTCGCCGTTAACGGTCACCTTGACCATGCCGCCGCCGGCAGAGGCGTCGACGGTCTGGGACTTGAGGTTCTCCTGCGCGGCGGCAAGCTGCTCCTGCATCTTGCGAGCCTGCTTCATCATCTGCTGCATGTTCATACCGGCCATAATGGCTCCTTTACGTGCGGCCGCACAACGAGCTGCAAGGGCAGCCGGAGCACGGCGGGACTTTCAAACTCAAAAATCGTACCACGGCGCGGGGCCAGCGAGCGGGGCGGACACGCTACCTCAGTCGATATACATGTCCTCCAATACAAACCGCACGCAAAGATTATGCAAGGTCGAATTATGCAAGGCTGCATAATATCGCACACTCAATCTAGTAGAGCCGAATCCGGCATTTCATATGTGCCACTAAATAGCTAAATGCCGAACCGCTGCTCGAGGCGGCGCACATGGCGGCAGGGTATAATTTGATTGTCATAGATAGCAATTTGGAGGTGCCCCATGAATGCCCCCGACGCGCTCCAAAACATCCGCTCAAAACACCCCGCTCTATATTTGGTTATCTATCTCTTTGCCGGCTGGGCATTGCTGGTTGTCATCGCCCACGCTATAGCCTTTGGAGCAGAACTGTTAGTAGCCAGCTCGGACCAGCCCGCCGTCAAATGGGAAGCGACCGATGAGTGCACCGACGGAACCCGAACCATTTACTACAACAGCCCGTCCCTCTACCAGGAGTTCAAGGTCAAGATAGCGGACGCCAAGATTGTCGATGCCGAGCCAGGCGTTTATTTGGCAATCGGAGCAACCGTCAACGCCGAGCAAGTCGAGTACACGGACAGCCGCGCGACGTATCGCATCGACCTCAGCATCCTAGGCCGACCGTCACGTACCTGTCTGCTCGAATGCGACATACGCGGCGCCACACTACACATGTCCGAAATACAAATGCACCCGGATAAAAAGCCCCTAAAGAGCTAGGGGTCCTAAGCCCAGCAAGCGATTCTCAACAGTAAAACGACAGGCCACCGGTTGTTTCTTTCCAGCGTTTGCAAATCAGCGCATGGTTAGATGAAACAAACTGCATGATATCGCGTAAATCCCGAGCAGGAATATCGCCCTTGTTATGGGCCAGCTTGCATCCGCCGGAGCGGGTAAGCCATATCTTGGTCGCCTCGGCGGTGGGGCGCTTGACCGCGATATGAACATGGACGGGCTCGCCGTTCTCCCCTGTCCAGAAAAAGATGATGTACGGCCCGAGTCGGAAAAGACTAGGCATAGACCCGTCCGCCTTCGTAAGCAAAACGCAAGATGAGCGGGGCGTTGTTGCGTACAAAATCATCGAGTTCTTTGAGGTCTGCTTCGCTAAAGCCCTCGTGCGACACCCAATTGAATGCCGGCAAGATGCACTCCGCCGTGTCAAAACCCCAATCGCGTGGGCGCTCCACAACGACCTTCACCGTATTGTCCTCACGGACTTCGGAATACGAAACTTGCGTATCGTCCTCAAGGCGGACATATTCCCACATCATAAGCTCGCTCCGTTCAAAGGGTTCTCTTCTTGAGCAGTATACCCGCCTGCGCAGCTACTCCACCGGTTTGAAGATGGTGGCCTGACCGAAGACGCTGCGGATGAGGTCTTTGGCCTCGTCCTCGGTCTGCGGGATGCTCGGGGCTGCACCCTGATGGCCGAAGGGACTGCCCGCACCGGGGTTGGACTCCCAAGGAGCTGCAGGAGCGTCCTCCTCTTTGGGGGCAGTTGCAGCGGACTTGGGCGCGGACGCCGCACCCGGCACGTCGAACGGAGGCAGATCGTCCCCGCTCGCATCGCCGGCGAAGCCGCCGACCATAGCGTCATCGTAGGGCACCTGCTCGGATTCCCACGGCGCGGACTGCGCGACAGGCTGAGCCTTGGGGGCAGCCGAGCGCTCGGGCGCACGGGGTGCGGGCTCGGTCGGGAGCTTACCCGTGGCAGGAGCACCGGCGGGGTTGTCGGAGCGTAGCCAGGGGGCTTTGCCCAGGTCAGACGACTTGAGCGCGGGCGAGACGGGCTTGGGCGCGGGTGTCGGAGCAGCCGGTTTGGGCGCCGCGGGCTTAGGCGCCGACGGGGTCGATGCCGCTACCGGTGCCGTTTGCTGCTGCGGCGCGCTGGCGCTCGAGGATACAGGGGCCGCCGAGGACACGGGTTGCGGGTCCGCAGATGCCGCAGCCCGTGCAGATGGAGAATGCTCCTCATGTTGAGGAGCCGGCGTGCCACCCCCATCCAGGACATAGTCGACGGTACGACGACCGAAGACCGCGCAGACCGTCGGCAGGACCACCGACTGCGTATCGGCGCGACCGAGCATCTTAATGGCAAAAGTCGAACCCGCGGGGAACGAGACCGTGAGCTTGGAGCCGTCGTCGGCCGTGGCGCGGGCGTTGAGCAAAAGCCCTGCGTAGGAAGCCTGACGCGCCTTGACACGCTCGACAACCTCGGCCCATTTGCGCTGGAGCTCGCCGGCATCCTCGACCGCGGGTGTCTCGGCAGCACCGGCGGCGGCAACCTGGGCGCCATTGTTGGACTGGGGCTTAGGTGCCGGAGCGGTGGCAGACGCGGGGGCCGCAACGGGCCGAGGCGCCGGAGCCGGCGCAGGCTGAGGTGCAGGCGCTGCAGACTCGGAAGCTGACACGGACGCAGAACGGGGAGCAGGCTGGGCAGCCGGAACAGCAGCGCCGCGGTCCCAAGGCATGCCACCCTGATGCGCGGACGTAGCAGCACGGGCGCCCGAAATGAGCGTCGGCTGTTGGGCAGCAGCGGATACGGATGCGGCAGGCGCGGCAGCCTGAGCAGCAGCCACACTCGCCGGCACGGCGCCGTTGGCGACCATGGCCTCCAGGCGTGCCACGCGCTCGGCCAATGCCTCAATCGTTAAATCAGCCTCGGGACGTGCCAGACGCGTACAGGCAATCTCGAGCACCAGGCGCACGTCGCTCGCGCCCCTCATCTCCAGCGCGGCATCGTCGAGTACTGTCAGCACACGGGCCAGGCGGTCAGCAGGATGCTCGCCAAAGGCAGCGGCCTCGGCAGCAAGCGCCTCGGCCTGCTCCGAGCCGCCCTCAAACAGCTCGGCACGGGCACCGGCAACGCAGGCAACATACACGTCACGCACATGCGCCACCAGGTCGCGCGTCAGCTCAAGCAGGTCATTGCCCTCCTCGACCTGCGCACGAATCAGTCCATAGAGTTCGGCAACATCGCGATCGGCAATGGCGCGGGCAAACTCGCCCAGGATCTGGTCCGAAACCTCGCCCAAAAGCGAGCGGGCATCGTCCGCATGCACGGCGCCGTTGCCAAAAACGCTCAGCTGCTCCAGCGTGGACAACGCGTCGCGCATGCCGCCCTTGGCATGGCGCGCCACAATGGCCAGCGCCTCGTCGTCGTAATCGAAGCCCTCCTGCTCGCACACGTAAGACAGGCGATGCTCGATATCCTCGTTGCCGATGCGATGGAAATCGAAACGCTGGCAGCGCGAGAGGATGGTCTCCAGAATCTTTTGCGGGTCGGTGGTGCACAGCACAAAGATCACGTGTGCCGGCGGCTCCTCAAGCGTCTTGAGCAGCGCGTTGAACGCCGCCGTCGTGAGCATGTGGACCTCGTCGATGATATAGATCTTGTACTTGCCGCGCACCGGGGCAAAGTTGACGGAGTTGATGATCTCCTCGCGCACGTTGTCCACGCCGGTACGGCTTGCGGCATCGAGCTCGTAGACATCCGGGTGGTTGCCCTCGGCAATGAGCTCGCACTCCTCGCAAGTACCGTCAGGCATGCAGCCGCTTGCACCCTCGGTGCGCGCCGCCTCGGCATTGCGGCACAGCAGCGCCTTGGCCAGAATGCGCGCCATGGTAGTCTTGCCCGTGCCGCGCGGTCCGCAGAACAGGTAGGCGTGGGACAGGCGTCCCTCGGTGATGGCGTGCTCGAGCGTCGAGACGATATGCTGCTGGCCCACCACGGAGTCGAAGGTGAGCGGGCGATACTTTCGGTACAACGATTCCATGGGTGCTCCCCCGGGTATACTGAGTCTTGTTGCCGCGACGGCCATGCGGTCGCACGGCATACTGCATTTATAATAACCCGTACGGCGAGCCCGCCGCGATAGGAGTCCAAAGAGCATGGCAGACGCAGAGAGCAACCTCGTTCCCTCCGAAGCAGCCGACCAGGTCGAGGTCGCGCTCGAGGAGCAGGCCGCAGCCGACGACGGCATCCTGTACCTCAACGAGTACCAGTACGAAAACGACCTGGTCACCGACTTCGCCCGCCTGGTCGCCTCGCCCAGGCGTCGCGGCTCGTTGTATGTCGCCGCGGCAATTGCCGCGCTCATCGGCATCGGCATGCTGGTGGCCGGCGGCAACTGGATCAAGTTTGGCGTCGTCTTGATCGTATTCGGCGCCTTTTTGGCCTGGTGGAGCAAAAACCTGCACCACACCCTCGCCCGCGACTTTATCGACGCCGTCGAGGCCGACGAGTCCATGGGTGGCCGTTATCGCCGCGTCGCCGCCAACGAGGACGGCCTGATGGTTTGGGGCAAGAGCGGCAAGTCGCAGTTCTTCCCGTTTGAAAAGCTCGACCACGTGCTCGACGGCGAGCGCATCTTTGTGGCCATGTTCGCCGACCAGGGCGTGACGATCCCTAAGGACACCTTTGTCCGCGGCGATGCCGAGCAGTTCGGTCCCTTCCTCAAGGCGCGCATCAACAAAAAACTCCGCATCGAGACCAAGAAGAAGAAAATGAAGGCCGAGAAGGCCGCCGCCGAGGCCAAGCAGGGCGACAAGCCCCAGGAGACCAAGGGCAAGCAGCGCAAGCAGAAGAAGGACAAGAAGAAGCGCTAAGGCCAAGCCAGACAGGCAGCCTCGCATCCCGCTATCCTCCCCATGCACCCGAGCGTGCTACACTAGCAGCATCTATGCCACCGCGAACGGCTCGGCTCCGCGCCCGCCGCTCGCAAACGAACTTTAAACGCACGAGGGTTGGCCATGCCGCTTTTCTCGCAACATACCGCCCGGTTCTCGCCGGACGTTCCCTTGGAGGGCACCAGCTCTCGCGAGCTGCTCAAGCGGTACCAGCCGCTCGAGACACTTGCGACCGGCGGTTTTGGCTCCATCGAGATCTGCCGCGACACGCACCTGCGCCGCCGCGTCGCCATTAAGCGCATCCCCCTTATCAACGGCGCCGGCATGCCCGCCAGCGACATCATGGATGTCCTGCGCGAGGCGCACACTGCCGCCATGCTTCAACATCCCAATATCGTGCAGGTCATCGACTTTACGCACGACACAGCCTATGCCTACCTGGTTATGGAATATGTCGATGGCATGTCGCTGGCCGAGTTTTTGCACCGCGTGGACGGTCACTCACTTACCTTTGACGAGGCCGCGGCCATTGCCGATGCCCTAGGCCAGGCGCTCACCTTCGCCCACAGTAATGGCGTACTCCACTTGGACATTAAGCCCGCCAACGTGCTCATCGACCACTCGGGCAATGTAAAGCTCACCGACTTTGGCATGGCGCGACTGTCGTCCGCCGGTGGCTTTGGCGGCTCGCGCGGCGGCACCATCGGCTACATGCCGCCCGAGCAGCTCGATATCGAGACCGGCACGGTCGATGAGCGCGCCGATGTCTTTGCCCTCGCCTGTGTAATCTACGAGGGCCTGTGCGGCAGCGCTCCCTTTATGGCGGCCACGCCCGCCGACTCGCTCGACCGCATCATCGGCGGCGCCACCTATCCCAGCGAGCTGATACCACACTTTCCCCCGGGAGCCGAGGCCGCGCTCATGAGCGCGCTCTCCCCCATGCCGCAGGACCGCCCCAGCAGCATCGAGGCATTTTGCGACCAGCTCCTTGCCGGTCTGGGCAGCGTGCGCGAGGGCCGTCGCAGCCTAGAGCAAATGGTTGGCGAACTTTCGGATGACGAGCAGGAGCTCGACGATATCGAGCCGTCGCACTACGAGGACGACGCCATCGAGGTCAACCCCGCACTTGGCTGGGCGGGCACGCGCTGGAGCCATGCGCGCGACTACACCATGCGCACTATCTCGGCGCTAACGTGCGGCACCTTTAGCTTTTTGCTGATGCAAACGGCCGGGGTCGCGGCGTTTCCCGGCCTGGTCATTGCGGCCATCGCGATCGGAGCGGCGGCTGGCCTGGCCCCCCAGATTGGCTCGGCCATCTCGGCTGTGGGCTTTTTGGTGCTCATGGCCAACGCCACCATGCAGGCACAGGGCATCCTGTCGATGCTGCCCGTCGCGGTGATCTTTGCCGCCGCCATGTCCGGTTGGTGGATCGCCTGGGGTCGCACCGAGACTGCCGCGAGCGCCACGCTCACCTGTGCACTCGCGCTTGGCTGTCTGACCGGCAATACCTTCCTGGCAGCTGGGGTCGCCGCCGGCGTCGCGTCATTTTGGCTCGGCCCGGCAAGCGCCGCCGCGGCAACGGGCATGGGCGCGCTTTTTGCCCGTCTGGCCACGGTCGCGCTTTCAGCCGGAGGCGTGCTGGGGCTCGGTAACGTTGCCGCAGCGCTGGGAGACCCGCTCCTTTGGGCTGCCTTTGTGCTGGTAGCGGCAACTGCCGCGGCGTCATCTGCGCTGCTCAATGCCCATGCCAAGCGTGCCGATCAGGGCTCAAACCTTGCCGCAATCGCCGCCATCGCTGTCACCGGCATCGGCTGCGCAGCGGCGTCCTGTCTTGCACACCATATGGAAATTGCCAGCCTTGCAGCCGCGGTCGTCGCCAAGGCGGCGGTTGCGGGAACCCTATCCTCTATAATCGTTGGGATATGCCTATATTTGCTCGGATACCAAAGAACTTATACGGAGAGTGATCTTTCGTGAACTTCCTGAACATCTTCGAGGACCACGTGGCCGGCATCTTCGGTGCCACCCGTGCCCCGTTCTCCTTTAAGAAGCTTGCCAAGCAGGCCGCTCGCGACATGGAGGATCAGACTCTGGTGATCAACGGCGTCAACACGGCGCCGGCACTCTATACCATCCTGATCGCCGCCGACGACGATCCCATGCTCGCCCCGTTCTACCCCGAGCTTTCGCGCGAGGTCCGCGAGTTTGTGAAGGCGCAGGCCGAAAAGCGCCGCTATGTCTTTGTCGGCGAGCCCCTCGTGCGCTTTATGATCGATCCGCAGCTGCGCGCCGGCAAGTTCTCGGTCTTTGCCGAGAACGTCGATGCCCCCACGCTCGGCCGCCTGTACGAAGAAGAGCGCGCCTATCAGAACGGCCTGGGCCAGAACAACTCGGCCGCAAGCCGCGCCGCCAGCGCCCCGCGCGCCGGCCAGCAGCAGTTTGCTGCCCCGCAGCAGCAGCGCCCCGCCGCCATGCCCCAGCAACAGCCGACGCCTCGCGCCGCCGCTCCCGACCCGCTTGCCGTGGCAGACCCCTTCGCGCCTAGCGTCCCCGACCCCGCCGCCGCACCCATCCCGGTGCCGCAGACCGTCTCGCGCGACGCGCTTGCCGGCATGGGCGGAGCCGCCGCGACCGGTGCCGCCGTGGGCCTAGGCGCCGCAGCCGGCATCGCCTCCAACATGGCGAGCACTCGCGCCCCGCAGCGCCCGCTCGCCCAGCTCGTCGACGTCGTGAGCGGCGAGAGCCATAGCATCACCTCCGCACAGGTGACCATCGGTCGCGAGCGCTCAGTTTCCGACATTGCCCTGCGCGACCCCAACGTGTCGCGCCGCCACGCCCAGCTCACCTTTACGGGCTCGGATTGGTCGATCGAGGACCTCAATTCCACCAACGGCACGCTCGTCAACAACCGCCGCATTACGCGCTGCCCGCTGCGCAACGGCGATCTGCTGACGTTTGGCCTGAGCACCTTTGAATTTAGGGGATAGTCGCTTATGAACATCGATATCGTCCTTTTTGCAGGCCGCATCGTCCTGGTCGCCCTGCTCTATATCTTCCTGTTCGCCGTCATGAAGACCGGCGTGGGACTTGTGCGCGGACAGCGCCGCGACTCGGCCATTTGGACGATCGATGTGGACAAGGGTCCGCGCGGTATCCGCGGCATCCACGTAGACATGCTCGGCCCCGTCATCGTCGGTCGCTCGCCATCTTCGGACATCTGCATCAACGAACCGTTCGTCTCGGCCTCGCATGCGCGCTTTTCGCTGCAGGGCCCGGCGCTCATCATCGAAGACCTCAACTCGCTTAACGGCACGCTCGTCAACGGCCGCCAGCTGGTGGAGCCCGCGACGCTGCGCGAAGGCGACGAAGTCCAGATTGGCGACGTGGTCATGAAGGTGAACCGTCGATGATCGACGAGGAGAACAAGTCCGCAACTATGACCGAGGCACCGGCCGCCGCCACAGCTGCGCCGGCCCACGCCGCTCCAGCGGGCTCCGCACCCGTGGAACCCGAGGACACCGTGTTCTCCCTGCCTCTTTCGCATGTAACGCATGATATTTCGGATCTCGCCGATAACGAGGACGAAGAGGATGCCGCAGCGGCGCCCATCGGCGCACATGCTGCGGAACAGCCCACAGCACCCGAAGCAACCCCGGCGCCGGCTCACTTTGCAGAGCCCGTCGCCGCGGCAATCAACGAGAGCGCTGCGGTGTTTGCGGCACCCGAGCCCGCCGCGCCGGCGTTTCCCATAGCCCCGGCATCCAAGGTTGCGCCCGCGTCTACGCCGGCGCCCGAGCCTATAGACGTCAGCCCGCAAGATGACGAGTCGACCGCCCGCGTTTCCGAGGAGCCCGACTCCCCGGACACCGGCGATTCCGAATCAAACGCCGTGACCGACACCGTCTCTCCCGGTGACACCGCCGAAATCGACGTTGCCGCCGTTGAGGCCAAGCTCAAAGACCCCGGCTCGACCATGAGCTTTGAACCCCTGACCGAGGAGCGCATCGAGACCGACTCGACCTATGATGCCGGCACCACCACGCAACTCATGTGGGGCGCCCGCTCCGACGTTGGCTGCGTGCGCCCGCACAATGAGGATTCCTACCTGGTGCAGTCGCCGCTCTTTTGCGTATGCGACGGCATGGGTGGTCACGCTGCCGGCGAGGTAGCCTCTTCCATCGCCGTCGAGACTATTGCCAAGACGGCCCCACAGTCCGCCGACGCAGCACGCCTGGCCGCAGCCGTCGAGGCAGCCAACGCCGCCGTAATCGAGGCGGCCCTGAACGGCCTGGGCAAGCCCGGCATGGGCTGCACAGCCACCTGCGCCTACATCGAAAACGACACGCTCGCCATCGCCCACGTGGGCGACTCTCGCGCCTATCTGCTCCACGAGGGCACGCTCATCCGCGTGACCCGCGACCACTCCTACGTGGAGGAGCTCGTGGACGCTGGCGAGATCACGGCAGACGAGGCTCGCGTCCACCCCAACCGTTCGGTCATCACCCGTGCGCTGGGCTCGGACCCCGCCATGTATGCCGACCACTTCACTCTGCATATCGAGGAAGGCGACCGTCTGATCCTGTGCTCCGACGGCCTTTCGAGCATGATTCCCGATAGCGATATCGAGAACATCGCCACGCAGTCCTCAACCGCGCAAATCTGCGTCGACAACCTAGTGGACGCGGCGCTTGCCGCCGGCGGCCACGACAACGTAACCGTAGTAGTCGTTGACCTGGTTGACGATGGCGTCATGCGCGAGGCGCAACGCGTGCGTCGCCGCAACGTTACTATCGCCGCCATCCTGGCCCTCGTCTTTGTGCTGGCAGCTGGCATCTGGGCCTACACGGGTGTCACCGGCTCGTACTACCTTGGTACCTACCAGGGCAATGTCGCCGTCTGGCGCGGCCTGCCCGGCAAGCCACTCGGACTCAAGCTCCACTGGCTCGAAAGCGAAACCAGCATCAAGCTGTCCGACCTGCCCGAAGACACGCAAAACCGCCTCAAGGCGGGCATTCCGCAAACAAGTGTCGACGATGCGCAGGACACGATATCCAAGTACCGCCACCAGATCGACGAGGAGCAGACCCGCCAGGTGATCGACGCGCAAACGATTCGCGACAACACCAATCAGGGATCGACCTCCGAATCAGATTCCGAGAAAACCGCCGAACAGTCCGCCGAGGCCGAAGCCTCCGATAAGAATTAGAAAGGGAGTGCCGCTTATGAGTCGCCGCAACACCGAGCTGCTCTTGCTCATCGCCTCGGCGTTCCCCGTCATCCTGCTATATGCGATGTACGTGCTCACCGCGGGCGCCGCCATCTCCTTTGAGACGCTCGCCGTGCCGATCGGCCTCTTTGCCGCCTTTGCCGCGGCCCACATTGCCGTGCGCATCTTGGCGCCCGGTGCCGACCCCGCCATCCTGCCCATTGTCTTTGTGCTTTCGGGCATCGGCATCACGTTCGTGACGCGTCTCGCCCCCGCTCTCGCCATCTCACAGCTCATCATCCTGTTTGTCTCGGTGGCCCTGATGGTGGGAACGCTCGCACTGGTCAAAAACCTCGACGTGGTCATGCGCTACAAGTACACCTTTGGCATTATCGGCATCATCCTGCTGATGCTGCCCATCTTTATCGGCACCACGATCTCGGGCTCCAAACTGTGGATTCGCATCGCGGGCTTTACCATCCAGCCTGGCGAGTTCGCCAAGGTCTTTATCGTGCTGTTCCTGGCCGGGTACCTGGCCGAGAACCGCGAGCTGCTCTCCATCTCCAACCGCAAGATCCTGGGCTTTAAGATCCCTCGCCTGCGACTGCTGCTGCCGCTGTTTGCCGTGTGGGGTGTGTGCCTGCTCGTCGTCGTCTTCGAACGCGATCTGGGTTCGGCCGTGCTGTTCTACACCATCTTCTTGCTGATGCTCTACGTTGCCACGGGGCGCTTTTCGTATGTCGTTATCGGCCTTGCGCTCTTAGCCGTCGGAGCCGTGGGCGCCTACAAGTTCCTGTCTCACGTTCAGGTGCGCTTCCAAGTTTGGGTCGATCCGTTTAAGGACGCCCAGGGGCAGGGCTACCAGATCGTCCAGTCGCTCTTCTCGCTTGCCGATGGCGGCCTGGTCGGTGTTGGCATCGGCAACGGCATGGCCAACAACATCCCTGTCGTCGAGTCCGACTTTATCTTCTCGGCTATCGGCGAAGAGATGGGCCTTTTGGGCGGCGGCGCCGTGCTCATCCTTTTTATGCTCTTTGCCGTTCGCGGCCTGACCACGGCTGCCCGCGCTAAATCCGACCTCGCTGCCTTTAGCGCCACGGGCCTTACGGCCGCCATCAGCTTCCAGGCCTTCTTGATCGTTGGCGGCGTAACCCGCCTGATCCCGCTGACCGGCGTCACCCTACCCTTTATGAGCCAGGGCGGCTCCTCTCTGCTGGCGAGCTTTATCATCGTCGCGCTCCTGCTGCGCGCCGGTGACGAGGCGACCGGACGCGAGGCCGAGCTTACCGGCACCGGCACCATGGCCGCCATCACCGATGATCAGGTCGCATCTGCCGCCGCCCCGACGGGCACGCGCTTTGCCACCTCGTCTTCCTACGGCAGCGGCAGCCATTCCGTCGGCTCGCGCATGCGCCGTCGCCTGCTCGACACACCTGAATCCGGTGTGCTCGGCCGCGTGGCGCTCGCCAACCGTCTAACCCGCGCGGTGCTCGCCTTTACGGCGCTGTTCGCCATCCTTATCGGCAACCTCACCTATGTCCAGGTCATCAAGGCCAAGGACTATCAGGACATGCCGACCAACAACCACACCATCGCCCGCTCCAAGTACATCCAGCGCGGTTCCATCATCACGTCCGACGGCGTGACGCTGGCCGAGTCGCTGCAGCAGGAGGACGGCACCTACGTACGCTCCTACCCCAACGGCAACCTGGCAGCGCACGTGGTTGGCTACGTGAGCCAGCAGTATGGCACCACCGCCATCGAGAGCGTCATGAACGACACGCTCACCGGTTCTAAGGACTACTCCAGCTGGAACAACGCCATCGCGTCGCTCGCGGGCCAGACCCAGCCGGGCAACACCGCCAAGCTCACCATCGACTCGCGCATCCAGACGGCTGCCGAGCAGGCGCTCAAGGGCTTTAAGGGCGCTGTAGTGGTCATCGACCCGCGTACCGGCGCGGTGCTCGCATGTGCCAGCTCGCCCACCTACGACAACACCAACATCGATGCCCTGCTGCAGACGGGCGGCGGCGAGGACGGCTCCATGTACAATCGCGCCATGGACGCGCTGTACACGCCGGGCTCAACGTTTAAGGTCGTTACGCTTTCCGCGGCACTCGAGACCGGTACCGCCAGCCTTACCAGCACCTACCAGGCGCCCGGCTCCATGGACATCGGCAACGCACCGGTCACCAACTATGCCAACGAGAGCTACGGTACCATCAGCCTGCAGCAGGCCTTTGCCGTGTCCTCCAACGTCGTCTTTGGCCAGGTGGCAAACGAAGTTGGCGCAAACACGCTCGTGCAGTTTGCCAACGCCTTCGGCTACGGCCAAAAGCTCGGCCAGGACCTGACCTCCGCGGCCTCCATCATGGCCGACCCGTCGCTCATGACCGAGTGGGAGACCGCCTGGGCCGGCGCCGGCCAGCCTGTCGGCATGGACCACACGCCCGGCCCGCAGACCACCGTCATGCAAAACGCCGTGATTGCCGCCGCCATCGCTAACAGCGGCGTGGTCATGGACCCGTACTTTGTAGCCCAGGTACTCGCCCCGGACGGAACCGTAGTCAAGACCACGCAGTCCCGCTCGCTGGGTCAGGCCGTCAGCTCCGCCACGGCCGACCAGGTCAAGCAGGCCATGCTTGCCGTCGTCCAGTCCGGCACCGGCACCGATGCCCAGATCCCAGGCGTCAAGGTCGCCGGCAAGACCGGCTCGGCCGAGATTGGCGGCACCAACGTCAACTCGATGTTCGTTGGCTTTGCACCTTACGATTCACCCACGGTCGCCATCTCGGTGGCCTTAGAGGATTACGACAAGCATGACGTCGAGGCCGCCAAGATCGCCGGCATCGTCCTGACCGCGGCGCTTGCCGCACAGGGAGCGTGATGCCCATGATCGAATCGGACACCCGAGGCGCGCCGCGGCCGAAGAGTTAGCGGCAACGCGTCACACGGCCCCAGCGGCCACATCATAGGTACTACACACATCGTTGAGCGAATAGTTATGTTAGGAGCAGGAATGGAACAGAGGGTCCTCGGGGGAAGATACCTCCTCAAGGATAAGGTGGGAACAGGCGGCATGGCGACCGTCTACCGTGCACAGGACCAGGTTCTCGACCGCACGGTAGCCGTCAAGATCATGCTGCCGCAGTATGCTGGCGACGCGACCTTCGCCGCACGCTTTAAGCAGGAGGCCCAGGCAGCAGCCGGCCTCTCCTCCCCCTATATCGTGGGCGTCTACGATTGGGGCAAGGACGGCGACACCTATTACATCGTCATGGAGTACCTGCGCGGCACCGACCTTAAGAGCGGCATCAAGAGCCACGGCGCCCTCGACCCCAAGAAGGTCGCGCAGATCGGCTCGCAGATCAGCTCCGCGCTTTCGGTCGCCCACAAGCACGAGATCATCCACCGCGACATTAAGCCGCAGAACATCATGGTGCTGCCCGACGGCAACATCAAGGTGATGGACTTTGGCATCGCGCGCGCCAAGAACAGCCACCTCACGCAAGACAACAACGTGCTGGGAACCGCCCACTACGTCAGCCCCGAGCAGACCCGTGGTCAGGACCTCGGCCCCACCTCGGATATCTACTCGCTGGGCGTCGTAATGTATGAATGCGCCACCGGCCGCGTTCCCTTTGACGGTGACGACGCTATCTCGGTCGCACTCAAGCAGGTCAACGAGTTGCCTATTCCGCCGAGCCAGATCAACTCCGGTGTCGACGCCGACCTTGAGCGCATCATCCTCAAGTGCATGGAGAAGGACCCCGCAAACCGCTTCCAGACCGCCGACGAGCTGCGTCAGGTGCTCAACAGCTACCTGTCGGGCCGTGCCGTCAACGTCTCGGAGCCCACGCGCATCATCGGTGCCCCCGGTGAGTTGGGCGCCACCAAGACTCGTGAGCTTTCCGATCAGACGCGCGCCATGGTGCGTCCTGTCTCGGGCGTGAGCGGCCAGAATACCGCCCGTAGCTCGGTTTCGGGCTCCACCGGCTCCTACGAGGTCGAAGAGCCCAAATCCAACAAGAACAAGATCATCGCCGCCGTGGTGGCAGCGGTTGCCGTCATCGGCATCGTGGTGGCCTTTGCCACAGGACTCTTTGGCGGCGAGCAGGTCGCCGTGCCCGACGTACTGGGCAAGGACCAGCAGACTGCCGTCGAGCTGATCAAGGAAGCCGGCCTCGAGGTCGGCACCATCGACCAAAGCTACAACGACGATGTCGACGAGGGCAAGGTCGCCGAGCAGACGCCCAACGGCAACACCAAGAAGGCCAAGGGCACTAAGGTGAACCTGGTAATCTCCAAGGGCCCCAAGCCCTCTGAGAAGGTTGAGGTTCCCCAGCTTGTCGGCCTGACCAAGGACCAGGCAGAAGCCGCGCTGGCAAGCGTTGGCCTGAAGGGCAACGCCTCCGAGGAGGCCAACGAGGCCGATGAGGGCCAGGTCTTTGAGCAGGGCACCGGAGCCGGTAAGGAAGTCGCGAAGGGCACGACCATCTCGTACAAGGTCTCGAGCGGCCCGGATACCACGTCCGTCCCCGACCTGACCGACATGACCGAGGCCCAGGCGCGCAACGCCCTCGATATGGCAGGTTTTGGCGTCGACGTGAGCTACCAGGAGAACGACTCTGTTACCGAGGGCACCGTGATCAGCTGGAACCCCAGCGGTAAGCAGAAGCCCGGCGCCACGATTACCGTCGTCATCGCCAAGAAGTCCGGCAAGGCCACCGTCCCGGGCAACCTGTACGGCAAGAGCATTTCCGCCGCCGTTACCGCGCTCAACAACGCCGGTTTCTATAACATTGGCTTCTGTGACCAGAACGGCAATCCCGTGAGCGGTAACGAGGATGCCACCGTTACGGGCGTCTCCCCCACCGGCAAGCAGTCCACCGACAGCACGATCACGCTGACGGTCGCACTTTCTGGTTCGGGCTCGGGCTCGGGCACGAGCACGGGCGACGATTCCGGTACGACCAACTAGTCGCCACCCCACCGCTCATCGCGGCTTTCGCCGCAAACATATTCGCTCACAGGCGCCCGCTTGCTCCCCCAGCAAGCGGGCGCTTTGTTTATCTGAAGCAGCGAATACTACGGCATGCCTTAAACCAAAAGAGCCCGGCACCGTAACGGTACCGGGCTCGATATTCCTCTGGTGCCCCCGGGCGGATTCGAACCGTCGACACCCGCTTTAGGAGGTCTTGTATTTCTATTTGAGCTGGTGTTTTATAATTTTATACAACTTCATATAACCGCATGTAAAACGGCATGTTTCAAGAATCGCGAGATATAGGCTTCAAAAACTTTCTACCCTAATTCTACCCAGATACTCTTGCTTGGGTAGATTTTTGGGATTAGGCTAGGGGCAAGCCTTTAAGGGCTTGCCCCTAGCCTAATCCCAAGGAATCCCACCATGAGCACCAAACCACGAGTCGTCGGAAGCGGCAGCGTATATCAAGTTAAAGAGGGGGTGTTCCAATACCGCTTCAACCTCGGCAAGGACCCCAAGACTGGCAAATACGCCTACTCATCCAAGAGAACACTGCACTGCGAAGGTGTGAGTAAACGCACACAACAGGCAATGCTCCGCAAAGCCTTGGAAGAATACAAGGAGGAGTTGAACTCCGGTGTCGTCCGTGACAACGGAAACCTCACCGTCGCAAAGTACGCCGAGAACTTCCACAGCCTAAGGGAAGAGGGCTTCAAGAAGTCACCGCTCGCCTATGCCCGTGAGGGCAACTATATTAGCCACATTCAAGAAATGTTCGGCCATATTCGACTTACTGACCTCCACCCTGACGATATACGGCACATCTACGCAAACGCCCGCAAAAAGGGAATGTCCGAAGCCGAGCTACACGGGACACATGTCAAACTGCGACAGATTCTCCAAGACGCCGTAGATAACGAGCTCATCCTTCGTAACCCATGCACGCCAATCAAGCTTCCCAAACCAACTTACAGGGAAAGAACTCCGCTTACGGCAGACGAGGCTTCACGATTTCTGTCTTGCCTCATGGATGAACCACTGTCGGCCAAGGCAACGGGCACCATGCTCTTGCTCCAATGTGGTCTCCGACGCGGCGAAATGCTCGGCTTGACTTGGGGCGACATCGATCTTGGGCAGCGCACGTTGAGCGTGTCGAAGCAGTTCACCAATGACAAGACTCTCCGACCGCCAAAATCGAAGATGAGCCGACGCACCATAGCAATCAACGACTCCCTGGCCTGCTATCTCAGCAAATGGAAGCTGGAACAGCGGGCGCAGCTCAACCGATACACTCTCGATCAGGACGACAAGACGCCTATCGTTAACGGCATAAAGGTCGTCACGATCGAGGATGACATATACGCCACAGTCGTCAACGTAGACGGCCACAACTTCGACCGATGGTTCCGCGACTTCTGCGTCGATAACGGCTTTGGGAGCTACAACAATATCACCAGAAGATTCCAGCGAAACGGCAAAGAGCACGTGAGGGGCACGGGATACAGTGGGCTCGTCCCCCACGCCCTGCGGCACACGCAAGCGACGCTCCTAATCGGAGAAGGCGCAGACGTGAAGACTGTCCAGGCAAGACTTGGACACGCATCTCCAAGTACGACGCTCTCCATCTACTCCCACGCCATCGAGGCAAACGACCGCAAGGCTGCAGAAACGTTTGGCGAGCTCATCTCAAAATAATGGAAAACTTAAAATAAGTACAGACTGTAACCTTGATAGGGTTACAGTCTGTACTTATAATTAGGTTACGGAAAGGAGGTGAACTCTATGTCTATTTTCAACAAGGAGAAAACTCGCACCAAGCGCAGCGTTGACCTGTCGTCTAGGACCGATATCGCCATCGATTCCTTCCGCTCCCTCGCAGAAAAGCACGGGGCCTCTCTGTCACGCGGAGCAGCCATCGACGCAGTTCTCGGCGTCATTCTAGGGCTGAGCCCATCACAGGCTTATCGACTACTCGCCACAGCTCGAGAAGGTCTTAAGAATGATCAAGACCTTCTCGATGCCATAAGCCGCGAGGATGTACTGTCTCGTCGAGATGCTAACGATACGGTCAACGCTTGGAAGCAAGCTTGCGAGCTCTTCGGCATCTTGGCCGATGGATACCATGAGCCAAAGCCCATGCGCTCCATCCAGATGCATGGGCGTCGGATTCTGGTGCCTGATGCATCCGATTGGATTAGCGTCAACGAGGACAACGCTGCCGAAAGCACCGTCGCAACAATCGTCGAGGTGAGAAACGGCGAGCGCTTCGATGTTCCGCACTTCATCTACTTTGACAACGGTGAGTCTTCCACACAGGCCATCGACAAGGCCGTTCTATCGACTTACCCGCGCTACGAGGAAGTGCTCAAGGCCAAGGTTGAGCCCGTTAGGGATGCAAACGGAACCTATCTCAACCTCGATGAGCTAAAGAGCGCACCCTGGCCGGGCTATTTTCGGGCACAGCCAAATGACCCGGAATCTGGCAACCCCTACGGCATCATGCTCATACTCGACGAACATTGACGGCTCATAGCCGCCTCTTAACATAGGCGCCCGACCTCCCCCTCGATGCTTGCCGGCTTTCAGGGGAGGACGAGCTAACCCGAAAGGAATATTACCATGGACAACGCTGTTGTTCACGAAGCGGGTATCACTCCCGCTTCACCTCGCATTGTCTTAGGACGCGAGCGTCTGCTCGGCGTCACCGAGATTCGTGAGCTGACCGGGCTTGGGGAGGTTGCCGCCGCATCGCTCATGAAAGAGAGCGGTCGCTGCCTCAAGCTTCATAGCCGCCTCTTCGTCATCGAGTCCAGCTTTTTTGAGTACCTTCACGAGTTGGAGGTGTCGGATCCGTGCAGCCTGTAGCCAATAGCTCATTCAACGTCGAAGCCGATCAGCTCAAGACCTATATCGAGGAAATGAACGGGCGTAAGCCCATGGCTCACATACGCAGCCTCCCCTCTCTCGACAAGCTCATCGGAGGCGTCGTACCCGGAATCCTGACCATAGTCGGAGCGGCACCCGCTGCCGGCAAGACGACGCTCCTCAAGACCATCTCCGACGACCTCGCATCCCAAGGCGTGCCCACCGTCTTCTATTCCGCGGAACTCCCCGCGTATCGCATCGCCCAGAAGGGCATCACGCGCCTCGGCAACGGAGACTTCAGCCTTTCCGAGGCGACCGGGACCATCCCCGAGAAGAGGGAGGCATTTGAGCACGCCTGCGCCATCTACGCCGAGACCGTAGCACCTAACTCGTGCATCATGGACAGCCAAACGTCCATGGAAGATCTCGGGCGTTGCATCGGTGATTGCATTCACGAACGTGGGCAGCGCCCTGCCGTTTTTGTGGATTACCTTCAACTCATTGCAGCAACCAATTTCAATGTTCGCGCGGAAGAACGCGTTGTCATCACCGCTTGCGTCCAAGCCCTGGGCAACATCGCCCGGACGTATGACGTCCCCGTTTTCCTGATAAGCAGCGTCGCGCGCGATAAGTACAACGATGCGAACACCGAGCTCAACGTCTTCGCTGGCTCGCAGGGTATCGACTACGGCTCCGACAACGCTCTCTTCCTGCAGGTCGACGGCAGGGACAAGAAGGAGCGGAGGTACAACTCAGAGCTAGATGTTCGTCCCCTGCTCGTTCGCGTCCTTAAGGCACGCTATGGCACGCTTGGGAGCGCCAAGCTCACCTTCGACGCGCCCCATGCCACCTTCTATGACCAGGAGGGCTAGACCATGCGCGGCAACAGCAAGACCGCGCATATCAACGTCCGCATGACCGAGGAGGAGCGTGCCGTCATCATGGCGCGCTCCTCCTCTTTTGACATGGCCCCATCGACGTTCATGCGCGAAGCTGCCCTCCGCATCAGGCAGAAGCCCGTCAAGGTCGCCGACGAGGCGACCTTGCGGCAAATCCTCCACCAGATGAAGAAGCAGGGCGGAAACCTCAACCAGGCCGTCCATGCCGCAAACGCCTATGGCGTGGATGCGCAGACGGCCCGACAGCTCACGGAGGCCGTCCGACTGGTGTCGAGCACGGCCTCGCAGCTTTCAAACCTCATCTCCAAGAATCGAGAACTATCATGAAAACCAAGATGCTCACAGCGCTCCTATCATCCCTTTTCCTAGCGATCCTCGCATGCCCCGTACTCGCCGCCCCCATCGACATGCTCGTCGCCGGGTACGGACTCGACGCATCGGCAATTCCCACAACGTTCGACGCGGAGACCGTCCTCGGCTGGTGGCTCTCGGACGGGTTCGTCACCCATCCCCTCGGGGCCTTGTTCGTCTTCCTCCTTGCACTCTGCACCTGCGCCCTCATCGCCTACTCAAGCGCCCTCAAATCACGAGCCGAGGACGGCGGCGTGCTCGGCGACGCCCACGTCAAGACGGGTCGCGAGGTCGTGAAGGGCTCCATGAACTGGGACGGCTCGACGAACCCCTCGTCGCGCGGGTTCGTCTACGGTTTCACCAAATATCGCGGTAAGCCCTGCTATTTCTACGAGCCGAAGAAGATGATTTTCGTATCAGGGGCCACTGGGTCAGGTAAATCACGCTTCCTCTACCTCCCCTCAATCGACCTGCTCAGCTACGGCGACGCCTCCAACGGCTCCGAGCCCGCGACCCTCGTCGTCTCAGACGTGAAGAACGAGCTCATAGAGCTCACGGGCGACGAGCTTGCCCGTCGTGGCTACCGCGTCCTCCTGCTCGATACGCAGCACCCCTATCGCGGCCAGAGGTTCAACCCGCTCAAGCAGGTTCTCGACCTCCATGCCGAGGGGCGCGACCAGGAGGCCGAGCAGGCGGCGGACGCCATCGCGGAGCTCGTGGTGCAGGATGACGAGAAGGGCAAGGGTTCGCACTGGACGGCATCGGCCAGGGGCCTGCTCTCGGCCCTGGTCCTGCTGGTCTCCATGTCTGACGAGTGTCCCGAGGGATCGAGGCACCTCGCGACCGTCTGCGAGGTCTTGGACCGTGGCACCGAGGCCGAGGGCGACGACCCGGCCGAGCCTCTGAAGGCCGTCTTCCGCTCCCTGCCGAGCGGTCACCCCGCCAAGGGCAGGGCGTCGCAGTTCGTCTCCTCGGGCGGCAACGAGCTCAGGAGCATCCTCTCGACGCTCAAGGTGGCACTCCGCCCGTTCTCGTCCGCGCCGGTCGCATGGATGACCTCTGGCTCCGACATCGACCCGCGAACGGTGCTCACGGAGAAGAGTGCCGTCTTCCTCCACGTACTCGACGAGGGCTCCCCCTACAACTGCATCGCGGCGATATTCCTCTCGCAGCTCTGGGCTTCGGTCCAGGCGGTCGCGGACGTGAACGGCGGCAGGCTCCCCCGCCCCGTGCAGATACTCGGCGACGAGTGGGGCAACCTCCCCCGCGTCGAGTGCCTGCCCGCCCTCCTCAGTCTGGGGCGAAGCTACGGCACGTTCTGGGTCGGCGCGACACAAGACGTATCCCAACTCAATAAGTATGGCGAGAGAGACGGCCGCAGGAAAATCCTCGCGAACTGCGGTGTGAAGGTCGCCATGAAGCTCGCAGAGGAGGAGGATCGCCGGTACTTCACCGAGCTCATCGGCAAGACCACGCGCCACACGCAGGGCACGAGCAGCGGCAGGGCCGCGTCGGGCACGTCCTCCTTGACGTCCTACAGCGAGAGCGCCGACGACGTGATACACCCCTGGGAGTGGCGCGACATGGCCCCGGACCGGGACGGGATCATCGTCGTGAAGCACGCGGACAACGGTATGCCCGCATGTCGAGCCGGCGTCTTCCGCTCCCCCGTCACCGACTGCACCAACACGCCCACAAGGGAGCACTTCGACCTCGGGACCCCCGAGCACGAGGCGGAGAACCGTCGCGCCTACCAGCGCCGCCTCGACGAGTCAGCTGCTGGGAAGATGCGCGAGGAGGCCTCGACCTGGTGCCCAAAGTGGCCCGAGCCGGAGAAGAAGAACGGGAGCAAGCCGGGCGGCAAATTCAGCGGGCTCTCGCTCGACTAGGGAGGCGACCATGACGGCGATAAAGCAGACGAGCGTCTGCAGCGAGAAGCACCTCGCGAGACTCAGGGATTACCTCTCCTGGGACCGCGACAAGGCGCTCGCCCACGGCACGCAGAACATCATCGACGATGACCGCTGGTTTCAGGAGATGGCAGACACGAGGGCGGCCATGGGTCACGACAGGCCCGGCAAGGCCGGTGCCAAGTGTACCTACATGCAGCACCAGATACTCGGGTTCCTCCCAGACGAGTGCGACCTCAACGGCGGGAAGATGACGCCGGAGCTGTGCATGCGCTATGCGAGGGAGTACGTGGCCGAGCGCTACCCCAACCAGGAAGTCGTGATGGTGCTGCACCGCGAGCGCTGCCGCGCGGACGCCACCGACCGCTACGCCGTGCACCTCGGCATCAACCGCAGTGATCTGGAAACCGGCCGAAGGCTCGACGAGGGCCCCGCCCGAAAGGCGGCGGCATCACGCGTGAAGACCGTCCGTACCCTGGACGAAAGGTACGGCCTCAGGCAGCTTGAGCGCGGCAAGGCCAACTCGCGCGTCCACGCGAGGCAACCCGGCAGGACCGAGCGCGACATGGCCCGAAAGGGGCAGGCCGAGCGCTCGGAGAACGCCCGCGTCCGCGTCGCGGTCGCCCGCAGGATCGAGGAGGTCGGGCGCATGCGCGACTGCCCCGACCGGATGGGCGAGCTTGAGCGGCGGCTCAGGCGGGACGGCATCGAGCTCGCCAAGTCCAAGGGCGGGAGCCTCCAGTACCGCTTCCCCTCGAAGTCTCTCGAGGGCATGAGGAAGGTCAACGGCGGAAGGCTCGGTTTCGCCGTCGACCGCTCGACTGGCATCGCCGTCCGCTTCACGCTGCGCGGGATAGCGACGGCGATGCGGGCGTTCTGGGAGCTTGAGCGCAGGGCGCTGGAGAACCAGAACGGCCGAGACGACTGAGCATTTGGGCCGGGACGCAACAGGCGTCCCGGCCCCTTCTTTTGCCCTTCGGTGAGAGCGACCTCGGAGCGGTTCGCCGTCCCGCCGCAGGCGGGCAAGATGATTCCGTGCAACGGAATCCATATCTTGCCTGCACGGAGCGAGCCGGTTGCCCAAGGCAACGCGAGCCCGGGCAGGTGAGCGCCGGTTGAGCCGACGCCGAGGAGACGCGACCCTGGGGAGCGTCGCACGACGGCGCTCGGCGACCCGGCGCAAGAGGCCCAGCCCGGCGACCACGGCGGAGCGATGGCGACTTCTGGAAGCCATCGAGCGCAGCCGTTCGGTGGGCTGGGCCGGCGTGAGCGGAGGCGGACGAAACGCGACCCTGGGGAGCGTTGCCAGGGAGCCGCAGCGAGAGCGACGCCGTGCGTCGCGGGGGTCCCGCCCATAAGCGGGACCCATCGGCCGCAAGGCCGATTGCCACGCCTCGGCCCTCTCGACCTGCGCGTCGGGGAGGAGTCGGCAGTAACCTCTCCCCGATCCACAACGGAGACCTAAAGCCGCTCGTACGCCCCCTTCACCAGCTCGCCCATAAGCTGCCTTCGCTTGCCTAGGAACTCCTCGTAATCGAGGTCCTCGAACCCAACGGGTAGGGCATGCTCCTCGCAGTTGCGGCGATACTCGTCCTCCCCCAGCGCGGCGCGATACCTACGAACGTACTCGTTCGGGGCGTCATCCGAGATGTAGATGTTGTTCTGGTAGTCAACGAGGGTGAAGTTGCCTCGGTTGCTGCGCTGTGAAAGGTAGCCCTTGGCCTTCAGGTAGTTATCTGGGAACAGATGGTGCTTGTCCAGGGCCTTTTTGGAACCTGATGAGCCGGTAAGCAGCAGTTGAGAAAGGGGGGCCGTGCTGAACAGCGCCTTGGCACCGAGCACGACCTGAGCCGCGACGAAGCCCCACCAGGTCGGGCCCGTCGCCTCGTTTGCGTCGAGGGAGCTGGGCAGCGTGATGGAGAAATAATCGTCCGTCATGATGGCAGCGAGCCTACGGTCGAAGTACGCCCGGAACTCATCGGCGGTCTCAAGGCGCGAGACGTCGTTAAGCTGCTGCTCGAACTCGGATTCGAAGGACCCCACATAGAGCCCCGTTATGGCTGCGGCGAAATACCAGCGTCGCACGAGCCTGCGCACAGCCAACGGCTCCATACCGAACTCGTAGCGCCCGATAAGGTAAAACGCATAACAGAATATGAGCGCGTTGCCCGACCCCACCTGGTCGGAGCAGACGTAGCCCGCCTCCGCCAGCGTGTTGATGAAGGCGTGCCAGTTGTTCAAGTCGAGCACGAGATCGAGGGCGCGACCGAACGTGGCAAAGTTCTCGGCCCGCGTCTCGGGCGTTGTTTCCTTTGTCTTGAGATCTCGCCCGCGAAGAATCTGGTAGGCGTAACGCAGGCGACCCCTCTTGAACCCCACGCCCACCGTGGCGCGTATGATATGCGTCGGCGAGACGGTCATGAGCGGGTTGTACGAGGTGCCCTTTGCGGGCGCATGGCTCATGGCGCAGAACTCCTCTATACGCTCCCTCATGGCAGGTTCGTAGACCGAAAGCAGGGTCATGATGAAGTCATCCTGCTTAAGCGCCTGCCCTTGCGAGTTCACGCGCACGAAGATGTCCGATACGGTCTCCTCGTCAGCCGATTCGGAAATCTCCAGCGTCGGCAGAAGATAGCGCTCAAGCCCGAGTAATGCGTTGAGCCCGCTCTCGACGGCATCCTCGCCGTCATCGTCGAGTTCGGGTTCTCCCTTTTTGGCATTCGCTTCGTTAAGGCGCTTGATGAACGCCCTGCGATAGGCGCTCAGCTTGTTGTCGTGGTTCGCCGCGAAGGCCTCAGATACGTCCGGCACATAGCGCGAATCCTTCTCGGTCGAGGCGTCGGCATTCTTGAATGAGCGTGCGATGGGGTCGTAGGCGACCTTCACCGTTCGCTCCCTGAAGTTCTTGTCTCGCACGGACACGCCGTACAGCGAGCTCAGGAGAGCGGTGAGTCTCTGCTGTCCGTCGATGACAAGGGACTTGGGGACGGCATACACCTTTTGGTTCGAGCCTATGGCAGACTTCTTGCCCGCGTTGTCGCTCGGAGAGTCCCACAGCATCACATAGCCGATAGGGTATCCGCGGAGCATGGAATCAAGCAGGTCGCGGACCTTCTCGTTGCCCCACACGAAAGGCCGTTGCAGGTCGGGCAGACCGATCTTGCCCGTCTGAACGTCCTTCAGGATGTTGCCGACCTCAAGAGATATGGGGTTATAGATGGAGTTTGACACTATAGTTCACCGACCTTCTCGGCGTAGAGGTTGAAGAGGTGGGCGACAATCTTCTCCTCGTCTCCGCCGAAATCAACGCCATAGGCGGCCTCAACGGCAGTGTCGAGCGCCTTGTGCGCTGCCATCAGCTCGGGGAAGAAAGTCTCGTTCTTGGGATCGTACATGTCCGCGAGCGTCGCACCTTCTTGGGCATCCCGAGCGTCGAGCACGGCCCGGGCGCAGCGCTCGACTTCCTTGCGTTGCGATTCCGTGGGCTCGGGCCAGACGAAGTTGTTGTAATCAATATTGGCCGAATACTGGTAATCGTCCTTCAATCTTCCGGTTACGATCCTAACCCATGCATTATGGAATTGAGATTGCAGAATGCCATAGTGATAGAGAGAGGCATTAGGTATCAATCTAACCTTGTTGCTGCAAAATATCTCTGGACCAACAAAGCCCATTGGAACACGTTTCCTTCTGCTTGAAGACACCTCTGGGATGATGATGGAACTTCCCTCGGGCATGTTCTCAACGTGAAATCTCGTTGGCTTATCTGCTATTTTCCGGGTTCCAGCGCTTTTACTTGCAAGCCTGTATTCACGAACCTGTTCTACTCTCTTTCTGCACTCAGGAAGCTGCTTTAGATCTGAGAAGGTTGCCTCCCCAAGCCACAGGCACCAGCGGTGATAGCCATGAATGAACTCTTTTGATCCAAGCCATGGATGGAAGAAGCCTTCGGCCTTTGGCTCTTTCTTCAGGAAATCGTCTTTCTCCTCATCGGTAAACAGGTAGAATCCCCCATCAATAGGTTTATTTCCGATGCCCATTTCCGGAACATCACAAATAGGCTTGCTGCGGCTGTAGATGAATACATCAGGGGCGTCTTTCAGATACGCATTGATTCGAGCCGTGGGAATCTGTTCTTCGTCGCTGTCCGGGGTCGCGTGGTAGAAGAGCGTCTTGGTCCCCGACTCGCGGGAGAACCCGACGATGACACAGAACACGTGCGCCTTGTCCGCAGCCTCGTTGTCCCACCTGAACGTGTTGTGCGCGAAGTCGATGTGGATACCCAGGTCGTACAGGGGTTTCCAGAGGTTGGCGACCTGCTCGCCCTGACATATCGAGTTGGTAGAGACCAGGGCGCAGCGCGTGCGCTTTCCCTGCGTGAACCTCGCGGCCTTCATGTACCAGGCCCCGCAGTAGTCGATGTTGCCCGCGTTCTTCGCTCCATCGAAGACCTCAAGGAGCTCTGCCTTCTGCTCCTTGGATTGGTTGCGAGCACCCAGGAACGGCGGGTTGCCCACAAGATAAGTAAGGTCATCGGGGAACACCTCGGACCAATCGGTCTTGAGGGCGTTGCCCTCATGGAGGTTGCTGAGGCTCCTGAGCGGCAGGAAGTCGAAGTCATAACCGACGTATATCTCCTGCGTCTTTCGGAGCATCTGCTCCTCGGTGATCCAAAGGGCGGTCTTGGCGACCGAGACGGCGAAGTCGTTTATCTCGATGCCGTACAGTTGATCGAGAGATACGCGGACGGGGCTGTCCTGCGCAATGACGAGGGACGTCTGCCCCGCGTTGCCGGTCTCCTCGCTGAGCTCGTCCTCGATGATTCGGTTCTCGATGGTGCGCAGCTGCCGGTACGCCTCGGTAAGGAAGTTGCCCGAGCCGCACGCGGGGTCACCGATGGTGATGGAGGCAACCTTGTCGTGCAGCCTCGCCAGGGCCTGCTTGCGTTTCGTCGCCGTCCTCTCGCCCTCGGCCTCGTGCAGCTCGTCCCACAGCTCGTCGAGGAAGAGCGGCTTGAGGCAGCGCTCGATGTTCTCCACGCTCGTGTAGTGCATGCCCCCGGCATGGCGGGTCTCGGGGTTCAGCGTCCCCTCGAACACGCCGCCAAAGATGACGCCCGAGATCTCACGCCAATCGAAGTCCTGGGACGCGTCGGTGATGGCCTCGAGAATCTCCGGGGTCATCTGCGGGACGATGATGGAGGAGTCGGCGAACAGACCGCCGTTCACGTACGGGAAGGCCGCGAGGTCCTCGTCCATGTACTCGTCCCGCTTGTCCAGGGGCGTGTCGATCGCCTCGAACAGGTCCACCAGCTTGCGGCGGAGCTTGGCAGGGTCACCCTCGCAGTACCTACCGAACGCCTGGTGCGATTGCAGGAGGTCGGCGTCCTCGGCGTAAAGCAGGAAGATGATTCGGGTGATGAGCACGTTGAGCGAGCGCTGCTCCTCCTGCGCGCGCTCGTCCTTCTCCTCGATGTGGTGGTACTGCTTGGCGAGGGCATCGTAGAGCCTGGAGACGTAGGCCCCGGCCTCGATGGAGAGCTGCTGCTCCTTGTGCAGGCGGCTCGTCTCGTTGGAGGTCAGGAAGGAGAGAAGGTACAGGCTGTCCTGGAGCTCTTCGAGGGAGAACTCCTGCACGGTGTCCTCGGGCCGCTCGTTGTCGAGGTCGTAGAGGCGGAAGGTCCCGAAGTTGCACGTCATCACCCAGCGGGGGCGCTCGGAGTACGGCAGGTGCCGCGCGTACCACATGGCCTGCTGGAGCGGCGTCTCCATGCCGCCGTTCCTGGGCTCGGGTTTGTCGAGGTCGATACCCCACGACTTCTGCTCACACAGGAAGTTGTGGTCGGAGACAAACACGTCGATGCGGCGGCC
The DNA here is from genome assembly GCA_046979165.1 of Collinsella sp. Lineage (GTDB taxonomy): Bacteria > Actinomycetota > Coriobacteriia > Coriobacteriales > Coriobacteriaceae > Collinsella. The sequence goes on from JBKWJT010000002.1 coordinate 314,138, forward strand.
TCTCACCTTTCGCTCGAAGTCGACGAAGCTGTCTATGGTGTTGGACGGGATGCCCAGGACGTTGATGAGCAGATCTACCCAGAACTTTTGCGTGTCCTGCTGCTCGTTGTTGGAGCCCGCGGGGATGGCGGCAAGGCGCTTCTGCCACCGCTTGACGAACTCCTTTGCCTCTTTCTTGCTGGCAGGCATACCGGACCTCCTGCGTCGTTGTCACTTTCGGACAATTTTAAGGGGTAAAAGCCCTCTTCCAAGCGGAAGGGCGAGTTTTCAACGGTCCACGGTGTCGCAGGGTCCCAGGCGAAACCCGAAGACGCCGGGGGCTGTTGGAAACTCGCCCATCTCACAGCAACGTCACCCTAGGTTTTCAACGCTTTCCATGGCCGAAGGGCTTCTTATAAGCCCGTAGGCTGTGGGAAGGGTTGGAAACCGGACTTTGGGCATAGCCCTTCACAAAAAAACTTTCTACCCAAATTCTACCCAACTGACGTTAACGATGCCCTTATATAAGAAAGCAGGTCAGACGATTTATACCGTCTGACCTGCATTTACTTCTGGTGCCCCCGGGCGGATTCGAACCGTCGACACCCGCTTTAGGAGATATGATTCAATGCTACCCCCTACCATTCATCAAGCATCATTGAACAGCATATAACCGCAGATAAACATAGCAGTTTGTGTCTTTTGCCTCCGGTAGCTGCGCCTACGCTTTTACAAACATATTACTAACAGCTTTAGCTAAACCGCACTCAATGAATTGTTGAAAACTATTCAAAGAAACGGAGCGCAAAGATGACAGAACAGCCACTAATTAGCGGAAGAGGCACGTGTTGGAAAGACAAGAGATCACCTAACACCTATCGCTATTATTTTTCCCTTGGAGTCAAGGACCCTAAGACGGGGCGCTACAAACGATCCCCAACTTATACAGTCCGTTGCAAGACTAAAACAGAAGCTAAGGCTGCAATGCAGGCCAAGCTGGCTGAAATCAACTCCTCTGGCACGATCACTAAAACTAAAAAGCCCACTTTGCTTGCGTCCTACTGCTGGGCCTTTCATGAAAATAGGGACACCGAGCTTGCGCCAACGAGCTATGAAAGAGAAGCGTACGATTGCAGGCATATCGAAGACCTATTCGGTGCGTTTCAGACAATTGAGGGGCTAACTCCCGATCTAATCGAAGAAACATATGCCGAAGCTCGTCGTACGGGAAAATACAAACCATCAGAGCTTGTACGAATCAATGCGAAACTGCGTCAGATTTTGTCGAATGCAGTCGCAAAGAGAATAATTGACCGAAACCCCTGCGCTACCGTTCATGTTCGCAGACCACGCAACAAAAGAGAATCACTGACAATCGACCAAGTAGCTACCCTATGCACACATCTTCAACACATTGAGCTCACCGCCGAAGCTGTTGGTACACTAGTACTAGTGTATACGGGTATGCGGAAAGGCGAGATGCTGGGCCTCGAATGGCGCGATTGGGACCCTGCCAATAAAACCTTGAAAATTGACAGGCAGTACACCAACGACCATGAACTGAGGGCACCCAAGTCACAAGAAAGCCAACGCAAAATCCCCGTTGGAGAAACCTTGGCCGAACGTCTTCAATCATGGTCAGCCATACAAAAAGAGCTCCTGGCCTCTCTGGGGCTGTCCCAGACTGGCAGCACTCCCATCATTAGCGATATTGCTGTCGAGCAAGGGATCCCTACTGTCTGTCACATGAAAAACTACATCTTCAACCATTGGTTTCGCGATTTTGCAGTTAGCTGCAATCTTGGAATCTATGAGCCGAACAATTCGACTGGCGGAAAACTATATAAGGGCATCTGCCCGCATCAGCTCAGGCATTGTGTAAGCACTTTTATGCTGGCGAACGGATCGGACGTTAGAAGCGTGCAAGGTATTCTTGGCCACGCGGACCCCAATATCACGCTCAAAACGTATACAAGCCTCGTTCAACAATCAGAAATAAAAGCAGTTAAAGGCTACGAAGCCTTCATCAACGCCTATATACAGAGAAGCGAGAAATAGCATGTTTTTCATTCATCGTTTATTTCATAATATTACGGTACTATAATACCGTTTCCGCAGGTAAATGCTTTATTTGATTGACATCTAATGCGTTTTAATACATGCTAAAGCTGTCAGATGGCTACGCATGTAGTCATAGAAACCGGCCCCCCAAGTGCTTATGAACCTGGTACGTCTTACAAGCACAGGGAGGGCCCTCATTGAAAGGATAGCTCATCATGGCTACTCCAAAGATTAGCACTCAGGCGTCCACACCGACTTTCCCCACTGGTGCCGCTCAGTGCGATCGGTTGCTCCGCGTTAACGATATCCGCGAACTCACTGGCTGGAGCGAAAACACCGCACGCAAGTTTATGCGAGAGTCCGGCAAGCTCATCCAGATCCATCGCTCTAATTACATGTTTGAAAGCTCGTTCTACGAGCTTTTCAAGCAGCTTGAAGGTCGTACCGCCCACCTTGATTAGGTGGTAAACATGAGCGAGCTTCCGTCGATTTCCGACATATTTAGCGATGATGCTACTGAGCAACGAGAGATTACGGGAAAAATGGATAAGGCTATTTTTATTTCAGTGCCCGAGTGGGCGTGCTGCGTCACCACCGTTGCCGCCGAGCGTCTCATCCTCGGCCTTGTATGGAAGTTTGGAAAACCTTCCAAAAACAAACGGCCCATGGGCTTCTGCGCTAAAAACAAATGGATTGAGGATCACTACCGCCTGAGTAAGAACACGATATCCCGGGCCTATACCTCTCTGAAGGATAAGGGGTATATTCAAAAAGTTGGTGATGGCAGCTGGATGCTTAATTACGCCGCAATCTACCGCGCCGCGATTGAAAACGCTTGGGAGCCTCCGAAACTTTAAGCCCACAAACCGACTATCGAGGTCGTGAGAGTCGGTCACCGTCAGGATGCCCACAAGAACATGCCGCGGATGTAAAATGAAGCAGGGTCGAACCGAAACAGTTCCCGGACAATTGGCGTCCGGCCAGACACTTCGATACGACCCTTTCTCATGCCTGCATCTAAAATACTCCCACAATCATTCTCGACATCTTTAACGCCCTCACCTCCTGCCACCAACACGTCGTAGACGCTATTTACAACGAATCGATATGGCCGCCCGTTCTTTAAGGCACGTGTTACCATGAAAACGTGCGGTATTTCTCCAACCGAAAACCTGCGTGAACGCATGACTTGAGACGCCTTTTAGAACTCACCGATCGCAGGGCGAACACAAATCAACAGCGGCCGTGCATTGTTCCCAGCCATATGGCATGGCGGAGCTATGCCCGTTGTTGATTGGAGTGCCGCACCATGGCAGACGAGAAGAAAATCAGGGAGATCTACGGCGTGAAGTCCGTCCTCGATGAGGCCGCCGAGCGGATCGAGGCGACGTGGCGGGAGAAGCTGCTGCGCGAGACGGGCGACCTCAGAACCGAGAACGCGTTGCTCAGGGCCCAGCTCGACGAATTCAACCGCAAGCTCGTCGAGGCGAGAGACCGGAACGAAAGACTTGAGGCCGACTGCAATGAGCGGGTCGCCTTTATCGAGGAGAAGTTCGAACTCGATACCGCGAGCCTCGAGCTCGAGAACAACGAGCTTCATGCCGCGAGCGTCAGATACCTCGCCGATGCCAGGGAGCTCGACAGGCAGGTCGTCCAGCTCCATGCCGAGGCCGTGGCCATGGTCGATGAGATCGAGCGCCTGCGCGGCGAGCGTGACGCCGCGCTGAAAGCCCAAGCCGAGTTGAACGACGCACTCCTGGCCCAGCGCGACCTGATGGCCGAGCTCGCCGCCCTCAAGGACCGCCTTGCCGCCTCCGAGCAGCGGGCGGCCGTGGCCGAGGCCAAGGTCGAGGTCATGACCCAGATGAAGGACGAGTAGCCCCGCGCTTCTCCTGTCAGGCTGCTGATTTCTAGGAATCTTCTAGAGCGCTTCCAGAAGGTTCCTAGAACCGGGCGCAGCATCTTCGATCGGCACGATGTCTCGGTAGATCAGGCGATGTCTGTCGTCGCGCCATTCGTCGCCGTGATAATGTCCGAAGAACCAGGCTCGGTAGCCGAGCCGCCCGTCGAGCTCGCCAAGGAATCGTTGCAGCCGGTCGCCTCGATACTCGCGCCCGCGCTCGCGGCACAGCTTCTCTGCCAGGACGGCAGGGGCCTCATGCGTCACCACGTAATCGACCCTCCAGCCTACGCGGTCGAGCGAGGAACGGCAGTGGTCCATCTCCTCCTCGCTCGGCATCTCCTCGGGCCACCAGCTCCTCCCCTCCTTGCGATACTGCCTGTCGTTGCTTGCGGCACCGCCCATGGCAAGGACCGTGAGCCCACCGATGTCGAACACCTCCCCACGCATCAGGTGCAGCACGTGCGGTCGCGCCTCATGGACGAGCCCACCGTTCCACTCCCGCACCGGCAGTTCTGCCAGGGCGTGGTGGTTCTCATGGTTGCCGTCTACGAAACACGTGGTCCAGGGCTTCGACTCGAACCAGTCGAGCCAATACCTCTCAGCATTCGAGCCGTCCCAGACAAAGCCGAAGTCGCCGGCCACGATCACCACGTCATCGCGCGTCAGCATGCGCCCCAGCGGCCAAGATTTGAAGGCGAATCTGCTGGCCCCATACTCGGCCCTGCCGTGGACATCGCCTGTCACATAGACCGTCATCAGTACGCGCCCCACGGCAGGAGTTTGTCCCCGAGCCTCACGATCCGGTCATACAGCACCGTGTGCCGTTCGTCCGGATTGCCGTCTCGGTGAAAATGTCCGTAATACCAGCGCTTGTAGTCCAGGCGGTCCTCGAGCTCGTCGAGGAATCCGGTCAACCGGTCCACATCAGGGCGTTCCCAGCCTGGGTCCGGGTAGAGCGTCGGCGAGAGCATGCGCGTGGCGCAGGTATGGGTGATGACGCAGTCGACCTTCCAGCCGACCTCGTCGAGCCTTGCCCGCGCGGTATCGAAATCGCGCTCGTCCGGGAGCTCCTGAGGCCACCAGCTGGAATACGGCACGCGGTATTCCCTGTCCACGCTCGTGGCACCGCCCATGGTGAAGATTGTCGAACCGTCGAGCTCAAAGACCTCGCCGCGCGTCAGGCGCCGAATAGACGAAGTATCCGACAGGCGTTGCGTCAGCCCGCCGTGCCACGGTTCCATGGGACGCTCCTCCCAGTGGTCGAAGCGCTCGTGGTTGCCGTCGACGAACAGTACCGTGTAGGGGCGCGACTCCAGCCAGGCGATGTCGGCGCATTCCTCGGCAGAAAAGTCCCACGGAAAGCCAAAGTCACCGGCAACGATGAGATAGTCGTCGCTGGTAAGACTATCGCCGAGCTCCCAGTCGCGGAGCTTTTGCATGTCGAGCCCACTGTGGATGTCGCCCGTCACATAGACCGTCATCGGATCGCCTCTTCCCTCTTGTACGCCGCCAGCTCGCGCTCGACCTGCCTGTCGCCGGTCTCGTTGACCCACCAGGGCCATTTCACCCGGCCGCACGGCTCGTCGACCCCGGCGAACCATTCCCTCAGCCCGTCGAGGCTCACCGGGGAGTGCCCGTTGGCGTCGCAGCCCACGTCGTAGCGCAGGAGCCCCTGCTTGCGGTTGAACTCGTTGTACGCGCCGCCGCTGCTGTGGATGTGCCCGTGGAGGTGCCACGATCCATGGCTCATGCCCTGCCAGTCGGCCATGGGGTAATGGCACAGGACGATCTTCTGCCCGTCGATCTTGAGCACGCAGATCGGCGGCTCCACGGTGAACGCGCCCGCGACCGCCGGCTGGGTCCAGTCCTTGTCGTGGTTTCCCGGGACGAGGTGGATGCGCCTGCAGGCGATCCGCTTGCGCAGCCCGTAGGCGTCCTGGGCGGTCATCTTGAATGAGAAATCCCCCAGGATGTAGAGCTCATCGTCCACGGCGACCCTGCCGTTGATGCTGTCGACGATGGCGTCGTTCATCTGCCAAATCGTCTCCCACGGGCGGTCGGTGAACTTCAGCACGTTCTCATGCCCGAAGTGGGTATCGCTGGTAAACCAGATCATATTTATGTCTCCTTTTATCGCTAAAAAACGTTCTCCTTCGAGGTCAGGAGACGTTTTATGAGCGACATGAGGTGCATATCCCTCATGTTTCAAGCTCCAATCTGTCGGATTTGCCCAACTAAAAGTTTACGCCCACGCGCGAACAGGATTTGATTTTTGAAATATGGACGAATTCCTCGTCAGGAGGGTAAAATGGTGCCGACGGCAGCCCAAGTTGTAGAGAGCTGGGCAGAGCCGTTGCTTAACGAAGTTGGGTCATCGTCTTAGCGACGGTGGCCTTTCTTTTGGGCTTCGAACCCTGCTTGAGTGCCTTGGAAAGGCCGACAAGGGCCGTGAGGAGCGAGACCATAGCGGTCAGGAGCTTCACGGACTCAGTGAAATCGGTCATGGGCATCACCTCCCATCGGATGGAGGACTCTGCCCGGCACGAGAGCTGCCGCCAGCAAGGACGATTCTATCAGAGCGGCTGACTCCCGCCGATCAATTCATACTCCTCACCCTCGCCGAATTGCGAGCATGAAAGAATCGGCACTGAATAGCAGCGCGCTAGGGCACCGACGATAGGCTTTCCAAAACTAGCGAGGCGTGTTGCCGTGCGAGTAGTCACCGCGATCGACGACGCGATCGTCCATCTGCCGCGATGCGGAGCTTCCGCCATGTGCTTGGCCTGCGGCGCGAACGCGGTCGTCGCCGGCATCGGGAACGGCGCCGGCGTAACGATTGCGAATCTCCCTTGCGTAACCGCGACGCGCAAGAAGCTCATCGCGAACCGCCGGATCTTCGAGCAGATCTTCATCGCACTTCGGGGCAACGAATTTAGGAAACGAATTGTAGGCGACGCCTTTGCTCGCCTTCGCCTGCTCGACCCACGCCGAGTATGCTTTCTTGAGACGCTTGATGTAAATCTCACAACGTTTCTCGTATGGAAGGGCTCGCTCGGCTTCCAACACGTTATTTTCGAAAGCCATCTGCAACGACTTCAACGCGAAGCGCCCGTCGAGACGGGTCAGGTTGAAAGTGCACTTCGGATTGCCGGCCTCTTTGATATCGAGATCTGTCGCATAGACTCGATTGTTCTTGATGAAAATGTCTACGCCCCATGAGGCAAGTAATTTCTTGAACTGCTCCATATTCTTTACGCAACCTTCGTCGATCGCAATATGGATCAGCTCGCGCAGATTGTTTTTATAACTGTACTCACCGCGACCGATAATCTCCTTTTCTGTGTCGCGCGGCTGGCGATCGCGAATCTTCGAATTCTTCTTTCCCTTTTCGAGCTGAGTGAGATTCCAGGCCTCGTCCATTTCACGAACCCATGCAGCGCGTTCGTACTTTCCCTTGCGACCGCCGATGTCGCAACGCTTGCCGGTGTCAAGGTTTGTCCGGTTGATCGCCATGTGCACTGCGTAGCGTTTTCCCGCCTTATCGCTTTCTTCATGCAGCGCGAGAATCACTTGTTGATGCGGATAGTGCTTCGCAAGCCATTGCTCCGCGTAGGCCAAACATGCATCGGGAGTCATCTTGCCCCCGTTGCATGAGCATTCTTCCGGAAGGAACGCGAGGATCTGATGAAGCAGGATTACGTTTTTGGCTCCGGCTCTCGACGGTTTGTCGTGATGGAAAACCTTTCTGGTTCTATCCATTTTCGAAAACCAGCGATCGCTGTATTCGATGTTCCAGCCACCACGCACAAGCGCATCTTTTCCGTTGATGTATTTACGGACGTTCTTCGCATACCGTTCACTCGAAACACTCTTCTGCTTAATGACGGTCATTTTGGTCACCGCCGACGAAATATCGCTTCTCAAACTCGTCGATGAAACGGTCCAGCTTACGCCCAACTTGGTAAACCTTTTCGAGCGTGCGGAAAACAGCTTTCTCGTTGTACGCGGGAAGCCCCTGGGCGTTCACAAAATACATCAGCTGATTGAGGTTTGTTCCTTCCTTCAAAAGTTCGTGATAGATCTTGTCGATCGACGCCCGATCGACATCGATTTTCTCGACATTCCCTTTGAGCAGTACGCGACGTGCATACGCACTGACAGTCATATCGAGGGAATCAGCATTGCTTTCAATTTTCGTTTTTTCTTCCGGTGAGACCCGGACGTGAATGTCATCGGTTCGGAATTTCTGGTCAGCGATTTCTGAAAAACCAAAATCGATATCGAGATCGTCGGCATTGCACAAAGCAAAGCGGATGAGTTCCGCCTCGCTCATCTCATGTCGCTTTGCGATTGCAGTGATGGCTTTCTTCTCTTCATCGGAAAGAGACGCCTTGACGGTGTGTGGGCGGAGCCTACTCATGATTCCTCCGGAAAACGAATCAGCGATCGGAGAGGCCTCCGATCAAAACCTGCTATGCGATTCGCTTTCCTTTTAATGAGGAACGGCTGGCGTCGTTCCAAAATGAAGAATCGTCTCCGCGATTCTTCATCGCGAAGTTCCAACTTCACGATAACCTTATCGCCGTAGCAGGCGGTAAGCAAGGTCTGTGGCGTGGTGTTTTTGGGGTCCGAATGGGCCCACAAAAATGCCACCCACAGTCATCTTGCAATCACCGGTACGGCGATTGGGCGGAACGCAGTGTAGACATGGAATGAGAGGCCTCATTCCAAGCGAGATGCCTCGCGTTGTCGAAACGAAAAGTGAAGACCGTGAGCGGAAGCGAACTTTTAACGCGAGGGATGCCGAGTGTTAAGAGTTCGCTGCAGCGAGAGCGAAGCGGTACTGCGAATGCGAGGGATGCCGAGTTTTTGCATTACCGCGCAGCGGACTCCGGGCGAGGGCTGGAGCAAGTTGATGGAAGACCTTACCGATTTGCGGAAGGTTTTGCCCGAAGCATCCGGCACCGCCGGATTCTTTTGGAACGGCCTCTCGTTTGATTGCTTTCCTATCGTTTGCTCCCAGACTGGGCGTCTAAAAAAGGCGGCCGAAACCGGCCGCCCGCAAATAAATATTTATTTACCGAACGTAAGAGAAGGGGAACAAATGTACATTACTCCCAGTGACCGGCGACGTCGACAACCCAATGCTGTCCCGTAGCCTGCTGTTCATAATGTCCCTGGTCCTCAGAGGTGGTATACGAATCATTGATTGCAGAAGCTCCATTAGGGTGTTGTGCATCACCGTAGGTAGAGATAACATGATTGTCCATTTCGGCTGCTGAGTTAAACGTTGCATGGCATACAGAGCACATCCAACGTTCATGGCGCGTATACACTACATTCGGTACCCAGACCTGGCTGTAATCTGTCTCCCAGTGGCCCTGCTCGGCAACCCACTTCTTCTGGCTACCGCCGTTGGAAGAGGAATTGTTGCTGCCGGAACTCTGCGAATTGCCGGAATTCTGCTTGGACTGGGAGGAATCGCCCTTGTTGTCCGACTTCGAGGAATCGGAAGACTTGTTATCCTCCTTCTTGGAGTCATCGGACTTCTGGTCCTTGTCGTCGGATTCTTTCTTCTCCTCGGTCTTGGTTCCAGAGGTTTGCGCCGCCTTTTCTTCGCTCGGCTTCTTTTTGTCTTTATTCTTTACCGCCGTAGCGGCCCTTTCCGTAGAGCCGCTTCCTTGCTTTGCAACGCTGCCACATCCAAGTTGAGGTGCCGAAAGGCACACCAGAAGCGCAACGATAATAGCCTTTGTTCTCACGCCGATCTCCCTGCCCATGAAACCGGGCGTTGGACACCAGCCGATATCCAACGCCCGGCTCGCTTTTACATCTGCTCGCGGCGCTTCTTCTGGTCGAGGAAGACGCCGGCCGCCACGAGGACGGTACCGCCGATGGCGAACGTCTCGCCGATGAGTCCCGCGCTGTCGCCGGTCTGGGCGAGGCTGCCGGGCTTGGCGGCCTCCGTGTTGGCGAGGTGCTTCGGGGTGTATGCCGCCTGCTTCTTTGCGGCCTCCTCCGCCTCCTGTCGTGCGATCTCATCGAAAAGCTTCTGCTCCGCTGCGATACGGTCGGACTTCGCCTGCTCGTAGGCGGCGAGTGCCGCATCATAGCCGGGCTGGAGCCCGTCCACTACGGCCTGCTTCTCGTCCAGGATGGTCTTGGCAGGCGTGACCTTGGCACGCGCCTCGACTGCTGCGGCAAAAAGCGCGTTGAGGGCTGCATCTGCGTTCTCGTCATGGCCGGAAGCGATCGCCGCGCCTGCATCGATGGAGTTCAGCTTCGCCAGCTTGGCGTCTGCCTGTGCCTTTGCCTGTTCGGCGGCGGAGACCAGGGACTCGGCCGCAATGGCATCCGCCTTTGCGGAGTCGAGCGCGGCCTTGGTGCCGTTGACGGCCTCGGCTGCATCCTGCTCGCGCTGCTGTGCCTCGGCGAGCTTCGCGGCAAGACCGGTGAGGATGTCGAGGTCCGACTGTGCGTCCTCGAGATCGGTCTGGGAGCCGGTGAGCTTGGTGCCGGCGATGGTGACCTCGGCCTTTGCCACATCGGTCGCACGCTGGACATCCGCGAGGGCGCTTGCGGTGGTATCCGCCTTTTGCTTAGCGACGGCGAGGACGGTTGCCTTCTCGGTCTGTTCGGCTGCCGCCGCGTCGTGGACGCTCTTTGCGGTATCGAGCGCCTTCTTGGCGTCGGCGATGTCCTGGAAGAACTTCGCGAGGTCGGCGTTCGCATCGTCCACGCCCTGCTGCTTGGCAGCGGTGTCCGCCTTGGCGGAATCCAGCTTGGACTGTGCGGTCGTTACGGCTGCGTTGGCGGCATCGAAGGCGACCTGCTTCTGCTGGACGGTCGATTTTGCCGTATCGACTGCCGCGTTGGCGGCATCAAGGTCCGATTTCGCCGCATCAAGCTCGGCCTGGGCATCCGTGACGCCCTGCTGCTTGGCGGCGACATCAGCCTTTGCGGCATCGACGGCACGCTGGGCATCGGTGACGTCCTGCTTCGCGGCAACGACGGCGGCCTGTGCGGAATCCGCTGCGCCCTGCTTCTGCTGGACGGTTGCGGCGGCGCCGGCTGCTGCCTGCTGCTTGGATGCGAGGTCGGCCTTGGCTGCGTCGAGTGCGCTCTTGGCGTTCTTCAGGCCGTTGATGTAGGAGGTCAGCTTCTGCTCGTACTCGTCGACGGAGATGGGGTTCACGTTCCAGCCTGAGCCGGACCAACCGCCGTATTGCAGCGTGAGCGAGAACGTCAAACGGGTGTCATCGTTCAGACCGCATCCCATGACAGCATAGTCAGGGTTGATGATGTTTATGTAATGGCCGATGCGGAAGTAATCGAACTTATCCTGATTGGCGTACCAGAAGTCGTAGGCATCCTTTCCGGAAAGATTCGTCGCACCAAGGGAGGCTGCAGTCTTGTCAAACAGGTCCTTTTCCTGATAGATCCAAGCCTTGCAGGGATCGCGATAGCTCCAGGCAAGGTTTTCACCGACATCGAACTGCTGGGCATGCTCTAGATTTTTCGTCGAATAGTTTGCATCTGCAATCGCCGCCGCAATGAGCTTGTAGGTGACCTGAAGCTCGGAGAGACCGACGGACTTGCGGTATGCGTTCACATTTTTCATGACCGTGATGGACAAAAGCATGTTGTCGAGACTGGTCGCATCGAGGCTGTTTCCGACCTCGGTGTAGTCCTTGTGTGTACAGTTCTGGATGATCTCGATGGCTGAATCGGCACCCATAGCCTTGAAGAAGCCGATGGCTCCCTGCTTGAGCTGCGCATCGGCGGAATCGAGTTTCGCCTGTGCCTCGTCGACCTTCTGCTGGGCGGCGGTCACGGCCGCGTCGGCGGTATCCTTTGAGGTCTTGGCGTTCGCAAGCTCTTCGTCGGCGGCCGCCTTGACGGACTCGGCGTCCTTGACAGCCTGCTTCGCTGCATCCAGCTTGGCGATGGCGTCGACGTTCGCCTGCTTGGCTGCATCGAGGTCGGAGTTTGCGGCATCGAGTGCGGATTGTGCGTCGTTTACGCTGGACGCGGCATCGACTGCGACCTGCTGCTTCGCGGAGAGGGACGCCTGGGCGTCGTTCAGATCGGTCTGTGCCGTTGCCGCGGCGGACTGCGCCTGCTCGAGCTCGGACTCGCACTGGGACTGTACCGCACGTGCTGCGGCGAGGGTCGCCTCTGCGTCCGCGACCTTCTGCTTCGCGGCTTCGTACTCAGGGCCGCTGGCACCGGCCTCTGCTGCGGCGAGGTCGGCCTTCGCCTGCTCGTAGGCGGCGCTGGCGGCTGCGGCCTTCGCATCCGCTGCGTCCTTGTTCTGCTGGGCTGCGACAAGGACGGCATCGGCGGCATCCTTGGCAGACTGGGCCGCAACCAGCTTGGACTGGGCATCGGCAAGCGTCGCGTTGGCGTTGTCAAGTTCGGCCTGTGCCCTGCTCACGGCATCCGTGGCGTCGCGCACGGCCTGCTCGGCGGCACTGATTGCCTCCGGGGTGGCGCTTACGGCATCTGCCTTGGCTTTATCGAGGGCATCCTTGGCATCCTGGGCCGCCTTGAGGGCGGACTGGTACGCTTCGTCCTTCTCGGACGCATCTGCCTTGGCGTCTGCGAGACCCGCCTTCGCCTGCTCGAGGTCCTTGCCGGCGGCATCGGCGGCGTCCTTGCCCTCCGCGACCTGACGGGCGTACTCGTCCATCGCCGCTCGGTTGGCTGCCGTGCCGGCGCTGACTGCCGAATCGTAGGATGCCTTGGCCTGGTCGCGGGCGGAAGCCGCCTCGTTGTAGGGACCGGCGGCCTCATCGTAGGATGCCTTGGCGGCGTCCTCCTTCGCCTTCGCCTCGTCGACTGCCTTCTGCAGGTCCGCGATGGTCTGTGCGACGGATTTCACGCCGGTACCGGATGCCGCGCCGGCGTGGGCGGCGATCGGCGACATCACGGCGGGGTGCTGCGTGCCCCCGTCACCGGTCTGGGCGAATGCCGCGAACGGTGAGATGAGGCTCGATCCGGTCATGGCGGCCATGGTCGCCGCGGTGACAGTCAGACGCGCGATCCCCTTCGGGGCGTGAATCTTTTTGCTTGGCAGTGCGGCGAAGTGATCGCCACCGGCAGCGAAGTGCTTTCCCTGGGTCATTGTGCTGTTGCATTCCTTTTCCGTGCCCTATCCGACTGGGCATCAGAGCGCTTTCCAATAGAGATAATTATGCGCCTTAACTGGGATTGTTGTATATAGTCCGTTGGCATAAATACAACAATCCATGACTCTTTTTGTCATGGATATCTCGCCGCTACAACAATCCTTTGGTCTACGCTGCAAAGAACTCAGATCAGAGTCTGGTTACTCACAAGAGCAATTTGCGAACCGCATTGACATGGACAGGTCTTGCTACGCCTCGATAGAGGTCGGGCGAAGAAATGTCAGTCTTTCTAACCTCTCTAAAATTGCCAATGGATTCAACATATCAATTGCTGCACTTATGACTGGTGTCACTGATAAAAAGGATTAGTCCATCATCAGCGAACGCAGTGAGCGTATCAATCGACGGCGTAGCCGGCGGCAAGGACACGGCACGTGGCCGCGCAGCGAGCTTTGCGAGCGAAGGGGACGGCATCGCCGTCCCTATTTCTTTCTAATCTATTTCTCTATATATTGGTTTCACCAAAATGGGTATGAAACAAGCTTCTGAACAGGCTTTTTATCAGAGAATTCAAAGCTGCCGAATCATCAAAATGGTGATATTTTTTACCCAAAAGAGGGAAGCGCGTCACCAAAATGGAACCGACTAACAGCTGTTGAAAACTTTTATCCCCAAAATGGTGATTTCCTGTTTTCAGTGGAAAACTCGGGAAGTCATAATATTTACTTACCAGATTTACAAACGGAAGCGGTTCTTAACCCCAAAACCAGAACAGGTCAGAAGCAAAAATAACTCCTGACCTGCGATTTTCCTGGTGCCCCCGGGCGGATTCGAACCGTCGACACCCGCTTTAGGAGAGCGGTGCTCTATCCCCTGAGCTACGGAGGCATGTTGTACTAGTGTAGCAGATTTACGCCGTTGTAATACAGCGTATAGCCACTCTTCGAAGTTGCAGTGGAACAGCCCTCCGGAAAGTGTGTCCCACTATCCAGGCAAATTCTGGGTCAAACTTTCCCAATGGGACCTCGCTGGAAACTGTGTCCCAGAATTTCGGCTCGAAACGGGACACAGTTTCCCAAACGACCCCGCTCCGGAAACTACATCCCGGAATCGGCGCTCGAACTGGGATGCACTTTCCCGATCGAGCCCCATGGGAAACTGCGTCCCACTTGGGGGGCGCTCTTTAATGACTAGTTACCTTTGTGGAAGAGGTTTTTGATAACGGAGGGGATGCTCTTGGCGCCCTTGGCCGTCACATCGATAAAGTCGGGCGAACGCACAAGCTTATCCTCGTCGACGTACTTGCGGACCGCGCGCAACGTCTCTTTGTCGTCGCGCGTCGAAAACGTAAAGTGACCGTTGTCCTTGGTGAAGATGGCAAAACGCGTGATCTTCTTGGTGCCGCGTAAAACCTCGGCGGCAATATAGTCGACCTCGTCCCACGGGATTTGAATATAATCCTCGGGATTGCGCTCGTTGTAATACTCGAACGCCTTATTGCCCACCATCACGTTACCGTGGCTGGTAAGCCCCATCAGGCAGGTTGCCGGCGTTGCCAGATCGACCGTGCTGTTCTGAGATTGCGCCATGCGCACCTCGCCCTCCAAATAAAATAATCGGACCGCATCCAGTGTACCCACCGGGTGCGGTCCGTTTCAATGGCTCAAAAGCCCTTGCCTAGCAATTCTCGGTCTTAAGCCGAAACGTGCTTACATGAAGCCGCAGACGCGACCGATGATGCCGATGGCGAAGAGAGCCAGGATGATGACGATCGGGCTGACCTTCTTCTTGAGGAGCTTGCAGACCAGCAGGGTCAGGCACACGGCGGCAAGGCCGGGGATGAGCTGATCGAGGTTGGCCTGAAGCGTGGTGACCTTCACCTGATCAAGGGCGTTAGCACCGATGGAGTTATACATCGTCAGTGCTTCCTTGACACCCTCAGAACCGGAGGGCAGGTTAGCCCAGTCGATAAAGGCGCCAGCAGACTGCGTGACCTTGGAGACGACCGGGGTGAAGGAGATGGACACCCAGCGCTCGACCAGGGCGCCGATGATGAACATACCCAGGATGGATGCACCCTCGGTGACCTTGCCCATCAGACCGCCGGAGAGGTCCTTGGCGATGGAGGAGCCGACCTTGTAGCCAAACTCCTGCGTGTACCACAGGAAGGCGTAACGGATGATGTTCCACGCGAAGAAGAACAGCAGCGGACCGGCGATGCTGCCGGACAGGGCCAGGGAAGCGCCCAGAGCGCCCAGAATCGGGCGAAGGGTGAACCAGAAGGCGGGGTCGCCGACGCCGGCGAGCGGGCCCATCATACCGACCTTGACGCCCTGAATGGCGACGTCGTCAATCGGAGCACCGTTGGCGCGCTCCTCCTCGAGAGCGAGGGTAACGCCAATGACGGGGGCGGAAACATAAGGGTGGGTGTTATAGAACTCCAGGTGGCGCTTAAGAGCGGCAATCTGGTCATCCTTGCTGGTGTAGAGCTTCTTGATCGCAGGGATCATTGCGAAGCACCAGCCGCCGTTCTGCATACGCTCGTAGTTCCACGAGCCCTGAAGGAACTGATGACGGAAGCAAACCTTCTTGCGGTCAGCCTTGGTGAGCTGAATCTTGTTCTCTGCCATATGTATCACTCCCCTCCTACTCGTAATCGTTCAGAATGTCGCCGAGCGGGTCGCCGGAGCCACCGCCCATGCCGCCACCCTGCTTGGCCAGATCCTTAAGGCCAAGGTAGATAAGGGCAAGGGAGATGCCGATGAGGCCAAGGGCGATCAGCGTGAGCTGAGGGATGGCAGCAAGGACAAAGCCGAGGATGAAGAACGGCCAAGTCTCCTTGGTGGCCATCATGTTAATGACCATGGCGTAACCGACGGAAGCGACCATGCCGCCGCCGACGGCCATGCCGCCGGACAGCCAGTCGGGCATAGCGTTAAGCGCGTTGGTAACAGCCTCGGCCGGGATGATGCACAGAAGCACTGCCGGGATGGCGATACGAAGGCCCTGCATGAGGATAGCAGCGTACTGCCAGCGCTCGATGCCGGCGAAGTCGCCCTTCTCGGCGCAACCGTCCATGGCGTGAGCGATAGCGGTAGCCAGGGTACGGCAGATCATGGTCAGGAACAGACCAGCGACCGACAGCGGGACGGCAACGGCGATAGCGGCGGTAACGGCCTTGGCCGAATCGGTGGCGCCGCCGTTGAGGGCGAGCACCATGATGATCGAAGAAGCGACCGAGGCCAGAGCGGCATCAGGCGCGACGGCGGCGCCGACGTTAGCCCAGCCAAGGGCCATCATCTGGAGCGAACCGCCCAGGAGGATGCCCTCCTGAAGGTGACCGGTTACGAGACCGATAAGCGTGCATGCCACGAGCGGCTGATGGAACTGGAACTCATCCAGAATGCCTTCCATACCGGCAAGCAACGCGACAATCGCAACAAGCAGAATAGTGATTGCAGACATGTATCGGACCCTCCTTTACTATGCTTGAGCGGCCAGTTCGGCCTTAGCTTTCTTCAACATGGCGTCGAGATCCTCGGAGGAATCCGAAGGAACCTTGCGGACCTCGAACTTGACGCCCTTGGCCTTGAGAGCCTCGAGAGTCTTGACGTCGTCATCGCCCATAGCGACGGCGTTGGTGACGACGACCTTGCCCTTGGAGTGAGCCATGGAACCGATGTTGACTTCCTTGATGTCGACGCCGGCCTCGATGGCCTTGAGCAGATCCTGCGGGTTCTCGAAGAGCAGCATGGCCTTGGTGTCACCAAAGCGCGTGTCCTTGACGACCTCGGCCATCTTCTTGATGGGCACGACGTTGGCATGGACTCCCGGAGGGGCAGCCTGCTCGATCATGGTCTTGCGGAGCTCGTCGTGAGCAACGCCGTCGGAAACCACGATAATGCGGTTGGGGTTGATCTGCTTGGTCCACGTGGTGGCCACCTGACCATGAAGCAGACGGGTGTCGATACGGACATGGGCAATCTTGATGTGCCCATCGCCGATGACCGTTCCCGGAGGAATGGCGCCTGCAGGAGCAGCGGCGGCCGCAGCCGGCTTCTTCTCCTCGGGCTCCAGAGACTCGGGCTTGACGCGCACGCCAGCCTTAGCCTCAGTCACGAGATGTTTTGCGATCGCATGTGCAGTGTTCTTTGCGTCAAAGCGCTGCGAATATGCCTCGATGAGCATAGGCAGGTTGACACCGGTGACGATAGCCCAGGAATCGTGGCCCTCGATGAGCCCGCTGATCTGGTTGAACGGCGTGCCGCCCCACAGATCAACAAGGAAGAGCACCTGCTCCTGGTCCTCGAAGGAAGCGACTGCTTCCTCGACCTTGGCACGGAAGTCGTCGGGGCCCATGCTCGGCTCGAGCGAGACCACGGCAACAGACGGCTGATCGCCAAAGACCATCGAGCCCGTCTGCTTGATTCCAGCTGCCAAGTCCCCGTGGCTAGCAAGAACAATACTTACCATCACATAACCTCCTTTTTGTCTACGTATTTCCTACACGACATGAAAGAAGTATAGCTGTTTGGTTTATGGAATTATGCGAGAAACTGCGAATGGTTGAATTATTTGTTTGAACGTCTTTTTTGTTACAAACTGATTACGTCGCCTATTTACAGCTTTAATTTCCTACTGAAACGTGATTTATGCGTCGGCTTTAAGGATAGATATAAATGCGCTGTTCAATAATGCCGATTTAAGCAGCATTAATGCTGTGAACTGTACATTATTTTGTTTAAACACTCATTGCTTGACTAATGGTTGAGAATATGCTCTAGAAAATCAAGTCGGGCTGTAGACGTTGGGGGCGTTCTTGAATGACTAGTCGTTTAAGAACGCCCCCAATGACTGGGTTAGGCGATGTGGAGGGGATGGGCCGCGTCGACGGCGTCTGAAGCGGCGGCGGACTCGGAGAGGCTGGCCTCCGTCGGCCCTTCGTCCGGGGTCTCGATCTGTTTGATCATGACCTCTTGGCCTTGGAGCAGGTACGTGTCGCCGCTGCCGCAATGAGGGCAAATCTTGCCGTGCTCGACGGTCGCGTAGTCCTGGCCACACACCTCGCAGTGCGTCACGGCGGC
Organism: Collinsella sp.; assembly: GCA_046979165.1. Taxonomy (GTDB): domain Bacteria; phylum Actinomycetota; class Coriobacteriia; order Coriobacteriales; family Coriobacteriaceae; genus Collinsella. Next base: position 332,296 of record JBKWJT010000002.1, read on the forward strand.
AACGGGCTCCACAATGAGCTCGGCGCCCTCGGTGATGGACTTTTTATCTGCTGCCCAGCGCCACGCGTCGAGCAGCAGATCGGGAACGACGCCCGAGACCTCGCCCAGCAGCAGCGTGACGCTCGAAACGCGACGCACGCCATTGGCGCGCGCCACGTTCTCAACATCGCGAATAATGTGATACACAATCCCTAATTCATGCAAGTCGAAACCCTTTCTGCAGAGGTTGATTCGATGCAAACTCAAAGCAAGGGAACGGCGAAATCTAGTCTGCGCCGTCCCCTTACCCGCCATGGTTACCTATTTACGACCGAACTTGATTTTGATTGCACGCTTTAAAGCATACTTGCCGAGACTTGGGAGCTTTTGCTCGTATTTGACCATCGTGGAGCACTCGGGGCGGTCTCGATCCAGGTGGATGGCATCGAACGCGCACTTGGTGGTGCACAGGCCGCAGCCGATACACTTGTTGGGGTCGACGATCGAGGCGCCGCAGCCCAGGCAGCGGGCGGTCTCGGCGCGCACCTGCTCCTCGGTAAAGGTCTCAACATACTCGCTAAACGGCGCAGCCTTCTCGCGTTCGCAGTCTACATGCGCAACCTCGCGGCTCGCGTTGTCGTAGCTCTCGAGCACAACGTCGTCGCGGTCGAGCGCGGTGTAGCGGCGCTGGTTGCGACCGATGGTGAGCGTGGATCCCGGCTGCACAAAGCGATGGATGGACACCGCGGCCTCGTGGCCGGCGGCGATAGCGTCGATGGCAAAGCTGGGGCCGGTGTAGACGTCGCCGCCCACAAAGATGTCTGGCTCGGCGGTCTGATAGGTCTGGGGATCGGCAAGGGCACCCTGGCCGCGGCCGAGCTCCACCTTGGAGCCAGCCAGCAGGTCGCCCCACACGATGGACTGGCCGATGGACATGACCACGCGGTCGGCATCGACGCGGCGCAGGTCGTTCTCGTCGTACTCGGGCGCAAAACGGCCCTCGTCATCGTAGACGCGCGTGCAGCGCTTAAAGGTGATGCCGCACACACGGCCGGCCTCGTCCAGATGGACCTCCTTGGGGCCCCAACCGCAACTGATGTGCGCGCCGTCCTCAACGGCCTCGCGACGCTCCTCCTCGCTGGCGGGCATCTGAGCCTCGCTCTCCAGGCAGAACATCTCAACGTGCTCGGAACCCAGACGGCAGGCGTTGCGTGCGACATCGATGGCCACGTTGCCGCCGCCCACCACAATGGTGCGGCCGGACAGGGTATCAATCTTGCCGCTGTTAATCTCGCGAAGGAAGTCGACGGCCACGGTCACGTCCTCGGCATCCTCGCCCGGAATGCCGGCAAGGCGGCCGCCCTGGCAGCCAATGGCAACGTAGAAGGCCTTAAAGCCCTGCGCGCGCAGCTCGTCGAGCGTCACGTCGCGACCGACTTCCACGCCGTAGCGGAACTCGGCACCCATCAGGCGAATGACCTCGACCTCGGCCTCGATAACATCCTTCTGCAGCTTAAAGCTGGGAATACCGTAGGTGAGCATGCCGCCCGGGCGCTCGTTTTTCTCGAACACGACGGGCTTGTAACCCTTCTCGGCCAGATAGAAGGCGCAGGACAGACCGGCCGGACCGGCACCGATGATGGCGATCTTCTGGTCAAAGCCGCCGGCACGCGTCGGGGTCACCACAGGTGGGACATAGCGGGTCGCGGCATCCAGATCGCGCTGGGCGATAAACTTCTTGACTTCGTCGATGGCCACGGCGGCGTCCACACGGCCGCGGGTGCAGGCATCCTCACAGCGGCGGTTGCACACACGGCCGCAGATAGCGGGCAGTGGGTTCTCGCGCTTAATGAGTGCTAGGGCCTCGTCATAGCGACCCTGAGCCGCGAGCTTCAAATAGCCCTGAACGGCAACGTGCGCGGGGCAGGCCGTCTTGCAGGGAGCGGTGCCGGACTCATGCGTCTCGATGCGGTTGTCGTTGCGGTAGTTGGGCGACCACTTGGTGTGGTCCCACTTGGTGGCATCGGGCAGCTCCTGGCGCGGATACTCGGGCACCTGTCCGCCGGCCTTTTTGCTGCAGAGCTTCTGGCCCAGCTTGGCGGCGCCGGCCGGACACACCTCAACGCAGCGACCGCAGGCCACGCACTTGTCCTTCTCGACCTTGGCGACATAGGCCGAGCGCGACAGGTTGGGCGTGTTGAACAGCTGCGAGGTGCGCAGGGCGTAGCACACGTTGACGTTGCAGTTGCAGATGGCGAAGATCTTGTTCTCGCCGTCGATATTGGTGATCTGGTGCACAAAGCCGTTGTCCTCGGCCTGGCGCAGGATGTCGTAAACCTCGTCGCGGGTCACGTAATGGCCACGATCGGTTTCGACCACGTAGTCGGCCATATCACCCACGGCGATACACCAATCGGCCGGGTCGTCGGCGCAGCCCTCACCCATCACGCGACGGCTCGCGCGGCAGCTGCAGGTGCTAGCGGCATATTTGCCATCGTATTTGTCGAGCCAATGCTCGATATGCTCGATCGGCACCGAGGTGCTCGAAGCATCGATAGCCTTCTCGACCGGAATGACATGCATGCCGATACCGGCGCCTCCGGGCGGCACCATCGGCGTGGCCTTGGACAGCGGTCCCTTGGACGCCTGCTCAAAGAACTTGGCATAGACCGGGTGCTCCTCGAGCTGGCTCACGCGCATGTTGAGGAACTCGGCGGAACCCGGCACCAGCATGGGCAGCACCCACTGCTTGGCGCGCTCGGGGTTTTCCCAGTTGTACTCGAGCAGACCCGTATAGCTCATGTCGTCGAGCATCTTCTCGATATCGGCTTCGGGCATGCCAGTGAGCTTGACCATCTCGGGCAGCGTGTAGGGACGGCGCATCTTCATCTTGCAGAGCACTTCGGCCTGCTCGTCAGTCGCGGCCTCGGCAAACGACCAGTACTCGTAGCCCAGCAGCTCATCGCGATGCAGCAGACGGTTGGTGCAGTGCTCGCACAGCTTGACGATGGCCTCGCGCGGATGCTCCGGCAGCGGCGGCACGAACTCCGAAGCGATGTCGGGCTCGGTGTAGCCAATTCCCGGTCCGTTGAGAATCATGGTTGTCCCTTCTCTTGCCACAGCCCGGCGAGACCGCGGCGCCCCTCTTTTTTGCAGGCCGGGCATGCCCCATGCCGTTCACCCGCCATTGTTGACATTGTGTCAAAAATAGTATTGACGAACCGTCAACAATATTCAAGACTGTTAGGCGAACGGTCAGGCAAAAGAGGATGAAAGGCGGCAAAAACATGGGCAACAACACAGCAGATACCTCTGTGGTCGATGCCGTCCCCGCATCCGATAGCGCGGCAAAGCGCCTGACGGGCGACGAACGCCGTCGCGAGATCCTCGATGCCGTGCGCACCGTAAGCTCCGAGCTGGGCGTGTCCCACCTATCGGTATCGGCCGTGACCAAGCGAGCCGGCTGCACGCGTTCATTGTTCTACCACTACTTTGCCGATATGGACGCCGCCGTCACCGCTGTTATGGACGAGGCGATCGACGGCTTTATCTCCGAACTCGAGCAGTGGAATGCCAACCGCACCGTCGGCGATATCGAGGGCGCGCTCGACACCGTCGCCCCGCTCTTTAAGCGCCTGGTCGCCAGCGGCCACGAGCTGCCGAGTACGCTCACCTCAAGCAGCGGCGCGCTCTACGGCGGCTTTTTGCACAACGTGGTTCAGCGCGTGGCGCAGTATATCTGCGACACCACCGTGGTGGATTTTGTCGCCCATCATGAGCTACGCATCGACCATGTCTACGAGACGTTCTACACCCTCATCATGGGGTTGTTGATGTATATCCGCACGCACCCCGATGTGCCCGACGAGACGGTCAAGGAAATCATCGCCTCGACGCTCCACATCGAGGGCTATACCGCCAAGTATCCGGAGCGCAAGCCCCAGAACTGACGACATTTGGCCAAACTGCCCGCGATCAGAAGAGGGGCCGCGGGCGTGTGAAAGGAGAGCAGCATGCTGTTCGATGTTTGGGGTAGCGATACCCTTATCCACTGGGCCGGCTGGGCCATGGTCTTTATTGGCCTGATCGTGCTCAACGAGGTCGGCCGCCGCACCAAGCTGGGCGCGGCCATCATCTTTGGCGTGGCTCCGCTGGCCATGACCATCTACTGCGTCGCCATCGCCGTCGGCGTTTCGCAGGGCGCCGAGTGGGCGCTCACCAACCCCACCCATGTGTACCAGAACAGCTGGTTCCACTACGCCAAGGTATACGCGGCGCTTGCCGGTTGCTGGGGCTTCATCGCCATTAAGTATCAGTGGGGCAAGATCGGCAAGGCGCACTGGTTCCGCGCATGGCCGTTTGTGATCGTCGCCATCAACATCATGATCGCCGTCGTGTCCGACTTCGAGAGCGCCTATCACTTCTTTGTCCTGGGCCAGTCCACTTGGGTCACCTCCGAGGGCGCCACGCAGCTCGCCGGTTGGAATAACGTGTTCAACGGCATCGCCGGAATCATCAACATCTTCTGCATGACCGGTTGGTGGAGCGTCTACGCCTCCGAGGACAAGACCGACATGCTGTGGCCCGACATGACCTGGGTCTACATCATCGCCTACGACATCTGGAACTTCTGCTACACCTACAACTGCCTGCCCACCCACTCCTGGTTCTGCGGCTTTGCGCTGCTGCTGGCGCCCACCGTCGCCGCCTTTATCTGGAACAAGGGCGGCTGGATTCAGAACCGCGCCTTTACGCTGGCTATTTGGTGCATGTTTGCCCAGGTGTTCCCGTACTTCCAGGAGGAGTCCATCTTTGTGACCCACTCCACGCTCGACCCCGGCGCCGCTACCGCGGTCTCGATCGCCGCACTGGTCGCCAACGTCGCCGCGATCATCTACATCGCCTACCGCGCCAAGAAGCTCGGCCGCAATCCCTACAAGCAGGATGTCTTTGAGGGCACCAGCGATTGGGAGAAGGCTACTGCTCGCCGCGCCAAGGTTGATTACGCGCACGCCGAGTAACGCGCCTGACGCAAGCACCGCTTGAATGTGAAGCCGCCTGGCCGACTCCGCGCTATGCAACGTATTGCATGCCCCCGGAAAGCGATTTGTCCGCTTTCCGGGGGCTTTTTGTTGTTGCGAGGATGCGGCCGAACGATGCGCTCAGGTTAAATCGGATCTTATATTTCGTATGCGCTTTATATGGCTCCATTTTTGGGTACAGTGTTGAGCCGATATTGCATTGGGGGATATATGAGCGATGAGACGTATGGCCGCGAGGATGCGGCCCAGGATGCGGAAGCATGTGCCGAAGCCCTGGAGAGCCTTGACCGGATCGCGCTAGACGAGCTCTCGTTTAGCGATTCGGCCGTCGACGCGCAGGACGAGGTGCACGAAGACACTGAGGACGAAGGCAGCGACGCCAAAGACGCTCCTGACGAAGCCGAAGAGGACGATAGCGAGGCCGACGACCAGCCCGAATCCGACACGGGCGAGGAAACCGTCTTGCTCAACAGCTTGCCGGCCGAGGATTCGCTGACCCGCGAGCTTCCTGGCTTGGGTTCCGCACCAGCCGTGGACGAGACCATCGCCATGGGCGATATTCCCCTGCCGTCCGTTCCCTCGGCACGCGAGGCCGAGGTTCGCCATCGCAAAATGTCGCCCAAGCGCCGCAATCTGATGGTTGCCGGCGTCGTAGCCGTCGCGCTCGTCGCCGGCGGTGCAGGCTATGCTGCCTGGAACGGATATCAGCAAGAGCAGGCTGCCGCTGCCGCCGCCAATGCCCACACGATGATGTCAGTGCAGATTGGTGTGCATGCCGCGGGCCTCGACTGTTCCACCGGCTCCAAGATTCCCGTACAGGTGAGCGGTCAGGACGCTGATGGCTCCTCCGTGAGCGAAACACTCTATGTTGACGAGCACGGCCGCGGCATCAAACTGCTGCCCGGCGATTACACGCTCTCCATCGCCGCCTCCCCCATCGCGGCCGACGGCACCGTCTATACCGTCCCGACCACCAAGACGCAGGTCACCGTTAAGAGCGATGGACAGGATTTAAGTGCCCAGGCCACCTTTAAGCTCAAGGTGCCTTCGGCCGACACGGTAACCGACGACCAGATCGATGCCGCCGCCAAGTATGCCGAAGAGGGCGGTGCGAGCTCCGCCGCGGCTGCCAAAGTGCTCCAGCAGGCAGCAACCGCGCGGCGCGACGCCGCCGTCAATGCCGTGAGCGCGCAAAAGGCACAGGCGTCCCGTGATGCTGACGCTCGCCACAAGGCAACCGACCTCTACCAGCTCGATATTCCCGTCGAGTGGTACGGCAAGGTCGCAACTTGGCAAAACGGAAGCACGCTATGCATCTATCTGGGCGACGACGCCAATACGCCGCTCGTGACGCTCGTCGCGGTGCGCGAGGGCGAGAGCTTTACGCCCGATGAAGGCGATACGGTTTTGGGTGCGGCCAATCTAGGCAACGGTTATACCGTCTACGCCAGCGGCCCCGTCTATCCGTACGTGGTGCCCCAGACCATCAACGGACGCACGCAGAACCCCGTGTCGACCTACCCCATGGACACTGCCATTGAGCTTGTCGAGCTGACGACCGGCAACCGCTATACCTATAGCCAGATCAAGAACGTGTTGGTCGGCAAAGACGGCAAGGCAGATGGTGCCACTAAGCTCGAAACCGACTACCTCGCGCAGATCCTGCTGCCGAGTATCAAAGCCCAGGACTAGCCTGGCGCAGCAAGGTGCTCCCCAACCGTGATGAGGGAGCCAGGAGGTCCTGACCCCACAGGTCCATAGGTGATTAGGCAAGGAGCCACTTCCATGCGGGCATAACGTGTACCACACCGTGCTCGCATGGAATATCGGTCTGTTCATCCATGGTAACGATTGCCGACTCGCTAAGATCGAAATGGGCCATCGAGGCATCAAGCGCGGCAATTTCGCGCTCGCGCGTTTTCTCACTTGCCATATCCGCACTCACCTGAATCAGGCTATAAGCCCGCATGAGAAGCGCGTCCCCAGCCACAAAGTCTACCTCATGGCTTTTGCTCTTCTCTTTGATCAGCAGGCGGCAGACCGAGCCGGTCCTCACCGCGGGAGTCCTTCTTCTTAGCGCATTGAACACTGCGGTCTCGAGCCTCTGGCCCTGGTCCAATGCCGATGCGGGAGAGAATGCTCCAAACATCGCAGGGTCGACAGCGTAGACCTTAGACGCAGACCGCATGTTATTTGCCAGTGAACGCGTGAACTCCGGCACAGAAAATAACAGGTAGGCGTCCTCATAATACTCAAGTAAATCGCTGAGCGAATTACGACTGACGGGTATCTGTCTGCTCTTGAACTCGTTGTACACTTTGTTCACTGACAGCTCTCGTCCCGAAGATGCCATACACCGCGTCAAGAACAGCGATGCCAGGCGAGGGTTCTTGACGTCGTAACGTTCAACGACGTCCATGGCGACCGTTCGCGAAGCATATTCCTGTAGCAGCTGAATCGCGTCTGCAGGCGTCTGCTCAAGTGTCGCGATGAATCCCCCTTGTTCAAGATACCCGATCAGATGATGTCGAAGCAGCGCTGCATCGCTCGGGGAAAAGGTCGCATCTGGCTCGGGGACGCTCCCCGTCTTATATCGAACGTATTCCGAAAAACTCAACGGAAAAAGCTCTCGCACAAGAGAACGACCCCTGAACTCGCTCTTAAGTTCTGAGGACAGCATCTTGGAAGAAGATCCCGTCACATAGACGGTCGCTTTCTCCGTATCGACTACACGCCGCAGAAACGCACCCCATTCGGGAATTTCCTGGATCTCGTCAAAGAAAATGTAAGCGCCCTCGGTTCGAGCAACAGGATACAGTGCATAGAACGTGTCGAGCACGTCCGCCAGCAGCGATGGCTCATACGGGCGCAAGCGCTCATCCTCAAAATTGAAGTAAAGCATCCGGTCAAGCTCGACGCCCCGGCTCTGAAGCCGCCGCATCTCCTGATACAGGCGATACGTCTTTCCACAACGGCGGGCCCCCACAATCACATTTACGATGTTGTCGCGCTTTGGCTCCTGTGGGTTTCCTAGATCAAGGTCTCGCTCAAAGACCTGCGGAACCCCCTGCTGTTCAAAGTCCTTTATTTTCTGGGCGATCAAGTCGTTGAATGCCATGATTCTCCAATCTTGCTCTCTAGCTAATCAAAATTATACCTATTCTTGATTAATTGAAGAGCAAGATTGTGTATTACTTGATTAACACCTAGGCAAGTTTTTTCACTATTACTGCTCGAAGGATGCCGAGTGGCTGAGAGGACAACCAAGCTCGAATGCGACTCCCTGGACAGTCGATTTGGGACGGGACTTTTTTGACTACCCGTCCCCTGTAGAAAAATCCCTAACGCAGTTGCGGTGAAATAGGGGCTGTTTTTGCTGGTCAAACCGCAAAACAATCCCTATTTCACCGCAACTTATTGGTGGCCTTTTGGGTGGCACTCAGCGCCACGGATCGGCTTCGAACATCGGCTCGCGCTCGGGGCGTCGGTCGCTGTAGGGATCGTAGCCGTCATCGTCCTCGTTCTCGGCACGGATGTAGGGGTCGCGCGGCTTGGGTGCCGGTTTCGGCGCGGGCTTTGGTGCGGCGGACGCTATCTCAGCCGCCGGTGCGTTCGTCTTGTTCTCGTCTTTCATCTGCATAGCTCCTTGCATCGCATCCGCTCAACATCATCGATTGTCGCACGAAAAAGGGCGGCGGACTCGATTGGATCCACCGCCCTTGGCGTTTAGAGACGACTGGCAGATTTTAAGGCATTGCCCAAAATCTACTCGGCGTCGGGAACCTCGTAGGTGGCCGCCGGCGTGTTATCGCACACGACGGTAAAGCCGCCGTCCTTGTCGACATCGACCGTCACCTGATCGCCCTCGCGCACCGTGCCGTCGATGATGGCCGCTGCGATGGCATCGACAACCTCACGCTGCACCAGACGCTTGAGCGGACGGGCACCAAAGACCGGGTCCAAGCCGCCCACGGCGAGCAGCTGCTTGGCCGCCGGGGTGATGGCAAGCGTCATGCGTTCCTTGGCCAGACGCGCGCGGACGTCGGCGAGCTGAATGTCGACGATCTTCTCGATCTGCGCCATGCCAAGCGGATGGAACACCACGATATCATCGATACGGTTGAGGAACTCGGGGCGGAAGGTCTGAGCCATGGCCGCGTCGACCTGATGGCGCATCTCCTCCTCGTCCTTGCCGGAAAGCTCAGCGATAGCCTTGGAGCCCACGTTAGACGTCATGATGATGATCGTGTTCTTGAAGGATACCTGGCGACCCTGACCGTCGGTCAGACGGCCGTCGTCAAGCACCTGCAGCAGCACGTTAAAGACATCCGGGTGAGCCTTCTCCATCTCGTCGAGCAAGATCACGGAATACGGACGACGGCGCACGGCCTCGGTGAGCTGGCCGCCCTCGTCGTATCCCACGTATCCCGGGGGCGCACCGATCAGACGCTGGACGCTGAACTTCTCCATGTACTCGGACATGTCGATACGCACGAGTGCGCGCTCGTCATCGAACAGGCACTCGGCTAGAGCCTTGGCGAGCTCGGTCTTACCCACGCCGGTGGGGCCCAGGAAGAAGAAGCTGCCAATGGGCTTGTCCGGATCGGAGAGGCCCGCACGGCTGCGGCGCACAGCTGCGGCGACGGCGGAGACGGCCTCGTCCTGGCCGATGACGCGCTTATGCAGCTCACCCTCCAAGCCCTTCAACTTGTCGAGCTCGCCCTGCATCATCTTGGACACGGGCACGCCGGTCCAGGCACTCACGACCTCGGCGATCTCATCGGAGGTCACCTGTTCGTTGAGGCCCTCGCCGTCCTGCTGCTTTTGTGCCTCGAGCGCAGCCTCGGAATCCTGAATCTGTTGCTGCAGACCCGGGATCACGGAATAGCGCAGCTCGGACGCACGGCCCAGGTCGCCGTTACGCGTCGCGCGCTCCTCTTCGCTCTTGGCCTCGTCAAGCTGGCTCTTAAGCTCCTGCACGTGGTCAATGGCGTTCTTCTGGTTGAGCCAGCCGGCCTTTTGCACGTTGAGTTTTTCCTGGACCTCGGCAATCTCCTGGCGCAGGGCCTCCAGACGCTCCTTGGAGGCGTCATCGGTCTCTTTCATGAGCGCCTGTTCCTCGATCTGCAGCTGAGTGAGCTGACGCGTGGTGGCGTCGATCTCGACCGGCATGCTGTCGAGTTCCATGCGCAGGCGGCTTGCCGCCTCATCGACCAAATCGATGGCCTTGTCGGGCAGGAAGCGGTCGGCGATGTAGCGATCGGAGAGGTCGGCAGCTGCCACGAGCGCGCTATCGGTGATATGCACACCGTGGAAGATCTCGTATTTCTCCTTGAGACCACGCAGGATCGAGATGGTGTCCTCGACGGTAGGCTCGCTCACCATCACGGTCTGGAAACGACGCGCGAGCGCCGCATCCTTTTCGATGTACTTGCGGTATTCGTCGAGCGTGGTCGCGCCGATCGCGTGCAAGTCGCCACGGGCAAGCGCCGGCTTGAGAATGTTGCCGGCGTCCATGGAGCCCTCGGTGGCACCCGCGCCCACGATGGTGTGGAGCTCATCGATGAACAGGATGACCTTGCCCTCGGACTTTTGCACTTCCTTGAGCACGGCCTTCAAGCGGTCCTCGAACTCGCCGCGGTATTTGGCGCCGGCGACCAGCGCGCTCATGTCGAGCTCGATAAGGTCGCGGTCGCGCAGGGTGCTCGGCACGTCGCCGGCCACGATACGCTGGGCGATGCCCTCGACGATGGCCGTCTTGCCGACGCCCGGCTCACCGATGAGCACGGGGTTGTTCTTGGTGCGACGGGACAGGACCTGGATGGTGCGGCGAATCTCATCGGTACGGCCGATGACCGGGTCGAGCTTGCCGGCGCGGGCCAGATCGCAGATGTTGCGACCGTACTGCTCCAGTGCCTCAAACTGAGTCTTGTCCTCGGCAGACGTCACGCGGTCATCGCCACGCAGCTCCTCGTAGACTTGCTCGATGCGCTCCTTGGTGACGCCGGCGTCGCGCAGTACGCGGCCCGCCTCGCCCTTGTCCTCGGCAAGCGCCATCAGCAGATGCTCAGTCACCACAAAGCTGTCGCCCATCTTGGTGGCCTTCTTCTCGGCCTTTTCGATGACGCGGACGAGCTCGTTGGACAGGCCCATCTGCTGGCCCTCGCCCGAAACCTTGGGCGCGTGGTCGATGGCATCCTGTGTGGAGCGTGCGAGCTGAGCCGGGTCGGCACCGATGCGTTCGATGATCACGGAGATATTGCGCTCGCCGGCACCGAGCAGGGCAGACAGCAGATGAATCGGCTCCACCGCGCCGGCCTGCGCGTCAGCGGCCGTGCTCATGGCGGTCTGCAGCGCCTCGCGCGACGTCATTGCTAGCTTATCGATTCTCATGGAATCACCTCTCTTGGGGTGGCCGCCCTACGGGGCGGCTTCACGTTGTTCGAGAAGTATTGTTGCCAGCTTTGCGCGATCTTATACATAAATCTAAGTCTCTATATATAAGATTTTCTGAGTGATTGAAAGATAGGGAGCAGGTGCGCTCACCCGCTGCGGCCTCGTCCCCTCACTATCTCAATCTGTAACATCTAGCGACTGTTTATGGCTCCAGATGTTATAGATTGAGACGAACAGAAAACACCCGGATCAAAAATCTAAATCTGTAACACCAGGCCCACTTTTAGCGGCCAAGATGTTACAGATCGAGACAGACCGAAAACCATCACAAAGAGGACAGGCACCTTTGTGGTGGTCGCGGTCTCTACTCCTTCGCCGAACCCATACTTCCCGATTCGACGGTCCAGGGCATCTCATCCTCGAACAGCCATGTACGGGCAGACCCACTATCGCGTGCAGTCTGCGGGTCAGGCAAGCAGGTCTGTTCATAGGCATCTTGGATACACTGACCCATAAAATCGTTGAGCTCGGTCTGGTCGCTCTCCATGACATAGGCGACATCGCCGTCCATGATGTAGATGCCCGGACCCTCATTGCCCTCGTAGCCCGGATCGTACGAGACATCACATAACTTTGCGCCGTTTGCAGTGTCCAGCTCGATAGAAGAGTGGCATCCGCCAACCATGTCGTTCGCTTTTGCCCGATAGGACGCATATCCGTACCAGCGCTTAAATGTTTTGCCCTTGAGTAGCTCGGACGCCCTATCGATCAGGCTTGTATCCGTGGTATAGCGCATGGCCCCAAGCTGAATACGCGGATAATTGCTAATACCCAGCACAGCCGGCTGCTCATCAAAATCAACGGTAATGGTCTCGGGCTTGTCGTCGCCGGTCAGAAGTTCGACAGATTGAGTCACAGGCTTGACCACCGGCTCCGTCACCGCAGCAGGTAGAAATGCCATACCGACAGCACCCGCGCCAACCACAGCGATCGCAAGCGCCAAGACAATCAATCCAATACGGGCAGAACGGCTCACGGCAAAACACCCCACAATGCAAACCTTCGCCACCTGCACTAATGATACCGCCAGCTAACACTATTACCAAAAGAAGCCGCGCGCTCCTCACCATCACAAAGGGGACAGGCACCTTTGTGGTGATGGAGAACGAAAATGTACGACCGGACAAACAGCCCTGCTCTCAATGTCTGTTGTCCTTTCTTGTTATGGGCTAAAATAAATTGATATGTGAGAATATTCATTTGCAATCGGCCTTGTCTGTCATTTGTCTCGAGGAGCGCATATGAAGCCGTCTCATTCCACCGGTCGCAACGTCATTACCATTTTCGCCATACCCATCGTGATGCTCTTCCTTATCGTCATCACGCCCTTTTCTTTTGGTATCGCCTCGCCCTTCGATCTTTGCGGGATGATCGACGCCGGCTCGCGTGCCACCTCGCTCTCCTTTGTCTGCCGTGGCGTGTTCTACGAATATGCAATTCCCACCGGAAGTTGGCAGTCCAAGTTACCGTTGCTCGGCAAGGTCGACGGATGCTCCCCCTATTTCTGCCTTGAACCTCAGGCGCTAAACTATCTGATCGACGACCAGCCACTCGACTCCATCACCCTCGCCTACGACTACGCACCAAACACCGATGAGCGCCACATGAACCAAGTCCTCGACAAGCTGCTTGGACAGTGCGGGCTCACCGCGGAAGCCGGTCGAACCATCTATAGCAACCGGAAATTAAAGCGAACAGAACTCCGCCGTGTCGGAAAAATCAAAGGGCGAAACGGGGCTGCCTACTGGCAGGCCTGGGCGACACGCGACAAGAGCGAATTCGGGCACAGCACCTATACGGTCACCGTCTACACCAAAGATGGAATCAAGGACGATGTTGACGATTTCGCGTCATCCAAACTCGGCATCCCCAAAACAACCAAACCCGCCACCCCAGATGAAATCCTGTAGAGACATTCATTAAAATGCTGCCCAGCGATCACAATAACATCGAGCCCGCCCCCCACCACCACAAAGGGGACAGGCACCTTTGTGGTGATTTTCGACTCCGGCGCTCATCTGTCTCGATCTGTAACATCTAGCGGCCGTTTTTGACCCCAGATGTTACAGATTGAGATGAAATGCTCAGCGGCGCCCGTTTATCTAAATCTGTAACAACTACTCGGCAAATAAGGGTCCACCTGTTACAGATCGAGATAAACAGAAGACACCCGAATCGATAATCTAAATCTGCAACACCAAGCCCACTTTTAACGGCCCAGATGTTACAGATCGAGACAGACTGAAAACCACCGCAAAGGGGCACCTTTGTGGTGGTCGCGTTCTCTACTCTTTTGCCGAGCCCGTGCTTCCCGATTCGGCGGTCCAGGGCATCTCATCCTCGAATAGCCATGTACGAGCAGATCCACCATCGCGTGCAGTCTGCGGGTCGGGCAGGCAGGTCTGGTCGTACGCGTCCATCACGCAACGATCCAAAAAATCGATCACCTGCTTCTGGTCGCCTTCAAGAATGTAGGTCACGCCGCCATCTTGGATATAGACGCCGTCCCCACCTCCGGCTTTTGCGTATTCCGGATTGTAGTTAACGGTGCGCATCAGTTTGCCATCAGATGAATACAACTTCAGCGTTGTATAGTAGCCACCGTTCACAGAACCACATCGGCGCTCATAGGCATCCCAACCGTCCCAGCGTTTGAACGAACGCCCGTTTAGCAAGTCCAGCGCCTGTCGGGACAACTTCTCGTCCTTGGTATAGCGAGACGAGCCAAGTTCAATCATGGGGTAGTTGCTTATGCTTAGAATGCCCGGCGTTTCCTCGATATCGAGCGTTATCTCATCGGGCTTTGTAACGTCCGAAATCATTTGCCCGGGCATCGATGCAACAAGGGACGCCATCTCAACCGTCTGCTCAACCCCACTCGGCCCATAGAAGATAAGCGAGCCAAATAGGACCACGCCCGCAGCAGCGACGACGCAAGCCACCAACAGCAACAAAACAGAAGTGCAACGCTTCATCTTCAACTCCACAAACGAGAGTGTTTTGAGCTCACTTTAAAGCGCCAACTTCATACTGTCAATTCTAGATAGCATATGAACAAAGGCGCACTCCCCCATAGAGGAGAGTTGCAACCTCGATTTTAGCGCCCTCAAGACCCAACGAGCAGCACTTAACAAGTAGCCCCGGTTATACCTTTCTCTGACGCGACCCTCGCGAAGCGCGTGAGCGGCAGGGAAAGGTATAACCGGGGCGGACAAGTATGTGCGTTACTCGGCAGCGGCCTTGAACTTGTTGTAGTTGATCAGGCAGCCGGCCTTGACGATGGCACGCTCCTCTGCCGTCATATCGGCAATGTAAAGCTCAATCTGCTCGACCGCACCATCGGCGCGAACCACGTAAGCGGCGATGTCCTTCAGGTCGCCGTCGAGCGCGGCGCGGATACCCGGCACAAAGACGTAGTCGCCCACCTCAAAGCTGGGCTCGGCCTCCATCTGGAAGGGCACCATGCCCCAGTTCATCACGTTGGAGCGATAGCGCTTGGTGGCGTACTCGTGGACGATGTTGGCCAGGCCGCCAATTACGCGCTGGCAGCTCGCGGCCTGCTCGCGGGCAGAACCGTCACCGGGCTTCTTGGCATAGAGCATGGAGCCGTACTCAGTCGCCTTGGCATCGGCCGCGACACCCGCGCCGGTCAGCGCCTCAAACACGCTGGCAAGCTCGGCATCGAGTGCCACCAGGTCGCCCGCTGCCTCGCCGGCAACGCGGCGCTTTTCCACCGCGTCGACCTCCTTGGAGCGGCCCACGTAGGCAGGGTCGCGACGGCTGAGCGTAAACTCGGCCAGACCCAGCGGGTTGGAGCGGAAGGAGCTCGTCTCGCCCGAGGGAATGAGCTCGTCGGTCGTAGTGACCGGGTCCATGATCTTGGAGCACACCTTGAGCAGGATGTCGTCGCCGAGAGGCTCCATCGCGGGCCACGGCTTGATGTTGGGGCCCTCGACCAGCTCGTCGGCCGGCTCAGCCTTGCCAAAGCCCCAGTACACGCGCTTCTTGTACGGCGCGTCGTCAAAGGTGTATTCGCAGGCCTCGTCCCAAGTCTCCTCGGGCAGGTCGGTCGCCGGCGTCAGGACGCCGCCGTTGGCAGCCGTCGCCGCAATGGAGCGGGCGTCCATCAGGGCCACGGCGCTCAGCTGACCGTTGCCCGGCTTGGAACCCTCGCGATTGGGGAAGTTGCGCGTGGTGTGGCGGATCGAAAGGCCGTTGTTGGCGGGCGTGTCGCCGGCGCCAAAGCACGGACCGCAGAACGCCGTGCGCACGATCGCGCCGGCCTCCATGAGGTCGTAGATATAGCCACGGCGCGTAAGTTCGAGCGCCACGGGCTGGCTTGTAGGATAGACCGACAGCGAGAACTCGCCGCAGCCGGTGTTGGCGCCCTTAAGCACGCGGGCAGCCTGGACCACGGAGTCGTAGTTGCCGCCCGAGCAGCCGGCGATGACGCCCTGCTGCACGTGCAGCTTGCCGTCGACGATCTTGTCGAGCAGGCTAAAGTGTGTCTTACCCTCGCCGATCTTGGCGGCCTCGAGCTCCACCTCGTGAAGGATGTCCTCGAGATTCTCGTTGAGCTCGTCGATCTCAAAGCCGTTGGAAGGATGGAACGGCAGCGCGATCATGGGCTTGATGCTCGACAGGTCGACCTCGACGCAGCCGTCGTAGTAGGCGACATCGGCGGGCTTGAGCTCGCGGTAGTCGTCGCCGCGGCCGTGCATGGTCAAAAACGCGTGCGTGTCCTCGTCGGTTGCCCAGATGCTCGACAGGCAGGTGGTCTCGGTGGTCATGACGTCGACGCCGTTGCGATAGTCAGTCGTCATGCTCGCGATGCCGGGGCCCACGAACTCCATGACCTTGTTCTTGACGTAGCCCTTGGCAAAGACGGCGCGGATGATGGCGAGCGCCACGTCGTGCGGGCCGACGCCGGGGCGCGGGGAACCCGTGAGGTAGATGGCGACGACGCCGGGATAGGCGACATCGTAGGTGTCGCGCAGCAGCTGCTTTGCCAGCTCGCCGCCGCCCTCGCCCACGGCCATGGTACCCAGGGCACCATAGCGGGTGTGCGAGTCGGAACCCAGGATCATCTTGCCGCAGCCCGCGAAGTTCTCACGCATAAAGGAATGGATGACCGCGATATGGGGCGGAACGAAGATGCCGCCGTACTTTTTGGCAGCCGAGAGGCCAAAGACGTGGTCGTCCTCGTTGATGGTGCCGCCCACGGCGCACAGCGAGTTATGGCAGTTGGTGAGCACGTAGGGCAGCGGGAACTGCTCCATGCCCGAGGCGCGCGCCGTCTGGATGATGCCGACAAAGGTAATATCGTGGCTCGCCATGGCATCGAAGCGAATCTTGAGCGCCTCGGGGTCGCCGGACGTGTTATGTGCCTGAAGAATCGAATACGCGATGGTGCCGCGCTTGGCATCCTCGGGCGTCTGCGTAATACCGCGCTCAGCAGCCTCGGCCGCAGGCACAACCTCGCTGCCGTTACGCAGGTAGATGCCGTCCTCGTACAGCTTGACCATACTGTCTCCCACTCTGCCCAAGAGATTTGGGCGCATAGCATACATTCGTTCAATATCGTGCCATAGAACGGTTGCAAGTGGGTTACGAATCTGCACGTTCACTTTATCTAGGTAAAGTAAAGGACATGCCCAGTGTGGGGCCGGCAGATTTGGTGCAAGAGTGTCCCTTTCGACTAGTCATTTAAGAACGTCCCCAATGGCTACCCATAACAACGTCGATGTTTTGGCAACGACAGCGAGCGGGGCCCCAATGGCTACCAACGACTACCGCATCCGGAGCAAGGCAACGCCGCAGGTAGAGGACGGACAGCGAGCGACGTCCAGGGCGAACAAGTTGGCATGAAAAAGGCGAGGCATTGACCTTCTGGTCATGCCTCGCCTTTTGAATGACAAATTGTCGCCCTGGGCGGCGCGCAGCGTCGGCCGGTTACGGCGTTTGGTAAAACGCCGTAACCTAGAGATCCCCGCCGGCGCCCAGCAGCTTGCGCATGACTTGCTCGGGGTTAACTGAGCCGTCGCGCGGGGCCAGGGCGGTGATCTTCTTTTGCATCTTGTACTCGTGCAGCTCGTCCTCGAGCTGGCGTACGCGGGCGCGGAGCTTCTCGTTCTCGCGCTCACGTTCCTCGGCACGCTCCTTCATATCGAGGATGCGCACCACGCCGGCGAGGTTGATGCCCTCGTCGGTCAGTTGGTTGATGAGCTCCAGGCGCTCGATATCGGCACGCGAATACAGGCGCGTGTTGCCGCCCGAGCGCTGGGGGTTCACCAGGCCCTTGGACTCGTAGACGCGCAGAGTCTGCGGATGCATGCCGGTCAGCTCGGCCGCCACGCTGATCATGTACAGCGGTTTGTTCCTATTGTCCTCGGCCATGCTACCTGACCCCTTTCCGTCTCGTTATCGTCCATCATAAGCCCGCGGGCGCGGGCGTGCGCCACGACCGCCCTAGAACGTCGCCTTGTAACGGTTGACCTTCTCGCGATAATCGCGCGTGTCGGCCTCGCGCAGCTTGGTCATGGCATCGCGCTCATCGTCGGACAGGTTCGAGGGAACCTGCACCTTGATCTCGACGAGCAGCGCACCCGTGCGGCCACGGTGCTTAACGTCGGGCGCCCCCATTTCCTTAAAGCGGAACTTCTTGCCCGTCTGGGTGCCAGCGGGCACCTTCAGACGAACCGTCGCGCCGCCGGGCGTGGGCACATCAACCGTGCAGCCGAGCGCCGCCTCGTAGACCGAGATCGGCACCTCCATGGTCACGTCGGCACCCTTGCGCTTAAACAGCGGATGCTCCTCCACGTGCGTGGTCACGACCAGGTCGCCGCGCTCGCCGCCGGCAACGCCGTACTCGCCGCGACGTTTGTAACGCAGCTTGCCTCCGTCGACCGCGCCCGCAGGCACCGA
This sequence comes from Collinsella sp., assembly GCA_046979165.1. Lineage (GTDB taxonomy): Bacteria > Actinomycetota > Coriobacteriia > Coriobacteriales > Coriobacteriaceae > Collinsella. The sequence continues at coordinate 350,697 of JBKWJT010000002.1, forward strand.
GACCGTAATGGTCTGCTGCTCGCCCGTCGAGGGAATGCGGTAGGTAACCTTGTGCGTCACGCCGCGAAACGCGTCCTCGGCCGTCACATCGACGGTCAGCGACAGGTCGCCGCCCTTGCGTGCGCGGTTGCGGCCCGCGCCCGCACCGGCAGCACCCGCGGCACCGGCAAAGCCCGAGCCCCAGTCGCTGCCCCAGGCGCCGTTGCCGCTAAAGATGCTGTCGAAGATATCGCCCCAACCGCTCGCGCCGGCACCGGCGCCGTAGCCACCGCTATACGCGCCGCCCGCGCCCGGCATGCCGCCGAACATGAGCATCTGGTCGTACTCTTTGCGCTTCTTCTCGTCCGAAAGCGTCTCGTAGGCCTCACTAATCTCCTTAAACTTGGCCTCGTCGCCGCCGGCATCGGGGTGATATTTTTGCGCGAGCTTGCGAAACGCGCTCTTGATCTCTTTGTCGGAGGCGCTCTTGGATACGCCCAGGATGTCATAGAAGGTTTTGCCTGCAGCCATCGTAGCTCCTCTCCTGTTATATCCGCCGCCCCTGCGGACGGCGGCTCATGCTTTCATATGGCACTAGGCCAGAAAGGGCCCCGGGTGTTGCCCCGGGGCCCTTCTCAATTACTCCTCGGCGCTCTCGGCCGTATCGGCCGCGGCATCCTCGGGCGCCGCTTCGGGCTCCGGTGCGGGGCGCTTCTCGCCACCGTAAGTCACCGTCACCATCGCGGAGCGCAGGATGCGATCCGCCATGCGGTAACCCTTCTGGTACACGTCGTTGACGGTCTCGTCGTACTGCGATGCGTCCTCGACACGCCCCACGGCCTGGTGCTCGAGCGGATCGAACGCCTCGCCCTTGGGATCGATGGGCTCAACGCCCTCGTGCGCAAACACATCGAGCAGTTTGGCATGCACCGCGTCAACGCCATCGACGAACTGCTTAAAGTCGTCAGAAAGCTCCTGACTGCGGGCATGGTCGATCGCGCGCTCGATATCGTCGACCACCGGCAGCAGCGCGGTGACGAGCTTCTCGGTCGCGCGCTCGCGCTCGGCAATGCGCTCGTTGGCGGTGCGGCGACGGAAGTTCTCCCAGTCGGCCTGCAGGCGGGCGGTGCGCTCGGTGGCGTCCTTCGCCTTGTCCTCGGCGGCCTTCTGAGCCTCTGCCGCGGCATCGAGCTCACTGCGCACGTCGGCAAGCTCCTTCTGAGCCTGCTCGAACTTGAGCTTAAAGTCGTTGTCGGCGGCTTCCTCACCGGCGCGGATAGCGGCTTCCACCATCTCGTCCTCGGTCATCGTCGCCTCCTTGTTGGAATCCTCTACCTGGTTCTCGGCAGCCTCGGCGGCCTCGGTCTCGTTGACCTCGGTATCGTCGACGGCCTCTACGGGAATCTTCACGTCCTTCTCCTCAGAGTCAACGGGGGCGGCGCCAGCGGCAGCCGCCTCCGTGCGAGCTTTACGGGCGGACATGATTACTTGTCCTCGTCGTCCACAACCTCGTAGTCGGCGTCGACAACGTCATCGTCGGCAGGCTGGGCACCGGCGGCGCCGTCGGTCTGCTGCTGAGCGTCGGCGTAGACAACCTGAGCCAGCTCGTAGGCCACGGACTGCAGGGACTCACCAGCGGCCTTGATGGCCTCGACGTCAGAGCCCTCGAGCGCCTTCTTGGCGTCGGCGATAGCGGCCTCGGCCTTGGACTTCACATCGGCGGAAACCTTGTCGCCCAGCTCGTTGAGGGTCTGCTCGGTGGAGTAGCAAAGGCTATCGGTCTGGTTGCGGACCTCGACCTCTTCCTTCTGCTTCTTGTCCTCCTCGGCATGAGCCTCGGCGTCCTTGACCATGCGATCGACTTCGTCGTCAGACAGAGCGGTGGAGCCGGAGATAGTGATCTGCTGCTCCTTGCCGGTGCCCTTGTCCTTAGCGGAGACCTTGACGATGCCGTTGGCGTCGATGTCGAAGGTGACCTCGATCTGCGGCACGCCGCGGCGGGCAGCCGGGATACCGGTCAGCTGGAACTTACCGAGCGACTTGTTGTCGCGGGCAAGCTCGCGCTCGCCCTGGAGCACGTTGATCTCGACGCTGGTCTGGTTGTCGGCAGCGGTGGAGTAGACCTCGGTCTTGGAGGTCGGGATCGTGGTGTTGCGGTCGATCATCTTGGTCATGATGCCGCCCATGGTCTCGACGCCCAGCGACAGCGGGGTAACGTCGAGCAGCAGGATGCCCTCGACGTCACCGGTGAGCACGCCGCCCTGGACGGCAGCGCCGTCGGCAACGACCTCGTCGGGGTTCACGGACATGTTGGGCTGCTTGCCGGTCATGGTCTTGACCAGATCCTGGACAGCGGGCATACGGGTGGAGCCGCCGACGAGGATGACCTCGGTCAGATCGGAGAGCTTGAGCTTGGCGTCGCGCAGGGCGTTGGTGACAGGCTGCTTGCAACGCTCGAGCAGGTCGCGGGTGATCTTCTCGAACTCGGCGCGGGTCAGCGTGTAGTTGAGGTGCAGCGGGCCGGACTGGTTCATGGTAATGAACGGCAGGTTAATGGTGGACTGCTGCGCCGCGGAGAGCTCCTTCTTGGCGTTCTCTGCAGCCTCCTTCAGACGCTGCAGGGCCATGGGGTCCTGACGCAGATCGACGCCGTTCTCCTGCTGGAACTTGTCGGCCATCCAGTCGATGACGCGCTGATCCCAGTCGTCGCCGCCCAGGTGGTTGTCGCCCGAGGTGGACAGAACCTCAAACACGCCGTCGGCGAGGTCGAGGATGGAGACGTCGAAGGTGCCGCCGCCCAGGTCGAAGACCAGGATGCGCTGGTCGGTGCCCTGCTTGTCCAGACCATAGGCAAGAGCGGCAGCGGTCGGCTCGTTGACGATACGCTTGACGTTGAGGCCGGCGATCTTACCGGCATCCTTGGTGGCCTGACGCTGAGCGTCGTTGAAGTAGGCCGGGACGGTGATGACGGCGTCGGTGACGGTCTCGCCCAGATACTTCTCGGCGTCGGCCTTCATCTTTGCGAGCGTCATGGCGCTCACCTGCTCGGCGGTGTAATCCTTGCCCTCGATGTTGACGACGGCACGGCCACCCTGGCCCTCCTTGACCTCATACGGCACGGTCTTGATCTCGGAGGTGCACTCGGAGTACTTGCGGCCCATGAAGCGCTTGATGGAGAACACGGTGTTCTTGGGGTTGGTGACAGCCTGGTTCTTAGCGGCCTTACCCACGACACGGTCGCCGTCAGCACGGAAGCCAACAACGGACGGGGTGGTGCGGTCGCCCTCGGCGTTCACGATGATGGTCGGAGAACCGCCCTCGAGGACGGCCATAGCGGAGTTAGTAGTACCAAGGTCGATACCAAGAATCTTACTCATTAGAAATTCCCTCTCTCTTGTGCGTTCGCGCCGACTCGGCGGTCTGCCGCGCGGCGCTTCGGCTTGTCTTTCAGGATGTAGTGTATCCCCTTATGGGCCGGAATATACAAAATCTAAGTCAATTCATATAAGATTTCTTATTGCTGAGAGTTTAGGTTCTTAAATGCGCAGGTAAACACACTGTTTGAGTTCTCGGCAGATCTATTGAGATCTATGTAGAGTTGACTGAGGTTTGCGTCCGGGGGTGCCTGGGGGCCGTCTTGCGGAAAGTTCATCCCGGTTTGAGCGTGGATTCCGGGTCGCAGTTTCCTCTGGCGGGCCCAGCCGGAAACTGCGACCCGGTTTTCGGCCAAATAACGGGATGCCCTTTCCGCAAGCACGCTCAATCGCCCTATACTTCAAGTCACCTATAGCTAACATTTGCGCAGCTCAACGGCCTCACCTGCATGTTTTTTAGTAAGCCGCGGCATACTCGGCGAACGGTATGAAGATGCCGGTCAGAGGGTATTGCAAACGGTCGCTCCCGTGGTATGTTTTTGCCCGAATCAAACCGACGCACATCGCCTGTAGCGTCGGTCAACAGAGAGGAAACTACCATGGCTCATCCCGTAATTGATGCCGACGAGTGCATCGCTTGTGGCGTTTGCGTCGACTCCTGCCCCGCTGGCGTTCTGGAGCTCCAGGACGTCGCTACCGTCGCTGACGAGGATTCCTGCGTCGCCTGTGGCGCTTGCCAGGACGCTTGCCCCGCCGGCGCGATCACCGAGATCGTCGAGGAGTAGCAACTCCCCCACTTGCACACTCACAAGTACACCGTGCACAAAAAGGAGGCCTCCGCATCGCCGCGGAGGCCTCCTTTTGCATATGTGGGCAGCTAATCTTGGAGCGGGACCCTTGGCAGTTGCGGTGGAATAGTTCCTGTTTTATGTCTTGGATGCCGATTTTAGGAACTATTTCACCGCAACTTATAGATGCGGCGTCGACTAGGACAAATCGTCTTCGTAGGGCATCAGGTCTGCTAGGTAGCCTTTTTCCTTGAGCATCGCCTCGATCTCGTCGAGGGTCTGTTCGTCCTCCGCCGCAATGCGATGGAAGTGATAGCCACTCGTCACCGTAAGCAGCGGAAAGCTCTTGCCGCTCTCGATATCGCGCAGATAGCGCTCGACATCGCGGCGGTTGCGAATGTCCAGGTCGGCCGTGATCTTGCCGTACACGCGGTGGTTGACGATCACGTTGAGTACGGCACCGCCGGCATCAACGATGCTCGTGAGCTCATCGCCCGCCTGCTCCACGCTGTGGCGCACCTTGACCAAGCGCGTGGGCACAGCCGGGCTGCTCTCGGCTTCCTGCAGCACGTAGCCGCGGTTGGTGGCGACGATATCGTGCCCGTCGGCGCGCAGCAGGGCGATGTCCTGCACCACGACCTGACGGCTCACGCCCACCTCGCGGGCAAGCGCGCTGCCCGAAACGGGATCTTTGGCCCCCTCGAGCACGGCCATGATGGCACGGCGACGCTCGCGGGCATTCATTATTTACCGTCCAGCAGACGCAGGTGCTTAAGCGAGAGGTCGAGGATCGGCGCGGAGTGCGTCAGGGCGCCCGAACTAATAAAGTCGACGCCCAGGTCGGCCAGAGCGCGAATGTTGCCGGCGTCCACATTACCCGAGCACTCGGTCTTGGCGCGACCGGCGATAAGCTCGATGGCGGCGGCCATGTCGTCATGGGTCATGTTGTCGAACATGATAATGTCGGCACCGGCCTCCACGGCCTCGCGCACCATATCCAGATTCTCGCACTCAATCTCGACCGTCGTGGTAAACGACGCATGGGCGCGCGCCATCTCGATTGCGCGTGCCACGCCACCGGCGGCGTCGATGTGGTTGTCCTTGAGCATGACGGCCGTCGACAGGTTGTAGCGGTGGTTGCTGCCGCCGCCGATCTCGACTGCCGCCTTCTCGAAGACGCGCATGCCCGGCGTGGTCTTGCGCGTGTCGACGAGCACGGTCTTGGTGCCCTCGAGCGCCGCGGCCATCTGGTGCGTATAGGTGGCGATGCCGCTCATGCGCTGCAGGTAGTTGAGTGCCACGCGCTCGCCCGAAAGCAGCACGCGCGCGTCGCCGCGCACCTGGCCCACATGGTCGCCGGCGTGCACCTCGTCGCCATCCGCGACATCAAACAGCACGGAGCTTTGCAGATCCAGCAGCTCAAAGGTGCGGGCGAACACGTCCAGGCCGGCGATGATGCCATCTGCCTTGGCGATGAGCTCAACGGTGGCGGGGCGCGCCGTGGGGCACACGCTCGCCGTGCTCACGTCCTCAAAGGTGATGTCCTCGCGCAGGGCCTGCAAAATCAGATCATCGACGACGAGCTTCATGGTGATGGGATTCATGGTCTACTCCTCCACGGCCTGCGTACCGGCGGCACGGGCCAAATCATCGATTGCCAGAGGGTCGGCGCCCAGGGCGCGATGACGGCCATCGAGCGCGGGATCGCCCGCCTGCTCCACTGCGAGCGACTCGCCGGTGCGCATGTACCACGCGGCGCGACGACCCCAGACCAGCGCCTCGAGCAGGCTGTTGGAAGCCAGGCGATTCTTGCCGTGAACGCCGTTGCAGGCCGTCTCACCGGCTGCGTAGAGTTCGGGCATCGAGGTGCGGCCGTCCTTATCGACCCATACGCCACCCATAAAGTAGTGCTGCGTGGGCGTAACGGGGATGGGCTCGTCCAAGATGTCGCGGCCGTCCTCCAGGCAGCGTGCGCGAATGTTGGCAAAGTGCCCAGTCACCACGTCGCGCTCGACAGGGGCAAAGCTCAGCCACTCGTGCTCGGTACCGTCCTGCTTCATCTGCTCGCGAATGGCGGCGGCGACCACATCGCGCGGCTGAAGCTCGTCGGTAAAGCGCTCGCCGGCGGCGTTGAGCAAAATCGCGCCCTCGCCGCGGCAGCTCTCGCTGATCAGGAAGGTGCGGCCCGGCTGCGGCGAGAACAGTCCCGTGGGGTGGATCTGCACGTAGTCCAGGTGCTCCATCTTAATGCCATGCTCCTGAGCGATGTAGCAGGCATCACCCGTGAGCTGCGGGTAGTTGGTCGAATGGTCGTATACGCCGCCGATGCCGCCCGTCGCCCACAGCGTATGACGGGCATGGATCTTAAACGACTCGCCGGCATGCACGCCCTCGGCGGCATTTGCCAGCTCGTCGGCGGGACGAACCGAGTTGTCCTCGTCCACGGAAACGGCGACGACACCGGCACACACCGTGGCGCCGTCACGCTCGCCCGTCAGGATGTCGGTCATGGCCACGTGCTCAAGAATCTGCACGTTGTCCAGCTTGCGGACGGCCTGGAGCAGCTTGGTCGTGATCTCCTTGCCCGTAATGTCGGCATGGAAGGCAATGCGCGGGCGGCTGTGCGCGCCCTCGCGGGTAAAGTTGAGGCTGCCGTCGGCCTTGCGCTCAAAATCCACGCCCATGGCCAGCAGGTCGTTGATGACCGAACGGCTCGAGCGGATCATGATGTCGACGCTCTCACGGCGGTTCTCGTAATGGCCGGCGTGCATGGTGTCCTCAAAGAAGGCATCATAGTCCGTGCCCTCGGGCAGCACGCAGATGCCGCCCTGCGCGAGCATCGAGTCGCACTCGTCGACCGCGCCCTTGGAGAGCATGATCACGCGCGTGCTCGTCGGCAGGTTGAGCGCCGCGTACAGGCCCGCCACGCCGCAACCGGCAATGACGACGTCGCACTCCATATCGGGGTATTGCTTGGTTTCCACAGGAATCCTCTCCCTTGAATGTGGCATAAGGGACCGTCCCTCATGCCACATTGTTCTAACGCGCTGCGTACTCGAGCATGCGGTCGAGCGTGAGCTTGGCCTGATCGGCAGCCTCGCCCGACACGCCGATCTGCACCTCGCCCTCGCCTGTCTCCAGGCAGTGCACGAGCTTTTCGAGCGTGATGAGATCCATGTTGACGCAGGTGGGCTGCACCGCGGGGAAGTAGAACTTCTTGCCGGTGCCCTGGCAGCGGCGCTCGAGCTCGTAGAGCACGCCGCGGACCGTCACGATAATAAACTCGCTCGCGTCGGACTCCTCGGCATACTTGATGATGCCGGCGGTGGAGCCGATGTAGTCGGCCTCGGCAAGGACGTCGGCCTTGCACTCAGGATGCGCCAGCACGAGCGCGTCGGGGTGGGCCTCCGTCGCGTCGACGATCTGCTCGACGGTGATGATGTGATGGCGCGGGCAGTAACCGTTGTTGAGGATGACGTGCTTTTGCGGCACCTGCTCGGCTACGAAGCGGCCCAGGTTTTGGTCGGGAATGAACAGGACGTGCTGCTGCGGCAGCTCGGACACGATCTTGACGGCGTTGGAGCTGGTAACGCACACGTCACTCCAGCTCTTGATCTCGACCGTCGAGTTGACGTAGCACACCACGGCCAGGTCGTCGCCATACTCGGCGCGCGCCGCGTCGACCGTCTCGCGCTTGACCATATGGGCCATGGGGCAGTCCGCGCCCGGCTCGGGCAGCAGCACGGTCTTGGTGGGGTTGAGCAGCTTGGCGCTCTCGCCCATAAACTCCACGCCGCACAGCACGATGGTCTGCTGCGGCAGGCTCTTGGCGAGCTTTGCCAGGTAGAAGCTGTCGCCGACGTAATCGGCCACAGCCTGGACCTCGGGCGCCACGTAATAGTGTGCCAGGATCACCGCGTCGCGTTGGGTTTTAAGTTGCTGAATGGCCTCGACGAGCTCTGCGGGCACCAATGCCGCGCGCTCCGTTGCCGTCGTTGCCGATGCCAGGCCGGCCGCAATGTCGCGTGCAAGCTCCGATGCATCCATGTTCGCGCTCTGTGCCATCAAGGCCCCTCTCTTTTGGCGAATCTTGGGGCTTTAGTATGACACCTAGGTTTACAGCTGACAAGACAGCTGTAAACCTAGGTGTAAAGTTGGAATAAAGATTCAATCATGTGGCAGGTCCATTTTCGAACTGACAAGCTGAGGATAGCCGAGCTCTCGATAGCGCAGGAGGCATCTTTCGCCACCGCAATACCGCTCGGCGCGAGTTGCGCGACGTGGGGCGCAAATGGGACACGCCTCCGCGAGCGGTCCGCACCCAATGTGGCAAAATCGAACTACTAAGGGGGCTCAGAATGCTCAAAATCATTGCCTGCGACGACGACGTCGCTTTTCTAGATAGACTGCACCGGATGATCGACCGTTGGTCGAGCGAGACGGGCACGGCGGTCGATGTTGCGCTCGTCACGCGCGGCGAGGACCTGCTGGCCCGCCATGCCGCATCGCGCGCCGACATCATTCTGCTCGACATGATCATGCCGCTCGTCAACGGCATGGACACCGCGCGCGAATTGCGCCAGGCCGATACCGCCGTGTGCCTGGTGTTCCTCACCTCGTCGCCCGAGTTCGCACTGGAGTCCTACGAGGTCCGTGCCTTCGACTATCTGCTCAAGCCCGTGACTTACGAACGCCTGGCGCAGTTGCTCGACGAGCTTTCGAGCATGCGCCCGGCGGCAACCGACGAGCTCGTGATCAAAACTTCCTTTGGCTACCACGCCCTGCGCCTGTCCGACATCGAATATGCCGAGGCGCGCAACAAGCACGTGGTCTTCCACCTGCGCGACGGACGCGATATCGAGGCACTCGAGTCGTTCCGCAGCGTCGAGGACCGCTTGGAGCAAAACGCAGTCTTCTTTAAATGCCACCGCAGCTACCAGGTCAACCTGCGCAATATCGATCACTTTGACCGCACGGAGATCTTCATGAGATCGGGCGCCTGTATCCCGTTGGCACGCAGTTGCAAGCAGGGGTTCCAAGATGCCTACTTTGCGGCGCGCTTTGAGGGCGGGAGGCACTGATGCTCCCCACGGCCGAAATGCTGCTTTGGGCAATCCACCACGCAACGACCCTGCTCTTTGGCGTTTTCGCCTCGGCAGCGCTGTGCGGGGTCGAGATCAACCGCCGTCATGCGCTTGAGCTGATCGCGGTTGACGTGCTCACCGGTACCGCCTTTGCGCTCGCCAATGTCTTTGGCGGCGAACTTTTCGCTCGACAGGTGTATCCGCTCGTCGTGCATCTGCCGCTCGTCATCTATCTGTGCGCGCGCTATCGGCTGAGCCCTTTGCTCATTATGCTCGGCGTCACCAGCGCATACCTGAGCTGCCAATTTAGCAACTGGATGGGCATCGCCGCGCTCGCCGCCTGCGGCTCGCAAATCGCGTACTACGCGACACGCATTATCACCACGGTCGCCGTCTTTGCGCTCCTGCTGCACTGGGCCGGCGACATCGGTCCGCGCTTGGCAGTCAAAAGCCCTACCGAGCTCGAGATTCTGCTCATCCTGCCGCTCGTCTATTACATCTTTGACTACGCCACCAACGTCTACACCACGTTGTTCCACTCGGGCTCGGTTGTGACCGTTGAGTTTTTGGCGTTTGCGCTTTGCGCTTTCTACCTTATGTTTCTTGCTGTGTATCTGCGCGAATACGAGGCTAAAGAGGCCGCCGAGCGCGAGCGTTGGATGCTCGAGACCCGCGATAGCGCAGCTATCAAAGAGCTCGAAGCCTGGCGTCAATCTGGACGCGAGCTTTCGGTTCTGCGCCATGACATGCGGCACTTCCTGCGCGGCCTTGCGGTTTTAATCGAAGAGGGTCACGTCGACGAGGCGCTCGGGCGCATCAACGAACTCTGTGAGACAAACGACCGCACCGCCGTGCGCCGCTACTGTGCCAACGAAACGGTCAACATCGTGCTTTCGTCATTTAGCTCCGATATCAACCGAAACGGTATCACCGCCGACCTGCGCGCCGCCGTGCCAGAGAACGTCCATGTGGCCGATGTCGACCTGTTTAGCGTGCTCTCGAATGCCCTGGACAACGCCATCGTCGCCGCGAGCGCCGCTCCCCAGGGCAAACGATTCGTCGATCTGGACCTGCGCTACGAAGACGGGCAGCTGCTGCTTTTGGTCTCTAACACGTTTGACCGCCCGCCGCGTATGGTTGACGGCGTGCCCGTGGCCCAGCACGCCGGCCACGGCTTTGGCACCAAGAGCATTAAGCTCGCCGTCGAGCGCATGAACGGCAACTGCCAGTTCCGCATTCACGGCGACCGATTTGAGCTGCGTGCCGTGATGTAGGGACGCGACAAGCTGCCGGCATGCTCGGCCCGCCGGGGCCACCTTGCCAGCGCCGGTCCGCTACAGCGGCGCGGCGGCCGGAGTCAGCTGTTTAATGTAGGCCCACATGCGCTGCTTGGCGGCCTTGTCGGTGAGCGCCGCCTCAAAGCCGTCGAGCGCGAGCACGCGGCGCCCTTGCACATGGGCGACCAGGCCGGGCTTGAGTATGGCGGTGTCGAAGTCGTCGATCGCCACGAGCATATCGGCATAGGTCTCGCGCATGGTATCGGCCGCACGATCATCCAGCAACAGCACCGCCTCGGGGTCCAGCGCCTCGAGCGCCTCGCGGAACAGCTCGCACGGCAGGGCATGGCCCACCGCCACCGTTCCGTCGCCCGCACCGGCGACGCTTGCCAGCACGCAAAAATCCTCGGGCGCATAACCGATGGCCCCGAGCGCCTTACGCAGCGCCGCGCCATCCGCGCCTGCGGCAAGCTCGCCGCCCGAGCGCTCGGCCTCATCCAAATCGCCTTTTACCAGCACAATCGGCGAGCACGCGTTGCCTGCGATGCGCACGCCACGACCCGCAAGCGATGCGAGCTCCTGCTCGGCCGCCTGGGCGATGGCTTCTTTTTTCTGGCTTTGTGACATAGGTATGCGCTCTCCAATCGTTTGCGTGCCCACCATTATTTGACACTCCCCATGGCTAAAGCCAGGGGATTCTTGCTTCACCGAGAATTGCCTAGACTGCGCATGCAGCCGTAGGTCTTACGCCCTCTCCACAAGCGTTTGCGGCGTCTGCCGCGGTTCCCGCATGCCCTGCGGTACCTTCCAGGATTCTCCTTCCCTCGCGGGCGATGTTGACGGCGGCGTTCAGGTCGCGGTCGTGACGCATGCCGCACGCGGGGCAGTCCCATACCCGTTCGGCCAGCGTCAGTCCCCTGTAGACGTAACCGCATGCGGAACACGTCTTGCTGGACGGATAGAACCTGCCCACCCTTACGAAGCCGCGCCCCGACCATGCGCATTTGTACTCGAGCTGGCGCGCCAGCTCCGACATGGCGGCATCGCCCACGGCCTTGGCGAGGCGGCGGTTCCTCTGCATGCCCCTGACGTTCAGGTCCTCGACCGCGATGTTTTGGCTTTCTCCCACCGCATGCGTCGTGAACTTGTGCAGGGCGTCCTTCCGCCGGTTGGCAACCTTCTCGTGCGCCCGCGCGACCCTGACACGCTGCCTGGCGCGATTTGCGGAGCCCTTCCGCTTGCGCGAGAGCCGCCGCTGCTCCCGCGCCAGCCTCCTCTCGCTCCTTTGCAGGTTTTTGGGGTTGGGCAGGCGCTCCCCCGTGGAGCAGGTGGCTATGTCGTGTATTCCCGCATCGACTCCCAGGAACCCGACGGTCGGGGCCGGCGCGTCCGTGGCGGGGACGTCCGCGCAGCATATCGCCACGTAGTACTTGCCGCTCGGCACCTGCTTGACCGTCGCGGACAGGACGCGCCCCTCCACGGGACGGCTCACCCGCGCCCTGACGGTCCCCAGCTTTGGCAGCCTCACGTGCCTGGCGTCGATTATCCCGACGCCGTTCGTGCGGTAGCTCTTCCTCCCCGCGCGTTTGGACTTGAACTTCGGAAAGCCCACCTTGCCTGGTGCGCGGAAGAAGTTCTTAAATGCCTTGTCCAGGTCGCGCAGGGACTGCTGCAGTGCCATGGAGTCCACCTCGGAGAGCCACGGCGCGTCCGCCCTCTTCCAGGCGGGGATCTGGGTGATGTAGGAGTTGATGTGCCTCGATTTGCCCGTCCACGCGTACTCGTCCCGCCTCATCGCCAGCACCCTGTTGTAGACCCAGCGGCAGCAGCCGAAGGTCTTCTGCAGGAGGGCCTCCTGCTCGGCGCTCGGGTATATGCGGTACTCGAAGGTCTTGTCCATGGCCCTCACGCGTTCCTCTGGTCCTCGATATACTGCCTGACGGCCTCGGGCGTCGCCCCGCCGACGGTCGAGACGAAGTAGCTGTTCGTCCAGAGCGTCGGCAGCTTGCGCTTCAGCTGCGGGAACTCGGCGCGCAGGTCGTGGCTGGTCCTGCCCTTGATGCGCTTCACGGCCCGGTGGATGCCGAACTGGGGGTCGACTGAGACGAGCATGTGCACGCGGTCGGGCATGACCTTGATTTCCCTTATCTCGAAATCGAGTTCCTCCGCGACCTCGTGCGCGATCTCCTCGAAGCGGGAGCCGATGCCGTCCACGAGCACCTTCCTGCGGTATTTCGGGCAGAAGACCACATGGTAGTCGCAGTCCCAGACTATGTTGTCGTTGCTCCTGTATCTATCCATGAAACAGTATACCACTTGCAGCCGTATATGTATATCGGCTGACGCCGATGCGCCTTATATCCCCATATCTGCCTTGATTATCAACTTTATCCGAACACCTCCCACATTCATCCGCACATGTGCGGATGAATGTGGGAACCCGATACCCTGAGGGCCGGACCGGCCGGCCCCGGGAGATCGGAGGACGGCATGTCCGGAAAGAAGAAAAGGGGCTCCGCAAGGGCGGTCCCGAGGGCCTACGGAAGGCTCACGAGGCACGAGCGGGACACGGTCCAGAGGATGCTGGAGCGCGGGGCCTCGTGCAGGGAGATCGCGAGGGAGCTGGGCAGGTCGCCCTCGACGGTGAGCGCCGAGGTGGCGTCGCACAGGTTCGTGACGGCGCCGAAGCCCAGGCGCGGCGAGCGCGTGGGCGCCGGCACCGACCTGTCGTCGGCCTGCCCGCGCCTGGCGGCGTGGCCGCGCTGCTGCAACGGGTGCGGCCGCTACCGCGCGATGGGCTGCAAGCGCCGCCCGCACGTCTTCTACGAGGCCCGGGCCGCGCAGCTGTGCGCCGACTCGGTCCTCGTCTCGTCCAGGCGCGGGATAGACGCCGACGAGCCGGCCGCGGCGGCCAGGCTGGAGGCGATAAGGGACTGCCTGCGCCGGGGGCTGTCGCCCGAGCAGATGGCGGCGCGCAACGGCGGGCCGGTGGACCTGTCTCCCTCGACCATCTACCGCTGGGTCGCGGCGGGCTACGACGGCATGACGAACATGGAGCTCAGGCGCAAGGTCGGCTACAGGCCGAGGAAGCGCGCCGCCGGGCGGGCGGCCACGCGCCACTCCGCCCGCAGGTCATACGCCGCGTTCCTCGCCCTCGGGGAGGACGCGTGCGCCGCGGCCTGGGAGATGGACACGGTCGAGGGCGCGCGGGAGGACTCCGCCTGCCTGCTCACGCTGCTGCACCGCCCCAGCAGGCTCCAGCTCGCGCTGCCGCTGGAGGAGAAGACCGCCGGGTGCGTCGCGGACGCCCTGGGCGATATCAGGGAGGTCCTCGGCGCCGACGGCATGGGCAGGGTCTTCCGCGCCGTGCTCACCGACAACGGCGCCGAGTTCTCCGACGAGGGCGCGATCGCGGCGCTCCTCGGCGAGGGGCCCGGCGAGACGAGGCTGTTCTACTGCGACCCGCGCCGCAGCGACCAGAAGGGCGCCTGCGAGCGCAACCACGTCGAGATCAGGAAGCTGCTGCCCAAGGGCGCCGGGCTCAGGTTCGACCGGCTATCCCCGGCCGACATGGCGCTGGCCATGTCGCACGTGAACTCCGAGCCCCGCGGCGCGCTCGGCTTCTCGACGCCCGCGCGCGCCTTCAGGGCGATGCTCGGGGAGGACGCGGCGGCGCTGCTGGACGCCTACGGCGTGGAGGACGTGGCGCTCGTCGACCTCGACCTGACGCCGGGGCTCATCGAAAGGACGCGCGCCGAGAGGGGCGATGCCCCGCTGGCCTAGCCTAGAAGGAAAAACGGAATAGACGGACCGACCGTCCGGCTGAGTCTGGGAAGAGATGCCGGGCGGCGGGCGGAGCATGGCCACCGGACCCATCGAAACACATCTCCACCGTTCCTTCAACTGGGAAAACGGCGCCCCCGGACCCCAGGAGGGGCCGCGGGGGCGTTCGGCTAACTGCGGGAGCGAGCCATCAGCTCAATGTGTTCGGTTGAGATCAGAAATCAACCATCCCCATATCTGAAGAAAGGGGTTTTGCGGCGCTTTTGATAAAAGAGCCGCCCGCGAGTGGTTGCTTTGCGGGCCGCTGGGTATAAGCACGGTCGTACTGAGTTTTACGCGGCTGAGCCGCGTCACATTATGGAGGTCACCATGGCTGACATTAAGCAGATTACCCCCGAGAACTTCGATTCCATCGTTAACGGCAGCCTGCCCGTGCTGGTCGATTTTTGGGCACCGTGGTGCGGGCCCTGCCGATCGCTCTCGCCCATCGTTGACGAGGTTGCCGATGAGCTGGCGGGCAAGCTTGCCGTTGCCAAATGCAACGTCGATGATAACCAGGACCTGGCCATGAAGTATGGCGTCATGAGCATCCCCACGCTGATTGTGTTTAAGAACGGCGAGGAGATTGACCGCTCGGTTGGCGCTCTGCCCAAGGCGAGGCTGCAGGCGCTGCTGGAGAAGCATCTGTAATACGCTTGTTACTTACCCGCCGTCCATGAGCGGTTTTGCACCGCTCGCCGGACTGCCGGGTGCGGCGCGTGCGACCACGGATAGTATGGTAGTTACAAACAGCCCCCAGTGAACGGGTGCGAGTCGCACAGACTCGCACCCGTTTTCTTATGCAGCTGCGCACAGAGTGGGCGTAGTAAAATCTGAACCACTGAACTGCCCCATACAAAAGGAGATTTCCCATGCATGATGTTGGAATGAACATGAGCCAGCTTGCCATGAGCGTCAAGCAGGTCGACGACACCATCGAGCTCGCTCACGAGTGGAGCCATCAGCTGCTGCATGCGACCGAGAATTTTGACATGGAGCGCATCGGCGCCAAGCTCGAGGCAGCCATGGCCGCGCTGCACGAGGCCCACGACGCACTCGAGGGCTACGAAGAGGCCATCGAGGCCGACCACAACTCCGTCGGCTCCGTGAAGCTGGTGTAACGTGGCCGAACACGAGCACGACTGCGGGTACGAGCACGAGCATCCGCACGGGGCGGACGGTGACGCGGGCTGCCACTGTAGTGGTTCCGGCTCCGAGCTGGTCCGTTTTTCGGTTACCGCACCGGACGACCTGCTGCGCCGTTTTGACGAACAGATCGCGCGCCGCGGCGACGTGGCCAACCGCTCCGAGGCCGTGCGCGACCTGATTCGCGCCTCGATCGCCAAGGAGCAGATGCGCACGCCCGATGAGCATGTTATCGGGTCGCTCACCATGATCTACGACCACCATACCGGCGACCTGACGCGCCGTCTGGACGAAGTGCAGCACGACTACACCGACGAGATCGTATCGACCATGCACGTGCATCTGGATCACCACAACTGCTTGGAGATTCTGGCGCTCAAGGGTCGCGGCGAGCGCGTCTACGAACTAGCCGACCGTCTGCTGGGCCTGCGCGGCGTTAAGCACGGCGAGCTCACGTGCGCCGCCACCAAGCAGAGCCTGGGGCTGTAGCGCACCTGTCCCTATTTGGTCGGTTTTGATGAGGGGTGTCGCATGCGGCATGTGCATATTCATGTAACGGGCATTGTGCAGGGCGTTGGCATGCGGCCGTTTGTGTATCGCGAGGCCATGGCGCATGGCATCTGCGGATGGGTGCTCAACGCGGGCGACGGCGTGCATATCGAAGCGCATGCTTCGGTCGAGGCACTCGACGGCTTTGTCGCCACGCTGTCGGAGCACGCACCTGCCGCGGCCCGTGTTGAGCATGTCGCTGTCGCAGACCTGGAGCCCGACGCTTGGGATGCCGACGATGAGCAGGTCTTTCGTATCGTAGCGTCGCGGGATCAGACCATGCACACGACGCTCGTCTCGCCCGATATCGCCACCTGCGACGATTGCCTGCGCGAGCTGTTCGATCCCGCCGACCGACGCTATCACTACCCCTTTATCAACTGCACTAACTGCGGCCCACGCTTTACCATCATCCGATCGCTGCCTTATGACCGAGCGGCTACCTCGATGGACCGTTTTCCCATGTGCCCTGAGTGTGCCGCGGAGTATGCCAATCCGCTCGACCGTCGCTTTCACGCGCAGCCCGATGCCTGCTTTAATTGCGGGCCGCATATCATGTGGCGCGAAGCGAGCGTGGGCGATGAGCCGGGCGAAGCCGCCGCGCCGCTGGCCGTCGGCACCACGCGCGAGACCAGCGACGCCATTATCGACCGCTGCGTTGAGCTGCTGGCCCTTGGTGGCATCGTCGCCATCAAGGGCCTGGGCGGATTCCATCTATCCTGTGACGCCTCCAACGAGCAGGCGGTAGCCGAGCTTCGCCGCCGTAAACGCCGCAGCAACAAGCCACTTGCCGTTATGGTGCGCAGCCTTGCCGACGCTGAACGCCTGTGCCATATCAGCGACGTTGAGCGCGGCTTGCTGGCCGGCAGCATTCGCCCCATTGTGCTGCTGCGCCGACGTGCTGTTTGCGAGAGCGGTGATTCTCCCGACGCCCTCGCGCTCGCACCGTCCGTCGCGCGCGACCTGCCCGAGCTCGGCGTTATGCTCCCCTACACCCCGCTTCAGCATCTGCTGCTTGCCGCGGCAGAAACGCATGGCATGCACGCGCTGGTTATGACCAGCGGAAACTTGAGCGAAGAGCCCATCGAGACCGATGACGATCTTGCCTGGGAGCATCTCGTTGCCGCCGGCATCGCCGACGCGCTGCTCGGCAATGACCGCGCGATCCTCTCGCGCTACGACGACTCCGTGGTACGTGTGGTCGACGGGGTCGTTATGCCCGTGCGCCGCGCTCGCGGGTACGCCCCGCAGCCGTTGCCGCTGCCGGCACTCGCCAGCGCCGCGCCCTGCGTGCTCGCCTGTGGCCCGCAGCAAAAGGCCACGATCGCACTCACGCGCGAAGACGCGAATGGAACGTCGACCTGTTTTGTGTCGCAGCATATCGGCGATGTCGAAAACGGTGCGACTTTCGATGCGTGGAATGCGGCACGCACGCGACTGGAAGACCTTTTTGACCTAGCGCCCGCCGCGCTGGCCTGCGACTTGCACCCCAGCTACCTATCGAGTCAGTGGGCACGCGAACAGGCGCGCGAGCGCAATCTGCCGCTTATCAAAGTCCAGCACCATCATGCGCACATCGCGAGCGTGATGGCTGAGGCTATCGCCACAGGACAGCTTGCACCCAATGCGCGCGTACTTGGCATCGCCTTCGATGGAACGGGCGCTGGCACCGACGGAACCATTTGGGGCGGCGAGTTTCTTGTTGCCAGCCTTGGCGGCTTTGAGCGCGCCGCGCATTTGCGCACCTGGGCGCTCCCCGGCGGGGCGGCCTCCGTGCGCGACGCCCGCCGCAACGCCTTTGCCCTGCTCAGTGAGCTCGGCCTGCTCGAGCACCCAGGCGCCGCTCGGCTTTTGGACAGCCTCGACGAGCAAACGCGCAGCGTGACAGCCACCATGATCGAGCGCGGCATCAACAGCCCGCGTACCAGCAGCATGGGGCGTCTCTTTGATGCCGCGGCAGCAATTCTGGGCATCTGCGACAAGGCAACCTACGAGGGCGAACCCGCCATAGAATTCGAAGCCGCCGCCTGGCGCGCGCTCAGCAGTGAAAGTGCCTGCCCCACCGGCAATATGGCCAGCTTTTCCGTAACCGAATCATCCCGTCCGGACGACTGCCATGTTCTGAACTCCAGACCGCTTTTTGAGGCGCTTTTGGAGGGAATCAGGACCGGCGTGCCCGCCGGCAAGCTCGCGCTCGACTTCCATGTCACCATCGCACGCGCGTCGGCCCGCATCGCAAGCGAGATCTGCGTCCGTGAAGGCATCGACACCGTCGTGCTCTCGGGCGGCGTGTTCATGAACCGACTCCTGCTTCAGTTCCTCACCCGCGAGCTCAAAAGCGCAGGCCTTACTGTCCTTGTCCCCCACACCGCACCCGTCAATGACGGCTGCATCGCCTACGGCCAGGCGGCGGTCGCAAGCGCTCGTCTTGCGCAGACAACATCGCGATAGGCTGTTTTGCCAGTCTGCGCGCCGCCGTCTCACAGGTGTAACGCGTTTGCTCGTGACTCCCGCGAGCGCTACCATCAACTGATGGGTAATTAGGCGCCTATCCAGCGCAAAACGTATAAAAGGGGAACATTATGTGCCTTGCCGTTCCCGGTAAAGTGGTCAAACGCGACGACGACCTTAAGGCGACCGTCGACATGATGGGCATCGAGCGCCCCGTTTCGCTGCGCCTCGTGCCGACGGCACAGGTAGGCGACTATATTCTCGTGCACGCCGGCTTTGGCATTCAGATTGTCGACGAGCAGGAGGCGCAGGAGACGCTCGACCTGGTCAACACCATGACCGAACTGGTCGAAGAAGACCAGCTGGCCACCAACCCGGAGGAGGCTTACTAGTGGCGGCCGGACAGCCGGCTCGCTCCGGTATCGACTTTTCGGCATTCCGCGATCCCAAGCTGGCTCGCGAGCTCATCGATCGTATTCATGAGCTTGTCGGCAACCGCAGCATCAACCTTATGGAAGTCTGCGGCACGCACACCGTGAGCATCGGTCGCTATGGCTTTCGCTCCATTATGCCTGCCGGGCTCAAACTGCTGAGCGGTCCGGGTTGCCCCGTCTGTGTTACCGCCAACCGCGATATCGACCATGCAATCGCGCTCGCCAAGATGGACGGCGCCATCATCACCACCTTTGGCGACATGATGCGCGTGCCCGGGTCGTCTACCTCGCTCGCCGCGCAAAAGGCGGCGGAGCGCGATATTCGCATTGTGTACTCCCCGCTCGATGCACTCGATATCGCCGAACACAACCCCGATCGCCCGGTCATCTTTATGGGCGTCGGCTTTGAGACCACGACGCCTACCATCGCCGCCGCCATCCTGGAGGCAGACGCGCGCGGGCTGCAGAACTTCTCGGTCTACTGTGCCCATAAGACCACGCCGCCGGCGCTGCGCGCCATCGCCAACGATCCCGAGACCACTATCGACGGCTTTATCCTGCCGGGCCACGTCGCCACCATCACGGGCCTGGCGCCCTTTAGCTTTTTGGTCGACGAGTTCAATACCCCGGGTGTGGTCACGGGATTTGAACCGGTCGATATCCTGCAGGGCATCTGCATGCTGGTCCAGATGGTTGTCGAGAACAGGCCGGCGATCGACAACGCCTACCGCCGTGGCGTCAACGCAGACGGCAA
This sequence comes from Collinsella sp., assembly GCA_046979165.1. Taxonomy (GTDB): domain Bacteria; phylum Actinomycetota; class Coriobacteriia; order Coriobacteriales; family Coriobacteriaceae; genus Collinsella. Next base: position 370,355 of record JBKWJT010000002.1, read on the forward strand.
CCCCGTTGCGCGCCAGCTGGTCGAGCAGGTGTTTGAGCCATGCAACACCACGTGGCGCGGGCTGGGGCCGATTGCCAACTCGGGCCTTTCCATCCGCCCCGAGTTCTCGCGCTTTGATGCCCGCACTCGCTTTGACGTGCCCGTTGAGACGACGGTCGAGCCGCGTGGGTGCCGCTGCGGCGACGTGCTGCGCGGGGCCATTACGCCGAGCGACTGCCCTCTGTTCGGCCAAGCTTGTACACCCGAGCATCCCGTCGGCCCCTGCATGGTGAGTTCCGAGGGCAGCTGTGCAGCATATTTCCGCTACCGAGGCTAATGGGTTCCGCCGCTCTAACGAACGGCGGGCCGGTCGACGCTGCACCTCACCCATATAATTCCGTCCTCGATTGGAGTTTTCGATATGTCCCGTACTGCCACCGATAGCACTGTCCTGTTGGGCCACGGCTCTGGCGGCCAGATGATGAAACGCATCATCGATGAGGTCTTTTTGGATGCCTTTGGGTCGCCCGAACTGCTCGAGGGCAACGATGCCGGCGTCGCTGCGCTGCCCGCGAGCGGGCGCATCGCCATGTCGACCGACAGCTTTGTAGTCTCGCCGCAGTTCTTCCCCGGCGGCAATATCGGCCGACTCGCCGTGTGCGGAACCGTTAACGACGTCGCGACCTCGGGCGCCAACGTGCGCTACCTCTCATGCGGTTTTATCCTCGAAGAGGGCTACCCCATGGACAAGCTGCGTCAAATCGTGCAGACCATGGCCGAAACGGCGCGCGAGGCGGACGTGGCGATCATCACGGGCGACACCAAGGTGGTCGAGCGCGGCGGGGCCGACGGCGTCTACATCAATACCGCCGGCGTGGGCGAGGTGCCCGAGGGCGTGGCGCTCAGCGGCGCCAACTGCCAGCCTGGCGATGTCATCCTGGTGTCGGGTACACTCGGCGACCACGGTATCGCCATCATGAGTCAGCGCGAGGGTCTGGCGTTTTCGAGCACCATCGAAAGCGACGCCGCGCCGCTCAACCACCTGATTGCCGATGTGCTTGCCGCAGCACCCGACACACGCTGCTTCCGCGACCCCACTCGCGGTGGCCTGGCGTCCACGCTCAACGAGTTTGCCCAGGCCAGCGGCGTTGCCATGGAGGTCGACGAGGATGCCGTGCCCGTACGCCCCGACGTGCAGGCAGCCTGTGAGATGCTCGGCTATGATGTGTTGCAGGTGGCAAACGAGGGCAAGATGGTCGCCGTGGTGCCGGCCGAACAGGCAGATGCGGCACTGGCCGCCATGCGCGCCGCCCGCTACGGCGAGAATGCCGCCATCATCGGTCGCGTGCTGCCGCTTGCCGAGGACGCCCGCCCCGCCGTGCGCGTACGCACCGGCTGGGGCTCGACCCGCATACTCGACATGCTCGTGGGAGAGCAGCTGCCGAGGATTTGCTAACGACAAAGGCTCAGGGCTATTAAAGATATTCAGATTCCAAACATGCCCGGCACGCATGCCCAGTATCATGGGGTGCGTTTTACAACTCAAGCGGCAGGAGCACCCATGGCAGCAGCTTTTTCCCATGTGATCTTTGACCTGGACGGCACCATTCTCAACACGCTCGAGGACCTGGCGGCCGCCGGCAACCATACCTGCGAGATGCACGGCTGGCCCACGTTTGCCGTAGACGAGTACCGCTACAAGGTGGGAAACGGCATGCTCAAGCTGGTCGAGCGCTTTATGCCCGCCGAGTATGCGGGCGACGGCCGTATGTTTGAGCAGACGCTTGCCGAGTTTAGGGCTTATTACGGCGAGCACAAGGAAGACCACACCGCACCGTACGCCGGTACGATCGAGATGCTCGACCGCCTGCGCGTCGCGGGCGTGCAGCTTGCCGTGCTCACCAACAAGGACCATGTCTCGGCCGCTCCGCTTATCGAGAAGTATTTTGGTTCCGAGCGCTTTGCGCTGGTGCAGGGCCGCGTCGACGCGTTTCCTCCCAAGCCCGAGGCGCCCGTCACACTGCATGTGATGGAAGAGCTCGGCGCCGATCCGGCAACCACGCTCTACGTAGGCGATTCGAATGTCGATGTTCTGACCGGCCACAACGCCGGCCTTAAGAGCGCCGGCGTCACCTGGGGCTTCCGCGGTCGAGCAGAGCTCGAAGCCGCCGGCGCCGACTACGTAGTGGACACCCAGGACGAACTCGCTGCGCTGATCTTGGGCGAGTAGCGAGCCGCCCACCAATAAGTTGCGGTGAAATAGGGACTGATTACCGGCCTACTGCCCCCAAACAGTCCCTATTTCACCGCAACTTAGATGGGCACGGGGTAGCTAAAAGAGCCCCGTCCCAAATTAGCTACCCCTCAACAATGGCGACACCACAGGCAGAGGACGGACAGCGAGCGACGTCCAAGCCGAACAAGTTGGCATGAAAAAGGCGAGGCATAGACCTTCTGGTCATGCCTCGCCTTTTGAATGACAAATTGTCGGCTTGGGCGGCGCGCAGCGTCAACTGGTTACGCGGTTCGTAGAACCGCGTAACTCCCCTAGCTCAGCATCGCATCCATCATCTCGGAGTTGACGGAGTCGTCAGCAGACCACTCGCCGTCGTCGTTGCAGGTGTACTTGAAGATAACCGTGGTCTTCCTGGGCTCGGTGGCCTTGGTCACATCGACCATAACCTGACCGGCCATCTTGTACAGCTCGTCATCGGAAGGAACCGTATCAAGCGCGGCGACCTTCTCCTGATACTGGGTGGAGAAGTCCTCGACGATCTTGTTCATAGACTTGCAGGTGATAGAGACCTCGGCGGTCGCGACACCCTTGTCCTCGTCGACCGTCACGTCGCCGATCTTGTAGTCAAAGCCCTCGAGATAGGTCTTGGCATACTCCTTGGGATCGATACCCAGCTGCTCGAACTCGTCGCCCGAAGCCTCCTCCAGACCAGAAAGGAAGTCGTCGCCACCGTTCTTGACCTCGTCAAACTGCGTCGTAAGATCCTCGGTGATGAGCTCCTCAACCGAAGGACCTCCACAGCCGGAAAGCACGACCACACATGCAACCAAGACGGCCATGAGGGGCGCAAGCAGCAGCTTCTTTTTCATGTTGTTCCTCCCAATGAGCGGCACTGCGCTTCCCAGACGCGGCGCACGTTGTAATAAGTAAGCCCATACTATCCACTTATGAACACCCTCGGCAACGCGAAGGCGCGGTCGGTTCGTTTTAGCGTCCGAACGGTTTGCAAGCCCACCCAACGTGCAATAAAACGCTTTCCCGCGGTGCAATAAAAAAGGTGGCCGGAAAACCCGACCACCCTCGCACAGCCTTTGGATGCCGCAGTTTACTTGCGGACGACCTTGACGATGGCGTCACCGGCGGCGACGGCGGACTCTGCCTCAACGGTGAGCTCGACATCGGCAAACTCGGCGGTGTTGGACACGGCCACGACGACGCAGTCCTTGTAACCGGCAGCGGCGATCTTGGCGCGGTCGATCTTGAGTATGGGCTGGCCAGCCTTCACAACGTCGTCGGCCTTGACGAAGCCCTCGAAGCCGTCGCCGTTCATGTTGACGGTATCGACGCCAACGTGCACCAGAACCTCGATGCCGCTATCGGACTGCAGGCCCACGGCGTGACCCATGGTGACGGTCACCTTACCGTCGCAGGGAGCGTAGACCAGATCGTCCTCGGGCCACACGGCACAGCCCTTGCCCAGAACCTCGCCACCAAAGACGGGATCGGGCACGTCGGCCATCTTGATGACCTTGCCCTTGACGGGCGAGCACAGCACGTCGGCGCCGGCAGAAGCAGAGATGGAGGCCGGAGCAGCGGCAGCCGCGGGCTCAGCCTTCTTCTTGAACATATCAAACAGACCCATACGTTTTCTCCTCTTGATTAAGCGCAACGTTGTGCGCATGCCTACGGTAATTATAGTGCCAAATGGTTCAAATGCTAAGGTGGGGACTCGAATCGCAAGCCCTTCCCGGTAGCCTTGATTATCGACTTCATCCGAACACCTCCCACATTCATCCGTACATGTACGGATGAATGTGGGAACCCGATACCCTGAGGGCCGGACCGGCCGGCCCCGGAAGATCGGAGGACGGCATGTCCGGAAAGAGGAAGAAGGGTTCCGCGAAAGCGGCCCCGAGGGCCTACGGAAGGCTCACGAGGCACGAGCGGGACACGGTCCAGAGGATGCTGGAGCGCGGGGCCTCGTGCAGGGAGATCGCGAGGGAGCTGGGCAGGTCGCCCTCGACGGTGAGCGCCGAGGTGGCGTCGCACAGGTTCGTGACGGCGCCGAAGCCCAGGCGCGGCGAGCGCGTGGGCGCCGGCACCGACCTGTCGTCGGCCTGCCCGCGCCTGGCGGCGTGGCCGCGCTGCTGCAACGGGTGCGGCCGCTACCGCGCGATGGGCTGCAAGCGCCGCCCGCACGTCTTCTACGAGGCCCGGGCCGCGCAGCTGTGCGCCGACTCGGTCCTCGTCTCGTCCAGGCGCGGGATAGACGCCGACGAGCCGGCCGCGGCGGCCAGGCTGGAGGCGATAAGGGACTGCCTGCGCCGGGGGCTGTCGCCCGAGCAGATGGCGGCGCGCAACGGCGGGCCGGTGGACCTGTCTCCCTCGACCATCTACCGCTGGGTCGCGGCGGGCTACGACGGCATGACGAACATGGAGCTCAGGCGCAAGGTCGGCTACAGGCCGAGGAAGCGCGCCGCCGGGCGGGCGGCCACGCGCCACTCCGCCCGCAGGTCATACGCCGCGTTCCTCGCCCTCGGGGAGGACGCGTGCGCCGCGGCCTGGGAGATGGACACGGTCGAGGGCGCGCGGGAGGACTCCGCCTGCCTGCTCACGCTGCTGCACCGCCCCAGCAGGCTCCAGCTCGCGCTGCCGCTGGAGGAGAAGACCGCCGGGTGCGTCGCGGACGCCCTGGGCGATATCAGGGAGGTCCTCGGCGCCGACGGCATGGGCAGGGTCTTCCGCGCCGTGCTCACCGACAACGGCGCCGAGTTCTCCGACGAGGGCGCGATCGCGGCGCTCCTCGGCGAGGGGCCCGGCGAGACGAGGCTGTTCTACTGCGACCCGCGCCGCAGCGACCAGAAGGGCGCCTGCGAGCGCAACCACGTCGAGATCAGGAAGCTGCTGCCCAAGGGCGCCGGGCTCAGGTTCGACCGGCTATCCCCGGCCGACATGGCGCTGGCCATGTCGCACGTGAACTCCGAGCCCCGCGGCGCGCTCGGCTTCTCGACGCCCGCGCGCGCCTTCAGGGCGATGCTCGGGGACGATGCGGCGGCGCTGCTTGACGCCTACGGCGTGGAGGATGTGCCTCTGGCCGAGCTCGACCTGACGCCGGGACTCATCGAGAGGGCGCGCGCAGAGAGGGGCGATGCCCCGCTGGCCTAGCCTGAAGGCAAAACGGAATAGACTGACCGACCGTCCGGCTGAGTCTGGGAAGAGGTGCCGGGCGGAGGGCGGAGCATGGCCACCGGACCCATCGAAACACATCTCCACCGTTCCTTCAACTGGGAAAACGGCGCCCCCGGGGCCCGGATGGGGCCTCGGGGGCGTTCGGCTAGCTGCGGGAACGGCCTGTCCGCCTAATGTGTTCGGCTGAGATCGGAAATCAACCCCCTTCCCGGTAGTGCTCGTGGGATGAGCATCTCCTTTGCATCGCGGTTCGATAAGCCGAGTATCGCCCACGCGTGGGACGGGCAGAAGCGGGCACGCCAAACCCGATACTTCTTTTCGCAGCGGCACCCCGCCGCCACCCCGCTCCTGGCACCTCCTGATACCTACCGAAACGTGCCAAAATAAACCCGTCCCTTTTTGGTAGGTTTGGCGAGTGTGGATTTTCGGACGCTTAACTAACGAGCGTGGATAATCTCCCACTTTGACTTTGAGGCCGTCACCGAGCCAAAAACGGGAGATTATCCACGTTCATTTTGGATGACCCCCCCCTGCACCAAGCCGAGCTCCATGGTCAAGTAATAACGACTTCTCATCATTAGATTGTTTATATCAATTTTAATAACTATTTAATCATTAAACTCGTTATTAGAATTGATATGATTAGCCTAATAACGAGTTTCCGGCACTAAAGATATGGAGGGCGCGATGCAAATCGAGGAGAACGGCCAGGGAACGCTCCGCAATAATCTATCGGGGAAATTGGCTTACTATTCGTTTTTTCCAACGCCCTTGCAATCATTGAGGCAGCTAAACCTCACCGAGGAAACCTATCGCACGCTTTCCGCATGCTCACGAAAGCTTGGAGAGCTTGAAGGCATGCTCTACTTTGTTCCCAACGCCGACATGTATCTGACAATGTACGTGCGCAAAGAAGCACTCCTTTCTTCGCAAATTGAGGGAACCCAGTGCACGTTTGACGACCTACTTAGTCCATCACAAACACAACCCCATCATAAAGATGTCGCAGACGTCGTGAATTACGTCCGTGCTGTCGACCGCGGCGTAGAACTGCTCAAAAAGATGCCCTTGTGCACGAGACTTCTTAGGCAAGTTCATGCGGTCCTGCTGGACGGAGTGCGCGGAACGGAGAAGAATCCAGGCGAGCTGCGCTCCTCACAAAACTGGATTGGCCCCTCAGGCTGCACCATTGCAACCGCATCGTTTGTCCCTCCAAACATTGAAGATTTGAGTAACACGCTCCAGGACCTCGAACGCTTTATCAATGAGCCTCAAGTCGAAATGGATCCGATTGTGCGGGCGGCGCTCGTCCATTACCAATTTGAAACTGCCCATCCATTCCTAGACGGAAACGGTCGCCTGGGCAGGCTTCTCATTGCACTTATGCTCATCAATGATGGCGTTCTTCATTCTTGCTTGTTCTATCCATCGTTCCAGTTCAAGAAAAACCGAAGCGAGTACTACCGGCAACTCACATCCGTAAGGGAGAGAGGCACTTACGAGGAATGGATAGAGTTTTTCTGCAACAGTCTTCTCGAGAGTGCGAAGGACTCGGTAGGGTCTTTAAAAAACCTTGTTGACCTCCATAACCGTTCCACAGCAACCATTACCGAAAATCTCGGAAGGACTGCTGCAAACGGGCAAAGGCTGTTGGGCATTCTTGAAGAGCACCCCATCGTCGACACCGCATTCATCGCTGCCCAACTCGATATCGGCAGGAGTACCGCGAGCTCGCTCGTCAAATCATTTGAAGAATTGGGTATCCTCCGTCCGCTCGACGAGTCAAGACAGAGATACCGGCAGTACGGGTATGAAGAGTATCTTTCGATTCTCAGGGAAGACGCCGAGCCGATTAGATAGGCACCGCAGCCCAGGCAAATTAAAGCGAGCGTGGATAATCTCCCACTTTGAGCCCGCACACAGGCCAAAACCGGGAGATTATCCACGCTCATTTCTGACTAGTCATTTAAGAACGTCCCCAATGACTACTCCGGCATCGCCGATGTTTCGGCAACGACAGACACTATGACCCAATCCGAGGGCGCTAAAAAGACAGGAGCCCCCGCTCGTGACCGCGGGTCGGGGCTGCGACAATGATGTTGAAGTGCCATAGGCGCAGCCGCGCCGCAACGAGGTTGGGAGGCTCCCATGCCAAAGTATTCTACCGCGTTCGGGATGGACGTCCACCTGAGGTCGACCACCGTCTGCGCCCTCGACGCGGACACCGGCGAGGCCGTGACGAGGAGGTTCCCCGGCAACCCCTGGGGCGAGATCGCCGGGTGGATGGATGGGTTCCCCGGGCCGTCGCTCGCGGCCTACGAGAGCGGCTACCTCGGCTTCGCCCCGCAAAGGGAGCTCGCCGGGCTCGGCGTCGAGTGCGCCGTCGCCGCGGTCTCGAAGATCCCCAGGTCGGCCGCCGACTCGGCCTCCAAGAACGACAGGAACGACGCCGCCAGGATGGCCAAGGCGATACTCGCCCACGACATCTCCCCCGTATGGGTCCCCTCCCCCGAGGTCGAAGGCATCAGGGACCTCGCCGGCGCCTACGACGGGGCGACCGCGCGCCTGGCGACCGCCAAGCAGCGGCTGCTCGCCTTCCTCGCAAGGCGGGGGTTCGTCTACGGCGGCACCACGCCCGCCGGCAACCCGAGGAAGTACTGGACCTACGACTTCCTGAGGTGGCTCGACAAGATCAGGCCTGAGGACGATGGCGGGGTTCGGGCGCTCGCCGCCCTGAGGAACGAGGTCGAGGCCGCGGCGGAGGCCCGGGCGGACCTGCTCTCCGAGTACAGGGCAGCCGTGGATGCCAGCCCGATCGCCGCGGAGGTGGCCGCCCTCCAGTCGATCAAGGGCTGCGCCTTCGCGCTGGCCGCAGCCTTCTCGGCCGAGGTCGGCGACTTCACGAGGTTCCGTTCCGGAAGGCAGGTCACGGCCTATTTCGGCCTCGCGCCGAGTCAGAGGTCGAGTGGCGACTCCGTGCGGCTCGGAGGCATCAGCGGTGCGGGCAACGCGCTCGTGAGGAAGCTGGCCGTTGAGGGCTCATGGTGCTACGCCGCGGCACGGCACCAGCCGAAGCTCATGCCGAGGGACACGGGCGTGCCCCTCGAGATAAGGATGCACGGGAGGAAGGGGTCCGAGCGGCTCCTGCGGCGGCGCGAGGAGATGCTCGCCCGCGGCATGCCCGCGGCGAAGGCCAACGCGGCCACCGCGGCCGAGCTCGTGAGGTGGCTCTGGGCCCTCGGCATGATGTGCCGGGAGGGCGCGGAATAGACATAGCCCCCGTCCCGGCGAGCCGGGCGGCCTTCGGGGATACCCCCTATTTCGCTGTGCGCGCGGAGCCCTCCGCATGCGCCTCGACAGACTTGGGGAACCCCGCCGAAGGAATGGAGTGCGGGCCGACAGAACGGTATCCGCGGATATGAGACTGAGCCGAGGGCGTCGACGACATGCCGGGGCGGACCGGGACGGGTTCAACGGCAGGCCCCGCCGACCGATTGCAAGCGGTCGGCGGGGCCATTGTGGCTCTTGACAGCGGATTGGGTCATATGAGCGAACGGGCCGCATTCGGAGCAAGACGACGCCGCAGGTAGAGAACGGACAGCGAGCGGGTCGCATTTGTGACAAGGTGACGTGAAACAAAAGGGCGCTGACCTTCTGGTCGCGCCCTTGAAGTTGAACGTCAGATTGTCCAAATGCGGCCCGCGCAGCGTCGAGCAGTTACGGCGTTTGGTAAAACGCCGTAACTACTCCCGAGCTCCGTACTGCTCGTAGTAGGCGTCGATGGCGGTCTTGAGCTCGTCGTCGATGACGACCTTGCCGTCGATCTCGTGGTTGTAGAGGGTCTCGACGACCTCGGCCATAGAGACGATGCTCGCGACGGGGAAGCCGTACTTGGCCTCGATCTCCTTCTGCGCGGTGGTCACGCCGCCCTTGCCGACCTCCATGCGGTTGAGGGACACGATGAGGCCCTTGATCTCGACATCGGCAGCAGCCTTGACCTTGGGATAGGTCTCGTCGATGGACTTACCGCTGGTGGTGACGTCCTCGACCATGATCACGCGGTCGCCGTCCTGGGGCTCGTAGCCCAGCAGGTTACCCTTGTCGGCACCGTGGTCCTTGGCCTCCTTGCGGTCGCAGCAGTACTTGACCTCCTTGCCGTACAGCTCGTGGTAGGCAATCGCGGTCACGACGGCCAGGGGAATACCCTTATAGGCCGGCCCGAACAGCACGTCAAAGTCGTCGCCAAAGTTATCGTGGATGGCCTGGGCGTAGTACTCGCCCAGCTTCTTGAGCTGATAGCCCGTCACGTAGGCGCCGGCGTTCATAAAGAACGGGGACTGACGGCCGCTCTTAAGCGTAAAACTGCCGAACTTAAGAACGTCGGACTCGACCATAAACTTGATGAACTCTTGCTTGTAAGCCTCCATGCGGGCTCCTCTCGTAATCGCGTACGTGCCCTCCAGTTTAGCGCAGGCAGGACGCAGATGCGGTCGCGCTTTGGAGCCACGGCACTCTGTAAGGGCTTTGTCAGGGGCGATGATTTTCCGAACAATGGGGTTGACACGGCAAACCCCCTCGTCAAAAATACCGGCGGATTGAAACGGGTACGAGATACCCAAAGCGCGCTGCGCCCGGCCTTAAGGAGGTGTGCCATGGAAGGCAGCCATAGTCGAAAAACCTGCATGTCGCCCTCGGCACGCCGCGAGGATTCCGCGCACGCATAAGCGCCAACAGTCGATCACCAAAACCACCACAAAGGTGCCTGCCCCCCTTGTGGTGATTCGCGAGCATGACGTGAGCGACATCTAGGTTTTTTGCAATTCAATACGACACGTACGCTAACTCCCTTTAACAAGGAGGACCCTATGCTGATGCTCAAAACCGCCACGGTACTCGAAGTCATCTCCAAGCGCCGCCGCACGGCGCGCCCTGCCGCTCACGCCGGCCTTGCCAAGAACACCATCTTTGCCGCAACCCATAGCGCCGAGGACTCCCTCCTGCTGCTCGACGCCACGGCTGACGGCCTCACCGCCGGGCAGGCCGCCGAGCGCCTGGACGGCGCCGGTCCCAACACCATCGAGGCGCCGACCAAGACACTTGCCCGCCACATCGCCGACGCCTTCATCGACCCCTTCGCCGGCATCCTCGCCGCGCTCGCGCTGGTCTCGCTCTACATCGACGTGCTCGCCGTGCCCGAGCCGCAGCGCGACCCCTCCACGGTCATCGTCATCGGCATCATGCTACTGGTATCGGGCGGCATGAAGTTTATCCAGGAAGCACGCAGCGGCAATGCGGCAGAGGCCCTCAAGGACCTGGTCTCCAACACCTGCACCGCCCTGCGCGACGGCGAGCGCATCGAGATACCCTTCGATGAGCTCGTCCCCGGCGACGTGATCCGCCTCTCCGCCGGCGACATGGTGCCGGCCGATGCCCGCATCATCACCGCACGCGACCTGTTTGTGATCGAGTCCGCCCTCACCGGCGAAAGCGAGGCCGTCGAGAAGACCGCCGTCGCCACCGTCGTCGAAGGCGCCGACAGCTCCACGCTGCCGCTCTCCGCCTGCAAGAACATCGTCTTTACCGGCACCTCCGTGCAAAACGGCACCGCCATGGCGCTTGTCGTGGCCACCGGTTCGGACACCTACCTGGGCGGCATCGCCAAGATGCTCAACGGGCGCGGCGAGAAGAGCGCGTTCGACCGCGGCGTCTCGAGCGTCTCGATGCTGCTGGTGCGCCTGATGCTCGTCATGGCGCCGGCCGTCTTTGCCATCAACGCCGCCACCAAGGGCAACGTCATCGATGCGCTGCTGTTCGCCACGAGCGTGGCCGTGGGCATCACGCCGCAGATGCTACCCGTCATCGTGACCACGAGCCTGTCGCAAGGCGCCAAGGACCTCGCCCGCCGCCAGGTCATCGTCAAGGAGCTGCCCGCGATCCAGAACCTCGGCGCCATGGACGTACTGTGCTGCGACAAGACTGGCACCCTCACCGAGGACCGGATCGTGCTCGAGCGCTACCTCAACACCGACGGCAACGAGGATACGCGCGTGCTGCGTCATGCGTTCTTGAACAGCTTCTTCCAGACCGGCCTCAAGAACCTCATCGACCTGGCCGTTATCGACCGCGCCGATGTTACGCTCTCGACCGTCGTGCCCGATTCCATGCTGGGCCAGAGCCTGCGCGACCGCTACGCCAAGGTCGACGAGGTGCCCTTCGACTTCTCGCGTCGTCGCCTGAGCGTGGTCGTCGCCGACGCCCAAGGAAAGACCCAGATGGTCACCAAGGGCGCTGCCGAGGAAATGCTCGAGATTTGCTCCTACGTCGAGGTGGACGGCACCGCCCAGCCGCTAACCGACGAGAAGCTTGCCCAGATTCGCAAGCAGGTAGCAGACCTCAATGCCGAGGGCCTGCGCGTGATCGCCGTGGCGCAGAAGACCAACCCGCGCACCGTGGGCGAGTTTGGCATCGCCGACGAGTGCGACATGGTGCTGATGGGCTTTTTGGCCTTCCTCGATCCGCCCAAAGCGAGCGCCGCGGGCGCCGTCGCCACCCTCGAGGCCAAGGGCGTGGCGGTAAAAGTCCTGACCGGCGACAACGACCGCGTCGCCGCCACCGTCTGCGAGCAGATTGGCATCGACGCAAGCAACGTTTTGCTGGGCTCCGAGATCGATGCGCTCGACGACGCCGAGCTGGCGGAGCGCGCCGAGCAGACCCATCTCTTTGCCAAGCTCTCGCCGCTGCAGAAGGCGCGCTTGGTGCGCGTCATGCGTGAACTGCTCGGCCATACCGTGGGCTTTATGGGTGATGGCATCAACGACGCCGCCGCCATGCGTGCGAGCGACTGCGGCATCTCGGTCGATTCGGCCGTTGACATCGCCAAAGAATCCGCCGACATCATCTTGCTCCAGAAGGACCTGGGCGTGATCGAGCGCGGCATCATCGAAGGCCGTCGCACCTACGGCAACCTACTCAAGTACCTCAAGACCACGGTGAGCTCCAACTTTGGCAACGTGCTGTCCGTGACCGTCGCGAGCCTGTTCCTGCCGTTTTTGCCCATGAGCGCCCTGCAGCTGGTGCTGCTGTCGCTGGTCTACGAGATCGTGTGCATCGCGCTGCCGTGGGACACCGTCGACGATGCCTGGACTGCCCGCCCGCGCGCCTGGGACGCTGCGTCCATCAAGGGCTTTATGCTCGAGCTGGGCCCCGTGAGCTCGCTGTTTGACATCGTGACCTTCGCCGCGCTCTTCTTTGCGGTGTGCCCCGCCACCGTGGGCGCGAGCTGGGCCGAGCTTGCCGCTGTAGGCGACGTCGCAGGCATGGCGGCCTTTACGGCGCTCTTCCAGAGCGGTTGGTTTGTCGAGTCCATGTGGTCGCAGACGCTCGTGGTCCACATGCTGCGCTCCCCGCATCTGCCGAGCCCGCGCGACCACGCCGCGCCCGCATTGTGCGTTCTTACCGTGCTGGGCCTGGCGCTCGTCACCTGGCTGCCGGCAAGCCCCATCGCCGATGTGCTCGGCCTCATGCCGCTGCCCACGAGCTTTTTTGGGCTGCTCATTGGCATCGTTACCGCCTATATCGCGCTCACCCAGCTGGCAAAGCGCCGCTACATTGCCCGCCACGGCGAGCTGCTGTAGCAAGTAGACGGAAAACACCCTGCCAGCTGCCGTTGCCACTACCACAGCTGCCAACGCCGCTGCCGTTGCCTCTGCCGCCGCCGCAGTCTATCCCCCCAGCAGTTGCGGTGAAATAGTTCCTGTTTAAAGCCCCGTGACTTTAATTTAGGGACTATTCCACCGCAACTTATTGGGAGATTAGCTAGTCCTTGGGCGTCCAGGACCAGAAGAAGTTGATGAGGGCCACGCGCGAGGCGGTACCGGCCTTTTTGTTGATCGAGGAAATGTGGCGATAGAGCGTGGAGCGCGAAAGAAAGAGCGTTGTGGCGATGTCCTGAACGCTCTGGTCCGAAACGACCAAGGCCTCAAGAATATCGCGCTCGCGCTCTGTAAGCTCAAAGGTGGCAACGAAGGCATCAAGACGTTCATCGGACGTGAGCTCCGCTGCCTCCACGGGCTCGGGGTCGGAGCATGTGGGCGCAAGATCCCCACCAAGATCATCGGTGGCAAGCGGCAGGCCGTCCTGCATCACGACATCATCGGCCCGTTGCCCCAACTGCCCCAGCAGCGTAATCGCAATACCCACAAACATCACGAGCGCCGCGCCGACTGCAGCCAGCACGTTTTGACTCAAAATAATCGCCACTGCCGGCGCCGTCACGAGCATCGAGCACACGTTGTTGACGACGCGGCCCATGCACGGCCAAAAATATGACCAGCGCGCATAGAGCGAGATGGCGGCGAATTTTGTGGTAAAGAACACCACAAAGAAGCCCGAGCCCAGATAAAAGATGATCGTGGCAGCAAGCTCGTTGCCGCCATTGCCGTCGATGATGAGCACAAAGAACGAAAGCGTAGACAACATGGCGGCGCATGTCATGCCGATATTCATATACGAACGGCCGCGCAGGTCAAATAGGACGCCGGCGGCCAACGAGCTCACGACAAGCAGCAGGCGCGGCCAGTCACCCAAATCAACGGCTCCGGTAGCATGCAGGGTCGTGAGGCTCGCGTTGAGAGCGGCGAATACGCCGGAAAGATACGCTGTCGCCACGGTCAAGCGAGCTGCAGTGCGGCGGAATGCCGCCTTTGCCTCGGGATCGTCATGCCACTTGGCGCCATATTCCAGAGCATCTACCGAAAGCCCGGCAACACTGGGTTCAAAGCTGGGATCGGACTCGTCGCGCAGCTTGGCGCGTCGGGCACCGTGGAGCGACGCCACCTGCGCGATCGCGCAGACGACCAGAACAGCCTGCTGAGGAATGCCGGCGGGCATCACCATGTGGTTGAGCACCTGCACCAGAACGCCCATGGCGTAGGAAAGTGCAGCCGCACGCGCCAAGCAGGGCGTCCGTGCAAAGCGCCGCGCAAAGTTTGCATGGGCAGTCGATCCGCAGTAGCCCAGCGCGCAGCACGCCACCAAACCGCCGGCAATTATCACCTCAACCTGAACCGCCATAATCAACAGCAGCAATGCCGCCACCAGCAAAACGCCCGTAACGTCACTCGTTGCTTCAATGGCATGGGGACGGCGATAGTACAGAATAGGACGCACAAAAAAGCCAATCACGCTCGCGCCGATAACAAGGCTCTCATAAATAACAACCTCGTCCGGAGACACGAACTCGGCCATGCGCACGTCAAAGAGATACTCGCACGCCAAAAACGTGAAGAAGAACAGCGCCAGGCATATAATCTCCCGAATGCCCCGACGCAAATATGCGGTTGTGTCTCCCATGTCCCCCATGGTTAACCCCCAGCCGCTCAATTGTCTGGAAATCTATTTTAATAAAGAACCAGTCTCAATATCGAAGCCAGGCTTGAAATGCTGCAAATTTGACCCCAGCCGTTCACGTCACACCGCGGTTTTGAGCCTCATGGACCAGAAGGGACACGCGCGGCCTCTAGCTCGGCAAGGAGTGTCTCCAACTGCCACTCATTTAAGTACGTCCCCAATGAGTGCCCAAAGAGTGTCCCCCGCGACTATTCGTTTAAGAACGTCCCCAACGACTAGTCAAAAATGGGCCATGTGTCCCAGCTGTGGAGACTCCTTGAGCCGTCTGGGTATCGCGAAGGATCGCGCACTCCCCCATCATCAAAAGTGACACACGCTACCAGTTGATGGGAGGCAGCTATGGGCTTCTTTGACAAGATGTTCGAGAAGAAAGAGTGCGCGATTTGCGGTACCGAGCTGGGACTTTTGGGAAAGACCAAAATCAACGAAGGCTACCTGTGCAAAGAATGCGCCGGCAAGCTCTCTCCCTACTTCCACGGCTATCGCTCCAGCACCGCGGACGACATCCGCGAGCAGCTCGCCTACCGCGAGGCCAATGCCGAGCGCCTGGCCTCGTTCAACCCCACGCACACGCTCTCTGCCGGGCGCACCAACATCATGCTCGACGAAGACGCGGGCCTGCTGATCATTACCTCGCAGAGCCGCTGGCGCGACGCCAATCCCGATATCATCGAGTTCTCGCAGGTACTCGGTTGCGATATGGATATCGACGAGCACCGCGCCGAGATCTATCGCGAGACAAAAGATGGCGAACGCGAGAGCTACAATCCGCCGCGTTACGACCTGGATTACGACTTTAACCTGACCATCCACGTCAACACGCCATATTTTACCGAGATCAACCTGCGCGTGAACGACTCCACCATCGAGCAGCGCGGCTCCATCGAGTACCGCGAGGCCAAGCGCCAGGCAACCGAAGTCCGCGACGCCCTGGTGCAGCTGCGCCAGGAAACGCGCGACAGCGTCGTGGCCGCCAAGGCTCCCAAGACCGCGGTGACCTGCCCCTTCTGCGGAGCCACCACCATTCCCGATGCCAGCGGGCGCTGCGAATACTGCGGCGGCGCCATCGGCGCATAGCCTCCGGCAACGAAAGGACCGATCATGGCCTTCGAGAGCGTCAACTATCAGTGCCCCGCGTGTGGCGGCCCCCTTCACTTTGCCAGTGCCGAGCAAAAGCTCGTCTGTGACTACTGCGACTCGCGTTTTGAAGTCGAAGAAGTCGAAGCCCTCTATCGCGAGCGCCAGGACAAGGCAGACGCCAAAGCCGACGCCGCAGCAGCGGCACCCAAGCCCGCCGTCGACACTGCGGTGCAGGAACTCGCCCAAAACGCCGGCTATATCTGCTCGTCGTGCGGCGCCGAGCTAATCTCGGACGGTACCGTCGCCGTTACCACCTGCCCGTACTGCGGCAACCCCGCCGTGGCACCCGGTCAGCTCTCGGGCGACTTCTCGCCCGACCTGGTGATTCCATTTAAGCTCGGGCGCGATGACGTCACGGCCGCACTCAAGGAACACTACAAGGGCAAGATCTTGCTGCCCAAGAGCTTTGTCACCGGCAACCACATCGACGAGGTCCAAGGTGTCTACGTGCCGTTTTGGCTCTACGGTGCCCGCGTTGACGGCGAAGTGCACTTTGACGCGACCAACGAGACCGTGACCGAGGAATCCGACCGCACCGTCACGACCACCGACCACTACGATGCCTATCGCAAGGGCAATATCTCGTTTAAGCGCGTGCCCGTCGACGGATCGTCCAAGATGCCCGACGGCCACATGGATGCCATCGAGCCGTTTGACTACGACGCGCTGCGTCCGTTCTCGGTCGCCTATATGCCCGGCTACATCGCCAACCGTTACGACGAGGACTGCGAGACCTGCAAGGCGCGCGCCGAGCGCCGTATGGAAGAAAGCACGATCTCGGCCCTGCGCGAGACCGTCGTCGACGAATACGACGATGCCACGGTCGAAAGCAAGCAGCTCGACTACACCTGGGAAGACAGCGACTACGCCCTGTTCCCCGTCTGGATGCTCTCCACCTCGTGGAACGGCAAGAGCTACCTGTTTGCCATGAACGGCCAGACCGGCCGTTTGGTCGGCGAGCTCCCCTGCTCCAAGCCCAAGCTCGCCATCGCCTCGGTGCTGTTCTTTGTGATCGGATTTATCCTCTCCCAGATTCTCTTTATGGGGGAATACGCCTTCGATCCAGATTACCTCACCTTTGATATCGAGGGCATCCTCATCAACGTCATCGCGCCGCTGATCATCGTGATTATCGGAGACGTGCTACTGGTAGGCCAGCTCAAGACGGCCAACGAGGCCACCCACGCCGACGAGTACTGCGGCGAGCTCGACCTGACCGAGAAGCACGACACCTTCAGCCACACCGAGACCACCGTTGTCATGAAAGACGACAAGGACGACTAAGCAATCCAACCAATACCACCCGGCCTTTGACGAGAAAGGAAGATTACCATGGGACTCTTGAAAGCTGGATTGGGAGCTGCCGGCGGCGTCATGGCCGACCAGTGGAAGGAATTTATCTATTGCGAATCGATGCCTGCTGACGTCTTGGCCTGCAAGGGCAGCAAACGCACCGGTGGCCGCAGCTCCAACACGCGCGGCGAGGACAACGTCATCTCCAACGGCTCGGTCATCGCCGTCAACGACGGCCAGGGCATGCTCGTGGTGCAAAACGGCAAGATCATCGAAGTCGCGCTGGAGCCCGGTGAGTTCGTCTTCGATACCGGCAGCGAGCCGAGCGTCTTTAGCGGCAACCTGGGCGACTCCATCAAGGAGACCTTCGCCAATATCGGCAGCCGCTTTACCTTTGGCGGCGACGCGGGCAAGGACCAGCGCGTCTACTTCATCAACACCAAGGAGATCATCGGCAACAAGTACGGCACCGCCTCGCCCGTGCCCTTCCGCGTGGTCGATAACAACATTGGCCTGGACGTCGACATCTCCGTGCGCTGCAACGGCGAGTATTCGTACCGCATCACCAACCCGCTGCTGTTCTACACCAACGTATGCGGCAACGTGACCGATAGCTATACGCGCGACAAGATCGACAGCCAGCTTAAGTCCGAGCTGCTCACCGCCCTGCAGCCCGCCTTTGCCAAGATCTCGGAGATGGGCATCCGCTACAGTGCCATCCCCGGCCACACCACCGAGCTCGCCCGCGCGCTCAACGAGGTCCTCTCGGCCGACTGGCGCGACCTGCGTGGTGTCGAGATCGTGAGCTTTGGCGTCAACTCCATCGCCGCCTCGCAAGAAGACGAGCAGATGATCAAGGACCTGCAGAAGGCCGCGGTCATGCGCGATCCCACCATGGCAGCAGCCAACATCGCCAGCGCCCAGAGCGACGCGATGCGCGCGGCGGCCGCTAACCCCAACGGCGCAATGGCCGGCTTTATGGGCATGGGCATGGCAGGTGGCATGGGCGGCATGAATGCCAGCCAGCTGTTCGCCGCCGGCCAGGCACAGCAGCAGGCCGCCCCGCAGCCGGCTCCGGCTCCCGCCCCCGCACCGGCTCCCGCCGCCGCACCTGCGGCCGGCACGTGGACTTGCAGCTGCGGCGCCACCAACACCGGCAAGTTCTGCTCCGAGTGCGGCAGTCCCGCACCCGCCCCGGCACCGGCAAAGTGGTTCTGCCCCAACTGCGGCAGCGAAAACGGCGGCAAGTTCTGCAGCAACTGCGGAACGCCCCGGCCCTAGCCCCTCTATCTGGTAATTGGCGGGGGATCCGCCACCCCCGCATTTGCTTCTATGGGTTTCGTTCGATGAAGGAGGACACCATGAAGACAACGTTCAAAAAGTCCGTACTCGCATTTCTGACATGCGTCCTGGCGCTCGCCTTTGCCCTGACGGGCTGCAGCGGCGGCGGCAAGGACCCCAAGGCCAACTTCGTCGGCAGCTGGCAGTACTCGGGTGGAACCTTGGATGGCGAAGAGCTCACCGATGAGTACATGGATATGCTCAAGGAGTGGGGCCTCAACTGCGTCCTGATCCTCGACGAGGACGGCACAGGCGTCCTCGATATGTTCCTTGAGGTCGCCGACCTGAAATGGGAAGCCAAGGACGCCACCACCGTAACGATCACCGCCGAAGATGAGTCGCACGACCTGAAGCTCAAGGACGACAAGCTCGTCCTGGAGGTGGACGGCGACAAGCTCATCTTTACCAAGTCCGACAAGGACCTATCCGGCACGGTGAAGAAGGATCGCGAGGCGGCCGAGAAGGAAGAAGAGATCGATGAGGCCGTCGAAGACGACGACGTCCAGAGCATCGAAATCTCCCCCGCCGTCACCGTCGCCGATGACGACCTGTGCACCATCACCATCACCGAGAAGTTCAAGGACGACTGGGGTGACATCGGCTTTGTTGTTAACATCACCAACAAGAGCGACAAGGACCTGACCTTCTACGCTCCCTCCGGCAAGACCAATGTCAACGGCACCATGAAGGACCCCTGGTTCTCGGCTCACCTGATGCCCGGCACCAACGCCACTGAGGAATTCACATTCTCGAGCGGCGAGCTTGACAGCCTTGACGACCTGGTCAACACGACCATCGGCATCGACGCCTACCTGACCGATTCCTACGAGGACGTCGCCTCTTACAGCGCAACCATCGCGTAGCGGCATGTAACATCAGCCGCGGATTGGCGGACACATCCGCGCACACCAGACGGGGCCGCAGGAGTTAATCCTGCGACCCCGCCGTTTTTATGCCGATGCGCGACGAGCTTTAGCGCTCCATGTTGGGAACGATGCTGCCCTCGGTCACCGCGTGCACGGCCAGGCGCATGATGTTGTCGTAGCCGGTCTTGCTCAGGATCTCCGAGATGCGACGCTTGATGGTGCCCTCGCTCATAAACAGCTCGGCCGCGATCTCGCGACGGCTTTTGCCCTCGCAGGCAAGGCGCAAAATCGATAGCTCGACATCATCGAGAGCTGCCGTGCCCGAAAAAATGCTCTCGGGCGGCTTGGGAAACGTGCAATAGCCCGCCAACGTGGAGCGCATCACGGCGAACAGCTCGTCGATACCGACATTCTTGTACACAAAGCTATCGACGCCCGCCTCGCGAGCCTGATCGACAAAGGTGATCTCGGGCATGCCGGTCATGATAATGATGCGACACTCGGGCAGCTGCTCCTTGATGCGCGCCGCCGCCACGATGCCGTTGGAATCATGCTCGGTGCATACGTCCATCAGTATCATGTCCGGACGCTCCTTGAGCGCGACACCCAAGGCCTCGGAGGCATCGGCGATGGCGGAAACAACGGTCATATCGGGCTGGTCGCCAACGGAGCGCGCCAGGCTCTCGCGCAGGATGGCCTGGTCTTCGACGATTAACACGTGGATCATGAGCCTCTCCTTTGGGACGTGTCGTTGGCGTTAAGCGGAATGGATACCGTAAGCGTAAAGGGCGGGGCGGCGTGGACCTCTAGGCTGCCACCCAGATCTTGCGCGACATGCCTCATACCTGGAATACCTGTTCCCTCGCGATACGATACGGGGGCCGGGGACCCGTCGTTAGAAATCGTCATGCGCGCGACGGCTCCAGCATCCGCCCCCTCCTGCCACAGACGCACGTGGACCCGATGCGCCTGCGCATGCTTGGTGGCATTGGTCGAGGCCTCACGGATAATCTGCAAAAATGCGGCGGCGACACGCGCGTCCTCAGGCAGCGCACCCTCAACATCGATCTGTACACTCACCAGGCCAAAAGCATGGACGATGTCACCCAGCTGCTCTGCAGGCTCGCTGGCACCGCCACTACGCAAATCGGCAGCAATTGAGCGCAGCAACGGATCAATCTGCTCGATCGACTCATCGTCCAGACGCCCCTCCTCCAAATAGCGATGAAGAATGGACAGGCGCTGCCCGATCACGTCGTGCACGCGAGCGCGCATACGCAGATAGGCCGCGTTGTCGGCAACTTTTTTGACTTCTTCGATCTGGGCTTGGAGCTCTTGGCCCGCAAGCTCAAGCAGGTGGTTGGCTTGCGCCAGGCGGTCGTAGGCGTGTGCGTATTCCGTCACGTCCAGGCCGACGACACGCTCGAACGGACGGCACGAGACCGTAACGGAGTCACGCACGAACAGACGAATCTCGGAAGGAGAGATCTCGACCACGGCGCGATCCCTACCAAAGCGATCAAGGTCGATATGGGCGCGATTAGCGCTGCTTTCGGGCATTTGCATGCTAAGTTTGCGCAGGTCGTTCCATGTACCGCTCATATCGCCTAGGTCGGTGGGCATATGAAGCTCCACCAGGTTTTTTCGCATGCAGCGGTTCATGAGCAGCGGACGGCCTCTCGGGTCCAGATACAGGATGCCCACGGGAATCACATTGATGGTCTCGATCGTCGAAAACGCCGTGATGTCCTCCTGGCGGTTGCGCACATCCATCAAAAGCGCCGCGATGGAGCGGAACAGGAAGAACGCACCTTCTGCGATAAGGGCAACGGTCCACGCCGAGCCCATGGCAAACACCACCGGTGGTGTAACGGCGACAACAAGCAGCAGCTCGACCAGCATGACGGGGCGACGATAGTGCACCATAAGTACCACGCCATAGGCAAAGATCGCGGCATTGAGCCACAGCACTCCACCCATTGCCTTAGCGCAAACGTTGAGCGGCGCCATCAGATACGAGCCGGACGACGCGAACAAAATGACAGCCGAGATGACCAAGTGAAGTACAAGGCTCGCCTCGTAGGCGCAAATCACCTTACGGTTATAGGGCGAGCGGCGCGATGCGATGAGTGGGACGTGGATCGTCTGCAGACACGCAGCCAGGGCAAAGACAACATCGAGCGCAACGATTTGGGGAAGGATGAGCGAAATCTGCATCGTCACTCACCCGCCCTCGGCATCAAGACGATCATGCGCAGCTGGCCGGGCTCGCCCTCAAGCCGGTATGCCACGTTGCGCCCTTGCAGAGCGCTTTCGAGCTCTTGCGCAGCGGGCGTCTGCGAAAGATCTGCATCATCGTTGGAAAAAAGCGTGGCGCGCAGCTCGACACTGCATCGGTCATGGTCGCCCAAGTGGTACATAAGCGCCGGATGGTCGGTGGCGTAGGCAAAAAACGCAAAGTCATACACGCAGTCGTACAGGGCGCTTACCGTACTGGCGTGCAACGGGCGCCGTATGGCGATAATCGAGGCGCAATCGATATCGATGGTGCGCAGGTCGCTTGCGAGCTCGTTGGCAATGAGCTGGATGCGGTCGCGATCAAAACCGCTCTCCCCGTGCTGTGCCAACGTGAGCGACCCCTTGCGCTTGCAATAGGCGACGAGCATCTTGGCGCGCTGCAGCATGCGGTAACGCTCGTGCGAAGACGCTTCGTCGGTCAACGGCGGCAGCGAGCTCAGCAGGTCGTACATCCCTTCGAGCGCGCGGGCAAGCGCCTGGTCCACGTCTTGGACCAGCAAGGTCTCGGCCTCTTGATCTGCCAAATGCGTCTTAAGGTCGTAGTCGGCGGCGAGCAGCTCGTTTTGACGCTGCAGCTCCATGCGACGATGTGCCAGTTCACGGTTAAGCTCGTTGAGCTCCGACACGTCTTGGGCAAGCAGCGCCGATCCACCCAGCAGCGGAAAGGCACGGTACATCACATCGGGATCGGACGCCACGGCAAAGGCATGGGCGCGGCCGTGCTCCTGGGTCCGCAACTCCTCGCGCACGCCTACCGGCATTGGCTTTGATACCGGCGTGGCATAGGCCTCCTGCAGGTCGCGCGTTAGAACTTTGAGGTCGAGCGGCAAGGTGCCGAAGATGCCAGCGATGTCGTGATACGACGGAATGACACCGCAATCGAGACAGATTTCCATCGCCACCACGCACAGGACGCAATAGACGAGCGAAAAGTTGAGCCTCCATGCCCAGGGCACGCGCAGCGCATACGAGATGGCAAAGAATGCGCCACCCAGCAGTACGAGCGCCGCCGTGCCCGAGAAACGCTGGATGCGAAAGGACGAGGACCGACCAACCAGGATAAAAAAGGCCACGAAGTCAAAGGCCGTCCACACGAGGACGGCGAAATAACCCCAGCCGTACGTGTAGTCGTTGCTCCAGGTGTCGCTTGTACGGTCAAAGCGGAAGACCTGCTGGTGAAAATCGTTGGTGAGCACAAATCCGATAAGCAGGATGGCCACAATCCACAGCGCAGCGCAGTAGCGGCGTCCCAGGCGGTGTTGCTCCAGGCCCGCAAGGCGCAGACCGCACAGCTGGTAGAGCAGCGGAATGAGCGTCATGGGCACGTAGTACAGGTACCACAGCACAGTGGCATAGAACGGCGTGAACGACTTGTACTTGAGGATGACCTCGATCATCCACAGGGCGCAGATGGTGGCGATGGCAACAAGACGGCGGCGCAACACATAGTCCAAACAGCGCAGATAGACCGATACGCCCCAGATCGAAAATGCAATTGCGGCAACAAGCAGCGGGAGAGAGCTCGAATGGATGAGCGCATCCACGACCTCTTCGGACACCTCGCTATAGGCGGGCACGGCGTTAGAAAGTTTGGGGTCGAAGGCGAACAGCGCCGGCAAGACTGCCAAAAGCATGAGGAACAGCGCGGTGATGGCGCCGGCGATAGCAAAGACACGGTGACGGTACGCCTGATGTGTTATGCCAACAAGGAATCGCGGCATGGCGAAGAGCCTGCCGCCCCTGGGATCCGCCACGGGTGCGGATCGGGCGGCCGCGTGGCCGATATGTCGCTCGCGGGTACCCATAGTGCTTTTAGTGTACCGACAGGTGGGCCCAAAAAGCGGGCCACATGTCCCAAAATCCGCAGACGGCAAGACGCCCGGCGAGCACATACTCGCCGGGCGCCTTGGTTAGGAGGCTCTGAAGTTGAGCGTCTCAGCTTCCTTAGGACAGGTCCTCACCATTCGTTTCAATGACGTGCTTGTACCAGTCGAAGCTCTTCTTCTTGGAGCGCTTGAGGGTGCCGTTGCCGGCATCGTCGCGGTCGACGTAGATAAAGCCGTAGCGCTTGGACATCTCGCCCGTGCCGGCAGACACCAGGTCAATCGGGCCCCAGGTGGTGTAGCCCAGCAGGTCAACGCCGTCCTCGGTCACCGCATCACGCATTGCGGCAATATGCTGACGCAGGTAGTCGATACGGTAGTCGTCGTTGATGGAGCCATCCTCCTCGACAACGTCCCTGGCGCCCAGGCCGTTCTCAACCACAAACAGCGGCTTCTGATAACGGTCGTACAGGTCGTTGAGCGTAATACGGAAGCCCAGCGGATCGATGACCCAGCCCCACTGGCTCTCCTGCAGGTAGGGATTCTTGGCGCCGGCGAAGGCGTTGCCCTGGGTGCGCTCGACATCGGGGTTATCGGCACCGGCGGAGCAACGGATGCTGTAATAACTAAAGCTGATGAAGTCGACGGTGTTGGCGGCCAGGATCTCGCGGTCCTCGTCGGTCATGCCCACATCGATACCCAGACGCTCGAGCTTCTTGACGGCATAGGCCGGGTAGTAGCCGCGGCTCTGGACGTCGACGAAGAAGTAGTTGTCCTGATTGTCGAGCTGCGCCTGGCGCACATCGCCCGGACGGCAGCTGTAGGGGTAGTAGCTACCTGCAGCGAGCATGCAGCCAATCTTGACCTCGGGGTCGATCTCGTGGGCGATCTTGGTTGCCCAAGCGCTGGCGACGAGCTCGTTGTGGGCGGCCAGGTACTCGATGGCCTCCTTGTTCTCGCCCTCCTCAAAGACCAGACCGGCACCCATAAACGGTAGGTGCAGGATCATATTGATCTCGTTGAAGGTGAGCCAGTACTTCACCAGACCCTTGTAGCGGATAAAGATCGTGGTCGCAAGGTTCTTGTAGAAGTCGATGAGCTTGCGGTTGCGCCAGCCACCGTACTCCTTGATGAGGTGAATCGGGCAGTCGAAGTGCGTGATGGTCACGAGCGGCTCGATGCCGTGCTTTTGGCACTCGCGGAATACGTCCTCGTAGAAGGCCAGGCCGGCCTCGTTGGGCTCGGTCTCGTCACCGTTGGGGAAGATGCGGGTCCACGCCAGGCTCATGCGGAAGGTCTTAAAGCCCATCTCGGCAAAGAGGGCGATGTCCTCTTTGTAGTGGTGGTAGAAATCAATGCCGGTCTGCGCGGGATAGTAATAGCCGTCCTCGAAGTCGAGCATTTTACGCTGACCGGAGACCACCGCATAGCGCTCGGGGCCGTGCGGAGCCACATCCACGTTGGCCAAGCCGCGGCCGTCCACGTCGTAGGCGCCCTCGCACTGGTTAGCAGCCGTCGCGCCGCCCCACAGGAAGTCATTACGGAAAGCCATGCATCGATCCTTTCATACGCTGTTGTCATAGGCTCAGTATCCCTACAAACAACGCGTCGCTCAACGGCAACGACGCAGGCCGATACTTCTTTTCACGCGCGGGTGCTCGGCAGCCGCCCCGTCTGACACTTTTTGATACCCGCCTGCCCAAACCACCAACCACCACAAAGGGGACGGGCACCTTTGTGGTGGTTGGTGGTTTGGGCAGGTTTGTCTCGATCTGTAACAGGTAGAGACGATTTAGCCCGCTAGATGTTACAGATCGAAACAGAAGATTCTAGTCGCAGGCGATGTCGAGGTTCTTGCCGATGAGGTCCACGCAGCCGCCCTCTCCGGCGGGATATTTGACTGAATAGGAAAGAAAGGAAAAAATAGGAAAAAAAGGAAAGGAGACTTATGACTGAAACCATCTTCTCCCCCTCATTTGGAAATCGCCCGTCCTATCTGGTGGGGCGCGGGAACGTGATTTCGACATTCATCTCCGGTCTTGAGCAGGAGCCGGGCAATCGCGACCGAGCCATGCTCATGCTTGGACAGCGAGGCAGCGGCAAGACGGTTCTTCTGTGGGAACTTGCCGACCGCGCACGCAAGCTCGGCTTTGTTGTCGCCACGCCCACCGTGGCCTCCGAGGATATGCTCGAGCGCATTGTTGAGAAAATCCAGGAAGCAGGCGAGCCGTACGTCAATAAACGCCGCCTTCCCAAACTCACGAGCGGCAGTCTAAGTGTTTTTGGGTTCTCGGCAGGCCTCGAGTTCACACGAGACGTGCAGGAGACCAAGAGCTTTCAGTTCAAACTCACACAGCTCGCGCGCAAACTGACCGAGCAGGGACACGGCACCCTCATCCTCATCGACGAGCTCCAAGCAAATTCACCCGAGATCAGACAGCTCGTCACCGCCTATCAAGAGCTCGTCGGCGAGGGACTCAACGTCGCGCTCGTCATGGCGGGCCTCCCGGGAGCAGTCTCCGCGACACTCAACGACCGCATACTGACATTTCTCAACCGCGCATGCAAAGTCACGCTCGAACCGCTTTCAGTCGGAGATGTCGATGCATATTATCAACGGGCTTTCGAAGAGCTCAACCTTGATATTCCAGGCGATCTTCGCCTCCGTGCCGCTCGTGCAACCCAAGGTTCGCCCTATATGCTGCAGCTCATCGGCTACAACATCGCCAATCGCTGCGAGGCCGGAAAACGCGTAACGCCAGAGCAAGTCGACGGAGCTATCGAAGCGTCAAAGGCCGATTTCGAAAACGATGTTTGTGAAACGACGCTCGCCGCGCTATCGGACCAAGACGTCGCGTTTCTCGACGCAATGATTGATGACGAAGACGCCGTTTCGCGCATTTCCGATGTTGCGAAGCGCATGTCAGTCACACCCGACTATGCGCAAAAGTATCGCCGTCGCCTCATCGACGCCGGCGTTATCGAACAAGCGCGCCGCGGTTACGTGCGTTTCGCTGTTCCATATATGGCTGACTATCTGCGCAGCCAGCTCTAGGCAGCCACCACAATGGGGACAGGCGCCTTTGTGGTGGATTGGGCCCGGTTTGTCTCGATCTGTAACAGTTAGGCCGCCAAAATCGGGCCTGGTGTTACAGATCGAGATTTTCGGGCGGCCTCTACGGTATGTCTCGATCTGTAACAGGTAGAAACGATTTAGCCCGCTAGATGTTACAGATCGAGACGAAAGGTTCTAGTCCACGGCGATGTCGAGGTTCTTGCCGATGAGACCTACGTAGCCGCCCTCGGCAGCCTTGGGGCTGTCAGCATGGCAGAGAACCCACTTGTCGGCCTTCCAGTAGCAGTAGCTGTCGCCAGCCGTGGGCATGTCGGCTGCAGCCTCGGGGCGCGGGCCGTTGGTGCCGGCGGGCAGCGCCACCATCACCTGGAAGCCGCCGTCGTCGACCATGCAGGGCGTGTAGTGAAGCGTGGTGTTGAAAACCTCAACAAGCGTGCCGGCCGGCACGCGGAACGCCTTGACGCACGCGGTATCGAGCTTGCCGTCCTCGATCTCCCAGCGATGCGCCACGAGC
Organism: Collinsella sp.; assembly: GCA_046979165.1. Taxonomy (GTDB): domain Bacteria; phylum Actinomycetota; class Coriobacteriia; order Coriobacteriales; family Coriobacteriaceae; genus Collinsella. The sequence continues at coordinate 397,518 of JBKWJT010000002.1, forward strand.
AGGATAAAGTCGCGGGCGCCCAGGTTGAACTCGCCCGCGCGGTGGTACTCCAGGCAGTTGAGACGCGTGTTGTGGCCGTTGCACCAGCCCAGCTGGAAGGGACGACCGCCAAACATGAGAAAGCCCAGTTTATCGGCATCCTTGACGCCCTCGAGCTCCGGCGCGGAGGCCACATACTTGCTGCCCTCGGGGATGGGCGTGGAGGCAAGTGCCTCGAGCACGGGCGACGTAAGCTCGGACGGAACGTTATCCCAAACGTTGCCATAGGACTTGAACTCGGGATCAGAGACAGAGTAGATATGCATGTTCGCTCCTGTTCGTTTGTGTGACAGTATGAACATTCTAGAACAATCTCATTCTGTTTTGAGCACTCGGTATAAAAAGCGCTCCGCAAAGAGCGGGAGCGCTTCTGGCACAAACGTTATTCCTGCAAGCGGCCTTACGCCTGTTGATAGTGCAGGTGATTCTCGTCGATATCGGCCAGGTCGCGGTCGAGGTAGCGGCGCGCGAGCCAGTTTGCCATGGGGAGGTTCTGGTCCAGGTAGTTACCGCACTCCTCGGGAGCGGCACCGGGGACATCGCCCTCAAAGCCGGCGACAAACTCGAACAGCTCACGCACGAGCGGCAGGATCTCCTCGCTCGTCACCTCGCCAAACACAACCAGGTAAAAGCCCGTGCGGCAGCCCATGGGGCCAAAGTAGACAATGCGGCCCGACCACTCGGCATGATTGCGAAGGAACGTCGCGCCCAGGTGCTCGATGGTGTGGCACTCGGCCGTGTTCATGACCGGCTCCTTGTTGGGCGTGGTCAGGCGCAGGTCAAAGGTGGTGACGGCGGCCCCGGTCGCCGGATCGCGGTCGATGCGGCTCACATACACGCCGGGCTCAAGCAACAGATGGTCAACGGAAAAGCTCGCAATGCGCTCCATGGCAGATCCTCTCGGTAGTCAATTTGGGACGGGCTCTTTTAGCTGGTTCGAATGGTCGCACCAATCATAACAGTCAAAAAAGCCCCGTCCCAAAAAGACAACTTAGCCAAGGACGCGGGCCATACGCGTCTTGAACTCGGACAGGAAGCGCGGAGCATCCACGGTCAGTGCCACAAGCGCGCTCTTGTCCGGATCGGACAGGCGGCGCTCATCGCAGATGGTGCGACCGCGGTACTCGCCAAGCAGATCAACACGCAGATTGCAGCCGAGCGCACCCACGAGCGTGGGGTCGATCGCCACGGCAACGGCCAGCGGATCGTGCAGCGCACAACCACCCAGGTAGGGTGCGTTCATCTCGTACGAGCCAATGTAGTGCTCGACCATGCTCGCAAATGCGCAGCCCGCCATGGTGCCCGAGCCCGTCCAGCCGGCAATGTCGCGACGCGTGAGCACCACGCGATGCGTCACATCCAGACCCACCATAGTGAGCTTGCGGCCCGAACGCAGCACGGCATCGGCCGCCTCGGGATCACTTGCCATGTTGGCCTCGGCGCCCGCGCTCACGTTTCCGGGCACGGTAAGCGCACCGCCCATCACGACCACGCGACCGATAGACATCATCGCCGCCGCATCGCGCTCCAGGGCAAGCGCCAGGTTGGAGAGCGGGCCGGTCGCCACGTAGATCAGATCGGGACCATAGGTGCGCGCGGCATCAATCAGATAATCGACCGCCGCGTTACCGTCGGCCGACGTCGCCCCCACCGGCTCGTACGGCGACGCGGGCACGCTCGCCCCGCCAATGCCGTTCTTTCCGTGGATGAGCGTGGTGGACGCCGGCGGTGTATAGGGCTCAGTCGCCTTAATGGGACGATCGGCGCCCAGGTACACCGGAACCTCAGGGCGACCCAGCAGATCGAGCACCGCCAGGCAGTTGTGCGCCGATTGCTCGACGCGCACGTTGCCAAAACACGTGGTGATGCCCACGAGCTCCACCTCGGGGCTCGCGATGGCATAGGCCAGCGCCATCGCATCGTCCACACCCATATCCAGATCAAGGATCAGCTTCTTGATTGCCATTGTTCTACTCCGCTTCTCCGTCTTTATCGTTTAACCAAACCAATGTTCAACTTCGGCGCGCGTGGGAATCGATTGCTGAGCGCCCAGGCGCGACACCGTCACCGCCGAGGCGCGAGCACCCGCGGCCATGCACTCAAAGAGCGGCAAGCCCTCCAGGCGAGCCGCGGCAAGCGCACCGATAAACGTATCGCCCGCGGCCGTCGTATCGACCAACGTGTTCGAAAGTGCCGGCATGTGCAGCAGCTCACCGCCATCGCCGAGCGCAACCGAGCCGGCGCCGCCCAGCGTGATGACCGCGGCGCCGGCGCCCTTGTCGAGCAGCGCATTGAGCGCGGCGACGCAACTCACATCATCCGTGGGCAGAATGCCCGTCAGAACCTGGCACTCGGTCTCGTTGGGACAGACCAGGTCGACCGCAGGCCAGACCTCCGCAGGCAGCTCGCAGGCAGGCGCCGGATTAAAGACCGTATAGAACCCCAGCTCGCGAGCGCAAACAAGCGCCTCGGCCGTCGCTGCAAGGTCGCATTCGCTCTGGGCGATAAAGACGCTTCCGGCAGCCGGGGCAATCTCGCTGGCGTCGCCGTCGAGCTCATGGGCCACCAGACGCCTCAGCGCGCAGGCAACGTCCGCGCCCGCAAGCGCATGGTTGGCGCCCGGTGACAGTACGATGCGGTTGTCGCCCTCGCAGCGAATGATGGTCGCCGTTCCCGTCTCCACGTCATCGCGATGCACTACAAAGTCACAGTCCACGCCGGCGTCTTGGAGCCCCGCCACGAGCGACGCGCCGAACGCGTCGCGACCGACCGCGCCGATCATGTGCGTGCAAGCGCCCATACGCGCGGCAGCTACGGCCTGATTGGCGCCCTTGCCGCCGGCGTTGGTGATAAACCCGCTGCCGCCGACGGTCTCGCCCGCACGCGGTATGCGCTCGCACGCCACCGAAAGGTCCATGTTCATGCTGCCGAACACCGCAACGATGCCGCGATCTGCCATGGAAACCTCCTCATCTGCGGGCCTTATGCCCACCGCCAGCCGTCGATCGTGCACTCTCGCACCCCCTATAACTTTAGTTCACTTTGATGTGGACGCGCGCTTGAGCTTGCGCCAGCAGCAAGCATTCACAGGAGCAGGCAGCTACAATGAAGGCGTGCTGATTATTCTCGTCATTGGATGATGTTTTATGGAACAACTCTCGCAATCGGGCTCGCGCGGTCGACGCCGCACGGGCAACGAGCCGGCGCCGCACGAACGCGTGAAGGGCGAACGCCGCGCCAACGAACCGCGACGCACCGTGAGCCCCCATCGTGCTTCTGCCAACAACGCGGGCCGCGCCAACACTCCCGCCGCGGAGCAGACGCCTGCTCGCCCCAAATCCCGCTACATCCCTGCCCTTGACGGCCTGCGTACGCTCGCCGTCGTCGCGGTGGTGCTCTATCACCTTAACCTCACGTGGGCGCAGGGCGGCCTGCTTGGCGTCACGATCTTCTTTGTGCTTTCGGGCTATCTGATCACGCGCCTGCTGCTCAACGAAGTCGCCAAGACCGGCCGCATCGACCTCAAGAGCTTCTGGATTCGCCGCATCCGTCGCCTGGTCCCCGCCGTGGTAACGGTAGTGTTTGTAACCTGCGCGCTGTGCACTATCTTTAACCACGTGATGCTCACCAAGATGCGCCCCGACATCCTGCCGTCGCTGCTGTTCTTCAACAACTGGTGGCAGATTGCCCAAAACGTCTCGTACTTCAATGCTCTGGGCGACCCCTCGCCGCTCACGCACTTTTGGTCGCTTGCCATCGAGGAACAGTTCTACCTGATTTGGCCGCCACTGCTGTTTGCCATGGTATCCATGCATGTGAGCAAGCCCAACACGCGCCGCGTGGTTCTGGGCTTGGCTGCTGCCTCCGCCATCGCCATGATGGTGCTCTATAACCCTGCCGCTGACCCCAGCCGCGTGTACTACGGCACCGACACCCGTGTGTTCTCGCTGCTGCTGGGTGCCTGGATGGCCTTTATCCCCGATCGCGACCTGGCGCCGGTTCGTCTCGCCCATCGTTTGGGGCTCAATCGCCTGGCTAGCGCCGCCAAGCACGGCAAGAACGCCGAGGACAAGCCTGGCGAGAAGGCCGACGAAGCAGCCGAGACCGCCCCGGCACAGCCGAGCGCCCTCGTGCGTTTTTGGTCCTCGCCCGCATCCATCGATGTGTTGGGCGTCGTGGGTCTGGTTGGCCTTGCCGCCATGGTCGCGCTCACCAACGGCTACACCGCCTTCCAATATCGCGGAGGCACGCTGCTGTGCTCGATCCTCACGCTCATGGTCATCGCGGCCTGCGTGCAGCCCCAGGGAATGGTTGCCCGCGCGCTGTCCGCCGAGCCGCTCGTGTGGGTTGGCAAGCGCTCGTACAGCATCTACCTGTGGCACTATCCGCTGCTGTTGCTCATGAACCCGGTCGCCAACATCAACGATACGCCGTGGTGGCAGTGCATTTTGCAGGTGTTGTTGGTGGTCGCCGTGGCAGAGTGCTGCTATCGCTTTATCGAGACTCCGTTTAGGAAGGGCGCCTTTGAGCGCACCGTGTCCGAGTTCCGCGACGGCACCACCACGCCCGCTAACTGGGTACGCGCGCACGTCCCTGTCTGCGCAGCCTGCGCTGTCGTGTTGGTCGTTGCACTGGGCGGCCTGATCTTTGTGCCCGAGACGTCTGCGCTGAGCGGCGAGGGCGCCGAAGTTCTGAACAAGGAAGCCAAGAACACCGCGCCCACCGACCAGCAGGCGGCCGACGACACCGACAAGGACAACGACGGCTTCCCCGATGGCTCCTACGATCTGCTTATGATCGGCGACTCCGTGTCGCTGCGTGCCGTAGACACCTTTGACGGCGTGTTCCCGCACAGCCATATCGATGCCGAAAAGGGCCGCCAGTTTGATGCGGGGCGCACGACATTTGAAGGCTATATCCAGCAGAACCTTGCCGGCAAGATCGTGGTCTTTGCCCTGGGCACCAACGGCTTGGTAACCGACGACCAGATCGACGCCATCATGGCCGATGCGGGAGATAAGCGTATGGTGGTGTTTGTGAACACGCGCAGCCCGCAGCCGTGGGTTGGCTCTACCAACCAGGCCATCGCCAACGCCGCTACGCGCTACAAGAACGTGCGCGTTATCGATTGGTACGGATACAGTGCCAACCGCAACGACCTGTTCGATGGCGATGGCACGCACCTATCGACCACTGGCGTGACTGAGTACCTCAACTTGATCCACGATGCCGTCAAGAAGGACCTGCCCGTACACCCCGAGGATCACGTCAACGATCCGCAGCCGGCAGCCGTCAAGTCTGCCACCGACGCACTCGTCAATGCGCTCGCTCTCAAGCCGCACAAGCTGGGCACCGACAAGTAACCTGCAGCGCAAACTTCCCACATCCGGAGGGGGTGTCTGCCACGGCAGACACCCCCTCCGGCAGTTAGGGACACTCCTGGCGCAGCCAATGAAGACCTCTACGGATGAATTCCAGGCCGCTCCGTCGCTCCAGACATCGTTTCCGCGCCTCGTGCCTGCCCCAAACAATCAAAACAAGCCCTTTTCGCCGCACCCTCAAAGGTCTGTGGGCAAAAAAGGGCAAATATGAGTACTGTTACCATTTTAGTAGCAGGCAAAACCACCCAAAATGACGTCCGAGCGACCCCTACAACGGTAGCGCGCAGAGATGTGGTGTAAGAGGCGGGGCATGCCCCGCCTCTTCTCTTTCTTGAAAGGGAGGGGACACCGCCTAGAATTCGTCGTTGGAGTAATGAAGGTGACGAATGGAAGGAAAGGCGATGCCCCAAGAAGAGAGTGTACTGCGCCTCGGCCGCGACGAGGCCCTCGAGGCGGCGAGGCTTTGGCAGGAGTGCGGCGACGCGCGCGAGTTCGCGTGCAGGGTGCTGGGCGGCGTGATGAACGCGCTGATGGACTCCGAGGCCCAGCAGATGTGCGGCGCGGGCCGCAACGAGCGCAGCGACGGCAGGGAGAACAGCCGCAACGGCTACCGCCCCAGGTCGCTCAAGACCGCCGTGGGCGACGTGGAGCTCGAGATACCCAAGCTCAGGCACGGCACCTACTACCCCGAGGGCATGCTCGCGCGATGGTCGCGCGTCGACACCTCGGTGGCCGCCATCGTGCAGGAGATGTACGTGTGCGGCGTGTCCACCCGCAAGGTCGAGCGCGTGGCGTCCAAGCTGGGCATATCCTCGCTGTCGAGCTCGGAGGTCTCGAGCCTCTGCTCCGACCTCGACGCCGAGGTGGAGGAGTTCCGCCGCCGCGACCTTTCGGGCACGCCGTGCTGCTACCTGTGGCTCGACGCCACCTACATGAGCTGCAGGGTCGGCTCGTCGGTCGTCTCGCAGGGCGTCGTGACCGCGATCGGGCTGGGCGCCGACGGGCGCAAGCACTTCCTGGGCTGCGACGTGGTCGACACCGAGAGCGAGGACTCCTGGGCGGCATTCCTCGGCGGGCTGCGCGAGCGCGGGCTGGCCGGCGTCCGCCTCGTGGTCTCCGACAGCCACGCCGGGCTCGTGGCCGCCGTCTCGCGCCTGTTCCAGGGCTGCGCCTGGCAGCGCTGCGTGACGCACCTGCAGCGCAACCTCCAGAGCGCCTGCTCGGGCAGGCCCGAGGACTCCAAGGCGGCCGTCAGGGACCTCGTGCACGCCGCGGTCTACCAGGACGACCCCGACCTCGCGCGCTGCGTGTGGGCCGAGGCGGCGCCCTGGGTGGCGTCGGTGTCCGCCAGGGCCGGCGAGGTCTTCGAGCAGGCCGAGGACTCCGCGCTGGCGTTCACGGCCTTCCCCAGGGCGCACTGGGCCAAGCTCCGCACCAACAACGTCCAGGAGCGCGCCAACCGCGAGATCAAGCGCCGCTACAGGGTCGTGCAGTCCTTCCCCTCGAGGGAGTCGATGCTGCGCCTGACGTGCGCGAGCCTCATGGAGACCGAGGGGCAGTGGTCCCAGCAGCGCGTGTTCTCCGAGGCCTCGGCCGCCGAGGGCTTCGCCGAGCCCGCGGACAGGCCGGCCCCGACAGAGGGGAGGCGCCGCGCGCTCGGGCGGCGCGCCAGGGAGATAGTGGACGAGATAGTCGAGAAGCGCGGTCTCAAGAAGGAGTAACATCGGGACTTGCAGCGACGGACCTCAGGACACTCTTACACCACGTCTGCGCGCGCGACCCCCTACAACCCCCTAAAGCAGCCAACCTGACTGGTTTAAGGCGTATTGGAGCCAATTTTAATGAACATACTAAAGGCTATGTTCATTATCTTTTAGGATGTAAATGCTATTCACTTAGCAACAGTACTCATATTTGGCATTTTTTGTCCATTGCTATATAACTAACACCCTATAGCAGACAAAAAACAGGCCGCAGCCCATCGCTGCGGCCTGTTCGGAAGCAAAAGTGGGCGCTAAGCGCTGTAACCCATCGCCTGCAGAACAAACATGACGACCGTGAGCACCGTAATCACACCGATAGTCGCCCAAGTGAGCACATTCCACACGCGGCCGTTGCGGTTAGTGCCCATAATGTGACGGTCAGCGGCAATAACCACCTGGAACACCAGAACCACGGGCAGTAGCACGCCATTGATGACCTGCGAGGTCATCATAATCTGGAACAAATCGACGCCAGGCATGAGCACCAACACGGCAGAAATGCCGATGATGGCCGTAATGATGCCGCGGTAAACCGGGGCCTCGTCCCAGCTGCGATCGGCACCGCGCTCCCAGCCAAATGCCTCGCAGATGGCACTCGACGTAACGCCGGGCAGCACGCAGGCAGCCAAAAAGCTCGCTGCGACCAGGCCCGAGGCGAACAACACCGTGGACCACTGGCCCGCGATGGGCTCCAGCGCGCGGGCGGCATCGGCGGCATCGCTAATCTGAATACCAGCCGGGAACAGCACCGTACCGGTCGTGATGATAATGAAGCCAGCAATGATATCAGCGGCGATCGAGCCGCTCACGGTATCAATACGCTGCAGCACGATGTCGTCCTCGCCCGCATTCTTATCGACCACGTTGTTCTGAGCCAAGAAGATCATCCACGGTGCGATGGTGGTACCGATTGTTGCGACCACAAGCGACACGTAACTGGGATCGTTCTGAATATTGGGGACGACCAAGTCGACCGCGACCTCGCCCCAGTTGGGGCCGGCCATAAACGCGGCGACGATGTAGGTCACGAACACGCAGCTTACCAGCAGCAAAATCTTCTCGATGCGCTGGAAGCTGCCCGACATGGTAAGCATCCACACCAGCAGCGCCACGAGCGGCACCGAGATGCTCGCCGGAACGCCAAACAGAGCAAGGCCACTCGCGATGCCCGCGAACTCCGAAATGGTAACGGCCGTGTTGGCGATCAGCAGCGCCGCCATGGCCAGCACGCTCCTGCGCACGCCAAAGCGCTCACGGATGAGCGAGGCCAGGCCCTTACCCGTGACGCATCCGCAGCGCGCCGCGGTCTCCTGCGTCACGATAAGCAGCACGGTCATGACGGGAAGCATCCAGAGCATCTTATAGCCATAGCTGGCGCCCGCGCTGGAATACGTGGCGATGCCGCCGGCGTCATTGCCCGAAAGCGCCGCCAGAAGACCGGGGCCCATGGCGCCAAAGATGGCCGCGATGGTCAGCTTTTGCTTGGTGCTCGCCTTTTGCTTCGTATTTTGCACGCGACCACCTACCCCATGACCGACATGGTGAGCAGCACCGCAGCAACACAGTACGCCACACACGAGATCATGACGGCGATGACGTTCATGGCGGTGCCCGACGTGTTAAGGTCGTGCTCGTCGCGCCAGAACAGCACCATCAGATAAATCACAGCGCTCATGTTGCCAACCAGGCAAATGACGGCAGCGATATTAAAGCAGCCGGTAAAGAGCTGCTCCTCAAACATGGTGGCATCGGGGAACGCGGCGGTGCGCACCAGCTGCGCGCACAGGTAAGTAACAAGCGAAAGGATCAGGCCCATACCCGTGCTCTGGAAGAAGAATCCCAGGTACGGTTTGGGCTCGTCGTCGTGACCGTCGTACTCGAGGAAGTAGTTCTTGACGAACGACACCATGCGCGAGGCAGCCAGCAGCACGAGCGGCATGGCGCACATGGGGAACACCACCAGATGCGCGGAGCGCAGCGCCGTCCCCAGCACGGTCGCCATAATGCACGAGGCGATGCCCCACACGACGACCCAGTACTGACGATGCACGAACCAGCTGAGCACGTTCGTCGAGTCGTCCGACGCGCTATCGCCCGAGCCGACACCGGCGATCTGCAGGTCCTCCTGATGCTCCTCGGCGATAACGTCCATGGCGTCGTCGAAGGTCACGATACCCAGGATATGACGGTTCTCGTCGCAGACAGGGATGGCAACCAGGTCGTACTTGGTCATCTCGTCCGTCACGTCTTCCTGGTCCTCGTCGGGCGACACGTAGACCAGATCGCGATAGGCGAGCTGGCCCAGCGTGGCGTCGCGGTCGGCCACGATCAGCGTGCGCAGCGAAAGCACGCCCGTCAGCATGCCGCTCGGGTCCTCGGTATAGACGTAGTAGACGCTCTCAAAGTCCTCGTCGAGTTTGCGAATCGCCTCGATGGCATCGCCGACCGTCGCCGTGGCGGGCAGGGAGACAAACTCCGAGGTCATGATGCGGCCGGCGGTGTTGTCCTCATAGCCCAACAGATTACGAATCGCCTTCTCCTCCTTGACGCCCATCAGGCGCAGGAGCTTCTCGGCCTTCTCATAATCGAGCTCGTCGATCAGGTCGGCAGCGTCGTCCGGGTCCATCATGGCCAGCATCGACGATGCGTCGGTATCGGACAGGCCCTCGAGCATCTCGGTCATGAGCTCGTCATCATCGAACTCCGAGATGGCCTCGGCGGCTTGGGCGGTGTCGAGCTGCGCGAACACCTGCGCACGCAGGCGCGGGTCGAGCTGCTCGATAATGTCGGCAATGTCGGCAGGATGCAGCTCGCCAAGCGTCTTGTGCGACACCGAGAGCTGGATGTTCTTAGTCGAGCGATCGAGCAGGTCCATGTAAGACCAGGCGATAATGTCCTCGCTGAGCGGCTTGCCCAAGTGCTTCATAAAGCCCTCGACGACATGCTCGAGCGTGGGGCTGATGGCGCGTAGCAGACCGCGAGCACCGACCTCGGCGCCCAGCAGGCGCAGCTGATTTTCGCCCGACATAGAGAACTTGATGTCGTTTACGCGCACGACCTTCATGCCCTGCGTGTCGACAATCTGCTTGTTGAGCACGTCGCGGGCAAGCAAGAGTTCTGTCGGCTGCAGGTACGAAAAACGGATTTCGGTGGCCGACGTCTTAAGGTGTACACCCGTCTCGTCGATACGGTCGACCCATTTGCGCCAGCTGATCATAAACGGCGTCTTGCCGGGACCACGGAACGCGAGCGACGTCACGTGCGGAAAAACTTCGCCGGTTGCAATGCCAAAATCGTTAACCACGCCGAGCTTTTCGCCGTCGACGTCCAAGACCGGCAATTTGAGCATCTCACTCAGATAATTCAATGGTGCTCCCCATCATTATTCCTGCGGACCGCGCGACCATGCCGGCGCGCAATCCGTGGACTTTTTGATATGTATACGCATGCGCGGGCGGCACGCCGCTCAGCGCTCACACCCCGTGCACGCGCAGAAAGCACCTGCATGGGGTCATCGACTGTATGGTCGAGGTTTGGATTTCACCTGTAACCTTTCTCTTGACCCTCATTAACCGCAGTAACTATAGCATCAGCATCGCGCTGCGGCACCGAATTTATGCGCTGCACATTGCAGGCATACCAAACGCTGACGCATCCGTGACATAGAGCCGGATGAGCGCGGTGGGACAAAGCGATTAAGACCGTCCTAAACGACCAGTCGTTTAGGGACGTCCCCGATGGCTACTCTGTGGCGTCGTTGTCCTCGGGGAGTTGGGGGAACACGGCGTTTTTGGGCATGGAAACCTTGGTGAGCGAGGTGAGCTTTTTGCTCAATGCCGTGTCCGTCTTGACCAGGTCGCTGAGCGTCACGATCTTGTAGCCGTCGGCGACAAGGCCATCGATAATCTGCGGCAGCGCCTCGAGCGTCTGCTCGGCGCACTCATCGCTATCGGTGAGCAGCACAATATTGCCCGGCGTCATCGAGTCGAGCACGGTCGATACTTGCTCGTCGGCGCCGTTGAGCAGCCAGTCGCCCGAATCGATATTCCACGAAACCACGGCAGACACCAGGTCCATCGAGTCGATCCAGTTTTGCTCGTCAAACGCGGCGTAGGGGGCGCGCAGCAACATCGTCTCGACGCCAGTCGCCGACTTAATCGCCTCGGTGCCCTTCGTGATCTGCTTGCGCACCGTCTCGCGATCCTCGCCCCTGAGCGAATCATCGCTGTAGCTGTTGGAGCCGATCTCGCACCCGGCATCGACAATCGCTTTGGCAGTAGCGGGCGAGGCTTCCGCGGCATCGCCCGAAAGGAAGAACGTCGCCGTGACGCCCTTTTCCTTGAGCACCTGCAAGATCTGCTTGGTCGCGCCGCTCGGACCCTCGTCAAATGTCAGGGCCACGTACTTTTCGTTGCCCTTGGGCGCTACGCTTGCGCACTCGACTACGCAGTCGGTGGCGGGCACGACCTCGCCGCGGTCCTGCGTCTTGCCCGACTGCTCGCCGACCCATACCTCGGAGCGGCCCTGAACGCCCCAGGTTTTGACATACTCAATGGCACCCGTGCCCTCGACCTTAAGCCTTGGCTCGATAGTCGTGGCCTGGACCTCGTGCTTTTCGTACACGTTGCGGCCGTCCTTGACCGTCACCTTCTCGCCACCCGTAAGCTCGCGACTATCCCATTTGCCTTGCTTCACGCGCTTGCCGTCGACCTTCACCGACAGCTTTTCGCCGCCATGGCGCTTGAGCACGCTGTCGTCGACTGCCAGCAGATCGCCGGCGTCGTACGTTTCGGTCAGGCTTTGATCGTCGATAAGATTCTGCAACGTAGAGCCCACGCGCACCGCGGTCTTTTGCCCGTTGAGCTCCACGTCCACGCTGCGGTTGACGTAGCCCACGACGGCAGCGATAAACAGCACGAGCGCGCAACCCACGGCGATGAGCGCATAGGGCAGGCGGGACGGTCGGCGCGGCGAGCGCCCGTTGCCGATGCGCGCGCTGCGATCGCTAAACCCACGGCTATGGTTGAGGTACATCGCGCCGGGCTTACGGCGACGTCGACGCTGACCGCTGGGCAGCTGCCCCAAGTCGCGGCGCGCCGTCGGACGCGCACCCGAGCGCCCGTTTAAGTTAGATCCGTTTTGGCGCATGTGCCCTCCCCCATAAACACAGCGAGCCGGAGCAACATGTCTCCGGCTCGCCTCCCATCATTTGGTACGTCGCTATTTGCTAGCTTTTGACGAGCCCCCGCTCGCCTTTTGATATTCGTCCTTAAAGGCCTTGAACATACCGCGCGTCTTGCCGAGCTGCTTGCCCAGCGCGCGGCTGCCCTTGTCCACGGCGACCGATCCCTTGTCATCGAGCACCTTGGCGCCTTTCTTGACCTTATCGCCCACCACGACGCTGGCCTCGGCAGCCTTAGCGGCCGCGCCGCCCGAATACCCGAGCGTCTTGACCTCGTCCGAGACAATCATCGCGCCGTTCTCGTAGCCGCGCAGCATCGTCGGCGGCACCTGCGTGTCGCCCACCAACATGCTCGATGCGGCGCTGGCGGTCACATAGAACGTCTGCACAATGCCCGAGCGCGGCTTGAACTCAACGTCCGAGCAGTAGCCCACGACATCGCCCGATTCCGTGCGCACGTCCATGCCAACCCAGATGATGCAATCGTCCAGGTTGATATCGAGGCGCTTGGCCGCGGCGGCATCGTAGGTGCCCTTGACGTCGTCGACCGCAACAGCACCCTCATAGACGCCGATGGCATCGAGTGCCACAAAGCGGTCGGGGCGCTCAATCATACCCGCGATATCGGACTGGCGGACCATAAAGCCCACCACGCGCGTGCCGCCCGGGGTAAAGACGGGAAAGTGAATCTTGCCGAGCTTTTTGGGGCTGCGCGGCGTGCCGTCCTTTTTAGTACGCTTGTCCTCGGCGGGCTTGCGGTAAACCTTGATGCCGACAAAATCCCCGGTGCGCATTATGCCTCGGTCGAAGGCTCCGCAGCCTCGGTGTCGGCCTCGACGGCGTTCTCGACCACGACATCGGCGGCGGGCGTCACGTTGCCACCCGAGATGGCATCGTTGAGCTGCTCGCGCAGTTGATCCATGCGCTCACGGGCCAAGTCGACCTTGGCACGCAGGTCATCGGTCTTGGCATCGACCATCGGGCCGAAGTCACTAACCGCGGCGCGGGCCTCCTCGGCGCCGTGCTCGTAGGTGTCGCGCATATTGTCCCAGGCGTCGTTGGCGATATCGGCAGCCATGGCGCGGGTCTCGGCGCCCGAGCGCGGGGCCAGAGCAACGCCGATAATAGCGCCGGCAGCGGCACCAAAAAGTGCGCCGGAGACAAAGCTGAAAGTCTTACCCATGATCATTCCTCTCCTGCGGGCACGTCGGTGCCCACCGTTTGAATGCTGTCCATTATACCCGCAGCGCATCACTTGCCGCTCCGCTCATCTGCGTACGGCAAAGGCGCAGGTACGTGATGGTGATAAACGCGTAGGCCTACTCCTGAGGCATAGCCGGCATGGCCACCGTGGCACCCGGGTCCTCGCCGGCGCCGTCCACGAGCGGCAGGCCGCCCTCATGCGCAGGTCCCGCCGAAACCGTCGCCGCACCGCCAAAGACGGCAGCGGAGGCCTCGTGGTTCTCGGCAACCGCGCCCTCGGTATCAATCGCCACCTGGGGCTCATCGTCAAAGTTGGGGACGCCCTGGGGCTCGGCGGTCGCATCGGCAACGGGCTCGGCGTCGACCGGCACATCGCCCTCGTCAGCGCCCTCGTCCTCGGCAGCATCTTCGCCGTTCGCAGCGGCGACGGCCTCGCGAGGATCCTTGCCCTCGGCCTCGGCGCGCATGCCCAGCACCAGGTTGCGCAGGCCCGCGACCGTGCCTTCCACGTCGGGGGCAGGCTGGTCGGCGTGCAGGTACGCCCAGTCCATCATAAAGGTGGCCGAAGACAGCGCACCGATGGCCAGCGCGTCGTCGGGGCACGAAAGCTCAACCTCAAAGACGCGCTCGTCGTGCTCGCTTACGCGCGTGCGGCCGCACGAGATGCTGCCGGCAAGCCCGGTCTCGTTCATGAGCTCGACCGTCACGTGCTCCAGCAGATGGCAGAGCTCGGTCTGGCCCATGCAGTCCTGGAACTCGCGGCCGGAATCGCCCAGGCACAGGTGCTTGGCAATCGCGGGCACCAGGTAGTACACGCGCGCCGTGGCCTCGATGTCCTCCGAGGTCATGAGCGGCATGCCGGGGTTCACCAGCACATGCGCGCAGATCTTGTCCTCGCTGACGGTGACCTTAAGGATGTTGAACAGGCCTGCCATAACTCTCCCCTACTCTTCCTTGTCCTACTCGTCGCCGTCGTGCGGATTCGCGGAACCCGCACCCGACGTCGTCGGCTCGTCTACCGAAGACTCGGAATCCTTCTTATCGGTTTCGGCCGGAGCGATCACGCGAATGAGCGAGATGCGCTGGCCACGCATCGACTGCACTTTAAACTTGTACCCCGCAACCTCAAACACCTCTCCGATGTCGGGCACCGAGTCGCAAAGCTCCAAAATCCAGCCGGCGATGGTCTCATAATCATCGCTTTCCTCGAGCGGCCAACCAAGCTCAATCGCGTCATCGCACGAAAAACGCCCATCAACGAGCCACTCGCGGCGCGAGAGGCGCGTGAGGTACTTGTTGTCGGGGTCGAACTCATCCTCGATCTCGCCGACGATCTCCTCGACGATATCCTCGATGGTGATAATGCCGGCCGTGCCGCCGTACTCGTCCACGACGACCACGATCTGATCGTGCGAGGTCTGCATCTCGGAAAGCAGCGGCAGGATGTCCTTGGTGTCGGGAACAAAGGTGGCGTCGCGCAAAAAGTCGGCGATGGGCTGGTCACCCTTGCCGTCGAGCGCGGGCTGGATCAGGTCCTTGATGTGCGCGATACCCGCCACGTTGTCGGGATCCTCGTGGTAGACGGGGATGCGGCTAAAGCCGGTCTGGCGCATGGTGGATAGCACGCTGGCGACCGTCTCGTCGTCCTCGCACATGGTGGTGTCCACGCGCGGCACCATGACCTCGCGAGCGACGGTGTCGCCCAGGTCGAAGATCTCGTGGATCATGCGCTTTTCCTCGTCGAGCAGGTCATCCTGCTCCGAAACCATGTACTTGATCTCTTCCTCCGAGACGTTCTGGCGGTCATCGGCGCTCTTGATGCGCAGGATGCGGGCCAGGCCGTCGGAGCAAGCGCCGGTCAGCCACACGAGCGGGCGGGCGATCTTCTGGAACACGGAAAGCGGCCCCACGACCTGCTTGGACACGCCCTCGGCGTTAGCGAGGCCGATACGCTTGGGCACGAGCTCGCCGATCACGATGGACACGAAGGCGACTGCGACGGTGATGATGACCGGTGCCAGGCCGCGCGCGATGGCGGAAAGCGGCGCGATGCCAAAGCTCATGAGCCACGTGGCGAGCGGGTCGGACAGACTCGTCGAGGCGACGGCAGACGAGGCGAAACCAACGAGCGTGATGGCGACCTGAATGGTGGCCAGTAGCTGGTCGGAGTCGGCGGCGAGCTTAATGGCGTGCTCGGCGCGCTTGTCACCCTCCTCGGCATCGTGCTCCAGCACGGCGCGCTTGGCCGTGGTGAGGGCCATCTCGGACATTGAGAAGTAGCCGTTGATGAGGGTCAAAACGAGGGTAGTGATAAGGGAGATGGTTATGTCCATCGGGAGTTTCTCGAACCTCCAAGATTCGGGACGTTGGCAGGAGACGTACGTAGCGGATAGGGCAATTGCGCCGGTCGCCCGTGCGAGCGGGGCCGCAGGCGTGGTCGCTAGATTACGAAGAGGATCACCGCCATGAACTGGAAGATGCTGCCGGCGAGCACCCACAGGTGAAACACGCTGTGCAGATAGCGCACGTTTTTGGCGATATAGAACGGCACGCCCACGGTGTAGCACACGCCGCCGACGGCGAGCAGGGCAAGCGCGACGGGGTTCAGCAGCGCCACAAGCTCGGGCAGCTTAAAGACGACGAGCCAGCCCATCAGCAGGTAGACCAGGCCGCTTACCCAGTGTGGCTGACGCTCGCGTAGGAAGCACTCGAGCGCAATGCCGATGATGGCGATGGCCCACACGGCAAAGAACAGCGCGGGGCCGCCGTCGTTTGCGAGCGTGATAAGGCAAAACGGCGTATAGCTGCCCGCAATGAGCAGGTAGATGCAGCTGTGGTCGATGATGCGAAACACGCGCTTGGCGCGCGCGGGCTGAATCGCGTGATAGAGCGTGGAAGCCAGATATTCGAGGATGATACTGACGCCATAGACAATCGCCGCGGCCATGTGGGCTGGGCCTCCGCCGCGCAGGGCAGCGAATACGATCAGGAGCACCAGGCCCGCGATACCCAGCAGGCAGCCGACACCATGGGTGACGGAGTTCATGATCTCCTCGCCCACCGTGTAGTGTGGAACGGCCGCGGTCTTGGGTCGCGGCTTAGAACTGTCGCTCGAATCGGACATGCCGGTTACATCCTCCAACGTAAAGAGTCCTCAACACTATATCAAAGCGTCTGGGTACGTGCGAAATTTGCACCTTACGTGACCCTTTGTTTACCCATTCTTTGCTTGTTGACGCATCAACGGCGAACATCCATAATGCGCTTGTTTTAAATGTTGATGTATTAACATCTTTAAGGAGAACCGTAAATGCCTCAAAGCGCACACCCCCATCGAAAGCTCAAGATAGCCGGCATTGTTACGTTGGTAGTCGTTGTCGCGCTGCTGGGGTTTGCCGGCAACTTTTTGTTTGACTTTGCCCTGAACCCCCAAGCGCCGTACACCATGAAGATGATGCAGGATAGCAAGAACGACAATAAAGGTGAGCAGCCGGATGCCGAGGACACCGAGGCGCGGGCGTGGTTTAAGGAAAACCGCGAGAGCAGCAGCCTCACCGCGGACGACGGGACCGAGCTTGCCGCCTGGTATTTTGCTGCGTCAGAGAGCACGCACGACTACGCCGTCTGCCTGCATGGATATACCAACGAGCCCATCGGTATGGCCCGATACGCAAAACGATTCCACGACCGCGGCATGAACGTACTCGCACCAGCCGCCCGCGCCCACGAGCGCTCCGGCGGCGACTATATCGGCATGGGCTGGCCCGAGCGCCTCGACATCGTCGCATGGATCGAGCGAATCGTTCAGGCTGACCCCGAGGCGCGCATCCTGGTCTTTGGCGAGTCGATGGGTGCGGCAACCGCCATGAACGTCGCGGGGGAGTCTCTGCCCGCAAACGTGAAATGCATTATCGAGGACTGCGGTTATACGAGTGTTTGGGACGAGTTCTCCCTGCAGCTCAAGGATGTGTTCGGCCTGCCCGGCTTTCCTTTGCTCGATGTAGCAAACTTGGTGTGCAACGTACGCGCGGGCTACGACTTTCATAAGGCGAGCAGTGTGGAGCAACTCAAACACGCGACGGTTCCCATGCTGTTTATCCACGGCGACCAGGACACCTTTGTGCCGTACAGTATGCTCGACCAAAACTACGAGGCGTGCGCCAGCAAGGTCAAGCAAAAGCTCACCATCCATGGCGCCACCCACGCCAAGAGTGCGCAAGTTGACCCCGAGCTCTACTGGAACACAGTCAATAACTTCCTCGACGAGCACTTTTAGGCAAAAAGCAACGTCTGGGGTTTTGTTGCCTAAAACGCCTTGTGGTCGGCGGTATTCGATTTTTCACCTCGCTTCCGAAAAGCCGCCCGCGAGCGCTGTGCTCACGGGCGGCTTTTACTTACGTTGCGCTGCTAAAAGAACGCGATTTGTCCAATAACCGGACGCTACTTGACCTCGATGAGCTCATACTCGCTCGTGCCCAGGCCAATCTTTTCGGCGTGCGCGATGCACGCGCGCCAGTCGGTGTCGGGATGCGTGATGCAGAAGGGGTCGTGTGCCTGCTCGCCCTCCAGGTGCTCGTGATTGTGCTCCATCTTGGCAGCGCTATCGGTGAGCTCGGTGTTGGGCAGCGGCTCGGATGCCATGACGGCATCGGCGCAGGCCTGGTCGATGGCGACCGGGTCGAAGCTCGCGAACATACCGATATCGTTGACGATGGGCGTGTCGTTTTCGGGATGGCAATCGCAGTTGGGACTAATGTCCATAGCGAGCGAGATATGGAAACTCGGGCGGCCGTCGACGACAGCCTTCGTGTACTCGGCGATCTTGTAGTTGAGCACATCGGCCGCAGCGTCATAGCCGGGCTTGATGCAGTCCTGGTTGCACGCCGCAATGCAGCGCCCACACCCCACGCAGCGATTGTGGTCGATGGCGGCCACGTGTACCGTGCGAGTACTACCGTTGGCAAGCTCGCGCTCGCGGGTGTCGTCAAACGAGACGGCGTTGTGCGCGCAGATCTTTTCGCAGGCGTGGCAGCCCACGCAGTTGGTGGTATCGACATTCGGCTTGCCGGCGGCGTGCTGCTCCATCTTGCCAGCACGGCTGCCGCCTCCCATGCCCAGGTTCTTCATGGCGCCGCCAAATCCGGCCTGCTCATGGCCCTTAAAGTGGGTGAGGCTGATCACGATATCGGCATCCATGAGCGCCTGACCGATCTTTGCCTCGTGCACGTACTCGCCGCCCTCGACCGGGACGAGCGCCTCGTCGGTGCCCTTGAGGCCGTCGGCGATGATGATCTGGCAACCCGTGGCATACGGGGTAAAGCCGTTCTGGTAGGCGGTGTCGATGTGCTCGAGCGCGTTTTTGCGGCTACCCACATAGAGCGTATTGCAGTCGGTGAGGAAGGGCTTGCCGCCCAGCTCCTTCACGACATCCGCGACGGCGCGGGCGTAGTTGGGGCGCAAAAAGCTCAGGTTGCCCAGCTCGCCAAAGTGAATCTTGATGGCGACGAACTTGTTCTCAAAGTCGATCTGCTCAATACCGGCGTGACGGATGAGGCGCTTGAGCTTGTCGAGCTGGCTCTCGCGAGCATGCGTGCGCAGGTTGGTGAAGTACACCTTGGCGGGTGCTGCGGGTGCAGTTGCGGTCATAGATATATCCCCTCGGTCTATATGGCGTTACAGACATAAGGGGATGGTACCCATTGAAGTGGGGTCAAAGTCAAGCGCGAAACCTACTCATTGGGGACGCTCTTAAATGACTACTCATTGGGGACAGACTTAAATGAGTGCCCCGCCACCTGGCAGCTAGGGACGTTCCTTTCCTACCAGCAGGAAAGGAACGTCCCCGATGACTACTCTTGGACTTTGAGGGCTTCGGCCAGGCTGACGCGCTTGATGGAGCGCGTGTGCAGCAGTGCCACGACCAGGTAGGTCGCAAAGCCAATGCCGACGCATGCGGCCATGGACCAGGCGGGCACGTAGATCTCGATATTGCCGTTATAGGCGAGCAGCATCGAGCGGAAGATGGCCGTGAGCGAGCCAATAATGACCGGCAGGCTCAGCACGAGCGACGCCGCCACGCACAGTGTGATCGAGCGGATGTACAGATGCGAGATCTCGCTATCGCGATAGCCAAAGACTTTCATATAGCTAATCGAACGGGCGCTGTGGTCGATCACAGCCTTGGTCAGCAGATACATAAACAGCAGGAAGATAAATACCGCGAGGCCAACCATCATGCCGATCATTTTGCTCATCATGCCGATAAACTGGTCGCCCACGGCGCGCATGTCATCGGGCGTGGTGTCGCCGGCAAAATATCGCGCATCGAGGTCGAGTTTCTCGTCGCTCACATAACCGTTAAAGTAGGCGACGTCGTTGCCGAACAGCTCGTTAAAGTCGTCGATGTTCATGTAGATATTCATGTCCGACTTGGAGCTCCAGGTGGCGTCCTTGCCCGTGTACTCCAGCGAATAGTCCTTGCCCTCGTACTTGTCGCGGAGCGTGACCTTCTGCCCCTCGCTCCAGCCAAACTTGTCGAGCAGGCCGCCGCCAAAGACGACGCGACCGTCGCCCACATCGAGGTCCTTCCAGTAGCGCGAATCGGGCGAGACGCCGTAGATGGAGATCGTCTCCTGCCCATTTCCGTCACCGCGGTCGTATTGCAGCTGGTAAACAGCGTATTTCTCGGCTTGCGCAATCTTATCCGCACCGTTGTCGGTCGTATTGACAGGATGAACGTCGTCGTTGTCGGTATCGATCTTAGAGGCCTTTTCGATCAGATCGATGGTCTCGTCGCGATCGCAGCCAAGCGCATCGGCAAGATCGTCGAGGCGTGCATAGAGAGCATCCTTCTTGTCCTGGACCTTGGCGAGCGCGTCCTGCGCCGCGACCAGGCTCTCGGCAGACGGAGAGCTGGTCGCGGCATCGGCAGCCGCCTGCGCGGCATCGACCGCGTCGCCAAGCTCGTCGTCCGCATCTTGAGCGGCAGAAAGCAGCGCGCCGTCAACCGACTGCAAGCGCTCGAGTGCCGACCACTGCTCGCGCTCCTCGGCAGTGCCCTCGAGCTCCAGCGGCGCCTTGAGCGTGTACTGGTGCTCGGCGACCAGGCTTGTCTCGAGGTTGTCCGCGTAGTGCGTCATCGTGGGCAGAATCGCCAGGCCAAAGAGCAGTAGCAGCGAGGCAAACGCAATGCCCACGAAGAGCGTGGCGAAGTTGCCCAGGTTGCGCAGGAAGATACGCAGGCGGAAGCGGGAAACAAAACCCATGCGCTCCGGCAGCTGCAGGCCGCGCTTGGTGCCCGATTTGCCGCTCGCCTCGTGACGAAGGAACTGCAACGGCGTCTTGCCCATCTTGCGAAGCAGACCCACCAGCGTGATGAGGATGAGCGCGGCGGCGGGAACCACGGCACACTTCACAAAGATCTCCCAGCTCCAGTACACCTGGAAGGGCGGCAGGCTGTACGAACCGTAATAGAGGCTGCGCATGGGCTCAGTAAAGAACACAACGCCGAGCGCAGTGCCCAAAAGCGCCGCGACCACGCCCACGATGGCGGGAAGCGCAAGGTAGTGCAGCACGATCTCGCGTCGACGATAGCCGCTGGCGAGCAGCGTGCCGATGATGGCGCTCTCCTCCTCGATGGTGGCGTCGGTAAGGACCACAAAGACGAACGCCATGATCACGATGATGATGTCGAGCAGCGTCATCCACATCATGGAGTCGCCGTCTACGTCGTCGCGCGCGTAGCCAATACCCTGGTTGGAATCAGCGTCGGTCAGGTCGTCCACGCGCGCATCGGCGTCGGTCAGCGCCTCGACCATATCCTGCTCGACATCGATGCGGTCCGCGGTGGAGAGATCGCGGTCGTTAAAGGTAAAGGAGTAGGTGTAGGCGGGCGCACCACCGGCGTCCTCGAGCGCGGCAAAGCCGGCGTCGGCGACCTCGGCCACGCCATAGGTGATAGTGTTCACCGTAAAGTCCGAATTGTTGAGGAACAACGCCTGGCTATCGGGCTGGGTCATGATGCCGCAGATGGTGTAGGTGCGGCCCTCGAGCTCGACCTTATCGCCCACGGCAAGGTCGTTGTTGGTGGCAAAGACGCGGTCGATGGCCACTTCGTCGTCCGCCTTGGGCTGCTTGCCTTCGCAGTAGGACGCGATATCGACTTTGGTACGGTGCGCGTAGGTGCGCAGAGTGCGCTTGGTGCCGTCGTCGCCGGACGCCTTTTTGATGATGGCATCGATGGAAAAGTTCTTGTAGAGCGTGACGCCCCCGACGTCCTCGGCCGCATCCTCGGCGGCTTTGAGCTGATCGTCGGTCGCCTCGAACGCCGTGGTCAGACGGCCGTCCTCGATCGTGTACTCGTCGCGCATATCGTCGATGAGGCGGCCGATGGAGTGCGCGGCGAGCAAAAAGCCCGACGTGAGGGCGATACTTCCGCACATAAGCAGAAAGATGCCCAGGTACTTGCCGATATTGCGGCGCAGCTCGCGCGGGAGTCGTTTTGCGAGAGGTGTCATGGCGCCGCCTACCAATCGAGCTCGGCGGCCGCGACCGGCGACTCATTGAGCTCGTCCTCGACGATACGCCCGTCGCGCAGGCGCAGCACGCGATTGGCCATGCGGGCGATAGCGGCGTTGTGGGTAACGATGATGATGGTGCAGCCGTAGGTGCGGTTGACATCCTCCATGAGCTGCAAGATTTCCTTGGACGTCTTGTAGTCAAGCGCGCCCGTGGGCTCGTCGCACAGCAGCAGGCCTGGGTTTTTGACGAGCGCACGGCCGATGGCGCAGCGCTGCTGCTGGCCGCCCGAGACCTGGCGCGGGAACTTGTTGCGGTGCTCATAGAGACCCAGCGAACGCAGCAGGTCGTCGATGTTGAGCGGCTTTTTGGACAGGTGCGCTGTGACCTCGATGTTCTCCTTGATGGTGAGATCGGGCACCAGGTTGTAGAACTGGAAGACAAAGCCCAGCTCACGGCGTCGGTATTCGCCCAAGTCGGTAGGCTTGAGCACGGTGAGGTCGCAGCCGTCCACCAGAATAGAGCCGGCGTCGGCATCCTCCAGGCCGCCGATCAGGTTGAGAAAGGTCGACTTGCCCGAGCCCGAGGGTCCCAGCATGACGCAGATCTCGCCGCGGTTGATAGACGTGTCGATGCCGTCGAGCACCGTCAGGCATGCATCTCCATCGCCGTAGTGCTTTTTGAGATCCTTAACCTGGACGTAGGCCTCCCGCGTTGCCATGGTATCCCCCATTGTTAGCCTGTTGCTACTTTTATAGGGTAATAGTAAACCGGGGCGAACTATTTTTAAGCGACAGTCGCAACTTTTTCCAAACTAGCCATTGGGTACTCATTGGGGACGTACTTAAATGACCGAAACCACTCATTGGGGACAGACTTAAATGAGTGCCGCCAGGGACGCTCTTTCGCCACCCGGCGCTCAGGGACGTTCCTTTTCTGTCGGCAACTGGGGACAGTCCTTGCCGACCCGGTCGGCAAGCCGGCGAATCGGCAAAGACTGTCCCCGATGACTAGCCGTTTAAGAACGTCCCCAATGGCTAGGCGGCTAGGCGCGGGATTTGGTGTGCGAGAGTGCGAGGCCTACGGCGGCGATGGCCGCGGCAAAGAGCACCGTGACGCCCAGATCGCAGGCGATGTCGCCCAGCACGGTGGACGTCAGGTCCGCGGCGAGCGCCTTGCCGATCGCGTCGTTCACCCAAAACGTCGGCACAAAATGCGCCACGGTCTGCACGGCCGAGCCCATGAGCGACAGCGGCATCCAGGCGCCGCCCAAAAACGTCATGAGCATGCCAAGCAGGTTGCCCACGCCGTTGAGCAGCTCCTCGCGCGCGCCCAGGCTCGACAGCGTAAAGCCAACGGCCAGAGGCGTGCACGCCAGGGCAAACGTCGCCGCCAGCGCCAGACACACACGGCCCGCGCCGACCTCGGCAACCGCACCGGCAAAGCCCACGACGCCCATCATGCTCGACACAAACCAGATGCAGACGGTGATTACAGCGGCGGCCGCAAACACGGCGAGCGAACGCTGACGCTCGGGGATTGGGCCGGCATCCATACGACGCACGCGCTCGGGCTCGTTCATACCCGAGAACACCAGCCCCACCGATACGATGACCGACGAGATAATCGCGTACGCACCAAAGTTGAAATACGACTCGAGCGTGGCGGCGGCAGTCGAGTCGATCTTGACCTGCTCAATCTCGACCTCCGCGCGCTTTGCGGCGGCATGCTCGGCGGCCTTGGCGACGCTGCCGTTAGAGGCGGCAGGCTCTAGGGCCGCCGCAGCGCCCGCGAGCGAGATCCAGCGCGAGGCCTCGGCAGACGAAAGCGCCGCCGCCATGGTGCCGGCACCGTAGGTCACATCGAGCTTGGGCAGGGACTCCCCCACGCGGGCGGCTGCAACAAGGTCGCCCTCAAACCCCTCCGGGATAAAGAACACGCAGTCGGCGCTGCCCTTGGCGCTATTGCTCTTGGAGAGCGCGTCCGCAAGATCGTACGTATCGTCGCCGACGCCCGTGACCAGCTCAAAACGCGACCCCAGATGCTTGGTAAGCGCACGCGAAAGGTCGCTATTGTCGCGGTCGACCACAATCACGTTGGTGTCGTAGGGCTTGTACTCGGTAAGCTGCGACGAGTTCCAGCTCACCGAGGCCGCGATGAATACGCCCATGAGCGAGATGAACACCGTATAGATGAGCAGGTAGAACGGGTGCGCCAGCGCCATGCGAAGCGCGGTCTTAAAGGTGCTCATAGCGGCTCCTTCCAAAGATCAGCGTAGCGGCGGCGACAAACACCAGGGCCATCAGGACGAGCGCGCCGGCGCGGACGGCGAAGGGCCCCAGGTCCTCAAAGAAATACAGGCGATTGAACATGTCGCAGATGAGCTTGACGGGGTTGAGCCAGCACTCGGCCGGGCAGGCGCGGGCGACGTCGTCGGCAAGTGCCATCGCCGGCTCGCCGTAAAGCCCGGCGAACAGGGCGCACGTAGTAGCAAAGCCCGTGAGGATGCCCGATTTGGACGCCTTTCCGCCTTTAACGGGAAGCGTGCCCACAAAGAGTCCCAAGCCCGTGGCGGCAAGCGCGGAAGCGGCGCCGCCCATCAAACACAGTCCCTCGCGCCCGCCAAAGTCGACGCCCACGACCAGGCGCACGTAGCCAATCGCAACCGCCATCGAGGCAAAGGAAACCAGCCACGAGCCCACAAAAATGCCAGCCAGTGATGCCGTCTTGGAAAGGCCACCCACGCAGCGGCGCGCGCCAAGGCCCGACAGATTGGGCTGCAGGTCGACGACGCTCAAAGCGGCAAACTCGGCAGACATCATCGCGACCAGACCAAAGAGCGCGTAGTAGTAAATGGTCGTGCCGTCGGGCGTGGTGCGCGTCAGGCTCACGCGACGGGTTCCGCCCTCGAGCGACAGGGCGCGCGCAACCGCCTCGGGGTCGGCGAGCGCCGCCGGGTTGTCCTGGGCAATCTGGGACATGAGCTCGGCATTTTGCGTATACGAGCTCGCCACCGTCTCAAGGATGCTGCGGTCGGTGAGCACCGACGACGCACGAGAGCTGTCATAGCTCGAAAGCAACGTGAGTTTGGGCGTGCCCACATCGTCGACCGTATAGATGCCCGCGACCTCGCCGGCCTTGAGCGCACGGTTCGCATCGGCTGCGTCGTCGCACTCGTGGATCTCGAGCAGTTGGTCGTCGCCTTCCTTGGCAAGCGACGTCGCCACGTCCTTAAAGGTCGAAGCGTCCCAGGCCTCGTCCGTCACGATGGCAACCGGCACCGGATCGATCTTGCCGTCGGAGCTGAGGTTCGCAAACATAAACATGAACATCGTGGAAAGCGCGACGGGAAAGACCGCGCCCCAAACCCACGTGCTCGGCCGGCGCAGCAGCGTCCTGACCGTGGTGATGATGGTGTTGAACATGACTGCCCCCTAGTCGCGCAGCTCGCGGCCGGTAATCTCGAGGAACACGTCGTTGAGGGTCGGCGGCTCGCTCCACACGCGGCCGAGCGCCACGTCGGCAGCGCGCAGCGTGTCGAGGATGTCGACCAGGTTGTGCGGGCTCGCCTCGCAGGTGCAGACGAGCTCTCCGCCGGACAGCTCAACCGAAAGCACGTGCTCGAGGGCGCGCAGGCGCTCGACCGTGGCGGGCTCGACGGCGCCGACCTCGACGGTCACGCGCTCGCCCATCTGAATCATGCGCTTGAGCTCGTCGTTGGTGCCCTGCGCCAGCACGCGGCCGCCGTCCATGATCATAATGCGGCTGCAGATTTGCTCGACTTCCTCCATGTAATGGCTGGTATACACCACCGTGGCGCCCTCGTCGCGCAGGCGGCAGATGCCCTCCAGGATGGCGTTGCGGCTCTGCGGGTCGACCGCCACCGTGGGCTCGTCAAAGAAGATGAGCTCGGGCTTGTGCGCGATGCCGCAGGCAATGTTGAGGCGTCGCGCCAGGCCGCCCGAGAGCTTGCCTGGGCGGAACTTGGCAAAGTCGCCCAGCCCGACAAAGTCGATCGCCTCGTCTACCAGCGCACGGCGGCGCTTGCGGTCGTTGACGTACAGGCCACAGAAATAGTCGATGTTCTCGCGCACCGTGAGCTCGTCGAACACCGCTACCTGCTGCGGCACCACGCCTATGCGGCGCTTGAGGTCGTAGCGGGCGGGCGTCATGGGCTCGCCGAACAGCTCGATGGTGCCTTTGTCGTAGGCGAGCAGCTGCAGAATGCAGTTGATGGACGTGGTCTTGCCCGAGCCGTTGGGGCCCAGCAGGCCAAAGATCTCGCCGGGGGCGATGCTCAGGTTAAAGTGGTCGAGCGCGATAAGATCGTCGTAGCGCTTGACGAGATTTTCGACGTGGACGATGTCTGTCATGAGGCGGCCCTTCTGTTGATTGCGGCCCGGTACGATTGCATCATCGCAGGAGCGGCCGGCGCGCACCAGTGAGCTTTGTCACGAGTGCGGAGGCTCGGTCGCGTTGCCCGCCGACGCGACCGCTTTGCCGCGCGGGAGGAATGTCACGGTTGCGCAGGCGGCCCCTCCACCATGCGCGGCTTCGCGTACAATACCCGTATGAACAGGCTTTTCGACAAATCGATCGTGCTGGCGTGCTGTATTGCGGCCGCCATGGGCCTTGCTGTGGACGCTCGCTTGGTCGCGGCGTTTTGCCTTGGCGTTATTGCCACCTCGCTGGCCGAGGTCGCACAGGGAAACCGCGCCCGCCGTGCGAGCGAGACCGCGAGCTACGTTTACATCATCGCGGCAGTTTTCGTACCGCCGTTTGTGCCGCTTGCGCCTCTCGCCTTCTATGACATCGCGCGGCGCGTGCGCCGTGAGCACGCCTGGGTCGCGCTGGGCATTGGCTCCGTCTTTGCCTTTGCGCTCATCGCGGACCTTCGCACCGACGCGCTTACCGCCCGAACGCTCCTGCTGACCGCCATCCTTTCGGTTGCCGCCACCTTGCTATCGCTACGTACCGCCCAGTTGGAACACGAGCAACAGCGCATGCGCCGTACCCGCGACGAGCTGCAGGAACGAGCCCTCGCACTCGAGGCGCGCAACCGCGATCTTGCCGACCGCCAGGACTATGAGGTCGAACTTGCGACCCTGGCCGAGCGCGCCCGCATCGCGCGCGAAATTCACGACAACGTCGGCCACCAGCTCACGCGTGCTTCGTTGCAGACCGAGGCCCTGCGCGTGGTCCACGCCAACGAGCCCAGGATTGCCGCCGACTTTGCCGACGTCAAACGCACGGTTGACGAGGCGCTCCAGCTCGTACGCGCCAGCGTCCACGCCCTCAACGACAACGCCGTCGACCTCTCCGTACAGCTCGAGCGCATCGTTGAAGGCGCACGCTCGGACAGCGGCCCGCAGGTTGAGCTTGAAGTTTTGGCCGAGCATGCGCCCGCAAATGTCGCCAACTGCTTTGCGGCGGTCCTGCGCGAGGCGCTCTCCAACACCATGCGCCACGCCCATGCCAAAACCATTACCGTGCGGTGCATGGAGCATCCGTCGTTTTACCAGCTCATCGTTACCGACGATGGCGCGGGCGGGGTCCAAGCAAGCGGCTGCGGCGCCGCAGAGGGCATGGGGTTGAGCTCCATGCGCGAGCGCGTCGAGGCGCTTGGCGGCACCTTCACCGCCGGCCCGCGCGCCGGCGTCGGCGGCTGGCGTGTGTTTGCCACCGTTCCCAAACAGCAAGGAGATGAGGGCCGATGAGGCTCATCGTTGTCGACGACGACCGCCTAGTGGTCGATTCGCTCAAGATTATCCTGGGTGCCCAGCCGCAGATCGAAGTGGTGGGCACCGGCGCCAACGGCGACGACGCGGTCGTGCTCTACGCCGAGCACACACCCGATATCGCGCTGCTCGACATTCAGATGCCGGGACGCGACGGCCTATCGGCGGCGCGCGAAATCCTTGAGCGCGATCCTGCAGCACGCGTGGTGTTTCTGACAACATTCTCGGATGACGAGTACATTGTGTCGGCGCTTAAACTGGGCGCCCGCGGCTACCTGATTAAAACCGATGTCGCCGCCATTCCGCCGGCGTTGGCACAAGTCATGGACGGCAAACGCGTGCTCGAGGGCAAGGCGATCGAGGATATCAACTTTGATGGGGCGGGCGTCGAGGCCGGCGCGACCCGCCGGCCCGCGGCCTTTGTCGGCCTGACCGACCGCGAGTTCGAAGTCGCAGAGCTCATTGCCCGCGGCCTCGACAACAAGGAGATCGCCGCCACGGCATACATGGGCGAAGGCACCGTACGCAACCACATCAGCTCGATCCTTGCCAAAATGGGCCTACGCAACCGCACGCAAATCGCTATCGCCTACCTGCGAGGGTAATTACCCAACGGCCGACCGCTCCGGCATAGCAAAATGGCTGCTAGCGATTTAATACCATTTCAAAACTATGCCGGTTTACGGGGCTAAACCCAGGAACCCCGTCCATACCCGCGTTTTCTGCAAAATGACGGCTCGTCTACCTGCACTGATAATTGTTCTCGGGGGAAGCGGGCACTGCGGGGCGCGGCAACGGCGCGCGATTTCCGCGTCGCAGCGCTACCCTGATGCTGAATGCCGGGACGATGACCCACTGACCTGCTGACGCCTCTTCGGCCGTCCTCAAATCCGACCTGTCTCGCCCCGGCATCCGCGTCCCGGAGTCCTGCCATGACCTAATAGGAGCATGAGCGCGGACAATCGGATAAGGCAACTTGATTGTAGCGCTCCCGTCAGTGCAATGTCTGGGAGACCCGGGCGCGGAGCAGGCGGCAGACCGAGGGGAGCGAAAATGGAAGGCGAAACGGTCATCGCGGGCGTCGACACGCACAAGGACGTGCATGTCCTGTGCCTGCTCGACGGCCTCGGGAGGAAGATCTGGAGCGGGAGCTTCGGGGCCGACCCCGAGGGCTACGACAGGCTGGCGGAGGCGATAGGCGACCCGGGGAGCTGCATGGTCGTCGGCGTCGAGGGCACGGCATCGTACGGGGCCGGGCTGACGAGGAGGCTCGTGGAGCTCGGGTACAACGTCGTCGAGGTGCTCAGGCCCAAGAGGGACAAGGCGAGGCCCGGCGAGGGGAAGAGCGACCCGCTGGACGCCGAGCGCGCGGCGCGCAAGGCGGCGTCCGGGAGGGGCTGCTCCGTGCCGAAGTCGCAGGACGGCTGGGTCGAGGCGGTGCGCCAGCTCTACGTCGCGCGCAGGCTGGCCGTCGCGACGTCCACGTCCTGCGTGGCCTGCGCGAAGTCGATGCTCACGACGGCCCCGAGCGCCCTGAGGGAGCGGTTCAGGGGCCGCGAGCGGCCGAAGGACCTCATGCCGCTGCTCGCGCGCGGGAGGAAGGCGGGCGACGCGCTCGAGGAGAGCGTGCTGGCCTCGCTGCGGTCCGTCGCGGCGGTCTGGAAGGAGGCCCGCAGCCAGGTCGAGTCCCTCGACGAGCGCATCCGCGCGCTGCTGGAGGCGAACGCGCCCGCGCTGCTCGGCGTCGAGGGCTGCGGCACCACGACCGCCGCCGCCCTGGTCGTGGCCGCCGGCGACAACCCCGGCAGGCTGAAGGGCGAGGCGGCGTTCTCGATGCTGTGCGGCGTCTCCCCGATCCCCGCGTCGAGCGGGAAGACGGACCGGCACAGGCTCAACCGCGGCGGCAACCGGCAGGCGAACTGGGCGCTCTACGAGATCGCGATCAAGCGCATGGCGTACGACGAGAGGACGAGGAGGTACGTGGCGAGGCGGACCTCCGAGGGGAAGTCCCGGAGGGAGGCGGTCCGCTGCCTGAAGCGCTACATAGCGCGGGAGGTGTACCGCGTGCTCATGGACCCGAATCCCGACGGCGCCGCGCCGGAGGGCCCCGAGCTCGCGAAGATGCGCAAGGCGATGCGGGTGACTCAGAAGAAAGCCGCCGCGGAGCTCGGCCTGTCCGCAGCCACACTCGGGCACTTGGAACGGGGGAAACGGCGGTCGACGAAACTGGAGAGGAGGTATTACGAGCTCCTGTGCGAATTGAAGGGAGCGCTCCCGCAAACTGCCTCTTGACAACTTATAGGAGCGTCGGTTTTATTTTCACGCTTTTCGGTATGGTTGGGGATTCGGAATCCGGCCCCGTAAACCGACATAGTTTTGTTCGGGCGGCCCTGCACGAATGCCTCCGCAAGCCTCGCGGGACCAAAATGATCCGTTTTCCTCCGTCCCCAAGGGATCAGCCGGAACCGCTCGCCACGAAATCGGCCCATCTACTACGTTTGACGCGATACCCATGACCATACCTTCGTTTTGAACAAAACCACAGGCGTTCTACCTGCGGTTATGTTTTGGCGTTTTTTGGCATGGTTGGAGGTAAGGGGCCAAACGTAGTAGATGGGCCGATTTCGTGGCGCACCCACCTCCCCCACGCACAAAAATGCCGCCACGGAGGAGGGAGATGCCTCCGTGGCGGCTGGGGGTGGGGTGGGGGCTACATTTCTGGCTCCCCGCCGGCCGCCCGGGGCCTTTTGGCCCCGGGCGCTACCAGCGTGCCTAACGCTTACGGATACCCCAGACCAGGGCACCGACACCGGCCATGGCGATGACAAATGCCATAAGCAGAGCGGCAGCCTGCTGGTCGCCTGTGGTGGGCAGGAAACCCTTGACCGTCTTGACGATGTTCGTCACGGTCTTGGGCGTGCCGGGATCGGGCGTCGGCACGGGCGTCTCGGGCTTCTTGTACGTGTTGTTGAACACGATACCCTCGACGCTCTTATCGCCCTTGGCAAAGGCGACATGCGCCTTGAGGTTACCCTCGCCGTCATCGGCCACGTTGACGGTCGCGGTAAAGACGGACTTGTCGTAGGTCATACCGGCCTCGTCGCCCTTGACCTCGCTGATGGTGTAGACGTACGTACCAGGCTCGTCGTACTCGAACTTGTCGAAGTTGATCTTGCCGTCGGCATCGTTGGTGACGGTGGACTCGATGTCCTCGCCAACGAGCTTAAAGCTAAACTCGTCCTTCTTGAGCTCGCGTCCCTCGAGCACCTTGACCGCGCCGATGGAAACCTGCGTAGGCATGGCGTGATACTTGTTGGTAAAGCCAGCCGACTCGGTGGTTCCCTCGAGCTTGTGCGTCGCGGTCAGCGTGCCGTCGCCGTTGTCGGAGACGGTGGTCACGACGGTGTAGGTCGTGCCGTCATAGGTGACGCCCTTGTACAGGCCGAGCGCGTTGGGGCAAGCCTCGCGCAGCATGTACGTGTGCGTGCCGGGTGCCTCGTAGCGGATCGGGCTCAGCGTAACGTTACCGTTGACGTCGTTGGTACCGCTAGCGACAACCACACCGTCCTCGAGCAGCTCAAACGTGAACTCGCCAGCTGCAAGGTCGCGGCCGGTCAGACGCTTAACCGTCTTGACCTGATCGGTCACGGAAGAATCGGTAGGTGCCACGCCGTACGTGTTGGTGAACGTAAAGGCCGCACCGTCGCCGCCGTCGCGCTTGACGATCAGATGTCCGGCACCGTCATCGGTCACGGTGTAGGAAACCTTGCGCGTAGCGTTGGTGTCGTTGGTCACGCCAGGGGCGCTACCGGACTCGGCCACCGTGTAGGTAAAGGTGTGCGAGCGCGGGGCAGCGGGATCTGCGGGCTCGGACTCGTCGCTGGGCTCGTCGGCGTTGGCATCAGCGTCGGCGTCGGCCTCTTCAGCCTCTGCCTCGTCGGCCTCAGCCTCGTCAGCTTCGTCTGCCTCGGCCTTATCGGTCGCATCGTCCGTCACGCCCAGGGCGCGGTTGAGGTCCTCGAGCGTAAAGTGGATCTTGCCAAAGTCCACGTTGCCGGCCGCGTCGTTGGTTGCGGTCGTGCGCTCGGGCATCGGGGCACCCGCCTCGTCAGCGGTCACGGTAAAGGTAAACTTACCCGCGATGTCGGCCGGGGCCAGGCCCTCGGCTGCCTGGAGCTTCTTGGTGCCGATGAGTGCGGCATCCACGGCCTCGGCGCCGTAGACGTTTTCGAACAAGGGCTCGACGCCACCGTAGTCGACCGTTGCCGTCAGGGTACCGTCACCGTTGTCGACAACGATAACCTTAAAGCCAAAGCTCCACGTTGTAGCGGAAACGCCATTCGGCAGCCCGAATAAATCTTCGTAGGCCGTGTAGTTAATGGTCCAAGCGAGCTTACCGTCCTTGTCGGTACGATGGGCAAGCCCAGCCGCCTCAAGATTGGCAAGCATCTCGGTGTCGTAGTGCAGCGCATCAAAGCTCACATGCCCGCCGATATTAGGCTTGAGGTTTTCGTAGCCCACAAGCTCGCCCTGATAGGCAATGCCGAACCAGAACTCGCCGTCGGCCATCGGACGACCGGTCAGGGTCTTGGTGGCGACAACCTGAGCAGCGGTACCACCAGGCGTATTGGTCGTAGCGCTGTAGCTGTTGTGGAACGGAACCAGGGCACTCTCGACCTTGTTCTCACCGCTCTTGTGGACCGTCGTATGCGTACCCTCGGGACCGCCGGAGACGGTCGTCGTGGCGGTAAGCGTACCGGCACCGTCATCGGCGACGGCGATCGTCACGGTACGCACGGCGTCGTCGTAGGTGTAACCGGGCTTGCCATCATTCTTCTCGGCTACGGTGTACGTGAAGGTCTTGCCGGCGTCAGCCTGCGTAAACTTGACCTCATGGCCAGCCAGGATGTCGATCAGGCCGACCGTTGCCTCTGCCGTCGCAGGGGACTTGAAGTTGTTGGCTCCGGGCAGCAGGCCAAGCGCGTTGGCCGAGGCCTCGTCGGCAGGCGTCACGGTAAACGTGAACTGACCCTCGGTCATAGGACGTCCGGAGAGGCTCTTGCTGAGCTTGAGGCCGCCGGCCGCGGTGTAGTTAAGCTCAGTGCGGTACGTGTTGGTGAAGCGTCCGTTTTCCTTCTTGGTGACATTGGCGGTCAGCTTGCCCTCGCCGTCCTCAGTCACGGTCACTTCGGCGGTCGCGACATGCCCGTCATACGCCATGCCGGCCGCGTTACCCGCGTTCTCGCGGATCTCGTACGTGTAGGTTCCGGCAGCCGTGTAGCGGATCTTGCCGAACTTGACGGCAGCGATGCCATCCTTCGCATCGTGCTTGTTCACGGTCACGGTTGCAGGATCGGGCAGCGGGGTGCCCTCGGCGGCGGTGATGGTAAAGCTGAACTCGTCGGAGTCCGTCCAGTCGCGACCGTCGATAGCCTTACTCAGATCAAAGTCGAGCTCTGCGTCGAGCGGGGTCACGCTGTAGGTGTTCTTGAAGGTCGCAGCCGTGGCGTCCTTCAGGACATGCTCAGCCTTGAGCGTGCCATCGCCCTTGTCGGTAATGGTGGTCTCGATGGTGTACTTGGCGTCGCCGTACGTGATGCCCTTGCTGGTGGTTCCGCCGTTGACCTCGCGCAGCGTGTAGGTATGCTTGCCGGCCTCGGTGTACTTCACGGCGTTCATCGTGATGTTGCCTTCGGCATTGTTGGTGCCGGTGGCGACGACCTTGGCGTCCTCGCCCTCGCCCTCGACGAGCTCGAAGAAGAACTCGCCGTCCTTGAGGTCGCGCCCGGTCAGGAACTTGGTCGCGGTGACCTGGTCGGTGACACTGAACTCGCCAGGATTCGGCTTGTAGCTGTTGTTGAACTTCGCCTCGTCGGCTCCATTCAGCTCATGCTTTACCACGAGCTCACCCTTGCCGTTGTCGGTGACGGTCGTCTCGATGGTGTAGGTCTTGCCGTCGTAGGTGATGCCGTTGCCGGCGTCGCCCGGGACCTCGCGCAGCGTGTAGGTGTGCTTGCCGGCAGCGGTGTACTCGATGGGGCTCATCGTGATCTTGCCGCGGGCGTCGTTCTTGCCGGTGGCGACGACATCGTTACCCTCGACGAGCTCGAAGGAGAACTCGCCCTCCTTGAGGTCGCGCCCGGTCAGGAACTTGGTCGCGGTGATCTGGTCGGTGACACTGGAGCTCTTGGGGGCCACCGTGTAGGTATTCTCGAAGATCGCCTCGTCGGCGTTCTGCAGCTTGTGCTCCACGCTAAGGGCGCCGTCGCCGTTGTCCTTGACGATGGTCACGATAGTGTACTCAGAGGTGCTGTAGGTAATGCCGTTTTCGGTGGCGCCGGCCTTGGTCTCGCGCAGCATGTAGGTGTGCTCGCCAGCCGCGGTGTAGGTGACGGAATCCATCACGATCTTGCCGTCGGCATTGTTGGTGCCGGTGGCGACTACGTTATTGCCCTCGACGAGCTCAAAACGGAACTCGCCGGCCTTGAGGTCACGGCCGTCCAAGGACTTGATCGCGGTAATCTGGTCGGTGACGCTGGAGCTCTTGGAGCCAGGCTCGTAGGAGTTGGTAAACTTCGCCTCGTCGGCGCCCTTCAGCTTATGCTCTACGCCGAGCGTGCCGTCGCCGTTGTCCTTGACGACAGTCTCGATGGTGTAGGTCGCGGCATCGTAGGTGATACCACCGACGTTGCCCCTGACCTCGCGCAGCGTGTAGGTGTGCTTGCCGGGCTTGTCGTACTTCACGGCGTTCATCGTGATGTTGCCTTCGGCATTGTTGGTGCCGGTGGCGACGACCTTGGCGTCCTCGCCCTCACCCTCGACGAGCTCGAAGGAGAACTCGCCGTCCTTGAGGTCGCGCCCGGTCAGGGACTTGGTCGCCTTGACCTGGTCGGTGACGCTGGACTCAGTGGGGGTCAGATTGTAGGAATTCTTGAACTCAGCGGTCTTGGCATCCTTCAGGACGTGCTCGGCCTTGAGGGTGCCGTCGCCGTTGTCCGTGATGGTGGTCTCGATGGTGAACTTGGCATCGCTGTAGGCGATGCCCTTGCTGGTGGTTCCGCCCTTAACCTCGCGCAGCGTGTAGGTGTGCTTGCCGGGCTCGTTGTAGGTGATCTCGCTCATCGTGATCTTGCCGCCAGCGGCGTTCTTGCCGGTAGCGACAACCTTGTCGCCCTCGACGAGCTCGAAGGAGAACTCGCGGGCTTTGAGGTCGCGGCCGGCCAGAACCTTGGTCGCCTTGATCTTGTCGGTGACGCTGGAGCTCTTGGGGGTCACGTTGTAGGAGTTCTTAAACTCAATCTTCTTAACGTCCTCGGCGCCCTGCAGCTTATGCGTAGCCACCAGCTGGCCCTTGCCGTTATCGCTGATGGTCGTCACGATGGTGTAGACCGTATCGTCGTAGGCGATACCGCCGGCGTTGCCTGCAACCTCATGCAGCGTGTAGGTATGCTGACCGATCTCGGTGTACTCGATGGCGTTGAACGCAACGTTGCCCTCGGCGTCATTCTTGACAGTCTCGATAAGCTCAGAGTCCTCGCCCTTAATCTCGCGCAGCTCAAAGCTAAACTCGTCGGCCGTAAGGTCGCGCCCGGTCAGGGACTTGGCCACGGCAATCTGGCTGGTAACGCTGGACTCAACAGGATCCGCAGCATAAGTGTTCTTGAACTCGACCTCGCCCGAGGTCTTCTTCACAGAAGCCTCGAGCTTTCCCTTTGCGTTGGGTGTCACCGTTACGGTGAACTCTGCAACGTTCTTGCTGTAGGCGATGCCGTCGACCGTGGTCCCGGCATGCTTCTCGCTAACTTTGTAGACATACGTGCCCGGCTTGTCATAGGCAATCTCGCCAAAGCTAATGTCCGCATGGCCCTTGGTTGCAAACGCAGTCGTGGACCTGGGCATCGGGGCGTTGTCCTCGGACGTCAGGCCAAACTCAAACTTGTCCTCATCCGTCCAGTCGCGGCCCTCGAGCACCTTGGTCAGGCCAAAGTCGGCAGTTATCAACGTTGTCGGCGTGGTATTGAGCGTAAAGCTAATCTTGCCGTTATTGCCCAGGTAGACATTGACCTTCGTCGCACCAGAAACAACCTTCGTGTTGTTCCACTGGGGATTGATCACGTCGCGTGCGGTGTCCGTCGGGTTTCCGCCCACACGCTCCTTGGTGGTGTGAAGCTGGTTGATAAAGGCGAGGCGCGCGGTGCCAGCCTTAATCGACCAGTGATCGCCATCCTTTACCAAAGCACCTTCAAAGTTTTCGAGCTCGCTTCCCTTAACCGGGATCGAAACGGAATCATCGTACGGCGCGCCCGACGAGTTCTGCGCCATAAACTCATCTTTGTACCAATAGGTCTTAGAGCCCGAAGGCTTTTCCGTTGCGAGCTTGGTGCAAGCCGCGTCTGTGTAGACGGGCGTTAGCTTTTGGAAGTAGTAGTAGCTGTTCATAGCAGCAGGCTCAAAGCTTGCGACCGTATCGCCCGCATCGTCGCCGGTCCACTTGTTGGCGTAGAAGCTAACGGTATTGGAATCGGCGTCCTTGTGCTCATTGATGTAATCCTGCAGTCCCGGTACGTTATTGGGAGTAAACAGGTTTTTGCGTGCAATAGCCTTTACGCTCGATGCATACGCAACGCGGATAGGCGAGATGGCATCCGTGGAGTCAACCACAAACGTGCCCGCAGACTCGTCAACGGTAAAACGGCGCAGCGGAATGAGCGATGCGGGGACCTTGACCGTCACGATGTCGCCGCGCTGCGGATTGTTCTCGTCCGCGCGATCAACCGTAATTACAAGATGGGCGAGCTCGCCATCAAACGTATAGGTATCGATGTTGCCATCGGTCGACTTGGTGGCGGCCCCATAGGTCTTGCCGTTGTACTCGGCACCGGTAAAGCTATCGACCTGCATAAAGGCGCCCAGCTCGTCCTCGAATGTGATGTAACCGGAGCCGTTGGGATTGTTGCCCTCGATCTTGGTCGGGAAACCCTTACCCGACGTAATGGCACTCGAGATGTCTGCGAAGACTTGATCTAGCTCTGCAGCGTTGGCTGCAGACTTGTAATAAGTAGCACCGGCAACGCGATCGTCCAGCTTTCCGCTCGTATACGAAGTCGCCTTGGGATAGTTGCTCGACATGGCGTGCATGAATTTATTTGGCTCTGTTAGACCAGGATTGACATGCCGACCTGCCGGCTAACTCGCCGTCTCCCCATCGGGCGCCGGCGTCTTGACCCTCATCTCGAACGGCATCCCGCCCTCCCGGACGAGCGCCCTGAGGAACGCGTTGACGGCGGTGGACATGGACAGGCCGAGCTCGTCCAGGATGGCCGTGGCCTCCCTCTTGACCTCCGGGTCGATGCGGATCGTCGTGGCCGGTATGTTCGACGGCATGGCCTCACCCCTCCTCGTGTATCGCGGTGCGACCATTCTACCGCCTCTATGCGGCGGGCGCGGCCCAGTAGTCCATGTAGGGCGGCTCCACGTTGAACATG
The DNA here is from genome assembly GCA_046979165.1 of Collinsella sp. Classification (GTDB taxonomy): domain Bacteria; phylum Actinomycetota; class Coriobacteriia; order Coriobacteriales; family Coriobacteriaceae; genus Collinsella. The sequence goes on from JBKWJT010000002.1 coordinate 434,826, forward strand.
TCGCGGACGCGGCTCCTGCAGACGCCGTGCGCGAGCTGCCGCGCGACCGTGCGCCCGGCGGCGCCGGAATCGGTCGCCATGAAGGTCCGGCACCACCTGAACCAGGCGAGGTAGGCATCGAGGTGCTTCGTCGACACGCCCTTGAACGGCTCCATGAAGGCGCCGAGGAGCGAGTGGACGGCGTTGACCCGGTTGATGGTCCCCCCGGAGCGGTCCTTGGGGTCGTAGGCCGCGTGCGCGGCGACCTCGAGCTCGGCGAGGACGCCGACGTAGGCGGCCGCCCTGTCGGTCGCGACGACCGAGCCGGCCGCGATGCGGCCCCTCAGCGCGTCCATGGCGCGCCCCCTCGAAAGGGCGCCCCGCCCCGTGACCTCGAGGAACGTCTCGTTCGAGTCGTTCACTCCGGTCATGACGCAGATCCGCTCGCGCGACAGCCCGCGCCTGTGCACCTGCTTGCCGCGGTGCCGGGAGGGGCGCGGCATCGTGAACGACCCCTTCGCGTGGTTGCCCTTGAACGACTCGGGGAAATAGGTCTCGTCGAGCTCGCAGCCGCAGCCCCGCTCGACCCTGAACGAGGGGGAGTAGGCCGAGAGGCACTCGATCAGCCTGTGGCGCATGGTGTAGGCGGTCTTGAGGCAGACGCGGCAGCGCCTCGCGCACTCGCGCAGGGGCAGCATGAGCACGAAGCACTCGGCGTAGGCCATCCAGGTCTCCTTCGGGAGCCTGCTCGTCCCCAGGATGCGCTCGCTGCCCATGCCGAAGGTCCTGCCGCAGCCCCGGCAGAGGTAGCGCTGCTCGCCGTTCTTCGATTTGCCCTTCTTCACGACCGCGGCGGACCCGCAGCGCGGGCAGCGTTCGATTTCGTAGGCGGAGCCGGCCGCGTCGTCGAACGCCGCCGCGCGGATCACGTCCCTGACGGACTCGATAGCGCGGCGGCGCTCGGTCTTGCTGAGGTTCGCCATGCCCTTCTTGAAGTTGAGGACCAGGTCTTCGGCGTTCATGCTGCCCCCATCATCGCGGTCTACGGGGTCAAAGATATGGCACCGTGGGGACACATGTATGTCAATCCTGGTCTAACAGAGCCATTTATTTTCATCGCTTGTCTTGTAGCTCGTAGGATCGGCACTGGGATCCGCACCGTCAAAGATGCCGATGGTGTAGACGGTAGCGCCTTTATCTTTCATGCCCTTGGCGGCAGCTATGGCATTGTCGGCAACAGTAGAGCTGAAGTCACGGAAGTCTGTGGGCGTGCCGTCCGTAAAGAACACAACGATCTTCTGGGCATCTTCGCGTTTGGAAGTAATTCCCTCGGCCAGTGCCATGCCGTTATCGGCACGAGTAGCACCAGCAGGGTCAATGGAATTGATTGTTTTCTTGAGGCTCTTTGCGCCATCACCCGAGCACGCCGTCAACTCTTGCATTGTCTGAGAGTAGTTATAGTCATGGCCACCGGAGGTGTATAAATTGTTGCCAACGATACTGGTCGACTTGCCCGCAAACTTTACGATGGCAACCTGGTGCTGCTTGCTCGCGTCCTTAACATTCTTGTTTTGCTCGGCAATGGTATCGATAAAGTGGTTGGCAGCATTCTTGAGCGCATCGATACGCTTGGTCGAACCTCCACCACCCATCTCACCATCCATCGAGCCAGAGGCATCCAGCGCCATCACGATGTCGAGCGGCTTGGAAACCAGCGACGTTGTATCGGATGTCGAAGACATCGCCGAAAGCGTGGTCAAAAAGTCCGATTTCCCGTCATCGATTGCCTGGACCGTCTTATCCGTCCAAATTCGGCCGACGTTTTGCGTCGTGACCTTGCTGCCGTCATAGCCGCCGGCCCAGAACTTCCAGTGGTTGCTGGTGTCGTAGTCGACTATCTTTGTCGCTGTCGGTCCGTCCATTCCGGTGCTGGACCTGGCGTTGGCCTCGGGCAGCATGGCAAATGCTGCAGCCGGCAATACCAGCACTACGGCCAGTATCACCGCCAAGAGACCCCTCGTGTACTTACTCATCGCGTCTCCCTTCTCGCGGGCTCAGACCTTGCATCAGCCTAAAGTTACGGAATGAGACACAATTAGGGCAGGTGACACATGTTCCAGATTCTGTTTTGGGCGTGAGACAAATGTCTCACCAAAGTTGAGACACGAGCGTTTTCGCAGGAAAATAGGTGCGACTCAGAGCCATCGGGCCAAAATGATCCGTTTTCCTCCGTCCCCGGGGGCTCAAGGGCTGTCACCGATATGGCGCCATTTCAAAACTATGCCGGATTACGGGGCTAAGCTCGGAGACCTCATCCATACCCCCTATTTTTGAAAAACAGCAAGCGATCTACCTGCGGTTTTGTTTTTGCGATTTTCCGTATGGTCGGAGGTTCGCTATCCAGCCCCGTAATCCGGCATAGTTTTGTTCGCGACGGCACAGCCGCGCGTTTAAGCGCGGGTAGCGCGCAGAGATGTGGTGTAAGAGGCGGGGCATGCCCCGCCTCTTCTCTTTCTTGAAAGGGAGGGGACACCGCCTAGAATTCGTCGTTGGAGTAATGAAGGTGACGAATGGAAGGAAAGGCGATGCCCCAAGAAGAGAGTGTACTGCGCCTCGGCCGCGACGAGGCCCTCGAGGCGGCGAGGCTTTGGCAGGAGTGCGGCGACGCGCGCGAGTTCGCGTGCAGGGTGCTGGGCGGCGTGATGAACGCGCTGATGGACTCCGAGGCCCAGCAGATGTGCGGCGCGGGCCGCAACGAGCGCAGCGACGGCAGGGAGAACAGCCGCAACGGCTACCGCCCCAGGTCGCTCAAGACCGCCGTGGGCGACGTGGAGCTCGAGATACCCAAGCTCAGGCACGGCACCTACTACCCCGAGGGCATGCTCGCGCGATGGTCGCGCGTCGACACCTCGGTGGCCGCCATCGTGCAGGAGATGTACGTGTGCGGCGTGTCCACCCGCAAGGTCGAGCGCGTGGCGTCCAAGCTGGGCATATCCTCGCTGTCGAGCTCGGAGGTCTCGAGCCTCTGCTCCGACCTCGACGCCGAGGTGGAGGAGTTCCGCCGCCGCGACCTTTCGGGCACGCCGTGCTGCTACCTGTGGCTCGACGCCACCTACATGAGCTGCAGGGTCGGCTCGTCGGTCGTCTCGCAGGGCGTCGTGACCGCGATCGGGCTGGGCGCCGACGGGCGCAAGCACTTCCTGGGCTGCGACGTGGTCGACACCGAGAGCGAGGACTCCTGGGCGGCATTCCTCGGCGGGCTGCGCGAGCGCGGGCTGGCCGGCGTCCGCCTCGTGGTCTCCGACAGCCACGCCGGGCTCGTGGCCGCCGTCTCGCGCCTGTTCCAGGGCTGCGCCTGGCAGCGCTGCGTGACGCACCTGCAGCGCAACCTCCAGAGCGCCTGCTCGGGCAGGCCCGAGGACTCCAAGGCGGCCGTCAGGGACCTCGTGCACGCCGCGGTCTACCAGGACGACCCCGACCTCGCGCGCTGCGTGTGGGCCGAGGCGGCGCCCTGGGTGGCGTCGGTGTCCGCCAGGGCCGGCGAGGTCTTCGAGCAGGCCGAGGACTCCGCGCTGGCGTTCACGGCCTTCCCCAGGGCGCACTGGGCCAAGCTCCGCACCAACAACGTCCAGGAGCGCGCCAACCGCGAGATCAAGCGCCGCTACAGGGTCGTGCAGTCCTTCCCCTCGAGGGAGTCGATGCTGCGCCTGACGTGCGCGAGCCTCATGGAGACCGAGGGGCAGTGGTCCCAGCAGCGCGTGTTCTCCGAGGCCTCGGCCGCCGAGGGCTTCGCCGAGCCCGCGGACAGGCCGGCCCCGACAGAGGGGAGGCGCCGCGCGCTCGGGCGGCGCGCCAGGGAGATAGTGGACGAGATAGTCGAGAAGCGCGGTCTCAAGAAGGAGTAACATCGGGACTTGCAGCGACGGACCTCAGGACACTCTTACACCACGTCTGCGCGCGCGACCTAAGCGCGGGGCCGGTGGGGCATTTTTGCCCCGCCGGCCCCCATTCCAGCGCAATGCCAGCCCCATTCCAGAGCTACTCCGGTTTGGTTTCTACCGTGGGAGTCTTGTCCGCCGCGACTGGAGTGCGCGCGGTGTCCATAGTCAGGCAGTGCTTGGGGCAGCTCTCGATGCACTCACCGCACACCACGCAGGCATACGGGTCGATCGACCAGGTACCACCCTTGCGATCGACCGCAAGCGCGCCCGCCGGGCAACGGCGCGCGCACATGCCGCAGCAGATGCACACGTCCATGTCGTTGACGATATGTCCGCGCAGGCGCGCAGGCGCCGCGAGCTTCTCCTGCGGATAGCACACCGTTACTGGCCGCTTGACCATAGAACCCAAGGCCGTCTTGGCAAATGTCAGCAAACTCATGCCGCGCCTACCTTTCCGTGCAGCTAATGCAGGGGTCGATGGTCAGGATAATCATGGGCACATTGGCAATGAGCACACCCTGCAGCGCATGCGTCAGACCCGCCAAGTTCTGCGACGTCGGCGTGCGCACGCGGAAACGGTCCAGATTTTTGGTGCCGTTGCCGCGCACATAGTAATAAGCCTCGCCGCGCGGCTGCTCAATCACAACCTCGCCGCGCGCGCCGTCGGCCGGCGTAAGCTTGGTGCGCCCGCCAATCCCGTCGTGCGGAATCTTGCCCACAAGCTCCTTAATGATGTCCATGGCCTGCGTGACCTCGGCGCAACGCACCTGGCAGCGGGCATAGCAATCGCCATCGGTAGCAACGATGGGCTCAAACGCGGCCAAGTCCGCATAGGCGCCGTCACCGAACATGCGCACGTCGTAGTCCACGCCCGAGGCGCGGCCGAACGGACCGACCATCGAAAGCTCCAGCGCGTCTTTCTTGCTAATCACGCCCACGCCATGCAGGCGCTCGCCGCAGCTGTTGTCGTCAAAAAACGTATGCACCAGGGCCTCGTAGTCAGGACGCATGGCATCGAGCGTCTGGACAATGCCCGCCAGCTCGGAGTCCTCGATATCGTGCTTAAGGCCGCCGATCTCGTTAATCGACAGAATCACGCGCCCGCCGCAAGTGCTCTCAAAAATCTTGAGTATCTGCTCGCGCAGGGTCCATGACCGATAGAACAGCGCCTCGAAGCCAAAGGCGTCGGCGAGCAGGCCCAGCCACAGCAGATGCGAGTGAATGCGCGAAAGCTCGTGCAGAATGGTGCGGATATACTGCACGCGACCAGGCACCTCGATGCCGAGCATGCGCTCGCAGGCGCTGGCATAGCCGCAGCTGTGGCCCACGGCGCAGATGCCGCAGATGCGCTCGGCGATGTAGCCAAACTGATGCATGTCGCGCTTTTCGGTGAGCTTCTCGAGCCCGCGGTGCACAAAGCCGATCTGCGGAATTGCCTCGATGACGCGGTCGTCCTCGATCACCAGGTCCAGATGAAGCGGCTCGGGCAGCACCGGGTGCTGCGGGCCAAACGGAATAACGGAGCGATGTGCCATGGGCCTTACGCCTCCTTTTTCTGCTTGTCGCGGGCGGCCTTGGCGGCAAGCGCCGCGCGGACCTTGGCCGCTTTCTCGGGATCCATGGCGGCGAGCTTTGCCTCCATCTCGGCAGCCTTGAGCGCGGCCTTCGCAGCAGTTTCATCGTGCTGAGCATCGGAGCCGGCAGCCGCAGCGGGCTGAGCGACGGCAGCGCCCGCAGCATCGCCAGCGCCCGCAGTGCCCTCCCCCGCAGCGGCCGTGGCAGTAGCAGCCTTCTCGGCCGCGGCCTTGCGCGCCTTGGCCTCGGCAGCGGCACGGACCTTCATGGCTTTCTCGCGCGCGGCCTTCACCTCGGGCGTGATAACGCTCATGGGCTCGGCAGTCGAGACCTGGTAGAAAAAGCCCTTAAAGTCAATCTGCATATCGGTGATGGCAAGACCAAACAGGTCGTGCGCTTCGTTTTCAAACGGGAATACTGCCGGATAGTACGAGCTGATGGACGGAATCTCCTGGTACTGATTAATTCCCTCAACCACCAGGTTCTCGATCGCATAGCTGCCGTCCTGCGCAATCTGCTCCTGAGCAACACGAACGTTGATAAACGTATAGACCAGGCGATACGTGCCGTCGTCGACGTTGCGCTCGGCGTGCATTTGCACAAAGCGCGCGCCGACGCCCTTGAGCGCCTGGACATGCGACAGGAGCTCGTCGATCCCGACGGTGGTATAGATAGCCTTTTGCATTACTCGGCCTCCTTTGCAGCGGCGGGCGCGGCGGACCTAGTGGACACGTTGGCCTCGACACCGTCACCGGCACCATCAGCCCCGGCCCCCGCAGCCACAAACCCGTCCTCGCCCAGCTCAACGCCACCGTCCCAGGTTGCGGCACCGCCCACGGTAAGCGGGTCGCCGCCGGCGCGCATCACGGCCTCCTTCTGGTCCAGGATGCCACACGCCTCCACGATGGCATCGATCACCGTCTCGGGGCGAATGGCGCACCCGGGCGCGTACACGTCCACGGGAATCGCGCGGTCCACGCCGCCGATCACGTTATAGGCATCGCGGAATACGCCGCCCGAACACGCGCAGATACCGCAGGCCACCACGCACTTGGGCTCGAGCATCTGGTTGTAGATCTGGCGCACGACGGGCAGGTTCTGGGCATTGACCGACCCCGTCACCAAAAAGATATCCGCATGCTTGGGGTTGCCGGTGTTGACCACGCCAAACCGCTCCGCATCGAACAGTGGCGTGAGCGAGGCCAGCACCTCGATATCGCATCCGTTGCAGCTCGAACCGTCGTAATGAATAACCCACGGCGAGCGCGACATTTTATGATCCATGGATGCCGCCTCCTAAATAAACACGTCGACGAGGATGGGCATAAGGTTGAGCAGGCCAAACACCAGCGCCACGCCCCAGCCGAGCTTAAAGCAGCTGCGCCAAGTGCTGCGTGCGAAGGTGTTGTCGATCAGTACTTCGACAAAGTACGTCGCGGCCATCACGACCAGGGCGACCACCCAGCTCACCGGGTTATCCCAAACAAAGAACATGCCCACCCACATCAAAAACAGCACGGTCTCGCACCAGTGCATAAGGGTCATCTTGGCCAGCGTGCCGCCGCTCATCTCGGTGGCGACGCCCTGGACGATCTCCTGATGCGCGTGATGCGAGTACGAAAGGTCAAACGGCGACTTGCGCAGCTTGATGGTGAGCACCGCGAGCAGCGCGAGGAAAATGGGCGCGCTGTACACGATGATGGGGGCCGACTGCCCCGTCACGGCGATGGAATCGAAGCTGTCGGTGGCAAGGTACAGGCCCACGCTCATCAGCAAAACGGCGGGCTCGTAACTCATGACCTGCAGCAGCTCACGGTCGGCGCCGACCTGGGCAAACGGGCTTTGCGTCGAGGCGGACGCCAACACCACAAAGATCGCAGCGAGGGTCACCATAAAAGCGCACAACAGCGTGTTGGAACCCGACACAAAGATGCCGCCGCCCACCACGGTAAAGATGAGCGCGCACGCCATGTAGGTATCGTCCATGGTGTTTACGCTGGCGGGGGCCTTGCGCAGCAGCTTGGCCACATCGTAGAAAGGCTGGAGCAGGCGCGGGCCCACGCGGCCCTGCATGCGGGCCGAAAGTTTGCGGTCAACGCCGTCGATCAGGCCGCCCACAAGCGGCGCCAGTAAGGCAAATGCCACGGTGCCAATAAAAATGCCCACGACGCCCGAACCTTCAAAATACTTGCCGCGCAGCACCGAGGGCGCACTCATGGCAAGTCGCTCGGGCCCAATCCACGCGCAACACAGCAGCGCAAACAAGATAATGCTGCAGCACACGACGCTACCCGCGGGGCCAATACGCTTCTCGCCAAGGGCGTCCTCCGAGTACCAATTGCGCTTTTCGGCCTTCACCTCGTGTCCCATCGAGCCGCGGAAATGGCGATATTTGTCGGTCCCCACGCCCGAAAGGTACACGTTGACGTGCGGTTTGTTGCTCACGCGGAATGAAGTCAGCAGCACCACGGCGATAAACGCCACGATAACCACCATCAGGTACATGGCGTCCTTGCCAATAACGTACGGCACGCGGCCAAACACCATGGCCAAGTAAGGCGACACCAGACCGCTCGAGATAACCGGGAACGCCACGCAGCACAGAATCAGCAGCGCGGCGATGGTGTTGAGGGCCATCCATTCGGTCTTATGGACATTGACCTCAACGTTTTGAGCCGTGGGGTCGACGCCCGAAAGCTTGGCAAGCCACTTGCCCCAGAAGAAGAAGGTCGCGGCCGAGCCAAAGGCAAGTACCATGATCATGAGCACGTTGCCGGTCTGCGCGAACGCCACCAGAGCGCCCCACTTGGACACGAGCATGCCAAACGGCGCCACAAACATGCCCATGATGCCCAGCATCATCAGGCGCGTCAGGTGCGGCATGCGGCTGAACATACCGTCCATGTCCTCGATATTGCGGCTGCCGATATGATGCTCGGCCGTGCCCACGCACAGGAACAGCAGCGACTTTGCCACCGTGTGGAACAGGATCAGGAAGATGGCCGCCCATACGGCCTCGGGCGCGCCGACACCCAAGCAAGCACTGATGAGGCCCAAGTTGGAAATGGTGGAGTACGCGAGCACGCGCTTGGCATTGCTCTGCGAGATGGCCATAAGGGCAGCGAGCAAAAACGTGATGGCGCCCACGCTCGTGACCATAAAGCCGGTCACGGGATAGATGGCATAGAGCGGGCTCAGCTTGACCATCAGGAACACGCCGGCTTTGACCATGGTTGACGAGTGCAGCAGGGCGCTCGTGGGCGTGGGGGCAACCATGGCACCCAACAGCCAAGTGTGGAACGGCATCTGTGCGGCCTTGGTGAGCGCGGCGAGCGACAACAGGATGACCGGCATCACCAGCAGCGCGGACTGCGCGGTTCCGGCGCCGGAAAGCTCAATCATGCCCGAGATGGTCAGCGGCATGCCGTTAACGTGCAGGTACATGAGTCCGGCCAAAAACGCGATGCCGCCCAGCATGTTGAGGATGATCTGGGTGAAGGCGTTCTTGATAGCCTCGGGCGTGCGCGTGTAGCCAATCATAAGGAACGAGCACACGGTGGTGATTTCCCAGCCGCAGAACAGCCACTCAAGGTTGTCGCTCGTCACGATGACGAACATGGCCGAGAGGAACAGGAACATGAGCGCCAGGAACTGCGGACGTCGGTCGGGCGCGGTCTGCCCGCGCAGCGCTGCCTCGCGCTCATCGTGCGCTTGGAAGTCCTTCATGTAGCCCAGGGCATACACGCAGATAAGGCTGCCGACGATGCCGACGGCAAGGACCATGATCACGCTCATGTAGTCAAGGTAGAGTGGCGTTGCCGTGACGGCTTCGGTCGCGGGCAGCGTCATAGCTGCAAAGGTGAGCGAGCCCACCAGCTGCACCACGCCGAGCACCGTGGTGAGCGTGCTCTTATATTTACGCGCGTTGTACAGGATGACGGCGCACAGGATCACGTCAATGACGGAGCTGATGATCGAGAGCACATGCGAGGTGCCGGGGGCAACCTCGAAGCTCTGCGGGCCCGTGCCAAAAAACATGACGGCGACTACAACCGTCACCGCCATAATGATGCCAGAGCCTACAAGCCCTAGCGCATCGCGGGCGCGGTCACCGCGCGCGAGCAGCATGCCCAGCGCCGGTACCAGCGGAAACAGGGTAAGGAAATACAGTAGCGTCATACCATCACTCCCCCATGCAAAAACGCTGCAATTGTTTAACGTTATAGCTCAGTTGAGGAGTAGCGGCGGCGGGTTTTCGGTCAACTGGGGAGTTTTAGGCGTACGGGGCAAGGGCGCGTCCGCTTTGGAGCAGAGAGGCGACGCCCCCCTATCGCAGCGACAGGCGCGCGGGCCACTGCGTGCAGTTTATTGGCCACGTTGGAGGATGTCCCGACAGGCTCGCGCCGGTCCAAAAAGTTGGCGCGGCAAGAAAAATGCGCCCCTGTGGGCGCACCATCCCGTTTGCTATTCCGCCTTTTTAACGCGCGGCTTGCGACCGCGCGGCTTATCGACCAGTGCGGCCTCACCGCTCTCGCGGTACTGACGGCACCAAGCCTTGACCGAAGACTCGCTGGGAATCTTGTGCTTGATCATGGCCTCGCGAACCGTCAAGCCGTTTTCCAGACGGTCCTTAACCACAGCGAGCTTTACGTCGTACGAATAGGTGTGATGATGCGAACCGGCATTGAGAACGGCGTCGGCACCGCCCACGGCATACGCGCGGGCCCACTGACGAGCCGTGGCCTGGGGAATGCCAAGCTCCGCGGCGAGAGCGCGATGACCGACCCCCTCTTGGAGGATCTCGACGGCGCGCTGCCTAACCTCGGGCGCATGCGTGCGAGTCCTAGTTGCTTCCGACATACCTGCCACTTCTTAGCCTTAACCGTTAATCTGCTTTCTTACGTGCAAGTTAGATAGTAGCATTTTACTGTTTGCTCAAAGCAGTTAATTAAAATAGACGCGGCGTTATCTGGGCATTTGGCACCAAATTACGACATATCTTTATCGATTATTTACGCTGGTAGCCGACTCGCAGCTAATCGTCATTCGCTTGTCGACAAAATTGGCATCTCTTTATGTTCTTTGGTATAGAGGATATAGTTATTAACCCCTCCTCCAATAATTTTGAGTGATCTGCGAGGCAGTAGACGTCCTCACTCCTCATGATTACCGCGCATTGCCATCCACCGGAGCAAAACAAAAGGGCGAGACCTGCTGCGCTTGCAGGCCCCGCACCGATTGACACCCGACGGGACACAGCCGGGCGAGGCGGATCCGTGCTACCGCCCCGCCTGGCCGCGATGTTCAACTACAGCTCGTTGGCCGCGTGATATGCCGTGCGGATGGCGCTCGCAATGTCGGCGGTGCGCTCGCCCGAGCAGTCGCCCACGCAGGTCACGGGCACCGTCACACCGTCCAAGTCAAACGCGTTGGCCTTGGAGCCCACGGCCATCACCACGTAATCGCAGGCGATCTTCACCGGCTCCTCGGCGCCGTCCTCGATGGTGCGAATGGCCTCCACGCCCTCGTCGGTAATGGCGGTCAGACGGGTCTTCACGTGCTGCTCCACGTTGTGCTCTGCAAAGTCGCTCATAATCAGCGGCAGAATGGTCTCGGACTCGCCCGCGGCAATCTTGTCGAGCATCTCCACGATCGCCACCTCGCAGCCGTGCTGCAGCAGGTACTCGGCAGTCTCGGTGCCCACCAGGCCACCGCCAATGACGGCGACGCGGCCGCTAAGCTCCACCTTGCCGGCCAGCACGTCCCAGCTCGAGACGACCTTGTCCGAATCGGCACCCGAAACGGGGACGACCACGTCGTGCGCGCCCACAGCCACAATCGCGGCGTCGGCGGCGTTGAGGTCCTCAGCGGTGGCGGCATGGTTGAGCTCAACCTTCACGCCCAGACCGGGCAGAATCTTCTCGTAGTACTCGACCGAGCGCATGATCTCGTCCTTGCGCGGAGGCGCGGCCGCCAGCACAATCTGGCCGCCCAGATGGTCGCTCGCCTCGTAGACGGTCACATCGTAGCCGCGCTTGGCCGCCACGCGTGCGGCCTCCAGGCCGGCGATGCCGCCGCCCACCACGGCGATCTTCTTGTCGCCCTCGCCCGGCTTAATGGCGATGGTCGCCTCGTCGCCGTTCTCGGCATTGAGCACGCACGAGATGTACTTGCGGTTTTGAATCGCGTCGACGCAACCCTTGTTGCAGTTGAGGCACTCGCGGATGGGCTCGCCCGTGGCGGCCTTCAGCGCAATGTCGGGGTCGCACATGAGCGAGCGGCCATAGGCGATGATGTCGGCCGCGCCGTCTTCCAGAATCTTCTCGCCGGCCTCGACCGAGACCACGCGGCCGACGGTTGCCACCGGCACGGAGACCAGGGCCTTGACGCGCTCGGCCACGGGCAGCGTCCAGTTGTAGGGCATGGCGCCCATGGGCGGAATGGTGTCGCCCATGTTGCCGGTGTGGTTGGCCTGTGCGACCTGGATCATGTCGATGCCCGCGCCCTCGAGCAGCTTGGCAAACTCGCAGGCCTCGTCGGGCTGCAGGCCGCCCTTGCCGCGCGGCGTGCCGTCGGGGTTCTCCATGATCACGGGGAGCTTGTACTCCACCATCAGCTGCGGCGCGGCTTCCTTAATGGCAGCGACGACCTCCAGCGCATAGCGAACGCGGTTCTCGAACGAGCCGCCGTACTCGTCGGTGCGCTGGTTGAGGATGGCCGAGCACAGCGAACCCACCAAGCGGTCGCCGTGGACCTCGATGGCGTCGATGCCGGCCTGCTGCGCGCGAGCGGCCGAGGCAGCGATGGCCTCCTTGATCTGGGTGAGCTGCTCTACGCTCGCCTCGTTCACAAAGTGCTGCATGTCGTGATGCAGCTTGGCGTAGGCCTGGTTGCGGATCTCGTTGGACTCGGCCATCTTGGCGGCAAAGGTCTCCTCGTCGCCGGCGGCCTTGGCCTCCTGCGCGGCCTTGGCGGCGGCCATGGAACCCATGACCATGCGGCCGACACCGGGCACATCGTACTCGGGGTGGAACAGCTGCAGCGCGACCTTGGCGCCGTGCTTGTGGACGGCATCGGCCAGCGCCTTAAACGTGGGGATCTGGGCGTCGGTTGCCAGCTTGGGCGTGGGGCTTGCGGTCATGACGGGAGCGACGTCGCCGATGACGATGTAGCTCACGCCGCCACGGGCCAAGCGCTCGTAAAAAGCCAGGCTGCGCTCGCCGATGGAACCGTCACGCTCCTCGTAGCCGGTGGTCAGCGGCGGAAACATAATGCGGTTCTTGAGCTCAAGGGGGCCAACCGTAATGGGCTGGAGCAGCTTGGATGCAGGTGTGGTCATGGACATTCCTCTCTTGTAGGCGCGGCGGCGATGATGCCGCGTAGTTATCTAGAGGATATGGCATGGGAATACAGCAGCACAACGGAAATCGGCGGACAGCAGGTAGCGGCAGGTGGATGGGGCGGGGCGGCCCGTCGGTTTGCCCGCCGGTTTATCTCAATCTGTAACAGTTGCGCGGCAAAACCGGGTCTTACTGTTACAGATCGAGACATTCCTCTCGGCCCATCCTCAACAATCTAGATCTGTAACAGCTAGGCCCACTTTTGACCCCTACCTGTTACAGATCGAGACAAACCAAACCCGCCTGCTAGAAAATCTAAATCTGTAACAACAACTCGGCAAAATCCGTCCCTCGTGTTACAGATTTAGACAAACACGACCAAGCCCACCGGTATATCTCGATCTGTAACACCTAGCCGCCCAAATCGGGTCTAGATGTTACAGATCGAGATTTTGTTTGAGAGGCCGAGAATTGGATCGAAAACACGGTCCCGAAATAACAAAAAAGCTCGCCGGCTAGGCCGACGAGCTGCAAGTTCTTGGTCGCGGGGGCAGGATTTGAACCTACGACCTCCGGGTTATGAGCCCGGCGAGCTACCAGACTGCTCCACCCCGCAATGTCTGGGCGCTTCATGTGCGCAAGAAAGAATATTACGCGGGAGTTCGGTAAGCGGCAAGGAAAATCTCGTAGAGCATAATTCCTTCATATTTAAAACCCCTCAGCCCCTATCACCGTAAACGAATCGCAGCCGAGCGCCGTCGGCGGCACGTATACAATGGTGCGCGTCCTTTTATGCCAACACTGGGAGTAGACATGCTGCTCGCTATCGATATGGGAAATACGCAGACGGCCATGGGCCTGTTTGACGGAGACGAGCTGGTGCAGTCGTGGCGCATGCCCACCGACCGCTCCTATACCGCCGACGAGATCCACGTGCGCCTGATGGGCTTCTTTAAGATGTACGACCTCTCGCTCGGCGCGGTCGACGCGATCGCCTTTGCCGGCGTGGTGCCGCAGCTCTCGCGCGAATGGCACGCCGTGGCCGACCGCATTGCCGCAGACGCCATCGTCATCGGGCCGCAGACGGCCGCCGTGACCAAGCTGCGTGCGGCGCGACCCCAGGCCGTGGGCGCCGACCGCGTAGCTAACGCCGTCGCAGCCGAAGCTTTCTACGGCGCGCCAGCGATCGTGGTGGACTTTGGCACCGCGACCAATATCGACGTCATCGATGAGGACGGTTATTACATTGGCGGAGCGATCGCGCCGGGCATCCGCATCTCCATGGACGCGCTTGCCGCCCGTGCCGCCAAGCTCGCCAGCGTGCCGCTCGAGGCGCCCGAGCACGCCATCGGCCGCGATACCGAGGAGTGCATCAAGGTCGGCGCCGTAACGGGCGCCGCCGCCATGGCTGAGGGCCTGGTCGCGCGCATGAAGCGCGAGCTGGGCCGCGAGGATGCCACCGTTATCGCCACGGGCGGTCTCGCCAGCATCGTCGCCGATTCGACCGATGCCTTCGACGTGGTCGACGGACAGCTCACCATCAAGGGTATCTGCGAAATCTACCGCCGCATGCAGGAGCTGGGATAGGACAGGGGCTTAAGTCGAGCACGAGCGCGAGCGGCGAACTAGGCAACGCATCGGCCCTATTCCTCAAAATCGAAAGATTTTCAGTTTTGAGGAATAGGGCTTTCTGCTAGGCCTCGTCGCACAGCCACCTCGCCAGGTCCACGATCTGCACCCCATTGCGGTCCGTGGCCTCGTGATGCGTGCGGGCGAGAATCATCTTGGGGTACGCGTCGCCAATGCTCAGCAGTGGTGAAATCTCGCGTTCAAATGTCTTATCCGAGCTGATGTCGTCGCTCACCTGAATGTAGAGCTTCTCGCTTCGCTTGATTGCTACAAAGTCTATTTCCTTTTTATAGAGCACGCCGACGTATACCTCGTATCCGCGGCGCAGCAGCTCGATTGCCACCATGTTCTCGTATACGCGTCCCCAATCCATATCACGTGTACCGAGCAGCGCGTATTTGAACGCGTGGTCTGCCAGGTAATACTTCTCGCCGCTCTTAAGGTATTTTTTGCCGCGGATGTCGTACCGACGAACTTTATAGAAGGCAAACGCATCGCACAGGCACCCCATGTACGTGCCGACCGTCTTGTTCGTTATCTTTAGCCCATCCGCGTTCAAAATATCCGTAATGTTACGTGCCGACGTTATGTTGGATACGTTGTCCATCATGTAATCGGCAATGCGCAGCAGCGCCGATTCGTTTCTCACGTTATGCCGCTGCACGATATCTCTCACGATGAGCGTTTTGAAGACATTGGAGAGATATTGATAACGCTGCTCCTGCAGTGGATAAGGGTAGGAGCCGGACATACCGCCGGTTCTCGCGTACTCATCGAAGTCGCGGTCGACCTCGCCCTCGTCGCCATAGAGTCGATACTCCTCAAACGAGAATGGGAAAACCTCGATCTCAAACGTACGCCCCGTAAAGAGCGTCGACAGATCGCTCGACAGCAAAAAGGCATTCGATCCGGTAATGAATATGTCGTACTGCTCGGATGCGTGGAGGCTGTTGATCGCACGCTCAAAACCGTCGCACATCTGAACTTCATCGATAAGCAGAAAGTTTTGTTTGCCGGACACTCGATGCTCTTTTACATAGGCGAGCAGCGCGTGATACTCGAGCAGATTCTCGAACTCATCGAGGTTGTAGTTGATATGGATGACATTCGAATTGGACAGATTTGCCTCCACGTAATCGCGGAGGGCCTCGAGCAATTTTGATTTACCGCTACGACGGATGCCCGTGATGACCTTGATGTCCGGCACGCCAATAAGGCTCGTCAACGTGTCCATATATGACGTTCTATTGATGAGTTTCATTGGGGCCTCCTCGCGGTCTTTTATCGCTATTCCTCAAAATTGAAAAATTTTCAGTTTTGAGGAATAGGCTCTATAGCGAATATACCTCGCGAAAGACCGAGCTGCCTTAATCCTATTCCTCAAAAACGAAAATTTTTCAGTTTTGAGGAATAGGGCGCTGGCAACCCATTCCCCAGATAGGCGAAACCCTCCCCGGCACAGGCCGAGGAGGGTCTTGTTGTCATGTCTATCTTTGGGCGCGAACGCCCCGCGCTACAGACCGCGAATCCGCACGGCCTCGGGCGGAAACTCCTGCTCGCCGGCGTCGGTCTTGATAGTCGCGCGGCCCCAGATGTCCAGGCCCGCGAACACGCCGACCGCAAGCGGCAAGCCGTTGGGCGACACCGCCGCGACCTGGCGACCCAGCAGCGGCACCATGTCGAAGTACTCGCCCAGCACGGGAGCCAGCGGCCCTGCGGCGCCTTGCGGCGTGTTGGCAACAACCGCCCAGGCGTCCACGCGGGCCAGCACGGCGGCGGCCAGCGTCTCGACCAGCGCTTCGTCAGCCACGTCCACACCAAGCTCGCTCAGCGCCGAACGCTCAATATCCACCGTCACGGCACCGAACATGCCCGCAGCACCGGCACCGCCGTTCACGGCAACACGCGCGAGCGACGTCTCAAACGCAGGCGCACCGCACACGATATCGCTCGGCCACTGGATACCCACCTTACCGGCAAGGCCCAACCCCGGCGTCGAAGCCGTGCCCACAAGCGCGTCCATCATGCCCATAGCCGCCACAAACGGCAGGCCGTGGAAGGCATGCATGTTCACATCGGGGCGCACGACCAGCGAAAACATCAGCGATGCATCGCCCGCGCTCCACGCGCACCAGCCCGCGGACATGCCCTCGCGGCCCGCGTCGCGCGCCGCGTCGAGCTCGGCGCCAGCGGCAACAGCATTCATCTCGATCATCTACATACGCCCCAATTCGCCCACGATATGGCCCACGCGGTCCTCGGGCTCCTTGACCTCGACGCCGTTGTAGCGGAAGAACCGCGCCGGGTCGTGCATCAGGTCCTCGAGCGGCACCAGCACAAAATCGCGTTCGCCGATCAGCGGATGCGGCAGGCGCAGCTTTTTGCCGCCGTGGGTCTCGCCGTCCATCCACAGCAGGTCCAGGTCGATGGTGCGCGGACCGTTGGCCTTGGCCTTTTTGGAGCGGTCGCGCCCCAGCTCGGCCTCGATCTTCATAAGCTCGTCGAGCAGCACCAACGGCGCCAGCTCGGTCTTGATCTCGATGACGGCGTTGGCAAACGCGTCCTGGCGCGTCTCGTAGGCAGGCTCGCTCTCGTAGATCTTGGAGGAGTTGGACACGCAGGTGAGTGGAATCTCGGCGATCATCTCGCGTGCAGCGCGGATGTTGTCGCAGCGATGCCCCAGGTTGGAGCCCACAGCCACAAACGCGCGGCGCGGCTGCGGCTTGGCAACCGCCCAGTAACCGTTCAGGAACTGCGCAAAACCCGCGGCGTCGTGCACGCGCACGATGTTGGCACCGGCCTGGATGGCGCCCAGGCACACGCCAAACGTAGCGGCATCGCGCTCGGCGGCCTCGGTCACACCCGAGACGGCGCCCACAAAGCGCTTGCGCGACACGGCGCACATGAGCGGATAGCCCAGTGACGCCATCTTGGCAGTCTCGCGCTGGATGACGATGTCCTCGTTAGCCGACTTACCAAAGCCCGGGCCAGGATCAATGCAGATGCGGTCGCGCGACACGCCGGCATGGATGAGCGTGCGGGCCTGGTCGGACAGAAAGCCCATAACGCGGCGCATGATGGGCGCCGAATCGGGCAGGGTGAAGCGGCGGAGCTGCGAGGTGGGCACGTAGGCTTCCTCGCGGCGGGCGCTGCGGCGCATCATGGCTGCCAGGTGGTCATTGGGCTCCGATGCGACCTCGGTGGCTGCGGGCGCGGCCTCGGGCGCGGGCGCGACGGTCTCGGCGGCAGCAACCTGCTCGGCGGCCGGCGTCTCCTGCTCGCTTGCAGGCTCGGACGTGGGCTCCGGTTCGCCAAACGGCAACGAGGGCTGCACCACGCCGCCCGGAAGCTTGGCCTCCGGCTTAGGCTCGCCCAGCAACTTGCCGCGACGGCGGCGAGCCGGCTTCTCGGCCTCACGCGCGGCCTCGGCAGCCGCCTCGCGCGCCTTCTCGGCAACAAACGCCGCTGCCGAGGTATCGAGCTGCACCGTTGCGTGCGTGCGGGTGGGCGCGGCGACCTCGCCGGCATGCATCACGATGACGCCGCAGGTGCTCGTCTTAACAAACTCGACCATCTTGGGATCGGTGAAGCCGGTCACGTCGTTGACGATCGAGGCGCCGCAGCGCACGGCCGCCTTGGCAACCGCCACATGACGCGTGTCGATCGAGACGATGGCGCCCTCCTTGGCCAGCGCGCGCACCACGGGCAGCACGCGGCGAGCCTCCTCGTCGGGGTTGACCGGGGTAAAACCGGGGCGCGTGGACTCGCCGCCCACGTCGATGATGTCGGCGCCGGCGTCGAGCATCGCCAGGCCGTACTCGATGGCGGCATCCGGGTCGAAGTGCTCCCCGCCATCGCTAAACGAATCGGGCGTCACGTTGAGGACGCCCATGATGCGCGGACGGTCAAAGCTGAGCTCATACTTTCCGCACCGCCATGTCTTGCTGTCGTTCGCCATGAACATCCTCCTAAAATGCCCACGCCGCCGAGCTTGGGGAGCTGGCGGCGGGGTCGCTTTGCACTCAGTCTTTCTATTGTATCCGCGCGCGCGGGCTAGAACGCAAACGCGGCCGCGATGTCGCAAGAAATCAGCAGGTCGGCATTTGCATCCTGATCGGTGGGAGCAAGGTTGCATATGGCCAGCGTATCGCCGGTAAAGTAACGCGTAAGGCCTGCCGCCGGATACACCACGAGCGAGGTCCCGCCCACAATGAGGGCATCGGCCGCGGCGATGGCGGCAACGGCACCGGTCAGCACGTGCTCGTCGAGCGGCTCCTCGTAGAGCACTACATCGGGCTTGATGCGCCCGCCGCACGCAGGACACACAGGCGCACCCGCGGCGTCCTCGTGCTCGCGCGAGCAAATCCACTCGGCGCTATAGACCGCGCCGCACGACTGGCAAATGTTGCGATGGACCGATCCGTGCAGCTCGAACACGCGTTGCGAGCCGGCCACCTGATGCAGGCCGTCGATATTTTGCGTCACCACGGCATCAAGCTTGCCGGCGCGCTCCAGCTCGGCCAGCTTGATGTGGCAGCGGTTGGGCTTAGCGTTAAGCGCGATCATCTTGGTGCGGTAAAAGTCGAAGAACTCCGCAGGATGCGCCTCGTAAAAGCTATGCGACAGTATGGTCTCGGGCGGATAGGCAAACTGCTGGTGATACAGGCCGTCCACGCTGCGGAAATCGGGGATGCCACTTGCCGTGGAAACACCAGCGCCGCCAAAGAAGACCACGCGCTTGTGGGTGTCAAACAGATCCGCCAGCGCGGCGGAGGCCTGCCTGGGGTCCGATATTGCCTGCGCCATATGAGTCCTCCGTCCTTAGTTAGTCGGGCAGCGTTGAGCGACGTCCCAGTATGCGGCCTTTAAGTCAGCATGCGCGGATCCCACCCCGCCCCTGTTGCGCTAATCTTAAGCCTGCCAACCCCGTCGAAAGGACACCATGCCTCAGACTTACACCTTTGCCTCGTGGAACGTTAACGGCCTGCGCGCCGTGCTCAAAAAGGACCCGAGCTTTATCCAGATCGCGCAAGAACTCGACGTCGATATCCTGGCACTGCAAGAGACCAAGCTGCAAGAAGGCCAGGTTGATATTGACCTGCCCTGTTATCACCAAACCTGGAGCTACGCCGAGCGCAAGGGCTACTCGGGCACCGCGGTCTTTAGCCGCCAGGAGCCGCTGCGCGTGCTGCACGCCGACGCGCTGCTGCCCTACGCCGGCGAAGGCGAGGCGGCCGTGCTCGTCGCCCAAGCCGCAACCGAGGGCCGCGTCTGCGCGCTCGAGTTCGACAAATTCTGGTTTGTGGATGTCTACACTCCCAACGCGCAAAACGAACTCGCCCGCATCGACGTGCGCATGGCCTGGGATGATGCCTATCGCGGCTTTTTGAGCGCGCTCGAGCGCGAGACCGGCAAACCCGTCGTGACCTGCGGCGACTTTAACGTTGCGCACGAGGAGATCGACCTTAAGAACCCCAAGTCCAACCGCGGCAACGCAGGCTTTTCGGACGAGGAGCGCGGCAAGTTTACCGAACTGCTCAACGCCGGCTTTACCGATACCTGGCGCGCGGCAAACCCCGACGTCGAGAGCGTTTACAGCTGGTGGAGCTACCGCTTTAATGCCCGCAAGAACAACGCCGGCTGGCGCATCGACTACTTCCTGGTAAGCGACGCAATCGCCGCCAACGTTCGCGACACCGGTATCCGTGGCGACATCTTCGGCAGCGACCACTGCCCTGTCACCCTCACGCTAGAGCTCTAGCCCCCAAATGATCCCCCGGGGACGAAGGAATACGGATCACTTTTGCCCACGCAAGGGCGCCCGCGTGACCCCGTCCGCCACGAAACCAGCCCATCTACTACGTTTAAGCCACTACCCTCAACCACAGCGAACAACGCAAAAAGAAAACCGCAGGTAGAAAGCCTGCGGTTTTTCATAAAACGCGGTCATGGTCGGGGGTATCAAGCTAAACGTAGTAGATGGGCCAGTTTCGTGGCAAGCGCCGTCAACTGATTTCCTGGGGACATCTGGAGACGGAAGAAAATGGATCAATTTGGCTCTCTGGGGGCCACGATGCCCGTCGTATCAGCCGGCCATTCCAAAACTATGCCGGTTTACGGGGCTGAATCGCGAACCCCCAACCATACACAATTCCGAGATAATAAAACCGCAGGTGAACGGCTTGCTCTATTTCGGAAAAAACTGGTATGGTCTGCCTGTGCTAATCTAGCCCCGTAAACCGGCATAGTTTTAAAATGGCACTTTAGCAGTATTGATTCCCGCCTCGGCGCAACTAGCCCTACAGTCCGTATTTCACGACGACGCGGTTGATGCGACGGCACCAGGGCTTGTACAAGGCGGCCAAAAACACGCATGTCGCGAGTCCGTGCGTAATATCGAACGGCACTGCCGTGGCAAGACGTGCCACGGCACCCGCCCAAGTAAGCGGCTGTACAAACCCAATGATGTCATACGCGTTGATCACGACGCCATAGAGCAGGCCCGACGCAAAGCCGTACGCCAGCAGCGCCGGCATGCGCACGGTGCCGTCGGCGCGGTCGAACGCGCCCGCATACGCCAGCGCACCGCCAATGTATCCCACGAGCCCCCAGGCATACATCTGCCACGGCGTCCACATGCCCTGTCCAAAAAGGAAATTGCTGGTCAGCGCCGCCAGCGCGCCAACCATAAAACCATTGCGGCGACCAAGCGTCGCCCCCGCGATAATGGCGATGGCGCTCACCGGTTTAAAGTCGGGAATGGGCCCAAACAGGATGCGCCCCGCCGCCGCCAGCGCCGCCAGCACCAGCGTGGGCATAATCTGGCGCAAACCCGGACGAGATGCCTCATAACCCGCAAAGAACAGCGCGAGCACCAGCGCCACCACGACAAGCATGGCAAGTGCCGCTTGCTCAACGCCCGCCAGCAACGCCGCAGCCATCACGGCTGGCACCGCCAGCAGCAGCGGGATCTCCAGTTTTGCAAGCAAGCGCGAGAAACGACAGTCCGTCATCCCATCACGCCCTATAGAACACGTTGTCGGCAAAGAAGTCGGCCGGCGGCTCCATGCAGGCAATCTCACCGTCAAACATCATGGCAATGTCATCGGCAGCCTGCTCAGCAAAATCCAGATCGTGCGTAGCCATGATGACGGTGCCGCCAGCCTTCGCATGGTCACGCAGGGCGCGGGCGATGATGCGGCGACTCTCCAGGTCCAAGCCCTTCGTGGGCTCGTCAAGCAGCAGCAGCTCGGGGCCGATCAGCAGCAGCTTTGCCAGTGCAAGCAGCTGGCGCTGTCCGCCCGAGAGGTCGTAAGGGTGGCGCGTCTCCAGGCCGTCCAATCCCAGTTGCGCCGCACGCTCCCGCGCCAAGTTCTCGTCATATCCGCAGGTCGAAGCCCATTCCATCAGCTCGTCGCGCACCGTCTCGGCAACCAGCAGGGCCTTGGGGTTCTGCGGCAGCAGCGCCGCCGAAGCCGCCCCGCGCACCATGCGCCCACGCTGCAGCTTAGCCGTCTTGGCCAGCACCGAGAGCATCGTCGACTTGCCGCAGCCGTTTCCGCCCACGATCGCATGCACCGCGCCGGCTGAAAACGTCACATCGAGCCCGCGCAGCACCCAACCGGACGCTCGATCGTAGCGAAACCAGCCTTCCGACAGGGTGGTAGCCGACCCGCCGTGCATTTTTTGGAGTATTCTGCTTCCATCCGTGCGCGGGAAGGCTTCCGAGCCGTTCTCGAGCGACGTTTGCGCCACAAATTCGGACGATTTGTCCAATTCTGAACTTTTTTTCGCGCTCGATACGTCCCCGGGCGGCTCCAGAGAGCCCAAATTGTCCTCACGCCTGCTGAATACTCCTTTATTTGCACATCGGATGGCACCCCACCCCAACATGTCATCGGAAAACAGCGATTCTCGGCGTCCCAAAGAAGCCATATCCGCCACCTCGCGCACGCGACCGCCCTCAATCCGGTACGCACGCGTCGCATACTCGAGCATCGGCCGCGGTTGATGCGTAGCCACAACAACCGTGCAGCCCAGCTCACGGTTCACGCGAAACAGCGCGTGCAGAAAATTCTTCTCGGCAACGGGATCGAGCTGAGACGTGGGCTCGTCGAGTAGCAGCACACGCGGACGCAGCGCCAGGACGGCGGCAAGCGACAGCAGCTGCTTGCGGCCACCCGAAAGCGTGTCGGTATCGCGATGAAGCCAGTCCTCCAGACCAAAGAAATAGCTGGTCTCGGCAACACGGCGGCGCATCTCGTCGCGCGACACGCCCAGATTCTCTAGGCCAAACGCCATCTCGTGCCACACGGTCTCGCACACAATCTGGTTCTCGGGATCCTGGAACACATAGCCCACGCGCTCCGCCGATGCCCGCGCGTCCATGTCGGCAACGTTCTCGCCCAGCACGCGCGCATCGCCAGTGCGCTCGCCCGCCGGCGCGATCTCGGGCTTGAGCAGCGACAGCAGCGTCGACTTACCCGATCCGGTACCGCCAACAAGCAACGCAAATGCACCTTGGGGAACAGACCAGTCGAGCCCCTCGAGCACCGCAGCATCAGCATCGGGGTAGGCAAAGCTCAGGCTCCGCACCTCAATCGCCGGCATGTCCGGGCCGCACGCCGCGCCCGACACCGGGCCCCTATCCAACCGAGCCATCAGCCAAACCTCTTCTCATCAATCGCGTGCAACGCGCAAGGCAGCACCATCCAGGCAGCGTACACGACATAGCCCAGCCACGGCGCCGGCACCGAGAGCTGCGGATAAAACGAATACTGCGTCGTCGCGGTCCACGCCACTGCCGCCGTGGCCACGCCAAACAGCGCAAGCCCAACCAGCGCGGCAACGTCGCTGAGTCCCAGTCGATACCGCGCATACGTCGTACGACGCGTCGCGGCACCCCACCCGCGTGAGCGCATCGCGTCCGCGCGATCCAGCGAATCTTCCATGCCCCAGCCCATCAACACGCTTGACGCCCGCAGACGCGAGCGCACGGGATCGGCCGGCGCGCGCCCCGGCACGTCAATCGCATCCTGCACCGCCAGCACCGTACGACCGCGGCGCAAAAACTGCGGGATAAGCCTCATGCACATCGAGATCATGAGCGCGATCACCGGTGCGGCATTACCCAGCAGCGCGAGCACCTTGTCGTATTCGAGCATCGACGCCGCGGCCTCAAACCACAGCACGCTCGCCACAAACAGCCCACCCATGCACAGGCCATATACCATGCTCTCCAGATACACCGCGCGCATGCCAATGCGGAACAGCTCCGTCGAGCCCGAGGTGCCAAACAGTGGATTGACCAGCGCGATAATCAAAATCACCGGCAGCTGCCAGCGAAGCGCGCCCAGCGTGCGGGCAGCCCCACGCGTCGCAAATCCATACGCCAGCCCGCCCGCAAGTGACAGCGCAATCAGCACCGGCTGCATAGAGAACATGGTGAGCCCCAGCGTCAGCACTATATAGAGTGCCGGCACAGCCGGATGCGACATCGAGAACGCCGCGACGGGCTCGCCGCCAAACTCCTCTTGTATGTTGTCCACGGGCACCCCCGTCCCCTCGCTCAAACGACAGCTCCGCAGCACCGCCAACGCCGCACGCAAGCAGTGCAAACGCCACGCCGGCGGCGCAAGCCTCAACCGCCGCAAACCAATCGCTACGCGCTCAACATATGCCTGCGGTATCATATTGCGCCGTGTATCGTTTCCAAACGCACGTCTCTATAACGTAACAGGAGATCACATGGACGCAACCGCAATTATCCTCGCTGCCGGCGAGGGCACCCGCATGAAGTCGAACCACTGTAAGGTTTCGCACAAGATCCTGGGCAAGCCCATGGTCCAGTGGATCGTCGACGCTACCATCAAGGCCGGCTGCAGCCGCGTCGTGGTCGTCATCGGCAGCCACGCCGACGAGATGCGCGCCCTGATCGACGGCGCCTACGCCAACAGCGCCACCAAAGTCGAGTGCGTTGAGCAGACCGAGCGCCTGGGCACCGGTCACGCCGTGAAGATCGCGCTCGAGGCCTGCGGCATCACGCAAGGCCCCGTCGTCGTGCTCAACGGCGACCTGCCGCTCATCACCGCCGACACCGTCGCCAAGTTCGCGCAGACCGTCGCCACCGGCGAGCTCGCCTGCACCGTCATGACCATGACCCCGCCCGACCCCTTCGGCTACGGCCGCATCAAGCTGGGTGCCGACGGTCAGATCGAACGCATCATCGAGCAGAAGGACTGCACACCCGAGCAGGCCGCCACGCTGCTCGAGTGCAACGCCGGCTGCTACGCCTTCGACGGCGCGCAGCTCGCCGCGCACATTGACGAGATCGGCAACGACAACGCGCAGTCCGAGTACTATCTGCCCGACATGCTCGAGATCCTCAAGGGCCACGGCCAGGCAGTCTCCATCTTCCACTGCGATGACTACCGCGACGGCCTGGGCGTCAACAGCCGCATCCAGCTCGCGCAGCTCACCGCCATCGCGCGCGACCGCATCAACGAGCACTGGATGGCCGAGGGCGTTACCTTCATCGACCCCACGCAGGCCTGGATCGGCCCCGACGCCACCATCGGCCGCGACACCGTCGTGTGGCCGCAGACGCACCTGATCGACCACGTCACCGTGGGCGAGGAGTGCCAGCTCGGCCCCAACAGCCGTCTCACCGACACCACCGTCGGCAGCGGCTGCATCATCGATGAGACCATCGCCATCGAGGCCGTCATCGAGAACGGCGTCGACTGCGGCCCGCGCGCCTACCTGCGCCCGGGTACCCACATGCTCGACGGCTCCAAGGCCGGCACGCACGTGGAGATCAAGAAGTCCACGATCGGCGAGGGCTCCAAGGTGCCGCACCTGTCCTACATCGGCGACACGACCATGGGCTCCGGCGTCAACGTGGGCGCCGGCTCCATCACCTGCAACTACGACGGCGTACACAAGCACAAAACCGTCATCGGCAAGGATGCCTTCATCGGTTCCGATACCATGATGGTCGCGCCCGCCCAGATTGGCGACGGCGCGCTCGTGGCCGCCGGCTCCGTCATCACTGAGCCGGTCCCGGCAGACGCACTCGGTCTGGGCCGCGCCCGTCAGGTAAATATTGAGGGCTGGGCCGCCGATTATCGCCGCCGCCTGCACGAGGACGACGAGGTATAACGTTTTACCAAGCATCTAAGGAGCCGCTTCCGTGGGGACGGCTCCTTTTTCTATGCTGACCTGCGCGGCCGGATGAGTGGTCGGTTCGTGTCCGTTGACGGTAAAGACGTTATCAAGACTCGATAAACCCCGCCGCGCGGTTACAATGCAACAAGGCATCTATATGGCATTCGATATAAAGGAGAAGGGTAATGCCGATTAATGATCCCGAGAAGTCGGAGAATATGCGCAAGTCCATCCGCGTGTATTCCGGTTCCTCCAACCGTCCCCTCGCTCAGAAGATCGCTGAGTTCCTTGGGGTCGAGCTTTCGGGCCTTACGCTAAAGCAGTTCGCCAACGGTGAGATTTACGCCCGCTACGACGAGACCGTCCGCGGCGCCGACGTCTTCCTGATTCAGTCCGTGGCCGGCGGCAACGTCAACGACATGCTCATGGAGCTGCTCATCGCCACCGACGCTGCCAAGCGCGCATCCGCCCGCTCCATCACCGCCGTTATCACCCACTACGGCTATGCCCGTCAGGACCGCAAGGCCGGCCCGCGTGAGCCCATCACCGCCCGCCTCGTCGCCAACCTGCTCGAGCGCGCCGGCGTCAACCGCATCATCACCCTCGACCTGCACCAGGGCCAGATTCAGGGCTTCTTCGATATCCCGGTTAACCACCTGTCCGCGCTGCCGCTGTTTGGCCAGTACTACAACGACATGCACTTCGACACCGACAACCTGGTTGTCGTCTCCCCCGATGTGGGCCGCGCCAAGGCCGCCAAGAAGCTGTCCGACATGCTCGGCTGCGACCTGGCCATCGCCCACAAGGGCCGTCCGCGCCACAACGCCGCCGAGGTCATGGGCATCATCGGTGACATCAAGGGCAAGACCTGCATCATCAACGACGACATGATCGACACCGCAGGCACCCTGTGCGCCAACGTCAAGGAGCTCAAGGCTATGGGCGCCGGCGACATCTACGTATGCGCCACCCACGGCATCTTCTCCGGTCCGGCCATCGAGCGTCTGAACGACGCCCCGATCGTCGAGTGCCTCGTCACCGACGCCATTCCCGTCGAGGTCGGCGGCAAGATCAAGACCATCTCGGTCGCCGAGGAGTTCGCTCAGGCCATCTCCGCCGTTTACCACGAGGAGCCCGTCTCCACGCTCGTCGGCGGCGACTTCGCGCTGTAGCCGCTCGACCCTCGCATCCCTCCGGAAGCCCCGGACGCGCCTGCGGGGTTATCACGCGAACGTCCTCGCCGCTTTGCGGCTGCGGGATGTTCGCTTTGATAACCCCTCCCGGCGTGTCCGGGGCTTCCTGCTGTCTCGGGGCAGCTATTTTCTGAAATGACTTTACTGCAACCTTTCCTCGCCTTCGGCGGGCGTGGTAGCCTTTGTCGTTGATTAAACTCTTATGTGTAACGGAAGGACAAATATGGCAGCTGCACAGCCGCTTAAGATTCGCATGGTTGCCGGACTTGGCAACCCTGGCGATGAGTATGCCGAGACCCGCCACAACGCCGGTTTTAAGGCGATCGACGAGCTGGCCCGTCAGGCCGGCGTCACGTACTGGAAAAACCAAGCAGGCGCCGAGGTCGCGCTCATCAACATCAACGATGCCGAGGAAGAGAACGGCAAGCGCCAGATTGTACTGGTCAAGCCGCAGTCGTACATGAACACCTCGGGCGGGCCCATCTCCAAGCTCTGCCGCGAGTACAAGATCAAGGCCGAGGAGCTGCTCGTGATTCACGACGAGCTCGACATTCCCGCCGGCGACGTCCGCGTTAAGGTGGGCGGCGGCCACGCCGGTCACAACGGCCTGCGCTCCATCATCGACAAGATGGGCAGCCGCGACTTCAGCCGCATCCGCACCGGCATCGGCAACCCTCCCGGCAAGATGGCCGTCGCCGACTACGTTCTTAAGCAGCTGCGCGCCCGCGAGGCCGAGGATTTCCAGGACACCTGCGCCCGCGCCGCAGATGCCGCCGGTCTGGCAATCGTGCACGGCGTGATCTATGCCCGCGACCACGTCAACGGCGCCGCCTCCGCCAACGGCAAGCACTAAAACCTATCATTTAGGAACAGGTTTATTTCGGCAGGTTTTACCTGCGGAAACGCCCCAGTTGCGGCATCGCAATCAACCGCGCGCCGACATACATGCATAGCACCCCAAATGGGGCCGGCCTCATCGCAACCCGAGGCCGGCCCCATTTGCCGTTTTACCTGATAAAACCGACCAAAATAAACCTCTCCCCCTTTGGTAGGTCAAAGTGGATAAACCCTGCTCCCAACCGCCGAAGACACACGTAAGTGACATGTCCATGAGGGTATAATTTGCACCGTATGTCTGCACAACGCCTGTGCGCGTACGGTTTTATTCGGGCTACCGTCCATTTCCGTGGAGGCACGGTTCGGCGGCCCTAACAAGAGAGGGGTTCTATGTATAAGATCCTGGAGAAGACGCAGTTCTCGGAGAAGGTGTTCAAGTTCCGCATCGAGGCGCCCGCAATCGCCAAGCATGCGCACGCTGGACAGTTCCTCATGGTTCGCGCCAACGAGACGGGCGAGCGCGTCCCGTTTACCCTGGCCGGCTGGAACGGTGACGAGGGCTGGGTCGAGTTCATCTTCATGGTGATCGGCAAGACCACCGAGATGCTTTCCACCTACGAGGCCGGCGAGTCGCTGCGCGACGTCGTGGGCCCGCTGGGCGTTCCCACCGAGATGGCCGAGGGCCCCTGCGCCGTCATTGGCGGCGGCGTCGGCCTGGCAATTGCCTTCCCGGTCGCCAAGCACCTGGTCGAGACCGGCCACGAGGTGCACGCCATCATGGGCGCCCGCACCAAGGACCTCCTGCTCATGGAGGACCAGTTCCGCGAGCTCCTCGACGAGGACCACATCCACATCACCACCGACGACGGCTCCTACGGCGAGCAGGGCGTTGTCACCGCTCCGCTGGAGCGCCTGCTGCAGGACAAGGCCGTGAGCCAGGTCTTCTGCGTCGGCCCCGTTCCGATGATGAAGTTCTCGACCCTCACCGCCCAGAAGTACGACACCCCCATCACCGCGTCGCTCAACCCCATCATGGTTGACGGCACCGGTATGTGCGGCTGCTGCCGCGTCGAGGTGGGCGGCGTGACCAAGTTCGCTTGCGTCGACGGCCCCGACTTCGATGCCACCCTGGTCGACTGGGATGACCTTCGTGCCCGCCAGGCCGCTTACCGTTCCGAAGAGGGCGCGTCCCTCAAGGCCTATGAGGAAAAGAGCTGCGCATGCCACTAGTTAACGGTCGTTTCGTTGCCGATATGAAGTCGCCCCGCACCCCCGATAACGAGGAGCCGGCTGCCGAGCGCGCCTGCGACTTCCGCCCCGTCGACAAGGGCTTCACCGAGGAGATGGCGCTGGCCGAGGCCGAGCGCTGCCTCAACTGCAAGAAGCCGTTCTGTGTTGAGGGCTGCCCCGTCAACATCAACATCCCCCGCTTTATCGAGCAGATCCGCGAGAAGGACTTCGGCGGCGCTCTCGATACCATCCGCGAGGACTCCATGCTTCCCGCCATCTGCGGCCGCGTCTGCCCGCAGGAGAATCAGTGCGAGGGCAAGTGCATCCGTGGTAAGAAGTCCGAGCCCGTGGCCATCGGCCAGCTCGAGCGCTTCCTGGGTGACCGCCCCGAGCTCGCCTCCACGCCCAAGATGGCTCCCAAGAACGGCAAGAAGGTCGCCGTCGTGGGCTCTGGCCCGTCCGGCATCACCTGCGCCGGCGAGCTCGCCCGCAATGGCTTTGACGTCACCGTCTTTGAGGCCTTCTTTACCGGCGGCGGCGTGCTGGTCTACGGCATCCCCGAGTTCCGTCTGCCCAAGGCGGTCGTCAAGCGCGAGATTGACGGCCTGGAGGACATGGGCGTCAAGTTTGAGTACAACTCCGTCGTGGGCAACATGGCCACGGCCGAGGAGCTGTTCGAGCAGGGCTTCGACGCCATCTATGTGGCGACCGGCGCTGGCCTGCCCAAGTTCCTCAACGTCCCCGGCGAGAACCTGCCCAACGTCTTCTTCGCGAACGAGTACCTCACCCGCGTGAACCTGATGAAGGCCAACAAGTTCCCCGAGTACGACACCCCCACCAAGCACGGCAAGAACGTCGTCGTCTTTGGTGGCGGCAACGTGGCTATGGACGCCGTCCGTACCGCCAAGCGTCTGGGCGCCGAGCACGCTATCATCGCCTACCGTCGTACCGAGGACGAGATGCCCTGCCGTCGCGCCGAGCTGCACCATGCTAAGGCCGAGGGCGTCGAGGTTCTGCCGCTCGTCTCCCCGCTCGAGTTTGTCGCTGGCGAGGACGGCTCCGTGTGCGCCGTCAAGGTCCAGAAGATGGAGCTCGGCGAGCCTGACGAGTCCGGCCGTCGTCGCCCGGTGCCCATCGAGGGCGCCATCGAGGAGATTCCCTGCGACGTCGCAATCTCGGCTATCGGCACCAACGCCAACCCCTTCGCTGCCAAGATCGGCGGCAAGATGGAGCTCAACAAGTGGGGCTACATCGTCGCTGACGAGGAGACCGGCCAGACCACCGATCCCCGCATCTGGGCCGGCGGCGACATCGTCACCGGTGCCGCTACGGTCATTCTGGCGATGGGCGCCGGCAAGAAGGCCGCCGCTTCCATCACCAAGAGCCTGCTGGGCGAGTAATCACCTACAGCGCTAGCCACCAAACGGCAAAGTCCCCGTCGAGCACACGCCCGGCGGGGACTTTTTCTATGCCAGTCGACCGACCACCACAAAGGTGCCTGTCCCCTTTGTGGTGGTTTTTGGTCGGTTAGTCTTCGAGCTGCGCTACTTTGTAGCGGTAGGCTGCGGCAATAACGTCTTTGCAACCCTCGCGGCCCAGCTTGGCGCGGTTGACGACGATGTCTTTACCGCTCGTCATCTTCCACTTTCCGGCACTGTAGCGCTTATAGAACGCCTCACGCGCCTTCTGTTGCTGCTTGACCAGCTTGGCGCCCTTCTTTTTATTAAGGCCACGCTTCTTGCGCACGATCTCGACGCGGTCCTCAAAGGGAGCGGTCACCAACACGGCAATGTGGTTGGGGTTATTACGCAACAGGTAATCGGACAGGCGGCCTTCGATAATGCAGCTCTCGGTCTCGCCCAGGTCCAAAATCACCTGGCTCATCTTTTGGAACAACTTGTCCGAGTACGAACGGGCATCGTAGCGGTCGGGCAGAAACGCCATGTTCTCCACGGCCAAACGCTCGTCATAGGCAGCCATCTTGTCGAGCGACTCGCCCGCGCGCAGCGACGCACGTACCAGCAGCTCGTTATCGTACAGCGGAATCCCCAACTCGTCGGCAAGCATGCGACCAATCTCGTGGCCCTCGGCGCCAAAGTCGCGCGCGATGGTAATGACCACAGGACTCTTCTTATTCTCCAGATCGCTCATCGCGATTCCTTTCTCTATGTGACAAAGGGACTGTCCCTTTGCCACATTCTACGCTGCCACCATTCGCCTCTGATATGCGCGAACCAGCAGCGAGATACCAAAGTTGAGCACAAAGTACATCGCAAACACCAGGCCGTAGAGCATAAGCACCTGCGACAGGTCGATCGCATGGGCCATCACGACGTTTGCCGTGTACATGAGCTCGGCCACGTTAATGCCCGAAAGATACGAGCTGTCCTTAATGACAGTCGTGCACTGGCTAAACAGCGCCGGAATGATCGTCTTAAATGTCTGCGGCAGAATGATGTAGCGCATGGTGGCAAAGAAGCCAAAGCCCTGGCTCTGCGCCGCCTCAAACTGGCCGCGCGGAATCGAGTTGAGGCCGCCGCGCACAATCTCGGCCATAACAGCGCTGGTGAACAGCGTAAAAGCGATGGTCGAAATCACAATGTCCAAACCCTGCACCGTAAAGTAGATAAACAGGATCCACAGCAGGTTTGGCGTGCAGCGGAACAGCTCGATATAGGCGCTCACCAAAATACGGAACGGGCGGGGCGCATAGCTTTTAACGAGCGCCAGTACCGTGCCAAAGATGAGCGAGAAAAAGATCGACAGCGCCGAGATCTCGATCGTCTTAACAAAGCCGCCCCAAATGTAGAGCAGGTTGGTCGCGTTGAAGATTTCCATGCGCTAGGCCTCCTCTACGTTGTCGAGCCCCAGCTCGGCCAGGCTCACACCGCGCGGACGCTCCTTGGAGCGGCGCTCGAGCCACTGCACCAGTATGGCGAGCGGAAAGCAGATGATGAAGTACATAAGGCAGCAGACGATGTATCCCTGCAGGTAACCGTACAGACTCACAAAGTTGTCGGAACGGTACATAAGGTCGCCGCCGGCCACAAGCGCCAGCACCGACGTATTCTTGACCAGGTTGAGCGCCTGGTTGCACAGCGGCGGCAGAATGATCTTGAATGTCTGGGGCAGTACGATGTACCAGTACGCCTGCGCACGGGTGAAGCCCTGGCTCTGGGCCGCCTCCATCTGACCGCGCGGAACCGCCTCGATACCAGTGCGGATGACCTCCGAAATGTAGGCCGCGTGATACAGACCCACGCCCAAGAAGCCCAGCACGAACGGCGCGATGCGCACCGGCTGGTCGGCACCGGTTATGGCCTGCAAAAACTGCGGACCGGCCATGTACATAAAGAGCACCTGCACGGGCAACGGGGTGTTCTGGTAAAACTCCACGTACACGCGGCTTATGGCGCGCAGCACGCGCGAGCGAGTGGTAGAGAACACGCCCAGCAGCGTGCCCAGCACCAGCGACAACAGCAGGCCGGCAACGACCACTTGCAGCGTCACGCCAAAGCCCTCCCAGAAGGGCCCCATATTTTGAAATGTCGTCGACCAACGGTCGGCGTCAAATAATCCTTCGAGCATTTGATTCCTTCCTTGGACGATGCGCCTATACAAGACCCCAGGTCTTGACCTCTTGGTCGAGCCAGCCGTCGGCCAGGCGATCGCAAATCACCTGATCGACCACGGCCGAAAGGTCGCAGCCCTTCTTGGTCGCCACGCCGTAGCCCTGCTCGCCAAACTTGACCTCGGGCTGCAGCAGCTCAACGGTCTCGTTCATGTAACCGGCCAGCGTGGAGCGGTCCATGGCAAAGACGTCGATATTGCCGGCGTCGAGCGAGCTCTTGATGATGGGATAGCCGCTAAAGGCCCTAAACTCTGGCTTGCAGCTAAAGCCGTTGTCCTTGATCATCTGCTCGATCAGGCCCTGCGTGGTAGCACCCTGGCTCACGCCGATGACCTTGCCGTCCAGATCCTCAATCGAGGTAAAGCCCGAACGCTTCTTGACCATGAGCCCCACGTAGTCGGTGCGGTACGGCGTCGAGAAATCCCAGCTCTTCTTGCGCTCGTCGGTGATGGTGTAGGTCGCCGCGACCACGTCGAGTTGGCCGTTATCGATCAGCGGGCCGCGTGTCTTGGGCGTTACGTCGGTAAACTCGACAAGCTCCTGGGCGCGGGCCTCCTTGTAGCTCACGCCAAAGACGGCAGCGGCGATCTGGTAGCACAAATCGACTTCCATGCCCTCAAAGCGGCCCTTGGCGGTGTCGTAATAGCCATAGCCGGGAACGTCCTTCTTAACGCCGGCATTCAGATGGCCACGCGACTTGATGGCCGCAAGCTTGGACCCCTTGTCGGAACCCTCGCCGCCGGCGGAGTTGCCGCAACCGGTAAGCGCGGTCCCCGTCAGCGCGAGCATGCCGGCGCCCGCCAGCTGCAAAAAGTGGCGGCGCGACACGGCCGCCCTCGTCATATCCGTCATGTCCATCACCGCGCCTAGTGCAGAATCTTGGACAGGAACTCGCGGCAGCGCGGGTTCTCGGGGTTATCGAAGAAGTGCTCGGGCGTGCCCTCCTCCAGAATGCGGCCGTCCTCCATAAAGATGACGCGGTCGGCCACCTGACGCGCAAAACCCATCTCGTGCGTCACGCAGATCATGGTGATGTCCTCCTGCGCGAGCTCAATCATAACGTCCAGAACCTCCTGGACCATCTCGGGGTCGAGCGCCGAGGTCGGCTCGTCAAACAGGATGATGGGCTGCTTGGTGCACAGGGCACGGGCGATGGCGATACGCTGCTGCTGACCGCCCGAGAGATTCTGCGGATACTCGCCGGCCTTATGAGCCATGCCGACGCGCTTGAGCGCGGCGATGGCGATCTCGGTCGCCTCCTCCTTACTCTTCTTTTGCAGCTTGATGGGCGCGAGCGTCAGGTTGCCCAGCACCGTCATGTTGGGATACAGGTTGAACTGCTGAAACACCATGGAACTATACTTGCGAGCCATCTCCAGGTGATTCTTTTTGGTGAGCGGCGTACCGTCGATGACGACCTCGCCCGAAGTGGGCTCCTCCAGATAATCGACGCAACGGATGAGCGTCGACTTACCCGAACCGGAAGGCCCGATCATTACGAGCTTCTCGCCGCGCTTGACGGTGAGATTGATATCTTTGAGCACATGCAGGTCGCCAAAGTACTTGTTGAGATGCTTGATCTCGATCATGTCTGCCATGAATGTCCCTTCCCTGCGTTTACACGAGTTGAACTATTGTACGGAAAGAACCACGTTTCCGCAGCCCACACTACATTCCCGTAAAGAACCCGCAACCTTTAACCCATTCATTGGGGACAGACTTAAATGAGTACCCGCTCATTGGGCACTCATTTAAGTCTGTCCCCAATGAGTACCCAGCCCAGCAAAAAGGGGCGCGACCGCAATGGTCACGCCCCCTCAACATCAACTATGTACCGCTCGGCCCCTACGCGAGTTTGGTTCCGACGATCTTTGCTGCGGCCGGCTTGTCGAAGTTGCCGCCGGTTGCCTTGCCCAGGGCACCCATAACCTGGCCCATCTGCTTCTTAGACGTGGCACCCAGCTCGGCGATAACCTGCTCGATCAGAGCCTCGAGCTCCTCACCCGAAACCTGCGCGGGCAGCAGGCTCTCCAGAATCTTGACCTGCTCGGTCAGGTTGTCGGTACGCTCCTGGTCGGTGCCGGCCTTGATGGACATCTCCAGCGTCTCGCTCGTCTGCTTGATCAGACGCTTGATCATGCTGTTGACGTCTTCCTCGGTCACATCGCGGCGCTCGTTGACCTCGAT
Organism: Collinsella sp.; assembly: GCA_046979165.1. Classification (GTDB taxonomy): domain Bacteria; phylum Actinomycetota; class Coriobacteriia; order Coriobacteriales; family Coriobacteriaceae; genus Collinsella. Next base: position 469,534 of record JBKWJT010000002.1, read on the forward strand.
GTTCTTCACCTCGGCCTTAACCTGGCGAATGATAGACAGGCGAACCTTGTCCTTGGCCTTCATGGCCGCGATCATTTCCTTCTGCAGCTCTTCGTTGGTCATCTGCAAATCCTCTCTAATAGGGTGGGCGGCACTCGCGCGAGCACCGCCCCATGATTACTCAGTCGTCGACGAATCGTCGGTCGAACTCTTGGTGACGCCCTTCAGGCTGACGTTATACGGGACGTCCTTGGGCATGGGGTTGACGGTGATGTCGGCATCCTTCTTGTACTGCTCCAGCCACTCGCTGTACGCGGTGCTGGCCGCCTGCGTCTTCACCACGTTGGAAACGTACTTCTTGATGGCCTTGGGCACCTGGTTGATGTCATCAACCTGATTATCGACATGGAAGTAGTCGGTGCACTTGATGACGTGGTAGCCATAGGTCGACTCGACGACTTCGCTCACGTCGCCCTTGTTGAGCCCCTCGAGCGCCGTCTGGTAGCTGTCGACAAAGGTGGTGAGCTTATCCCAGCCCACATCGCCCTTCTTCTCCTTGGAACCTGTGTCCTCGGAGTACTGCTCAACGGCGTCCTCAAAGCTCAGCTCACCGGAGTTGATCTTGTCCAGGCACTCCTGCGCCTTGGCCTTGGCGGCGGCCTTGTCCTCGTCGGAGGCGTCGGAATCAACCTTGATCAGGATGTTCGACGAGCGGCGGGCGTCGTTGTAGCTGGACAGGTTTTCGTTGATGTAATCGACAATCTCGCTGTCCTTGGGCTTGCTCGTGGGCGCGACGGCATCCTTGAGTTTCTGCTGCGCCAGACTCTCCTTGAGCGAGTCCTTGTAGGTGTCCTCGGTATAGCCGTAGGTCTTGAGGGTCTTCTTAAAGGCCTTGGCACCGCCCGCGCTCTTGCACGCGTCCTTCCAAGCCTTCTCGACCTCCTCATCCGACACCGTCACGCCGTTCTCCTTCTGTGCCTGTTGAAGCAGAATCTGCTGCGTGTAGGAGTCGATGAGTTGCTTGCGGTACTTCTTGGGCGTGAGGTCGTTGTCAACCAGATACTGCGCCCAATCCTCGTCCTTGGTGTAGCCGTAGGACGTGCGCATGCTCATGATCTGCTTGGTCACGGTGTCCTCGGTGAGGTTGGTGCCGTTGATAGTAGCAGCAACACCGCCGGTCAGCTTGTAGCCCGAGGTATCCTCGGCCTGCGACATAAGGCCGGAGCACGCCATCGCCGAGACGGAAAGTAGCATTGCCAGCACGCCAATAACCACCAGGACAATCTTGACGGTCTTAGACACGTACGTCTTGCGCTGCTTCTTGCGAGAACTGGAGGCGGCGCGAGCCTGCTGCTCGGGCGTCGGCTCGGGCGCGGGGTTCTTTTTCTTATTTGCCATAGTTGGCCTTTCGCATAACGAATCGAACAAACGCCATTGTGTCACAACGCAGCCCCCGCGGCACGCTTGGTGCATTGGGGACAGGTTAATCTGCACCATTTTGGTGCAAAGGGGACAGCTCTGGCAGCCGGCACCTTAGAAGTGGCGGCGGATGGCGTCGACCATGCCCTGGGGCGTGGTCTGGCCGAGCACGTCGGCTGCGGCATCGGCGTCCATAAAGATGTTCATGAGCGCCTGCAGGGCCTCGACCTGGCCGCCTGGCTCGGCAATACCCAGATTGATGACGATCTGCGCCGGCACCGGAGCGCCCATGCCAGCCATAGCGTTAAATGTCACGGACGCGGCGGGCTTCACCACCGCGATATAGGGCTTGGCCACAAACCCCGGATCGGTATGCGGAATGGCAATGTTTGCCGCCGGCATGGCAAGACCCGTGGGGTAGGCATCCTCGCGCGTGCGAACGGCGTCGAGCCAACCGGACGCAATGTAGCCACGTGGTGCAAGCTCGCCCTCGAGCCGCGCAAACACCTCATCCGGCGTTGCACACCCCCAATCAAAAAACACCAGCTCAGGCGTAAACAGAGCTTCGTTATCCGCCATGCGCTCACCTCTCTCACCTAGTCGTTAAAGACCGTCCCCGATGACTACCCAAAACAAAAGGTGGCCACGCGCGCCTTGGCGCCAATGACCACCCTGACTACTCGGCTAAATTGTACTGTGCGCCGCTAGCCGCGAGGCGCGTCAATTGCGACCTTGCCGCTCTCCAGCACGTGGACGCGGCCGTCGGCGAGCATTTGCACGACTTCGGGATACAGCACGTGCTCAATCGCGTGGATGTGCTCCTCGAGCGTGTCGACATCCCAGCCCTCCTCAACAGCCAGCGCACGCTGGGCGATGATGGGACCGTTGTCGTAGATCTCGTTGGCAAAATGCACGGTCACGCCAGTTACCTTGACGCCGCGCGCAAAGGCGTCGTCAATCGCATGCGCACCGGTAAAGCTCGGCAGCAGCGCCGGATGCAGATTGACCACGCGGTTGGGAAACGCCGCCAGCAGAGGCGTGTGCACCATGCGCATGTAGCCGGCCATGACCACATACTCGCAGCCGCGCTCGAGAAGCTCGTGCGCGATGATCTCGTCGGCGGCAATAGGGTCGGCATAGACATCCTTAGACAGCGTGAGCGTCTGGATGCCCGCGCGCTCAGCGCGCAGCAAACCCTTAGCCGAAGGACGGCTCGACACCACAAGCTCAATCGAAGCGTTGAGTTTGCCGGCAGCGATCAGATCGATCAGCGCCTGCAGGTTGGTACCCGAACCGCTGATGAGCACACCGATCTTGAGCGGCTCGGCCGTATCGGTGCCGGTCGGACGGGTATAGGGCACAAAATCCAGGCCCTCGGCGGCAGTCATCTGCTCGTTAGCGCTCATCGGAGTACACGACCTTACCGGAACCCTCGACGCACTCGCCCACGCGGAACGGCTTCTCGCCCAGCGCGACCAGGGCCTCGGTCACGGCGGCCTCGTCCTCGGGGGCGACGATCAGGCACAGTCCAACGCCCATGTTGAAGGTCTTGCACGCCTCGTTGGGCGCAAGCTCGGCCTGGCGCGACACATAGGTGATGACGGGCGGAACGTCCCAACCCATCTCGGCACCGTTGCGGGTGACCACGGCGTCGACGTCGTCGGCGAGCGCGCGGTTGAGGTTCTCGGTAATACCGCCGCCAGTGATGTGGGCGATGGCGTGCACCGGAGCGCCGCCGCGGAGCAGCTCAAGAACCGGCTTGACGTAGATGCGCGTGGGGGCCAGCAGAGCGTCTGCCAGCGATGCACCACCAAGCTCCTCGAGCGGGCGGCTCAGCTCCTCGGCCTTAGCGGCGGCCTCGGGCGTGCCCGGCTTAATACCGTCGACGCCGATGACCTTACGCACGAGCGAGTAGCCGTTGGAGTGCACACCGGTGGAAGGCAGGCCCAGAATCACGTCGCCGGGGCGGACGTTCGCGGGGTCGAGCATCTTGGGACGATCGACGACACCCACGGTAAAGCCGGCGAGGTCGTAGTCGGCAGGCGCCATGACGCCGGGGTGCTCGGCCATCTCGCCGCCCACGAGCGCGCAGCCCGCGAGCTTGCAGCCATCGGCCACGCCCTTGATGATCTTTGCCATGTGCCCGGCCTCGATGTGACCGATGGCAACGTAGTCCAGGAAAAACAGCGGCTCGGCGCCCGAAGCCAGAATGTCGTTGACGCACATAGCGACCAGGTCCTGGCCCACCGTCTCGTGACGGTCCATGATCTGGGCGAGCACGAGCTTGGTGCCCACGCCGTCGGTACCGCTAATCAGAATCGGGTCTTCCATATCCTTAAGCGCGGCGGCCGAGAATAAGCCACCAAAGCCACCGATACCGCCGATAACCTCGGGGCGATTGGTGTCCTTGACCATCTGCTTAATAGCGTCGACGGCGCGGCCGCCCTCAGCGGTATCGACGCCGGCATCCTCATACGTCACATGCTTGCTGTCGCTCATCTGAGCCTTCCTCTCCCACTACCGTCCGCCGCGCGGGCGCCAAACGGTGCTCATAGTTGCGTTCATTTCGGCGTGTGCCATAACAGCACACGCCGTCATATCAACAAAACAGCAGGTAAAACCTACCAGAATAAACCTGTCCCTACATGGCAGGCTTTAGGCCTCGCCGTGCTCCTCTTCCCAGCTGCGGTCGTCGTATTTCTCGACCACGGCGTCGTCGTCAAAGTGCAGCGGCTTATCCAGGTTGCGGGGCTTAAAGCCCTCCATAAACTTATCGCGGCCAAAGCTCTCGGGAATCGCCACGGGGTAGCGGCCGGTAAAGCACGCATCGCAGTAGCCGCCCTTGGGCATGACCTTCAGCAGGCCCTCGACCGAAAGGAAAGCCAGCGAATCGGCGCCGATGTACTCGCAAATCTCGTCGACCGTCTTGTTGGCGCTAATAAGCTGCGACTGCACGTCGGTATCGATGCCGTAGAAGCACGGCCAGATGACCTCGGGCGAGTTGATGCGGATGTGAATCTCCTTGGCACCAGCGTTGCGCAGCATCTTGACGAGCTGCACCATGGTGGTGCCGCGCACGATGGAGTCGTCGATGACGACCAGGCGCTTGCCCTCGATGTTGTCGCGCAGCGGGTTGAGTTTCATACGCACGCCCATGGCGCGCAACTCCTGCGTAGGCTCGATAAACGTACGGCCCACGTAGCGGTTCTTGATGAGGCCCTCGCCAAAGGGAATACCGCTCTCGTGCGAATACCCCTCCGCGGGCGGCAGGCCGGAGTCGGGCACGCCGATGACCAGGTCGGCCTCGACGGGCTCTTCGTGTGCCAGCTGACGGCCCATGTCGTAACGGCAGGCATAGACGCTCTTGCCGTTCATGATGGAGTCGGGACGGGCGAAGTAGACCTGCTCAAAGATGCAGTTGGCGGGCTCTTCGGCTGCAGGCACGCCCTGCTCGGATACCAGACCCTCGGCGCTGATGCGCAAGATCTCGCCGGGACGGACGTCACGGACGTACTCGGCACCCACGATGTCGAGTGCGCAGGTCTCGGAGGCAACGACCCAGCCGCCGGCGCGCGTGACATGGACGGCGGAGTCGACCGTCGCGGCGCCGTCCTGCGACGGCAGCTGCGAAACGGATGCGGCATCGGCCTGGTCCAAACCCTCGTCCACCAGCTTGCCCAGCACGAGCGGGCGAATGCCGTGCGGATCGCGGAATGCGTAGAGCGCCTGCTCGTTGATGAGCGTCATGGCGTAGCCGCCGCGCACGAGCTCCATGGTCTTGCGAATGCCCTCGCGCAGGTGGCCCGTACGCTGAGTAAAGTAGCCGATAAGCTTAGTCGCGACCTCGGAATCCGAATTGGAGAGGAACGGCACGCCCAGCTCGATCAGCTGGCGGCGCAGCTCGTCGGTGTTGACCAGAGTGCCGTTGTGAGCAAGCGCGATGATGACGCTGTTGATGGTAGAAAGATGCGGCTGAGAGGCTTCCCAGCTCTTGGCGCCGGCGGTGCCATAGCGCACGTGGCCCACGGCCAGCTGGCCGGAGAGCGTCGACAGGTCGGCGTTGGAGAACACGCGATCGAGCAGTCCCAGGTCTTTGCGAACCATAACCGTGCCGCCATCACCCACGGCGATTCCCGCCGATTCCTGGCCGCGATGCTGCAGCGCGCGCAGACCAAAGTACGTCAGTCGAGCCACATCGCGATCGGGTGCCCACACACCAAAAATGCCGCATTCCTCATGCAGCTGGTCGGAGTCCGGATCATACGTCGACATGGTCTTCACCTGTCCCGCGGCGCGCTCGGCCGCGTGGATGGTTTCTTGAGACATGGCATCCCCTCAGAGCCTCGTTATTTGGCGTTACCTGCCCTATTATACGCACGGCAAGACAAGCACTCCCGCGCATGAACAGCGCTTTTTAAAAGCCCACCGAGCTTATAATCCGTTTTGCAGCCAAACATTTTATTGGGCAACCGCCTCGGGGTCGACGATCCCGCATGTTTCCGTTGCGACGCGCCTCGCTCACCGTTGAGGGTTACATTGTTGCAATTGGGACGTTCGTCCTGTCTTTTGGCAGGTCGGCGGCGTATCCTTGTACCTACAGCAAAACGAGAAAGGTTATGTATGGATCGAAACGAACTCGACCCCAGCGTCCCCAGCGCCACGGAGGTCAAGAAGATCCCCCTCATCATTAAGGTATACGCCGCCCTGTGCATCCTGTCCGGCGTGGGCACGCTCCCTTCGGTCGGCGCCTTTATGTGGCAGGTCATCACCGCGCTCATCAACGGCAACGCCGCCGCCAAGCTCGGCGACAACACGCTCGTCGCGGTCGGCCTTATCGTCGCCGGCATCATGCTCTCTGCGGCAAGCGCCGTCATCCTGATCATCTTTGGCCTGGACCTTATCAAAAACCAGCGCCGCAACGCCGCTCGCCTGTCCTACATCCTTATTGCATTCACCGTCGTCGAGCTTTTGGTCGACGTGATGCTCCAGGGCATCGGGCCCTTCTTGCTTCGCCCTGCCATCCAGCTCGGCATCCTCGTCGCGCTTTCGGCCACCGTCGACCCCACGCTGCGCCAAGAGCGCGAGCTGCAGCGCCGCCTGCAGGAAATGCTCGATCGCGACGCCGCCGCCGAGGGCATGCTCGGGCGCGATGAAACCGGCGAAGGCTACATCAAGCTCAACTACTTCAACCTGTTCTGGGTATTCTTTGTCTGCTGCATACTCGGCCTGATCGCCGAGGACATCTGGCACATGACGGTCGACGACCCGGGCGTCTACCAGAACCGCGCCGGCATGCTGTTTGGCCCCTTCAGCCCCATCTACGGATTTGGCGCCGTGCTCATGACCATGGTGCTCAACCGCTTCTATAAAATGAACCCCATCATTATCTTTTTGGTGAGTGCGCTGCTCGGTGCAAGCTTTGAGGTGTTCGTGGGCTGGTTTATGCAGACCTCGTTTGGCGTGGTCTCGTGGAGCTACTCGCATATGAAGCTCTTTGGCATGCCCGATCCGCTCGCCGTCCTTACCGGCGGACGTACCTGCACGGGCTTCGCCTGCCTGTGGGGCCTGGGTGGCCTCATCTGGATCAAGCTGCTGCTGCCGAGGCTGCTCAAGCTCATCAATATGATTCCGTGGAAGAGCCGCTACTCCGCTACCGTCATCTTCACCATCATTATGCTGGTCGATGGCGTTATGACACTGCAGTCGCTCGACTACTGGTACCAGCGCGTCAACGGCACGGAGCCGGATATTCCCGTCGCGCAGTTCTACGGCAAGTACTTCGATAATGACTTTATGGAGAATCGCTTCCAGAGCATGACCATGAGCCCCAAGGATGCGACGCGCGTGTAGCGTCAACCGCGTCCAAAACGCAAAATGCCCGCCGGTATCACACGTACCGGCGGGCATTTTTATAAACGAGTCTTCTATCGACGCAAGCCTCTACGCCTCGCGCTCGACCTCACTTACGCATTCGTTCTTGATGGTGCCAACGAGTGCCTGCAGCGCATCGACCACATGCGGGCGAATGTCCCCGCCGATGAGCACGAGCATGATGTCGTCACCCACGGCGAGCTCGCCGCTTGCCAGCCACACGCGCACATAGCCGATACCCGGCATCGCGCTCGTGGCCTCGATAGCAGCCTGCACCTTGCTGGCGTCGTAGCCGAACACCATGCCTCCCACCTTGTGGCCCGGCGCCACGCCATCGGTCTCGACACCGCGCGCCTCGGCCTTGGGCGTCGCACGCACCACACCGTTATGTGTCAGATACATACCGCACGCAGGTGCCGACGAATCGGCCTTGGCCTCGCGCAGCCAAGCATCAACCGAAGGCATCGTTTTGCCATTCTCGAGCATCGTTTCTCCCTCTACTGTCAGTGAGTAGCTAAAAGAGCCCGTCCCAAATCAGCTACCCCTGGATAATCTATTCCTCGACCGGCGTGAGCACCATGACGGCACGCGTGTTGCTCAGCGACAGCGAACGGCAGGTCACGAGCGTTACAACCTTGGTTGCCGAAGCGGCACGATCGGTGGCATCACTCGCCACGGCAGAAGCGCCGTCAAGCATCTCGGACAGATAATTCGTCAGCCCGTCGTCGCCCTCAAAGTTGGTCGCGCGCGCCTTGGCATACGTGTCCTCGACAACTTTGGTCGCCAGTGGTCGCAGCTTATACGTAGCATCCCGTGTGATGTAATACACAAACTCGATGCTATCGAACGTCGTCTGATCAGTGGTGTCCGAAATCACGTTGAACATCGACCCATCGTTCATATGGTGTCCGTAGATCGTGGTTTGCTGATCAACCATTCCCGGCGCGGTGTCATCGCAATCCAAGAAGATGGCACCCGAAGCGTTGGACGTGCCATCGAACAGCGTGTTGAGATACTTGGAATTGTCAGTAGTCTTCACCACGGGATAATTGATGTTGGTACCCGGTGCGTAAATCCAACCGACGACCTCGGGATTTGTCTGGGCGAGCGCGTTGAAGTCAATAATCGGGACGCCACTGGCGTCCTTGTCGCCCACATATTGCTTTTCGATTTTTTGGTACGACTCGCTCGCCTGCTTGTAGCCAATCTGCGCATTGATAAAGATGGCGGCCGCAGCAACGATCAGGCCAATGCCGATGATGATGAGCAGAATGGGAATGACGGAGCGACGCTTTTTGCGCGGCGGCTCGGTGTAATCCGACAACGCGGCATGCGATGAAGACCGGGGCGGCTTCTTAGCTGCGCTATAAGACGAGGGACGATACGCAGCCGGCGTATCCTGACGACGATGGGACGTCGGCGTTACGGGACGCGGCGCGCGCGGCTGCTGAGGAGAGGATGCCCGACCCTGCTGCGCCGCATGGGCAGCACCCGGCTTCGATGGATCGGGAATCTGAGAAGCCTTGAATCGTTTTCCCTGATAGTCGGACATGGCTCTCCTTATACTGCGGTGAAACGGCGGAACGCCTAGGCGTCGGCCATCTCCTGCTTCATCTTCTCGATAACCTTGCGGTACTCGGGGTCGCAAGCGCCTAGAATCTGCGTGGCGTAGATGGCGGCGTTCTTGGCGCCGTTGATGGCAACGCAGGCCACGGGCACGCCCGAAGGCATCTGCACCATCGACAGCAGCGAATCCATACCGCCCAAGTCACTCGTCTTCATAGGCACACCGATAACCGGCAGCGGCGTGAAAGCAGCCACGACACCACCCAGGTGAGCGGCCTTGCCGGCGGCGGCGATAATCACTTTGATACCGCGACCGGCAGCGGTCGAAGCCCACTCGTGGACCTTCGCCGGCGTGCGATGTGCGCTCGCGATCACGAGCTCATAGGGCACACCGAGCGCCTCGAGCTCGGCGGTGCAGCCTTCCATAACGCCCAGATCGGACTTGGAACCCATGATGATCCCGACAACCGGCTTTTGATCTGCCATAAACAAAGACCTCCTGTTGAGAGCGGTGACGCGGCCAATCCGCGACCCTTAACTACTGAGAGTAGTATAGCTGCTCCCGTCCCTGCGGTCTGCGTGGTGCTTTGCGGGCGGGCCAGGCTTTATCTTCACTCCGGTTGCTTTGCAAAGTCGTTCAGATAAAGCCTGTCCCGCCCGCAAAGCACCCCTCGACCTACCGGGGATTGCTATGACGTACGTTGGCTGATTTGGGTTGGAATGAAAGGTTTGCGGAGGGTTGTGGACAGTTAGTTCAGATACGTATTTTTTGGCCGTGCTTCTTGGCGCTAATAGAGTGGTTTGAAGTCACTTTGAGCCCCATGACAACCTTTCTCCCCCTTATATGAGCGTCTCCACCGGTTCAGAAAGTCAAATTCAGCCCAATCGGGCTCAGGTCGGCCTTTACACACCCTCTGAAAAATACGTATCTGAACTAACTGTCCAGCGACATTCTCGATCAACAGCAAAAGGCCTCCTGGCGAATGAAAATTCGCCAGGAGGCCCCTTACAAAACGTAGGCTCCTTCGTTCGAATGAACGAAGGAGCCCATACTCTTTTTTTAGGACAGGAGGCCGCGAGTCGGGCCACCAGCCGCCAATCAATCGCACTCGCCAAGCGAGCGGCGCAGCGTGCGCACAGCGCCAAGCAAATTGGCATCGTTGCCGTTCTGTGCTGGCTTGATGCAGGGCCTCGGTATGATGGGAAGAACGTGAGCCTGATCCATCATGCGCTCAAATGCCTCAAACAGCTCGGGACGGGCGCTGATTCCGCCGCCGACCACGATGACCTCAGGGTCGATGACCGACTGCAACCCCATCAGCATGTTGTCGAAGACCAACGCGTATGCATCCAGACCGCGACGAGCGTCCTCATCCCCCTCTTCAATCCAAGAGAAAATCCGATATCCGTCGATATCATCGGTCGGATCAATCCCCTTCGCCGCACACACCTGGTCTCGGAGCGCCCGCCAGCTGGTGACATCACCGTACACCGACCCAAAGGTCACGGGCTTGCGCACATCGTTGCTCACAAAGCACACGGTGCCGGCGAGATTGTGCGCGCCTCGCAAGATGTGACCGTCAACAACGATGGCACCGCCGAGACCCGTACCGATCACCACCATCAACCCCAGGGAGACCCCCTTCAGCGCGCCGACGGCATATTCTCCCAGTGCCGCGCACATCGCATCGTTCTCGATGGTTACGGGAAGCCCCGTGCTCTCGCGCAAGATGCGACCGAGCGGATATCCGTCCAAACAGTGAAGGGCGCCGCCTCCCCCAACCACGCCATCGGAATCGCCTTCGGAAAAGACTCCGGGCATACTTATTCCCACACCCCTCACCCGGGCGCGATGGGGCTCGATCACCGAGCGGAACGTTTCGATAACCTGGTCGGCGGGCGAGGTGCATGTTGGGATACTTCCGTGCTCCTCAATGTGGTAGTCGGCGTTCACCACCGCCCATTTCACCTGAGTGCCGCCCGCATCTATACCGAAATAGCAGTCCATAATCTTATCCCCTGTCCCATAGGGTTAGTCCAGGTCCTCGCCGTTGCTCTCGATGACCTTCTTGTACCAATAGAAGCTGTCCTTGCGGCTGCGCGCGAGCGTGCCCTTGCCCTCGTCGTCGCGGTCGACGTAGACGAAGCCGTAGCGCTTGCGCATCTCGCCCGTGCCGGCGCTGACCAGGTCGATGCAGCCCCACATGGTGTAGCCCATGAGGTCCACGCCGTCGAGTTCCACGGCATCCTCCATGCTCTGGATGTTCTTGCGCAGGTAGTCGATGCGGTAGCCGTCATGGATGGAGCCGTCGGCCTTCACCTCGTCGCTCCAGCCGATACCGTTCTCCACGATCCAAAGCGGCTTGTGATAGCGGTCGTAGAGCTCGTTCAAGGCGATGCGCAGGCAGTACGGATCGGTCGCCCAGCCCCAGGCGTTGGTCTCGAGGTAGGGGTTTTTCACCATGCCGAAAGCGAGATTGCCGGACGCGACCTCGAGCTCCTTCTGGCGCAACGATACCGTCGAGCCTCCGTAGCACGAGAACGACAGGAAATCTGCCGGATAGGTTGCGAGAAGCTCGAGGTCGTTCTCGCCCATTTCCAGCTTGATGCCCGCGCGCTCCATCTCCCTCAAGCGATAGGCGGGATAGTGGCCGCCCACCTGCACGTCGGCATACCACAGCGCGTCACGCTCGCGTTCCATGGCGAGCAGATGATCGGCGGGGTCGGCGGAATAGGAGTAGATGGGGTTGTACGCGAGCATCTGACCCACCATGATCTTAGGGGAGATTTGGTGCGCCGACCGAACCGTAAGGGCAGACGCCACGAACTGGTTGTGCGCCGCCTGGGCCTTCGCATGGGGGCTCCCATCCGTAAGCCCGCCCGCCATGAAGCTCCCCATGCTCATCATGTTGATCTCGTTGAAGGTGAGCCAGTACTTCACCTTGCCCTGATAGTGCTTCATGACGCAGGTGGCGTAGCGCACGAACAGGTCGATGAGCTCGCGGCTCTTCCAACCGCCGTACTTGTTCACGAGCGCGAGCGGGGTCTCGTAGTGCGAGAGCGTCACGAGCGGTTCGATGCCGTACTTAGCGCACTCGTCAAACACGGCGTCGTAGAACGCTAGACCCTCGGTGTTGGGCTCAGCCTCCTCGCCCGTGGGGAAGATGCGCGCCCAGTTCATGGACAGGCGGAAGCACTTGAAGCCCATCTCGCCCATGAGGGCGATGTCCTCGGCGTAGTGGTGGTAGAAGTCGGTGGCCGTGTGGCTGGGATAGTAGTAGCCATCAACCACCGCCACCTCCAGCCCTTCAGGAAGTCCCTCCTCGCAAACCGCATACACGGGAAGCGCGCCGGTTTCCCCTGTCGCGGTATTACGCCACGTTATCTGCCGTGACACCGTATGGCTACCGCTGGTCATGGCGTCCGAGGTGTTCGGTCCTTTGCCGCCCTCTTCCCAGCCGCCCTCATACTGGTTGGCGGCGGTGGCGCCACCCCACAGGAAACCTTCCGGAAATGCCATTGGGTACCTCCTCGATCGTGAAAACATCTTCATGAAACGGGAAGACGGGCTGCATGGCAGTCCCGGCTTCCCGTCAGATAATCAGTTAGGCGCTTGCACCCATGCGTTGATAGACCGTGATGAAGCGCTCGGCAAGGATACGGAAGCCCTCAGCGCTCATGAGCTGATCCTCCGCATGCAGCAAGATGATGCGAAACGGCAGCTCCTCGCCGCTGGCCTCTTGCTGAAGCAGTTTCATGTGAGCGTCGTGGCCTGCGTTGAACACCACGTTGCCCTCGTCGATAAGTTTCCGGGCGGCCTCAAAATCACCATTCTCGGCACAGGTTATCGCTTCGAGGTAGCAGCTGCGCGCGCTCCCCACCTGAGCGACGATAGAGAAGCACGTCATTTCAAACTGATCGATCGCTTCTTGTTTGATCTCTGACATGGCTATGCCCCCAGCAACTTTCGAGCCTGTTTGAGCACGGCCTCGCCGTTCATTGTCCCATACGCTGTCATATCAATCGGCTCCACCGGACAGTTCACTTGATTCTTCACCTTGTTGAGTTCAAAGCGAACCTGCGGTCCCAGCAGGATAACGTCGCTATCCGCATATTCCGCCGCTTGGTTGACAGGGTGCGCCTCGATGGTGCACACGAAACCGTCTTTTTCAGCCGCCTGTTGCATGCGCTGTACCAGCATGCTCGTCGAAGCGCCCGCGGCGCACATAAGTACGATATGTTTCATCCTACGCTCCCAACCTCATGGAAAATGATGGTGTGAATATGAAAATCCCTATGCGGCCGATTCCTCGAGAGCGGCCTGCTCCTCTCGCAACGCCTGGCGATCAGCCATAAGGGTGAAGGGGGTATACATGAGCACCGACACCGCCAAAACCGCAACCGAGATCACCAGGCACCCGATGCCGCCCTGCATGAATGCGATGACCGGCTGGGGAAGCACCCAGGGAAGCTGAATCGTGGGATTGAACGCAGCCCCAAGACCGAGGGCGTAAAGCGCCTGGACCACGATGGCGCAGACCGGGATGTTCAGCACGAACGGGATGAAGTACGTGGGATTCAGCACGACCGGCAGACCGAACATGAGCGGCTCGGAGATATTGAAAAGCGACGGAACAAGCGCGATGCCGCGAATCGCCTTGAAGCGCTCGGACTTGGTGAAGAGCAGCGAGATGCTGATGCCCAGGGCGTTAGCCTGGCCACCGATGGCGGTGCCGAGCGCGACGACGGCCCAAGCGCCATAGGGCAGTGCCTCGCCCGCGATGATGGCCTCGGTGTTAGCAGCGCTGCAAGCCATGATTACCGGAGCGTAGAAGTTGAGCATCACGTTGGGGTGGACACCGAAGAACCAGAAGATCGACTGCAGCGAGCACACGATGATATAGGCCAAAGGAGAGGCACCGACCATCGTGACCGGCGTGCCGATCAAGGTGTTGATCATATCGAACAGGTTGCCCCACGGGGTGAAAGAAAGACCCCACTTGGCGAACCACACCGCAGTGAATAGCACGATGGCGGCAAACATCGGCGACAGCGAGTCTGCAACCATGGGCGGAACCATATCGGGGAGCTTGATTTCAAGCTTGCTCATCAAAATGGCTGTCACCTTCGGCACGATCAGGCCAAGCAGAATGGCGACGAAGATGCCGTTCGATCCCATGTACGACGTGTTGATGAAACTCGCCATGGGAATATCCTCGAACGATTGCTGCGGCATGAATGCCAAAAACACCGCGCCGCTCACGATGCCACCGGTATAACCGCTAAGGCCGCATACCTTACCCCACCTCAAACCGATGAAGAAGGAGATGTATATACCCATCATGTTCATGGTAACGGTGAGGATGGAGTTGCCGGTCGCCATGAGACCGCTCGAAACCACCCAATCGGAGAACCCCGGAATGGGGAAGTTGATGAGAATCGCGATAACCGAGACGCCAAGGGTCATGGGCAGCGTGCACATCATGCCGCCCATGAGGGCGTCGAGCATCTTGCTGTCAGCAACCTTGCTTGCCACAGGTGCGATTGTCTTATCCATTATGTTTTGGATCTTGTCGAATACCGCCATGTTTCAGCTCCAATCTTTGCAGTGAACTCTATCGATGCCCGCGTGCGGCATCTTCCCCTCTAGATAGCGCATCCACCTCTCTTCAAAATCACAACGACGTGCTTCAGGCAGTACGCCATTCAGCGTGAATTGGCGAGATTGCCCCAGCGGACGCTTACGTCAGGTCCGCGTACGTCACGAGCCCCACGTCCTGCTCTGCAAGCCATGCGGCGACATCAGGGTCGACAAGCATCGCGGCTTCCCGGATGCGGGCCTCGAGCATGGTCGAGTTATCTCGCAAGTACGCGTCGATATAACCTGGGTGAAACACCATGAGACGGCATATCCCTTCCGGTGTCGTTTCAAGCGCCTCTCGAAGCGCCGCAAAGGGATCCGCTTCATATGACGAGAAATCCTTGGGAACATAGGAAAGCACCGGCGTCGAGCGAAAGGTGACTGGCTCGCCCGGAGCACCCATCGCGAAATAGGGCAGGCCGTGACGCTCGGCAACGATCTCAAGGCCGCGGAAGAACATGGGGCTTGCGACCGCATGTCCCTCGAAGTAATCGGGCTCACGCCCGACGAGCTCAAGGAATCGCCGATACTGCGCCTCGATTTCGATAATGACCTCGTCAAGCACCACGAAGTCCTCCCCAGCCCGCGCGGCGGCGCGATATGCTGAGCTCCGCTTGAAATTGCCATCATCGTCAACGATGCTCGAGATGAGCGAGGAATCGCTGAGGGGCCTACCCGTGCAGATATTGGTGTGCTGACCCAAGCAGAGATCCTTGATTTGCAGGCGCGCCAAACCGCTTTCTGCAAGCGGCATGTTGGTCATGACGCCCACCGAGCGAATGAGCCCCGCTTGGACCGCGGCCGCTATCCCGCAATTAACACCGTCGCTGTAACCTAAATCGTCGGCGCGCAGCAATACCCGCTTCATCCGATCCTCCTCAACCGATATCTCGTCGAGCGGCAAAGCAACGAAGCGATGCCCTGTGTAGAGCCGATGCCGTGTTCCGGCGGGGCGGCAAGCTTCGTCGTCTCTTCTTGCATTAAGTATGACGCCGGCTATATCCAAAATCGGTTACATGCTGTGCCACAAGGTTGCGAGATGGCTACGCGAGTTTCATAACGTGAAACTCCGCAGGAATACCGGCATGTTTGAGCTATAGTTTGGTCAAATGAGGCCCTCTTATTCGGGCCACTGAGCATAAAGGGGACAGCCATCATGGAAAAATCCATCTCGATGGGATCGGTTGCCGAACGGTTGCTTGACTACATCGACACCGCAATGCAGCACGACACCAACTACGAGATAGCGACCACGCTGGTGAAAAACTACAGCAAGCTGAGCGAGCTCTCGATTGGAGAAATCGCCGACATGTGCTTCGTCTCGAAGGCTTCAGTGTCGCGATTCTGCCGGTTTATGGGTTTCGCTGATTTCAAGGACCTGCGCAACCAGCTTGAACATGACGTCCTCAAAACCGGGTTGTTTCCACATGCCTTTGTAGAACAGCTGTCAAACGACACGGAAGGCGCTCTGGCATCCTACCGGGAGGCGATCCTGCTCAATATCGAAACGACCATCTCGGCGGCAAACATCGCGAAACTGCCCGCCATTGTCGATGATTTGCACGACAGCGGGCATGTCGCGTTCTTCTCCCACCACTTCCTCTGGGACGTGGGCCGCTACTTCCAAAGCAGGCTCACCATCATGAACCGCCCCATCGAGCTTTACCTCGATTATTCATCGCAGCTCGCCTGCGCGCAATCGCTCACCAAATCCAGCCTCGCCATCATTTGCAGCATAGGGGGAACATACCCCATTCGTTATCCAGAAATCGTCAACGCACTCGCCGCCTCCGGCTGTCGTCTTCTCGCCATCACACAAAACACCTCAAGCGCCTACTGGAACCATGCCTCCTGCATACTGAGCTGCGGAGTGACCAACAACATCGACACGGGCAAGTTCGGTGCGCTTGCCGCCATCGACTTGATAGTCATGGAATACCTGAGGCGTTATGGAGCCGATTCCGGTACTGGCGAGTAATCTCGTCGGACCACCGACGCTCAGCAGGGCAAGCCGTTTTCTCTAATCACGTCCTGATACCAGAAGAAGCTGTCCTTCCTGAAACGAGCGCATTGCTTCGCATCGGTTTCCGTGCGATCGACATACAGAAGGCCGTAGCGCTTAGTGAACCCCTGATGACTTGAGCATAGATCCATGAGGCTCCAAACGCAGTAGCCGAAGACGGGATAGCCTTCGCGAATGAGCTCCTCGACCTCGCCCAAATGTCGTGAAAGGTATTCGATGCGCACGGCATCATGCACCCTGTTCTCCTCGTCAAGTGACTCGGAAAGCGCCATGCCGTTCTCCGTGACGATCATCGGAAGCTGGTAGCGATCGTAGAGCTTGCGCATGCCCACGCGAAGCCCAAGGGGGTCGATGCCGTTCGACATCCACTCGGTCGGCGCGATCGCAGGGTTATCGCAGAGTTCGAAATCCCCGCCCGACCACGGAGGGAACCGGTCGAAGCGGATGGGCTCCGTGCGCTCATGCGCACAATTGCTGAAATAGTAGTTCACCCCAAGAAAATCGGGCCTCGTCGCGACCAGGATGTCGTGGTCCCCGCACTCAACAACAGGGTAGAAACCTTCGCGCTCCAGGTAATAGCGCGCATAAGGCGAGATGTCGCCGCGCACACTCAGGTCGAGCAGGTAGTTCTGCATCATCTCCTCGGCGTTCATGGCCGCAAGCACATCCGCCGAAGCGCTCGTCCGCGGGTTGACCACCTGCATGGCGACAACGGGGCCGATCTGCGCATCGGGGTCGATCTGTCGCAGGCACGCGATGGCGCGATGCTCGGCAAGAGCGACATGATAGCTCATCTGGTAGGCGTTCTTCTGCCGTTGGCGCGGATCGGTTTCGGTGTCACCCGTGTTGCTGGGCGCGGAGGTCGCAATTAGCTGTTCATTCACGGTAACCCAGCGCTTGACGCGCCCCTTGAAGTGCGTGAAGCAGATTTCGGCATAGCGCACATAGAAGTCGATCATCTTACGGCTCTTCCAGCCGCCGAAGGCCTCGACCAACGCACTCGGACATTCGAAGTGATACAGGGTGACCAAGGGCTCGATCCCTCGCTCCAGCAGGTAGTCAATCAGCTGGTCATAAAACGCCAAGCCCTCAGGATTGGGATCCCCCGAGGCATCGGGCATGATGCGGCTCCAAGCGAAACCCATCCGGTAGACCTTGATGCCGAGCTCGGCCATGAGGTCGACATCCTCACGCCAGTGATGATAGTGGTCCGAGGCGATCTTGTTATCGGCGATGCCGGGACGCCCCGGGCCGCGATCGGTGGTTGCCGGACCTTTGCCTCCTTCATCATACCCACCCTCAACCTGAAAAGCGCTGGTGGAAGCACCCCAGAGGAAACCTTCGGGAAACCGGTGCTGAGTCATGAGTTCAACCTCTCGTCACGGATGTCACTTCTTGCAACTCCCGTTATAACGGATGTACGAACCAAAGCCTGTTACTCATTCCCGGGCAATGTTTCACGATTTGAAAACGGCCGTGCCATCATGCACCGCAAACTCTAAAGAACATGCCGTCGCGAAGGCCAAGCCTCATGCCCGCCACCGTCACGTGCCGGCGCCGCACACCGCCAAGCCGCTACTCCCCGTCGCGGAAGGTCAGGAGGTCGCGGTAGTCCGTGTCGCGCGTGCTGCCCGTCTTCGAGAACGGGTTCACCGAAGCAGGACACCTCATCCTCAAGATCTACCTCCTCGACGAAACCAAGGTCGATTTAGGAGACGCAACGTTACTACAGCGCAGGGAAAACGGCCCGCCGAATAAAATCGGATCGATCCCCCGTCTTTCGGTCGATTGCCACCACCATGGATGCCGGAAAGCGCACGGTAACTGCAACAAGCGGCTCATCAGCAACAACGCCAGGCCTGACATGGATGCGCTCAAGACGACCCGTCCAAGTCTCTTGCTCAAACTCTACGCTCTCGCGCTCGATATCTTCGTCTGTCAGGACCAATCCATCAGCTAGTTTGTACTCAGTCATTATCTAGAACCTCCCTCTCAGACAAACCATGCTTGAGAGCATTGCGGTGGACAATTGCCATGGAAGCATCCTCTCCTCCAGGCAGAGTTTGTCATACTCATTGCATGACAAACTCTGCCTTGATACGTTCCCCACCCCATGCTCATCGGCAAAGCTCAAGGCCATAAGCGAAATAAGCTTCTAACACCGAACAATTCCTACCGCTACCCATCAGACCTCTCCAGCAACATCCGTAAATCATCGATGGGCGGCAGAGCATCGAGCAACTCTCGTGGCATATCCTTCGACGTCTTATAGGTGGCCACACCCATGGGTTTTGTGAAGTCTTGGATCACATAGTCAACAAATCCCTTGTCCATGTCTTTGCAAAGCACAAGGCCTATGGAGGGATTCTCGTGCTCGCGACGCTCAAAGTCGTCCAGGATGCGTAGATAGCCAGAGAGCTGGCCGAGATAGGCCGGCTTGAAGGGGCCGCTCTTGAGCTCGACTGCAACTAAACAGTTGAGGTCGCGGTTGAAGAACAGGAGGTCGATGTACTGATCGATGCCAAAGGCGTCGAGATGGTACTGGTTTCCCACAAACGCGAAGGCTCGACCGAACGTCATGATGAACTGCTTGATATTCTGCACGATGCCTTGCTCTAACACGCGCTCGTCGACATCCTCCGCATCGCGCACCCCGAGTTCCTCAACATTGATAAAGTCGAGCAGATACTCGTCCTTGAACGTGGCGATAGCGCGCAGCGCCTGCTGACCCTTTGGCAGCGTTGAGAGGAAGTTGTTGGAGACCTCTCCTTGATGATGAAAGTCGTCCGCCTTCAGCGAGCGTTTGAGCGCCTCCACACTTAAGTGCTCAAATGCGCACTTGTGAATGTAGAAGAGCCGCTCGTCAAGGGTCTTAGCACCTGCAAGGATATACCGATGATGGGTAAACCCAATCGCTAAAAAATCATCGAGAGAACATGTGTTTGAATTCGGCACTTGCAAGTGACGAATTTGCAGAAGGCCACCGTCTGAAGATTCGTCACTCACGAGTGACGAATCGAGAAACGCCTGTTCATCGCCCGGAGCAGACCAAGCTTCAAAGAAGATTCGCATATATTTGAGACTTGTTGTGGAGAAGCCCCTGAGTCCTGGCAGCTCCTTCCGCAATTGTTCGCTGATGGTTTTGAGCGCGTTGGTTCCCCACGTGCCATTGCGCGTGTTGGCGGAGACGTAGCCTCCCACGGCGAAATAGAGCTGCAGCTGCTGAGCGTTGGCGCTCTTCGCCGCAGCATACTGCGCACGCAATATCGCCGTCTTGATGGTCTGAACTTCCTCACGATAGCCCGTAATCTCTGACATCATGGCGTCCTCCTCTTCTTACGAACTTGTGTTCCATGACGCGTTCTATGCTATCAACGCGTGCGGACACAAAATTGCGCGTACCATAGAGGCGTTTTCTGCTTCGCCTCGTTTGGGAGATGTATGTCCAAACCCTCATCCGCACTCGACGCCAGCTCTTGCGATGTTTACGCCGACTCCGCGCGCCACCCTCTCACGCGCACATGGTGCGTAGCTGCGCTCGCCCTCATCTGCTGCGCGCTCTGGGGCAGTGCGATCCCCTGCATCAAGATCGGCTACGAGCTTCTCGGCATCCAAAACGGCGACGTACCATCGGAGTTTCTCTTCGCTGGCGTGCGCTTTATGCTTGCCGGCGCTATCGCACTTGCCGCTGCAGTCATAACAAGACGTCGCTTGCCTCGCGTCTCACGCACGGGATGGCCACTCGTTATCAGACTCTCGCTTGCCCAAACTATCGTGCAGTACGCCTTCTTTTATATCGGCGTTTCAAACGCTTCGGGTGTGCGCGGCTCAATCGTCAACGCTATGAACACGTTTCTCTGCGTGTTGATGGCAGCGCTCGTGTTCCGGCAAGAACGGCTCACTGCGCGCAAAGTCCTCGGCTGCGCTATAGGTTTTGCCGGAGTCGTTATCGTCAACCTCACCGGTGGCGATAGCGGCGGCGCCGTCACGCTCACAGGCGAGGGCTTCATCCTTATTGCCGCTGTCTCCTACGCTGTCTCGTCTGCCCTCATCCACACCTACTCCCAGCGCGAGGACCCCGTGGCGCTCAGCGGCTACCAGTTTATCAGCCCTAGTCATCGCGCAAAGCCCCTTCGGCAGCACACGGTGCAGCTAAGTCACCGCAGGCCGGGGCGGGAGGGGCCGAGTTTCCTCCTGAGCGACTCTGCTTGCAGCCGGAGCGAAAGGGGGAAATCTCGGCCCCTCCCGCCCCGGCCGGACAGGTCACACTACACCGTGTACTGCGGCAGGTCCTGCAGGGCGATGACGTCCATGCCCATGTCGTTGGCGCTGCCGTGACCCTGCTCGTCCTCGCGCACGGCCTCGATAGCACTCACGTACGTGTTGGCCGCAGACATCGCGGTCACGCAGGTCACACCGCGTCGCACTGCCTCGGTGCGCAGCAGATAGCCGTCGCCGCGCGAGCCCGGACCGTACGGCGTGTTGATGATCACCGCGATCTTGCCATCGGCGATGAGGTCGCCGATGTTGGGGCGCTCGCCGTCGTGCGGGCCGCTAATCTTCTCCACGACCTCGCACGTCACGTTGCCTCCACGCAGCACGCGCGCCGTACCCTCGGTGGAGCAGATGTCAAAGCCCAGGTAACGCAGGATACGCGCGACCGAAAGGATGTGGCGCTTGTCGCGGTCGCACACGCTGATGAACACCTTGCCAGCGCTCGGGTCGGGCAGCTTGTAGTCGATCGCCAGCTGCGTCTTGGCGTATGCCTCGGGATAGCTCTTGGCGATGCCCATGACCTCGCCCGTCGACTTCATCTCGGGCCCCAGGATGACGTCGGCGCCCGGGAAACGACCCCAGGGCATGACGGCTTCCTTCATGCAGAACCAGTCCAGCTGACGTTCGTCGCTCGGCAGGCCCAAGCTCGCGATGGAATCGCCTGCCATGATGCGCGCCGCGCATTTGGCCAGCGGCACACCGGTGGCCTTGGAGATAAACGGCACGGTACGGCTGGCGCGCGGGTTGGCCTCGATCACGTAGACGGTCTCGCCCTTGATGGCATATTGCACGTTGACCAGGCCGCGAACTCCCAGCGCCATCGCGATGCGGCGCGTGGTCTCGCGGAGCTTCGCCTGCAGGCTCTCGCTAAAGCTGAACGGCGGAATGCAGGTCGCAGAGTCGCCGGAGTGAATACCGGCCTCCTCGATATGCTCCAGAATGCCGCCGATGTAGACCTCTTCGCCATCGCACAGGGCGTCGACATCGGACTCGATTGCACCCTCCAGGAAGCGGTCCAGATACACCGGGTAGTCGGGGCTAATGCGCGCGGCCTCGGCCATGTAATCGCGCAGATGTTCGGCATCGTAGGCGATCATCATACCGCGGCCGCCCAGCACGTAGCTCGGACGCACCAGTAGCGGGTAGCTGATGTGCGCGGCCACGGCCTCGGCCTCCTCAAACGAGGTTGCCTGGCCCGCCGGCGGGTACATAATGCCCAGCTTGTCGAGCAGGGCGGCAAAACGCTCACGGTCCTCGGCAAAGTCGATGGCATCGGGCTTGGTGCCCATGATGTTGACGCCGCTCTCCTCGAGCATGCGCGCCAGCTTAAGCGGGGTCTGGCCGCCGAGCGTCACCACGACGCCGTCGGGACGCTCAACGTCAATGACGTCCATGACGTCCTCGTAGGTGAGCGGCTCAAAGTACAGGCGGTCGGACGTGTCGTAGTCGGTCGAGACGGTCTCGGGGTTGCAGTTGACCATGATGGTCTCAAAGCCGCGGGCCGCCAGCGCATAGCTCGCATGCACGCAGCAGTAGTCAAACTCGATGCCCTGGCCGATACGGTTGGGTCCGGCGCCCAGAATCATCGCCTTGGGCTTGTCCGCCGGCGTGGTCTCGTCGGGAGCCACGCACTTCTTGGCATCCGGGCTCGTGCGGTAGATGTTCTCGTACGTCTTGTAGTGGTACTCCGTGGCGCTCGAGAACTCGGCCGCGCAGGTATCGACCGTCTTCATGCTGGGAACCACGCCCAGACCCTTGCGATAGGCGCGCACAAAGCGCTCGTCCGAGCCGGTCAGCGCGGCAATCTCGGCGTCGCTCGTGCCGTACTGCTTGAGCAGGCGCATCGCGTCGGCGTCGATATCCTCCACGCGCAGGCCGCGGATGCTCTCCTGGACCTGCACCATGTCGTTGATACGGTTGAGGTACCACGGATCGATACCGCAGATGGCATGGATGTGGGCGATGTCCCAGCCACGGCGCAGGGCCTCGACCACAAAGAAGATGCGGTGCTCGGTCGGGGTTGCCACGGCCTGAGCGAGCTCATCGTCGCTCAGCTTGTCGGCACCCTCCTTGCCACCGGCGCAGATGCCCTGGTGACCGTCCTCCAGTGAGCGCATGGCCTTGCCGAAGGCCTCCTCAAAGGTGCGGCCGATCGCCATAATCTCGCCCACGGCCTTCATGCGCGTGGTGAGCGTGGGGTCGGTACCCTTAAACTTCTCGAAGGCAAAGCGCGGCACCTTGACCACGCAGTAGTCGATCGTGGGCTCAAAGCAGGCGGGCGTTGCCTTGGTGATGTCGTTGACGATCTCGTCGAGCGTGTAGCCCACGGCCAGGCGAGCGGCGGCCTTGGCGATGGGGAAGCCCGTGGCCTTGGAGGCCAGTGCGGACGAACGGCTCACGCGCGGGTTCATCTCGATGACGATCAGGCGGCCGGTCTGGGGGTTCACGGCAAACTGCACGTTGGAGCCGCCGGTCTCGACGCCGATCTTCTCCAGAATGGCGAGCGACGCGACACGCATGCGCTGATACTCAAGGTCGGAGAGGGTCTGCGCTGGCGCCACGGTGATGGAGTCGCCGGTGTGCACGCCCATGGGGTCGAGGTTCTCGATGGAGCACACGATGATGCCGTTGCCGGCGTGGTCGCGCATGACCTCCATCTCATACTCTTTCCAACCCTCGATGGACTCCTCGACCAGCACCTCATGGGCAGGCGAGAGCTCAAGGCCCTGGCTCACGATGGAGACGAGCTCCTCGTGGGTATGCGCGATGCCGCCGCCGGCGCCACCGAGGGTAAAGCTCGGGCGCAGTACGCAGGGATATCCCACGCGCTCGGCGATAGCCTCGGCGTCGGCCACGCTGTAGGCATAGCCCGAGCGCGCGACCTCCAGGCCGATCTCGGCCATGGCCTCGTTAAAGAGTTTGCGGTCCTCGCCGCGCTCGATAGCGGCCAGGTCGCAGCCGATCATCTCGACGCCGTACTTGTCGAGCGTGCCGTCCTTTGCCAGCTCGACGGCGGCGTTCAGACCGGTCTGGCCGCCCAGCGTGGGCAGCAGCGCGTCCGGGCGCTCTTTCTTGATCACGCGCTCGATAAACTCGGCGGTGATAGGCTCAACATAGGTGCGGTCGGCCAAGCCCGGGTCGGTCATGATGGTCGCCGGATTGGAGTTGACCAGGATGACCTCAAAGCCATCCTCCTTGAGCACCTTGCAGGCCTGGGCGCCGGAGTAGTCGAACTCGCAGGCCTGGCCAATAACGATGGGGCCCGAACCAATAACGAGGATGCGCTTGATGTCAGTACGTTTAGGCATGTTAGTTCTCCTCGGTCGCAGCGTTCTCGGACTCGGCGAAATTCCAGCCGGCGAGGCGGTCCTTCGCGGTGTCGATGTCCAGGTAGTTCTCCTCGCCGTCCATGAGTCGCGTAAAGGCGGTAAAGAGATAGTGGGCATCGGTGGGGCCGGGCGAAGCCTCGGGGTGGTACTGGACCGAGAAACACGGGGCGTCGAGCAGCTGGATGCCCTCGGCGGTGCCGTCGTTGAGGTTCACATGTGTCAGGCGAATGCGACCAAAGCGCTCGTTCATCACGACCGGCGCGACGCCGCGACGCACCCAGGCGCGCAGGTCGCCATCGGCCGCATGCTCGGTTTCGCCGCCGGAAAGCTCCGGAATCAGTTTGCCCAGACTGGGGAACAGCAGGCCAAAGCCGTGGTTTTGCGCGGTGATCTCCACGCGACGGCTCACCAGATTCATAACCGGCTGGTTACCGCCACGGTGACCGAATTTAAGCTTTTCCATTTGGGCGCCGCAGGCCAAGCTGATCATCTGGTGACCCAGGCAAATACCAAAGACCGGCACCTTGCCGATCAGCTGCTGCACCTGCTCGTAGGTCTCCACCACGGCATCGGGGTCGCCGGGGCCGTTGGACAAAAAGACGCCATCAGGATTCATGTCGAGCACCTGCTGGGCGGGCGTATCCCACGGCACGACGGTGAGGTCGCAGCCGGCACGGACCAGGCCCTCCAGAATACCGCGCTTCACACCGCAGTCGTAGGCGACCACTTTGTGACGGGCAGGAGCGGCAGCCGCAAGCGCAAAGCCATGCGTGGCAGGCAGGTCGGCGGCCACAAACTCGTGAGGCGCGGGACAGCTCACGGTCTTGACCAGGTTCTCGCCCACCAGCGTGGGCGCTGCGTCCAGACGCTCGGCGAGCTCGTCGACGTCGAAGATCTCTGTCGAGATAATGCCCATCTTGGAACCATTGTCGCGCAGATGGCGCACCAGAGCGCGGGTGTCGACACCCTCGATAGCGACGATGCCGTGAGCGCGCAGGTACTCCGGCACGCTGACGGCCGAGCGCCAGTTAGAAG
Source organism: Collinsella sp. (assembly GCA_046979165.1). Classification (GTDB taxonomy): domain Bacteria; phylum Actinomycetota; class Coriobacteriia; order Coriobacteriales; family Coriobacteriaceae; genus Collinsella. The sequence continues at coordinate 494,672 of JBKWJT010000002.1, forward strand.
GCGTGGCGCACATGTCGCGAACGATCATGCCGCGCATAGCCGGAGCGCTCGCAGGGCGCACGGCGTCGCCGGGGAAGGCCGACTGGACATCGGTCTCGTCGATACCGTAATTGCCGATCTGCGGATAGGTCATGGTTACAATTTGGCCGGCATAACTCGGGTCGGTCATGACCTCAAAGTAGCCCTCAGGCGAGGTGTTGAAGCAGACTTCGCCGGTCGCGGTGCCCTCGGCGCCGCATGCACGTCCATAAAAAATGGTCCCATCCTCAAGATACAGGATGCAGGGACCGCAGGTTCCCTTGCTGGTTTTGGCCAGCATACGCTGGCAAAGCTCGCTGGGCGCGAAGGTGCGGGCGGCAGCGCCCGCGGTATGGTTGTTCGCCATAATTCTCCTTCCCGGTCTCACAGGACCGGCTTAAAGGTGTGTAGTTAGGCCTCGCGGTATTGTAACCGCAAGCATGCCTCATGGCGTTAATTTCATCGAAATGTTTACGAAATGATAATTATGACTTTCTATGCATAATGTTTTTTAATCCCCGTCCCAGAAAAATCATCCCGCGGGGCTTGTGGCTCACGCGGGATGATGGCGTCTTATTTTTTCTTGTCCTGCTCCAGCAGTTCGGACGGTGTGCGATCGGGCTTGCCGCCACGGAAAATCTCGCGGCCATGCAGACGATGCTCCAGATCGCGCTCGGCTTTTTCCTCGTCAATCTTGGTCTGGCTCACCACCGGGTCCTCAATCAACGACGACACCGAGTTCACCTGCTTCTGAATGCGCTCGGCGATGGTGTCATCCATACTCACGATGCGCATCTTCCAGTCGATACTCGTGGCGTTGGATGAGCTCTTGGTCCACACGAACGTCAAAATGGCGCTCTGGTGGCCGCGCGCGGGGAACATGCCAAAGAAGGAATCGTGCTGAATGTTGCTATCCTCGTCGATATAGGCGTGAACGTTATACACCACGCGGTCGATCTTATCGTTGAGCAGCGCGTTGGTCGCAAGCGCCGCGGCCTGAATCTGCCCGTTGGACAGCAGCTCGAGCTCGTTGGCAGACGATGTGTCCAACACCGTCACCTCGACCGTGCCCGTACGCTCATCGGCTTCATCGACGGTAAAGTCGAGTGGGAACTGCGTAAAGCCGTTGCCCCACTCAAGGCCGCCCTTCAGCGCCGTCGAAACGGTATCGACCGAAACGCTCTCGGAGAGGTTCGCGGTGTTCAGACGACGCATCACGCCGTAGCCGATCTGCATGCCCACGATCAGCACCAAAATACCGATGACCACGGCCATCGCGGTCTTTGTAATGGTATGGCTCACCTGCGAGCCCGAAGGATCGTCCTCGGACAGCGGGTCGATATGTTTTGCCTGGCTCGCGCGGTCCTCGCTGCGCAGCTGCGCTAGCGCAGCTTTGTCACCGCGCTTGGCCGCAGCCTCCTTCTCACGCATGCGCTCGGTTCGCTTTTTGGCAAGCGTGGGATCCAAGACACCGGATGCATCGATTTCGGAGAATAACTCCGTCACTTCTTCCGGAGTCAAAGGGTTCTTGTCAGCCATAAACTTCCTGTCATATCAATCAGTCGAGCTCGTGCGCACGCGCACCTTCGAACTGCATTCGATAGTAACGGGCATAGGTGCCGCCACGGGCGAGAAGCTGTTCATGCGTGCCACGTTCCACAACGCGACCATGCTCAACGGTCGCAATCTCGTCAGCATGCTTAATGGTCGAAAGGCGGTGGGCGATGATGATTGTGGTACGGCCGCGTGCCAGCTCTTCGAGCGACGCCTGCACCGCCTCCTCGCTCTCGTTATCCAAAGCACTCGTCGCCTCGTCCAAAATCAGGATCTTGGGGTTCTTGAGAAACACGCGCGCGATGGCAACGCGCTGCTTCTGTCCGCCCGAAAGACGGCTGCCGCGCTCGCCCACCACGGTGTCGTAGCCCTGCGGAAGCGATTCGATAAAGGTATCGATATTGGCGCGGCGGGCCGCCTCGGCGATCTCTTCTGCCGTGGCGCCCGGCTTGCCGTAGGCGATGTTCTCGCCAATCGTACCGTCAAACAGGTAGACATCCTGCTGCACCAGGCCGATGGCGCGGCGCAGGCTCTGCTGCGTCACATCGCGCACGTCCTGACCGTCGATGCTAATGGATCCGGTAGCCACGTCATAAAAGCGCGGCAGCAGCGAACAGGTCGTGGACTTGCCGCCGCCCGAAGGGCCAACCAAAGCGATGGTCTGCCCGGGCTTGATGGACAGGTCCATATGGTCGATAACGGGTCGCTCGTCGGCATAGCCCTCGCCCAGCTCAACGTCCTCGTAGTTAAAGCACACGTCGTGATACTCCACGGCGCCGGCAGTCACCTGCAGATCAGTGGCGCCCGGCTTGTCCTGGATATCCGGCGCCGTCGAGAGCACCTCGTCCATACGCTTAAAGCCGGCGATAGCCTTCTGATACGTTTCGGCCGAATTGACGAGTGTCTCAAGCGGCGTGCAGAACAGCGAAATATAGAGTGCAAAGGTCGCCATATCGACCGCCTGCAGCTGTCCCTGGGCGACCAGCCAGCCGCCCAGCAGCACCACGATCACATAGAGCACGCCCGAGAGCAGGCCATACGTCGCGGTATAGACGCCCATGGCGTGATACATGTTCTCCTTGGACGAAAGATAGCGATTGTTGGAGGCGCGGAACTTGAAGCGTTCGGTCTCCTCGTTGGCAAAGCTCTTGACCACGCGCATGCCCGCCAGCGAATCCTGCAGCTGCGCATTGATGCCGCTGATCTTTTTGCGGTTGTCGCTAAAGACCTCGCGCATACGCATGTTTTGCCAAAACATGATGACCGCAAACGCCGCCGTCACCACGGCCATGGCGAGCGCCAGCACCGGGGCGATGGTAAAGAGGATCACAAACGAGCCGATAATCTCGATGCCGCAGATGATGATCCACTCGGGCACGTGGTGCGCCGCCTCGCAGATATCGAACAGGTCGTTGACCACGCGGCTCATCATGTCGCCCGAGCTGTTGCGGTCGAAGTACGCAAAGCTAAAGCGCTCATACTGGTCGAACAGGTCCTCGCGCATTTTGGACTCCATGCGCGCACCCATCACGTGACCCCAATAGCTCACAAAGTAGCGGCAGGCGCAGCGGACGGCATACATCAGCACCAAGCCCACCGCGATCATGCCGAGCGCCTGCATAATGGCAGCCTGACCCTGAGTAAACAGCCCACCGGTCAAATTGCGAAGGATAATGGGGAACGCCAGGTCAATGGCGGCAAGCACCAGAGCACAAACAGTATCAGCAACAAAAAGCCCCATCTGGGGCTTGTAATACGAAAGAAACCTCTTAAACATGCAGTCCTCGAAGAGAAATAAATAGCGTGATAAATCCGGTTGAGCCGGTCGGGCTGAAAACAAAGCGTCCCAACAAACATAACGCCGATGTTCTAGCAACGTCAGCGAAAACGTCCCTAAGCGAGCAAGGTGCCTTGAAAGAGGAGCGACGCGTACTTCGGTACGCGAGCGACGATTGAAAGGCAGATTGCCGCTTAGGGGCGTTTGCAGCGTCGACTCGTTACGCGGTTTGGTAAAACCGCGTAACCTAGAGCTCCGTGCCCCCAAGGCGGTGCGCGATGCTGTCACAGGCAAGCGCGCCTACGACGGTCTTGGCGTCTTCGATCTTGCCGTCGAGTACGGCGTCGATCAGCTCGTGCAGCGGCACCAGGTCCACGTTGACAAACTCGTCATCATCGGGGTTGGGCGCATCAAACTCGAGCTTGGTAGCCAAGTAGATGTGGATAATCTCATCGCAAAAACCGCAGGACGTGACAATCGACGTCAAAAAGCGAATACGACCAGCCCTAAAGCCGGTCTCCTCATGCAGTTCGCGCTTGGCGCAATCGAGCGAGTCCTCGCCTGGATCGAGCTTGCCGGCGGGAATCTCGACCGTCACGCGGTCGATGGCGGTGCGGTACTGACGCACCAGCACGATCTTGCCGCTCTCGGTCAGTGCCACAACGGCCGCCGCACCCGGATGGCGAACGATATCGCGGGCGCTGCGGTGACCGTTGGGCAGCTCAACCTCAAGACGGTGGACGTCGAGGATCTTGCCCTTCCAGGCGCACTCCTCCGAAAGAATCTTCTCGTGCAGCTCGGCATCGTGCGGGTCGTCGTCGCCCAGCACCAGTGCCGGCTCGTCAGCGACCTCGCCACCAGGCTCGCCCTCGGCGTGCCCATACATGCGGCTGTCCTCTTCGACGATCTGCGCGTCCACGAGCTCTTCGTTCTTCTCGTCCATCCGTCTCATTCCTCTCGGATTTTAGGCATCCCAGGCGTCGCGGCCGCGCAGCGCGCGCAGGCCGATGTCGTGACGCAGGGTCTTGCCCTCAAAATCAATCTTCTCGCAGGCCTCGTAGGCAAGGTTGCGGGCGTTCTCGAACGTGTCGCCCAGAGCGGTCACGGCAAGCACGCGGCCACCATTGGTCACGAGCTGGCCGTCCACCACGGCAGTGCCCGCGTGGTACACGGTCACGTTCTCCATGGCCTCGGCATCGGCGATACCGATGATGACCTTGCCCTTCTCGTAGCTGCCGGGATAGCCCGCGCTCGTCAGGACAACGGCCACGGCCCACTCGTCACGCCAGTCGAGCTCAATCTGGTCGAGCTCGCAGTTGGCACAAGCCAGCATGACCTCGACCAGGTCGTTCTTAAGGCGCGGCAGCACGACCTGCGTCTCGGGGTCGCCAAAGCGGGCATTGAACTCCAGCACCTTGGGGCCGGCAGGCGTGAGCATAAAGCCGCCGTACAGGCAGCCGCGGTAGTCGATACCCTCGGCAGCGAGCTCGGCCACGGTCTGCTCCATGACCTTCACCATGGTGGCGTGCTCCTCGTCAGTCACGATGGGCACCGGGCTGTAGACACCCATGCCGCCGGTGTTGGGGCCCTTGTCGCCCTCGAGCGCGCGCTTGTGGTCCTGCGAGGTGGCCATGGGGCGCACGGTCTTGCCGTCAGTAAAGGCCAGCAGCGAGCACTCGGGGCCGGTCAGCATCTCCTCGATAACCACGGTGTTGCCGGCATCGCCAAAGGTGCCGCCAAAGCACTCGCGTACGGCTTCCTCGGCCTGCTCAAGTTCGGTCGCCACGATAACGCCCTTGCCCGCGGCAAGGCCGTCGGCCTTGACGACCAGCGGGGCGCCCTGCTCGCGCACGTAGGCGAGAGCCGAAGCCTCGTCGGTAAACGAACCATAGGCTGCCGTCGGAATGCCCGCACGCTCCATGAGCTGCTTGGAGAACAGCTTAGAGCCCTCCATCTGGGCGCCCTCGGCACCCGGGCCAAAGCAGGGAATACCCGCCGCGCGCACGGCGTCGGCCACGCCCGCCACGAGCGGAGCCTCGGGGCCAATTACCACGAGTCCGCATCCGTGGCTCTGAGCAAACGCCGCCACGGCCGCAGGATCGCAGTCGTCGAGAACAACGTTCTCGCCACAGCTCGCGGTGCCGCCGTTGCCCGGCGCGATGTAGAGCTTGCCGGCGCGCGGTGATGCTGCGAGCTTAGCTGCCAAAGCATGCTCACGGCCGCCGCTGCCCAACAACAGGATGTCGATGGTTTGAGTGTCCGCCTTCAAGGGTGCCTCCTCTATGGATGAACGGCCCGCTCCGCGCGAGCCCTTTGCAAGCAAATATACCCCTCGGCCGCCCGCTTGGGCTGCAAAGGGGTATATCGCAATAACCAAATAGTCCCGATTACTTCCAGAATCGGTTGACAATCTGCTCGCGACCAGCGCCAACGCCAATGAACGTCACGCGGGTGTGTGCCAGATCCTCGATAAACGCCACGTAGTCCTGAGCCTCCTGCGGCAGCTCCTCAAAGCTGCGGCAACCGGTGATATCGCACTTCCAGCCAGGGAGCTCCTCGTAGATGGGCTTGGCATGCTCAAAGCGCACCTGGTGTTCGGGCACGCTCGTGTAACGCTCGCCATCGACGTCGTAGGCAACGCACACCTTGATGGTGTCGAAAGCCGAAAGCACGTCGAGCTTGGTCACGGCGATGTCGGTGAGGCCGTTGACGCGCGAGGCATAGTTGGCGATAGGGCCGTCAAACCAGCCGCAACGACGACGGCGACCGGTGGTCACGCCGTACTCATAGCCCTCCTCGGTCAGCGTGTGGCCGGCCTCGGACTCATAGGAAAGCTCGGTGGGCATGGGGCCCGAACCGACGCGGGTGATATAGGCCTTCATGACGCCCAGCACGCGGTCGACGTTCTTCATGCCCACGCCAGAGCCGGTGATGGCACCGCCGGCGGTGCAGTTGGAAGACGTCACGTACGGATAGGTGCCGTGGTCGATGTCGAGCAGCGTCGCCTGGGCGCCCTCAAACAGCAGGTTCTTGCCCTCATCGATCATGTTGTTGAGCAGCAGGCTCGTCTCGGTGATGTAGGGACGCAGGCGCTCGGCCATCGGCAGGTACTCGTCGCAAATCTGGTCCACGGTGTAGGTGGGCAGGTTGTAGATGAGCTCGAGCTCGGGGTTCACGCGGGCGAGAGCGGTCTCCAGCTTGTCGCGGAACAGTGCCTCGTCCAGCATGTCCTGCATGCGCAGGCCAATGCGCGCCATCTTGTCCTGATAGCACGGACCGATGCCGCGCTTGGTGGTACCGATGTTCTTCTTGCCGAGCTTCTGCTCAAAGGCGCCATCCAGATCGATGTGGTACGGCATGATGACATGCGCGTTGCCGCTAATCTTGAGGTTCTTGGTGGTGATGCCGTCGGCCTCGAACATGTCGATCTCCTCAAGGACAACCTTGGGGTTGACGACGCAGCCGTTACCGATCACCGACACGTGGTCGGAATACATGATGCCGGAAGGCACCTGGTGCAGGCCGTACTTCTTGCCGTTGACGACGATGGTGTGACCGGCGTTGTTGCCGCCCGAGTAGCGCACGACGGCATCGAAGTCGCCGGCGACCAGGTCGCAAATCTTACCCTTGCCCTCATCGCCCCACTGGGCACCGACCAAAACGGTTGACGGCATGTTTACTCCTTACATTCATGGCCTGTCTACGCGCCATGCCGGCACGCAGAAGCACAAAACATTCCCAGTATACCCGTGCAACGGGCGCCTGTCCTACTCCTCGGCATGTGCCCCATCAAGCTCATAGAACTTGGTGGATGCCGGCAGGAACATCAGGTCGACGTCGCCGATCGGGCCCGAACGGTTCTTGGCCACGACGATACGTGTAACGCCCTCGTCGGGTCGATCGTCGCGCGAGGCTTCGGCCTCGTCGGCGGAGCGGTCCAAGAACATAACGATATCGGCGTCCTGCTCGATGGAGCCCGATTCACGAAGGTCGGAAAGCTGCGGGCGCTTGCCGGTACGGGATTCGACCTGACGCGAGAGCTGTGACAGCGCGATGAGCGGGATCTTGAGCTCCTTGGCCATGATCTTCAAACCACGCGACATCTCCGAGACCTCGACGGTACGGCTCTCGGAGCGGCGTCCCGGCGGAGGACTCACCAGCTGCAGGTAGTCCAGGATGATGATTGCCTTCTCCTTGTTATGGAGCATACGGCGGCTCTTGGCGCGAATCTCGGTCACTGTGGTGCCGGGCGTATCGTCAATCAGAATATCGAGCTTGGACAAGGTCTGCGTAGCCTCGTTGATATTGGCCCACTGCTCGGGGCTAATGCGGCCCATGCGGAAGTCGCTGATCGAAATCATGGCGTAGGCGCAAATCAGACGCTGGGCAATTTCCTTGCCCGACATCTCCAGCGAGAAAAAGCCGACGGTATAACCGGCAGCGGCAGCGTTAAGTGCCAGGTTCAGAGCGAACGACGTCTTACCTACAGCAGGACGGGCGCCGATGATGATGAGCTGGCCCTCGCGAAAACCCATGAGCATGCGGTCGAGCGACGGGAAGCCCGTGGGCACGCCCGCAGCCTGGCCACCGGCCTGGCACACTTCCTCGGCCTCGTTATAGGCCTCGACCATAAACTCGGTCAGCGTCTTGTAGCTCGACTTGACCTCGCGCGCTGTAACCTTGAGCAGCTTGCTCTCGGCCAGCTCGACAACCTCTTTGGTGTCGGTGGGGGCGTTATATGCCAGCGCGTTGATCTCGTTGGTGGCGCCGATCAGCTCACGCAGCATCGAATCACGGCGAACGATGGCGGCATGGTGCTGCCAGTTGACGAGCGACAGGGTCTGACCCATCAACTCCAAAATGTACGCTTCGCCGCCCACGGCATCGAGTTTGTTGATGCTTCGCAGGTAATCGATCAGCGAAATGGAGTCGATGGGAATGCGACTGTTGTACATATCGACCATCGCGGTATAGATGGTCTTATGAATGGGCCGGTAGAAGTCATCGGGCTGCAGCTCGACCTGGGCCTCTTCGACCACCTCGGGCGATAGCAGCATAGCGGCCAGTACATTGGCCTCTGCATCTTGGTTTTGGGGAAGACCCAACTTTGAGCCGCGGTCCTCAACCGTCAGCCCGGTCTCCCTATCGTCATATGCCATGAGCATCCTCATTCATATCGCTTGCGAGCATCCATAGTATCAGCCACGGTCCCAAAACGCGCCGCGCGCCGCCAATCATCACCGAACCAAACGGATGAACGGTCCTGTATATAGGACTTCGACGCAACGTTCACCATGACGCTCGCTCAGCGCAAAAAACAAAAGGGCGCCCTGGTTTCCCAGAGCGCCCTTCTTAGAACAAGATTGTTGCGTTGCAGCAAATGCTACTCGGCAGCAGCCTCAGTCTCGACCTCGGCGGTCTCGGCCTCGGCGACCTCAGCGGCCTCCTCGACCTCAGCCTCGGCAGCGAGCTCCTCGGCGGTAACGCCGACGAGAACGACAACCTCGGCCTTGATCTCGCGGTACAGCGAGATGGCAACGGTGTGGGCACCGGCAACCTTGATGGGCTTACCGAGCTCGACGCGCTTGCGGTCGATGTCCATACCGAGCTGAGCCTTGATGGCGTCAGCGATCATAGCGGCGGTAACGGAGCCAAAGAGGATGCCCTCGTCGCCGACCTTGACGTCAACGGTAACCGTCTTGCCCTCGAAGGCAGCCTTGGTCTCGTTGGCGGTAGCCAGACGGACGGCCTCGCGCTTGGCGATGTTGTTGCGACGCTCGTCAAGCTGCTTGAGGTTGCCCTTGGTGGCGGCAACAGCGAGCTTCTTGGGGAACAGGAAGTTCTCAGCGTAACCCTGAGCGACCTCTACGACGTCACCCTCGCCGCCCTTGCCCTTGATCTCATCGAGAAGAATAACCTTCATGATGCGTCTCCCTTCTTAGCCGCGGTCGCGGTTGCCACGAGAGGAAACCACGGGGACGGTGTACGGCAGGAGAGCCATCTCGCGGGCGCGCTTGATGGCGTTGGCGATGTCATGCTGATGCTGCGTGCAAGCGCCAGTGACGCGACGGGGCTTGATCTTGCCACGATCGGTCATGTACTTACGGAGAAGCTGAGTGTCCTTATAGTCGATGAACTCAGTGTTCTCCTTGCAGAACTGGCAGTACTTACGACGCGGCTGACGTGCAGAAAAATCATTAGCCATGTCAAAATACCTTTCATTTGGCACCTTCGGCGAACCGAAGCCGCCTCTCACTCAAAAATAGGTGAACAACCCTTAGAACGGGATGTCCTCATCGTAGACGTCGACCGCGGGCGGCGTGGCCACCGGTGCGGCAGGACGTGCTGCGGGCGCGGGAGCTGCGGGGGCGTAACCGCCCTGATCGTAGCCACCCTGGCCACCACGGGAGCTCATAAACTCGATCTCATCGACGATGACCTCAAGCTTGCTCCGGCGCTGACCGTCGCGCTCCCAAGAGCTGTAGCGCAGCTTGCCCTCGATCGCGACCTTGTTTCCCTTCGCCAGGAAACGGCTCACGGCCTCGGCGCGGGTGCCGAACATGGTGCAGTCGACAAAGTTGGGATAGTCCTCCCACTCGCCAGTCTGCGCGTTGCGGCGACGATCGTTCACGGCGACGCCAAAGGACAGAACCTGGGTTCCGCCGGCGGTGGCGCGCAGCTCGGGATCGCGGGTGAGGTTACCGGTGATGTTCACTCGATTGATGCTCATAACTCACTACTTCCTCTTGGGGCACAAGCCCAGTCCAAAACGACAGTCTTACTCCTGGTCGTCGCGACGGACGATCATGTGGCGGACCACAGCGTCGGTGATGCGCAGGACGCGATCAAGCTCGGCGATCTGGGTGGGATCTGCGTGGAAGTTGATGAGGGTGTAGTCACCATCGGTGAGGTCGTTGATCTCGTAGGCGAGCTTGCGCTTGCCCCACTCGTCAACGGAGTCGACCTTGCCAGCGCCCTCAGCGATCGTAGTATCGATACGCTTCATAACAGCGAGACGAGTCTCGGGGTCGAGCGACGGGTCAACAAAGAACAGCAGTTCATAAGCCTTCATATTGTCACCTCCTCTGGGCAAATGTGGCTTCAGGTCGTGAAGGTGCGCCTGAAGCAGGAAAAGACTTGGTAATAATATCTTTCAACCTCCCAGGCTGCAAGAATAAGCAGCTACAACCTCATGACCTCCACATATGTCCATGCTTACATGGCTCTTCATGCGTATTCCAACCAAATGCTGACCAAGAGCTTGACGAATCTGTGGACAGGATACGGTGCCGCGGGGACAAGCTGAGCCAAGCCACAGGTCAACGGGCACAAGGCTGTGGTCGCAAAATGCATACCAGTGGTCCACAACACCACCCAAAGATTTTTATATTCATTGCCAAGTCGCTTATGAATACCCCTTTTGAACAATTGAGTTGATCAACCACGCTGGTCGGAAGCCGTTTTTTTGGCACCTCAAACCCCGCTGCAACGCCAAGCGCGGTCAAGGCGCGGCCGAGCGTTTTAAAAAATGCCAACTTTTCTGTTTGCACTTTGCGATTCCTCGTGTATACTGACTTTCGCATTTAACGGAGAGTTGTCCGAGTGGCCGAAGGAGCACGATTGGAAATCGTGTAGGCGTCAAAAGCGTCTCCAGGGTTCAAATCCCTGACTCTCCGCCAGTTAATTCCAAAGCAGGCCTTTGAGCCTGCTTTGTTTTTACCCCACGCGGAGGGGTGGCAGAGTGGTTGAATGCGGCGGTCTCGAAAACCGTTTGGCCTGTATAAGGTCACGAGGGTTCGAATCCCTCCTCCTCCGCCATTTTGGTTGAGAAAGCTCCCAGCAACGGGAGCTTTTTTCTTTTGAGTCCCTTACAAACAGATACGGCGGAGGAGGAGGGATTCGAACCCGCCAGGGCGCAAAGCGTAAAGAAAACGCGCCAGTGGCGCGTTTTTAGCGCAGCGCGGTCGGCGCAAGCCGACCGGATAAATTTTGAGCTCCACTCAAAATTTGGACATCCCTCCTATTCAGCCACGCCCCCATCGCGTTCGGCATCAACCCGGATCCCCAAACATGGAACCTATGACCATACCCGGTCCCGACCGTTTACCGAGCAATAGGGTCGCCACGCCCGCCAACCATGTACTATGTACGGGCATTGTCTAAACCCACAACCCAAAGGACCCCATCTTGCCCGTCGTCGCCGCCATAACCATTACCTCACATGCCTCGGATGCCATGGTCGCTATTCCGTTTTGGCTCGAGATGTTCGCTGTTGTCGCTGCATCGATCTCGGGTGTGTTGGTTGCGCGCGAGCACAAGCTCGACCTGGTGGGCGCGGTCGCGCTCGCGGTGGTCTGCGGTCTGGGCGGCGGTCTCTTGCGCGACATGACGCTGCAGGTGGGCAACGTCTACATCCTCAACCAGCCAATGGCGCTGCCGCTCTCCATCGCCACGGCAGCCATCATCTACATTTTCCCGGCAATCGTCGACAAGCCCGAAAAACTCATCCCCTTGCTCGACATCATCTCGGTCGGCATCTATGCGGCAACCGGCGCAGACAAGGCACTGGTCTACGGTTTTGCGCCCGTCGTTTGCATCATGATGGGCTTCTTCACCGCAGTAGGTGGCGGCATGCTGCGCGACGGCTTTATGGGCGTGGTTCCGGGCATTTTCCAACGCACTAACTTTTATGCCATCGCGGCCATCGCCGGATCGACAAGCTACGTGTGTCTCGTTATGAGCGGCATCATGAGCAATGTCGCCGCGCTGATCGTATGCGTTGTCGTGACCATGGGTCTGCGCTGGCTCTCGCTGCGCTTTGACATCAAAAGCCCCACCGAAGAAGACATCGCGCGCTTTTTGCATCGCAAAAAGTAGGTAGCGCGGGCTCATCCTTCGAAATGCAACCGAGAGGTTCTTTTAGAGCGCCCACGCGTTGGGTACCCTGTTAGGTATATGCCGAGTATCTAACGAAGGATTCACTATGCCCTGCAATCAACTCCCGTTGACCCAGCGCCGTAAAGCATGGGGCCGCATCACCATCCTATTCGCGCTCATCGCGCTGGCGATCACCGTGCTTCCCACGGCGTCGTTCGCCGGCACGGACACCGCAGGAAACGTACTTGCGACCGACAATGACGCCAATCCGTCCGGCGTCGAAGGTGACCTGTACTGGGCAGGTCAGGCCCTCAACTTGGATGATGTGTCCATCGACCGCGATATCATCGCCGCGGGCGATACCCTCTCGATCCGTGACTGCACAGTGGGCGGCGCCGTCCGTCTGGCGGCACGCACCATCGACATTGCCAAGACCACGGTTGATGGCAGCGTGACCGTCGCTGGCCAGCATGTCGTGCTCAATTCCGACAGCACCGCCAACTGTTTCTACGCGATAGGCGAGACGGTTGCCCTGCGAGGCTCCACCAAGTCGGCAGCGCTCGCGGGCGATACGGTGACCATCGATGGCACCGTCGAGGGCGATGTCGAGGTTTGGGCCGACAAGCTCATCCTGGGCAAGAACGCCCGCATCACCGGCACCGTGAACGCTCACGTCTCCGAGGACCCCGAGCGTGCCGCGGGAACCGAGGTCGGTGCGCTCAAGATCGACCGTACCGAGAACGAAGATACTTCCACCGTTAACGATGTCATCGGCGGTATCGTCGCCGCGGCGCTTTCCACCTGCTTTGTCGCCCTGCTACTCGAGCTCGTCTTCCCGCGTGCGACCGCCAGCGCCGCCGGCATGCTCCGCCAGCACTCCACACCCCTGTGGGTGAGCGGTCTTCTGGGTACGATTGCTATCGCCCCCGCCGTCCTACTGCTGATTATCTCTATCGCTGGTCTGTCGCTTGCCGGAACACTCTTGTGCGGCGTTATCGGCATTGCGTTGGTGTCGAGTGCCTTTGCGGGGTGCGCACTCGCCCGCATGGTCGGACACAACCAGAACCGCTACGCCATGGCAGCCGTGGGCGGCATAATCGTAGGCGCCCTCACGGGGCTTCCCCTCGTAGGCGGCTTCATCAGCGGCGTGGCCTTTGTCTTTATGCTCGGCTACGTTATCCAGATCATCTGGCGAAACGCCCGCCTCAAGCCGCAGCAGCCGGTTAACACGCCAGGACTCCCCACCGCTTAGCCACCAACCGCCACAAAGGGGACAGGCACCTTTGTGGCGGTGCAAAGGGGTCAGGTTACTTTGCACCAACAAACAAGGCGGGGCACTCGGTCATATCGACCGGGTGCCCCGCTTTTCATGGAGGGTTCTCTAGTAACTTTTTCAAAACCAATGATCATCAGGTCGGTAGGCCTACGCATCACTCGCTACGGAGGCAGTTCGCCATTGAGCAGAGGGGATAATTATTTTTCACGGCGACCTCCTCCCCGCTTGATGACGAGCGCGACAACAATAACCGCCACTCCGATGGCAGCCAAAACCGCCACTAGCACCAACGTTCTATCTCCCGTCGAGGGCATAAAGCCTCGACTTGCTTCTTTGCTTGGGGTGTTGAGCACCGACAGCTCAATCGAACCCGTCCCGGCATCGGCGGTATCAACCCGCAGAGGGCTTTCGGCCGACACGGTCACCTTGGGCTTCGCGACTGCAACCTGTTTAACGTCCAATCCCTCGGCCGTAACCGTCACCGTACGTTTGCCTTCAAAGGCGGTGTAGCCCTTGGGAGCCGCGACCTCCTCGACGGTGTAGACACCCGCGTCAACACCGCTCAATTCCACATGGCCATCCGCGCCCGTGGTGACGCACGCGTCGGCATCCGTCGACCACGAGCCGTCGGTCGTTAGGATGCGCCCGCGGTCATCGATGATGCGCAATTTGGCGCCCGCGAGCGGTTTATCGTCCGAGCTTGAGCGCTTGATGAGGCTGAGTCCCCAGGTGTAGGCGCACGCGTCATCGCTCGGCGTGCGGGTGAAGCCGGCGTCACCGGACTGGTCGGCAAAGGGAGAGCGCGGGTAGCGCAGGTAGACCTCGTTGGGGTTGCCCTTCGCGATGCCGTGGCTGCACGCGCTGTTGAGCGGCGCATTGTACACGGCGACCACGCGGGCGCCCGCGGTGAAGGCGTCGGCCCCGCCGAGCGCGGCGATCAGGTCGCCGGTGCGCACGGTGAAGGTCTTACCGTCGACCGAGACCCCGCACTGGGCCGTGATGTCGGTCCAGCCCTTCGCGGGCTCGGTGCCGGCGCGGCCGTCCTTGCCGGCCGGGACGGCATCGAAGCCGCCGTCCGCGCCCGCCGCCACGTACACGCGCATGCTCGCGGCCACCTTGGAGGGGTCGAGTCCCGCGCCCATGGTGTCGACGAACCGCACCGTATAGGTGTCGTAGGCCGTGAGCCCGGCCGGGACCGTGGCAGAGAGGCGCCAGTACAGGTCGTCGGCGACCGTGGCGTCGGCGGCCTTCTGCCATGCGGCGGTGCTGTCCTCCAGCACGTGCTTGGCGACCTTGGGCGTCGCAGCCTTGGGCTTGACGGTGACGGCGCTGCCGCCGACCAGGGCCATGATCGGCGCGGTGCCGGCCTCGCCCTGGGCGATGGCGTCGTCGTCGGCGACGATGAGCCAGTATCCGCTGGGCAGCTCGGCCACCGTGCCCGCGTTAAGGGCCACGGAAGGGACGCCGGATCTGCAAATTGCTCTGGCGAGTTTTGTCGCCAGCGCGGTCGTCATGTGTCCGTCGCCATTCATCCATTCGGCAGCCTCTTGCGCCGTCGATGCCGAGCTATCAAGCCCCACGTCATGAAGCACCGGGAGAACGGCCTGGCAAACGGCATCATTCGCCCACGTTACGTCAGTTGCAATTTTTTGGTCAGTATCGGCGTCGTCGACAACGGTCGCCGAAAAGAGCCGGTACGCGTCATACCGCGTCGCAACCGTACCGTCCACCGTAATGGCTCCAGTGCCTGCCGCGCGGGCCATCCCGGGCAACATCGCAAAAGAGAGCATTGCGACCGTAACTATTGTCGCGATAGCCAACAAGCGGCGGCAAAGCCTACTCACGGCTACCACCTCGACCTTGATCGCGATGGCGACGAGTATGCATCCATGTCGCAGCAAAACACAGCATCGAAACACCAGCTAAATACGTCATAGTCAAACCAGCCCCGCCCGCCTCAGGTAGCGTGGTCGAATACTTGTTGATAAAAGTCGGCGGCACCTGGGAGTCATCGTCATACTTGACGACGGTGTCGAGCTGCTCATTTTTATTGTCGATAGTCACGTTAACCGTGACATTGTGCCCGACTGTGTCGTAAGTGATGTGGTCCTTGACGTTGTTCTCGGCGCCCTCGGGGACGACCTCAGAGATGGTGTAAGTGTAGGTATCGGCCTTGTTGTAGTCGACGTTGAAGGAGACATTGCCCTCGGCGTCATTAGTCACCGTCTGGAGCACCTTGCCCTCGGCATCCTTGAGCTCGAACGAGAACTGTCCCGCCTTGAAGGTGCCACCTTCAAGCACTTTCTTTGCTTTAATAACCGCAGAGCCCGTTAGGCGATTGTCGTAGATCCAGATCTCGTCCTTTTTGTCATCGCCGATGATTTCGGAGTCTTTGACGATGCTCTTCGCTTTATTGAGCTCAGTTTGATACTCCTCATCGTCAGCATTGCCCTTAAGCATGATCCACGTGGGCGCCGCCGCGGCATAGCCGTCAGGCGCTTTCGTCTCCACGAGCTGGTAGAGCACGCAATTTACCATCGCCTTGCCTTCTGCGCCAAACGAGATTTTGCCGTTGGCGTCGGTGGGGACGGCTTCAAACTTAGTCCTTGCATTCTCGATACCCACCGTTGCAACCTGGTCCATATTCACGCTGTAGAGCGTAAACTCCGCACGCTCGAGCGTCGCACCGACCTGCTGGGCGTCGTACTTGGTCATCGTGATGCCGTAGCCGTTGCCACCTGCGCTGGCAGAAGCTTTTTTAATTTCCCATGTTTGATCATCAGTCGCAGAACCGTCCTTCACACCCGTAAGCATGGCGGTATTGGAAAGAGGAACCTTGTTGCCAGGATTTCCGCTCGGGATGACCTCGTACTCGACCTTGAGGTATTTCTCATCGGGCACGTTAAGTGTCAATCTCGTACATGAGCCAGATTCGTTGTTGACCTGCTCCATCTTTGACGAATAATCCTTATCGGCCAGCTCAGACCAATCGTTGTTCACGCGCTCATAGACCTTAAGCGTCGACGGCACCAACGTGCACTTGGCATCCATGGTATCGACCAGCTCGAGAACACCAGCGCCACTCTTAAGATCGACAGCTGACTCGTTAACGAAAACGGTGTACTTGATGCGATTGCTATTGTCGACCTGTTCGCCGGTCTTCTCGATAACGTTGTTCTTAATGGTGACAGCACCACTGCCAGAGTCGAATTTCTTGCTTCCCGACTCGGCGCGCGCAGAATTGGTGAACTTCACCTCGTTCGTGGAGGTATCGAGCTCACCGCGCTTGACCGCTGTCTGATACGTAAGCTTGACATAACCGGCATAGCTTTCAAGCTTAGTCGTAGGAATAGAAAAGGTGACAGTGTTGCCATCACTCTTGACACTATCGGTGACAAGCGGTTGGCTATCAACGACCGTCTCGGCCTCGCTTCCGCGATGGAGCCCCGTATGTTTATCATAGGGATTCTGCACGAGCGTATACTTTGCGGAATTCGCAACATAGCTCATACCATCCGGAAGGCTATCAACGATATTCAGCGGTTTCCTGCCCAGCTTTCCAGCTCCAAAGTATTCGAACTCGCCATTTGCGCCCTTATTACCCTTTTGGCGGTTTGCATACACCGTCCAGTCGACGATCCAGGCGCCCTTCTCATCCGAGCCGTCAACGGTATGCCAATCGAAGTTCTCAACCCAAGACACCTTCGACTCCGCTTCCGGCTTCTCGACCGCGGGCTTCGTTTCTTGGTTGACAACGTACTTGACGGGTTCGGTGAACGACCACTTTAATTTCAGGCCCGGCGCGCTGACCGACGCAAAGTTTGAGTACCAGCCCGACAGCTCTTCTGATGTGGTGTCGTAGGTGATAACGGCGTAGTCCTCTTTCTCGAGGGCGTCTTTCACTTTGTTGGTAACGATGATTTTGAGGTCGTAGTTTTCCTTTGTTTCATTACCCGGAAAGCTAGCCGTTGGATTCCAGTCGGCGCCCCGTTCCAGCACGGTATCGCCGATTTTAATGGTAATGGAGCTTTCGTCGACACCAAGTTTCTGCGACCATGCCGACTGAAACGTGTCCTTCACCGTCACCTCGTCTGGATGGACCGCATTGACGATCGCCTTCAGCGCGACCTTCGTCTCCCATGTCGCCCTGCCCGTCGTCGCCGCCTCATTGGATCTCACGAGCCTCTTGGTGATCGGCACAACACCCGTCAGCTGCGGCGTGAAACTGCCTTCATCGGTACCGGAAACGGAGCCTTCACGCTCGATGGTCGCGTTGTTGCGCACGGTGTCGTACGAGCTCGTATCGTTCATCTTGGTGTGATAAACGATGCAGTAGGTGGCGTACTTATCCTCAAGGTTGTTCGGGAACGTATAGGAAAAGAAATTATCCTTAGGTTCAAGTTTTCTTTCACAAATCTTGACTCCGCTCGCCTCCGAGTCGCCTTTGTAAACCGTAAAGTTGCCCGTATACGTCTGTTTTCCGTCCAGATTATCGGTGAACATGTATCCGCTCATGTCGGCCTTGAGCTTGCCTTGGTTGAGCTTGACCGTCCACTTGATGTCCGACGGTGTGCCCGATCCGTTGGACTTGTCAATCATGTCGTAGCCGAATGTAACAGGCTCAGCCGTAGCTGTTTTGTTGTCGCCGTCGGTTGAACCAGCCCAATTCCACATTGCCGTATTGTCAGCTTTGATCAAATCGCCGCTGTTTGCCGAAACGCCGCTCTTCAGCTCCGTTTCGTACGTGATCGTGTGGTCGCCTTGGGAAAGATTGCCCAGGCTGTCGAGGGTCGCGACCTGGCTGTCGATCTTCGGCTGGGGTTCGAGCTTCGTGCCGTCGAGTGCGAAGCTGCCTATCACAAAGTTGAAGTTGTCGCCCAGCGCGTCGGTTAACTTGACATTCGTGGCATACGACTCGACGGTGAGTTTAACGGTCCAGGTAACCTTGGCCACGCCATCTACTCCCTGGAAGAAGGTCCCCGACTTCGTCCCTGTGACTTTGCCGTCTTTGGTAGGGATATTGATCGTTCCCGCACCAGGAAACACGACAGATGCGTTGCTACCAGAACCGACATTCTTGTTTTTAAGCTGGAACGAGAAGTTTGCCGCGACATGAATGTTCGCAGGATTCCGTTCAAGCCAGCCCTTGTCAAACGTAAAGACAACCTTATTACCTTCGATCTTCCACGTGCCAGCTTGGGCGGCAGAAGATTCCGGACCCTCCATGAGGTTGCCACCTGCGTCATCAACGACGATGGTGCCTGGCAGCTCATAGACAGCGATGTTGTTCCCAGACGAAGGCGCCTTACCGCTTTTAAATTGTGCCGAAAAAGCTCCGTAGAGCTTCGAAGTAGACGTTACGGCAGTATCACCCAAAGGCTTATTATGGTTCTCATCGGTATACAGCTTGACCTCAACCGTTGCCGTATCGCCGTTGATCTCAATCGGCGTCGGCGTCGTCACATCCTCGGCGCGCACGGGGGCTGCGCCGTGAAATACTGCGGCGGTGAGGCTAATCAAAATGAAAATCAGAGCCGCCATACCCAGCGACCGTGAGCGGTGTACGTCCATAGTTGTCCCCTAATTCCTACAACACAGTGTGGAATACGGCGAATCGTCGGATCGAGCACAAGCCCCAACATCAACGAGAACCTACCTAGCGCATTGCAAGAACCCATTGGGGAGCACCTTCTAAGACGGTTCGTCTATGCCACAATGCATAAAATAATATATAGATACCAATCATGTAAACCGCAGGTCAATAGGTCTTTTAATTTAATACCAGTTGATATTTATCTGTTAACAGTTTTGCATCATACCGGCTATATTCAGTGGAATTATGTATATGTTTAAACAACTTTACTTTGACTGGGAAGCCAATCGGAGGGATAGTCGCCCCAGCTGTGGTGCAAACTAACCCGTCCCCCTTGCACCAAAAAGGGCGCCGACCATCACGGTCGACGCCCTTTCTTGTTAGACGCTATAAAGACCAGCGCTTATTTGTTGACCTGACCGGCGCGGACGGCGGCCTTCTTGCGGTCGGTGGCGTTGAGCAGACGCTTGCGCAGACGAATGTTCTTGGGAGTAATCTCGACCAGCTCGTCGTCGGCGATGTACTCCAGCGCCTCCTCCAGCGAGAAGGTGCGGGGCGGCACCAGCTGGACGGAGATATCGGAGGTCGAGGAACGCTGGTTGCCCAGGTTCTTGGTACGGGCGATGTTGACGACCATGTCGCCGGCCTTGCTGCGCTCGCCCACGATCATGCCCTCATAGCACTCGGTGCCCGGCTCAACGAACAGCTGACCGCGCTCCTGCAGCGTGCCCAGAGCGTAGGCAACGGCCTTCTCGGTAGTCATGGAGATCATGGCGCCGTTCTGACGGTTGCCGATCTCGCCGGCGTAGGGACCATACTCCAGGAAGGTGTGGTAGAACACGCCCTCGCCGTGGGTGACGTTCATGATGCGGTTCTTAAGACCCATGATGCCGCGGGTCGGGATCTTAAACTCGAGGTGCGTCACGATGCCCGAGGTGTCCATGCTCGTCATGATGCCGCCGGAGGTGCCGAAGACCTCAACGACCTTGCCCGAGTACTCGTCCGGGCACTCGACGACGGCCTGCTCGACGGGCTCCATCTTGTTGCCGTTCTCGTCCTTCTTAAACAGAACGCGGGGACGACCGACCTGGAACTCAAAGCCCTCGCGGCGCATGGACTCCATCAGAACGGACAGGTGCAGAATGCCGCGGCCCGAGACCTCGACGCCGCTCTTGTCCTCGAGCTCCTCGATCTTCATGGTCACGTTGTTCTCAGCCTCGTTGAACAGGCGCTCCTTGAGCTGACGGGCGCCTACGATGTCGCCGTCGCGACCGACGAGCGGGGAGGTCGAAGCCTCAAAGACGATGGACAGGGTCGGAGGGTCGATCTCGATGGGCTCGAGCTCGACGGGGTTCTCGGGGTCGGTGTAGACATCGCCGATATCGGTGCGGTCAATGCCCACGACGGCAGCGATGTCGCCGGCGCCGACTTCCTGGCACTCGGTACGGCCCAGGTAGTCGAAGGTAAAGAGCTGCTTGACGGTAGCGGTGGCGCTGGAGCCGTCGTTCTTCACAACAAGAATCTGGTCGCCCTGATGGATGGCGCCGGAATACACGCGACCGATGCCGATACGGCCAACGAAGTTGGAGTGGTCGATGGTCACGCACTGCATGGCCAGCGGGGCGTTCTCGTCAACCTCGGGGGCGGGCATGTCGTCGATGATCATATCGAGCAGCGGGTACATGTCCATATTGCCGTCGTTGGGGTCAAGACGGGCAAAGCCATTCATGGCGCTGGCATAGACCACGTGCTCCATGGCGAACTCAAGCTGGTCGTCGGTGGCGCCCAGGTCGGCCATAAGGTCCAGGCAGTCGTTGTAGGCCTTCTCGGGGTTGGCGCCGGGACGATCGATCTTGTTGATGACGATCATGATCTTGAGGCCGGTGTCGATAGCGTGACGCAGCACGAAGCGGGTCTGGGGCATGGGGCCCTCAAAGGCGTCGACCAGCAGCAGGGCGCCGTCGGCCATACGCAGCACGCGCTCGACCTCGCCGCCGAAGTCGGCGTGGCCCGGGGTGTCGATGACGTTGATCTTGACGTCCTTGTACTCGATAGAGATGTTCTTGGCGAGAATCGTGATGCCGCGCTCGCGCTCCTGGTCGTTGGAATCCAGGACGCGGTCCTCGACCTGCTGGTTGGCACGGAAGGCGTCCGTGGCACGCAGGAGCTTGTCGACCATCGTCGTCTTGCCGTGGTCGACGTGAGCGATGATGGCGATGTTCCTCAGATTGTCTACGCGCATGTAGTTCCCCTATCTTCTATCCATATACAAACGGCACGCGTATGCGGCCCGCCCAGCGATACAACGCTCAGCGGGAATATTGAGCCTTTTACCGAAAACTCGTTTATTTTAGCGATTTTAGATGAGAGGGGTTTCCTCACCTGCAGGTTCAGGGTCGCTCCACATAAAACCATCGCCGGCGCCCATGCCCTCATACAGCACATATGCCGAAAAACCGCTCTCGAGCGTGGTTTCGAAGAAGCTCACGAGCAGAGCATCGTGATAGCCGCCGTCAACCTCGACGCAGCCGGTGTAGCCGATGGCATATCGGGCGATACGGCCCAGGCCCTCGTCCTTAAGACCCATCTTGTGTTCGGAGATAAAGTTGGTGGCCGCCTCGAGGCACGCCTCTTCGCCGTCCTCGTCGAGCGCCGCCAGATATCGGTTGGAAGCAGCGTCCTCAATCGCCACAACTACGCCCGGATTCTCGCCGGCGGCAAGGTCGTCCAAGAACGCACCAATCAGGTCACACACCATGGCGTCGAGCTCGGCGGAGACGTTACCGGCGTCCTGCATATCCTGTGCCATCTTTAGACCTTCCCATCGAGTCCGGCGTCGTTACAGTTCCTGTGCCTCGGCGGCGATCTTGGCGGCAGCGTCGCGGGCGCGCATCATATCCATCGCGCGCTTGTCGAGCACCTTGATCTGACTGGTCAGCATTACCGCGTCGACCACACCCCAGATCACCAGGCCCGTAGAGATCGAAAACCCAAGCGCACCAACTGTACCACGAAGGCGCGAACAGATTGCCGCGACAAGGGCGGAGATGACAACCATCTTGATAAACGAGCCGCGGCGTTCGCGAAGCGTGCGGGCCTGCGTCACATAGGCAATGCGCGCCGCCTCAGAAGCCTCAGAGCGCATCTGGGCCTCGCGCGCGATAGCCGCTGCCTCGGCCGACATGCCGCCGGCCATCAGCGAACGCTCCACAACCTGAACGCCCCGCATTTAGAAATCATCGGGGGAGAGCGTATGGACGAACTCGTCGAACTTCTCGAACTCCTGCTCGTCGTCGACTTCCTCGGCGCGGGTAGAAACAGTGCCCAGGCGATTCATGATGTCGTCCTCCACAAACATGGGAGCATTGCTGCGCACGGCAAGGGCAATGGCATCGCTGGGGCGGGCGTCGATCTTGCGCTCCTCGCCATCGGCCAGTACGACGATTGTCGCGTAGAACACCGGCGGCTCGGCGCGAACGATCTCGATGCGCTCGAGTTTGGCGCCCAGGGCGCCAACAGTATCGAGCAACAGGTCATGGGTAATCGGGCGCTCGGCGCGGCCGCTATCGATGCCACGGCTAATGGCAGCAGCTTCAAACGAACCAGTCTGAATGGAAAGGGAACGCAGCGGCGCGGGCGAGTCCGATTTGCTGCTGCGCTCACGAAGCACAATAAGCGATGGCACGGGACCGGCGGCCATGACGATGGTCTCTATGTCGACACGAACCATGGAACACCTCCGGTACGTAGCGGTTAACACGCGGCAGCCCGCCGCATTGAATAGCTATACTACCCAATCTTTCGCACAGCACACAAAACCAAAATGAGATTTATCGCAGACAAGAAAAAAGCCCCGAGGCAACGCCCCAGGGCTCTTCACAGTTTTGATGGTGGACCTGACAAGATTCGAACTTGTGACCTCCCGGTTATCAGCCGGACGCTCTAACCAACTGAGCTACAGGTCCATCATGGTGGAGGTTAGGGGGATCGAACCCCTGACCTCAGGCTTGCAAAGCCCGCGCTCTCCCAGCTGAGCTAAACCCCCACGGAGACAGTAATAAACACCCCAGCGGCGACTCGGCTCTCGCTGGGGTGTTTATTGCGAAAGAAAGTGGTGGACCTGACAAGATTCGAACTTGTGACCTCCCGGTTATCAGCCGGACGCTCTAACCAACTGAGCTACAGGTCCATCGCGCAAGGGATATATTAGACGAGTCGTTACGCGCGCGTCAACAACTTTTTTGAAAATCTTTGGAGGGGTTCGCCCCGGCCGCCCGGCGGCATATGAAGTCGCCTGCTCGGACAGTCCTGACTCGCACGAAGAGCACATTAAGTGCTCTCCGGCTCGTGCGGAACTCGCGATCGACTTCATGTGCCGCCATGCGGCCGGGGCGAACGCGGGTCCAAGATTGTCAAAAAAGCGGTCGGCGCGCAGGTGCGCCGACCGCCGATATATGGGATCTGATGTTTTTGACCGGAGAGGACTACTTACTCGTCGAGGAGATCCTCTGGCATGTCGTTGCCGTCGCCTAGGTCGACTGGGGCCTCTTCGGTGTCGGCTGCGGCCTCGGCACCTTCGCCCTCGGGCTTCTCTTTGGCGGCCGTCATGCGGGCTACGGCGCAGATGCGGTCGTTGTCGTCGACGGTCATCATCTTGACGCCCTGGGTGGCGCGGCCAGTCTGGCTGATCTCGTCGGTCTTGACGCGAATGACCGTCGCGCCCTCCGTCACGATGAACAGCTCGTGCTGCGGGCCCACCGTCTTCATGGCCGCGAGGTTACCCTTACGCTCGGTCATTTGAATGGTGTAGACGCCCTGACCGCCGCGATTCTGCTCCGGGTAGTCCGCGACCGGCGTGCGCTTGCCGTAGCCGCGCTCGGTGATGACGAATAGATCGCCGTTGCCGTTAGTGACTTCCATGCCCAGAACGCTCACGCCGTCCTTCAGACCGATACCGCGAACGCCGCTGGTATCGCGGCCGGTGGCGCGCACCTGCTCCTCGGAGAACATGATCGCCTTGCCCGCGGTGGTGGCCAGGATAATCTTGTCGCCCTCGCGCACGCGGCGCACGTTCAGCAGCGCGTCGTCGTCGCGCAGGTTGATAGCGATTAGGCCGTCGCGACGGCTGCGGTCATATGCGCTCATCACGGTCTTCTTGACCATACCGCTCTTGGTGGCAAACATCAGGTACTCGTCGGCCGGGAACTCGCGGCAGCTGATGACGCTCGCGATCTTCTCGCCCTCCTCGAAGGGCAGCAGGTTGACGATCGCGGTACCGCGTGCCTGGCGCGTACCTACCGGCAGCTCGTGCACCTTCAGGCGATAGACCTTGCCCTTGCTCGAGAAGAACAGCACGTACTCGTGCGTGGACGCGATGAACATCTCATCGATGACATCGTCCTCTTTGAGGTTGACGCCCGACACGCCCTTGCCGCCGCGCTTTTGGGCGCGGTAGGCGGCAACCGGGATACGCTTAACGTAGCCGGTGTGGGTGATGGTCACGACCATATCCTCGTCGGCGATGAGGTCCTCGACATCCAGGTCCTTCTCGACCTGGCTGATCTCGGTGCGGCGCTTATCGCCGAACTTCTTGGAGATCTCGCGCATCTCTTCCTTGATGACGCCCAGGATCTTCTCCTCATGCGCCAGCAGGTCCTCGTAGTAGGCGATGGCGCGGCGCAGGCCGTCCAACTCTTCCTGAATCTTGTCGCGCTCCAGGCCGGTCAGGCGGCGCAACTTCATCTCGAGGATGGCCGTGGTCTGCTCGGGCGTAAAGCCAAAGCGCTCGATCAAGCGACTGCTGGCCTCGGAGTCGGTCTGCGAGGAGCGGATGATGCTAATGACCTCGTCGATATGGTCGAGAGCCATCAAGTAGCCCTCAAGGATATGCGCGCGGGCCTGGGCCTTCTTAAGGTCGAAGCGGGTGCGGCGGGTGACTACGTCGACCTGGTGGTCGATGTAGTGCTGCAGCATCTCGCGCAGGCTCAGGCATTTGGGAACGCCGTTGACGAGTGCCAGGTTGTTGGCGCCAAAGGTCGTCTGCAGCGAGGTGTACTTATACAGGTTGTTGAGCACGACCTGCGGAATGACGCCCTTCTTGAGCTCGATGACCAGACGGATACCCTTCTGGTTGGACTCATCGCGCATATCCGAGATGCCCTCGATGCGCTTGTCGTTGACGAGCTGGGCGATCTTCTCCTGCAGGGTGCCTTTGTTGACCATATAGGGAATCTCGGTAAAGACCAGGCGGCTGCGACCGGTCTTGGTGGACTCCACGTGCGCCTTGGCACGCACGGTAATGGAGCCGCGGCCGGTCTCGTAGCTCTGCTTAATGCCGGCGCTGCCCATGATGATGGCGCCGGTGGGGAAGTCCGGACCGGGCATGATCTGCATGAGCTCGTCGACGGTGGCGTCGGGGTTGTCGATCAGGTAGCAGGTGGCCTCGATCGCCTCGGCGAGGTTATGCGGGGCGATGTTGGTGGCCATGCCGACGGCGATGCCCTGGCTGCCGTTGACCAGCAGGTTGGGGAAACGTGCAGGCAGTGCCACGGGCTCGGCGAGCGATTCGTCGTAGTTGGGCTGCCAGTCGACGGTATCCTTCTGCAAGTCACGCAACAGTTCCATGGCGGGCTTTGCCAGGCGGCTCTCGGTGTAACGCATGGCCGCCGCGCCGTCGCCGTCGATATTGCCGAAGTTGCCGTGACCGTCGATGAGCGGCGTGCGCATGGAGAACCACTGCGCCAAGCGGACCATGGCCTCGTAGACCGCAGAGTCACCGTGCGGGTGGTACTTACCGATAACTTCGCCGACCGTCCACGCCGACTTCTTGTGCGGGCGGTTGGGGTAGATGCCGCTCTCGTTCATCGCGTACAGGATGCGGCGGTGCACCGGCTTTAAGCCGTCGCGCACGTCCGGCAGGGCGCGCGCCGTGATGACCGACATCGAATACTCGATAAACGACTGCTTCATCTCGCGACCGAACTCCGAAATCTGGAGCTGGCCGCCGTTGATATCCTCGCCGGCCGAGGCGCCACGGTCGACTTCGCCAAAGCTCTCCTCGAGCTCGCCGTCGTCGTCCTCTTCCTCGTCATCATCGGCATCGGGGTTATAGGCGTCAGGATCGCCGTCCTCGCCCTGCTCAGCACGGGCAAGCAGGCGCTTCAGATCATCGGGCATACCGGCATCGCCGGCCTCGCCCATACCCTCGCTATTGTTGATATCGTCTGCCACGTTACCTCCTCTTAAGCATCAAGGAAACGCGCGTCATGCGCATGTTTTTCAATGTACTCGCGTCGATAGCCGACCTCGGAACCCATGAGCTCGCGCACGGCGCGGTCCGCCACCACGGCGTCTTCGATCGACACACGCTGCAGGATGCGGGTCTTGGGGTCCATCGTCGTCGAGGCGAGCTGCTTGGGGTCCATCTCGCCCAGGCCCTTGTAGCGCTGGACGGTATAGCCCTTGCGCTTTTTGGTGATCTTGCCGTCCTTGGCCTTGCCGTCCTCGTCGTTATCGTCGGGGTTCAGGCCCAGACTCTGGATGGTATCGCGCAGGATCTCGTCTTCGGGCTGGCGGCCGTTGGGATACACGTAGTGGATCTTGTTGCGCACCTTAATGCCAAAGATGGGCGGGCAGGCAACATAGACGTAGCCGGCATCGATCAGCGGACGCATGTACTTGTAGAAGAACGTCAGCAGCAGGATGCGGATATGCGCGCCGTCGACGTCTGCATCGGTCATGATGATGATCTTGTGGTAGCGCGCCTTGGTGATATCGAAGTCGCCGCCGTCGCCGGCACTCGTCGTGACGCCGCAGCCGATCGCGGTAATCAATGACTGGATGGTGTCACTCGAGAACGCGCGATGGTCACCAACGCGTTCGACGTTCAAAATCTTGCCGCGCAGGGGCAGAATCGCCTGGATGTCTCGGCGACGGCCGTCCTTGGCTGAACCGCCTGCCGAGTCGCCCTCTACGATGAAGAGCTCGGTCAGCTCGGCATCGCGCACCGAGCAGTCGGCGAGCTTACCGGGCAGGGACGCCGTCTCGAGCAGGCTCTTGCGACGGGTCGCTTCGCGCGCCTTGCGAGCGGCGTTGCGGGCCTTGCATGCCTGTTGGGCCTTCTTGACGATCTCGCGAGCGGGCTTGGGATGCTCCTCGAGGTAATCGGCGAGGCCGTCGGTCACGATCTTGAGCGTCAGCGCGCGCATATAGGAGCTGCCGAGCTTGGCCTTGGTCTGGCCCTCAAATTGCGGGTCGGGCAGCTTGACCGAGATAACGGCCGAAAGGCCCTCGCGCACATCGTCGCCGGTCAGGTTGGCGTCTTTTTCCTTGAGCAGGTTCTGCTTGCGCGCGTAATCGTTGATCACGCGGGTGAGCGCGGTACGGAAGCCCTCAAGGTGCATGCCGCCTTCGGGGGTGTAGATGTCGTTGGCAAACGACATGACGTTCTCGCCGTAGCCGCTATTCCACTGCAGGGAAACCTCGACCTCGCCCATCTTGGCCACAGGCGCGTCCGGGTCCGATTTGCCCTCGATGTAGATGGGCTCCTTAAAGGCCTCGGGGACGTCCTTGCCCTCGTTGAGGAACTTGACGAAGTCGATGATGCCGCCCTCGTAGCAAAACTCCTCCACGTGGGGAGTCGCTTCGCGCTCGTCGGTCAGCACGATTTTGAGGTTCTTATTGAGGAACGCCGTCTCCTGCAGACGGTTGTGCAGCGTATCGAAATCGTAAATGCAGGTCTCGAAGATCTCGTCGTCGGGCCAGAAGGTGACGGTGGTGCCCGTCGAATCCGAGGTGCCCACGACCTCCATCTTCTTGACGGTCTTGCCGCGCGAGAACTCCATCTCGTAGGTGTTGCCGTCGCGACGAACCTGAACGACCACGCGCTTGGACAGTGCGTTGACGACGGAGATGCCAACGCCGTGCAGGCCGCCCGAGACCTTATAGGCCGAGTTATCGAACTTACCGCCGGCGTGCAAAATCGTCATGACGACCTCGAGCGTCGGGATCTTTTTAACAGGGTGCTCGTCGACGGGGATGCCGCGCCCGTTGTCGACGACCGTGATGGAGTTGTCGGCGTGGACCGTCACCTGGATCTCGGTGCAGAAACCGGCCATGGCCTCGTCGACGGAGTTGTCAACGATCTCCCACACCAGGTGATGTAGACCGCTGGCGCTCGTCGAGCCGATATACATGCCCGGGCGCTTACGAACGGCCTCGAGACCTTCGAGAATCTTAATCTCGCCGCCATCGTAATCGTTTTCGTTTGCCACACGTCCTCCTTCAGTCAAGAAAATGTGTACAGCCTTACTAGTCTATCGTAAAAAAATACCCTCGGGAACGAGGGTATTTGGCTCTACAAGGCCACCAGATGCGATTTAAGGCTCTTTTTTGCTTTGCACGCCCTTGGCCCACTCGGCACTGGCTCTCATGGCGTTCTCGAGGGCCTCGCGCAGTTTTTGGTCTTCGATGGGCGCCACTTGGCGCTCAATCTCGGTGCGCTCGGCATCGCTGAGGTCGGCGTGTGGGGCCGGCGGGCGCTCGGTCGTCGCTGGGCGAAGGCGCTCCTTGGCGGCGGGCGGCGTGTGACCGGGCGCGGTGGTTTTGAACACCAGGCCGTCCACATGCGCACCGGCGCGCTCCATGCGCGCGCGGATGATCTCGCGCAACAACGTCATTTCCTGCGTCCACGAGGGCGAGTCGAGATATACCAGCAGCTCATTGGACTCGGGCAGGTAGCGCAGGCCCGTCACATGCCGCCCCTCGCGCGTGCCCGAGCACACCGCGTTCCACGCGCGATAGACCGCGCGCGACTCCTCGGCGGCCTCCATCTGCGCACGGCGCTCAGGGGTCGCAGCCGCCAGGATGCGCTGGCGCTCTGCGTTCAAAAAGCCACTGAAGGCGACCGTTTCGCTCTCGCGCTCGTAATTAGCACGTCTCACCCATGCTCACCACCTTGGCTCGATCAAGCAGGTCATCGGTAAAGTACCCCAGGTTGGTCGTGGTTATGACCGTTTGGATATCATCGCCGATCAGCCGCAGGAAAGCACCGCGACGCTCGCCGTCGAGCTCGCTCATCACGTCGTCTAAAAGCAGCAGCGGGGCGGTGCCCAGGACATCGCGAGCCACGGCCAACTCGGCCACCTTCCAGGACAGTACCAACGTTCGCTGCTGTCCTTGGCTGGCAAATGAACGGGCGGAGCGACCCGCAACGGTAAACTCAATCTCGTCGCGATGCGGTCCCACCAGCGTCACGCCGCGGCGAATTTCCTCGTCGGCGTGCCCATCAAGGGCAGCCAGCATGCGCTCGTACGCCCAGCCCTTCAGCTCTTCGCGATCCTCGACCTGGGGCAAATCCCCCAGCGTGGACGCATAGGACACGTTGGCGGCTTCACCGGACGCCACTTGCCCGTAGGCAGCACGCACATGGCCCGCCAGCCGGTCGAGCAGGGCCAACCGGTGCACGAGCAGAGCCGCGCCCGCGCGGGCAATCGAATCGTTCCACGCGCCGAGCATCTCGCGGCAACACCAGGCCTCCTTGAGCAAGGCGTTACGCTGGGTCACGCAGCGACCATAGGTGCTCGCAAGATCGGCATAGCGTGCGCTCAGTTGCATGCCAAAGTCGTCGAGGGCGGCGCGGCGCACACTGGCGCCTCGCTTAACCATGTCCAGATGGTCGGGGCAAAACAGCACGCTCGGCAGAACCCCGCGCACACCGGCGGCAGAGCATCTCTTGCCGTTGCGGCTAAACGAGCGTTTACCGTCCTCCGCGCTCAATCCCATATCAAGTACGCGGCCGTCGCCCTCGAGCCTCAGCTCGATCTTGCACGAGCCCACGTCATCATGGACGAGCTCGGCTGCGGTCGGATGCCTAAACGAGGCGCCGCTCGTCAGCAGCTGCAGCGCCTCTATGAGATTGGTCTTTCCCGCCGCGTTGGGTCCCGCAAGTATCGTCACGCCCTCGTCCAGGGCAAGACGATAGCTCTCGAAACTGCGGTAGTGCGCGACGGAAAGATCGCGGGCGAACATGGTCATGGCGCAGCGCTAGATGCGAACCGGCATGACCAGGTACAGGTAGTTGATCTTGTCGTAGGACTTGAAGATGCCCGCCTGCGAGTAGCTCTTGAGCTCCAGCGTAATCTCCTTCTCCTTGGACAGGGCATTGAGGCAGCCGAAGATGTAGTGGTAGTTGAAGGCGATGGTACCCGACTCGCCCTCGGCCTCGACATCGATCGTCTCCTGCGCAAGGTCCTGGTCATTGGAGATGGAGGACAGGCCCATCTGCCCGTTCTCGACATCGATCTCGAACTTGACGGCGGGGTTGGCGCTCGCGATAACGGCCACGCGCTTGAGGGCGGCGTTAAAGGCGGCGACGTCGATCTTGACGCTCGTCACGCACGAATCGGGGATGAGCTGCTTGTAGTTGGGGTACACGCCCTCGATGCGGCGCGACACGTAGGTGGTGTTGCCGGCCTCGAAGACGACCTGGGTGTCGGTAGCCCCGATCATGATGGTCGCCTGGCTGGCCATGATGTTCAGTGCGTCGTTAAAGGCGTCAGCCGGAACGTTGAGCTCAAAGGAGCCTTCGAGGGTCGAGGTCTCGACCTGCGTATCGCACACGGCCAAACGGAAGGAATCGGTCGCCACCAGGCGCACGGTGTTGTTCTCGACCTTCATGTGCACGCCGCCTAGGATGGGGCGGGCCTTGTCGGTCGAGGTGACGCGCCACACGCGGCCGACCATTTCGGACAAGATATCGGTCGGCAGCTCCACGGCACTCTCGATGGCATAGGCCGGAAACTCGGGGAAGTCATTGGCATCGAGCGTGTTCAGGCGGAAAGAGCTTTTCTCGCAACCAATCAGCACCTGGCGCTCGGACAGCTCAAAGGTGACCGGGGCATCGGGGAGGGTCTTGGTGATATTGGAGAGCATCTTACAGGGGATAACCATCTCGCCCTCTTCTTCGACATGCGCCGCGATGCGATGACGGATCGAGATGGTGTAGTTAGAGGTCTGGAATTCCAAGATGCCGTCTTGCGCCTTGACGAGCACGCCCGACAGGATGGGCAGGGTGGATGCCGAAGCGACGCCCTTCATAACGACGCCGATGGCTTGTGTGAGCGAGCTCTGGCTGACGGTGAACTTCATCTTTTAATACCTTTCTTTAGATATAAATATCTTAATAATAGTAATAGCACTGACGAAACTGTTGATTACTCCCAAAGACGCAGGTCAGACCCAGAAAGAAAATCGACAGCAACCTGTGTGCAACGGGGGTGGTTTTCCACGTTCAAAACCTGCGCAAAACTTTTCATCACCGCGGGTTGGGTTTTAGACACCTTATGCCCGTGGTTTCGACAAGTTTTCAACAGGTGTCTCTATTTCCCTACGAGCGCAGTGTAATTTTATCGCGCAGCGACTTGAGGTCCTCGGTGACGGTGCGGTCTTCCTGGATCATCTTCTGGACCTTTTTGTAGCTCGTGCTGACGGTCGAGTGGTTGCGGTTGCCAAATTCGGCGCCCACCGCCGTGGTCGTCATCTCGCACATCTCGATGGCCAGGTAGATAGCGATATGGCGTGCTTTGGCGATATTGGCGTTGCGACGCGGGCCGATGAGCTCCTCGTGCGTCACGCCGTACTGCTCTTCGATGACGGACTGAACCGTCTGGACGTTGATCTTTTTGGCCGATGTGTCGAAGTACTGGCTGGCGATGGCGTCGATATCGTCAAAGGTGAGCTCCCCGCCCTCGCGCTCGCGGTCCCCCGCCTCGCCGGCACAGCGCTCGCAGAAGCTCTCGAGTTCGCGGATGTTGGTGCCCGAGACCTCGGCCATGTGTTTAAAGTGCTCGTCGGTCAGGTGCCCGCCGTCGCCCCCATAGGCCGCCAGCAGCGAGTCGTCGCCTGCCTCGGGAGCGGCGACGATGGTGTTCTCGTAATAGCGCTGCAAGATCTTGTATTTCATCTCGTAGCTGGGCTCTGCGACCAGGCAGAGCATACCGGCGTTAAAGCGGCTGGTCAGGCGTTCGTCCATGCTCAGGTCCTTGGGGGCGCGGTCTGCCGCGATGACGACCTTCTTGTTGTTGCGGATGAACTCGTCCATGAGCTGGAAAAAGTAGTCCACGCTCGCGCGCTTGCCGATGATGTTTTGGATGTCATCGATGATGAGCACGTCCACACCGTGGTACGCCTGCATGATGGGGGCGTTGCTCTTCTTTTGGCGGTCGAACTCGGTCATCAGGTCGTCCAGATATGCCTGGGAGTTGGCATACTTGACCTTGATCTCGGGCGACTTCTCGGCGAGCTCGTTTTTGATGGCAAGCAGCAGGTGCGTCTTGCCCAGGCCCGATTTGCCGTAGATGAACAGTGATGTGCACGTGCCGCGCTCGTCCGCGAGGGCGGCAAACTTGAGTGCCGAGCGATAGGCATGGCTGTTCTCGGGGCCGTAGACAAAGTTCTCAAAGGTAAATTTTGAGTTCGCGGCGAGCGGGGCTCCATCCATATTCTGCTCGGCCGGCACGGTCGGTGCTGGCATGGATGAGGCGGGGGTCGCAGCTTGCGTGGATTTAGTCGGCGCTCCGCCCTTCATCTGGTTCATCATGCGACGAAAATCATCGGCCGAGAGCGTGTTCTTGATTGCAATGCCCGAATCCGCGCCCGCCGCTGCGTCGTGAGCGATGGGCATGTGCGTGACGGGTGCGTTCGTTGACGTCGCCGCCGCGGCCGGCAACGGTGCCATGGTTTCACGGGAAACATCGCTGCGCTGGTGCTCGATTGTCGGCACGTCGCCTGCGGAGGCCGGCGCCGCCGGGGAAGCAGCGGGAGCCGTGGTCGGCGCCGTCGCGGGCGCCGTGGCGGCAGCGGATTCCGTCGCGGCGCCTTGCGGTGCCACGATGTCGAGTGCAATCGGTGCAAAGGCGATTTCTTCCAGATAGGCCTCAATAGTCGGCTGATGCTTTTTGAGCTGCGCGATGGCAAAGCGCGAGGGGGCCTCGATCGTGAGCGTATCTTCGGTCAGGCTTATGGCGCGCGATTGCCCCAGCATGTTGATGAGGCGTGCATCTTGGCCGTCGCGCTGGCAAAAGGCGATGGCATCCCCCAGGATGATGCTTGCTTCCTCGTCCACTGTCTCTCCCGTTCTTTAGCTCTGAGCTCGCACGCGAGCGGCGCCGAGTTCGGTCAGATGGTATTTCTGGCCATGCTTGATGACCAAGCCGGCCTGCGCCAAGTCATTGAGCGTGCGTGACCAAGTGGGGGCCGAGTTTCCAAACGCCCTCGCCAGATCGGTTGCACCGCACGCTTGATTTTGCGCCAGATAGCCCAGCGCGGCGTTGCCGCGGTCGCTTACGAACACGTCCGGTTGTGGCTGCGCATACTGATTTGCTGCATTAGGATACATCATTTGAGCTGCTGGTTGTTGAGAACTCTGCATCGGTGGCATTTGCTGTTGAAAACTTTGAGGCCACTGTTGGTAAGGCTGCGGAGGCATCTGCTGGGCCCAAGGGCTGTACTGCTGCTGCGGCATCTGCTGGTACGGCTGCTGATATCCCTGCTGGTACTGCTGCGGGAACTGCTGGCCATACCCCAGTGGCGGCATCTGCTGATATGGATATCCCTGTTGGTACGGCTGATAGCCCATTTGCTGGCCACCCGGCGCCCCCGTCGCCTGCTGCATTGCTGCTGCATCCTGATCCGCCAGCGGCACGGTCTCTGGCATGTTTGGCGGCATCGACATCGATGTCGCCTGGGGCTCTTGTGTAGGAAGCATTCCGGGATGCTGCATCTGCCCCACGGGGGGCTGCATCTGCTGCGTTGCCATGGGCTGCTGCGCAAAAGCTCCCGGCAGGGGATATGTGGGCTGCTCCGTCTCGGGCCGCACGGCAGCGCCGCGTCCGCCGGCACGCTCGATTTCCTGCACGCGTTTAGGGTTCAGGCTTACCGTAACCACGGTGCCGTTGCCCATGTTGTCCTCGATGGATACGGCACCGCCGGCGTTTTCCAAATACTCCTGCACCATGGGAAACCCTGCTCCGGTTCCACGGATATAGCGCTTCATCTTGCTGTTTGCGCTGGTAACGCCAAAGTCGAAAGCACGTTCCTTGTCGTCGATGCCGGGTCCTTGGTCAGCAAAGCGGATGGTGTCTCCGCCGTCCAGAATCGAGATGATGGGCTCGGCAAAGTGTGCGTGGATAAAGTTTTCGACAATCTCGCGGATGACCATGAGCGAGATGTGGCCACCTTGTTCTTTCATGCACTGGTAGACGGTGTTGGTCGTCTCTTCCAAATACGTGCGGACATCTTGCGGATCAATGACGATCACACGCGGTGTCGACAGCATGTCGTCATAGACGGCGATGCGCGCGGCGTACATGGCTTTTGGCGCCTGCGTTGTCGTCTGTTCACCTTCGTCACGCTCTTCGCGCACGCCGGTGATGTGCTCGTTGTCGGGTGCCGGGTCTCCGGAATCGACCATGGTGTAAAAGTCGTCAGACATGCCGCTCGCAATCTTCCAAAAGGTTTCGAACAAATAGTAGCTCACCGTGCAATGTTTCTCATCTTTCGACAACTTTTCAAAACCTGTTGAAAACTTTGGAAAACGGACGAAAAGTTCTCAACATTGCCAACATGACCTGTTGAAAACTCGATGAAATATCGTGAAAAGTTGCCATGCACCGCTAAATCGAGCTTGGCTTATGGGGGAACCGTGTGAACTGCGCAACCTTTTACCTTTGATTTCTTGACATT
Source organism: Collinsella sp. (assembly GCA_046979165.1). Taxonomy (GTDB): domain Bacteria; phylum Actinomycetota; class Coriobacteriia; order Coriobacteriales; family Coriobacteriaceae; genus Collinsella. The sequence goes on from JBKWJT010000002.1 coordinate 529,508, forward strand.
TGAACATTGATTTCCCTACAATCTTCAAGCTCACGTGTCTATATCTGCGTCCGCGTCCCCGCGGACACTCGAAATGCAGCAGGAGGAACTTAAGATGAAGCGTACGTATCAGCCTAATAAGCGTAAGCGTGCCAAGACCCATGGCTTCCGTGCCCGTATGGCCACTAAGGGTGGTCGTGCCGTGCTCGCCCGTCGTCGCGCCAAGGGCCGCAAGCGTCTCACTGTCTAGCAGCGATACACACATCTCGCATGAAGACTATTAAGTCTCGGCAAGATTTCGAGCATGTGTTCAGTCAGGGGCGTCGTTTCAATCACCCTCTGATTCGAATGACCATATGTGAATCGGTTGGCGAAGGCGACTCCGGAAGGGTCGCCTTCGTTGGTGCTAAGCGACTCGGTTGTGCCGTCGTGCGCAACCGATCCAAGCGTGTGATGCGCGAGGCCGCCCGCAGCTGCGGATTTCCCGTTGCGGGTTATGACATCATCTTGTTCGCAACTCCCAAGACGAGGGTTTCCTCGCCGCAGGAGATGGACAAGGCGTTGCGTTCGCTTATGAAGCGCGCCGGCGTTGCCGGGGAGGAGCGATGAGCAATCACGTTTTGCGACGTGTTGCCATCGCTCCTATTCGCATATATCAACAGGTTATTTCGCCCTTATTGCCTGACGCCTGCATTTATTACCCAACGTGCTCGCAATACGCCGTCCAGGCGATTGAGAAGCACGGTGTTTTGAGAGGCTGCTGGCTTGCCGTGAGGCGCATCGCTCGCTGCAATCCCCTGCACGTCGGCGGTTATGACCCTGTGCCCTAGCGGGCACTCGCTATCGGAGGAAAACTTACATGTGGGATTGGATCGTTAACATCCTTTTCGAGCTGCTCAAGCTCATCCAGACCTTTGCGGTCGACTGGGGCCTGTCCATCATCATCCTGGTGGTCATCATCCGTCTGCTGCTGACGCCGCTCATGCTCAAGTCGACCAAGTCGACGGCTCGCATGCAGGTGCTGCAGCCCAAGATGCTCGAGATCCAGGAGCGCTATGCCGACGATCCCCAGCGTCAGGCCGAGGAGATGCAGAAGTTCTACAGCGAGAACAAGTTCAACCCCATGGCTGGCTGTCTGCCGCTGCTGATTCAGATGCCTATCCTGTTCGCCCTGTTTACATTGCTGCGCAACCTGCCGCAGTACTTTAACGACGGCACGTTCTCGTTCTTCAACATCCTGCCCGACCTGACCACCACGCCGAGCGCTTCCTTTGCCGATGGCTTTATGGTTGCACTGCCTGCGCTGGTTTGCCTGATCCTGTTCGCCGTCCTGACCCTGATTCCGCAGCTCTATATGTCGCGCAACCAGACCGGCCAGCAGGCTCAGAGCATGCGTATGATGGCCGTTGTCATGACGGTCATGATGCTTTGGATGGGCTGGAGCCTTCCCGTTGGTGTTCTGCTGTACTACGACGTCTCGTCTGCTTGGCAGGTTATCCAGCAGATTTTTGTGACGCAGAAGGTCATCGACAAGGCGAAGGCCGATGAGGAGGAGCGTCTTAAGAACGCTCCGCTGCAGGTTGAGGTCACTCGTCGAGAGAAGAAGCCGCGCCCGCACAAGAAGAAGTAGTGGGATATCAATCTTATTTAGGTACCTAACTTTTGGAGTACGTTATGTCTGAAGAGATCATCGAGGATATGCTTGAGGAGGTTGCCCCGCAGGTCGCGGGCGATTATCCCGAGATTGCACAGCGCTACAAGGCTGGTGAAGAGCTGACCGATGAGGAGCTCGACACCATTGCCGATGTTGCGATTTCCATCCTGCGTTCCATCCTTTCGCACTTCGATGCCGCCAACTCTCCTATCGATGAGTATGAGGGCGACGAGGGTGAGCTGATTTTGGATGTAACGGCTCCCGACCTTGCTGTTCTCATTGGCCGTCATGGTCGCACCCTTGATGCCCTTCAGGTTATGTTCTCTTTGCTGGTGAGCCGCAAACTTGGCTTTAGGTATCCGGTTGTGGTGGACGTAGAGGGATACAAGAGTCGCCGTCAGGACAAGGTTGCTTCCATGGCCCAGTCTGCTGCCGAGCGTGCCATCCGCACTCATAAGAGTGTTTCGCTTCCGCCCATGAATGCCTACGAGCGTCGACTGGTTCACATTGCACTTCGTGGCAATGATGCCGTCGATACTCATTCTGAGGGTTCTGACCCTGATCGCCATGTGGTGATTGTTGCTCGATAATCTTCTCGAGCTTATGCTAAGGGGACGTGGTTTCCACGTCCCCTTTTTTTGTCAAAAGTTCTCGATACACTGATTTTTGTCAGAAAGGAGCTTTCGTTGTTAGTACTTACTGATCAGCAGGCTGACGAGATGTTGAGTCGTCTAACTTCCTATTGCAAAGAGTATTCCTTGAGCGTAACTGATGTTAAGCTGAGGAAATGTATTCAGCATTTGGATTTGGTTCTAGAAACAAATAAGACAACCAATCTCACCCGTATTCTTAACGTAGAAGATGCTGCAGTACTTCATATCCTCGACTCACTTGTTTTGCTCCCCTATATCAACAAGGCTCCTGAGGGAGCTTTGCTCGATATGGGAACAGGTGCGGGCTTCCCTGGTATTCCATTAACCATAACCACGCATCGTAAAGCTACTTATATTGACTCTGTTTGCAAGAAGGTTGATGCGGTTAATTCCTTTGTCCATGCTCTTGGATTGAAACATGCTCATGCGGTTCATGATCGTCTTGAAGAATATGCTCGAAGCCATAAGAAGCAGTTCTCCGTTGTAACCGCCCGCGCACTGGCCCCTCTACCGATTCTTGTTGAGTATGCGGCTCCGTACCTGAAGGATGGAGGGCTATTTGTTATCACCAAGGGCAATCCTTCGGATGAGGAGCTTGCTTCCGGTATGTCAGCAGCTAAGATTTGCGGCTTCACTTTGCTTTTGAATGACGCAATTGATTTGCCTGAAGGCTTGGGTCACAGGGAGTTCATTGTTCTTAAGAAGAGTCATTCAGCATCTGTTTCATTGCCTCGTGCAAATGGCATGGCAAAGAAGAATCCGCTTGCCTAGATGTTTCACGTGAAACATAATAGATACTAACAACTTGCAGTGTTTCACGTGAAACATGGCGGTTGATATTGAATCGGAATGTTTCACGTGAAACATCCTCCGTTTGACAGCTTCAATACACACCAGGAGGGACCGTGGGATTTCGCGACGTTAAGCGTTCTAAGAGCGCAAAAGACACGCGTATCATTGCAATTATCAATCAAAAAGGCGGCGTTGGTAAGTCAACGACGGCTGTAAACCTTGCGGCGGCACTGGGCGAGCAGGGTCGTAAGACACTGATTGTCGATTTTGATCCGCAGGGAAACAGCACCAGTGGATTCGGAATTGAAAAAGAAGACCTTGATCACTGCATCTATGATGCATTGTTGAATGATGTGCCGGCAGAATCGCTTGTTCTTGATACAAATTGCAAAAAGGTATTCGTAATTCCGGCTACAATTCAGCTTGCAGGCGCGGAAATTGAGCTCGTAAGCGCAATCGCTCGTGAAACCCGCCTCAAAGATTTGCTTGAGCCGATTCAGGACGAGTTCGATTTTATTTTCATTGACTGTCCCCCTTCGCTCGGCCTGCTTACTATCAACGCCTTGACCGCGGCAGACAGCGTTTTGATTCCGATCCAGTGCGAGTATTATGCACTCGAGGGCGTTACGAAGCTGCTTGAGTCAATGAAGATGGTTAAATCACGTCTGAACAAGGGCTTAGACACCTATGGTGTGCTTATGACCATGTATGACTCGCGTACTTCTCTATCGAATCAGGTTGTTGAGGAGGTTCAATCGTACTTTGGTGACAAGGCGTTTAAGACGCTGATCCCCCGTACGGTTAAAATCTCCGAAGCACCGTCTTTTGGAGAACCGGTAATTACCTATGCACCTCAAAATAAGGGTGCAAAAGCGTATATGAACCTTGCAAAAGAGGTGATCATGCGTGCCTAGTGTAAAGAAACGTGGTGGATTGGGACGTGGACTCAATGCTTTGGTCTCAGAGGCCGAGTATGAGACCGGTGGTTCGGCTGCATCCGCGTCAAAGGCTGCATCTGAAACGAAACTACCTATTGAGGATATTGTTCCCAACCCTAACCAGCCGCGAATTCACTTTAACGAAACTGAACTTCGCGAGTTGAGCGAGTCAATCCAAGAACATGGCGTTTTGCAGCCGCTTTTGGTTCGCAAGCATGGAAACGGCTATGAGATCATCGCTGGTGAGCGTCGTTACCAGGCGTCAAAGCTTGCTGGCCTTGAAGAATTGCCGGTCATCATTAAAGAGGTAAATGATGAAGAGATGCTGGCTCTTGCTCTTATCGAAAACCTTCAGCGTTCTGATCTGAATCCCGTCGAAGAGGCTAAGGGCTATCGCCAACTCATTGATGCCAGCGGGATGACCCAGGAGGCATTGTCGAAGGCAGTAAGCAAGTCACGCTCTGCAATTACAAACTCGCTGCGTCTTCTCGATCTCCCCGAAGTAGTTCAGCAGATGATTTTTGAGGGCAAACTTACTGCTGGTCATGCACGTGCGATTCTTGCAGTTCCCTATGAGGACGCGCGTATTCGACTTGCAGAGAAAGTTGTTACAGAGGGCCTTTCCGTAAGAGCGACAGAAAATCTTGCTCCGTTGTTTTCTGCCGGAGAGACACCTAAGACGCCGAGGCCTGCAACGCCTCAGTCTTTTAAAAAGGCTGCCCGCGTGCTTCGTCAGGTTTTTAATACCAACGTGCGTGTGAAGAGCTCGCGTGGAAAGAATAAGATTGAGATTGAGTTTAAAGACGAGGAAGAGCTCTCTCGTATTCTTGGCGAAATGATTCAGTTTGATCAAGGAGGCCAAGATGAGGAATAAGATTATAACAGCGATTGCATTGGTGACGACTGTCGCGGCTGGTGCCTTTGCTGGCTATAGGATCGCTACAGACGATGAACTTCGAGGTCGTTTGCTTCGTAGCGCGCAAGATATCGTCGATACTTCCAAAAAGAAAATGGATGTTATGACAGAAGATGTTGCCATGCGTACTGCTCAGGTAACGAAGAATCCCAAGATTAATCAAGGTTGGGTCAGCAACCAATGGGAAAATGTAGGCTATTAGGTACCTAACAATTACTCAGCATATTTTGAGGGGTCCTTGTCTGATTCATGAGACAAGGACCCCTTATTTTGGCCGTAAAAATGGGACAGGTAGCAGCTGATTCAAAATTAAGGTCAATAAATGAAACGACCCCGGTTGCATATTCTGTAACCGGGGTCGTTCGATGTTTCACATGAAACGTTTTGGGATGCGACTCCCCTATGCGTTCTTCTGAACTTTGAAGCGCTGCTTCAGCTGTCCGCAAGCGGCGTCAATATCGTTACCACGGGAGTTACGAATCGTGGTCTCGATGCCACGGGACTCAAGACGACGCTGAAGATCCTCAACCTTATGAATCGGCGACGGCTTGAGCGGGCTACCCTCGATGTCGTTAAGCTGAATGAGGTTAACGTGGCACAGCGTTCCCTCGCAGAAGTCGCAGAGCGCCTGCATTTCGGGATTCGTATCGTTGACGCCTTCGATCATGGCATACTCATAGGTCGGGCGGCGGCCGGTCTTCTCGGTGTAGAGCTGAAGCGCTTCGTGAAGGCGAAGCAGCGTGTACTTCTTAACACCGGGCATGAGCTTATTGCGCGTCGACTGGATGGCGGAATGCAGGGAAACGGCAAGCGTGAACTGCTCGGGGATGTCGGCAAATTTGCGAATACCGGGAATAACGCCGCTGGTAGAGACGGTGAGGTGACGAGCGCCGATACCGATGCCATCGGGGTCGTTGAGGATTCGCAGCGCCTTGAGAACTTCGTCGTAGTTGGCAAACGGCTCGCCCTGGCCCATGAAGACAACGCTCGTGGCGCGCTCGCCAAAGTCGTTGGATACATGAAGTACCTGGTCGACGATCTCTTGAGCGGTCAGAGAGCGCTTGAGGCCGTTGAGACCGGTAGCGCAAAAGGCACAGCCCATGCCACAGCCTGCCTGGGTGGAAACGCAGACGGAAAGCTTGTTACGACGGGGCATGCCGACGGTCTCGACGGAAACGCCGTCGTGGTACTCGAGCAGATACTTGCGAGAGCCATCTTTGGAAACCTGCTTGGTGAGTTCAGTCGGCGTGTCAAAGGCAAAAGCCTCTTTAAGCTGCTCGCGGAAAGCCTTGGGAAGGTTGGTCATATCGTCAAACGAACAAACGTTCTTCTCAAAGACCCATTCGATGAGCTGCTTCGCGCGGAAGGCGGGCTGGCCAAGCTCGGCCACGAGCTCGCGAATATCGTTTTGGCTCAAGTCGCGAATGTCCTGAGATTTAGTCCTGGGATTCATGGAAGCCTTTCGATTTTGGGGAAACGTAGAGGGTATCGCTACAATATGGTATCAGCTGCAGAAATTATAGAGGAGGAGTCTGCCCATGCCGGGTAAAAGCCTAGAGAACATGCACGTAGCGGTCTTGGCGGGCGGTCATTCCGCTGAGCGCGAGATCTCGCTCAATTCGGGAAAGAACGTCGTGGTTGCCTTGAAGGAGGCCGGCTACACTTCGGTGGAGCTGCTCGACACGGCTGCCGATGATTTTATGGTAACCATGGCGACCGGCGGCTTTGACGTGGCGTTTATCGCCATGCACGGTGCCGGCGGCGAGGATGGCGCCATGCAGGGCGCCATGGAGACCCTGGGTATCCCCTACACGGCCTCGGGCGTGCTTGCCAGCGCCTGCGGTGCCGACAAGGAGGTCTCTAAGCTCCTGTACGCCAAGGCGGGCATTCCCATTGCCCCCGGCCTCGCGCTCGAGGTGGGCGATGAAGTCGATATCGATCATATCGTCGAGGTTTGTGGCGAGCGCTGCTTTGTGAAGCCGGCCGTCAACGGTTCCAGCTATGGCATTTCCCTGGTCCATGAGCCCTCCGAGCTGCCCGCGGCAATCGCCAAGGCGTTTGCGTACGGCGACAAAGTGCTGGTCGAGAAGTGCATCGAGGGTACCGAGATCACCGTCGGTGTGTACGGCGAGGACGACGTGCGCGCTCTGCCGATTGTCGAGATTCGCAAACCCGAGGACTGCGAGTTCTACGATCTGGACGTGAAATATGTCGACCCTACGGACATCCATCGCATTCCGGCGCAGATTTCACCCGAGAATTACGCTCGCGCTCAGGAGCTTGCCTGTGCTGCTCACAAGGCCCTCGGTTGCCTGGGTATCTCGCGCAGCGACTTTATCGTGAGTGAGGACGGCCCCGTTATCCTCGAGACCAATACCATTCCCGGCATGACCGATACGTCGCTGTATCCGGACGAGATCCGCCACACCGACGACATGACGTTCCCGCAGGTCTGTGACAGCCTGATCCGTATGGGCCTTCGTCGAGCGGGCATTGCATGCTAATCGAGGACGCGGTTTCGTCAGGAACGCCGCAGTTTGTCATCGACTCCTATGCCACGCTTGCCGAACGCGCCAAAACGCAGTCCTTCGGCCTTATCGAGGAAGATGTGATTGTCCTCGATACCGAGACCACAGGTCTTTCGGTGCAGGACAACGAGCTGATCGAGATCTCGGCGGCCCGTCTTTCGGGCCGCGAGATCGTCGACCGCTTCGATACCTTCGTGCATCCCAAGCAGCTGATTCCCGCCGAGATTACCGAGCTCACGAGCATTACAAATGCCGATGTGGCAGATGCCCCGTCGGCCGTTGAGGCCGTCGCCGCTCTCGCCGATTTTGTCGGTGGTTGCCCGGTAATCGCACATAACGCCACGTTCGACCGCTCGTTTATCGAGTCGGTCAAAGGCGGCGTCAACGTGAGCGATATTTGGATCGATTCGCTGGCGCTGTCGCGCATCGCGCTTCCGCGCCTGGCCTCGCACAAGCTGTCTTTTATGGCCGATCTGTTTGGCTGTGACTCGGTATCACACCGTGCCAATGCCGACGTCGACGCCCTGTGTGGCGTATGGCGCGTGTTGCTCGTGGCACTCACCGACTTGCCCCAGGGCCTCATGGCGCGCCTAGCCGACATGCATCCGGACGTGCCTTGGTCCTATCGTCCAATCTTCTCATTCTTGGCGGGGCAGAACCCTGGTTCTATCTTCTCTCTCAGCGCCGCTCGTGCTGACGTTCTCAAGGCCGATCGCGCCGACGATCGGGTGGACGCCGACGAACTGCCGGTACTCAAGATGCCGAGTCGTGAGGAGATTGAGGCAGACTATGCGCCAGGTGGCCTGGTCAATCGCATGTATCCCACCTACGAGCCGCGTGATGAGCAGATCGCGATGGCGCTCGAGGTCCGCGATGCGCTGGTCACGGGCACTCATCGTGTAATTGAGGCGGGCACGGGCGTCGGCAAATCGATGGCCTATCTGGTGCCTTTTGCCGAGGCAGCACGCCGTAACAACATCACGGTTGGTATTGCGACCAAATCGAACAATCTTGCCGACCAGCTCATGAACCATGAGCTGCCAAAACTTGCCGAGCAACTGGACGGTGGCCTGTCATTTTGCGCTCTCAAGGGCTATGACCACTATCCGTGCCTGCGCAAGCTTGAGCGCATGAGCCGCGGCCAGGTCGAGATTACCACCAAGCGCGATCCGGCGGACACGCTCACGGCGGTCGCGGTCATTATGGCGTACGTCTGCCAATCAGCCGATGGCGACCTCGACTCGCTCGGCATTCGGTGGCGCAGCGTCAACCGCCCCGACTTTACGACGGCCTCGCGCGAGTGTGCTCGTCGCCTCTGCCCGTTTTTCCCTGATAAATGTTTGGTCCACGGCGCTCGCCGTCGTGCAGCGCATGCCGACGTGGTGGTCACCAACCATTCCCTGCTGTTCCGCAATGTCGCGGCCGAGGGCAGGATTTTACCTCCGATTCGTCATTGGGTAATCGACGAGGCCCATTCCATCGAGCGCGAGGCGCGCCGTCAGTGGGCGCGCGTGGTGTCGGCGGACGAATCACGCGTTCTGTTTGAGCGCCTGGGTGGCTCGAGCACCGGTGCGCTAAGCCAGGTTTCCCGTGATTTGGCAACCTCCGAGGGCTCTACGCTCTATCTGGGCCTTACTGCCAAGGCGACGTCGACGGTTGCGCGCGCGAGCATGGCAATCGCCGACGTGTTCGATGGCGTTCGCGAGCTCGGCCGCCGTGCCCGTGGGGGTTATGACAATGCCAATCTATGGATTGGCCCCGAGCTGCGCGAATCTGACGACTGGCATGATTTCTTACCGTCGGCCTACGCTGCCATCGATGCATTGGAACAAGCTGACAAGAGCGTCGACGCGCTGGTGCAGGCTGTCGCCGCCGACAAGCCCGAGGTTGTTGTCGACCTGGGCGATATCTCGCGCCGCCTGCACGAGCTGGCCGAGAACCTCAAACTCATCATCGACGGCACCGATGAACACTACGTGTATTCGCTGCAGGTCAATCGCAGGTTGCGTGCCGGCGGAGAGTCAATGACCGCAGAGCGCATCGACATTGGCGAGGCCTTGGCAACCGAGTGGCTGCCCGAGGTTCACACGGCTATCTTTGCCTCGGCGACCATGACGGTGTCCAAAAGCTTTGAACACTTTAACCACGCGGTCGGCCTCGATCGCATCGGTGCTTCGACATCCTCATCGCTGCACTTGGACTCGAGCTACGACTTTGATTCGAACATGGCTGTAGTCGTTGCGGGCGATATACCCGATCCGCGCGATCGTGAGAGCTATCTTACGGCGCTCGAGCGCGTGCTGGTCGACGCCCATCTTGCCATGGGCGGATCGGTGCTCACGCTGTTCACCAATCGGCGCGACATGGAAGACCTGTACACCCGCGTTGAGCCCAAGATGGCCCGTGCGGGTCTGGAACTCAACTGCCAGCAGCGCAACTCATCTCCCCGTCGCCTGCGCGACCGGTTTATCAGCGAGCCGACTTCATCGCTTTTTGCGCTTAAGGCCTTCTGGGAGGGATTCGACGCCAGCGGCGAGACGCTGCGCTGCGTCATCATTCCCAAGCTGCCGTTCTCGAGCCCCACGGACCCGCTCTCGTGCGAGCGCAACCTGCGCGAAGACCGCGCTTGGGCGCGCTATTCGCTGCCCGAGGCGGTGCTCGAGGTCAAGCAGGCGGCTGGCCGCCTTATCCGCTCGTCGACCGATTGCGGCGTGCTGATTCTGGCCGACCCGCGCCTGGTGACGAAGGGCTACGGAAAGAAGTTCTTAACGTCGCTGCCCACGAGCTCCTACCAGCGCATCGAATCGGCGCAGATCGGGCACTATCTGCAACTGTGGCGTGCACGCCACGAGCGGCGGCGCTAAAGCGGACAAACGAGGGTTTTTGCCATATCGCACAGACGCTTTGACAGGGCGGGGTCATCCAAGATGCGGATGGCTCCGCCCGCTGCGATTACCTGGCTCAGTAGCCAACGCTCGGAGCCGTAATGCACGGTTACCATTGCCATGTCTGCCCCGCTGCGCTCGATTAGGGTGATGCCGGCCCAGTCCAGATGTTCCGCCATATTGAATGGCATCAAGAGCTTTGCGCTACGCTGCGTCCGGGCAAGGGAATCGTGGAGGGATGCGACGTCCGGTGCGTGAGACACGACGGAGTCTTCCGTCAAGGTGAGTCCCTCGATTTTATCCATGCGATAGGTGCGCTGCTCATCGACTGCGATGTCCCAGGCAATCAAGTATGTTTGGTCGCCGTTTGCCGTAATGCGCAAGGGGTCGACCAGACGCTCGCGTGGCCGTGCATCGTCCATCGAGCGATACGAGATGCGGCAGCGAACGCCGTCCTGAATGGCGCAGCTCAGCTGCTGCCAGTGCGACCCGTGGTTGACGGTGTCAAAGACGCGCTGGTTATAGCCGAGCTCTTCGGGTAGAAGAGCATGCCGAATCCGGGCTGCCGTCTGTGGCTCGATCCCCAACGATTCAAGTTCGTGGTTGAGCACAGCGCCCTCGGCGGCACTCAGGCGCAACGGTAGAACACGCCCGGCGTCGCCGGTGAGGACCACACGCTCGCCGCGGCATTCGCAGATGATGCGCGCGCCCGATTCTCGGTCCGCGAGCGTCGAGACGATCTCGAGAATCTCGTCGAGCGACACCCCTGTGATGTCAAAGCGGCTGCAAATCTCGGCTCGTGTCATGCCGCTCTCGCCGGCGGCGTAGAGGGCCTCCATGATGTCGATGGCGCGCGAGAGTCTCTGCTCGCTGGTGAGTTTACGCACGGGCATGCTTGTGCACCGTCCTTTCAATGAGGCGGTTCCACGCCTGCTTGAGCGATTTGGGGGCCACGGGCCTCATGCCGTCCACGGCGTGGGCCATGCAAAATGAGGCGGCGGCTTCAAGGTCACGCACGTCAACGGTCCAGGTCCATCCCGCATCGGTGTGTGCGAGCTCACCTCGCCCGCGCGTGAGGCCGTTGATCATATCGATCTGCGTCTGAGGGGCGAACGAGAACGTGGCTGCAACGGGCGGTCGGTCGGCAAAATCGAATTCAAAGAACAGATAGTCGTTGAGATTGAAGTCCGCAGGGATGGCGTAGGCCTTCGAAGGACGCCAAGCGCGAACGATACGGTCGCAGCGGAATGTCCTGATGCCGTCGGTGACATTGTCGAGGCCGCAGAAGTACGCCACGCCCTCGCGTTCGAACATGCCGTAGACGCAGACGGTACGTTCTTTCTGCTCGCCGCGTCCGTTCTGATATAAAAATCGCAGCGCGCATCGCTCGGCAAAGGCGCTCCATACCGCATCGACGGTGGGAGAGCGGCGGATTGGTGCTTCGTCCACCGTCGTCCTACCGGTGAGATAGGCAATCTTGGAGCGAATATCGGCAAGCGGTGCGGCAAAAGTGGATGAGCCGGCCGCTAGTGTCTGGTCGATGGCGTTGAGCAGGATATCGGCGTCGTCTGCGGTGATGAGGCCGCCTGCTGCAAAGGTGTGCTCGCGGTCGATTGTCCACGAGCTTTCCTCGGTCTCCTGCGCACCGGCGGGGCGAACCTCCTTGATTAAGATGCCACGCTCGAGCAGTTTGTCACGATCGCGCCGAAACTTGCGCTTATCCGAGTCGATATTGCCCGAGCCATATCCCAAGTCAGAATCCAAGACGATCTGCTCGGTCGTCAGCGGTTCGGGGGAGCTGTTGAGCACAAAGAAAAGATTGAGGATGCGCTGAGCCGTTTTATCGAAACCGGGCTCCGAATTCCCCTTTTTAATTGTCGCGGTCGCGTCGCTTGCCGTCATAGAGTCCTCGCATGAGAAGGTGGTTTGCTGCCATGATTTTAGTCCGATATGGAGATTAGGCTATATCCTTGTCCGCTCGAGGCGTTAAGATGGCCCGAATTCGGTCGTTTGCGCTCGCTCGGGGTATACTTTCGACTATATACGGTTCTAATGTGCGTGCATTGGGCCTATTTGTCGGATTATGGATGTGGAGCGCACATGGCGAACACCCAGAACTATATTAACCACCTGCTGCAGAACACCGGCATTACGCCGGCATGCAGCGAAGAAGAGCGCTTGGCTGCCGAGGATATCGCTCAGATCTTCCGCAACCACGGCTTTGACCCCGAGGTTCAGGAGTTCAATGCCCCGGCGCCCAGTAGATTGGCATTTGCCGTTACCGGTATTCTTGCGTTTGCCGGCGCCCTGCTGATGGGCATCGGCGGCGGTATCGGCTTGGTCGGCACCTTGCTGGCCATTGTCGGCGCCGTTCTTTACGTGCTCGAGCGCATGGGCCACCCCGTGGTTTCGCGCCTGGGCAAGACGGGCGTGAGCCAAAATGTCATCGCCTACCACAAGGCCTCGGGCCCGCTCGCGTCTCCGCGCAACCGCCCGGTGGTCGTTGTCGCACACTACGACTCTCCCCGTGCTGAGCTGCTCGCCCGCGAGCCCTATGCTTCGTATCGTGCGCTCATCGCCAAGTTGTTGCCCGTTGCCACGATTGCCCCTGCTGCCGTTGCCATCCTGCGTATCCTGCCGCTCCCCGGCGCGCTCAAGGTTCTGCTGTGGATTGTCGCGATCCTCGCTTCCCTCGTTGCACTTGCCAACGCGGCAAACATCATCTCTAACCGCCACGTTCTTCCCTATACGTCCGGCGCGGTGTGCAACAAGTCTTCTGTCGCCGCTATGCTCGGCGTTATGGACAACGTTGCTCCCTTCCAGGGCGAGAACGAGTTTCCCGACGATGTTCCGTTCGATACCTATTTTGGGGAGCAGAAACGTCGTGCCGAGGAAATGGCGCGCGCGGCGGCGGAGTATGCCGCGGCCCAGCAGCAAAACGACTACGGCAACACCATCGAGTACGAAGAGCCTACCTACGCCGAGGACGAGTTCGGTCAGCCGATTGCTCCCGACGCTCAAACCGAGCCCGAACAGGGCGAGGCTTTTGACGAGCAGATTGAGGGCTTTGAGGGTGCGTCTGCCGACGAGACGCTGATTGGCGCCATCGTGCCCGAGGATCAGAATCAGGCTGCCCAAGCCGAAGAGTTCAATGACGAGGTTCCCGCTGCCGAGCCGGCGGAGGAGTCTGCCGAGCCCGAGCCCAAGCTCTATCGCAACGCCGCCGGCAACATCCGCTTTGGTTCGGATGCCATCCGTGCGCTCGGAATGCTTCCCGAGTCCTGCACGCTCGATTACGAGGAGGGCGAGGAGCCAACGTTTGAGCCCGAGCCTGCCCCCGTCGTGGCTGCGCCTGCGCCCGTTGTCGCTGCGGATGATGAGTCTGCCGCGGTTACCGCTGCCGTTGCCGATCCCGAGGCGGTGTCCGCGTTCGATCCCGCGGCAGGACTGGACATTTTGGCTCCCGCCACACCGGCGCAAGACGTTGCGGACGAGTCTGACGACGATTACGTTGAACAACCGAGGCGCGTGTCTTACGAGAGCGATACTGATTTCTCGGCCGAGATTCCCGCGGCAACGCCGCATGCCGACATTGCATCCGCGTTCTCGTCGATTGGCGCCAGCGCTTCCAACTTCTTTAAGGGTGCGTTTGCAAAGGGCAAGAAATTTGTCGACGATTTCGAGGAGAAGCGCGCTGCCGCACGCGAGGCTGCCGAGCAGGAGGCTATCGCTCAGCAGCAGGCAGTCGAGGCGGCACGTGAGCTCGCGGCGCAAGAGTTCGAGCAGAACGAGGCTATGCAGTCCGCGCCCGTCGAAGCCGCCGAAGCTACAACGTCCTTTGAGTCCCAGCAACCGGCGTCCGCGGATGTTGTTGAAGCGACGACGTCTTTCGAGGCTCAGCAGCACGTCGATAGCACCATGTCGTTTGATGCCGCGCAGTTCGATTCCACGATAACGTTTGAAAAACAGGGCACCGCGATTGCCGAGCCCCTTCCTGTTTCCGATGAGCAGGGCGACGCGGCAGACGATGACGAGCCTGCTGATGCCGCCGAAATCCAAGATGCCGCCGAGGACGAGCCCGTCGAGGCCAACTCTGACGAAGAGCAATACGCGGCAGCCGAGCAAGATGATTCGACCGAGGTCGAGCAGGAGGAAGTGCCTACGGTTTCCGAGACTCCCGAGACGGATGAGTCGAGGCCTTATTCCACGCAGATTTTCACCATGCCGACCCCGAGTGGTTCCGGTGCCACGGTTGCCAATGTCGCTCCCACCCAGGACGAAACGGTCGATTCCCTTATGGCCCAGATTTCCTCCCAGGCATCGCCGCGCCCGCAGATGAATGTTCCCGATCCGGCGTCGGCACCGTCGCCTGCACCTTCCTCGTCTCCGCTGGCTTCGGTCCCCGATCCGTCGCTGCCGTCTATGAAGCAGGCAAACGTTGCGTCTCGCACGTCGCTGTTCGACCTTCCCGACCCCTCCGCACAGGTCAACGATCCCTTTGCTACTGCCCAGGGCCCCGAACCCACATCGGCACCCGTTGCGCCTCCTATGCCCGTTGCGTCGGGCGCACAGCCGATCGAGACCATTTCGGCTCCCGCCCCGGCGGCACCCAAGTCTCGTAAGCGCGGCCTGGGTGGTCTGTTCGGCCGTAAAAAGAAAAACGAGCAGGACAGCATGAGTGACTGGCTGGGCGTCGAAGACGATTACGATGCCAAGAAGTCCGGTCGCGGTATCGGTTCGTGGGATAACTTCGAGGACGATAACGATGGCTGGAAGGGTGGCGCTACGTCTTCCGATGGCGCTTCTTCCGAAGATATGCTCTCGGCTGTCGCCTCTATGGGCGATGATGAGCTGCTCGGTCACGATATCTGGTTTGTGGCAACCGGCGCCTCGGATTGTGATGGCGCCGGCATGAAGGCCTTCTTGGCTTCGCATCGCGATAAGCTCCGCGGCGTATTCTTCATCAATCTTGAATCCGTCGGCGCTGGCAGGCTTTCGGTGGTGACGGTCGAGGGCGAACAGCAGCTGCTCAAGGGCGATCGCCGCATCATGAACCTGGTCAGCAAGGTGTGCAAGTCGTTCCATGTCGATTGTGGCGCGCTCGAGATGCCCTATGCCAAGACCGATGCCTATGCCGCGCTTGAGGCGAGCCGCCGAGCCCTCACCATCGCCGGCGTGGACGGCACGCGTCTGGCTTGCGCTCGTACCGAGGACGACCTGCCCCACAATGTCAACCCGACGAACATTGCCACGGTATCCGAGGTCGTGACCGAGGTTATCCGCCGTTCGTAGACGGAGCTCTAAGGAGTCAACGTGTTTTCGTATATTAAGCGCCATTGGCCTGTCTACGTGATTTTGACCTTGATTGCCATTGCGTTAGGATTTGGGGCTGCCTACATCGTGGGTGCAAAGGGCTCGACCCCCGCCTCCGCAATCAGCGAAGAGGTGGAGCAAGAACAGAGTACGGGTGCCGATGGGATTCCTGAGTCCGAGCAAGCAATCGTTGATGGTGGATCTTCGTCTGCAGAGTAGATACAGCGATTTACATGATTGAAAGCGGGCGAGCCAGGGGACTGTCTCGCCCGCTTTTTCATCGCGCTAGCGCTTCTTTGGGATCGACCTAAGGCGAGCGAACCATAGGGCTGCGACACCCGAGGTCAGGAGCGCGGTGATGCAAGCGGCGATGGGAGCTGATCCTGTTGCCGGTAGGTCCTGCGGTAGGGTACAGCGTTGAATGACGCTGTCCTCGTCATGTGACTCAAGTTTATCGCCGCCGCCGTTGCGGCAAAGATCGACGCGCGCGCTGTTGGTGAGTGCGGTTTGGGGCGTATAAGCCGACGTTGCCTGCATGTGTACGACTGCGCCCCGAGCGTCTGTGCCAAGGATTGCTTTGGCATCGTCAAGGTCGTCGTGCTCATCTTTGAGATCATCGCGGGTCCAAGAATCCACATCGCTTCGAGTCGTAAAGTCGGCGGCTACCGCACCGTATTCAATTCGAATGCCCGTTACGACGGTATTGGACGCAAGGTCGAGTTCTTTCGCCTCGAGTGTGGTGGATTCCGTGGTCGAGACATCCGCCTTCCAGAGGTGCCAGCCGTCGTAATCGACGAGGCGGCAATCCTCACCCAGACTCTCCCTTACTTCGTCGGACTCAAGCCAAGGATTTTCGTGCCCATCGTCAAGTGTCGCGTTTGCCGGCTCATCGACGTCTGTCGAGTCCAACGGCGTCGTGCGATACCACACGTTGCACAGACCATTGAGGTCGCCGATGGCGACGGGGGTTTCGATTGAGACGAATCTCGCCGTATCGTCCTCGGCACACTCAAGATCATCGGTAATTGTGAACTCATCAACCCAGGTAGTTGAATCGTTTCGAGCGTCGATGGTATAGGAGAAAAGCCCGTCCGTATTGGTTTGCATCGCGGCACGGTTTTTACCATCGCCGTTAGCCAACAGGCCCTTTTCGATAGGTTGGACAAGTTCCTGACGCTTGTCGACCTGCCCCTTGATCTCGATGGGCGCATCCTTCATCGCGACGGATTGGACTTCTCCCGTATCCTTTATTTCAAACGTTATCTCCTCGGCAAGGTCATAGGTCCGCGGAGACATCATTTCGCGCAACGAGTAGGTGCCGGGTGCAAGATGTTCGACGCGGTGTGGCTTGTCGGATGAGGTCCAGGAGTCTATTTCGGTTTTATCGGGACCATATAAGGCGAGCTGTGCGCCTTCCACTTCCTGCTCACCGCTTGCATCGACCTTGGAGATATCAACCTTGGTGTAATCGTCGGATACGTTAAGCCGTGCTTCTACAACGGGTGTTTTCTGGTCGGCATAAGTAAGGTCGACAATATGGGTTGTCTGATCGAGCAAGAAGCCTGCCGGCGCTTGAGTCTCGACAACCTCGTAGCGTGCGGTGCCAGATCCCAGTGGGAGGTTGCCCGCGCGTGCTTCTCCAGTTTCATCCGTCGTGACGGTCGCGACAGTCTCACCGTCGAGCGCGGCAATGCTACCGTCGGGGCGCACGATATCACCCGAGGCACGGATCTCAAAGACGGCGCCCGCGAGGCTGCTGCCGTCTATGGCATCGGTTTTAACGATCCTGATGTTTCCGGTCGCGGCGTGGTCATAATACGAGGCGATTGCAACGGGCGTTAGGTTCATGTCGGCGGGTATGTTTACCTCGATCTCTTCGCCGACAAGATAGGGCTCTTTGGCCGAGGTTTCGCGTACATAATAGGTGCCCGGCACGAGCGATTCGGGCAGTGTGACGGTTCCGGTCGCGTCAGTCGTAAAGGTGTCCATTACGTTATGTGCTGGATACCAGCAAGTTTGTGAGACAGGTTCGTGATTGCTGTCGAGGAGTTGGAAGGTGAATCCGGCTAGGGGAACAGAAGCGCCTGTTTGGGCATCGCGTTTTACAATCTGGAGATGCGTCGACAGAGCGTGGTTGTCCACGATATATTGAAGCTCGGCGCCGTCGGAAATCTGATTGGCCCCGACGGTCCATTCCCCTGCACGTTTAAAACCCTCGGGGACGGTTTCCGGAACCTCGCGAACCGTGTAGCCGGCACGGTCGTATGGGACGGCTCCGTGGACACCGGCGGGTCGCTTGCCTGTGCCGAACCATGCTTCGGGCTGATCTTTGGTGGAGGCAAAGCCATAGATGTTTGTGATCAGTGTGCCAACAACCTGCTGAGAGCTGTTGCTGACAACCTCAAAGACAACACCACCCGCCGGCTGCTCCAGGCCGGATTGGTCGCTATTGCCGTAATCCTTGAATTTGGAAATCTCAAGGTTAAAAGCAATGGGGATATCGGAAACGCGAGATTCGATCTCGACCACGCCTGAATCGCCGAGCTGGTCGGCTCCAACGGTATAGGTCCAGCTGTCGTTGGATGGCAGGTAGCCCTCGGGGGCTTTTGATTCGTAGATGGTAAAGGTTCCTAAGGGGACATCGGCGAGGGCGGCCCGACCGCTTTCGTCGGTCGTGAGGATTTGTGCCCATCCAGGGGTTGATTGCGACACACACGTGAACTCTGCTCCTGCGAGTGAAGATCCCACCTGGGGGCCGGCATTCGTCGCGGCATCGAGTTTTACGATACGCAGGTTGATGGTGCCGGGCTGTTCATCAATGGCGACCCGCCCGCCGTCATTCCCCGTGGTAAAGGCAATACGATCGTGGCGGGGGACATAGCCGGCCGGCGCCTTCGTTTCAACTAGGTAGTATGCCGTGTTGGGCAGAAGTGTTGCTTGCGCTCGACCGTTGCTGTCCATCTTGATGGTGCCGACACGCGCGCCGCTGGCGCTCTCAAAAATATCGAATGTTGCCCCGGTAAACTGATAGGTATTGTTTCCGCTGGTAATAACGGTGTTAGCAGACTGCTTTTGGAAGGAAACAGAGACCGCCGGCAGTACATAGAGCATGTCTTGACGTTTGCTGCCGCCCGATACGGCCCCTAGATAGCGTCGCGCGCGGTGCGGAGCGGCTTTGATGCTTCCTGATTTTGCGCTGTCGTGGAGCCACCGCGCAGCCGCCACGACTTCATTGTCGGCGGTAAAGTGTCCGCTCTTGGTTTTACCCTGAGCGGTCGTGTAGGAGTAGGTGCCGTCGACATGGGTAGTGCCGTTGAGCATCCATACGGCAAGCTGGGTGGCGGCGCGGGCGCGATCGGGTGAAAGATGGTAACCGCCAAACGACGTGGTGGTGGGATATCCGTGACAAACGATTGCCGCGAACTCGTCGTCGAGCCACACCCAGCCTTGATCAAAGTTGAGCCATGGGCCACCCGGTTTGGTGGGGCCGGGGCGCTCCTGGTTCATGCAGTAGGCAATCGAGGTGTCTTGAGCTTCATACTTGCCGATGAAGAAGGGCCCACAATCATCGCTAATAGTGCGGAAGCCGAGCTGGTCGTAGCCATCGACGGCAAATGCGGCTCCCGGTGCCAGGCAGCCGAAAAGCAGGAAGAGGAGCAGGAGCAGCGGACCTGTTGCGATTGCGCTGTGGACAGAGTGCGTGGGTGCGTTGGACATGGCTGCTCCTTATCCCTCGTGCGCCGCACGGGGAGGCTGCGACGCGTAGGATGAGGCTACCCCCGAGGTTCATGCGGGTAAGTACCGGAGCCTGACCAAAAGCTTGCCCAATTCCTGACAAATTGAGCTCAAATACAACAATCAAGCAAAAGCGCAGGTAGAAGATAAGGGGAACAGGAAGCCAAAGGTCCTCGTCTCCACAATTGACGCGATTTTCAAACGAATCTCCACAGCTAAAACAAGCATCGCCACCCTTGTATCGAACAAGACAACCGCGTTATACTATCCCCCACATATGCGGGCATCGCCAAGTGGTAAGGCATCAGCTTCCCAAGCTGACACTCGCGGGTTCGAGTCCCGTTGCCCGCTCCATTCGAATTTCAGGCACGGTAACGTTTCGTTACCGTGCCTTTTTCAATAAAGTGCCGGGACTCGAACCCGACAGGGTGCGAGCGTTAAATAAACGCGAAGCGTTTATAGCGAGCAGGCAAGGTCGCCGATAGGCGGCCGCAGCCGGTGCGGATTTGCGAAGCAAATACGCGGACGTCCCGTTGCCCGCTCCACCGAGCGCGGGAGAACTCGGGACGGCCAATTCAACAAAGTTTTCCCCATCGTCTCCGTGAATCCGAGGAGATCGCCGCAGCCGGTGCGCGTCCGCGACGCGGGCGCGCGGATGTCCCGTTGCCCGCTCCATCGAGTACGGGGGACCTCGGGAACGTCGGGTCCAACCCGCTGTGCCCGTGCGTGTGCGCGGACCGGGTCTGCCGACCGCAGCCGGTGCGTATTTGCGAAGCAAATGCGCAGACGTCCTCATGGTCGCTCCAATTCCAAAATGTTAGGTTAATGCCTGCTGCCCATACTTGCACCTGCGCACGGTACAATGGTTGGGTTACGACCAACGTGCCAATAACCAAAAAGGAGCCGCTATGATCGATCGCTATACCCGCCCGGAGATGGGACACATCTTCTCCCTCGAGAACAAGTACGCCATTTGGCAGGAGATCGAGGTCTTGGCCTGCGAGGCCCAGGCGGAGCTCGGCAAGATCGGTATTTCCAAAGACGAGGCCCAGTGGATCCGCGACCATGCCAACTTTGAGAAGGCGAAGGTCGATGAGATCGAGGAAGTCACGCGCCACGACGTCATTGCCTTTCTGACCAACATGAAGGAATACATCGATGCCGATGTTCCCGAGGGCGACCCCAAGCCCAGCCGCTGGGTTCACTATGGCATGACCAGCTCCGATCTGGGCGACACGGCCCTGTGCTACCAGCTCACCCAGGCCTGCGACCTGATCATCGAGGACGTCAAGAAGCTCGGCGAGATTTGCAAGCGTCGCGCCTTTGAGGAGCGCAACACGCTCTGTGCCGGCCGCACTCATGGCATCCACGCCGAGCCGATGACCTTCGGCATGAAGTTTGGCTCTTGGGCCTGGGAGCTCAAGCGCGATCTGGATCGTCTTGAGGACGCCCGCAAGAATGTTGCCTTCGGTGCCATCTCGGGCGCTGTCGGCACGTACAGCTCCATCGAGCCGTTTGTCGAGGAGTACGTCTGCGAGCACCTGGGCCTGGTTCACGACCCGCTGTCCACGCAGGTTATCAGCCGCGACCATCACGCCTATCTCGCCGGCGTTCTCGCCACCACCGCAGCCACCTGCGAGCGCATCGCTACCGAGGTTCGCAATCTACAGAAGACCGATACGCTCGAGGCCGAGGAGCCGTTCCGTAAGGGCCAAAAGGGCAGCTCAGCCATGCCGCACAAGCGCAACCCCATCACCATGGAGAAAGTCTGCGGTCTGTCGCGCGTCGTGAAGTCCAACGCCCAGGTTGCCTTCGATAACGTCGCCCTGTGGCACGAGCGTGACATTTCGCACTCCTCTGCCGAGCGCGTCGCCCAGGCCGACAGCTTCATCGCCCTCGACCACATGTTCCAGTGCCTCATCCGCGTTATCGACGGCCTGCAGCTGTATCCCGCTCGCATGATGGCCAACCTCAACAAGACGCGCGGCCTCATCTTCTCCTCCAAGGTGCTGCTCGCCCTCGTCGACACGGGCATCACCCGCGAGGACGCGTACGCCATTGTGCAGGAGAACGCCATGGCAACCTGGCACGAGGTACAGGATTGTGTCTCCGGCCCCACCTTTAAGGAGCGTCTCGAGGCCGACCCGCGCTGCACCGTCAGCCAGGAGAAGCTCGACGAGATCTTTGATCCATGGGACTTCCTCACCCGTATCGACACGGTCTTTGATCGTCTGGAGCAGCTGAGCTTCGAGTAGGTTCGGGCATAACGTTAGCTTTTTAGGGCGCTTTGCTGGTAATGTGTGTTGCCGGCAAAGCGCCTCGTTGCATTTAGGGAAAGACGGGGATAATAGTCGTCTCGAATAACATTCTGAGAGGGGATCGCATGATTTCGTTTGATTACAAGCCTCAGGGCGTGTGTGCTCGCAATATTCACCTTGACCTTTCCGATGACGGCAACAAGGTGATAGGCGTTGAGTTTACCGGTGGCTGCGACGGCAATCTCAAGGCAATCTCCAAGCTGGTCGAGGGCGCTCCTGCCGATCGCGTAATCGAGGTTCTCGCCGGTAATACCTGCGGTATGAAAAAGACCTCCTGCGCCGACCAGCTTACGCGCGCCATCGAGGCCGCTCGCGCCGAGATCGCCTAATGGGTATCGCCGATCACATCAAGAACGGAATATCGCGTCGCGGCTTTGTACTCGGTGGGGCTGCCGCGGGCGCTGCCACGGTGCTTGCCGGATGCTCGAAAAAAACGGGTACCAGCGATGATGCCGCCGGCGAGCCGCAGGTTATCAAGGACGATTCCAAAATTATCTCGATTACGGATGAGTATGAGGCTGTCGACATCGATCTTGAGCCGGCGGCGTCGTGGACGCTGCCTCTGGGTACGCTGCTGTACTACTGCGACGGCGATTACGCCGCGGCGATGATGGCGCCCGCATCGGCATTGCACGCCAACACGCTCGGTGTGCTCAACCTGGGCGATGGCTCGCTTACCACATTAATCGAGGATCCTATCGAGGGCACGGGATATGCATTCTACGATGTCCGCGCCGGCGACGGCGTATTCGCGTGGGTTGAGATGAACTTTGCCAATTCATCGTGGAAGCTCTACGCTCAAAATCTGTCGGGCGCTTCGCTCTCTGGCGATGTGGTTGAGCTCGATCGAGGTGGCAAGGACTATGATCCGCCCCTGTTTACGGCGTTCGGGTCATCAGTCATCTGGTATAAAATGCCTTCGGCAGGCGGCAATAAAACGAGTAGTGATTCGTTTTGCTATCGTCGCTCACTTGATGAATCCAAGGCCGAGACAATTTGGAAATCGACGGGCCGCTTTGCATCGGCCCCGCGCGCGAGCGACGGCATTTTGACCATCTCGCCGCGTGTCCGCAACGACGAGGGCGTCTACTACGGCATAACGGCAATCGATCTGACCGACGGCAACAACACCAAGCGTGCCCAGCTAGTCCTTCCCTCGTCAGTCTCGCCTTTCGAGGCCGTGTATATGGGCGATACCTTCGTGTTTTCTATCGAGGCGGCCTATAGCGGCGTGGGCAGCCTGGGCAATATGGGCACGTATATCGGTAATGAGGGAGGGCCGTACCTCTTTCTGTCACGCGAGCCGCTCGCATGTGCGGCTGGCAAGAAGAATAAATACCTTGTTAAGGTACAGGCGTCGCATTTCCTGATCGACACCTCTGCCAAGACCTATGGCTCGCTGCTGTCGCCCGACCGCGCTTTGGAGTATGGCGATTATCCAGCTACGGCGGGAAAATCGGACTCATTCCTTACGTACGCCACGGTGCGCAACAGCCAGGGTATACCAGAGACGGTCGCTGCACGCCTATTCTCTCTTTAAGCTTAGAGGGGTTAAAAAGGCGCCAACAGGGGAATAAACGCGTTGTAATTGTGAGTACCGCCCGCCGAGCTGCCGCGTCATAGCGGCATCCGGCGGGCTCAGGTGCGTTAAAATGGGCTTGTTCTTAGCTAATTGAGACAGGGGGGCCGTGTTATGGCTTCAGATGCAAAAAAGATTCTGCTGGTCGAGGATGAGAAGGCAATCCGTGACGCCGTCGCTGCCTATCTCGAGCGCGAAGGCTACTGGGTTGTGGGCGTCGGCGACGGCCAGTCCGCGATCGAGGAGTTCGAGAAGCATCAGTTCGACCTGGTCGTGCTCGACCTTATGCTCCCCAAGATTCCCGGCGAGCGCGTTTGCCGCACCATTCGCGATACCTCGGATGTCCCCATCATCATGCTGACGGCTAAGGGCGAGATCGAGGACCGTATTATCGGTCTTGAGCTCGGCGCCGACGACTATCTGATTAAGCCGTTCTCGCCGCGCGAGCTCGTCGCCCGCGTTCGCGCTCTGTTCCGCCGTGCCCATCAGGCCGACGAGCCCGCCGTCGAGATACTCGACTTCGGCGATCTGGTCATCGATATCTCGGGCCACAAGATCTTGGTCGAGGGCAAGGAAGTCGATCTGACGGCTTCCGAGTTCAAGCTGCTCACCACGCTTGCCCGCCATCCCGGCCGTGTGTATAACCGCATGGAGCTGGTCGAGAAAGTGCTCGGGTATGACTTTGAGGGCTATGAGCGCACCATCGATAGCCATGTGAAGAATCTTCGCGCCAAGCTGGGCGATGATCCCAAGAAGCCCAAGTGGCTCTACACCGTCCATGGTGTCGGCTATCGCTTCGAGGCTCCGGCCAAGACCGATAAGTCGGACGAGAAATAGGGAAATCACATATGACACCTGCGCGCTTTGAAATCGGACAAAAGCACAAGCAGGAGAGCGAGGCGGGTTCCAAGGCTAGTTGGAACACGCCTCGTTCCGATTCACGGCCAACGATGAGCTATCCCTCGCGCATGGCACTTGCTTTTGCTCTGACATCGCTCATGACGGTATTGGTGCTGGTGGGCGTTGTCTCTGTTGTGTGGGGCACGGTCTTTTCGGATTACACACGCTCCAATATCGTCGAAATCGCAAATTCCGCTGCCGAGAAGTTGGCAACCTCATATGAGGAAAACGGCTCTTGGACCGCGGGAGAACTGCGCACGGTCGCAACGTCGAGTTTGGTTTCCGACGATCTGCGTATGCAGGTCGTCAATAAAAAGGGCGTGATCGTTTATGACGATTCCTGGCCCTCGGCAAGCGCCACCGCCGATGTACGCGAAAACCAGGCTACGACCGACGACACGAGCGGCAAGAGGGCATCGCATAGCCCGGTCTCGTCTGCTCCAA
The DNA here is from genome assembly GCA_046979165.1 of Collinsella sp. GTDB lineage: Bacteria > Actinomycetota > Coriobacteriia > Coriobacteriales > Coriobacteriaceae > Collinsella. Next base: position 554,142 of record JBKWJT010000002.1, read on the forward strand.
CCGACTCCGATAGCGTTGCTAACGTCGAGATTGTAACGTCTTCCGGCGAGCATGTCGGACAGGTAAAGCTGTGGGCCATCGGCTCCGACGCTCTGCTCACCAAGGCGGACTCTGCGTTTAGGGAGAAGACCTTTAACGCCATGGCCCTCGCCGCGGTTGTTGCAATCTGCATTTCGGTCGTTATCGGATCGCTCGTGTCGCGCATGCTCACCAAACCGATTCATCGCATCACCAGTACCGCAAAGCAAATCCGTGACGGCGACCTGTCGGCTCGCACGGGGCTGCGCGGTGATGACGAGATCGATCAGCTGGGTGAGACCTTCGATGAGATGGCCACCTCGCTCGAGAAGGATATGAAACACGAGAAGCGCCTGACCTCAGACGTTGCACACGAGCTTCGCACGCCGCTTATGGCCATGCTCGCAACGGTCGAGGCCATGCAGGATGGCGTGTATCCCACCGACGATGAGCATTTGGAGACCGTTGCTTCCGAGACGCGTCGCCTGGCTCGTCTGGTGCAGCAGATGCTCGACCTATCGCGTATGGAAAACAGCACGGCTCCGCTCAATCTAGAACCGGTGGACATGGTTCCGTTCGTGCGATCGATTGTGAACGGCCAGGAGCGTCTGTTTGCCGACCGTGACCTTCGTCTTCGCTTTGCAGATGAAACCCAAGGGCACGACGATGTCGTCGAGGCCGATCCCGACATGATCACGCAATGTGTTATCAACCTCATGAGCAACGCCATGCGCTACACCCCCGAGGGCGGTTGGGTCGTGGTGTCGGTGCTCAGTGACCGCAGGCACGTCAGCATTGCCGTTTCTGATACCGGCATCGGTATTGCCAAGGACGATCTGTCGCGCATTTTCGGGCGGTTTTGGCGCGCCGATGCCAGCCGCGCCCGCGAAGCTGGCGGCCTGGGCGTCGGCCTCGCCGTGACCAAGCAGATCGTCGAGCGTCACCATGGCTACATATCCGTGGAGTCGGAGCTTGGAAAGGGTACGACTTTTACAATTCATCTGCCCCGCGAGCACACGGCGGACGCGGCATCTACTACAATGGAGCACTAGCTTTTCGCTATTCGGTGAAGGAGGGGCCGCGTCCCTGCCGCTCCGAGTTTGCGAAAACATGCGGGAAAGAACCCGCATTTCTGTCGTATTTAGGTAAGGAGTGACTCACGTGACAACGATGGAGCGTCGTCCGGATTCCCGTGGCAAGGTTCGTGATATTTACGATGCCGGTGAAAACCTGCTGATGGTCGCCACCGACCGCATTTCTGCGTTCGACTTCATTCTTCCCGACGAGATTCCGTTTAAGGGAGAGGTGCTCAATCGCATCTCGGCATTCTGGTTCGATAAGTTTGCCGACATCGTCCCCAACCATCTCGTTTCCATCGACCCGGCGGATTTCCCCGAGGAGTTTGCTGAGTATCGTGACTACCTCGCTGGCCGCGCCATGCTGGTTAAGAAGGCCCAGACGATTCCTATCGAGTGCATCGTCCGCGGCTATCTGACCGGTTCGGGCAAGAAGACCTACGACGAGAACGGCACCGTCTGCGGCATCCAGCTGCCTGAGGGCCTGACCGAGGCTTCCAAGCTTCCCGAGCCGTTGTTCACGCCGTCCACGAAGGCCGAGATCGGTGACCACGACGAGAACATCTCGTTCGTGCGTTGCTGCGAGATCGTGGGCGAGGACATCGCCACGCAGATTCGTGACCTTTCCCTCAAGATCTACAAGGCCGCTGCCGAGTACGCCGCGACCCGTGGCATCATCATTGCCGACACCAAGTTCGAGTTTGGTGTCATCGATGGCAAGGTCACGCTGATCGACGAGTGCCTCACGCCCGACTCCAGCCGTTTCTGGCCTGCTGCCAGCTACGAGGAGGGCGAGATCCAGCCTAGCTACGACAAGCAATTCGTCCGCAATTGGCTCAAGGCCAACTGGGATATGACGGGGGAGACCCCGCACCTGCCCGCCGAGGTCATCGATGGCACGTCCGAGCGCTATCGCGAGGCCTTCCAGATCATCACGGGCTCCCAGTTCACAAGCATGAAGGAGAACGCATAAGTGAGTACCCGTAGCGCCACGAACAAGCGCACGCAATCCCACGAAGTTACCGGGGTTGCGCGCAAGTCTGCCGCATCTGCTAAGCCCGCCCGCCAAGCAGCGAGCTCCGTTCGCGTCGTGCCGGCTTCGTCTAAGGCACGCCGCAAAGAGCTCGAGAAGGGCGAGAACCTCGAGGGCCTCTCTAAAGAGGAGAAGCGCGCCCGCAAGGCTAAGCAGCGCGCCAAGGAGGACCGCATCTATACGGTGTCGAATATCCTCCTCAAGCAGGACGAGGACTACACCAAGCGCCGTCGCATCTGGTGGATTGTGCTCGCCATTGGCATGGTGCTCGTCGTGGCAATTTGGGCCTCGCTGTACTTCGCTCCCGCTGGCATGGTGTCCAGCCCTGTCCAGATGGTCGGCATCGTTTTGTCCTATGTCATCATCCTAGGTGACTTTATCTACGACTTCGCTCGTATTCGTCCCTTGCGCAACATGTACCGCGCGCAGGCCGAGGGCATGTCCGAGAACAAGCTCAACGCTCTTATCGAGCGCGCAGCTGCCGAGGAGGACAAGAAGGACTCCAAGAAGAAGTAGCGTTTGCATACATACTTATCGCTAAGATATAAGGCGCGTCGTTTTTGCGGCGCGCCTTTTTACTGTTCTATAGATAGATGGAGTGGCACATGATTCGAGCTGCCCTGACGGTCGAAGAGGCCCTGGAGGGTATGAAGTCCCTGGAGCCCAAGATTAAAAACTATGCGCGCCTGGTTGTCCGCAAGGGCGTAAACGTTAAGCCCGGCCAGGAAGTCGTCGTTCAGTCTCCGGTTGAGTGCGCGCCGTTTGCGCGCGTGGTGGTCGCGGAGGCCTATGCTGCCGGCGCCGGCCACGTGACGGTCATCTGGGCCGATGATGCCGTGACGAGGCTCACGTACGAGCATGTCGAGAAAAGCTATTTTGAGAAGACGCCCGAGTGGAAGCGCCTGCAGCTGGATTCCCTGGCCCAGGACGGTGCCTGCTTTATCTTTATCGAGGGTGCAGACCCCGCCGCCCTTAAGGGCATCGATCCCGCTAAGCCCGTTGCAGCTTCTAAGGCAAAGAACACGCAGTGCAAAGTTTTCCGCCGTGGACTGGATTACAACATCAATCCGTGGTGCATCGCCGGCGCTCCGGTCGTGGCTTGGGCGCGCGAGGTGTTCCCGGGAGACGCCGATGAGGTCGCAATCTATAAGCTGTGGAATGCGATTCTGCACACCGCTCGCGCCGATGGCCAGGACCCAGAGAGCGACTGGGAGCTCCATGACGCCGCATTCGAAAAGAACCTGCGTTTCCTGAACGACAATCGTTTCGACTGCCTGCATTACACCGCGGCAAATGGAACCGATCTGATGATTGGCATGACGAAGGGTCACGAGTGGGCCGGCGGCAAGGGCAAGACGCCCGATGGGCACCCCTTCTTCCCCAACATTCCCACCGAGGAAGTCTTCACTTCGCCCGATCGCATGCGCGCCGACGGTATCGTGTACTCGGCCATGCCGCTCATCCACCACGGCAATAAGGTCGACGATTTTTGGATTAAGTTCGAGGGCGGCCGCGTGGTGGACTACGACGCCCGCGTGGGCAAGGCAACGCTTGCAAGTATCATCGATACGGACGAGGGCGCTGCTCACCTGGGAGAAGTCGCGCTCATTTCCAAGAACACGCCGATCCGCGAAAGTGGTGTTCTGTTCTACGATACGCTCTATGACGAGAACGCTAGCTGCCATCTCGCGCTAGGTGTCGGTTTCCCCGAATGCATCGAGGGTGGGTACGACATGTCCAAGGAGGAGCTCCTGGAGCATGGTGTTAACGTCTCGAGCACGCACGTCGATTTTATGATCGGCACGGACGACATCGATATTACGGGCATTACGCCTGATGGACGTGAAGTTGTGATTTTCCAGAACGGCCAATGGAGTTGGGAATAGTCCCAGACCGTGGTACAATGCCACCCGCGGGCCGTTAGCTCAGCTGGCAGAGCAGGGGACTTTTAATCCCAAGGTCCAGGGTTCGAACCCCTGACGGCCCACCATAGAATAGAAAAGCGACTGGCGGATGCCGGCCGCTTTTTTGTTACCGCGGCACGGGTTCGAACCCGAAAGGGCGCGGAGCTGAGGAAACGCATGAGCGTTTGCCAGCGCAGCGCGCAAGGCGCGAAAGCGCCGCAGCGGCCGCCTGCGAAGCAGGCTGAACCCCTGACGGCCCACCCAAAGATTGTTGAGACGGTCAACTTCGGTTGGCCGTCTTTTTTGTTGCCGGTGCACGGGTTCGAAACCGTATCTATCTATATATAAGAACGCTTGGCGAACAAAACCTGCCTTTTACCGACGGGAAACAAATAGCTGATGCTTTTGGAGTAAAGTGGCGCTCCAGAGATGACCGATGCCTTAACACCTATAAACCAGCTGGTCATCGCCAATATCAGAAGCCAATGCTTCAGTTATAACCTCAGGGACGCGACTGAGGGACATATTCATTTGTGAACAAAATATGGAGTGCCAGATTCCCGCCCCCGGGGGCCCTCCGGTCTGGCAATATATCTCCTTGCCGCGC
>JBKWJT010000003.1:0-174875 GCA_046979165.1 Collinsella sp.
ATCCAATATTTTTTAAGCATTATATTTCACTCGTCCTTTTTACACAAAAAAATGGGCTCTTCGGTGGTTTCTGTGGGAGAGATTCCGGCATAGGCCCAGCTCAGCGGGCGAAAACAACGATCTGGAACTGAAACGGCCCCGGGAGGGGCCGTTTCCGCGTCATCCGCCTATGATTGCTAAGCCAAATTCAGACAACCGAAGAGGTGTGACGCATGAAGAGTCTACTACTTCTCGCCCTCGGTCTGGCCCGCACGGTCGTCCTGGGCGCGCGCATCGAGGCCGAGCGCATCGTCGTGAGCGTCCGGCCCTACAAGCGCGAGCAGCGCCGCTGCCCCGTATGCGGCAGGGCCTGCGACTTCTACGACATGGCGAACCGCGGGGCCCCCAGGCTGTGGAGGGCGATGGACCTGGCGCGCTCGGCCTGCTACCTGGAGTACGCGCCCTGCAGGGTGCGCTGCCCGGAGCACGGCGTGCGCACCGAGGCCGTCCCCTGGGCGCGGCACGGGGCGCGCTTCACGCGCGACTTCGAGGACTGGGTGGCGTGGCTGGCGGTCCGCTGCACCGCCTCGGCGGTCTCCGAGCTCGCCCGCGTCGAGTGGCACAGCGTGGGCGGCGTGTGCAGGCGCGTCTACGCCGAGCTGGAGGCCGCGCGCGGCGCCTCGAGGTTCGACGGCGTGCGCCGCATCGGCATCGACGAGACGTCGTACAAGAAGGGCCACAAGTACGTCACGGTGGTCGTCGACCACGACCGCGGCTGCCTCATCTGGGCGCACGAGGGCACCGGCAAGGACGTGCTCAACCTGTTCCTCGACGAGCTCACGCGCGAGCAGAGGCGCGCCATAGAGGTGGTGACCGCCGACGGCGCGAGGTGGATAAGGCAGCTGGTCAAGCGCCGCTGCCCCAACGCGAGGTGGGTCATGGACCCCTTCCACGTGGTCCAGTGGATGAACGACGCGCTCGACGCCGTGCGCTGCGAGGAGTGGAACGCCGCCAGGGCCGCCGCCAGGGCCGCCAGGCCCAGGCCCGAGGGCAAGCGCGGCAGGCCTGCCAAAGGCGAGCTGCCGCCCGAGGAGGTCAGGGCGCTCGAGGAGGAGGCGGCCTCCATCAAGGGCAGCCGCTACGCGCTCGTGAAGAACCCCGAGGACCTCACCGACGGCCAGAGGGCGAGGCTCGAGGCGCTCAAGAAGAGGGCCGGCTCGCGGCTGGTCAGGGCCTGGGAGCTCAAGGAGGACCTGCGGGCCGTCTTCCGGGCAGCCGACGGCTCCGAGGCCGCCGAGCTGCTCGACGACTGGATGCACAGGGCCGCCTACTGCAAGATCGCCAAGGTCGTCGCCGTGGAGAAGAAGGTGCGCCGCCGGCGCGACGACATCATCGCCGCAGTCGAGCTCGGCATCAGCAACGGGCGCGTAGAGGCCATCAACAACAAGATCAAGGTGGCGGTGAGGATGGGCTACGGCTTCCGCAACACCGACAACCTCGTGGCCCTGCTCATGCTCAGGTGCGGCGACTGCCAGCCCCAGCTCCCGGGTCGCCCGGTGAAGGCGAGGAAGAAGGGCGTGAAGGGAGCGAAGAGCGTTGCTGCCTAGGCTAGCCCCTTGTCACACAAACTACCGAAGCCTCCTTTTTTCACCTGCTGAAGGTTATCAATCTTCTTATTGAGTATCTCGGCATTCTTTCTTCTGCCAATGCCCTGGCGGGCAGATCCACCCCCCTTTCGGCTGGTTCGGGGGCACAGGCATGCCCTGACGGGCAGATCCACCGCCCTTTCGGCTGGTTCGGGGTCGCAGGCATGCCCTGGCGGGCAGATCAGCGCCTTTTCGGCAGGTTCGGGGGCGCAGGCATGCCCTGACAGACGGCTGCATTGCCCATATGCGTTTTGCGCGCGAGGACCCTGTTGCTCCTGTCAAAAGCGTGGCGAAATGAAGTGGCCCAAAAGAGGGCAGCAGAATACCGAAATCCCAGCTTGAAATAGCTCAGCTATTTGTCACTGTGCGGTTCTGCCTGCTATGATTAGCCATGCACTGCTGGGGAAGACTCATCCGCTAGAATTGCTTGGACGAAAGGAGACGCAATGGTACTCGACAGATACGCGCGATTTGCTGACAGCGCCGACGTGCTCTCTTGCCCCCTTTGCCACAGCGCCCTGAAGCTGCAGGAAGGGAGCCTCGTATGTCCGAAGAGGCACTGCTTCGATATCGCAAAGCAGGGGTACGTAAACCTTCTAGGGCCCTCCAGGCAGTCAGCCCACTACAGCAAAGAATCCTTTGAGAGCCGCATGGCAATCCTGGAGGCAGGGTATTACGACCACGTGAAAGAAGCCGTCCTCACCGCGGTAGGAAGGGCCCTTTCCCCAAGCGAGGGTCCTGCAGCTGTGAACGCGACGCCATTCCGCGTGCTCGACGCGGGATGCGGAGAAGGCTTCTATGCACGTGCAATCCGAGAAAACCTCTGTGTCGACGTGGTGGCGTTTGACCTCTCAAAAGACGCCATGCTGATGGCGGCCCGCCACGATTCCAGAAAGGCGGTCAAATGGCTGGTTGGCGACCTGACGAACATCCCCGTGCTGAAAGGCTCCATCAACTGCGTGGTGGACGTATTCGCTCCCTCGAACTACGACGAATTCAAGCGCGTTCTCACCCCAACCAGAAACGCCTCCGCGCCAGGAGTGCTGGTCAAAGTGGTTCCAGGCAGCAATCATCTTACGGAGCTGCGCCACCTTGCTGAAGGATCTTTGCGCAGCAAGGAATACTCAAACCAGCTGGTGACCGATTGCTTTGAGAAGCACTTCAAGATGACCGACCGCATCAAGGTGACGCGCACCTTCGAGATGTCCGAAAGGGACGTCCGCGTGTTCGCCGAGATGACGCCGCTGCTGTTCGGCATCGACGCGGAGTCCCTAAATCTATCGCGTGTGAAAAGCATCACCATCGAGGCTGAATTGCTGGTGGGCACCCCTCGCTCCCAAGGCCCTTCATGAGCTCAGCCAGCTCATCATCCTCTTAATTGCAGGGCTGAAGGACAGCCCTTGTCAACCGCCCCAGAAGAAAAAGGGGCGTTTTTGGTACTACCGAGCGTGAGCGTTCTCGTAGGCCTCTTTGATATCTTCTGGCAAACCGTCGGGAATCATGGCCCTCAGCTCAGTCTCATTCTCGCCCTGATTCAGCTGCCCGTAGAACCAGCATTTGTACTTCAGCATGTCCAGCGCGCGGTTCATGTTCGCGATCTCTAGCTCCATGTGGGCCTTCCGCTCCTCGAACATGGCCTTGCGTTTGGGGTATGTCGATGGACCCTCCGCGCACCATTCCATGAACAGCCGGATGTCCTTGATCTCCATTCCCGCTTTCTTGAGGCATTCGATGACCCGAAGCGCCTCGAGTTCCGTATCGCCGAATTGCCGAATGCCGGACGTCCGCTCCAATCCCGGGAACAATCCCTGCTTGTCGTAATAGCGCAGCGTTGAGGCGGGCAAACCGAACATCTCCGAAACCTGTCCGATTGTGTACATGGCTCCTCCGAATCAATCTCGAATTCATTCCTTGACCTAAAGTCAGGTTTAGGTATTACCTTCATTCTCGTCATTAGAACAGGGATTGCAAAGGGTGTTCCGTAATGCGGAAACAGATTTGCACCTAAACCATCGACAGGGGGAGATCGATCATGGCAATTAAACAGACGGCAGGCAGAGATGCCCTGGGGGAGTTCGCCCCCAAGTTCGCACAGCTCAACGACGATGTGCTGTTTGGCGAGGTGTGGAGCCGAGAGGGCGAGCTTTCCCTTCGAGACCGCAGCGTGGTGACGGTGGTGGCGCTGATGGCGCAGGGACTGACGGATTCCTCGTTCCAATACCATCTGATGTCCGCAAAGAATAACGGTGTAGCCAGGGCGGAGATAGCGGAAATCCTTACCCACGCCGCGTTTTACGCGGGGTGGCCCAAGGCATGGGCGGCCTTCCGCATGGCAAAGGAGGTCTGGGCGGATGACGATGCCGCTGATGCAAAAGCCGAGCATCAAAACGAGATGGCCTTTCCCATCGGTGCCCCTAACGACGCATTCGCGAAGTACTTTATCGGGCAAAGCTACCTCGCGCCTCTATCAACCGAGCAGGTTGGCGTCTACAACGTGACGTTCGAGCCCGGCTGCCGCAACAACTGGCACGTGCACCACGCCAAAAACGGCGGCGGACAGATTCTCATCTGCGTGGCTGGTCGAGGGTTTTACCAGGAATGGGGTAAGCCGGCGCAGAAACTGCACCCTGGCGACGTGGTCAACATTGCCCCAGGGGTGAAGCACTGGCACGGAGCCGCACCCGACAGCTGGTTCTCACATCTCGCGTTGGAGGTTCCGGGCGAGGAAGTCTCCAACGAGTGGTTGGAGTCTGTGAACGACGAGGATTATCTCAAAGCGACTAACAAGGAGGTTTAAATATGGAACAGTTGAATCTGACGCGGGAATGGGACAAGAAATATGGCCTGCTGGCGATTGATTAACTCCATCCGTTTTGGTTACAACATAAATGTGTGCCGTGCGCCTGCGGCATGAAGGAGGGAGATTCCTATGAATATCGTTATATTGAGCGGCAGCCCGCGTAAGGGCGCCAATACCGACACCATGGTCGAGGCGTTTGCCGAGACCGCGCGCGAGGCCGGCCATACGGTCAAGATCATCCGCGTTGCCAGCAAAAAGATCGCCGGTTGCCTGGGATGCCAGTACTGCTTTACCCATGAGGGCACCTGTGTGCAGAAGGATGACATGACCGACGTGATCGAGTCGCTGAAAGATGCCAACATGGTCGTCTTCGCTTCGCCTATCTACTGGTTTGATATCACTGCGCAGGAGAAGGCCGCCATCGACCGCCTGTACGCCTTCGGTGCCACGGGATTCCCGTTCACCAAGACGGCTCTTTTGCTCGATAGCCACAGCGAGGGCGTCTATGATGCGGCGATCGCTATGTACAAGTCAGCCTGCGCGTACTGCAAGTGGGAGGACCAGGGCATTGTCACCATTAGCGGTATGACCGAGCGCGACAGCATGGCCTCCTCGCCCAAGCTGGAAGAGGTGCGAGAGCTCGCTCGCAAGCTCGCCTAAGGACAAGAAGAACGCATGGCACTCAGCGTTATTTGAAGTATTTGCCGTCCTTGCCAGGTGAATCGTTGATTGCCATGCGTCGATGCCCTTGCGGACAATCTCGGCGTGCTAAAACGCCTTCTCGCTCAGGAACTCCTTGAACGCGGGGATGTCGAAGCCGACGAGGCCACGTCCACGTTCCCCGATAACGCCGTCCTCGAGGAGGCGGCGTTTGTATTGGCTTGCGTAGTTGCTGGCGACGCCCATACGCTTGGCAATTTCTGAGACCCTGCTGGGGCCAGAATCGGGCAGAAGACTGTGAGTGAAAAGCAGGAGTAGCGCTCCCGATTTTGACCAATTAACGTTTGTACGAGATAATAGACTCCATAACGGGAGGCGATTGTATGTACATCGAGCGCGAAATTGAACAGACGATAGATTCGATGCTGGGACAGGGAAAAGTTGTCTTGGTGACCGGAGCGCGCCAAGTTGGGAAGACGACGGTTCTCAAGCAACATCTAGGCGACCGATTCGACTATGTTTCGATGGAGAACCCGCGGGATTATCTTCTTGCAAAAGAGGACGCCGCCCTGTTTTTCGAGTCTCATGATCTGCCGATCATCATTGATGAGATTCAGCGAGTGCCTGAGCTTTTTTCTCCGGTGAAGTGGGTTGTCGATCAATCAGAGGAGAAGGGCCGAATCGTCCTCACGGGATCCCAGACATATCACCTTATGAAAGGGGTGAGCGAATCCTTGGCGGGGAGGATTAGAATTCTGGAGATGCCCTCTTTAAGCTTGCGCGAACTCGTTGGTGGTCCCCAGGGCCCTCGTCCGTATATCCCCAAAAAGGTTTCCTTGGCCTCTAAGATGTCTTCGGGAAATATTTGGAACATCATCCATAGGGGTTCGATGCCCGAACTGCAAGACCCAACTATCGATTGGGACTCCTATTATTCCGACTACGTTGCCGCATATCTCGAACGCGATGTTCGCGATCTTGTAAACGTAAAGGATGAGGCGAAGTTCTACAGCTTTATGGTCGCGTGCGCAGCGAGAACGGGGCAACTGTTAAATGCCACCGATATTGGAAACACCGTTGACGTCGACCGTAAGACGGTGAAGGCTTGGCTCTCGGTTTTGCAGGCGTCGAACATCGTTCGGATTGTCGAGCCCTTTTGTCCTAATGTCGATAAGCGTCTGACCAAGACCCCTAAGATATTCTTTATGGATACAGGTCTTGTTTGTCATCTAACGAGGTGGATAACGCCGGAGCAATTGCGCAATGGGGCCGCGGCGGGGCATATATTTGAGACGTTCGTTGTCTCGGAAATTTTGAAGAGCTTTATGAACACGGGGAAGAGCCTTCGCGACGTATGGTTCTATCGAGACCAAAAGAAGCGCGAAATTGATTTGCTCATCCAAGAGGGCCATATTCTCCATCCCGTCGAGGTGAAGATGTCGGCCACGGTGGGCAAAGATGCGGTGAAGAATTTTTCCTGTCTCGAGGGTCTGACCGGCTATGAAATTGGGTTTGGACACGTTGTCTGCCAAACCCCGGATCCATACCTTATTACCAAGGATGTCCAAGCGATTCCCGTGTGGGGCATATGATATACGTTGCAACGAGCGGGGCCCGGAGCGCGATGTTGCTGCGTTCCGGGCCCCACCGTTTTAAGAGCTTATGGCGGTTCTGCCGTTGTTTTAGTCAAACAGGCTCGGCATGTCGTTTTCCTTCATGAGGGCACCGGCAGAGGGGAGGCTCTGCGCAGTGAACTTTTCGGCCGAGACACCGGCACCAAGAATCTCTTCGGTCGTGCCGACGGTGGTGACCGAGCGGCCCTTCTTGGCCGTGAAAGCCTGGACGCCCTGCGTGTTGGTGGTCGTCTTGGTCTTAAGCAGCGACGTGTTGAAGTTCATCAAACGATAGTCGCTCGAGACCAGCGCGATGTCGCGATCTTCCTTGAGCACCTGCGCATACAGCAGCTTACTGCCGCCGTAGATGGCGTTCTTAAGGCGCTTGCGGTTGGTCTTGGTGACGTATCCGGCAAGTGCGACGCGCACCACACGGCCGTTCTCAAAGACAAACAGTACGTCGGCTTTGTAATCCTCGGGGTCGATGACCCAGAGCACGCTCTCGTCGGGTTCCATTTCGAGGTCGGTCGGCAGGTATGAGCCCAGCTGGGCCGACTTGGTATCCTCAAACGCCGCAACCTTGCACTTGTATACCTGGCTCTTGTTGGTAAAGACCAGCAGCTCGTGAGTGTTGGAGGACGGGAACTCGATAAAGGGTTTGTCGCCGTCCTTGTACTTGAGTGTGGTCGCCTTCTTGAGCACGCGGTCCGTCATCTTCTTAAGGTAGCCATCGCGCGAGAGCATGATAGTGACCGGGTACTCCTCGACCTCGGGCTCCAAGCTTACTTCGATAACCTCATGGGGCTCGATCCTGCCCGTGCGGCGCGGCATCACGTACTTCTTGTTGACCGCGGCCAGCTCGTCGCTGATGACCTTCTTGATGTTCTCCTCGCTGGAGAGGATCTCCTCGAGCTCGGTAATCTCGCCCTCGAGTTTTGCGATGTCCTTGGTGCGGTTGAGGATGTACTCCTCGTTGATGTTGCGGAGCTTAAGCTCGGCAACAAACTCGGCCTGGGTCTCGTCGATGTCGAAACCCTTCATAAGGTTGGGCACGACCTCGGCCTCAAGCTTGGTGCCGCGAATGATGGCGATGGCCTTGTCGATGTCGAGCAGGATCGCCTCGAGGCCGTGCAGCAGGTGCAGGCGCTCGGACTTTTTGCCCAGGTCAAAGTTAATGCGGCGACGCGTGGACTGAATGCGCCATGCGACCCACTCGTGCAGGATCTGGCGCACGCCCATAACGCGGGGGTAGCCGTCGACCAGCACGTTGAAGTTGCACGAGAACGAGTCCTGCAGCGTGGTTGAGCGGTAGAGCTTGGCCATGAGCTTGTCGGGGTCGACACCGCGCTTAAGGTCGATAGCGATGCGCAGACCCGAAAGGTCGGTCTCGTCGCGGATGTCGGCGATCTCTTTGACCTTGCCCTCTTTGGAAAGCTTGACGATGCGCTCGATGATGACATCGGTCTTGGTGGTGTAGGGAATCTCGTAGACCTCGATGATGCGCTCTTCGGGAATCCAGCGCCAGCGGGAGCGAATCTGGAAGCTGCCAAGGCCGGTCTCGACGATCTTCTCCATCTCCTCGCGGCGGTAGATGATCTCACCGCCGGTCGAGAAATCGGGCATGGGCATGTACTCGAGCAGGTCGCAGTCGGGGTCCTGCAAGTAGTGCATCGTGGCGGTGCAGACCTCGTTGAGGTTGAAGCCGCAGATGTCGGATGCCATGGCGACGCCGATGCCCTTATTGGCCGAGACGAGGATGTTGGGGAACGTGGTGGGCAGCAGGCGCGGCTCCTTCATGGCACCGTCGTAGCTGTCAACAAAGTCGACCGGGTCCTTGTCGATGTCCTTGAAGATCTCGGCGCTGATGGGCGCGAGTTTGGCCTCGGTATAACGCGAGGCGGCGTAGCTCAGGTCGCCCGAATAGTACTTACCAAAGTTGCCCTTCGACTCCACGAAGGGGGCAAGAAGCGCTTCGTTGCCGGTGGCCAGGCGCACCATCGTCTCGTAGATCGCGCCGTCGCCGTGCGGGTTGAGCTTCATGGTCTGGCCCACGATGTTGGCGCTCTTCTGGCGCTCGCCCTTGAGCAGGCCCATCTTGTACATGGTGTAGAGTAGCTTGCGGTGCGAGGGCTTAAAGCCATCGATCTCGGGGAACGCACGCGACACGTTAACGCTCATGGCGTAGGGCATGTAGTTGACCTCGAGCGTCTGCGTGATCGGCTGGTCGGTGACCTCGGAGTGCAGGCCGATGACGTTCTCGGCGTTGACCTGCTTTTTCTTTGGCTGGTTCTTCGTCTTCTTCTTTGCCACGATTTCCTCTTGAACTTCTTATGGGCCGTCGTTATTGATTTGCTGCTACTGCAGATCTAGCTGGTCCAGGTATTCCTTGCCGTGCTCGGAGATATGGCGCTTACGGCCCGCCTCGTCGTTGCCCAGCAACAGGTTGAACATGGTTTCCATCTTGGTGACGTCCTCGGACTCCACCTTGATCAGGCGGCGCGTTTCGGGGTTCATGGTGGTGAGCCACATCATGTCCGGATCGTTTTCACCAAGACCCTTGGAGCGGTTGATGGAACACTTCTGGTCGCCAATCTCTTTGAGGATGCCGTTTTTCTCGAGTTCGGTGTAGGCAAAGAAGGTTTTCTCTTTGCAGTTGATCTCGTAGAGCGGCGACTCGGCGATATACACGTACCCCTCGTCGATAAGCGTGGGCACCAGGCGGTAGAGCATGGTGAGCACGAGTGTGCGGATGTGATAACCGTCGACGTCGGCATCCGTACAGATGATGACCTTGTTCCAGTTGAGGTTGTCCAAGTCGAAGGCACCAAGGTTCTTGATGCGCTTGTCCTTGATCTCCACGCCGCAGCCCAGCACGCGCATGAGGTCCATGATGATGTCGGACTTAAAGATGCGCGGATAATCCTCCTTCAGGCAGTTGAGGATCTTGCCTCGGACGGGCATAACGCCCTGGAACTCGGCATCGCGCGACGTGCGGATGGCGCCTGCTGCCGAGTCGCCCTCTACGATGTAGATCTCGCGACGGTTCTTGTCCTTGGAACGGCAGTCGATGAACTTCTGCACGCGGTTGGCCATGTCGGTCTTCTGCTGCAGATTGGTCTTAATGCTCTGACGCGTCTTCTCGGCGTTCTCGCGCGAGCGCTTGTTGATGAGTACCTGCTCCATGATCTTGTTGGCGGCGTCTTTGTTCTCGATCAAGTAGGTCGAGAGGCGCTCCTTAAAGAATGCCGTCATGGCCTGCTGGATAAAGCGGTTATTGATGGCCTTCTTGGTCTGGTTTTCGTAGGACGTCTGAGTGGAGAAGCAGTTGGTCACCAGTACCAGACAGTCCTGAACGTCTTGCCACTTAATGCCGCTCTCGTTTTTGTTGTACTTGCCTTGGCCCTTAATGTAGGCATCGATGGCGCTGGTCAGAGCACTGCGCGCGGCCTTCTCGGGCGAGCCGCCGTTCTCGAGCCATGATGAGTTGTGGTAGTACTCCTGCATCGTGAGGGTGCGCGAGAAGCACATGCACGCGGTGATCTTAACGTTGTAGTCGGGCAGGTCCTCGCGATCGCGACCGCGGCGGTCGGCCTCGATAAAGAAGGGCTCGGTAAGGTAGTCGGTACCGACCTTCTCGAGCACGTAGTCCTCGATGCCCTTGGGATAGCAAAAATCCTCTTCGGAAAACTCGCCATCGTCACCCTCAATGCGCAGGCGGAAGGTCACGTTGGCGTTGACCACGGCCTGACGGCGCATGGTCTCGCGATACCAGTCGTGGGGAATGCTGATCGAGGTAAAGACCTCAAGATCGGGGCGCCACTTGATAGTGGTGCCGGTGCGGTTCTCGTCGCTGGGCTCAATCTCGAGTGCCTTCTTCTTGGCGCCGACAACCTTGCCCTTCTTAAAGTGCAGGGAGTACTTGTTGCCGTCGCGCCAGACGGTGACGTCCATGTACTCGGAGGCGTACTGGGTCGCGCACGAGCCCAGGCCGTTGGTGCCGAGCGAGAAGTCGTAGTCGCCGCCCTGGTTGTTGTTGTACTTGCCGCCGGCGTAGAGCTCGCAAAAGACGAGCTCCCAGTTAAAGCGCTTCTCGGAGGGGTTCCAGTCGAGCGGGCAGCCACGGCCGTTGTCCTCTACCTGAATAGAGCCATCGCGAAAAGCGGTGAGGGTGATGAGCTTGCCGTAGCCCTGGCGCGCCTCGTCAACGGCGTTGGACAGGATCTCGAAGGCGGCATGCGCACAACCGTCGAGTCCGTCCGAGCCAAAGATGACGGCGGGGCGCAGGCGTACGCGCTCCTCGTCCTTGAGCTGGCGGATACTGTCGTTACCATAGTTTGCGGTGTTTTTTGCCATACTCGCTCTCTCGGTGCTCCTTTGCTGCGTTTAAGTCATATAGATAGTCAAGGTAGCATAGCCCAGCCCTTGGGCGATTCCAACCAACACGAAATCCATCGAACAACCGTTCGGAATTTGGTGGAACAGCGTTTACTCGGACAAATCCGAGTCGGTTCTGTCCGAGTAAGTTTGAAAGCGGTCGAATGCGTCCTGCTGCGTTTGCGGTTGGACGCGTTTGTCAAAAACGCGCCATGCGGATTGTTGGATTGAATCGAACATTGGGACATGCGTCTCGTTTTGTGGGCCGAGGGTATGCGAACTGGGGCCCTTTTGGTCTGAAAGGGGGTCTAACGGGGCGTTATTTGGGCCACGGGTCACTTCGCCGGCGCCGTGTTTCGTCATACGCTCATTGTGGAAGCCGATGCCACGGGGCGACGAAGGCCTCGGGCAACGGATGAGCTGCAAGCGAAAGGAGCGGTGAGGATGATGAAGCCCATGACGAAGAAGCTGCTGTTAGGAATTCCCACCGTGGCGCTTTCGGCTGTGTTGGCGTGTACGCTTGCTGGCTGCGGCGGTAATGCGCCGAGTGGCTCGGGCGGGAGCGCACCTGTGCAGGAGAAGTCCAAGAAGGCCAAGGCCTATGATTCGCAGACGGTCGAGGTAGCAGGCATTACCTATGAGTCTGTGGCTCACGGTACGTTCTATCGCGGCGATGCCAAGCTGCAGGACGGCTTTTACCTGCACATCAAGATCACCAACAACAACACAAAGAACAGGACGTTCAGTTCCTTTAACGTGCATGCTGCCCAGGGTGATCTTGAGGCAGGCGACCCGTTGTTTACTTCCGGCAAGGCGGCCGTGCTCGACTACGTTGCAAGCGAGGCTCCCGATGAGCTGCACGAGGGCATCGACCTTTCCGAGAGGCCAGATATCGGCCCGGGCGAGACCGTTGAGTACGTGTATTTCTGGGCGCCCAAGACGGCGTACTACGGGCCCATCACTGTCGAGTTCGTAGACGCTTATGCCCCCGCCAAGAATCATGAGGCCATGCACTTTGACACCACGGGATGCGAGACCAAGGAGTTCAAGGCGGCCGGCGGTGTGGCCGATTCTGGTGACGCGGCCAATATGACCGGCATCGATTGCGCATCGTACAGTATCGAGGCCGCCGATGGGTACACGCTGGATTCGTCCAACGAAGAGCACGAAAAGGCAGACTTCTTCCACGACGAGACTGGAGGACGCCTGAACATCAGCATCTTCCCGCGCTCGCCGGAGGAAGAGGTTGCAAGCCTAGAGCAGATCTACGAAGGCAAGGAGACAACAACCGACCAGGTCGAGTACAACGGCATAACGTGGCTGCGCTTTACCGGTCCCGACAACGGCCATACACTGTTTGCGACGGCTCCCGCAACGGGTGAAACCGTCCGCGTGTCGATCGGCTGGAAGATCGACTGGGATGCTGCCGTGCCCATGATGGAGGCGCTGAAGCTCAAGTAACGCCGCGAGTCTCACGTCAGGCGACTCAGGGCTGGCTCCGAGTTATCAGGGCCAGCCCTTTTGGTGTTCGATGAGCCGAGTCGGCGTCTCTCGCAAAGGTAACTGGGAGCTAGCGAGGCGTATCCGAATTGACCTCATCGGCGGTGTCGGTTTCGAGCGCCGTGCGGCGGGCGCTGTAGGCGACGAGGCCGGCGCCTGCTGCGGCGAGTGCTGCTGCGGCTGCCGTAAGGGGAGCGTTGACATCGCCCGTGCCCGCAAGCGCGCCCGCTTTTCCGGGGCGCTTGTTATTGCCGTGATCCTTGCCGCTGCCAGAGCCACTGCCGCTACCGGAGCTGCTTCCGCTGGAGCCGCCACTCGAGTCGCCACCGCCGTCCGCCGTCATCGGTGCATCGTGAAGTCCTGTCGTATCCACGCTGTCGTATACGCCGACCTGAACTTCTGAGCGTTCGCATGCCGCGTCGGGCGCATGAAGCTCGTGCAGTACGGCACCCAGCGCTGAGTTTGCGCCCGGTCGAATTTCCTCGAGCGTTACGGGATCGAGTGCCACCAGGTCACGCGCCTTCGCATATAGCGTTACGCGTTTGCCCACCTCGTCGCTCCAACTCTCGGGGATGGCGAAGCTCATGCGGAACTGTGCCGTGCAACCCGGTGCCAGCACGGCGTTGCCACTGTCGGCTACCAGCGGGTGCGTTGCAAAATGTGCGCCCAGCGTCTCGAGCGTGTACTTCACGTGTGTCATGTCGTTGGCCGAAGCGTCCTCGGCAAGCTCTGGATCGTAGATCGATGCCATGCGTGCGTTCACTCCGAACCCGATGGATGCGCTGGAGAACGGCTGACTGGAGCCCTCTCGGTACAGATCGATCGTGCCGGCGGTCAGCAAGGTGTTGCCGTCGTTTCGCACCGTGACCATGAAGGATTCGCCTGCTGCTCCGGGCACCACCGCGCCCGAGGTAGCGACTGCGCCCGTCGGAGTGGCACACGCCACCAAGGGCACTTCGATGCCGTGTAGTTCTGCCTCGCTCTTCTCCGCGCTCACAATGTGCGTTGCGAGCGCGGAGAGCATGCTCCCCGACGTCAAAAATGTCGTTATCTGATCGACGGGATGGTCCAGCTCGCACATCACGAACGGCTCCGTGAACAGATCGCCTGCCAAGGTGCTGGCGAAGATGCGGAAGTGCTTGCCCATCACTGCTACCGGGTTGCCTTCTTCGTCGTAGGTTTGTCCCACCTTGCCATCGGTGTTCTCTACATAGAGCACGCACCTGCCGTTGTTGCTTACGCTGAACGATGCCGGGCCGCAGCCTGCGGCACCCACGGGCTGCGTTGCAAATACCGGTGCGCCTCGCGTCCAAGTAATATGCTGCAGTTGCTCGTTGACGGTAGCCAAAAAGCCCGTGTGCTGCGGCCACGGCACCGCGTGGGGTACTGTGGCATCTGGCGACATAACGCCCCAGCCCGCAATGGACTGGCCGATCACGGCGTACGATGCACAGCCACAACCGCCTGCGGTCTCGTATGCAACGGGCACCACCATTTTGCCGTTGATATTCTCGGGCGCGCCGAGCTCGATGCTCGACGGTGCCTGCGGAAAGCGGAGAACTTGGCGGAACGTCAGGCTGTCGCCTGAAACGTCCGACCACAGGGTAAAGCACTCCAGCGCAACCTCGGCCTCGCTGCCGAGCGCCTTTTCTGTGGTGGTTCCGCGGCGGTGGAGGTAGGCGCCCGACAGGCGCCCGTTGACAAGTGTCTTGCCCACCGTGATGCGTGGGCACTGCAGGCAATGGTAGCCATCCTCCTGAAGGCGGCCGCGCGAGATGCTGCGCCACGACGTGTGCGATACCACGCGAACTCCGTCGTTGCTTATGCGCAGGCGCACAACGGACAGTATGCCGGCTGTGCTTGCTATATCGAAAAGGGTGTCGTCGCCGGCGGGGCGCTCGCCCGAGACCAGCAGCACGTAGGCGTCCTGGTTTCCTCTTCCGTCCGTATATTCCACTACGTCGAAGTCGTAATCGTATATGCTGTCGCGCTCCACGTCGCCCTCGCCAAACCCAAGGGGAAAGTCCACAGGCGTGGGAGCGGACCACGTTCCGTTTGCCTTTGTGTGTACCACCAGGCGCGAGCGACCATTGTCGCCGTAGCGCACCGAGGCGATACGGAACAGGCATTCTACGCCGGCAATCATTGCCAGCTTCATGTGGGCTTCGCTGAGCACGCCAGCAAACAGCACGTTGTCGCTCGAGGGCTTGATGCCGCCACGCTCGTCCTCCGACGCGCCGGAAGAATCGGCGTTCGGGTCGGCAACGGTGTTCGTTGCCTGACCGATGTAGGTGTACTCATACATCGGCACGGCGTTTTCGTCGTTCTCTATCAGTGCATGGACGAAATGCTCGATCTGTCCCGTGTCGTCGCTTTCTGCATCCGCCTCGAGCTCAATGCGCGTGACCGCTTGATCCCGATCGCGCACGACAGGCGCGGTGTTTACGGCAGTGGCCTTAACCTCGGCGCGTGCGAGCAGTTCGGCGTTGGTGACGATGGTGGCCGATGCGATAAATTGCGGCACACCACACGCCTCGGCGTTGCCGGCCGAGCCGAAGCAGGCATCCAGCGTATAAGGCGTATCTCCATCCAATGCGAGCTCAGAGCGCTGGAGCACACACTGGTCGCCATTGTTCACCGACATATTCCACGAATCGATGAGTGTGGGCCACGACCCCGACCAAGCCTTGGTGGTCCACTTGAACATTACGAACTGGAGTATTACATCGACATCGACGTCTGCACCTACACGCAGTCGCGGAAGCTGGTGTCCATTTGCCTTTTCGTACCCAATGAACAGCGTGAGGGATGCGGCGCCGCGCACGGCAGACGAAGCGACGCCTGCAACGCCGGCGCCAAAGGTGACGGCAAGCCCGATCTGGATGGTGAACGAGCCCGACGTGTTTGAATAGTCGAGCGAAATGTTTTTAAAAAACGCCGCGCCGCTGCCGTGCGTGTGGGCACCCACGGCGAGCGCCAGTTTTGCCAGCACCCAGGGGTTGACGTTTAGGAAAAATGGCACCGGTCCTAGGGTAAACTGCTCGGTCCAATTGAGGTCGGTTCTTACCTGGAAGAGGGCCTTAATATTGCCGTATGCGGGGTCGTTGTTGTTACCCCAGGTTTTGCCCACCCAATCGTAGGCGAGCGAGCCGTACAGCTGTGTGGCGATATCCATCGTGAACAGCGGCGTGCAATGGTGGCGAAGGAGCTTGGTGTTTCTTGGATCGGTGCCCGAACCGGCACTCATCCTCTTGTACTGATTCCACTTCCCCTCCATCTCGTCGAGGTAGCGGTTTGCCTGCTTGGCGCCCGACTCGCGCGGCGATTTCTTCCAGTATTCCGGATCAGGGTTGCCCGAATCGTTCATATAGCTAGCTGGTTTGTACCCTCCGCCAAACAGCACGTATCCAGCAAACGAGAAATCGAACAGAATGGGAAATGTGGGCATCCAGCACGTGAACTTATTGCCGCCGATACCGGGAAACGCCGCGGGGAAATCAAACGGAGTGATCTCTTGGTCCATGGTGGTGGGAATGATGGTGGTCGAGCCCGATTCCGCCTTTGCGGCCGGCGCGGTGACAACGGCCATAGGGGATGAGAGCGTGTAGGTTTTGCCCTGGTAGTCGAGCATAAAGCGCAGCTTGCACCCTTCCTCCAGAAGGCCCGAAGCTGCATCGAGGAACGTGTCTTCGAGCGTGAACGTCGCCAGATTATCCGCGCCCGATGCGCTGGCCTTGACTTGGCCAATCTGCGTGACGGTTTCGGATGGGCTGCCCGCAGCGGGCATCACTTTATTGATATGCAACGTTGCCTGCCCGCCCTGCGGCAGATGAGCCTGCACGGTAAAAGCGTGCGTGTCGGGCTGGTCGTTTGCTGCTTCGTCCGCTGGCATTGCCATAAACGTGGCGTCGGCGTACTGGATGTCCCATTCGTCGAACGTGAGCTGTCGAAAGTACGGCTCGCCATCGGAGAGCGGACGTGTGGGTGCGGTAATAGCGGTGCCGCCCTGGATACGCGCAAGGGGAATCTCGACATCGCGGTAGCCTGCCATGCTAATGGAGATGCCGCCGTTAAAGTCGTACGCGTCGAGAAGCGTTGCCTCGTCCACGTAGCCTTCTGAAAGAGGGGCGACCTCAAAGATGGCCGTGCCTTCGTCATCGGTCGTGGCGGTGAGCTGCTTGCCTGCGGCATAGCGCGATATGAGCGTGACCTGGGCACCCGTGATGGGCGTATTCTTGTTGGCGACGTCGACCACGACCACACCGAACATGGTGCGCGAGAGAACGAGCACCCTGAAGGGGTCTTTTTCGTCGGCATGGGCTTCGGTGGGTGCGAACGGCAATATGAAGGCGTTTGCGCTTCCCGGCACGCGCGGCATCATAATGCTCGCTAACGAGGACGCTCCGGCGACAAGTAACGAACGGCGATCAAGCATCTTGGGCTCCCATCCCGCAAGTATCGGTGGAAATAATCCAATTTTGCGAGAAGGCGCCCCGTGGCGGTAGTGCCGTTCAAGGGTCAAAATGTCCAAATTGATCGAGCGAAGCGCCGGGTTCCGGAACGCGTTCGATGCGCTTGGTAGTCCGGTCGCTAACGTAACATATGCGCGACCAGCTCGGCGCGTGTGCCGATGCCAAGCTTTGCGTATACGCCGGATAGGCGGTTTTTGACGGTGCCCGGCGATACTCCCATATGGCGTGCGATTTCGGCGTTGGTCCACCCACGACAGGCGAGCATGGCCATGGTGAATTCCGTGGTCGTTAGATCGTCGGCAACGTCCTCGCCCGAATCGGGGTTGTGGATGCGCCGCCAGCCGTAGCTGAAGCGGTACGTGATCTCGATGATGCGCGCGAAGTCGTCAGGGTATTGCGTTTTTAGGCATGCCTCGATAAGCCCCTGTAAAAGGCCGTGATGCTCGCCAATGAGCTCAATAAGGCCGTCGGGGCGCGCAATGTTCCAAGCAACTCCGAAGTGCGTTTTTGCGGCGTCGATGTCCTTGAGGCTCATGCATGCCATGGAAGCTGCCAAGTGCAGGAACAGCTCCGAGATGGGATAACTTCCCTGTTTCATGATCAGGGCGTTTTCCGCCATGCCCAGGCTGCGGCCATATTCGCCGCGCAGGTACAGGGCATGCGCCATCACGTAGCTGGCGAACAGGCGCAGACCTTCGGGCAGATGCGCCGCAAGCGGATAAAACTCTTCGGCGGAATACGGGGAAGGCAAGTGCAGCAGGACGCTCGCGGCCGAGGCGAACAGGATATGTGTGGCGTGGACGGCGGGCGACTCCTCGTCAGCCGGCGTATCGAGGATGCCAGCAAGGCACCGGCGGGCGTCGGCGATACGGTTGAGCGACAGGCTGGCGTATCCGCAGATAAAGCATGCGGAATAGCACAGCGAGGGATCGGTGGCGTCAAGATAGGGGCGCGCCGTCTTGGCAGCGAGGGCGGCCTGTCCGCGAAAGTACAGCGCTTCTGCCGTGGCGATGGTGCGTGAATCGGGGTCGGAAATGCCTGCAACCGCAGCGTCAATCTGCCCCGGCACAAAGGCGGTGCACATCAACGGCATGGGAACGCATAGGTAGCCATCGCAGTCCATCTTCCATCTCCCAACAGCTGGCAACAATGCAGCAATTGTACTCCTGTTGCTCGGGACCCCTTTCGTTTTACTGTTCGGTTAACGCTGCGGATCGTTTTGGAAGGCTTACGAGCATGGTGGTCCCGCTCTCGGAACTTGCTTCGACCTCTACCGTGCCACCGTGAAGCGCTGCAATCTCCCAAACAAGCGCTAGCCCGAGTCCTGCGCCGCCGTATGCCCTGCTGCGGGATTTGTCTAGACGAAAGAACGGCTGGAAGATGCTCTCACGGTACTGCTTGGGTATTCCCGGTCCCTCATCTTTGACTCGCAGGAGCACATGGTTGTCGCTGTCGCTGATGGAGACGTTGACAGTTGAGCCGGGGCGGCTGTAACGGATGGCGTTTTCGACCAGATTAAACACCAACCGATAGAGGAGCGTATCACTTCCGATTGCCAAAGCGTCTCCGGCGCAATCGAGGGTTACGTCCTTATTTTCGGCAAGTGGCGCAAGGTCGGTGAGGACCTCTTCGGACAAGGGACCGAGTTCAACAGCGTCCCCGCAAGGGACGCTGCGGAGCTCACTCATCTCGAGCAATACCTTGGTCATTCGAGACATGCGCTCGGTTTGTTCTTGTAGCAGGCCGAGCAGCTCGGCTGTTTCGGGTTGCAAACCGGAGTGCTCGGAGATGAAAAGTTCAATCTGTGCTTGCATAAGGGCGAGCGGGGTGCGCAGCTCGTGTGCGGCGTTGCCGGTAAACTGACGCTGCGCAGAGAACCCTTCGCCAAGACGGGCGATCATGTCGTTGAAAGAGGCGCTGCATCGCTGTAGCTCGGTGGGCACATCTTCACTGAGTCCGATTTCGCTTAGGTTGTCAGGCCGCACACGCTCAACCTGGGCTGCAAAAGCCCGTAGCGGTTTGAGTGCACGGCCGCTCGCAAAGTATGCCAGCGCGCCGCCAAGGAGTGTGACTCCAGCCGTGATGTACCAGGTTGTCGTGCCAAAAGACTCCTGTGCGTCGTTTACGACGATCGTGACCTTGTCATCGGGGGTCGCTTTCGTTGGGTCGAACGCCTGGGGCGAATTTTCGCCGGTTGCGTTAAAGGCCGAGATGTTACTGCCGATGGCATCCATGTAGCGCATGCCCGTATAGCCGACCAGGCAGTTCGTCAGCACGCATGCCGCACACGTGAGCAGTGCCGTCATAATCGTTATGCGCCATTGCAGGGAAAGCCTTTTCATTCGCTATCCTCCATAACGTAGCCCTCTCCAATCCGATTGCGAATCGGGTCGTATCCCAAAGCGCTGCGCAACTTTTTTCGGAGCGACGAAATATGAACGCGGGTTGCGTTGCTAAAGCTGTTCACGCTGCTATCCCAAACGTGCTCGATAAGCTCCTCTTGACTTACCGGACGCCCCTGATTAAGCATCAGGTATTCCAAGATTCCCGTTTCCTTGCGCGTAAGAGATAAAGCCTCGCTGTTCACGGAAGCGATGCGCGCCTTGGTGTCAAAGCGGAGCTTTCCGCAGGTTAAAACTATGTCGCTTTGTGTAAAGCGTCTGAGGGTAAGGCTGCGAATCCTTGCCGCAAGCTCGTCCAGATGAAACGGCTTGGTGAGGTAATCGTTGGCGCCGGCATCGAGTCCGGCGACCTTATCGGATACTTCGCCGCGCGCGGACAGAATCAGCACCTTGGTCTCGCAGTCGGTTTTCCTAAGTTCCCTGAGCACGGTCATGCCATCGATACGGGGAAGGTTGAGGTCGAGTACCACGAGGTCAAAGACTTCGACGCCCAGCAGGTCGAGCGCCTCCTGTCCATCGTGACAGCAGTCGACGCTGTACGCCAAGTTTCGCAAACTGCGCGCGATTGCATCGCACAGTGCTCGCTCGTCTTCGACGATCAAAATACGCATAACAGTCTCCTTGCACATTCCAAATCGCGCTTAACACGGATTTTATAGTCGATATGGTCCAATGGTCGCGTAACGAAAGGAGTGGTCGTGTTGTTCAAAGCGGTAAAACCCGTGGTACAGGTCGCTTTGTTGATCGTCGGAATTGCCATGGTGTGCTTTGGCGTTATGCGTGGCGAGGCGGATGCCGTGCTAGCCAAAGCGATTAGGCTGTGCTTGGAGTGTATCGGAATTGGATAAAAGAGAAAACACTGCGTCGCATGTTTTGGCCCGATTTCGCGGATTCATTCAGGCGGCGGCGACGCTGGTCACCAATATTCACCTGCCAAACTTTGCCAAAGGCGGCATCTATCAGGGCGCGGGAAAAACAGTCTGCGTACCTGGACTTAATTGCTATTCGTGCCCCGCGGCATCGGGTGCGTGCCCCATCGGGTCGTTCCAGTCGGTGGTGGGTTCATCCAAGTTCAACTTTTCTTACTACGTCACCGGTACGCTCATTTTGCTCGGCGTGCTGCTGGGACGTTTTGTATGCGGCTTTCTATGCCCGTTTGGCTGGCTGCAGGAGCTGCTTCATAAGATTCCCGGCAAAAAGTTCTCCACGAAAAAGCTCAAGCCGCTCACGTACATCAAGTACGTCGTGCTGCTGTTTGCCGTGGTGCTGCTGCCCGTCTTGGTGGTTAACGACGTGGACATGGGCGACCCGTTCTTTTGTAAGTACATCTGTCCGCAGGGCGTACTCGAGGGCGCCATTCCACTGGCCATTGCCAACGCCGGCATTCGATCTGCGTTGGGACATCTCTTTACTTGGAAACTTGCCGTTCTCATTGCCGTGGTAGTGCTGAGTGTTTTGTTCTACCGCCCCTTCTGCAAATGGATTTGTCCACTCGGTGCATTCTATGCGCTTATGAATAGGGTGTCCCTACTGGGGATTCGGGTTGACGCATGCAAATGTGTCTCGTGCGGCAAGTGCTCAAAGGTTTGTCAGATGGACGTTGATGTGGTCCGCGCACCCAATCATGCCGAATGCATCCGGTGCGGAAAGTGCATCGGGGCCTGTCCCGTCGATGCCATTAGCTATCGCTATGGCCTGGATGTGTCGGCGGAAAAGCTCCCCTTGACCGCCGATAAAAAGTAAACAAGCTTCGACAAAACGGAGGAACGACTATGAAGCTTTCTAAGATTGCGGCCCTGTTTATGGTGCCGGTGCTGGCCTTGTGTCTTGTGGCGTGCTCGGCACCTGGCGGCAATGCGAGCGAATCTGCGAGCTCCGATCCTAAGATCGCAGAACTCACTGCGCAGAAGCCGGCCAATGCCGACGAGGCCGCCGAGCTGTATGCGAAGCTCATGCAGAAGGAGAACGAGATCTTTTCGAGTGATAACGCGCTGTGGGAAAAGGTATTCAATGCGGCAAATAAAGACTCGGCAATGATTGAGGACGGCAGCAATTACGGCGATTTCCTGCTCAAGACCATCGACGGCGCCAAGGATGAGTTCACGGCGGATGAGCTCAAGACGCTCAAGGCCGGTGCACAGCAGATCAAGGAGATCGAGGACAAGCTCGAGAGCCTGGAGAAGGAGTTCCCCGGCTGTGGAAGCACGCCGAGTGCAGGCGAGAGCGTCGACGCTTCGACCGCTGGCATGACGGCTGGTGCCAATGCTTCGAACGAGGCGACGAAGTTCCCCAGCTTTACGGGCAAGGACCTGGATGGCAACGACGTGAACAGCGACGAGCTGTTCTCTAAGAACAAGGTCACCGTCATGAACTTCTGGTTCACTACTTGCAAGCCGTGCGTGGGCGAGCTGGGCGATCTTGAGAAACTGAATCAGGAGCTTGCCGAGAAGGGCGGCCAGGTCGTGGGCGTCAATTCCTTTACGCTCGATGGCAACAAGGGCGAGATTGCAGATGCCAAGGACGTGCTGAGCAAGAAGGGCGTGACGTATAAGAACATCTGGTTCAAGTCGGATAGCGAGGCCGGTAAGTTCACGTCAAATTTGTTCTCGTTCCCGACAACGTATGTCATCGATCAGAATGGCAACATCGTAGGGGAGCCCATCGTGGGAGCCATCAGCTCCGCCGAGCAGCGCGCTGCACTCAACAAACTTATCGACCAGGCGATTGCGAATAGCGGGCAATAAACAAGCTGAACTATGTATATTGAGGAGGTCTCGGGATTCCCGGGGCCTCTTTGATTTCGATTCTTCGAGATCAAATCTGCTCTTGTTATGTTCTCGTTTCCAAGAAATGGGAGGCAGCTCATTTATATGCCGCCGTCCCTTTTCACCTGCATCTTTCCTGCTAGATTAAACCTAATGGGGAAAGGAGCCACAAATGGACGGGATGCAAGATATCGTAAAGAAGTTTCCGTTTTGGGAGCATTTGTCTGACGACGAACGCGCTCTTGTTTTAGGGCAATCCGCCTTGCGCGCCTTTGATGCCGGACAGCTTATTGGCGGCAGCGACAGCTCTTGCACGGGCGTCTTCCTCATTGTCCACGGCGATATCCGCGTCAGCCTTCTTTCCGAGGAGGGCAAGGAGGTTACGCTGTTTCGGCTCGGTGAGGGAGAATGCTGCGTCACCACCGCGTCGTGCGTTATTCGGCAAATCTCATTCGACACGCTCGTAACTGCGACACGAGAATCCACGCTCCTCGTTGTTCCTATTGGTGTTTGCGAGCATCTTGCCAACGTTAATATCCACGTCAAGGTTTTCATGCTCGAAGTAGAGGCGCAGCGCTACTCCCAGGTGGTTCGCGTGCTGCAGCAGATGCTCTTCAGGCGCCTTGACCAGCGCGTTGCCGACTATCTGGTTGAGCGATGCCGGGCAGCGGAGTCGATGGAGCTCCGGATCACTCAAGACGAATTGGCGCGTGATATCAACTCTGCTCGCGAGGCGGTGACACGCGTGTTGCGTCGTCTTGCCGATGAGGGCCTTATCGAGGTGAAGCGCGGGCGCATCCTTGTTCTGGATGTCGACGGTTTGGCGCGCCTGCCGTAGCGATGACTTTGCTGTGGTGCCTATCCGCCCGCTGCTCGCTGCTTGCTCTCAAGAAAACCACCCATATGGTGACTTGGTCACGGAACCGGCCTATGTCTTCCGGACATACTGGCATCAAGCGATAGGACAAGCGAGCAAAGGAGCTCATCATGGGATTGTTTGATTTATTTGCTGGGGTGGATATCAACAAAGGTGTTGAGGAGTGCCAGGCGACCGAAGGCGCGGTATTGATTGATGTACGCGGCGCCGATGAGTATCGGCAGGGGCATATCCCCGGGGCCGTCAACATTCCCCTCGATAGCATCGACCGCGTGCTTGCCGAATATCCAAAGAAGGACGCCCCGCTGTTTGTACATTGCTTGAGTGGTGCTCGTAGCGGTCGTGCCACGAGTTTTCTCCAGCGTGCAGGCTACAGCAACGTGAAGAACATTGGCGGAATCAATAGCTACGGTGGAAAGGTGGTGCGTTAACCATGAAGGTGGTTATCGTGGGAGGCGTTGCCGGCGGCGCATCGGCCGCGGCGCGCTTGCGCAGGCTTGACGAGCAGGCGGAGATTGTTGTTTTCGAGCGCACGGGCTATGTGTCCTATGCCAATTGCGGATTGCCATACTTTATTGGCGGCGTGATTGAGGAGGAGTCTGCGCTCACGCTGCAATCGCCCGAGGGATTTTGGAATCGATTCCGCATTGCCGTGAAGACGAGTCATGAGGTGATCGCCATTCACCCCGATGTGCATGCGGTTGACGTCCGCAACCTGCTCACCGGCGAAGAATTTGTCGAGACATATGACAAGCTGATTCTTTCGCCTGGCGCGCACCCGATTCGCCCTGAGCTTCCGGGGATCGATTCGGATAAGATCTTCAGCTTGCGAACGGTCGAGGACACGCTGCATATCCATGACTATGCACAAGAGCATAGGCCGAAGAGCGCTGTGGTGATCGGCGGCGGTTTTATCGGCATCGAGACTGCCGAGAACCTGTGCGACCTGGGCCTTACGGTGAAGCTTCTGCAGCGCCCTCGTCAACTAATGAACAACATGGATTACGATATGGCAACGCTGCTTCACACGGAAGTGCGCGAGCATGGCATTGACCTGCGACTTCGTGCCGACGTGACGGGTTTTGAAGAGGTCGATGGCCGTGTGGTCACTCATGTGGCGGGCGAAGATTCTATCGTGGCCGATATGGTGCTGCTCGCTATCGGCGTTGTCCCCGAGAGCCATTTGGCAAAGGAAGCTGGCATCGAGCTGGGCATCAAGGGCTCCATTGTGGTGAACGATCGCATGGAGACATCTGCTCTCGACGTATATGCCGTGGGCGATGCCGTGCGGGTCAAGCATCAGGTGACGGGCGAGGACGCAGTGATTTCCCTTGCGGGCCCCGCCAATAAACAGGGGCGTATCGTCGCCGATGTGATCTGTGGCCTAGACAGTCACTATCAGGGCTCGTTGGGCTCTTCGGTGATCAAGGTGTTCGACTTGACAGCTGCGAGCACGGGAATTTCTGTGAAAGCAGCGCGTGCGGCAGGTATTGATTGCGAGAGCGTTGTGCTGTCGCCCGGATCGCATGCGGGCTATTATCCCGAAGCGACGCCCATGACCATGAAAGTCGTGTTTGAGAGGGAAACCTTGCGTCTGCTGGGTGCGCAGATTGTGGGCGTCGATGGCGTCGATAAACGCATCGACGTGCTGGCGACGGCAATCCAGGCCGGTATTCGGGCCGATAAGCTCAAGGATTTGGATTTGGCTTATGCGCCGCCATATTCTTCGGCAAAAGACCCGGTAAACATGGCTGGTTTTATGATCGAGAACGTTGACTCGGGCATCCTCAAGCAGTGGCATTGGGAACAGGAGCCTGATCTGCCGCGCGACGGAAGCGTGCAGCTGCTCGATGTTCGCACGGTTGGCGAGTATGGTCGCGGTCATATCGACGGCTTTATGAACATCCCTGTTGATGACTTGCGCGCTCGCTTGGGGGAGTTTGACGTGGCAAAGCCTGTTTATGTTATTTGCCAAAGTGGTCTTCGCAGCTACATCGCTTGTCGCATTCTCGCTCAGCACGGTTTTGACTGCTATAACTTCTCGGGCGGTTATCGTTTCTTTGCTGCTGTGACCAAAGACCGTCGCGGTAGCGATAACGTGATGCCGTGTGGATTGGAGAAGTAGGGCCTTTTTGGGCAACTTTGAACGAGGACTGCCGTGAACGAGTGGCGGCTTGGCCGGAAATGAGCGCTTTGCCGCCACTCGTTGGGGTCTGGAGCTGACGTGAGACCGTTGCCGAAGTCCCGTTTGGAGCCGTTGCGGGACCGGTTTCGCAGCATCGTTGGTACGACCGTAGAGCCGGCTCCTACTCAGGGTCGGCACCAACGCGGGACCCGGAGCCAATGCAGCACCACAAGTGATCCAATCCTCTAGCTCACTGCCAATTCTCCTGCTAGCGTGTATGACAAAGGTGAGATGGGGTAGGAAAAACGCATTACACGCGAGTGATGGGGAAAGGCCGACGTGCCCGTCCCTGTGCGGGGAGGAAACCCATCGATGCTGGAGCTCAAAGGTATTTGCAAAAGATACGTTACGCAGTCGTTTACGCAGGTGGCGCTCGACAGCGTAAGCCTGTCTTTTCGCGATAACGAGTTCGTGGCCATTCTGGGTCCCTCGGGCTCGGGTAAAACCACGATGCTCAACGTTATCGGCGGACTCGATCATTTCGATTCTGGCGACCTGCTGATCGACGGTATTTCGACTAAGGATTTTCACGATCGCGATTGGGATGCCTACCGCAACAACCGCATCGGCTTTGTTTTCCAAAGCTATAACCTCATTCCGCATCAGACCATTTTGGAAAACGTGGAGTTGGCGCTTACGCTCACGGGCGTGGGGCATGCCGAGCGCCGCCAGCGTGCGCGCGAGGCGTTGGAGAAAGTCGGCCTGGGCGAGCACGTTAACAAGCGCCCGAGCCAGCTATCGGGCGGACAGATGCAGCGCGTGGCCATCGCCCGCGCCCTGATCAACGATCCCGAGATCGTGCTGGCAGACGAGCCGACCGGCGCTTTGGATTCAACGACATCCGTACAGGTCATGGATCTGCTCAAAGACGTGGCGCGCGACCGCCTGGTTATTATGGTCACGCACAATCCCGAGCTGGCGTACCAATACGCCACGCGCATCGTCAACCTGGCGGACGGCAAGATCACCGACGATTCCGACCCTTTCGATGTCGCTGACGCCACGCGCCGCGAGGCCAAGCCTACGCGCAAAACCTCGATGAGCTTTGTGACGGCGCTGGGGCTTTCTGCCCGCAACCTCATGACCAAGAAGGGTCGCACGGCCATGACTGCTTTTGCGGGCTCGATTGGCATTATCGGCATTGCGGCGATTCTGGCGCTGTCCAACGGCGTAAACGGCTACATCAAAAAGGTCGAGGAGGATACGCTTTCGAGCTACCCGCTCACCATTTCCAAGCAGGATTACGACCTGTCGTCCATGATGGGCGGGCAGGGGGCCACGGATGACGAGGCGTCCAACGGCGAGGATTCGTCCGACGACGGTACCGACGGCAAGGCTCAGGGAACCGATAAGATTCCCGTGGTCACGGCCGTAAAGGATATGTTTGCGAGCGTTAAGTCCAACGACATGACGAGCTTTAAGGCATGGCTCGATGCCGGTGGCGATGGCATCGATAAAGAAGTCAACGCCATCCAGTACGGCTATGGCGTGACGCCGGTTGTCTATCGTGCGGGTAGGGGCGACGAGAAGCCTGTCCGGCTGGTGCCCAACGCCATGACCGAGGCCATGAGCGGAGGCGCGAGCTCGGCGGCAACGGTGAGCATGGAATCCATGGGAACCTCGGTCTTTAACGAGATGATCGACGATCAGAGCCTGCTCGACAGCCAGTACGATGTCGTCGCTGGCCATTGGCCTACGTCCGCCAACGAAGCCGTGATGGTGCTTTCGAGCCGTGGCACGGTGGGCGATTACACGCTCTACAGCATCGGTGCGCTGGATATTGATGAGCTCAATGACCTGGTTAACAGCGCCATGGCGGCCGACGGTGGGGTCGAAACGCCCGAGACCGGCACCGACTTTACCTACGACGATGCGCTGTCCACGACGTTTAAGGTGCTGTCGCCGGCCGATGCGTATCGCAAAAACGAAGAGACCGGCATGTGGACCGACATGTCTGACGACGCCGACTTTATGGCCGCCAAGGTTGCCGATGGCATCGACGTGCACATTGTGGGCGTGGTGCGACCTAACGAGACGGCCAATGCGAGTGCGTTGTCTCCGGGCATTGCCTATACGCATGCTCTGACTCGCCAGCTTATGGAGCGCGCCGCCGATTCGCAGATTGTGCAAGAGCAGCTTGCCCACCCCGAGACGGATGTCTTTACGGGCAAGTCTTTCGATGAGCTGCAAGGCGAGGCCAAGCAAGGCATGGATCTGGGCAGCATGTTCAGTGTGGACGAGGCGGCGCTCAAGAGCGCGTTTTCGTTTGATACCTCCGCGCTCTCGGGTGTCGCCGGCGGTATGGACCTGTCGGGTCTTGACTTGTCCGGGTTGGATATCGACCTTTCGGGCGTTGGGAAGGACATCGACTTCAGCGACATCATGGCCAAAGCGCCAGCCCCAGATTTCTCGGGTATCTTTGACGGTCTGGAACTTACGCCCGAGCAAATGCAGCAGGTGGGAATGCTTGCCAACCAGCTGTTTGAGGGCTTTTTGCAGTCTGATCAGTTTAGGGCGCTGACACCCGAAGATCTTAAGGACACGTCAAAGCTTGCCGCCGCGTTCTCGGCGTATCTTGAGAGTGATACGGCAGCCCAGCAAATCCTGGCCCAGCTCAAAGCGCTCGGCGGCGATGCCTTGGCCGAGCGCCTGCAACAGGCGATGACCGACTATGTGCAAAAGCAGCTGGCTCCGTATCTGCAGCAGGCTATGGATCAGGTGATGAAGGCAATCAGCGAGCAGATTGCGACGACCGTATCGTCCCAGCTTAAGGCGGGCGCGGCGGGGCTCATGGACCAGATGGCGACGCAGATGTCTTCGAGTTTTGCCAGCCTGGCGAGCGCCATGCACGTGGATGCGAGCGCCTTTGCCAATGCCGTTCACTTCAACATGGACGCCGAGGACCTGAGTTCGCTCATGATGAGCTATGCCAAGGCGTCGAAGCTCACCTACGACAACAATCTGACCACGTTGGGCTATGCGGATGAGGCCGACCCCATCTCGGTCAAGATTTTCCCGCGTGACTTTGAGGCAAAGGAGCGCGTACTCGACCATATCGATGCGTACAACAAGCAGGTCAAAGCCGCCGGCCACGACGAGCAGGCAATCTCGTACACCGACTACATGGGTATCATCATGGGCTCGGTGACCGACATCGTGAACACCATCAGCTTGGTGCTCATCGCATTCGTGAGCATCAGCCTGGTGGTGAGCTCCATCATGATCGGCATCATCACCTACATCAGCGTGCTGGAGCGTAAAAAGGAGATCGGCATCCTGCGCGCGATCGGCGCGTCGAAGCGCAACGTGGCCAACGTATTCAATGCCGAGACCTTTATCGAAGGCCTCATCGCCGGTGTCTTTGCCATTGTCGTCGTGGTGCTCGTGAGTTTTCCGGTCAATGCCTGGGCGCTTGCGGCCAAACAGGTGCCCAATCTGATGAGCCTGCCCGTGCAGGATGCGCTGGTGCTCATCGCGATTTCGGTGCTGCTGACGGTTGTTGCCGGCCTGCTGCCCGCCCGCAGCGCGTCCAGGAAGGATCCCGTGGAGGCCTTGCGCTCCGAATAATGTGACAAGGGACGGTCCTTTGTCACATCGAGACCCTCGCGAAATCAGGGTCTAATACTTTTCCGAGAAGTGAACGAGTCAAAATGGACCCCCGAAGCATCGACACTTTTGAGATGTAATTTCCTGCGGTTTTGCCAGTCAAATCCTGCGGTTTTGGCGTCTGAAAATGTCGATGCTTCGGGGGTCCAAATACAGCCATTCACTTCTGGGGAAAGTATTAGACCTCGAGATATAGACGGCGTTTGCGAGCGGAAATCAGAACGCAAGCTTCTAGCTCTTCTTTGCAGAGAGCATGAGCCTAATTTCCGGATGGGTGTATTCGTCGAACTCTTCCTTGGGCTCGGTGTCAAAGGCGTAGTACGACTTGATGGATTCGTCCTCCGTCTTGATGCTGATCTCCTCGTATAAGGATCCGGCCAAAAATGCCTGCTTAAACTCATCCGACAGGCTACATGGCGCGAGGAGGTCAGGCGTGGCAACGGAAATGTCCAACCCGTTGAGCGGGGCGCAGAGCGTCGCGATATCCTGCTCGGTGCGGGCGAGGTTGTCTGCAAGGCTTGCCTCGGGGTCGATCTGATTGGTGTAAGCGACGTCCGTGAGCATGCCATCTGCATCGAAAGAAAGGTAGACATAGGCTGCTTGAGCGCCGAGGTCATTATCGCGCAGATAGCCGATAATGCGATAGCCGTAGTCGTGATACGACTCGTATGGGTCGTCTGCCGCGACGCGTTCGCACACGGGCTCCAGGGCATCTTGCGCGATGGCGAGCTGCTCGGCGGCTGCAGCCTTTCTTGTCTGAAGCTCGTTATTTCCCTGGACAAGCTGCGGGATGTAGACGCCAAGCAGCACAATGGCGGGCAACACTGCGAGAGCTATGATCTGCTTATTGACGTTTGGAATCGTCACGCCGTATGCGTTTGCCATGGCCTCGGCATTGCTCGAGGTCTCGGCCAGCACGTCTGCCGCCGTGGCGACTGCCCCTACGGCGCTGGCAACCTCGGCGGCACCGCCCAGGTTACGCGCGAGATCGTTATCGCTGTTCTTGAGCAGGCGGCCGGCAGCTTGCGTGGCAAGCACGCCGGCGACCTCCGCGGAATGGTCCTTGTTGGTCTGGGCCACCGCAAGCCTGCTCTGCAGTTCCTTCCACTGTTTGCCCTGCATTCCAAAGCGCGGCGCAAGAGCGCAATAGCAAAAGATGGCGAGTTCGATTACGGTGAGTGCGATGGCGGTATATATGCCCGCGGGTTGGAATTCCTTTTGGTGGAACGCGATATCGTTGACCATTTGGAGCGGCAACATCAACAGGCATGCTACGAACGACATGACGAGTGCGGTCGCTGCGATTTTGGGGTATGTGCAGTACCGCTGGATGCGTTTCTTTTCTTGCTCGGTGAGCTGCTGCATGGGGCCTCGACTCTCATCGTTTTTCGGGGGCGATGCGCACACGCTCTTGAGTATAGATGAGTGGAGGATGTCTGTTGTTCATACATAGCGGTCAACAGCGCGCTGTTGGTGATCGTTTGATCGCGAACGTCGTCTTTTGGAGCATGAAGCCGCTGCCGATGCCCGCAAACAGCAAATCGAAGGTGAATGGTTTCCCGAGAAGTGAACGACCTAATTTGGACCCCTGAAGCACCCACATTTTTCGACGCTAAAACCGCAGGATTTGAGTGATAAAACCGCAGGAATTGGCCTTCCAAAAGTGTCGATGCATCGAGGGTCCGATTTCACTCGTTCACTTCGCGGAAAACCATTCACCTTCGTTGCATGAGGCGCCGGATGGAAGGGTGATTATCGTCAAGCTGCTGCCTCTGCCTTGTGAATCATCTGGAGCACAAGGCATAATGCATGTAACAAGGGGGCGGTTCCTTTGTCACATCCGTTGATATGAGAGAAGAGTAGATGATTCTTTCGCTTGCCCCTATGGAGGGGATTACCGGGCATGTGTTCCGTCGCGTGCATGCGGAGTGCTTCGGTGCGCTCGATTGTTATTACACGCCGTTTTTGCCGCCGCCGCGGGTGGGAAACCGCTTTGGCGGCAAGGCGTTTAAGGAGATCGATCCTGCCAATAACCAGGGGCTCAACGTAGTGCCTCAGCTGATGTCCAAGAACGCGGACGAGTTTGTGTGGGCGGCACAGGTGCTCGCCGACATGGGCTATCGCGAGGTCAATCTCAACTTGGGTTGCCCCTCGGGGACGGTTGTCGCCAAGGGCAAGGGCTCGGGCTTTTTGCGCCACTTGGACGAGCTCGAAGTGTTCTTGAGCGATGTGTGCGAACGTTCGCCGTTGCCGGTGTCGGTAAAAACCAGGCTGGGGCTGGAGAGTGACGACGAATACGAGCGCGTGCTTGACCTGTACTGTCGCATGCCGCTGGCAGAGCTAATCGTGCATCCGCGCGTACAAAAGGACCGCTATACGGGCTCGCCGCGCAAGGAGTTTTATGGCGAAACACTGGAGCGCGCGCCGTTTCCGGTTGCCTATAACGGCGACATTTTTGATTTAGAGGACATGGATGCGCTGGTGGAGGCCTATCCCGGCACACGCCATGTGATGCTGGGGCGCGGCCTGCTCGCGAACCCCGCTCTGGCTCGTATGGTCAACGGCGGTCCTGCTGCCACGGATGCTGAGCTGCAGCGTTTCCACGACACGCTGTTTGCGGCCTATGCAGAAGAGATTGGCGGCAACGCGGTCTTTCGTATGAAGGAGTGGTGGTTCTACGCCAAATGCGCCTTCGCCGATCCCGCTACCGTTCACAAGCTCGTACGCAAGACTAAAAAGGTCGACGAATACCGCGCCGCTGTCGATCGCGTCTTTCGCGAGCAGTCACTTGCACCCATAGCCCGCTTCCACGGCTAGTTGGTCGTTGGGGACGTTCTTTAACGACTAGTCATTTAAGAACGTCCCCAATGGCTGTGTTGCACTAGAGCAGGTTCTCTTGCGCCCACGCGATGATGTCGCTCGATTCGTAGAGTGGTTTGCCGTCGATGAACAGACAGGGAACCTGGCGTTTTCCGCCGACGGCGATGAGCGTCTGCTCGGCTTCGGTATCGGTCGAGATATTGCGCTCGGGAATGGTCACGCCGTTATCGGCCAAAAAGCGCTTGACCTTTAAGCAATACGGGCAGCCAGTCATAACGTAGAGCGCGAGCTCATGATCAGTAGCCATGGGTCTCCAATCGGTTGAGGTTTTGATTGAAATACCCAAAGCTGCCGCGGTCTATGCGTGCGCCAACGACGACTCGATCGCCTGGACCAGAAACGCCGTGGCTCCGGTGCCGCAGGGCTTGTCGTAGTAGTCGATAAAACGCTGATCGGCAAGATAGCCGTGGGCGAGGCCCAGGTATGCTTCGTCTTGGGGTTCGCGTCCCCAGTTGAGACCAATCCAACGACGATGCATCGCGACAAGCTTGCGAGCCTCGCTTCCATCCGCATCGCCGTCGCCTATGGCAATCGAAAGCTGGCCCAGAACAGCGCGTTCAAGTTCCTTCATGTCGTTCCATGTCTGAGGATCCATGTCCAGTAACGTTTCGTTTGCTGCATCGATAGCCTCATCGCCATAGCGCGCCCGCGCTTCGGCGCCGTAGCGCTCCTCGTTTTCCTGTACGGTGCGCCAGCGCTCCAGTTGCGGCAGGACGGCGCCCATGAGCGAGACGGCTTCGTCGAGCGACATGCCGGTGTTTTGCGCCAGCCGCGGGGCACAATCTTCAATCATCGCCTCTATGGTGGTGTCGTAGGTGTACTTGCCGTGGTCGTAGCACCACTTGCAGTAATGATCGGTCGCGGTGCCCGCAGCATCGGTACCGCAGTCGTCGGGCGTGAGTATCATGCCGCAGCTCTGACAATAGTGCTCGGGCATTTCGAGCAGATGAGACAGGGGCTCGTCAGTCACGGCGGCGATGAGCTTCATCATGTCGATGCCCGGTGTGACCTCGCCACGCTCCCAACGGCTGACGGCTTGGCGTGTGACGAAGAGCTTGGCGGCGAGCTGCTCCTGGGTAAGGTGATGGGCGCGACGGACGGCGATGAGCTTTTCTGCAAAGGCCATAGCGGCTCCTTTCTGCTGGTTGATGGCTTAAGCATAAGCGGCCGCAGGTGCCCTTCCAAGCAACCGTTGGTTGCACGACGGGGACCGCGGCGAAGAATTGCGCGCAACGCCCCACGCCTCCATGCCGTACAATGACCGGCATGGAACCTATCGCACGCATACATACCGACCTGCCGCAGAAGTTCGGCATTCCGCGCAACAGCTTTTTAGCGCCTCATCTGCAGGGACGCATCGTTTTTGAGCCGGAATTTGCCTCCAATGCAGCGGTTGAGGGTCTCGACTCCTTCTCTCACCTGTGGCTGCTGTGGCGCTTCGAAAACGGAACGCCTGGCGGCACGGCTAAGGACATAGCTGCCGATGCCAAGTCGCAGGACAGGTCCGGCACCAACGTCAAGTGGTCGAAAAC
Organism: Collinsella sp.; assembly: GCA_046979165.1. Taxonomy (GTDB): domain Bacteria; phylum Actinomycetota; class Coriobacteriia; order Coriobacteriales; family Coriobacteriaceae; genus Collinsella. The sequence goes on from JBKWJT010000003.1 coordinate 33,292, forward strand.
CGTGCGTCCGCCGCGTCTGGGTGGAGCCGAGCGCGTGGGCGTGTTTGCCACGCGCAGTCCGTTTCGCCCTAATCCCATCGGTCTTACCTGTGTTAAGCTCGACCACGTGGAGCTTACCGACGACGGCCCCATCATCCATGTGCTGGGGGCCGACCTGCGCGACGGCACGCCCATCTACGACATTAAGCCCTACATTCCGTTTGCGGACTGCCACCCGGATGCAACGGGCGGCTGGATTGAGGATGCTCCGTGGCAAGAGCTCAACGTCGAGTTCCCGCAAGCGCTTCAAGACATGGTCCCGCCCGCAAAGCTCCCCGGCTTGGTCGAGGTCCTTCGCCAAGATCCACGCCGCGCGGGCAGCAAGCACGAGCCAAACCGCGTCTATCATCTGGCCTTCGCCGGGCTCGACATATCTTTTTCGGTCGATAAAACCCAGTTAACCGTAGTCGCCGTCAACGACGCGCGAGATTAACCAGCCATTCGTCTGAACCCGTCAAATTAAGCGCCAAACCCCATGTCAAAATCGCCCATGCTGGTGGACAATAACGCCTACCAAAATAGTCCGCTTTGCATGGGAGCTCAGCATGAAATACGACTTTAGCTCGCTTATCGACCGCCACGGCATGGATGCCATCGCCGTTGACTCTTGGGGCGAGATCCCCGGTATGGCTCCGAGCGCACCCGACGAGGGCTTCGACCGCATTCCCATGTGGGTGGCCGACATGAACTTCGCCACGGTGCCCACGGTTCAGGAGTACATCATCAAGCGCGCTCAGCACCCCATGTTTGGCTACTTCAATCCGCGTCCCGAGTACTTCGACCGCATCATCGAATGGCAGAGCCGTCGCAACGGCGTTGAGGACTTGGCGCCGGAGCATATCGGCTACGAAAACGGCGTGCTGGGCGGTGTCGTGTCGACGCTACGCGCGTATGTCCAGCCAGGTGATGCGGTGCTGGTCCACAGCCCTACCTACATCGGCTTTACCAAGTCCATCGAGGCCGCGGGCTATCGTATTGTCCACAGCCCGCTTAAGCTCGACGACCAGGGCGTGTGGCGCATGGACTTTGAGGACATGGAGCGCAAGCTCGCCCAAAACCACATCCATGCCGCGGTGTTCTGCTCGCCGCACAATCCCTGCGGCCGCGTATGGGAGCGTGACGAGATCGAGCGCGCCATGGACGTCTATCGCCAGCACGATTGCGTGGTGATCTCGGATGAGATTTGGTCCGATATCATCCTGCCGGGTCACAAGCATATCCCGACGCAGTCGGTGAGCGAGGACGCCCGCATGCGCACGGTTGCCCTCTATGCGCCGAGCAAGACGTTTAACCTGGCGGGCCTGGTCGGCAGCTATCACATCATCTACAACGAGACGCTGCGCGACCGCGTGTGCGCCGTGTCCGACAAGACTCACTACAACGAGATGAACGTCCTCTCCATGCATGCGCTTATCGGTGCCTACCAGCCGCAAGGCTACGAGTGGGTTGACGAGCTCAACCAGGTGCTTGCCGGCAATATCGAGTACTTCTGCAATTACGTGGACGAGCATTTTGAGGGCGTGTCTTATTCGCGTCCGCAGGGCACGTACATGGTGTTTCTGGACTGCACTGAGTGGTGTCGCGAGCATGGCCGCGATATTCAGTGGTTGCTCGACGAGGGCGCGCGCGTGGGCGTGGGGTATCAGGACGGCCGCCCGTTCCACGGACCCTGCCACATTCGCGTGAATCTGGCGCTGCCGCTTTCGCGCGTAAGGGAAGCGTGCGACCGCTTGGACCGCTACGTTTTTAATGCACGGTAAGCGAGCACTGCATGCGGGGCCTTCTGTCAAGTCGGCTAGAAGGTCCCACATGGTAAAGCGTCTGTAACAATTGGGCACTCGTGTGGTTTTGTTTGCTATTATCTTTAACCATTTCAGTCTGTAAACAGGATCGTCTGGAGCTTGATGAAAAGACCCCGTCGCTCGGTTGCCATTTCGTTGTTTGCTGCGCTTGCAGTGGCGAGTGCCTTTGTCATAGCGATAGCTGGCTGTTCCGGGCACAATGACGAAGCCTCGACGCCAGCATCAAAAGCCCCGGACGCCTCGCAGGTCAAGGACGACAATCTTAAGACGCTCAACGTCGGCAGCGACCTCTATCCACCGTTTGTGTATGCCGACGAGTACGGCGATATCGTTGGCCTGGACGTCGAGATATTAACCGAGGCTTTGGCCCGCATTGGTTACAAGCCAAAATACCAGCTGATCGATTGGGAAAAGAAGAAAGAACTGCTGGCGAACGGCGAGCTCGATTGCGTCATGGGCAGCTTTAGCATGACGGGTCGCGAAAACGAGTATCGTTGGGCTGGCCCGTACCTTGCGAGCCGTCAGGTGGTCGCGGTCGATCCCGAGAGCGATATCTACACGCTTGCCGATCTTGAGGATAAGATCGTGGCGGTTCAGTCCACCACCAAGCCCGAGGGCATTTTGCTCAATCGCACAAATGAAAACGTTCCGCAGATCAAGGAACTCTATTGCTTTTCGGACCGTTCGTGCCTGAACCCGGCGCTCGTCGAGGGCCTGGTCGACGCCATCGCCGCGCATGAGTCCTTGCTGCTTACCTACGAAAAAGACTATGGCGTAACGTATCGAATTTTGGATGAGCCGCTGCTAGAGGTTGGTTTGGGCACCGCTTTCGATATCAACGATACGCGCGGCATCGACGTCAAGCTCACTCATGCCTACCAAGAAATGCTTGCCGATGGCACCATGGAACGCCTGGTGTCAAAGTACTTTGATGACCCTTCACCATTTTTGAATGTGGAGGGCCTGTCATGATCGGTGCGCCCGACCACGCCGCTCAGGAGCGGGACAATCGTTCGGCAGGGGCATGGCTCCTTGTCGCTCTGCTGGGGATAGTGCTCTCGGTTGCTGCCGGCATGATAAGCTACGGTTACATGACGGCCCAAGCCGAGCAGCGCTTTGCCGACGTTGTCGATTACGTGGCGACGCAGAGCCTTTCCTACGATGCATTCAACAGCGCCTATACGACCAAAAACCTGATTCGCGTTATGGAGATCGCCGGAGAGGCTGCTCGCGATATGGAGCGCGACGGTTCGGTGGATAGCGCCATGCTGGAGCAATATGCCGACCAGTTCAACGTGAGCGCGCTAATCGTGATGGACGCATCGGGCAATTTGGTGTCCGAGTCCTCGACGGGCGATGTGGGCTACGGGTCGCTCGCTACGTATCTCAAAGAATCACCCGTGCTGGAGGTGGCAACTCATCCGCTTAAGTCCTATACCGCCCGCATCACGCTTGCGGATGATTCGGTCGCAGACATTGGCTGCGTGACTCGGCAGGATGGCGAGGGCATCGTTATCGCGGTAAGGCATCAGAGCGCGAAGGCGGTTGCAGGCAATACACTCAAACTGCAGAGCTTGCTTGATGGCTATGAAACCATCGATAGCGGCAATATCGTGATCGAAAGCGACGGCAAGGTCGTTGCGACCAATGCCGTTGAACCCACCGTATTGGGCGTATTCGATCTGCCTGCGACGGACGTCTTCATTGTCGACGGTATTAAGGATCGATGCCTGGCTGGTAAGGTCAGATTGGTTAACGCCGACGGCGAGTGGTATTTGGGCACATTTGGAAAAGCGCACAAATTCTATGTGTACACCTATGCCTCGGCGCAGCGCTACTTTGAGGTTGTCGCGGCTGTTTCTGCCGGCGTGCTGGCGCTCTACAGCGGTATTATAGCCGTTGTTGTGATGGTGCGTCGCCGCGCTGATCGCCGACGTTTGACGGACTTGCTGCAGCAGGAGCGCGACTATGGTGACAAGCTGGCAAAGGCGGCGCGTGAGGCCTCGTCTGCCAACTCGGCAAAGACGGAGTTTCTGCGTCGCATGAGCCACGATCTGCGCACGCCCATCAACGGCATTCGCGGCATGGTCGAAGTTGGCGATGCCAATGCGGACGATCTGCAAAAGCAGACTGAGTGCCGCTCGAAAATCTGGACGGCATCGGGACTGCTGCTCGACCTTGCCAACGAGGCACTCGATATGAGTCGCCTGGAGAGCGGACAGGTCGACCTGAACCTCGTGCCCATAAATTTGGTGGCCCTCAACTGTGAAGTGCGCGATATTCTGGAGCGCCAGGCCGAGGAACGTCTGGTGACAATTATCTGCGACCAGCAGACGCTTGATCATCCCTATGCACGGGTGAGCGTGACGCACCTCAAGCGCTTGTTGCTCAATATTGCCGGCAATGCCGTCAAGTACAACCGCCAGGGCGGCTATGTTCGCCTGGTGTGCCGCGAGGTGGAGCCAGCGAATGGCGTCCCCGTCTATGAATACACGATCGCCGACAACGGTATTGGCATGAGCGAGGAGTTCCAACAGCACCTCTACGAGCCGTTTTGCCGCGAGGAGCAACAGGTGGAAGGCGCTTCATCGGGAACTGGCCTGGGCGCGCCTATCGCAAAACAGTTGGTCGAGCTTATGGGCGGAACCATGAGCTTTACGAGCGTCTTGGGGCAGGGGACGACGTTTACCATCCGTCTGCCGTTCGAGAAATGCAAACGCTCCGAGATTCCTCAGGCAGTTCGCGCGGATGCGGGCGATGACGATGCGCTCCAGGGCTTGCGCGTTTTGCTCGTAGAGGATAACGATTTGAATGCCGAGATCGCGCAGTTTACGCTCAGCCGTGCCGGTGCCGTCGTGACGCATGCTAAGGATGGCGAGTCTGCCGTTGAGGCGTTTGCCGCGAGCGCACCGCACGAGTATGACGTGGTGTTGATGGACATCATGATGCCGGGCATCGATGGCCTTGAGGCCACGCGTCAGATCCGAGCGCTCGATCGCGAGGATGCCGCGACCACACCGATTATTGCCGTGAGCGCCAACGCCTTTGCCGACGACCGCAGGCTTTCGCGCGAGGCGGGCATGAACGCGCACCTGAGCAAGCCTGTGAGCTCGCAAGAGCTCGTCGAGGCGCTAGCGCACATCGCCGCCGACGCTTCATAAGCATATGGCCCGGTTCCAAGGTGGGTTGGAACCGGGCCATATTGCTATTGATGAGGCCTGCTGAGGGGCTTACTTTTCCTGAATCTGCTTACCGCAGAGATGCTCAATCGTAATCTCGTAGAGCTGGACGCCCTTAATGTCCTTGGCGATTTCCTCTTCGACTTTTTCGGCAGAAGGGTAGTACTTAAGCGCGAGCTGGCGGACTTTGTCCTCGATAAACGCGGGGGTGTCATTCGCCAGGCGACAACGGCCAAAGACGACGGTGCTCATAACGTAGGGAGCCCAGTCACCGTCCTTGTACCACTCGTTGCCGTAAACGGTAAAGCAGACCTTGTCATCGCGCTTGAGTGCGTCGACCTTGTGGCCGGCTTTGGCGCCATGGAAATAGATCTTGTCGTGCTCGGCGTCAAAGAAGTAGTTGACGGGAATGGCGTACGGGTAGCCATCGTCGCCGTTGACGGCAAAGACGCCGCGCTTGCAGGTGGCGAGCAGTTTGCGCGCTTCCTCGTCGGTGATAGCGCGCTTCTTTCGACGTAAGGGCCTAAACATCGTTGGCTTCCTTTCTGGTCGTGCGTGGTGGTTGAGCACAAACTATAGCGAAACGGATCCGTTTTTTTTGATGCGGGCGAGTATGTTTTTGAGCTTGTTAAAGTCGAGCGGTTTGGATAGATGGGCGTTCATGCCGGCGTCGTGTGCCGCCTTGGCGTCCTCGGCAAAGGCATTGGCGGTGAGCGCGATGATGGGGATATCGGCTGCATCGACCTTCTCGCTCAGGCGAATCGCGCGGGTTGCCTCGTAACCGTCCATGTCCGGCATCATAATGTCCATCAGGATCGCATCGAAGCTGCCGGCGGGATGCGATAGGTACAGATCGACGACTTCGTTGCCGTTGGCGGCGCGGGTGACCACGACGCCCTCGGATTCTAGCAGCGCCTGGGCAATCTCGGCATTCAATTCGTTGTCTTCGGCGAGCAGTACGTTCATGTCGGCGAGCGAGCAGTCGAGCGCCCCCTCGACCGTATTCGCCCGCGCCTGGGGGTTCTTGTCGATATCGAGCGGAATCTCCACGTAGAACGAGGTGCCCGCATGGAGCTCGCTGGTGACTTCGATGGTGCCGCCCATCAGTTCAATAAGCGACTTGACGATTGGCATGCCCATGCCGGTTCCTTGGAACTTGCTACGCGCATCGTTACCTTCTTGGGCAAACGGCTCATAGATATGCTTTAAAAACTTGGAAGTCATGCCAATGCCGGTATCCGAAACGCTAAAGCAAAAGAGCGCGCGCCCGTTATCGAGTGGCTTGGTCTTTGAGCTAAAGGTGACGGAGCCGCCGTGCTTGTTGTACTTAATGCTGTTGTCTAACAGGTTGATCATGATCTGTCGGATATGGGTGGGACTGCCGACCATGTATGGCCCCGTGGTGTATGGCAGACTATTGTCCTGCATGGTGATGCCGTTATCGGATGCGCGAAGCTTGCACAGAACCAGCGTATCGTCACAGAGCTCTTTGAGGTTAAAAGGCGCATGTTCCAGTGTTATCTTGCGGTCTTCGATTTTGCCCATCTCGAGGATGTCGTTAATCAGCGAGAGCAGGTGATTGGCGGCAACACGAGCCTTGGCGCGGCTTTCGCGGGCGACCTGGATATCGCCTTCCTTCAATTCCTCGATATCGATAAGGCCCAGGATGCCGTTGAGCGGCGTACGGATGTCGTGGCTCATGCGCGTGAGGAATGCCGTCTTAGCGGCGTTGGCGGCGTCGGCTTTTTCGCGCTCGGTTCGAGCGCGCACGAGCGCCCAGATGAGCAGGACGATGCTGACCGACAACATACCGATGAGGGTAGCTGCAATGGCGGTGCGGTTGCGATAAAGGAATTGAAGCGTGTTGGATTCCTGGGCCGTGTACGACGTGGAGGAGTAATTACTTGCGGAGAGCGATTCTCCGGCATTGATGATGCCCTTGTTGATGATTCCCAGCAGTTCGGGCTTGCCGCGCGACATCAAGCACGCGAGGTCACAGGTGTCAGGGAGCTCGACCGTCTCGCAGTCCTCGAGATCATAACGGTCACCGATGGTTTTTACGCGTGAACTGGGAGCGACGATGCAGCGCGCCGTTCCCTTCCTGAGGGCGTCGAACGCTTCATCGTCGGATTGGTATTCGGTTACGGTCGCTGTGGGGAATAGACTTTCAAGTGCATTTCGGTTGACAAACGATGATTTGGTACAGGCGATGTTCTGAAGGTCTTTTTTCAGGTTACTGCCGGTGTGGATGGCGGTGAGGGACATGGTCCCCAACGATACCGACTGCACAACGCCTGATTGCTCGGCAAACCAGTAATCTCGGTATGCCGGCAGCGCAACGTCTATGCTTCCCTCTGACAGGGCCTTTGACATCATCTTGTAGCTATCAAAGGCGACGGTTTTGACCGTAATGCCAAATTTATCGTGTAGCGTCGTCGCAAGCGATGCGAGCGAGCCTTCCATTTTGCCGTCTTCGTCTTCGTTGCAGTAGGGGAGTTTGCCCGTAATGTAGCCGAGCGTGATGGTGTTGTTGTTTGCTTTGAGCCAGGAACATTCGGGGCCGTTGAGCGATGATGAACCGCTGTTTTGGGCCGAGTAGTGAGATTTGACTTCGTCGTTATAGCGTGGGTTGACGCGGGCGATTGCTGTCATGGCGGCATTGATGTCGTCCATCAGGTCGGGGCGGCTTTTGGGGACGGCAAAATAGTAGTCGCTCGACCCAATGTAGAACATGGGGGGAGGCACTGGGCGACGAGGTCGTGTCGTTCATGATGACGGCATCGACCTCGTTGTTTGCGAGCGCGTCAAAGAGGGCACTGCCAGTGTCGATTTCTTTATAGGTGCAGGTAATGCCTTCGTTGGCGAGCCACTGCTGGCCAACGAAGGTTTGCATGACGCCGGAGTTGCAGCCGATAGTGAGACCCTGGAGCGCTTGGGGGTCACCCTTGGCCAGATCGTCGCGATCGGGCTTGGCGTAGATGTAGTAGCGCTCGGTGCCCTCGGGGTTCGAGGAAAAGAGCAGCTTTTGGGCGCGTTCCTCGGAGTAGGAGATGTTGGGCATGAGGTCGATTTCGCCTGCCTCGAGCATGTCCATAAGCTCGGTGAAGGTGCCGGAGACGTATTCGTACCGCCAGCCGGGCGTGTAGTACGACAGGGTCTGGAGGTACTCGTAACCCCATCCCGAGAGACGCTCGCCGGGGGTGCCGTCCTGGAAGCCCTCGTTGTTGACGAGCCAACCAACGCGGACCGTCTTGACTGGCTGGCTAGAGTCAGCGGCAAAAGCCTGGACAGGCGCGATAGAACTCAGCACGGCAAGCGCGGCGAGCACAATGGCCAGGGCGCGACATATAACTGAACGAAGGACAGTGGCAGCTCTCACATGCAATCCTAACGAATCGAGACATTACCGCATAAGGATACCAGCTCAGCCCGCCCAGTCGGCAGCGGCACCGCTAAACGGTTCCGCCCGGCAGTTGGGGACAGTCCCTTTCTGCCGGCACAAAAGGAACGTCCCTAACTGACGGTTGTGGGACAATACCGAGCGAACGTGATTGGTTGTCCGTGGAAGGGGTCGCGATGAAAAAGCTCAGGACGCTTGCTGACGTGTTACGCCAGGCGGGCTTCGTGCGCATTACGGAGCTATTCCTCGTCTTTTACTTGCTGTGCTCGACGGCCGTCTGGCTGTCCGAGCCCACGAACCTCACGTTTGGCGATGGCCTGTGGTTTAGCTTTGAGACAGTCTCGACCATCGGCTTTGGCGACATCCCGGCCGAGACACCGGTTGCCCGCGCCATTACCGTCATTCTGAGCGTCATCAGCATCTTCTACATCGCCATGCTCACGGGCGTGGCGGTGAACTACTGCAATACGCTTATCAAGATGCGTCAAAAGGACACCATGGCACGCTTTATGGATGATCTGGAGCATTTGGAAGAGCTCGATCGCGACGAGCTTGCCGATCTTTCGCGTCGCGTGCGCGAGTATCGTCGACGCCAGCGCTAAGACGAACGTCGCGCGCCACAACAGGGGGACTGAATATGCATATCACCGTGTATCTGGGTGCCAACACTGGCAATGACCCGGCGTTTCTGCCCGCGGTGCAGGAGCTGGGCAACTGGATTGGCGCCAACGGGCACGCGCTGGTATACGGCGGGTCCGAATCGGGCCTGATGGGCGCGCTCGCCGATAGCGTGCTCGAGGCAGGCGGACACGTGACGGGTGTTGAGCCGAGCTTTTTTATCGAGGCCGAGTTTCAACATGACGGTATCGACGACCTTATCGTGACGAGCGATATGGCCGAGCGCAAAGCCAAGATGATTGAGCTCGGCGATGTGTTCATCGCCTTTCCCGGCGGGACGGGCACGCTCGAGGAGATTGCCGAGGTCATGTCCGCTGTGTCGTTGGGGCACCTGAGTGCTCCGTGCATCCTGTATAACCTGGACGGTTACTACAACGACCTCAAGGCGCTGCTCGGGCACATGATTGATAAGGGCCTATCGAGCCCGCAGCGCCAGCAAGGTATCTACTTTGCCGACGATTTGTGCGAGATTGCCTCGATTATCAACGGATAAGTCTTGAGCTTGCCCCACTATGGCTCCCAATGGTGCCGTTCGCGGCGCAGACGGTTGACTCGTTCGGGCAACGCTCGCTCTACAATAAAACGTAACTATGTCGACTTTGACCGCGGGAGGACCCGATGGATAACCTTGCCAAACCCAAAAACCGCGCGCTGTTTTTACTTAGCGTTGCCGTGACCGGTGCGTTCGCAGGTGCCGCGGTCTGGCTGTTCTTTTTTGCGATGGAGCACGGCATCGACTATCTATGGACCGAGATTCCGCACGCGCTGGGCGTCGCTTCGCCCGAGCTTGCCAGCGGCCCGTTTGGCTTTTTGCCGTACCCGTTTTTTGTCTGCCTGCTGGGCGGCCTGTTAATCGGTCTGTACGAAAAGATGACAGGCACCAAGACCGATGACCTCAACCAGGTGATGGCTAAGGTTAAGCAAGACGGTCGCTACCCGTACGACAATCTGGGCAAGCTTTCGCTCGCGGCATTGCTGCCGCTGCTGTTTGGCGGAAGTATTGGACCGGAGGCCGGCCTGACCGGCGTTATCGCGGGTCTGTGCAGCTGGGTTGGCGACCGCATGCGCCGCTTTGGCGCCGAGTTTAGGGAGCTCACGCTGTTGGGCACCCAGGCCGCGCTGACGGCGCTCTTTACCGCGCCCGTCTTTGGCTTTGTGGCACCGCTCGCCGGTAGCGCCGACGGCGACGAGGGCTCTGCGTCCGACGAGATCACGATCAAGCTGCCCAAGGCGCAAAAGACGGTGGTCTACGGCATTGCGATTGCCGGCGGCCTGGGCACCTACCTGCTGCTCGGCCAGCTCATGGGCGGCGGCATGGGCATGCCCAGGTTCGAGGCTGCCGTGGTGGGCAACTTGGAGCTTACCTGGCTCGTCCCTCTGTCGTTGATCGGAACAATCTGCGGCTGGCTGTACTTTGTCTCTGAGCACGCGAGCGAAGCGCTTGCCCATGCCATAGGGGAGCGTCCTGTCGTCAAGGCCATGCTGGCCGGTCTGGCGCTCGCCATCTGCGGCACGGTCCTGCCCTACACCATGTTTGCCGGCGAGACCCAGGCCGACGTGCTCATGGAAACCTATCTGACCATTCCCGCTGGCGTGCTTATCGCGACCGGTCTTGTTAAGGCCATGCTGACGCCCGCCCTCATCAACCTGGGCTGGCGCGGCGGCCACTTCTTCCCCGTTATCTTCTCGGGCGTAAGCCTGGGCTACGGCCTTGCCATCCTCACCGGCGCCGATCCGGTCTTTTGCGTCGCCGTCTGCACGGCATCGACGATGGGTGCGGTCATGCGTCAGCCGGTCATGGTCGTGGGCCTGCTGCTCATGTGCTTCCCACTCAAGGGTATCGTCTGCATGATCATCGCCGCCGTTATCGCCGCTGGCATTCCGCTGCCCAAGCCGCTGCGCAAGTAGTACGGTGGCGCACGCCGGGGACATGCCGTTTGCCACGGATTGGCGGGGAGGGGGCGATCACGCCCTTCGTAGATCGAGACTCGCGTGCTTACAAATCGCGTACTCGGTAAACCTTGGTGCTGACGGTGCAGCTGATTGCACATAGCGCGAGGGCAAGTGCGGCGATGCCCGCGCACAAGCAGCCGAGGACGGCAGGATCGGGATTCGCCCCAGCAATCGACATGAGCCAGTTGCTGATGGGGTTGGAGGAGCTCAGCGTGGCCATGGCAAAGCATCCGAGCAGGGCAAACAAGGCAACGGATAGGCGCAGCGCCTCCATGTGTCCAAATCGAAAGAACAGCGGCTGTGCCAAAAACACCATCATGAGGGAGATGAGCATCGATGCGGCGGAGGCGATTGTGATCTCAAAGACGGTCTGTCCCGTCGAGGGAATGCCCGTGTGATCGAAGAACGGAAGGGCGATGATGTTCAAAAGCACGGCGGCGCATGCCATGACGGCCGAGAAAGCAATAATGCACAGGTAGCGTGCGCAGATGATGTCTTTGCGCGAGAACGGCAGCGTTGCCCGATAGCGCTCCCAGCCGTTTTGGTTATCGTAGCCAGCCAGTGAGTTCATGATTATGATGGGCGACATGGCGCTGACCGCGCAGGCGCCGGCGCTCATACCGGAATCGCCGTCCGATGCGTTGGCAAGGGTTAGCACGACGAAGATGAACAGGCCGACGCCCGCAATGCTCGGGATGAGCGTGCGAGCGATGGCGAGCTCGGACATAAAGGCGCGTTTCATTTTGAAGCCCCTTTCAGCGTGAGGCGAAGATAGTCGTCAATGGTTGCCCGATCGCAGGGAATCTCGGGAAAGGCCTCGAGCGTTTCGCGACGGTTGGGCACGAGCACGTCCACGCTGTAGGCGAGGCGGGCGGCATGGGCACCTTCGACGCAAGCCATAAGCTCGGCGGCCTGTGCCTGAGTGCAGTGGGCGATGCCGGCTCGGTCGGTAATGTCCTCGCGCGGCAGGTCAAACACAATCGAGCCGTTATCGATGCAGATGACGCGGTCGGCGGCGCGATCGAGGTCGGACGTAATGTGGCTCGAGAGCAGCACGCTGTGCTGGCCGTCGGCGACAAAAGCAAGCAGCTCATCGAGCAGTTCCTCGCGTGCCATGGGATCGAGGCCCGCGGTGGCTTCGTCCAAAACGAGCAGCTTGGCATTGTGGCTGAGTGCACAGGCAAGCTGCAGTTTCATGCCCATGCCGCGGGAGAGGTCCTTGACCTTTGTCTTGGGATCGAGGCCAAATCGGTTGATGAATCCGGCGAACGTTTCGCGGTCCCACGTGGGGTACGCCGGGCCTACGAGCGACTCGATCTGGCCCACCTTGAGCGTGGAGGGGAAGGGGCACGTGTCCAGGACAAGACCGACGCGGGAGCGTAGATGGCGCTGCGTTTCATCGGGCGCGTCGGCGCCACAGTGCTGCCCAAACAGGTGCACTTCGCCGGCATCGAGCTTTATTAGCCCGAGAGCAGCTCGAATCGTCGTTGTTTTGCCAGCACCGTTTGCCCCCACAAAGCCAACGATCTGGCCGGGCTCCACGGCAAACGTGACGTTGCGCAGCGAAAAGCGGTCGCTCACACGGCGCGATGCACCTTTGAGTTCTAGCAAGTTTTTCATGGTATAGCCTTTCTTGCAGATGGCTACTGCATGGTTTCGGGGGCTACCAGGTCGAGCATCTCGTGCAGTTTGTCGCGCGTGACACCCAAGGCTTCGGCTTGTTCTGCCGCCTGCGTAAGCAGCTCTTCGACATGGCAGAGCTGGTTTTCGCGCAAGAGTTCTTGGTTGCCTTCGGCGACAAAGCAGCCTTTGCCCTGCACAGTGCAGATAAACCCAAGCTGCTCTAAGTCGGCATAGGCGCGCTTGGTGGTGATAACGCTCACGCCGAGGTCGCTGGCGAGCGCGCGAATGCTGGGAAGTTTGGCTCCCGCGGCGAGTGCGCCCGAAAGGATTTGAGCCTTGACCTGCGAGGATATCTGCTCGTAGATAGGCTTGTCGCTCGAATTGGATAGGATAATGTCCACAGCGGCTCCTTAGCTGTTGGGCTACACGTGTATATAACCGGTAAGCACAGTATATATACACTATGCACAGTTACGCAAGAGGTAAATACCGATTGGCCCGGCTACCCAGGCCCCAACTGATGAATTTGTCCTGATAGGCGCCCTAGAGCGGGATTTCGCGGCTACAATAATGCGGTTACAACGACGTAATGCACTCAATGCAAGAAAGGATCCGCATGGCAAGCCTGTCGGATGAAATCTCGTCGCGCCGCACATTCGCGATCATCAGCCACCCGGACGCCGGTAAGACCACGCTTACCGAGAAGCTGCTGCTCTATACCGGCAGCATTCAGACCGCCGGTTCGGTCAAGGGCAAGAGTTCGGCCAAGCATGCCGTCTCGGACTGGATGGACATCGAGAAGGAGCGCGGTATTTCCGTCACCTCCTCGGTGCTGCAGTTCACCTATAACGGCGCCTGCGTCAACATCCTCGATACCCCCGGCCACCAGGACTTCTCGGAGGATACCTACCGTACCCTTATGGCCGCCGACGCCGCGGTCATGGTCATCGACGGCGCCAAGGGCGTCGAGGCCCAGACCAAAAAGCTCTTTAAGGTCTGTACGCTGCGTCACATTCCCATCTTCACCTTTGTGAACAAGCTCGACCACGAGGCTCGCGATCCGTTTGAGCTCATGGAAGAGATCGAGAATGTTCTGGGCATCAACACCTATCCCATGAACTGGCCGATCGGCAGCGGCCGCAACTTCCGCGGCGTGTTCGACCGTCAGACCCGTCGCGTTATCGCCTTCGAGGGCGACGGTCACGCCAACGCCACCAAGAAGGTCGCCGAGGTCGAGGCCGAGCTGGGCGATCCTTCCATGGACGAGCTCATCGGCGAGGAGAACCATAAGAACCTGATGGACGACATCGAGCTGCTCGATGGCGCTGGCGACGAGCTCGACTTGGATGCTGTGGCCTGCGGCAAGCTGAGCCCGGCGTTCTTTGGCTCGGCGCTCACCAACTTTGGCGTGGAGCCCTTCCTCAAGGAGTTCCTGCGTCTGGCCCCGACGCCGCGCGCCTATACCGATACGCTCACCAGCGAGCCGGTCGATCCCTGCCGCGACGACTTTAGCGGCTTTGTGTTTAAGATCCAGGCCAACATGGACAAGAACCACCGCGACCGCATCGCCTTTGTGCGCATTTGCTCGGGCAAGTTCGAGCGCGGCATGGATGCCTTCCACGTGCAGGGCAACCGCAAGCTCAAGCTTGCCACGGGCACGTCGATGATGGCCGACGATCGCGCCATCGTGGACGAGGCGTACGCGGGCGATATCGTGGGCCTGTTCGATCCGGGTATCTTTAGCATCGGCGACACCGTGTGCTCCGGCAAGCGCCACGTGCAGTATCCGCAGATTCCGACGTTCGCCCCCGAGATGTTTGCTCGCATTACGCAGGTCGACACGCTCAAGCGCAAGCAGTTCGTCAAGGGTATGGAGGAACTTGCCCAGGAGGGCGCCATCCAAATCTTCCGCGAGCTGGGTGCCGGCATGGAGAGCGTCATCGTGGGCGTGGTCGGCGTGCTGCAGTTTGAGGTGCTCGAGCGCCGTCTCAAGGCCGAGTACCGTGTTGAGGTTCGTCGCCAGCCGCTGCCCTATACGGACATCCGCTGGATCCAGAATGACCCCGATACCATCGATATCCCGGGTCTTTCGCTCACGCGCGACACGCTGCGCGTCGAGGACATGCGCGGCGGTAAGCTACTGCTGTTCACGAGCCCGTGGAACGTGGATTGGGCTACCGACCACAACCCCGACCTTATCCTGTCGGAGTTTGGCAACGTGGCCTTTTAACGCATCGGCGCGGTGGCCCTGCGGGGCTGCCGCGCCGTTCGCTTGCCTGATGCCGTGTGAGCGGCTATCATACCCACCGTCGTCTCAAGACCGGGGCGTCCGAGCAGTTCGGGTCCGATATCCTGCTCGTTAAACCTAAAACCAAAGGAGTACATAATGATCAAGAAGGTCATGGAGGACTACAAGGTCCTGCTGCGGAGCATTCCCGCGGCAACGGTTTCGCTGTTTTTCGTGAGCGTCATCATGATGAACCTGCTGGCCAACAAAGAGCTTATCAGCCTGCCGTATCTGGCACTCGATTGCGGCTTTGTGGTGAGCTGGGTTTCGTTTTTGTGCCAGGACATGATCTGCAAGCGCTTTGGCGCCAAGGCATCCATCAAAATCTCTATCCTCGCGCTGCTGGTCAACCTGGCCGTGAGCCTGTGCTTTTGGGCATGCTCGCTCACGCCCGGTATGTGGGGCGCCTACTACGACACCGGCATGATCGAGGTCAACACCGCCCTTAACGCCACCATCGGCGGCACCTGGTACGTGGTGCTGGGCTCTTCGCTGGCAATGCTCGTTTCTGCCGTGGTTAACTCCACGCTCAACCAGTCGCTCGGCCGCATGCTCAAAAAGAATAACTTTGCGAGCTTCGCCTTCCGCTCCTATGTGTCCACGGGTGTTGGCCAGTTTATCGACAACTTGGTCTTTGCCATTGTGGTGAGCCACACGTTCTTTGGTTGGACCTGGGTGCAGGTCCTTATGTGCTCGCTGACCGGCGCTGTTGCCGAGCTGCTGTGCGAGGTTTTCCTGAGCCCCGTGGGCTACAAGGTCGTGCGCGGCTGGGAGCGCGAGAATGTGGGCTCCGAGTACCTCGAGCGCCACGCAACCGCCTAAGGAGCGAGTATGCGGGTTTTGATCACGGGCGCTTCGGGCGGTATCGGAGCCGCGTGCGTGCAGCGCTTTTTGGATGAGGGCCACGAGGTCGTGGGCTTTGATCTGCTGTCGCCGGCGATCGAACACGAGCGCTACCGCCATCTGATCGTTGATGTCCGCGAGCCGGACTCGTTTCCAAGCGACCTTGAGCCTCAGGTAATCGTGAACGTTGCCGGTACGCAGGATTCGGCCGACGACATCGCTGCCAACCTGTGTGGCACCATCAACGTGACCGAGCGCTACGCCTTTGTGGGGGAGGGGCTCGCCGCCAAGCCTGCGCCGGCTATCAAATCCGTGGTCAATGTGGGGTCGGCGAGCGGACATACGGGATCGGAGTTTCCCGCCTATGCCGCCAGCAAGGGCGGTGTTATCGCCTACACCAAGAACCTTGCAAACCGCCTGGCACCGCAGGCCATCGCCAACAGTGTGGACCCGGGCGGCGTTATAACGCCGCTCAACCGTTGCGTGATGGAAGACGAACACCTGTGGAACCAGATTATGGAGCTCACGCCGCTTAAACGCTGGGCCACCGCCCAAGAGATCGCCGAGTGGATCTACTTTGTGGGCGTGACCAACCGGTTTATGACCGGGCAGAGTCTGTTGATCGATGGCGGCGAGGCTGGTCGCACACAATTTATATGGCCCGAATAGGAAACGCGCCCGGCGGAAAGCCATCGGGCGCGTTTTTTGATGTATCGATTTTTAGCCGATGCAAGTCCAGTTGACGGGGGTCGAGCCGTGCTGTTCGAGTAGCCGATTGACGGCAGAGAAGGGGCGCGACCCCATAAAAGCGGGGAGTTCTGCCGTGGCACGGTTGGCCGAAAGCGGCGAGGGGTGCGTAGAGGCCAGGCAGAACTTGCCGGTTGCCTTGCCCGCACCGGTAGCGGCGAGTTTGCCTTCGACCATCTGCTGGGCAAAGCGGCCCCATGCCAAAAAGACTACCGGCTGGGGCAGCTGACAGCAGCGTTCGATAACGTAGTCGGTGAGCGTGCTCCAGCCCAGTTTGGCGTGCGAGTTGGCGGCATGCTCGCGCACGGTGAGCGTAGTGTTGAGGAGCAGGACGCCCTGTTGTGCCCATGGTGTCAAGTCTCCCGTGGCGGGGATGGGGCAACCCAGATCGGCTTTGAGTTCCTTATAGATGTTGCGCAGGCTCGGCGGCAACTTGGTTTGCGTTGCGGGGACCGAGAACGACAGCCCCATGGCCTGGTTGGGTCCGTGATAGGGGTCTTGACCTAAGATGACAACCTTGACCTGGTCGGCCGGCGTGTAGGCGAGGGCATTGAGGATGTCGTCTTGTGCCGGGTAGATGGTCTGTTCGGCACGCAAGAGGGCGATGCGCTCGAGCAGCTGGTTCGTAGTGTCACGTACCGGCTGCGGCGCATCGCCCAACCAAGTTGCTATGTTGCGGTCGCGGGTCGCGGTGTCCATGGGGCTCCTTTATGGCAGATGCTCTGTTGGCATCTATTGTAAAGGCGCACCGGTTGCCTTTATGCCACGGCTGTATGAAGAGCGGGGTCTACGAGACGTGCTCGGGCGCTCCTGCCATGCGAGCCTGTTCATGTGCGCGGAGGCGCGGAAGCTCGACGGTTGCCACCATGACGCCGGTTAGGATGAGGGCGGCGCCAAAGAAGGCGATGGGGCTCAGGACCTCGCCAACCAAGAAGAACGAAAAGACAGCGGAGCAGACCGGCTCAAGCGAGAAGGCGAAGCCGGTGGTCTCGGCGGGTACGTGGGGCTGCACGAGCGTCTGGGTGATAAAGCCGTAGGCAGAGCAGATGAGTGCGAGCGCGACGACGACCACGATCTCGCTGGGCGTACTGGGAAGTGTGAAACCGCCAAAGACGCATGCGGCGATGCCCGAGAACAAGCCGCCGAAGCCCAGCTGCCAAACGCCCAGAGCAAGCGGATCGGCTTCTTCGACAAAGCGCTTGGCCACGATAATGTGGCTGGCATAGATAAAGGCCGAGAGCAGCATGATGATCGCGCCGGGATTCAGGCTGGTAAAGTCTGCGCCCGAGAGCAGCAACATACCGCAGGTGACGATGGCGGTGCCGACGAGCACTTTGCGCTCGGGGGCGCGACGCAGCAGGGCGGCGTTGGCAAACGGCACGATCACGACCGTCAGGCTCTGCAAAAAGCCGGCAGTGGAGGCAGAAGTGAGGCTGGAGCCCAAGCACATGCAGGTGAGCTCGGTTGCCATAATGGCGCCGATGATAGCGGCACGAACCATAAGGTCGCGGTTGATGCGGAACGCGCGCTTGTGGAAGAGCAGCAGACAGGCCACAAAGGCGATGATGCAGCGCAACGCGACGATGCTCGTGGCGTTCATGCTGTCCATGCCGATCTTCATGAGGGGATACGAAAAGCCCCATGCGACGGGAACGGAAAATGAGAGCGCGATTGCTTTTTTGCGATCCATGGGACTCCTTTTGTTACAGAACGGTTTCGCACAAAGGATTCTGCTCTCAGATGTTGATGTAGTAAAGCGAATGTATCTTCAGTATGATTAAGAAACGCTAAAGTAGGCGCGAAAAGCGCTGGCAAAACGTTTTACGGCTGCATTGATGTGGAGGCACGATGGCATCGCGGTATCAGATTGTTTGTATGGTGGTCGACCGCGGCAGCCTTAAAGGCGCGGCGGACGAGTTGGGCTATACGCAAAGTGCGGTGAGCCAGGCCGTCAAGGCGCTCGAGCGCGAGCTGGGCACCACGCTTATCGAGCGCGGAAAGCAGGGCGTTTCGCTTACGCGCGACGGTAAACAATATCTGCCGTACCTGCGCCAGATTGTGACCGCCGAGCTCGAGCTCGAGGGCAAGCGGCAGGAGCTGCTGGGGCTTTCGTCGACTGATATTCGCATCGCGACGTTTACCAACGTGAGTCGAACCGTGTTGCCGCGCGTGATCCGCGATTTTGGAGCCCTGCACCCGGGCGTACGCTTTACCCTCAAGCAGGGCGATTACACGCGCAACGCCCAGTGGGTGCACGATGGCGTGGTTGATTTTTGCTTTACGGCACGCGGATTTACCGCTGGGCTCGAGAAGCGCGTGGTCTATCACGACGAGTTGGTGGCATTGTTGCCGGCCGCGCATCCGCTGACGGCAAAGGAAAAGGTGACACTCGCCGACCTGGCGTCCGAGCCGTTTGTACTGCTGGATGAGGGCGAACAGAGCCTGGTGCTCGATGCATTTGCGGCGCATGGGCTGTCGCCGCACGTGACGAGCGAGGTGACTGACGACTACACCATCATGGCGATGGTGGAGGAGGGCCTAGGCGTGAGCATGCTCTACCGTCGTACTGTGGAGGGCATGCGAGCCGATATTCGTGTGCGGCCCATCGTGCATGCCCCCTCGCGCGACGTGGTGGCCGCCTGGCGCAGCTGGGACACCATGCCTATCGCCACGAGGCGCTTTATCGACTATATGAGCTCGCATATTGTCAATTAATGACTGTCGTGGCGTTGAGTGCGGTGTTTAGCGGGCTGTCGCTTTGGCTTGGGTGGCGCGATAGGTGCGTGCCGGGTGGCAAAGTAGTACCGCCACGACCATAAAGAACGCCGTGGTGCCCAGGCTGATGGGGTAGACCATCATGATGTTCGCAAAGGTGCGGAAGTGCGGGAACACGCAGAACACCCAGTAGAAGCGGATGCCGCAGACGCAGATCATGGTGATGAGGGCGGGTGTGAGCGAGATGCCAAAGCCGCGCAGGTAGCCTGACATGTTTTCGTAGAACATGCTAAAGGCGTACGCCGGGAAGATCGAGCACACGCGGATATAGCCGATCGAGACGATGTTGGGATCGCTGTTGAACAGCGACAAGATCTCGCGCCCCAGGCCGACAATAACGATGATCGTGGTGAGCGCGACGATACCGCCTTCGACCAAGCAGACCTTGAGCGTTTTGGTGCAGCGGTCGATCTGGCGGGCACCGTGGTTTTGTCCCACAAAGGTGGTGCAAGCCTGGCTAAAGCTGTTGAGCAGGTTGTAACACACGTACTCCAGGCTCATGGCGGCGCTCGATGCCGCCATGACCTCGGTGCCCAGGCTGTTGATGGCAGACTGGATGATGATGTTGGCGACAGCAAAGACGGCGCTTTGGATGCCGGCGGGCAGGCCGATCTTGACGATGCGCTTGAGGGCGACGGGGTCGATAGCCAAGTCGCGCGGGGTGACGCGGACGACGGAGTCGGTCTTGAGCAGGCGGATAAAGAGCGTAGCGGCGCTGACGGTGTAGGCGATGGCGGTGGCGATGGCGACGCCTGTGACGCCCCAGTGGAGTACGGGGACAAAGATGAGGTCCAGGCCAATGTTGAGGACGGTGGACACAGCAAGCGCCTGCAGCGGCATGCGGGTGATGCCGACGGAGCGGAAGATCGCGGCCTCAAAGTTGTAGAGCAAGATCGAGGGCATGCTGAGCAAAAAGACGCGCAGGTAGAGCGAAGCGAGCGGCATGGTTTCGGCGGGAACGTTGAGCGCGGCGAGCATGGGCTCGGCAAAGATCTCGCCCAGGGCGATGACGACAAAGCCCACGAGCGCCATTAAAATCGAGGTATGGACGGCGCGTTTGACCATGTTCTGATCGTTGCGGCCGATAGCGTTGGCGATGACCACGTTGGAGCCAAGCGACATGCCAATAAACAGGTTGAGCATAAGGCTGGTAAGCGGAACATTGGAGCCGACCGCCGCCATGGCGAGGGTTCCCTGGTCGCCCGAGAAGTTACCGATGATGACCGTGGCGATGAGGTTCGACAGCTGCTCCAAGATGCTCGTGGCGGCCACGGGGAAGGCGAACAGGGGAATATTGCGCCACAGCGAGCCGGTGGTCATGTCAATGTGCTTAGATACGGTGTCAGCCATACGCTCTCAATCTCTAACATGCTCTTTCGTGCTTATTTGCGCAGACGATGATACTCCTAATCGACTAGTCATTGGGGACGTTCTAAAACGACTAGTCATTCAAGAACGTCCCCAATGACTAGGCGGGGAAGGCATGCGACAATGGTGGGCGTTGTGTTGTTCGCGCTAAGGAGTTGCCATGTTGTTGTGTCCCGTTTGCCATGAGCCGCTGGTGGATGACGAACGCGGTGCTGCATGCGCGGGTGGGCACCGGTTTGACCGTGCGCGCGAGGGCTATCTATATCTGCTGCGCTCGTCCAAGAGCGGCGACTCCATGGGCGATCCCAAGTCGCAGGCACGCAGCCGTCGCGACTTTCTGAACCGCGGTTACTATGCGCCGTTGCGCGATGCGATGGTCGAGCTGGTGCGCAAGCAGGTGTCTGGGCGTGCTGCATCTACGAGCAGTCCCATGTCGCTGCTCGATATTTGCTGCGGCGAGGGCTATTACACGAGTGCCATGGGCGCGGTGCCGGGCGTGGATGCCTACGGTTTCGACCTGGGCAAGGAGATGGTGCGCCTGGCCGCCAAGCGCGGCGATGCGACCTATTTTGTGGCCAACATAAAGGATATCCCCGTGGCCGATGGCGCCTTCGATATGGTAACCGAGCTCTTTGCCCCCTTTAACGAGCGCGAATTTGCCCGCGTGCTGGCTCCAGAGGGCTCACTCTATACCGTGGTGCCGGGTGCCCGTCATCTCTTTGGGCTCAAGGAGGTGCTCTACGATACGCCGTACCTTAACGATGAGAAGCTGCCGAAGACCACCGAGCTCGAGTTGGTCGGAACGCAGCGGGTGTCTGCGAACATTACGCTCCAGACCCAGGCAGACATCGAGGCGGTGTTCCAGATGACGCCGTACTACTACCGCACGCGCCCTGCCGACAAAGAGCGCCTGGCAAACTTGGACACCCTTCAAACCGACATCGACTTCATCATCGCCGAGTACCGCCACTAACCTACCAAAAAGGGACAGGTTTATTTTGGTAGGTTTTATCTGGGCAAACGTAAAGGGCCGACCGCGGAGATGCGCGATCGGCCCTTTTTAGTTGCTTGGCTGCAGGGGTTATGAGAAGCGAGCGCTTACAGGCGGTCCTTGTTCTCGGCCTTAACGGCGTGCGCCTGCTGAACAAAGAACAGGTCGTACACCACGATGACAAAGGCGACGATATTGACGGAGCTGCCGCCGAGCGCGGGAAGCGTGAGCGCGGCCTGGACGAGCGTGGCGATTGCGGCGACGATGCCGAGCTTAAACGCGCCATCCACCTGCGAAGGCTTGTTGGCGCCCTTGATGCCCGCAACGCCCGCGGCGAGATCGATGAGGCCCTTGGCGACCAGCACGACCGCGGCGAGCATGGCGTTCGACCCGTACATGGAATCGAGGTTGCCGGTCGCGATGCCGGCGATTCCAATGACGAGACTGGCGATGCCCAGAACAAAATAAATCAGGGCAAGGATTTTGAGTGTCTTGCGAGCGGCGCTCATAGCTGGTCCTTTCGATGCGGGCGCGGAGAATCTGTCGCACCCAGGTTGCGGCACATATCGTGAAGCACATTGTAGTTCAACGGGGCGATGCATGCGTTTGAAAGCGTCTCTTGCCTGTACGGTCCAACCTTTCAAAAAGGAAAGCTGGACGTAAGCCAAATCGATGGCAGCCCATGTGCGGCGCTGCGATGATGAGGCCGTAACAAGGAGCTGGTCTCAAGGAGGAGTCATGATGTACGGAGCAGGGCAAGTGCGTGAGCCGCGGTCGCTGGGAAGGCGCATGGGTGATTCTGTGATCGCTGCCGTGTGCACGGGATTGATGGCGGTGCTTTGCATTGCGATGCTGTGGGCCATGTCGCATGTGGGACAATAGCGGACGGTTGGGTGCCGACATAAACGGCACTCACGTATTCGTTTTGCTTGTTAAGGAGTATCCATGGGCGTCGTCGATCCCTTTTCTGTTGCTCGGGCCGCGGGGCTTGAGCTGATCGGGAAGTCCGAGGGCCTCACGCTCACCGACGGCACGATGGAGCTGCGCGCCGATTTCACCCGCATGCTTCCGCGGCTTAAACAGGGCCGTCTGCAACAAGAGTTGCTGGTAAAGGCTGCGCGCGCAAAAGGCATCGAGCGGCCATGGGCGATTGATGCCACGGCGGGCTTTGGCGAGGATTCGCTGCTGCTGGCGGCCGCGGGCTTTACCGTCGATCTGTATGAGCAGGATTGCGTGATCGCGGCGCTCCTCAAGGATGCCCTGGAGCGCGCGGCAGATGATCCGGCGCTTGCGGCTGCCGTGGCTCGCATGCGCCTTCATGCGGGCGAGGACAGCATTGCCGGCCTTCGCCATACAGCTGAGCTGATCGAGCAGGGCGAGCTCGCGGCTCCCGACGTGGTGTATCTGGACCCCATGTTTCCCGAGCGCACCAAAAGTGCGGCGGTCAAAAAGAAGTTCCAACTCTTGCACCATCTGGAACGGCCATGTACCGATGAGGAGACGCTGGTCGAAGCCGCGCTTGCGGTGCACCCGCGCAAGGTCGTTATCAAGCGGCCGGTGAAGGGCCCGCTGCTTGCCGGCGTTAAGCCGAGCTATCAACTTGCGGGCAAGGCCGTTCGTTACGATGTTTTGGTGCCGCCGCGCCCGTAGCTTGCGTGCGATTACCGGGGCATCGCTAGTGCCGTGCCGATGCGGTCCCTATTTCCAAGGGTGCGACGTCAGGTGCCAGCCGCCGCAGTATTCACATTTGTAGCAGGCCAAACCACGCCGCCCGCGGTTTTCGCAGTCGGCCATAACTGCCTCGGCCTCGGCGCGTGTGTCGTAACGGTTTTTGCGTTCGCACGACTTGTAACGCCAGGCTTCATCGCGCTCGGCGTCTAGGGCGTCGCGGCGCTCGTCCTCGCGCGCAAACAGGTCGCTCATATCGCCGCCGGTAGCAGCGCCCAAAAACTCGCATTTTGCCTTTGACCAGGCGGCCCGCTTTTTGCTTCCCATCTGCTTCGCGCCCCTCTCCAAACGCTGGTATCATTGCCCAATCAAAGTGATACCAATAAACGTGAGGTCGCCGCGTGATGATCAGAAAAACCCTCGATACCGACATTCCCGCCGTCATTGCTATCTATGACGCGGCCCGCGCCTTTATGCGCGCGCATGGCAACGCCACGCAGTGGCCCGAGGGCACGCCTTCTGCCGAGCAGCTGGCTGCCGATATCGCCGCCGGTGGCAGCTATGTGTGCGAAGTCGACGGCCACGTGGTGGCGACGTTTGCCTTTTTGCCGGGCCCAGACGAGTGCTATGACGTAATTGAGGATGGCCAATGGCGTAGCGACACTCCGTACGCCGTGCTGCACCGTGTGGCGTCCGATGGCACCGTGCACGGTGTCGCGGCTGCGATGTTTGCCTTTGCCAAGGAGCGTGCCGATCACCTGCGCATCGACACGCATCAGGACAACCTGCCCATGCAGGGAGCCATCGCCAAGGCCGGGTTTAAGCGCGCCGGTATCGTATATGTGTCGGACGGTACGCCGCGCGTCGCGTTTGATTGGCTGCGCGAGGCATAAAGGCCGAGTCACATACCAGCGTTTCACCGAAATGAAAATGGCCCCGAGTGGGGCCATTTTTGGTAAAACGCGTTGTTGTGGGGCTCGCGTTGTTATCGCCCCAGATGAGCCCGGGCAGACAAAAAGAGGAGGTGCCGGCTTTCGCAAGGCGCGAACCTACGAAAATCGCCGCGCGGCAACGCGGGGCGATGAGCTCGGTCGGGGGATAGGGCCCGCTTCGCCCGCCGGCCCGTAAATTGTATCATCCAGTGTGGAACGAGGACGCCCGTTGCCGCGTGCGATGGGCTTGCAATAAGAGGAGAGCCATGTCGAAGCAAGCGGTCGTTGGAATCTTGGCGCATGTCGATGCCGGCAAGACCACGCTGGCCGAGGCCATGCTGTTCAACGCGGGTCGCATTCGCAAGCGCGGCCGCGTGGACGATGGTGATTCGCATCTGGACACTGACGCGATCGAGCGCGAGCGCGGCATCACGATTTTCTCGTCGCAGGCCGTACTCGACCATGGCGATACCCACGTCATGCTCGTGGATGCACCGGGGCATGTCGATTTTTCGGCCGAGGCGGAGCGCACATTGCGCGCGCTGGACTACGCGATTTTAGTTGTGGGCGCCAACGACGGCGTGCAGGGGCACACCGAAACCCTGTGGCGCCTGCTTGCACGCTATGACATCCCGACGTTCATCTATATCAACAAAATCGATTTGGAGAATCCCGGCCGCGATGTTTTGCTGGCACAACTTGGGCAACGTCTTTCCGAGGGCTGCCTGGATGCCAACGAACTGCTGACGGGTGGTGGCGTTCAGGAAGACGCTGCCGCGTTAGACGAAGAAGCGCTCGAGGAGTTTCTTGAGGCGGGTGAGCTTTCTGTCGCAACGCTGTCGCGCATGGTCGCCGAGCGCAAGCTCTTTCCCTGCTTTGCCGGCTCGGCGCTCAAGGACCAAGGCGTGGACGAGCTACTCGACGGTATGTGCACTCTGATGTACGAGCGAACATGGCCCCAGGAGTTCGCCGCGCGTGTCTACCGCGTGAGTCGTGGAGACCGTGGCGAGCGTCTTGCCTGGGTCAAGGTGACGGGCGGTGTGCTGCGTGCAAAGCAAGTTGTCGAGGGATGCTCTGGCGCCTCCACTTGGGAGCAAAAGATCGACCAGGTACGCATCTATAACGGCGAAAAGTATGAACTTGCTCAGGAAGTTGCCGCTGGCGGCATCTGCGCCGTGACGGGCCTTGCACACGTTCGCCCGGGTGATGCCCTGGGCGCGGAGCCCGCGGGCAATGCACCTGTCATTGCGCCAGTCCTCACCTATACGGTGCTTCCGGGCGAACACGATGTCCATACGGTGTTCCAGGCACTGGCCGAGCTTGCCGACGAAGATCCCATGCTCGGCGTAAGCTGGAATACGCATCTCGAGCAGATTCATTTGCAGTTGATGGGCGCCGTGCAACTCGAGGTCGTGCAGCGGGTGTTGGCCGATCGTTTTGGCCTTTCGGTTGCGTTTGAGTCTGGCGGCATTCTCTATAAGGAGACTATTTCGCAGCCAGTCGAGGGCGTGGGCCACTTTGAGCCGCTGCGCCACTATGCCGAGGTACATTTGCGCCTGGAGCCGTTGCCAGCGGGTTCGGGCGTGCAGTTTGGCACCGTGACCTCGACCGACGAGCTCGATCTTAACTGGCAGCGTTTGGCGCTCACCAACGCCATGGAGCGCGATCATCTGGGCGTGCTGACCGGCTCGCCCATCACCGATGTGCGCATTACGCTCACGGGCGGCCGCGCGCATGCCAAGCACACCGAGGGCGGCGACTTTCGCCAGGCCACGTACCGCGCGATTCGCCAGGGGCTCATGCAGGCGCGTGAGGCCGGCGCGGCAGTGCTGTTGGAGCCGTGGTATCGCTTTGAGCTCGAGGTGCCGGGGGAGTGCGTGGGCCGGGCGCTCTCGGATGCCACGCGCATGGGTGCCGAGTACGAGTCGCCGACGATGGCGGGAGACCGGGCGAAGCTTGTGGGTCGCGTGCCGGCTTCCGAGGTGCAGGATTACGCGCTGGAGGTGGCTGCCTACACGAGCGGTCGCGGGCATCTGTACCTGGAGCTCGCCGGCTATGCGGCTTGCCATGATGTCGAGCACGTAATCGAGACGGCCGCCTATGAGCCCGAGGCCGATCTGCCCAACACGCCCGACTCGGTCTTTTGCTCTCACGGCGCCGGTTACACGGTCAAATGGTACGACGTACCCGCCGCGGCGCACGTAAAGATCGATCCCGCCACCTTCCGCCCCTGGCGAGCAGCAGACGCCGAGTTTTTCGGCCACATGTGACAAAGGGACAGTTCCTTTGTCACATGCTATTGGTATAACTCGGTATAAGTTGGTATAACTATTACCAGGGTTTGCCAATCCGAGGAGGCCGACATGAATCCAAATCCCTTTAAGCCAACGGCAGGCAAGCGGCCTCCGATGCTCATTGGTCGCGAGTCGGTCATCGAAGATTTCGAGGAAGGGCTCGATAACGGCGCCGGAGCGCCGGGCAGGCTCATGCTCATTACGGGAAACCGCGGCTGCGGCAAGACAGTTCTCCTGCGGGAGCTGCAACGTCTGGCCAGCGAGCGCGGATGGGCGGTTGTCTCCGATTCCGCTTCGCTTGGCTTATGCGACCGCTTGGCCGACGCGCTTCGCTCGAATAAACCCGTTGTGACGTCAATGGAGTTCGGTCCGTCGTTTGGCCGGATGTCGGTCGAGGCGGCGCGAGCAAAGGGCGAGACGTTGCGAGGGCTGGTCAACGAGCGTCTCAAGAAGCTCAGTCCAGGCAAGGGCATACTGTTTGCGATTGACGAGGCGCAATCGGCGTCTATCGAGGAACTGGCGGCTCTTGCCGTTCTCTATCAGCAGGTGCTCGGAGACCAGGATGCTACGGGCTTGCCCGATAGCGACCAGCGCGGTCTTGCGCTGGTGTTTGCCGGCTTGCCCAGTATGGTTGACGATCTGCTCGAAGAGCCGAGCGTGACGTTTTTGCGGCGTGCCCAGCAGCGTACGCTGGGGGCGATATCTTTGCCCAAGGTGCGCGATTCGTATATCCAGACGGTCAAAGACGCTGGTCTTTACGTTGACACGGAGACGGCGGACCTTGCGGCACACAGGAGCATGGGGCATCCCTATATGGTTCAGCTGGTGGGCTATTACATGTGGCGGTCTGCTGTCCGGCGTGGCTCGCAGGTCATTGAAGAGCGCGATGTTGAGGCTGGGCACGCGGATGCCGTCTCCGAGTTCTACGAAGCGGTTGACGCGCCCCTGTATTACGGGCTGCGCAGTCCACAGCGCCTATTTATCGAGGCCATGGCAGTTGACGGGGGCAAGCCGACGCGCATGGCGGACATCATTGAGCGCTGCGACCGCACCCAAAGCTGGGCGAGTAAATATCGCGCAAGCCTGATTCGCGAGCGCGTCATCGAGGCTGCCGGATACGGCCTCGTCCGATTTACCGTGCCCATGCTGGGCGCGTACATTAGCGATCGCATTTTATGGCACGAGTAGGGTGATAAAGGTGACAGAACAGAAGATGAGCCCGCAGGCTATCGAAGTGCGTGGAGCGCGTGTACACAACCTCAAGGACATCGATATCGATATTCCGCTGGGAAAGCTCGTGGGTATTGCCGGCGTGTCGGGTTCGGGCAAGAGCTCGCTGGCGCTGGGGGTTCTTTATGCCGAGGGCTCGCGCCGTTACCTGGAGGCGCTCAGCACCTATACCCGCCGTCGTCTGACGCAGGCCGAGCACGCCCAGGTGGACGAAGTACTGCACGTGCCGGCGGCGCTCGCATTGCATCAGCGCCCGAGCGTGCCGGGCGTGCGTTCAACCTTTGGCACCATGACCGAGCTCAACAATAGCCTGCGCCTGCTCTTTAGCCGCTGCGCCCATCACGTGTGCCCGCACTGCGGGGCGCGTGTGGAGCCGAGCCTTAATGTGGCTGCGGGCCTGTCGCTCACGTGTCCGACATGCGGCCGCGAGTTCTACGCACCGAGTGCCGAGGATTTGGCTTTCAATAGCGGCGGTGCGTGCCCTACCTGCGGCGGCACCGGTGTTATGCGCGAGGTAGACGAGGCGAGCCTGGTGCCCGACGAGTCAAAGACCATCAACGAGGGCGCGGTGCTTCCCTGGGGTACGCTCATGTGGGATCTGATGAAGCAAGTGGCTGGCGAGATGGGCGTGCGCACCGATGTGCCGTTTAACCAGCTCACGCCTCAAGAGCGCGATATCGTGTTTCATGGTCCGGCGGTTAAGAAGCACATTCTCTACGTTCCCAAAAACGGCGAGGGTGCCGCGCCGCTCGACTTCACCTATTACAACGCCGTCTATACCGTCGAGAATGCGCTCGCCAAGGTCAAGGACGATAAGGGCTTAAAACGCGTTGCGCGCTTTTTGCGCGAGGGAGCATGCCGCGATTGCGGCGGCACGCGTCTCTCCGAGGCTGCGCGCCAGCCCCAGGTGCGCGGTATCAATCTGGCGCAAGCGGCGGCCATGACGCTGGGCGGGGCGATTGAGTGGGTGCGCGGGGTGCCCGCATCCTTGCCGCCCGAGATGCGGCCCATGGCGACGGATATCTGCGATTCGTTTTTGAGCGCGGCCCGTCGTCTGGTCGACCTGGGTCTCGATTACCTTTCACTCGATCGCGCCGGTGCCACGCTCTCCACGGGTGAGCGCCAGCGCGTACAGCTTGCTCGCGTGGTGCGCAACCGATCGACGGGCGTGCTTTATGTGCTGGACGAGCCTTCGATCGGCCTGCATCCTGCCAATGTCGACGGCTTGGTGGGCGTGATGCGCGATCTGGTGGATGACGGCAACACCGCGGTCGTTGTCGACCACGATACGCGCGTACTGGCGGAAGCCGACTATCTGGTCGAGATGGGCCCCGTTGCCGGAGCAGGCGGCGGCAATGTAATCGCCGCTGGTACGGTAGACGAGGTTGAGCAATCGCAGGACAGCCGTATCGCGCCGTTTTTGCGCGCCGAGCCCAAGCGCTTGCGTCCGCAGGTGACTGACGAGGAAATGTTCGACCAGGGGCATATTCGAATGGCAACCGATGCCATCCATACCGTTAAGCCGCTCGAAGTTGATATCCCGCGCGGCCGCCTTGTTGCGGTGACGGGCGTTTCGGGTTCGGGCAAGACGACGTTGGTGCTTGAGACGCTCATCCCGGCGCTTAAGGCGCAGGCAGCCTGCGAGCGCCTGCCAGGGCACGTGCGTTGGGTCGATGCCGAAGGCATTGTCCGCGCCAACCTGATTGACGCCACGCCCATCGGCGCCAACGTTCGCTCGACGGTAGCGACCTATGCCGACATCCATGATGAATTGCGCCGCGCCTTCGCCCGTACGTCCGAGGCCAAGGCAGCCGGCTACAAGGCAGGTGCCTTTAGCTACAACACCGGTGCCTTGCGCTGCCCCACGTGCGATGGCACGGGTTCGATATCGCTCGACGTGCAGTTTTTGCCCGATGTCGAGATCGTTTGCCCGGCATGTCATGGCTCACGTTATGCAGACGCGGCTTCGCGTATCCATCGTGAGGGCAAGGACGGGAGCTTGCTGACGTTGCCGCAGCTCATGGACATGAGCGTGGACGAGGCTCTCGACGCCACGGTGGGACTCAAGAAGGTTCAGACGCGCTTGCAGACCTTGCACGACCTGGGCCTGGGTTATCTCACGCTTGGCGAGCCCACACCGGCGCTTTCGGGCGGTGAGGCACAGCGCCTTAAGCTCGCGAGCGAGATGGGCCGCGTGCAGGACGATGCCGTATTCGTATTCGACGAGCCCACGATCGGACTACATCCGCTCGATGTCCAAGTGTTGCTGAGTGTGTTCGACGGCCTTGTTGCCAAGGGTGCCACGGTTATCGTGATCGAACACGATCTCGACCTTATCCGTAACGCTGATTACGTAATCGACATGGGTCCGGGCGGCGGCGATGCGGGCGGGCAAATCGTCTGCGCCGGCACGCCGGGCGACATCGCAGCCTGCTCTGCAAGCATCACTGGCCGCTACCTATAACCGAATGTGACAAGGGGACAGTTCCTTTGTTACATTCCCGGAAAGCCTGTTTGGCGCAGGGCCTCGTAGAGGACGATGGCGGCGCTGTTGGAGAGGTTGAGTGCACTGATACGGTAGTCGTCCGGGTTGACGAAGTTACCGCAGATATCTTGCTGAAGGATAGCTTCGTGGCTGTCCTCGGCATGCCCCAGCGATTCCTCGTGGGCTTCCCAGGCTTCGGCGTTGTCGAGTGAGTCGCAATCGCGTAGCATCGGGATGCGCTCGCAGCGCTCGGGCGCCGCGGCAAGCAGTGGCTCGGGAATGCCCGAGCTCTCGCTGCCAAAGACCAAATAGTCACCGTCGCGGTAGGTGCTTTGCGCATAGGTGCGGCGTGCCTTTTTGGTCAGCAGATGCAGGCGTTCGTCGGCAGGGGAGAGACCATTGCGTGCAAGGAAATCCTCCCAGCCGGCATAGGTGGTCACGTCCAAGTTTTGCCAGTAGCCCAGGCCGGCGCGACGTACTGTCTTGTCGTCGAGCGAAAAGCCCAGTGGCTCCACCAGATGTAGACGGGCGCCGGTAACCACGCAGGTGCGGCCGATATTGCCCGTATTGGCCGGGATTTCGGGCGCATACAGCACAATGTTGAACATGAATCTCCTTGGCTCAGAACGAAAAACCACCACGAAGGGGACAGGCACCTTCGTGGTGGTTTGGCGATTACGTAGGCGGAAAAATGTCCGCTTGGATAAACCTAGGCGCGGTGCCAGTCGGTCAGGCAGGCATCGAGGGAGGCGATGAGCGCATCCTTGTCCATGTGACGGCCGATGATGCACAGGCTCGTCATGCGGTCGCCCGTCTCGTCGTCCCAAATCTGCATGATCTCGGGGTTCTCGTCGATGATCTTCTGCTTCTCGCCCTCGGGCGCCGAGTCGACAAACAGGCCGTTCTCCATCAGGCGCATCTGGTGGCCGGCCTGCTCAAACATGTAGCACATGTCCGGATTGCCGGTCTGCCACAGCGGACCCTTGACGCGAATGACCTCGTCGGGCCACTCCTGCTCAACAAAATTGGTGAACTTCTGCAGGTCAAACGGCTTGCGGCGCGAGTACACAAAGGTCTCGATGTCGTACTCGAGCACCTCGGGATCGTCGTGCTCTTCGGGATGCTCCATGGCCTCGATCCAGGCGGCGGAGTTGTAGGCGCGCATAAAGTCAAAGCGGTCGGTGTCGAGCAGCTCCTCCATAGGAACCTCTCCGTTTTGGGCCTCGACGATCACGGCGTCTTTCTGCAGGCTGCGCACGATGGCCTTGAGCTCGGCGATCTGCTCAGGGCTCACGGTATCGGTCTTGTTGAGGATCAGCGTGGAGCAGAACTCGATCTGCTGGATGAGCAGGCTCTCGATGTCGTCCTCGTCGATATCCTCAGCCAGCAGGTCGCGACCGCCGTTGAACTCGTCGTACATGCGGGCACAGTCGACCACGGCCACGATGTTGTCGAGCGCGAGCTTAGGCTCACCGCCCACCTTGGCCTCGTCGCAGAAGCTCGAGATGGTGTAGGCGATGGGGATGGGCTCGCAAATGCCCGAGGCCTCGATGATGATGTAATCGAAGTTGCCCGAATCGGCGATGCCCTGCAGCTGGTTGGCCAGGTCATCCGAAAGCGTGCAGCAGATGCAGCCGTTGGTGAGCGGGATGAGGTCGTCGGTCTCGGAAAGGCCGCCGTCGGCGATGAGGCTGGCGTCCACATTGATCTCGCCAATATCGTTGACGATCACGGCGGCGCGGATACCGCCGTCGTTAGCGAGGATGTGGTTGAGCAGCGTGGTCTTGCCGGCACCGAGGTATCCGGTAAGCATGATGATTTTCACGGGTTTGTTGGGCATGTGCCCTCCTTTGTTAGACATGGCTTACAGTTGAATCTTATGCCAAACGCCTGCTCTTATACCCACGCGCCGGCAAATAACACAAGCTACTCCCAGGCTCCCCATACATCGGGGCAATAACCGACGGTGGCCTTTTTGCCGTTGCGCACGATGGGCTCGGCCAAGACCTGCTGGTTCTCGAGCAGCTTGTCGAAGCGCTGGCTAGGGGTGAGGTGCTGGATGAGCGCGAGCGTCTCCTCGTCCTTGGCTTTGGGGTTGAGCAGCTTGTCGATGCCGCCGACCGCCTGCATCACGCTCGTGAGCTCGCCCTTGCTCATCTCCTTTTCCTTAAGGTCGATAAACTGCACCTTAATGCGGCGCTCTTTAAAATAACGCTGCGCCTTCTTGGTGTCGAAGGACTTCTTGGTGCCAAAAATCTGCACGTTCATGTATTTGTTCCGCCGTTCTACCTGATGAAGTTGGTCGTTGCTCGATCTGCCTCGGGTGCGTTGATACCAGCGGCCTGTCCGGCCTCGATGCAACGTAGGAGCCAGGCCATGTTCTTGCCGATGTTACGCATGGTGGCCAGACCCTCGGCATCTCCGTCGGCGTCGCCGGGCACGCGGCCAAACACGTTGTTCCAGTAGGTGGAAGCAACTACGGGCATTTGCTTAATGGTGAAGTACTTGTTGAGCACATCGAACGTGGTTGACGTGCCGCCGCGACGGGCGACGGCGACCGCGGCGCCGGGTTTGTGCTCAAAGGCATGCCCGCCTGCATAGAAGGCGCGATCGAGGGCCGAAAGGATGCGTCCGCTGGGGTGCGCATAGTAGACGGGTGAGCCAAAGACAAAACCATCTGCTTGCTCGGCGGCAGCGATGAGCTCGTTCACCACGTCATCGTCAAAGGTGCAGCGACCGCCAAGTTTGCCGCACTGGCCGCAACCGATGCAATCGCGAATGGGCTTGGCGCCCAGCTGAAACACCTCGGTATCAATGCCTTCGGCATTGAGCTGCTCGGCGACCTCGGCGAGTGCGCGGGCGGTGTTGCCGTTTGCCTTGGGGCTGCCATTGACCAAAAGAACCTTCATCACAAACTCCCTCTGCTGTCGGTGACTTCTGCGGAGGATTATCGCACGATGGGGGAGGCGGTGCGGGCGCGGTGCTAATCCAGTTTGGTACCTGGCACCTGCACGGCTTTCCCGAGCAACGCTTTAAGCTCGTTCAAAATGGAAACAGGCTGACGGTCGACGCCGTCCAGATGGAGCGTGGCCACGCGAATGGGCGGCTGATATTCAAGCGAGCCGATGAGCACGGGAGAACCCAGGAACCGTTCGATGTCGCTTGCGATCTCATCGATTGCCTCGGGGCCGAGCTCATCGAAGAGTGCCACGAATGTCGGCCCCGTCGAGCGGAACAGGCGGCCCTTGCCGCGCGAACAATCCATGAGGCAGGCGGCGCTTTCGGCGAGCACGCGGTCGCCTGCATCGAATCCAAAGCGGGCATTGACCTCGGCGATATCGTCGACCTTAATGGCAATAAAGCCTGCCTCGTGCGGCACGCGGCGCATCTCTCCAATAGCGTTGACCAGCGCGTGGACATCGCCCAGGCCCGTTACCGAGTCGGTCGTATCCGCTAGGCTTCGGTTGACGATAATGCCCACATACATGCTGGGCTCGGTATCGGTGCCGTCCAAGCGGTAGCCCGTGCAGTCGCAAAGCGCGTATTTTCCGGTGGCATCCATTACGCGATACTGCATGTAGTGGAAGTGCCACGTGCCGTTTATCACCATGTCGAGCTCGGCGCGTACGTTGTCGCGGTCCTCGGGATGAACGCGGGCGAGCCACATGTCGAGTGAGTTAAAAGGGTGCTGGGAAGGCAGGTCAAAATCGCGCACGGCGTTAACCGACCATTGCGATTCTCCAGTATCGAGGTTAAGGATGAACGGATAGCGCGTCTCGGAGCTCATGGAGATCGCTTGGAACACCCGGTTGTTGCAGGGAAGCTGATCGACGATTGGGCGTTGCGGCGCGTCATTGTCTTTCGGTTGCCGCACACGATGCATAAGCTTATAGCGATACATCTTGCGATCGGCATCCATCGTCATCTGGCGACGCGTGTCACCGGCAAGTGGATCGACGCGCGAGCAGCCAAAGCTAAAGCTGGCGATCATGGGCGCCTTGCCATCTGAGCTCGCCTCGATCAGCCCGGCACGTACCTGCTCCAAGCGCTGCTCGAGTTCAGTCTCGTTTGCGGAGAGCGAGATAAGCACAAACTCGTCTCCACCGATACGGAACAGCATCTCATCGTGCTCCATGGTTTCGGAGAGCGTGCGGCAGATGCTCAGAATATAGCGATTGCCTTCGGCGTGGCCAAACCTATCATTGCAATGCTTGAGATGGTCGATGTCAATATAGGCGCAGGTGAAGGGGTCGCCTTTGCGCCAGAGTTGCTCGACGTGACGGTCGAATCCGTTGCGGTTGCCCAAGTTGGTGAGCGGATCGATATAGGCGTTGCGCTCAAGCAGCTGGCGCTCTTGTTGCAGGATGGCATGCGTCTTTTGCAGTTGCTCACCAACGGCGCGTAGCTCAGCAGGCAGCGCGGCAACATCGAGTTCAGCGGTCGAGACGCCGTTCGCAAGTCGCTGAAGATAGGCAATAATCGATTGCTCGCCCAGGCGATATGACTCGTTCATGATGGATAACCTCCTTGGGCGGAACAACGGTTTGTATCATATCCCCAATTCGGTTTGAATTGGGGATATAAGTTAGCTAATGGAGACAAATGCCCCCTTCGACGGTGGCGTTTTGCGCGCGAGCGTATCAGTTGTTATTGCCACCATCGAGCAATGCCTCAAAATCCTTCGCAGGCATGGGGCGGTAGTAGAGGAAGCCCTGAGCGTCGCGGGCGCCCATTTGTCGTAGCATGTTTGCCTGCTCATTTGTCTCGACGCCTTCGACCACGACGGGCAGATGGAGCGACTGCGCCATTTCGAGCATCGATGAAATGATTTGCGTGCTGCGGCCTTGATCGCGGTCGGTGGGCACAAAGGTGCGGTCGAGCTTGATGACGTCGACGTTGACGTTCTTGAGCATCGCGAGCGTGGACTGACCGGTGCCAAAATCGTCCATATAGGTCGAGAAGCCGCGGGTGTGCAGATCTGCGGTCAGCTTATCCACGGCCTCGGATTCTCCCGTATAAGCCGTCTCGGTGATCTCGATACGCATGAGCTCGGGCGGTAGGTTGTATTGGGCGGCGAGCGCCCCCATATGTTCGGCAACGTCGCAGGCAAGGATATCCACGCGCGACACATTAAGCGAGACCGGAACCACGCGAAGACGGCGATCGAGACGCTCGCGAAGCCATATGGCGACACCCTGCCAAATGTACTTGTCGAGCGTCACTACAAAGCCGCTTTCCTCGAGTGCGGGGATAAACGTTGCGGGCGAAATGAGAGAGCCGTCCTTGTCAATCCAGCGGGTGAGTGCTTCGGCGCCAATAATCTCGCCGGTTTCCATATCGACCTGGGGCTGAAGATAGTACGTGATGCGACCATTTGACAGCGCGTACTGGAATTCGGTCAGCGTGCGGTGGAACGCGACTTCGCGCTCGTACTCCGCGGGGCGGAAAATAGCAATGCGCTCCTTAAAGTCGTTTTTTGCGCGTCGATTGGTTAACATGGCCTTTGCCTGTGCATCGATGGTGATTTCCTCATTGGAGTCGATGGGGTAAACGCCCATGGACGGCCAAAAACCTACGCCGTCATCATGTCTGGCTACGGCCTCGCGAACGCGGTTGTAGATTTGATGGACGGTGATGTGCTTAAAGGGGATGAGTACACAAAAGTCATCTTGGCCCCAGTACCCTGCGACGCCCATATCGGCATTCTCGATGTCCTTGAGGACCGTGCCCACATCGGCGAGTACGCGGTCGCCCTCGGCCTGGCCGTGCCATTCATTAAACAGGCGCATGTGGCCCATGTCGACTGTGGCGATGCACCAGGTGCCGTTGCGCCTTGCCTCGAGAAATGCGTTGGCGCGCCGCATAAACTCGCTGGGTCGATAGAGGCCCGTGAGCGAGTCGATACGTTCGGCTATGGCGCTTTTGCGCTCCGCCTCGGGTATGGGGAGGCTGTCGTTGGGAACAAGCCCGCCGGCCGTGCGAAGGCGACGGTCGAGTTCGCCTAAAACGGCGGTCGCTTGATGGGTTAAGTGCTCGTAAAAGGCCGGGACGACAAGGCAGACGGGAGTAATGGTGTCGCCTGCGATTCGAACAGGAGCGAAAACGGCCTCTTTAAGGTGGCGGGTCAGTTGCTCGAATGCCTCGTGGTCTAGTTCGTTGCTGAGCACGACGAACTGGACGCTTCGTGAACGGTAGACCCGGCTCCTGCCGCGGGTGATCGACAGCATGCGGCCTGCGTATTCGGCAAGCATGTTGTCGACAGCCTCGGCCCCGTAGAGCTCGTTGAGTTTTGTCGTGCCACGAACGCGCACCGCTATAAGCCCTGTCTCGCAACGATCGCGGCGGCAGGCGTCGATGGCGTTGACCAGCATGCGCTGCGTTCCGAGGCCTGTGGCAGCGTCGACGGTTTCGGCAAGTGAGTGGTTGACGAGCTCGCCGACATAGAGCGAGGGGACATTTCCGTCGCCGTCGATACGAAACCCGCGAGCACGGCAAAGGACGTAGTCGCCGACGGCGTTGCGCACACGATACTGCATGACGCGACGGTGCTTGGTGCCGTTGTAGACTTGGTCGATGTCGTTGATGCAGGCCTCAAGGTCGTCGGGATGGACGCGCGTTTTCCAGTAATCGCGACAGTTGTCTATGTGCTCCGAGGGAAGGCCAAGATCGCGCAAGGCACCTTGTGACCAAAGGGTGCGATGTTTGTCCAAGTTCTCGATAAAGAAATAACGGCCCTCGTTGAGCATCGAAAAGGCGTCAAAAATACGATCGCTTATTTCGAAGTCGTCGGCGTGGACTTGCGTGATATTGCGTCGATCGAGGTGCATGGCATGACGTAGCTTGTAGTCGTACATGCGATGGTCGGCATCGAGCGTCATGCGATTGGAAGCTTCGCCCAGGGCGGGGTCGGCATGTGACACTCCGTAGCTAAACGAGTGGGGCATCTCGGAATCGTTGTTTTTGAGCAGAACCGTTCGGCAGTGTTTCAGACGTTCGGCGAGGTCGTCCTCGGTTGCAATCGTAGATAGGATGGCAAACTCGTCGCCGCCTATGCGAAACGCCGCTTCGCCCACCTTCATATACAGCTTAAGATAGAGACTTACCTGCAAGATATAGCGGTTGCCCTCGTCATGCCCAAAGACGTCGTTGCAGTGCTTGAGATTGTCGATATCGATGAACGCCATGGTAACGGGGGCGTCCTGCTCCCAGAGCTCCTCGAGGGAACGGGCAAAGCCGCCACGGTTGCCAAGCCCGGTAAGCTGGTCGGTAAAGGCAGTCCTGATCAGATCCTCCTGCCGTTCGAGAAGGTCGCGGACGGTCTTTTCGAGCGTTTCGGTGTAATTGCTGACAGTTTCCATGTTCTAAGCGACTTTCTGAGGTCGGGGCGGATTGCGTCGGGCGAGCTCGTTGTGTACACGCGTCGTTGCTCAGCGCTTTGCATGTATCCAGGCCCCGCCTTGCCGCGTTGTTGAGTTAATTTGTCGGCTAATGTTCGCTGTTGATAACAGCTGAGTAGTGTAAACAATAGTGCACAATTATATATGGGTGCACATGCTGTGGGCGGCTATTATTCGACAAGCGGTAGCGCGACGATGCGATGTTCGATAAAAATGCGACTGGGACGATATATGTTGACGGGTATACTTGTCCCGTTTTAAAACGCAGGAACGGAGATGGTCGCATGGCACAGTCAAATATGACGCGCACGGTGGGGCTGGCGCTCGAGGGAGGCGGCTACCGCGGTATGTATACGGCGGGCGTGCTCGACGTTTGGATGGAGCACGGTTTGACCTGCGACCATATGGTGGGCGTCTCGGCGGGCGCGGCGTTTGGCTACAACTTTAAATCGCGCCAGATCGGCCGCGCCATTCGCTATAACAAGGCCTATTGCGCCGACAAGCGCTATGCGAGCGTGACCAGCTGGCTGCGAACCGGCGATATGTACAATGCCGACTTTGCTTATCACGAGGTGCCTATCGAGCGCGATCCTATCGACTTGGAGGCGTATCGCACCTGTCCCATGCGATTTACGTGCGTGTGTACCGATATCGAGACGGGCAAGGCCGT
Source organism: Collinsella sp. (assembly GCA_046979165.1). GTDB lineage: Bacteria > Actinomycetota > Coriobacteriia > Coriobacteriales > Coriobacteriaceae > Collinsella. The sequence continues at coordinate 71,653 of JBKWJT010000003.1, forward strand.
CTATCACGATCTGCCGTATGGCGACGAGCGCGATATCGAGTGGATTCGGGCGTCGTCGGCAATTCCCGTGGCGACGCGTCCCGTTGCTATTGACGGGCATAAGTATCTGGATGGTGGCGTGGCTGATTCTATTCCCAGCGCGTGGCTGTTTGCGCAGGGGTATGACCGCAATATCGTGGTACTCACGCAGCCGGCGGGCTTTGTGAAGCAGCCCAACAGCGTGATGCCCATGCTGCGTCGCGTGTTCCGTCACTATCCGGAGTTTGTCGCAGCGCTTGAGCACCGGCATGAGGTCTACAATGCCACGCTCGATGACCTGGCACGTCGCGAGGCTGCCGGCGAGATCTTTGTGGTGCGTCCGAGCGAATCGGTGAAGGTGCCGTCGCTGTGTCGCGAGCCCGATGAACTTGAGCGCATCTACCAGATTGGTCGCCGCGATGCGGAGGCGACCTTGCCGGCACTGGAGGCATATCTGGCAGGGTAGAGGCTGCTGCCGCCATCTCGGCGGAAAGCGCATCCCGGAATGGAGGCTCAAACTGGGATGCGCTTTCCATTGCTGAAGATATGAGGCTGCGAATCAGCTGCTCGGCCTAGACTTACGCCTGCTGCCAGGTGTCGACGAGCTCCTTGGCCGCGGCGTAGGGGTCATCGGCGCTGCAGACGGCGCTCACCACGAAAAAGCCGTCGACGCCGGTGGCCTTGAGCTGTGGCAGGTCGGCCGTCTTGACGCCGCCGCCCACCACGATGGGCACGTGGCTTGCCGCGTGGAGGGCGGCCAGGTCCTCAAAGCTCTTGGTGATGATAGAGCCGTCGGCCGCGCGTCCGCAGTCGCGCTTGGTCTCGGTCTCGTGGAGTGGGCCGATGCCCAGGTAGTCGACTAGGCTCATGTCGGCGGTCTTGACGTACTCGAGCATCTCCTCGCAACGGGCGGAAAGGCCCACGATGGCGTCGGGCCCCAGCAGCTTGCGACAGACCTCGACGGGAATGTCGCTCTGACCCACGTGCACGCCGTCGACAGCAATGCCCTGCTCGCGCGCGGCGAGTACGCAGTCCAGGCGGTCGTCAATCAGCAAAGCGACCTGACCGGTCTTGCCGGCCTGTGCGATTGCCTGCGCGGCGTCGCCGGTCAGCGCAATGATCTCGCGGGCGCTTGCCACCTTGGAGCGCACCTGGATGCAGGTAAAGCCGGCGTCGAGTGCCTGGGCCACCACATCGCCCACGGGGCGCCCCAGCGTGTTTTCGGGGCCGAGCACCAGATAGGCCGAGATATCAAGGTTGTCGCGGATACTCATCGTGTTTCCTCCTGCTTTTTGATCTGAGCTTCCATGCGCTCGAGCTTGCCGGTCATGGTGTCGGTAAATCCGGGTCGAATATCGGCTTTGAGCACGACTTCGGTGCGGATGCCCTTGCTCGCCAACACAAAGGTTGCGTCGCGCACGACCTGCATGACCTCGTCCCAGTCGCCCTCGATCTCGGTGAACATCGAGGTGGTGCGGTTGGGAAGGCCGCTCTCGCGAATGACGCGCACGACCTCGGCGACCTCGGCGGACAGCTCATCGCCGGTGCCGCACGGGGCGATGGCCACGGCGACGAGCGTATTCATGCCGGCATTGGTTGCGGGCTCGGACATGGCCTATGCCTCCTCGAGGTCGAGCTGGTTGTTGGCGATGTCCTGGGCGGTTGCGCGGTAGAGCTCGTCGATAAAGGCGACCTTAAAGCTTGCCGGGGCGTCGGCGACAGCGGCGGCACGCGAGCCGGCAACGTTGTAGACGGCGGTGCCGCAGACGGCGGCCGTAAACGGGTCGGCAGCGCAGGCGTACACAGCCAGCACGCCGCCTTGCGAGCAGCCGCAACCGGTGATCTTGGACATGAGCGGGCTGCCGCCGTGGGACTTGGCCACGGTCATGCCGTCGGTGATCAGGTCGACTTCGCCCGAGACCACAACGGCGCCGCCGGTGTAGCGGGCGAGCGCCACGGCGGCATCGCGGGCGGCGTCTACCGTGTCGGTGGTATCGACACCGCGCACGCGGCTCAGATCGGCCGCCTCGCCCTCAAGACCCCACAGGCCGGCGAGCGCGATGATCTCGGAGGCGTTGCCGCGCACGATGGCGGGCTTGTACTGCTTAAGCTCGTTTACCAACTGGGTGCGCAGACTGCCGATGCCCAGGCCCACCGGATCGAGCACCCAGGGCTTGCCGGCGTCGTGTGCCGCCTTGGCCGCGCGGGGAATCGTCTGCTCGTAGATGGGGAAGAGCGTGCCCATATTGAGATAGATGGCGCCGCCGCCGGCAACGAGCGCCTCGCCCTCGTCGGGAAGATAGACCATGGCGGCCGATCCACCCACAGCGAGCTGCGCGTTGGCGACAAAGTCGATCGTCACCGTGTTGGTGATGGAGCCGGCCATCGGATTGGTGGTGCGAATCTCCTCCACGGCCTTGACCATATGTTGCTTAAGCTGTTCCGAATCAATCACTGCACATGCCTCCTTGGCATAGAAAAGGGGCGCTGTGCATAGACAGCGCCCCTGTAAAGGCGGCATGCTCCCTACGCCAGCATTAACTGACAGGTTCAAAGGATTGGGCCCCATGCCCTCTCAGCCTTGTGGTTTGCACCGCCGGCACTCCCGCATCGAATCTGTTGTTCCCTATACTAGCGCACCTGCCAAAAAGGGACAGGTTTATTTTGGCAGGTAACAACTGGGACTTTGCGTTTTCCCAGATGAAACCTGCCGAAATAAACCTGTCCCTTTTTGGCAGGTCGGTACAATAGATGGGATTAAGAATGACCGAGGGGACTCTATGATCAAACTTGTGCTGACCGATATGGACGATACACTGATTCCAGCCGGGCATGACGGCGCCAGCGACTACGCCATTGAGGGTATTCATGCCATGCAGGCGGCGGGTTTGCACTTTGGGCCGGTTTCGGGTCGTCAGCCGTCCGCGATGGGCTGGATGTTCAAAAACCGTTCCGGGTGTTATTCGACCGGTGCGTTCTGTAACGGCCAGGTGATGTTTGTTGACGGCGAAGTAGTCGCCTCGCGCGCAATCGACAACGATGCTCTGATGCGTTTGGCCGACTATCTGGAGCAAGAGACCGACGATACATTTCTAAAAGTCTACAGCCTGGGCGATGACTTTTGGGGCAACGATGCCCATTGTGTGACGAGTGACCCCGAGCGCGTTCGTCGCGCCATGGAGTCGGGCGGCAACGCGTGGCTCAAAGGCGAAGAGGCCCCATGTCGTCCCGTCGTCGATGACGCGTCGGTGTTTAAGGCGAATATCTGGAGTGCCCGTTCGCGTGAGGAGCTCGCGGAGCTACGTGAGCGCGTTGCCGCTGAGGTGCCGGAACTCTCGCTTGTGTTTCCCAACAACCGAGTGCGCCTGTTCGACATCCTTCCGGCTGGTTGGGACAAGGGCTGCGCTGCGCTGGAGCTGGCGCGCGCTTTGGGCCTGACGCCCGACGAGGTGGCCGTATTCGGCGATTCTGATAACGATTTGCCCATGATCGATGCCGTTCCTAACTCCGTTGCAGTCGCCAATGCCAACGAGGCCGTCACGGCTGCCGCACGCTGGCATATTGGCGCTGCGGCAGATGATGCGGTTGCCGGGGCTCTGCATCAGATTGCCGCCTGCGCCGCGACGGGGGAGATGCCGTCGTTTATGCGTCAAATGGACGCGGCAGGTTTTGGCGTCACGAACGTCTAGGGAGAAGGCTATGAAGCTTCAGCAGCTCAGATATGTTGTTAAGGTTGCCGAATGCGGTAGCATCACCGAGGCCTCGCGCCGGCTCTTTGTGTCGCAGCCCTCGATTACCGCGTCGATTCGCGATCTCGAAAACGAGATGGGTGTGCATATCTTTGAGCGCACCAACAAGGGCGTCATTGTGTCCGAGGAAGGCGAGACCTTCTTGGGCTACGCGCGCCAGGTGCTCGACCAGGCCGACCTGCTCGAGGGCAAGTACAAAGGCACGTCCGAGCAGGTGCCGCACTTTAGTGTGAGCTGCCAGCATTATTCCTTTGCCGTTAATGCGTTTGTCGATGTGATCCGCGAGTTCGATGCCGCGCGCTACGACTTTACCCTGCGCGAGGAGCAGACCCACGAAATTATCGAGGATGTCGCGCATATGAAAAGCGAACTCGGCATCCTGTATCTGTCGGAGCACAATCGCGAGGTCATCGAGCGCATGCTTGCCGCCAACGAGCTCGTGTTCGAAGGGCTCTTCTGCGCCACGCCGCATGTCTTCGTCTGCGCCGACCATCCGCTGGCGGGCCGCTCCAGCGTGACGCTCGAGGATCTGGAAGACTACCCGTTCCTGTCCTACGAGCAGGGCAGCTACAACTCGTTTTACTATTCCGAGGAGCTGACCTCGACGTTCGAGCGTCGCAAAAATATCCGCGTGCGCGACCGTGCGACGTTGTTCAATTTGGCCATGGGCCTCAACGGCTACACGGTATGCTCGGGCGTGATCAGCCACGAGCTCAACGGCCCCGGCATTATCTCGATTCCGCTCGACGTGGACGAGTACATGGAGATTGGCATCATCACGCGCAAGAACACGACGCTCACGCGCTACGGTCGGGCCTATATCGACGCGATTCGTCAGCATATCTAGGCTGCTGTGCTCCGCACGGTTCAAATCTCTTTATGACAGTCCAGACTGATATAGGAATCATCTATATCAAACTGTTATAAACGTATATTTTACGATGACCATATGAGCGCTCATACTCTGTCCCAGTAAAGCAACCGATGCAAAGGGAGATATCTATGAGCACTTCGATTCAACCGAACGCGCCGTTTCGCGCCGATATCGTCGGCAGTTTTCTTCGTCCGCAGGCTGTAAAGGATGCCCGTGCCGCCTATGTCGCGGGTAAACTCGACGCTTCCGGCCTTAAGGCCGTCGAGGACGAGGCCATCCGCGACTTAGTGGCCAAGCAGAAGGCTGCCGGCCTGCAGGTGATTACCGATGGCGAGTTTCGCCGCAGCTACTGGCACCTCGATTTTATGTGGGGACTCAACGGCATTGAGCGCCGCGCCTCGCGCACGGGCTACATGTTTCACGATGAGGAGACTACCGCCGACACCGCCGCGGTAACCGGTCCCATTAGCGGCGAGAACCATCCGTTCGTCGAGCACTTCAAATTTGTCAAGGTGCTCGAGGGGGAGGGCCAGGTCGCGCGGCAAACCATTCCGGCGCCGATCCAGACGTTCTCCGAAGTCACACTCGACCGCTGTGATGGCCAGCAGGAGAGCCTGCGTGCCGTCTATAAGACCGACGAAGAGCTCGCCGATGCCATTGCCGCAGCATACCGCACCGTGATTGCCGACCTGTATGCCGCGGGCTGCCGCAACATCCAATTTGATGACTGCACCTGGGGCATCTATTGCGATACCGACTTTGTGTCCAAGACCGGCATGAGTCCGGTTGACCTGCAAAAGGTGAGCGAGCTGGGCGTGGCGCTCAACAATGCTGCCATCGCGGGCAAGCCCGACGATCTGGTTATCAACACGCACGTGTGCCGCGGCAACTATCACTCCACGTATGCCTTCGAGGGTGGTTACGATCCCATTGCACCGTACCTGTTTGCGCACGAGGATGTCGACGCGTTCTACCTTGAGTTCGATACGCCGCGCGCCGGTGGCTTTGAGCCGCTCAAGTATGTTGCTCCCGGCAAGAAGGTCGTGCTGGGCCTGGTGACCACCAAGGCCGCTGAGCTCGAGGACGAGGACGTTATCGTCGAACGTATCCACGAGGCCGCAAAGTATGTGCCGCTCGAGAACCTGTACCTGTCGCCCCAGTGCGGCTTTGCCAGCTGTGAGATTGGCAACAAACTGACCGAGGACGAACAGTGGGCAAAGATCGCGCTGGTCAAGCACATTTCCGAGCGCGTTTGGAAGTAACGTTACCGTTTGCAGGTGACAGCGCGCGCGAGACATGACGTATCACGTACAATGGTTCGGATCGTATCGTTCGGGCAGATTATCCGATATGCCTGATCGCCCTTCCATCATGAAAGGACTTCCGTGTCCCAATCCTCGACGCCCGCCGTCACCGATGCCATCTACGATGCATCGTCGCTCGGCCGCCCGCGCATGTTTGTGTTGGGTTTGCAACATATGTTTGCGATGTTCGGAGCCACGGTGCTCGTGCCCGTGCTCACCGGCCTTTCCGTTTCGGCGACGCTTCTGTTCGCCGGCATCGGCACGCTGCTGTTTCATTTTTTATCGCGCGGTAAGGTGCCCGCGTTTCTGGGCTCGTCGTTTGCCTTTATCGCGGGTTATGCCGCCATTGCACCCAACGGCGAGGCCGAGCTTTTGCCTTACGCTTGCCTGGGCGTTGCCTGCGCCGGCCTGCTCTATCCGGTGCTGGCGGCGCTGTTCCGCGCATTTGGCGCCAAGCGTGTCATGCGCTTCTTTCCGCCGGTGGTGACCGGTCCCATCGTCATTTCCATCGGCCTGATCCTGGCGAGCTCTGCCATTGCCAACTGCCAGACCAACTGGCTTGTCGCCGTTATCGCTGTGGCCGTGATCGTCATCTGCAACATCTGGGGCCGCGGCATGGTCAAGATCGTGCCGATTTTGCTGGGCGTTGTGGTGAGCTATGCCGTTGCGGCCGCGTTGGGCGAGGTCGACTTCTCTGGCGTCGCAGCCGCCCCCTGGGTCGGTCTGCCCATCGTGTGGGACAACACCGTGTTTGCGCTCTTTGGCCCGCAGTTCGATAGCGGTCTTGCCACGACGGCCATCATCACCATCATGCCGCTGGCCTTTGCAACCATGATTGAGCACATTGGCGATATCTCCGCCATTGGCTCTACCTGCGAACGCAATTACATTGCCGATCCCGGTCTGCACCGTACCCTGCTCGGCGATGGCCTGGCGACCATCTTGGCATCGCTCTTTGGCGCCCCCGCCAACACTACGTATGGCGAGAACACCGGCGTGCTTGCGCTTACGCGCGTGTTCGACCCACGCGTGATTCGCATTGCCGCGTGCTGCGCCATTGTCCTCTCGTTCTGCCCCAAGTTCGCTGCTGTAATCGCTGCTATGCCGGCGTGCGTTATCGGCGGCGTGTCGCTCGTGCTCTACGGCATGATCAGTGCCGTGGGCGTTCGCAACCTTATCGAAAACCAGGTCGATTTCCAGAACAACCGCAATGTGCTGGTTGCGGCTCTGGTGCTCGTGCTCTCGCTCGGCATTGCCTACAGTACCGCCGGTGCCATCGTGCTGGAGCTGGGCGGCGTGACGATTTCGCTTTCGGGCCTTGCCGTGGGCTCGCTGGTGGGCATTGTGCTCAACGCCATCCTGCCCGGTAATGACTTTGAGTTCGATACTTCCGAGCTTGAGGAGACTGCTGAATAGTAGCTGCGTTCAGCCAAATTAAAAATGGCGTCCATGCGTATGTACGCGTGGACGCCATTTTTAATGCGTCAGTATCCAGTGGATGCCGCGCGCCATGCGCAGGTCAGTTTGGGTAAAGTGGTTGCCGGGGTTGAGCTCCAGCGTTGTTGGAATGTCATGCTCGATAAACAGCTCTTCCATCGCACGCGTATCGTCGAGTACGTGCCGCATCATGCGGTTGGGCGTCTTGGTTTCCTTTTTACCGAGCGACAGATAGGCGGCGTCGGGCGTGGCTGTCATCGTGCGCTCTCGCGCGTAGTCGATAAAGCCGGGGAACCACAGCGACCCCGATGCACTTGCCGCGCGCTCAAAGACGTCTGTTTGCCAAAGTGCCCACAGGGAAAAAAGACCCGCCAACGAGTAGCCGGCAATGCCGTGCCAGGTGGGCGGGCAGGGAAGCGATGATTCGGCCTCTGGGATTATCTGATTCAGCAGTTCATCGAGAAACTCAGACGCCTGTCCGCCAAAGGACTCGGCATCTCGTATAGTTCCCTCACATTCCCAGGGGCTCAGCTCGCGATTCCAATCGAGCCCTCCAATGGCGACAAGGGTGAATGGCGGGCAGTCGAGCTCTCGGCAGCGCTCGTAGACTTCACTACCGTCGCCCATAACCACGGGGAGGTAGATGACGGGCGCGCCTTCCACACACTCTGAATAAACGGTTATCTGCTTATGATGCGCTTCCAAGGCAGGCTTCTCTCGGTGTTGTGATATTGACAGCCTCAATTGTCGCACGCTGGCACGGGGGCAGACGCTAAAAGAAAGGCGCGGAGCCGCTCGATGCGATTCCGCGCCTTGTTGTTTTGCTTTAGCAGACTATGCCGCTACGCTACAAAGAAGTAGACGAGGAAGGCGAGGGCTGCGATCCACATGAGCGGCTTGATCTTGGAAGCCTCGCCCTTAAAGAGCGCGACGACTACGTAGGCGATAAAGCCCAGACCGATGCCGGCAGAGATGGAGTAGGTGAAGGGCACGCCGGCGACAATCATGAACGCCGGGAAACCTTGCGACACGTCGGACCAGTCAATCTCGGAGGCCTCGCTCATCATGAGGTAGCCGACGTAGACCAGAGCACCGCAGGTGGCGGCGCTGGAAACGATGGTGACGATGGGGGAGAAGAACGCGGCGAGAATGAACAGCACGCCGGTGGTGACGGAGGTGAGGCCCGTGCGGCCACCGTCGGCAGCACCAGAGGTGGACTCGACGAAGGTGGTGATGGAGGAGACGCCCATGAAACCGCCCACAGCAGCGGCGGCGGAGTCGACGATCAGAATCTCCTTGATATTCTCGACGTTGCCGTCGTCGGTGAGGAACTCGCCCTGCTTGGCCACGGCCATCGCGGTGCCCATGGTGTCGAAGAAGTCACTCATGAGCAGCGAGAACGAGATGACGAGGAGCGCGGGGTCGGTAAGGACCTTGACGATGGCGGGCACGCCGCCGGCGTCGGCGATGGGGCCACCGATGCTCGAGAAGTCGAGCGGGGCGATGATACCGGTCGGAGCCTGGGTCACACCTAGGGGGATACCGGCGATGACGGCGACGACGATGCCGATGAGCAGCGAGCCGGGGACGTTGCGGCAGGCGAGGGCGACCGTCACCAGGATGGAGATGATGCCGACGATGAAGGTGGGGGAGGTGATGTCGCCCAGACCGACGAGTGTACCGGCGCCAGCGGTGATAATGCCGGCATCGCACAGGCCAATCATGGCGATGAACAGGCCCAGACCCACCGAGATGGCGTGACGCAGGACAACCGGGATGGCGTCCATGATGGCCTCGCGCAGGCCACAAAGCACGAGCAGCAAGATGACGACGCCCTCAAGGAAGATGACGCTCATGGCCACGTGCCAGTCACCGCCGCAGACGGTGGTGGTGATTCCGGCGATCATCGCGTTGACGCCTAAGCCCGACGCGCAGGCGAGCGGGCGGTTGGCGAAGATGCCCATGCAGATGGTCATGATGCCGGCGCCCAGGCAGGTGGCGCAGGCGAGCGCTCCCGCATCGATGCCGGCGCCCGAGAGCACCGCAGGGTTGACGGCGATGATGTAGGCCATCGCCAGGAATGTTGTCAGTCCAGCGCGAAGTTCGGTCCCGATTGTGGACTTGCGCTCACTGACGTGAAATAGTTCGTCCATGCATACCCTTTCCTTGTTCGGCCCCGAGTTTAGGCCGATTGACACGAACTCACCCACTATATCGCCTTTGTGAAGTTGGTGTTCCTCGCATGTTGATGTTCGGCGGTTTGTAACGGACGGGCGGTATCTTTCGCATGAAATTGTGTAGGTACCGTATACTTAAGCAGTTACAACGACCCCTATGGAGGAACGTATGATTAAAGAGCTCTGCCACGACGAGGCTATTCTGTCCCAGCGTTGCGAGGTCGCGACCGTCGAGGACGAGTCGGTGGCACAGGACCTGATCGATACCATCAAGTCGCTCGACGATGCCGGCTGCCTTGCCGCCAACCAGATCGGCGTCACCAAGAAGGTCTGCGTCTATCTGGACGACGCCGGCGAGCCCCATGTGCTCTACAACCCCCGTCTGGTGTTTGGCCTGGGTGCCAGCAAGATGGAGGAGAGCTGCCTGACGCACGAGGAGGTCACCAAGTCCACGCGCTATATCAAGTGCAAGGTTGCCTTTGACCAGATTGTCGACGGCAAGATGAAGGAGTGCCGCCGCGACTACGCGGGCTTTGAGGCACAGATGATCCAGCATATGATCGATCACTGTCTTGGAAAGTTGGTCTAAGGGGACCAAAGCACCGCACTTCGTCTCTTTTGGCCCGGGCATGACATTGTTGTCATGTCCGGGCTTTTGTGTTTAGCGCCTTTTTGTTTGGAGACAATGAAATTAGCAAGAACGTAAAGCTAGGAGGCGCTATGTGTACGAGTATTCGATTTACCGATAATTCTGGCCACATGTATCTGGGCCGCAATCTCGACTGGAGCTTTGACTACGGCCAACAGGTTCGCGTGATGCCGCGCGGGTTTCACATTCCGTATTCGTTTATCGACGACGCGACAGCGGCGCACGCGGTGATCGGTATGTGCATCGATTACAGGAACTACCCTATGTTCTTCGATTGCGGCAACGATGCGGGCCTTGCCGTGGCGGGTCTCAATTTCCCGGGTTATGCCGAGTATGCCGAGGGCCCTGTCGACGGCAAGACCAATATCGCGGCCTATGAGTTTCCCCTGTGGGTGGCAGCGACGTTCTCGACGGTCGATGAGGTCGAGGCCGCGCTGCGCGACACGGTGATTGTCGCCAAATCTGCCGGAGAGGGGCTGGGCGTGTCACTGCTCCATTGGATTATCGGCGACAGCCAGCGCAGCATCGTGGTCGAGATGATGGCTGACGGCCTGCATGTATACGACGATCCGGTCGACACCCTTGCCAATCAGCCGACCTTCCCGTGGCATATGGAAAACCTACGCACCTATATCACCGCCACAAGCGATTTTCCGCAGACGGCGACATGGCGTGGCGCCGAGCTCAAGCCCTATGGAGCCGGTGCCGGCATGCGCGGCATTCCGGGCGATTGCTATTCGCCGAGCCGTTTTGTAAAGGCGGCGTACCTCAATGCCAATTACCCGCAAAAGGAGAGCGAGACCGAAAACGTCGTTCGCATGTTCCGCTCGCTCGAGGGCGTGGTGATGATCGAGGGAGCGTCCAGGATGGGCGATGGCAAGTTCGAGAAGACTATCTACACCGGATGCTTTAGCGCGCGCACGGGCAATTATTACTACGCGATGTATGGGGATCCGTCGATTCGCTACGTGAGCCTGATGGATGCCGAGGGCGCGAGCCCCGATAGGCTCGTGGTTCCCGAGCCGCGTCGTTCGTAGCCGATAGCTTTACCGCAATGCAAAGCGGCCCTGCATCTCCCGTGAGGTGCAGGGCCGCTGTCGTTGATTTGTGACGTCGCTAGAAGTTGGCGTCGTTGAGCTGTTCGTTCTCGAGGCCGTCGAGCTGTTGCTGTTCGGGCGTATCGGCGACGCTCTCGAGCAACTCGGTGGGGTCGACGTTCATGTCCCTACCGGCTTCGTTGCCGTTGACCAAGTCGTCCGAGAAGATGTCGACTTCCATTTCCTCGGCCTCTTCAATCTGAACCTCGAGCGGCACCTGGGTGCGCACGAGCTTAACGGCCGGGCGCATGCGGGCAAACAGCGGCACGTACTCGATGATGATGGCAGAGTTCTCGAGACCGTACCAGCGCGCCGGGCTTCCGCAAGCGCGGCGGACGGCGTACTTGATGGCCATCACGCGGTGGTCATTGCGGTTGATGTCCGTTTCGGGGGCAAGCATCTTGCGCAGCATGCAAAAACGGAAGTCGCCCACGTTGCCGCGCGTCTCGTAGATGGAGTAGGTGTGGTGCTGCGGCGGCAACTCACCCGAGGCCATCAGGTCGCCAACGATCTGGCGCAGGTAGGCGTTGATGCGCTGATTGACCTTAAAGCCCAGGTCCAAGCGCACGCGGAACAGGAAGTCTGTGCCAAAGGTCTCAACGGAATACTCGTGCGTATAGGGCTCGTCGGTAACGTGTACGTTGATGAACCAGTATGCCTTGGCGCGCTTGGGATGCTTGTCCAGGATGGAATAGAGCACGTCGCGGTCGAGCGTGAGCGGGTCGGGGCTGTTGGTGAGGAACACCAGATTGTCGGCGAGCACGGGGTAGGTCTCGTCATTGCGCAGGCGGTTGAGCTGGTCGATGTACTTGGAGACGGGCAGCAGAATCGTCTGCGTGCGCTCGATGGCGGTGCCGCGACGCCACACATACATAAGGCCGAACAGCAGTGCGGCCAGGAAGATCATGACGTAGCCGCCGTCAAAGAACATGGTGAGGCACGAAGCGAAGAAGCACAGCTCAATGGCACCAAAGAGCAGGGCAAAGATGCAGGCGCCCAGCTTGTGCTTGAGGATGCCGGCGATATAGCTCGTCAGCAGCGTGGTGGTCATGAGCATGGTCACGGTGATGGCGAGGCCATAGGCGCTTTCCATGCGCTCGGAGTTCTGGAACAACAGCACGATGAAGATGCAGCCGACCCACATGATGTTGTTGACGAGCGGAATATAGAGCTGACCCTTGGTGTCGCTGGGGTAGTGGATGCGTAGGTGCGGCATAAGGTTGAGGCGCGTTGCCTCGGATACCAGCGAGAACGAGCCGGTGATGAGCGCCTGCGAGGCGATGATGGCCGCCACGGCCGAAAGCACAATGGCAAAGGGGCGCAGGGGCTCGGGAAGCATCATATAGAACGGGTTAACGATATCCATCGCGAGCATCTGGGGGTTGGAGTTATTGGCGAGTAGCCAAGCTCCCTGACCCAGATAGTTGAGGATAAGGGCCGCCTTAACAAATGGCCAGGATGCATAGATGTTTGCCTTGCCCACGTGGCCCATGTCCGAGTAGAGTGCCTCGGCACCGGTTGTCGACAGGAAGACAAAGCCGAGCACCATAATGCCCGAATGGTTGATGGGCGAGAACAGGAACATAATGCCGCGGATGGGGTTGAGCGCGCGCAAGATGGACAGGTTGCCGAGCATGTTGAACAGACCGGCGCCTGCCAGGAACAGGAACCACAGCGTCATGAGCGGGCCGAAGAGCTTGCCGATTGACGAGGTGCCGGCGCGCTGCATGGCAAATAGGCCGCAGATAATGATGATTGTGATGATGATGACGTTGGTCTGGCCGTCGCCCAGCAGCGCATGGCCCCATTCGATGGTGCGCAGACCCTCGATGGCTGTGGTGACCGTGACCGCGGGGGTGAGGATGCCGTCGGCGAGCAGTGCCGCGCCGCCGATCATGGCAGGTAGGATCAGCCATGGTGCCACTTTTCGCACCAGGCTAAACAGGGCGAAGATGCCGCCTTCGTTGTGGTTGTCGGCCTTCATGGCGATTACCACGTACTTGACCGTGGTCACGAGCGTCATGGTCCAGATGACGAGCGAAAGCGCGCCCAGGATCATGTCCTCGCTGACGGTACCGATGCCGCCGTTGTTGGCGACGATTGATTTCATGGTGTACATGGGGCTCGTGCCGATGTCACCATAGACGACGCCGAGCGTTACGAGCAGCATGCCAGCGGAGAGGGGGATGGCTCCGTGCCCGCCTTGCCCGTGCTGGTCTTGGAGGTTTGCCTCCAGTTTATTGTGTGCCACGAGGACTCCCTTAGACATCCGGTTATCTGTCTAGGACAAAAAACTTTATGCCGTCTTTATACATACAAGAGCAGTTTGGCACATCGGGTTATTTTAGACAATAATCCTCAGCTGGGGATTATTTATCTACCCAGGTAGCATTTCAAAGCAGGGGCTTTTAAGCACGTACTGTCTGGGCGATGCCAGCCTTGGCGTTTGCGCGTTTGCCGGCGAGTTCGCAAAAAATCGCGCCGCCGATGATAAGCGCGGCGCCCATCAGGCGGATCGGTGTTATGGCTTCGCCCAAAAGGACGGCCGAGAACGCGACGGCCGAAAGCGGCTCGAGGTAGCCGACGACCGCGACGGTCTGGACGGGCAGCTTGGCGACGGCACTAAAGTAGAGCAGGCAACCGATGCCGGTGTTGACGACGCCGAGCATGACGACGGTGCGCCAATCGATGCCTGCGGCGATGTCGGGGGAGAAAAACGAGGGAGCGCCTTGGGTGACGAGCGTAAGGACCAGCGCGGTCACAAAGGCGGCGCTCACCTGGAGCGCGGAGTTCTCGAGACCCTCGATGTGCGGCGCACCCTTGCTAGCGATGACCATCAGCGCATAGCAAAATGCCGAGGCGATGCCGCAGACGATGCCCGCAATGGGCATGTTGCCGCCGAGACCTTGCGCTGCAATGAGAAAAGCGCCGCAGGCGACGGCGATAAAGCCGGCGATTTTGCCGCCGGTCAGTTTTTCACCAAAGATGAGTGGGGAGAGCGCCATGACAATGATGGGGCCACAGTAGTACAGCAGCGAGGATACGCCGACGCCGATCGTCTGGTAGGCACGGAACAGAAAAATCCAGCTGGCACCCAGCGCGGCTCCCGACAGAAGGAGTGCTGCGGCTTCGCGGGGACGAGATGGCGCCTGCAGTTTATGGCGTTGGGTGATGGCAAGGATAGTGACAAGCGAGAGGGCGCCCAAAAACGTGCGCAGTAGCACGATATCGGAGCTCGGCAGCGCGATGGCAGCGGCGATGATGCCGTTGGAGCCAAACAATAGCAATGCTGCTAAGTACGTAAACAGTCCGTTGTCCATGCGCTTCCGTCCCCTCTATATTCGAGCATGTTCACTATGGGCGAACTGGCAATAGAAGAAAAGCGAATATAATGCATGGCTAACATGACAAAAATTCATGTAAAGGTGGAGGCGTGTCGTGGAAACGAATATTCAAAAGATGCAGGTGCTGTTGGAGACGGTGCGCGCCGGAAGCTTTACGCGTGCTGCCGAGCGCCTGAGCTATTCGCAGTCGGGCGTGAGCCGTATGGTGGCCGATCTTGAGGCCGATTGGGGCTTTAAGGTGCTCGACCGCAGTCGCGAGGGCGTAGTGCTTTCTGCCGACGGGCGGCAGGTCATGCCGGCTGTCGAGGCGCTCTGCGAGGAATTCACTCGCTTGCAGCGACGGGTGGATGAGATGCGCGGGCTCATGCGCGGCAAAATCTGCATCGGTACGTTTTCGAGTGTGGCGACCCACGTGCTGCCGCCGGTGATTGCGCGCTTTCGCGCCGATCATCCGGATGTCGATTACGAGCTGCTGATGGGTGATTACTCCGAGATTGAGCAATGGGTGGCGGAAGGCCGCTGCGACCTGGGCTTTATCCCGCGTGAGCCACGAGAAAACGGCATGGCATCGCGGTCTTTGGTGCGCGACGAGTTGATGGCGGTAGTGCCGGCAGATTCTTTGCTTGCCACGGCGGAGGTCGTTTCTCTTGCCGATTTAGCCAACGAGCAGTTTATTCTGCTAGAACGCGGCACCGATGACGAGATTACGCCGCTGTTCCGTCGGGCGGGGCTGACGGTGTGCTCCAAGCTGTCGACCTGGGATGATTATGCGATTATGGCTATGGTCGAGGACGGCCTGGGCGTGAGCATTCTTCCCGCGCTCATCTTGCGCCGTTGTCAGTTCGATGTTGCCGTGCGTTCGCTCGAGGGACATCCCCATCGGCAGATCAATGCCATATATCGAACGGCCGACGTTTCGCTTGCCGCCGCCCGTTTTCTCGAATACCTCTAAACGTGTACACGCCATTGTTTGCTTTGGGCAGATCTCGGAGTCCGATACATTTTCTTATGAAATTGAACTTTCGAATGAAGCGCCGCGTTATACTGCTTGCTAAATTGAACCATGGTTCAATTCGTGTTCTATAAATTGAACTTTGCCAGCAAGGAGGTTCTAGTGGCCCAAGAGACGTTTAGCGATCGCCTGCGACAGGCTATGTCCGATCGCGACGTTCGCCAGTCGGACGTGATCCGCGCATCGGAGATGCTCGGCAAAAAACTCGGCAAGAGTCAGATGAGCCAATATGTGAGCGGCAAGACGATCCCGCGGCGCGATGTGGCTGAGCTGCTCGCCCGTATTTTGGAGGTCGATGTTACCTGGCTGCTTGCTGGCGACGCCGATCAAGGCGAGGCATCATCACCCCGCAACGATTCCAAACCCGAACCCCATCCCTCAGCTCAAATTGCAAGGAGCACCACCATGCGTACTTTTTCTAAATCCACCAAGCTCGATAACGTCCTGTATGACGTGCGCGGTCCCGTCGTCGACGAGGCCGCCCGTATGGAGGACGAGGGCGAGCGCATCCTCAAGCTCAATATCGGCAACCCGGCGCCCTTCGGTTTCCGCACGCCCGATGAGGTCATCAAGGACATGCGCCAGCAGCTGCCCGACTGCGAAGGCTATTCCAACTCGCGTGGCCTGTTCTCCGCGCGCAAGGCGATTATGCAGTACTCGCAGATCAAGGGTCTGCCCAATGTTCAGATGGAGCATATCTACACGGGCAACGGCGTGTCCGAGCTCATTCAGCTTTCGATGAACGCGCTGCTCGACAATGGCGACGAGATTCTGATCCCCAGCCCCGACTATCCGCTCTGGACGGCGTGCGCAACCCTTGCCGGCGGTCATCCCGTACATTATTTGTGTGATGAGCAGGCGGATTGGTATCCCGACCTGGAGGATATGGAGTCCAAGATCACGAGCGCGACCAAAGCCCTCGTCATCATCAACCCCAATAATCCCACGGGCTCTGTCTATCCGCGCGAGGTGCTCGAGGGCATTGTCGAGATCGCGCGCAGGCACCAGCTTATGATTTTTGCCGACGAGATTTACGACCGCCTGTGCATGGACGGCTACGAGCACGTCTCCATTGCATCGCTCGCCCCCGACCTGCCTTGCATTACGTTTAGCGGTCTGTCCAAGTCGCATATGATCGCGGGCTATCGCATTGGCTGGATGGTGCTTTCGGGCAACCAGCGCTGCATGAGCGACTTCATCATGGGCGTCAACATGCTCTCTAACATGCGCCTGTGCTCCAACGTGCCGGCTCAGTCGATCGTCCAGACGGCGCTCGGCGGCCATCAGTCGGTTAACGACTACATCCGCCCCGGCGGTCGTGTCTTCGAGCAGCGCAACTTTGTGTATGAGGCACTCAGCAAGATCGATGGCATCTCGGTGGTCAAGCCGCGCGCGGCGTTCTACATCTTCCCCAAGATGGATGTGAAGAAGTTCAACATCACCGACGACGAACAGTTTGCCCTCGACCTGCTGCACGAGAAGAAGATTCTGATCACGCGCGGCGGCGGCTTTAACTGGGCCGAGCCCGATCACTTCCGCATCGTGTACCTGCCGCGCATGGAAGTACTCAAAGAGTCCCTCGAAGACCTCGCCGACTTCTTTGACCATTACCGTCAGGCGTAACGGCAAAGGTAGCCTGTAATGAAACGGTCGGCCCGCAACGGATGCGGGCCGACCGTTTTCTGTTAAAGCTCGCGTTGTCGGCGTCTCGATCGTTTGGGCGAGTGGGAATCGCGTGTGAACGGAAAACTGTATTCCAAAATGGAATACAGTGTGCTTCAACTGGAATTGATGTCCGTGTGTCCGCTTTTTTAGAATGTTCTCGACAAGATGAAAGGCGGTCCCCACCAATGATTATCGATGCAAATTCCTACTGGTTTGACGAGCGCATCTTCCATGACGAGACACTCTGTGAACAGTTTTTGGCCGAGGTGCCCCGCGCTTACGACACCGAGGGCTACCTGACCGTAAGCCCCACGGGCAAGCGACAGATTGTGATCGAAAAGCCCGCTGGCTTCCCAGGCCTCAACTATATCGAGGGAGACTACACCCTTGAGAAGCGTCTGGCAGACATGGACGAGGCGGGGGTCGATAAAGCGATTCTCAAACTCCCCGGCTGCCATGAGTGGATGTCACTCGAGATGTGCCGGCGCTTCAACGACGGTATGGCCGCTGACGCAAAAGCGTCGAACGGTCGCTTGATACCGCTTGTCGCCGTGCCTCCCTTTGGCACCGAGGCGAACCTCGAGGAGCTCGATCGCAGGCTCGACGAGGGTTTCGCGGGCGTGCAGCTCTGCGCCCACTACGGCAAGCGTTATCTTGACGATCCGATCTTTTCGAACTTTTTTGAGCGACTGAACGAACGCAGCGTCACCGTTTACGTGCACCATGTGCCCGTACCGGTCGAGCATACGTCGCTGCTCGCATACGACAACCTGCGTCGCTCCTACGGCCGTTGCGTCGACCAGACCACGGCAATCGGTCGTGAAATCTTCAGCGACTTCTTCGAGCGTTATCCCAACGTCAAGATGGTCCACTCCATGCTCGGTGGCGCTTATTTTGCGTTTAAGGAGATGCTGCTGCCGCACGGTCCCAAGCGTTCAGATACCTCGGGTCGCTTCCAGACCGATACCGAGACGGTCTCCAAGCGTCTTGAGAACAACATCTATTTCGACATGTCCCATGCTCAGCCTTGGGGCGAGACGCTTCTTGCCTGTGCGGTTGAAGTCCTTGGTGCAGACCATATTGTCTTTGGTACGAGTTATCCCGTTAAACGCGAGTGGCTAACAGAGGGTGTCGCCTGCGTCCGCGCTACAGATTTAAGTGATACGGACAAGGACCTTATGCTTGGCGGCACGGCACAGCGCTTGTACGGCATCGAGTGAGCGACAGATAAAGGAGGGCGTTCGCCATGGATAAGGGAGAGATGAAGGCCGGAGCCGCCCGGGTGGCCATTAACTTAGAGGACGTATTGCCGTTCGACGGTTTCGACGCACTCCGTCATGAAATCTTTGCCCGTGCCTTCGTGGTCGAAGGGATGGGGCGGCGCGCTTGCATCCTTTCACTTGAGGTTACCTCGATCGCTCCGGCCCTACTCGTCGATCTGCGTGAGGTTGTCAAGGATGTCTCCAATTGCGACGGCGCCTTTTCTTGGGTGGTCCCGACCCACACGTTTTCTGCGCCTCACGTGCGCACCCCTGGGCATCTGGCCGACACCGATGCCCGCGATCGAAATGAGCGCTATCGTGCCGCGCTCATCGCCGCGACACGCGCGGCCGTTGAGCAGGCGGTTGCGGGCATTCGCTCTGTCACGCTCGCCTCGGCGGAGGGCTACTGTCCTGTGAACGTTAACCGCGACATTGAGACACCGGCCGGCTGGTGGCTGGGAGTAGACCCCAAGGGGTTTGCCGACCACGCGATGCCCGTACTTGTCGCGAGGGATGCCGAGGGCGGGTTCGTTGCCATGCTTGCGACGGCTGATGTCCAGTCTTCCGTGCTCGACGGATCGCACGATTCTCAGGGGAAGCGCTTGGTGAGCGGGGACCTCTTTGGCTTTGCCGCCATGGCTCTCGAGCGCGAATTGGGCGGAGTCGTGTTGCTGCTACCCGGTGCCGCGGGGGATCAGAGTCCGGCGGAGCGCGCCGTGACCGTTGCGTTCGATTCGACCGGGGCGAAGCAAACGTTAGATGCTCACGAGAGTGGATATCGCATGCTGCATCGACAGGGTCGCGCTATGAGCGATGCGTTGATTGAGGCCGTCCGTGCGGCGCGTGAGGACGATGCCATCGGCGTCGATGCTCGCACGGTCGACGTCCTTTTGCCCGCCCAGACGCGCGCCGACTTCTGCTCATTGGCCCCGCATCGAACTTATGAGTTTCATGCGGCAGGCGAACAGCGTACGAGGGTCTATTTACTTCGGCTGGGAAATGCCGAGTTCGTTGGTATCCAGCCCGAGGTTTCGAGCTCGTTTGGCGCCGCCGTGCGCGCCGCCCGATTCTGCCCCGTGCTCTTTGCCACGCTTGTCAACGGAGGGCAGAAGTATCTGCCAGCCCCCGATGCGTACGAGAAAATCACCTATGAGGCCATGAACTCCGGTTTTGCCGCCGGCTCCCATGAGCGCCTCCTCCAAACCATCCTTGCCGCTTTGAACGCGGCGCGACAAAAAGGAGAACTTGCATGAATATCGGACATGCACGCCGCAAGATCACCCCGCAAGGCGACATCTATCTAATCGGATACCGTAACCTCCCCAACCGTCTGGAGCCTGCGACAGGCGTCCATGACGACGTCTTCGCCAACGCGATTCTTTTCCAACAGGACGACCGCGAAGTTTTTCTCTTCAACGCCGATGTTCTCGAGTTTGAGGAAAGCATGGCCGAGGAGGTTAAGACGATGCTCGCCGAGCGCTACGGAATCGACCGTGATTGCGTTCTGCTCTCCGCGACGCACGACCACACTTCGATCGTCGCCTACCATCGCAGCTGGTGGACGGGAAAATTCAACGAGGACTACTATCGCTGGTTCCTCGATACCATCTGTCAATGCTTCGAAGAGTGCCGCGCCAACGCGCGACCTGCGACCTGCCGCATGGGCAAAAAAGTCATCACCGGTTTCTACGACAACCGCATCATCCCAGGTGAACTCGCCGACAATGAGGTCATTGTCGTATCGTTCTTCGATACCGAAGGCAAGCCATTTGCGGGCTTTGTGAACTGGGCGGTGCATTCTGCCTGTGTCGGACCCGACTGCACGGAGCTCACGAGCGAACTCGCCGGTCTTACCGGCAAAAAGCTCGCTCAGAGTCTTGGTTACTATCCGGCCATGGTCGTCGGTGCTGCTGGCGACTGTAGCGACCGCAATTTTCGCCAGGGACGCGGCATTCCCGAGGTCGAGCGCGTTTCGACCGGTCTTGCCGAGGCGATTTCCCAGATCAAGCTCGATCGCGAGGTCGTTCTTGACCGCATCGAGCCTCAGACGTTCTATCACACCGTTGCCCATGACGACTTTTCGCTCACGCTTAAGTGTGCCGTCATCAGTCTGGGCGGCCTGCATCTCTTTGTGTTCCCGAGTGAGCTCGGCAGCGACTTGGGTATTCGCATGAAGCGCGAATGCCCGGTCGAGGGAATAGTCTGCGGTTACACCAACGGCTATTTCGAGTATTTCCTTCCGGCGCGCGAGTACGGCCTCTCCTTTGAGACCGAGCGTACTCAGATTCCCCAGGGTGAACCGGAACGTCTGTGTGACAAGTTCTGCCAGACGACGAGACTTCTCGGCGCAGCAGCTTCGCGTCTGTAGACCTGATTGCGTGGCATGGGCCAATGAGGCTCATTGCCATGTGATCGGTATCTTCCATCTTCTCTGCCGTTTCCCATCCCGGGCGTACGTGCGTCCGCGGATCTCAAAGGGGGAAGCGGGTTCCTTGCCCTCCCACGTCGACTACGGAGGCCTGAAATCTACGCTATACCCCGCTCAGAAAAAGGAGAATTCCATGAAATACCAGAAGCTTTGCGATGAAATCATCACAAAGGTCGGTGGTCGAGACAATGTGTTAGACGTGAGCCACTGCATTACGCGTCTCCGCTTCCACCTCAAGGATGAATCGCTCGCCCAGACCAATGAGCTTAAGGCGACGAAGGGCGTCGTTGACGTCATCCAAGCCGGCGGACAGTATCAGGTCGTGATTGGTGCCACTGTCGAGGCCGTCTACAACGACCTTGTTCAGATTGGCGGGTTCGACTCCAAACCCGCACTCGATATCGATGAAGGCGACGACGTCAAAAAGGGCGATCCATTCTCGCGTCTGCTTGCCATCATCTCCGAGATTCTGCAACCGGTTCTTGGCGTGCTTATGGCCGGTGGCTTTATCAAGTCGATGCTCGCGCTCTGCACGGTTGCCGGTTGGCTTGCCAAGGACAGCAATACGTATGTGACGCTCTCGGCAATCGGAGATTCGGTCTTCTATTACTTTCCGCTAATCATTGGCTGGACGTCGGCCAAGAAGTTCGGACTTAAGCCCGTTATGGGAATGGCGCTCGGCGGTATCCTCGTCTACCCGACGCTCGTTGGCCTTATGGGCGGAGATCCGCTCTACACGCTCGGCGCCGGCACGGTCTTCGAGTCCAATGTCTACGGTGATATTTTTGGCATCCCGCTGATCATGCAGAATTACTCATCGACGATTCTGCCTGCGATCTTTATCGTCTGGATTGCCTCCAAGGTACACAAGGCCCTTTCTAACGCGCTGCCCGCGCTTGTGAGCTCGTTCTTCTCCAACATCCTGACGCTCCTCATTTGCGGCATCCTTGGCCTGCTTGTGGTCGGTCCGGTCATGACGGTCCTCTCCAATATCGTTGCCCAGATCATTCTGATGCTCATCAACTTCCAACCCGCCATCGCCGGCTTCGTCATCGGCACGTTCTGGAGCCTGCTCGTCATGTTCGGCCTGCACTGGGGTATCATCCCGCTGTGGTTTCTCGATGTCGCAACCTACGGCTATGACCTCATTAACCCGCTCGTGTATGCAGGCGGTTGTGCCATCGCCGGCGCTGTGCTTGGCATGATCATCCGAACCAAGGACTCCGAGGAAAATGCTGCCGTCAACATTCCCGCCCTTGTCTCTTCGATTTTCGGTGTCAACGAGCCTGCGCTTTACGCCATCTTGCTGCCGCGTAAGCGCCTTATGTGGGCAACCTTTATTTCCGCTGGTGTAGGCGGCGCCATTGCCGGCCTCATGGGTGCCAAGCTCTATGCCTTCGGCGCCTCCGGCCCGCTCGGTTTCCCGAGCTTTATTAACCCTGCCGGCATCGACACGGGCTTTATCGGCCTTGTCATCTCCGGTGTGGTCGCTTTCGTTCTGGCTCTTGTCGCCGCTATGGTGATCGGTACCAAGAAGGACGAGGGCGGTAAGGCACTCAACATCTCGGTGGACTAGTCTTTCTGCGCACTTTAACTAAATATGCCTCGGCGGCGACGTGCCGCCCGAGGCATATTTGTATTATGTGCCGTTGTCAGCGTGTTTGCGGACACAGGTCTGCGGTTGTGGAGCAGCGGGGATTATGACGGTCGTGCCGCGGTGGAAGATGTACGGTCGCCCTGCAGGAGCTGACGGTAGGGGAGGAAGCCGATGAACGAGACGACCGCCTGCGAGTGCGCGGCGTTCCGCTTGAGGTAGAGCCTGACCTCGGAGGTCGTCGCGGGCTCAAGCGGCACCAGGGCTACCTTTCCGCTGGCAAGCGATTCCGCCGGCTTGCGCATGAGGAATGAGACGCCGGCGCCGCGCGCGACAAGGGAGATGATGTTCTCGGCTCGTTTGCCGGTGAACGTAACACGTGGGCCAAATTCAGCTTCGCGACAAAGGGAAAGGACGAGCTCGCTTACGAACGAGCCTTGGGGAAGCATGAGGAAATTCTCGTCGATAAGGTCGTCTATCTCAACGGCGTCACGTTCGGCGAGCGGATGGTCGAGCGGAAGGACGGCCACGAGCCGGTCGGTCGTAAAGGGAATCTTTTTGAACTCCGGCTCGATGGCGCCGCCGTCACGGATGAAGGCCAGGTCAATGTCCTCGTGCAGGAGCATGCGCTTGAGTGTGTCGCCCTCGCCCTCGATGAGCTCAACAGAATATGAGGGGTTCGCCTGCTGAAAATCGATGACGGCGTCCGTGATCCCATAAGGGGCCATAATGGGGATAGAACCTACGGTGAGGTGCTCGAGCGGCTCACCTGCGCCTATTTGAATGGCGGCAAGATAGCGGTGCTGAAGCGTCGCAATTTTTTGCGCATAGGGGAGGAGCGCTTCACCTTGCGCGGTGAGTGTTACGTGGCGCTGGCTTCGATCGATGAGCTTGCAGCCGAGTTCGTGCTCCATTGCCATGATGTGCTTGGAGAGGGTTGATTGCGACATGAAAAGCAGTTCCGCCGCATCAAGAAACGTGCGTGACTGCGCTAAGATGGCGAATTCGCCAAAGCGGCTGATATCCATAGGGAGGCCTCCGGTACCCTCATTTTGGCAGGTGGCCTAAACCACGACGCCATTGCAGTGGTCGATTTCGTGTTGGATGATCTCGGCGGTGTAGCCCGAGAAGTTTTTGATGCGGTGGACGAAGTCCTCGTCCAAATACTCAACCTTAATGCGGCGATAACGGGTACAGGGACGCTCGCCGACGAGCGAGAGGCATCCTTCGCTCGTCTGATAGGCATTGACCTGCTCAAGAATTTGAGGGTTGTACATCAGGAGTGTCCTGTTGCCGTCCTTTACGCAGATGATGCGTTTGCGCACGCCGATCATGTTGGCGGCGAGGCCCACGCACTCGCGCTCATGCTCGTGGAGTGTATCCAGGAGATCCTGCCCGGTTGCGGCATCGTCGGGTCCCGCGTCTTCGGAAGGCAGACGCAAAAAGAACTCGGACTTCATGATGGGTTTAATCATGGCGGGCTCCTCATGTCTTATGCTTTCGTGGACTTTTAATAATAGCGCGGAAGGAAAGCTGTGCGTCCGCGTTACAATCTTTCGATGTTGGACCATGTTGCCAGATTCGTCGTGTACGGCGTCTGGCGTAAGTCTAGGGCTCATTTTTCGCCCTGGACTGTCCCTCTGGGGCGATGCGACTGTCGTTCCAAGAGGAAGGAAATGCATGGGGAGCAAATCTCAGCAACAAGTTCAAGTAACGCCATCGGCCACTGCGGCGATTCTCGTCGTAATGTATATTGCAGCCTTTGTTGCCGCGTTTAACGAGAACATCATTAACGTGGCGTTGCACGACATTATGGCGGCCTTTTCGGTGAGTGCCACCACGGCACAGTGGCTCGTCTCGGGCTACATGATCGTGACGTCGATTTTTACGGCCATCATGGCCTTCCTGTCCGGCCGTTTCTCGACGCGCAAGCTGCTGTTTTTCGCATGCGGATGCATGGTCGCCGGCGAAGTCCTGTGCCTGGTCGCTCCGTCGTTTAGCGTTTTGCTGCCAAGTCGTATTTTGCAGGCTGCGGGATCGGGCATCTTGTTCCCGCTCATGATGAACGTGGTGCTGTCTTGCGCCCCGCGCGAGAAGCTCGGTCTGTATCTGAGCCTGGGCGGCGCCTGCATTACGCTAGGGCCGGCGTTTGGACCCGTGATTAGCGGTTTTATGTGCACGTTATTTGGCTGGAGGGCGGTGTTCGTAGTGCCGCTGGTGGGCGGTATTGCGGTCGCTGCGGCGGGCGTAAAGCTCGTTCAGAATGTCGGAGAGCGCTTGAACACCACGCTTGATATTCTGTCGGTTGTTTTGCTCGCCGCCGGCATTACGGCATTTGTGTATTCCGTAGGCGAGTTCTCGACCAATCTGATTGCCGGCATCGTGACGCTTTTCGCTGCCATTGTGCTGCTCGGCCTGTTTGCGGCCCGCCAGCTTAAGCTCGAGCATCCGGTGCTTAACGTGCGTCCCATGGCGAGCGTTCGTTTTTGGCCTGCGTGCCTGCTCGTGGTGGTGTCGATGACGACGACGTTCTCGATGAGCGTTTTGTTGCCGCTCTATTTTGAGGGCGCATACGGCATGACCGCACTTGTTGCGGGCCTGCTCATTTTGCCAGCAATTGCCTGCAACGCCGTGACCTCGATTGTGGGCGGACGCGTGATGGACGCCCGCGGCGCATGGCCGCTGCTGCCGGTCGGCTTTGCCCTGATTGCCGTGGGGCAGACTGCCATCTCGATGACGGCGGCAAGCATGAACATCGGCGTCGTCGTGGCACTGACCGTTGTGGTGTATGCCGGAGTCGGTTTGGTGCTGAGCCCCTCGCAAACGGCCGGCTTGGAGACGCTACCCGCCGCTGAACATCCTCACGGAACGGCATTGCTTAACACGTGGAATATGATTGCCGCATCGTTTGGCCCGTCGCTGTTTATCGGTCTGCTCTCGAGTTCTGCGGCGACTGCCGGTGCGGCTGGCGTTGCGACCGACGTTGCCCAGGCGATTGGATTTGCAGCTGCCGTGCGTGTGGCGGCTGTAATTGCCGTGGTCGGGTTCGTGGCGTCGCTGGTGTACGCTCGTCGCGAGTCACACATGTCGCATTAATGTGTACACATAGATTCTGCAGCTAGATTGGATGGCGACACCATAAACTAATGGACGTTTTGCCGAGAGGCATGAATGTTTAAAGCGCAAAGAGTGCGCGACGGGCCCCGCGAATGGGGCGATGATGCCCGAGAGGGCCAAGAAGGAGTCTCATGTCTGAGAACGAAGAGATCATGAACGAGACCGAGAACGAGACCGTGGCTGCCGAGGTCGAGGCGGTCGAGACCGTGGAGACCGAAGCTGCCGAGGTTGAGGCTGCTGACGAGGTTTCCGCCGAGGAGGAGGCCGAGGTTGTCGAGGCCGCCGTTGATTACGATGACGAAGAGCTGATGGACAAGATGCAGAAGGCCGCCCGCCTGCTGCGTAGCCGTCGCTTTGCTATTTCCAAGGAGGAGGAGGCCAAGGCCGAGCGCATGGCGAACATCGAGCGCGCCATCAAGCTTCTTGACCTCAAGCCCAAGATGGAGCAGAAGGAAATGTCCGACCTGCTGGGCATGCGCCTCCGTGAGCTCGATGGCCTGATGGCCGAGGCCGAGGCTGCCGATCTGGTCGGCCGCATCGACGACGCCGAGGGCGATATGCGCAAGATTGTTGTCTTCGCCGCCGAGGATGCCGCTGAGGGCCTGGTCGAGCTTGCCAACAAGAAGGAGAAGCTCCTGCCCGAGCTTTCTTACGAGGAGGCCACCGAGCTGATGGCCGCTCTCGATAAGGTTATCGCTCCGCTCGTCGCCATGGGCCTGGACGAGGATCGCGGTCCTCGCGGCGGCCGTGACGACCGTGGTGGTCGTGGCGGCGACCGTGGCGGTCGCGGCGGCTTTGGCGATCGTGGTGGTCGTGGTGGCGACCGCGGCGGTCGCGGTGGCGATCGTGGCGGCCGTGGCGGCTTTGGTGACCGTGGCGGCGACCGTGGCGGTCGCGGCGGCTTTGGCGGCAACCGTGGTGGCTATGGCGATCGCGGTGGCAACCGTGGCGGCTTTGGCGGCAACCGTGGTAACGACCGCGGCGGTCGCGGTGGCGATCGTGGCGGCCGCAACGGCGGCGGCTTCCGCGGCAACCGCTTCTAGTTGGGTTACGCGGTTTTACCAAACCGCGTAACTAGTTGACGCTGCGCGCCCACCAGAGCGGCAACTTGTCATTCAAAGAGGACGGCATGACCAGAAGGTCTATGTCGTCCTCTTTTCATGCCAATTTGTTCGCTCTGGTGGGCGCTCGCTGTCGGTGCCAAAACATCGGCGTTGCCTTGATTCAAACCTGCCAAAAAGGGACAGGTTTATTTTGGTCGGTTTTATCTGGGCAAACGTGGTCGTCTATCGCAATGTAGTCGTTGGGGGATGTTCTTGTCTGACTAGTCGTTTAAGAACGTCCCCAACGACTACATAGCATGAGAGTGGATAATCTCCCGGTTTGAGCCTGCATTCAAGCTCAAAGTGGGAGATTATCCACTCTCATTTGTTGCGTGTCCGAAAATCCACGCTCGTTTCTACTCTGCCTACATTTGGAGGAAGAACTCGTGGAGGCGGACGTCGTCGTCGAGTTCGGGGTGGAAGGTTACGCCGAGCTGGTTGTCTTGGCGGGCGGCGACGATGCGGCCATCGACTTCGGCCAGGGCCTCGGCATCGCCGTGCACCTCAACGATGCGGGGCGCGCGGATAAACGTCAGCGGCACTTCACCGTCGATGCCGGCTACCTGCCCCTTGGTTCGAAAGCTGCCGAGCTGCCTGCCGTAGGCATTGCGCTCGACGAGCACATCCATGGTTGCCAGGCGCGGCGTCCTCTTATCGTCGTGGGCGGCAAGGTCGCGCGCCAGCAGAATCAAGCCGGCGCAGGTGCCCAGGACGGGCATACCTTCAGCGATACGGGCACGAAGCTCCTCGAGCATGCCGAGCTCGGCAAGCAGCTTCCCTTGAACGGTGGACTCGCCGCCGGGAAGTACCAGACGGTCAAAGTCCTGCTTCAAATCAGCCGCCTGCCTCAGCTCAATACAGTGTGCGCCAAGCCCGGATAGTCTTGCCTCGTGCTCGGCAAAAGCGCCTTGGACCGCCAGCACGGCGACCGTTTGGTCTGCATAATCGCTCATGTGCGATCCTTTCTGCCGGACTAGCGTCCGCGCTCCTCCATGATGATTTCGATCTCGTCGGCGTTGATGCCCACCATGGCCTCGCCCAGGTCCTCCGAAAGCTCTGCGATGAGCTTGGCATCGGTGAAGTTTGCCACGGCCTTGACGATGGCGGCGGCGCGCTTGGCGGGGTCGCCGCTCTTAAAGATGCCCGAGCCGACAAAGACGCCCTCGGCGCCCAGTTGCATCATCAGCGCGGCGTCGGCAGGGGTCGCTACGCCGCCGGCGGCAAAGTTCACAACGGGAAGCTTGCCCGTGGCATGGACCTCGCGCACCAGCTCGACCGGAACCTGCAGTTGCTTGGCTGCCTCAAAGAGCTCGTCGTCGCGCAGGGCAACAACGTCGCGGATCTGCTTTTGGATCTTGCGCATGTGACGCACGGCCTGAACGACGTCGCCCGTACCCGGCTCACCCTTGGTGCGAATCATAGTGGCGCCCTCGGCAACACGGCGCAACGCCTCGCCCAGATCGCGGGCGCCGCAGACAAACGGCACGTCAAACTGGGTCTTGTCGATGTGATAGACGTCATCGGCGGGGGAGAGAACCTCGGACTCGTCGATGTAATCGATCTCGATGGCCTGCAGGACCTGCGCCTCGACAATGTGACCGATGCGGCACTTGGCCATGACGGGGATGGAGACGGCCTCTTGGATGCCCTTGATCATCTTGGGGTCGCTCATGCGCGAGACGCCGCCTGCGGCGCGGATGTCGGCCGGGATGCGCTCGAGTGCCATGACGGCGCAGGCGCCTGCCTCCTCGGCGATGCGTGCCTGCTCGGGCGTGGTGACGTCCATGATGACGCCGCCCTTGAGCATCTGCGCGAGTTCGCGATTGAGTTTGACGCGATCGGCCTTGCCGGTCTGTTCTGCCATGGTTGCTCCCTTGGTTGGCATGTGCATTGCTTGACGGAACATCCTATCGGGGAGCTGGGTATGGCAAAATACTCAGTTTTCGAGATAATAATAAGGTCAGCCTAATACCAGATTGAACAGCTCGATAAGGTCAGGTGGCAAACTCATGCTTGACTACAATTTGGAAAAACGCGGCGAAGCATCGCTCTATGAGTATGTTTACCAGCAAATTCGAGATGATATCGTAGCTGGACGTATTGTGGCGGGGGAGCATCTTCCGTCTAAGCGCGCCTTTGCCAGTCATCTGGGAATCAGTGTCATTACCATCGAGAATGCATATAGCCAGTTACTCGCTGAGGGCTATATTTGCTCAATGCCACGTCGTGGCTACTACGCTTGTGAGCTTCCGGATGCACCGGTTTTGGCTTCGGCTGCGGAGGGCATCGACCGAGATAACGCCTCTGCGGGTCCCAGCGCGCATGATGTCAACGGACAGGTCGAGCTATTCGATGCACTTTCTCCTTCCGCTTTGGAGGCGGCGCGGCTTTGGCAAAGCGCACTACGGGCGACGCTGGCATCCGAAGATGAGCGCGAAATCTTTTCGCCCGCACCGGCGCAGGGCACCGCTCGGCTACGACGCGCAATTGCTCACCATCTGCGTGGGACGAGGGGCATGAATGTCGATCCCAACGATATCGTTATCGGCGCGGGCGCCCAGCTGCTCGATACCATGCTGGTTCAGTTGCTTGGAGCCGACAAGGTGTATGCCGTTGAGGATCCGGGCTATTTGCGCCTGACGCGCATCTATCAGGCTATGGGCTGCAAAGTTCGACATGTCCCGTTGGATGATGACGGCGTCGACCTGAGCACTCTGCAGAAAACTGGGACCGATGTCCTTCACCTGATGCCGTCTCACCAATATCCAACCGGCCTGGTGACGAGCATCGCGCGTCGATATGCGCTGCTGAGCTGGGCTGCCGAACGGCCGGGTCGATATCTCATCGAAGATGACTTTGATTGTGAGTTCCGCCTTGCCGGCAAGCCGATCCCCGCACTCGCGTCGATCGATGCCGCCCAGTCGGTTATCTACACCAATACGTTTTCGAAGAGCCTGTCATCGGCGTTGCGCCTAGCGTACATGGTGCTGCCCGACGAGCTGATGGAGCGGTTTAGGCGCGACCTTGGTTTTTACGCCTCGTCGGTTAGCTCTATAGATCAAGTTGCATTGGCTCGCTTGCTGGAATCGGGTGATTACGAGCGACATGTGAACCGCGTGCGCGTTCGTGCTCGCGAGGCGCGTGATGGCCTGATGGTGCTTGTGCGGAAGGTATTTCCGGCAGGAGAGGTCTCGATCGAGCATGCAGACGCGGGCCTTTACTGCACCGTGGTTGCGGAGCGCGGAACGGGCGGAAGCACTTTTGCACGGGCCCTCACGCGCTCGAGCATCCCTTTTATCGATATCGGTGACTGTTTTTGGTGTGCCGATGGCGCATCTGCCCCTGAAAACTCAACTCATATTCTTGTCCAGTATGACGACCTGAGTCCAAAAGTACTAACTACCTTGGAATTGCAGCTAATGGGGGGCACTCTGCAATCTAAGTGAGTAGACTTTTAGCACTTTGGCGACCAGGCAGTTTTGTAACAAGCTATCTACCTGCGGTTTTGAAAAGCAGGAAGACCGGCCTGCTCGGAATGTTCAAAAAAAGTCTACTCACTTGCCGCGTAAAGCTTCTGCATGAGAAAAAAATGGGGTTTTCAACAGGGCTTCGTCCAGCTCTCGACAAGCTTTTGGCCAGTTGGGGAGGGCTGTTGAAAACTTGGCAGTCCGTTCGGCGCCATTTTTGGTGCGTTCGCGCCAATGCGTGACTGACTGGGTTGAAATTCGTGTTCTCCTGTGCCTATGAAGGATCTACTTTGTGACATATCGGCTTTTAGGTACTGGCGTTTGCCTCCTCAAGTCCGCGCTTTGTGTCCGTCGCTTCCACGACCGGAAGAAGACCGGCAGCGATATGATCTCGCCCGCAACCCGACGGCTGCGGTCGCGCTCGGTTTTCCGTTGCATACATTGGTTCGGACGAGAAACAAACGGACTTGTCCTGCCAGCATTAGGCAGCGGCTGTTTCTTGGTGAGCTCCCCAGGGAATCCGTGCTGGAAACGGAGCATGGATTTTTGATTACGTCTCCTCTACTGACGGCATTCATCATGTCACGGCATCTGACGGATCTTCAGCTTCTTTTGGTATTGGCGGAGATGTGTGGCTTGTTTGCGGTGTGCGCTCTGCCTGCGGCACTTGAGGCGGAGCTTTCGCGTGCAATTGATTCGGGCGCGATCTCGACAACGTTCGGTTGGGTGCGCTGCCCGTCCGAGGACGGCACCGCCTCAAATTTATGGCGTCGAGACGCTTTGGTTTTGGGCGGAGACCTTGACCGTTTTTGTTCAGATGTTTGCGGGATACGTTACGGCAATAGATTTAGGACGGTGTCGCAAC
Organism: Collinsella sp.; assembly: GCA_046979165.1. GTDB lineage: Bacteria > Actinomycetota > Coriobacteriia > Coriobacteriales > Coriobacteriaceae > Collinsella. The sequence goes on from JBKWJT010000003.1 coordinate 102,815, forward strand.
TCGTTCCATTGGGTGCCGCGTCGCCTTTTGAGGTCGAGGCGTATTTGCTACTTGCACTGCCGCGATCCCTGGGAGGCGAAGGTTTTTGCGACATAGAGCTTAATGTTGAAGTGATGCTAAGCACAAGTGCTCGAGCGATTGTGGGAAAGTCCCGTGTATATATCGACATACTTCTGTCTTCGCCGGACGGCAGGCGACAGGTGGCCATTGAATGTCAGGGAAAGGCCTCGCACGGACGCGCAGGGGATGGCTTGCGTGACGCTGACCGCATGACGGCCCTTCAGGCCATGGGCTACGATGTGCTTCTCCTGACACACAGACAGATATCGGATGAGGATAGATTCCGCGCGATCGTTAAGGCCGTATGCAGGATGCTCGATGCTGAATATCGTGATAAAAGCTCAGATGAGCAAAGGGCTGAGACATTACTCAGGTCTGAACTATTCGTTGACTGGACAAAATTGGGAGTAATCGACGGAAAGATGCCCGTTAGACACAAAATGGCTCGATCGTGGACGGCTGCGAATCTAAGTGAGTAGACTTTTGGCACTTTGGCGACTAGGTCGTTTTGCAACAAGGCATTTACCTGCGGCTTTATAAAGTGATATGGATGGTCTGCTCGGCAAGTTCCAAAAAGTCTACTCACTTAGTTTTTGACGAGAAGCCGATGCCGAAGGCGGTCCTATTTCAGGTAGTTAACAAGTTTGTGAGGCACGAAAAAGGCCCGAACCATGCGGTCCGGGCCTCATCGAGCTAGAGGTTATGTCTCAGGTTGCTGGCTTAGCCGAAGTAGCGCTTGAGCAGGCCGGCGAAAGCCTTGCCGTGGCGAGCCTCGTCGCGAGCCATCTCGTGCACGGTGTCGTGGATGGCATCGAGGCCAGCGGCCTTGGCGCGCTTAGCAAGATCGGTCTTGCCGGCGGTGGCGCCGTTCTCGGCCTCAACGCGCATCTCGAGGTTCTTCTTGGTGGAGTCGGTTACGACCTCGCCCAGGAGCTCAGCGAACTTGGCAGCGTGCTCGGCCTCCTCGTGGGCAGCCTTCTCCCAGTACAGGCCGATCTCGGGATAGCCCTCGCGATGAGCGACGCGCGCCATGGCCAGGTACATACCGACCTCGGAGCACTCGCCCTCAAAGTTGGCGCGCAGGTCGGCAACGATGTCCTCGGAGACGCCCTCCATCTTGGCGACGCCCACGACGTGCTCGGCAGCCCACTCGAGCTGACCCTCCTCCTGCTTCAGGAAGCGAGAACCGGGAACGCCGCACTGGGGGCACTTGAAGTCCTCGGGCAGCTGGTCGCCGTCGAACTCTTCCACATAACCGCAAACGGGGCAAACAAACTTCATGATTCGATCCTTTCGATCGATGGCGATTGTGCGCTCGTCCGGTCCCGTAAGGGCCCTCTCCGGACGTGCGTCTTGACGAGTTCTATTATCCATAAATGCAACCAAATGTGAAGCCTATTAGGAATGATTTTTAATAAAACAATTTTGAGATATGAAGATGTTGATTGATTAACGATTGGCAGGCCGTCTTTGACCGCCGCTGAGTACAATCGGGCGAGCAAATGTTGACCTATCAACAAATGAAGGAGTTTCCTTTATGCATCTAGCCCGTCGTGCCTGGTGCCGAACATATCAGACGGTTTTTCGCATTGCATTGCCGATCCTGCCCTATACCGAGCCGCGCATTTTAGAGCATGCCGAGGATGTGCCCGCGGTGCTTCAAAAGCGCTCGATCCAGAAGGTCCTTATCGTGACGGATCCCGGCATTGCCCGTCTGGGGCTCACGGCACCGCTCGAGACGGCGCTCGCATGCAGGGGGATTGGCGTTACGGTCTATGCCGAAACGCGTGCAAACCCCACGGTTTCAAACGTGGAAGAAGCGGCGTCCCTGTATCGAGAGAGCGCCTGCCAGGCCATTATCGGTTTTGGCGGAGGATCGGCCATGGACTGCGCCAAGGGCGTGGGTGCACGCATCACGCAGCCAAGCAAGCCCATCAACAAGATGCGCGGCCTGCTGCGGATTCATCGTCGCCTGCCGCTGCTTATCGCCGTTCCCACTACGGCAGGCACGGGAAGCGAGGTCACGCTCGCGGCGGTTATCACCGATGACGAGACGCACTACAAGTACCCCATTAACGACTTTGTGCTTATCCCGCGCTTTGCGGTGCACGACCCCGAGTTTACGCGCGGTCTGCCCGCCTCCATTACGGGGCAGACGGGTATGGACGCCCTGACGCATGCCGTCGAGGCCTTTATCGGGCGAAGCACCACGCCCTATACGCGTAAGATGGCGCGACAGGCGGTGCAGCTCATCCACGACAATTTGCTCGAGGCCTATGAGCATGGCGACGACATGCGTGCGCGTCGCAATATGCTTTCGGCGGCGTATAAGGCGGGCGTTGCGTTTACCCGCTCCTATGTTGGATACGTTCACGCCATCGCACACAGCTTGGGTGGGCGTTACGGGATTCCGCACGGCTTGGCCAACGCTATCATCCTGCCGCACATGCTTCGCGCTTATGGTGACGCCGCCGCCCCCAAGCTTGCCGATCTTGCTCGCATGGCGGGCATTGCGCCGGCTACCGCGCAGGACAGTCTTGCGGCCGAGGCCTTTATCGATTGGGTCGACCGCATGAACGAGGCCCTGGGAATCCCCAAATATGTCTTGGGCATTCGCCGCTCTGACATTCCCGAGATGGCGGTGCATGCCGATGCCGAGGCCAATCCGCTATACCCCGTTCCGCTTCTAATGGACCGCTTGGAGCTCGAGCATATGTACGAGGTCGTTGCAGGTGGTATGTTTGAGGACGAGAATTAGGAGGGTCCATGAACACCGAGGAAATTGCGCGCATCGTCGGCGATCAGCGCGCCTACTTTAAGACGCACGCCACGTTTGATGTCGATGCTCGACGTCGCGCGCTCGTGAGTTTACGCGATGCGGTGCGGGCCCACGAGGCCGATATCGCTCATGCGCTCAAGACCGATTTGGGAAAGTCGCATGACGAGGCCTATATGTGCGAGATTGGCACATCGCTTTCCGAGATTCGACATCAGATCGCTCACGTGGTTCGATGGAGTCGTCCGCGCCTGCGTCCGTGCGACCTCGCTAACGCCGTGAGCGTGTGCAAAACGCAAACCGTGCCCTATGGCGTCACGCTTATCATGGCGCCCTGGAACTATCCGTTTTTACTGACGCTCGAGCCGCTCGCTGGCGCCCTTGCCGCGGGCAATACCGTGGTCATCAAGCCGAGCGCCTATGCTCCGGCATCGAGCGCGGTGCTCAGGCAAATCTGTGAAGAGGCATTTGATCCGCGCCTGGTGACGGTTGTCGAGGGCGGGCGCGCCGAGAACGAAGCGCTGCTCGATGAGCACTGGGACAAGATCTTCTTTACCGGTAGCGTTCCGGTCGGCAAACTCGTTATGGAGCGCGCAAGTAAAAACCTTACGCCTGTGACGCTTGAGCTGGGCGGAAAGAGTCCCTGCATCGTGGATGCGACGGCAAACTTGAAGGTTGCGGCACGGCGTATCGCCTTTGGTAAATGGCTCAACGTGGGGCAGACCTGCGTGGCGCCCGACTACCTGCTGGTCGATACGCGCGTGCACGACGAGCTGCTGGGCCTCATCAAGGAGGAGGTCCGCCGTATGTTTGGCGAGTATCCGCTCGATAACGAGGGCTACGGTCATATTGTCAACGCCAAGCATTTTGCGCGCGTGCGCGGGCTGATCGATCCCGATAAGGTCGTGCTTGGAGGTACCGCGCGCGAGGCCTCGCTCAAGATCGAGCCGACGATTTTGGACGGCGTGTCCCCCGATGACGCCGTGATGCAGGAGGAGATCTTCGGCCCCATTTTGCCAGTGCTGACGTTTGAGAGCCTTGACGAGGCCGAAGCGTTTATTACGGATCGTCCGACGCCGCTGGCCCTGTATATCTTTAGCCAGGACCGTTCGGTTCAGCAACGCTTTGTGCGCTACGTGCCCTTTGGCGGCGGCTGCGTCAACGACACCATCATGCACTTGGCTACGAGCCATATGGGCTTTGGCGGCATGGGAGCGAGCGGTATGGGGCAGTACCATGGACGCGAGAGCTTCGATACGTTTAGCCACAAGAAGAGCATCGTGAATAAGGCAACGTGGCTGGACGTGCCATTCCGCTACGCTCCTTACGCAAGCTGGAAGCACAAGTTCGTGCGCATGTTTGTGCATTAGAATCAGATGGCGTAGCGACAAACGGTCGAAAAGGCGCGGGTGGGGCGAATTTGTGTCCGCACGGACCCGTAGACTTCTCAATAAGGTTAAACACCGGTTTATCCGGCCGTTAGGGGAGCTGCTATGTACGAGCCTTCACGTGTTCTTCTGTCGTTTCATATCGCAGGATTTCAATATGCCGATGGCACCTTGGTCCTGGGCGATCTTAAAGCGGGCGATAAACTGACACTGTGCGCCGAGCGCGATAATCCCCATGACCCCGAGGCAGTTGCGATTTACTATGGCAAGACCAAACTTGGCTACGTTCCAGGAAACGAGGTCGGCCCACTGTCCTTGATGATGTATTACGGCCACGAGGACGTATTTGAGGCCCGTGTGCAACAGGTTGCCCCCGAGCGCAGCCCGTGGCATCAGGTGCGCGTTGGGCTCTATGTGGTGGATGCTCGCTAGTCGGTAAGGGAAGCTGCCATGTTTGACGACGATGACCTGTTTGATCTGGCAGATGATCCGTTTGAGTGGGATGTGCTACTCGATGACGATGAGCTGGAACAGGACCGTAAGATGCGGCAGGGCAAGAACGCCCAGAGTGATGCGTCGAAAAAGAAAGACAAACGCCGCCGCGGACTGTTCGGCGGGCTCTTTGGATAACCGCCACATCGCTGCGTCTGTATACTTAGCACGAGTTGAACACGTTGCGAAATGAGGACAGAGACGATGATGTGGTTTACCGCCGACCTGCACCTGGGCGATACGAATATCTTGCACGATATGGATCGGCCGTTTGATTCGGTCGAGGAGATGAACCGCAAGGCCATCGATGCCGTCAATGAGTGCGTGGCGGCGGACGACCGTCTCTATATCTTGGGAGACTTTACCTATCGTTTGCCCCTGGCGGAGGCGGTGCGTCTGCGCGAGCGTATCGAATGTCAGAACGTGACGCTCATCCGTGGTAACCATGACGGCGACTGGGAAGATCCCGACGTACCGCAGATTTGGGAAGACGTGCGCGATTACCTGGAGATTGCTCCCGGCTATGCCAAGGGCCATCGCCTGGTGTTGAGCCATTACCCCATGCTCAGCTGGAACGGCAAGGCGCGTGGCGCCGTCATGCTGCACGGGCATATCCACAGCAGGGGAGACCGCACCAACGTGCGCAACCGCGATCGCGAGCGCCCTATCTTTCGCTACGATGTCGGTCTCGATGCCAACGATTACAAGCCCGTAAGCCGTGATCAGATTCTTAGCTTCTTTGGGTTATAGGGCGCCAGAGCCACCACAAAGGGGACAGGCACCTTTGTGGTGGTTCTGGCGCCGTTGCCATTATGGCGGCGGCGCCTTTTTTGTCCGCGCGGCGCGGTAGAGTGTAGCCGGTTGATATTTGCGTCCATCGAGGAGCTGCTATGAACGAGATCAAGTGCCCGCATTGCGGCGAAGTTTTTAAGGTCGATGCATCCGGCTATGCGGATATCGTCAAGCAGGTGCGCGATGCCGAGTTCTCGCGCGACCTGGATGAGCGTGTGAAGGCAGTCCAGCGTGAGGGTGAGCAGGCGCTGGAGCTTGAGCGCTCGCGTTCGACGGCTGCCTTGCAACAGGCAGAGTCTCAGCGCAATGCCCAGCTTGTCGAGCAGAAGAACACTGCGGATCAGAAACTGGCGCAAGAGGTTGCCAAGCGCGATGCTGAGCTTGCCGAGCTGCGCGCTAAGCTCGAGGGCGCTGCCGCAGAGCGCGAGAGTGCAAGCCAGCGCGCGGCGGTTGAGGCACGAGCCAATGCTCAAAAAGAGAATGCCGAACTCCAGCGTGAGATTGATAGCCTGCGTGCGCAGCTTGGGCGCAAAGATGACGAAGCAAAGCTTGCCGAGTCGGCGGCGCGCAACGCTGCTCAAAACGATTTAGCTGCACGCGACGCTCAGATTGCCGAGCTGCAGGCCAGGCTTGCCGCGGCGGACAAGGCCCAGGAGATGGCGCTTGCCGCTGCCGCGGCAGAGTCGCAGCGTGAGCTCGATGCCGCTCGCAGCGAGGCCGAGCGCGCGCTTGCTGACTATCGCGCGAAGGTGCAAGAGAAGTTTTCCGCCGCAAAGGCTCAGTCCGAGCAAGAGGCCGAGGGCCTGCGTGCCCAGCTGCGCGAGCAGGAACTGATGGCAAAAATGAACCTGTCAGAGGCGGTCGCCGCGGCGGAACGAGAGCGCGATGAGGCACGTGCCAAGCTAACGAGCGAGCTGGCGGTGCGCGATTCTCGCGAGGAGCAAGCCAAGGCGGCACACGAGCTCGAGCTTGCGCAGGCCAAGCGCGCGAGCGATGACCTGATTCGCTACAAGGATGAAGAGATTGAGCGCCTTAAGGACATGAAGGTCCGCCTGTCCACCAAGATGGTGGGCGAGTCGCTCGAGCAGCACTGCGAGACCGAGTTTAACCGTCTGCGCATGACGGCATTTCCTAACGCGTACTTCGAGAAAGATAACGATGCGTCCGAGGGTACCAAGGGCGACTTTATCTTCCGCGAGTGCGACGCGAGCGGCAACGAGGTCATTTCGATTATGTTCGAGATGAAAAACGAGAACGATGAGACCGCGACCAAGCATAAAAACGAGGACTTCTTTAAGAAACTCGATCACGATCGTCGCCAGAAAGGCTGTGAGTACGCGGTGCTCTGCACCCTGCTGGAACCCGAGAGCGAGCTCTATAACGCAGGGATAGTCGACGTGAGCTATCGCTACGAGAAGATGTACGTGATCCGCCCGCAGTTCTTCATTCCCATGATTACACTTCTTCGTAACGCTGCCATGGGTTCGCTGCGCTATAAGCAGGAGCTGGCGGAGTACAAACAGCAGAACATCGACGTCACGAACTTCGAAGCCAAGATGGAGAAGTTCAAGAATGATTTCGGCCGCAACTACGAGATTGCGAGCCGCAAGTTCCAAACGGCAATCGATGAGATCGACAAGACGATTAGCCATCTGCAGAAAACCAAGGAGGCGTTGCTGTCCTCCGAGAACAATCTGCGCCTAGCCAACAAGAAGGCCGACGATCTTACCATTCGCAAGCTCACGTGGGGCAACAAGACCATGAAGGCGGCGTTTGACGAGGCGCGCGGGGCTGCGGCGGAGGCAAACGATGAGCCCGCCGAGGCGGATTCATATGAGGTCGAGGATGCCGAGTAAGGCATAGCATATAGTGCAAAAGTGGGGCCGCTGGCGATGTTGCCAGCGGCCCCGTTTCGTTCCAGTATGGTCGGCTAGTTCTCGAGCAGGTCCTCGATAAAGCCGACGCGGTAGTTTTTGAAGATGACCTCGCCGCCGTCTTGCGTGGCGTCCAGATCGACATCGCCCATGATGCCAAAATCGTGGTCGCCATCCTCGTCGGCAAAGATCTGGTGCACGTGCCATACGTGCGCGGTCTTCTCGTCGGACTCGTCAATGGAAAACATCGCGGCGCTGCGGGCATCTCCGTCGGTGAGGATTTCTTCGTGCTGCTCGTGGTAAGCATCGAGCGCCTTTTGCCAGCGGATTTCGCTCATGCCCCAGTCGTCGTCGAGCTCGCCCAGGTCGCGAACGTGCTCGCGAGCGGCAAGGGTCACGCGGCGGAAGAGTGCGTTGCGCACCAACAGCGTGCAGCCGCGACGGTCCGCAACGACCTCGTCGATGCCCTGCGGCGGTGCGGCGTCGAGTGCAGCGGGGTTGCCGGCGTTCTCCCACTCATCCACCAGGCTCGAGTCCACCGAGCGCACCACAAAGCCCAGCCACGAGATAATGTCGCGCAGGCGCTCGTCGCGCTTCTCGATGGGCACGGTGCGGTCGAGTGAACGGTAGGCCTCTGCTAGGTAGCGCAGCAAAATGCCCTCGGAGCGGGCGATGCCGAGCTTTTGAATGTAACCCTTAAAATCGCTCGCGCTTTCCAGCATATCGCGCAGGACGCTCTTGGGAGAGAGCTGGTAGTCGTTTGCCCAGGGCACTTCCTGGCAGTACTTGTCAAAGGCGGCGTCGAGCAAATCCTCGAGCGGCTTTTCGTACGTGACGTCTTGAATGCGCTCCAAGCGCTCCTCATATTCGACGCCGTCAGCCTTCATTTCTGCCATCGCGCGGTCGCGCGCGGCGCGCTCCTGTGCACGCAGCACCTGTTTGGGATCCTCGAGCGTTGCCTCGACCATCGAGATCAGATCCATGGTATAGGTCTCGCTCTCGGGGTCGAGCAGTTCCAATGCGGCAAGCAAGAACGGCGAGAGTGGCTGATCGAGCGCGAAGTCCTCGGGTAGATCGACCGTCAGCGCATAATCGATGTCTGGTGCGGCGTCAGCCGGGGCGTCAGGCGCGGGCGGCACCTCGGTGCGAACGACGACGCCGGAATCGATGAGCGTGGCGAAGATTTCGTCGGCGCGAACCTCGAGCTTAGCCTTTTCCTCGGGAGTCTGCAGGCTCGTCTCGATGAGGTCGTGTACGCGGGTTCGGGCATCGCCGCCCTGCTCGACCACGCTAATCACCATGGAGTGCGTGATGCGCAGGCGCGGCTTGAGCGTCTCGGGCTGCGTCTCGATCAGGCGCTCAAAGGTCTGCTTGTTCCAGGTGACAAAGCCCTCGGGGGCCTTTTTCTTTTTAATCTTACGGAGTTTTTTGGGGTCGTCGCCCGCTTTGGCCATAAGCTTGGCGTTTTCGATCTCGTGCTCCGGCGCCTCGGCAATTACCATACCCTCGGTGTCAAAGCCCGAGCGGCCGGCGCGACCGGCAATCTGGTGGAACTCGCGGGCGCGCAGACGACGCATCTTGTAACCGTCGAACTTGGTGAGCGCGGTGAGCACCACGGTGTGGATGGGCACGTTGATGCCGACGCCGAGCGTGTCGGTGCCGCAGATGACGGGCAGCAGGCCCTGCTGCGCCAAGCGCTCGACCAGCAGGCGATAGCGCGGCAACATGCCAGCGTGGTGCACGCCGACGCCGCAGCCGAGCAAGCGCTTGAGGATCTTGCCGAAGGCCGTCGAGAAGCTCGTGCCCTTGGCCGCCTCCTTGATGGCCTCGCGCTGCTCCTTGCTGGCAATGCCAAAGTTGGCGAGCGACTGTGCCGTCGCAAGTGCGGCGTCCTGGCTAAAGTGCACGATGTAGAGCGGGGCCTCGCCGCGGCGCATCGCGAGCTCGACGGTGCCCTCGAGCGAGGTCGTCACGTAGTCGTAGCTCAGCGGCACGGGGCGTGGGGCATCGACGACCAAGTCGCAGGTAGCGCCGGTGTGCTCCTCGAGCGAGGCGGCGATCGCGGTGACATCGCCGAGCGTGGCGCTCATGAGCATGAATTGCGTGTGAGGCAGGGTGAGCAGCGGCACCTGCCAGGCCCAACCGCGATCAGGGTCGGCAAAGTAGTGAAACTCGTCCATGGCGACGCAGCCAACATCGGCATCTTCGCCCTCGCGCAGTGCGTCGTTGGCAAGGATCTCTGCCGTGCAGCAGATGACGGGCGCCTTGGTGTTGATGTGCGTGTCGCCGGTGATCATGCCGACGTTATCGCGGCCGAGCACCTGCACAAGGTCGAAAAACTTCTCGCTGACCAGAGCCTTGATGGGAGCCGTGTAGTAGCAGCGCTTGCCCTGCGCCATGCCCATAAAGAGCATGCCCAGCGCGACGAGCGATTTACCCGATCCGGTCGGTGTGCCTAAAATGACGTGATCGCCGGCAGCCAGGTCCATGAGGGCCTCTTCTTGGTGATCCCACAGTTCAATGCCGCGATCGCTCGTCCATTCAAAGAAGCGTTCGAAGGCTTGATCGGGCGTGAGCCACGGTTCGGGCTCGCTGCCGTCCTCGGGCTCCCACCAGGTGGGGGAGAGCGCGCCGAGCGAGCCAAACTCGGCTTCGGTTCCCGTGCCGCCCGAGAATGAGCTGGCGGCGCCGGCGCCGGAGACGGTGCTGGCGGCGGTATCTGTCGTGGTCTGTGCCATGTGGTTGCTTTCTCTCGCGATTGTCCGCCAACTATTATGGCGTAGCGGCGCATCGATGCGTTTGCAGGCAAGAAAATGCAGGAAATGGGCGTTCTGCCCGGCCGTTTGGTGCAGTTGCCAGCTAAGTGAGTAGACTTTTTGCGATGTCGCGAGCACATGGATTTTGCACAAGGGTTCTATCTGCGGTTTTAGTTTTCGTTATGCGGGTTGTGCTTGGCTATTGCAAAAAAGTCTACTCACTTAGGTTTGAGGGTTGTTTGCTGGCGCCTATTCGCGCTTATTTGCTGACGCCGCGACCATCAGAAGCCCCTAGGACTCTTGCGGCAGGCGCTTCTTGCCCTTGCGGGCACGGTTTCTGAAGTTCTCGACGGCCTCTTCCATGCCGAGAGGCACGTAGGTGAGCTCATCGAGGTTTTCGGGCAGGTAGCAGGCAAGGCTTTGCTCCTGCGCGCGGCCCGCCGCGAGCTGCTCTTCGATGGGTTCCGCGCCGGGCGTAGCGCAAATGCCATAGACGGCGGCGCCCATCTCGCGCGTGCGGCATTCATATTCGGTCTCGGGATGCTCGGGATGGTCGCGGCGGACGTCGTCACTTACCCAAAGCGTATCGTAGCCGGCTGCGGCAAACTGTCCCAGGGCGTAATCGCGCAACGGTTTGCTGTCGGTTCGCAGCGTTACGGTGGCGCCGGCTGCAAAGAGCGGGCGATAGAGCATCAGATGGTCGACATGGACGAGGCGCTTTTTGGCGTACTTGGCCTTGGGCTGCGGCGTGGGAAAGTTGATGGTGATGGCATCGAGCTCGCCTGTGGCAAATAGCTGCGGCAGCGATGCGGCGCCTCGAGGCAGAACGAGTGCGTTGGTCAGTTCATGCTCGCAGATTTTCTGTGCGGCATAGGCGATGCAGATGGGCTCTTGGTCCATGCCGATAAAGAGCGTGTTTGGCTCGTGGGCCGCGCGCTCTACAAGGTACGTTCCCTTGCCGCAGCCAAGATCCAGGTGAAGGTGTTCGAATGGCTTGCTGCCAACTGGCGCACAGACTTCACGCCAATCTCCGGCATAGGCCTCGGGGTTCGTCTCAATCGCATCGGCGTAGCGCTCCAGGCGCTCCTCGAGCACAAAGTTCTTAGGCGTGCGAACGTGGACGGCTCCCATGAGGCTCCTTGGTCATAAATATGGAACGCATAGCTGCGCGTTCCGTCAATGGGTTGAAAAGGGTGGGCATAGTTTGCCCGAAAGAAGCGGCACGGCTCGGCGGCGAGTCGCCGATACCTACAGGCGCTTGAGAATCACATAGCGGTTGAGCTCGCCGCTGCGACCGTCGGCATGGAAACGCTCAAGCTCGCGCACGGGGACCTCGCCACTCTTGTAGAACGTACGGACGCCGCGCACCAGGTCGGTGATCTGCTGATCGTCAAAGTGATGACAATAGCGGTAGGCGTGGCGGTCGTTTTGCCAGCCAATGAGGTGGTCGCCGGCTTCAAACTGCGCGGAATCGTAACCCTCAAACGGCGGGGTGAGCTCGGCGCGGGCCTCGGCGCGAACAGCCTTGCGCGCCATGCGCTCGTCGTTCATAAACTCCCAAAAGCTGATGGCGATGATGCCGCCCGGGCGCGTCTGACGCACCAGAGCGTCGAGCACGCGTACACGGTACTCGCACGACGGCACATGGTGCATAAAGCCAAAGCAGACCGAGATGTCGGCGAGCGGGGCGTCGAAAAGCACGTCGGGCGTCTCGGCGGGGTTGAGCTTCATAAGGGCGTCGAGCACGTCGAGTTCCTGGAAGTGCAGGTTGGGAATGCGCAGCGCGTGGCCATGTGCATCGATGGCCAGGTCTTGGCACGAGTCGACACCATAGAACTCAAACGGGCAGCTGGCATCTGCCGAGGGGTTTGCGCCATCGACGCCCTTGGCGGCAAGTGCGCCGCCGGCGGCAAAGTTCTCGAATCGCATATTGCCACAGGCAAGATCGAAGACGCGGACGGGATGCTCGATCGTGGCGACGTCGAGCTGTTCGAGCGCGATATCCATGGTGCGTACCCAGCCGGGCCACGGGGCCTGGCGCGTATCGGAAAAGGAAGCAGAGTGCTCGCGATAGAACGTGTTGTTGAGCTGGATGAGCGATGAGGCGAAATCGCGGTTCACGGCGCGGAACTCCCTCCGTTGGCGGTGCGAAATAAACAGTACGACCATACTACCGTTAACGCCGCAACGGGGACAACCGAGCTGCGGCTCATTGCTTTGTTTGGACACATTTCCGCAGCTCATATGTGCCCGCAACCGCCAGTTGTCAAAAATCTCACTAGAATAGGTGGCATGCTTTTGGCGGTGGCGGATAGATTTTTAACTGTGCAAGGTGCCTTAAGAACACAAACGGTCCGGCGGCACGGCTGGCATCACATAGGAGGAACCATGAATGTAGAAACTGCGCAGCGGCTCGCCGACCTTCGCCGCAGCAAGGGCTTTAGCCAAGAAGGGCTGGCGCGAAAGCTGGGGCTGTCGCGCCAGGCGGTTAGTAAATGGGAGCGTGCGGAGAGCTCGCCCGATACCGAGAACCTGATCTCGCTCGCCAAGCTCTATGGTGTGAGTCTGGACGAGCTGCTCAATCCGAGCGATGAGATTGAGGACGATATCGAGTTTGAGAACGAGGACCGCGCTCGTCAGCGCGAGGCCGAGGCGGCAGAGCGCGCCCGCACCCATGAGGCGGCGGCGCGCGCCACCGAGGCGGCAACGCAGGCAAGTGACGCGGCAGCCAAGGCGGCGCAGGCGGCAAGCTGGAGTGCGCAGGCTGCCAATGCGGCGACGGCTCAGATGACGGGTACCGGTGCGGCTGGTCCGACTCCGGTGAAGGGTCCGTTCCAGTCATTCCCGTATTGGGCCGTGTGCTGGCTGCTGTTCTTTTTACTGATGTTCCTGTTTGGTGCCGGCCCCTTTGCTGCGCTGATCTTCTTCACGATTCCCATCTATCACTGGGTGGCGCGTGCACTCGATGGCGATTGGGCGCGCGGGGATATTCAGGTTGGTCCGGCACCGGTGGCGGTCAGGGCCCAGGGGAAGGATACTTCTGCGGAACCTGATGCTGACGTGGCTACCGCGGCCACCGCTGAGCCATGTGCCAAAGAAGGTGACGAATGATGAAGCTTTCGCATGAATCCAAGCTGCGCCTGGGCGTCGGCATCGGAGCGTTTGTACTGATTATCGGGCTTGTTTTTGGCGTTTCGCGGACTTTGATTCATTTTGATGGCCCGTGGGATCTCGACGATGTTATACCCGGCTTGTCCGGTATGGACGATGTGGTTGATGACGACGATTTTATGAACGATGGCGGTAACTATTCCGCTCGGCCTCAGCAGCTTTCGTGTACGACCTTTGATGCCGATGAGTTTCGCTACCTCGATTTCGATATCGATGCGGCTACGGTGGACGTCAAGGTTATTGATGGTAACAAGGCTCGCGTTATCGAGCGGGGACGCGTTGCCAATGGTATGGATGCCTCCAAGGCCGCGACGCAGAACATCGCATCCGTCGAGGACTCGACGCTCAAGGTTTCCCAGTTTGGAAGTGATGACGGTAAGGTAATCGATCGCTCAGTTACGGTCGAGCTGCCGCGCCGTGTTGCCGAACATCTGAAGGGAGTCAACGCGCACGTGGGCTCGGGTGATCTGCAGATTGCCGGTGTCACCTGTGATGGTTTCGACCTTTTCCTGGGTGCGGGAGATGTAGAGTTTGCGGGCAGCGTGACTGATTCGCTCAGTGCTGAGGTCGGTTCGGGCGATGTGACGTTCGAGCTCTACCAGGCCCCCGCGAAGTCGATGGACGTGAGTGTGGGCTCGGGCGATGTGGAGATGATGGTTCCGAACTCGACGGGCTTTAAGGCGAGCCTTACCTTGGGCAGCGGCGACTTCGAGAGCGATTTCCTTCCGCTTGGCTACGACGGCGAGACCATTTTGAATCTTGAATTCGATAACGGCGATAAGTCTGCTACGTATCGTTTTGAGGTCGGTTCGGGCGACATGTCATTTGATTCAGAGTGACGGGCGGTTATCGAAGACTTATATACCATAGCTGCGCTGTTTGATGGAGGCGCCGGAGCCGTGACGGGCTCCGGCGCCTTTGCCTTTACAATGGGGTCATGGAACAGATTATCTTGAACATACTCGAGGCTCTGCGTCGCGGCGAGACCGTGGACGACAAAGCGCTCGTCAAACTGATACATGCCGAGGCGCGCCGTGAGGGTGCCGACAAACGCGATTTGGCCAAGCGCCGTCTGCTGCCGTTCTACCAGCGGGTAAAACGTGAGGAGCCGGCTCGTTGGGCTGGGTGGAATGTCGATGCCGAGCTGGAACGTCGACTGCTGCAGGTGCTGCGTATGAAGCCTCGTCGCACGGCTTCGGGCGTGGCGACCATTACCGTTATCACCAAGCCCTGGCCATGCTCGGGCGATTGCCTGTTTTGTCCCAACGATCTGCGCATGCCCAAAAGCTACCTGCACGCCGAGCCGGCGTGCGCCCGTGCGGAGCAAAATTGCTTTGACCCGTATCTGCAGGTGAGCGCTCGCCTGACCGCGCTTTCGCAGATGGGGCATGCGACCGACAAGATAGAGCTCATTGTGCTCGGTGGCACCTGGAGCGACTATCCGCAAGGGTATCAGACATGGTTTATGTCAGAGCTTTTCCGTGCGCTCAATGACGATGCCGTCGCCGGCGTGGCTGCCAACCCCATGTTGGCGCGTCCGGGCATCAGCCGTGCCGAGGCGGGGCGTCTACTCGATGACGCTCCCGCCGATGCCCTGCCGCCGGTGGTAACAGAGCGCCGTGAGCGCTATCGGGCTGCCGGTATTGCGACCGACGAGGCCGAGCTTGCGAGCGGTGTTGCCGACGAGCAGGGGCGTGTGGATGTTGCCGTGGGCGGCTATAACCGCGCGGTGAGTCGTCTGTACGGCCCTGGTACGCCGTGGGGCGAGGTCGCCGAGTGGCAGACGACCACGATGGAGGAGCTTGAACGTCAGCAGCGCATCAACGAGACGGCGAAGCATCGCGTGGTGGGGCTCGTTATCGAGACGCGCCCCGATGCCGTGACGCCACAGGCGCTCACGCTCATTCGTCGCCTGGGCTGCACCAAGATTCAGATGGGCATCCAAAGCCTTGACCAGCACCTGCTCGATATCAACGAGCGTCGCATTTCGGTGGCGCAGATCGAGCGGGCGTTTTCGCTTGCGCGCCTGTTTGGCTTTAAGATCCACGCGCATTTTATGCTTAACTTGCTGGGCGCCACGCCCGAGGGGGACAAGCGCGACTACGAGTGCTTTATGACCGAGGGGGCCTTTATGCCCGACGAGGTCAAGGTCTACCCGTGCGCGCTCATCGAGGGCTCGCGTCTGGTGGGCTGCTATGAGCGCGGCGAGTGGCGTCCCTATACCGAGGAAGAGCTGCTCGATGTATTGGCCGACGACATCGTGGTGACGCCGGCGTTCTGCCGCATCAGTCGCATGATCCGCGACTTTAGCTCCGACGACATCATGGTGGGCAACAAGAAACCCAACCTGCGCCAGCTCGTTGAGAACCGCTTGGCGGCTCGTGGGGAAGGCGCGACGGTGCGCGAGATTCGCTATCGTGAGATCAGTACCGCGGGTGCCGACTTGGACGAGCTATCTCTTGATGAGGAAGTGACGTACGAGACACCGGTGACTTACGAGCGCTTTTTGCAGTGGGTGACGCAGCAGGGCAAGATCGCGGGCTTTTTGCGGTTGTCGCTGCCCGACCATTCGTTTGTTGCCGCGCATGCGGACGAGTTGCCGACGACGCCGGACGAGGCGATGATTCGCGAGGTGCACGTGTATGGCATGGCGGCACGCGTGGGTGACCAGGGCCAGGCGGCGCAGCATCACGGGTTGGGGCGTTTGCTCGTAGAGCGTGCGTGCGAGATTGCCCGGGATGCCGGCTATGCGCGCATCAACGTGATCAGCGCGATTGGTACGCGCGAGTACTATCGCCATCTTGGATTTTATGACCATGGCCTTTATCTGCAAAAGGAGCTCTAGATGAACAAGCCAAGTGTTTCTGCCGGCGTCGTTGCCGGCGTTGCTCTGGGGGCCGCGGCGCTTGGTGCGGCCGCTGTCGCTGTTCGTGCTGCCTGTCTGCAAGTTGCGCGAACCCGCAATGGGTTGGCGCGTGTGAAGCGCGTGCACGATGAGTGCGGCGATGAGATTCGCGTGTTGGTGCAAGGCGGCGTCTACCAAAGCGCGAGCTATGTCGGTGAGCGTTGGGCCGAGCCCGTCTTTGCGTACTATCGTGCGTTTGACGACGTGTTTGAGTCCGAGGATGCGATGCGCGACGCTTATGGTCACGGCATCGACCGTATGCTTATGCTGGGCGGCGGCGGGTTTGCCTATCCTAAATTCGCCCTGATGTCGCACGAGGGCTTGCGCATGGACGTCATCGAGTATGACGGAGAGATTACGCGCCTGGCGCGCCGCTGGTTCTACCTAGACGAGCTGGAGCGCGCGGCGGGCGATCGCCTGCGGGTGATAACCGCTGAGGCTCGCTCGTATCTGGGTGTGACGAGCGTGGGCCATCGTCGCTACGACGTGGTCGTGAGCGATTGCTTTGGCGGTGCCGAGCCCGTGCGCGAGCTGGCGACCGTTGAAGCGTTGCGTTTAGTGCGGGGCAGCCTAAATGTTGGGGGCGTCTACGTCGCCAATATCGTGAGCGCAAACGAGGGGAGCGACGTGACGTTCCTGCGCGACTGCGCTGCCACGGCACTCGAGGTATTCGCCCATGCCTGGGTGGTCCCGTGCGGCGATGCGGAGTTCGGCGGCGAGGAGAACTACCTGCTCATCGCCAGCGACGGCAACTACGCCTTTGCCGAAGCCGTGCCCTTCGACACCGACTTCATCGGCACCGTTCTTCACGACAAATAGGTCTCCCCGTCCCAAAAAGACTGGTCTTAGGCGTGGTCGCGCCAGCCGAGAACGCGCTGCTTCATGCCTTCGATGTCGAGCACGCCTTCGGCAAAGCCTTTGCGCACGAGCTCCTCGGGAACGTACTCGTCGTAGCGATCAAAATAAGGCACCTCGCCGGGATAGACGAGCTCGATGGGATTGAAGTCCTTCTCGGCCTCGGCGGCGAGCACCTCAAAGAACGTCTCCTCGTCAGCCTTCATCTTAAACTGCATAAAGTACGGGCGCGATGGGTCGAGTCCGCGAAGGCCCAGCTCCGCGGCACATTTAATCTTGAGCATACGTTCGAGCGCCAGAAAGGCGTAGCTGCCCAACCAGGGGAAGAGCACCCAGGTATCGCCGCCCAGGTTGATGAGTGGCTTGGTCCCTGCGCCCGAAATCTCGGCCGTATGGCGAGCCTGCGCCAAGCGGGCCCGCGCGTTACCCATAAGGTACGGATATGCCGCGTGCTCGTTGAGCGCCTTGCGCATGCGCTCGAGTACATGTGTGTTGATATCACCGGGGCAGTCGCCAAAGTAGGCCGGCACACGGCCCTTGACCTGCGTGGCAAAGACGGTATGGCGCTTCCAGTCCACTTCCTCGACAATCCAGCAGTGTCCGGCGATGGCGATGCGCTCACCGGGCGGTGGCGGGTTGACGATCGTGCCCAATTCGGCCGACTCGCTACGAACGGTGAACTCCTCGTTTTCCTGGAATACGGCGTAGAACTTAAAGTTGTTAATGATGCGCTCTCCCGCGAGACCCACGATGAGTCCGCCGCCCTCGGTGACCTGGATATGGTCGATCTTAATGAGGTGACGAAGCAATACGCGATAGTCATCGGCCGAGATGCGATGGAAATAGCTGAGCGTGAGCACGCGCTGGGCAAGTTCGGCCGGCGTGAGCTCGCCGGTGCTGGCGAGGGTCGACATAGTCTGGTGATAGAGCAGGCTGTAGGGGAGTCGATCGAGCTCGGGCGGCTCGACCCACTTTTCCTCGCGATAGAGTTGTACGAGCGCGATACCCTGCAGGAGCTTCCATGGAATGGTTTCGGGCATCATCGTGCGCGGTTCGGGCTCTTCCTCGCGCATGACAAACCACATCTCGGGCGGAAGGTCGCGGCGTCCCGTGCGGCCCATTCGCTGCAAAAAGGAGCTGACGGTAAACGGCGCATCGATCTGGAACGCGCGCTCCAGGCGGCCGATATCGATACCGAGCTCCAGCGTAGAGGTGGTGACGGTTGTCTGCGCCTGCTCCTCGTCGCGCATGAGCTCCTCGGCCGTCTCGCGCAGCGATGCCGAAAGGTTGCCGTGATGGATTAGAAAGCGGTCGGGCTCGTGTCGACTTTCGCAGTAGCTGCGCAGCATGGAACACACGGCCTCTGCCTCCTCACGCGAGTTGGCAAAGACCAGGCACTTGCGGCCGCGCGTATGCTCAAAGATATAGCCCATACCGGGGTCGGCGTTGTCGGGCGCCGTGTCGGTGGGGTTGAGAAGCGCCTGCTCGGTCGCTCGTGGGATGTCGACTTCGCCCTCGGGGGCCGAGGAAGTGCGACGGTCTTTGGGAGCGGCCTTGCCCCGTGCCCGCTCACGACGTTGACGGCGTTCCTCCTGTGTAAGCTGTCCGCTGTGGCGCACGTCTTGGGTGCCAGCCGGCAGCGCCGCGGGCGCCGCCGGCTCAATACGCTCGCAAGCAAGCATCTCGGCTTCTTGTGGACCCGTGCTCTCGAATCCCCACTGCTGTGCCTGGGGACCCGAGTTGTAGAAGTGCTCCATGGAGATGCGCCACACGCGGCGCGGTTCCTCAAAGCGGGGGATGATGCAATCGCGTCCTGTTCCCTGTGAGAGAAAGGCGCCCGTGCGCTCGGGGTCGCCGATGGTGGCAGAAAGGCCGATGCGGCGGGGCTGCACGCCCGCCATGCGCGAGAGGCGCTCGATAAGGCAGAGCGTCTGACCGCCGCGGTCGCCGCGCATGAGCGAATGAACCTCGTCGATAACCACATAGCGCAGGTCGCAGAACATACGAGGGATTGCCATGTGCTTATGGATCAGGAGCGCCTCGAGCGACTCAGGCGTAATCTGCAAGATACCGCTCGGTTTTTTGATGAGCTTAGCCTTGTGCGACTGCGAAACATCGCCATGCCAGTGCCAGACGGGGATATCGGCCTCTTCGCACAGGTCGTTGAGGCGGACGAACTGATCATTGATGAGTGCCTTGAGGGGGCCGATGTAGAGGGCGCCAACGCTCGCGGGCGGGTTCTCCCAAAACTCGGTCAGGATGGGAAAGAAGGCTGCCTCGGTTTTGCCGGAAGCCGTGGATGCCGTCAGGAGCACATTGTCCTGAGTGTTAAAGATGGCATCAGCTGCTGCAACCTGGATGGAGCGTAGACTCTCCCAATCGTGGGAGTAGATGAAGTCTTGGATAAACGGGGCGTAGCGGTCAAAGGCGTTCACGGGGCCTCCTTTCAAAAACGAATCTCTCAATGCGGTGGGCAGTGGCTTGCTGCATTACTGCCTCGACGTTTGCCCAGATAAAACCTGCCAAAATAAACCTGTCCCTTTTTGGCAGGTTAGATGGTGAATTCGGCGAAGTTGCGGTCGCCGCCTGCGGTGCCGGCGTCGCCTGTTGCGGCTGCCGGCGCCAGCGCGTCGCCGCCGACGCTTTGCAGCAACTCGGCCACATTTGCATCGGGGTTCTGACACAGGATATCGAGCAGCTCGATAAAGTCACGAATGACCTCACGGGGCGTCAGGTGCGTATCGGCTCCCACGCGGCCAAACTCAATCTTGAGAAAGTTCACCAAGTCGTTCTCGGTAAGCGTGGGCGTCCAGCCAAAGTAGCCGGCATGGATCTGCATGAGCTTTTCGATGAGCACCAGCAGCTCCTCGTAGGTGAGCGGCTGCAGGCGGATGATGGGCGCGAGCATGTCTTTGAGATCATCTCGCGCAAAGCGACCCTGAGCGAGTCGGCTGCGCAGAGCTTCGTAGGAGAACACGCCGCGGCGGCGGTCTTCGATGGAGGTTGGCGTGCCGCCCATGATCATGCCCAGGTACTGCGCCTTGCCCTGGAGCGTGTCGTTGTACATAGTCAGGATCTTCTCGTAGTTGTATTGGCGCGTGATCGCGTTGGGAATCTTGTACAGATTCACGAGTTCGTCGATGAGCACCAGCATGCCCTTGTATCCGCTGCAGACCAAAAAGCGTGCAATGAGCTTAACGTAGTCGTACCAGTCGTCATCGCTGATGATGGTCGAGGAGCCCAGCTCAGCGCGTGCTTCGCTCTTGGTGCGGTACTCGCCGCGAATCCATTTGGTCACGCGGCTCATAGCCTCTTCATCGCCCTCGGATACGGCCATGCGATAGCGGCGGAGCATGCGGGTGAAGTCGAAGCCGTGGACCATCTCCTCGAGCGGGGCCAGTTGGGCATTGACGACCGACTCGTCGACGTCGGCACACGAGGCGACCCAGCGATCCAAAATAAGGTTGAGCGCACCACCCTCGGGGCGCGTCTTGGTCGATATATTGCGGATGAGCTCGCGGTAGGTGGCAAGGCCCTGTCCCTGACCGCCCTGCAGGCGGCGCTCGGGCGACAGGTCGGCATCAGCGACGACGAATCCCTCGCCCATGGCGTGCGTGCGGATGGTCTGGAGCAAAAAGCTCTTGCCGGCGCCGTAACGACCGACTAAGAAGCGGAAGCTCGCGCCGCCATCGGCGATGAGACTCAAATCGGTGAGCAGGGCGCGAATCTCGACCTCGCGACCCACGGTGATATAGGGAAGGCCGATGCGCGGGACCACGCCGCCCTTGAGCGAGTTAAGGATAACGGCGGCGACGCGTTTGGGTACACGGGGCGCTGCGGATGCGGTATCACTCATGGTCTAGGTATCCTCTCACGTCTGCTTCGTAGTCCTCGATAATCTGCGGCCCTGCCGCGCTAAATTCAATTACGGTGTCGCCCACCAGGTCAAAGAGCGCCTCGTTGATGCTGTCGACGAGCATGTCCTCGCTCTGCCCCGATTGCACTACCGCCGATTCCGCCTGTACTGCGTTGTGCTCGAGCAGCGCGCGGAGATAGGCGTCTGCGGCAGGCGTGAGTTCGTTCGTGGCGTCAGCGGGCGCAACAGCTGCGAACGCGGGCGTCGGCGCGAGAAGCGGTGCCACGACACCAAACTGTTCGGTGGATATGGTTGGCTCGTCGGTCTCGTCCTGCCGAATGGGTGCCGCGACCGCCTCGACAATCGCGTCGGCTACGGGCTCGGCTTCCGGTTGCCCTGAGTCCGCTGCCTCGGCTTCCACAGGTGCGCCGTCCTCGCGCTCTTCGTCGATTAAAAGTGCTTCGCGCGTTTGCGCGGCGGCGCTCCGAATGTGCCCCAGCTGGCTCAAATCGATATCGATCTTGATGGGCTGGTGTGCGGCGTCCCACGAAAGCCATGCCATGATCTCGTCATCGATGATCTTGGCCAGATATTTGGGGACCTTCTCCTCCTTCAGGGGGTGGGTGGGGTCTAGGGCCAGGCGTAGGCGTTGGTCGCAGGCGCGCATCATCTCACCAAGCTTGCTGCTTTTTTGCCTGCTGCCGTGAATTCGCATGCATTCCCAAAAGCCGTTTTGGCAGCGGTAGATGTGAATGGGGTCCAGGCGATATTCGCAGTCCTCGTGGCGCTCGGGCGCAAAGAATACGGCCGAGGCAAACATGGTGTAGGGCATGGCCGTCTCCTCCCCAAATAAGCTCGCCACGATGTCGGTCTTTCGGTGCGTGTCATAGTAGCGCGCCATACGGACATACACGGCGCACGCCACGTGGCGCAGATCGCGGTGGTGGCTGCGGTCGAGCCGCGAGTTACTTAGGTTGTACGTGGAGAGGGCGTTGATGGCGGCCATGAGTCGCTCCTCGCGCACCTCATCGGGCGGAAGGGGGAGCGTGGGCTCGGAGGTTTTGCGACGCTTAGGGGTCTGGCCGGACGGTGCCGGTGCTGGTACAAGGTCTCGCGCTGCGCGGCGTAGCTCGATAAGGGCGTTATCGAACATGACGGTTTTAGAGTCGCGAAGTGGCTTGGGGTCGAGTCCGTGGAAAACGGCGTAATCCTGCAGCCACACGCGCGCAAACCGGTCGATGCCGGGCTCGAAGGCGCGATAGACATCCCAAAAGGCCTTGATCTTGTTAAAACCTTCGAGCGGATCATCTATGCCAATGCCGCAAATCAGCTCATAGAGATACAGAAAGGCAAAGGATGTAGACGTTTCCTCGACGGTTCCGCGGCGCACTTGGGCACGCCAGGTAAAGTAGCCGCGCAACTGCCGGTCGCTCATGGCATTGTAGGTGGGAAAGTACGACTTAAAGGTGCCGTTGTAGGGACAGTCGTCCTCAAAGTCGGCCATCAGCAAGCCTTGGCGGTAGAAAAGCTCGGCCTCCGATAGCCAGCGGCCCGCGCCGCCCTTGGGGTCATCCTGCCAGCGCGATATCTCGCGCATCTTGCGGTATTGGTCGGGGAGGAAATTCTGCATCTGTCGGCCGGTTTTGAGAATCGGCTCGTCTGCGTAGATTTCGTTTGAGAAGCGGGCGGACTGATGGGTCCGGGCCTCGGCCATAATGCGCTCGATGAGCATCTTGATGTCCTGGTCGGCCACCGCTTCTCCTCTCCTAACGCAGCTTCGGTGACCTCATATCATAGCACAGCATCAAACAGGTGTTCGAGATACTGCTGCGTAGATAGATTTAGAACAGGAGGGCGTAGATGACGGCGATGACGACGGAGGGGAGCATATTGGCCGTGCGGAAGGTCTGAGGACGGATGAGGTTGACGCCGACGCAGAAGATGAGCATGGAGCCTACGAGCGAAAGGCTGTCGAGGGCTGCCGTAGTCATGATGGGGGAGAGTGCGCCGGCAAACAGCGTGATCGTCCCCTGGAACACGGCGACGGGCAGGGCGGAGAAAATGCAGCCGCGGCCAAGCGACGCCGTCATGGTGCAGACGATGATGCAGTCCAATGCGCCTTTCAGGGCAAGCGTTGACCAGTCACCGAGCAGACCGTCCTGGATCGATCCCACAATGGCCATGGCGCCGATACACACGGTGAGTGAAGTCGAGACAAAAGCGTTGGTGAACTCGTTATCGCCCTCGCTGCCGGTTTTGCGCTTGAGCCATTCGCCAAGGTTCTCGATGGCGGCCTCCAAGTTGATGGCCTCGCCGATGAGCGAGCCGAGGGCGAACGAGACGATGAGCATGGTGGTGCCGGTGGTCGCTAGCGCCTTCCCATCGATAAGGAGCATCTTTTGCATGGTGCCGCCAAGGCCGATAAACAGGACGCACAGCCCCGATGCTTTCATGAGCGTGTCTTGGATGCGCGGTGTAATGAAGCGGCCGCCCGCTAATCCCAAAAGACCGCCCGCAACTAAAAGCACAACGTTGATGATTGTTCCCAAGCCCGGCATGAGCCCTCCTGTATTGATGCCAACGTGGCAATCGTAGCAGAACGAAATGCGAGGTACATCGCGACTCATCTAATACGTTATATAAGTGGTATTAGGAATGATGCGCGGCATTTAAGCCTCAGGTGGTTGTCGGGACATAGGGATAGTATTCAAAGCGCAGTGTCATAAGCCGCTGTGGGGATTCAATAGCCGCGGCGATGATATTGGCATCGCGGGCACGATCAAACCCTTCGAGTTCGATCTGATACGAGACGTCTTGCATAATGTCCAGACGTCGCCAGGCCAGGAGTGTGTCGCCATCGAATTCCAAGGTCTTGCCTCCGTCTGGAGCAACGGCGTATAGACGCAGCTTGGCGGTGGTTGCAGGGTCGACAAATGTGACCTTTTTAATTTCGTTTCGAGTATTCTTGGCGCCCAACAAGGTGAGCAGTGTTGGGGCCACGACCTCGCCCGATGGCAAAAAGACGACTTCGATGGATTCAGGAAATGCGATGATAGCCGACTTGCGGACGGGCTGATTGGCGGCGGCAACTTCGATGTTTGCAGCGTCGATGACCTCTGTGTGGTCGAGCGCGGCAAGCACGCAGCAGTTACCTTCATCGATCTCTTGAGGATCAGCAAGCCCCAGACTGTCCGCGAGCTCGGGATCGTTTGGATCGGCAGCGGGCTCATTCGGCGCTTCGAGAGAAGCTGGGACGCTGTTTGTCGGCGACGGCGTGTCGCCCGCACCTGCTTCTTTGTCCGCGCTCTCTTCTTGTATGGTTGCGTTGATGGGTTCGTCGTTTGGGGGGAGCGTCTTGGCGTCAAACGCGGAGGGGAGAATTCCGATGGCTCCGGATCCGTTCCACTCCATTTCGAGAGGCGCCGGGTCGGCAAGAATGCGTTGCCTGCTTTGCGCGTGGGCATCGATTTCAATAGGGCCTGCCTCTATCCCTCGTGTAAGGCTGAGTGATCCGGCTGGCTTCTCGAAATGAGCGTCTGTGTCTTTGGTGCTGACGGCGTAGAACAGCAGGGACGCTTCTCCCGCCGCGATAACATCGGTACCGGCTTTGGTCAGCCGCAACGATGCCGTGAATGAGAGGGTGGGCTGCGCATCGTCTGCATTCGCGGCGGCGCAGCCCAGACATATACCGCCTCCTTTCTCGAAAAACGCACCGTCGAAGGCGACCTTCGCTCCGTTCGCCGAGTCATCGACCGAAGCGATGTCGATGCGCAGCTCTAAATTGCATGGATCGCCATCTGCATCGAGCACAACCGAGCGCCACGTGCAGACGGCGCACCCCGCCTGGGAGCCGTTTGCCTTGTTCGAACGCTTGATATCCACGACTATCGAGCCGTCCGTATTACGACGAAGGCATCCCGAGGTTGAGATCACGGCCTGTGCGATCGAAAAACGCTCGCACGCAATGGCGCTCGACGGATTTGGTGCGGAACTTAGGGCTACTGGTAAGGAGTCTGCCATGACGGGAGTCGCCCAAGCGGCGACAGGCGTTCCGGTTGCGAGCGCGCCGCAGAGTGCGACGACGGGCAAAAGGTTCTTCGATGCCATGGGGTCTCCTTAGCTAATTTAGTGCGGCCTGTCCGTGTTTTGTTTCTGGCTGCGTTTGATGTGCAGACCGAGGCCGGCGGTTCCCGCGCCTGCTGCTGTGGCGCCTGCTGCCAAGAGCCATCGTCTGTCGCCTGTCTGCGCCAACGGTTCCTCGCGGTCGCCGCGGTCGAGCTCCGAGAGGTCGACCGTCACTTGCGTGGCGGCCTGCGCCTGTTCTTGCTGGGCAAAGGCCATGGCTGGCCCAAACGCTAGGATGCTGACGGCGGCGGCCAGGGCGACGGCCTTATGCCGTGTGCGCACCGGGCTCGACCGTCCAGATGATCGTCGCAACCTGATCGCCTTCGCCGGTTACGCGGAAGATGTCGCGCGTGACGCGGGCGACGTTTCCGCTTGTCTTGAGCTTGATTTTGTCCGTGCCGCCGGCAATGCCCTGGTAGCCCATGTCGAAGGCTGCATTCTTGGAAAGATCGAGGCCCGTCCCTTGCGCGGCGGCGCTGGCGTTCTGGAGCGCGCCGTCGGGGCCGACCTTAAAGTCGATGGAGTTCTGCGCGGTTCCGGCCTTGGCGTCGGCGGCAATGGTCCAGGTGTTCATGGCGTCGATCTTCATGTTGGTGACATGGATGCCGTAGGCCGAATGATTGTCGATGGTGGTCGCGTCTTCTGAGGGGCCCTGAAGCGTGCCGTCGGCCTTGGCGACGAAGGGAATAACCGTCGGAACTTTGAACTCAACGTTGTCGATCTCGGTCCTGACCATTACCTTCGTGGTTCCAACGCGCCCGGCTGCCATAGCTGGCGTCGGGGCGGCGCCCATTGCGAGCGCGAGCGCGAGCCCTGTGCCCACGACGAGCGCTCTGACTCCGTTCATGTTCCTGGTGATGTCCATGGTCGTTCCTTTCTATTCGCCGCGGGCCGTCCCCGCGATGATTGGACGAATGCTGGTGAATTGCATGCGGTGCCGTGTCGGCCGGAAGACTAGTTCTCGGTTTGCTCAACCCGTACCTTGACACGTGTCGGATTGCCGTGGCTGTCGAGGGTCTTTGCATCGAGTGCCTGGATCTCGATGTACGCCTCGCCTTCTTTGATGTCGCCGGCGGGGCACGTCTCGATTGTCTTGCCGGTCTCGACCACACCGGATTCGTACATGGTCTCGTCGTTTTGGATGACGCGGAATCGCTGGGGAAATTTATTGTCTTGGACGTTTTGCACGTTGACGCGCAGTTTGCCGTCCTCCTGCAGCTGAGCGACCGGCGCGACCGAAATCGTCATCATGTTGTCGCGGACGATGGCGTCGAGCTCATCTTGGATTTCCTGGTGCGTTTTGCCCTCGGCCGTCGTAACCGAAGCGCCCGCCTCGGGTACGGGCTGCGACTGCCAAACGTATAGTCCTACGGCGACAAGGGCACAGACGATGGCCAAGCAGGCAACGATGAGCTTCTTGCGACGACCCAGGCCTGCAAAGTGGGGTGGCTTCTTCGCGCTCATGCGGCATCCTTGGCGGTATAGACGCGCGCAAAGGTGGACGGGTCCGCTCCAAAGAGCATGTGAAGCATCAGACGGCGCGAGTAGACGAGCTCGTCGAAGTCGGGAGGGAGCTCGATGTCGTGGATATGCGCGATGTGGTGGGCGAGCGCCGAGAACGACTCGGGGTCGCAGATCACATCGGTGGTAACGTGGTAGACCGTCGTATCGGGGAATGCCTCTTCGTCGAAAGGCAGGAGATGGGGATCGTCGTCGACTTCGATAGCGATGCCGTACTGGGGCCAGTAATATGCCATGGGAACCTCCCTGCTTCTGGGCCAAAACTTCTATCGGTTTTGGCTGTCGACGCCGACCTTATCAGCCGCTACTTGACCAATTTCTGACCAAATGCTTGACGGATTGGCGTCTCCGCAGGTAAAAGGCGGCAAAAAATACTCCAACTTTTTTCGAGCGACAATCGCGCGGTCGGCGACGGCGGGGCCATATGTGTCAAAAGCATCGTCTGCCGAGGAAATCAAGCCGCTCGCCGAATTGCACGAACGTAAAAAACGCCAATTATGGAGACGGTCTCGAACACGTCGACGAAACGATGCGGTAACATCTCCCTGCAAACACTGTAGTTAGCTAAAGGGGGAGTTCGCGTGTCTGCAACCATCAAACCCTTCACCGACGAGTTCGAAGAGTATGGCCGCGATGAATCTCGCGCATCGGGCGAGGCCTCGAGCATCTCGTTTCCGACAACGGAAAACGAGGTCCGTGCCATTTTGGAAAAGCTCCATGCCGAGCGTGTTCCGGTAACGGTTCAGGGCGCCCGAACCGGCCTTGCCGCCGGCGCCGTGCCCCACGGCGGGCATATCCTCAATACTTCCCGTATGAATCGCTATTTGGGCCTTCGCCGCGATGAACAAGGCCAATTTCTGCTGCGCGTGGAGCCGGGCGTTGTGCTCTCGGAGCTGCGCAAGCAGCTGAGCAAGAAGGTGCTGCCGACCGCTGGTTGGGACCAGGCATCGCTTGAGGCCTACGAGGAGTTCCAAGAGGCTCCCGAGCAGTTTTTTCCCACCGATCCCACCGAGGCGTCTGCCTGTCTGGGCGGCATGGCGGCATGTAACGCCTCCGGTGCCCGCAGCTACGCCTACGGCCCCATGCGCCCACATATCACGGGACTCCACGTCGTGCTGGCTGATGGCGATTTGCTTGAGCTTCGGCGCGGCGAGGCTTTTGCCCAGGGCCGCCACCTGTCGCTCGTGACGGCAGCGGGCCGTACACTCGAGCTCGATCTTCCCGGCTATACCATGCCCAAGACAAAAAATGCTTCGGGCTATTTCGTTGCTGACGATATGGATGCCATCGATCTGTTTATCGGTGCGTGTGGCACAATCGGTGTCATCACCGAACTCGAGATTGCCCTGCAGGTGGCACCCGCGGTCGTTTGGGGCGTGAGCTGCTTCTTCGACAGCGAAGACAAGGCCGTGTCCTTCACCGATTCTGTGCGTCCCGTCCTGTCCCATGCGGCTGCCATCGAGTACTTCGATGCTGGCGCCCTGGATATTCTACGTCGCCAGCGCGAGCAGTCGACGGCGTTTGCCTCGCTGCCTGCGCTCGACAAAGAGGCCAAGGTCTGTGTGTACGTGGAGCTCGACTGCGATGACGAGGCCCAGGCGACCGAGGAACTGTACCACCTGGGATGGGTGCTCGAGTTTGCGGGTGGCCGCGACGATGCGACATGGGTCGCGCGCACCGAGGTTGATCGCGAGTGCCAGCGGTTCTTCCGCCATGCGGTCCCCGAGAGCGTCAATATGCTTATCGACGAGCGTCGCCGCACGGATCCCACCATCACCAAACTGGGTTCGGACATGTCGGTGCCCAATGCACGCCTTGCCGATGTCGTGGTCCTCTATCGCCGCACACTGGCCGAAAGCGGGCTTGAATCTGCTGCCTGGGGGCACATCGGTAACAACCATCTGCATGTGAACATCCTGCCGCGCGATGCGCAGGACTACCGTCGCGGTGGCGAGCTGTTTGCCCAGTGGGCTGCGGAGGTAACGGCTATGGGCGGTGCCGTTTCTGCCGAGCACGGCGTCGGCAAGATCAAGGCGGGCTTCTTAGAGACGATGTACGGTCACGAGGCCATGGTCGAGTCGGCGCGGCTCAAGCTCCAGCTCGATCCCGACGGGCAGCTGGGTCGCGGCAACCTGTTTTCGGAGAAGCTCTTGGATGAGCTTGTCCAGAAAGGGGGCGCGTGAAGATGAGCGATTTCCATATGGTGGTGTGCGTCAAGGCCGTGCCGGGCAGCACCGAGGTCAAGATGGACCCCAAGACCAATACCATCGTGCGCGATGGCAAGCAGGCGGTCATTAATCCCTTTGATGCGAGCGCTTTGGAATGCGCGCTGGTGCTGAAAGACGACTTTATCGGCTTTGGCATGGACGTGCGCGTAACGGTGGTGTCGATGGGCATCCCCGCGACCGAGTCGCTGCTGCGCGACTGCATCGCCCGCGGTGCCGACGACGCGCTGCTGCTGACCGATCGCGCCTTTGCAGGTGCCGATACCCTGACGACCACCTACGCCCTCAAGTGCGGCATCGAGGCGCTCGACGAGGACTTCGACCTGCTCATCTGCGGCAAGATGGCGGTGGATGGCGATACGGCCCAGATTGGTCCCGAGCTTGCCGGTGCCTTTGAGATTCCCTGCGTGACCGACGTGAGCTGCGTGCAAAGCGCGGGCTTTACGACGTGTGACTCGCTGGCGCTCGTTCACGGATGCGATGCCGGCGAGGAGACGGTGTACCTTGAGATACCGTGCGCGATGACGACTGCCAAGGAGATTGGCCAGTTGCGTATGCCGAGTATTGCCGGTATTCGCGCGGCGGAGGAGGCGGACGTGTGCGTGGTCAGTGCCGCCGACGTGAACGCCGACCCCGCGCGTTGCGGCCTTGCCGGGTCGCCGACACAGGTCGTGCGCTCGTTTGTGCCCGACCGTGACCAAACGTGCGAGACCGTTGAGGGGACGGCGTCCGAGCAGGCGGCAAAGCTTGCCAAGATTATCGAGGGGATGGCATAGATGGGCGGACTGATTATCGATAGCGAAGCCTGTATCGGCTGCGGTCGCTGCGTTCGCGCCTGTGCCTCGGGCGGCATCGTAGTGGAAGGCGAGCGACCCAGCCGATGCGCCCGCGTAACCGACGGCTGCATCCTATGCGGTGGGTGCGTCGACGCCTGCCCCGTCAACGCTATCTCGATCGAGCGTGACGAGGCCGCTGGTACGGTGGACCTTGATGCATATCGAGACATTTGGGTCTTCGTGCAGACTGACGAGCACGATGCCGTGGCTCCCGTGGCCTACGAGCTCATGGGCAAGGGGCGCGAGCTTGCCGATGCTCGCGGCTGCCGTCTGGTGGCACTGGTCGGCATAAGCCCCGAGGGCTCGCTTGGGGACCTGGAGCATCTGGTTTGCGCGGGCGCCGACGAAGTCCTGGCCTGTCGCGACGAGCGTCTGCGCCAAAACGATGCGGAGGTCTACGCCCGCTTGATCTGCGATTTGGTAGTCGAACGCAAACCCGAGGCCATCCTATATGGTGCGACCGCTTTTGGTCGCGAACTGGCACCCGGCGTTGCCGTGCGTTTGCAGACGGGTCTTACGGCCGACTGCACCGTGCTTTCGATGGATGCGGAGTCGGGCCTACTGCAGCAGACGCGCCCGGCGTTTGGCGGCAACTTGATGGCCACCATCATTTGCCCCAACCACCGTCCGCAGATGGCAACGGTTCGTCCCGGCATCTTTAAGGCGCCCGACTTCGACTACGGCCGTTCCGGCGCGATCACCCAGGTGATGCTTGCGGAAGACGTTAAGGCCCGTGTCGAGATCTCGATTCCCGCCGAGGAGTGGGGGCAGCAGGCTTCGATTGCCGATGCCGAGCGCCTTGTCGTGGTGGGTCGCGGCATTGGTTCCAAGAAAAACCTGCCGCTGATGCGAAGGCTCGCCGATGCCCTGGGTGCCGAGCTTGGTTGCACGCGTCCCGTCGTGGAGACGGGTTGGCTGGAGTATCGCCATCAGATTGGCCAGACGGGCGTATCGGTTTCGCCCAGGCTTCTCGTGAGTATCGGTGTTTCGGGCGCCATCCAACATCTTGCCGGCATCGGTGGGGCGGAGTGCATCATCGCCATCAACGAGGACCCGGATGCCCCCATTTTTGGTGCTGCCCAGTACAAGGTTGTCGGCGATGCCGTCGAGGTCGTCGAGGAGCTGCTGGCCCAGCTTGAGCGCTAGGCGCGCGCCAGCCAGTCGCGCATCTCGTCCTTTAGGCGGCTCCAAGTTGCCTGCGTGGCGGGGTCGGTAAAGGGCCGCGTAATGCCAAAGGGCGCGTCGAGCAGGCGGTGGATATCGCCCTGTTCGCGCGCCAGCGCGCGGCTTGCTGGATAGACGAGCTCAAACATAAAGCAGATAAGCCCCACCAAGAAGTCGGCGGGCTCATCGCGCTCATCGCGTGCGACGCAGCGGTGCTCGTCAAAGGCGGCAAGTGTCGGCGACGAGAAACGGCTGCCGAGAAACGTCTTCTCGTCCACCTTGAGGATAGTGTCGACGGTGCTGTCGGCGATGGTGCGCATAATGTCGATCTTGTCACCATCGCGCACGATATCGCAGAAGCTCCGCGTGCGCACGTCGAGCTGCGCGGGTAGGCGGAAATCGCTGTGATAGGCAATGCTCGCTCGGATGAGCCCATCTTCTGCCGGGTCATCGATAAAGTCGCGGATGCTCGTTACGGCGGGTGCATCGGCGGGATTCTCGCCAAAGAGGACCTCGATGCCCAGCGCCGCATGGCTCATGCTCTCGGCGTCCTTAAAGGTGTCCCAGCGTCGCAGCTGCTCAAAGCGGCCCATATCGTGTAGCAGGCCGCAAAGCCATGCCAGGTCAATATCTTCTGACGACCAGCCCTGCTCGCGCGCTACGGCATCGCATGCCTCGGCCACGTGGTACGTATGCTCGATTTTGAGCGCGATGCGTGGGTTGGTGACGTCGTAGGCATCGGTGTAGCTTTTGAAGGCCGCGCGCGCCCGGTCTCGATCGATAGCTGTCATAATGACTTCCTAAAAAGTTGTGTCTTTCGATCCGGTGGCAATTGTAGGTGAACTCGGTTGCTGCCGGATGATGATTCTGCCGTGTCGCTACATGCGGCTCGGAGACCTTGTCAGGATGAGAAACGTATGGTGCTCAAAATCGTTAGAACCGTCTGGCCAGTGATGCTTACCTATGTTGCAATAGGCGCGCCGTGCGGAATGATCATGGGGCAGACGGGAATGGAGCCCTGGATGGTCTTTGCTCTAAGCAGTACGTTTGTGACGGGCAGCGGCCAGTTTATGATCTGCAACCTGTGGCTGGCGGGTGTGCCTGCAACATCGATCGTCGCGAGCGTTGCCGCCATCTCCTCGCGTTTTGCGCTTTACTCGGCATCGATCGCACCGCATCTGAGGGGTGCCTCGAAGCGTCAGACGCTGGCTGTTGCCGCGACACTTACCGAGGAGGCATATGGCATCTCGCTTGCCAAGTTGGTTGAAGGGGAGGATTGGGGCCCGCGCGAGTCCTTTGTGCTCAACGTGATCCTCATCGCAACATGGGGCGTTTCGTGTACGATGGGCGCCATCGTCGGCGCCGTTGTCGATGTTCCCACCGCCATTGCAGCCTTTGTCTGCACCTCGCTCTTTATCTGCCTGCTCTTTTCGCAGCGGCTGTCGCGCGGTAACGTTGTCGCGGCGGTTTCGGGCGCGGTGTCCGTCGCCGTATGCAAGTTCTTGGGCCTCGCGAATATTGCCGTGCTGGCAAGCGTCGTGATCGGCATTGCCATTGCGCTGGCGTGCGATGCTGTATTTGACGGAAGAGGTGCCCGCGATGCCCGCTAACGAGTTCTTGGTTCTGTGGCTGTCGTCGTGGGCTGCTATCGCGTTCTTTCGCATCGCGCCGGCGTTCGCCTTGCGCGGGCGGACCCTGTCGCCCCGCATTACCGAGGCCCTGGGCTATATCCCGCCCGCTGCCTTTGCCGCGCTGATCGCCAACGACTTGGTGAACCCCGGCGCGTTCGACGCGGGACTCTGGCCTGCCTTGGTTCCCTGGATTGCGGCCACCGGCGTCGTGGCGGTGGCAATCAAGATAAAGTCGATGTTGTGGTGCTGCGTTTCGGGCATCGTGTTCTATATCGTTTTGAGCCTCGTATAGGAGCAGGACGCGTTATCGTCCCGGCCTAACGAATCGAATTTCTCACCGAGGCGGTCTGCTTCTTCTGGTACCATGGTCAAACTTTACTGTAGCAAAGCGTGACGTGGGCTTTTGTTCTGCGTCAGCGGAAATGGGGGTTTCATGGCACAGGAAGCGACCGCCAGCGAGCAAAAGAAATTCAAGGTACCGCGCATCCCGGGCGACATCATGATCTATCCGATGATCGTCGGCCTTTTGCTCAATACCTTCTGCCCGCAGGTCTTTGAGGTCGGCGGCTTCTTTACGGCTGCCTGCCGCGGCGGCTCCAACACCATCGTTGCCGCGATCTTGCTGTTCGTGGGCGCCGGCATCAGCTTTAAGTCCACGCCGGGCGCCATCAAGACCGGCATCGTCGTGCTGATTCCTAAGCTTGTAGTGGCAGCCGCGCTGGGTCTGGGCGTCGCGTACTTCTTTAACGATAACTTTTTAGGCCTGAGCTCGGTTTCCATCATCGGCGGCATTACGTTTTGCAACATGGCGCTCTATACGGGCATCATGGGCGAGTTCGGCGATGAGTCCGAGCAGGGCGCTGTCGGTATCCTGTTCTTTACGGCCGGCCCCGCCGTCACGATGATCATCCTTGGTGTTTCGGGTCTCGCCAACATCCCCGTCGGCACCATCATCGGATCCATCCTGCCGCTTGTTATCGGCATGGTCCTGGGCAACTTGTTCCCGTTTATCAAGAACCTGCTGGTTCCCGGCGCCAATCCCGCGATCGCTGTAATTGGTTTTCAGCTCGGTGCGTCCATGAGCCTTTCGAGCTTCATCGCCGGTGGCATTTCGGGCATCCTGCTGGGCCTCATCACGCTCTTTATCGTCGGTCCCATTACCTTTGCCTTCGAGCGCCTGTGTGGCGGCAATGGTAAGGCGGCTGTGGCATGTTCCACCATTGCCGGCACGGCTATGACCACGCCGGTCGCCCTCGCCGAGGTCGCTCCGCGCTATGCCGAGCTTGCGCCCACCGCGTATGCGCAGATCGCCACTGCCGTCATCATCACGGCAATCATGGCCCCGATTCTGACCGGCTGGGTCGATAAGAAGTTCTGCCAGAGCAAGGAAGACCTGTCGCCTGCCGGTGTCGAGGCCATCGAAGAGGCTGTCGCGACCGACATCGATGGCGAGTAGCAATCGATACCCATCAATGATTCCGGCGTGCAACTCGCGCCGTTTGAGCGCCCGAACGAGAGCTGTCTTGCAGTGACGTTCGGGCGCTCTGCTATTATTCCCCTTACCCCTGCGGAGTAGGGGGTGTTTGTTGCCCAGATTCGAATTGGGCGATTCTGGCCACTTGGATATTGAAGGGAGGGCGTCTAGTGGTAAAGGCACTCAAGATCGAGATATTCCTGCTGTGCATGATTATTCTTATCGGACTTGCCGTACGAAGCCGTCGCTCCCTGTTCTCGAGCACCCAGCAGCTTTTGTTTAGCATGCTGGGCTACACGTCTGCTGCCTACATTTTCTTCGATATGATCTGGACGCTCTCGGACGGCGTGAGCACTCCTGTAGGCATCACGGCCAACTGGATTTCCAACGCGGTTTCGTTTTCGCTGTTCGCCATCGCGTGCCTCATTTGGTTTTTCTATTCCGAGACGATGCAGGGCTCACGGCTCCTGACCACGCCCTATAGGGTGGTACTTTTAACGTTGCCAACCGCATTGGTGGTCGTTCTGGCATTTACCAGCTACTGGACGCACGCTATGTTCTATATCGATGCGCGGGGCGTATATCGTCGCGGAGCGCTTTATATGATTCAGCCTATCGTTAGCTACTGCTACGTCATATATACGTCCTTGCATGCCTTTATTCAGGCTCGAAAAGTCGAAAGCCTGCAAAAGAAGGCCATTTATCGCACCCTCGCCTTTTTTGCGGTTCCCGCTCTGGTGGGCGGTACCTTTCAGATCGTATACTCGGTGCCTGGCCTTTGTGTCGGCATAATGATTAGCATGTTGCTGCTCTATATCATCTGCCAGGAGCAACTGATCTCGACTGACCCGTTGACTGGACTCAACAACCGCAACCGTTTTGAGACCTATATGCTGTCGCTCTTTTCAAATGTGGATCAGGCCGAAGATGTATATCTGCTTATGATGGACGCTGACGGCTTTAAGCAGATTAACGATCGCTATGGACATGTGGAGGGCGACCATGCTCTTCAGGTAATATCCGCTGCGCTCAAAGAGGTCTGCTCGGCGTCTGGTGGCTTTATCGCGCGTTATGGTGGCGATGAGTTCGTGGTGCTCCAAAAGGCAGCGGCGGAACAGGATATCATGCATCTGTGCGCGACAATCAACGACGAGCTCGCGCGCGCCGAGGTGCCGTATCTGTTGCGGATGTCCATCGGCTACGCACGGGTCGGTGACGGCGTCGATACCTGGCAAGACTTGCTTCGCGCTGCCGACGCGGAGCTCTACCGCGTCAAGGCCGAGAAAAAGAAGGCCGGCGTCCAGATACGCTAGGAAAAGGGGCGCACGACCGTGGTGGTCGTGCGCCCCTTTTTGCGTTTGTGGGGGCCACCGCCCATAATGCCCAGGCGCGGTGCGGCAAGACGGGCGTCTGCCGCCGCGACTCGGTACGAAATCAACGAGAACCAGTGTGCTCCATTAAGCTAAAGTTTGCGAACATCCTCTCTAAAAAGGTGAACTCGCTAGGCTTTTTTGGGTTTGTTGACGATGATGATGCCGCCGCAGACCAACAGCAGGGCAACGATGACGGTAACGGGGCTCGTGCCAGCGCCCTCGCCGAGCAGCAGCGCGCTCAGCACCACACCAAAGACGGGGTTCATAAACCCAAAGACCGAGACGCGGCTGACGGGGTTGACGGCAAGCAGGCGCGACCACAGCGAGTACGCGACGGCGGAAATGAGTGCCATATAAATGATGAGCGCGATGGCGGGGGCGATTTCGGTGGGGGACAACGTGCCGCCCATCAAAAACCCGATGGCGGTAAGGACCACGCCACCGACTAAAAACTGCCACCCGGCAAGCAAGACGCCGTCGTGCTCGCGCGAGAAGATGCCGATCAGGCAGGTCGATAGGGCGCCTGCAACAGTGGAAGCCAAGATAAAGCCCTCGCCGTCGAGCGTAAAGCCAAAGGTGCCGTCCGCGCCCGAAAGGTTGACGAGCGCGACGCCGGCAAAGCCCAGCGCACAGCCAAGCACCTTGGCCGTATTGAGCTTCTCGGTGTGAAATGCCAGGGCGGCAAAGAGGATTGCGAGGAAGTTGGCGCTGGCCTCGATGATGGAGCTCGACATGGCGCTGGCGCGCGAGAGGCCCAGATAGAAAAAGAAGTACTGCCCGATAGTCTGGAAGAGCGACAAGACAAAGATGGGCTTGATGTCGCGCGCTTGCGGTATGAGGGGGCGGCGTTGGGCCGCGCTCATCCCAACGATAACCAGGGCGCCGGCAAGCGTAAAGCGTAAACCTGCAAAGAGCAGCTGCGAAGCGCTATCGTGCGCTGGGATGCTAAAGAGTGCGTAGCCGATCTTGATGCAGGGAAAGGCCGATCCCCAGAGTGCACAGCAAACAAGACAGCCCAGGATGAGTCCGGGCAGGGTGGCGAGATACGGCTTGCGGCTTTCCATGATGTCCTTCCTACATGCGCGAAGTAAAAAAGAACCCGCCACCGGATGTGTCGGTGGCGGGTGTTGTTACCCGAAGGGATTGTACCTGATGGGAAAGGTTTAAGCGAAGTAGGCCACGCCGCTCTCAAAAATCGGCATGAACTTATCGCCGGGGACATGCTCGGGCACGTTGCGGTACAGGTTGTCGCCGCGACGCTCGGCATGGCCCATCTTGCCCAGGACGCGGCCGTCGGGGCTCGTGATGCCCTCGATGGCGAGTGCGGAGCCGTTGGGGTTGACGGAGAGATCCATGCTGGGCTTGCCGTCCTCGCCCACGTACTGCGTGGCGACCTGGCCGTTGGCGATCAGCTGGGCGAGCACTTCGTCGTTGGCGACAAAGCGGCCCTCGCCGTGGCTGATGGCGACGGTGTAGGGGTCGTCCAGGCTGCACTGCGACAGCCACGGGGACAGGTTGGACGAGATGCGGGTACGCACCAGACGGCTCTGGTGGCGACCGATGGTGTTGAACGTCAACGTGGGCGCATCGGGCGTGGCGTCGACGATGTCGCCGTAGGGCACCAGACCGAGCTTGATCAGGGCCTGGAAGCCGTTGCAGATGCCCAGCATCAGGCCATCGCGGGCCTTGAGCAGGTCGCGGACTGCCTCAGTGACCTCGGGAGCGCGGAAGAACGCCGTGATGAACTTGGCGGAGCCGTCGGGCTCGTCGCCGCCCGAGAAGCCGCCGGGGATCATGACAATCTGGCTCTGGCGAATACGGCGGGCGAGCTCGTGGGTGCTCTCGGCGACGGCCTCGGGCGTGAGGTTGTTGATCACGAAGGTGTCGGCCTCGGCACCGGCGGCACGGAAGGCGCGGGCGCTGTCGTACTCGCAGTTGTTACCGGGGAACACGGGGATGATCACGCGCGGGCGGGCGATCTTGGCGCCGCCGTACACGTGGATATCCTTGGCGTGGAAGTCGATGGTCTCGACCTCGGGGGTCTCGCCGGCGCTGCGGTAGGCGAAGACGCCCTCGATGCCGCTCTCCCAGGCCTCCTGGAGCTTGGCGAGCTCGATGACCTCGGAGCCGGTGTCGATGACATAGCCCTCGACGGTGGTACCCAGGGGCTCGACGACAACGCCGTCGGCGACCTCGGGCAGCTCGGCGTCCTCGGCGAGCTCGACGATAAAGCTGCCGTAGAGCGGGGTGAAGAGGCTCTCCACGTCCACGTCCTCGGCAAGCTCGATACCGATCTGGTTGCCGACACACATCTTGAAGAGGCTCTCGGCGCCGCAGCCGTAGCCGGGCGTGGAGACGGCTAGGGCGTCACCGGTGGCGGTGAGCGCCTCGACGGCGTCAAATGCGGCGAGCAGCTGCTGGGCGTCGGGACGGTAGTCCTCGCCATAGGTGGCGGGGGCGATACGGACAACGCGGTGCGTCAGGCCCTTGAACTCGGGGGAGACGGCGCGGGCCGCCTTGCCTACGGAGACAGCGAAGCTGATCAGGGTCGGCGGAACGTTGAGCTCGCCGGCCTCGTCCTCAAACGAACCGCTCATGGAGTCCTTGCCGCCGATGGCGCCGGCACCCAGGTCGACCTGGGCCATGAGGGCACCCAGGACGGCAGCCATGGGCTTGCCCCAGCGCTCGGCCTCGGTGCGCAGGCGCTCGAAGTACTCCTGGAAGGAGAGGTAGGCGCGCTTGTGCTCAAAGCCGGCGGCAACGAGCTTGGCGATGGACTCGACCACGGACAGGTAGGCGCCCGCAAACTGGTCGGCCTCCATCAGATAGGGGTTGAAGCCCCATGCCATGGCACTCGCCGTGGTGGTCTCGCCGTCCACGGGGAACTTGGCGACCATGGCCGAGCTCGGGGTGAGCTGCGTCTTGCCGCCAAAGGGCATGAGCACGGTCGCGGCGCCGATGGTGGAGTCGAAGCGCTCAGAAAGGCCCTTGTTGGAAGCGACGTTGAGGTCGGTGACGAGCGAGGTCATGCGCTCGGCGAGCGTGGTGCCGGCCCAGCTGGGCTGCCACACGCTGCGGGCACAGACGTGGGCGACCTGGTGCTTGGGCGCACCGTTGGAGTTGAGGAACTCGCGGGACAGATCGACGATGGCGACGCCGTTCCATGCCATGCGCATGCGCGGCTCGGCGGTAACCTCGGCGATAACGGTAGCCTCCAGGTTTTCCTCGGCGGCGTAGCCCATGAACTCCTCGACGTCACCGTCGGCGACGGCGCAAGCCATGCGCTCCTGGGACTCGGAGATAGCGAGCTCGGTGCCGTCCAGGCCGTCGTACTTCTTGGTCACGGTATCAAGGTCGACATACAGGCCGTCGGCAAGCTCGCCCACGGCGACCGAGACACCGCCGGCGCCAAAGTCGTTGCAGCGCTTGATCAGACGGCAGGCATCGCCGCGGCGGAACAGACGCTGCAGCTTGCGCTCGACCGGGGCGTTGCCCTTCTGGACCTCGGCACCCGAGGTCTCGATGGACTCGGTGTTCTGGGTCTTGGAGGAGCCGGTGGCGCCGCCGATGCCATCACGGCCAGTCCGGCCGCCCAGCAGGATGATCTTGTCGGTGGGGGCGGGGCACTCGCGACGAACGTGGTTTGCCGGGGTAGCGCCCACGACGGCGCCAACCTCCATGCGCTTGGCGACGTAGCCGGGGTGATAGAGTTCGTTGACCTGACCGGTGGCAAGGCCGATCTGGTTGCCGTAGCTGGAGTAGCCGGCGGCGGCGGTGGTTACGAGCTTGCGCTGCGGCAGCTTGCCCTCGAGCGTCTCGGACACGGGGACGGTGGGGTCGCCGGCGCCGGTGACACGCATGGCCTGGTACACGTAGCTGCGGCCCGAGAGCGGGTCGCGGATGGCACCGCCCACGCAGGTGGCGGCACCGCCGAAGGGCTCGATCTCGGTCGGGTGGTTGTGGGTCTCGTTCTTAAACAGGAACAGCCAGTCCTGGTCCTCGCCATCGACATCGACCTTCACCTTGACGGTGCAGGCGTTGATCTCCTCGGACTCGTCAACATCGGTCATGACGCCGGTCTTCTTGAGGTACTTGGCGCCGATGGTGCCCATGTCCATGAGGCAGACGGGCTTGGCGTCGCGGCCGAGTTCGTGGCGCATCTCCATGTAGCGGTCGAAGGCTTGCTGCACCACGGCGTCGTCGATCGTCACGTCGTCCAGGACGGTGCCGAAGGTGGTGTGGCGGCAGTGATCGGACCAGTAGGTGTCGATCACGCGGATCTCGGTGATGGTGGGGTCGCGGTCCTCATCGCGGAAGTACTGCTGGCAGAAGGCGATGTCCGCCTCGTCCATGGCAAGGCCGCGCTCGGAAATAAAGGCGGCAAGGCCGGCCTCGTCGAGCTCGCGGAAACCGTCGAGCACCTCGACGGGCTGGGGCTCGGGGGTCTCCATGTACAGCGTCTCGGGCAGGTCGAGCGAGGCGATGCGCGCCTCGACGGGGTTCACCACGTAGTGCTTGATGGCATCGATGGCGGCCTCGTCCAGAGCGCCCGAGATCATATAGACCTTGGCGGAGCGCACGGCGGGGCGCTCGCCCTGGCTGATGAGCTGCACGCACTCGCTGGCGGAGTCGGCGCGCTGGTCAAACTGGCCAGGCAGGAATTCGACGGCAAAGACGGCGCCATCGCTTGCGGGGAGCTCGTCGTAGGTCACATCGACCTGGGGCTCGCTAAAGACGGTCGGCACGCAGGAGCGGAAAAGCTCCTCGTCGATGCCCTCGACGTCGTAGCGGTTGATGATCCTCAGGGCCTCGATGCCCCTGATGCCGAGAATTTCGGTCAGCTCGCCCTTGAGCTGCTGAGCCTCGACGTCGAACCCGGGTTTCTTCTCCACGTAGATACGAGAGACCATTGGTTCCTGCCTTCCTGATCGGTTGGGCGTACGGTACGGTATGCGGCAGCGGTCGGTTTACGGGGCAAGCCTCGCGGTCGCCTTGAGCCACATGTTTGTAAACCTCACTATGATACGACAGCTCGCGGCGCGTTGAGGACGGCGAGGGTGCTACAGTGAAGCGCAAACAAGAGAAAGGCATCACATGGCATTCGTTTCGCTCGCCATCATCGCACTCGTGGCCTTTGCGAGTCCTTTTATCGCCTCGGCGATTCCCGGAAAACCCGTTCCCGAGACGGTCTTTTTGCTCGTGCTCGGCGCGGTGCTGGGACCCCATATGCTCGGCGTCATCCATGTAGATGCCGAGGTCTCGCTTGTGTCCGAGCTGGGCCTGGCCTTCTTGTTCCTGCTTGCCGGCTTTGAGATCGACCCCAAGAGCATCACGGGCGTCGAGGGGCGTTACGGCTTGGCGACGTGGGTCGTCACGTTTGGTATCGCCTGGCTTGCCGTACGCTTTACCCCGTGGTTCTCGGTCAGTCATTTCGACGGTATCGCCGTGACGCTTGCCCTCACTTCGACGGCGCTCGGCACGCTCGTGCCCATTATGCGTGAGCGTTCACTTGCCGGAACGCGCGTGGGCGACTCGATTCTCGCGTATGGCACTTGGGGCGAGCTCGGTCCCGTGCTCGCCATGTCGGTGCTGTTGTCTGCCCGCACTGGCATACAAACGCTCGTAATCCTTGGCTTGTTTGCGGTGGTTTGTGTGTTGCTGGCCGTGGTCCCGAGCCGCTCCAAGCGCGTCGGCAGCCGCTTCTTTGCGTTTGTTGAGGAGCGCGCCGATACCACGTCGCAGACCTTCGTGCGCCTGACGGTGCTCATCCTGGTCACGCTCGTGGCGTTCTCGGCTGTCTTTGATCTCGACATCGTGTTGGGTTCTTTTGCCGCCGGCTTTGTCCTGCGCTATATCATCCCCGAGGGCAACCATACGCTCGAGACCAAGCTCGATGGCCTGGCCTACGGTTTTTTGATTCCGGTGTTCTTTACCGTATCGGGCGCAAAGATCGATCTGACGGCCGTGGCGTCGCGCCCGGGTCTGCTCGTGGGCTTTATCGTGGCGTTGTTGATTATTCGTGCCGTGCCCATTCTTATTTCTATGAGCATTTGTCCTGCGACGCGCGATGTGTCGGCGTATGGTCGTATTACCGTGGCCCTGTACTGCACCACGGCCCTGCCGATCATCGTTGCCGTGACAAGCGTTGCCGTCAACGCGGGCGCGCTGTCGCAAGACATCGCGTCGGTTATGGTTGCCGCCGGCGCCATCACGGTGTTCTTGATGCCGCTGCTCGCGCAGCTCTTCTACCGCGTGGTGGATGCTGCGCCGGTCGCCGCCGTGGCAGAGGTTGCCGAGCATCCATCCGATGCGCTCGACATCCTGCGCGCCCACCACGACCTAGCGAGCTTGCTCGCACGCGAGCATGAGCTGCTGACTTCGCATGGCCATGGTCGCGTATTCGAGGGACTGCCTACGCTCGATACGATTGCCGAGCGTCTTTCCGCCGAGGCGGCGAGCGGCCACATCGATGCCCGCATCGTGGACGCGGCGCACCTGCTTGCCGATAAGACCTATGGAGACGAGGTCGACCCGTCCAAACTGACTCCGCGCGAGCGTCGCCGCCTGGAGCGCGCCAAGCTCGCCGTGCGCGAATACCGCCGCCGCATGCTGGAGCTCTATGCAAGAGAAGAAGCCGAGGACGACGACGGCAAGTAGTCGATACTCTCTCGGGGAAGCCGCGTCCCGCTTTGAAGGCTCGGAACGGGATGTGGTTTCCGAAACGGGGGCCGTTGGGAAACTGTGTCCCGGAATGGGCGCTCAGAGTGGGATGCAGTTTCCGCGAGAGACCCGTTGCGGAAACGGTATCCCAGAATCGGCGTTCAAAACGGGGCGCTCTTTCCGAAACATGGCCCTGAGGGAAGCTGCGTCCCGGTCTGAGTCGGAATTCCGGGACACAGCTTCCCTTTCAAACAGAAGAAGGCGTGCTGCCTGCAGTTGATGCAGACGGCGCGCCTTCTTTGTTGGACTATGTTGAGGCTGGGAGCTGAGGCTTGTGGTCCCTTAAGAGCGGGCGGCTCCGTCGACGGGGAGCACGGCGCCCGTGACATAGGAGGACATGTCGCTCGCTAGGAAAACGAAGGCGTTGGCGACGTCCTCGGGCTCACCCATGCGGCCGAGAGGGATAGTGGCGATGATGGGTTTGATGACCTCTTCGGGCAGGTTGGCGACCATGTCAGTCTTAGTCACGCCAGGGGCAACGGCGTTGACGCGAATACCCATAGGGGCGAGCTCGCGCGAGAGTGACTGGACCATACCGTTGACGGCAAACTTGGACGTGGGGTAACCGACGCCGGAGGGCTGGCCGTACTTGGCGACCATCGAGCTTGTGGTAGTGATGGTGCCGCCGTGGCCGGCCTCGGTCATGATCTTGGCGGCAGCCTGGTGGCCATTAAAGACGGCGACGACGTTAAGGTCCATGACCTTTGCGAACTCCTCGGCCGTGTAGTCCAAGAGGGGTGAACGCTGGGAGATACCGGCATTGTTGACGACCGTGTCCAGGCCGCCCATGTCGGCTGCTGCCTGGGTAAAGGCCTCGGTTACGGCCTCGAGCGAGGTGAGATCGCAGGAACGGCCCCAGACCTTGG
Source organism: Collinsella sp. (assembly GCA_046979165.1). Classification (GTDB taxonomy): domain Bacteria; phylum Actinomycetota; class Coriobacteriia; order Coriobacteriales; family Coriobacteriaceae; genus Collinsella. The sequence goes on from JBKWJT010000003.1 coordinate 145,675, forward strand.
CCTCGGGATAGGCTGCGGTCAGCTTCTCGACGGCGGCATCGGCGGTCTCCTGGCGAGAGCCAAAGACCGTGACGGCGGCGCCTTCCTCAATAAAACGGCAGGCGATGGCGTAGCCGATACCGCGCGTGCCTCCGGTGATGATTGCTTTCTTACCCTCGAGCAACATGGTGCCTCCATTCTTCGGGGGTGTGGACATACGCAGCACAGCATAGTGGCGACCCAAAACGAGCACGTCCGCTTATCGGTGAACGGTACCCCCGGTTGTCAATGAGCGGTCAAGTTGTTCAGACGTAAGCCACGCCAATGCGCCCCCAGCTCGCAAACAAAAAGGGCTCCCGTCCAAGACCGGACGGGAGCCCCTCAACATATATGTCGTATACCGAAGACCGAACTAGTTGGCCATAACGCCTTCGGTCCAGGCCTCGACGTCCTCAATGCGCAGGACGTTGGCGACCTCGGCCACGCAGTCGACGCCTGCAAGCTCGGCGGCGGCAGCTTGGACGTCCTTCTCGAGCGCGCGGTGCGTTAGGAAGATGACCGAGCAGGTGTCGGTGACGCCCGACTTGCCATCCTCGACCTGATTGATGAGCGAGATCGAGATGTTGTGCTTGGCAAAGATATCGACCGTCTCGGACAGGGCGCCCACGCGGTCGGCGACCTTCAGGCGCACATAGTACTTGGTCTGGAGCTCGTCCATGGGCTTAAAGGCGAGGTTGTGGCCGTAGGGCTCGATCTCGGGCAGCGGTGCAACGCCGCGGCTGATCTGCTCGGACAGCGACAGGATATCGCCCACGACGGCGCTCGCGGTGGGGAAGGAGCCTGCGCCGGCACCGTAGAACATGGTCTCGCCCACAGCGTCGCCCACCACGTAAACGGCGTTCATGGCGCCGTTGACCTTAGCGAGCATGTGGTCGGCAGGGATCAGCGTGGGGTGCACGCGGACGTCGACGCCGGCATCGGTGTTGCGGGCGATGCCCAGCAGCTTAATGGTGTAGCCAAGCTCGCGGGCCTGGGCGATGTCCTCGGCGCCGATGGTGCGGATGCCTTGCTGGTAGACGTCGTCGGTGGTCACGCGGGTGCCAAAGCCGATGGAGGCGAGGATGGCCGTCTTGCTGGCGGCATCGAAGCCGTCGACGTCGGCGGACGGATCGGCCTCGGCATAGCCCTTGGCCTGGGCATCGGCGAGCACATCGGCGTAATCGGCGCCTTCGGCGTCCATACGCGACAGGATATAGTTGGTGGTGCCGTTGAGGATGCCGGCGATGGTCAGGATCTTGTTACCCACCAGGTCGTGCTCGAGTGTGCTGACGATGGGGATGCCGCCACCGCAGCTGGCCTCGCACTTAATCTGCACGCCGCACTCACGCGCCTTCTCGGCGAGCGTTTCGACATGACGGCCCAGCAGGGCCTTGTTGGCAGAGACGACGTGCTTGCCGTTCTCGAAGGCGGTGGTGAAGATCTCGGTCGCGGGGTGCTCGCCTCCGATGAGCTCGACGACGATATCGACGGCTGGGTCGGTGACGACATCATGCCAGTCACTCGTAAAGGCCTCGCGCTCAATACCGGCTGCTTCAGCCTGCTCCCAGGCAAGCGCACAGGCGCGGGTCAGCTTAAGGTCGATGCCGTAGGCGGCCAGGTACTCATCGTGGTGGCTCTTAATCAGGCGGGCCACGCCGCCGCCGACGGTTCCCAGACCGATGAGGCCGACGTTCACGGTGCGCAGGGGTTCGCTCATAGATAGCTCCTTCGTGCATCTTATGGATGGATTAACCGCTTAAAGGTTGAGTGCATTCTAGCGTGAACCGAGGGCGCGTGCTCGCCAGGCAACAGGAGTCGCACAAAACGGCACCCCCGAAACGCTGCGGAAACATTGGAAACATGCTCGCTACAAACGGAACTCCGTAACAAACTGTCAACGTTTGCGCCATAAGGTTTGCCCTGTACCGCAAGACGGCCGCATCGCGGCCAGCGAAAAAGGGGGACACCATGTTCAACATCAACAGCACGCTCGGCCGTAGGAACTTTCTCGCCGGCGCTGCGGCGCTCGGCAGCACCGCAGCACTCGCTGGTTGCTCGTCGGGCGGCTCGGACGGCGGCTCCGCCGATGACGGCAAGACCTTCAAGATCGGTGTCATCGGCCCTCTGACCGGCGCCGCGGCAACCTATGGCGTTTCGGCCGAGAAGGGTGCCAAGCTCGCCGCCAAGGATTTCTCGACCAAGGACCTCAAATTCTCGCTTAAGTCCGAGGACGACGTCGCCGACGGCGAAAAGGCCATCAACGCCTTCAATACCCTGTGCGACTGGGGCATGCGGGCGCTCGTCGGCCCCGTCACGACTGGTGCCGCCGTCGCCGTCTCGGGCGAGATCGCCGGCGATATGCTCATGGTCACGCCTTCGGCCTCGTCGCTCGACGTCACCAAGGACAAGACCACGGTCTTTCAGGTTTGCTTCACCGATCCCACCATGGGCGCCAGCGCCGCGAAGTTCTTGGCCGAGAAGTACGCGGATGCCAAGATCGCCCTGTTCTACAACTCCGGCGATACGTATAGCTCGGGCGTTGCCGACGCTTTTGCCGAGCAGGCCAAGGCGTCCAAGCTCGATATCGTCGATACCGAGACCTTTAAGGACGACTCCTCCACGAGCTTTACCAACCAGCTCACCAAGGCCAAGGAGGCCGGCGCCACGCTCATCTTTGCGCCGATCTACTACACGCCGGCGTCCGTCCTGCTCAAGAACGCCAAGGACATGGGCTACGATATGACGCTCATGGGTACCGACGGCATGGACGGCCTGCTCTCTGTCGAGGGCTTCGATACCTCTCTTGCCGAGGGGGTACTGCTCATGACCCCGTTTTCGGCTGACGACGAGAAGAATGCCGACTTCGTCAAGGCCTATAAGGATGCCTACGACGAGACGCCTAACCAGTTTGCCGCCGACGCCTACGATTGCGTCCACGCAATCGTCGAGGCTATCGATAAAGCGGGCATCGACCTTACGGCCGACGGTGCCGACATTGCCGGCGACCTTGCCAAGGCCATGCGCAAGATCAAGATCGAGGGCCTGACGGGCGAGCTCACGTGGAACGACGAAGGCCAAGTCGAGAAGCCCGCTACGGCCTATGTGATTCAGGACGGCAAGTACATCGCCGCCTAAGTGCGCATAAAGCACGACCGGTGAGGCTGTTTTATTCAGGGCAGGGACGCCTGTAACAGAATGGAAACATTACTTTTACATAATAAAGTGGCAATACTGCATAAAGTAATAGAAATACGCAGAATTATGGATAAATGAACAAATCCAAAGAAAAGTTGAAATAATCGCCACTTTCCTTAACTAAAGCGTCTACTATTTTGCGAACGCCGAACACGGCGAAGGATGGCCTGTCGGGTAACCGAAACCCGACGAGATTTGAGAGGAGAGCCGCATGTCGAGCCTCACCGGTAAGTCATTGAACCCTGTTATGAATCGCAGGAGCGTTATCGCGAGCGCAGCAGGTCTGGGGGCGATGTCCATTCTAGCTGGCTGCTCCTCCAACGGCGGCGACAGTGGTTCCGCTTCGGGCGACGCTTCGTTTAAGATCGGCACCATCGGCCCGCTGACCGGCGCCAACGCGTCCTACGGCAAGTCCGTTACCCAGGCTGTCGAGCTTGGCTGCAAGGATTTCTCGACCAAGGAGCTGCCGCTTGTCAGCAAGGCCGAGGACGACCAGGCTGACGGCGAGAAGGCCGTCAACGCCTTCAACACCCTGCTCGACTGGGGCATGCAGGCCCTCGTCGGCCCGACCACCACGGGTGCGTCGGTTGCCGTTGCCGCAGAGTGTGGTAACGACCCCGAGACGTTCATGATCACCCCGTCCGCGTCCTCCGAGGACGTTACCAAGGGCAAGGATTGCGTCTTCCAGGTTTGCTTCACCGACCCCAACCAGGGTGTCAACGCTGCCAAGTTCCTGGCGCAGAAGTATGCGAACGAGAAGTTCGTGCTGTTCTATAACTCCGGCGACGCCTATTCTTCGGGCATCGCAGATTCTTTTAAGGCCCAGGCCGCTAAGTCTAAGCTTGAGATTGTCGACGAGGAGACCTTCAAGGACGACTCTGCTACGAGTTTTACCAACCAGCTGACCAAGGCAAAGCAGGCCGGCGCCACCATGATTTTTGCACCGATCTACTACACGCCCGCATCCGTCCTGCTCAAGAACGCCAAGGACATGGGCTACGACGTCAAGATGATGGGCTGCGACGGTATGGACGGTATCCTGGGCGTGGAAGGTTTCGACACCTCTCTGGCCGAGGGTCTGCTGCTCATGACCCCATTCTCCGCCGATGACGAGAAGAATGCCGACTTCGTCAACGCCTACAAGGATAAGTATGGCGAGACTCCGGACCAGTTTGCCGCCGACGCCTACGACGGCGTGCATGCGGTGGTCGAGGCCCTCAAGGAAGCCGGCCTGGGTGCCGACGCCGACCCGACCGAGGTTGCCGAGAAGCTTCCCGAGGCTATGCGCAACATTACCGTTGACGGTCTGACTGGCAAGCTCTCCTGGAACGACAAGGGCCAGGTCCAGAAGGACCCGACGGCGTACGTCATTACCGACGGCAAGTACGTACAGGCCTAATTGGCCGCCTTACATAGAGCGGTTTTGATCCCAAGCAGGGGAGGTTTTGGCCTTCCCTGCTTGCTTGGTATCTAGGGACGATGTAACGTCCCTGTTTCATACATTAACTGGAAACCTATTCGAAAGGGGGATGTGGAACATGACGGTCTTTATCCAATACCTGGTCAACGGCCTGTCCATGGGCAGCGTCTACGCCATCATCGCGTTGGGCTACACCATGGTCTACGGTATCGCCAAGATGCTGAACTTCGCTCACGGCGATGTCATCATGGTCGGTGCCTATGTCTCGTTCTGCGCCACGTCGTATCTCGGCCTCCCGGGCTGGGCTTCTGTAATTCTCTCTTGTGCGGTCTGCACGGTTCTCGGTGTTCTCATCGAGGGCCTGGCCTATAAGCCGCTGCGTCAGGCGGGCCCGCTGGCCGTTCTGATCACGGCTATCGGCGTGTCCTACTTCCTGCAGAACGCCGCCCAGCTCCTGTGGGGCGCCACGCCCAAGAACTTTACTTCGCTCGTCACCTTCCCGGTGCCGGAGTTCTTGGCCAAGTACAACGTGAGCGCCGTCTCGCTCGTCACCATCGTCGCCTGCCTGGTTATCATGGCCGGTCTGGTGTTCTTTACAGGTAAGACCAAGATGGGCAAAGCCATGCGCGCCGTGTCCGAGGACAAGGCCGCCGCTCAGCTCATGGGCATCAACGTCAACCGCACCATCTCGATGACGTTTGCCATCGGCTCTGCCCTTGCCGCCATCGCCGGCGTGCTGCTGTGCTCCTACTCGCCGGTGCTGCAGCCTACGACAGGCGCCATGCCTGGCATCAAGGCCTTCGACGCCGCCGTCTTCGGTGGCATCGGCTCCATCCCCGGCGCCTTTGTCGGCGGCATTCTCATCGGCATCATCGAGGCGATGGCACAGGCTTACATTTCCACGAGCCTTGCCAACTCCATCGTCTTTGGTGTTTTGATCATCGTCCTGCTCGTCAAGCCTGCCGGCCTCTTGGGCAAGTACGTCCCCGAGAAGGTGTAGGTGAGCGTTATGAAGTTTCTTAAAGACAAGCAGACGCGTCACGACTTTGTCACGTACGCCATGTGCATCGTGGCCTTCGCCGTCGTGTTCTTTATGCAGTCGAACCACATGATTCCGCGCATGATCGCCGGTCAGCTGGTTCCCATCACGGCCTATATCGTCATGGCCATCTCCCTCAACCTCGTCGTCGGCATCGCGGGCGACCTGTCGCTGGGCCACGCGGGCTTTATGAGCGTCGGCGCCTATACGGGCATCGTCACCGCGGTCGCCCTCGAGAGCGCCGTTCCCTCCGATCCGGTGCGCCTGATCATCAGCATCGTGGTCGGCGCTATCGCCGCTGCCGTCTTGGGCTTCTTGATTGGCATCCCGGTCCTGCGCCTGAGCGGCGACTATCTGGCCATCGTGACCCTGGCTTTTGGCGAGATCATCAAAGAGATTGTCACTTGCCTTATCGTGGGTGTCGACTCCCGCGGCCTGCACGTGATCTTTAACATCACGGGCAACTCTACGATCGACGACCTGCACCTGCTCGAGGACGGCACCGCCATCATCAAGGGCGCCCAGGGCGCCTCGGGCGTGTCGACGTACTCGACCTTCCTCGCCGGCGCCATCTTGGTTATGGTCGCGCTCGTGATTGTACTCAACCTGGTTCGCAGCCGTACCGGCCGTGCCATTATGGCCGTGCGCGATAACAAGATTGCAGCCGAGTCCGTAGGCATCTCCGTCACCGAGTACCGCATGATCGCCTTCGTGGTTTCCGCTGCCCTCGCCGGTGCTGCCGGAGCTCTCTTCGGCGGTAACTTCTCGCAGCTCTCCGCCACCAAGTTCGACTTCAACACGTCCATCCTCATCCTGGTGTTCGTGGTTCTGGGTGGTCTGGGCAATATGCGCGGCTCCGTCATCGCCGCGGCGTTGCTCACGGTGCTTCCCGAGCTGCTCCGTCAGTTCTCGGACTATCGCATGCTCATCTACGCCATCGTGCTGATCCTGGTCATGATCTTTACCAACAACCCGCAGCTCAAGGCGTTCTTCGCACGCATTAAGGACCGCCTTGCTTCCAAGAAGGAGGTGGCAGCCGATGCCCAGTAAGTTTGAGTTCAACAAGGGCAAGATGGTCCCGTATCCTTCTGGCGCCATCGTTCCCGACCGCGACCTGGGCCAGCGCCCGGCGCTCGAGTGCATCCACTTGGGCATTGAATTTGGCGGCCTTAAGGCAGTCGACGACTTTAGTCTGACCATCGGTAAGACCGAGATCGCCGGTCTGATCGGTCCCAACGGTGCCGGTAAGACCACGGTCTTCAACCTGCTCACCAAGGTGTACCAGCCCACGCACGGTACTATCCTGCTCGACGGCGAGGACACCTCGGGCAAGTCGGTCTATCAGGTCAACCGTATGGGTATCGCCCGTACGTTCCAGAACATTCGCCTGTTCAACACCATGACGGTGGAGGACAACGTTAAGGTCGGCCTGCACAACCAGGAGCGCTACTCTGGTTTTGAGGGCGTGCTGCGTCTGCCGACGTACTGGAAGCACGAGAAGGCCGCCCACGAGCGCGCCATGGAGCTGCTGTCCATCTTTGATATGGAGCACCTGGCAAACGAGCAGGCCGGCTCGCTGCCTTACGGCGCCCAGCGTCGTCTGGAGATCGTCCGCGCGCTTGCCACCAACCCCAAACTGCTGCTGCTCGACGAGCCTGCCGCCGGCATGAACCCGTCCGAGACCGCGGAGCTCATGGAGAACATCGTCAAGATCCGCGACACCTTTGGCATCGCCATCATGCTTATCGAGCACGACATGTCGCTCGTCATGAACATCTGCGAGGGCATCTGCGTGCTCAACTTTGGTAAGGTCATCGCCAAGGGCACGGCCGAGGAGATCCAGAACAACGATGCCGTAATTGAGGCATATCTGGGCAAGCAGGATAAGGGGGAGAACTAAATGGCAGAGCCGATGCTTTCCGTCTACAACATCAACGTCTGGTACGGCGCTATCCACGCCATCAAGGACATCTCCTTTAACGTCAACGAGGGCGAGATCGTGGCCCTGATCGGCGCGAACGGCGCCGGTAAGTCCACGACGCTTAAAACCGTCTCGGGCCTGCTGCGTTCCAAGACCGGCTCCATCAAGTTTATGGGCGAGGACATTACCCATACGCCTGCCGATAAACTGGTGGGCAAGGGCCTGGCCCAGGTGCCCGAGGGCCGTCGCGCCTTTTTGCAGATGACGGTCGAGGAGAACCTGGAGATGGGCGCCTACACGCAGCCCAAGTCCACGGTGGCTCCGGGCCTTGAGCGCGTCTACGAGCAGTTCCCGCGCCTTAAAGAGCGCCGTCGCCAGGTCGCCGGCACCCTTTCGGGCGGCGAGCAGCAGATGCTCGTTATGGGGCGCGCCCTTATGAGCAACCCCAAGCTGCTCATGCTCGATGAGCCTTCCATGGGTCTGGCGCCGATTCTGATTGAGCAGATCTTCCAGATTGTCGAGGACCTGCACAAGGCCGGCACCACGGTGCTTCTGGTCGAGCAAAACGCGCAGATGGCGCTTTCCATCGCCACGCGCGGCTACGTGCTCGAGACCGGCAAGATCACCATGACCGGTACCGGCCAAGAGCTCCTGCACGACGATAACGTCCGCAAAGCCTACCTCGGAGGCTAACCCACCTAACAAAAGGGGCGCTGACTATCTCAGTCAGCGCCCCTTTTTAGTTGCGGTGAAATAGGGACTGAATACGGGCTCCAGAGGCCAAAAGAGTCCCTATTCCACCGCAACTTCATGGGGATGTGTGACAATGCCCGTCGGAAAACATCTGCTGTCTTTGGGGGTCTATCTATGCTGTACGAGTTTTGTGCCGAGAACTTTGAGCGGGTGCCGGCGGCTATCGATGCCGGTGCAAGGCGCGTCGAGCTGTGCGACAACCTTGCCGTCGGTGGTACCACGCCCTCGGCTGGCGTTATCAGCGCTACGGTCGGCTATGCTCACGAGCATGACGCGCGAGTGATGTGCATGATTCGCCCGCGTGGCGGTGACTTTCATTACAACCAGGACGAGCTGCGCATGATGGAGATGGACCTGGGCCTTGCCGTGAGCGCCGGCGTTGACGGCTTGGTCTTTGGCTGCTGCAAGCCCTGCGCTGGCGGATGGGCGCTCGACGAGCTTACGCTTGGTGCCCTCGTGATGGCCGCGGGCTGCGCGACCGAGGAGTGCAAGCGCGGGCCCATCGATATTACCTTCCACATGGCCTTCGACCAGCTCTCGCCCGAGGCTCAGCTCGATGCCGTCGACACACTCGCCGACTGCGGTATCACGCGCATCCTGACGCATGGTGGCGCTGCCGGAACGCCGATCGAGGATAACCTGGAGCACCTGTCGCGTCTTATCGAGTATGCGGGCGACCGCCTGACCATCCTTCCCGGCGGTGGCATTTCTACGGCCAACCGCGATACCGTGGCGGCGGCACTGGGCGTCTCCGAGCTCCATGGCACCAAGATCGTGCCGCTGGAGGTATAACCCGTGGCGCTGGTATTTGACGTTCGGCAGGCGAGCGGTAAGCCCGACGACAACCGCCGCCCTGGCACTGCGTGCCCTTTTTGCGACACGGAGGGGCTCGCCAACATCATCCAGCGCGATGGTGACTGCATCTGGCTCGAGAATAAGTTCAAGACATTGCGGGCCACACGTCAGACCGTATTGATCGAGTCTGCCAATCACGACGCCGACCTGGTGACCTATGAACCGGATGAGCTGCATCATGTGATGCGGTTTGCCCTGGGCTGTTGGCAGCAGATGATCGATTCCCAACAGTACTGCAGTGTGCTCATGTACAAGAACAAAGGCCCGCTTTCGGGCGGCAGCCTCGTCCATCCACACATGCAGATTGTGGGCTTGGAACAGGAGGACGGCTATGCGGCGCTGGCCTCAGCCAACTTTGAAGGCATCAGTGTCTGGCAACAGGGGAGAATCTCGGTCGACATCTCAACCGAACCGATCATGGGGTTCTTTGAGATCAACGTTTCAGCCCCGCAGGGAATCGCTGCCAGCGATGACACGAGAGACCAAGCCGAGGCGGATCTCTTCGCCGATGCGATCCAGGTAGCTCTGCGCTATATCCTGAACGAGCACCACGGTGGTCGCGCAGAGTCGTACAACCTGTTCTTCTATCACCTGGGCGGTCGGACCATTGCCAAGGCGCTGCCACGTTGGGTGGTTTCGCCCTACTTTGTCGGCTATCGTTTGGCCCAGGTCAATGCTGAGACAACGCTCGATATCGATGCTGAGCGCCTGCGTGCGCATCTGGAAACGCTCGTATAGCAAGACTAACACCCGCGTAATGCGGACAGTCTAGCGTGCCATGGCGTCGCGGCCGGCTTCGACGCGCTTGCGCTGGGCGGCGCGCTCCTCGCCGGTCAGACGCTCAAAGAGATGCCCGATAAGCGAGGCGAGTACCTGCTGAAACAGCGTTCCGCACATGACGGGAAACACGACTTCGCCCGGAAAGTACTGCGTGGCGATGACGGCGCCCGAAGAGATGTTACGCATGCCGCAGGTAAAGCACATGGTGGTCGTCTCGCTATATGGCAGATGCAGCGTATGGGCGACCAGAAAACCGACGACAAAGCCACTGATGGCGAAGACCAAAATAAAGAGGGCGACTTCCAAGCGCACCGCGTTCATGTGCAGCACGTACTCGCTCATGGCGGTGGAGTTGGAGGCGATAACGCCCATCATCATGAATTTGCAGGCGGGCGAGAGCACGGGGGAGAGTTTTTCGTGCCCCCATCCGCGCGTGAGCTCGTTGATCACGATGCCGAGCACGGCGGGGATGGCGATCATAAAGGCCATGTCTTGCATCATGCTCGGCACATCGATCGAGACGGTGGCGCCCAGCAGGAGCTTGAGCGTGAGCGGAATCGTCACAGGGGAGATAACCGAGGACGTCAGGATGATGGTGAGCGCGAGCGGGCCGTTGCCGCCGAACATGCTAATCCACATAAAGGCAGTGACCGCCACGGGTACGCTGTACTCGAGCACGATGCCGCAGACAAGGTTGGGATTGGAGCCAAAGAATAACGATCCCATGGCATAGGCCACGATGGGAATAAGCGCCGCCGAGACGAGCAGTGCCAAAATCAGGTGCAGGGGACGGCGGAACACCTCGGCTACCTGGTGGAAGGTGTTGCTGAGCGCACCCTGAAACGTCATAAAGGCGAAGAGGGCGGGAACAATGGGCTTGAGCACGCCAATCTGCTGGGGAAAGAGCACGCCGAGCGCCACGCAAATCGGAACGATGACCTGCATATGCCCCGCGAGGAACTTTCCCAGTCCAGTCCATTGCTTCATATGTCCCGTGACTCCCTTTATCCGCGAACTCGTTTGTATGGATATGCTAGACGCTCGTATGCGTCCGTGCGGCTGAAACGCTCGATTATTTCGAGGCTATTACCGGCATCGTTTACCGAAACCGCGGCGTGCTGCGGCGATTTGCGTCCGCGCCGCACGGTATAATAAATCCGTTCAACAGATCTGCCTGCCGAAGCGGGCATACACAGAGGACTCATCGCTATGAACCGTGAGAGGTATCGCGGCGACCTGCCCCTATCGGGGGTGGGCGCCTATGTCATCGCTTAAGACGACGCATCGCTGGGCGGTCGCTCAGCAAAACCCCGAGCTCGAAAAGGAGCTTTCGGCTGGTCTGGGCATTCCCGGGCTGGTGGCGCGCATTATGGTCGCGCACGGCATTGGCTCCATCAAAGAGGGCCAATTGTTTTTGACGCCTTCGCTCGATCGCGACTGGGCCGATCCACTCATTATCCCGGGCATGTCGGTCGTTGCCGACCGCGTCGAGCGTGCTATTCGCAACCACGAGCACATTGCAGTCTTTGGCGATTTTGACGTTGACGGTATTACGTCGACCTGCCTGTTGACCGAGGCGCTGCGCACGTTTGGCGCCGATGTCACGCCGTTTATTCCGCATCGCTTTGATGAGGGCTACGGTCTTTCGCGCGCGGCACTCGACCGCGTTAACGAGCTCGCTCGCCCCCAGCTGATCGTGACCGTCGATAACGGCATTGCCGCCAAGGAAGAGGTTTCCTATTTGGAGGACCTGGGGATCGATTTGGTGGTCACGGACCATCACGAGCCCTCCGACCAGGTGCCGCAGGGTGTGCCCCTGACCGACCCCAAGCTCGAGGACGAGGGCCCCTCGCGCGAGCTTGCCGGTGCTGGTGTGGCGCTCAAGCTGGTGCAAGTCCTGGGTGAGCGCCTGGGCAAGCCGTCGTATTGGCGTTCGCTAATCGAGGTCGCGGCGCTGGGCACCGTGTCCGACATGATGCCGCTCACGCCCGAGAACCGCGCGCTGGTTGCCGAGGGCATCCAGCAGATGCGCGTAACCGCTCGCCCCGGCTATATCGCGCTTGCCGCGCTTGCCAAGGCGGACCTTTCGAGCATTACGGCGGATGGCCTGTCATTCTCGCTCATTCCCCGCTTAAACGCTGCCGGCCGCATGGCCGATCCCAAGCTGGCGCTCGACCTGCTGCTTGCCCGCAATCCCATCGAAGCAAGCGCGCTGGCGGCTGAGCTCGAGGAAATCAACCGCCAGCGCCGTGAGATCGAGGCGGAGCTCACGCGCGATGCCATGGCAAAGGTCGAGGAGACCTATGACGGCGGGCGCGCGATCGTTGTGGGCGGCGAAGGCTGGCACGAGGGCGTCAAGGGCATCGTGGCAAGCCGTCTGACCAACCGCTATCACGTGCCGGCGCTGCTGTTCTCGATCGAGGACGGTATCGCGCGCGGCTCTGGTCGCTCGGTGGGCAAAGTTAACCTGTTTGACGCCGTCGAGCGCTGTTCCGACCTGCTGATTCGTCGCGGCGGACATGCCGGTGCGGTGGGTGTGACCATCGAGGCATCCAAGCTCGATGAATTCCGTCGTCGCCTTTCCGCCGTGCTATCGGAGATTCCCGCTGAGGACTTTGAAGACATCGACGAGGTTGCCGCCACGGTCGACCTTTCCGAGCTGAATATCGAGACTATAGAGCAGATTTCCCGTCTTGAGCCGTTTGGCCAGGGCAACAAGGTGCCGCTGCTGGCCGCCGAGGGCGTGACGATGTGCGATCGCGCCGTGGTGGGCAAAACCGGCGAGCACATGCGCTTTGTGGCGACCGATGGCGCCGCGAGCGTGCCGGCCATCATGTTCCGCGTGCCGCAAATCGATAAGCTCATCAACTGCGATAGCGCTGTCGACTTGGTGTTCGAGGCCGTTGCCGAGCATTGGCAGGGGCGTGTGAAGCCCAAGCTCATGATCAAGGATGTTCTGGTCCGCGATACCACGCTGCCCGGCGTCGACGATCCGGCATGCGAGCTTCGTCGTGGCGTGCAGCCGGCGGATTCTGGCCTGCGCCTGGAGTCGCGCAAGCGCGAGACGCTCGCCCAGCTTTCCTATACCGAGCTCACGCGCTCGCTTATCCATAGCTTTATCGGCTCGAACCAGCCGCACCGCGCGCAGGTCGAGGCGCTCGATGCCCTGGCCGATCACCAAAGTGTTCTGGCCGTTATGGGAACGGGGCGCGGCAAGTCGCTCATCTTCCATGTACATGCCGCGCGTGAGGCGGTGCTTCGCGGACGTGCGAGCATCTTTGTCTATCCGCTGCGTGCGCTTGTTGCCGACCAGGCCTATCACCTCTCGTCGACGATGGCATCGCTTGGCATTGGCGTTGGCGTGCTGACCGGCGAGACCGTGGAGGCGGCGCGCGATGACGTGTTTGCCGGCTTGGCTTCGGGCCGTACCGGCATCGTGCTCACGACGCCCGAGTTCCTGTCCATTCACCGCGACCGCTTTGCGCGTTCGGGGCGCATCGGTTTTGTCGTTATCGATGAGGCGCACCACGCTGGCCTTGCCAAGGGCGGCGACCGCAGCGCCTATCTCGACATGCCCGATATCCTCAAAGCCCTGGGCGCCCCGGTCGTTATGGCCGCGACGGCCACCGCGACGGCTCCGGTCGTGGCCGAGCTTGCCCGCATGCTTCCGATCACTCACACGGTGGTCGACGAGACGGTGCGCGAGAACCTGCAGCTCGAGGACGACCGTGATCTTGCAAGTCGCGAGAACCGTTTGGTGTCGATCGTGGCGACGGGGGAGAAGACCGTCATTTACGTCAATTCGCGCGACCAGTCCGTGGCGCTCGCCAAGACACTACGCAAACGCGTTCCCGACTGTGCGACCCGTATCGCGTTCTATAACGCTGGCCTTACGCGCACCGACCGCCATCGCGTAGAGGAGGCGTTTCGAGACGGCAGCCTCAGCTGCATCGTCTCGACATCCGCCTTTGGCGAGGGCGTCAACCTTCCCGATATTCGCCATGTCGTGCTCTATCACATGCCGTTTGGCGGCATTGAGTTTAACCAGATGAGCGGCCGCGCCGGTCGCGACGGCCAACCCGCCGTGATCCATCTACTCTATTCGTCGCGTGACGCCCGTATTAACGAGCGCCTACTCGACTGCTATGCGCCCGAGCGCGACGAGCTCGTCACGCTCTATCGCGCGCTGCAGACCATGTGGCGCTCCAACCGCGGCAAGACCGGGGACGATTTCTTTAGCGCGAGCGATATCGACATCGCGCAGATGTGCCTTGCCATCGATGCTCGCACGCCGGTCGACGAGCGCTCGGTGGAAAGCGGCTTGGGAATCTTCGAAGAGCTTGGTTTTTGTCGCGTTTCGGGGTTTGACGACACCCGTCGCATCGCGATGGCCGAAAACCCCGGCCGCGTGCAATTGAGCAGGTCAATTCGCTATTTGGAGGGCTTGCGCTCGCGCATGGAGTTCTCGGCTTTCCGGAGTTGGGCGCTCGATTCGTGCGCTTCTGATATGCTAGCCAAAGTTAACCGCCCGATCGTACCGCGGGCCTAGGGGAAGGGGACCTCGATGGATGCCGCAGCCCGTACCGCCCATGATTCCACCCTCCAGCCGTTTTCGGAGATGGAGCACTATAAGCATGCCGATGAGCTGCCGCCCGAGATTATGGCGGACAGCTACGACAAGCTGGAGCGCTTGTGCCTCAAATATATGAATGAGGACGACTTCTCCAAGGTGGAGCAAGCCTACTGCTTTGCCGCCGAGAAACACTGTAACCAAAAGCGCCGCTCGGGTGAGATGTACATTAACCATCCCGTCGAGGTTGCCATCATTTTGGCCGATCTCAAGATGGATTGTGACGTGGTGTGCGCCGCGCTGTTGCACGATACCGTCGAGGACACCGAGACCTCGCTCACCGATGTTTCCGGCCTGTTTGGCGATACGGTGGCCGAGCTCGTCGATGGCGTGACCAAGCTCACCAACATCGAAGTCGACAGCATGGACGAGAAGCAGGCGCTCACGCTGCGCAAGATGTTCCTCGCCATGTCCAAGGACATTCGCGTCATCATCGTTAAACTTGCCGACCGTCTGCACAACATGCGAACGCTGGCAGCCCTGCGCGAGGATCGTCGCCTGTTTAAGGCTCGCGAGACCATGGACGTGTACGCGCCCTTGGCCGACCGCCTGGGCATGAGCTCTATTAAGTGGGAGCTCGAGGACCTGTCCTTCTTCTACCTGGAGCCCGATGCCTACCAGCGCATCGCGCGCATGGTGGCTGAGTCGCGCGAGGTCCGCGAGCGCTACCTTGCCGAGACCATCAAGACGCTTACCGATGAGCTCAACCGCATTGGTCTGGAGGACTTCCAGATCAACGGCCGCTCCAAGCACTATTGGTCCATCTACCAAAAGATGAAGCGCAAGGGCAAGGAGTTCTCCGAGATCTACGACCTGGTGGCGCTGCGCGTAATTACCCATTCGGTGCGCGATTGCTACTCCACGCTCGGTGCGGTGCATACGCTGTGGCACCCCATGCCTGGTCGCTTTAAAGACTATATCGCCATGCCCAAGGTCAATAACTACCAGTCGCTCCACACGACGGTCATCGGCCCTACGGCTCGTCCGCTCGAGATTCAGATTCGAACCTACGAGATGCATGAGCAGGCCGAGTACGGCATTGCCGCCCACTGGCTCTATAAGAAGTCGGGCGGATCGTCTGCTTCCAAGACCAATGACGCTCAACGTTTGGACGACCAGATCAACTGGCTCAAGCATTCGCTCGATTGGGCGGCTTCCGACGAGATTACCGATGCCAAGGAATACCTGCACTCGCTGAAGGTCGATCTGTTCGATCAGGAGATCTTTGTCTTCACGCCCAAAGGCGAGGTCATGGCGCTTCGTGCTGGCTCCACGCCGCTCGACTTTGCCTATGCCGTTCATACCGAGGTGGGAAACCATTGCGTCGGCGCCAAAATCAACGGTGCGGTGGCTCCGCTCACGCACGAGATCAAGACGGGCGACCGCGTTGAAATCCTGACTAACAAGAGTTCCAAGCCGTCGCGCGATTGGCTCAAGATCGTTAAGACACCTTCCGCCAAGTCAAAGATCCGCCGCTATTTTGCCGCTGCGACCAAGGACGACGACGCTGCCGCCGGTCGCGATATGCTGGCCAAGGACCTGCGTAAGCGTGGCTATGGCATTTCTACGCCGCGTTCGACGCGTGCACTCAACGCCGTGGCGGAGCAGTTTAACTTCAAGCAGCTCGAGGACCTGTTTGCCGCCGTCGGCGCCGGCAAGGTTGCCCCGCGCGCTGTGGGCAATAAGGTCGAGCAAATCTTGGACCCCAAGCCCGAGGAACAGCTCACCAAGGCCGAGGCTATCGCCGAGGTCGTGAAGCAGCCCGCTCGCGGCTCCAACCGCAAGCCGCAAAAGCGCGGCAAGAGCGCCAGTAACGGCATTATCGTCAAGGGCGAGAGCAACAGCGGCCTGCTGGTCCGTCTGGCTCATTGCTGCAACCCCGTGACGGGTGACGACATCGTCGGCTTCATCACGCGCGGTCGTGGCGTTTCGGTGCATCGCGCCAACTGCCCCAACGTCAAGGGTCTTATGGAACATCCCGAGCGCATGATCGATGTGGAGTGGGACGGCGCTGCCGACACCCTCTTCCAGGTCGAGATCGTGGTCGAGTGCCTGGACCGCATGGGCCTGCTCAAGGATGTCACCATTGCCATTGGCGATGCGGGCGGCAATATCCTTTCTGCCGCCACATCGACCAACCGCGAGGGTATTGCAACCCTGCGCTTCATGGTCGAGATCTCGGACGCGAGCGGTCTGGATCCGCTGCTGGCTTCCATCAGCAGTGTCGATTCGGTCTACGACGCTCGCCGTCTTATGCCCGGCGAAGGCGGAGCTCAGCTCAAACGCCGTGTGTAGGTGCGAGAGCCTCTCAGCATCATAGATATTGGTTACGTTCGAGGCATCGTTTGGTGCCTCGAACGTATTTTAGAAGGAGGGTATGCGCATGGGCGATATGACTTTGGACCTGACACCCCGAGGTGCGGCTTCGATTGAGACACTCGTCAACGGCCCGATTCAGACCAACAGCTACGCCGTGATTTCGAATGACGAGTGCTTAATCGTCGATCCGGCGTGGGAGGGCGAGCGTCTTGTGGAGCATATCCGCACCGCGCATCCCGAGGTGCGCGTACTCGGCTCTGTCTGCACGCACGGTCATGCCGACCATGTTGGCGGGGTTGCCGGGGTTCGAGCTGTCGTTGGCGACAGCGCACTATATGAGTTGTGCGCTAAGGACGTGACGGTACCTCGCGCAAATATCGAGGAGCAGCGCGCCATGTGGGGTATCGAGACGCCCGATCCGGGTGAGCCGACGCGCTTGCTTGCCGAGGGCGATACAATCGAGGTGGGCGACGTCTGTCTGCAGGTGATCGAGACGCCGGGGCATACGCCGGGCGGCATCGTCCTGTTCGCCGCGACCGAGCAGGGGAACATCGCCTTTGTGGGCGACACGCTTTTCCCGGGCAGTCACGGTCGTACCGATCTTTCCGGCGGTGACGAGGCGGCGATTATGCGCTCGCTCTCCAAACTTGCCAAGACGCTTCCGCCCGATACCGTTTGCTTGACGGGCCATGGCGATTCGACCACGATGGCGCGCGAACTTATGCAGAACCCGTTTATGCAGATGTAGGCTCGAAGCCGTCTTTCGAACCACGAAGACCGCTCAATCGTCAAGCTATTTTCCCCAGTGGGTCGATTCTGTGGGGCAAACGGTCAAAATTTGTCCAATCGGATGGTATTCGTGAACAAACGAACGTTTATGCTCGGGTATGTCGTGGTAAAATCTCAGGCGTTATCGGAGCAACCTTACAGGAGGTTTCTTTTATGCTCGTCAACGCAGCAGACATGCTCAAGAAGGCCGAGGCCGGCAAGTACGCTCTCGGTGCCTTCAACACCAACAACCTCGAGTGGACCCTGGCTATTCTCCAGGCCGCCGAGGAGGCCAAGTCTCCGCTGATCCTTCAGTGCACCGCTGGTGCCGCTAAGTGGATGGGCGGTTTCAAGGTCTGCGCCGACATGGTCAAGGCTGCCGTCGAGGCCACGGGCGTTACCGTCCCCGTCGCCCTTCACCTCGATCACGGTTCTTACGAGGACTGCTTCAAGTGCATCGAGGCCGGCTTCACGTCCATCATGTATGACGGCTCTCACGAGGAGACCTTCCAGCTTAACCTCGATCGCACCAAGGAGCTCGTTGAGCTTGCCCACTCCAAGGGCATGTCCATCGAGGCCGAGGTCGGCGGCATCGGCGGCACCGAGGACGGCGTGACCTCCAACGGCGAGCTCGCTGACCCCGCTGAGTGCAAGCAGATTGCTGACCTGGGCGTCGACTTCCTCGCCTGCGGTATCGGCAACATCCACGGCGTGTATCCCGCCGACTGGGCTGGCCTTTCCTTCGAGCGTCTGGGCGAGATCAAGGCTCAGACCGGCGACCTGCCCCTCGTTCTGCACGGTGGTACCGGCATCCCCGAGGATCAGATCAAGAAGGCCATCTCCCTGGGTATCTCCAAGATCAACGTCAACACCGATCTGCAGCTCGTCTTCGCCAAGGGCGTTCGCGAGTATATCGAGGCTGGCAAGGATCAGCAGGGCAAGGGCTTTGACCCCCGCAAGCTCCTCAAGCCTGGTCGCGACAACATCGTTGCCCGCACCAAGGAGCTCATGGAGGAGTTTGGCTCCGTCAACAAGGCGTAAGCGTCGCTAAACTTCCCACCGGAAGCCCCGTCTCCCTACACTGTTTCCTTTGCGCTCACCTGGCTTCGCCAGAAGTCGCGCCAAGGAAACAGTTCCGGGAGACGGGGCTTCCTTCGTTTAACGCCGCAGGGTTACGAGTCTGAATTAAGGTGGCTACTGGCTTCGCCAGAAGTCGCGCGACGGAATCAGCTCCGGGTGAACGGGGCCTCCTTTGTTAACTCGCTACAGGGTTACTGGGCTGAATTCATTTTTTGACTACCGCTCGGCGGTGTTGATGGCTCCCTTGTTGGGGCTTTCTT
Organism: Collinsella sp.; assembly: GCA_046979165.1. Classification (GTDB taxonomy): domain Bacteria; phylum Actinomycetota; class Coriobacteriia; order Coriobacteriales; family Coriobacteriaceae; genus Collinsella. The sequence continues at coordinate 164,713 of JBKWJT010000003.1, forward strand.
TTTTATCTCGCTACAATGGACTTCAAGAGTTCTAATGACTTGGAGTTTGGTATGGCTGTTATTAATGTGCTGCCTTCGGATGGGAAGGTTATTGACGAGGGTCCTGTTGGTTGCTCTGTTGATGTTTGCAATGATGACTTCCGTTTTCTAGATGTTGGCTTGCCACCCGAGATTCTGCGTTTAAAGGACGCGGGGTATCTTTCGCAGGCTATTGAGGCTTGCGACCGCCTACTTGCCCAAGATCCCGATCCCTCGCTTGCTGCCTGCGTTCGTGCCGAGCGGTATCGCATGCTTGAGACGCCGCTTCATTTTTCGGTGTCGCGCGATCGAGCTATTGCGATGATTCGCGAGGAGTGGCCTGAGTTTACCGAGGAGCAGTTTGACGATCTGATTGACCGTAAGCGTATTGACTGGCGCTTTATCGATGGCGAGCTGTTCGTTCTCGACAACTTCCTCGATTCGCTTCGCGTATATCCCAAAGAGGTCCCCGGCATGCGTCCCGATTCTACGGACGGAATAGCACTGCGCGACGAGATGCTCAAGGAGATGGAGTCACAAAACGGATTGGCTCGCGTCATTACGCTTAAAGCGTCCGTGTCTGTCCCCGGCGCTCTGGAGGGAGAGACCGTTTGCGCTTGGCTTCCCGTCGCGGCTGCCTGCCGTCAGCAGTCTCGGGTCGAGATTCTCGACATGACGCCGGAGGGTGCTGTTGCTCCCGCGAACGCTTCGGCGCGTACCGCCTCGTGGTCTTCTTCGAGTGAGCGCTCATTCTCGGTGACTTATCGTTATCACATCGATGCTGCTTATTGTGATGTCTACGGTGGCACACTTCCGGTTCATCCGCGTATGGACGCGCCTCTGCCCGAAGATATTTCTGAGGACCGTCCGCACATTGCATTCACGCCGTATCTGCAGCAGCTGACGGCCGGTGTTGTTGACGGACTCGAGGATCCGCTCGATCGCGCTCGTGCTATCTATGATTATCTGACGCAGCATATCGACTATCGCTATCAGCCGCCGTATTTGCTTTTGGGATCTATTGCCGATGACTGCGCGCATTCGCTCCGCGGCGATTGCGGCGTTATGGCGCTCACGTTTATCACCATGTGCCGTATCGCGGGCGTGCCTGCCCGTTGGCAGAGCGGCCTGTACGTTGCGCCCGATTCGGTGGGGTCGCACGACTGGGCAGAGTTCTATACGCCGCAGACCGGTTGGCTCAACGCCGACGTGTCATTTGGATCTTCTGCTCGCAGGATGGTGGAGGAGTGGCGCCGCCGTCACTACTTTGGCAATCTCGACCCGTGGCGTATGGTGGCCAACAATCGATTCCAGGCAGAGTTTGAGCCCTCTTTCGACGGCATGCGCGAGGACCCTTACGATAACCAGATGGGTGAGGCTTCGGTCGACGGTCGCGGATGCCGTCAGCGCGAGATGCTCCGCACAGTCGAACTCATCGAAATGCTCGAAGTTCCATTTTCGGACTAATCGGTAGAAAGCTGTGATAAACTAACTCACGCATTACGTGCCCGAGTGGCGGAATTGGCAGACGCAGTGGACTCAAAATCCACCGTTGGCAACAACGTGCGAGTTCGAGTCTCGCCTCGGGCACCATACATGCAAGTGAGCGTTCAAGGGGGTTGCGGCCCCCTTTTTCGTGCCGAACTCGCGTGAGCGCGCGAAGCGTTAAGCAAACAGGCCTGTGGCCTGTTTGTAGCGGAGCGTGGCGAGGGCGCCACGCGCCCGAAGCCCGGGGCTTCGCGAAGCGAAGGCCCTTCGAGTCTCGCCTCGGGCACCATACATGCAAGTGTACGTTCAAGGGGGTTGCGGCCCCCTTTTTCGTGTACGTAATGTGATAACGCGCTGTACGTGTTATTATTCGCAAGGCGTTGTTCCCGCAATGCCCTAAAGAGGAACCCGAGGGCTCCCACCTTTTGGCGCCAATGAGCAGCTGACTGGTCATACAACTTAGATTCCCTTCCTCAAATCGAGGAAGTCTATGTGTACGACCTGGTTGCTGAGAAGCGCCGGGTTATTTTTTTATGAATGGAGGTAGGGAAAATAGCTAAGTCTGATGACACCCGCATCAACGACGAGATCACTGCATCTTCGTGCCGTTTGATTGGCGTCGATGGCTCTCAGCTCGGCCTGTTCGCCATCCGCGATGCCCAGCGCGTCGCCGACGATCAGGGTCTTGACCTAGTCGAGATTGCTCCCAACGCGGAGCCGCCGGTCTGCAAGGTCATGGACTACGGTAAGTTCAAGTACCAGCAGGCCATGAAGGCCAAGGCTGCTCGTAAGAACCAGTCCAAGGTCGAGGTCAAGGAAATGAAGTTCCGACCCAAGATCGACGTTGGTGACTACGAGACCAAGAAGGGCCACGTTCTGCGTTTCCTCAAGAAGGGCGCACGCGTTAAGATCACCATCATGTTCCGCGGCCGCGAGATGGCTCACCCGGAGCAGGGCCTTAACGTTCTCGAGCGTCTCGCCGAGGATCTCAAGCCTTACGCTACGGTCGAGTCCAAGCCTAAGATGGAAGGCCGTAACATGCTTATGCTGCTCGCCCCGATTAAGGGCGCCTTCGATGAGGATAAAGCGGCAAGCGATACTAAGTAACTAGTGTTCTGTAACCGATTAAGGAGTATTTCATGCCTAAGATGAAGTCCCACAGCGGCACCAAGAAGCGTTTCCGCAAGACTGGTACCGGCAAGCTTATGCGCGCCAAGGCTTTCAAGAGCCACATCCTGAGCAAGAAGTCCACCAAGCGTAAGCGTGGCTTCCGTCAGGAGACCGAGATTGCCGCTGCCGACCGCAAGGTCATCAAGTCGCGTCTCGCCTAAGTTCGCGTTCCCGTTTTTCGTTTTACCGTCTAGGAGTTGATAGAACATGGCACGTATTAAGCGCGCTGTTGCCGCCAAGAAGAAGCGCCGTACCGTTATGCACCGTGCGAAGGGTTACTACGGTGCCGCTTCGCGTACTTACAAGCATGCTAAAGAGCAGGTCCAGCACTCCCTGCAGTATCAGTATCGTGATCGCCGCAACAAGAAGCGCGAGATCCGTTCTCTTTGGATCACTCGTATCAACGCTGCTGCTCGCCTGAACGACATCTCTTACTCTCAGTTCATGCACGGCCTGAAGGTTGCCGGCATCGAGCTCGACCGCAAGGTCCTGGCTCAGATGGCTTACGAGGACATCGAGTCCTTCAACGAGCTGGCTACCATCGCCAAGAAGGCTCTCGAGGCCTAATAGATTCTCTTGAATCGCTAGGGGAGTGTCGCGTTGTGCGCGGCGCTCCCTCTTTTTATCTGAAGCGCGGTTTACATTGCTAAAAGCGCGGGTAGATAAACACTTACAGGTGACCGATCTCTATATATTCCTGAACCAAAGGGTCATCATCTGATACGTGCGGAAGATTCGCACCAATCTTTCTATTACCTATAGAAAGCAATATGTTGTGTAGGACTTGTGAAGAGTGGAATTGACGTCCCACAGAGCTTCGCGGTCTGGCAATATATCTCCTTGCCGCGCGGCCCGGTGCAACCGGGAACCAGCGCAGGCGTGCACCTTGAGAACCGGATACTGCGAGGATGGACACACAAGCTGTGTCGCATCCGGGCAGACATCGAACCATTTGAAATGGTCTAACTTGGATTTGTTTTTCGCAAGGCCGCCGAGAGGCGGCCCCGAGAAATTCCTTTTCCTATACTAGAACCATATGAATCGAACGGAACCGATCAGCGATGAACTGAGAGGACCGGACGGGCTCGAAGCCCATTTATTTTGGACGGAGAGTTCGATCCTGGCTCAGGATGAACGCTGGCGGCGCGCCTAACACATGCAAGTCGAACGGCACCCCTCTCCGGAGGGAAGCGAGTGGCGAACGGCTGAGTAACACGTGGAGAACCTGCCCCCTCCCCCGGGATAGCCGCCCGAAAGGACGGGTAATACCGGATACCCCCGGGCGCCGCGTGGCGCCCGGGCTAAAGCCCCGACGGGAGGGGATGGCTCCGCGGCCCATCAGGTAGACGGCGGGGTGACGGCCCACCGTGCCGACAACGGGTAGCCGGGTTGAGAGACCGACCGGCCAGATTGGGACTGAGACACGGCCCAGACTCCTACGGGAGGCAGCAGTGGGGAATCTTGCGCAATGGGGGGAACCCTGACGCAGCGACGCCGCGTGCGGGACGGAGGCCTTCGGGTCGTAAACCGCTTTCAGCAGGGAAGAGTCAAGACTGTACCTGCAGAAGAAGCCCCGGCTAACTACGTGCCAGCAGCCGCGGTAATACGTAGGGGGCGAGCGTTATCCGGATTCATTGGGCGTAAAGCGCGCGTAGGCGGCCCGGCAGGCCGGGGGTCGAAGCGGGGGGCTCAACCCCCCGAAGCCCCCGGAACCTCCGCGGCTTGGGTCCGGTAGGGGAGGGTGGAACACCCGGTGTAGCGGTGGAATGCGCAGATATCGGGTGGAACACCGGTGGCGAAGGCGGCCCTCTGGGCCGAGACCGACGCTGAGGCGCGAAAGCTGGGGGAGCGAACAGGATTAGATACCCTGGTAGTCCCAGCCGTAAACGATGGACGCTAGGTGTGGGGGGACGATCCCCCCGTGCCGCAGCCAACGCATTAAGCGTCCCGCCTGGGGAGTACGGCCGCAAGGCTAAAACTCAAAGGAATTGACGGGGGCCCGCACAAGCAGCGGAGCATGTGGCTTAATTCGAAGCAACGCGAAGAACCTTACCAGGGCTTGACATATGGGTGAAGCGGGGGAGACCCCGTGGCCGAGAGGAGCCCATACAGGTGGTGCATGGCTGTCGTCAGCTCGTGTCGTGAGATGTTGGGTTAAGTCCCGCAACGAGCGCAACCCTTGTCATTAGTTGCTACGCAAGAGCACTCTAATGAGACTGCCGTTGACAAAACGGAGGAAGGTGGGGACGACGTCAAATCATCATGCCCCTTATGTCCTGGGCTACACACGTAATACAATGGCGGTCAACAGAGGGAGGCAAAGCCGCGAGGCAGAGCAAACCCCCAAAAGCCGTCCCAGTTCGGATTGCAGGCTGCAACCCGCCTGCGTGAAGTCGGAATCGCTAGTAATCGCGGATCAGCATGCCGCGGTGAATACGTTCCCGGGTCTTGTACACACCGCCCGTCACACCATGGGAGTGGGGTTCACCAGAAGACGTTTGTTTAACCGCAAGGAGGACGGCGTCCACGGTGGGCTTCATGACTGGGGTGAAGTCGTAACAAGGTAGCCGTACCGGAAGGTGCGGCTGGATCACCTCCTTTCTAGGGAGATAAGTTCTTAGAGAGACAAACTTTAACTCGAATAGAGGGCAGGAGCCCGTCCGGTGGATGTCGCCCGCGATGAAGTCCCCGCAGCACCCGGTCCCCGGGGTCGCACCCGCGTACCTTGAGAGCCGCATAGCGATAGGAGAGAGATGGAAGATTCAATTCTTCCAGACTCGATTCTTTTCTGCGATTAAACGTAAGAATGATAGCAATCATTCATCCGATCCAAACAAGAAGAATTCACTTATTAATGAGTGAGGAGCATCTGATCGCGAGCACAGTGAAGACACTGTGCCGCGGTATGAGATACCCGAATTGCGACATACGAGCGCTATTCATGATATCGATTAATTAACTTAATTAGCGACACGTGGATATCCCGCGGGCCCGATGCGGTCCCGCAAGATACCACGGGCGCACGGCGGATGCCTTGGCACAGGGAGCCGATGAAGGACGCGGCAAGCTGCGATAATCCCCGGCGAGGAGCACACATCCTTCGACCCGGGGGTCTCCGAATGGGCGAACCCATGCACAGCGGTGTGCATATCCCCCCGCTGAACACATAGGCGGGGGGAGGACAACCCGGGGAACTGAAACATCTAAGTACCCGGAGGAGAGGAAATCAATCTCGAGACTCCCCGAGTAGCGGCGAGCGAAAGGGGACCGATGGCCAAACCGTCGAGCGGGCATACCCGGCAGGGGTTCCGCCGACGGGGTTGCAGGGCCGCGCATCCGGGGGCTGCCGCCCCCGGGCGCAGGTCCGGCTGGGGAGCGGAACGGCATGGGAGGGCCGGCCGCAGCGGGTGACAGCCCCGTACGCGAACCCAGACCGGACGGCGCGACGCGGTCCCTGAGTAGGGCCGGGCACGTGAAACCCGGTCCGAACCTGGGTGGACCACCATCCAAGCCTGAGTACTACCCTGTGACCGATAGCGCACCAGTACCGTGAGGGAAAGGTGAAAAGCACCCCGGGAGGGGAGTGAAACAGTACCTGAAACCGTGCGCCCACGAGCAGTCGGAGCAACTTTTAGTTGTGACGGCGTGCCTTTTGTAGAATGAGCCAGCGAGTCGCTGGCGCGGGGCGAGGTTAACCGAAAGGGAGCCGGAGCGAAAGCGAGCCTTAACAGGGCGACTTGAGTCCCGCGCCGCGGACGCGAAGCCGGGTGAGCTATCCGTGGGCAGGCTGAAGCGGGGGTAAGACCCCGTGGAGGGCCGAACGCACGTCGGTTGAAAACGGCGGCGATGACCTGCGGATAGGGGTGAAAGGCCAATCAAACCCGGAGATATCTCGTTCTCCCCGAAATAGCTTTAGGGCTAGCGTCGCGCGTTCACCGCCGGAGGTAGAGCACCGGATGGACGAGGGGGCTTCGCCGCCTACCGAATCCAACCGAACTCCGAATGCCGGCGGCCCAGAGCGCGGCAGTCAGAGCATGTGGGCTAAGCTGTGTGCTCGAGAGGGAAACAGCCCGGACCGCCCGCTAAGGTCCCCAAGTTCCAGCCGAGTGGCAAAGGATGTGCGTCCGCCCAGACAACCAGGATGTTGGCTTAGAAGCAGCCATCCATTCAAAGAGTGCGTAACAGCTCACTGGTCGAGTGGACATGCGCCGACAATACACGGGGCTAAGCTGGACACCGAAGCGGCGGGATTTTAATTCATTAGAATCGGTAGGGGAGCTTCCCATGGGCGGAGAAGCCGGAGGGCGACCGACGGTGGAGCGCATGGGAGTGAGAATGCTGGCATGAGTAGCGAGAGACGAGAGAGTAACTCGTCCGCCGTGAACCCGAGGTTTCCTGGGCAAGGCTAATCCTCCCAGGGTCAGTCGGGGGCTAAGGCGAGGCCGGTAGGCGTAGCCGACGCGCAGCAGGCAGACATTCCTGCACCGCGCACGCGGCGCTACGACCGACGGGGCGACGGATGGGGGTGGCTCGGCGGGGTTCTGGACGTCCCCGTGATGGAGCGCGGCCCGCGGACCAGGGAAATCCGGTCCGCACGAAGGGCGAGGCTCCGGACGAAGCACTTAAGCGAAGCGAGTGAGCCCGAGGTCCCTAGAAAAACCCCTAGGCAGGCGCGTGCGCGCCCGTACCGCAAACCGACACAGGTGGGTGGGTAGAACATACCGAGGCGATCGGGTCAACCATGGTCAAGGAACTCGGCACAATGGCCCCGTAACTTCGGGAGAAGGGGTGCCCGCGCGTACGTGAACCGGCTCGCCCGGGGAGCGGAGGCGGGCCGCAGTGGAGAGGCCCAAGCGACTGTTTACCAAAAACACAGGACTCTGCAGAAGCCGCAAGGCGACGTATAGGGTCTGACGCCTGCCCGGTGCCGGAAGGTCACGCGGAGGAGTTAGCCGTTAAGGCGAAGCCCCGAAGCCAAGCCCCGGTAAACGGCGGCCGTAACTATAACGGTCCTAAGGTAGCGAAATTCCTTGTCGGGTAAGTTCCGACCTGCACGAACGGCGTAACGACTTGGGCGCTGTCTCGACCGTGGACCCGGCGAAATTGCACTATTCGTGAAGATGCGAATTACCCGCGGAAGGACGGAAAGACCCCGTGAACCTTTACTGCAGCTTGGCATTGGCCGACGGCGCGTCGCGTAGAGGATAGGCAGGAGCCCGCGAAGCGGGGGCGCAAGCCCCCGTGGAGGCGACCTTGGAATACTGCCCCCGTCGCGTCGGCGGCCTAACCCCGTCCCGTGAAGCCGGGCGGGGGACCGTGCCAGGCGGGTAGTTTGACTGGGGCGGTCGCCTCCCAAAGAGTAACGGAGGCGCGCGCAAGGTTGGCTCAGGACGGTCGGCAACCGTCCGCAGAGCGCAAGAGTGCAAGCCAGCCTGACTGCGAGGCGTACAGGCCGAGCAGGGACGAAAGTCGGCTCTAGTGATCCGGCGGCCCCGAGCGGAAGGGCCGTCGCTCAACGGATAAAAGGTACTCCGGGGATAACAGGCTGATCTTGCCCAAGAGTCCACATCGACGGCAAGGTTTGGCACCTCGATGTCGGCTCATCGCATCCTGGGGCTGGAGCAGGTCCCAAGGGTACGGCTGTTCGCCGTTTAAAGCGGTACGCGAGCTGGGTTCAGAACGTCGTGAGACAGTTCGGTCCCTATCCTCCGTGGGCGCAGGAGAACTGAGGAGGTCTACCCCTAGTACGAGAGGACCGGGGCGGACGGGCCTCTGGTGTCCCGGTTGTCGACCAACGGCACGGCCGGCTAGCCACGCCCGGAACGGATAACCGCTGAAAGCATCTAAGCGGGAAGCCGTCTCCGAGATGAGTTCTCCCTTTCGGTAAGGGCCCTCGCAGACCACGAGGTCGATAGGCCGCAGCTGCAAGCGCCGCGAGGCGTTCAGGCGAGCGGTACTAATAGCCCGAGCTCTTGCCATCCCGGCCCGGGATACCCGGGCGCGCGGTCTCGAGCGAAGGAGGGTTTCTTCTCGGAAGCGCCATGCGGCCTTCAGGGCGCCCCGAGGGGCCCCGAGCGCGGGCAGCGCCCCGCGCGAGCGCGACCACGGAGGCGGGGATCGCCCGGCGCCATGCCGAACCCGGCAGCTAAGCCCGCCATCGCCTGCAGTACTGCGGTGTAGACCGCGGGAGGAAGGGTCGTCGCGCTCGCGCGGGGCGCTTCGCGCATCCAGGGGGCCCGGAAGGGCCCCTTTTCCTTGTTTCTGCCAGTTTCGCTTTCCTTCTTTTCCGTGGATATTCCTCTTGGTGCGTTTGCTTGGCGCTATCTCTTGATAGACTGAAGTCATACTTAATTAAGCATATTCAATATGTATGATAGGGTGGTGGCATGTCAGAAACAATCAAGGCTCAGCGCGAACAGCTTGCACAAGCGGCTCTTGGAAACCGAGAAATCCTCGAAGGCCTCATTTCCCGTATGGAAAGTTCTTCTCGCCGCGTGCGACAGAATACTGCCGCAACGCTTTCTTGCGTGGCCTCTCTTGATCCTGCATCGGTTGTTTCTTATGCCGATGTTTTCATCGACGCCCTTGATAGGCCCGAGGCGCAAACGCGTTGGGAATGTCTCGATGTGCTGACGTCGCTGGTAGCGCTTGACTCCGAGGCTTGCGCCAAGGCGCTCGCCGGTTCCGAGAGCGCCTTGTTCGACGAGGATTCCGGTCCTCTGCGTCTTTCCGCCGTTCGATTTCTCTGCGCTTTCGGAGCCACTTCAAAAGAGAGAAGCCGTTCTGTGTGGCCTCTTCTTGACGAAGCGATACAGTGCTATCATGGCGATCTTGAATTTCAGGATATGCTGGTTGCTATCTCGCTCTTTTCTGAAAGCGATCCCGACCGAGAGGTCGCCGATCATTTGAGAGAGCGCATGGAGTTCGATGCGAAAAACGCCAAGGGAATCCTGAAGAAGCGGGCGCAGCATATAATCGACAATCTCGATGCAGAGTAAGAAAGCGGGCGTAGTCCCGCTTTTTCTTTTACGCTGTGGACTTTCTTTCACCGGGCTCTCTCTTTGCGTGCCGCTTAGGGATCGTTCGCTCTAACCGACTAAAGCGAATGGTATGATAAAAGCATTGTGCTTCGCGCGATGCGGACGGATGCCGCTGGAGGCGTCGCCTGATTGCGTGGCCTATGCTGGGATGCATTGCTTTCAATTGGCGCGAAGCGGGCATGATACAGGTTTCGAACGTCGCTATAACGGAGGTTGCCGATGGCTGATTGCACTTCGATGCTCGAAGCGGGGGGACGCGCGTTTCGCTATTACCCCGTGTTTTCAACGGAGGGCGCAGAACGCCTCCCGTTCTCTCTTCGCATTCTGCTCGAGAACGTATTGCGCAATGCATCCGATGCCGAAACGGCTCGAATTTTTGCTGAGCGGATCGTTTCCGCAGGCCTTGCGGGCGAGCAGGGGGGCGAGATCGAATATATGCCTGCACGC
>JBKWJT010000004.1:0-137966 GCA_046979165.1 Collinsella sp.
CGCTAGAACTGAGAAGGGGGAGGCCTCGCGGCCTCCCCCTTTTTTGCGTTTACGGGGCGTAAATGACTCTATTACACCAGACGATCTTATTGTTTTTGGTATTGAGCTTTTATTTAAAGAAAATAAATCGAATAACAAGGGCAACTGCTATGGCCGCAATGATCAAAAGCAGGATTGTCAGTCGATGCTGCTTGCGTCGTTTACTTGACGAAACGAAGATTGATTTTCCCTGTTTTGGCGTTTCGAGATAGCGATGTTAGCGTCGGAATAATTTAGCCAAATATAGTCGGCCGAGATTGACCAATCCCGGCCGACCCATTTTAGCCAACACGCCCGCATCTATGTCTTTCCTATCGCTTCCCTACATCCCCTCGGGCTGGATCCCCCTCACCTTCACCGCCTGGGGGACGGCCTCCACCGAGTAGGTGTCGAGCCCCCTGCCGCGGTAGCTCGGGCCCCGCATCACGAACACCGACGCCTTGTCGAACAGCCTGTCGAGGGCGCAGAGGAGCGTGTCGTCGCCCGTGAAGAACTCATCCCACCCGCTCGGGGCGATGTTGCTCGTGAGGACCATCGCGTTCGGCCCCTCCTTCTCGTAGCGCCTGTCGACGACATCGAAGAACAGGTCGGTGCACGGCCTGTCGTAGACGCATCTCCCCACCTCGTCAACGATGAGGCACGACGGCTTGACGAGCGAGGAGACGACCCGCGAGGTGTTTCCCCGCTGGACGGCCTTCTGGAACCTGTCCCTGAGCTCGGTCGCCTTTATGTAGTAGGTCTTGAGCCCCCGCATGCAGCACTCGCGCCCGTAGGCCTGCGCGAGGTGCGTCTTCCCTATGCCGCCGGGCCCGACGAAGGCGACGTTGCGGTGCGCGTAGAGGTCGGCCAGCGACGGGAGCTTGCCCAGCGCGGCCGCGTCCCGGCCCCGGATCCTGGAGAAGTCGAAGCCCTCGAAGGTCTTGGGCTCGCGCCTGGGCAGCCTGCTCAGCCTCAGCAGCGTCTCGATGGAGGCGAGCCTCCTCTTCTCCGCAAGGTAGGAGAAGGTGGCTGCCACGGCGGCCATCTCCCCGTCGCCGAGGTCGAGGTCCGAGGCGAGGGTCGCGAGCTCCTCCGCCCCGACGGCGATCCCGAGCCTCGACGCGGCGTCGCTCGCGAGCTCGTAGGGGCTCGCCCCCGCGCCCGCCATCATTCGGCCCTCCCGAAGTCGAACCTCTCGAAACCGGGTTTCGTCCTGGGCGGGGCGATTTGCTCGACCACGGTCCCCACCGGCTGGGTCGGCAGCTCCTCGGGCTGCGCCGGCGATGTCTCCCACTGGCCCTCGCACCAGCTGTCGGCGCCGGCGCCGACGGCGTGGGCGACGAGCTCGCGGGAGAGGTCGTCGCTGTATATGTGCACCGCGCGCCCCTCCCGGCTCACCCTGCACTCGCGGCGGCCGTACCAGTAGGGCACGCCGTAGCGGTGCCCCTCGAAGCTCACGAAGCCGTCGAAGGAGATCTTCCGGCGCGGGCACAGGTACCGCTCGACCTCGGCCGTGACCTCGAGCGGCCTGGTGTTCGCCGAGCACGCCGCCTCGTGCTCGCGCATCGGGACGCATGCCGCCGGGCGCCGCCAGCGGCCTCCCTGCTCGGCGCACCAGAGGGCGGCCTCCCGGTTGAGGGCGTCAAGGTCGGTGAAGGACCTTCCCGCGAGGAAGTTCCCCTTCACGAAGCGGACGAGCCTCTCCACCTTGCCCTTCGTATAGGGGTGGCGCGGCCTGCACAGCCTGGTGCGGAAGCCGACGACGCCCATGAACTCGGCGTAGTCGGCCTGCCAGACGGGCCGGCCGTCGGCATCGCGGCGGACGACCACGCTCTTCATGTTGTCGGTGAGCACGGTCGCGGGCACGCCCAGCGCCGAGAACGCGTGCAGCATCCCGATGAGGAGGTTCTCCTGGCGCGCGTTCGGGAAGAACTCGACGTGGGCGCCCCCGCAATGGTGGCAGACCATGGCGAAGCAGGCGATCCGCGCCCGCTCGCCGCCGGGGCGCTCGACCGCGACGAAGCCCCAGTCCATCTGGTAGGCCTCTCCGGGCGCCGTCCTGAAGCGCTGCCCGCGGCAGCCCTGCGGGGCCGCCTGCCGCCTCTTCGCGGGCACGAGGTCCCGGTGCGCGGCGATATAGGTCTTCACCGTGGTGAGGCCGCCGGCGTAGCCCTGGCCGAGCAGCCGCTCGAATATCACCTGCGAGTTGGTGACGCCCTTCCGCAGGAGGTCGTCCACCAGGCCGGTGTGGCCGGCGAGCACGCCCGGCGCGGCCCTCCTCCCGCTGTTCCCGTGGGGCAGGGCCCTGAACCCGTGTGCCCTGACCGTCCTCGCGCGGGAGCGGGTGAGCCCCGTCCTCCTGCAGAACTCCGCGAGGTTGCATGCCTGCGGGTCGAACCCGTCGCCCTCCTCCGCGGCCATCTCCCGGAGCGCCGCGTCTATAATCTCCTGTAGGTCATCGTGTCTCTCGTTCACCTCAATGGTCCTCCTAACGCCGGCGTGTTGGCACCACCAGCGTAGTGGCGGCGGGGAGGCACGGTGGCCATTATTCGGTGACCGGGATTGGTCAAAATAGTTTGACTATTAGCGGCTAAAATCGCCCGGCGCTAACAGCGAGCCGAATGCGTTAAGGTTTGCTTTGGTCGAGGACCTCTTTGTTGATTGGCAGCGGATGCTTTCAGTGGCTCCTCACTAGCTGCGCTGTTTTTAGATAATGGTGCGTCTTTCAGATATACAGGGTCTCCCGAGGCGACGCCCATATGTTTACGCCCCGTTTGGGCATCCTCGAGTGTTTGATATCGATTTCTCGTCACATACTCGGGCTCCGGATCATTAATGGGCTCTTGCGAGATGTGGGGGCGATGGAACCGTGGCGGCTGCGTGGAAGTATCTTCCCCCTGCGTCGGCATAAACATTTTGTTCTGGTTTTGGTCGTCCATGATGCCCTTTAGCTCGTTACCAACAACGTGTACGCGCTCATTGTAAGCCCCTTGTTATTTGTAGCTGCGAACATACTCGTTATTTAAGCTCTGGTTCAAAGAACCTTAACCTTACTAAAACCTTAGTTACACACACTTAGATATGCTTATAGTACTGGACTCAAAAAACTTTATAGTCGATGTATATATAAGCACTGGGTGGGCATATATAAGAGCGTCAAAAGAAGTCCCAGTCACCTAGAAGATGGCTCGGCAGTCCTAAAAGGAGTGGTAAACATGGCAAGCATGGTTCCTTATCGTTCGGTTTTTGGCGTTCGTCCCTCTGCTAGCTCGCTGTTCGATCTGTTTGATGATATGAGCGACCTAGCGAACAGCTCGATTGCCTCTAAGGCGTTCCCCGTTGACGTTGAGGATAAGGGCGACGGCTATGAGGTCAAGGCCTATCTGACCGGTGTCGCCAAGGACGATATCGATGTCGAGCTCAATGAGGGCCGTCTGTCCATTAGCGTGAATGTCGAGGAAGACGAGGAGAACGAGGGCAAGAACTTCCTGCAGAAGGAGTTCAGCTCGTACAGCGCGACGCGTGGCGTGTATCTAAAGGACGCTTCGAGCGAGGGCCTCTCGGCTAAGTACGCTGACGGCATCCTGACCGTTACGGTTCCCAAGATCGTCGAGAAGAAGAACGTTACGAAGATCTCCATCGACTAACTTCGTTGGTGTTCTGCGCTATGAAAAGACAGCAAAAGGGGCTGGGAAGCGATTCTCGGCCCCTTTTGCTGTCTAGGACAGTCTATTGAATGGTTGCCGGCTGATACTGACTCGCAGGGCGTATCGAGAGTTTTCGCGATCCTTGGAGAAGGGTTGCGGAGCTGCCGACCTCGTCATCCAGGGTTGCGGCCAGAGCTTTGGCATAGCTTTTGACGGTAAGGCTCGGACGATTGTTATCTTGGCTGATATGCATGGCAATGAGCTGTTCGGTGCGATCGGTAACAAGTTCGCGCGCGGCTTCGGCGGCTTGGCCATTGGAGAGGTGTCCCCTTGCAGACAGGATGCGCTCCTGAAGAAAGCGGGGATATTCTCCCTCGCGCAGCATGGTCACATCGTGGTTGCTTTCGAGTGCGAGGACTCGACAATCTTCGAGGGTGTTCATGGCCTGGCTCGATAGCTCTCCGGTGTCGGTGGCAAAGCCGATGGAATCATCGAGGGTGTCGAATCGATAGCCGACTGGATTGATGACATCGTGTGACGTTGAGTAGGTTTGCACGTGGATGCCGGCAATGGATAGGGTGTCACCGGGATCGAATTCCTCGACAGGCAGATGCGAAAGATTTTCTTTGCTCGAAAGAGTGCCCCTGCTGGCAAAGAGGGGGCCGTGCCAGTGCTTGCACCAGACATCGAGGCCCTTGATGTGATCGCTATGCTCATGAGTAATGAGAAGAGCCGAGACGTTGTCTGTCGAGAGCCCCAGTTCTGCCATGCGCTTTAATGTCTCGCGGCGAGACAGTCCGTCATCGACCATAATGAGCCCCTGCGGGCCCTTGATGAGTGCGCAGTTGCCTTTAGAGCCACTGCCGAGGATATGAAGGTGCAGACGAGACATAAGATTCCAAAGGATACAATGGGTGCGGACGAATAGAGGAGGAAGCGAATGCCAACGGTATCACAGCATTACGGACACCATGCCGTGCCCGGGGCAGTCGATGAGACCCGAACGAGGCAGCAGGCTGCTCCTGTCGTGCTCATGGTATCAGGCGGCGCGGACTCGACGGCACTGCTTCTTATGGCGTGCACATCAAAGCTGGATATCCAAGACGGACGCGGTGTTGCCCCCATTGCTCGCGAGCGCCTGCATGTGCTGCATGTAAACCATCATCTGCGCGGCAAGGCGTCCGATGGCGACGAGGCCTTTGTGCGTGAGCTCTGCGCGAAATATGGTTTACCGCTGTGCGTGGAGCACGCTTATTTTGATGGGGAGTCGGGCAATGTTGAGGCCGCGGCCCGCGAGGTGCGCTATGCCGCGGCGCGGAGGTATGTTCGCGAGCTCTGCGCCCAGACGGGGGCACCGCGAACGGCGGCTCGTATCTGCACCGCGCACACGTCTTCGGATCGCGCGGAAACGTTTTTGATGAACGCGATTAAGGGTTCAGGGCCCGCTGGCCTATCGAGCATTCCTCGCCGGAGGAATATCGTGGTGCGTCCCTTGCTCGACCTAACTCATGGCGAGCTCGTGGGCTATCTACAGGTACATGGTCAGCCGTGGCGTGAAGACGAGAGCAATGAGGATATCTCGTATCTGCGAAACTACGTGCGCCATCGAGTGATGCCGGTGGTGGCGCAGCGCAACGCGAGCGTCTGCAAGACGATTGGCGCCGCCTGCGAGATCTTAGGCGATGAGGACGCGTTTTTGTCTCAGCTTTCGGCACAGGCGTTTCGAAGCTGCCTGCGTAAGGAGGCGGCGGGCGCGCTGGTGCTCGATGCCAGGCGCCTTGCTGCGGCCGAGGTGGTAATCGCGCGGCGCATCGTGCGACTGGCGATTAAGCGCATCGATCCGGACGCTCGTCCAGAGATGCGACATGTGGAGCGAGTCCTTTCCTGCGTTGCCGAGGGCGCCGGCTCGGTCACGCTTCCGGCGGGGATTGACGCACGCATTGAGTTTGGCATGCTGGCGTTCAAGGCGCCGGCGGCTCGCGAGGGCCTGGTCGCGGACTGGGTTACCGTACCCGGTCGTTTGCCGTTGGGCGGGGGACGTATGCTGGTCACAGAACCGATGGCCGTTGAGCCGGGATGCGATATCGTGCGCCGCGCCCGTGAGCTTGCAGCTGCCGGGGAAGTGGCAGCTTTGGTAGACGCGGCTGCCCTGGGTTTTGCCGACAGCGATAGTGAGCGGATCCTGGCGGGCTCGCGTGGCGAGATCCCTGCCGAGGCGCGATTGGCGCGCCTGTGGGTGGACGGTCCTGTACCGGGAGACGTGATGTGCCCGTTAGGGATGAGTGGTCGAAGCAAGAAAGTATCCGACTTGCTAGGTGAGGCTCGCATTCCCGTTTCCGAGCGCGCCGGCGTGCCCATGGTGAGGACGGCGCCGGGGGGCGCCGTGGTGTGGGTCGCCGGAGTTCGCGCGGACGAGCGTTTTAAGTGCACGGCCGCAACGCGCGTGGCATATCTGCTCCGCGTGGTCGATGCGGAATAGCGTCCCACGCCAGCTATTCTGTGCGACGTTGACGGTATTCCCGCGCTGATGGCGTACGGGCTGGAAAATATACCCCGTGCGCTGCTAAAATGTGAAGTTCGCGTCCATACGGCGGTGTGTGGGCGATAAGCACAAGAAAGGGTTGTCATGGCTTCTCAACATCCGGATATCGAGAAGGTTCTGTTCACGCAGGAGGATATCGACGGTATCGTCTCTCGCCTGGGCGAGGAGATTACTCGCGATTACGCGGGTAAGGATCTGGTGCTGATTGCGGTCCTGCGCGGCGCCGTGGTCTTTATGGGCGACCTGATGCGTAAGATCGAGCTGCCGACCAACATCGATTTCATGGCTGTTTCGAGCTATGGCGACGGTGTGAAGTCCTCGGGTATCGTGCGTATCATTAAGGACCTGGATATCGACATCCGCGGTCGCGACGTGCTGATCGTCGAGGACATTCTGGACTCGGGCCTGACGCTCAAGTATCTGATGAAGAACCTCGAGAGCCGCAAGCCCGCTTCTCTGGAGGTCGCCGCCTTCCTGTGGAAGGACGTTGAGGACCGCGTCTCGGCCATCACGCCCAAGTATGTTGGAACCCATTGCCCCGATGCCTTTGTGGTGGGCTACGGCCTCGACTATGCCGAGCGCTATCGTAACCTTCCGTATCTGGGCATTTTGAAACCGGAGGTTTATTCGTAAGATGCCCGACGACCATAACGATAACAATTCCCAGACTCCCCGGGAGCCTAAGATCCCGGGGATGCCCGGAGGCAAGAAGCCCACGCGTACGGGCTGGCTGTATTTTATTTTGGCTTGCGCGCTTCTGGGCTACGCCTTCTTTAACATGGGCTCCGGCTTTGCCAATTCCAGCAATACCGTTAAGCTCGCGACGAGCGAGATGGTGAGCGCCATCAAGCAGGATCGCGTCGAAGATCTGACCTATACGGTTCAAGACGGAAGCGTGACGGGTCATTACTGGAAGACGAAGAAGGACAAGGGCGATACGAGCGAGCTCAAGAGCTTCTCCTCGACCTATGTCGGCTCCGATTCGCTTGCTGAGCTCATGGCGGAGCACCCCGATACCAAGTACATCGTCAACACCAACGATCCCGATTTTTGGGGCGACTTGGCGATGAGTGTGCTTCCGACGATCGCCCTTATCGCCATCATGTTCTACTTTATGCGCCAGATGATGGGCGCCAACAACAGGAACATGCAGTTTGGCAAGACCAACGCCAAGACCAACGAGGCCACACGCCCCAAGGTCAAGTTTGAAGACGTTGCCGGCGTGGACGAGGCAGTCGAGGAGCTCGAGGAGATCCGTGACTTTTTGAGCGATCCGGATCGCTATCGCAAGCTGGGCGCCAAGATCCCGCGTGGCGTGTTGCTGGTTGGCCCTCCGGGCACCGGTAAAACGCTGCTGGCCAAGGCCGTTGCCGGCGAGGCGGGCGTGCCGTTCTTTAGCATCTCGGGTTCCGACTTTGTCGAGATGTTCGTAGGTGTCGGCGCCAGCCGTGTGCGTGACCTCTTTAAGGAGGCCAAGTCCCAGGCCCCGTCGATCATCTTCATCGATGAGATCGATGCCGTGGGACGTCAGCGCGGAGCTGGCTTGGGCGGCGGTCACGACGAGCGCGAGCAGACGCTCAACCAGCTGCTGGTCGAGATGGACGGCTTTGAGGAAAGCGAGTCGGTCATCCTGATCGCTGCGACCAACCGTCCTGACATCCTGGATCCGGCATTGCTGCGTCCCGGCCGTTTTGACCGTCAGGTTACGGTCGACCGTCCGGATGTGAAGGGCCGCGAGCAGATCTTGCGCGTGCATGCCGAGAACAAGCCGATGGACGAGGACGTTAAGTTTGAGAAGCTCGCCCAGATGACCGTTGGCTTTACTGGTGCCGATTTGGCGAACCTGCTCAACGAGTCTGCGCTGCTGGCCGCTCGCCGTCATCGTTCCGTGATCTCGATGGACGAGGTCGAGGAGTCGATGGAGCGCGTGATTGCCGGACCGCAACGCAAGGGTCGCGTGATGACCGAGGCCGAGCGCACCACGATTGCCTACCACGAGAGCGGTCATGCCCTGGTGGGCCACATCCTGGAGCACTCCGATCCGGTCCACAAGATCTCGATCGTCAGCCGCGGCCAGGCGCTGGGCTACACGCTGCAGCTTCCGCAGGAGGACCACTTCCTCAAGACCAAGAACGAGATGCTCGACGAGCTCGCCGTGTTCTTGGGCGGTCGCGTTGCCGAGGAGCTCATGTGCGATGATATTACGTCGGGCGCGAGCAACGATCTGGAGCGCGCAACCAAGATGGCGCGCGAGATGGTCACGCGCCTGGGCATGAGCGAGGAGCTGGGCACGCAAGTGTTTGGCGAGGCGCAACATCAGGTGTTCCTTGGTCGCGATTACGCCGATCACCAGGATTACTCCGAGGAGACGGCGCGCCGCATCGATATCGAGGTTCAGCGCATTATGCGTGAGGCCCATCGTCGTGCGGTCGAGATTCTGGACGCCCGTCGCGATCAGCTTGATCTGATGGCGAAGGTGCTGCTTGAGCGCGAGACCGTCGAGGGCGACGCCGTGAACGCCCTGCTCGACAACGAGTGGAATGCCTACCTTGAGCGCGAGGGCGATATCCTGGCGGCCAAGGAGGAGCGCAATGCCAAGGCGGCCGGCATGCCGACCAAGAAGCGCGTGCCTCGAATGAGCGAGGAGGAGCTGGCGGCTGATGCCGCGGCCTTTGCGCAGGCGGCCATGCAGGAGGATGCCGAAGCCGCATCCGATGATGCTGACGATGACCATGCCGTCGTCGATGCCGACAAATAGTCTTTGTGGCGAAAGCCTCCGCGGGGAAACCTGCGGAGGCTTTTTCTTTTTAGAGGCTTTAGCCTGTGCGGGGCGCGCAGCGCGCCGCATCAGAAACCACCCGCTATGCGGGTGGGGCCAAACGGCTTTACAAAGCCGCCCCCTCGCCGGACACTTGCGATTGTTCAGGCCGCAAGGAATCCGAGTCGAGAGGGCGGTGGTGGCGTATGGCCCAGAAGGCCTACAGCCTGTCGCACACGAAGTGGATGTGCAAGTACCACGTCGTGTTCACGCCGAAGTATAGGCGCAAAGTCATCTACAACCAAATAAGGTCCGACCTTGGGGAGATCTTCAGGAAGCTCTGCCAGTACAAGGGGATAGAGATCATCGAGGGGCACCTGATGCCTGACCACGTCCACATGCTGCTGGCGATACCGCCGAAGTACAGCGTATCGAGCGTGATGGGCTACCTGAAGGGGAAGAGCTCGCTGATGATATTCGACAAGCACGCGAACATGAAGTACAAGTTCGGCAACAGGAAGTTCTGGGCCGAGGGCTACTACGTGTCCACGGTCGGCCTGAACGAGGCCACGATCGCGAAGTACATCCGGGAGCAGGAGAAGGCCGACATCGCGCTCGACCGGCTGAGCGTCAAGGAGTACGAGGACCCCTTCGGCAGGGGGCCGGGGCGTAAATAGCGCCGGTTTGACCGGCCCGCCACGGGTCAATCTGCAGTGCGGCCCGAACCCCGTGAGGGCCGGCGCCTTTAGACGCGTGCCGGAAATCCAAGGGTTATACCCTAAGAGCAAACCACCCCTTTTAGGGGTGGTTTTGATTTGAGCGATATGGGGCCGTCTGTTGATTGGGGACAGACTTAAATGAGCGTTTTCACGCATTTAAGTCTGTCCCCAATCAACATTGCTGCGGCACTGTGCTCGGCTAAAGCGTACAATAGCGCCTATGCGAAAGGGGAACAGATGATCAACGAAACTATGTATGCTCGCGGTGCGGAAAGCTCCATCATCCGTGAGATTTTTAGCTATGGCCTTGAGCGCAAGGTGCAGATCGGTGCGGAAAACGTATTCGATTTTTCGCTGGGCAATCCGAGCGTTCCGGCGCCCGCTGCTGTGGCTGAGTCGATTAAGAAGGCCCTGGAGCTGCCGAGTGACCAGTTGCACGGCTACACCCCCGCTCCGGGCCTGCCGCAATGTCGAGCAGCCGTCGCCGAATCGCTCAACCGCCGCTTTGGCACGAGCTATGAGGGCAAAGACGTCTTTATGACGGTGGGTGCCGCGGCTTCGCTCACCTGCGCGCTCAACGCCGTTACGAATCCGGGCGACGAGGTTATTGTTATCGCCCCGTACTTTCCGGAGTATCGCGTTTGGATTGAGAAGGCCGGCTGTACGTGTGTTGAGGCGCTCGCCGATGAAGATACGTTCCAGCTGAGCGTGGACAACGTGCTCAAGGCGATCAGCGATAAGACGGCGGCCGTCATCATCGACTCTCCCAACAATCCGACCGGTGCCGTATATACATGCGACACGTTGACGCGACTGGCCAATGTTCTGCGCGAGGCCAACGCTCAGCGCGATTCCGAGAATCCGATTATGCTCATCTCGGATGAGCCGTACCGCGAGATCGTGTACGGTGCCGAGGTGCCTTGGGTGCCCTCGATCTACGAGAACACCGTGGTGTGCTACTCGTATTCCAAGTCGCTTTCGCTGCCGGGCGAGCGCGTGGGCTGGATTTTGGTTCCCAATACCAATCCGCAGGCTGCTCGCCTGATGCCGGCCGTTGCCGGTGCCGCCCGCACGCTGGGCTTCGTGTGCGCACCGGCCCTCTTCCAGCGTGTAATCATCGACTGCATTGATGAACCGAGCGATGTCGAGGCCTATGCGCGCAACCGCACCGCGCTTACCGATGCACTAGCGGACTACGGCTATACCTATGTTGAGCCGGACGGTGCTTTCTACCTGTGGGTGAAGGCACTCGAGCCCGATGCGAATGCGTTTTGCGAGCGCGCAAAGAAGTATGAGTTGCTTGCGGTTCCCTCGGACAGCTTTGGTATGCCGGGTTGGTTCCGCCTGGGCTATTGCGTGAGCTACGAAACGATTGTCAATTCGCTACCCGCTTGGAAACAGTTGGCGGACGAGTATCGTTAAAAGTAAAGCGCTCTGCCTACAATGTTTTACGTGAAACGGGGTTTGGTGTTAAGCCGGACCCCGTTGTCATGGACGTTGTGTCTTTGGGATGGAGTGGTTTTACGACTATCGAAGGCTATGCGTACAATGAATATAAGCGACGGCCGTGCCAGATAAGGAGACCTGATGCCCTACCTGCTTTCTTGTGACATTCATACCCATACGATGTTCTCTGCGCATGCATATTCGACCATTGAGGAGAATGTGTACTGGGCGGCAGAGCGTGGTCTGCAGGTGCTCGGATCTGCCGACCATTTGAGCTCTATGGTTACGGCTTGCCCCAATGACCTGCGCAGTTACCAGTTCTTTATCAACCAGGATATCTGGCCGCGCATTTGGAGCGGCGTGCTGGTGCTGCGTGGTGCCGAGGCCGATATCGTTTCGCTGGACGGAAGCCTGTTTGGCGAGGACACTCCTGTCACGCTCGATATTGCCGGCGATTCGTACAGCCGTCAGCATTCGCTGTTCGATTTGGTTACGCGTAATTTGGATTATTTGGTTGCAAGCGTGCATAATCCGCAGATTGCTGAGGGCGCGACGCTGGCCCAGACGACCGAGATGTATATCAATGCCCTGGAGCACCCCAAGGTGTTCATGCTGGGTCACACGGGGCGTTCGGGTGTGCCGTTCGATATCGACGAGGTGCTGTTGGCAGCTAAGGCCAAGCACAAGATTATCGAGATCAACAACCATAGTCTTGAACACGGTGTCGACACTGAGCATTGGGCCGTATGCCGCAAGATTGCCGAGCGCTGCGCCGAGCTGGGCGTGGGCATTGGCGTGTCGACCGATGCCCACATTGGCATGGCCATTGGCAAGCTCGATCACGCGCGCAAGATGCTCGACGAGATTCACTTCCCGCTGGATTTGATCGTGACGCGCGACCGCGAGACGCTGCTGCGCGAGATGGCGGCAGCCGGCGTGTGCGATCTGCGCAATGGGATGTAGCGGAGTTTATAAACCAAGCGAAGGGGGCGGCCCAGGCGGGTCGCCCCCTTTCTTGTCCCAAAAATCTACTGAGGTTGGTTAGCGGCGTTCGAGGACCGCTACGGTTTCGGTGTGGTCGGTGTGAGGGAACATGTCGACGGGCGTGATCTTGAGCAGGCGATAGCCTCCGTCGAGGAGCTGATGCAGGTCGCGCTCTTGAGTCACGGGGTTGCAGCTGATATAGGTGATGCGGCGCGGCTTAAGCGCGCAGGCAGCTTCGAGGAACTCGGGGGTAGAGCCGGCGCGCGGCGGATCGATGGAAAGGACATCGACCCGCTCGTTGTTATCGGCGGCATCCAGGATGTAATCGGTGGCATCGTCGGCCATAAACCAAGCGCTGCGGGTGAGGCCGTTGAGCTCGGCATTACGACGTGCGTCGGCAATGCCGGCGTGGTTGCGCTCCACGCCAAGCAGCATAATACCGACGCCCTTGTCCTGGGCGGCTTTGGCTGCGCACAGGCCGATAGTTCCACTACCGCAATAGGCATCCATGAGTACGTCGCCCTGCTGCAGGTCCATGCCGTCAATCGCGAGCTGATAGAGCAGCTCGGTCTGCTGCGGGTTGGTCTGGTAGAACGCGGTGGGGGAGATATCGAACTCGCAGCCGAGCAGCTGGTCGCGCATGCACTCGGCGCCATATACAATGCGGGTTTCCTCGCCGAGGATGGCGTTGCCGGGACGTCCGTTGATGTTTTGGGCGACGGTGACGATGTGCGGATTGAGTGCGGCGACAGCCTCAAAGAACTCCTGCGCATGCGGCAAGTCGCGCTGAGCGGTCACGAGCGTAACCATGACCTGGTCGGTACGCCAACCGCAGCGGACGACGGCATAGCGAAGCAAACCAAGATGCTTGTCCTCATTAAAGGCGGGAATATGCAGCCGCTCAGCTTCGCGTGCGATGCCGTTGAGAATCTGACGGGCACCCGGTGCCTCGACAGGACACTCGGGTACGGCAACGATCTTGTGCGTGCCGCGCTCAAAGAAACCGCAACGGACAGCACCCTCCTTACCGGGAGCAAAGGGAGTGGCGGCCTTATGGCGAAAACCGCGCGGCGCAGGATATTTGCCCGGGTCGCCCAGGGTGACGCCCATACCGCGAATGGGGTCGACGCTAATGCCCTCGCGCTCGCAAAGGGTAGCAAAAAGCTCCTCCATGGCGGCCTGCTTGGCTGCCAACTGCTTCTTATAAGGACGATTGAGCGCCGTGCATCCGCCACAAGCTCTCATGATGGAACAGGGAGACTTGGGATCCACAGCCTTACGCGCAGGCGAAACCGGATCTTTATGCGGACGCTTGGAGCGAGTCTGAGACGCTTTGTCTCCGCCTCGACGAGAGTCAGAACGCTTGGTCTTAGCCCTGCTCTTGGCCGATTTGCTTTTTGCAGCTTTAGAAGACTTGGATTTCGTAGAAGATTTCTCCTCCGACCCCTCAGCTGCTTCGATCAAAGCACGACGAGCCTTACGCTCCGCACGAGATTCTGCCATGAATTAACCCCACTAATTTATTAATTTAAAGCTACAAGCATTGTACCGTGCCAAGCCAACAGACGATATGCAAGCGGTTTATTGGTATCAGTGATAGGTACAACGATGATTGCCCGCTGGGCTCCGGGGCGGGGGTTAAGTTTATCGCGAGTTCCGCACGAACAGGAGGCCACTTAATGTGGCCTCCGTCGTGAGCAGGACTGTAGAGCAGGAAACTTAACCCCCGCCCCGGAGCCCAGCGGGCAACCCCTCCCTTGTGCTCTATCACGCTAAAGTGTATGATTCTGAACGTTACATGACTCACTTTATCTAACTAAAGTGCCATCAAGGGGGAATACCATGAACACCGATATGTCTCGTCGTCAGTTTGTTGGTCTAGCCGGCTCGCTCGCTACGGTGCTTGGCCTTGGTCTTGTCGGTTGCGGCGGTGGTGCCGGCAAGGGCTCCGCTGCTGGCTCTGCCGCGGCCAAGGATGTGAAGAGCGCTGCGGAGTCCAAGAAGCTCGTGGTGGGCTTTGATAAGTCCTATCCTCCGTACGGCTTTGTGGGCGACGATGGCGAGTACACCGGCTTTGATCTCGATCTGGCCAAGGCTGTTGCCGATAAGCAGGGCTGGGAGGTCAAATACGAGGCCATCGACTGGGACGCCAAGGATACGCTGCTTAACTCGGGCGCCATCAACTGCATCTGGAACGGCTTTACCATGGAGGGCCGTGAGGACGACTACACGTTCTCCGAGCCGTACATGCTCAACGAGCAGGTGCTGGTGGTCAAGAAGGATGCGGGCATCAAGGGCTGGGACGATCTTGCCGGCAAGACTGTGATTACCCAGACTGATTCCGCTGCGCAGGACGTGCTTGAGGGTGACCAGAAGGATCTGGCAGCGACGTTTGCCACGCTCGACACGATCGGCGAGTACAACACGGCCTTTATGCAGCTCGAGAGCGGCGCGGTCGATGCCGTGGCGTGCGACCTTTCGATTGCCCAGTATCAGCTTGCCGCCAAGCCCGATGCCTATACGCAGCTTGATGAGCCGCTGTCCAGCGAGCACTACGCCGTTGGCTTTAAGAAGGGCGACACCAAGTCGGCCGATGCTGTAGCCGAGTCGCTCAAGGTGCTCTACGAGGACGGCACGGTCAAGGACCTCTGCGATAAATATTCAAGCTATGGTTTGTCTTTCGATAATTGGGTGCTCAAGTAATGTCTATTCAGGTCATGATGCAGATGCTTGGCCAGGGGTTCTTGGTCAGTTTGCAGCTGTTTGTGTTGACGCTGCTCGGGTCGATTCCGCTGGGAATTCCCGTGGCGTTTATGCGCATGAGCAAAATCGCGCCGCTTCGCTGGATTGCGCGCATCTATATCTCGGTCATGCGCGGCACGCCGCTCATGCTGCAGATGTTTGCCATCTACTTTGCCCCGTATTACGTGTTTGGCATTTCGCTCACGCCCGATTCCAAGTGGACGGCGTGCGTCGTGGCGTTCATCATCAACTACGCCGGTTACTTTGCCGAGATCTATCGCTCGGGCTTGCAGTCCATTCCGCGCGGTCAATACGAGGCTGCCGAGGTGCTGGGCTATTCGCGCGTGCAGACGTTTCTGTATATCGTGATGCCGCAGGTCGCCAAGCGTATTCTGCCGGCGATGGGCAACGAGATCATCACGCTGGTCAAGGACACGTCGCTGGCGTTTGCCATTGGCGTGGGTGAGATGTTCTCGACGGCCAAGGCGCTGGTCGCCTCGCAGGTGAGCATGGTGCCGTTTGCGATTGCGGCGCTGATTTACTGGGTCTTTAATTTCGTTGTCGAGATGCTGCTGGGCGCCGCCGAGAAAAAATTGGATTACTACCATGATTAATTCGGTAATGAATATATCGAACGCTCGCAAGGCGTTTGGCGGCAATGAGGTGCTCAAGGATATCTCGCTCGAGGTAAAGCGTGGAGAGGTCGTGGCGATTATCGGGCCTTCGGGTGGCGGCAAGTCCACGCTGCTGCGGTGTGCCACGCTGCTCGAGACGCTCGACGGAGGCTCGCTCTCGTTTGGCGACCTTGCCGTTGCGACGGATGCGGGTTCGGGCGCGGTCTATGCGAAGGGCGATGTGCCCAGGCAGGCGCGCTCGCGATTTGGCCTGGTGTTTCAGAACTACAATCTGTTCCCGCACTATACCGTGATGAAAAACATCACCGATGCGCCGATCCGCGTTCTTAAGCGCCCGCGCGAGCAGGCGGAAGCTCGTGCGCATGAATTGATTGCTCAGATGGGGCTTGTGGGCAACGAGAACAAGGTTCCGTGTGAGCTTTCGGGCGGTCAGCAACAGCGCGTGAGTATCGCCCGCGCCTTGGCGCTCGACCCGGAAATCTTGTTCTTTGACGAGCCGACCTCGGCGCTCGATCCCGAGCTAACGGCCGAGGTGCTGCGTGTCATTAAAGACCTTGCCGCGCAGAATATGACGATGGTGATCGTGACCCACGCGATGCAGTTTGCGCGCGATGTTGCCGATCGCGTGGTCTTTATGGACGGAGGCCGCATTGTCGAGGAGGGTCCGGCCGAGCAGGTTATCGACCATCCGCGCGAGCAGCGCACGCGTGAGTTTTTGAGCCGTATCGAGGGATAGGCTCAGGTATTTGCTCAACTATTAATTGAGGCGAAGCCGCCGCAGGTCTTACGGTCTGTGGCGGCTTTTTGTTTGCATCGGCGGGGTTCAATAATCGCCTCACAAGCTTGTCTCTTCCTCTCGCCGCCTGTATTCATACGTGTGCCGAAAGGTGTGCATGGACGGTCGCCCGTGAGGGTAGGGTGGTGGCATAGGACATTTGGAGGGTGAGTCGGCTCGGCTGCCGACCATGCTGCTCCCGGGATGGCACCGACCGCGAACTCTCCCCGTTGGCGTCGCGCAATGCGCGCGGCCCTGCAAGGAGGTCATCATGGGTGCTCCCAAGACCGGCAATGTAAGGAACGTGGTGCTCGTAGGCCAAGGCGGGGTGGGCAAGACTTCACTCGCCGAGGCCATGCTCCACCTTTCTGGCAAGACCGCCCGCCTGGGCGGCCACGACGGCACCAAGCCCACGCTCGACTATGACCCCGAAGAGGTCAAGCGTGCATTTTCCATCTCGACGACCATTGCACCGATCGACTGGAAGGGCGCGCGCATCAATGTGCTCGATGCCCCGTGTTACCCCGATTTTATCGGCGACGCCTTTGCCGCGATGAGCGTCTGCGAGACGGCCCTGTTTGTGGTCGACGCCGAGGCCGGCCCGCAGCCTACGACGGTTAAGCTCTGGTATGCCGCCGAGGACCTGCGCTTGGCGCGTGCGGTGTTCGTAAACCGCCTGTCGCGCTCCGAGGCCAGCTTTGCGACCACGATGGACCTGCTGCAGGAGCGCTTTGGCACGCGACTGGGCGCCGTGACCCTTCCCTGGGGCGAGGGCGAGGACTTTGATGGCATCATCGACCTGGTGCGCATGAAGGCGCGCCATTGCAACGGCGCCGAAGCCGTTGAGTCGGAGATTCCCGAGGAGTATCGTGCCCAGGCCGAGGAGGCCCATGACCATCTGTGCGAGCTGGTGGCCGAGGCTGACGACGAACTGATGATGAAGTACTTGGAAGGCGAGGAGACGCTGACGCAGGAGGAGCTCGAAGGCCTGCTGTCGAAGGCGATTGCCGAGCGCATCTTTGTGCCGGTCTTTGCGGGCGATTGCATTAAGGAGCAGGGCGTCAACTCGCTGATGGACGACATCGCCACGTACTTCCCGGCGCCGACGGACTACGGCGAGATGCCGCTCATCGACGGTGATTCGCTCAAGATTTCGAGCGACGATGACCGTCCGGTGGCGTTTGTGTTTAAGACGCTGGCCGATCCGCAGCAGGGTCGCATCAGCTTTATCAAGGTGCTGACGGGTACGCTTGAGCCGGGTCTTGAGCTGATCAACGCGCGTACCCGCAAGAGCGATCGTCTGGCCCACCTGTATGTGATGTGCGGCCGCGACATGACCGAGGTCGGTCACGCCTATGCCGGCGACATCATCGTGGCGCCCAAGCTGGCGGCCGAGACGGGAGATACGCTCTCCATTACCGGTAAGGTCGAGGCTGCGGCGTTTAAGTTCCCCAACTCGCAGTACCGCATTGCCATCGAGGCCGAGAACCGTGGCGACGAAGAGAAGCTCTATACGTTTATCGAGAAGGCGTGCAAGGCTGATCCGACCATGAGCATCGATCGTGACGAGGAGACGGGCCAGACTATCATCTCCGCCGTTGGTGAGGCGCAGGTTTCGGTGCTGCTCAACCGTTTGGAGGATCGCACCAAGGTCGTGGCCAAGAGCGTGCCGATCCGCATTCCGTATCGCGAGACCATCCGCCGCACGGCGAGCGCCCAGGGTCGCCACAAGAAGCAGACCGGTGGCGCCGGTCAGTACGGCGACTGCTGGCTGCGCGTGGAGCCGCTTATTGGGCCCGACGGCACGAGCGACGGCTACGAGTTTGTGGATGAGGTCGTGGGCGGCCGCATTCCGCGCTCGCTGATCCCCGCCGTGGACAAGGGTGTCCAGGAGACCATGAAGGACGGCATCATTGCCGGCTACCCGCTCACGGGCATTCGCGTGGCTGTGTACGACGGCTCGTATCACAGCGTCGACTCCAACGAGATGGCGTTCCGCGCGGCGGCTCGCATCGGCCTGCGCAAGGCATGCGCCGATGCCGACCCGGTGGTGCTGGAGCCCATCGAGGAAATCACGGTGACTATTCCCGAGAGCTACGCCGGCGCCGTGATGGGTGACATCTCGGCATCGCGCGGTCGCGTGACGGGCATGGAGACCGATGAACGCGGCGACACCGTGGTCATCGCCCAGGCACCTCTCGCCGAGCTGACGGATTACTCGACGCGCCTGCGCTCTATCACGCGCGGCACGGGTGACTTTACCATGAAGCCCGCAGGCTATGAGCAGGTGCCTTATGACGTTCAGGCCAAGCTGGTCGAGCGCTATGAGGAGGGCCGCGCCAAGTAGCGTGTGGCGTTGCCTGCAATGTGGACGCTGACGAAAAGGCCGCCCTGGGTAATCCAGGGCGGCCTTTTTTGATCCCATGGGGACGGAGGAAAACGAATCATTTTTGGGTTACGGGCGGTGCGGTCGGCACTAGTCTCCGGATGCCTGGTTGCGGCCGGTGGCGTAGTCGATCTGCACGTGCGGCTGCAGGTTGTAGCAGTACACGTGGAAGCAGAGGGTCTTGCCGTGGTCCTCGACCGATTGCGCCTCAAGGCGCACGCCGCGGCAGACAAGCTCCTCTTCGTTATACATGGGCGTGACGCGATAGAGCACGTGGTTGCCCGTATCGCGAATATAGTTGAGAATCTGCTCTTCAAACGGCAGCATACCCGTCTCGTTGAGATAACGCGTGCCGGTGAGGAGATTCTTGCGATTGGCGTTCTCGCCGCAGAGTGACCAGGCGATAAGGTGGCAGCGGTTGTAGAGGCTCTGGCCCGGAATAAAGTCGTAGCGCTGCTGGTGCCAACCGGCAGGATGGATACGCGAGATATCGCCGCGCTTGCATTGACCGAGCGACTCGGGGCCCACGCAGGCGAGCGCCTTGCGAGTGCGGCCCAGGCTGTCGAGCTTGGAGAATTTCTTAAAGCAGCCCTCTTCGATGGCGCGATCGTATTCATCGAGTGTGAATGATGGCGTGCCGAGCGGGTGCATGCTGTCGGCGCGAAGGGCAACGTAGGGGTTGCCGGCGTAGTCGGGAATGCTGCTGAGGTATACGCCGCGGGCGCGGTCAAGATCGGGGTTTTCGACCTCGTCGATGGGGGCGGCGGCGCTGTCCGCGGAAGCGTCGTCATCGGTGTCGGGTGCGGCGGAATCGGAGCCATCGCCAGAGTCCTGGCTGTTTTGAGGGTCCGGGGAGCTCGCCGTTCCCGATTCGAGCCGAGCGACCAGGTCTGCCTCGTCGTCGGTGCGGCTGGGACTCTCGTTTTGTTTTTCGGCCAGAGCCGCCGCCTGCTCATCGCTTTGCGGCGACAGTAACTTGGGCGCTCCGTCGAGCGATCCCGTAAACAGCGCAAACCCGAGCACCACGGCGGTGCCGATGGAAAGTACTTGCTTGTAGGCGGACTTGCGCAACATGGAGGCTCCTGGATGGACGGTTGGGAATCTACCAGTCTAGCAGGAGCCGGCAAGGGCCGTTCTGTCGAACAAATACTTAAGATTTGAGACAAACGCTACTGATTCATTTGTCCCGCGGTCTAGATCGAGGTGGAGTCGAGCCAGTTGAGCTTGCACTCGAGAATGCGCTGCTCGCCGGGTTCGCTGCTTCCGTCAAGTAGGGCGAGCAGCATCTCGGCTGCTTCGCGACCTTCTTGGTCGACGGGCTCGATGATGGTGGAGACGGTCGGTGTGGTGAGATTAGTCCAGTCTTCGCAGTTGAGTCCCAAAAGGCCGATTTGCTGCGGAAGCAGATGGGCCATTGGCTGGAGGGCCTTGTAGACACGGGGAAGTGCCCACTGATTTTGCACGAAGATAAGGGTTCGCTTGGCGGGATTGAACTTGAATTTAAAGTATTCAGTGAGCTCGTTGATTGACGGCTTGTTGTGATCGATGGGAATCGCTTTGTAGAGCTGCCCGTTCGCTGCCAGCGCCTCGGCATACCCCTGAAAACGCTCCATGCGGGTGCGCATTTCGGTCATGTTGGCGGCAATGGAAAAGAAATCTTCGTAGCCGGCGTCGAGGAGTGCCTGTGTGGCGTTGTACACGCCGTCGTAAAGGTTGGTTTTGATCCAGCTGGTACCTGGGCTATAGATGGCCGCATCGAAAAAGACGACCGGCTTGCCGGCGCGTCTAATGCGGTCATGCACGGCTTTGAAGTTTGCCGTGGGCTGGATGATAAAGCCATCGACGCCCAGCGAGAGCATCTTGTCGACGTACATGAGCTCGGTCTCGGGGTTAAAGTTGCTCGTGCAAACGACCGTCTGGTAGCCCGCGGGGAGCATGACCTGCTCCATGCCATTGAGAACGAGCCCCGCCCATTTGTTGGTGTTATCCAAAATGATGATGGCAATGACGTGGGTTTGCTTGCCGGTGAGCGTCTGCGCTTGGGCGTTGGGAACGTATCCGAGTTCCTTAATGACGCGCGCGATTTTGTTCTGCGTCTTCTCGCTAAGCTTTTCTCGTTTGTCGTTGAGGTAATACGAGACGCTTGCCGTCGAGGTTCCCGCCTCTCGAGCGACGTCTGCGATCGTAACGCGCTGTTTTGCCACAGCGACTCCTTCCGACAGATGAGCATTTTCCAACATGATGACTTTGAGTCTTGGTGAAGGATACGCTTCGGTGAGCGGCTTTTTCCTTTCATATGAGTATGCAACAAATGCGGCATACGGGTGGGGTCGAAATTTGTGACCGGCATGCGCATCTGCCGTCTACCGAGAAAATCAAATACTTCTTGACTTTTGAAATCGAGGGCAAAATCGCAGGATTCATTTTTGGTTAAACGCATAACTAAATCGCATAACCAACGCTCTGACCTGCGCGTTTACCGAAATAAGCTGGCATTAAGAAAAACGAGCACCTATATTGTTCTTGTCGAAAAGACAGCAAGTCCAAACGGCAGGGGATGCTCCGGAGGCCTCCGCAAACGGTGTCTTGCGCACGCAACTCTATGAAAAGAGGGAAGCAATGAAGATCGTAGGCGTTGCCGCCTGTACTGTGGGTATCGCCCACACGTATATGGCCCAGAAGGCGATTCAGGATGAATGCGCCGCCCGTGGCATCGAGTGCAAGGTCGAGGCTCAGGGTGGCCTGGGTATCGAGAATGAGCTCACGCAGGAAGACGTGGACTCCGCCGACCTGGTCCTGGAGTCCGTCGACGTGGGTGTCGAGAACGAGGACCGTTTTGAGCAGAAGATGGCCGAGGGCAAGTTCCTGAAGGTCGGCACCTCTGATGTAATCGCCGATCCGGTAAAGATCATCGACCAGGCCATTGAGATCATCAAGGCGACGGGTGGCGCCGTTGACGCGCCCAAGGCCGAGGCCAAGGCAGAGAAGAAGGCCGTCTCCGCTGCCCCGCAGGCCCCGACACCGGCGTCCAAGCAGTCTATCTTTGCCGATCCTGGCAAGACGCTGCTCAATGCATTCAATACCGGCGTTTCCTATTTTATCCCCATCGTCGTTATCGGCGGCGTGTTTCTTGCCTTCTCGCTGGCATCCGGTACCGCCGGCGTCAACGGCATGGAGGTTACGAACCCGCTGATGGTGAGCCTTAACACCATCGGCATGGCCGGCATCTCCATGATGATCCCGGTGCTTGCGGCATACATCTCCTACTCGATGGCCGGCAAGCCCGCGCTCGCCCCCGGTTTTGTCCTGGGCTACCTGGTCAATAACGCAGTCGTTACCCCTAACGGCAACAGCGTTTCGACCGGCTTCTTGGGCGCCATGATCATGGCGGTCATCTGCGGCTACTTTGTCCGCTGGATGAAGACCTGGAAGGTCAACAACACCATCCAGACCATCATGCCCATCCTGATCATCCCGATTCTGACCTCGCTTGTCCTGGGCATGGCCTATATCTACATCCTGGCCACGCCGCTTGGCTTTGTGATGGACTGGCTCACCGGCGTGCTCGGCAGCCTGCAGGGCGGTTCCGCAGTTGTCCTGGGTCTGGTCATTGGCGTTATGACCGCCTTCGATATGGGTGGCCCCATCAACAAGACCGCCTCGACCTTCACCATGGCCATCATGGCCTCCGGTATCTACGGTCCTAACGGTATGTTCCGCGTCGCCGTCGCCGTTCCCCCGATCGCCTGTGGCCTCGCTGCGCTCATCGCCAAGAACAAGTTCGATGACGCTGACCGCCAGATGGGCATCTCCGCGCTGTTCATGGGCTGCATCGGTATTACCGAGGGCGCTATCCCCTTCGCGGTCAAGGACCTCGGTCACACCCTGCCCGGCATTTGCATCGGCTCTGCCGTGGGTGCGGCACTTGCCGCCTTCCAGGGCATCGACTGCTACGTCCCGCACGGTGGCTTTATCGTCGCCCTTGCCACCAACAACGTCGCGCTGTTCTGCCTGGACATCGTGATTGGCGCCGTGGTCGCCGCTGCAATCCTGATTGCCATGAAGCCCACGCTCGATAAGCAGGCCAAGTAAACCTTTAAGGACTCCGGTTGTGCGGAGGGATGGATTTGACTCCGCACAACCGCCCCTACACAACAAAATCCATCCGTACTGATAGGGCCCACATCTGGGTCCCAGGGAACTTTTGTCAAAAATCCTCTGGAGAAGGAGAACAAAATGTCCAACCTCACCATCCGTCAGGCCGTTCAGGGCATGCTCAAGCTGCAGGATAGCGGCGATCACGCAACCATGGTCGGCATTGGCCCCATGAGCCCCAACCTGATTCAGGCCGTGTTCGAGCTTGCCAAGGACGAGGATTTCCCGCCCATGTTTATCGCCAGCCGCAACCAGGTCGATATGGACGAGATGGGCGCCGGCTACGTCAACGGTTGGGACCAGACGCGCTTTGCCGCCGACATCAAGAAGGTTGCCGACGAGGTGGGTTACACCGGTCCGTACTACCTGTGCCGCGATCACGGCGGTCCGTGGCAGCGCGACGAAGAGCGTAACGCCCACCTGCCCGAGGACGAGGCCATGGAGCTCGCCCGCAAGTCCTTCGTCGCCGACATGGAGGCGGGCTTTGACCTGCTGATGGTCGACCCCACCAAGGACCCCTATCAGATCGGCAAGGTTATTCCGCTCGACGTGGTGCTTCGCCGCACGATCGATCTTATCGACTACCTTGAGCAGTACCGTCGCGAGCATAACCTGCCCGAGGTCGCCTATGAGGTCGGTACCGAGGAGACCAATGGCGGCTTGACCTCTACCGATAAGTACGAGGAGTTCATTTCTCAGCTGCAGCCCGAGCTCGAGAAGCGCGGCTGCCCCATGCCCACCTTTATCGTCGGCCAGACCGGCACCCTTACCCGCTGGACGGAGCAAGTCGGTCACTACAACTTCAAGAACGCCCGCGAGCTTGCCGATATGGCCAAGCGCTATGGCGTGGGCCTGAAGGAGCACAACGCCGACTATCTGGACGACGCGACGCTGCTCGAGCACATCCCGGCACACGTGACCGCCTCCAACGTCGCTCCGCAGTATGGCACCGAGGAGACCCGCGCCTACCTCAAGCTCTGCGCCACCGAGCAGATCCTGGTCGACAACGGTCTGTGCGATGACCCCTCCGACCTGTATCACACGCTGCTGGTCAAGGCTATCAAGACCGAGCGCTGGCGCAAGTGGATGACTGGCGACGACGTCAACCTGCAGGTCGATGACATCCTTGCCGACGATGAGCTCAGCCTGAAGATCCTGGATGTCTCCGGCCACTATGCGTTCAACGATCCCGAGGTCAAGGAGCAGGTCGAGAAGCTCTATCGCAACCTCGCTGCCCAGGACATCGACGGCAAGCGCTTTGTGATCGAGCACATCAAGCGCCCGATCAAGCAGTACGTCGTCGGTCTTAACCTCAAGGGCGTCACGAGCCGCATCGAGAAGGCTCTCGAGGACTAAGTAGCTTTTCCTACACGACGCCGGGCCTGGGGCATGTCCCAGCCGCAGGCCCGGCACATAGGACAAAGGGACATCCCCTTTGTCCTATTTTTTGAGTTTTGGATTCCTTCGAAGGAGTTTGCACCATGAAGTTCTTTATCGATACTGCCAATCTGGACGAGATCGCCGAGGCCAAGAGCTGGGGCTGCCTGGCCGGTGTTACCACCAACCCGTCCCTGTACGCCAAGACCGGCGGCAAGCTTGCCGACTTTGAGCCGCATATGCTCAAGATTGCCGAGCTCTGCGAGGGCCTGCCCGTTTCCGCCGAGTCTACCGCTACCACTGCCGAGGGTATGATCGAGGAGGGCAAGCGCCTTGCCGCCCTCGCCCCCAACATCGTGGTCAAGCTTCCCGTGTGCGAGGCCGGCCTTGCCGCCTGCCGTGCACTGGCCGATGCTGGCGTGCGCGTCAACATGACGCTCGTCTTCTCGCCGACGCAGGCCCTTATGGCCGCCAATGCCGGTGCTCGCTACATCAGCCCGTTTGTCGGTCGTTTCGATGACATCGCCGAGGACGGTATCTCGCAGCTCGACAACGTCGTGACCTGCATTAAGAACTACGACTGGACGGGCAAGAACGTCGACGACACCGTCGAGATCATCACCGCCTCGGTTCGTACGCCCAACCACGTGACCCAGGCCGCGCTACTCGGTGCCGATATTGCGACCGTGCCCATGGCCGCTCTCAAGAAGTGCCTGCATCATCCGCTGACCGACCAGGGCCTCGCCTCTTTTGAGGCTGACTGGCAGAAGGTCGTCGCTCAGGCTTAACGAGAGGATTGCCCCGGCATCGCGTCATCCGGTGCCGGGGTTGTTCTCAAGAGAGGAATTCGTATGACCAACCAGGAACTGGCGAAGGTCGCCAATGAGGTCAGGAAGGGTGTCGTGACTGCGGTTCACGCCGCCAAGTCGGGGCATCCGGGCGGATCGCTTGGCGCCGCCGACATTATGACCTACCTCTACTTTGAGGAAATGGATGTCGACCCAGCGAATCCGAGCCGTGCCGAGCGCGATCGTTTTGTGCTCTCCAAGGGACACTGCGCTCCGGCACTCTATGCCGTGCTCGCCGAGCGCGGGTTCTTTCCCAAGGAGGAGCTCGAGACGCTCCGTCATATCGGCAGCCGCCTGCAGGGCCATCCCAATATGAATGACACGCCGGGCGTCGACATATCTACCGGGTCGCTCGGTCAGGGTATCTCCGCCGCGGTTGGAATGGCGCTCGCCGCAAAGCACTGGGGTGACAGCTACCGCGTCTACACGCTGTTGGGCGACGGCGAGTGCGAGGAGGGCCAGGTGTGGGAGGCGGCCATGTTCGCCGGCAACCACGACTTGGATAACCTCGTCGCTATCGTCGATCACAATGGCCTGCAAATTGACGGCAGTATCGACGAAGTTAACTCGGCTATGCCACTTGCCGACAAGTTCCGCGCCTTTAAGTGGCATGTGATCGAGCTCGCCGACGGCAACGACATGGCGCAGATTGCCGCCGCCTTTGCCGAGGCTCGCAAAGTGAGCGCCTCACCTGTGGCCATTATCGCCGAGACGGTGAAGGGCAAGGGCGTTTCCTTTATGGAAAACCAGGTGGGCTGGCACGGCAAGGCACCCAACGATGAACAGTTTGAGCAGGCCATGGCCGAGCTCGCAGCAGCAGGGGAGGAGCTCTAATGGCAGACGTCAAGAAAGTCGCCACGCGCGTTAGCTATGGCGAGGCACTTGTCGAGCTGGGCAATGAGCGCGATGACTTTGTGGTTCTCGATGCCGACCTGGCCGCCGCCACGCAGACCGGTAAGTTTAAGGCTGCGCACCCTGAGCGCTTCTACGACGCCGGCATTGCCGAGAGCAACCTGATGGGTCTTGCCGCCGGCATCGCGACCACAGGCCGCGTTGCTTTTGCGAGCACCTTTGCGATGTTTGCCGCCGGTCGCGCCTACGAGCAGGTCCGCAATTCCATCGGCTACCCGCACCTCAACGTCAAGATTGGCGCTACTCATGCCGGCATTTCGGTGGGCGAGGACGGCGCCACGCACCAGTGCTGCGAGGATATCGCACTCATGCGCACGATTCCGGGTATGACGGTGGTCGTTCCCGCCGACGACGTCGAGGCTCGTGCCTGTGTGCGCGCCGCCTATGAGTTTGAGGGCCCGGTTTACATGCGCTTCGGCCGCCTGGCAACACCGGTCATCAACGACTGCGAGGACTATGAGTTCAAGATTGGTCGCGGCGTGGTCGTGCGCGAGGGGTCCGATGTGACCATCATCGCTTGTGGCCTTATGGTCGCCGAGGCGCTTGAGGCTGCCGAGGCGCTCGCTGCCGATGGCATCGATGCCGAGGTCATCAACATGCATACGATCAAGCCGCTCGACGAACGCCTGGTTGTAGCCAGCGCCAAGAAGACCGGTCGCGTGGTCACTGCCGAGGAGCATTCGATTATCGGCGGTCTTGGCGAGGCCGTTGCCTCGGTGCTAGCGGAGCAGTATCCGGTGCCGATGCGTCGCGTCGGCGTGCGCGATGTGTATGGCGAGTCCGGCCCTGCGGTCGATTTGCTGCACAAGTACGGTTTGGACGCCGACGGCATCGAAGCTGCGGTCAGGTCTGTGTTGTAAGGAAGGTTTCCATGGGATTTGTATCTGCCAACCAAGTGACGATAGGGTATACCGCCGCCTCGCGCGAGGATGCCCTGCATTATTTGTCCGATCAGGCCGTCGAGCTCGGCTTTGCTGACGACGCATCTGCCGTAGAGACTGCCTTCATGGCTCGCGAGAACGAGGCCGAGACTGGCCTTGTCGCCGGTTTTGCCGTTCCACATGCCAAAAGCGATGCTATCCACACGCCGGGCGTTGCCGTGCTTAAGCTGGTCGAGCCCGTTGAATGGCCGAGCTTCGATGGTGTGCCCGTCGATGTTGCGCTCGCGCTGTACGTGCCTGCCGGCGAGGCAGGAACCACGCACCTGCGCTTGCTCTCCAAGGCTGCCGTGATGCTGATGGACGCCGGCTTCCGTGACAAGGTGCGCGCGAGCACCGATCCCGTTGAGATTGCGGAGCTCATCAATAGCGGACTCGAAGACTAGAACGGTCATCCCGTTCAATCAATTGATCCTTCTCCAAGGAAAAGGGCCGCGACGCCGTATGGGTGTCACGGCCCTGTTCGCGTTTCCCAAGATAAAACCTGCCGAAATAAACCTGTCCCTTATTGGCAGGTTACTGATTCATGGCACCGTGGATGTAGGGGGTGACCTCAGGGGAGATATGGTCGCAGCCCAGCTCGCGCAGCGCGGACTCGATAACGGCGGGCAGCGGGGTCTTGCCCTTGTCGTCGACGGCGGCACCGCCGAGGGTGGCAATCTTGGCGACATCTGCGGGTGCGGCCTCGATATGCATGCAGCCGCCGACCAGGCGCGCGCGTACCTGTGCCAGATCAAGATCGTGCAGGTAATCCTCGCAGGCGCGAATCAGGGAGACCTTCTCGCGCGTAAGCTCCTCGCCCGTGGGGACGCGCGTGGCAAGACATGCTCCCGCCGGCAGGTTCCAAACGGGATAACCCCATGCGCGCAGCAGCTCGCGCTCTTCGTCCTTGGTAAAGCCGACCTCCATAAGGGGTGAGCGTACGCCGAGCTCTTCTGCCGCACGCATGCCGGGGCGGTAGTCACCGCAATCGCTTGCATTGCTGCCATCGATGACGGTGGGAAAGCCGAGCGACTTGGCGTGGTTGACGATGGCGGTAAAGCCAGCGTGCTTGCAGTGGTAGCAGCGATTGGCATCGTTGCAGGCTACTTGGGGGAGCTGCAACTGATCGACCGAAAGATTGAGCACGGGGAGCTTAAAATGCGCCCCTTCATTGGCTTGTCCATCAACGGACTGCTCAAACGAAGCCTGCTCGGGCGTGCCGATGAGCGGCGTGGTGAGATGGACGAGGAGGGTATTGGTAGGCATGATGCGGGCGCATACGGCGGCCAAAAAGCTGCTGTCAACGCCGCCGGAAAACCCGATAGCCACGCGCCCGTATGCCAAAAGCAGCTGTTCGAGCGCCGATAGCTTGTCTTGAAGCTCCTCTGCGGGTGCCGTGGTGTCTAAAATCATGAAACGTTCCTTATCGTTGAGTACTCGATCGAAAACTATAATCCTAATGCGTTACTTGCCATAAGACTTCTATCTGTGTAACGAAAGTGCAATATGGTATATACGTTATATACAAGTTGCCAAATGCGGTAGAGTTGCAGCAACGCGACAGCGAGAGTCGATGGGGGACCGATATGATCAAGGCTGTTATTTTTGACATGGATGGAACGCTGGTCGATACCGAGCGTTTGGGGATTAAGGCCTGGAAGGCAGGCGCCGCTGAGCTGGGGCTCGCGATTGATGAAGCGCTGATCCATCAGTTTATCGGCCGCACGCTGCCCGATGTCATGGACATCCTTGATGAGCATTACGGCAGCCACGAAACCACCGAGGCGGTCTATGTCCGCCACAAGGAGATTCGCGACGAGATGGTCAAGACCGAACTGGAACTTAAGGCCGGCGCCGCCGAGTGCCTAGACGAGCTGCTGGCTGCGGGCTATCACGTTGGTCTAGCGACGTCGTCGCGCCACGTTACCGCCGAGCGCAACCTTAAGATAGTCGGACTCTTTGACAAGTTTGAAACGGTGACCTGCGGCGAGGACGTCGTGCACGGCAAGCCCGACCCCGAGATGTATCTGCTTGCCTGCGAGCGCGCGGGCTTTGCTCCTGAGGAATGTGCCGTGGTCGAGGATTCGCGCAACGGCTGCGTCTCGGGCATTACGGCTGGCTGCCATGTCTTTGCCGTCCCCGATATCGTGCCGCTGCCGCGGGACGTGGTGGATGGCTGCGAGGCCGTGCTCGACACGTTGTTCGATCTGACGGCGGCGGTCAAGGCCGTGCGCTAGACAATTGTGGCGTTGAAACGAGCAATTGCTTACGTTTGCGCTTAAACAAAAGGGGTCCGGCAATGGTCGGGCCCCTTTTGCTTAAGCGGCGTTTTGGCATACTGGCCGACGTGCTATAGATACGCGCCGAGGTTGATGGCGGTGGCTTCGGCTTGGCTGCTCGCCCGGGTACTGGCGCGCTCCAAGAGGAACGGCCGCACGAGTTCCTGACGGTTGATGTCCTCGGCGGCTGTGACCGCAGTAACGGTTCGAGCTGCGGAGCCAATGCGGGTGTGCTTGGTTTTTGCCGGCGCCTTGTTCTCGATTTGCTCCATGAGCAGCTGGACACCCTTGCGGCCAATCTCGTAGCCCGGGGGTGCTACGGTGGTGAGCGGTACCGCGCCGCTCCATGCAAGCGGGTTGCCGTCGCAGCCGGCCACGCGGACCTGCTCGGGGACAGGGATGCTCTTGTCGGTTAACGCCGAGATAACGCCCGAGGCCAATACATCGGTAAGGCCGATGACAAAATCGGGGCGCTCGTCGGTAGAGCGTTCGGCAATCTGAGCGCCGATGCTGTAACCGTCGGCGGCGGTATTCCATTCTCCGGCGTCAATGACCTCAATTTTGATATCGGGATGCAGGGCGAGGGCCTTGTGAATGCCAAGTACGCGCAGGGTGAGCTGCATAAATGCCGCTCTGCCCACAACGGTGATACGGCGCGCACCGCGGGCGATGGCGAGCTCGGCGATAATGCGCCCTTGCGCCTCGTTGTCGGCGGCCACGTAGTAACCGGGCTCGGAACAGTGGGTGTCCAGATGGACGATCGGCACGGGCATCTTGGCCATAGTGGGGCGCCAGTCGGGGGACGCCATGGGTTGGACCATGACGCCGGACATCTGCGTGCCCATAAAATAGCGCAGGTAATGGTCCTCGAGAATGTCGTCGTTATCGGCGTTGGCGATGAGCAGGTCGTAACCGTGCTTGCGGGCCTCGTTATGGGCGCCGCTGGCAATTTGGAGCGAGAAGCCGTGATCGAGACGGGGGAGGACCAGGCCAAAGGACTTGGTAGTGCCGCCCGCGAGCTGACGGGCACTTTGGTTGGGCAGGTAGCCAAGGCGATTGATGGTCTCGTTGATGAGTTTGAGGGTCTCGGGGCGCAGCTTTTCGGGGTGGTTGAGCGCGTTGGATACCGTGCCCAGCGAGACCCCTGCCTCGCGCGCGACGTCGCTGATTTTAACCTTTGCCATAGCGGCCCCTTTGATGCGTTTCAAGTACAAGCCAGATTGTAGCATCGCCCGCCCCTGAGGTGTCAAAACCTGCCTATTAGGGACAGGTTTATTTTGGCAGGTTTTATCTGGGCAAACGATGCTGTCAGGCCAAACAACCACGAAGGCGCCTGCCCCCTTCGTGGTGGGGTGTGTGTATCGAGTGGTATTCAAGTTGAGATACCACTTCTGGTATATCAGCTTGCGTTTGCGTGAGTACAATACTCGAACGTTATGCGTCTCAGCGCCCCTTGTGCGTGGACGTCTTGCAGTCACGCGAACGAAGGGATTTATCCTATGTGCGGAATCGTCGGCTACACCGGCTCTGATATTGCAAAGAACATCCTGGTTACGGGCCTCAAGCGTATGGAGTATCGCGGGTATGACTCCTCGGGCGCCGCGCTCGAGGTGGGCGAGGGCGCCGCGGCGCACCTCGATGTCATCCGCCGCGTGGGCAAGGTCGCGGGCTTGGAGAGCGAGCTTTCCAACATCGACAGCGACGCTACCTGCGGTATCGGCCACACCCGTTGGGCCACCCACGGCAAGCCCTCCGTCGTTAACGCCCATCCCCACACCAGCTGCGACGGTCGTATCGCCATCGTCCACAACGGCATCATTGAGAACTTCGCCGAGCTGCGCGAAGAGCTGGAGGGCCGCGGCCACCACTTTAAGAGCGAGACCGATACCGAGGTCTTCGCGCATCTGATCGAAGAGGCTTATGCCGAGACGCACGAC
This sequence comes from Collinsella sp., assembly GCA_046979165.1. Lineage (GTDB taxonomy): Bacteria > Actinomycetota > Coriobacteriia > Coriobacteriales > Coriobacteriaceae > Collinsella. The sequence goes on from JBKWJT010000004.1 coordinate 31,081, forward strand.
CTGATGGCCTCCGTGCGCGAGGCTTGCACCCACGTGGTCGGTGCCTATGGTCTGGCCGCCGTGTGCGCTGACGAGCCCGGCGTGATCGCCGTGGCCCGCAAGGATTCCCCGATCGTGGTCGGCGTGGGCGAGACCGGCTCCTATGTCGCCTCAGACGTCATCGCACTTATCGACGCCACCCGCGACGTGGTGGTGCTCGAGGACGGTCAGTTTGCCAAGCTTACGCCCGCGGGTGTCGAGTACACCGACGAGGCCGGCAACGTGATCGAACCCAAGGTCACCCACATCGACTGGGATCTGGACATGGCCGAAAAGGGCGGCTATCCCGACTTTATGCTCAAGGAGATCCACGAGCAGCCGCGCGTCGTGCGCGACACGCTGGTTGGCCGTATGACGCCTGCCGGCGAGCTCGACATCGACGAGCTGGGCCTGTCCCTCGAGGAGCTCAACGACATCGACCGCGTTTACGTCATCGCTTGCGGCACCAGCTATCACGCCGGCCTCATTGCCAAGAACCTTATCGAGGGCTGGGCTCGCATTCCCACTGAGGTCGAGGCTGCCAGCGAGTTCCGCTATCGCAACCCCATCATCACGCCGACGACGCTCGTCGTGGCTGTTTCCCAGTCGGGCGAGACGGCCGATACCCTTGCCGCCATTCGCGATGCGCGCATCAAGGGTGCCAAGGTCTTCGGCATCACCAACGTGGTGGGCAGCCCCGTGGCGCGTGAGAGCGACGGCGTCATCTACACCAAGGCCAACAAGGAGATCGCGGTCGCCTCGACCAAGAGCTTCATCGGCCAGGTCGTGAGCCTTACGCTTTTGGCCCTGCTGCTGGCGCAGGTCAAGTACCGCCTGACCACCAAGCAGGCGCGCATGCTGTTCCGCGAGCTTTCCGATACGGCCGAGCAGATCCAGTGGATTTTGGATACCCAAATCGAGGCCGTTCATGAGGCCGCTCTGCTGTGCAAGGACGCGCAGTCCGCACTGTTCGTGGGCCGTGGCATGGGTGCCGCTATTTCCTACGAGGGTGCGCTCAAGCTCAAGGAAGTCAGCTACCTGCACGCCGAGGCATATGCCGCCGGTGAGATGAAGCATGGCCCCATTGCCCTGATCGACCCGGGCTTCCCTGTCATCGCTGTGGCCACCAAGAGTGCCACCTACGACAAGACCGTGTCGAACCTTATGGAGTGCAAGGCGCGCGGTGCCAAGGTCATCGTCGTTGCCACCGAGGGCGACGAGGAGATCAACAAGATCGCCGACTGCATCATCCGCGTGCCGGCAGTCCGCGACGTGTTCAGCCCCATCACCGCGAGCGTCCCGCTGCAGCTGCTTGCCCGCGAGGTAGCCATTCTGCGCGGCTGCGACGTTGACCAACCTCGAAACCTCGCTAAGAGCGTGACCGTGGAATAACTAATATTCCGCCGTTCTAGCGACTAAGGCTCGGCTCCGCATCAAGACGGAGCCGAGCCTTTTTGTACGGAGAAACCACCACAAAGGTGACTGTCCCCTTTGTGGTGGTTTTGGCAGGTTAGCGGAGCTTGCTGGTCTCGAAGTACTCGGGGAACTGATCCAGAACCTCGGTTTGGTTGCGGAACATCATATGCAGGTGCTTGCTGACTAAAAAGCTCGCTTCGATGGGGTCGCGACCGGCGATGGCGCGGCGAATCTGCTTGTGCTCGTTCACGATGTCCTGATTGTCGAGAACCTGCGTGGCGGCGCGCAGCCAGCGGAAGCGCTCCAGGTCGGCATTGGTCTCCTCGAGCCACGACCACACGGTGCTGCGGCATGCGATGCTAAAAATCATGTGATGCATGAGGTTGTCGCTCAAAAAGAAGCCGATGCGATCCTCTTCGGCCATGGCCTTTTCCTGCAGCGCGATGGCGCGGTCGAGCTGCTCGATGCCTGCCGAGGTGGCACGGGCGCAGCACTCGACAATTACCTGCTTTTCCAGGTGCTCGCGAATGTAGCAGGCACTTTCGGCAAGGGTGAGGTTGATGGGCGAGACATAGGTGCCACTTTGGGGCACGGTACGCACCAGGCCTTCCTGCGCCAAACGAACCAAAGCCTCGCGCACGGGGGTGCGCCCCATATCTAGGTCATCGCAAAGCTGTTTGACGCCGAGCTTTTCGCCCGGCTTGTAATCCAGATAGACAATCTTGCGTCGAATGGTGTGATAGGACTGGTCCTGTAGGCTCGTTTCCTGCTCGCCGATGTGCATCGAATCTTCCATAGCGCCTCACTGCCGTTGTATCACACTCATATGTCAGTTGTTTATTATGCCGCGAATCAGTCCTCCGTGGTGAGTAATTCAATTACCTGATGGATGCTTTTGCAGCGCTGTGCCCCGTTCGTTGCCGTATCATGAACCGTCGCAAAAAACAGACCGAAAGAAGGAATCCTCTATGCAATTGGCTCATGCCGCACGCGAGCGCTGGAAAGGCGTCCTGTTTTGCCTGGTCATTGCTATCCCCGCAACGTTGCTCGGCAAACAGGTTGAGGTGGTCGGCGGGCCGGTATTTGCCATCCTCATCGGCATGGTTCTGGCGCTTGCCTTTCCCAAGGACCGTCGCGAACCGCTCGCTGCCGGCGTCACCTATACATCCAAAAAGATCCTGCAGTATGCGGTCATTCTGCTTGGCTTTGGCATGAACCTCTCACAGATTCTGTCCAAGGGCGCCCAGTCGCTGCCGATTATCGTGGCGACGATCTCGACCTCGCTTGTTATCGCCTTTGTGCTCTGCCGCGTCATGAAGGTTCCGAGCAAGATTGCGACGCTCGTGGGCGTGGGTTCGTCGATTTGCGGCGGTTCCGCCATTGCCGCGACCGCGCCCGTCATCGATGCCGACGATCGCGAAATCGCCCAGGCCATCTCGGTCATCTTCCTGTTTAACGTTATCGCGGCGCTCGTGTTTCCGACGCTCGGCGGTATGCTCGGCATGACCAACGAGGGCTTTGGCCTGTTTGCCGGTACCGCCATCAACGACACCTCGTCTGTAACGGCTGCGGCGAGCGCTTGGGACAGCATGCATCCCGGCGCCAATGTGCTTGAGAGCGCCACGGTTGTTAAGCTCACCAGGACGCTGGCCATCATTCCCATCACACTGGCGCTTGCTTGCTGGCAGATGCGTCTGGCGCGCAAGGCCGGCGGCGACGCCAAAAATACCTTCTCGTTTAAGCGGGCTTTTCCGATGTTTGTCCTGTTCTTTGTGCTGGCGAGCGTGGCCACCACGGTGTTTCAGCTTCCCGTGTCCATCACGGCGCCCATCAAGGAGCTGTCGAAGTTCTTTATCGTGATGGCCATGGCGGCTATTGGCTTTAATACCGATATCGTCGAGCTGGTCAAAAAGGGTGGTAAGCCCATTGCGCTGGGCTTTTGCTGCTGGATTGGCATTGCGTGCATGAGCTTGGGAATGCAGCACGTGCTGGGAATCTGGTAGGCAAGGCAGCCGATTTGCGTGCTGCGTGCTGGCTGCCGCACGCCTGAGGTGGAGCGATAGGAGCTCTTGCGGGTATGGCTTGTCCGCAGGTTTATAAGTCCCGAAGAGCTCTTATCGCCCCGCCAGGATGGCGATGCGGGGCAACTCATATACTCGCAGCGCAGCCCCTTCTGCCCTATAGTGTTTGGTGAGCAATATCGTTCAATTTTGAAACATGCAACCGTGCGGCCGTCGGCGGTCGCACGGCACCGAGGACAGGGGCAAATCATGGATAGCGATGCCAAGCTGAATATCTTGATCGACGCCCTGGCTGCTGCCGGGGCGTCGGCATTAGCAATCGATGCGCGTGGGGACGTCGCGATCTCGACCATGGATGACGCGGCACTTGAGCGTGATGTCGCGGCTTTTGTCGCCGAGCGCCTCGACCGTATAGGAGACGGCGCACGTCTGGTTATGGGACGTGCGGGTACGCGTCTGAGCCTGACGGTTCGCCCTGCTGACAAAGAGAGCGTAAGCCTCTGGGTCGTCGTGGTCCGTGAAGTGCGCGGCGCCGCAGCGCATGCGGGCATCGAGTGGCTCAACGCCGACGAAGTTGAGGCCCGCTACGAATCGAGCGCGTACGGCATCGTCGAGGGTGCCGCTGCGGTCGCTGCGCCGGTCGCTGAGAGCTATGCGCGCGGCGTGCCCCTTATGCTCGAGGGCGAGCTGGGTGCGGGCCAGGTCGAGATCGCCAAGCGCCTCTATCTGGATGGCCCTTTTGCCGATCAACCCTTTGTTTCCGTCGCGCTCGATGAACTCACCGATCGCGGTTGGCGCCATGTGCTCAAAAGCTCCGAATCGCCGCTGTTCCAAACGGGGCTGACACTTTGCATTGAGGGCTGGAATGCGGTTGGCCCCCAGCGCCTCCGCGAGCTCGTTTCCACGATGGCCGACACCGCGTTGGCGACGCGCTGCCATGTGGTGCTGACGGCGAATGACATGCCGGGCGGCAGTGAAAGCGATCAGGCTGCTTTTGTGACCGAGCGCTTCGCCTGCGCGGTGAGCGTGGCGCCGGCGATTGCCGAGCAGGGCGGCACATCGACAAAGGTTGCGCGCTATCTGGAATATCTCGCTGATGCGTTTGGAACGGTAGCGCCCACGCTGTCCGCCGCGGCGGCGAAGATGCTCGATGCTTACCGCTGGCCGCGGAACTATCTGCAGCTTCGCGAGGTCTCGGAACGACTGTATATATTGGTGGGGGCAGGCACGGTTGAGCGTGCAGTGGCGGAGGAAGTGCTCGCCCAAGAGGACGTGATCAAAACCGCGACCTTTGGCGCTCCGACGCTCGACAGCGATTTGTATATCCTGCGACCCCTGGCCGATACCGAACGAGATATCGCGCACCTGGTCGTAGACCATCTCCATGGCAACCGAACCCGTGCGGCGGAGGTGCTGGGCATAAGCCGCACAACGCTGTGGCGCTTGCTGAAGGACGGTGACCGTTGAGCGAGGCGCCCGTGACCGCGCGCGATGCGTGTGCTACAGTCCAAAGCGTTATTGTTTCGATTTGGTTACGGCGTGCGGGGGCGTATGGCTGAGACTACAAAACCGAGCCGCAGAAGGCGGAGTGCCGCGCCGGTTAACCGACGCACAACATCGGTGACGTGGGGCAAGCATGCCTCTGGGTTTGACGGCTCGTTCAAGCGCACTAAATATGGTTATCCTTCGGCAAGCGCCCGCTTGGCCATGCAGGCCGAGTCGTCGCTGTGGGGTCGCAAACGCGTGGTGGGCTCCAAGCTCAAGCACGACGGCACGCTCGGCTACATCAGCCGCGGGGCAGCCCGCCGCAGCGGACTCAATCCGGCTGGCTGGCATCGTTATGTTCCGATCGCGGTCGTCGTTGCAGTGATTGTCATCGCGCTCGCAGCGCTTGGCTACGCCGGCGGCGGCGCCAACTTGGACGCAGTGTTTAAATCGCCCGAGCTCGCGCATGCAGGCACAGAAGTTGTCGAGGGCGCGCAGACTCAGACGGGCGTGGCGCCCCAGCGCGGCATTGTTGCGGCAGCCACCACCATCGCCGATGCTCAAAAGGACGAGAGCGAACATGGCAACGATACCGAAGCGACTCAGGAGAACGAAGCCGCATCGAACCAGACATAAAGATATGTTGCGGTGGAATACGGACTAAATGGGCTCATATAGAGCCAAACAGTCCGTATTTCACCGCAACTGCATAGGGCCGGCAGAAGGGGACGTTCCTGGGTTACCCTACGTACACCACGTTGTTACGGCGTGGTTTTGCCTCGGGAAGCACATCCTCGGCATAGCCCAGAATGCAGTTGCCCACGCCGCGCAGACTGCCATCAGCCGGCAGGCCCCAGTTGGCCAGCAGCTCTAGGCCCTCGGGCGAGTCGAAAACCTCGTGGGCACGATGAATCCAGCACGAATCAACGCCCAGTGCGTAAGCGGCGTTGAGCAGATTGCCCATGGCAAGCGACCCGTCTTCCAGATGCGTGGGCACGCTGCGATCGACCAGCACCACGACAACCGTCTTGGCGCCGTAGAAGGGGTCGCCATCGCTGCCCATAACCTGGGCGTTGAGCTGTGAGAGGCGCTCGACGGTTGCGGGGTCGGTAACGGCGACAAATGTCACCGGCTGACGTCCCATGCCGCTGGGCGCGTACTGGCCTGCCTCGATAATGCGTGCGAGCTTTTCGGCTTCGACGGGGCGATCGCTATAGTTACGGCAACTGCGGCGGTGGATGAGTGCTTCGATGGTCTCCATGGGTCCTCCTGACGTTGGTTTCGATGCCTCGTTTTTACCCGCCGAACCAAAACCGTAATCGCGCAGTCGGCCCCAAACAATGCAAGCTACCAAGTGGAAAAGTTGGTTTGCATAAAACTTCAGCCAGAATGTGACAAACCGGTGGGATGGTTAAACGTTTTATCCCGTCTACCCTGCGGTTTTTTACCACTTGCCTAAATGATGCGCGCATAAGCTCTGATAAAGGTTTTACTAAAGGAGTATCAACGTTTATCAACGCGCCATGGTGGCGCCGGGCCGGGAGGTAACATCATGTTCCAGGCTGGAGATGTCGTCGAGACCGACTTCGAAGGATTTCTGAAGCTGCTGCGTTCCAAGACGCGCGCTTTCGTGTCGATTAACGATCACGAGTACTACATCACGCACACCGATGGCTATTGGCGTGTTCAGGATTGCGAGGCCCTCAACGATAAGGGCCACTTTACTGACTGCTCCGAGCTGGTCAACACGGTCTGCGAGGTTGTCGAACTGCCGTGGATCTGCGGCAAGAGCCTGCACGACAGCTTCTCGGGCGCCACGGTCTACGAGGCCGTCGCTGCTTAACAGCCAACAATCGATATTCTCTCGCAACCGCCGGCGCCGCCCCCGCGCCGGCGGTCTTTTTTGTCGATATGCTTATGTAGAGCCGACCATAAACAACGAGCTTATTGACGATAGTCAAAACTCGGACTAATGTAGAGATATTAATTGGTCAAAACTCGGACTATCGAATGGTGGGAGAGATGAATAGTGCAGTTAGCCCGGTCGATTTCGACCGGATGCTCAACGGGCTTGACCGTATCTATTCGGAGTTCGCGCGCGCCTGCGGTCTTTCGGACTGCGCCTACTGGATGCTCGTCGACACGAGTGCGGCGGGCGGAAGCGTTGCCGTGAGTCGGCTGACGAGTGAATGGTTCTACAGCAAACAGACCATCAATTCGGCGATCAAGACGCTTAGGGCGCGAGGGCTTGCGACGTTGGAGTTTGCCGAAGGTAGTCGTAAGAACAAGGTTGTGCGACTAACCGAAGAAGGCGTGCGGTTTGCCAAGCGCTACGCGTTGCCAGCGCAAAAAGCCGAGCAACAGGCATTCGAGGCGCTCGAGCCGTGGGAACAGCGTGAGATTATGCGCCTGGTCGGCAAGTTCTCCCATGTTCTTAACGAAGAGTGCGAGGCGTTTAAACAGCAGATGGCCGCGGAGAACGATGCGAACGATAAGATCGAGGGGGAGACATGCGACTCTTAATGAGGTTTATGAGGCCGTACCGCCGTCTGATCGCGGTGACGCTGTTTGCGGTGCTGATAGATAACGTCGGTACGCTGTTGGTTCCCACGATGCTGGCGAACATGGTCAACACCGGTATTACCACGGGCGATGTCGACTATATTGTACGCAACGGCCTGTACATGCTTATCGCGACCGGCATGGCCAGCGGCGGCACGGTGCTGGGCTGCTATCTTTCGGCCCGTCTGGCGGCCAATGTGGCCTGCGACATCCGCAATGCCGTGTACGACAAGTCGCTCGAACTCGCGGCCAGCGACTTTGAGCGCTTTGGCACGGGTTCGATGATCACGCGCTCGCTCAACGACATCAACGTGATTCAGCAGGCTGTCCTTCAGACGATTCAGTTGGTGCTGCCGGTACCGTTCTTGGCCGTGGCGGGCATCATTTTTGCCTGGTTTATCGATCCTGCCATGGGCACGCTGCTGGGCGTGGTCGTTGCGATCGTGCTGGTGGCGGCGGTCTTTACCGTGGCCAACGCCGCGCCGATCTTTATGCGCCTGCAGAGCTTTATCGACCGTATGAACGTGGTGCTGCGCGAAAATATCGTGGGCGTGCGCGTTATCCGCGCATTTAACAAGGAGCACCACGAGGAGCAGCGCCTGGACGAGGTGTTTAGCGATTACGCGGCCAATGCCATCAAGGTCAACCACCTGTTTGTGGGTCTCGACAGCTCCAGCTTCTTTTTGATGAACATCGCCGAGGTGGCGGTGCTGTGGGTGGGCGGCAACCGCGCGGGCGTCCATGCCATGCAAATCGGCAGCATTTCGGCCGTGTTGGAATACGCGATCCTGATCCTGTTCTTTGTGATGATGGCGCAGATGGTGATTCTGACGCTTCCGCGCGCTGCGGCGTGCCTCAACCGTGCGCAGCAGGTGCTCGAAATCGAGCCGAGCATCGTGGACGGCAAGGCTACGCTGGGCGACGGGGCGCCTGAGTCCGCAGATGGGGCCGACGCGGTGGCCGTGTTCGACCACATGTCGTTCCGTTTTGACGATGCCGACGAGGACACCCTGTGCGACCTGAGCTTTGTCTGTCGCCGTGGCCAGACCACGGCGATTGTAGGCTCGACGGGTTCGGGCAAGTCGACGGTGGCCAAGCTCTTGTTGCGTTTCCACGATGCCACGAAGGGCACCATTCGCCTGAACGGCGTCGATCTGCGCGACATTTCGCAAGGTGAGATTCGAGGGCATATCGCTTACGTGCCGCAGAAGGCATGGCTGTTCTCGGGTACGGTGGCGAGCAACCTGCGCTTTGGCAACGAGGGTGCGACCGAGGCTGACATGCTCCATGCGTTAGAGGTTGCCCAGAGCACCTTTGTACTCGACCAGCCGCAGGGACTCGATACGCCGGTATCCCAGGGCGGTACGAACTTCTCGGGCGGTCAGCGTCAGCGCCTGGCGATCGCCCGCGCACTCATGAAGCATGCCGATCTATATATCTTCGATGACAGTTTTTCGGCCCTGGACTTTAAGACCGATGCCGCCCTGCGCCATGCGCTGCAGGGCGAGACGCGCGATGCCGCGGTGCTCATCATCGCGCAGCGTATCTCGACCATTCTGCATGCCGACCAGATTGTGGTGCTCAAGGATGGCGAGATCGTGGGCCTTGGCACGCACGACAAGCTCATGGAGACCTGCGAGGTGTACCGCGCTATCGCGGAATCGCAGATGAAGGGAGGTGAGTAGCATGACCGAGGAGCTCAAGAAGCAGGGCATCGCCGATGACGCCGCGGTTGCAGAGACAGTTGAGGAGACGGTCGCCGCGCCCGGCCTGGACGAAGCCGCCAAGGCGGCGGAGCGCGAGGCTCGCCGCCAGGCACTCTACGAGGAGAACGAGCGTGCCGAGGACGAGCGCGCTCGCGCCGAGGCGGAGCGCATGCGCGACGTTGACGACGAGGACGAGGACGAGACGCCCCGCGACACCTGGGCGACGGTGCGCCGCCTGTGGAGCGAGGCCGCCGGCGACCATTGGCGCTTCTATATCGTGTTCGCGAGCATCGTGTTCTATGTCATCTTTAACACCGCGGCGCCGGCTTACAGCGCCCGCGTGATCGATGAGCTGTGGGGACACATGAAGCTGGCGTTTGCCAACAACGCCACCTTCAGCATTACCTGGGAGAACTGCGGCAGGACCATCTTCATCTACTTTATGATCTGGACCGCCGCCGCCTCGTTCTACGCGCTCCAGAGCTTTTTGATGTCGAGCGTTGCCGAGCGCCTCAACCTGCGCCTACGCAACCGCATCGCGCAAAAGCTCAACCGTCTGCCGCTTGCCTACTTTGACGCGCATCGTCCCGGCGAGGTCGTCAGCCGTGCGACCAACGACTTAGACAAGATGTCCGAGAGCATGCAGCGCGGCTTGCTGCAGCTTCTGGTGTCGATCGGTACCGTGGTGGGCGCCGTGAGCGTGATGTTCGTGTTTAGCGTGCCGCTCACGCTTGTCTTTTTGTTCTTTACGGCACTTTCGCTGCTGGTGACGAAGGTCGTGTCGCGCCGCACGCACGATGTGACGGGCGAACGCCAGGAGTGGGTGTCCAAGATTACGAGCGCGGTCGAGGAAGGCTACTCGGGCCGTCTGGTGATCCGTGCGTTTAACCGCGAGCGCCAGAGCTCTGCCGAGGTACACGAGGCTTCGAAGGAGCTGGCGCGCGTGAGCACCAAGGCGGACTTTATGATTAACGCCGTCGGTCCCGCGGTGCGCTTTATCGGCCGCTTGGCGCAGATCGTGATTGCGCTTGTGGGCTGCAGCATGTTGGTTGCCGGGCATATGACCGTCGGCGTGTTCCAGGCGTTCTTCCAGTTTATCTACGAGGCGTCCGAGCCCATGACGCAGCTGTCGTTTACCTTTAACTCGCTGCAGAGCGCGCTGGCGAGCGCCGAGCGCGTGTTCGACCTGCTCGACGAGTCCGAGATGGAAGCCGATCCGTTGCCGGTGGCCGCCGCCAAGCTGCCGGGCAAAGTGGAGGGCCGTGTTGCCTTTGAACACGTACGTTTTGGCTATGCGCCCGACAAACCGCTTATGCGAGACGTGTCGTTTACCGCCGAACCGGGCCAAAAGATCGCGGTGGTGGGAACCACGGGCGCGGGCAAGACCACGCTCATCAATCTGCTCATGCGCTTCTACGAGATCGACGGTGGCCGCATTACCCTCGACGGTGTGGACACGAGCCTCATGGATCGCGGCGAGCTGCGCCAGCAGTTTGGCATGGTGTTGCAGGATGCCTGGCTGTTCGATGGCACCATTGCCGAGAACATCGCCTATGGCTGTCCCGAGGCGACGCGCGAGGAGATTGTCGCGGCCGCGCGTGCCGCTCAGGTCGACTTCTTTGTGCGCACTATGCCGCAGGGCTACGACACGCGTGTGGCTAACGATGCCGAGAGCATCAGCCAGGGCCAACGTCAGCTGCTGACCATCGCGCGCGTGCTGCTCAACAACCCGGCGATCCTCATCCTGGACGAGGCGACGTCGAGTGTGGACACGCGCACCGAGCTCGCCATCGGCCGCGCCATGGACGCGCTCATGCGTGGGCGCACGAGCTTTGTGATCGCGCACCGTCTGTCGACGATCGTCGATGCCGACCTCATCCTGGTCATGGATCACGGCAATATCATCGAGCAGGGTACGCACAGGGAGCTGCTGGCTGCCGAGGGCGCCTACGCCGACCTCTACTTGAGCCAGTTCGCATAATGTGACAAAGGGACAGTCCCGCATGTCACATCGAAAAGAAGGCGCACCGGGGGCGGATTCCCCGGCGCGCCTTTTGTGTTGGCGTTCATGCTGCGGCAGTTGCCCGCGGCCCTAGCGCTCGTCCACGAGCTTGGCGACGAGGGCTTTGAGCTCGGCCACCTCTCGCTCGAGTTCCTTGACGCGGCGGGCGTTCTCGGTGATGCCCTGACGGTTGAGGGCGCTCTGCTCGGCGGCATCGTCGGGCATGTACTCACGATGCTGCTTGGCGTCGAAGCTCTCCTCGAACACGCGGCAGCCGTTGCGCTTGATGATGCGTCCCGGCACGCCAACGACGGTGCAGTTGTCGGGCACGTCCTTGACGACGACCGAATTGCCGCCGATCTTGACGTTGTTGCCAATGTGGATGTTGCCAAGCACCTTGGCGCCCGTGCCCACCGTGACATTGTTGCCCAGGGTGGGGTGGCGCTTGCCGGTTTCGTTGCCGGTACCGCCGAGCGTGACGCCTTGGTAGAGCACGCAGTTGTCGCCCACAATGGTGGTCTCGCCGATAACGACGCCCATGGCGTGGTCGATAAAGAAATGTTTGCCGATCTGTGCAGCGGGATGAATCTCGACGCCGGTGATGTGGCGGGTGATTTGCGAGAGCACACGGGCGAGTGAGCGATGGCCGTGCTCCCAGAGCCAGTGCTCGGGCACGTGGTTCCACTTGGCGTGCAGGCCAGGATAGGAAAGGAAGATGACCAGGGCACTTTGCGCGGCAGGGTCCTGCGCCTGGACGGTCTTGATGTCCTCGCGAATGGTATTGATAAAGCTCACCGGCCGCCCTCCCTTAGCGCCGTGACAATGCGATTCACTAAAGTATAGCGATTCGCTAGGGATTAGGAAGAACAATCTTGCTTTGCTTTGGGCGACAAGTGTCAGTTATGCAAACTTGCTGGTAATGGAGTCATGCTTTTGTGGGGTTGCGTACGAGGGGGCACCGCAACCGTATACTGGTCAACTTGGACGTGTCCGCGCCCACAACTGAGAGGTTTTACTTCATGGGTTTCATCAATTTCATTGCCGAGCTGCTTAAGGATCCGCGCGCCGCGATCGCCAGCTGGATCGCCGCCGGCCCGCTCATGGCCTACGGCTGTGTGTTCCTGATCATCTTTATCGAGACGGGCGTGGTGTTCTTCCCGTTTCTTCCCGGCGACTCGCTGCTGTTTGCCTCGGGCTTCTTTGCCCATAACGGTGGCTTTAACATCGTGGCGCTTCTGGCCACCGCATGGGCCGCAGCCATCCTGGGCGATCAGTGCAACTTTATGATCGGCCACTTCTTTGGCAAAAAGATCATCGCTTCGGGCAAGGTCAAGGCCATGACGCCCGAGCGTATCAAAAAGTCCGAGGATTTCCTGGATAAGTGGGGCCATCTGGCCATCTTCCTCGGTCGCTTCTTCCCGTTCATCCGCACCTTTGTGCCTTTTATCGCCGGCATGGGCGGCATGCACTGGCGCAACTTTGTCATCTTTAACGTGCTGGGTGGCATTACCTGGTCGACGGTCTTTACGCTGCTGGGTTACTTCTTTGGTGGCATTCCGTTTGTGCAGGAGCACTTTGAGCTGCTGATTATCGGCATCGTCGCCGTGTCGATCATCCCGACCGTGGTCGGTCTGGTTAAGGCTAAGCTCGGTAAAAAGAACGCCTAGTCCGAGCTTGTTTTCGGACGTTAATTCCAAGGCCCGTCATCGGATTCGATGGCGGGCCTTTTGTGTTGAAAGCAAATGAAAATACTTTACTTAGTTAAAGAAAAGCGTTTTATCCAGGGCGTGCGGGGAGTACAATCACCTGCATGCGAATCGACGCGCCATCGGCTTTGATGCCGCCCGCGTGTCCTGCCCGGCTCTACGCTTCCGGGTATGCGACGTTGCGACGCGGCCGGCTTCGGTCCTTGCGTGCGGGTTCGCGAGTATGCAACCGTGTATGTAAGGAGCGACATATGACTGTCGAGAAGAAGGATATCGATTGGGGTAGCCTCGGCTTTGGCTACATGAAGACCGATTACAGCTACGAGGCCCATTGGAAGGACGGCGAGTGGGACGAGGGCGGCCTGACCACCGACCACACCCTGCATGTCTCCGAGTGCGGCGGCATCTTCCATTACTGCCAGGAGGTCTTTGAGGGCCTGAAGGCCTACACCGCCGAGGACGGCAGCATCGTCTGTTTCCGTCCCGATATGAACGCCGAGCGTATGTACAATTCCGCCCAGCGTCTGGAGATGCCCCCGTTCCCCAAGGACAAGTTTGTCGAGGCCGTCAAGCAGGTTGTTTCTGCCAACGCCGCCTGGGTTCCGCCCTTCGGCTCTGGCGCAACCCTGTATGTGCGTCCGTTTATGATCGGCTCCGGTGACGTGATCGGCGTGGCTCCCGCTCCTGAGTACACGTTCCGCATTCTCGTGACCCCGGTCGGTCCGTACTTTAAGGGTGGCCTCAAGCCCGTCAAGCTGCGCGTTTCCGAGTACGATCGCGCCGCACCGCATGGCACCGGCAATATCAAGGCCGGCCTCAACTACGCCATGTCCCTTAAGCCCACGATGGAGGCTCACCGCGAGGGCTATGCCGAGAACCTGTATCTCGACTCCGAGTCCCGCACCTATGTCGAGGAGACCGGTGGTGCCAACATCCTGTTCGTGAAGGAGGACGGCACGCTTGTCGTCCCGCAGTCGCACACCGACTCCATTCTTCCCTCCATCACACGTCGTTCGCTCGTTCAGGTCGCTGAGGACCTGGGCATGACCGTCGACCAGCGTCCCGTCGAGTGGGCTGAGGTCAAGGCCGGCACCTTTGTTGAGTGCGGTCTGTGCGGCACCGCTGCCGTTATCTCCCCGGTCGGCGAGATCGACAACAAGGTCTACGGTGCCGACGAGACTGTGACCTTCCCGGCTGGCTACACCGAGATCGGTCCTGTGATGAAGAAGCTCCGCGAGACCCTGACGGGCATCCAGTCTGGCGCTGTTGAGGATAAGCACAACTGGGTTTACACCGTCGCGTAAGCTGTCTTGTATGTCCGGTCCGAGGGCGACCTTCCTTTCCGGCGCGTCCTCGGACATGAAAGAACCCCCGCTGCGCACTGCGTGCGGCGGGGGTTCTTTCGTCCTGCGGAGTGCGCCGGAAAGGAAGGTCGCCCTCGGGCCTGCGTTACCTCGGCGCTGCCGTTACGGGCAATATAGATCTGAATAAAGATGGTGCGCGGCCTATTGGCCGCGCTTTTGTTTTAGAGGCTTTAGCCTGTGCGGGGCGCGCAGCGCGCCGCATCAGAAACCACCCGCTATGCGGGTGGGGCCAAACGGCTTTACAAAGCCGCCCCCTCGCCGGACACTTGCGATTGTTCAGGCCGCAAGGAATCCGAGTCGAGAGGGCGGTGGTGGCGTATGGCCCAGAAGGCCTACAGCCTGTCGCACACGAAGTGGATGTGCAAGTACCACGTCGTGTTCACGCCGAAGTATAGGCGCAAAGTCATCTACAACCAAATAAGGTCCGACCTTGGGGAGATCTTCAGGAAGCTCTGCCAGTACAAGGGGATAGAGATCATCGAGGGGCACCTGATGCCTGACCACGTCCACATGCTGCTGGCGATACCGCCGAAGTACAGCGTATCGAGCGTGATGGGCTACCTGAAGGGGAAGAGCTCGCTGATGATATTCGACAAGCACGCGAACATGAAGTACAAGTTCGGCAACAGGAAGTTCTGGGCCGAGGGCTACTACGTGTCCACGGTCGGCCTGAACGAGGCCACGATCGCGAAGTACATCCGGGAGCAGGAGAAGGCCGACATCGCGCTCGACCGGCTGAGCGTCAAGGAGTACGAGGACCCCTTCGGCAGGGGGCCGGGGCGTAAATAGCGCCGGTTTGACCGGCCCGCCACGGGTCAATCTGCAGTGCGGCCCGAACCCCGTGAGGGCCGGCGCCTTTAGACGCGTGCCGGAAATCCAAGGGTTATACCCTAAGAGCAAACCACCCCTTTTAGGGGTGGTTTTGATTTGGTTCGCGCCATGTGGGGGTGATGGCGACGTGCATTTTTGCGAGTATTCTGCAATCGAAGGCCCCTGCATACTGACCTCGGGCGAAAAAATCGGGATTTCTCGATGTTTTCTACGAATGATGGGCGGGGTTATGGGCTGACAGCGTTTGATTTGCGGGGATATTCGCGGTCTTTGGCATTTATCGTGGCGTCCGAAGCTCCTGGTTATGCTGAATACTCCCAAAAATGCACGGCGCCTTGAGGGGGACCTTCGCGACAAAGGAAACCGCCCCGTCGAAATATGCATTTGACGGGGCGGTTTATGCATATACCCGATTAAGGATACGCTGCGGATCTGTTAGAACTTGACGGTCGGTGCCTGGCGGGCGGCTTCGGCGGCCTCGAAGCCCTGGCGCTCCTTAAATTGGAAGATGCCGGCAAAGATGACGGCCGGGAAGGTCTGGATGGCGTTGTTGTAGCTAAGCACGCAGTCGTTGTAGCTCTGGCGCGCGTAGCTCACCTTATTCTCGGTGTCTTCGAGCGTGGCCTGGAGCTGCGTAAAGTTGGTGTTCGCCTTAAGATCGGGGTAAGCCTCGGCCACGGCGAAGAGCTGGCGCAGAGCGCCGGTCAGCACGTTGTCGGCTTCCATCTTGGCTTCGGGCGTGGTGGCGCTCACGGCGGCGTTGCGCGCGTTGACCACGGCGGCAAGCGTGTCCTGCTCGTGTTTGGCGTAGCCCTTGACGGTCTCGACCAGGTTAGGGATCAGGTCGTTGCGGCGCTGCAGCTGCGTGTCGATGTTCTGCCAGGCGTTATCGATGCGATTGCGCTTGGTGACCATGTTGTTGTAGATGCCGGCGATGGCGCAGACAATCACAACGACAACAACGATACCGATGATGACGGGAATCATGGTGTCTCCGTTTCGAATGGCCGCGGCGTCTTCCGCCGGCTGCCGTTGGTGTAACGCTACTAGTATACCCGCAACCTTTGGCGATACCGAACTTTCCGGTAAGCGTTATGTTTCCACCAAGGTGAGGCCATTCGCCAGGGGGGCGGACGATACAGGTGTAAGATATGCGACAGATTAGTGAGCGCTGTCTTTTCCTTGAGGAGGGCGATGCATATGGACCTTCGCATCAAGAAAACCTATCGGGCCCTGTTCGAGGCCTTTACTGAGCTGCTCGAAGAGCATCGGTTTGAGGACGTGACGGTTGCCATGCTGTGCGACCGCGCTATGATTCGTCGGACGACGTTCTACAAGCACTTCCGCGACAAGAACGATTACTTTGCCTTCTATATCGATGAACTCATGTCGGGCCTGCCGCAAAAGCGGGCCGATGCGGATGGCGCGGAGGGCGCCGAGGACGTGCGCGCGCTTCGCCACGAAGTGTTCGCCGATGCCATGGATCTGATTCTGGCGCATGAGCAGCTCATGGATAACATTTTGGCGAGCAGCATGTCGGGCATGCTGACCAGCATGATTTGCGACCGCATCGCGCGCTCCATACGCGGGCGCGTGATGAGCGCGCTTGACGAGGACGCGCTCGCGCCCGTATCGCTCGAGACGACGTCTGAGTTTGTCGCCGGCGGCATTATCCGGCTCTTTACCATGTGGTGGGAATCGGGCCATGTACTAGAGCGCCGATCCGAAATCGCCGACGTGGTCGATGCACTGTTTGAGCGAACCATGACACCGGTGAATCACTAAGGTGGCGGAGAGAGGGGGATTCGAACCCCCGGAACGCTCTCGCGCTCAACGGTTTTCAAGACCGCCGCATTCAACCGCTCTGCCATCTCTCCGTGAGTCGTAATGATAGCATCGTTTTGGATTTGCAACAGGGAAGGCGAACGATGACGAGCACCGAAATCGACGAGAAGTTCATGCGCGAGGCGCTGGCCGAGGCGCGCGCCGCCGCTGCGGTGGGCGAGGTACCGATTGGCGCCGTGGTAGTGCGCGCGGGCGAGATTGTCGCGAGGGCGCATAATCGCCGAGAACTCGACCAGGACCCTGCGGCGCATGCCGAGTTTTCGGCCCTGTGCGCTGCCGCTCGGTTGCTCGGTCGTTGGCGCCTTTCCGACTGTACGGTCTACGTGACGCTAGAGCCCTGCTGCATGTGTGCGGGGCTTATGGTTAACGCGCGCGTGGGGCGCTGCGTGTATGGCGCGAGCGACGCCAAGGCGGGCGCGTTGGGATCCCTGTACGATTTGAATGCCGACTCGCGCCTGAATCACCGGTTTAATGTGACCGCCGGCGTGCTGGCAGACGAGTGTCGTGAGGTGTTGAGCAGCTATTTTAGTGGGCTGCGTGGCACCGATGGTGCTGGCTGCGGTTGTGGGGACGATCTTGAGGCACATGCCGCTCACGCTGAGGCGCTCGCGTGTGCCGAAGATATCGCCGTTGAGGCGGTCGATTTTGGTGCCGCGTGCCGCCGGCCCCGCCGTGTGCTGTTGGCGATCGATTCCTTTAAGGGCAGCGTTTCGAGTGCGCAGGCGGAGGCGGCGGTTGCCGAAGGCGTGCGCCGTGTGTGGCCCGATGCCGAGGTGTGCGCTTTGCCGCTGGCAGATGGCGGCGAGGGAACGCTCGACGCCGTTGCCGCCTGCGGTGGCGAGCTTGTGACCTGCGAGGTTGCAGGTCCCTTGGGCGAGCGTGTGCCTGCCCGGATGCTGGTTAATGTCGAGCGCGAGTCCGCGGTCATCGAGATGGCCGAGGCCGCCGGCATTGGGTATTCGCCTTGCACGGAGTCGTCGGCGCTGGCCGCTACAACCTATGGCGTGGGCGAGCTCATGCTTCGCGCGGTTCGCACGGGCGCAAAGACACTCTATATTGGTCTGGGCGGCAGTGCCACCAACGACGGTGGCGCCGGCATGCTGCAGGCGCTGGGCGCGCGCCTTGTCGATGAGCACGGCTGCGATGTCGCTCCCGGTCTCGCGGGTCTCGAACACGTGGTGAGTATCGATTTGGCGCCAGCGCTTCGGGCGCTGAACGGCGCGCGTGTCGTGGTGCTTTCCGATGTCGAGAATCCGCTTGTGGGACGCCGAGGCGCCCTAGCGGTGTTCGGTGGGCAGAAGGGCCTGCCGACAGATGACGCCGAGGCGCTTCACAAGTGCGACAGCTGGATGGTCGGCTACGGCCGCCTGCTCGATACGGCAATTGCTAGGGCGCGGGCTCAGGGGTTGCTGCGCACGCCCAAGGGTGCACGGACATTTGGCTCGGTGCTCGGCGTGCCCGGTGCCGGTGCCGCCGGCGGCCTGGGTGCCGCGCTGCTGGCGCTCGGCGCGGAGCTGCGTTCGGGCGTGGAGACGGTGCTCGATCTGATTGGGTTTGACGAGCGCGTGCGCGATGTCGACCTGGTCATAACGGGCGAGGGCAATATGGACGAGCAATCCGCCGCCGGTAAGGCGCCGGTGGGTGTGGCCCGCCGTGCCAAGCGATATGGCAAGCCGGTGGCCGCTGTCGTGGGCGGTCGTGCCGACAACCTGGATGCGGTGTACGAGCAGGGTATCGACTTGGTTTTGCCGATTTGCCGCAAGCCCATGGATCTGGAGCAGGCACTCGATCCGCAAGAAGCCACAACCAACCTCATCTGCGCCGGCGAGGCAACTGCCCAAGCCTACGACCTCGGTCGCCTCTAAAACCAATCCCCCCAATAACTTGCGGTGAAATACGGAGTGTTTTTGCCTTTAAGGTGCCAATTCAGTCCGTATTCCACCGCAACTTCGTGAATTGCTATCCGAGGCTGGTCGACATGGGTCTCGAGTCGGACCGTTTGCCACGAAATGCGGCCATCTGCTACGTTTGACCGAGCTACCTCGACCATCCCGGATTTTGTGAAATTAAAACTGCAGGTAGAGAGCTTGCCGATTTCCGAAAAAGTCGGCTATGGTCGACCCATGCGACCAAAACGTAGTAGATAGGCCCTTTTCGTGGCGCAGCACCGGATCAGTCTATTTGGGACGGGACTTTCTTGACTACTTTCGCCACCCTGATGCCCCAGTCAAAAAGTAGTCAAAAAGGCCCCGTCCCAAATTAGCTGTCTTGCCCCATCGGGCGGGAGCAGGTAAGATATACCGAGCGCCTAGCGCGTTCGATGGGTTCGGATGACGACATGTTCCGAATCTGGTCAGGTCCGGAAGGAAGCAGCCATAAGGAGCCTCTGTCGGGCATCCGAATCCATCGAGCGCACGGGCGCTTTTTGGTGCCGCGATGCGGTCCCGGTGCCGGCGGGCTGTTTGGTGTCTCGCTGGTCCTCGGCTTTGCCTGCGGGATCGCTCGACTACCAAACAGCCCGCCGGCACCGGGACCACTTCGTCCAAAAATCACCCGTAAAGGCGCATTTATCTAATTAAATCTATCCCTTATGGAATGTTGTTTGCTGGTGTTGCATTGGCATCGGTGGCTATGTGGTTCAAGGGATGGTGGCATTGCCATCTGTTTTTACAAGTAAAGAGGCCCGTTTCCCTGGTTGGGGGAAACGGGCCTCTTTTTGTCTCTGGGCTTGTGGATTGGCGAAGACAATAACCGCTGGCAGCTATTTTGAGTTCTTGAGGCGGCGGGTGGCTGTGGTGGCTATTCCGAGGCCTGCGGCGGCGATTCCTGCTAGTGCGATTGCGCTTGGCGTTGTGTCGCCTGTGTTTGCGAGCTTGTCGGCGGTCGTAGTTGCTTGCTTGCCGTTGCTCGTGTTCGCCTGCTTGGCGGAGCTCGGTGCGGCGTCTTTGCCGGCCGCGGGCGAGCCGGCGGGCTGTGCCGTCTCGGCCGGTTGCGCCGAGCCGGAGGGAGGCGTCGTCTCGGTGGGTTTCGTTATCTCGGGCGAGGTGGCCTTATCTGCCGTGGCTTTTGCCTCTTCGTATGCCTTGCAGGCGTCGTCATAGGCCGCCCGTGCCTTTTCCAAATCGTCGGTGAGCGCATTTCGCTTGGCTATGCTTTCGTCGACGCTGGCTTTGGCTTCCTCCGCCGCACTCTCGAAATACTGAACGTGTCCTTTCTGACTTTCGAGGCGGCTTCGGTAGTGGGCAAGCTCATATTCGCAAGAACGTTCTCGCGAATCTGCCATCATGATCTCCGAACGCAACTGTTGAGCAGTTGCGTAATCTCCGTTGTCGTATGCCTCTTTTAATTTTGCCTGAAGCTCGATTACCCGGTTGTGGGCCTCATCGTATTTGGCTTGGGCTGCCTCGACGTCCGCCTGCATGGCGGGAAGGGGTTCCCTCCGTTTGGCGGCTTCCGCCAACATCATGTCGCGGAGCTCTTGAGAAGCGGCAATGTCAGCATCGATTACCGCGATTTTCTCGGGACTTGCGGCCTCTTTTGCGGCTTCGAGGTTTTTTGAGCGCTTCCTGCATGGCCGCATACGCTTTGTCTTTTTCGGTGGCCGCGGTTTCGCTCGAGTTCGCGGCCGCTGTCTGCAAGGCGACTGCATCGGTGGGGGAGCTGATTTCTGCCGCGATCGCCGTTGCGGGGGCGATTCCCGCGGCAAGTGCCACGGAAAGGGCGATGCCCACAGTTGCTCGTCTTGCTCTTCTTGCGAGAATGTCGTTCATCTCGGCACCTCATTTCAAGGGTCGGCGACTAACTTGGTAGCTCTAATGTAAATATACCATGCTAGTTGACCCGACACTGGCTGGGTGTGCGCGTATACCCCTCTGAAAACTGAATCCCGTTAGAAATGACGAGTTGTTTACGCTTCTTTTGGGGTGGCGGTACTATCATGGTTCGAATTGAATGTGGATGATGATAGGGAGCGCCTATACATGATTGAGCTGCTCAGGCGTTTTGGTGGTAAGTTTCGCCGGTATATGGTGATTGGCCCTGCGTGTAAGCTGATCGAAGTGATCTTTGACCTGCTGACGCCGCTGGTGATTGCCCAGATGATCGATAAGGGTATTGGCGCACACGATGTCAACGCCGTCGTCCACTACGGTATGCTGCTTGGCGCCATGGCCGTGATCGGCATCTCGTTTACGCTCGTCTGCCAAAAGATGGCGGCGCTCACCTCGCAGGGCATGGGCACCGATATCCGCGGCGCGCTCTACGAACACATCAACAAACTGAGCTATGCCGAGCTCGACCGTTTTGGCACGCCGTCGCTCATCACGCGCATCACCAACGACGTCAATCAGGTGCAGCTCGCCGTGGCGCTGGGCGTGCGCATGCTCATCCGCTGGCCTTTCCTGGCGGTGGGCTCCATGGTTGCGGCCCTTGCCATCGACCTTAAGCTCGGCATTATCTTTTTGATTTGCACGCCCGCGATCGGCCTGGTGTTTTGGTTTGTCATGGCGCGCTGCATCCCGTACTACAAGCAGCTGCAGGCAAAGCTCGACCGCATCGCACTTATCTGTCGCGAGGGGCTTTCGGGCGCCCGCGTGGTCCGTGCGTTTGTGCGCGAAGATCACGAGCGTGAGCGTTTTGCCCAAGCGGCTGACGATCAGGCGCATGTCGCCATCGCGGTGGGCAAGCTCTCGTCGATTCTTAATCCCGTTACGTTTCTTGTGATGAACCTGGGCGTGTGCGCCATCCTGTGGGTGGGTGGCATTCAGGTCAACGTGGGCGAGCTCACACAGGGCCAGGTCATGGCGTTTGTGAACTACATGACCCAGACCCTCACCTCCATCGTGTACGTCGCCAACCTGGTCGTGGTCTTTACCAAGGCGAGCGCCAGCGCGTCGCGTATCAACGAGGTGCTCAATTGCGTGCCGAGTATCACCGACGAGGGCAACGAGCCGGCCGCCCTGCCCGAGCCGGGTGCGATGGGCAATGCCGCCCCGGTGCCCGCCTTGAGCTTTAGCCATGCGAGCTTCTCCTTTGGCGCGGGCGCGGCCAACGCCGTCAACGATGTGACTCTGGAGTTGCCGCTGGGCAAAACGCTCGGCATTATCGGCGGCACGGGCAGCGGCAAGTCCACGCTCGTTTCGCTCATCCCGCGCCTGTACGACGCGGGCGTCGGCAGCGTGAGCGTGATGGGTGCCGATGTGCGCGCCTGGCCGCTCGATCAGCTGCGCCACGTGGTCGCGACCGTCCCGCAGCGCGCGTCACTCGTGAGCGGCACAATCCGCAGTAATCTGACCTGGCGCGGCGAGTCGGCAACCGATGAGGAGATCTGGGCGGCGCTCGATATGGCGCAGGCCGGCGAGTTCGTGCGCAACAAGCCGCAGGGCTTGGATGCCCCGGTCGAGGCGGGCGGCAAGAACTTCAGCGGTGGCCAGCGTCAGCGCCTGACCATCGCGCGCGCCCTGGTCGGCTCGCCACAGATCCTGGTCATGGACGACTCCGCCTCGGCGCTCGACTTTAAGACCGACGCGGCGCTTCGCCACGCTATCCGCGAGCGCAGCGTGCGCGGCGCCGCCGAGGGCGGGCTGCCGCTGACGACCGTTATCGTGAGCCAGCGCGTCTCGACCGTGCGCGATGCCGACATGATCTGCGTGCTCGACCACGGCTCGGTTGCGGGTCTGGGCACGCACGACGAGCTGTATGCAAACTGCCAACTCTACCGCGAGATTTGCCAGTCGCAGCTCCGCCGCGAGGAGCTCGAGGGCCAGCAGGGGAGTGCGACGCCCGCGTCAGCCCCAAGTCCCGCGTCCGCCTCAACCGCCCCGGCATTCGTTTGCGCAAAGGAGGGCTGCTAAATGAATCCGTATACTTCTTCCGGTTCGGTCGCCACGATGACGGCCAACGTGTCCGGTAACGATAACCTCAACGACCTGGGCGACGGTCCGCGCCAGCCCGGCGATCCCGAGCGCTATCCCGTGGGTGCGGTGACTCGCCGCCTGATGGGCTACGTGCGTCCGCACCGCATTTCGTTTGCGGCGTCGTTTGTGAGCGCCGCCATCTCGGTGATCTTGCAGCTCTACACGCCCATCCTCATTGGCGAGGGCATCGACCTCATCGTCGCCGCCGGACGGGTGGACTTTGACGCGCTGCTGCCGCTCGTCACCAAGCTCGCGATTGTCGTGGTGGGTGCCGCGGCCTTCCAGTGGTTGCAGGGCTACTGCGTCAATCGCCTGTCCTACGAGACGGTGCGCGACATGCGCGTGGAGGCGAGCGACAAGCTCAGCCGCATGCCGCTCAGCTTTATCGATAGCCATGCCCACGGCGATCTTATGGGCCGCGTGGTCAACGATGTCGACCAGGTGGGCGACGGCCTGCTGCAGGGCTTCACGCAGCTTTTCACCGGCGTCATCACCATCGTGGGCACGCTCGCATTTATGCTGTCCATCAACCTGACCATGACGCTCGTGGTAGTGCTCGTCACGCCGCTCTCTATCTTTGCGGCCGGCGCTATCGCCAAGCTCTCCAACAAGAGTTTTACCGCTCAGCAGCGCATTCAGGGGCAGCTCGGCGGCCATATCGAGGAGTATGTGGGCGAGCAAAAGCTCGTGGATGCGTTTGCCTACGGACCAAATGCGCAACAGCGCTTCGATGCCCTCAACACCGAGCTCTACACGGCGGGCGAGCGTGCGCAGTTTATGGGTTCGCTCTCCAATCCTGGCACACGCTTTATCAACAATATCATCTACGCCGTGGTGGCCGTGATCGGCTGCGTGGGCGTGATTACGGGCGTGCCCGCGGCGCTCACGGTGGGCGGCGTGCAGATTTTCCTGTCCTACGCCAACCAGTACACCAAGCCGTTCAACGAGGTCACCAACGTCATTACGCAGATCCAGACGGCCTATGCCTCGGCGCGCCGCATGTTCGCGCTGCTCGATGCACGCGAGCAGGAGCCCGACGCCGCAGATGCCGTTGAGCTTACCGCCCCGAAGGGCGAGGTCGCCTTTGAGCATGTGGACTTTAGCTACGTGCCCGACCGCAAGCTGCTGCAGGATATCTGCATCGATGCCAAGCCGGGCATGCGCTTTGCCCTCGTCGGTCCTACGGGCTGTGGCAAGACAACGCTCATCAATTTGCTGCTGCGCTTCTACGATATCGACGCCGGCCGCATTGCGGTCGATGGCCGTTCCTCGCGTGACTACACGCGCGCAAGCCTGCGCCGCGCCTTTGGTATGGTGCTGCAGGATACGTGGCTGTTCGAGGGTACGGTGGCGGACAATATCGCCTACGGTCGTCCCGACGCCACGCGCGAGCAGATTATCGAGGCCGCCAAGCGCGCGCACGCGCACAAGTTTATCGTGCAGCTGCCAGGCGGCTACGATACGGTGATCGGCGAGGACGGCGGCACGTTTAGCCAGGGCCAAAAGCAGCTGCTGTGCATCGCGCGCGTCATGCTCACCGACCCGGCGATTCTGCTGCTGGACGAGGCCACGTCGAGCATCGATACGCGCACCGAGCTGCAGGTGCAGGCGGCATTTGACGAGCTCATGGCCGGTCGCACAAGCTTTGTCGTGGCGCATCGCCTGTCGACGATCCGAAACGCCGACTGCATCCTAGTGATGCGCGACGGCGAGATTATCGAGCGCGGCACACACGACGAGCTGCTCGCGGCAGGCGGCTTCTACGCCGAGCTCTACCGCAGCCAATTCGCCCAGTGAGCAAGACGCGGGACATGTAACGCAGCGCTAGGGCGCGAGCGTGTCAACGGGGGCAACGATGATGCCCTCGGGCGTTGTGTGGACCGGCATGCCGAACCCGATGACGATGAGTTTGGCCGCGGGAGGCCTCTCGCCGCGTTCGACCAGCTTGCGCTCGAGTCGAAGCAGGTTTGCAGACGCCTCGGGGATCTGCGGGCTTCCGAGTTTTACTTCCACGGCAATCCAAGTTCCATCGCGCCTGTGTATAACGGCATCGACCTCGAGATCGTCGGCGTCGTGGTAGTGGGACACCGATGAGTCATTTGCGGCGGCATAGACCTTAAGGTCGTGCAGGACGAGGGATTCGAAGAGCAGCCCCAGTGTCTTCGGGTCGGATGCCAATGACTCCGGATTTGCTCCGAGCAGCGCAACGGCAAGCGAAGGGTCGGCGAGGTGCCTTTTCGCACTTTGCCGCAGCTTTACCGGCGACCTGAGCGCCGGATGCCAAGCCGGGATATCGTCGATGATGTGTATCCTGCGCAAGGCATCCGTATAGCGCCTCAGCGTACTTCTCGATACATCACCGCCGAGGTCTTTCTCAAGAGACTTTTCGCCGGCAAGAGTGGATTCGTTGCGCGCAAGCGAAGACAGAAGAGCCCTGACTTTCTCCGGGTCACGCTTCACGCCGTCAACCTTCGAAACGTCCGATTCGCAGACGCCATCGATGTAGGCAGCGGATATTCGCATTGCATCGGCAGTCGTCTTGCCAACCGCCTGAGGCCAACCTCCACGACATAGTAAATCGGCGATGCCGGCGATGCCGTTAATGGATCCAAGTGCCGCTTTGATGGCGCATCCGTTAAGCAGTGATTCGAGCGAGACCGCCCTTGTGGAAACTCCGAGTTCGGCCAGAGTCATTGTTTCCATGCGCAAGCGTGATATGCGCCCGATGCCGCTGTGCATCGGTTGGTCGGCATCATTTGGCGTTGCTGACCCCGTAAGCAAAAACTGCCCTGGCTCACCAGCCCTACGATCGCATTCAAAACGTATTGCGTCCCACAATTTCGGCTCTTCCTGCCACTCATCGATGAGTCTCGGTGTTGCGCCGACTATCGCTTGAGCCGGGTCGATCTTGGCAAGCTGCAACGCGGCAAAGTCTCCGGCTGGGTTGGAGAGAGACAGCGATGATTCGGCGAATTGCTGGGCCGTAGTCGTCTTTCCGCACCACTTCGGTCCCTGAATGAGCACGGCGCCAAAAATGCCAAGATCGCGTTCGATTGAGCGATCGATGCATCTATCCATATATCCATTCATAGAACTCCCCGCCAATCATAGAGCCGTCATGTTATATAGCATTCTACCAGCGCGTGAAACATTTTGACGACAATATATGACACAATTTGACGATGTCTTGTGAAACAAATTGATGATATCGCGTGATGCAATTTGGCGAAGTTTCGGAAACCACCTTTTGGCCATCTGTGAAGCACTTTGCGGCGGCATTAATCCAAGTACACGCGGTCCAAAATCCGTCCAAGGTGTCGTCTGCGTCGCTAATCGGCAGAAGTTGGTTTACATCTGTGGTTTTAGTACTAAGATATGCTTCTAATAAATTGCATTAGTG
Source organism: Collinsella sp. (assembly GCA_046979165.1). Lineage (GTDB taxonomy): Bacteria > Actinomycetota > Coriobacteriia > Coriobacteriales > Coriobacteriaceae > Collinsella. Next base: position 57,352 of record JBKWJT010000004.1, read on the forward strand.
GCTTTAGTTTTGGGGGAAACGAGCAACGTGACTATGACATGCTCTTTGGTGGTTAACAGCAAGAGCGGTAATACCAGGATGGTTTCGGGCGCGATTAAGCGCGCTCTGCAGGCTGCGGGCGTTGAGTTTATCCACGCCGCGGCGTTGAGCGACGATGCGGATGCGGATCAAGTTGCGCTCGAGGCGCAGGGTGCCTGCGCAGCCGACACGGTGCTTGTCGGTTTTTGGTGCGACAAGGGCGCCTGCACGCCTTCGGTCGCCGCGTTGCTTTCTGCCCTGCACGGCAAGCGCGTCTTCCTGTTTGGTACCTGCGGCTTTGGTGCCGATCAGAGCTATTACCAGCAGATTATCGATCGCGTGACCTCCAATTTGGCCGATGACGCCGAGCTTGCGGGTTGGGCGATGTGCCAGGGCAAGATGGGTCCCGCGGTCAAGCAGCGCTACGAGGCCATGCTCGAGCAAGATCCCGACAATGTCCGCTTTAAGATGCTGCTCGACAACTGGGTTGCCGCAAAGGATCACCCCACCAAGGAAGATCTGGATAACATGGCTACAGCCGCCAAAAAGGCCGTGCTGGGGGAGTAGCTCCCATCGCTGACGGCGGTCGGTCCATCTTTCTAAATGAAACGTCCTCCCGGGCGTCGGGGCACGAAGTTCCCTGCTCTACAGTCCTGCGCAAGACGAAGGCCACATTAAGTGGCCTTCTTTGCGTGCGGAACTCGCGATGAACTTCGTGCCCCGCCGTCCGGGAGGACGCCTCTTTATTGATGGGAGGCCTGATAGGTCGATGGTTCCGTGCCCGGATGCGTCCAAAGTGGGACGGGCTTTCCGGATGGGCAGGCTTTCGGAAAATGCGTCCCGGAATTTGCCTTTGGAATGGGACGTAGTTTCCCGTTGAGGTGCTTTGCGGAAAGTGCATCCCACTCTGGGCGGTCGAAGTGGGACACACTTTCCCAAAGGCGCTCCAACGGGAAATTGCGTCCCATTATTCGGTCAAGAAACGGGATGCATTTTCCCAATGAGAGCAAAACCGGAAAATGCATCCCACAATCAGCCCTCAAAGTGGGACGCCGTTTCCCAATGAGGCTCAAGCGGAAAATGCATCCCGGAATTTGCGCTCAAAGTGGGATGCGGTTTCCGGTTGAGGGTCTAAGGGGAAAGTGCGTCCCAGAATCGACGCTTGAAATGGGATGCAGTTTCCCGATGAGGCACTCGACGGAAAATACATCCCAGAAATGGCCTTTGAGCTGGGATAAGATCTCCGCGGCATCTCGGATTCTCAAAAATGAGACACGCCGTTGGCGAAAATGAGACACGTGATATCGGGCGTCGGACGTATCATTTGCAAAAATGAGCCGACTCCACTCGAGTAAAGCGAGGTCCCCCATGCACGTTCCACACCCCCACATTCGCCGGTTGTCGAAAATCCCGCTTGCCGGGACGGCGGCGCTTGCTGCGTTGATTGCAACGAGTGTCGCCTGTTTTATGGCCACGCCCCAGGTTGCCTAGGCGGCAGACGCGCCCGCAATCACCGATATGACCGAGCAGGACTATAGCGATTTGGGCCTGGGCACGAGCGAGGACATTCCGGCCGATACCGTTGGCCCCTATTCCACCGATACCCCCACGACGTTTGCCACGCGCAGCGAGGTCTATATGGCAGCTAACGGCAGCCATGGCAATCGCTACACTCTGCGCGACAAGCTCGAGAACGTCGAGCGCGGCGATATTGGCGGCAGCAGCAAACTCACCGATGGCTATGGAAGTGTGTGGGGCGCCGCAAAGTTCTGGCAAAACGTCAACAATTTCGATACGAACAGCGATCTCTACAAGCATAGCGACTACGGTGGCGGCACCTGGTCGTATTTGAGCAACAATGAGTCCTCGACGGTGCTCGCCAACGACAACAACGGCTTCTCGGGCATTCACGCCACAAGCGTTGAGTTCTGCAGCGATGCCAGTACAGGCAAAAAGAGCCGCGTCGCCGAGCTTCGCGCCTATGGCGACAGCTCCTCTACCACGATCGACGGCAAGTCGTACCCCGGAAAGATCGAGCTGGTCCTCTTTTCGTTTGCCAACGGGCGCACGCGCAAGCTCGATACACGCCTGCCGGTGACGGTCAACACCAATATGATGTACGAAGGCCGTTTTAAGTATCTGGATGCCGGTTATCTGCAAGAGCACGATGCCGTCTTTGATGTCGAGGCGGGCGATGTCGATGGCGACGGCGTCGACGAGCTTTTTGTCTACGCGGGCTGCTATGTCGACGAGAACGGCGTGCGCAAGGCTGTAGTCGACATGTATGACTTGGAGGGCGGCAACTGGAAGCAAAGCGTCGTCAAGATCGATGCCGGTAACGCCGCGGACTACACCACGCACAACAAGGGCGGGAACGACTCCTGGACGCAGCTTCAGTCAGCTCCTGTCGTTTCGCTAGCGGCCGGCGACCTCGATCGCGATTTTTGCGATGACCTCGCCATCGTGGTCTCGGCACCCTACGGCAAGAAGAATATTGATAAGTCGACGCATTGCGAGCTGTTTTCGTGGGATGCATCCAAGGGTGCGCTCGTCCATGTCGATGCTCTGGGCGACGCGGGCGCAATCTCCCTCTCCGCGAACGGCAAGACCATGGTCGCTGCGAATGCGACGTTCGGCACGTTTGCCGCCTACGATGAAGAAGGAAAGAAGACGGGTGAAACCGTCACGGGCCTTATTCTTGCGGGCTATGACTGGCAAAGCAGCACTTTTGATTACGGCGCCTCTGACGGCAGCAAGGGGCTGTACGGCGCGCTGTACCGCTACGCGTATTTTGACTCGGAGTCTGGCGAGTTCAAACTTTCCGATTGCAAGGAATACAGAGACGGGCTCCTCGCCTCCTATGGACTGATGCATGTGCCCAACAGCGCATGGAAGGATAGTGCTCAGGATAAGCGCTATCCGTGCACCTTGGCACCTATTGCCCTTGCCACTGCCAACCTTGACGGTCTGTCCGAGCAGCCGGCGGTCGACGAGGTGCTCGTGGGCGGCGATGTGTTCCGCGACTTTGCCTGCAACACGGCGCAGAGCGGGGCCCAGGGCTTGGGCTCCATGGTCGGAACCGTGAGCATGAGCGGCCAGCAATACAACAGTAGCAACAAGCATGACCACAAGGGTATCGAGCAGGTGTGGATCAGCGATGTCAAGGCGGGCAGCGTCTCGGGTTCGGACCGCTATAACGAGAGCTTTATCGCCGTGGTGGGCAAGCACCGCGATGAGGATCTGCGCAAGAACGATGACTACTATTGGATGACCGCCTCGCATTTTTCGCTCGACGAGAACGGAAAGGTGCGCCGCGGCGAGGAGCAGGTGATTAGCGAGAGCAACCGTCGCGGCACTACCTACGGCACATTTATCTCGCTCGCGCTGCCCGATGTCGACAACGACGGCGTCAAGATCACGTACAAGGACCGCTACAAGGCCTATACCAACCCGCGCGTGCTTGCCGTGCTGCAGGATGCGCCCTATGTTGAGGATCTGGAGCAGGCATACGGCTATCTGGTGTTGGGCGGCACGTCATACGGAGAGGAAAAGGGCACGGGGACATCCCAGGGCTATACCATTGGCGCCGAGTTGGGCGTTGCCGTCGAGGTGCAGACCGGTCCGCCCCTGGTCGCGATGAATGCTTCAGTCGATTTTGCCGCCGAGGGATGCTATGACTACCGGAGCGAGCGCACGGTCAGCGCAAGCGTAAGCTATGAGTCGCATGCCGGCGAGGGTGACAAGGCCGTGCTCTACACGATTCCGATGGTCTATTACGAGTATGAGATCGAAAATGAGGAAACTGGTGGCAAGGGCGTGATGGCGGCGCCCGTGTCGCTCGGCGCGCAGACCTCGGTCGTTAATGTCGAGGCCTATGACCGCATTGCCAAACAGCACAATATGACGCCGCTCAGCTACTTTTTGACCAACCGGTCGGGAGAACCCGGAACCTATCAAACGACGCTCAACGGCGAGACTCCCGTTGGGGATTCCTTTGGCCTGGGCAAGCCTGGCGTAACGCGCGCCTACACGCACGATGGGTTTAACGGCGCCGCCGCGCAGTCGGGGGCGAGCATTGAGCAGACCATCGAAGTCGAGGAGGGCAAGGAGCAGGAGCTCGAGCTCGGCTTGACGCTGAACGGCAGCGTTGTCATGGGCGCGAAGCTCGCAAAGCACGAGTTGTTTGGCGGCCTGTGCTTTGGTGCCAACGCCGGCTTTACTACGGGTAACTCCTCGAGTGAATCGACCGAATACGGCGGCACCGTCGACAACCTGCCCGAGGCCGCGCAGGGCAAGTACGGTTTTGTGTGGCGTCTGGGCGTCAACGCGGTGGATGTCGACAAGTTCGAGGCAGACTCGGGCGACAAGCTCGGCACCAAGGACACCGACCAGTTCTGGATCGTGGGCTATGACGTTAAGGACGTCGAGATGCCCGACGCGCCGGCCGTGACGGGCTTTACGGCAAACGCCGTCGATTCGACCAGCGTTACGTTTAGCTGGGACGATGTACTCGCAAACAAGAGTGGCTTTAGCTACGGCGTGGGCATGCTGCAGAGCAATGCGGCGGATGCGGTCGTCAATAGCTGGAAGATTGCCGACAACACGCAGACCTCGCTCAAGTGGGATGGGCTGCAGCCCGATACGGAGTATCGATTCGCCATCGCCGCCGTTAAGAATGGATCCACGACCGAAACAGGTATTCGCTCGGCAATCATCACGGTCAAGACCATGCCCGATGGCATGACGATGACCGTGAGCGGACCTGCGGCGGATGCTGCGGAGGGGTCGGATCTTGGATACGACTCTTCGGTTGAGCGCGCGGCGGGAAGCCACCTGACGCTCTCGGCGATTGGCCATGTGAAGCAACTCGGTGCCGACGATAGCGAAACAGGGCTGGCACCGACCTATATGTGGTACCGCAAGGGCCGCGGCGAGACAGAGTTTAAGCTCGTGGGTGCCGATGGCAACCTCGCGGCTGGAACGGCCTCAAAGCTCGAGATTGACCTGACCGCAGACGATGACGGTGCGCAGTATTACTGCCACGTGGGATACAACGACGTGGGCCTCGACACCGGCACGACGCTCGTGAATATCGAGGCCGAGGAGACGGCGCCCACAACGGTGAACGCCACCCCGATCCGCACGCGCCGCCTGTTCTCACAGGCAAGTGCGGGCGCCAAGAAGTTCCTGGACCATACGCTGGTAAACACCGCCGGCCCAACCGATTCCGAAGGCTCAAAGGACCCCGAGACTCCTGAGACCCCGACGAACCCGGACAAGCCCAAGTCCGACAACGGAGCTAAGATCGACACCAAGGTCAAGACTACGACCACAGCGAAGAACCTCGCAAACACCGGCGACCAAACATTCGCCCTAGTCGCCACCGCAGCAGCAGCGGGAGCAACGCTCGTAGTGATAGCCCTCATCATGCTGATCAAGCGCCGCAAGACCCACTAGTAGCCAGTCGAACATATCGACAACCCAAAAACCCGGGTAGCCAAAAAACAGGCCACCCGGGTTTTCTGTTGAGTGGAGACTCCGCAAGCGGAAACTGCATTCCACAATTAGCGCCCGGAACGGGACACATTTTCCGTCAAGCCCTCATCCGGAAAATCCATCCCAGTTTGAGCGCCCAGACCGGGACGCACTTTCCCAAAGGGTCCTCAACGGGAAACTGCGTCCCATAATTAGGCCGAGAAATGGGATGAACTTTCCCAATGAGAGCCAACCGGAAACCACGTCCCAGAATCAGCCCCCAAAGTGGGACGCACTTTCCCAACGAGCCTCAACCGGAAAATACATCCCGGAATCCAGCTGAATAGTGGGACACACTTTCCCAATCAGGTCCCAAGCGGAAACTGCATCCCGCTCCGGACGTGAATTCTGGGACACGGTTTCCGGATGCAAAAAAGGCCACATGACGTGGCCTTCGACTTATATATGTTTAGCGGATACCCCCATGACAAGCCGCGTTCCAACAACAAGGCGTCTGTCCGGGCGGAGGCATATAAGGTTCATCGCGAGTTCCGCACGCAAAGGGGGCCACTTAATGTGGCCCCCGTCTTGCGCAGGACTGTCCGAGCAGGGAACCTTATATGCCTCCGCCCGGACAGACGTTTCAGTTATGAGTGACCCGCTACTTGATCTTGGTTGTACCTGGCGCCAGGTTGGGGTCGGTTTCGTTGGCCTCGGTCTGGAAGTGCTCGGTGTAGACGTTCTTGCCGTCGCGGAACATCTCGTAGTACTGCATCTTGGCGTAATCCTCGCGCGCCTTGGTGGCGGCTGCGGCAGCGGCGTCGTCGCCGGTGACGTTGGAGGAGAGCGCCCAGCGCAGGCTGGCGTCCTCGTAGCCCACGGAGTTGATAGCGGGCAGCGACTCGCGCAGCGTCATGTGCGCCTTCTGGTAGTCAGTGAGCGGTGCGCCGATCAGCTGCATCAGCTGCGTGGACAGGTAGTTGGTGGACAGGTCGTCGACCTCGCTTGTCTGGTCGCAGCCGGCAACGTCGTAGTTGGCCCAGATGATGTAGTCGGTCTGCCACAGACGTTCCTGGTGCGTGGCGTCGTCTTCGCCGGTAAACCACTTGTCGTTGAACTTGGACGGGAAGAACGGCTGGTGGTCGCCCCAGAACACCACGACTACCTTACGGTCGAGCTTGCTCAGGGCGTTTAGGAAGTAGCGAAGCGCCTGGTCGGACTGCTCGATGCACGAGACATACTCGTCGACATCGGAGAGCGTGCCGTCCTCGACGGTCTTGGCATCCAGATCGGTCGTGTCGATATTCAGGTGCATCTGCTTATCGACCGGCAGCAGACCCGTATCGTAGCCCGAGTGGTTCTGCATGGTCACGTCGAAGATAAACTGCGGATCGGCGTTCTGGGCGAGCAGCTCAAGAATCTTGTCGTAGGTAGCCTGGTCGGTCACCATGCCGCGCAAGGTGTCGGCTCCCTGGAAATCGTTGATGGACAGGAACTGGTCAAAGCCAAAGTCCTTGTAGACGTTCTCGCGGTTCCAGTTGGTTGCGTGATTGGGGTGCATAGCCGTGGTGGAATAGCCGAGCGATTTGAACTGCTCTGCCAGGTTCCCGGTCGTTTCCATGTTGTAGATGGTGTAGGGGTACACGCCCGAGCCCAGGTTGGCCATGGAGTTGCCGGTCATAAACTCAAACTCGGTATTGGCGGTGCCGCCGCCGTAGGCGCTCACGTAGAGCTTGCCGCGGCTGAGGCAGTTGGACAGGCTCTTAATGTACTGCGGGCCCTCGTAGCCGGCGCGCATGTTCTGATAGATCGACAGATCCGAGAAGGTCTCGTTCATGATGGCGATGACCGTGGGCTTCTCGCTGTCGAACTGCTCCTTTGCGGCGGCGCGCTCGTCGCTCTTGGCCGCGTCGGACTTGTCGTAGGCCTTGGCGTACTTTTTGAGCGTGGCCTTGGCATCGTCGACGGAGTAGTCGGCGGGTTTGGGCGGCTTAATGGACTGCGCCGCACTAATAAAGGCGGGTAGGTAGCCCTCGCGCCAGTAGCTCTCGAGCGGGCGCCAGGTGTAGACGGTGATGCCGAGGGTGTTGTAGTAGTCGATGAGCGTGACATGCGCGGTTACGCCGCCCAGGCACAGCACTGCCACGAGCAGGTTGGTGAGCAGCATACGCTTGGCGTTGGCGGCACCCTTCTGACGGTGCGGTGCCACCAGGCCGGCGTACTCGCACAGCAGCATGGCGATGGCGGTAAAGCCCATGGACAGCACGCAGAACAGCGAGATCGAGAAGGTGTAGCCGTTGCCGGCGACCGCGGCGGCGGTGGAGATGGCCGAAAGGTCGCCCGGCTGGATGGGCATGGATTTAAACGTGATGACGAAGAACTCGGCAATGCCCAGGACAAAGAGGGCAAAGGCCAGGACCGCGGGAGCTGCGCCGTGGCGCTGGAATAGGAAGAACAAGCCGGTCATGAGCACGGTGATGATGGCCCACTCGAGCAGGATGCACAGGGGGTAGACCCAGGTAAAGTCGTGGTTGGACGAGACTTCCATTCCCAGCAGCGCAAAGACGCCGGCGAGCAGCAGGCACAAGACAGCGGCGACGAGCGGTTTGCCCACAAAGGCGCCGCGCAGGCGGGCGAGCTTGCCGGTGGGGGCGGGGGCGTCGGGCGCGGCGAACGCAAAGACGCGCGGGGCGATGCGGTCGCGTGCGATGCTGGCCCAAGCGCAGCCGGTGAGGATGGCGTTGGTTAGGATGAGCATCACAAAGGCGAGCGGCTCGTTTTGGGCGACGAGGCCAATGGCGCCCCAAATGGTCAAAAAGAGCTGGAACAGGCCGAAGGCGACGCTCCACCCAAGAGCGCTTTTGGCAACGGTGCCCGACTGAGCGCGAATGGCCTTGGCCTCGCGCAAGACAAGGTAGACGGTCGCCGCAAGACCGACGAGCGAGATGGCGGCAGCGAACATGCTGAGACTCCTCACAAACTAAAACCTACGAAAGCGGGGGTTTACCCGATTGTTACCAAGATATGCGCTGCAATTGGTGGCTGCGCACAACAACCAGCCATATTAACGCGCACGTGTGGCGGTGTGGCGCAATGGAGTGGCGACCTGCGCGATAATGGACGGGAATTACACGGAAACGTAAAGGCTTCTTAAAGAATTAGCGAGGATGAGGCGATGAACGAGCAGGTTTGCACCAAGGCTGTGGATACGTGCGGCTATCCGGTCGAGACGACGGGCAATGCGGTGCTGGACACGTTGGAGCACCGTTCCTCCACGCGTGCCTTCGCGCGTGATGACGATGACCGTCCCGTGGCGGTGACCGACGAGCAGCGGGCGGCGATTCTGCATGCGGCGAGTCGTGCGCCGTCGGCGGGCGCCATGATGATGTATTCCATCGTGAGCATCCGCGAGCAGGCAACGCTCGACCGCCTGGCCGACCTGTGCGACCACCAGCCCATGATCGCCAAGGCGCCCTGGGCACTGATATTTGTGGTCGATTATGCCAAGTGGATCGATCTGTTTGAGCACGTGGGCTGCTTTGAGCCCGAGTTTGTCGAGCGCACGGGTAAGGCGCCCCGCCGCGCGCCGGGTTTGGGCGACTTTGCCATCGCGGCCCAGGACGCCGTGATCGCCGCGCAAAACGCCGTGGTTGCCGCCGAGGCTCTGGGCCTGGGGAGCTGCTATATCGGTGATATCGTCGAGAATGCCGAGGAAGTTGCCGAGCTGCTCGATCTGCCGCCCTATACCATGCCGCTGTCGATGCTCATCATCGGCACGCCCCGCAAGGAGCGCCCGGCTATTGCGCATCCCGTGGTGAACCTGGTGCACGAGGAGCGCTACTGCCGCGCCGATGCTGCGACCATGGACGCGCAGGTGGCCGAGATGGACGCGATGTTCCGTCCGCATGCCCGCGAGGTAGGCGAGCGCGTGGTGGATATCTACACCCGCAAGCACACGAGCCCCTTTATGGCCGAGATGAGCCGTTCCATGGAGTGGTGGTTCAAAAACTGGCTCGGCAAGTAACGAATGCGGCGATGTGACAAAGGGACAGTCCCTTTGTCACATTCCATATCGCCGAGGTGGCCTAAAGGCCGTATAAATGTTTATTTAGCTGGGAAAACAGTGCATTAAAACATGGGCCGATTACCTATAATCCCTTCGAACATTAAAGTTGGGAGGAAACCGGCTTATGGAACAAAAGGCCAAGGAGGCAGCCTCGCACGCTGCGATTCCTGTGAGCATCTCGGCGATGCTCGTCACGCTGGGCGTGGTGTACGGCGATATCGGCACCAGCCCTATGTATGTAACCAAGGCGCTCGTCGCCGGCAACGGCGGCATCGGAAGCGTCACGGAGGAGTTCGTGCTCGGCGCGCTCTCCCTTGTCGTGTGGACGGTCACGTTGCTGACCACCATCAAGTATGTGCTCATCTCGCTGCGCGCCGATAACCATGGTGAGGGCGGCATCTTTGCCCTGTACAGCCTGGTCAGGCGCTGCGGCAAGTGGCTTATCATCCCCGCCATGCTGGGTGGCGCCGCGTTGCTCGCCGACGGCATCCTGACGCCGGCCGTTACCGTTACCACGGCCATCGAGGGCCTGCGCACTATCCCGGCGGTTCATGCCGTGCTGGGCGATGACCAGGGCCGCGTCGTCGCCATTACGCTCGCCATCATCATCGTGCTCTTCTTGGTACAGCGCATCGGTACGGCCAAGATCGGTCACGCCTTTGGCCCCATCATGACGCTGTGGTTCCTATTCCTGGGCGGCACGGGTCTGTTCTTTGTCTTACAGCACCCCGCCGTGCTGCTGTGCCTCAACCCGCTCCGCGGCATCGCCTTTTTGTTGAGCCCCAACAACCACGCGGGCATCATGATTCTGGGCAGCTGCTTCCTCGCCACCACCGGTGCCGAGGCGCTCTACTCCGACATGGGCCACGTCGGCCGCGGCAATATCTACGCTACCTGGCCGTTCGTTAAGTGCTGCCTGCTGCTGTCCTATATGGGCCAGGGCGCTTGGCTTATGAACAACGCTGCCAACCCCGAGCTCATGGGCATTGCCGATCTCAACCCGTTCTACCAGATGCTCGCCCCGGGCCTGCGCCCGTTTGCCGTCGGCCTTTCCACCGTCGCGGCCATCATTGCCTCGCAGGCGCTCATCACCGGTGCATTCTCGCTGGTGTCCGAGGCCAGCCGTCTGGACCTCATGCCGCACATGCAGGTCTTCTACCCTGCCGAGACCAAGGGCCAGCTCTACATCCCCATGGTCAACAATGTCATGCTTGTCGGCTGCGTCATTGTGGTGCTGCTGTTCCAGAACTCGGCGCATATGGAAGCCGCCTACGGCCTTGCCATTACGCTGACTATGATGTGCACCACACTGCTGCTCTTCTTCTACCTGCACGAGGAGCGCAAGCTCAAGGTTGCTCCGTGGATCTTCGCAGCCTTCTTCCTTTTGCTCGAAGGCTTCTTCTTCGTGAGCTCGCTCACCAAGTTCTTCCACGGCGGCTACTTCACCATCCTCATGGCTGCACTCATCATGGGCATTATGGTGTGCTGGTACAACGGTACGGCTGTTGAGCAGCGCCAGTTTACGCTGCTGCCGCTGCGCAGCTACCTGCCGCAGCTCAAGCGCCTGCGCGATGACGATCGCTACGAGCGCCTGAGCGACAACATCGTGTACCTGACCAAGGACACCCATACCGACTACATCGACCGTGATATCGTCTACTCGATTCTGGACAAGCATCCCAAGCGCGCTCGCGCCTGGTGGTTCGTGAATGTCGAGACCATGGACGAGCCGCATACCTTTGCCTATTCGGTCGAGACGTTCGGCACCGATTACGTGTTCCGCGTGCATCTGTACCTGGGCTACAAGATTAACCAGCGCGTCAATGCCTATCTGCGTCAGGTCGTTCAGGACCTGGCTGCCACCGGCGAGCTGCCGCCGCAGACGCATGACTACTCGGTCTACAAGGATCCGGGTAACATCGGTACGTTCAAGTTCGTCCTGATCCGTAAGCTTCTGGCGCCCGAAAGCGATGTGGAGCCCAGCGAGCGTACGGCCATCACGCTCAAGTACATCATCCGCCGCGCCGCCGGCACGCCCGCACGCTGGTACGGCCTGGAGAACTCCAACGTGAGCTTTGAGTACGTGCCGCTGTTCACCAAGTTTAAGGCCGTGAACAAGATGCAGCGCCTGGCTCCCAACGAACGCCCGTAGGCGCCGACGGGTTGCACGGAGTTGGTTTTCGATGGACAAGATTGAGACCGGGGAGGCAAACATGGATGCAAAGATGCTTGATGGCCGCGAGGTGGTTGCCGAGCTGGTACGTGAGGCGCGTGTCGACGCCGCCGAAGATCGGTTCTTTACGAATCGTGCCAACATGGACATGGCCGACCGCGTGATCTCGATCGTGGCACTGGTATTTGGAGCGGTGTGCGTGTGTGCCCTGCTCGCGCACGTGCTGTTTGTCTAGCGACCGCCGGTTGCAAAGGCTATACACTTGGAACCACCACAAGGGAAACCACCACAAAGGTGCCTGTCCCTTTGTGGTGGTTTTTGTTTTTGAGAGAGGGGCGGGGCGCTGATGGACGTCCGTACGGACGACGATATTGCCGATAGCTTTTGGTGGCGGCGCACAACGCTGACGCGCCGCACTCCTCTGTATGACGCCTGCGTGTCGGTGGGGCTGCTGGTCGCGGCGACGATTGCGGGCGCGCTGCTCGACCATCCGGGTCTCGCGCCGAGCATCATGATCGTCTATGTGTTCGCCGTTCAGCTGTGCGCATTCTTTACCTGGAGTCGCCTGTATTGCTTGCTGAGCTCGGCTGCCGCCGTGGCGCTCTACAACTTCTTGTTTGTCGACCCGCGCTACTCGCTGTCGCTTATCGACCGCGGCTATCCCGGCATGTTCTTCATCATGTTCGTGGTCTCGCTTGTGTCGAGCTCGATTGCGTTGGCCCTGCGCCGGGCCTTGGCGCAGGCTGCCGCTAGCGACCGCCGTACGCATATGGTGCTCGAGACCAACCGCATGCTGCAGCGCTGCGCCGACGAGCAGCAGATCGTTCATGCCATGGCAACGCAGCTGGCGCGTCTTTCGGGCTGTCCGGTCGTGTGGTACAGCGCCGACGCCGAGGGCGATGACCTGCTGCCACGTGCGACATACACGGCCGTGGGCGATGCCGCGCCGGTGCATGAACTGGCGCCGCAGATGCCGCCGCGGCTCTCGGCGTCCGCCTATGTGGGAACGCCGCTCGATGCCACCTATGGCGGCTCGGCGTTTTATGGCATCTACCTGACGGTTCGCGCGGGCGACGGCTTCGTCCGTTCGGGCGACCCCGCCTCGGTGGTGGGCGTGCTGGCTATCGTTGCCGAGCCCGACGTGCTGACGCACGAGGAGCGGACGCTTGCCGATGCCATCGTGAGCGAAGGCGAGCTGGCGCTCGACCGCGCCTGCGCCATGGAGGCCCGCGAGGAGGCGGCGGTGCTCGCCAAAAACGAACAGCTGCGCGCCAACCTGCTGCGCTCCATCTCGCACGATCTGCGCACACCGCTTACCAGTATTTCGGGTAATGCCGACGTGCTGCTCGACCAGGGCTCGACCGGCACCGCCGTGCTCGATGCCCAGACGCGCCGCGGCCTGCTTCTATCCATTCGCTCGGATGCGCTGTGGCTCAACGCCACCGTCGAGAATCTGCTCGCCATCACCAAGCTCGAGGGCGGCGGCATGCGTCTGTCGACTACGCTCGAGCTCATGGACGATATCGTCGAGGAGGCGCTGCGCCACGTGAACCCTGCCGTGCGCGAGCACGACCTTAAGGTGGTGGCGTGCGATGAGCCGGCGCTCGTCAACGTCGATGCGCGCCTGATGGTGCAGCTGGTGGTCAATCTGGTGAACAACGCCATCACCTATACGCCCGCAGGCTCGCATATCATGATTTCGATTAGCGTCGACGATGGACGCGTGGCGTGCTCGGTGGCCGACGATGGTCCGGGCATCGCATCCGAGGACCGTGAGCGGATCTTCGAGTCGTTCTATACCGCCAACCATGGTCTGGCCGACAGCCACCGCAGCGTTGGCCTGGGTCTTTCGCTCTGCCGTTCCATTGCGTTGGCGCATGGCGGTAGCATAGAGGTTGCCGCGGCGGACCCGCACGGTTCGGTCTTTACGATTGAACTTCCCGCCGCCGACGTTTCGTTTGATAAGGAGTAGCGCTGTGCCGAACTCTGCCGTAAAACCGCTCATCTTGGTCGTTGAGGACGACCCCGCCGTTCGCAACCTTATCGTTGCCGCGCTCGAGGCGCACGGCTTGCGCCATATGGCCGTGGAGACCGCCCATGCCGCCATCGCCGCCGCCTCGTCGCAGGCGCCGAGCATTGTGCTGCTCGATCTGGGCCTGCCCGATATGGACGGCGTCAAGGTAGTGGAGTCGGTGCGCACATGGTCGGGCATGCCGATTATCGTGGTCTCGGCGCGCAGCGAGGATACGGACAAAATCCGCGCGCTCGATGCCGGCGCCGACGACTATCTGACCAAGCCGTTTTCGGTCGAGGAACTGCTCGCGCGCATTCGCACGACGCTCAGGCGCCTTTCGTATGCGCAGGCGGGCGGCGTTGTCTCCGAGGGCTCGTTCGATACCGGTGAGCTGCATATCGATTTTGATGCCGGCATCGCCACGATGGATGGCGAGGAACTGCATCTGACGCCGATCGAGTATAAGCTCCTGTGCCTGCTGGCGCATAACGCCGACAAGGTACTGACGCACCAGTTTATCCTGCACGAGATTTGGGGCACGGCGACCAAGAGCGACCTGGCGAGCCTGCGTGTCTTTATGGGCACGTTGCGTAAGAAGATCGAGTCCGACCCCGCGCATCCGCGCTATATCCAGACGCGCGTAGGTATTGGGTACCGTCTGGTTACCCAGGGATAGGGCAGAACACGACCCCTATATGAGTTGCGGCGGAACTGTTCCTGTTTTGGCCTTTGATGAGGCTGTTTTGGAACTATTCCGCCGCAACTTTTTTATTTGCCTTTGGGCTTGCTGGCGTAGAACTTCTTCTTTTTGGGTTTGCCGGCGGGGGAGGGTCTGCTGTCTCCGTGCGGCTTGCTGCCGCCGGCGGGTGCTGCCGTGCGGGGCTTGCGAGCCTCGGGGTTGCGCAGCTCTTCGACGCGCTCGGCAATTTCCTCGGCGCTAAAGCCGACCTCGGCCATGGCGTCCTCGATGGGCAGACGGCGCACGATATAGCAGTGGTGCACCTTCTGGTTGCGTGCGAAGTCCTCGGGGATGGTCTGCGAGGTAATGTCCTGTAGCACCACGCCCGCACGCGCGAGCTTGCGCGTCTCGGGGCGGAAACCGCGCAGGTTGCAGCTAAAGATGGCATGGCCGCCCTGCGTGAGCAGGCGCGAAACACCGGCCAAAAGCTCAACGTGGTCACGCTGGACATCCCAGGTGCGACGGCCCATCTTGGACGAGTTCGAGAACGTGGGCGGGTCGACAAAGATCAGGTCCCAGCGGTTGCGCGTCTGGCGCTGATCGCGAATCCAGGCGAGCACGTCGTCGCGCACAAAGTGATGCTGCGGCCCCACAAAGCCGTTCTGGCGCATGTTGCGCTCGGCCCAGTCCAGGTAGGTGTTGGAAAGGTCGACCGTCACGGTCTCCTCGACGCCGCCGTCGGCCGCATAGCACGTGGCGGTGCCGGTGTAGGCAAACAGGTTGAGGAAGCGGCGCGCCTGCTTGGCGTGCTCGCGCACCAGGTTGCGCGTGACGCGATGATCCAGGAAGATGCCTACATCCAAATAGTCGTCAAAGTTGACGGCAAAGGTGAGCCCACCCTCTTCGATGAGCGGCAGACGACGGCGCGCGATGTTGGCGCGCTCGCCCGATCCGCCCTTGCCGGCGCCCTGCTTGCCGTACTGCGAGCCGCCGCGTGAGCGCATGCGGGCCTTGGCGTGCACGTGCTCGGCCGGGACGTCCAGGATACGCGGCGCGATGGCCAAGATGTCGAGCATGCGGGCCTGGGCCAGTGCGGGGTCGATGGTCTTAGGTGCGGCGTATTCGGCGATGACGAGCCAGCGGCCCGGCGTCTGCGGGCAGCCCTCGTACAGGTCGATGGCGGCGGAGTAGTCGGGCAGGTCGGCATCGTAGACGCGGTAGCAGCTCACGCCCTCGCGCTTTGCCCACTTGCGACGCAGACGGGCGTTTTTGCGCAGGCGGTTGGCGAACTGCTCGGACTCGGGGATGAGTACGGGCAGCGGCTTGCCGTCGCCCAGGTCGAGCGTGGCGGTAGGTTCGGACATGGGGGTGTCGGCGGCTTCGCCTTGGGCATCTGCGGTCTGCTCCTCGGCATCTGCGCTGGTCGCAGCTTCGAATGCCGCGGCGGCGTGGTCGAGCGAGGGCCAGACTTCGACGGTTGCCTCCTCGTTGTTGGGCATGATGGCGATCGAACGCTCGGGCTCGGCGTGGAGCGCGCGGGCCAGCAATCCGTCGCGGGTGAGCGCGGCGACCGGTGCCGAAGCGAGCTCGGGCGCGCGGCGCAGCTCACCGATGAGCGTCATGGCGTCGTGCATGAGCGAAAGCGGGGTCTCGGTGGTGTCTGCGACCACGGCGGCACCGGCGACGGCGCCGGCATGGTCCAGCACGGTGGCGGGCTTGGCGGCGCAAAAGTCGACAAAACGCTTGTAGCCAGCGCTCTTGACCATGCGCTCGGCGGTCTTGCGGGCGGCGGGGTCGATGTCTACGGCCACGATGCGTGCCCGCCGCTCGCGCGCTGCCGCCTCGCGCTCGCGCGCCTCGGCAAGCAGCTGCTCCCACAGGGCGGCATCGTGCAGCTGCCAGCCCTCAAAGCCCCAGCGCTCGCGTGCGGCACCTGGGGCGCGGTCGGTCAGAATGTTCACGGCTTCCAGCAACAGGCCGCCGCCGGCGCACGAGGCATCGATCAGCGTGGGAAGGGCTTCGTTCTCGTAATCGTCGGCCGTCAACTCGCGCTCGCACAGTGCGGTCCAGCCGACCTGCGCCAGCACCAGGGCGGCGTAGTCGGGGCGCAGCACGTGCGCGCCCTCGCCGGCGCGGGTCGCTGCGGGCGGCAGGCGTTTGAACAGCGGGTCGCCCGAAAGGTCCAGGCTGATGCTCGCGCGACGCTGACGCAGCGAAAGCAGCAGGTGAACGTCGGGGTCGGCGGCATCGACATCGGCGCGACGGCCCGTGGTCTCGGCCAGGCGGTCGCACAGCGCGTCCTTGGCGCGCAGGGCCGAGAAGCGCGTGTTGCGCAGCTGCTCGGTCACGCCGCGGGCGGTGATGGCGATGGTGGCGCCGGGGCGGACGATGCTCTCCCAGGCGATGTCGTAAACGCTATCGTACAGTTCATCGGCATCCTGCGCCTCAAAGCGCCCGAGTACCACGAACACGCGGCTCGCCAGGCGCGACCACAGACAGGCGCGGTAGCCTTCTTCGAGCTCGCCCTCAAATGTAGCGCGGCCCTTCAGCCGGCGAACATGCGAAAGCCCGAGGCGTTTAAGCTCATCGGCGAGTGCGGACTCAAAGCCCTCGGGGCAGCTTGCGTAAAATTCCATGGGTGACCTCTCTGGTTGCGTCGCTCCATTATATGATGGATGCTTCGTTTACTCTCGCCCCCGAAAGGAACCCATATGATTGATGCGTGCCCCGATTCTGCCGTGCTCTTTTTTGACGTGGACGGCACGCTGACGTCGTTCGATCCCGACAACATGACCGACAAGGACTTTTCGGCGGTTCACCCCTCGCAGACGGTGGTTGAGGCGTTCCGTGCACTGCGCGATGCAGGGCACAAGGCATTTATCTGCACGGGCCGCCCCCTGTGGCTTATCGCCGATAGCCTGCGTGCGCTCGACCCCGCGGGCATCGTTGCCATGGCGGGAGCCACGCTCGAGGTCGAGGGCCGCGTGGTGCATGAGGACTGCTTTGACGAGGACGTTATCGAGGAGCTTGCGCGCCGTATGGCCGCGGCAGGGATTGAGGCCTTTTTCGAGACCAACGTGGCTACTTTTGCCCTGGAACCCGCGGGTGTTGAGCAGTCGTCTCTGATCGGCACTTCTGTGGTGCACAGCACCGAGGAAATGCGCGTCGACGACCGTCTGCGCGTGGGCAAGGTAGGCATCGTTGCGAGCGACCTGGCTCGCGTAGCCAACGATGATGGCTTTATCGATCGCGAGTTTGAGCTGTGCAACACCGGTGGTCAGAATCGCGAGCTGAGCCCCAAGGGCATCGACAAGGGCGTGGGCGTGGCGCGAGCGCTGGAATACCTGGGTCGCACCGGCAACGCGCGCACCTTTGGCTTCGGCGATTCGGGTAACGACCTGGGCATGCTCGCCGCCGTCGAGACGGCTGTAGCCATGGGCAACGCCATGCCCGAGGTCAAGGCAGTCGCCGACTACGTAACCGACGACGTCGCACACGACGGCACGGTTACGGCGATGCGCCACTTCGGCTTGATTTAATAAATGGCCGGTTCGCCCTCGATGTGGGCGAACCGGCCATTTGAGTTATTTTGCAAAATAGAGCTTGGGATGACTGCGGCTGCTTTCGATGGCCGCCGTCATGATGCCCTCATTGTCTCCATCAACGATGATGCCATCGAGGTCATCGATCTGCGCGGACTGATAAAAACTGGTCTTGTTGAACTTTCCCTGGTCAACCATCATATAGCCCTGGTTTGAGTTGGTCAGATACATGCTCTTGATCATGGCCGAGAAGTCATGCTCGACGGTAAAGCCGTGGTCGGGATGGAATCCGTCCGCGCTGACAAATGCCTTGTCGGCATGAAGCTTGCTCATGCAGTCGAGCGTTAGCGCGCCCGCGAGATAAAGGTGACCCTTTCGCACGGAGCCGCCTAACAGCACTACCGAAGCATTGGGCAGATTAAAGCTGGCATAGTTTGCGATAGCAAGATCGCCGGTGATGATGGTGATATCGCGTTTGTCCATGAGGGCCTTAGTGAAGTAAAAGGCCGTGGTGCCGATGTCGATCACCAGAACGTCGCCATCGTCAACAAGAGTTGCTGCGGTCGCGGCGATTGCCTCCTTGGCCTCGACTTGGACATTGATGCGCTCTTCGGGATACGAAATGGCATTGGAACGAGAAAGCGATACCGCTCCGCCACGTACGCGACGCAATTTGCCTTCCGATTCCAGCGAGACGAGGTCGTGTCGCGCGGTAACTTCCGAAACCGAAAAGCGGCGAACGATGTCGGATACCGAGATATTTGGCTTTTCGGCCAGCCAGTTCATGATAAATCGCTGACGTTCGGCCGGGGAAAGGTCTGAAGTTGATGCCATAAGTCGCTCCTTTTGAACGAAAGGCAAAAGAAATGCCTTTCGTAATCGAAATATAACGTATCGATATGAAAAGAACAAGGCGAAATCGAGCGAACGAGATGAATGACACGCCTTGCTTTTATTTGTAATTAGTAGTTGGCCTGACGTGCAGAATGCCTGCAACAGCCAGTAAAGAGTCTTGCCTGAAAGGTGTTCGAAAAAAAGTGAGATACGTTCACGCCCGATAATCGACCGTTCACGGAAAGTTGGCAATTGAGCTTTCGATATCTTTTGAAGTAGTTTATAAAAGAAAGCCGAAAAGCTTTTGAAACAAAGAAAAAGGCTTTCGATAGCAATAATGCTAGATGAGAAAGGACCAACATGGCGATCAAGGTGTTTGCCGACGGCGCTAACCTCGAGGGCATGCTTGACATGCACGACAATGGCAACGTTCAGGGCTTCACGACCAATCCTTCCCTTATGAAGGCCGGTGGCGTGACTGACTACCGTGCTTTTGCCAAGACGGTTCTTGAGCACATCACCGATGTGTCGGTCTCTTTTGAGGTGTTCGCCGACGACGAGGCTGGTATGGAGGCCGAGGCTCGCGAGATCGCAACCTGGGCGGACAACGTCTACGTTAAGATTCCGGCGCTCAACACCAAGGGCGAGTCCACCGCCGCGCTGGTCAAGCGCCTTTCCGCCGATGGCATCAAGGTGAATGTCACCACCATCTTCACGCCCGAGCAGGTCGACGAGTTCGTCGATGCCGTCTCTGCCGAGACCCCCTCTATTCTGTCTATCTTTGCCGGCCGAATCGCCGATACCGGTGTCGATCCGCTGCCCCTCATGGCGGAGTCCGTAAAGAAGGCTGCCGTCAAGCCCGCCGCCGAGGTTCTCTGGGCATCCACGCGTGAGGTGCTCAACATCTTCCAGGCAGAGTCTGTTGGCTGCCAGATCATTACGGTCCCCAATGCCCTTCTTGCCAAGCGCAAGAATTTCGGGAAAGATTTGCTTGAGTACTCGCTTGATACGGTCAAGGGCTTTGCCCGCGACATTCAGGCGCTTGGTTTTCATATCCTGCCCGAGGAGTAGGGGGCGAGCATGCTGACCGATCTTCTTAAGCCCGAGCTTGTTGCCTGCCGTGTCGAGGCCTCCGATTGGGAGGAAGCGATCAAGGCGTGCGGCAAATTGCTCGTAGACGCCGGCAAATGCGACCAGAGCTATGTCGACGCCATGATTTCATCGGTTCACAAATTCGGTCCCTATATGGTTCTTGAAGAGGGCATCGCCATGCCCCATGCCCAGGCCGATGGCAACGTGAGCGAAGCGGGAATCTGCATCGTCACGCTTGATCCTGCGGTTGCGTTTGGACATGAGGATTTCGATCCGGTTCACGTGCTCGTGGGCATCTGCGCGCCCGACCCCAAGGCCCATCTTGGCTGCTTGGCGGAGCTTTCGCAGATGTTCGAGGATGAGGACTGCGTTGCCAAGCTCAGCGCGTGCGATACGCCCGAGCAAGTTCTGGAGACCATGCGTTCATTCTTTTAGGCCTTAATGGCACGGCGATGCGTCGCCGCTTTTGGATAGACGGGAAAACCGTCACGTGTAGGAGAGGAAGGTTGCCATGCATATCATCACCGTATGCGGAAACGGCATCGGGTCCAGCCTGATGCTCGCTGGCAAAGTCGAGGAGCTTTGCGAGGAGGAGGGCATCAAGGCCGACGTTGAGTCTATGGACCTGAACGGTGCTTCTTCCGCAAATCCGGATCTGTTCATCACCGTTAAGGAGCTCGCTCCCGAGCTTCACGGTAACGTCGTGATCGTTCGCAGCTATGTGAACAAGAAGAAGATCCGCGAAGACGCCCTCGAGGCAATCAAGGCGGCCGCCGCTAACGCCTAAAGCGGCACAAAAAAGGGCGGTTCCCTGTGGAAGAGGGAAACGCGCCCACGTTAAAAAGAAAGGAAGCCCAGATGCAAGTCATCCTTCCCATACTTGAGTTTATCCAATCGATTCTGACCAAGCCAGCATGGATTATGGGCCTGTTCGCTTTTGTCGGCCTTGTCGCGCTTAAGCGTCCCGCCCACAAGGTGATGACGGGCACCCTGAAGCCGATCCTTGGCTACATCATGCTGTCTGCCGGCGCCGCTGTTGTTCAGGAGAACCTTGCTCCGCTGGGTACCTTCATCGAGACCGGTTTCCACATCACCGGCGTCGTGCCCAACAACGAGGTCGTCGTTTCGATGGCCCAGAGCGTCCTCGGCGTTCAGACCATGATGATCCTGATTCTCGGCTACGTCGTGAACATTATCATTGCTCGCTTTACCAAGTTTAAGTACATCTTCCTGACGGGCCATCACAGCATGTTCATGGCTTGCCTGCTGTCTGCTGTTCTGCAGGCATCTGGCTTCGAGGATGTCCAGCTTATCGTTGTGGGCGGTATGTTCCTGGGCCTCGTGAGCGCCATGCTTCCCGCCGTCGGCCAGCGTTTCACCGAGAAGGTTACCGATGGCGACGAGATCGCCATGGGTCACTTCGGCTCGCTTGCCTACTATATCTCCGCTGCAGTCGGTACGCTGTTTGCTAAGGACGCCGAGGAGAACAGCACAGAGAAGATCGAGGTTCCCGAGAAGTATGCCTTCCTGCGCGACACCACCATCTCCACGGCTCTTACCATGGCCTTCTTCTACCTGGTGACTGCTTTTGCCGCTTACATCGCAGATCCTGCGGTTGTTACTGAGACTGCTGGCGGCGACAACGTGATTGTTTACGCCCTGACCTGTGCTCTGTCCTTCGCCGTCGGCGTCACCATCGTCTACAACGGCGTCCGCATGATTCTCGCCGACCTGGTCCCGGCCTTCCAGGGCATCTCCAACAAGCTGATCCCCGGTGCCATCCCCGCCGTCGACTGCGCCGTCTTCTTCCCCTACGCTCCCACCGCCGTCATTCTCGGCTTTGTCGCTTCCTTTATCGGTGGCGTGGTCGGTATGTTCATCGTGGGCGCTACCCTCGGTATCTTCATCATCCCGGGCATGGTTCCTCACTTCTTCTGCGGTGCTACCGCCGGCATCTACGGCAATGCTACCGGTGGCCGCAAGGGTGCAGCTCTTGGCGCTTTCGTCAACGGCCTGCTCATCACCTTTGCCCCTGCTCTGCTCCTGCCTGTTCTTGACGTCTTCGGCTTCAAGAACACTACGTTCGGCGACTTCGACTTCTCCGTTATTGGTATTACGCTCGGCCGCGCTGCCGAGGCCTTCGGTACCACCGGTGTCTACGCGATTCTCGCTGTCCTTCTGATCGTCGCCTTTGTCCCCAACTTCATCCACACCAAGGGCGCTGTGATCAACCACGTTGAGGAAGAGTAATCCAGGCACACTTTAAGCCCTAATCGGGCGGAGCTCCGATAACCGGCTCCTACACGGAAGCGGTGACGTCTCAAATGAGGCGTCACCGCTTTTTGTTTTGAAGTGGTTGTGAAAACGTATTGACGAAGCATCGTCTCTGCGCCGTGAGCGGAATCAAACGCAATGAATGGCAAAAACGTTTTGCTGCTGGGGTGTCGATATAAAAATGGTAAAACCGTAAAACCGTTCGCCGAGAAGATAAAAACCCGCAGTTCACGCCTTGATAAACATAGGTAAAGTGTTTAGCAGTTTACCGGCCTTATGCAAACGAAAGGAATCAGGCAGATGGCAATCAAGGTGTTCGCTGACGGTGCAAACCTCGAGGGCATGCTCGACATGTACGAGAACGGCAACGTTCAGGGTTTCACGACCAACCCGTCCCTTATGAAGAAGGGCGGCGTGACGGATTACCGCGCGTTTGCCAAGGAGGTCCTGGCCCACATTACCGATGTGTCCGTGTCGTTTGAGGTCTTTGCCGACGACGTCGAGACCATGGAGGTCGAGGCCCGCGAGATTGCTACCTGGGCCGAGAACGTCTACGTCAAGATTCCGTGCGTGACCACCAAGGGCGAGTCCACCGCCGAGCTGGTCCGCAAGCTTTCGGCCGACGGCATCAAGGTCAACGTCACCACCATCTTTACGCCTACGCAGGTCGATGAGATGGTCGAGGCCGTTGACGCCGGGACGCCGTCCATCATCTCGCTCTTTGCCGGCCGCATCGCCGACACCGGCGTCGACCCCATTCCGTTTATGACGGAGTCGGTTAAGAAGGCCGCCGACAAGCCCAACTGTGAGGTCCTGTGGGCGTCCACGCGCGAGCTCATCAACATTTACCAGGCCGAGGCCTGCGGTTGCCAGATCATTACGGTGCCCAACAGCATCCTGGCCAAGCGGAAGAACATCGGTCGCGACCCGTACGAGGTCTCGCTCGACACCGTCCGCGGCTTTGCCAAGGATATCGCCGCTTTGGGCTTCCATATTCTGCCGTAACGCGAACACTGGCTACGCCGCGGGCTGCTCGCCCCGGCCTTTCCTTTCCCTATCGCTCACGCGCTTCGCGAGGGTCGCGCTAGGCAAAGGAAAGGCCGGAACTGCCGACACGAGCTTGCCAGCAAGTTGGCGCTTGGCTTCTATATCCTGCCGTGGGCAAAGGTACCCCCGCCTGCGCCGTGCAAAATCGAGAGTATTCAGCAGGGTAAAGGCTTTTACCAGTTGGTTGAAGAACGGAACAGCCCCCGTTTTGGCTCTGGTGGCGCCAAAACGGGGGCTGTTTTTGACTTTATCGTCTCTGCGGGGGGTCCGGAACGGCGGAATTTGCAGAATACTCGCGATTTTGCACATCACTACCGGGGGGACCCTTGCTTTAGGCGTTTACTTGCCCTGCACCATGGTGAGGGAGATCTTCTTTCGGTCGCGGTCGACCTTCTCTACCCACACCTTGACCGTGTCGCCGACACGCACGACGTCGCTCGGGTGCTTGACGAAGCGGTTGGCCAGCTTGGAGATGTGCACGAGACCGTCCTGGTGCACGCCTACGTCGACGAAGGCGCCAAAGTCGACGACGTTGCGCACCGTGCCCTTGAGCTCCATGCCGGGCTCCAGGTCGTCGATGGAAAGCGCCGAGCGGCTAAAGACCACCTCGGGCGCATCGTCGCGCGGGTCGCGGCCGGGCTTCTTGAGCTCGTTGACAATGTCGATGAGCGTGAGGGTGCCGCAGTCCAGATCGCTAGCCAGCGTCGAAATGCTGCCCAGACGGCGCTCGATGTCGGGCACGCCGCCGCGGCTGAGCTCGCTGGCTTTAACGCCTGCGCGCTCCAAGACGGCCGTGGCCACCTCGTAGCTCTCGGGGTGGACGTTTGTCGCGTCGAGCGGGTTTTTGCCGCCGCTGATGCGCAGGAAACCTGCAGCGTTGAGATATGCCTTGGGTCCCAGTTTGGGGACCTTCTTGAGTTGGCGGCGATCGGTAAAGGCGCCGTTTTCCTCGCGGTAGGCCACGATGTTCTTGGCCACGCTCGGCGTGATGCCCGAAACGTATCCCAGCAGGCTCGCGCTCGCGGTGTTGACGTCGACGCCCACGCGGTTGACGACGTCCTCCACCACGTGGCCCAGCGTGCGCGAAAGCTCGGCCTGGTCAAGGTCGTGCTGGTACTGGCCCACGCCGATGGACTGGGGCGGAATCTTGACGAGCTCGGCCAGCGGGTCCTGCAAGCGGCGGCCCAGGCTCATGGCGCCGCGCACGGTGACGTCCAGGTCGGGATACTCTTGGCTCGCGAGCTCGGAGGCGGAGTACACCGACGCGCCGGCCTCGTTCACGATGGTGTAGCGCAAGCCGGGCGCCTGCTCGGCAATGAACTCCGAGACGACTTCCTCGGTCTCGCGGCTGGCGGTGCCGTTGCCGATAACGATGGTGTTGACGCCGTCCTTTTTGACGAGGCGGGCGAGCTCGCGCTTGGTGCCGGCGACGTCGTGGCGCGGCTTGGTGGGGTAGACCACGCCGTGGTCAAGCAGCTTGCCGGTCTCGTCCATGACGGCGACCTTGCAGCCGGTGCGGTAGCCCGGGTCGAGCGCGAGCACGCGGGCGCCGCGGACGGGGCGGGCCGAGAGCAGGCCCTCAAGGTTCTTGGCAAAGACGTTGATGGCCTCGGTCTGAGCACGGACGGTGAGCTTGGCGCGGGCCTCGCGCTCCAGCGAGGGGGGCCATCAGGCGCTTGTAGCCGTCGGCGATGGCGGCGTCAAAGACGGGCGCGAAGACGCCCTGGCGGCGGGGCCAGCGGCTGCCGAGACGCGCCGTGGCGGCAGCGCCGTCGACGTTTACGCGCACGCGGAGCTTGCCCTCGCGCTCGCCGCGGTCGATGGCCAGCACGCGGTGGTTGGGGATGCGGCGCAGCGGCTCGTCAAAGTTGTAGTAGGGCTCGTAGGGAGTCTTCTCGGCGGGGTCGGTCGCCTCGACAACGATGTCGGCGGTGTTTTGCGTAAAGGCGCGCAGGTCGGCGACGTTCTCGGGGTCCTCGGCCACTGTCTCGGCCACGATGTCGGCGGCACCGGCGAGCGCCTTCTCGGCGGTGTCGAAGCCGGCGTCCTCGTTGATATAGGCCGCGGCGGCGTCGAGCGCGCTGCCCTTGGCCGACGCCTGTATGATGATCATGTTGGCGAGGGGCTCCAGGCCTGCCTCACGGGCCTTCTGCGCGCGGGTCATGCGCTTTTTACGGTAGGGCTTGTAGAGGTCCTCGACGCGCTGGAGCTGCGTGGCCTCGCGAATCTGCTGCTCGAGCTCGGGCGTGAGCTTGCCCTGGGCGACGTCGTCCATGCCGCCCGTGGCTTCCTTGCGGTAGCGCGAGATAAAGGGGATGGTGTTGCCCTCGTCGATGAGCTTGACGGCCGCTTCGACATTGGCGGCCTTAAGGTTGAGCTCGCGGGCGAGCTGGGCGATAAGATCCATGGAACTCCTTGCGTTTAAGGTGCGTTTGCAGCACAGGGCTACCAAGGATACCACCCGTCCCAAAAGACTGTTTTGAGGCCGCGCCACGAAAACGGCCTATCTACTACGTTTGACCCGCAGGGGGCGACCATACGCTGGTTTTTCGAAAATCGGCAAGCCGTCTACCTGCGGTTTTAATTTTGCGATTCTCGGTGTGGTCGGGGGTGACCGGTTAAACGTAGTAGATGGGCCCATTTCGTGGCGAACGGATTAAGTTGGGGCGCAAGATAGCCGGTGTCCCAGAAAAATCATCGGGCAGATGTGGCAGTAAAGTAGCTAAAAAGCCCCGCGGACAGGAGGCTGCTCGCGGGGCGAAGAAGAGGGGCTTATTTGTGGCGGGTCGAGGGGTTCGGCGTGGGGTTTGCCGCGATCCGCCCTAAATCTTTACAGCTCGACGAGGTTGCCGGTCTCGGCGGCCTCCTTGACGGCGTTGAGAAGCGTGAGCGTCTTGACGTTGTCGGCGGGGGTCACGACGGGCTCGACCTCGCGGCGGACAACCTTCACAAAGTGCTTGAGCTGCATCTTGTGCGGCAGTGCCGGGTCGACGGCCGGAATCTCCATCTGCAGCGGCTTGTGCCAGTTGGAGGCGCCGTCGTAGGAGAACTGGTGCAGGCGGGGCAGCGACAGGGCGCCCTTAGTGCCGCCGATAAAGTAGGCGTCGGCGTCGAAGGGGCGGTACTGCGGGTCCTCGCGAGCGGTTGCCTCCCAGTTCCAGGGGCTGGCGGTGGCGTCGGAGATGGTCATGCTTGCGAGCGCGCCATCGGCAAAACGGACGTTGACCACGGCGGAGTCCTCGGTCTCAAAACCGCGGGCGGCGCTGGACTGCATACCCTGGACGGCAACGGGCTCGCCCAGCAGGTAGCGGAGCAGGTCGACGTCGTGCACCAGGTTGACCAGGATCGGGCCGGCACCCTTCTTGCGGCGCCATTCGACATCGAAGTACTCGTCATTCTTATAGATCATGTAGTGGAAGCTCGACACGGTGAGCTTGCCCAGCTCGCCGGACTCGATGATCTCCTTGGCCTTGTTGACGAAGGGGTTGTGGCGACGGTGCTGACCCACGAGCACGGGCACGCCGGCGGTCTCGGCCTCGGCAGCGAAGGCCTGGGCATCCTCCAGGTCGTTGGAGATCGGCTTTTCGACCAGCGGCACGATGTTGCGCTTTACAGCCTCGCGGGCAACGCCCAGGTGCAGGTCGTTGGGGGTGGCGATAATGACGGCCTCGGGCTTGACCTCGTCCATCATCTGAGCGGGATCGGTGTAAAACGGCACGCCGGCGGCCTCGGCCGTGGCGCGGGCGCCCTCAAAGGCGTCGGCGATGGCGACGAGCTCGGCCTCGGGCTCCTCGGTGACAAAGCGGATGTGGTTGCGGCCCATGGCGCCGGCGCCGATAACGGCAATGCGGACGGGGTTGAGCTCAGACATTTCGACTCCTTAATATTGTTGACCGGTGGATGTGACAAAGGGGCCGTCCCTTTGTCGCATCGGTAAAACTAGGCGGACTTCTTCTTGCTGTCGGAGACCATCATGTAGACGGTGAGCACGACGGCGATGGCGGCGATCACAATGGCGCCGTAGAAGGACTGCTGGTAGGCGGCGCTGCCGGCCTCGGCGTGATACAGCACGGCGGTGATGGGCTGGCTGATCCAGGTGGAAGCGGCGTAGCCCAAAAACATGATGCCGTAGTTGACACCGATGTTGCTGGTGCCAAAGGCGCCGCCGGTGAGCGGCGGGTAGATGACGAGCAGGGCGCCAAAGCTAAAGCCGAGCAGGGCGAGCGCCACGAAGAACATGCTCTGCGTAAAGCTCATCGACATGATGACGAGTGCGACGATGGTGACGACAAGGCTGATGAGCAGCGACTTGTAGGCACCGAGCTTGTCGATGATCTGGCCAAAGGACAGACGGCCGACCAGGTTGGCGCAGGTGTTGACGGAGACGACCACACCGCCGAGAGCGACGGCAGCGGCGCTCGTGGGGTCGGCGAAGAGCTGGACGGCGGCGATGGAGGCAACCTTGCCGACGAGCAGGGTGCCGGCGGTGGCGGCAAAGGCGAAGGTGATGATGAGGACCCAGAAGCGCGGGGTCTTGACCATCTCGCCCGGGGTGAGGTCGCCGAAGGTGCCAGCGTGGGCGCCGCCCTTGGGGGCCTCGAAGCCCTCGGGCAGCCAACCGGCCTCGGGGGCCTTCAGGAACAGGGCGGATGCGGCGATCATCACAAAGAAGATGACGCCGAGCGCCTTAAGGGCGCCGAAGATGCCAAGGCTCGGGATGAGCAGCGAGGCGAGCACCGGGGACAGCACAGCGGGGCCGGCGGTCGAAGCGGCCAGGGTGATGCCGGAGGCGAGACCCTTCTTGTCGATGAACCACTTCTGACCCGTGGTGAGCGCCGGGTTGTAGCCCAGGCCGTTGCCGACGGCGGCGACGAGCGAGAACCACAGGTAGAACTGCCACGGCTCGGTGACGGTGCCGGACATGAACCAGCCCACGCCGTAGCACACGGCGGCGGCGATCACGACGTTGCGGGGGCCGATCTTATCGGAGATGCGGCCGGCGAAGATGCCCGTCACGGCCATGATGGTCTGGAAGACGGGGAAGGCCCAGGTAAGGGCGCTGGACCACTCGGGGTAAACGGCGAGCAGGTTTTTGCTCACGACGGAATACAGCGCGATGGAGCTGATGAAGAACATGGTGACGCACGCGGCGGAAAGCACGACGGCGCGACCCTTGTTGGAGTTGGTGGAAGCCATTGGACTCTTTCTAATCGATGTGGGGGAGGAGCGGGCGTATCCGCGGGCCCTCCCTGTCAGGTTGGTTTACTGGTCAGTCGGCTTAGCGACGCCGGACTCGTCGGACCAAAGCTCGACGCCCTTGTTCTTAAGGTAGTTGTCGGCATAGGCGCGACGGCCGCCGGGCTTGGCGGTGAGGTCGCCCATCATGTTGGAGAAGCCGCCGTCGACCTTGATGGCGTCGCCGGTGGTAAAGTCCGATCGCGTGGACGCCAGGAACATGACGGCGTTGGCGATATCGCTGACCTCGCCGATGCGGCGCGTGGCGATCAGACGGCTGCGGCTCTTTTCGACCTCGGGATCGGCGTAGAAGTTGGCCGACATCGGGGTCTTGACGAAGCAGGGCTCGACGCAGTTGGAGCGCACGCCGTAGGGACCCCATTCGGCAGCCAGCATCTTGGACATCATGTTGACGCCCGCCTTGGTGGAGCTGTACACGCCCGAGAATGTCTCGGGGGAGTGGCTGGCAACGGTCGAGATGTGCACCAGGCGACCCTGGCCGGCCTTGATCATCTCGCGACCAAAGCGCTGCGAGGTGATGAAGTAACCGGTGAGGTTGACGTTGATGACCTCGTTCCAGTCGGAGAGCGGCAGGTCCTCCATGGCGGCGAAGCGCAGGATGCCGGCGGTGTTGACGAGGACGTCGACATGGCCGAAGTTGGCGATGGTGGCATCGACGGCGGCCTGAACCTCGGCCTCGTCGGTGGCGTTCATCTTGTAACCCTCGGCGTGGATGCCAAACTCGGCAGCGAGGTCGGCGGCAGCGGCCTTGACCTTCTCCTCGTCCAGGTCGAGCAGGACGACGTTGGCGCCGTTGCGGGCGAACTCGCGGCAAATCTCGACGCCCATACCGCCGAGTGCGCCGGTCACGGCGCAGACATCGCCCTCGAGCTTAAGCCAGTTGCTCATAGGAACTTCCCTTCTTGTGCCTCCCGGTGGGCCGTTCCCATTAATCGACCCACGTGGTTTTCGCAGGTTATCGTATGCTTTGCATTTGCGCAGGTGAATTGCATATTTGTTAGAATGGTATTAACCGTAGGTTAACACTGTGCGATGCAGTTTATTCTCAATTGAGCGCGTGACCTGCGAAAACAACCCCCTATGGCACCATGTGGCCACGGGCGCGAAAACGGGAGATTGACGTGTACGATCGACGACTTGAGGCCATATCGGCCGCCGCGGAGCTGGGAAGCTTCTCGCGTGCGGCGGCAAAATTGCGCGTGTCGACCCCGGCGCTCGTCAAGCAGGTGTCGGGCTTCGAGGCCGAGTTTGGCATCACGTTGTTCGAGCGCTCGCATTCTGGTGTTAAGGTGACGCCGGCGGGCGCTCTGCTGGTGGACGACGCGCGCTCGATCATGCGGCAGTCCGAGGATGCGCTGCGCCGCGCCCGACGCGCGGCGGGCGATGGCGGGGCCGTGCGTCTGGGCGTGTCGATGATGTGCCCGGGGCGCCAAACGCTGTCGATGTGGTCGGGCGTACACGAGCTGGAACCGTCGCTTCGATTTGAGATCGTGCCGGTAAGCGACCTCTACGACGAACGCGAATCCGTCATGCGCAGCCTCGGTCGCGAGGTGGATGTGGTGCAGTCGAGTTTTTCGACCCCGCGCTGGGGTGACGCCTGCCAAAAGCTCCGCATCGTCAACGTACCGTTTTATATCGACCTGCCGCGCACGAGCCCGCTGGCGCGCAAGACACGCATTACGGTTGCCGACCTGGAGGGCATGCGCCTGCGCGTGCTCCGTCACGGCAACGACGCAATGGACAGCCTGCGCATCGACCTTCTGGCCGACGGCGGCGTTGACGTGATCGACGTGGACAGCTTTGACTTTGCGCTCTTTAACGAGGCAGAGGAAAAGGGCGACGCGGTGCTCACCTGCGGCGCATGGTCGGGGGTACACCCGGCCTTTGTGGGCGTGCCATTCCTATGCGGTCGCGAGGTGCCGGTCTTTTTGCACTATCCGCTCGAGCCCACCCTCCAAGTCCAAAAATTCGTCAACGCCATGGCCCAACTCCTCAAGTAGTTAATTTGTGTGACAAAGGGACAGTCCCTTTGTCACACAAAACGAGGCCCTGGCCAAACGGCCAGGGCCTCGCAAACTTTTATTCCGTTTTTAATGACGGGCTGATCGCGCGCAGGAGGGCGCCCCGGGGGCGGCGGGGTATTTCCTCCGCGCGCAGTTTCGCAGCGAAGCGAGAATGTTTGAGCACGGAGGAATTACCCCGCCGCCCCCGGGGCGCCCTCCGTCAGTAACCGGTCCTACTCCAGCTCAAACGCTCCAGTGTAGAGCTGATAGTAGTATCCGCGCTTGGCGATCAGCTCGTCGTGGTTACCGCGCTCGATAATGCGGCCATGGTCCAGACAGATGATCGCGTCGGAGTTGCGCACGGTGGACAGGCGGTGCGCGATGACAAACGTCGTGCGGCCCTCCATGAGCTTATCCATGCCTGCCTGCACGATGGCCTCGGTGCGGGTGTCGATGGAGCTCGTGGCCTCGTCCAGAATCATTGCCGGCGGATCGGCGACGGCAGCGCGTGCGATCGAAATCAGCTGGCGCTGGCCCTGCGACAGCTGTGCTCCGTTGCCGGTGAGCATCGTGCCGTAGCCGTCGGGCAGGCGGGTGATAAAGTCGTCGGCGCCCGCGAGCTTGGCCGCCGCGATGCACTCCTCGTCGGTGGCGTCCAGGTTGCCGTAGCGGATGTTGTCCATGACGGTGCCGGTGAACAGGTTCACGTCCTGCAGCACCACGCCGAGCGAGCGACGCAGATCGGACTTGCGAATCTTGTTGACGTTGATGCCGTCGTAGCGGATCTTGCCGTCGGCAATGTCGTAGAAGCGGTTGATGAGGTTGGTGATGGTCGTCTTGCCGGCACCGGTGGCGCCGACAAACGCGACCTTCTGGCCCGGCTTGGCGTACACAGACACGCCGTGCAGCACCTCGTGGTCGGGCGTGTAGCCAAAGTCCACGTTGTCCATGACCAGGTCGCCACGCAGCGGCACGTACTCGATCTCGCCGGTCGCGCGGTGCGGGTGCTTCCACGCCCACATGCCGGTGTGGTGGTCGGCCTCCTCGAGCTGCCAGGTGTCGGGATTCACCTGTGCGTTGACAAGCGTCACGTAGCCCTCGTCGGCCTCGGGCTCCTCGTCGAGTAGCTCAAAGATACGCTCGGCGCCGGCAAGGCCCATGACCACGGCGTTGATCTGCTGCGAGATCTGGCCGATCTGGCCGCAGAACTGCTTGGTCATGTTGAGGAACGGCACCACGACGGCGATGGAGAGCGCCATGCCCGAGAGGCTCAGGTTGGGCACGCCCAGCGCCAGGAAGATGCCGCCGGTCAGCGCGACCAGCACGTAGAGCAAGTCGCCCAGGTTCCCGAGGATCGGCATGAGGATGTTGGCGTACATGTTGGCCTTCTGCGAGACCTCGAAGAGCTTCTCGTTGCGCTCGTCAAAATCGGCCTCGGCGGCGGACTCGTGACAGAACGCCTTGACGACTTTCTGGCCGTTCATGACTTCCTCGATATGGCCCTCGACCACGCCGAGCTCGGTTTGCTGCGCGATAAAGAAGCGCGCGGAGTTGGAGCCGAGCAGCTTGGTCATAAAGGTCATAAAGGCGATGCCGGCAATGATGACCAGGCACATCCACACGCTGTAATACAGCATGATGAAGAACACGGTGACGATGACGATGATCGTCATGAGCAGGTTGGGTAGCGACTGGCTGATCATCTGACGCAGCGTGTCGATGTCGTTGGTGTAGTGGCTCATGATGTCGCCGCGCTGGTGCGTGTCGAAGTAGCGAATCGGCAGGTCCTGCATGCGGTTGAACATCTTTTCGCGCAGTTTCTCGAGCGAGCCCTGCGTGATGACGGCCATGGCGCGGTTCCAGAAGAGCGAGGAGGCGACGCCCACGGCGTAGATGCAGCCGAGGGTGGTCACGAGCTTCAGAATCTTGGGCTGCGCGGCCGTCCAGTCGCCCGACTGCCACGATTCGCTAATGACCTGCAGCGCGCTCTGGAGAAACGTCGCGCCGATGGAGTTGATGATGGCGCAGAGCACAACGCCGGCGACGACGAGGGGCAAAAGCACGGGGTAGAAGCCAAAGAGCATCTTGATCAGGCGCGTCATGGTGCCGCCCTTGCGGTTGCGCGCGCGCTCGGCGGTAGCTGCCTTACTCATGTGCCTCGCCTCCTTCCTGGGTCTGAGCTTGCGGCGCGGATGCCTCGGTGTTGGCTGCGACGGTCTCGGCCGCGTCCTCGCCTTCGGCACTCATCTTATTTTGCGAGGTAAAGGTCTCGCGGTAGATCTCGCTCGTCTTGAGCAGCTCGTCATGGTTGCCGATGTCCTTGATGCGGCCACCCTCCATGACGATGATGCGGTCAGCATCCTGCACGGAGCTAATACGCTGGGCGATGATGAGTTTGGTCGTGTTGGGCAGGTAGCTCGCCAGGCCCTCGCGGATCTTGGCGTCGGTCTTGGTGTCGACGGCGCTCGTGGAGTCGTCCAGGATCAGAATCTTGGGGCGACGCAGCAGGGCGCGCGCGATGCACAGGCGCTGCTTCTGGCCGCCGGAGACGTTGGAGCCGCCCTGCTCAATCCAGGTGTCGTAGCCCTTGGGGAAGCCGTCGACAAACTCGTCGGCGCAGGCCAGATGTGCGGCCTCGCGGACCTCCTCGTCGGTGGCGTTTGGGTCGCCCCAGCGCAGGTTCTCGGCGATGGTACCGCTAAACAGCACGTTTTTCTGCAGGACCATGGCTACCTGGTGGCGCAGCGCGTCCAGGTCGTAGTCGCGCACGTCCACGCCGCCGACGCGCACGGTGCCCTCGGTGACATCGTACAGGCGGGCGATCAGGTTCACGAGCGTCGACTTGGCCGAGCCGGTGCCGCCGATAATACCGATGGTCTCGCCGCTCTTAATATGCAGGTCGATATCGTCGAGCGCCTGGCGGCGGGCATGCTCGGAATACTTAAAGCTCACGTGATCGAAGTCGATGGAGCCGTCGGCAACCTCGTGCACGGGCTCGGTCGGGTTGGCGATCGTGGGCTCGGCGGCCAGCACCTCGGTAATGCGGTGCGCCGACTCGTCTGCCATGGTTACCATGACAAAGATCATCGACAGCTGCATTAGGCTCATAAGAATCTGGAAGCCGTAGGTAAAGATGGAGGAGAGCTGGCCCACGTCGAACAGAGTGCCCTGGCTCGTGATGATGAGCTTGGAACCCAGGTAGATGATGACGACGAACGCGCCGTTGACGCAGATGTTCATCATGGGGTTGTTGAAGGCGAGCAGCTTCTCGGCGCGGGTGAAGTCCATCTGGACGTCGCGCGCGGCGGTGGCGAACTTCTCCTTCTCGTAGTCCTGGCGCACGTAGCTCTTGACCACGCGCATGCCGGTGACGTTTTCCTCAACGGATTCGTTGAGCGCGTCGTACTTGCGGAACACGCGGGCAAAGATCGGGCGCACCTTATAGATGATAAAGAACAGGCCAAAGCCCAGCAGCGGAATGATGACCAGGTAGACCATGGCGACGCTGCCGCCCATGGCGTATGCCATGGTAAAGGCAAAGACCAGCACCAGCGGCGAGCGCACGGCGATGCGGATGAGCATCATAAAGGCCTGCTGCACGTTGTTGATGTCGGTGGTGAGGCGCGTGACGAGCGAGGAACTCGAGAACTCGTCGATGTTGGCGAAGCTGAACGTCTGGATCTTGTAGAACAGGTCGCGACGCAGGTTCTTGGCAAAGCCGCAGCTGGCATGGCTGCAGGTGATGCCCGCAGCGGCGCCAAAGGCGAGTGACGTCAGCGCGATGAGTACGAGAAGGCCGGCGGTGGGCAGCATCTCGGTAACGGCGGTGCCGTCCTTGATGGCGTCGATCATGTCGGCGGTGATAAACGGGATCATCATCTGGCAGATTACCTCGCCAAGCACCAGCAGCGGCGTGGCGATCGTGACCTTCATGTAATCGCGGATGCTGCCCATAAGGGTTTTAATCATCCAGTTCCTCCCAGGTTACGCGGATTTTCTCGAGCATCTCGGCGAGCTGTTCACGCTCGTCGTGGGTGAGGGCACTAAAGGCCTGCTCTCTAAAGCGAATGCGGGCTGCCTGCTCAACGCGGGCCTTTTCCCATCCCGCATCGGTCAGGCGGATGGTGAGCTGCCGACGGTCTTTGGGATTGCGACTGCGCTCGATAAGACCGCCCAGTTCGAGCTTGGACAGAATCTCGGAAAGGGACCCCGGCTTGAGGTCGAAGTGCATGCCGAGCTCCTGTTGGGACAGCTCGCCGGTCGGCTGCTTGGCGAGTAGGCAGACAATAGGCGCCTTGCCAGATATGCCGCCGCCGTGAAAATGCATGTAATGGCCGCAAAACCCCAGCCCATTGAGGATTCGCTTGGCGAGACGGTCTTTGTCGGACTGGGTCTCGGGCTCGTCTGCTGGCCGTGAGGGGTCGCCGCCGGGTTCATGCGGATAGGCGAGTGGTTCAACACGCATATCTAATCTTCGCTCCTTTCTTTAGTTAGGTAGATGAATTGTTTTGTGCCTAACTAATCTAGGAGCGTGAGAAATAAATGTCAAGGTACCAAACTTATTAAGTTACGGCGTTTTGTCAAACGCCGTAACCGCTCGACGCTGCAAACGTTCCCTGCGCTACACTTAGTCGCACTGTGGCGCTGCTGCGCCGTGCCCGAACCAAGGGAGACCCTCATGAAGAATACTCAGCTGCTGCTGATCAACGATATGTGCGGCTACGGCAAGGTCGCGCTTTCCGCCATGCTGCCGGTGCTGTCGCATATGGGCTACCGCATCCACAACCTGCCGACGGCGCTGGTGTCCGATACGCTCAACTATCCCAAGTTCTACATCCATGACACCACGGAGTACGTGCGCCAAAGCCTCGCCATCTGGGAGGAGCTCGGCTTTGAGTTCGACGCCATTTCGACCGGCTTTATCGTGACCGAGGAAGAGACGCGCATCATCTCGGATTTCTGCCACCGTCGCGCGCAAAAGGGTACCAAGGTGTTCGTCGACCCCATCATGGGCGACAACGGCAAGCTCTACGCCGGCGTGCCCGAGTCCACGATCGGTCTCATGAGGCACCTGCTCGAGTGCGCCGACTACGCGGTGCCCAACTATACCGAGGCGTGCCTGCTTGCCGATAGGCCCATTGCCGAGCAAATCACGCCTGATGAGGGCCGCGCTCTTGTGGATGCCGTGCGTGTCCTGGGCGCCAAGTCGGTGGTCATTACGAGCGCTGTGGTCGACGGTGCGAATGTCGTCATCGGTTACGACCATGTGGCGGGGGAGTACTTTACGATTCCCTTCGACCTGATACCGGTCTACTTCCCGGGCACGGGCGACACGTTCTCGGCGGTGCTTGTCGGCCGCGTTATGGCCGGTTGGAGCCTACAGCGCGCGACGAGCGATGCCATGCGCGTGGTAGCGGAGCTCATCGAGCGCAATGCCGACCAGGAGGATAAGTCCGCTGGCCTTCCCATCGAGGCCTGCCTGGATGTGATTGACCATGAGTAACGCCGACGAGAGCAGCACCGAGGCGGCGGGCGAGAACAAGCCGCTCGGTGCCCCGCGCGGCAGGCGCCCACGTATTCGTATTAGCTGCGTGGACCAGCTGGGCACATGCCGCTGCCATCACGGGCACAAGCCGGGTGACGTCTTCGACTTCGACCGCGACCGCGGCAAGATGTGCGCCATGGCCTGCCATGTGGGCTTTCCCTATATCGATATCCTGCGCTATGGCGGAACCGTGCCTGGCAACGAGCCTGGTACGGCAAAGTTCTGCTGCCCCGAGGTCGATACGCTGAACGTCTGGCTTGCCGAGATCGTCGACGAGTAGTTGAGCGCAATGTGACAAAGGGACAGTTCCTTTGTCACATTCGCGGGTGGTGCCCGTTCTTTTTCGATTATAATCTCAAATCTCTGCATTTCATCCGATTTTAGGTTCTTAAAATTCTGCGTTTCATCGATAATCAAGCGTATAAAACTTTGCATTTCATTTGATGACACTGAGGGGAGAGCCTATGCTGCGCAGGAAAATAGCGGTAGAGCTGGAGCGTTGGCTGAAGTCTGCCGAGCAAAAGGCCTTATTCATTACGGGTTCTCGCCAGATTGGCAAAAGCTATTCGATTCGCGCATTTGGCAAAGCCAACCATGCAACCTACATCGAGCTTAACCTCATGGAAAATCGCCAGGCAAAAGATGCTCTTCTCGAGGCGCGGGATGCCGATGATTTCATCAGCAGGGTGACGCTTCTTTCGGGAAAGTCGATTGCACCAGGCAAAACGCTCGTGTTTATCGATGAGGTCCAAGAGGCCCCCGACATCATGACGATGGCAAAGTTCCTTGTAGAGGACGGGAGGTGCCGCTGGGCGTTTTCGGGGTCAATGCTCGGGACCCAGTTCAAGGGCGTCAGGTCCTATCCCGTGGGGTATGTCCACGAGCTTAGGATGTTCCCGCTCGATTTTGAGGAGTTTTGCTGGGCAACCGGGGTGAGCGAGGGGGCTCGCCAAACGATACGTGACGCGTGTATCAGCGAGAGGCCCATTCCTGATTACATTCATGACGCGATGATGGCAAACTTCAGGACCTATACCGTTGTCGGCGGAATGCCGGAGGTCGTGCAGCGTTTCCTTGACACGCAGGGCGACCTTGCCTCTGTTCGTCAGCTGCAGTCAGAGCTCAACGAACAGTACCGGCGGGATATCTCCAAGTATGCAAGCGGGCGAGCCCTGCAGGTGCAGAGCATCTACGATCAGCTCCCTATTATGCTCGAGGGCGAAAACAAGCGCTTCGTGCTCAATTCCATTGACCCCAAGGCTCACTACGAGAAGTATCAGCGAGTTTTTGTATGGCTTGTCGATGCCGGCGTTGCTCTCAAAGCCGATATCGTAACCGAGCCAAAATCGCCCCTGCTCAAGACGGCACGGCCATCGCAGTTCAAGCTATATCAATCGGATACGGGCATGTTGATGGCGCGCTACCCCGTTGGAGTCGCCCAAGCGGCGTATCTTGATAGCAAAGAGCCCAATCTGGGCGGCATTTACGAAAACGTGGTGGCCCAGCAGCTAGCTGCCCAAAATCGCCAGCTTTACTACTATCAGACAAAAAAGCGCGGCGAAGTGGACTTTGTGGTCAATGGACCGGATGGGACGGCTGTTCCGATCGAGGTTAAATCGGGCTCCTATTACCACGCGCACGCTGCGCTCGGTCATGTGCTTGATACGGCTGAATATGGCGTAAGGCTCGGGATTGTTTTCTCGAGAGGCAACGTTGAGCGCAACGGAGCGGTTCTCTATTTGCCGCTATATGCGACCTGGGCCCTTTCGGATGTTTTGGGCGACTCCTGCGCCGAAGGGATAAAGCTGGAGGTCAAGCCGGTCTAGGGCCAGTCCCGGATGTGGCAAAGGGGCAGTCCCTTTGCCACATTCATGAGCGTGGATTTTCTCCCACCGAGATAACGAGCGTGGATTTTCTCCCGTTTAGAGCGCGCTCGAACGCTCAAAGTGGGAGAAAATCCACGCTCGTTTTATGCCGATGGCGTGGCCCGTGTGCCCGCGCCGCCCGAGCGCCTACAGCTGCTCGAGCATAGCGGTGCAACCGGCGAGTACATCGCGGTAGGTGG
Source organism: Collinsella sp. (assembly GCA_046979165.1). Taxonomy (GTDB): domain Bacteria; phylum Actinomycetota; class Coriobacteriia; order Coriobacteriales; family Coriobacteriaceae; genus Collinsella. The sequence goes on from JBKWJT010000004.1 coordinate 95,435, forward strand.
CATCGAAGTTGCCGGTGTACCAGGGATCGGCGACGTCGCCGGGGCGATCGGTCCAATCCAGCAGCCGCGAAATCTTGCCGTCGGCATCGTCGCCGAAGATGCGACGCAGGCCGCGCGCGTTCTCGGCATCCATATAGACGATGTGGTCCCAGTCACCATACTCCGCGCGACGAACCTGGCGCGCGCGGTGCGCAACGACGGGAATCCCGACCTCGCGCAGCTTGGCGACGGTGCCATGATGCGGAGGGTTGCCAATCTCCTCGGTCGAGGTCGCGGCAGAATCAATGACGAACTCCGCCTCGCGCCCAGCACGGCGCACCAGCTCGGCAAACACCGACTCAGCCATCGTCGAGCGACAGATATTCCCGTGGCAAATAAACAGTACGTGCTGCATATGATGGTTCCTTTCTGGGCGGTCGCGCGGGGGTTACAGACTGCCCTTGAGGCAGTTTGCTCCGATAAAGCCCGCTGCGTACAAGGGGAGATGGCGCAGCTCGCGTCCGTCATCGGTTTCGCTGCGGGCAAAATTGTTCTCGGACAATATGTAGGCATGCGGCGACCGGGCTTTTTCCATAAACGACCCGAGCGTTCTCGCGCGCACGTTGCGTGCGGATTTTACCTCGACGGGAACGATCTCCATACGGTCGGTCTGAAGTAGAAAATCGAGCTCGCCGTTCGTCTTCCAAGACGACGGTGGCATCCAGTAATACGTCTGCAAACCATTGCCCGAAAATGCCTGCATGACCGAGTTCTCCGCCAAGGCACCTCGAAAGTCGGAAGACAGCGCAATGGCGGAATCCTCTTTGAGGTCGAGCCAGAGTCGCGGGTTGATACCGAGTTTGTAGAACATGAGGCCCGTATCGAGAAGATAGACCTTAAAGAAGCTCCCGTCTTCGTCGTCGAAGGGGACGAGGGGAGGTTCGATGCCTTCGGTCAGGTTGTTGACCGATATGATGCCGGCGCCCTCGAGCCAGTCGAGTGGCTCGATGAGCTTTGAGCGTCGGCCTCCGCGTTCGACCTCGGAGTACTTGAATTTCTTGGTTGAGGATCGTAGCAGCTGGGATGGAATGGAGCGCCAGACCTTGCGCGCTGCTACGCCGCTGATCCCGTTTTCGGGGTCGGTCATACCGGCGGTGTAGGTCTCGTCGATTTCGCGCTGCTCGACGCGCGCGTCTTCGATGGATAGTGTCTTGCGATATGCGTTGACGGCGGCGGGCATGCCGCCCACGATCTGGTATCGATGAAACAGGCTGAGCGTGGCTTGATGCGCGACGTAGGTCTCAAGCGTGCCGGCGTGGGCGCGAATGGCATCCGCCATCTGCTCCTCACCGAGCGCCCAGAGAAACTCCTCGAACGACATAGGATGCATGGTCTCTTGACGGACGCCGCTGGGAAAAGGCAACTTGCGCTTGCGCGTGGCGACGCCGAGCTGGCTGCCGGTCGCGCATATGCGCCAGCCCGAACCCGAGAAAAAGCGAAGCGAGTTGAGCGCGCGTTCGCAGAGCTGCACCTCGTCAAACAGGATGAATGCGGTTTCCTTGCGAATGGGGGTGCGTTTATAGTCTGAGATTCGTGCCACGATGGTGTCTACGTCGTTGGTGGGGCAGTCGAACAGTGGGGCAATCAGCTCAAGATCGGTCTGAAAGTCGAGTTTGACAAATGCATCGCCGGCGATTCGTCTGCCGATTTCCTCGGCAGCGTACGTTTTGCCCACGCGTCGTGCGCCACGGATGAGGAGGGGGCGCGAGGCGTCCTTTGTCGCCCATGATTCGATAACGGATTCGATTGATCTGCGCATGGGGCTGCCTTTCCAATTTCGTGTATTTCAAATACATAGTTTAGTACGATTTCGTGTACTTCAAATACACGAAATTGTGGAAAAGCGTGTATTTCAAGTACACGAAATTGCACTGCTAGAGCTTGCAGGCGGATAAACACCACTTGTATGGGACGGTTTCACCGGCCGCTCGCCACCTTGGGCTATGTTTGCCCCTATGCCTGCATCGAAGATTGTGCTGCCCGCTTGCGCTCCCAGCGTGCCAGCTTGATCGTCACTAGCGTGAGTATCCAGGCTACGAGCGAGAATGCGGCGCCAACCGCGCCCACGTAGGCAATGCCAATCCCGCTTACCACGGCGCCGCCCACCGCGGTGCCAAACGAGATGCCGACGTTAAACGCCATGGGCTCCACCGAGCTCGCGAGCACCATCGATTTGGGGTGGCGGCTGCGGGCCACGTCCATAAAGTGCGTGATGCACGAGACCGAGAACAGATACATGAGCATCGCCAGACTAAAGACAAAGGCAAGCGCGAGGGGCATGGTGCCGCCCACAGCAAACAGTCCGAGTAACGCCGCAGCCTGCAGCACAAACGTCACGAGCAGCGCCTTCATGCCAAAGCGCGCATCGATCCATCCGCCCAGGATGTTCGAGATCAGGCAGAACACGCCGTAGGCCATAAGGGTGGTGCTCGCCTGAACGGTGCCCATGCCCAGCACCTGCTCCAGATAGGGCGTCACGTAGCCGTAGAACACATAGACCGAGCCCACGCCAAACAAGAAGATGAGCATGCCGGTGATGATGCTTGGCTCGCGCAGAAGCCCCGCCTGCTCGCGGAAGGTGGCAGGCTCGTCGGTTTGTCCGGCGCGCGGCATAAACGCCACGAGCGCGGCGCAGATCAGAACGGCGAAGGTCAGCGTGCCGTACATGGCAACGTGCCAGTCGAGCGTGTCGGCCACAAACTTGCCGATCGAGGTCACAAAGACCATCGCCACGGAGAATGCGCCGTACACCACCGAGATAGCGAGTGAGGTCTGCTGCGGGGACAGCAGCTCGGGGATATACGTCACGCCCACGGCGAGCAGTGCGCCCGAGACGGAGCCCAAGATGATGCGCGAGGCAAACAGCACTTGGAAGTTGGGCGCCAACGCCATGACAAGATTACCGAGTACAAAGACAATGCTGTAGCACACGAGTAACTGGTAACGGCGGAAGCGTCCCGTGCTGAGCGCAAGCGCCGGCGTTGCGATGGCGTAGACGAGCGCGAACACGCTGATGAGTTGGCCTGCGGTGGCAAGTGAGATGCCGAGCTCCGTCGCCAGGTCGCTCTCGATGCCGATGACCACGAACTCCGAGCAGCCGAGCGAAAAGCCTAACAACACGAGCAGCGCTAGGCAGAGGTTGGTGCGCGCGGGGGAAAGCGCGGCAGCGGTTGACTTACTTTTAGGCGTGGTTGCGGCGGTCAAGGTTGTCACTCCAATGTCGCATGAATAAGCGGGATTCAATCCCTGCAACTCTAACAGAATGTGACAAAGGAACAGTCTCTTTGTCACATTGCGCTGCCAGCCAGTCGCCCAAACTGTCACAACATTCGATGAAAATCTCGAAATCGAGGAAAAGCGTCGAATGTTGTGATGGTTTTCCTGTCTGTGCCGGCGAGCTCCAGCGCCGTCTGGGGGTATAAGGCTAGCAAGTGTTTATTTGCGAGGACTAAGGGGCGCCCCGTATGGATATCGATAACTTTGAATGGTGGTATAGCGAGGGTGAGGCTCCGGACGAGGGGTGGGACGAGCCTACGCCGCGTGGCGTGTCGAGCGACGAGGACGAGACCGGCAACGACGTCGCCGCCGACTCGGACGCCGCCCTCGATCCCGTCGAGCCCCTGACCTTCGAACAAGCTTGGGCCCAGGCCGAGGCAGACGAGGCCAAGGCCGACGCTACGGCCACGCTCGGCGAGCCAGCCGACATGTCGATCTCGCCGGCAAAGACCCCGCAGCCGCGTCACACCATCGATCCCGACAGCACGGCATCCTTCAGTATTCTCGACGTGCCCTCGCAGGGCGCTCAGGCGCCCGCACCCACACGTCGCCCCAATCTGTCTCGCGAGGAAGATGCAGGACGTCGCTCTCCGCTTGGCCCCATCCTTATCGCCTTCATGGCCGGCGTTATCGCATGCTCGGTAATTGGAAACGTCTGGAGCCATGTCGAGCAGCAGCGAAAAGACGCCGCCAGGGTCGAGATGTCTGTCGAGCAATCGCTCGGCCGCACGCGCTCGGTACATGTGTCGGTCGAGGTCAAGGACGGCGCGACGTGGGACACCGCGCGCGGCGACAGCCAAATGCTCATCCATATCGTGGGGCGCACGCTCAAAGGGCAGACGATTGACGAGTATCAATACGTCAATTCCGCTGGTGACGGCATCGAACTTAAGCCCGGCGACTACGAGCTCACCGTCGATGAACCGCCCGTCGCCACCGACGGCACGCGCTTCCGTGCCTCAAAGCGCATGGTCCCCGTGAGCTTTAACTCACAGGCGTCCGATACGGTCGACACCACACCGCAGGGCGGGTTCGACCTTTACGTGGATACACAGTAGGCGCTCGCCGCTCATTCCTCTATGGCTACTCAATAATCGCCTGCCGCCCCGTCTCGCTGCCAAGAGTGGGACAATATCCCTCGACACTGTTGTTTACTTTTGGAGGAAGTAACATGTCCACCGTCACCACCATCAAGCGCGGTGGCCTCACCGCGGCCATCGATTCCATGGGCGCCCAGCTCACGAGCCTTGCCCTCAACGGCAACGAGTATCTGTGGCAGGGCGACCCGGCCTTTTGGGGCAAGCACGCGCCCATTCTGTTCCCCATTGTGGGATCGCTGCGCAACAACATGGCGACATCTGCGGCCGGCACCTGCGAGATGCCGCGCCACGGACTCGCTCGCATCGTCGAGCACAAGTTGGTCGAGGTTTCGGAGGACGGCTCCTCGGTAACGTACGAGATCACTGACACGCCCGAGTCGCTCAAGGCGTTCCCGTTCCACTTTAAGCTCAACATGACCTATGCCCTGACCGGCGACGCCACGCTCACGCAGACCTTTGCCGTCACCAACACCGGCGACGTGGACCTGCCGTTCTCGGTGGGCGGCCACCCTGCGTTTAACGTGCCCGCTCCCGGTGCCGAGGACGAGGCATTCGAGGATTACGAGCTGGCGTTTACCGAGGTTTGGACCAACGAGGCTCCCATCATCACGCCCGATGGTCTCATGACGTTCGAGGGTTCCTACAAGGCCCCCGACAATTCGGACGTTGTGCCCATCACGCACCGCAGCTTCGATAACGATGCCATCATGTTCACCGATACCCCGGGCTCCACGCTCACGCTGCGCGGTCGCAAGTCGGGCCATGGCGTCAAGATCGACTTTGAGGGCTTTAAGTACATCGGCGTGTGGTCTGCCGCCAACGACGCGCCGTTTGTGGCGCTCGAGCCCTGGACCGGTCACACCACCATGGACACCGAGGACGACGTCTTCGAGCACAAGGTCAACACCATCACCTTGGCGCCGGGCGAGACGGACGAGCGCAGCTTTAGCGTTACGCTGCTCTAGGGGTTCCGCACGGAGCGGTCATAACTTGAGCGTGGATGATCTCCCGTTTTGAGCCCGTGTGCGAGCCAAAAGTGGGAGATTTTCCACGCTCATTCCGATGCATGGGTCGGGGCAGCTAATTTGGGACGGGGCTATTTTGACTGCTTTCACATGCAAGCAGTCAAAATAGCCCCGTCCCAAATTAGCTGCCCTTGCATCAATTAGTCATTTTCCAGTTCGTAAACTTGTATGTATGCATACAAGTGGATAGCGGCGTGCGGTATCCTGTTGAGTCGTTAGCATACGATTCAACAGGGAAGGCAGATTATGCATTCTCCCCAACAGCGCGATGCGCAGCGCCAACCGGTGTGCAGCCGTCGCATCTTTCTGGGTAGCGCTCTCGCTGCGAGCGCTACCGTCGTCGCCGGCGCGCTTGCCGGCTGCCAGCGTCCGTCCACGCTGGAAGTTGTTCAGCCTACGACGGGCGGCGGTCGCGACGACCTGTCCGATTCCGTGATCGGCAAGGACAAGATCCGCATTGGCATGGAGGCTGCCTACGCCCCGTACAACTGGCAGGTTTCCGAGGCCAGCGAGTTCACCATCCCCATCGATAACGTGCAGGGCGCCTATGCCGACGGCTACGACGTGCAGATCGCCAAGGTCGTCTGCAAGGCCCTCGGCGGCGAGCCCGTCGCCGTTAAGCAGAGCTTCTCGGGTCTTATCGATTCGCTCAACAACGGTCAGATCGACCTCATTATCGCCGGCATGAGCGCCACGCCCGAGCGCGAGGAGTCGGTCGGCTTTTCCGACCCCTACTTCATCGGCTACTTTGGCCTGTTCGTAAAGGAGGGCTCGCCCTACCAAAACGCCACCAAGCTCAGCGATTTTAGCGGCGCCACGGTCCTCGGCCAAAAAGACACCATGCTCGATACCGTCATCGACGAGATCCCGGGCGTCGTGCACAAAAACCCGGTCGATTCCGTCCCTACGGTGTTCTCGAACCTGCTGCAGGGCACCTGCGACGCCGTGACGTACAACACCGAGAACGAGAAGGGCTATATGGCCCAAAATCCCGGTATCGTCCCCATTCATTTTGCCGAAGGCGAGGGCTTTAAGCAGGAGGTCGCGGCAAACGTCGGCTGCCGCAAGGGCTCAAAGAAGCTCCTCAAGCTTATCGACAAGGCCCTCAAGGGCATCAGCCAGGAGGAGCGCGACCAGATGTGGGACGCGTGCCTCGACCGTCAGCCGGCATAGGGAGGCAGCATGAAGACCATCAATCGCCTGGCCTCCTTTATCAAGGCCGATCACCGTTATGTCTACCTGGGCACGAGCGTTATCGCGGCACTCGGCCTGGCCGCGAGCCAGCGCAACCCTACACCGCTGAGCTTTTTGGCACCCACGGGCGTATTCCAGGATTGCCTCTGGGCGATCCTGTGGGCTTGGATCGTCGTGTCGGCGGCGGCACTCGTCACCAAGCTCATGCATTGGAACGACTATCGCGAGAAGTCGCCGTTCGCGTCCGATCGCTTCCGCCGTGGCGCGCGTATGGGCAGCTACGTCGTGGTTACCATCGCGGCGATCTTCTTTATCGACCGCTGCGTTATGTCGTTTATCGATTTGGTGCGGGTGAGCATTGTCTCGGACTCCAATCCCAGCGACTTTCTGTCGAGCCTGGTCTACATGACCTACAAGAGTGGCGACTTCTTTATCCGCGGCATTAAGATCACCATCGCACTTGCCACCTTCGGCACCGTCATCGCCTTTTTCCTGGCGCTGCTCCTTGTGTTTTTGCGCATTCAGACGTTCGACCGCGTGGATAACGACCTCACGCGCTTCTTTAAGAGCATCGGCCGTGGCTTTGCGACCGTCTACTCCACCATCGTGCGTGGTACGCCCATGATGGTCCAGGGTCTGCTCATCTATTACGCGGGCTTCACCGTTTTGCGCGGCATGGGCTTCGAGACCGCCCAGGCCAACCAGATTTGGAGTACCTTCACCGCCGGCCTCGTCACCATCTCGCTCAACTCCACCGCCTACATGATGGAGGTCCTGCGCGGCGGCATCGAGTCCATCGATCCCGGCCAGGCCGAGGCAGCGCGCTCGCTGGGTCTTTCGCAGTGGCAGGCTATGCGCAAAGTCGTGTTCCCCCAGGGCATTAAAAACGCGATTCCGGCGCTCACCAACGAGCTCATCATCAACATCAAGGACTCGTCGGTGCTCTCGGTCATCGGCGTGTTCGACCTCATGTACGCCACCACCACCGTCGCCGGCGTGTACTACCGCCAGATGGAGGTCTACTGCGTGGCGCTCGTGGTCTACCTGATCCTGACGCTCGTGGCGAGCCGCCTGCTCGAGGCCTTTGGCAAAAAGCTCGGCGCCGAGGCTCCGGCAACGCTGCCCAGCTCCAACTAGGCTCAAGACGAGGAGAATCATCATGGCAGATACCGCCACTACCGGCACCGCGGCCGCCGCACAGACCAATGAGCCGCTCATCCGCGTCGAGGGCCTGCGTAAGAGCTTCGGATCGCTCGAGGTACTCAAGGGCATCGACCTGTCCGTCAATCCCGGCGAGGTCGTCACCATTATCGGCGCCTCGGGCTCGGGCAAGTCGACCTTCCTGCGCTGCCTCAACCTGCTCGAGACCCCGGACGCGGGCCAAATCTGGTTCCACGGCCAGGACCTTACGGCCGAGCGCTGCAATATCAATAAACTCCGCGAGGACATCGGCATGGTGTTCCAGGGCTTTAACCTGTTCAACAACATGGACGTGCTCGACAACTGCACGCTCGCGCCCGTCACGCTCAAAAAGATGAGCAAGGCCGAGGCCGAGAAGGTCGCGATGGAGCATCTGACGAGCGTGGGGCTCGAAAAGTTCGCGCACGCCGCCGTGGGTCGCCTGTCCGGTGGTCAAAAGCAGCGCGTGGCCATCGCGCGCGCCCTGTGCATGAATCCGCAGATCATGCTGTTCGACGAGCCGACCTCCGCACTCGACCCCGAGATTGTGGGAGAGGTGCTCGAGGTCATGCGCAAGCTTGCGGCCGACGGCATGACCATGGTCGTCGTCACGCACGAGATGGCCTTTGCCCGAACCGTGTCCGACCGCGTGGTCTTTATGGACAAGGGCGTGGTGCTCGAGGACGCCGCGCCGGCCGAGCTCTTCGGCAACCCCAAACACCAGCGCACTCGCGAGTTCCTCTCGCGTTATCTCGAGGACAAATAACCGACCGCAAACGCTTATGTGGCAGGGCCGCTCCGGTGGGGCGGCCCTCGTCATCACAATCGAAAGGATGTCATGGCCGAGGTTTGGCGCTTCTTTGCGCATGAGGACGATTTTGCCGATATAGACGAGGCAGGCGCGTGCGAGCGCTTGGGCCGTGTGCTGTCGTTTCCGACTATCTCGAGCATGGATGCCGAGGCGGTGGACTGGCGGCCCTTCGACGACCTGCGCGCCTATATGCAGCAGGCCTGGCCGCATGTATTTGCGGCGGGCGAGGTCGAGCTTATCGACCATTCGTTGCTGGTGACGCTTTCCGGCTCCGACCCCGCACTCAAACCCGTTATGCTCATGGGTCACATGGATGTGGTTCCCGTGGTGCCGGGTACCGAGGCCGACTGGACGCACGCCCCCTTTAGCGGGCACGTGGACGACACCTACATCTGGGGCCGCGGCGCGATCGACATGAAGGACCAGGTCGCAGGTATTCTCGAGGCTGTCGAGTATGCGCTGGCGCACGGTTGGCAGCACGAGCGCACACTGCTGCTGGCCTTTGGCCAGGACGAGGAGACCACGCAGTACGGCGCGGGTGCCATCGGTCGTGCGCTCGAAGAGCGCGGCGTTGAGCTTGAGTACCTGATTGACGAGGGCGACTATCGTATCGTTGCGGCTGCCGAGTACAGCGCAGGTGCGGGTTGGCTTATGCATGCCGATCTTGCCGAGAAGGGCTATGCCGATATCGTGCTCAAGGCGAAGAGCGAAGGCGGGCACTCTTCCAACCCTTACGGTGGGACGTCGCTCGAAGTGCTCAGCCGCGCTATTGCCGCGATTTGCGATATCGAGTGGCCGGCGCGTGTGACCGATCTGCTTGCCGCGCAGCTCATCGAGCTGGGGCTTTATGCCGCAGACGAGATTGCTGCCAGCAAGGATGCCATCGTGCGCGACTGCCTCGCCAGCAAAAAGCTGTACCCGCTTGTGACCACCACCTGCGCGCCCACGCAAATCGAAGGCGGCAGTACCGGTGCCAACGTAATGCCGCAGGATATGTGGGCAAATATCAACTTCCGCATGCTCGAGGGTACGAGCGTGGCCGATGTCGTGGCCTGCTGCCGCGAGGCCGTTGCCGCCGCTGGGCTCGCTGGCCGAGTCGAGGTCGAGCTGGGCCCCGGCAGCTCCGAGCCCTCGCCGTCCCCGCGCGTGGGCGGTCCGGGGCTCGAGGCCGTCCGCGCCATCGCCGCCCGCTATTTCCGTGATCCCAAGGGGACGGAGGAAAACGGATCGTCTGCGGTGGGCCAAGAGCCGATAAGCATCGTGCCCTCGACCGTGATTGGCGCAACCGATGCCGCCAACTACCAGCGCATTTGCCGCGAGTGCATCCGCTTCTCCGCCTTTGTGGTCGACGATGACGAATGTGACCGCGGTGTCCACGGCACCAACGAGCGCATCACCCGTCGCGCCTACCTCCAAGGTATCCGCTTCCTCATCGCCCTGCTTCACACGCTCTAGAATGTGACAAAGGGACTGAGCCGATTTCATCGGTAATGAGACGAAAACTGTTATATAAAAAGGCTAAAATATCTTGAGAGACATATGCTGGGGTTGGTATTTCTTGAACGACTGCGGACATGTGTCAGACTGCCTCGGCCCTCCGGGGGGTGCCCAGGCAGGTCACCGTGTGGCTGGGGAGGAAATTATGCAGGAGCTCAGAGAGACGACGTCTCGACTCGTGAATATTGCTACCGGGGGGGGTGTCTAAGCAGGGAACTTCTTGGTGAACACCGGCCACGCGAGTGGTGGTCCGTCATGTCTTATGGCCGTCGTCGTGGGCTGCGCCCGGTTTCGCCATATGCGATTGTTCTGGCCCTCGCCGTCGCGCTGACGGCGAGTTTCTTCCTGCCGCTTCGTGCCGAGGCGGCAATTTCGGACCACACGGTTCCGACGACCTCGCCTTCGGGGACAACAATCAACCTGTTTGATTACTGGGTGAATTCGGAGGATCACCTGTCGGTCAGTGGATCCGACGGCATCAACAAGGATCACCGCTTCCAGTTCAAGGATCAGGAAGCCAGTGATGATCTCAATCGGTATACGGGCGGCTCCTCTCCTCGCTTCGGTATCGTGAACAACGTTCTTACCGGCGGTTACCCGAAACTCACCAACAGCTGGGATGGAGAATCCCTCGGCTACCTGTTTGATTCCTCCATCCAGACGGGCAAGATATCCCATATGGGTGTGACGGGTCTGTTGCAGGTCAAGGGCGGCTACTACGAGTATGACAGCTTGCAGAACTACGCGGCGTACAACGCCAATAAGAATGCATTTGATGTATACGATGCCCCCGGCGTTAAGCAGGCGGGGGCTGAGCCTCATACAGTAGGCCAGTTCTTCCCCTTCGATGCGGCCAATGAGGTATTCAAGGAGGGGAGCAGCGGGCTTGTCCCGAACGGCATTACGTCGCAGAACGTCGGCGACTCGCAATATAACGATGGCAATCCCCTCAACCATTATTTCGGCCTCTCAATGTCCACGCGATTCGTGCAGCCCAACGGCGGCCTGGCGAACGGTAAAGATGCCATGACCTTTGAGTTCGCCGGCGATGATGACGTCTGGGTGTTCATCGACGATGTCCTCGTGGGCGACATTGGCGGCATCCACACCCGTGCTGAGCTGACCATTAACTTCCAAACGGGCGAAATCACCGTTAACGGTTTCGCAAACGGCACGCTGCGGAGCAAGTTCCAGGCGGCAGACAAGGGCGGCTCAGCCGAGAATTGGAACAGCAATACCTTCGCCGACGGCACCAACCACACCCTCAAGTTCTTCTACCTGGAGCGCGGCGCCACCGACTCCAACATGGAGCTCAAGTTCAACCTCGTGACGGTGCCCGAGTCCGACATCATCAAGTTCGACCAGGACGGCAAGTTCGTACAGGGTGCCGAGTTCAAGCTCTATAAGACCGACAAGGACTTCAAGACCGTGGGCGAGCTTCTCGGCTCCGGTACCACGGACGAGGCCGGCCACCTAACGCTCACGAACGACGTGGACAACGGCGTCATCAACTTCGACGATCTCTACGAGGACTCCGGCAGCAAGTACTACCTCCTGAAGGAGACGCGTGTGCCCGAGGGATATCGCTCGAGTCTCACGGCGACGGATGGCAGCATGCAGCTCGAGTACGTGCCCACGAGCGACAAGGACGCCGCGGGCGGCGTCATCATCAACCGCGGCGGTATGGACGCGGACAGCGCCGTGTGGCAGACGGGTGCGTTCGCCGGCGCGAAGGAGACCATCACCGCGCCGTCGACCGTGTACAAGGCGAACGATGACCAGACGATATCCGACAAGACCGTCGGCCTGGACTCCGGCATACTGTTCGCCGTGGTGCTCAAGCGCGATAAAAGCGCAAGCACAGATATCAAAGATCAGAACAATTGGTACGCCGTGTCGGGCGACCCATCGACGGGAGCGGGATACACCCTCGCCAAGGAGTCGAGCATGGACGGCGCCATCAAAGCGGCGAAGAAGGACCTGCACGCCTTCACGCTCAACACGAGCGGCCAGTACCAGGTAGAGATTCCGTATCTGCCCGGTGACATCTCCAGCTACTACTACATGCTGAGCGGTGATGCCCGCAAGGATGCCGAGTACGCGGTGGTCATCTACCACACGACGGCAAGCTCTATCGCCAACGCGAATACGGACAACACGGTTCACGTGTTCAGCGATGACCTCCCCAGCGGCGAGAAGAATTTCCAGCGCCAGTTTGCCACGCGCTTGCTCGTCACGAACATCCAGAATCGCCTGTTCGTGCAGAAGACCGATACCGAGGGCAAGCCCGTTGACGGGGCGAAGTTCGGCCTGTACAAGGCCGATCAGGTGAAAATGGACGCGAACGGCAAGGTCATGCTCAATGGCGAGCAGACCCCCTTTGACACCCTGACGACGGGGTTGGTCGGCAACCCGGTTCCGCTCGAAGGTGCGGGCATATTCCCGAATACGAGCGACGGTAACAGGCCGCTCGTGAAGGGGACCTACTTCCTAAAGGAGGTCTCGGCGCCCAAGGGCTTCCTGCTTAACGACACGCTCACCAAGGTGATTGTGGACGATTACGGCGTCCATGCCGATGCTGGTACGGCCGATGACGGTGTTTCGACGTTCGTGGGCCCGGGCGCGCTCATGAAGAGCCTGGGCCAGTTTGGCGCAGAGGGCGACATCGACAACACGCTCACGTGGATCAAGGGCCAGCGCCAGACGTCCGACGGGACGCTCGACGGCAACGACAACCTTTCCTGGAACAATGACGCCAAGGGCGGCGAGGATGAGGTGCACCTCAAGTACGGCGCCAACGGACGTGTCTACCAGTATGGGCCCACCGAGGAAGGCAAACCTTATCGCTTGGAGACCGAGACGGGCTGGATACGTATGGGCATCACGCAGGACGTGCCTGGTGACACTAATGCGAAGGGCGCCCGTGCCAATCTGGACGACATGAATTTGAACGCCCTGTTCACAGGTGCCACCTGCGTGCGCGTGGCGAACGAACGCGAGGCGAGCCTCGAGGTGACGAAGAAGGTTGCCCTGCCCGATGGCCTGACGGGCAATAAGGACGCGGAGTTCACCTTCAAGTTCACCGTGCCCGAGGGGAAGACCTACAAGGCTGCAGTGTTCAAGAACGCTGGGGCCGGAAAGCAAGCCGGCGACGTGTTCGATTTGAAGAACGGCGACACCCATGCTATCAAGGCCGACGAGACGATTCGCGTGTACGGTCTTGGCGAGGGCGACGAGTACGCGGTGCAGGAGCTGACCGGCGCAGACAAGATGCCCGCGGGCTATAAGCTGACCGGCCGCAAGCAGGGTACCACGAATCTGACCGGCGCAGGCGATAGTATCACCGGTGAGATCGAGAAGCAAAAACCCGACGGCACGTTGGCCGAAGCCAACAAGCTGGTGTTCACAAACACCTACAAGGCGGAAGCTAGCGACGAACTGACCCCGCAGGTAACGAAGAAGGTCTCCGGTGTTGAGAGCACGGAGAAGGCGTTCTCGTTCACGCTGACCGCCACGGAAGAGACGCAGAAGCAGATCGATGATGATGACCTCAAAGTCTCGGATGCTCTGGCGGGCAATGAGCATGCCGAGTCCAAGGCCACGAGTGGCAAGATCATCAAGGACAAGGGCCAGACGGTCGACTTCTCCGGCATGAAGTTCAACAAGGCCGGTACGTACACGTTCACGCTCACCGAGGCGCACGACGCCGACGACGACGCGGCGGCGGACGGCGTGCAGAACTCCGGCTGGACGATGGACGCCTCGACCTATACCGTCACGGTGAGGGTCGAGGATAAGAACGCCAAGCTGACTGTCACAGGCGTGACGGTGGAGAAGAGCGGCGATGACAAGCGCGAGACGCTTGAGGTCAAGAACGGCAAGGTGAACCTCGCCACCTTCAACAACAGCTATGCTGCGAAGGGTTCCGTGACCCTGGCGGCGAAGAAGCAATTTACGGGCGGCACCCTTGAGAACCAGCAGTTCTCATTCCAGGTGAAGGATGGCGATAAGGTTGTCGCCGAAGAAAAGAACGATGCCAATGGCGACATCACCTTCCCGGCCATTGATTACACCGAGGCTGGTGAGCACGACTACGCCATCAAGGAGGTCGAAGGCACCGACCCGACTATCGTTTACGATGGCAAGACGGTGAAAGTGCACGTTAGCGTCACCGATAACAAGAACGGCACGCTGAGCGCGGCCGCCACCTACGACGGCGAGAAGGCCGTGCCGACCTTCACCAACTCGAAGCCGACGGCCGACGCCACTATCGAGGCGACGAAGATCCTCAAGGGCAAGGACCTGACGGCTGGTGCGTTCACTTTCGGCCTATATCAAGGCGACACGACTACGGTTGATCCCATCCAGACTGTCCAGAACGACAAGGACGGCAAGATTAAGCTCATCCTCACCGGTCTGACCATAGGCGAGTACGACTACACGCTCAAGGAGGTCGCTGACAGCGATTCGACCATCACCTACGATTCCACGGCGGTGAAGGTCCACGTCTCGGTGAAGGCGGACGGTGACAAGGCAAAGGCGACTGTCACCTATGACGACAAGAATGATGCCCCGACCTTCACTAACAAGTATCAGCCTGCCGAGACCTTGGCTACACTCACGGCGAAGAAATCGTACGTGAAGTCCGACAACACGCAGGCCACGCTCAAGGGCGGCGAGTTCACCTTCGACCTGTACGAGGGTGATCTGACGGCTGAGCAGCTGAAGGGCAAGCAGCCCATCCAGACCGCTAAGAACGGCGAGGACGGCACCGTTACCTTCCCGGCCATCAACTACACCAAGGCCGGCGAGTACAAATACACTATCGTGGAGCAGAAGGGCGACCTGTCCCACGTGGTCTACGACGATGCGGTTCACCACGCCGTGGTGAAGGTCGTGGACAACGCCGGCCAGTTGGAGGCGAGCGTCACCTACGATGACGGCAAGACGGTCGCCCCCACCTTCACGAACACCTACACCGCAAAGGGATCCGTGGAGCTGACGGCGACCAAGATCGTTGCGGTCGCGCCGGGCTTCACGCACGACACCAAGCTGAAGGGCGGCGAATACACGTTCGAGCTGAAGGACGCCGACGGCAAGGTGCTCGGCACCACGACGAACAAGGCCGATGGCACGGTGAGGTTCACGCGCAAGTTCACGCTCTCCAACCTGGGCGGCGCTGCGAGCAAGGACTTCACCTACACCATCGCGGAGAAGCCGGGCACGGAGCCGGGCATGGTCTACGACACCCATGCGCTCATCTACAAGGTGACGGTCGCGGACGATGGCACCGGCTCGCTGACGGCCACACCGCAGGTAACGAGTGGAGACAAGACCTTCACGAACACGTACCACCCGAAGGAGACCTCGGTAACGCTCAAGGCGACGAAGCGCTTCACGGGTGGCGAGCTCGCAGGGGGCGACTTCACGTTCCAGCTGCTCGACAAGGATGGCAACGTGATCCAGACCGTCCAGAATGACAAGGACGGCAAGGTCGCCTTCCAGGCAATCAGCTACGACACGCCGGGCGATCACGACTACACCATCAAGGAGGTTGCCGGCAACGACCCGACCGTCGTGTACGACACGAAGGACGTGAAGGTCCACATCAAGGTCTCCGATGAGAAGGGCGAGCTAAAGGCGACCGCCACCTACGACGGCGAGGCCGACGTTCCGACCTTCACCAACTCGAAGCCGACGACGGACGTTACCGTCGAGGCGGCGAAGATCCTCACGGGCAAGGACCTGACGGCCGACGCGTTCACCTTCGGCCTGTACGACCAGGCCGGCAACGAGGTCGCCAAGGGCACCAACGACCGGGGCGGCAAGGTCGAGCTGGCCGTCAAGAACCTGAACCTGGGCGAGTACGACTACACGCTCAAGGAGGAGAAAGCCGGCCAGACCGTCGACGGCGTGGCCTACGACGCCAAGGAAGTCAAGGTCCACGTCAAGGTAGAGCAGAACCAGGGCGACAACAACAAGACGAAGGTGACCGTCACCTATGACGGTGCCGCTACGGCTCCCACCTTCAACAACACCTACGACGCAAAGGGTTCCGTAATCCTGACGGCGACCAAGACCATCAAGGTTGCGGACGGCTTCGACCACACGACGAAGCCCGCGGACGGCGAGTTCACCTTCGACCTGAAGGACGCTGCCGGCAACGTGCTCGACACCGCGAAGAACGATGCAAACGGCAAGGTCAGCTTCACGCGCGAGTTCCAGCTCTCCGACTTGGACGGCGCCGCGAGCAAGGACTTCACCTACACCATCGTGGAGCAGCCGGGCGCGGAGCCGGGCATGGTCTATGACAGCCATCCCCTCACCTATACGGTGACGGTCACGGACGGCGGGAACGGAGCACTGAATGCGAAGGCGATCGTGACGAGCGCATCCGGCTCGGATACCTTCACCAACACCTACCAGCCGGCCGCGACCGGCCTGGCCCTCGGTGCGCAGAAGAGCTATGTGAAGAAGGACGACAACACGCCGATCGTCCCCAAGTGCGGCGAGTTCACCTTCGATGTGTACGAGGGCAACCTGACGGCTGAGCAGCTTGCCGGGGCCAAGCCCGTCCGGACCGCGACCAACGGCGCAGACGGAAGCGTTAACTTCGATGCCTTCTCCTACGCGAAGCCGGGTACGTACGAGTACACTATCGCGGAGCAGAAGGGCGACCTGTCCTACGTGACCTACGACGCCGCGGTGCACCATGCCGTGGTGACGGTTGCGGACAATGCCGGCACGCTGCAGGCGAGCGTCGCCTACGACGGCACGAATGTCACGAAGCCCAGCTTCACCAACACCTACGAGGCACAGGCGACGGACTCCGGCGCGATCGCCCTCACCAAGAGCGTTGACGTACACGACGGCAGCTATCAGCTAAAGGCGGGAGACTTCGCCTTCGAGCTGGTGGGGTCTGACGGCTCGGTGATCCAGACCCAGAAGAACGATGCGCACGGCAAGGTTGCCTTCGACAAGCTGACCTTCGACCATGCGGGCACCTTTACCTACACGGTCCGCGAGGTGCAGCCGACGGGGGACGCGCCGGGCGTGCCGGGCGTGACCTACACCGGCAAGACGTACACCCTGACCTACGTGGTGAAGGACAACAACGACGGCAAGCTGGTGGTAGAGAACTCCACGGTGAAGCCGAGCGAGGGCACCGAGAACGGCGTCACCCCCAACACCATGACGTTTACGAACAGCTACCAGCCGGGCCAGACCTCCTACCAGATCTCTGGCACCAAGGTGCTTGAGAATGCCGACCCGTCCACCACGCGGACGCCCGCCGATGGCGAGTTCACGTTCGCGCTGATTGACGTGGCCACGGGGCAGGAGATCGACCGGACCAAGAACGTGGGTAAGGCGTTTACCTTCAAGGCCATCTCGTACACTGCGACTGGTTCGCATGCGTACCAGGTGAAGGAGGTTGCGGGCCAAGATGGCACCATCACTTACAGCGATGCGGTGTTGGATGTGACGGTGAGCGTGACCGACGACGGCAGCGGCCAGCTGACCGCGACGGCGAACAAGACGGCTGCGGATCTGACCTTCACCAACATCTACACGCCGACGGCAACGACGGCGACGATTACCGGAACGAAGGCTCTGACCGGCCGCGACTTGGCCGAGGGTGAGTTCTCCTTCGACCTGAAGGACGCCGACGGTAACGTGGTGCAGACGGTGCAGAACGGCGCCGACGGCACGTTTGGCTTCGCGCCGCTGCAGCTGGACAAGGTGGGGACGTACGTCTACACCGTGTCCGAGCGGGCAGGGGCGACGGCGAACGGCGTCACCTACGACACGACGGTCTTTACCGCGACGGTGACGGTGACGGAGAATGCGGAGACGCACGCGCTGGAGGCGCAGGTTGCCTACAGCAAGGGCGGCAAGGCCGCGGATGCGGTGGCATTCAGCAACAGCTACGCGCCGGCCGCGACTGAGGTGAAGCTGGGGGCCTCCAAGGTGCTGAGCGGCGAAGACCTTAAGGAAGGGCAGTTCTCCTTCCAGCTGAAGGATGCCGACGGCAAGGTGCTGCAGACCGCCAAGAACGCGGCGGACGGCACGGTGGGCTTCGAGGCGATCTCGTACGACAAGCCCGGGACGTACGCCTACAGCATCTCCGAGGTGGACGACGGTCAGAAGAACGTGACGTACGACGCGGCCGAGCACCGGGTAACGGTGACGGTGACGGACGACGGTGCGGGCCATCTGGTGGCGACGGTAACCTATGACGGCGACGTGGCGCCGGTGTTCAAGAACACGTACACGCCGCCGACCACCCCGCCAGTCAACCCGCCGACGAATCCTCCGAGCAAGCCGCCGGTGCCGAAGGAGGAGAAGCCGGGTCTGCCGAATATGGGCGATACCAGCTTGTCGCCGATGGCCCTGGGTGGCATCGCGGGCGGCGCGGTGGTGCTGATCGCCGCAGGCGTAATCCTGCGGCGCCGGAACCGGTAGCTGCGGCGGCCGAGAAGGGCTTTGATTGAGGGCGGGTGGTCGCAGGGCGCGGCCGCCCGCCCTTTTCGGTGAAAGGCTATGTTAGCCCGCCGTTTGCACGCGATTATGATTCTGCAGTTCCTAAACGCGCCGCGCCCTCTAGAAGCCCGGAAAAGCTGCAAATCTAGGCCAAGTACACCCGGAAAAGCTGCAAAAGTTGGTAAAATCCATCCTGAAAAGCTGCAAACAGCAGGTGAAGGATGGTGCGTAGTGTGCTGAAGCGAAAGATGCTCGACAACCTCCGTTCGTGGCGGGCGGAAAAGGGCGCCGAATGCCTTCTCATCAAGGGCGCGCGACAGGTTGGCAAGTCGTACATCGTCGCCGAGTTCGGGCGGCAGGACTACGAAAGCTTCATCTCCATAGACTTCATTGGGTCCCCGGACCTTAAGCGGGTGTTCGATGGCCCAATCGATGCCGACTCGATCTACCGGCAGATATCGCTCGTCGTGCCCGGCGTGCGCTTTGTTCCAGGACGAACGCTTCTTTTCCTCGACGAGATTCAGGAGTGCCCGCGTGCTCGCGCTGCGCTTAAGTATCTCGCTCTCGACGGCAGGTGCGATGTCGTTGCGTCGGGCTCGCTTCTGGGCATTCGGTTCAAGGAGGAGGCTGCGCTCGCCTCCATTCCCGTTGGGTACGAGCGAGAGGTCGAAATGGGCCCCCTCGATTTTGAGGAGTACCTTTGGGCGCGCGGGTATGGGGAGGACGATATCGTCAATTTGCGGGAATACTATGAGTCGTTGATACCCGTGCCCGTTGCGGTGAATCAGAAGATGATGCAGATGCTGCGCGAGTACCTCGCGGTCGGCGGTATGCCTGCGGTGGTGGACGCCTTTGCGCGGACGGGCAACTTCGCCGTTGCTTTCGACGAGCAAAGCAGGCTGCTCGCCTCGTATCTCGACGACGTGGCTCGATACGCGCAAGCCCCCGAGCGCGTGCGTGCGCGGGCGTGCTTTGAATCGTTGCCGCGCCAGCTCGCAAAGGAGAATACGAAGTTCCAGTATTCCGTGGTCGAGAACAGGGGAACGGCGCGCAAATTTGGCTCGTCCGTGGATTGGCTCGTGGGAGCAGGTATGGTGCGACGGTGCCAGTCGGTGAGCGCCGCCCAATTCCCTCTTGCCGCCTATGAAGACGGGACGAAGTTTCGCCTCTATGCTGCCGATACGGGCGTGCTCATGGCCATGTACGGCTTCGAAATGCTGGAAGCGGTGGTGAACAACAAGCTCGCGGGTCCCATGAAGGGCGGCCTCTACGAAAACCTGATCGCATGCATGCTTGCGGCGCGGGGTGTGGCCCTGCGTTATTGGCGGTCGCAGAAGGGCGATAGGGAAATAGAGTTTCTCGTCGACTCGCCCGACGCGAGCGTTGTGCCCATTGAGGTGAAGGCCTCGCGCGGATCTACGGTATCGCTCAACGACATGCTCGAGCGGCAGGACGTGAACCTTGGGTACAAGCTGATAGACGGTAACGTCGGCCGAGACGGCAAAAAGGTGACGCTTCCGTTATATATGGCCATGTTCTTGAAGTAGAGCCTTGCGTTGGCGGACTGACCCTTTGTCACATTCCGTGCGGGTTATATGCAGGTTTGCCTGCGCACGCTATCATGTATGGGTTAGACCACAACTATGTACCCCATACGCGAAGGGATGCGCATGTATCTGAAGATCGACATGTTCTAGCCGGGCTTACCCCCGCAGCGGCGCCGCGCGCCCCATCAATTCTGCCGATTTTCACCTTCACGCATATAAAGGAGTTCCGCCATGCGCGACAAGCTCGAAAAGATCATCAAGGCCTACGAGGAGCTCGAGAAGAAGCTCTCCGACCCGGCCGTCGCCTCCGACATCAAGGAGTTCACGCGCCTCAACAAGGAGTACGCGCACCAGTCCGACCTCATCGCCGCCTCGCGCGAGTACATCGGCGCGCTCGATGACATCGAGGCCGCCAAGGAGATGCTCCGCGACACCACCGATGCGGACGAAAAGGAGATGCTCCAGATGGACATCTCCGAGAACGAGGAGAAGCTTCCCCAGCTCGAGGAAGACATCAAGTACATGCTCATCCCGAGCGATCCCAACGACGACAAGAACACCATCGTCGAGATCCGCTCCGCCGCCGGTGGCGACGAGGCGGCCATCTTTGCCGGCGACCTCTACAAGATGTACCAGCGCTTCTGCGAGTCGCGCGGCTGGAAGACCACCGTGCTCGATTCCAGCCCCAGCGAGGCCGGCGGCTTTAAGTCCATCGAGTTCAAGGTCGAGGGCGACCGCGTCTACTCCGTCATGAAGTTCGAGTCCGGCGTGCACCGCGTCCAGCGCGTTCCCAAGACCGAGTCCCAGGGTCGCATCCAGACCTCCACGGCAACCGTCGCCGTGCTTCCCGAGGCCGAGGAGATCGACGTCCAGATCAACCAGTCCGACCTGCGCATCGACACCTACTGCGCCTCCGGTCCTGGCGGTCAGTGCGTTAACACCACCTACTCCGCCGTGCGCATCACCCATCTGCCCACCAACACCGTGGTGCAGTCGCAGGAGCAGCGTTCCCAGATCCAGAACCGCGAGGTCTGCATGCAGATGCTGCGCGCCCGTCTGTACGAGATGGAGCTCGAGAAACAGCAGGCCGAGCTTGGTGCCGAGCGCCAGAGCCAGATCGGCCACGGTAACCGCTCTGAGAAGATCCGCACCTACAACCAGCCTCAGGACCGCGTGACCGACCACCGCATCGGTTTCAACTCCACCTATAACGGCGTCCTTCTGGGCGACCAGCTCGGCACCGTCATCGAGGCACTCGCCGCCGCCGAGCGAGCCGAGAAGCTGGCACAGGCCGTTTAGGTTACGGCGTTCTACGAACGCCGTAACCGGCCGACGCTGCGCGCCACCCAGAACGACAATTTGTCATTCAAAAGGCAAGGCATGACCAGAAGGTCTATGCCTTGCCCTTTTCATGCCAACTTGTTCGTTCTGGGCGGCGCTCGCTGTCCGTCCTCTACCTACGGCGTTGTCTTGCTCCGGATGCGGCAGTTAGTGGTAGTCATTCTGATCCGTAGGGGACGGAGGAAAACGGATCATTTTGGTAAATTGCTATGTGGGTTTATTTAGGTTGACTTGGTAGTCTATGGGCCATTTACCTGCTTAAAGCGTCGGTCGATTACCAAAATAATGCTCAAAAAATCGTCCAAGAAGTCGCGAGCCATTTTTTGACGCGTCGTGCGTCAAGTGATTTGGCAAGTGTTTGGTTGGATATTGGTCAGTTTTGGGGCCACCTTGCCAAAAGCTTGACGGATGCAAATCTAGACGTCGACAAATGAGCACTTCGATTGCGCCGCGAGCAAAAATCTGGGCTGATTCTCGATAATCGCTTCCAATCGTCCCTTACCGCGTGCCACCCTCGCGTACAATCTGCTCCGACATTCACGCGCCGCCTGGCGCTCAAGAGGGGAGGACCCCATGGCAAACGAGATCTGGACCATCAAGCGTTGTCTCGAGTGGACCAAGGAGTACCTGGCCGAGCGCGGCGAGGAGCATCCCCGTCTTTCTGCCGAGTGGCTGCTGTGCGCGGCTACGGGCCTGGCGCGCATCGACTTGTATATGCGCATGGACGAGACGCTCGACGCGGCCCAGCTCGAGACCATGCATGCGGCTGTCGTCCGCCGCGCCAAGGGCGAACCGCTGCAGTACATCACGGGTAGCACGCAGTTCCGCATGATCGACGTAGCGTGCGCCCCCGGCGTGCTCATCCCGCGCCCCGAGACCGAGATGCTCGTCGAGGAAGTTCTGAACTATCTGGATGCCGAGGTGCTGAGCCCCGAGGCCGCCGCCCGTCAGCGCGTGGAGTTGCCCTGGAACGATGAAGTCGAGCAGGCCCGCAAGGCCGAGGCAGCACTGGCCGATGAACGCGCGACTGCCGAGCGCCGTGCCGCCAACCTCACGGCTGCCGACGAGGCGGCGCTGGGCAGCGACGTACTTGGCAGCCGCGCCTATGCCGAGGAGCTGGCCGATCGCGAGGCCGAGGAAGCCGCCGCGCGGGCAGCAGAAAGCGAAGCAGCAGAAGCCGAGGCCATGGAAGCCCCCGAGCCCGAGCTCGACGAATACGGCATTGCCATCGAAGGCGACGACCAGGAGACGACCTCCGCGCAGAACGCCGCCGAGGCCACCGAGCCCGCTCCCGCCGAGCCCCGCGTCGCCCGCGTCCTCGAGGTCGGCTGCGGCACGGGCTGTATCTCGCTCTCGCTTGCCTGGGAGCGCCGCGGCCACGTCACCTGCACCGCTACCGATATCGAGCCGCGCGCCATCGACCTGGCAACCAAAAACCGCGACGCCCTAGGTCTCACGGCAGACGAGGTCGCATTCAGCCTCACCAACCTGGTAAGCTCGATTCCCCGCGAAGAGTGGGGCACCTTCGACGTCCTCGTCTCCAACCCTCCGTACATTCCCACCGACGTCATGCGCTCGCTGCCGCACGAGGTCAAGGATTTTGAGCCCGACCTGGCGCTCGAAGGCGGTGCCGACGGCCTCGACATCTTCCGCCGCTTGCTCAACGCGGCGCCCTACATGTTGCGCGCCGGTGGCCTCTTTGCCTGCGAGCTCTACGAGGGCGCTCTCGACGCCGCCGCCGAGCTCTGCCGCCAAGCGGGCCTGTCGGATGTGCGCATCGTCCGCGACCTCACCGATCGTCCCCGCATCGTCCGAGCCATCGTCATCGAGCCCAAACAGCGTCAGTAATATTTATTAACTGATTTATCAAAAACTATAAAGTAGTTTATAATTAGGACGGCTGAAAGAGGTCGGCCCATGCAACCTCCTACCTTTCGGGAAATCATTGCCCTGCTCAAACACGATGGATTCGTGAAAGTCGCGCAGGTCGGCAGCCATGCTAAGTATGTTTCTGGTGATCGCGTTGTGACCGTAAATGGCTCTGGTGGCAATCGGCCGAAGAAGGGGACATGGGCAAGCATTCGCCGGCAAGCTGGTTGGTAGCCGAAGGGGTCATAATGAAACAACGATTTACCTATGACTGCGTTCTCATAAAAGAAGACGACGGTTACTGTGCCAGCTTCCCGCAGGTCCCCGGGGCCTTTGCCGATGGCGATACGCGCGAAGAAGCAATAGCTCATGCCATCGAGGCGCTGATGGCGTTTTTGGCCGACGATCTTAACAATGGTCGGGCTCCGGCTGGGTACGAGCGTTCGGCCGAGGTCGTGGCCCTTTCAGTCGAAATCGACCACAAGGACGCTCGGGAAGCGGCGTGTCGAACGTTTAAGGACGCGGCGGCGGACCTCAGGGTTTCCGCACCGCGAGTCACTGCGCTGGTCAAAGCCGGCAAACTCGATGTTGAGCTTGTCGACGGCCGTCGGATGATTACGATCGACAGCATCGAGCGTTACGCCGCTCAGGAACGCCATGCCGGCAGGCCAAAGAAGTTCGTCGCAGTCCAATAACCCCTCGTTGCCTACTGATCTCGGGCTTCACTTCTGCAAAAAAGACCCTTCGAGCCTATTTCCGCTCTTGCAATATACCGTAAAACTTCTACTATAGAAGGAGAAAGGTATGTCAAATCAGCTGCATCGGTACCGTATCGTGCTTGATTACATTGAACCTTGGCTTGATGAGCAGGATGAAGCTACGCTGAAGCAGATTTATGCAGACCTTTTGGTGCTCGAGAAGGAAGGTCCCAGCCTTGGTCGTCCGCTGGTTGACCGCGTAAAGGGCTCGAAGCTTCATCATTTAAAGGAGCTGAGAGTGACGTCGTGTGGTGGGCAGGTGATTCGCATCCTCTTCGCCTTTGACCCCAAGCGCCAGGCGGTATTGCTATTGGCGGGTGATAAGTCGCGAGCGGGATCGTCAAGGGCAAAATGGAACGGTTGGTATGCGATCAACATTCCAAGGGCCGAGCAAATATACCGTCGCCACGTAAGGAGGCTCGATCGAGATGGAACTGCATGAGTATATGGAATCTCGCGGGATAACACGCGACTCCATTACCGCCGAGCAGGAGAGGACTCGCGATCGTATCGAAGCCTATAAGCTTGCTCAGATTCGCAGGTTAAAAGATCTAACACAGGCGTCGGTCGCCCAGTCGATGGGCGTTTCTCAAAAACGTGTATCCGAGCTCGAGCGTGGGGAGTTGGGTTCGATGAGGCTCGACACGCTGAGCAGGTACGCAGAGAGCCTCGGCGGAAAACTGGTTGCAAGCATCGAGTTTCCCGATCGTACCGTTACGCTTGCGCGCTAAAAATCTTCAATTAACCCCCTCACTTTCACCGACTACTAAAGCCGCTCACCAAACCAACATGCGCTCTGGGCAAATAGGTTGAATGTTTCGTGCGAGAATGCCCCTCAGTAAACAAACTTGCACCAGAGCGTAAGGGGCTGGCATACACATGCAGACGGTCTATCGGGTATACGAGGGAACGCGCGAGCCGCATCGGCTTGCCGTCGAGCGCGCGGCCGAGGTGCTCGGCCGCGGCGGCTTGGTCTTGATCCCGACCGAGACCGTCTACGGTGTCGCCGTGGCAGTCAACGCCTTCTCCGATGCCGTCCCCCAAGATACAAGCGAATCCTTGTTGTGGCCGCGCGATCCGCATGCCACCGTTAACGGCGCCGCGGTCCCTGCGCTTGGTACTGGCTACCGCCGCATCTTTACCCTCAAGCAGCGCAAGCTCACCCAAACGGTCGCCTGGCTGGTCGATGGCGTCGAGGCGCTCGACCGCTATGGCGTGGATATCTCGGAAGATGCCCGCGTACTTGCGCGACGATGCTGGCCGGGAGCCCTGACTATCGTGGTCAAGGCGGCTCCCTGCGTGCCGACCTTTATGCGTGCTGCCGACGACACCGTGGCCCTGCGCGCTTCGGCCTCTCCCGTGGTCCAAGCGCTCATCCGCGCCTGCGGCAGTCCCCTTGCCTGCACGAGCGCCAACACACACGGCGCGCCCTCGCCGGCAAGCTTTGCCGCCGTCGAAGGTCGCATCCTGGAGGGGGTCGATGTTGCCGTCGACGCCGGCGAGACCCCGTGTCGCGACGCCTCGACCATCGTGTCGTTCCAGCACGGCGGGCTCCAGATCCTGCGCCAAGGCGCACTTCCCGCATCAGAGATCGAACGGGTCCTGTCCGACCCGATGCAATAGAAAGGTGTAAGCGATGTCGTTGAATCTGGGCAGCCTGGGCATGGAAGATGCCTCGTTTAACTTTGGCGGTTCCTACATCATGGCGCTCGACTGCGGCACCACCTCGGTACTTGCGACCATCGTCGACGAGTACGGCTGCATCGTCGCGCAGGCACGTCGTAGCGTCAAAACCAGCTTCCCGCGTCCCGGTTGGATAGAGCAAGACCCCATGGAGGTGCTTGCCAGCCAGATCGGCGTGATGATGGAGGTCCAGTTTAAGAGCGGCATCCATTCTGACCGCATCGCCGCCATCGGTATCTCCAACCAGCGCGAGACCACGGTGGTGTGGGACCGCGTGAGCGGCCAGCCCATCTATAACGCCATCGTATGGCAGTGCCGTCGTACCGCGCCGGCGATCGACGCGTTGGTTGAACAGGGTTGCGAGGAGCTGGTGCGCTCCCGCACGGGACTTACGCTTGACCCGTATTTCTCGGCCTCCAAGGTGCAGTGGATTCTCGACAACGTCGACGGCGCACGCGAGAGCGCGGCGGCGGGCGACCTCATGTTTGGCACCATCGACACCTGGCTCATCTACAACCTCACCGGCGGCCAGGTCTTTGCCACCGACTACACCAATGCCAGCCGCACGGCACTCTTTAATATCCATACGCTCGATTGGGACGACGACCTGCTGGCGCTCTTTGACGTTCCACGTTCCATGATGCCCGAGGTTCGCTGGAGCTCGGGCGACTACGGCCGCGTCGCGAGCGACATCATGACCAACATGCCTCCCATCATGGGCGTGGCGGGCGACCAGCAGGCATCGCTGTTCGGCCACTGCTGCTTCTATCCCGGCCAGACCAAAAACACCTATGGCACGGGCTGCTTTATGCTCATGAACACCGGTGACGAGATCGTCGAATCCAAGAATGGCCTGGTCTCCACCATCGGTATCGCTGCGGACGGCAAAGTCAGCTATGCGCTCGAGGGCTCTATTTTTGCCGCCGGTTCAACGATGAACTGGCTTCGCAACAACATGGGCATCATCTCGAGCGTGAGCGAGTCGGCACAACTCGCCGCTTCGATCAACGACAACGAGGGCTGCTACTTCGTCCCCGCCTTCGCTGGCCTGGGCGCTCCCTGGTGGGACCCGCGTGCCCGCGGTATCGTGTGCGGCCTGACCGGTGCCTCGAGTCGCGCGACCATTGTGCGTGCGGCCTGCGAGTCCATGGCCTACCAGAGTTATGACGTGCTGCGCGCCATGGAGCAGGACGTGGGACTTTCGATTGAGCGCCTGTCCGTCGATGGCGGCGCCTCACGCAACGAGTTCATCATGCAATTCCAGGCCGACCTGCTGGATATCCCCGTGCTGCAATGCGAGACGGTGGAGACCACGGCAATCGGTGCCGCGTACTTGGCGGGTCTTGCCGTCGGCTATTGGGAAGACCTTGAAGAGCTGGAGCAAAATGCCCAGATCGTTAGGACCTTCCTTCCCCATATGTCCGCCGAGCGTCGCGAGCAAAACCTTGCGGGCTGGCGTGATGCAGTCAAGCGCTCGCTCAGTACCGCACAGTAGGGCTGCGATGGGCTGCTCGATACAACAAACCGCTAAACTTATGCATGGCGTGCGGCGGCAACATTGCTGCGCGCCTTGTCAGCAAGGCCGTTTTGCGGCTGCAACGAAAGGGGCAATCAACCCATGACCGTCACCTACGATGCGTCCCGTGTGACGCTTGTCGATCATCCGCTCGTCCAGCACAAGCTGTCGATCCTGCGCGACAAAAACACCGGCACCAACCAGTTCCGCCAGCTTGTGCGCGAGCTCGCGCTTTTTGACGGCTACGAGGCCATGCGCGACCTGCCTATGGAAGACGTCGAGGTCGAGACCCCCATCACTACCGCCACGTTCAAACAGCTTGCCGGCAAGAAACTCGCCATCGTGCCCATCCTGCGTGCGGGCCTTGGCATGGTCGACGGTATCCTCGACCTGGTGCCCTCCGCTCGCGTGGGCCACATCGGCATGGAGCGCGACGAGGTCACCCACGAGCCGCACGAGTATTACTGCAAGATGCCCAAGGATATCGACCAGCGCATCTGCCTGGTCGTCGACCCCATGCTCGCCACGGGCGGTTCGGCCGAGATGGCCATCAGCTACCTGCGCGAGCGCGGTGTCAAGGATATCCGCATGCTGTGCATCGTCGCCGCGCCCGAGGGCCTCAAGTCACTGACCGAAAAGGACCCCGACGTACATATTTATACGTGCGCCATCGACGACCATCTCAACGAGGCCGCCTACATCGTTCCCGGCCTCGGCGACGCCGGCGACCGCATCTTCGGCACGCTCTAGTCGCTGGGCTAAGACGGCCGCGGCTGCAAATACGAAGAAACGGTGCGCGCGGTCGAACAAAAGGCGACCGCGCGCACTCCTGTTAACGGACGTTTTGCCCTGCAGGGTTCGAGAAAAACGTATTACCGTACCTGCGGCATAAAGAAGGTCTTAAGAAAACGAACAGGTGCGTATTAACCGATGCTTTTTCGGTTGTACTTTAGCGATTGGCTCGTACAATAGTCACCAATGTTTGGCGGGAACTGTCCTGTGAGGCGATAAAAAAGGAAAGTGAGGACGCCAGTGTTTCAGATAGCCGATCTGCTCGCTATCGTTGCAGGTGCCATCGCGGGCGCGATTGCCTTCCTTCCCTTTGTCTTTACGCTCAAGCCGGTTCTTGACGATAAGCAGAATGCGGACATGCTCAAGGGTATGGTGAGTCTCGCGGTCTCGGCAATCGCGTTGCTTGTCTTTACCTTGGTTGTGTTTGTGTTGTTCGGAGAGGCATTTCGCATGTTCCTCCTGGGCGAGGCGATCGGCTTCGTGGCCTTTATGGCCGCCTGCGCGGTTCGCGTCGCCAAGGCGCTGCGAGATCCTCATGAGGTCGAAAGGTAAGTCGTGGAAATTTTTGAAAAGCTGCCTGATGAGATTAATCATCTGGTCAGCGAGTTCAGCTCCACCCCTGTCGTGGGCGATCTGAGCTGCGGCATCACGCAGTACTCGTTTTGGCTGATCGTCTCCACGATCGTGCTCCTGATCGTCCTGGCCGTGTTCAAGAAGAAGCAGACCCTGGTTCCCAAGGGCTTCTTCGTCAACGGTTTCGAGTACATCATCGAGTACGTCGAGAACGATATCGGCAAGGGTGTCGTGGGTGAGAACTGGAAGAAGCACTTCCCGTTCCTGTGCTCGCTTTTCCTGTTCATCCTGATCAATAACATGATCGGCCTGATCCCGGGAATGAAGCCCGGCACCGGCGCAATCGGCTCCACCGCCGCACTCGCCATTTTCGCCTTCGTGTACTTCATCTACTACGGATGCAAGGCTCACGGCGTGATCGGCTACATCAAGAGCCTCGCCCCGCAGGGCGTGAGCTTCCCGATGAACGTGCTCGTGTGGGTCGTCGAGCTTTTCTCGACCTTCCTGCGCCTCATCACGCTTGCCGTCCGTCTGTTCTGCAACATGTTCGCAGGACACGTGGTCATGGGCTCGTTCGCCATCATGGCGAGCATGTTCATGCAGCCGCTGCTTCAGCAGGTTTCCGCGGCCCACGCCGTCGGCGCCCTGCCTTCGCTGGCCTGGCTTGCCATCCTCATCCTGATCTATGCGATCGAGCTTGTGGTCGGCGCCATCCAGGCTTACGTCTTCACGGTCCTTACCGCCGTGTATGTCTCCGAGGCAGAGGAGGTCGCGGAGGAGGAGTAGTCTTCCGTTCGTGCCTTAAAGGTAAGGCAATTCGTTAAACCGCCGGTGCCCGTACCCATGGAGCCCGGCAGTTATAAAAAGGTTATCCTGCGTGAAATAAGACACGCACGACAAAGGAGGAATCGTGGGAGTTATCGGTTACGGTCTCGGTGTTATCGGCGCTGGTCTTGCTATCGGCCTGTCTGCTCTGGGTGCTACGGGTGCTATGGCCCGTCAGCCTGAGGTCCAGGGCCGCGTGTTCACCGTCTTCATCATGGGCTCCGCTTTCGGCGAGGCTCTGGCTCTGATCGGCTTCGTTGTCGCGCTGATCGTTAAATAGCACGGAGCGTCAAGTATGAATCTTTCATCCCAGAAGAGCGCGATCGCACTCTCCGCGTCCGCGGCCGCGCTGCTCATGCCGGTTTCCGCGTTCGCCGAGGACGGCGCCGCCGGTGCGGACATCCTCATCCCTAAGATGGCGGAGTTCATCCCGGCGCTTATCGCCTTCCTGATTATCTGGATCGTGCTGGCCAAGGTCGCCCTGCCGGGCATCATGAAAACCATGGAGGAGCGCGGCAAGAAGATCGAGGAGAGCCTCGACGAGGCCGAGAAGACCAAGCAGGAGGCTATCGCCAAGCGCGCTGAGTCCGACTCGATCGTCACCGACGCCCGTCGTCAGGCTGCCGACATCGTTCTCGAGGCCCGTAAGGACGCCGAGTCCGAGCGTGCCCGTATCATCGAGGCTGCTCACAAGGAGGCCGAGGAGATCATCGCCAAGGCCCATACGACCGTCGAGGACGAGCGCAAGTCCATCTACGCCGGTGCCGCGAGCTCCATCGCCGACCTGTCCGTTGTCGTCGCCACCAAGATCGTGGGCGAGGCACTCGAGGACGATGCCGAGCAGAAGAAGCTCATCGAGCGCTACATCCAGGAAGCAGGTAGCCTGAATGCCGACTAGCCGCTATCAGGACAAGGTGCTCGAGACCTACGCGCGTTCCCTTTTGGAAGCCGCCAAGGCCGAGAACCATGTGTTCGAGGACCTCGAGATGGTCGAGCGCCTGGCTTCTGCCAGCCCCGAGATCATCGCCGTGCTCGACACCATGTCCAAGCGCGACCAGCTCGACCTTCTTCCCAAGGTGGCAGCTGCCTTTAAGTATGTTGCCGAGGAAGACGAGGATGTAGTGGGCGTGACCGTCACCACGGCGATCCCGCTCGACGACGAGCTGCGTCAAACCATCACTAAGAAATGCGAGAAGGACTTCGGCCGCAAGGTATTCCTTATCGAGCAGGTCGACCCGTCTATCGTGGGCGGCCTGGTGCTCGAGGCCCGCGGCGAGCGTCGTGACATTTCCGTCAAGACGCAGCTGCGCATCGCGCAGGAGACCCTCGCAAACTCTGCTAATTCGTACGGAGGTGAAGCCTAATGTCCGAAACCCTCAATGCCCAGGATATCGCCAAGAAACTGCAGGAGCAGCTCACGAGCCTCTCCGCGACGGTCGATACGCATGAGGTTTCAACGGTCGACGAGGTAGGCGACGGCATCGCGCGCGTCTCCGGCCTCAAGAGCGCCATGGCAGGCGAGCTTCTGGAGTTCAAGAGCTCCGATACCGGTGAGACCGTCTTCGGCCTTGCCCAGAACCTTGACCGTGACGAGGTCGGCGCCGTTCTGTTTGGTGCCGTCGACTCCATCAAGGAAGGCGACGAGTGCCGCACCACTGGCCGCATTATGGATATCCCTGTGAGCCGCGCCATGCTCGGCCGCGTCGTCAATCCGCTCGGCCAGCCCATCGACGGCCTGGGCGACATCGTCGCCACGCACCGTCGCCCCATCGAGTTCAAGGCCCCCGGCGTCATCGACCGTACCCCGGTGTGTGAGCCGGTTCAGACCGGTCTGCTCGCTATCGACTCCATGGTGCCTATTGGCCGCGGTCAGCGTGAGCTCATCATCGGCGACCGTAAGACCGGTAAGACCGCCATCGCCATCGACGCTATCCTCAACCAGCGCGGTAAGGGCATGGTCTGCATCTATGTCGCCATCGGCCAGAAGGCCTCCACGGTTGCCAACATCCGCGAGACCCTCGCTCAGCACGGTGCGCTCGACTACACCATTATCGTTTCGGCCACCGCTGCCGATTCCGCCCCTATGCAGTACATCGCGCCTATGGCCGGTGCCGCTATCGGCGAGTTCTTCATGTACAACGGTGAGGACGGCAAGCCCG
Source organism: Collinsella sp. (assembly GCA_046979165.1). Lineage (GTDB taxonomy): Bacteria > Actinomycetota > Coriobacteriia > Coriobacteriales > Coriobacteriaceae > Collinsella. The sequence goes on from JBKWJT010000004.1 coordinate 127,100, forward strand.
CCAGCGAGACCAACCCCGGTGGCCACGTGCTCGTCATCTACGACGACCTGTCCAAGCAGGCCGTGGCCTACCGTCAGATGTCGCTGACGCTGCATCGTCCGCCCGGACGCGAGGCCTATCCTGGCGACATCTTCTACCTGCACTCTCGTCTGCTCGAGCGTGCAGTCAAGATGTCCAAGAAGAACGGTTACGGCTCCATGACGGCTCTTCCGATCATCGAGACCCAGGACGGCGACGTCTCGGCCTACATTCCGACCAACGTCATTTCCATTACCGATGGTCAGATCTACCTGCAGTCCGAGCTTTTCTTCCAGGGCCAGCGCCCGGCAGTCGACGTGGGCATTTCCGTGTCCCGCGTCGGTGGCGACGCACAGACCAAGGCCATGAAGCAGGTCGCCGGCAACCTCCGTCTGGACCTTGCTTCGTACCAGGAGCTCGCCGGCTTCACACAGTTCGGCTCCGACCTCGACGAGGCCACGCAAAAGCAGCTTACCCACGGCGCTCGCATGACTGAGCTCCTGAAGCAGCCGCGCTACAAGCCGTTTGAGGTTGGCGAGCAGATCGTTACGCTGTTCGCTGGCAACGAGGGCTTCCTGGATGACCTGGAGATTGCCGACGTGCTGCCTTTCCGTGCCGAGCTCATCGAGTACATGGACAATGGCTTTGGCTCGCTGCTCGACAAGGTTCGCGCCAAGAAGATCGATGATGACACCAAGGCTGAGCTCTTGCGCGTCATCGGCGACTTCAAGCAGCAGTTCATGGCCAAGCACCATTCGGATGTTTCTGGATCAGAGGAGAACTAAGCCCCATGGCCAACCTTCGCGACATTAAGAAGCGAATCTCCTCGGTTACCACGACCAAGCAGATCACGCGCACGATGGAGATGGTCTCTACGGCCAAGATCCGTCGTGCTCTCGATCGCTCCAAGCAGGCCGAGCCCTATAAGGAGGCGCTGACCGACGTCATGTTGACGGTCGCCGGCGACGCCTCCTGTTCGGGCACCGATCCCATGCTGCAGAAGCATGAGAGCGTCAAGCATGGCCTGATTGTCGTTATTGCCTCGGACCGCGGCCTTGCCGGCGGTTTCAATACGACGGTGGAGCGCACGGCCGAAAAGCTCGCCGCTTCTTGGGCGAACGACGGCATCGAGTGCGAGATCATCGCGTGTGGGCGCAAACCGGCCACGTATTTCCGTGACCGCGAAAACGTCGTCATGCACTTTGAGGGCAACTCCTCTGAGCCCGATTTCAATCAGGCCCGCATGATCTCCTCTCATATCTGCGATGCGTATCGTGCCGGTGAGCTTGACCGTGTCGAGCTTGTCTACCACCACGCCAAGAACCGCGTGGATCAGGAGCTTCGCGTCGAGCATCTGTTGCCGCTCGACCCCGAGATGATCGCTATGGCCCACGGTCCGCGTAAGAACGAGACCGACGCCCCTAAGCGCATCTCGTCCACGTTCGAGTTCGTGCCCTCTCCCGAGCATGTTCTCGGCAAGCTTGTGCCGTCTTATATCCTGACGGTCATCTACCAGGCCCTGATCGATTCGGCGGCTGCCGAGCAGGGTGCACGCCGCAAGGCCATGCACTCCGCGACGGAAAACGCCACCGCGATCATCTCGACCCTTACCCGCACGTATAGTCGCGTGCGCCAGGCTTCGATCACGACCGAGATTAACGAGATCGTCGGCGGAGCCTCAGCATTGGAGGAACAGTAATGGCTAATAACACCGTAAAGCTTGCGGTCGAGGAAGCCACCAAGAAGACGACTGCCGGTGATGGTCGCATCGTGCGAATCATCGGCCCTGTCGTCGACGTCAAGTTTGACGGCGCGGTGCCCCCGATCTACAACGCGCTCACGGTCGAGGCCGAGACCCCGATCGGTCACCTGAGCACGATCCTCGAGGTCGAGAGCCAGCTTCCGGGCGGCGTCGTCCGCACGGTCGCCATGTCCTCGACCGACGGCCTGCAGCGCGGCCTCATCGCCACCGATACCGGTGAGCCCATGAAGATGCCCGTTGGTCCCAAGACGCTCGGCCGCATTTGGAACGTCATGGGCAAGCCCGTCGACGGCAAGCCCATGCCCGAGGTGGAGGAGTTCTACCCCATCCACCATGCAGCGCCCCGTTTCGACGAGCTCACCACCAAGACCGAGATCTTCGAGACCGGCATCAAGGCTGTCGACCTGCTCGAGCCCTACATCCGTGGCGGCAAGACGGGCCTGTTCGGCGGCGCCGGCGTCGGCAAGACCGTTCTGATTCAGGAGCTCATCAACAACCTCGCCCAGGAGCACGGCGGCACCTCGGTGTTCACCGGCGTCGGCGAGCGTACCCGCGAGGGCACCGACCTGTTCCTCGAGATGAGCGAGTCTGGCGTTATCGACAAGACCTGCTTGGTCTATGGTCAGATGAACGAGCCGCCCGGAGCGCGTCTGCGCATCGGTCTGGCCGGCCTTACTACCGCTGAGTATTTCCGTGATCGTGGCCAGGACGTTCTGCTGTTCATCGACAACATCTTCCGCTTCTCCCAGGCAGGTTCCGAGGTTTCTGCACTGCTGGGCCGTATGCCGTCCGCCGTTGGTTACCAGCCCACGCTGGCAACCGAGATGGGCGACCTCCAGGAGCGCATTACCTCGACCAAGACGGGCTCCATTACCTCCGTCCAGGCTGTCTACGTCCCCGCAGACGACCTGACCGACCCGGCGCCTGCCACAACGTTTACGCACCTCGACGCCACCACGGTTCTTTCGCGTAGCATTTCGTCGCTCGGCCTGTTCCCGGCTATCGACCCGCTCGCATCTTCCTCCGACGCTCTCGATCCCTCGATCGTCGGCGAGGAGCACTACCGTGTCGCCGTCAAGGTCCAGGAGCTCCTGCAGGAGTACTCCGACCTTCAGGACATCATCGCCATTCTGGGTATGGACGAGCTGTCCGAGGAGCAGCGCCTTACGGTCAACCGTGCCCGTAAGATTCAGCAGTTCCTCTCGCAGTCCTTCCACGTCGCCGAGAAGTTCACCGGCAACCCCGGTGTCTACGTCCGCGTCGAGGATACCGTCCGCTCTTTCGCCGAGATTGTCGACGGCAAGGCCGATGACCTGCCCGAGCAGGCTTTCCGCTATGCTTCCACGATTGAGGACGTGCGCGAGCGCGCCCGCAAGATGGGGGAGAAGTAGGTTATGCGTATCCGCATCGTGTGCCCCGTGAGCTGCGCCTATGAGGGCGACGCTGCGTTTGTGTCGATTCCGTCCACGGATGGCGAGTTTGGCGTTCTGCCTGCTCACTCCAGCGAGATCTGCACGATCGACCGCGGTTACGTTCGCGTTTCCGATAAGGCCATGGGCACTGTCGACCACACGTTTGCCGTGGCCGGCGGCTATGCCCAGGTTGCGGACGATGTCGTGACCGTTCTCGCCGAGCGCGCTTGCGATTTGGCGACCGTCGATGCCGACAAGCTTAAAGCTGATATTCAAGGTTTTGAAGAGAAGCTGGGTAATTTGTCGGAGGATGATGCACGCCGCGCCTACCTCTATAATGAAATCGCATGGTGTAAGCTCAAGCTTGCCCAATAGTCAAACGATTTAGCGTTCGACCATTTGCGAACACATCATGCCCGGGATGGCTCAGCCATCCCGGGCATGCTTTTTGAAAGGGTAGACCTTGGATATTATCCGCGTTGAGGGTGGCCACGCCATCGGAGGCTCCGTGCCCGTTTCGGGCGCCAAGAACTCCGCACTCAAACTCATGGCGGCAACGCTTCTGGCGCCGGGCAAGACGACGCTGCAGAACGTGCCCGATATTTCCGATGTCCACGTGATGGGCAAGGTGCTCAAGGGTATGGGCGCCACAATCGATGTCCTTGACGAGCACACGCTCGAGATTGATACCTCTCAGGTCGATTCTTGGGAGGCCCCCTACGAGCTCGTTGCCAAGATGCGTGCTTCCACCGCCGTGATGGGACCCCTGCTGGGTCGCTTCCATCGCGCCAAGATCGCCATGCCGGGCGGCTGCAACCTGGGTGCTCGCAAGATCGATATGCACATTCTTGGTCTTGAGGCCCTGGGCGTTGAGTTCGATACCGCCCACGGCTACATCAACGCTAATGCGCCCCAAGGTCTGCGCGGTACCACCGTCACGCTCGAGTTCGCCAGCGTCGGTGCGACCGAGAACCTCATCATGGCATCCGTGCGCGCGCAGGGCACCACGGTTATCGACAATGCCGCCCGCGAGCCCGAGATCGTCGATCTCGCCAACATGCTCAACGAGATGGGCGCCAAGATTGTCGGCGCGGGTACGCCCGTCGTGACCATCGAGGGCGTGGAAGAGCTGCATCCCGTTACCCATCGCGTGGTGGGCGACCGCATCGAGGCCGGTACCTTTATCGTTGCCGGTGCGTTGATGGCCGACGATCGCGGTGTCGATGTCACGGGCTTTTGCCCCATTCACTTGGGCATGGTGCTCAAGAAGATGGAGCTCATGGGTATCGACTGCGAGCGCGTCGAGGATGGCGTCCATGTAAACCGTGCCGAGCGTATCAAGCCGGTCGACATCCAGACGCTTCCGTTCCCCGGCTTCCCGACGGACATGCAGGCGCAGATTATGGTGCTCTCCGCCCTTGCCGACGGCAGTTCCGTTATTACCGAGAACATCTTCGAGAATCGCTTTATGTTTGCCTCTGAGCTGGTGCGCATGGGTGCCGACATTCGTATCGAGAGCCATCATGCCATGATTCATGGCGTTAAGGGCTTCTCGGGTGCACAGGTTACCTCGCCCGATCTGCGTGGCGGAGCGGCCCTCGTCGTAGCGGGCTTGATCGCCGGCGGGACGACCGAGGTTTCGGCCATCCATCACATCAAGCGCGGCTACGAGCAGTTTGTCGAAAAGCTGCAGGCGCTCGGCGCGCATGTCGAGCATGCTTCCGTCCCCGATCCCGTCATCTACTAATACAGGTTGCCTATGTTTAATAAAAAGCCCCTCGCGGATACCACCGCCCGAAGACCCTCAACTGGTGCGCAGGCCAAGATCTACAGTCGCGATAACGTGGCTCGCTATTCCGAGCGCGCTCGTCAACGTCGTCGTAGCCACACGATTCGTCACGTCGCGCTCATTGTCGTGCTTGGCGTGCTGCTGAGTGCCACTACCGCTGCCGGCCTGTGGTTTGCCACCATTATGGGCAAGCTCGGCGATTCTAATGTCATTACCGACAATCTGCGTCGGGTTCTGGTTGACACCGATGAGGCAAAGGATCCGTTCTACGTGCTGCTTCTTGGCACCGACGGCCGTCCGGGCGAGGATACGTATCGTGCCGACTCGATTATCTTGGCACGCATCGACCCCACGCAAAAGCAGGCGACGCTCATTTCCGTTCCGCGCGACACCAAGGTCGAGTACAAGGGCGAGACCATGAAGATCAACGCCTGCCATACCGTTGGCGGCGCCGAGGCCATGGTCGAGGCGGTCAACGAGCTGTGCGGTGTTCAGATCTCCCACTATGCCGAGGTCAGCTTCGACGGTATGCAGGCGCTGATTGATTCGGTTGGCGGTATCGACATTAACGCAACCGATGATGTTGACGACCCCGAGCACCTGGATATTAAGATTACCGCTGGCCAGCAGCATATGGACGGTGCCACCGCCCTTACCTATGCCCGCTGCCGCTACACCTATGCCGACGGCGATTACACGCGCATGCGCCACCAGCGTCAGGTGCTTGGCGCCCTTGCCAACCAGATTCTCAATAACTTCGATGCCACGAAGATCTTTGGCCTGGTTAATTCGCTGTCCGATATGCTCGTAACCGATATGAGCGTTCAGGATATCGTGGCTACGGTCAATGCCATGCGCGGTATGGATGTCGACGGTATCTACTCGGCCAACCTGCCCTCGTACGCCGACGACAGCACCATGATCGACGGTGTGAGCTACGTCTTTGTCTACGAGGACGAGCTCAAGGAAATGATGGAGCGCGTCGATGCCGGCAAGGATCCCAAGGGTCCCAACACCATGGGTCTTTCCGACGGTTCCAGCTCTACAATCGGCGACCTGAACAACAACACGTCTGACGACTACGCAAACGGTACCGCAACCTCATCGGTCAGCTCTGACGATTCCGATGACTCAAGCGATTCGAGCGATTCGGACTACTACGAAGAGCCCACCGGCGACGGCAACGGCTACGAGGCCAACTACTAAGTTACGCGGTTTTACCAAACCGCGTAACCGCTCGACGCTGCGCGCCGCCCAGAGCGACAATTTGTCATTCAAAAGGCAAGGCATGACCAGAAGGTCTATGCCTTGCCTTTTTCATGCCAACTTGTTCGCTCTGAACGTCGCTCGCTGACGTTGGCTCAACCTGCGGTGCTGACTACTCCCCTTGCACCAAAAACCGCCCCGTTCTCGGTTTTGAGGACGGGGCGGTTTTGCTTACCTAGATTGTTCGAGTTCCTTATGCAAAGCGGGCGACGAGCTCCTGGAGCACGTCGGTCATCTTGACGAGCGAACTGACCGGGACGAACTCGTTGACGCCGTGGTAGCAATAGCCGCCGGTGGAAAGGTTGGGGCAGGGCAGACCGCGGAACGACAGCTGCGCGCCGTCGGTGCCGCCACGAATCGGCAGCACTTGGGGCTCAACACCGCAGGCAAGGTAGGCTTCCTTGGCAACATCAATAAGCTCGGGATAGTCACGAACGATCTCGGCCATATTTCGATACTGCTGCTTAATCTCGACCGTCACACGCTCCTCACCCAGACGCTGGTTGAGCATCGAGGCGGCGGCATCAATAAGGTCGAGTTTCTGCTGGAACTTGGCGGCGTCATGGTCGCGGACGATATAGCGCGCTGTGGCGTGATCGACGGTTGCAGATACACCCTCAAGGTGATAAAAGCCCTCGTAGCCTTCCGTATACTCCGGGCGCTGCACGTAGGGGAGCAACGCGTTGAAGTCGCAGAACAGATTGCCTGCGTTGACCATACGGCCTTTAGCGTCGCCCGGGTGGATGGACTGGCCCTCAAAGCGGACGGTCACCTCGGCGGCGTTAAAGCACTCCCACTCCAGCTCGCCGATGGGGCCGCCGTCGACCGTGTAGGCGTACTTGCAGCCAAAGGTATCGATATCCAACAGCTCGGCTCCGTGGCCGATCTCCTCGTCAGGGCAGAAGCAAATGCCGAGTGCGGGATGGGGCAGAGAAGGGTCCTGAGCGATACGCGCGACAAGCGACATGATCTCGGCGACGCCTGCCTTGTCGTCCGCGCCCAGCAGCGTGGTGCCATCGCTGCAGACCAGGTCCTCACCCGCGAGGTCGTTCAGGGCGGGAAGCTTGGCGGTACTCATGGCAACGGGCTTACCGTCAACCGTGCCGCAGACCAGGTCGCCGCCTTCGTAGTGTACGATGTGCGGCTTCACGCCGGCGCCCGGTGCAACTTCGGTGGTGTCGAGATGGGCGATCAGGCCCAGGGCGGGCTTGTCCTCAGCGCCCGCACTTGCGGGGATATGCGCGCAGACATAGGCGTGCTCGGTCACGTGGGCATCTTCCGCACCAAGCTCGCGCAGCTCTTCAGCCAGCACGTTGGCAAGGTCAAACTGAACGGCGCTCGAGGGTACCTGGTCGCAGTTTGCATCCTCGGACTGCGTGTTGATCTGGACGTAGCGCAAAAAGCGCTCGAGGACATCGGGGTTCGTGGTGGTGTTTTCCATAAAGACCGCTCCAATCTTGGTCGTCGTGTGCAACAAGAACTCTAGCACGGTATGCCACGGCATACCGCGACGCTTGGATGGGGTAGAATCAGCCATTGAATGCAGAAGGGACGGAAGATCATGGATACGACAATTAGCTCGCGCGAACTACATCTGACGGTGGCGAACGAAGACTACTTGGAGTGCATGGTTCGCATTGAAAGCGAAGAGGGGGAAACCAACGGCGTGCGATCGGTCGACATCGCGCAGCGCCTTGGCGTCTCCAAGGCATCGGTCAATAAAGCGGTTTCGGCGCTCAAGGCATCCGAGCTTGTCGAGCAATCGCACTACGGCAAGGTAATCCTGACCGATCGCGGCCGCGAGGTTGGCACGGCTATCTGGTACCGTCATCGCCTCATCCGTACGTTTTTGGTTCAGGAGCTCGGTGTCGAATTTGAGCGAGCCGATTCCGAGGCCTGCATGATGGAGCATGCGCTATCCGAGGACACGATGAGCCGCTGGCTCGCCTATCTCGAAAAGCAGGGAATCAGCGTCGAGGAATAGCGGGATATATATGGATACGAGTTATTACAACCGCTTTGGTGCCGAGGAGCTTGCGCGCCGCTTGTCGAGCGAGACCTTGTTGGCGCAGGGCCCCATGGGCAGTGTTTTGTTGAGTGAGTACGATGCCGCCGACATTCCACCGGCGTTTTGGAATCTGGCAGAGCCGCAGACCGTTTCTCGTATCCATCGCTTGTATGTCGCCGCCGGCGCGCAGGTGCTCATTACCAACACCTTTCAGGCATCGAGCTATGCCCTCAAGCACGACCAGATTGCGCCGTCCGTGGCGGAGGTCAATCGCGGGGCCGTCGACGATGCCCGCCAGGCGCATCCTCAGCTGCTGCTGGGCTCGATGGGCCCGATCGGTATTGAGTGGTTTGCCGAGGACTCTGCCGAGTATCGTGAAATCCGCGGCATTGCGCGCGAACAGGCGCACGCCTTGCTCAATGCTGGTGTTGACGGTCTGCTGATCGAGACGGTGACGTCTATCCGTAATCTGCAGCCCATGCTTGCCGGCGCCCGAGATGCCGCCGACGGCATGCCTGTTCTGGTGAGTTTTGTCGTTGACGATAAAGGCGACCTGCTGGGCGATGGCCTCAACATCGAGGCAGCCGTTTTGTACGCCGAAAAACACGGCGCAAACTCGGTTGGTGTTAATTGCTGTTCGCTTGCGGCCGCGAATGCGGCGGTGCCCAGGATGGTTGCATCGGCGACTACTCCCGTTACGGTGCGTCCCAACGTAGGCGATCCGGTCCAGACTCAGGATGGCCCCGTATGGCACGAGAATCCCGAAGCTTTCGCGCGCGCATGCATCGAATGGAGACATGCCGGCGCCGCAATGGTGGGCAGTTGCTGTGGAACCACGGCAATCACTACGGCAGCGATGGCCGAGGCGCTCGATATATAAAGGGCAAAACCGCTCCATACGGGGCGGTTTTTTTATTGCTTGCATGTCCTCGGCAGCATTTGCCCAAATGGTGAATGCTGGTGCCGGCAGGTTGCTGAGTGCGTGTTGCGGGTATACCTCACGCGTACCATGATCCAAACACTGTGAGGTGTCTGCGCGTGTGCGCGATAATTCATTTTGGAACTGACGGTTGGCGCGCTCGCGTCGATGAGGACTTCACTGCCGATAACGTTGCCCGTATCGCCGATGCCGTCGGCGAGTTGTGGCAAAAGACCAATCCGGGCAAAACGGTATATATAGGGTTCGACACCCGGCCCCTGGCGAGCGAGTTCGCTGAGCTTGCGGCGGGCGTGCTAGCAGCGCACGGGCTGGACGCCGTGCTCGCTTCGCGACCTGTTCCGACCCCTGCCCTTACGTGGGCGGCGGCTTATGACGGTGAGGCGTGCGGCGCGCTCATGGTGACGGGGTCCCATCATCCGCAGGGTTATCTGTGCCTCAAGATTCGCATGGGTGACGGCTCGACCGCCAACCAGGATGTCATCGAAGAGCTCGAAGAGACCATGGCTCCCGAGCCAATGGGGATCGAGGGGCAATATCGCACCGCGGATATCATTCCTGACTATATGCAGGCGGTGGCATCGTTTGTCGATGCCGAAGCCATCCGCGGCGCGCACCTGCGCGTGGTTGTCGATCCCATGGGCGGCGCAGCCCAGGGTTATCTAGCCGACTTGCTGCGCGAGCTTGGCGTTGAGGTGCACGAGATTCACGCCGGGCAGGCGTCTGACCAAGAAGATATCTGCCCCGACCCCGTTGAGCCTTGGGTGGACGCTTGCGAGCGCACGGTTATCGATGACGGAGCTTGCGCTGGTCTGGTGACCGACGGCGACGCCGACCGTATCGGTGCGGTTGACGAGCGCGGCAGATATATACATCCGCATCAGATCATGGCGCTCGTTTTGGGCGACTTGGTTCAATTTCGTAATTTGGAGGGGCGCGTCGTCGTCAATCTTTCATGCTCGACGCTCGTGCGTCGCATTGCCGAGGCGCTTGGCTGCCGCGTGACCGTCAAACCAGTCGGTTTCAAATATATAGCGGCGGAGATGAAGAAGGGCGGCGTCCTCATAGGCGGTGAAGAAGCCGGTGGTATCGGCATCGCCGCGCATATGCCCGAGCGCGATGGAATCCTCGCCTGTCTGATTCTGTGTGATCTTATGGCTAAGACGGACGCGCCTTTGGGCGTTCTGGTCGACCAACTCGAGGACAGTTTTGGTAAGACGAGTTACGGTCGACGGGATTTGCGCCTTGAGGCCGAAGATGCCGAAACGTTACGAACCCTGCTGCCGGGCGTAAACCCCAAGTCGATTTGTGGCAAGGTGCCGCAAAACGTTAGTCATATGGATGGCTTGCGTTTGGCATTCGAGGATGACACGTGGCTGCTGGTTCGTCCTAGCGGGACCGAACCAGTGGTGCGCGTCTACGCCGAGGGGTTCTCGGTGGAAGAACGTGATGAGTTGCTCGATGCTGGCTGTGCTTTAGCTAGGGGGACGTATCCGCTTTAACCATGAGACTGCCTTATATAAAGAGATGCTCGGCGAGCGGTAGGTAACGGCTGGCAAACGTTAGTCGGATCACAAAATGTGTAGGAAATGTGTACGCCCAGATTCCCGCCCCCGGGGCCCCTCCGGTCTGGCAATATATCTCCTTGCCGCGCGGCCCGGTCGGACCGGATGAG
>JBKWJT010000005.1:0-131574 GCA_046979165.1 Collinsella sp.
ACCGAGGACTCGCTGTCCGCGTGCACGCTCTTCACGCGCCACAGGGTCGAGCGCTATGCCGCTGGCGGCCGCGACGGTTTCATCAACGTCCTCATGCAGGGCCTCGGTCGCAGCATCGACAGCCGACCGGGCGACGTCGCCGGGATTGGCGACGTGCTGTGGCTGCGCAGCTGCGAGGAGAGCGAATCGAGCGCCTGCGTGCGCGGACGAAGGCGCCCGCCGAGCCGGTAGCCGACATCGACGGCCTGCGCGCGGAGATCGCGCGCCTGCGATCCGACGCCGAGGCATGGGAGGAGATCGCGACGGACCAGGAGCGGAGCTATTCCGACGCCACGGCAAAGGTGGACGAGCTCACGAGGACCGTCCAGCGCCTCGAAGGCGAGAAGCGCGCGCTCGAGCGCAAGGCGGCGCAGTGCGCGGCGCCGTCGGACGACGACGGGGCCGCGAGGGTGGCCGAATGCCTCCAGTCGATCCCGCGCGACCTGGCGGACCTCCTGAAGCTCGCGCGCTCCATCTGGCCCGACCGCATCGTCGTCCTTCCCGAGGCGATGGACTCGGCCAAATCATACGACGGCAACCTCGCCGAGGAGTGGGATATCGTCCGTGGCGCCGCGACGGCGCTCTACGGACTCCTGTTCGAGGACGACGGTTGCGAGGGCCGGGTCGCAGACGAGTTCCAGCGCCGTACGGGTTACGAGCTCACCTTCAGCGAGAGCAGCGCCACCAGGGCGCGCGCCGATCTGATGAAGATGCGCGAGAGGAGCTACGGCGGCCGAACCGTCGACATCTCCGCGCACATCAAGGGGAGGAGCCAGAAGAACACCTTCCGCCTTCACTTCTACATCGATCGGGAAAACGAGCTGATAGTCATAGGGCATGCCGGATGCCACATGAAGACCGCCGGCTCGCACCGTCGCGGTTTCAAGTAGCACAGATCCCCGCCATCGGAACCGATGGCGGGGATCCTTTTTGAGCAACGCGCGAAACAGGCGGCGGAAACGGCCCGCGCAATTGCAGGACTACGGATACGGCGGCCGGCGTTTGGGACCGGGCGCTTTTGGGTAGCATCGAATGGTAATGCCGGCGACGTGACCAGAGGGGAGGGAGAATATGTTCGAAACCGATAGCGATGTCCCGTACGACATCGAGCCGACCGCGACCGAGAAGCCGAAGGCCTCGACTGCGGACGGCGCAGCCGAGGCTGCCAAGAGGACGGCCGAGGCCGAGAAGCGCGAGAAGCGCCGCGCCCGCCAGAAGCGCCAAGCGTTCACCGAGCAGATGCAGAACTTGACGATGGACGACATCAGACGCCTGATGGAGTCCAGCGTCGACCTCGGCGGCGTCAGCGACCCGCAGGCCGAGATCGAGCGTCGCATCGAGCGCAACGGCATGGCGTACCTGATGAAGGACGGCGCCGTGTATGCCGTGGTGCTCTCGAGCGACGACTACGAACGTCTCGCGGACAAGAAGGCGTAGACCTCGCATTGGCGAGGGTCGCCGGGCGAGAGGCCGCCACCGGAACACGGTGGCGGCCTTTTTCATGTCGCGACGCAACGCCCGGAACACTGACCGGACAACGATGGAAAGCGAGCGGAAACGCTCGCGGCGGACACGGACGGCCCCGCCTCGATGCACGCCCGCCGGAGCCGGGAGGTATCGGGTCGGCGCGCACCGAGACGTTGGACACGCGCCTGCGCGCCAGACTCCTGCCGCGATCGGGCGCGCAGGCTACTCGCACCCCGTCATAACTTCGAGTGCCACGCGGACATGCCGACATCTCTCCGCAAGCAGCTCGTAGATCGGCGCCGGGTCGTCCACGGCATCGCCATCGGCCGCGAGCAGATCCTTCTCATCGCTGAAAACAACTTATACGGCCGTGACGGTATTCGAGCCGTATCGGACTTGCAACAGATGAGCAGCGTCCCGTTCGTCGCGAAAGAGACGAGGGATAGCCGAAACGCGGACGGTATAACGGCATCGGATGACCGGTGCAAACCGGTTTAAACCCAGGCAAATAGGGGTAGGATACTGAAAACTTCGCAAGAGACGCATAGTTGTACCTCCATCGTAGATGTATGTACAACTATGCCGCCGGAGTCGGTCAGATTTCCGCCACCGGGCACGGCCCGCCGACGGAAACCCGCCCGCCTTCGGCGCTTGCCAGGGCTCCGCCCTTGGACCGGGGTCGCGCACGGGTGCGCGAGGAATTGGAGGAAGCGTGGCAAAGGAAGCCACCTCACAGACGAGGATGGTCAGCATCAGGTTGACCGAGGAGGAGATCGGCGCGCTCAAGGCGAAGGCACGTCTTGCGGGCACGACCGTGACAAACTTCATCCGCGAGACGGCGGTCTACGGCAAGCATGAATTCACGCTGGCGAAGCTGCCCGGCGGCGAGCGCGTGGACGTGAAGGAGGCACTGGAGGGGCTGCTCGATACCGAGCACCGCACGGTGCAGAAGCATTTCAACGTGACGCCCTACGAGGACACCTTTATACGCACGGGTGCGCGGAAAGCCGGCATGACGCAGTCGCGCTTCATGGTCGACCGAATACTCCACACGCCCATGTACTACATCGGCGACCCCGATTTCTTCCAGAAGTATTTCTACGAACTCAACAAGCAGGGCGTGAACCTGAACCAGCTCGCCGCCGCGGCGAACACGCTGCTGCTCTTACAGGACATGCCGGACGTGAGCCACGAGCGCCGCCGCGAACTCGTTGAGCAGATCGAGAACTTCGTCGCGACGCTGAAGGACCCGTACTGCAAGGCGCTCGCGGAGACGCGCGGCCTCATGGTGCAGCTCAGGAAGCAATCGGAGGTCGAGCGCTAGCATGGCGATGCTCAAGACGCTCGCCCGGAAGTTCGGCGGCTGTAGGCAGATCAAGGACTACCTTGCGCGCAACGGCCGTGCCATGACGTTCCGCTCGAGCTCGATCGATCTCGATAGCGCCGATTGGGACGAGCAGATGGACGCGACGCGCCAGATGTTCGAGAAGGACACGGGCCGCAAGTACTACCATTTCGTGATCTCACCCGACCCCGAGGACGGATTGGATGCCAAGGCGGTCGACACATTGGCATACGATTGGGTGAGGGAGCGCTACGGCGGCTACCAGTGGGTGATCGAGACGCACGTCGACAACGGCATCCCGCATGCCCACGTCGTCGTCAACTCCGTCAACCCCGTCGACGGCAGGAAGATCCACCTCGACGACGATGACGTGCAGGCCGACGCGATGGAGCTCCAGCGCATCTGCCGCGACTACGGCTACGCCGCCTTCGACAATTTCAAGTTCTCGAGGGACGAGGACGGTTCCTGGTACGCGAGAACGCCGCGCCCCGACCGTCGGCGCGAGGTCGTATTGCAGGAGGCGCGACCGCCGCGCAGGCATCAGACGGACGCCCAGCGCCGCGCCCGGTACAGCGGCAGGAGACTCTGGACCGACGCGATGCACGACGATATCGAGGCTGCCCTTCAGGGCTGCCGGACATGGCCCGCGCTCGAGAGGCGCCTGACGGAAAAGGGATACCGAATCAACATCAACCGCCGCGGCGTGCTGACGTTCTACCCGCCCGAGGGCAAAGGGCGTCCCGTAAAGGGATACAAGCTGGACGACTCCTATACGGTCGAAGGGTTGCGCGAGCGCCTTGCCGTGCGACTGGAAGGACGGCGCCCGAACGTCAGGATGTGCGCCGAGGACCTAGTCCCCGACGTCGTCCTGCCGCCCATGACGTTCGAGGCGGTGGCGTCAAACAACCTCGAGCGGTCGAAGAGGATCGAGCGCTCCGCCGCGCGCCTCGCTGCCGCCGCCGACGCGGTGAACATCATCCGTGAGCGCGGCTACCGATGCTACGCGGACATGGCGGCGGACGCGAAGCGCCTTGCCGCCGAGGTCGACGCGCTCGACGCGAGGGCTGACGCGCTCAAGCTGGAGGCCGAGCAGACCGCCGAGGCGATCCGCCAAGTCGAGGTCTACACGGCCTGCGCCGCGCAGCTGACCGCCCGCCCGACCGACCCGGGCGTCCTGGCGGCATGGCGCGAGGACAACGCCGTGGAGCTCCGCGAGATGGAGGCGATCCGCAAGTGGATGGCCGAGCGCGGCATCGGGCTCACCGATACGACCTATACCGACCTCCTCGCGCGCCGCGAGGGCGTCAAGGCCGACGCCGCTAACCTCGCTTCCACTGCGGGCGACATCCGCAACCGCTCGCGCCGCCTTTCCGCCGCGGTCGATGTCCTGGCTTCCTCGCAGATGCCGATCGGCCCCACCGATGTCCGCGGGCGCGGCGAGAGGCAGAAGGGCGCCGGGCGCAACGTGCGCGGCGCTAAGGTCATCACCGCCGACCAGAGCGCCGAGCTGACGCGCGAATACGTCCGCTACAGGGAGGCCTATTCGCAGGCGATCGCTGCCGGCGCGCTGACGCCGGACAGGATCAAGCAGATCGAGCGCGACCACGAGCGCGCCAAGGCGAAGATCGTAAGCGAGCAGCGCGAGGAGGACTTGCGCGCCGCCCGCTCGGCGTACGGCATGGCCGGAAGCGAATGGGCGCAGGACGCCCCCGTGACTGTTGCAGTGCCAGACGGGGACGTCACGAAGGCGAAACCCGGATGGGAGCCGTATCTACAGCGACCGGCGACCGAGAGGCAGATGAAATACCTTGAAGACCTCGTGGAGTCCGGCGTCGTCGCGCAGGCCGACGTCGACAGCCTCGGCGGCGAACCGACAATCGCTGACGTCAACGCGCTGCTGAACTCGCACCCGAAGGTCAAGGAGCTCGAGCTCGAGAAGAGGGACAAGGGCAACGCGAGGGACGCGCGGGCATACGCACCGTCCCGCGACGATAGCGGGGACGACGGCTACACACCGACAAACCATACGAGGAGGAGATAGACGGTGAACATCATCGTGAAGATGCACGACAGGGTCCGCGTGATCGAGACGACGCGAATGGACCTGCACAGCGGCATCATGCTCGAGGACGACTTCCTCGACATTTCCGATTACCTTAACCAGGGCGTGCTACTTGAGCGCAGCGTGTTCATCACCACGAGCGACGACATGCAGCTCCTCAAGCGCGCCGTGACGATCATCGAGCCGGACGAGCTGGAAGCCGTCGAAGGTGTCTATGCGGACGGCAAGCCGATTCTTGTGAGGACCGAGGACGGCTCGCGTTTGGCTGCGTCGGTGTTCGAGGTGCTGTTCGACGACAGCGGCAACTTCATGGGAGACCACGGCCAGGGCCTCTGCATCTACTATGAGTCCGGCAGCTACGAGACGATCGTGCCGACCGTTCTCTCGTTCGGCGACGGCATGCTCATGGCCGACGACCTGATTGATTGGAGCGACCTCGACTCGGGCATCACATGGACCCGCGGAGCCTGGACGCGCGGCGACCGGAACCTCATGGAGCTCCGTCCCGAGCCCACGGTCGTGGTCGATCCCGAGCAGTACGCGCACATGGAGCTCATGACCTTCGGCGGGCAGCTCGTCGCCATGAAGACCGCCGAGGGCATGGTGAGCGGCGGTGGCACCGTCTCCGACGATTCGCCCACCGACGTCGAGGCGACCGAAAGTGAACCGCAGCCGTCCCATGACGCGGCAGACGGTGACGCGCCGACAATCGACGCCGGAGACGGCGACGAAAATCAAGTCTCGATGGAAGACGGCCCCGATAAGGATTCACCCGAGCCCTCCACGGATACTGCGGGAGACAGCACGGAGACCGATGCCGGCCCCGAACCCGGCGGCTTGGAAATCGAGTCCGCCGGTAGCGATACTGTGGCTGATGACGGTTCGGACCCGGCCGAAGATCCCGACGAGGACCCCAATGAAATCGGCAGCGATGATGATCCTGACGACGATGACGACTACGGGGAGGACGATTCGATGTTCGCCGACCTCTTCTAGAAAGTAAGCGAAAGGATACCCGCGACGACAAGCGCCACCGCGTGACCGACCGCCTGAGCGATTACTACCGCAAGTTCCGCAGCCTCACCGCCCACTATCCCATCCTGGAAGACGACCTGTAGCCCACTCAGTGAAAACCAAAGCCCCGCCGGACACCGGCGGGGCTCGCAACGCCCATGTGAAGGCACCCGGACAACGGGTGCCTTTTTCAATATATGCCCCGTTCAGCGAATAGATTTTTTCACCAAGGGTAAAAGTCTCACGATACTGGAAAGCAGAGCCGAGAAGGAGCACTCTTATGACCGTTATTGAGTATTGCCGAACGAAGACCGAGGTAAACGAGCTTGTGATTATCCGCAGCGGCGGGTATAGGACATGCGCAGCATTTATCGACTATGAGGACCTGTTCCGCCTGCCTCCCGATATTGCAAATGCTGACGTTATGGATGCCGGTCACGGTTTTATCGCCGTTGCGGGGCCCGCGAACACGTCCTGCAACACGCCGTGTGTCTATCTGGATATCAAATAGGGAGCGCAGACAGTGGTTCGAGACGGTATTGCGGTCATCATTCCCTGCTATAACGAGGCCTTGACTATCGGCAAGGTCATCGATGACTTCCGCAGCGAGCTTCCCGAGGCGACCGTCTACGTCTACGACAACAACTCGACCGACGGCACCGCCGAGATCGCCCGCACGCGAGGCGCTATCGTCAAGTATGAGCCTCGCCAGGGCAAGGGCAATGTCTGTCGGCAGATGTTCCGCGACATCGATGCCGACTGCTACCTCATGGTCGACGGCGACGACACCTACCCGGCGGAATCGGCGCGATCGCTCTGCGCTCCCATCCTCGCGGGCGAGGCCGATATGGTCGTCGGGGACCGTCTATCCAACGGTACCTATGCGCAGCAGAACGCCCGCGCCTTTCACGGCTTCGGCAACGACCTCGTGCGCGCCATGATCAGATGGATATACGGCTACGGCTTCGAGGACGTCATGACCGGCTACCGTGCCATGTCCAGGCCGTTCGTTAAGACCTTTCCGGTCCTGTCCGAGGGCTTCCAGATCGAGACTGAGCTATCGATCCATGCCGTCGATCGCCGCTGGCGGATCGCCGATGTCCCCGTGGAATACCGAAACCGCCCCGAGGGCTCGGTCTCGAAATTGAACACAGTGAGAGACGGGCTGAAGGTAATCGCCATGATCGGCACCCTGTTCAAGGACTACCGTCCGTTGAAGTTTTTCTCGCTGGTCGCCCTGCTGTTCTGCATCGGCGGCCTGTGTGCCGGCATCCCGGTCGTGACCGAATACCTCGCCACCGGCCTCGTGCCCCGGTTCCCGACCGCGATCCTCGCCGTAGCGCTCATGTTCATGGCTGCGCTCTCGCTCGCCACGGGTTTCATCCTGGACGCCGTGGCGAAAGTCGAGCGCAAGCAGTGGGAGCTCCGCGTATACCGCCAAACAAAGAACGGCTGACGCGATTCGCCAACATCCCAGCCCCCGCCGGAAACCGGCGGTCCCAACAACGAACCCAAGCTGGCGCCCGGACACCGGGTGCCTTTTCATTCGATAGACCCCCCAGCTCAGCAAATAGATTTCCTCCCATCCGGGTACAAGTCGGGCAGTTTGCTACATCAACCACTTAACAGAAAGAGGAAACCCAAATGGACGCAATGGTAGAAGCCCTCATGCCTTTCGTAATGTTCGCTGCTGTTCTTTGGGGCATTGAGGCTATCGTCACGATGCTTATCAGGGATCACAAGAAGGCGAAACGAAAGCAGGCACGTGAGAAGCGCCGCTTGGAATATCAGGACCGCCGCATGGCCAACGATGCGGAGCATGCCAAGGTGACTCGCGCGATGCGCTACGACGTGCTCCGTCGCGATGATTTTCACTGCGTCCGCTGCGGGCGCGGCCGCGAGGACGGCGTGAAGCTCCACGTCGACCATATCGTCCCCGTATCGCGCGGCGGCAAGACGGTGATGTCCAACCTCCAGACCCTATGCGAGGACTGCAACTGCGGCAAGGGAAACCGCTACCTGGAATAACAGGTTGAATCATGCTGATACAGGCACAAAAAAGGGCCCGTCCTCCCTCGGTGGGGAAGGCGGGCCCCAATGGGCGCCGGTAGATTCGGGTCATTCGCCTGCGCTGAGGTCTCTTAGACGCAGCGACGGCAAGGCGCCGCGCCACGCCTTCGGCTGGTACCTGCCCTTGAAGGCCGACTCCGTCTCATCGAGGCTCTTCGTCAACCAGCGCCCGTCGCCCTGTGTGGCGACCAGCTTCCTGAGCGCGAGCACGGTGACGCGCCGCTCCTTGCCGTCCTGGTCGAGCGCGTCGACGAACTCGCCGAGGTCGTCGCCCACGATGAGCCACATCATGCCGAACTCGTCCTTGAACACGCGCCCGGCCATCGACTTCGTCCTGCGCGCGGCGCTGCCGTCGTCGAGCTCGGCCAATCTCGCATCGAAGTTGCGCAGCACGTGCTTCGAGAACAGCCGCTGCAGGGGCGCTACGTCGCGGGACAGCTTATAGGCCCCGTGCTCGAGGTCGACGTTCACCAGCCGGTCGAGGTCGCGCCCCTCGGATTTCTCGAGGACCTCAACGCCCTCGATGCTCGCCGGGGCCAGCGCCATCGACGGGGATGGCGCGAGCACGCCGGCGTCGTACCTCTCGAGTGCGACATCGCACCTTGTTGGCGTGTCTCCCGCCTGCAACGCGTACAGTGGGTTCATGTCGATGTGCAGCTGCTCGGAATCCTTCACGTGCTCGAGCAGCTTCGGGAACGAATCGAACGTGCCAACCCATCCGTACTCAGGCGAATAATAGAACACTAGCGAGCCGTCGGCAGGGTTCACCATGATGTGATGGGAGAAGTTCACGTCCACGATGAGGCCGTGGATGTTCCCCGAGAAACCGAGTCGCTTCAGCTCGCCAGAGACCTGCTCCTGCCTCTCGCGCAGCGGCGCGAGCGCGGCGAGGTACTTGGACACGACGGTGTCGAAGTTGTCGTGCGCCCACTTGATGTCGCGGTGCGTGCTGACCCTCTTCGTCTTGCCGCCGTTGACGATGGACGTCCCGTTCTCGCCCACGAGGAAGAACCCGTAATAGCCGTTGGACTTGATGACGTGCATGTCGTTCTTCTCGCAGCGTTGGCGAATCATCTTGCCCGTGCCAGCGTACTCGCCGATGAACCGGTAGAAGCTGAGGTACTCGTCGGCCGTCGTTGGGTAGCAGCCGTCGGCGAGGTCGGCGTAGGGATTCCTCGCGCATCCGGTCGTAGCCCTCTTGAATCGCATGTCCCACCTCGGGTCGAAGCCGCCCCTCTTATGGTAGCCGACCTGGTTGTCGGCGTAGATGACCGCGTTCTCCGACCTGAGATACCTGTTTTGGTGCGTGTGTCCCGAGAAGTAGACTGCGTCCCTGTCGATGCGCCCGAGGCAGTCCTCCGCCGGGTAGTGGGAGGCGCAGATGAAGCATTTGCCCGCCTTTCGGGCGCGTTCGCGTGCGGCCTCGTAGCCCTCCACGAACAGCCTAGTCTGCTCGACCTCGTACGCCCTCGCGCGGGCCTTAGCCTCCTTGAGCTCGGCCTCAGCGCCGGGGAGGCCCTGCGCGGCCATCGCGAAGAGCCCGCGGTCGACCGTCATCGCGTCGCAGCACACGAGGTTCGTCGCGTTGTAGCGCTCGTTGTGCGCCGCGAAGCCCGTGCCGCCGTAGATGACGCACCTGTCATCCTCGATGCACTCGTTCTGCAAGACGGCATATCCCAGGGGCTCGAGGCTCTCCTTGTAGAACGCGACGGCGGCGTCGACGTCGGGAAAGCCGACGTACTCGTGGTTGCCGAGGATCACGATGCCGAGATAGTCGAACGAGGGGCTGTATCGATGCAGGTCGAACCTGAAGTCGCGCAGATCGATCGGCTCCTCGAGCGCGAGCTTGTCTTTGAGGTTGGCCTTGATGCCCTCCAGCCGGCACAGCTCCTCGTTCGCGGCAGCGGCGTCCAGAATCTTCTTCCTCGCGGAGCGCGGAAGATTGCGCTTCTTGTAATAGCTGCTCGCGAGATATGCCTTGATACCATTGATGCCGCCCTTCGGCGCGATGATGCGACTGTAACTCAGATGCTTATCAACTTTGGCCTTCAGCCGCTTGAACTCGTCCTTCTGGGCGCTGATGCACTTGTCGATGCTTTTGACGCTGCGCTTGATGTTCGCTTGCCTGCGCGCCGACTCCGGGCTGGGCCGCGACTCCATCAGCCGCGCCTTGTACTCCTTGTACTGGCGGTATGCCACTTTCAGCCAATAACGTCTGTAGAACTCGACGGTCACGTCCCTGTCGGACGCGACGTCGCCGAGGAAAATCGACTTCGGCGCAATCCAGCCCGTCTTCCAGTTCGTGTAAAACGGGTCGGCGTGGGATGCTCGGATGTTCCTCGCCGCTTCGTCGACGGTCTTGCGGATGTCGCCGCCGTAATACCTCACGTGATGGAGCAGATGCATATCCGAGATGTACTCGATGGCGGTCTTGTCCCCGTTGCTGCCGCTCCCGCCGTAGTACAGCAAGGGCTCTTGCCTCTCGGTCTTCGCGACGAGGTCGGACCCCGCCTCGCGCACGGCCAGCCCGCGCTCCTCATCCATGGCCATGCCGTCCTCTCGCTACTCAGGCGCGTCGGTACGCACCAGCTTGCCGCCCTTTGCCTTGTACAGTCGTGTTTACGCCGAAGTATAGGCGAAAGGCCATCTACGGCCAAATCAGGTCCGACATAGGGGAGATCCTGAGGAGGCTCTGCGAGCACAAGGGCGTCGAGATAATCGAGGGGCACCTCATGCCCGACCATGTGCACATGCTGCTGGCGATACCGCCGAAGTACAGCGTGTCGAGCGTGATGGGCTACCTGAAGGGCAAGGCGCTGGAAGACGGCGACAAGAGGCTCGCCGCGAGCTACGTGCACCTGGAGGAGGCCGAGCGCATCGCGCGGTCGGGCAAGCTGTCCGATCGTGAAAGCGCGCTGCTGTCCCCCGACATCGCGTTCATCTGCCTCCATGCGGGCGGGCTCGTCGCCGAGTGCGGCTACTGCGGGTGCCTCGTCGACGAGCACTGGGACTTCTGCGCCCGCTGCGGCACGCACTTCATGGACCGCAGGTACGTCGACGAGCTCCGCGACCTCGACGTTTAATGCGCGGGGCGCGTCGAGCAAGATCGGCCGACGGCTTTCGAAGGACGAGGGACGGCGAGATCCGCCGCGAGATGGCCTTCGAGGACGCGTTCAGCGAGCCTGACGGCGCCGTTCCTAGCGTTTGCGATATGCGGTAGACCTCGCCGAGCCCGTCTTCTCGATGGTCCCGTCATCTTGGAGCTTCTTGAGGACGCGCTCGACCGTTCGCTTGCTTATGGACGGGTTCGCATCCATGATGTCCCGCTTCGTCGCTGCGCCGACGAGCTGCTCGAAATATGCGCGCAGCATGCCTTCGCCGCCTTTGGGGCCCGCTGCAATGGCGAATCTCCTGTCAAGCTCCTTGTAGCAGGCCGTCATCACGCCGAGCATGTAGGTCACGAACGGGGTGTAGTCGTTCTCGCCGTCCTGCCACCCGGCGGAGCTTGCGCCGAGCGCCTCATAGTACGTTTCCTTCGATCTTTCGATTTCCTTTTCGATCGATACGTATTTTCCGACCGTGTATCCGCATCGGTATAGGAGGAGCAGGGTGAGCAGCCTGCTCATGCGCCCGTTCCCGTCGTTGAACGGGTGGATGCTCACGAAATCGAACACGAACACCAGCGACACGAGGACGGGATCGTACGTTCCGGCTTCGATTTGCGCTCGGTATTCCCTGCAGATGGCGTCTACCGCCGCCGGAGTCGCGGCGGCGCTCGTGGGCCTGAACCTTGCGACCATCTCCCCGCTGGCCGACCTCTCGGCGATCACGTTGTCGGAATCCTTCCACCTTCCTGCGAACGAGTCGCCAGTGAACCTGTACAGGTCGCGATGGAGCTGCAGGATCACGCCGGGTGTCACGGGTACGGCATCGTGCCTTTCGTGGATCGTGTCGAGCACGAACCTGTATCCGGCTATCTCGCGCTCGTCTCGGTTCTTCGGCTCGGCCTTCTCGGCCATCAGGTCGCGAAGCCTTTTGTCCGAGGTCGCGATATTCTCGATTTTGTTTGACGCGCTCGTGCTCTGTATTTTCGCGACCTCGACGAGGCTTTCCAGCACGTCCGGCCTCGTCGCCTCGTAAAGCGCTTGTCTTCCGCGGTGCTCCCTCATATCGCCGATAGACGACATGATTTCGGGCGACATAAGGGTGCTGAGCTTCCTTGAATAGTCGAATTGAGCCATGGGGTATCTTCGCCACATTCCTTGTATCTTCGCCAAATATAAATGATATGGCGAAGATACTCCATATGTGGCGAAGATACAAGGGTGGATGTCTTCCTGCGCGCAACGCTCTCGGGGAGGGGCTTTCAGGATGGCCAAGAAGAAGTGGGTATGTAAAATACGTGATTGGACATTGATGGCCTGAATCACGATTGACCAACCAGTTATTTACCAACTTCCAACCGCATATTTTACATACCCCTAATTTGTTACCTTAAGAAAGCCCCAAGGTCCTTTTCGGTAGCACGGCAGCCGAAATAGAACCCAACGATATCTCGGTCGCGAGCCTGCGTCTGGCACGCTCGACATCATTTGAGATACCGAGGGAGGTTACGACGCGGCCGAAGCACTTCTCAACGATTGTATTGAGGGCATCGCAGTGATTATCGAAATCGTGCGTGCGGTTCAAGACGGCAGGGGATAGGAAACGCTGCATCTGTCCGGTAAATGACCCGTCGGCATAGCAGACGTGAGCGCGTTGCATGCCGACGGCGATCATGCTGGCAAG
This sequence comes from Collinsella sp., assembly GCA_046979165.1. Lineage (GTDB taxonomy): Bacteria > Actinomycetota > Coriobacteriia > Coriobacteriales > Coriobacteriaceae > Collinsella. Next base: position 12,786 of record JBKWJT010000005.1, read on the forward strand.
GGAGGCGGGGCAGCGGTAGTCGGCGTGCTTCGCCGCTACAAGCGCGGCTACGGCAGAGAAGTCGATCTCCTGCGCACGGACGATCCAGGGGATATCCCAGAGGTCGCGATGCCTGATATGCGTATCGGTGGCGGAGAATGAGATGAGCTTGTCGGCCAGAATCTCCTCGAGCGTCTGGCACCGGATCGTGAGGTTGTCATACATTCCATCAAGTTCGGGATAGTTGACCGCGACCCGGCGAATCGTGGACGTATGCGCCGGAACGGACGCGATCTCCAGCTTGATCCGCTGTTTCGGCAAATCGGGGCGCGCGATGTTGGTATTAACGGACACCGTCCATCTCCGCATCCCGACGCCATCGAAATCATTGACGACCTTGGGCTCCCTGACGCTCACCTCGGTATCGTAGGACTTGAGCAGATCGGAGCGCAGGGTCTTGGAGAAATCATCCAGGGGAAGCGAATCGAACTTGTCGCCGGCGACGAAATCGAGGTCTTCGCTATATCGAAGCGATCCGTAGCAGAGGCGGAGGGAAGTTCCGCCTTGAAAGGTGATGTCTCGAAGCAGGTCGTTCCTCCCAAGAGACCGGATAATTTCGTAATGGACGATTTCCTTTTCGATGACGGGCGTAAGCCGGGCGCCATTGACTTTGCTGGCGATATTACCCGCAAGCTCCTCAAGGTCAATCAACATCCACTTCATCCCAATCGATAAGCTCCAGGCTGCGTTTCCTCGAGACGAGGTCGTGCAGGCAGCGCTCCTCGGTCGCGATCGGCAGCCGATTCCTCGGCATACGGTCGAGTATTCCCCGTTTGACGTCGTTCGAGTCATCGTCCGTGTGGATAAACTCGATGGCACCGAATCGGGTATCGACGAGGCCTTCTGCGCCCGTGGTCACGCAGGAGATGCGCCCGAGCGGGATTTGCGAGATGAAGCCCCACTGCGATGCCGCGGACTCGAGGCTTTCGTAGGTGACCTCGCCGGGGCGCAGGAACGTCGCGATATGGCCGAGCACATCGCAGCCGTTGGGATGGAACAGAAGGTAGAGGTATGCGTCATGGGCGACACGCTCGAGGATCCCGTCTGCGGCGAGCCTCTTGATGGTCGAGCGGAGCGTATCGCCGGACTCACCGAAAAGGGTTCCCAGCTCGCGGCTGCGGAAAAGAATCCGCCCCTCCAGGTCGCAGCTATGTAGGATCTTGATCGCCTCGACGCTTTTCACGGAAATCCTCCAATCTTCCTCCCATCAATTATACCAATATGGTCTATGTTTAAACCACTTACTCTGGGAACACTGGCTAATCAACCAGATCCCCCCAAAGTCTCCCTGGAACCCAAAAAGGCGTCCGCCATCAGAGAAACCCATGGGAAAGCAGGCCCCGCCGGAAACCGGCGGGCCCTACGCATGAAAACTGAAACCGTTCCCAAAAGACGCAAGAAGGCGCCCTCGGAAACCGAGGGCGCCTTACCGACCGCATCGATTATACCGCGCGTCGGGGCCGCTGGCCACCGTCCGGGCGACCCGGGTTCCCCGCGGCGGCCCTAGCCGCGGCAGCCATCTGCATAGGGCTCTTACCGCGTTCGGGCTTGATCGGCTTGAAGAACTCCGGAGCCGGCTTCGGTTCGTCTCCATGGTAGAAATGGAGCCCGGCGACGGGCGTTCCGTAGCGAACGGCCTGGCTGATGGTCGCGGGCGATACGTGCAGGGGGCGCGCGGCGGCCGGGTTGCCGTCGAAGGTCTCGCCGGTTTCCAGGCAGACGATGGGCCTGGTCTTCGAATGTCGTTCCCTGAAGAACTCCGGGCCCGGTTTCGGCTCGTCGCCGTAATAGAAGTGGAGCCCGTTGCGTTCGACGCCCGTGCTGGCCGATGTGCGCACGGCCCCGGCGGCGATGCCGAACGCGCGGCCCGCCTGGAATGCCGACTCGAACGTCTCGCCGGTGTCGAGGCATACCACCGGACGCGGTGGCCTGTTGGGAGGCAGGAAGAACCCCGGCGACGGTTTCGGCGCATCGGCGTAGTAGAAATGCAGCCCCTGGGTGCAGGTGCCGCGCTGGATGGAGCGGAAGATGTTGCGCGAGTCGGCGAAGCCGAGCTCCTTGGCCGCCCGATAGGCGGACTCAAAGGTTACCCCGGTTTCCAGGCAAGTGATGGGCCTCTTGCGTTTGGCATCTCGGTCGGCCATGGTGTTCCCCTTACAGTTTGATCCCGCCGCCATCGACACCGTCGCGGATGGTAGCACCGGCCGCGACACTCGCGCGGCGTCCGAGGTCGGCGGGATCGGGCTTCGCCTTCGCGGCGATCTTGGGCTTCTTCTCGGAATACTCGATACGCCCGGCAAAGGGCTCGGAGAACCCGAAGCAATCCTGCGGGGTATAGAGATCGATGCGGTCGGATTCCCACTTCCCGCCCCTGGGTTCCATCATCGTGTACTTGATGTCACGCGGGTCGATATCGAAGTCCGTGTCGAGTTCGATGCCCGCGGTGCCGCCGCACCCGTTGATGGGGTCGTAGATGCCCATGATTGGTTCGTATGTGCCGGGCTTGACCGTGAACGTTCCCGCCTTCTCGCGGTCGCCGCGGCAGATCATCGAGAGGCTGGCGTCCAGGAACGCATCGAGAGGCAGGGTTGCCAGGACGGTGAGACCGACGAGCGAGTTCTGCTGCGAGTTGAAGATATCCTCGCGGAAGCTGCGCTCGAACTTGGTAACGGGGTCGTTGACGACCTTCTCGATGGTCGTGCCCTGCGAGGCGCACAGCTTGTCGAAGATGCTCTCGGGGATGTCCGCGGGACGCGTGAACGGCCTGTAGTCGTCGGTGGGCTCATACTCCCACCTATCGTTCTCACCCTGGCCGCCCCTGTGGCAGACGCACGGGAGGTAATCCGCCTGCCAGTCGAGCGCGGAATCGACGACGTCACCCTCGAAATACAGGCTCTTGACGGACAGTATGAGCGAGGTCTTGAAGGTGAGCCCGCTAAAATCGATATCGTAGAAGAACCCGAACCGCTCGGTCAGGTCGTCGCGCAGCGATTCGCTGTCGACATAGGGCCCATGGCCGAGCTTACCGCCGTCGAGTCGCGATTTGATCTCCTGAGCGAGCGTATCGGCGATTTCGGTACGGTCCACAAGGCTCGCCTCGTAGAGCCCGTCGTTGAACTTATCCGTCAGCACGCATTCCACGGCATGGGAAAGGTCGCTGACAGTCAGCCCCTCGTGCGTCTCGATTTTCTCCGCGTCGATGAAACCATCGGCCCATTCGAGCGAGGTGTCGGCGAGCAGTTCGCCGCAGACGCGAGTCGCCCACTCAAGCTCCTCGTAATCGGGCCAGTAATCGAGATGGATATCCTCGCCATTCAGGATGGCCCTCATGATATCCTCCCGGTTGAACCGGTTGCCCGCGACATCGGCGAGCATCGAGGCGGCATCGTCGGCGCCGAGCAGCTTCACGACGTCGTCATAGCTGTCGATCTCGAGGTCATCGGTAGAGATTGCGCTGTCGCTTGCATTCATATCGGCCATATTCGGCACCTCCAGGGAAACGGTTGTCCCCATCGATGCTACCCGCCGGTGACCCACACGAGAACGCCCCTTCCCGAACGGGAAGGGGCGTCATATGCCAGACCCTAGTGTTTGATGCCCTCGGCCTCGCTCAAGCCGAAACCGACCGAACGCACTGCCGCCGCACTGGCGGCCTTGGCGACATTTGCGGGATTGTTTTCAGGCTCGAACTCGAAACCGATCTTATCGGAAAGCAGTTTGAAGGCGTCAACGGTCGATTGTATGCAATTGCAAGATATTTCGTGGCGGAGACGGTCTTCCACCTGGTCGCGGAGATACATCGAGCAGAGCCATTCCTGGAAATCGGGCTCGTTGCACTCAGAAGCATACGCAGCAAATTCCGAAATGCTTGAGCAGTAGAAGATACCCAGGAAGAAATCGAGGTCCTTGGCGGGGATATCAAAGGCGCTCGCATTCGATTCACCGAAATGCCATCCGTTGGAATCGAGTGCGAGCAGGGCATAGTCGAAACTCGCGGGCATACCCGTGGAATTGGGGTCGGAACGTTTGATGAACCCGTATACCTCATCCCAACTGTTGGAAGCGTTGACAAAATCGGAATCCAGCTGCCTATATCCCGTATCGGCGCCATTGCGTGCCGCCGCGCCCTTCACGGGATCGAGCGTCATGGCATCCCCGTCGAGATGCACGTCCGTGCGATGGACCGGCTCCGAATCTAGCCCGTCATACGTGAACACGTGGACAGGCGTCGGGTAGTCATCGCGAAGCCCTTCCGGTGCGGCTTCGATGAACGCAAGCTGGCCGCTGCCCTTGCCGTCGGGCAGGTTGATATCGACGCTGATGCCGCCTGCGAACGGCGTGGCGACAAGCTCGCCGGCATCGGTCATTACGGAAATGGACTCGTTCATCACATACGCTCCTTGAGGCCCAAATCGCCATCAGATTGATTCACGTTCCGCGCGGCAGCCCAGGCGGCCACGGTCGCGTCGGGGAAGTGCCCCCGCGCGCGGCTGAAATCGGGCGCGACGGTCTCGCACCAGCAGAAGTCGTAGCCGCAGGTCCACACCTTCTCGCCGTCGACCTCGACGGGCACCGACATGTGAACGGGCGTGCCGTCGAAAGCCTCGATCACGCGCTCCCCGTCGAACAGGACGGGGAAATCGTCCCCGTCCTCGCACAGCTGCCCGACCACCTGCTCGATGGACTCGCGCGGGAAGTAGTAGATCGGGCCGTAGTTCCAGCCGACCCCCATCGGGTCGCAGTAGGCGCGAAGCCCGTCTGGGTCCCCGGTGCGCTCCGCGTAGATGCCGTCGATATCGACATGGCATGCGAAAAGGCAGTCGGCGCCGCAGGTCTCCCCGACGGGGGCCCGATCGGCGACCTCGGTGAAGTACGAGTCCAGCCACCCGGCACACGCGACACGGATCCCCGGATCGCCCTTCAACACCTCGACGATGCCGTCGCAGGCGAGGCAGCCCCGGATGATATCGCCCCGGGTTGCGCCCTGGGGGAGCATGAAGGCGGGGCCGTCCGGGCCGAAGCGGCAGGCGACCTCGTCGCCGCGCCGCTCGAGCTCGATGGCTCCCTGCGCGCGGGCGATATAGATATCCTCGAAGGTGGGGAAGTCAGGTTTACGGGAGAAGTAGTCCATGCAGATCGCCTTCCTAGATATGGGGCCCGGTGCCGCCATCGGCCCCGCCGGCGGTCTTGGCCGCGGCGGCCTTCGCAGTCTCATAGAGATACCCGGGGATTACCTCCCTGTGTACCCTTTTGCCTTCCAATCGATACGCCTTCACGGCCTGGACCGCATCGTCGACGCCCTTGGCGGCCTTCTCGCTGTACGAGGGGAAGCACTCGATCCAGGCGGGGCAGTTCCCGATGAGGGCCTTGATGGATTCGGCGTCGTTCGCCACGAGCCCGGCGGAGAGCCCGTCGGCGTCCATGCCCGCAGCGTCCTCGAACCAGTCGAGGCGGTTGAGGCACGAGCCGTCCCAGCCGTCGTCGAACCCGAAGGAGGGCACGTCGTTCAGCGTGACCCCGCCGAAGAGCTCGAAGAACTTGCCAGGGAGCCCACGGCCGTCAAAGCCGGCGAACACGTTCAGCAGGTAGCCGTTATAGGACGGGTCGGGGTCGAGTGCATCCGGGCACCAGTAGTACCCGACCGGTAGGCTCTCGATATCCTCGATGGGCCCGCGCACGATATACGAAGGGCTCTCGAAGCGCCTAAGCGTATCGATGATTTCAGAGGTGTTCAATGTCTTCTCGTCAGGACCGCAATAGGGGTTGAAGCATCGAGCCCATGCGGCGCCGGTGGCGGTCGTCTCGCTCGCGATCCAGTCGTTGAGCGCCATGTCGTCCGCGAAGGTGAGCTCCACGGTGGAGGCCACGGACAAGTCCATCCAGGACCAATCGGGGTCCCCGGTCGCGAAGCGCTCGGGGCTGTCGAACCCGGTCCCGAGCCTCACGTCGTAGCTGCCGTCATCGAGGCGGCTGATCAGGATACCCGGCTCGTTCTGGCGCCCCGAGTGCCCGAACGGGCACCAGAGGAAGCCGTTCTCCGCGTCCAGGTCGCGCAGCGTCGGCGACCCCTCGATGAGCTGATAGGTCTCTTCCATGGCTATGCCTCCCGCCTAGTGCTTGATGCCGTCGGTTCCGACGGTGTCGGGCTTGACGCTCTTGGCGGCGGCCTCCTTGGCAGCCGCGGTGATATCGGCGGGTACATGCGCGGGGGTCTCGGCAGTCATCTGTCCATCGAGCACCATGTCCCCGTCGAGATGCACGTCGGTGCGGTGATCGGGCTCCTCGTCGCGGCCGTTGTAGGTGAAGGCGCGAACGGGTGTCGGGTAGAGGTCGTCGGCGCCCGGGTCCGCATCGACGAAGGCGATATCCGCGCATTTGCCGCCGGGGATGTTGATGCCGACGCTGATGCCGTCCTCCTTGGCGTTGGCGATGAGCTCGCCCGCCTCGGTCTGGACGGAGAGTCCGCCGGCACCGACCCCCATGCGCTCCTCGAGGGCGGTGATGACGTCGCTGTATCGTCCGATGTGCTCATCGTCGATAAGACCGCATGACAGGTCGTAGCTCGCCATCGCGGCGGCCATCAATGCGCCGGTCATGCTGGTGCTGCCCTCTGCGATTCGGATATCCGCCGGATCGGTATGCTCGGCGGTATAGCGCATCTCGTCGTATATGGCCGCCTTCTCCTCCAGCTTTCCGACCTGGTTCTCGATTTGTTCCACCTTCTTGTGGAGCGGTTCGTTGTAGAGGCGCTTGAGGTCGTGGTTGAAGGTCGCGATGCGTTCGTTCAGCTCCTCGCTTGGCCCATCGATCTTCTTGGCGATCTCCGCGAAAACGATGCCCTGCATGAGAACCATCGCGATCCCGGCGCTTCGCACCTCGTCCATGGGAGTCTCGTTGACCTCCATGAACGAATCGAACGTCTCGGCCTTGCGCTGCTCTTCGGCTGCAAGCATCTCGTCATAGCGCACTTGCTCGGAAGGGGAGACCACCTCATCGAACTGCTCCCGCCAGTCGCGATCTACGGCGCAGTCCGGATGGTCGCCGAGGAAGACCAGTCTGCTGCACTCGTCTTCGTCATGATGAAGCCAAAGGCCGTATACGGCATCGTAATCCACGCCCGTGATGGCGGCGATCTTGGAGAATACGTTCTCGCGCACCAGGGAGTCCCCGACGCCGAGATACTTATAGATGTCGCCTCCGTCCGCCATGCATTTCACGGCGCCGGCAAAGGTGGCGAGCGGGTTGATCCTGTAACCGAGCTCATCGGATGGAAAGGCCCGGATATACCAATCGCGGATACTAGACTTGAAATTGAAATGCTTCTTGCTCATTTCGCCAGCTCCAATAAAGAGGGTCGGCCAGATACATCGAAGATGCTACCCGCATCGCCCATTAACGAGAACGGCCCTTCCCGAACGGGAAGGGCCGCCATCTGACCGCGGCAAAACTAAGAAGGCGCTAGATATGCTTGCCGCTGCCGGCCCCATCGGCCGACACGTCGGCGCCGGCCGCCTTCTTGGCCGCCGCAACTATGTTAGTTGGGCTGTTCTTGGCATTGCTTCGCTTCTCGATATCGGCAACGGCCTCTCTGGCGACGGTAAAACGAGGGTGGCTAAATGCACCAAGGCAACAAGTCGAGATGTAACGACGTGAATACGGATCCGAGGTATAGACGGATCCGAAACGAACCCTATCCGTCGCCGGAATCGTCCAGTCGAGCGCTTGAAAAACGAGGTCCGCCTGTATGAACGCCAACTGGACCTGGCAGGCTGCGAACAGTTCGGTGGCATGGCTCCGAACGGCCTCGAGGTCATAGTGCTCGGCGTAGCGATCGCAACAGAGCTCATTGATGGCATCGATAGCAATAGAATCGGTGCGCCACTCGAGATTTGGTAGGACTCTCTCAGCGATACCGTAGAGAGCAGGGTCGTCAAAGGATGGCATGATCTCGTTCAGCATAGCGTGATTTGCGATGCTGAAGGCCTTGCCGAAATCGATATCGACAGTGGTAATTCGCCTAGATCTGGGTTCGATCACGAGCTTGGCGGCCTCAATGAGGCGCCGCTCGTCCTCGCCGATGTAATCGCTATTCATCGGCGCCTCATGCCAGACATTTGAAACGGTCTCGTAGCTCTCTCCGGTGATCTCGGCCAATTTCGCGACCACGATGTTGCCGAAGATCTCGCTATCGGAACCGATAAGGTTGTTCAAATCGACACCGTTCGCCATGCCCACGACGACGTCTGCGAACGTGATATCGGGACGAATCACCACCTGGAAGCTGTTCCCCGGGCAGAAATCCCTATACCAATCGAGGACATTCGAACCGAGTTCGTATTGTTTCGCCGCCATAAACCATCAGCTCCAAAAACAAGTCAGCCAGATACACAGAAGATGCTACCCGCCCTGCCCGGCAACGAAAACGGCCCTTCCCAAAAGGAAAGGGCTGCCATCAATCGACATTGAGAACAAACAGCTCTAGATACGCTTCCCGCCGCCATCCACACCAGCCGAAACCTTAGCCCCGGCAGCTTTCTTTGCCGACGCGGCAATCTCTGCTGGACTGGGTATCTTCTGGGTGAGGTTCAGATAGGTGGCCCTCACCTTAAATGGATCATCGACGGCTACGACGACGAAGTTCTCGTCGGTCTTCTTTCCGATCATCCCGCGCAACTCATCGGCGGTATATCCGCAGGAGAAGATCTTTTCGCCGATATTGAGGTCTGATGAGCACTTATCGCAGAAATACACGCGCTGGGAAACAGACGGATCGTTCTTGAAGAAAATCAAAGCGGGGGTTACCGTGACATTGACCGCGTCGAGTGGCGTAGAGCCATAGCGCGCCATGGGGTTCTTCCTGCGTTCACGCACATCTTTCATAGCCTCCTCGACCTCGGGAATATAAGGGTCGTACAGGGCGTCGATGCAAGAGCCGATCAAATCACCGCTGTCTGGCAACGAATAGATTGATGGATAGAAGATATCATCCATCTTGGTGACGGCATCGGGCTCGCTGTAGGAATAGATGATGTAGCCCGCCTGGTCCAAGGCGACAGAGGCCTGACAGGAGCCGAAGAGCTCGGTTGCATGGCTTCTCAGGGCTTCGATACCGAATTCCTGCGTATCTGCGAGATAGTTAAGCGCATCGATGGCGATGGAAGGTCCATCCCAGTTGAGTTTGGGAAGGATATCCAGGGCAAGGCGGAAGGATATATCGTCTTTAAGCTCGATTTGACGATGCAGGCAACTCGATGCGATGTCGCGGGCCCTATCGAAATCGATATCGACTGCCTCGATGGGCCTTGCATGGGCAAAGCGTTCCTCGGCTTCCATTTCCCAATATAGGGTGTTGAACAGTTCGTCACTGATCAGGCCGTCGGCCTTCTCCGAGAAGGTATAGAAGAGTTGCAACACGGATTCCTTATCGGCAAGTGGGGACAGCACGAGGGCTTCGGATTGGCTGCTTCCGAACGCCTCGTACCCGAGAATACCGACAAGCTCGTCGCTCCAAACGTCGAGATTGCAGTCCAGGAAAGATCGCGAGTCGTGGTAACCGTAATCGCCCATGATCTTGGCGAGTGAGTCGGGGCTGACGTAGTCGACGCCGTTTCCCGCAAGGCTCTCATCGAACGTAAAGGAGCCCATGCAGGCACCCCACCGGCTATCATGGTCCTCGATGGGCCAGGCCTTCGCGTAATGCGTCACGCCGTCAAGCGTCGCACAGCAACCGATACCGTAATCGTCGCGGGTGCCGTAATCGTGAAAAGAAGCCCCCATGTCCACATGGAGACCCATGGCGTTATACAGGGGATCGGTGAAGGTTTTTCTGATCTCGGAGAAGTTGTCGTCAACGAGGCTGTCCATGATGAACCATCCAATCAATTAAATTAAAAGCAGATAAGGCAAACCGCTCTAGATATGCTTCCCGCCGCCATCCACACCAGCCGAAACCTTAGCCCCGGCCGCCTTCTTAGCCGCCGCGGCCATTGCATCAGGGCCGGGCAAGCTGTTGCCCCGATAAGCCTCAAGCGTCTCCTCGCACGTCCGCGAGGCCTCCATGAGGAACGAATCGAAGGTCTCGCCGGTCAGGGCGTGGAAAACCTCGGCGATAGCCGAGCGTCCGCTTGCGTCAGACCTCGAATAGACCCCGAAGAGTTCGATTGCGGCATCGGTGGAATTGTTCGCCAGGGGCTCGAACAACTCGGCAAGCACGGTATCGGCGCCGGCGGCTGCCTTGGCGTCCAGGTCAACGACCTGCTCCATGAGCCCAGCGACCTGTGCGACCATGCCGTCGCGCCACGGGTCGCCCTCGGAAACCGGTCCGCCTGCACGCAGGTCCTCGCCATCGTCCACACCGCCATTTGGCCCGGCCTGGGATACATACGGTTCAATCCCTTCGGCCTTCTTCGCGGCGTCAATCATATGCAGGATGCCTTCCTTGTCAAACTGGTCGATATCCTCGCCGCTCGCATATTCCCAGAGGCCGAGCGCGGTATCCAGGTCGACATCGCACAGGTCGGCGATCTTGGAGAGGAGCGAGCTGGAACCGATGAGCGTGTCGCCGAGGAAATCGGAAAGGGGGCACCGATCGGCGAGGCCGATGATGACGTCTGCGAACGTGGCGCAGCCGTCGATCTCATTGAGGAAATCGTGCGCGATGATGTTGTCATAGGAGAGCACGCTATTGAACCAAACCCAGATCCTCGAGTTGAGGTCGAACTTCTCATCGTCCACAGATCATCAGCTCCAAAACGAAAGCCGGTCAGAATCAGAGAAGATGCTACCCACAACACCCCGGCACGAAAACAGCCCTTCCCGAATGGGAAGGGCTGCAACCGGTAAAGTAAACCCTAGATATGCTTCCCGCCGCCGGTCTCGCCGGACACCATCTTGGTCGCCGCGGCCTTCGCGGCCTCGGCCTGCGCGCTGGGTTGGGGTGCGACATTCACGCCCTTGGGGATCGGGAGCGCTTCGCGGCCCGTGAGCCCCGGCGCTTCGATGCCGAGCCTGACGCACGCGCGCGCCGCCAGGCGGTCGAGCCCGATCTTCTCCGCGAACTCACGGGCCTCCTTGCCGTCGAGGGCCCAGAAGTCCGGTCCGATGGTGGCGCCGGACCAGGAATCGGCGTTGAGGTCATACCCGATGGTCGTCTCATGGCAGAAGAGCTTCCTGCCGTCCACATCGGGGGCATGCGTGATGGGGGAGAAGTTCAGGATGACGTACCGCTCGCCCGACGGGGGATTGATGCCGATCGCATCGACGGAAAGCGAGTCGGGATAATTCGTCCCCCAACCGTAGCCGAGGCCGGAGAAATCGACCCTACCGAGCCCGTGGACCGTCTGCTCTTTTTTCATAGGGACGACCTTCGACGTTGCCTCCGACTTCTTTGTCTTGCCGACCACGGCCGTGTCGCCGAGCCCGAGTTCGCGGCGGCGCGGGACCATCCTCTCGTTGAAGGCGAGCACCGCCGCGCGGCACTCATCGGCTCCTGCGGACGGGATGATCGGACGCCCGTCCAGCTTCGCGATCTCCTCGGAGTCCATGAGCGTAAGGTTCTGGAAGAACGTCCTCGCCTCGACCTCGGAAAAGTCCGCCATCGTGCTCTCGCAGAGCCAGTCGCGGGCGGTGTCGTGGTCGGTGAACTGATCAGCGTCCTCGATGATGGCAAAACAGCGCGAACGCACCTCGTCGTTGCCGAGCTCGTGGTCCCAGTCGTCGGCCAGGATGCGCGCTCCCACCGTGAACGCGTCGGGGAAGTACGCCTCATGGTCGCGGCGCTCCGCGGGCGTGTCGTCGTCCCAGTCGAGCAGCATGCCGTCGAAGAGCCCGCAGGTCCCGGTGGGGTCGAGCTCCATTTCGGTATAGTCCCAGCCCAACTCCTCGACGTTGCCGGAAGACATCACGTTGACGGCGGTGAAGCCGTTGCAGACGACCGCCGCCCACCTGTCGAGCTCGTATTTCTCGGCCATGTCCGTATCCTTTCAAACGCGCCTTACAGCTTGATCGCGCCGGCATCCCCGGCGCCGTCCCCGCCGGAACACCCGGCGGCCTTCTTCGCGGCCGAGGCGGCCTCGCCCGGGACGGGCTTCTTCTCCTTGTCGGCGAGCTCGCGCATGGAGTACCGATAGCACCACGCTTTCGCCTCTTCGACGGAGGCGAAACGGGTTCCCGCATCCTTGCCGACAGTCTCTCCCGCCGAGACCATGACCTTATAGGGCCTGTCTGTGCCGCCGGTTTCACAGTAGATATCGAACACAGTCTCCCCGAAGCGGTACGACTGCTGCGCCGCGCCGTAGGCGCGCTCCGCGAAATGCGGCAGCGAGCACGGCCCGACACCGGGCGCATCGTAGAGGTTGCCGAGGAGGATATGGAAATCATCTAGGTCCATCTTGCCGGGAGCATAGAGCTCGCCTCCGAGTCTGAACCCCTTGCCATCGAACGATACCCCGGAGATGAGCCGCACGTCCAGGTAGGCGGTGCCGTCATGGTGGGACGCCTCGATGCTGAACGTGCCGTTCGTGTCGACGAGTCGGTCGATCCGGCAATCCACGAGGGCGTCCGCGCTGCCCTTCCCGTCGATGAGGTCGCGCAGCGAGTTGGCCGCGACGAGGCCGCGGGAGGGACCGTCCCAGCGCCCGACCGACCCCATGGCGACCACGGAGATCTCAGCCGGGTGCTCCGGGTTCTCGCCGCGCTTCAGCTCGCGGAGCATGGAATCGAAGTTGGCGATCTCGTCGTCGAGATAGAGGTCGATGTCCCTGTCGAGCGCATCGCGGACCTCCTTCATGAGCTCGTCGGAGTACAGCACTTCGCCCACGTCGATCCCGTGCTCCTCGGCGACCTCGAAGGCGTAGTCTCTCTCCGCCTCATCGGAGAGGTAGTAGGCCCGGTCGTAGAGGACGCGTTCCGCGGGCATGAAGAGATCCATGGCGAAGTCCTTTCGGTTGGAAACGAAGGCACGGGACTGGTCCGGTCACCGCTATAGACCGATAGTACCCGACCAAATCGCCAACAGTCATGGCCACGCACCCTCTTTCCCGAACGGGAAATCGACAGGCCTGTCGAGGCCTTGAACGCAAAAGGCCCCGGACCCGAAAAGGGCCCCGGGCCAAATATCACGCCGACGCAAGCCAATTCGCTAGAGACGGCGCCCGGCCTCGACCGCGTCACCGCGCCCGCTGAGGCGATCGTTCATCGCGAGCGCCCCCGCGGCGAGCTTCGCCGCCGCGGCGTTGCCGAGCGAGGCGCGGTAGGTGAGCGTGTCGATGCCGTAGGCCTGGACCCTGCATCCCGTTATCGCGCTGAGCATCGCCATGGCCTCGTCCTGGCTGCCGAAGTGTCTGACCGTATCGGGCATCCCGGCATCGACACGGCGCACGGCGATATCGCACAGCGGTTCAAGGCCGCGGGGGGATTCCCCGAGATAGGCGAGGACGCTGTCGATGCCGTTGGAGGCCGCCGCCGCGGAGACCTCGTCGAAGCCGATTTTCGAGCAGTCGAGCTTGACGCCGCCGACCTCGAAGCCCTGCTCCCCGTCGCGCATGCAGTACCACAGGCAGGGGACGGGCGCGCCCGCATCGGCATCAAGGGTGCGCGACAGGAACGCCACCCCGTCCTCGTCTTCCCAGGGCGTGAGCGGCGTGACGTCGCGCGGGGCATCCTGCGCAACATGAAGAGGCGACATGAACGTGTCGTCGGCATAGGCGCCGAGCACGGTGCCCGCGCGGCTGTACTCGGTCTCGCCGAACGCGGCCTCGATCGCGCGCAGCACATCGTCCGCATCGGTGCCGGCGGCAAAGCCGCGCCAGTCGCGGAAGAGCATGCCGGAGCGGTCGACGTTGTCCGCGAGCTCCTTATAGAGTCCGTGGACGGTTCCGGGCAGGTCGTAGGCGTCCTCCGGGGCGATGGGCCGCCCGGCGAGCATGAAGGCCTCGCCGTCGCGGATGTCCTGGTCGACAAGCGTCTCGGGGTGAAGGCCCTCTTCGGACTCGCCCGCCGCGGTCCTGTCGACGAGCATGGCCGCGTAGCGGGCGTCCCCGCCGGCAATCTCGAGGAAGTCGCCCCAGCGGTAGGTCTTCTCGTCGGGCGCATCGCCGTCCGGCACGTACTCGCAATCGAGGTAGGCCTTTACCGCCGCGAAGCGGTCGGGGCATTCCTCAGGCAGGTGGCGGGCGATTTCGAGGATATCGCTATCGGCGAACCCGTATCTGCGCGACAGCTCCTTGGCATAATACGAGAAGTCGAGAAGGCTTTGCTTCGTATAGGGACCGACGTGGACGCTCTCCACTATCTCGCCGGGAGAGCCGAGCCAAAAGTCTTCGAAGAAATTGAGGTCGCAGCCGGTGGCTCCCTCCACGGCGGCGACGGCCTCGCGCGGTTCGAGACCGCGGCTCACGCCGGGCTCGCCCTCGAACGTCCTGCCGCTGAAATAATCCATAAGATCGACGGCGAGGTCGAAACGCAAGGCATCGGCAGCGGGCATATCGAACGACCCGGCCTCGAAACGTTCGGTATACTCCCCGGTGGAATCGTCGATGTCGCTGCGCAGGAAGGCGATTTGGGTATAGTCCTCCCCGTCGTGGGACACCGGACGGAACAGCGCGCAGCCGTCGAACAGATCGCCGCACCCGACGATCTCGCAGGTGTAGGCATATTGCGGGTCGAACCCTCGTACTCGCCGCCGGGGGAAACCGAATCGATGGTATCCATGGCGCTGTAGACGTGGTCGCCCGCGATCACGAGGAAATCGTCCCAGCGGTACACGTCCGTATAGCCGTCGGGCGTGTACTCCACATCGGTATATCTGAAAATATCCTTGAAATTCTCTTCGTGCTCATCCATATCGATGCGCTCCAATTCGTGAAAGCCGGCACTCTTATACCCGAAATGGTAGGGCCGCCGTCCCGCGATGCGGTCCGGCGGCCCGTAAGGTTCCCGAACGGGAACCCCTTACTTCCTCTGCCGCTTGGTCGGCGTCAGCTTGCCCGAGCCGGTCTTCTTGAGGATCGACTTGGCGGCATGCGCCATCTGCGGAGGCGTCTTCTCGTAGAGCTTTCCGGCCTCGACGTCGTCGACGAGCCGTTCGGCCTCGCCCGGCATGAGCGTCTGGGCGCAGACCTGCCTACAGCTCAGGTCCTCGGACTCCACGGCATCCACGACCTCGATTCCCTCGCGGCGGCACGGCGCCCCGACCAGGTCGAGCGGAGCGCGGACGCGTCCCGCCTCGATGAGCGCGGCGACCTTCTCGCGGGCGGCCTCGGCGTCCGTGGCGAGCGCGGGATAGCTGAAGGTGACGGACTCGGAGACCGTCACCATGTAGTATTCGGCGCCGGCCTCGGCCGCCGCCTCGAGTCTTTCAACCATATAGACCAATCTCCTTACGACGAGCCCTTGCCCGTCGGCGGTTTCTTCTTCTTTCCGCGGTCCTTCGCGGTCCGGGCCGCGGCGCTCTTCGCGTGCCCCGCGGTCTCCCGCGGCGGGCGGCCGTGCGGATAGTACTTCTCGGGCGGCGCCTCGGGCGCGGGCTTGGCCTCGCCGGCGCGCCGCCGGCGCATCGCATGGAGCTCGGGACCGTTGCCGTCCGCGTCCTCGCCATCCATGCGGCGGTAGCGCCGCCCATGCGGGCGCATGGTATCGACCTCTCCGCCATCGTCCGCACCGCGCTCGGACGGCCGTCCGTGTCGCCCCAGGCGCTCCCGTCGGCGCTCACGGGCCTCTGTGCGCGACTCTGCGGGCCGCCCGACCTCTCTGGCCGGTACGGCCCCGCCTGTATCTCCGACTGTTTCCCGACCTGATTTCACGTCGGGGCCTCCATCGTCGGTCCCTGCGGCCCGCAACGGCACGGGAGGGGCCTCCGGGCGGGAAACCGTCTCGACATCCGTCCCCTTACGGCTCCCGACCTGGTCGCCGGCCACGGGAGAGTCAACGGTTTCGCCCTTCCGCGCGAAGTGTCGGCCGATAGCGCCGGCATCCCCGGCGGTTTCCGAAGAGGGGGAGGCCGCGGTCTCCATATCCACCCGATCGCCATCCGCCCTGGAGTGTCTGCCGATCGCCCTCATGGCCCTCTCGATGGGCTCCCGCGCGAGGTTGCCCACATAGACGCCCGGGCCGCCGCGGTCTTCCTTGGCTTCCACCGGTGCGGGCCGGCCGCCGCCTTCGTCGGGGTGGGGTTCCTGCACGTCCCCCGCCTTCGCCCCGGCGCCGCCGACGGCGGCATCGGGGCCGTTATCCCTATCTGGGCCGCTTTCGGGGATGACGTCGCGGCGGTGCCTCTCGAAGGCCGCGCGGTAGCCGTTGCGCATCTGCTTGATGAGGGGCGCCGCGGTCTTCACGATCTCGTTGACGTACATCTTGAGCGAGGAGGCCTTGCCCTTCACGTCGTCGGGCGGAAGCACGGGGCTGGCGCACCCGGGACCCTGGGCGCGGAAGTGCGCCTCGATGACGAAGCGGGTGTTCTGATCGAGGTCGACCCATGCGACCGGCACGCGCTCAGCCTCCGGGGCCGCGTCGGTGTCGCTGTCCATATCGGCGACGTTGACTATACGGTACAGCCCGGCCTCGGCATCGCTCCATGACGCCGCCGCGATATCGACCGAGAGGTCGAGAACGCGGGCCGCGCCCCTGAGCATCGTGGGAGGCAGTCCCACGAGAAGCGCGGGCGGGAACAGCTCGTCGACATAGAACAGCCCGCCGCCCGAGCCGCGCGGCCTGGACTTGACGCAGTAGACGCCCGTGCACCCGTCGGCGGGCTTGATGTCCGCGCCGGGGAAGAGGGACTTCCATGTGGCGATGGGCAGGATCTCGCGGGATTCGTGCCAATCGGATGCGGCGAGCCCCGCACAGTTCATCGCGGACAGGTTGTAGAAGGCGTTGGCGCATCCCGTGTGCCTGGAAAGCGTCTCGAGATAGCGTCGCCATCCCGCCTCGTTCGAGGCGGCATGGACCAGATGGTTTTGGTTTTGCGCGTTTACCGTTCGGACGGTCGGGGTGGCCATGGCGCGCTAGAGCTTCTTGCCGCCGGCATCGCCCTCGGCCGTGGCCGATTTGGCCGCGGCGGCTTGGGCCTTGGCGCAGATGAGCTGCGGGTCGCGCTTCTCGGTAGCGTCCTTGCAGTAGGTGCGCACCTCGCGCAGGGCGTAGGCGATATCCTCCTCGTCCGCATCCTCGACGGCGAGCGACTTGCCCAGGCTGGACCCGAACAGGTACACGTCGCCGTCCGTACGCAGGAAGAGGCGCACCTCCTCGGGCTTCTCGGTGAAATCGTCGACATGGACCTCGCGCGTACCGATGTCATCGAGGTCGGGGATCGTGATGGGTCCATCGCCGATCTTGCCGGCGTCGACCTTGTAGACGGCCAGGTCGCGCTCTGCGAAAGTGACGGGGCAGACGGAGACGTGCACACCGCTGCCGTCGACCGCGGGCCAGACGTTGACGGTGGGATAGAAGTCGCCGTCGCACTCGAAGACCTGCTCGTAGAACTCCTTGGCTTGTTTGCTGTGTCCGACCCCCAGGTCAAACGAGCGGACATCGAGGCGGTCGTGGATAACGTCCCAACCCGCCTCGTAGATCGCATCGTCGATGTGGTTACCGAGCTGATCCAACGCGCGCTCGATATTCTCATCGGTCGCGGGGATGGGCACGCCGAAGTGACCGAAATCGGACTCGAGCGAGTCGGCGATGTCCTGACGCCGCCACCGGAGCGTGATGAACTCGTCATCGTAGAGCTTGCCGCCGGTGGGCACGTACTCGCGTCCGCAGGCCTTCTCGTAGTGGAGTTTGGCGCGCGTCACGTCGTCGAAGGGCTCGATCGACTCCCAGGTGCGTGCATTCGCGTCGTAGCCGCGGGCCAAGGCATACGGAAGGCCCGCGCCGTCCGCGATGAGGCTGCCGTCGCCCTCGGTCATCGCGAGCAGCGCGTTACCGCTCGCATCGTCGTATTCGAGCACGAAATGGTCCAGCTTGTCGTTCATGTTGGGTCTCCTAACGGATAGGGCGGCGGAAGCAGGTGTCCGTCGCTGGTTATTGGTGCTTATACCCGCGATGTGCCGGCAGGGCCGCCGCGCCGCCGAATGCGGCGCTCGCCGCCGCCGATGCCGTCTCTGGCGGGTCGATCGGGTGCGAGATGCGCTGGCAGCGCCGCGCGGTCTGCCGCAGGTAGGGCGAGATGTCGCGCTTTTGCTCCCCGACCGAATCGCTCGGTGCCGGGATATAGGCGCAAAGGGGTTCGACGAAGGCGCGGACGGCGGGCGATGAGCTGGCGAAGGCGCGGACCTTCTCGATGTCCTGATCGATGCTATCCACGCAAAGCTCGATTTTCCCGCCCAATCGGTCGATCTTCTCGAAGGTGACGGTTTCGTTGCCGATGGCCGCGGCCGGGATCGTTCGGACGGTGAGCCCGAACGAGGGGCCGTCTCCCAGGCGGCAATGGGACACATGCACCGCGCTGCCGTCGCCCGACGGCCAGAACATCGAATTATGGTGCGCGGTCACGTCGTAGACGCCCCTGTAGAAGTTATCCGCCTGGGAGCTGCCGAGACCGAGGTCGAGACGTTCCTCGCGGATGGAATCGACGATCTCCCTCCATCCATCCTCGATGAGGCGGTCCTGCACATGCGCGATCTGCCCGATAGCGGTATCGATGTTCTCCTTCGTCGCGGGGATGGGATAGTCAAGCGACTCCTCCAGGACCCCGGCGATATCGCCACGGCGCCAGCGGCAGGCGATGACCTCGTCGTCGTGGAGCCTGCCTTCGTTGGGGGCGTAGTCGCGGCCGACACGGTGCTCGAAGACGACCTTGGCGCGCGTGATGTCGCCGAACGGTGTTGCCCTGGCCCAGGTGCGCGATCCGCGGTGGTAGCCGCTCGTAACGAGATAGGGCATGTCGGTGCCGTCGCGCACTGCCGAGTGGGCGTCGTCGGTCAGCGCGACCAGCGCGCAATCGCTCCATTTGCCATACTCTAGGACGACATGCGGGACGGTCTCCATTTCGATACTCCAATCATATTGCCGCGGGCGGTGTGGCGGTCCTATTGTTTCTTGCCGCTTCGTCCGAGCTCGACCCCGTCGCGTTTCAGCGCGGCCTTGGCGGCTGCTGCGGCCATGGCTTGCGGCTCGCGTGGACCTTCCCTCTGTCCGAGATCTATCGATGCGTGGAGCCTGCGGTCCTTCTCGAGCCTCAGGTCCGCGTGCCTTTTCCGGGCGGCGTAGTATGCGGCGCTGTCGTCCTCGCTGCCGCCGAGGCCGTGGACATGCGCCATATGGGCATCGACATGCTCGACCATCGCGGCGCCCGCCTTCTCGATTTCGATTGCGAGCTCCGCATCGGTGAGCGCGCGGGCATTCAACGTGGCGGAATCGTCCCTGCGCATGGCCACGTCAAGCGGGTATTCCCGCCCGCGCAATCCCTCGTAGGCGAGTTTCGCCTTCACGATGTCGTCGAACAGCGTGCAGTCCTCCCAGTTGCGGGTCGGATGGTCGTATCCCATGGCGACGATGTAGGGCGTGTTGTGCCCGTCGATGGCAGGCACGACCCCGTCGACGGCACCGGCGATGAGGGCGCACCCGGCGACGTCGTCGTGCTCGAGGACGATGAAATCGATGGTTCCATCCATGTTGAAACTCCCAAACGAAAAGCGCCGCGGCAGGAACCGCCCGCCGCGGCAAAGTGAACTCAGTGCTTGTTGCCGACGTGCTCGACGGCGGTCTTCGCGCCGCCCTCGGCGGCCGACAGCGCGGCCGCGGCGATGGCCTGCGGGTCGCGGGGCTGCTGCACGGCCGTGCGGGCACCCTCGGTCACCTTGCGCAGCGTCGGGGCGAGATCGGGCAACTCGCCGTACAGGTTGTTGACCCCGAAACGCTCATCGAACCTATCGACCGCGACGCGGTTGGCGAAGTTGCGGATGGCCTCGATGCCGTCGAAGCCGTGCTTGTACACGCACAGCTCGCGTTTGCCGCCCAGTCGCTCGATATCGTCGATGGTGATCTCGTCGTCCCCGATGAGGCAGGCATCGATCTTGTAGACAGCAAGGTCGCCGTCCTCGCTGTCGGCGGGTACCGCCATGACGAACGCGGCGTCACCCTCGCTGCTCGGCCAGACGATGGCCTCGGTGGAGTTCCAGTGCCCGAAGGCATCCCTGTAGAAGTCCACGCCCTGTTTTGTCGAGAGACCAAGGTCGAGCGCATCCTCGTCGATGATGGCGCTGATGGTCTCCCAGCCGTCCTCGATGGAGCGGTCCTGGAAGCTGCCGTGCGCCATGAGCTGACCGACCACGTCATCGATATTCTTTTTGGTGGCGGGGATGGGGTAGGAGAGGTATTCGGAGAGCGCGGTGGCGACATCCTCGCGGCACCAGCGGATCGTGCAGAACTCGTCATCGCGCAGCCTGCCCTCCGCTAGAGGATAGGAATGGCGGCACGAGCGCTCGTAGTCGATCTTGGCCGCGGCGATATCGGTGAAGTAGTGCCCGGCTCCCCAGGAACGGGACTCGAAATCGTATCCGTCGGCGACGATGTAGGGCGAGGCGTGCCCGCTCAGGACGGGCTCGCGTTTGTTGGACGTGGCGACGACGAGCGCGGTGCGCGTGCTCTCGTCATATTCGAGGACGATGTGCTCCATGGCGCAGCTCCTTAAGGGGAGCCGCCGCGGAGAAGCGGCGGCGGAGTGGATATTGCCCTGATGATAGGGTCGGGCCGCTGTCATGTGAACGCTTGTTCCCGAACGGGAAGCGCCGGCTCTAGAGCGCCGGCCCGCGCCCGGCGGCACCGTCCCGCGCGCTCGAGCCCGCGGCCCTCTTGGCGCCGCGGGCCTGCGTGCCCGGGTCGGTGAGCGAGCGGGAGCGCTCGCGCGACTCGGCGGCGAGGCGCGCCACGAGGCACGGGTCGGCCGTGTTGGGCGACAGCGTGGCGCATGATGCGGCCAGGGCCGCATCGGCGAGCCGCTTGAAGCCGTCGGCGCCGTCCGGGACCTCGCGCATGTAGTCTCTCGAGTCCTCTGCGGTGTCCACGAACCCGAAGAACGCGCGCTCCTTCCCGCCGTCCGCGATGGGATAGGCGGCGCCCTCGATCAGGACGCCCCCGTCACTGCGCGCGTCGACGCAGTTGACGCCGATCTCGGCTGTATCGATCCCGCCGATGCCGATCGTGGCGGAGAACAGTCCCTCGGAGGTGCCGATCGCTTCCGGGACCTTTCCGCCGAACCGCCGGGCCGTCGAGATCGCCGTCTCGGCGGCCATGAGCGCTGTGGCGTACAGCTCCGGGCTCGACAGCCCGCGCACGAGCGCGGCGCGGCAGCACCCGGCGAGCGTGTAGGAGTTCGCGGCGGGCGCGATGCCTCCTGGGAACACGGGGATGCCCGGCGTGTTGGCCGTGAGGGAGGGGGAGGCCGCCGCGAGCTGTTCGAGCTCGAAGCGGGTCGGCGTCTCATCCAGCAGGTCGGCGAGCGCGTCGGCCACCGCGTCGAGCGGGTCGCCGGCGATGCGGCACCAGGTCGGGACGTCGACGGCGATGCACGCGGCGTGCCCCGTCAGGCCGCCGATTTCCCGGTCGATTTCGCTTCCCCCGACCCTGTTGAGCGTGTATCCGCCCGCCCCGCTCGTGACGGGGCAGGTTAGGATGCTGGAGTTCTCGCGGGAGATGATCGTGTAGTGCGCGCCGTCGCAGAATACGGCGGAGTCGATTTCGAGCGGCTGCATGGCGTGTCCTTTCGGTTTTAAAGGGGACAGGGGGCCGGAAACCGGCCCCCTGTCGGACGTGTCCTTAATGGCGTATACCCTAAAAGCGCCCCGGCTTACATGCCGGCCTTGTGCTTCTCGCCGCCATCGCGCTCCTCGCGGACGGATGCCGCCGCCGAGCAGCGCGCCGCCTCGGCGACATCGTCCGGACAGCCGGACGCGATGCCGCAGGCCGTGGCCGTCGCCGCGGCGTGTGCGGCTGAGTCCTCGCAGATGAGCCCCTGGCGGCGCAGCTCCGCCACGCGGCCGCGCTCGCGCGCCTCGTCGTCGGCCACGGCCGCGCGCTCGTGCTTGCGCTCGGCCTCGCGCTCATCTTCGACGCCCTCCTCGATCGCGGCGGCCTCGGCCTCGGCGCGCTGCGCCTGCTCGCGCTGTCGCTGCGCCTCGGCCTCGATGCGCTCCTGCTCGAGGACGGCGAGGCGCTGTTCGGCCTCGTCGAGCTCGGTCTGCTTGGGGAACGGCTCCTTGGCCGCCTTCTGCGCGTCGGCGAGCGCGTGCTGCGCTTCGCGCAGCTTCAGCTCGATCTCCGCGGGGCCCTTCGCGTCTCGGGCGATGATGCGGTCCATCTGGGTAAGCACGGTGAATGCTCCTTTCTCTCCGGAAGGGAAGACCCTGTCCGACATGTGGACGTGTTTGGCGGCATCGACCGCCAGGCCGATATAGGGCAGCCAGTCGTCGTCGAGGACGTGCTGGCGGCGACACACGACCGAAAGGCCGCGGTAGGTTCCGATGATCTCCTCGCAGCCGGGTCGGACGCCGTAGGCGGCGCGGCGCAGTGCGCGGATGGCCTCCTCCTTGTCGGCGATGTGCGTGCCGCCGACGGTGAGGAAGCTGTCCTTGGAGCCGAGCGTCTGCTGGCGGACAAGGTCCGCCTCCGCGAACGGGATCTCGTCGTCGGCGAGCATGTCGCGCTGGGCGGTCAGCGCCTCGACGAGTGGCCGGTACTGCGTCTCGATCTTGTGCTGGACGTCGGCCAGGCCCTCCAGGTGCGATGCCATCATGAGCTTGAGCTGGCCGATCTTGTTCTCGACGTCCATGCGCTCGGCCACGGTGGGGTCGCCCTCGGCGATCTGCTTCATCTGGGCGAGAGACAGCACGGTCTCGTCCAGGTCGTCCATCGTTCGCACGGGCGACTTGTTCGTGAAGACCTGGCTGATGAAGCGCTGCTTGCGCTCGACGATGGAGTATAGGTAGCTGTCGAACGTGCCGGTCGACACGTAGCGGAAGTCGTGGACGTGGTCGAAGGTGTTGCCCTGGCGCACGATGCGCCCGAGGCGCTGTTCGAGGTCGGACGGTCGCCACGGGCAGTCGAGGTCGTGGATCGCGGCCAGGCGCGTCTGCACGTTCGTTCCGGTGCCCAGCGTCGTGGTCGAGCCCAGCAGGATGCGGATATCGCCGCTGCGCACCTTCTCGTACAGCGCCTCCTTCAGCTTCGACTTGCCCTTGGCGTCGGTGACGCAGGCGATCTCGGACTCGGGGACGCCGGCCTCGATGAGGCGGCGGCGCACGTCGTCCTGGATGTTCCAGCGCCCGGAGGCGGGCGTGGAGGAGTCGACGAACACGAGCTGGGCGCCGCGCTCGCCCTCGGTGCGGTCGCGGATGTCGAGGATGTTGCGCACGCACTCGTCGACCTTGCCGCCCGAAAGGGGCTCCATGTCGGGGTCGTCCTCGAGGTAGAGCAGCTTCGGGTCGAGCGCGACCTTCCTGCCGTCGCCGGTGATCTTGAGCATATTGTCCATGCTCGGGTCGCAACCGGCATGAACCTTCTCGCCGCGCTCCACCAGCGCCTCGACCTCGGCGAGCTGTTCGGGCGTCGCCGGGACCGCGACCGCGTGGCTCTCGAGCTCGGGGAGGTCGAGGTCGAGGTCGTCGGCGGTCATGATGTCGCTGTAGCAGTGGAACGAGCTCATGAGCTCGGGGAGGTTCTGGAACCTCGCGAAGCGTCGCTTGATATCCAGGCCGCCGCCCTCGGGCTTGGGCTCCAGGGTCTCGGTGACCTCGCCGAAGGTCTTGGCCCACGCGCTGAAGTTCGAGACCCCCTGGCTGTCCAGCAGGTTCGGCGAGAGGTAGCGCTGCATGTTGTAGAGCTCGGCCATCGTGTTCGTGACGGGCGTGCCCGTGGCGAACACGATGTTGTTGCCGCGTCCGTTATCGCGCAGGTACTCGCACTTCATCAGAAGGTCCTCGCACTTGGCGGCGTCGCTCGTCTGCATGCCGGGCACCGATCCGCCCGACACCGCGAGGTTCTTGAAGTAGTGGGCCTCGTCGACGAAGATCGCGTCGCAGCCGACCTCCTCGAACGTCGCGCCCTCGAGCGTCTTGGATGCGTTTCGCTTCTCGAGCGACTGGAGCTTGCTCTTGAACTTGTCGCGCACGCCCTCGATCTGCTTGACCGAGAAGTCCTTCTCCCCGGCGCCGTCCTCCAGCTCCATGAGTCTGGATTCCTCGAGCTCGTCGATGCGCGCCGTGAGCGCCGCCTTCTGCGCACCGTATGACATCTGGAGTTTTTCGAAGCGGCTGAATCCGACGATGACGGCGTCCCAGTCGCCCGATGCCGCCTGCCCCCAGAACCGGCGCACCGAGTCGGGGCTTTTCGCCGCGGCGTCGGTGAGGACGAGCAGCTTTGCGTCGGGGTAGAGCTTGAGGTAATCGGCGGCCCACTGCTCGGTGAGGTTGTTCGGCACGACGATCATCGGCTTGCGGGCTCGCCCAAGGCGCTTGAGCTCGTGCATGGCGGTGATGCCGGTGAAGGTCTTGCCGGCGCCGACCGTGTGCGCGATCAGCGTGCCCTCGCCGTCCTGGATGATGCGCGCCACCGCGTCGCGCTGGTGCTTCCTGAGCTGGATGTCGGGCGACATCCCCGGCAGCGAGAGGTAGTCGCCGCTGTACGCGCGCGGGGCGACGCGGTTGAGCTTTCGGTTGTAGATGTCGGCGAGCATGGCCGCGCGGTCCTCGTCCTTCCAGACCCACTCGCGGAAGGCCTCCTCGAGCTCGCGGCGCTTGGCGTTGGCGGCGGCCGTTGCCACCGGGTCGGGGATCTTCTTCTTGGACTTTTCTGCGACCGGGTTGTAGTCGGGGTTGTCCTTCTCGATCTGGATGAGGCCGCCGTTGAGTGCGGCGGTGAGGATCATGAAGCAGTTGTAGGAGCCCACGCCCCACTTCTTCGCGACCGACTCGTCCATGCCGCCGCTGGCGGACGTAACGCTCCACCTGCCGGACACCTCGGAGTAGCGGACCTCGAGGCCGCGCGCCTGGGCGGCGGTCTGGTAGCTGCCGCGCACCCTGCTCTCGTGCCCGTAGCCGATTTTGAAGGTCTCGAGCGCGAAGTCGCGGATCACCGACGCGGGGACCCAGGAGCTTCCGAGCTGGCAGGCGATCTGCCCGGGGACGAGCTTGACCGGCTGGACGGCCTCGAGGCGCGATTCCAGGCGCTCGAGGGCCGCGACGCGGTCCGGATCTACGGGCGGGACGGCGAGCTTGGCGGCCTCCATGAAGCGCGCCTTGTGCTCGCGGAAGCGCTCCAGCCCCTCCTCGGTGGCGAGGTCGGACAGCTTTGCCGGCTCGCCGGAATAGTAGTCGACCAGGTAGGAGGGGCGGCCGTCGCGGCGGAGCAGATCGGCTTTCGTGACACGGTCCTCGGAGCGCTGCTTCCGCTCGATGCGGTACAGGTACTCGACGGCGTCGGGCGCCGCCCTGAGGGCGCGGGCCAGACGCATGCCGTTCTCGATACGCGCCTCCCTCACGGAGACCTCCCCGTAGGACGAGCGGACGGGCGGCTCGATCTCGACGCCGGCGACCGCGCGGAAGGTCTCGAAATACTCCGACCTGTTGAGGATGCCCGAGCCGCCCGCGGCGAAGAAGGCGCCCAGCTCCTCATCGGATAGGCCGCTGTCGCAGACGAGGTACTTGATTGCGTGCGAGGGCGTCTTCGCAATGTCGATGTTGATTTGGCCCGAATAGAAGTCGCCGAGGCCGCGGGCCAGCAGGTCGATCAGTGGGTTGCCGGTGGACACCGATGCGCGGTCGTCACCGTCTTGAACAGCGATCGGGCGCGGCCCGTCGTATGCCTCGAGCGCGAGGGGGATGAGCGGCGGCCAGCAATCCCAGCTGATGCGGCGGGCGCCGTGGTCGAGGCCTTCGGCATGCGCGAAGCCGTCCACCGCGAAGCGCGAGGTGGTGGGGTTCAGGCTGCTCTCCCATAAGTGCGTCTTGCGCAGCTGCGCGAGCGCGTTGCGGACGTCGACGGGCAGGCCGTCGGCATCGACGGAGAACCCAAGGTGTTCGTTCCAGGCCTGACGGGTCTGGCGCTCCGCGCGCCCGCGCTCGGCGTCCAGCAGCGCGCGGACGTGCTCGAGCTTGCCGCCCACGTCGCCGGAAAGGTACTCGTCGGCGGTCATTACGTGCGTCGCGTCGTCGGGGTCGGTGACCACGAGGTCGCCCAGGCGCTCGAGCGCGGTCTGCACGTCGGTCTCCATGAGGTCGGCGAGGAAGTCCATATCGACCCCGCCGCGCGCGTCGACCGTGACGGCGAGGGCGTCGGCCGGGTTGCCGACGTGCTCGGGAGTGGGCGCCTCGGGGGTGACGAGGCGCTTCTTGAGGATGTCCGCCTTGCCGGTCACCTCGCCGTTGGAATCCACCTTCTCGAGGCTCAGGAGATTGAGTGCTAGCGAGTGGTCCGTGAACCCCTTGGAGGGGAACACGGCGAGGTTCTTCTTGGAGTTGATGCGGCCGTAGCGCTCGAAAAACGAGTCGTATTCGGCGGAGAGCCTGGCGATGGCCTCCTCGACCTCGTCGTCGTCCGCGCCGGGGTCGCGCTCGAGGGCGAGCAGCGCACGGGCGCCGTCGCGGAGCGACAGCATCGCGCGGGCGCGTTCGGGGCCGGTCTTGCCGCCGCCGGGAGTGAAGGGCTCCACGGCGTCTTCCGTGCCGTACCAGATCGTGCCGTCCGCGGCGACGGAGAACTCGAACTTCGTGGGCGCGGTCGGGACGACCGAGATGCCGGCGGGCTCCGCTACCGCGGCCATCTCGACGGCGCCGCCCCGGTCGACGCTGTCGCGCAGCAGGTCGGACACGCGGTCGCCGAGCGCGTCGGCGCCGCCCTTGAAGCTGACGCCGAGCGTGGGCCCCATGGGCCCGCTGACGATCGACATGTCGCCGACGGCGCGGCCGGGATGCTCGTTGAAGTATCGGTTGATGTTGACGGTGTCCTCGAAGGGAGAGGTCTCGACCCACTCGGGAAGCTCGTCATCGGCAAGCGCGATGGGCTCGGGGCGGCGGCGCAGCAGCAGGATGTCGCTCAGCGCCTCGGTTCCCGCCTGGCGCTTGAACGTCTCGGCCGGCAGGCGCACCGCGCCCAGGAGCTCGGCCTGCTCGGCTAGGGCGCGACGGGTCGCGGTCGAGTTCTTGTCGAGCGTGTAGCGGCTGGTGAGCACCGCGACGACGCCGCCGGGGCGCACCGCCTCGACGCTCTTCTTGATGAAGTAGTCGTGGATCGGCATGCCGTCGATCTTGATATCGCCGCTGTAGGGCACGTTGCCGATGGCGGCGTCGAAGGACGCGGGGGAGACCCGGCACTCCTCGAGGCCGGCGGCGGTGATGTGCGCCTCGGGGCAGAGCGCCTGCGCGATGCGCGCCGAGATCGGGTCGAGCTCCACGCCGTGGAAGTCCAGGGCGAGGTCGGCGGGCGCGAGGCGCATGAAGTTGCCGGTGCCGCAGCCCGGCTCGAGAATCGCCGCGGGCGTGTCGCCATGGCCGATGCCGGCCTCGCGCAGCGCGTCGTAGATGGCGCCGATCACGGGTGCCGGCGTGTAGAACGCGGTGAGGACGGTATGGCGCTGGGATGCGAACTCGTCGTCGCTGAGCAGTTCCTTGAGCCTGTCGCGGATCTCGCCCCACTCGCCCTCGGCATTCTCTGAGAAGGCTTTCTGGGCGCCGCCCCAGCCGGAATAGGCCTCCATGGCGGCGATTTCCTCGGCGGTGGCGCTGCCGCGCTCCTCGGCGGCGGCAAGCGCCTCCAGGGCCGCCAGGTTCTTCCTGGCTCGCGTGATGGGGCTGCCCGCGCACTGCGAGTCCACGCCTGCGGCGGCGTCGATGGACTCGGCGCCATCCGCGGCTTCCGCCACGGCGGCGGCCTCTACATGGCCTCGATGATCTCCTTGATCGCGATCTCGGTCGCCATCGCCTCGGCGGAGTTCGCCTTCTTGATGAAGCTCGGCAGGTCGTTCGAGCGGAGTTCCGTCGTCGCCCCGCACGACTTCATGCAGCCCGGCGTGAGCTCGCTGATCCGGTTGCGATACGCCGTCTCGATCTGCTCGAGATAGGATTCCGTCTCCCCGGATGCCTTCAGCTCGGCTACCTGCTCCGGCAGGTTGTCCAGCATGAACTGGTACCTCATGCCGCGGACTCCGGTGTACGGTTGCTTCAGGACGGCCATCTTCGTCTCCCTTCCGAGATGCGTCGGCGGGCGCCTCGCCCGCGATTTGGCTTACATAAGACCGCGACTCGGCGGCTTTGTCAACGGCATTCTCCGTGTTTTCTGTCACGGCGAACAGGAAGTCGTCCGTCATGGCGAAAAGGGAGAGCTGTCCTTCTGCCTGTAGACTTTTGCGGGAGCGGCGCGCCATCGGTGCCTCGCCTTCATGGTCGGTTGTGCGTTATCCCGGATACCGTATCCCCATGGGCCGCGCACGCCAACGCACCTTCCCGAACGGGAAGCGCCGGCCCGGGAGAACCCCGTCCGGCGCCGTCTTTTCATATGTCGTCCCGGGCATCCGGATATTGACGGTTGGCATTTGGAAGAATCAATAACGACCTGAAATTAACTGGATGCCGTGGGTAGATTGCGAATATCGACAGCTAGTATCTTGGTCGGGGTTGATTGGAAGATGATCAGAAGCGTATTCATCGCAAGGAACCGGAGCACAGGATTCCATTCGCTGATCGAGGTGGTCGGATCCGGCGATCCGGTGCCCGCCGCGGCGCCTATGGGCTCCGAGCTGGCCGAACGCCTGCTACGCTGGGGCACGCTCGACGAGCTCGTCGAGGCCATATCGGAATCGGGTCCGCTTGTCGACCGCGGCATCTATAGGGAGGAGGGAAGAAGACTTTCCATCTCCGAGGCCATCGAGATCGTCGATGGGTCCATTAGCGGCGAGGGCGGCTTCGAACGTTGCAATGAGAAGTTTCTTTACCTTCAGTTGTGCCTTGAGGGGACGTCTGCGACGGGCAGCGCTTCGTCGCTTTATCCGTCCCGGGCCTCCGTCTCGCGCGACGTCAAGAGGCACGGCCTTATCGAGTCTGGCGGCATCGACGAGCTGAGGAGGTGGCGGGAGGCCGATCCCGGGTGTACCGTCGTGGTCGAGCCCCTGGAGGATATCGTGCTATGCCGAAACCTCGGGTCGTTGGTGCTGAGACTGATGGCGAACATCGCCGCCGGGTACGATGACGTTCTCGAGAGAAGCGGTTTCAGGCATTTCGACGAAATGCGCCGCTGTCAGATCGCCAGGAAGCCCAAGGGCTCCTATTGGGCCATACCCTTCAAACACGACCCTTCTATCGACATGACCCTCAACTACTCGACGAGGCGTTTTGGGAAGGTCTTCGCCTATATGGTCGTCAACTCGCTTGAGACGCGCATCTTCGACCGCAGGCCGAAGGGGGACGGGGATTTCTCCGGTTCGCTCGGCAATGCGGTTCTGATGTCCGCGCGAGATGGGGCCGGCGAACCTGCGTCATTCTTCGATGTCTCTTGGAAGCCGGAGGTCGAGCGGACCCAGCTGTATCTGGGCATCGACGATACCGGCTCCCAGGGGGACGGGGCGGTCGTCTTCGTGGAGTCCGTCGCAGAGATGCTGGCAGGGCTGACGACGGTTGGAGGCAATCCGCTAGGGTGGTCTGTGGACGCGCCTTCGATTTTCGATGACGAGCCGGCGCCCATATACCGTTTCCACTCGACGGCCGCCGCGATGTTCGGTGCCGTCTTCTATCGCTACGGCTACATCCTCGCAACGTGCAAGTATTGCGGGAACGGCATCTTGGTAAAGACCAAGGGGAAGAGGCGCGAGTTCTGTTCCCCGTCGTGCAGAACGCGGCACTCGCACCGAACGGCGAGACTCTAGAGGGACATCCTCACAGCCTCGCGCTGCGGCTTCCGCCCTCATTGCCGCAGGCCCCGCGCTTCGCCGCGGCGGCCGCCTCCTTGGCGACGATATACGGTGCGCGGATCTTGCCGGGATCGATCTCAAGGACCGGGCATTTCATCTCGTCGGAGGCCTTGGTTTCCGTATGGGGCGCGGGCATCTCCAGCTGCGCGGGCGGTCCGACATGGATGTTGGCCCCCGTGATGACGTCGCACTCCTCGCTAAGCGAGGCGATTTCATCCCTGAAGATACCGATTAGGAACGTGGAGTCCTCGAGCCTGCCGGCGAGCTTTTCGCCCAGCGGCGCGGGCATATCGAAGACGACCTCGGCGATACTCCCGGCACCGGGAAACCACCTGTCGCCGTCGTGGATGTCGCCTTTCTCGACATTGAAGATGGCGGTCGTGATACCGGCATCGGGCGCCTCGCCCCGGGCCGAGGCGAAAAGCAGCCCGGGTCCCTCGCAGAAGACGGCGGTGCCGTCCTCGCCCAACGCCGCCGCGGCCGCCACGGCCGGCTTCTTCACCGCGTACATGAACATGGAAAACCTCCGAAAATCAGTGGCGGACGAGATGCGTGGCCGCGTCTTCCATCTGCACGCGGCTGCGCCGCGCGGCGCACGCGGCGCGATGTGCCAGGTCGGCGGGGCTCGCCGTATCGGCTGCCGGGCGTTTCCCGGCAATGGGGGTCCCGTCCTGGTTATCTACCCGTGAGGCGTGCCGTTTGCCCTTTAGATCGAGCAGGTACGCTTCATCATATTCAGAGAAGACCATGCAGGTTCCGCCTTCGGCGAAACGCTTACGGTAGTACTCGAGGGATGCCGAGGGCGTGGCATTCTCGTCGGAGAAGGTCTGGAACTCCGTGACGAGATTTGCGCCGGACGGCCAACGGCACTCGAAGACGATGTCCGATACATATTCGGGCGGATCGGGCCACGTGCACTCAGCATCGGCCACGCTCAAAATGACCGTCTGGCTCGTCGTGACCGGCTCCTCGAGGTCATATTGCGAGGTCACGATCATGAGGTCCAATTGCGGCGAGAAGATCGCCACGTCATCTTCGCCGATTAGCTTCGCGGCATCGTCAGCCGGGGTCTCGAAAACGGAAATCATATCTGAGACGGACTTTACTTCCAGGATATCTAGATCGGGGAGGCTCATCCCGCACACCTCTTTCTACCTGTGTACCTTGATGTCTGCGCTTCCGGTCTCACCGGCATGCGCTGCCGCCTTGGCGGCAGCCGCTATGGCCGCGGGGCTCATGCCCTTCGCAGGCGCCTGCGCGAGGGCATCGACGGCCGCGCCGACCTTCGCCTCGATCTCGTCGCAGCGCGCGGAAACCCTCTCGCACTCCTCCTTGACGTACTTGAGCGCCGCCGGGACGGGGACGCCGAGCTCGCGCATGGCGGTCTCCGCCTCGGCGGAGAGTGCCGCGAGGTCGAAGTCGCGGGTGAGCCTCGCGCTCGGCATGTCGTGGCGGATGGAGACCGTGGAGCCCCCGAACGAGAGGGGGGAGGACTGGAAGCCGTGCCAGCCGAGGCGCCTCGAGCTGAAGGTGAGGATGGTGCCCGCCTGCGGTCGCGCGGTCGCGCAGAACCCGTCGGCAAGCGTGCAGGAGATCTCGATATCGCGCCCGTGGATCGTGACGGTGCCGAGCTCGCGGGACCTGTCGCGGCCGAGCGTGCGGACGACGTTGAAATCATCGGTCATCAGCCGGTCGAACAGCTCGACATCGACAGACGATGCACGAAGCTCCTCCATGCCGTCCAGGAACGCCAGGATGCCCTCGTGCGCCTGGGCGCCCATGCCCTCGATGAGGGGGCGGGAGCGGTCGAGCCTGGCGATATCTACGAGCGTGAGGTCCTGCATGAGGCGGCGCGCGTCCACCTCGCTGATCGAGGTCTTGAAGTTCTCGCCGATCCACTGCGATGCGGCGAACGGGTGTCCCGCGAAATCGATCATCGAGGCGCCGGCACCGCCGATCTCGATGCAGTTGCGGCGCACCGATTCCGCCACGGACTTCGCCGCGGCATCGATCGCGTGCGCATCCCGGCCGTTGGCGTAGCCCTCGGCGGCGCGGTCAAGCGCGAGCAGGCGGGCGCCGGCGAAGATCTCGGCGGTGGGGTAGATCGCCGCATCGGCGACGCCCTCGCCCAGGCCCTCCAACGTGCCGTCGTTGCAGATGAGCGCACCCGAGACGCGGTCGATGGCGGCCTCGCTGCAATCGAAGCCGCCGTGCTCTGATTGGAAGGCGAGGCAGATGCCCTCACCGTCCGTCATGGTTGCGTGTTTTCTGGTCATGCTTACTCCGGGGATCTAGTGCTTGGGTCCGCGCGCCTGCGCGGGCTCCTCTTCGGCGGGCTTGGCCTCCGGGACCGTCTTGGC
The DNA here is from genome assembly GCA_046979165.1 of Collinsella sp. Classification (GTDB taxonomy): domain Bacteria; phylum Actinomycetota; class Coriobacteriia; order Coriobacteriales; family Coriobacteriaceae; genus Collinsella. The sequence goes on from JBKWJT010000005.1 coordinate 45,075, forward strand.
GATTTCCCGGGCGACGGCCCACATATCGATGCCCTCCGTGGCGCGCATGCGGAAGTCCTCGTCGAAGTACTCGGCGTCTGCGCGTGCATGCTCAAGTGCGGCTTCGGCGAGCATGGTGCCGATTGCCGCGAAGGGGTTCTCGTAGATGCCGGACTCGTCGACGTAGCCGTATTCGATCATCTCGTCGATGCCTTCCAGGAGGGGACGGCCGATCTCGTCGGCCATGTCGTGGTAGTCAGCGAGGTAGGATGAGGCGGTGTCGTGATAATACATGCCGTCGCCGTGGCCGCCCTCCTTCCACTCCAGGAGCTTCCCCTTGGCCTCGGCGAAGGCGGCCTCCATGGGATTGATGGCATCCGGCAGCTCGGGCATGTCCTCGAATTTCCTGTCCGCGAGCAGGCGTCCGATCGCGCGCTGGTTCTGCTCGGTGGCGACGGCGAGCGCCCCGAGGAGCACCGGCATGTTCCAGCTCATTACACTCGTCCAGGTAAAGGGACCCGGAAAGCCAGAGCTCGGCCGCCTCGCGATTCGAGAAAGTTTCGCACGTCCAGGTGTCCGGGTCGAAGTCGTACGCCTCCCAGGTGGCGACGCCGAGTTCGTTGCCGCAGCGTCGGACGAGGTTGCGGCCGGTCTCGACTTCCATTCCGGGCTCGACGGCACGCGTGAAGTCCTCGCCGTAGAGCGAGGCCATGCGCTCCGCTTCTTCTTTGTCGCTGACGTCGTAGTTCCACAACATGGCGGTCGGTCCTTTCATCGGGCGCCGTCCGGCGGCGCGGGTATATTCGCCATCGATGCTATCCGCGCTGGACCCCGACCGCCCCGCGCCCGTCCATGTTTCCCGAACGGGAAGCACTCACTCGCACCCCAGACGCCCTGGAACGCGAAAGGGAAGAGCCGCCGCCCGATGGGCGACGGCTCCGGGGCCTCGCATATGGTTCCTCATTGCCCGTTGGGGCAACGCAGCGTGCGCATCTACCCGAAAAGCTCGATGAGCTTTTCGGCCTGGCGCTGCCCGATGCCCGCGACGCGGCGGGACTCCGCGATGCCGATTGCGGTCATGGCGCTTTGCGTCTTCGCCGAGCCGATACCCGGCAGGGCCATGAGCAGACGCTTCGCCTTGATGCGCCCGACGACGGGATTATCCTTGCCCTCGGCCAGGGCGGTCGCGATGGTCACTTCGCCCGATTTGACGCGGGCAAGGTACTCGGCGCGCGCGGCGCGCATCTCGGCGGCGCGCTTCAGTGCGGCGGCCCGCTGTTCGGGGCTGAAGTTGTTCCCGAAGGCGGCCTTCTTCTCGGTCATGGTCGTTTCCTTTCAGTCCTGCGGAATCGCGGTCGCGACCCGCCTAGAGCCATTCGACTACGGTATCGCCGGAATGGACCGAGGCGAAATCGACGCACAGGGTCCGGCGGCGTCCCGGCTGCGTGTGCCTGCCGTCGTTCACGGTGAAGATAGCGAAGCTGTCGAACACTTGCGCGAGCGTGCAGCGCACCTTCGCGAGGTTCGCCGCGGTGCCGCGTTTCGAGCCCATGTGCCCCGAGATGGTCGCCCGATGGCCCACCTTGCCCAAAAACTGTTCGCGGTATTCGGCGATCGTGAGCCGCCCGTCCCTCGCGGGATCGCACTCCCAACCGAACAACTATACCGCCGCCATGCAGAGCATATGGGCGCCGTGTTCGCCGGCAGGGTCGATGATCGACTTCATAGATACTCACGCCTTCCAGAGATCTTTCAGATTCGGCAGGAGGTATACCCCGCAACTGCCTAAAAGATGCGCTCAGACCGCAAAAACCCTACATCCTCGACCGGATATGGAGAAATGGGGCCGCCAGATGGAACGCCGCGCCACAAGGTAGAATCGATAGCAAGCGGAACCCGTTCCTTATGCTGTCACACCTTGGGAACGCGGGCAACGCAGGTGCGCGCCCCGGGGCCGGGCGAAAACGGCCCCTCTCCCTTCCCTCAAAACATATCTCCGATTGCAAGCGGCGCCCTGCCGAAACCGACAGGGCGTTCGCCCTGTTCATCCGCAGGAGACCCAAGGGCGATATGTACCCGGACGCCATGCCCACGGGCTACCGTCAATCGTCCCAACGGATCATCGTCAATCGTCCCAACGCAGCAGGTAGACGCCCATATTAGATTGGCTGGAATTGAAGGGCGACGCACCCCGCGAGCAGGCGGGCGGCGGGGTTGTCGCAGAAAAAGGCCGGGAGTGCAGCCCGGCCTTTAAACCTGAAATCCGCATCGCCCGCGTAACTGGCTAGCAACCTGCGCAGGGTCCGCTTCGTTCACCTGTGATTCTACCCGGTGGACCGGAGTTGATACGCAGATGCCCGGGGTGGAGCCCGGGCATCTAACCAAAGCTGAAAACTAGGCCGCCCGCGCTCCTTGTTGCTCACACGGGGACGCATCGTCTTCTACGGCCATCTTACCCAACTCCGGCAAGGTATAGACGCGCCCTCAGATTCTATATTTGAGCATATCGACCTCGGCCGTCCGCCGATCTCCCTAGCGCTTCGCAAGTGCGGCGATAAGCTCGGCGCGCTGCGCTTCCGTGAGACTGTCCGCATTGCGGGCTACGTGGTGCACGGCGTCATCCAGCTCCTGATCGCAGGAGGTTCCGATGATGTCCGACGGTTCGACCCCGAGGGCGCGCGACATCGCGGCGATCGTGGCAGGCCACGGCAGCCGCTCGCCGTTGACGTACCTGCTCACCGAGGCCGGTGTGAGGCCTGCCGCCTCGGCAAGCTCCTTTTGACTCATACCCCGTTCCGCCGAAGCCGGCCGCGAGGCGTTTCCCACATCCGGCGGCCCTACGGGACGGATGGGGTCCCTCCATGCCGCCACCCATGGAAAACGCGAAGGCAAACCGGGCGCGATACCCAAAAGCCGCCTGCCTACACAGGCAGACGGCGGCATTGCGGCCGAAATCGCCTATTTCCTCTTCTTCGGCCGCGCGATCTCGGCCGGCCTGTCCGCGGGGTCGAACGACCCGGCGCGGAACTCCACGCAGCCGGTGGCGCCGCGCGGCGCGGCGAAGAACCGCCAGGGCTTGAGCGCGACATCGAGCGATACCGCATCGAGCTCGCCGGGCTCGCCCTCGCGCACCCAGACGACGTCGATGGGCACCCGCATCATGCAGGTGTGGATCGACCGGCAGCCAGGGAAGTACAGGCCGCAGGCCTCGGGTACCTCGCGCTTGAGCATGAGCCCGCAGAAGCGCTCGATAAAGCCCTTGCAGGTATGGGTGAGGATCGGGACCCTCTTGCCCGAGACCGTGACGGCCACGGCCTCGTCGAGATATCTGTCGTTCATATCGGATGGCTCCTTGGTTGGGGATTAGAAGAACTCGCCGAGCTGTAGGACCATCGGTGCGAGCATGAGCATGATGATCGAGGGCAGCATGAGCAGAAGCATGGGGAAGAGCATCTTGGTGGACAGCTTGTTGGTCATGTCGTCGACCCTCAGGCGGCGCTCGGTGCGCACGGACTGGGCCTGCATGCGGATGATGTCCACCAGCGACGATCCCGCGCGCTCGGCCTGCACGAGCGACGCCGTGAAGAAGGTGATCGAGTTCACCTGGGCGCGCTCGGCCAGTCCCAGCAGGGCCTCCGAACGGCTCGAGTAAGCCGCCTCCTTGGCGACGCGGGCGAAGGCCTCGGCGATCGCCCCGTCCATGCGGGTGCCGACCGATGCCAGTGCGCCCTCGAACGACGATCCAGCAGAGATGCAGATGGCCATGAGGTCCAGTGCGTCAGGCAGCTGGCGGTCGAGCTCGTCGCGCCATTCGGCGCGGCGGGCGAGCAGCCACGCCTGCGGCGCGGCGAGCCCGGCGACGGCGAGCGCGCCCGCCGCGGCGAGCCCCTGCACGCCTCCGACGAGAGGCATGGCGACAAGGCCCGCGGCGGCGCCGGCGGAAAACGATGCCACGCGGATGGCCCAGAACGACGCGGCGGGCATGGTGACGCCCGATCGCGAGAGCATGTCGCGCGTGGCGTCGGCGACCTTCTCGCTCATGGGCACGTATCGCGTGACGCTGTAGGTGAGCGTGTCCAGGCGGGTCTCGCCGCGATGGCGGCGGCTCGGTCGCTTGACCGGGCCGGACTCGATGCCGCCGAGCCGCCTGAGGCCCACGAAGGACAGCAGGCCGGCGATCGTCGCGGCGCACAGCGACAGCGCGACGCCGCGCAGGATTTCGATGTTCACGGTGCTTCCAATCTATCCGGCGCCTAGTCGAGCTTGACGTCGCCCATCTTCCTCATCATGAGGTAGGCAAGCGCGTCCAGAACGACGGCCAGCGTGATAAGTGCCCAGCCGGAGGGCTGGCTGTAGAACTCGCGGTGGGAGGGCGAGATCGCGAGCAGTGCCGCCATCATGAAGACGGGCAGGCCGACCATGATCTGCGACTCGATGCGGTTGAGCGAGGTCTTCGACTTGATGGTCTTGCGTGCCTCGACGCGGGCGCGGACGGTCTGCCCGACGTTCTCGGTGATGTCGGCGAGCGAGCCGCCGGTCTGCTGCGAGATATCGACGGCCGTGGCGAACAGGCGCAGGTCGCGGCTGCCGGTGCGGTCGGCGACCTTGTCCAGCGCCTCGGGCACCGGAGTGCCGGCGCGGATGTCGGAGGCCAGGCGCCTGAACTCGGACTTGATGGGGTCGCTCATGTTCTCGGCGACCGGGCCGATGGCCTGGGCGACCGACGAGCCCGCGCGCAGGTTCGACGCGATGAGCGGCATCGCCTGGCCCAGCTGCTCCTCGAACTTCTTCTTGCCGGAGTCGCGGCGGGCCTTGAGGTAGACGGGGAAGCCGGCCGCGCTGACCGGCAGGAGCAGCAGCGACAGCGGGCCCACGCCGAGCGCGAGGGCGGTGAGCGCCGGCAGCGTCGCCGTCGCGGCCCACACGATTTCGGCCTCCTGGACCGACAGCTGCGGGGACGCCTGCTCGCAGACGGAGACGAGCGCCGCGGCGAGCTTTCCGCTCGGCCGCTCGCTCGCGGTCTCGGCCCCGGCCCGCTCGCGGGCGATGCGCCCGCGGCGCGCGATGACGAGCATCGCGATGCCGAGCGCGAGGCCGGGAAGCGCCGGCAGCAGGTTGACGAGGTTGGATTGCGCGCCGCCCATCCTAGAACACCGCCTGGGGGTTGAACCAGTCGTCATCGACGAAGACGCCCTCGTTTGCCATCTTCTCGATATGGCGGCGCATGAAGCGCTCGCCGGTCGGGACGAACCAGCCGGAGTGCTCGGGGTCGTTCGGGTCGTGCTCGAAGCGGACGATCGGGGCGATCGTGACGACGTCGCCCTGCATGCCCTGGACCTCCGCGATCTCGGTCACGCGGCGCACGCCGTGGGAGCGCTCCGTGTAGATGATGAAGTCGATGGCCTGGCTGATGTACTCAAGGATCTCGCGCGACGACATGCCGGTGTTCGCCTGCTGGACGAGCGTGCGCAGGCGCGTGGGCACCTCGCGGCAGTTGTCGGCGTGGATCGTGGTGAGCGAGCCGTCGTGGCCGGTGGTCATGGCCTGGAGCATGTCGAAGGCCGCCGCGTCGCGGCACTCGCCGACGATGATCCGGTCGGGGCGCTGGCGCAGCGCGTTGGTCACGAGGTCGCGGTAGTCGATGCGGCCCTTGCCCTCCACGTTGGCGTCGCGCGTCTCCATGCGGGCGACGTGCGGCTGGTTCAGGCGCAGCTCGGGCGTGTCCTCGATGGTGATGATGCGCTCCTCGGGCGGGATGTAGAGCGAGATTGCGTTGAGCAGCGTCGTCTTGCCCGATCCGGTGCCGCCGGCCACGATGGTGGACATGCGGCCCTGCACGATGGCGCGCATGATCTCGAGCATGCGGCTGTCGAACGACCCGTTGGCCATCAGGGCCTCGGGGGTGAGCGCGTCCTTGCGGAACTTGCGGATGTTGATGAGGTGGTGGTCGACCGCGACGCCCTTGAGCACCGCGTTGACGCGCGAGCCGTTGAAGGGCGTGCCGGGGCGGACGATGGTGCAGTCGCACAGCGGCGAGGCCTCGTCGCAGCGGCGGTTCATGCCCGCGGCGATGCGGTCGATGGTGAACTTCACGTGGTCGTCGTCCTCGAAGTGCACGTCGGTGAGCATGAGCCTGCCGGAGCGCTCGATCCACACCGAGTCGGGCCCGTTGACCATGATCTCGGAAAGCGATTCGTCGTACAGCAGGTCCTCGAGCGGACCGAAGTAGTACAGGTCGTTGATGGCCGCGCGCAGCACCTCCTGGTAGGCGTCGTCGGCGATGCGGCCGGTCTGGTCGATGAAGCGCTCGGGCACGAGGTGGTAGAACGCCGGGTCGTCGATGATGGGGCCGATGACCGCGGCCGCGTCGCGGTCGCGTCGTGCCGCGTCGCCGTCGGGCTGCTCGGTCTGGTTGTCGGATGAGAGCTGTTCACGCGCGGCGCGGTATACGGCGCGCTCGAGCGCGATGAGGTCGCTATTCAGCATCGCTTGCCCCCTCGGCGGTCTGCGGGATGGCCGTGAGCGTCACGTTCGGGTTCGCCACGATGGCCGCGGCCTGGTCCTCGGTGACGTCGAGCGTCACGAGCGAGTACCCGGCGTCAGGCGAGCCGGACAGGGCGGAATCGAGGGCGATGATCTTGACGTTGGCGCACACGGTCTCGGCGCTCGATGTCGTTCCGTCGGAGACGACGGCCATGACGTTGACGCGGTCGCCGACGCGCAGCAGCGGCGACAGGCTCTTCGAGGAATCGAGCGACAGGGCGATGGCCACGTGTCCCTCCTCGATGGCCGACGTGATGTGCGCCGGCGAGCTAGATGCCTGGAGGGAGGACAGCGAGATGGAGGTCCCGGCGGTCTGCGTGGTGAGCGAGGTGTGGTTGGCGACATCCGAGACCTTGGTCGCGGCGTCGGTCGGGCAGTACGCCTTGGGGACGGCCTGCGTCTCGAGGTCGGCTTCGGTGATGGTCTCGCCGGCGGCGACGTCGCGGTTGGTCACGACGACGTTGACGGTGTTCGCCTCGTTCTTGGCGATGATCGCCGAGGACTCCGCGACCCGCATGCCGGAGAACACGGTGGCTCCCACCGACACGGCGATGGCCGCGGCGGCCACCACCGTGAGCGCGCGCGTGCCCTTCGAGGGGCCGGCGGGGGCGGGCTTGGGCGCTGCGCGGCGCGGCGCGGTCGAGGGATCGCGCCCCTCGGCGGGCTTGGCGTCCTTCTTGCCCTCGGCCTTGCCGAAGCGCCCGCGGCGCTTCTCCTCGCGCTTCTCCTCGCGGCTACCGCCGCGCTCCTCGGCAGCGGCCTCGGTTTTCGCACCGCGGTCATCGCCGGCGTAGGCCGGGCGGCTTGGTTCGGGGCGGTATGCGCTCTCCTGCGCGGGCTCGTGGCGGTATGTATTCTCCTGCTGGCGAACGTCGGCCTCCATGCGGCGGGCGTCGCGCGCCTCGCGGCGGGGTGCAGGGGCTCCCTGCGGCGCGGACGGGGACGCGGGCTGCGGCGTCGGTGCCGATTGGCGCGGCGCGGGGCCGTGCTGGTCCTCGTAGGCGGGGCGGCCCTGCGCGGGTCGCTCGTCGCGGCGCTGCGGGAAGGGCGCCCCCTGCGGTGCGGACGGGGCGCTTGCCGATGCCGCGGGCATGCCCGTGATGGGGTCGATGGTACCGCCCGCGGCGGACTCGAGGCGCGCGAGGTCGGCGCCGATCGCGTCGGCGCGGCCGAAGTCGCCGCGATTGATAGCCTCGGCCCTCATGGCGCGAAGTCGCTGGATCTCGTCTCGGTTATCGTTCATGTAGCTTGGTTCCTTTCTCGGGGACGGCCGCCGGCCGTCTCAGTCTCCGCTTTCCCCGCTGCCTGGGTTTCCCTTGGCCGCCGCCACGCCGCGCACGGCGTCGAGCAGCGCGCCCGGGGCGTCGGCGAGCCGGGCCGCCGTCTCCTTGCGGCCGGTCACGGTGCCGTCCTCGAACGTGGCCTCGAGGCTCCCGTTGCCGACGTCCGCCGGCCGGTACACGTTGCCGGTCGAGTAGGGATGGATGGTCCAGACGGCCGTGGACCTTGCGGTCAGCTTGTCGCGGCCGGCGAGTTTGAGGAAGGTGGTCTCCGTATCGTTGGAAAGCCTCACGTAGACGCCCGCGTAGCGGTCGTTGGCGCCCGACTCCGACTCGGGCAGCTCCGCATACCAGATCTCGGCGGTGCCGGTGTATCCGTTGCCCGAAAGCAGCTCGACGACCTCCTCGCGCGCCTCGCGCCCGGGGTTCTCCGAGTACTTGACGGCGTTCGACATGCCCAGCGACGACTGCCGGACGGCCTCGAGCACGGCTTCCTGGCCGGTCTTGGCCGAATAGGCCGTGCTGACATCCACGCCGAGGCCCACCGCGATGAGCAGGCAGCTGATGGCCACGACGAAGATGACGGCGACCTGGCCGGGAAGGCCGCGGGCGCGCAGCGGTTTTCGCGATGCCATCACAGCACCTCCCAGTCCGTATAGGTCGTGTAGCTGTGCGAGACGTGGCGCGTGAGGACCGTCTTGCGCCCGAGCGAGAGCGGGTCGTTGTACTCGTAGGCGATATCGGCCTCGACGGCGACGCGGCGCGTCTCGGTCCTGAGCGTCGAGGCCCCAAGGTCGCTCGCGATGGAGTCGCCGTCGTTGACGGCCCCGCTGGTTTCGGTCTTGACGCTCGCGTTGGTCACCGTGAGCCTGCTCTTGTCGAGGTCGGTGCCGCCGCAGACGAGGTCGCGGACGAGCTCGTTTCGGTCTTGCTGCTGCCATCCGGCGGGGAGCGCGTCGGCGAGCGTCGCCAGCGAGTGCTGGATCACGGTGTTCTGGTAGGAGAGCATCGCGAACGACCCGATGGCGAAGAGGAACGTGAGCAGCACCGGCATGACCAGGATGAACTCGACCGAGCCCTGGCCGGGGAGGTGCACATGCTTGCGTGTCGTTGGAAAGGCTGCCATGTCACGACCTCTCTATCTCTGACCTGATGGACGACGTCTCGGAATGGACCTGCCAGCCGTCGTCGGTGGCGCCCTTCACGCCGAGCGACTTGAGCGGGAAGATGCAGCTGACGTCCTCGACGACCTTGACGGTGACCTTCTCTCGCGCATAGCGCGCGGTGACCGACTTGTCGCCGCTCTTGAGCGTGACGGGCTTCGACGGCGCATCGGCCGAGGTGACGGTGACGCTCGCGGTGTCGCCGAGGGCGCATGCCTCGCGGACGTAGGCGGCCACGGCGTCGTCGGAGGCGGTGGGGTTGGCCGCGGCGTAGCGCGCCCCCTCCGAGCTCGCGGTCTGCACGTTCGCCGTCTCGCGCGCGAGGTGCGTGTAGTCCGCGACGGCGCAGAGCATGATCATGAGAAGGGGAAGGACCAGGATGAACTCCAAGGTCCCCTGTCCGCGGCGTCCGCGTGCCCTGGCGGCGGTCATGAGATCGCCCCCGCGGCCAATGAGGCGATCAGGGCGAGCGAGATGACGGGCGCGAGCGGCATGGCGCTGGTCTTGACTCCGATCTGGTGCGAGCACGCGATGAAGAGGAGCGATGCGGCGCCGAGCGCCGGCACGAGCGTCAGCACGGTCGGCGTTTCGGCGGTGGCGCCGAGCACGCATCCGAGCATGAGGGAGTCGCCGTCTCCCCATTCGCCGCCGACGCGGCGCACGCCGGCGCCGATGGCCCAGGTGAGGGCCATGCCGGCCGCCGTGATCGCGGCGCCCGCCGGCGTCGGGCAGAATGCCAGTACGCAGGAGGCGGCGAGGGCGGCGAGGTGGGGGATCGGCACGATGCGGAAGCGGATGTCGCTCGCCGCGATGGCGAGCGACGACACCGCCGCGACGGCGGCCGCGGGCGACATTGCGGCGCCGGCGAGGCCGGCGGCGAGGTATGCGGGGACCCAGTGGGCCTCGCCGGCGAGCGTCGGGTTGTAGCGGCGGGCGTAGGCCCCGGCCGCGCGGGCGGGCAGCAGGCCCGCATCGATATCGCCCGATGCGGCGAGCGCGTCGATCGTGGAGGGCGCGACGGCCTGGATGCTGATCTGCGGCGCGATGGCGGCAAGCCAGCTGCGGCGCTGCTCGGGGTCCGCGCCCGGTGCGAGCATGGCCGCGTCCTCGCGCTCGTAGGACGAGTAGCGCATGTGCTGGTAGGCGTGCTGCAGGAGCCACCCGGCGATGCCGGTCCCTGCTGCTATCGAGAGTGTTCCGAGCATATGGCTCCCTTCCGCCGCGATAAGTGGTGGGCGCCGGCGTAAACGGTGCGCCCTGCTGCGCCACCGGGCGGTGGCGGTACGGCTGCTAACTATGTACCCAAGCGCGGGACGATTCAGCCCCCCGCCCAAAAATGGGAAGGGGGCTGAATCGTCCCAGCTCAGCGGCCATTTATTCATATGTAGGAATTATGGTGCCGTCGGCTCGGGAATCTATCCGACGTGCCTAGTTGCCGGCATGGGCGCCGTTGACGGTAGTGTTCTTGAGCGTGTTCGCGACGGTGTTGATCTTGTTGTTCATCTCGCCGGACAGGAACACCAGGGCGGCGATCAGTGCGACGGCGATGCAGACGACGATCACGACCCATTCGATGGAGCCCTGCGCGCGCAGGGCCTCCTTGGCGCGGCGCTTCATGTTGAAGACGCCGCATGTGGCGATGGCCAGGGGCTTGGCGATGAGCTCGTTCACGGGAGCCTCTTTCTCTCGATGGCGGCGCGGTGGGCGCGACGCCGGCGTTCCCCCCGCGCTCGGGGGCGGTACGGCATAAAAGATGGACCCGGCGGCCGGGAAAGTCATCCGGTTTCCCAAAAATGGGATGGATTGGGCGTTTACCCCGCTCACGGCCTTGTTCGGAATATGCAGACTCTATGGAACCGGCCTGTCGGCGTATGCCGCGAAACATCCGTCGTCATATATGTCGGCATAGCCGAGCCCGGTGAGCGCCTTCTCGAGCGCCGGGTACGCCCCCGAGGGAAAGACCGCGAAATCGGCACCGGTCTCGCCGATGGCTGCCGCGTCTCCGGTAAGAACGGACCGCGCCTGCCCCCAGGCGTCGGTTCCGCCGTTGAGCTCGGGGCAGAAGAGCTCGGCGCGCGTGTCGAGCAGCGGTCGGTATCCCGCGAGCTCCAGCTCGCTGCCGACGTCGATATCGCAGATCACGGCATCGCCCGGCTTCGCCCCCGCGGCGGCGAGGGAGGACAGCGCCCCCGCGGCCGATTCCTCGATTGCCGTCTTGGCCGGCACGGTCGCGGCCAGGCATCCGATGGCGGCGAGGAGCGCCGCCGTGCACAGCGACGCAAGGGCCAACGGCCTCCGCGCCCGCGGCCCCGCCACCTCGCCCTGGATATCGGACAGGGCGAGCGCCATGGAGGTCATCAGGAAGAGTTCGTTTCTCACGTTGGCCAGCGCGAGCATGAGCGTTCCGAGCACGAGGAGGTCGCCTGCCTCGAGCAGGGCCCGCCCGCCGCCGCGGCAGCGCACGCGGAGGCGGTACAGCACGAGCGCGGAGACGAGCGTGCACGCGGCGGCCGCCTGGGCCGGCGCCGCCTCGGTCCACGGTGCGAGCTCGCCGATGCCTACGGATTTCAGCGAATTCGCGCTCATGGTGGCAAACGGCACCATGAGCAGCCTCGCCCCGTAGGGGTTGAGCATGCAGGCGGCAGCCGTCGACATGGCCGCCGTGAGCGCCTTGAGCCTGCCGTGCCTGTCGAGCCTGCCGTCAAGTATGAGGCAGCACGGGACCATGAGGGCGACGGTCCACAGCGCCCCGTGGAGCTGGGCCATGGCGAACCCCGCGGCGGGAAAGGCGGCAAGCAGGGAGTCCCGCCCGCCGCGTGCCCATTTCCTGCCCGCCGCATAGCAGGCGCAAAGCGCCATGACATCGATCCCGCGCGGCGTCGAGTTGCACAGCACGGCTATGGCGGCGCCGCATGCCGCAGATGCCGCCATGTGGACGGCGCCGGTCCTGCCGCGGTCGAGGGTGCAGGCCCAAAGGGTCGCCGTCGCGGCGATGTCGAGCGCGGCGGCCGCGCACCTGATGCCGGCCTCGCCGAACGCGTCGAAGATGGCGGCCGCGGCGATGCACAGGGGCCACTGCTGGCAGATGTAGGCAAGGCCCTCGTGGAGAGTGAGGAGGTCTGAGGTCGGGAGCTCGCCGTTCTCGACAATCCACCGGCCGATGGCGACCATGTAGCGGGTGTCGGGCTGGAACAGCGACCAGCCGGTAAGGGACACCGCCGCCAGCGTCGCGGCGCATGCGGCGAGCGCGGCCGAGAGCGACGCCCATCGCAGGATGCGCGCCCGGCGCATGGTGTCCGTGCGGTCCACGCTATTCACCGCCTTCCGGCAGCTCGAACAGGGTGTAGCCGCCGCCGTGCGCGAGCTCATCGAAGTGCCCGCCGGATCGCAGGGCGTCGGCCTCATCGTCCCTGACGAGGAACAGCTCCCAGCCCCAGTCCTCGGTACTCTCTTCCAGCGAGGTCGACCCCTGGAGGACGTCGACGATCTCGCGGTAGGCGGACTCCGCCCCGGCGCCGGCGATGCCCTCGCCCCAGATCTCGGGGCGCATGTCGCAGGGCACCTTGAAGCCCTCCCACTCGAGCTGGTTGTACACCGAGACGTCGCTGGAGAACACCAGCGCATCGGATCCGGCGTCGTATATCGCCGAGAAGATGGGGGACATCTCCGATTCGGTCACGGATAGCATGCCCGCCTCGCCGCCCGATTGCGGCGCCAGCGATACCGCGAGCCCCGAGACCGCGGCGATCAGGGCCATGGCGGCGCCTGCCGCGGCGGCCGCGCGCCCCGGGTGCGCCACGGGCTCCCCGAGCGCCCCTGCGAGTCCGAACGCGCAGCACAGGCCGCAGAACAGGCCGGCGATCCACATGCAGCGCGAGTGCAGGACTCCCGCGGCGATACCGGCGAGAAGCATTGCCGCGGCGCCGGCCGGGACTCTCGCCCCGCTTCGCCGGCACAGCGCGATCGGTCCCAGCGCCATCGTCGCGACGGGAACGGCGAAAAGGGGGCCGAGCTGGACCCATAGGGGCTGCATCTCGACGATGGCGCCGCCATAGGCGGCCTCGCCGAGCGATTTCAAGACATAGAGGGACCCGTCGGCGCCATATGGGTTGAGAAGCGACGCCGCGCACATCGCCGCCAGGGCGGCGCAGATGGGGAGCGCCCGCGCGGACCACGCGCGGCGGGCCGCAGGGTCGGCGAGCTCATGCGGGTTCGGCAGGGCGAACGCCGCGGCGCACGCGGCGAGAAGCGGCCAATGGGCCGCCTGGAGGTTGACGCCGGCGACGGCGACGGCGGGGAGCCACAGCAGCACCAGGCGCCTGCCGTCCCTGAGGTAACTGAGCATAATCCTGGCCGTGAGCGTGCACAGCAGCGCGGTCCAGAGCGTCGGGCGCACCGATATGTACATGCAGATGCATACAGAGGGGATGGCGAGGCTAAACGCCAGCCCCGCGCGCGAGAGCTTTCCGCCGGCGGCGTCGAGCATGAGGCGGGACAGCTGCCAGAAGAGGAGCCCGGCGGGCACGCAGGCGGACACGGCCACTGCGGTATAGCCGCCGCGCGTGTACCACGCCCAGAGCCAGACGTCATGGAGCCATTGCTGGACGACGATGCCCTGTCCGGGCCAGATGGAGAACGGGTTGGTGCGGGGGATGCCGTTGCGGGCGATCTCGCGGCCGGTCGCGAGGAGGAACCAGACGTCGGAGTCGAGCGTTCCGGCTCCCGTCAGGGCGCGGGCGAGGGTCGGGCCCGCGATGAGGAGGGCACATAGGGCAAAGATGGCGCCGTGCGTGCGCCCGCCATGTTTGGGTGCTATCAAGGTGACTCCAAGGGGTAGATATTCGACCGGGAGCATACGCCTTCGCGGCGAAAAGAAGAACCCCGCTCCCAAAAGTGGGAACGGGGCACCGAAAACGCAGATAGCGTGCGGTGGGAATATCCGCAAAAGGATGGCGGCCGGTGAGGGCCGGCCGCCGATGGGGAGAATGACGGCATATAGGGGAGTCCGCCATTGCATATGGGGCCGACTGGATCGGATGGTGGGTCGGCCGGGTCGCCGTGACATAGTTTATCGGAAGGAGTGACGGCGTTGCTTTGACTATACCCCTTGGCGGAACATCGTAGACACTTCGTAAGTGGAAATGTGTTCCCATCGTGTACGCGGCCGCTCCGCACGGCATGGTCAGCGCTCAGCCCTTGCTACTCGCGACGCCCTCGGCCTTCGCCTCGGTCCACTTGATGTAGAGCGTGACGTCGCGCTTGGCGGTGACCGAGGAAACCTTCTCGGTGCCGTCTGCCGAGGTCATCCAGCATTCCGGGACGTATCTGCGCCATGTCTCGTCGGCGATCATGGCAAACACCTCGCCGGGTTTCACCGGCGTGACGCTCTCGCCCCAGTAGAGCGCCTTGTGCCCCTGCCCGTCGTCGCCGATGGCCGCGAGCGCCAGGCCGTCGAGCCTGTGCTTTTCCGGCGACTGCGAGAAATCGGGCAACTCGAAACTGGAGCGGGCATCGGGCTTGTACGCGAGCGGCGCGGTGCGGTAGATGCCGCCGTCCTCGGGCCTGAGCGACCCCTCGGCGTACTCGATGCGCACGGTGCAGCGGTTGCGTCCGTAGAGCTTGAGCGTCTGGTCCTTGACGATGGTGACGCCCGCCGCGGGCTGGGTGAGCTCGGGGTCGAGGAACCAGCCCGAGAAGCCCGTCGAGGGGTTCTGTCCGTATTGCCCGTTGAGGTTGCAGGTGTCCTTCAGGGCCTTCTGCGTCGCGATGTCGACGGGGGTGTAGACGTCTCCGCCCTCGACGTCGAGGTCGCGGTACACCATGTCCTTCTGCTCGACGCCGTCGGCGTAGTACTCGACGCACGTCGTGACCACCGGCACGCCGCGGGAGACGAGGGTGCCGAGATAGCGGTCGGTCCAGACGTAGCGGTCCGTTTTGCCGACGGTCCGGATGCCGAGCATGGCGGCGACGGAGAGGTATCCCGGTCCCCAGGACGCGTCTACGGTCAGGTCCTCGCTCTTTGAGAACTCCCTGACGACGCGGCCGCCCTGCGGCTTGCGCACGAGATGGATATTCATGCCGCAGATCTTGTTGCCGTCGGCGCCGTCCGGCTCGATGCCGACGGCGGGGGCGGAGCCGATGTCGAGCGGCGAGGAGGCGGAGCAGTTGACGTAGACCGGGTCGGACCACTCGCCGCTCCCGTTGAGCAGCTTGGTCCTGATCTCGAGGTCGTAGTGGTCCGCGATCTCGCCGGTCAGCCAGACCTTTACCCTGCCCAGGATATCCGACTCGGAGTCGAGGATGCGCGCGCCGTCGGCGCCCTCGACCCACTCGCCGCCGCTGTAGCGCTGCGCCGCGTAGCGGATCGATCCCGGGAAGGCGGAGCCTTCGAGTCTGAGGGCGAGGCCGTAGATCGAGTGGCCGCCGTGGGGGTAGCCGATATGGCGGTGCGCGAGCGATTCCTGCTGCCATCCCCATGTGGCCACGCCGCACTGGGCGAAGATGGCGGCATCGTCCTCGGGAAGGTCGTCGGCGACGTCGGACATGTAGAGCCTGAAGATCGGCCTGACCGGCAGGTCCGATTCGTTCTTGCATCCCAAGACCCAGCCGGCGGGCTTG
The DNA here is from genome assembly GCA_046979165.1 of Collinsella sp. Lineage (GTDB taxonomy): Bacteria > Actinomycetota > Coriobacteriia > Coriobacteriales > Coriobacteriaceae > Collinsella. Next base: position 60,658 of record JBKWJT010000005.1, read on the forward strand.
ATTCCCGCATCCGGGTCGTCCGGGTCCGTGTTGTGCCACCCGCAGATCTTCGCCTTGTCGCCGATCTTGAGCATGCCCTCGTCGCAATGGACCGAGACCTTGCCCTCAATGCGCGCCTCGACGAGGTTCCACTGGGCATTCTTCTGGATGGCCCAGCGCCCGGGGCACGCCGCAGACTGGACCGAGACGCTGACGCCCGAGTTCGAGGTGACCCCGTCTGTGTCGAGGCGCAGGCCGTCGGCATCCGAGGTGATGAAGTAGCAGGAGTGGTCGGTCTCGTTGGAGTCGTCGGGCTCGTGGTGGACCCACCAGGCCTTGCTCCGGCCGTCAGAGTCGTTGATGTCCCAGATGTCGGCATGGCTGTTCTGGACGACTCCGTGGTCGACCACAGGCGCGGCGTGGCCGCTGTTGTTCAGCATGTGCGTCAGGTTCGGGCCCACCATGTTGGCGATGGCGAACGTGAAGGTGTCGACGCCGTCGTTGGTGTACGGCTTGAGCATCCAGGTCTGGTTGACGCCGCGGTAGTCCTCCCAGAGGCCCACGGAGGCGCCGTTGCCGTACTGCGCGAGCGGCTTGCCGCCGCTGTACTGGCCCTGGACGAGGTCGAGCTGGATGTCCGGCGCCATGACGGGCCTGATGTAGAAGATGCCGCCGTAGAGGGCCACGTCGTTGCGGATGTAGATCTTCTCGACCCTGAAATCGCGGGAAGGGGTGGTCTGGCTCAGGAACCAGTAGTTCGGGGCGTCGGATTCTTTGATGAAGTTCTCGTATACCCCGAAGTGATTGTAATCCACGTTGTAGACCTGGAGCTTGCTCCACACGCTGTGGCGCGCCTCGCCCTTTTGCCTCTTGACCCAGAAGGACGGGCGGGTGGACCCCCAGTACGTGGACCCCTGGAAGTCGTTGAAGTCGTAGAAGCCGTATGAGATCCAGTCGTAATAGGGGTAGCCGATCTGGTTCCTGAGGTCGCCGGCGAAACGGGAGCCTGCGAGCTCGGCGCCGTCGAGGTAGACGTAGCCCTTGTTGTCGCCGCCCTTGGAGATGGTATCGACCCAAAGGCCCCTGCCTTTCTGCAGGTCCTTGCTGGAGCACCATGCGAACGGCCTGACCACCACGAGGGTGTAGAGCTCGTTGGCGTAGTTGCACTCGAAGACGCACGCGAAGGCGTACCTCAGCCATTGCCCGTAATGATTTATATAGTAGCTGGTGTTGGCGGGGGCGGCGCAGAGCCATTCATGGTAGCTGTTGGCGAAGCCGAAGTACATGTCCCCCTCGCCCTGGCGTGGGTCAAGGTGGACGAGCATCGAGTCGTTGGCGGCTCCGAACCAGCCCTGGCCGAGGTTGAAGTTCATACCGGCGAGGGCTTCGGCCTTCCGGGCGGGCCCGAGCAGGGCCAACCCGGCCGCGCAGGCGAGGGCGGCGAAGACGCCGCGACGCGTGATCGGCACCTGGAGGGGCCCGGTCTTCTCGTCATTCCCGTTTCGACCCGGGACGATGTTGGTTCGTGGCGAGGTGTTCAAAGCGATCTACTCCTCCTTGAGCCCGGCGAGGGCGAAACAGGCGAAAGCGATGGCGAGGTAGCCGATGGAATACACGTCGAGGAGGATGGCGCTGCGCACCGAGAGGGCGAGGAGGACCGCGGCGATGCCGAGGTCGAGCAGGCGCCTCTGGGCCTTGCAGGCGATGGTGGCGGCGACCAGCAGTGCGATCGGGACCCAAACGGCGCCCAGGCACCCCCGGGTCAGAAACCATGCTGCCGACGCCGGCGAGTAGTAGCCTGTCGGGCAGGACAGGACGACCGACGCGGCGCTTTGCAGCTGGAAGATGGCGGACGGTAACGCGGTCAGGATGGCACCAAACGCGATACGCCTCAGCTCATACGGTTCGATGTCTGAGCGTTTGATCATATCGATGGGATTCAATTGTCCTCCTACAGTCCCAAAAACCAGGACACGCTCGTGTCCTCGAAATATCTGGCGGTCTCGATCAGGGTGGAGGTGGACATGAGCGTCTGCTTGTTGAGGATGCGCGAGAGCGTCGAGCTCGATATGCCGACGGCGCGGCAGTAGTCCTCTTTCGAGGTGCCGGTCCTCGACAGCGTGAACGCCAGGCGCGACGCGCACAGCTCCTTGGCGTAGTCGCGGTCGCGCTGTCGCTGCATCTCGGTCCTGTCGCGCCGTTCGTTGTCGGAGCCTCGCTGCATACGGTCCCCCCTGCGATGTCCTGTTTTCTCCACTTGCCGCGCCCGCACCAGCGTATGCCGGCATCGGGCGCCCCTTCTGGCGAATGCGGTGGCGGGGCGGTCGAAACTCGGATGGCGATCCGGATTTTGCCGCCTCCTCCCGCATATCAGGCCGCGGCGATGCGTTTGGGTGATGATTGGATAGCCGGCAGCGGCCTGATTGCAAAATTGATACCCTTGCAAACCCGAATCTATACATCCGCGCCGCGCCGGGCCCGATTATTTTTTCAGATGCGTTTACCGCCCGCGCCGCCGTCGTCTCCCGGCTTCGCGGCGAGCTGCGATGCCAGCGCGGCGATGTCGGAAGGCGTTCGTCCTGCCTGCTCGATCTGCTCGCCGAGGCCGCGCCGAACTTCCCTCATGAACTCGGCGGACGCCTGGAACGGGCCCGTTGAGGGGTCGGCGAAGCGCGTCTTGGCGCTCTCGATCGCCCACTTGGGAAGGTCGACGACCTCGCCGTCCCCGTCGGTCGCGATGACGAGGAAGCCGCCGCGGACGATTTCGGTCGCCCCGCCGCGCGCCCACGCCCGGTTCGGCTTGAGCTCGCTGCCCTCCGCATCGGCGGCGCGGACCAGCGACACGGTGACGCCCCCGTACTCTGCCAGGGTCTCGGTTTCGGGATCCTCGAGGCCGATGGAGGCCGCCGCGCGGGCTATGTCGGGAAAGACCGTCGTCTCTCGCGGCAGGTCGCCCACGGGCACGTAGACCGCCGAGACCTTGGCGCCGGCGGCGCGTCCGCCGCCCTGCGCGAGGCACCGCGCGATATCCGCGTCGGCGCCGTCGATCTCGAAGTCGCATGCGGCGGCGTATGCCCTCACGGCCTTCGCGAGGGCGTCTTGCACATCGGCCACGGTATCGGCCGAGAGGGCCAGGCGCGGCATGTCCTGGAGCAGGATGCCGCGGTCTAGGTGGTCGGCGAGCAGCGTTTTCATGTAGTAGCGGCCGATGAGGTAGGGCGCGGGCTCCATGTCCTTGACGTTGCGCGTCGCATCGGGGCGGTCGTCGCCGCGGTGGAGGTAGAACTCGACCATGGGCAGCCCGCCCGAGGATTTCAGGGACCGCCCCGGCAGCGTATCGAACGGGTCGTAGATGACTTTGTCGTCCTTGCCGTAGCGCGCCCCGGGAAGTACCGGGTGCATCCAGACCGACTCGCCGTCCCCGGCGCCCTCGCAGTCGACGCGGATATCGTCGGCGAGTGCCAGGACGGAATCGGATGCGATGCCCTCGCGCAGGTGTGCCAGCAGGTTCTCGATATCCTGCTCTTTATAGGTGCTCATGGTCGCTCCAATGGGTCGGGATCTATAGTCGTGCGGGCCCGCCTCGGCGCGGGCCCGGGAAAACCGGTCACAGCCGGTTACCGGCCGCGGCGGCCACCCCGTGGGTTGTTGCCTTCGTGGCCGCCTTGGCGGCCGCGGCGACGCGCGCGGGGTTGTCGGGCGCCAGGTCCGTGGCTATATCGACCCCGAGCAAGGCGCACGTCTTGGCGACGCTCTCGGCGTTGCCGAGCGTCCACCCTGCCAGTTCGGGGCTGCATCCGGTTCCGAACGCCGTGAGGACGCTGGACTCGATATCGCACAGCGCCCAATCGGCCGAGGTGAGGAACTTTTCATCATCGACCGCACCGGCAGGGTCGAAATATCCGACCGCGGCGTCCTCGGTGGTCTCGCTGATGGGATCGAGGCCGTAGTCGCAGACATCCGGCGAGAGCGGGTCGATATCGTCCTCGAGGATGGCCGAGAGGGGGGTATGGGTGACATGGAACCCGAAGAACTCGCCGTCCGGTGCCTTGTCCGGGATGAAGGCGGTGCCGCTGTAGACGTTGTAGAGGAAATCGTCGAGGTCGAGCGCCCGGCTCATGATCTCGGCCGCGTCCCTGCGAAAGTTCGAGTGCTGGCAGAGCGCCGTCGCGGCATCATGCCCGAACAGCATCGCGACGCTCTCCGGCGTTTCGAGGAGGGCCGTGTGGCCGGACAGCTCGACCTCGACGCAGCCCTCATGCTCGCTCGAGAAGAAGGCGCCGGGCGTATCGATCCCGTAGAGGTCGAGCACGTCCAGCGCATCCGCGGCGTTCAACGGCTCGATATAGCTTTTCATATTCCATCACATCCAAAGACAGGGAAGGGCGCCCGCGGTACGGTGCGCGGGCGCCCTTCTGGTACGGGTTGTGGAGGCCGCGGGCGCGGGCTAGAGCTTGGCGGCCTGCGCGACGTCGCCGCCCTGCTCGGCGGTGCCGTGGGCGGCGGCGACTGCTGCGGCGGCCTGGGACTGCGGGTTGGGCGCCTCGGCGTTCATCTTGGCCTTGTAGGCCTCGCGCGCGGCCTTGACGGCCTTTGACAGCTCGAACGGGTCGGCATCGAGGGTCTTGAGCTGGTCGTTCTCGTCGTACTTGAACAGATGGACGGGCATGTCCTTCTTGACGGTGACCGTGGTGCCCTGGGCGGTGGCGATATCGGACTCGGTCCAGGGCTTGCGGAAAGTCTTGAACTTGTAGCCGGAGATGTCGATGCCGTTCATGTCCGTACCAGTCGGGATGGTGCAGAGGACGGCAGGCCAGGTCTCGGTCTTCTTGCCGTTCTCGATCACGATGTCCTTGCCCTGCGCGTCGGTGACACGGCACCACTTCGCGGGGAACTTGATGCTGACCTCGTTGTCGTACTTTTCCTGGTCCATGGCGGTACCTTTCTTCCTGCCCGTCGCACGGTAGGCGGCGGGGCGTTGATTTGCCACGACTGTACCCTCGGGTACGGTGTGCGTATAGATGGTTTCCCGAACGGGAAGCGGCTCGAGTCCGCCGCGGCGGCGCAGCTCGTCCACCGTCTCGCGCAGCCTCGAGATGTCGCCGATGACGGGCGCGGCGAGCTGTTCTTTGGGGACGAACCCGTCGAGCGCGAGGATCGCCACCGCGCCGGGCAGGGCGAGCACCCCGGTGAGTTCCGCGCTCGCGTCCGAGTAGTAGAAGTGGATCGGGTACTTCAGCACGACGGCGGCCTCCGGAACGTTGATTCCGAGCTCGTCCACCGCGCGGCGTATGGCGGTTCTGACCTGGTAGGAGAGCTCGGAGGGCAGGCCGTCGGTGGCGATGGAGGGCTTGCCGGCGTCGTACTTGGTCGCGAACAGGTTGAAGTCGGTGAGCTCGCCGTTGCCGTCGGGGTAGGCCGAGCGCGCCATCGTGGAGGACTGGTTGATATCCCTGAACATCATGGCCGCGGTCCTCCCTACAGCTTCGGCGCCGTCTGGTTTGCGGACGCCGCGATGACGGCGCTCGTCGCCGCCGCGGCGCTGGCGGAGCGGGCGAGGTCGGTCGGCGTGACGGGTTTCTCGACGACGCCCTCGGCGATGTGCGCGCGCCACTCGGCCACGGTTTCGTCCCTGATCTCCTCGAACGAGTACTCGTCGAGCGCCGGCCAGTCGGCGCGCTTGTCGACATAGCAGGTCTCGCACAGGTCGACGTAGCCGTTGTTCACGGCGATCTCGCCGTAGCGGTTGAAGTCGAAGCAGTAGAGGAGTTCGCCGTTTCCGCGGTTCATGAGGGCCCAGAACTCGGAATCGCCGTCGAGGACGGTGTATGCGTAGTTTTCCTCCGGCGTCGAGCGCTCGAGACAGGTCTCGTGCCACTGGTCCTCGACATGCATTTCGTCATACTCGTAGTCGTATACGGGCAGATCGTCCGCCTGCGCCACGAGGTTCATGAGCTCGTCGAGGTGGTTCAGCGACTCGCCGTATTCGACGGCGGCGTCGATATGCTCGAGCGCCCCGTCGGGAAGGAGCGTAAGCTGCATGGCGAGGACGTTCAGCTCGTCAAGGTGGGCGTATTCATCGAACACCTCCGGGCACCTGAACGGCAGCGCATCGTAGTCCGAGATATATATCTCCTCGTGCTCCTCATCGAAAAGGCCATGGGAGCGCAGCCACGGCTCGATCTTATCGGGGTCCATGGGGAGGCGCATCCAGGTATCGTGAAGCTCGCCCTCGTTGTAATACCCGTAGTTGCCCACGCAGACGTCTAAGCCGTCGCGGAAATCATGTTCATGCTTAGCCATACAGATCAGCTCCAGGAGGCAGATGGCGGATAGGTGCTTCCCCGACGATGCTACCCGCACCGCTAGGGCGGCACCACGGTGTTTCCCGAACGGGAAGACTGCCGTGCCGCGAGCCGATAGAAAAGCGCTTCCCGGACGGGAAGCGCTGAAATAGCCGGGCCCCCAATGGGTATGAGTCTCGAGACTTTGCTACACGAGGATGGGGGCTGCGATGGTTGACGCCGCGGGATATCGCCATTGGACGGACGCCGAGCTCGAATTGCTCGCCGACAGGTCGCTTGCCGCCGCGGATGTGGCCGCCGCGACGGGGCGGACCGAGATGGCCGTAAGGGCGGCGCGCTCGCGCCGAGGCATCTGCCGGACCAGGTGGACGGCGGAAGAGATCGGCCGGCTGCGAGACTACGCCGCATCGCCGAAGCAGATCGCGGCCGAGACCGGCCGCTCGCTTTCGGCCGTGTACGCGAAACGCTCCGAGATGGGCCTGCCCACCCCGGCGGCGATGCGCGCGGCCGCCCGAGAGGCGGCCGCCGCGACGGCCAGCCGAGCGGCATCGGGGGGAATCAGGCTTCATCCCTGACGCCCCCGGGATGCGTCAATGCCTGATGCCGCCGCCCTGCTTCACGCTTTTGGCGGGCGCATGCTCATTGGCGTAGTCGTAGAGGAATTCGGTAAATCCGTCCATGGCGTGCCCGTTGTTCCAGTCCGTCACGGCTTGCGACGCGATCTCGCGGCACTGGATGAAATCGAGGTCCGGGCGGCCGTGTTCGATCATGTTGGCATAGTCGTCGATATCGTCATCGGTGAATACGAGCGCATCGACGTCGCGGCTGTAGCATCCGGCATGCTTGCCTTCGAGCGCGGCATCGAGCGCGGCGCCCGTTTTACGCCCCATCGCGCCGACAAAGGCCCTCGCGATCTCGCCGATGTCAAGGCGGCCCTCGGAGATCTGGCGCGAGATGAGCTTGGTGTTGTCGCGCTCCATCTCCTCGAACCCCGAGATGAGGAGGTTGTGCGCGAGCGTGTGGTCGGACACGTCGCCGGCGCGCTCGTCGGTCGCGCGGATCAGGGCGATGGCGCGGGAGAGGGAGGCGAACGCCTCGTCGGGCGAGTCTTCCCTCATCGACTTGGTTGCCTGGACGAGCAGGGCCCGCTGCGCGACGGCGAGGCCGTTCCAGTTGTCGAGCAGCCCGCAGAGCGCGCTGTCGCGATAGTAGTGCTCCGCCGAGACGAGGAGGTTGCGGGCCATGTCGTGGGTGAGCGTGCCACCGTGAACGATGGAGACGTCGATCTTATAGGGTGAGGGTATTGCCTCGATCGACGCGGATGCGCTCAGGGGCAGCGCCAGGATCCCGGCGCGGATCGCCTCGGCCGCCCTCGTCTTCGCGCAATCGTCCAGGGGGCGGCGTACCTCCCAATCGAATGGAATACCGTCGTCGAGTTCGCCCTGGACCCGAGCGAAGACGGCGCCGCCGGGGAGCACCATGTCCGCGACATAGTCGGCACGGCAGATATCGCCAGCCCCGCCCCATTCGCCCTCGATGAGCCTGCCGGTCTCCTCGCTGAACGATATGGTTCTCCAGAAAAACCAATATCCGGACGGATAGTCCAGGTTGTCCGTGATGCTCGCCTCGAGGAATTTGACAGGCTCGCCCTCCTCCTTGACGGCCCACAGGGCGTAGGCGCTCTCGCACTTTTCCGGGTCGAAATCGGGATCGCACGGAGTGAGCCACGGTTCATAGTCGTCCATACGCTGGACTCCTTTCTATGGTTGTCGTTTATGCTTCCCTCTACTGTGCGCGGCGGGGACGGTAATGCGCGCCGCTAGGTCGCGCCGTGCGCGCGGCGGCGTCCTTGGCGCGGTCGATGGCCTGCGCGCGCTCAAGCGCGGCGGCCCGCTGTGCGGGCTCCCTCTTCTCGGCCTCGCAGGTGATCGTCCAGAACGGATGCGTGACGGATGCCGGGCCGTTCATGTCCATGACGGTCGCGACGTTGCATCCCGCGCACCAGGCCTCCTGCTTGCGGTCGTAGACCGCGGCGCCCTCATAGCCCTCGACGTCGACCAACCTCTTGGCCGCCCTCATGGCCTCGCCCAGGGTCTCGAAGTCGCCCTTCTCGTCGTCGCCGCATGAGCAGTCGGTCGAGACGACCGAGAAGCGCAAGGCCTCGGCGCCGCCGACCTTCACGCGCTCGCCGAGGCCTTGCGTCTTGAGGTACATGCTGATGTAGTCGTTGCGGTAGAACTCGGGGCAGGCGTCGATGCCGGCCTCGTCGGCCTCGTCGGTGAGCATATCGACCGCCGCGAGCACGGTGTCGCGCGCGCGGTAGCGCTCGCCCTTGTCCTGGCTCCAGCTCGTCGGGATGTCATACGGGTTGAGCCCGTCGCATCGCACCGCGCAGCTGAACTTATTGGGGTAGGCCGCTATCAGCTCGTCGGCCGCGCCGTAGTCCCAGAGGATATCGCTGTAGAAGTCGTCGAGCGTGCCGTCCTCGTCGATGCGGAAGGCGTCGACGGCGAAGCCGAGGCCCGACGGCGAGAGCGCATCGTCGAACAGCCGCGAGTAGAAGAAGCCGATGGGCTTGCCGGGCTCCTTGACGACCCAGGTGGCCGAATCGCAAAGGCAGTGGACCCAGTTGAAGTCCGGGTCGCTACAGGTCTTGAACATGGTGGCCTCCCGGGCCGTTGTCTCGTCTGAAATGTCTAGCCCATGTGCGCGCCGTGCGAGGCCTTGGGGAGATGGTGCGTGGGCACGTTCGCCGTGGCGTCGGCGCAGTGCTTGGCGGCTGCCGCCACCGAGCGCGGGTCCTTGGCGGCCGCCGCCTTGATCTCCTCATAGTCCTTGCCCATGAGCTCGGCGGCGTCGCGCACGGCGTCCGAGATGCCCTGCGCTGCGGCGGACAGCACGAACGGCACGCACTTCACCTTGTCGGCGAACGCCCGTCCGCGCGCCGAGATGTTCTGGGCCGCGCGGGTGCATGCGGCCTGGACGGCTTTGATGTCGCGGGACATGAACTCGAGGCAGGTCTGCACCTTCGCGGATCCGGCGGCGGCCAGCTCGCTGAACTTGTAGCGGATGCCGGTGCGGTCGAGCTCGCGGCTGAACTCGGCGACCTCCTCGCTGTTCTCCTCGATCGTGCCGTCCATGAGGGGCACGCACATGTCGAACTCCTCCTCGGCGGCGGGCACGGGGGCGTACGGGCCGTGTTCATCGGCCAGGCCCACGACGGCGCGGTTGAGCTGCTTGTGGAACAGCTTGCTGTTCGTTCGCGCCTGGGCGAGCGCCTGGTGGTTGGCGAGGTCGACGACGTACTGCTTGACGTAGGCCTTGGCCGCGGCCGGGTCGCCGGTGATGATGCCGGTCTTGTCCGGGAAGTGCTCGACGAGCGACGCCGCCAGGCGGCTCGTCATCTCGTCGGCCGAGATCCCGTCCACGGCGAGTGTGCCCGCGGTCGAGCCCGCCTGCGCCTGGGTGACGGACGAGAAGTTGCCCGAGCCGTCCGGGTTGACCCCGAAGTATGCGGCGGCTTCGCGGCACGCCTCCGTCCAGACGCCCATAAGGGCGAGCTTGCAGTTAAGGGTCTCGTTCTGGTTCATGCGGAGGTCATCATTGTCCGGCATGGCTTCCCCTTTCGACGGAAAGTTGATATTCCAGGCAATCGTATCGGCGGGCGTCGTCTTTTGGGTATGCGAAAGCCCCCGTTTCCCGAACGGGAAGCGGGGGCTGACGGAAAGGAGATGCTACCTGAGGTTGAGCGAGTAGTTCCTGACGGGCGCCGCGGCGCTCGCGCATGCAGCGCCCGCCGCCGCGGCGACGCGCGCCGGGGGGACGGCCGGAACGCGCGAGTCGATCGCCGCGCTGCGCTCCCTCTCGCGCTCGGCGTCGCGCGGCTTGAACTCGACGATGTTGTCGGCCGTGGCCGGCTCGTCGATCTCGTCGAGGGCGACCTTGGCGTGGGCGGCGTGGCGCCCGCGCGTGCCTGCCGGGAGTCCGGACCTGAGCGAGGTGCCGATGCCGTTGATGAGGTCTCGCAGGCGCTCGTCGTCCGCCGCGGCCGCCGGCTTCGCCGCCGCATGCTTCGGTGCGGGCGCTGCTTCGGCCGGCTCGGCTGCGGACTCGGGCCCGGCCTCGCGCGGCACCGGAGCCGCCGCCGTTGCCGGGGCGGGCGCCGGGGACGCCTGGCGCGGTTCGGCCGTGGCCTTCGCGGGTTTGGGGACGGCGCGCAGGCGGCGCATCAGCTCGCCCAGGGCCTGGGCGATGCGCTTGCGCCCGGCGGCGAGAACTTCGGAGACCTTGAGGCCGTGGAGCGAGGAGATCGTCTTGGCGGCCTGCTCGCGTGAGAGCTCCCCGATGTAGTCCGAGATGCGCGATTGCGCATCGAAATCGGCGGGCACGGGGCTCCCGAGCTCGGCAAGGGCGCGCTTCGCGAGCAGGTCGACGCACTCGCGCCGGAAGTCGGCGCTGCTCTTGTAGATGGAGGCGTTGGCGGCCGCGAAGGCGTCGAACGCGGAGTTGAAGGTGTTCTTCTGGTCGGGCGATGCCGTCATGCCCATCGATGCCGTCAGGGCGTCGATGGTGCCCTCGAACTCGGCGTCCAGCGCGCGGCGGTATTCCTCGAGCCCGCCGCGGGCGGACTTGGCGGCGAGGTTGCCCCTCACCGTCTCGACCGCGCGCTCGCGGGCGGCGCCGACCGCCGCCATGAGCTCCGCGTCGTTTTCCATAGCAGCTGCCACGAGTCGATACGCCTCCTCGATATCGATGCCGTCACCGAGCCCGGATCCGATTGCTCCGATATCGAGCGTGACCGAGCGTTGTCCCGACGCTGCGGGGGGTGCGTCCGCCATGAGTCGACCATGCCTTTCCAGAGGTTCAGATGGGCCTAGTAGCCCTGCTTGTAGGTGCTGCCGTAGGCGTCCTGGCCATAGGGGCCGTACTGCCCGCGGATGTCGCCATGGGTCTCGGGTCGGGCATATCCCGCTCCCTCTCCCTGGTAGGCGTCCTGGTAATCGTCCTGTCGGTACGTCTCGGGCTGGACCGGGGCCGACGTCGCCTCGTCCGGGCGGGCGGGGTGATCGGTATCAGGGCGCGCGATGATGCCGGTTGCATCCGCGTCGAGGCCCTGCGCCGCATCGACCGCGTCCTCGAACTCGGCATCGGTCTCGTCGGTGTATACCGGGCGGAGCGCGTCGTCGAAGTGGTCGACGGTTTTGTGCTCGAAGGCCGCCTGGGTCACGGCGAACTCGACGGCTGCCTCGGGGACGCTGGGCGTCGAGGTCGCGGCCTTGACGTTCTCGATCGCGATGCAGGCGTCGTTCAGGTGGATGAAGCTGTCGGGGGTCGTGACGTTGTCGTTGATGAACTTGTCGGCGAACTCGACGGACGCGTCCGTGTCGAGCTTGAACCCGCGGACGCTGTTCATGGCCTGCTGGTAGGCCATCTTCGAGATTCCCTCGGCCACGTAGAGCTGGCAGGGGACGGGCATGTCGGCGGCGTAGCCGTCGAACTCGAGGCAGGCGTTTCGCGCCAGGAACTCGCAGAAGCCGTCGACGATCTGGGGTGCGGCGCCGTAGAGGTCGCAGATGTTGGCCGCGAAGGCGTCGACCGCGGACTTGAAGGTGTTGTTGCCGTCCTTGGAGAAGCCGAAGCGGCACGCGGCGTCCTTGCAAGCCTCGCCGAACACCGGGATGAAGGAGTCCTTGAAGCTCTTGATGCGCTCGGCCCAGACGATGAGCACGGCTTCGCCGAACGCCGCCTCCTGCGCCTCGGCGAATGCCGCGGCGAGCTCTTCGTTGCCCTCGAGCTCGGCATCCATGACGGCGTAGAGCCTGGGGAGGTCGGAGGGGTTGATCTTGCAGTTGACCTTCTTGGAGCGGACGCGCTCGACCAGGGCGTCGTAGCCGTCGAGCTCGAAGGTGACGTCCGCGCCGTCGAATTTCATATTTCCCATTGAGAGGCCCTTTCGGTGAGAAGCGGTGAGGGGTATTCGACCACGGTATGGCCGCGGGCCGAAGTTTGTAACCCTTTTTCCCAATCGGGAAGCGTTTCATACCGATATGCGGGCACGATGCTCGATTTTTGGGAATTACAGATGGAGCCCCGTCCGCTTCGCCGCCCCGGTCGCGCAAACGGCGCCCATGTCGGGAACCATGAACCCGCGCCCGCCGCTGATCTCATGGGCGTGCCTGGTCAGCATCATGGCGCGCAGGTCGATCGCTTCCCTGATTTTGTCGATTCTGCCGCGCTCGTTGGCGATGAACGGGTTGCCGAGGAGGATGTCGCAGGCCTCCTCCGAGAAGCCCTTGAGCCCGGACGGGTCGAACCAGGACAGGTCGCGGCAATATCTGCCGAGTTGTTCGTCGATCTTGCGGGCGAAGGGACGCATCATGCCGGCCCGCGGGGTCGTGTAGCCGTCGAAGGGCTGGGAGAGCTCGCGGTCGCACCAGAGGGCTTCGCCGGTGTCGAACACCGGCGCCGCGCGGAGCCATTCCCTGCTCTCGCTGTCGATGAGCACGCCGAAGTTGTTCCAGTGCCTATCGAAGTTCGCCATGAGGTAGTCGATGACGAGCATCTTCTCCACGTCCTCGCGCACGTCGAGCCCGTGGGCGGCGCAGGCGGACACGTAGAAATCGTGCAGCCCGAGGTCCGAGGGGCGTTTCGACGAGCAGAGCAGCGCCCAGGCCGGCACGAACTCGGTGACCTGGTCGGTCATGGGTTTGCAGCGGGAGGTCCACTTCATGAAGCCGCCGTCCTCGAGCTCGTAGGCGACATAGTCGCCCTCGTCGAGCAGCCGCGAGCACAGGACGCTGGCGATCTTCTCGTTGAACGGTTCCTGGAACCTGCCGGAGGATCGCCCGGACTTGACCAGCATCCGCTGCCCGCCCTCGATCGTCCAGCGTTTCGGCAGGTTGCCGTTCAGGGCCGCATCGGGCGATGAGGCGAGGAGGTCGGCGTTGCCCCTGATCTTCTCGATGAGGGAGGGGACCGACGAGGCGTCGTGCGGAAGAAGCAGCTTGCCGAGCTCTTCGCTGAAATCGTTCTCGAAGCAGTTGACGTCGCGCCATGTGGATGCGGATCCGGCGGGGCGGATCCAGTATTGGTCGGACAGCGATGCTCCGAAACCGGAGGCCATGAGGGAAGCGGCCGAGGGAAAGCCGACGGCGCGCAGCCGCTCGACGGCATCGGGGCGGAAGTCGGGGATGCCTCTGTTCTTGAACCATATCGAGAGCCTGTCTCGCGTGATGTTGCCGTATGGGTCGACCGACATGAGCGGCGCATGGCCTGCATCGAAGACATGGGTTTTGCCGGTGACGGCCTGGCGGTCGTGGTTCCAGGTGAACTCGGCGACCTCGTGGTCGCGGCACATGAGGGTGAGCCGCGAGAGCTCGGGCGTTCTGCTGTTCATCTTCTGGCTCCAATCTTCGCGTTGCCGGTTGTATCGGTGTCGTCATTTTACAGCACGTGAGCCTCATGTGTGCGATACCGCCCGAAGGCTACTCCCAATGGCCGGCCACGTCCACGACCCAGTGCCTGCCGGTCGCCTGCTGTTCATAATGCCCCTGGTCCTCGCTGGTGGTGTATGAGTCGTCAAGCAGGGAGCCTCCCTTGCCGCCGTTAACCATGTCGTTATAAACCCAGGCATTTGCAGCAGACTTAGAATCGAACGGCCCGACATTGCCGTTGGGGGTAACGACCCAGTAGCGCTCGTGGCGCACGTACACGACGTTCGGGACCCAGACCTGGCCGTAGTCGGTCTCCCAGTGCCCCTGCTCGGGGACCCATTTCTTCTGGGATTGCGCAGGGGCGGAGCCGGATGCCGAGGAACCGGACGTGCCGCCGGACGCCTGCGACGCCGCGTTGCCCTTCGAGTCGTTCTTCTTGGCGTCGTGCTTGGTATCCGTCTTGGCGGCACCGGAGTCGTCGGCCTTCGCGCTACCGTCCTCGGCCGGGTCCGCCTTGTCGCCCTCGTCTGCCTTGGGGGCGGCACCGGCCTCGATCTTGCCGCCGGTCGAGTCGGTCACCGTTCCCGCGTTCTGCTCGTAGCCGGCGTCATGCACGCCGTCGGAGTTCCAGACGCCGTCGGATATCACATGCCCGCCCGATCCGTTGACGACCTCCGCGGTGGTGCCGCCGGAGGGCGCGGTGGCAGGCGAGTTCGTGACGGCGACCTGGACGTTGCCGCCCTCGTCGACCGCGGCCCAGGTGACGGTCTCGATCGTCTTGCCGCCGGTCTCGCATCCGTCGAGCGAGCGGGCGAGCGCGGCGCTGCGGCGGGCGGTGGAGTCCACGGTCGCGGCGGCATCGTCGCCGACGCGCTGCGTCACGAGGACGCGGCCCTTGCCGGTCGTGACGGTGACCTCGTCGGCGGGGACGCCGACGTCCTGCCCGTCGAGCGTGAGCGTCGGGCATATCTTGGCGATGTCGGCGGGGGCGACGGATTCGGCGCCGGACGCCTCCTTGTCGTCGGCGCCGGCCTTCTCTACGGCCGAAGGCGTGCTGTCGATCGGCTCGGGTCGGTTGGATGCGATGGCGATTCCGGCGCCGCCGACGGCGAGCGCGGCGGCGAGTCCGGCGCAGATCGCCGCCTTGCGGCGCGCCTCGGGCTCCGCCAGGAGGTCGCGGATCTTTTCAATCGGGTTGTTCTTCATGGCATGGTCCTTTCGAGATATATGCCTGTTCGGTTTTTCGTTTGGCCGGTTCCCTCCGGTGCGGTCCTAGCGCACCGAGGAACATTCCGGGAGCATGGGGGCGCGGTCGCTGTTCGCCGCCGTCGGCGGCACGGTGTCGTCCTTCTTCGTTCCCGCGTGTCGGCGGCAGGCCGAGATGAGGTGGAAGGCACCCTGCCCGATGAGGGCGACGGCGCCGATCGCGCATGAGGCGACGAGCAGGACAAGAGACCCCGCGAGCTTGATGAGTTCATAGCCCAGCTTGATGAAGGGCCACAGGATTGCGAGCGCGAGCGCTCCGATGATGATGGTGGGCAGCATAGCCGGTCCTTTCCCTCGGGTTTCCCTTAGCGCTCAGTCCCCGGTATCGGGAGGATCGAGCGGCGCGATGGCGACGTAGTCCTCGTTGCGGCGGCGCAGCACGAACGTGGTCTTCTGGTCGTGCGCGTTCCGGCAGAACGTGAACAGGCGCCGCAGCACCCTCGTGTACTGGTTGCAGGCGTATTTCCCTTTTGCCCTGTATCCCGGGTCCACGGGGACGATGGCGACGTATGCCCGGCCCTGCTTGAGCACGGTGCAGGGCATCGACGTGTCATGCACCCGCTTCGCGATCGAGGCGAAGTTGTTCTTGAGTTCGGTTATGCCGACCGGCGCCGGCGGCGGCAGCTGGGCGCTTCCATCCATTTCGGCACCTCCTTCCGAGATAGTGCGTTTATCGAGATGGGAAGCGGTTTTATCGCTTTCTTACCTTTTTTATACCCGTTTTTATTCCCTCTTTTGTGCCTCTTTTCCATGGTGTGACATGTTTGTCGGAAAAATCAGCCGACGAATACCGTGAGGGTCCTCGCTCGGCCGCCCGCGAAGTTGGCCGAGCAGGTCACGAGGGTGACGACGCGCTTGGCTCCTGCGCAAAGCGTGCCGCAGCCGTCCGCCTTCGCCGTGGCCTGCGCCGAGAGGGCCGAGAGCCAGGCGCGCAGCTCCGCGGTCCCGTTGAAGTCGAACCTCTGTATGTCGGCGAAGCTCTTGTCGACGGACATCGAGAACGCCGGGTGGAGGCTCACGGTGCCCTCGGCGGGCGTCGACCAGCGCATGTCGCCGAGGGTATCGAGCTTCTCCTGCCGCCAGGCGTCGCGCAGGTAGGTGAACATCTCGCCGTCGAAGTTGAGGTGGTGGCCGTAGACGAGCGCATGGCGCCCGTCCGCCCCGCAGCGCGGGTCGAGGTAGGGGCACCCGGAGAACGACCAGTTGCGGTCGAAGTCATGGTTCAGATAGAACCCCTTGGGGTCGCCTTCCCGGGGCGAGACCACCGGGAAATCCACCGGGGTGCCCTCGACGGATACCCATGCGGCGATGTCCGGGTTGCGCGCGCGCAGGCCGTCCCAGTCGATGCCGTCGCCGGCATCCGCCTCGGCATCGATGGAGAGCTCCCTGTAGACGGCGTCCTGATGGAAGATCGTCCATCCGATGAGGGCGGCGGCTGTGAGCGACACGGCGCATATGGCGGCAAGAAGGATGTCGAGCGGTTTGATCCGGCGTCGCTGTCGGCATTTCATGGGCGTCTCCTCTGGGATGTCAAGCGAAGGGGCCCGGCGCGGATATGCGTCGGGCCCCGGTCGAGGGCTATCTATCGGCCCTGTTCTCAGTAGCGGTCGCGGTAGCTGTCGCGGTATCCGTCATCGTACCCATAGGGGTCGCGGTCGTAACCGTCGGGATAGCGGTCGTCGCGGTATTCGCGCCCGCGCGCGTCTTCCTCATATCCGTCATCCTCGCCGCCTGCGGGAACAGGGTCCGGATAGGCGTGGCGGCGGCGGTAGATGAGCGCCGCGGCTGCCGCCGCCGCGGCGGCGAGGGTCGCGGCGAGGCCGATGATGACGTTGCGGCCGGTCTGGTCGAGGTTGGTCGGGGGCACCGTGACGGCCTTCGCCGTCTGGGTCACCTGGTCCTCGTCATGGTCCTCGAGGCCGTCGCCGCCGCCGTTGCGGGTGAGGTCCACGCGGGCGTAGTTGTCGAGCGAGGTGCCGGCGGTGTAGCCGTCGGTGGCCTTCATGCGAACGATGGCGGGCGCATAGGCCGTCCCGGTCCCCGTGCCGGAATCGTCGGTATGGGAGCCGTTTTCGGCGGCGGTGTCCTCGGCGCTGGCGATGTCGTCATGGACGTCCATGATGCCCTCGCGGTCCCAGCCGCCGTCGCGGGTGGTGAAGCCCTGCTCCACGCGGCCGTACTCGAAGCGGATCGCGGTGACGTGCTCGCCCTCCTCGAGGCCGAGGTCTGCCACGGCGAGCTCGGCGGCCTCGGTCGTGGGCACGTCGGCGCGCCAGAGCTTCCATCCGGTGAAGTCGACGGCTCGGCCGTCCTCGCCAAGGGTGGGGGCGGTGGCCTCGTCGGACAGCCAGGGGTTCTCATGGCCGTCGGTGAGGGTTGCGTTGGCACCCGACTCGTCGACGTGGTCATCGGGCGTCTTGTCGGTCCTGTACCAGACGTTCATCTTGCCGTCGTAGTCCTCGAGGGCCTGCGGCGTGGTGATCGATGTGAGCTGAGCGCGGCCGTCGACGGCGGCGGTCAGGTCGTCCTCGACCGTGAACTCGTCGGTCCAGGTGTTCGACGTCGAGCGGAAGTCGATGGTGTAGGCATAGGAGCCGTCGTCGGATGCCTTGGTCTCGGCGGTGTTCAGGCCGTCGCCGTTGGCCTCGGTGTTCTTGGCGGTGGGGTCGGCGATCTCCTGTCGCTTGTCGATCTCGCCGCTGATGGAGATGGGCGAGTCGTACATCGTGACGGTCTGGACCTCGCCGGTCTTCCTCACCTCGAACTCGATGCTCTCGGCCTGGTCGTAGGCGGTCGGCGTGCGCTGTTCGGTGAGCGTGTACTTGCCGGGTGCGAGCGCATCGATCTCGTGATCTTCGGCGGTCGAGGTCCATGAGTCGACGGTCTTGCCCTCGGAATCGGTGACGGTGAGCTTGGCGCCCTCGATCTCGGACTCGTCGGTGATGTCGCGCTTGGAGATGCGGACCTTGGTGTAGTCGTCCTCGAAGCCCGCTTGGCCGGAGTCCCGGCCATCGATTCGGCCGTCGGCGGCGACGGTGAAGGTCTTTATCTCAGGGGTCTCGACGTATCCGGCGGGCGCCTCGACCTCGGCGACGCGGTACGTGCCGGGCGCGAGGTGCAGGAAGTCGGTCGTGCCGTCCGAGCCGGTCACGCCCTCCGTGGCGCTCTTGCCCTCCTTGAGCAGGACGGGCACCCGGCGGGCGCGGCCGCCGCTGACCAAGATGTAGGTCGGCCCGTCCCCGTCGATCTCGACCTGTCCGGCGGCCTTGCCGGCGACGGCCAGGTCGTATGTGCCGAGCCCGAGGTCGAGGGCCACGTACGCCGAATTGGCCTCGGACCAGGCGAGCTTGATGGCGGGCATGGTGTATCCGTCGTCGGAAAGGACGGCATGATTGCCGAGCAGGCCGCCCGCGACCTTGGCGGTATAGGCCTTGCCGGCCTCGATCTCGACTTCCGCTCCCTCGAGCGTCTTGCCGTCTTGGGTGGCGGTCAGGGTGTACGTACCGGGTTCCATATCGACGGCATCGGGCCCGAGCTGGGTTTCCATGCCGTTTGCGGATTTGAGCATGAGGGAGGTGCCGTCATCGGCATCGGCCTTGACGCTTGCGGCGGCGACGGCCTTCCTGATGGAGACCTCGGCCCCGGCGTCGGCTCGGACGGCGAGGTTGCCGGCGGCGCTGCCGATCGAGATCTCGTCGTCGGTGTTCCAGGCCTGGAACTTCGCTCCGGGAAGCGGTGTGCCGGCGCCCATGACGGTCTTATCGACCTCGAACTTCACCGCGGCGTCGGACTGGTCGGATGCGGCCTTCACCTCGGCGGTGGCGCCGTCCTTGTAGGAGAGGGTGAACGTCACGGGCGTCTCGTCGATCACATGGCCCGAGGGGGCCTTGGTCTCGATGAAGGCGTAGGCCGCCGAGCCGGCACCGAGGTAGAGCCCCTTGGTGGTCGCCTTGCCGTCATCGCCGGTCTTCACATGGTCGACGACGTCTCCTGCCTTGGCGCGCACGGTGCCGTCGGGGGACACGATGTCCTGCTGTGCCACGACGTCGTACTCTGCGCCCTGAAGCGCCTCGCCGTCATGCGAGCACGTCTTCGTGATGGTCGCCTTGCCCTTCGCTTGCTTGTCTGAGACCTTGATGACGGTCACGGGGGAGGCCTTCTTGTAGTCCTTGGGGACCTCGAAGCAGACTGCGTCGCCGTTGACGGTGTAGGGCGCCGCGGCGGAGATCTCCTTGATGGAGTACTTGCCGGACTTGAGGCGCTGCGGGATCGTGACCTGCCCAGAGCCGTCGGTCGTGAAGGTGTCGACGGTGCCGTTGACGTCGTAGGGGTCGGCGAAGCTCATGGTCTCGCCGTTCGAGTCGAGCACTTGGAACTTGAAGCCGGAGAGCGGCACGGTGTTGCCGGTCTCGGCATCGGTCTTGACGATCTGGATGCGGCTGTTGAGCGTCTTGTCGATGACGGAGTAGTACTTCGTGGTGCCGTCCACGAGGTCGTCGGCCGAGATCGTCCAGTCGTCCACGTGGTCGAAGCCCGCAGGCACCGTGGAATCGACCTCGCGGATCGTATAGCCCGCCGCGTCATAGGGCACGGCGCCGGAGATGCCGGCGTTGCGCTTGCCCGAGCCGAACCACGGGCGCGCCGGGTCGTCGGTCTTGGCCTCGGAGACGGAGGTCTCGTCGCAGGTGGCCGCGTCCTTGGTGGACGCGAAGCCGGCATCGTTGGTCGTCAGGGTTCCGACGACCTTATTGGTGGTATTCGAGATGATCTGGAACTGGACGCCCGCGGCGGCGTTTCCCTGGCCGTCGTCGGACTCCCAGCTGTCGTCCTCGCCGCCCTTGGTCTTGGCGATCTCGATATCGAACGAGACGGGGTTTTCCTTGAAGTCGTCCTCAGGCTCAAGGTCAACGGTGCCCGTATTGGTACCTTCTCCCGGATGAACTTCATAGGTATGAATCTCGGTATCGAGCTTATAGCCCTTGGGGGCCTTTATTTCTTGAACCGTTATCTTGCCGAAAGGAACGTCAGTCACAAGGACATAACCGTCTTTATTGGTGGAGACGGTTTGCTCCCAGCCCGGGGTGGAAAGGGAGGTCACCTTATACTCGGCGCCCTCGAGGGTTGCGCCGGTCTGTGCGTCGCCGAGCGTCGCGGAGTCCTTCTTGTCGATGTGAAGCAGGACATAGCCAGGGTCGTCCTT
Source organism: Collinsella sp. (assembly GCA_046979165.1). Classification (GTDB taxonomy): domain Bacteria; phylum Actinomycetota; class Coriobacteriia; order Coriobacteriales; family Coriobacteriaceae; genus Collinsella. The sequence goes on from JBKWJT010000005.1 coordinate 80,841, forward strand.
CAGCTGCTCGGTCCCGGCGGAGTTGCCGGTCCTGAAGGCGATATGCCCCTCGTGGAGCGTATAGCCCGCGGGCGCCTTGGTCTCGACGGCGTAGTAGGCCTGGTTGGGCTCGAGGTCGAGCGCGGCGTTGCCAGATGCGTCGGTGACGATATGCGACACGAGCGCGTTGTCGGAGGAGCGGTAGATGTCGTACTCGGCGCCCTCGACGGAGTACTCGGAGTTGCCGTCGGTGATGGAGACGTTGGCCGAGCACTTGGAGAAGGTGTAGCGGACCTTGTTCAGCTTCCACTTGATCTTGAAGAAGCCGGCGCCGGCCTGCGTGAAGGTGGTCGGGACGGTCACGCCGATGATCGCCTCGTCGCCGTTGACGGCGGCGACGCGCACGGTCTGGCCGTAGTCGTCGTCGGTGTGGACGGCCTGGTTGTAGGAGGGGTCGAGCTGGCCGGAGGGGTTCACGCCGACGTGGCCGCAGGTGAGGTCCACTTTCGTCGCGCTGGGGATGGTGACGCCGGAGACCGTCTGCGCGGCGATCGTGCAGGTGCGCTCGATCGACCAGGCTCCGGACTGGAGGGCGGAGACGTCGACGTTCTGCGTGCCGAGCGCCTGGTAGATCGTCTTGGCCTCGTAGCGTCCGCCGGACGGATTCTCCACCGCCGGCAGGGTGGCGCCGGTGCGGGCGCCGGTGTACTTGTTGTGGCCGGCGGTGTGGAAGGACATGCCGGCCCAGGGGGCGGACTGGAACTCCCAGGTTCCGATGTTCCACACGTTGCCGGCGAAGGCCTCGGTGGCAAGCGCCGCGAGCCACGAGCCGACGTTCTTCTCGGCATCGTTGGCGAGCTTGATGTCGACGCTGCGCACGCCGGCTGCGGCGATGAGGATGTCGAGCGTGCCGGTGTCCTCGTCGTAGGTCCACATGTCGAGGTCGCGCGTGTACTCGATGCCGTTGACGGTGACGGACTCGATCGTGGCGTCGGAGATCGACTTGCGGGCGGCCTTGTCGCGGGCGAGCGCGATCTGGGTATCGGGGGACGAGACGTCGACCGAGGCGGTTCCGGACTTGGCTGCGCGGCCGTCCACGTTCTCGGCCTCGACCTTCACGGGGAAGGTGTTCACCGCGCCCTTGTCGGACGTGGCGTAGAGGAGCTGGATGCGGGAGGACGCGACCTTGTACTCGCCGGCCTTGTTCTTGACCGTGTACTTCTTGGGCACGTAGACCAACCCTGTTGCCGCGTCGAACTTGAAGCCGCGGCGCATGGCGGCGTCGGCGTTGTTCTCCGATGCGCCCCAGTCGGCCAGCGTCGCGCCCGAGATGTCGGAGCCGGCGCGGCCCACGAGGTAGTCGGAAGAGTCGTCGAGGTCGTACAGAACGGCATGGCTCACGGCGTTGGATTTCAGCGCGTCGCTGTAGTCGCCCATGCCGTCGCCGTCCGCGTCGGCCCACAGGCCGTCGAGCGTGGGCGCGGCGACCTTTCCGGAGTCGACCGTGGTGGTCGTGACGGTCAGCACGTCGCGGCGCTCGAACTTGTCGAGGTCCGAGAGCGATTCGTCGAGGTTGGCCTTGATGTAGGCCTTGTCCGAGGCCTGCTTGGCCTGCTTGGCCGAGGCATCGGTGGCGACGGCCTCGAGGGCGGCCGATCCGTTGGAGCCGTTTTCGTAGAAGGCGCACGTCACGGTGGTGTCCGTCTCCGCCTTGAAGGTGGCGCGGCCGTCCTCGACTTCGAGCTTTGCGGCCTCGGACCCGTCGCCGGCGAAGGCCGTGAGCGAGTCGGCGAACCAGCCGTCGTCGGGCGTGACCTCGACGGTCACGTTCGAGCCCCTGTCGACCGTGACCGTGTCGCTCTCGGCGTCCTCGCCTGCGATGGCGAGGACGCCGTGCTCGCCGGCGGCGAGCGTCACGGTCACGGTCTCGGGCTCCGCCGCCGCCTCCGCCCAAGCGGACGGCACGGCGGTACCGAGCAGTCCGAGCACCTGGCTCAGGGCGAAGACGATGGACAGGGCGCCCACGCCGAGGCGCCCGAGCGTCGCGCGGGCGGTATGGCTGCCGCTTCCTGTATGCTTCATCTCGGCATCATCCTTTCCATGTCCTTGGCGCCGGCCGGGATACCCCGGCGCGGCGCCCGTAATCTGAGATATGTTACCCAGCCTGTTGCCGGTCTACACCGGTGACCGCCGGGACTTTCCGAATGGGAAGCGGACTCCGCTCGCCCTACGCCCCGCCGTCTCCCAGAGAGCCGTTCCGGTAATCGCCCTGGGGGGACGCCTTGAGGCCGAGCAGGTAGTCGGCCGACACGTTGAGCGTCAGCGAGAGGCGCACGATCGCGTCGAGCGTGGGCGTGCGCTGGCCGTGGAGCGTCCTCGAGATGACCGCCTCGGACACGCCGGAGAACTCCGCGAGCTTCCTGGCGGTCATGGCGCGCCCCTCGAGCGCCGCGGCGAGCCGGCGCTGGCAGGTCGCGCGCAGCGCCGGGTTGATGTCGAGCTCGGCGAGGGGTACGCAGCCGTCCCCGTCGCGCGTGACGGCGGCCATGGCCTACCGCTTCCCGCCGCGACGCCGCGAGCCCGTGCGGCCGGCGCTCCCGCCCGGCTTCTCGCTCCGGCAGAACTCGACGAACCCGGTATAGGGCGCCGCTCCGAGCTTCGCGTCGGTGTCGAACGTGCCGCTGCCGTCCTTCTTCGACAGGCCGGTGAGGTGGACCGTCTTTCCCGACAGGATCGACTTGGCCTGCGACTTGGTGAGCTTCCTGCCGTTCTGGACGATGTTGAGCTTCACGCCGCAGCCCTGGAGCAGCCGCCAGCCCTCCTCCTTGCCGGCCCACTTCGACGACGAGCACTGCCACTGCCTGCCGCTGCGCGACAGCACGATCGGCGCTCCGCAGGCCGGGCACCGGCACAGCTCCTCGCGGCCGGAGACGGCCGCGGCCTGCGCGGGGTCGAAGCCGCGCTCGAGGTCGAACACGACCGCGGCCGTGTAGCCCTCGATGCCGGAGAGGAAGTCGGACAGCGACCCCTCTCCCCGCTCGACGTGCGACAGGGACAGCTCCCACTTCGCGGTGAGCTCGGGGGTCTTGAGCGAATCGCACACGATGTCGATCAGCGTCTCGCCGCGCTCGGTGGCGGAGAGGGTCTTGCCGCGGCGGCGGATGTACTTCGCCTCGATCAGCTTCTCGATCATGCGGGCGCGGGTGGCAGGAGTCCCCAGGCCGCCCGAGTGCATCGAATCGTCCTCGATGGCAGCCTTCAGCTCGCGGTCCTCGATGGACCGGCCGGCGTGCTCCATGGCCGACAGCAGCGTCGCGTCCGTGTAGGGCTTCGGCGGGGTCGTCTTGCCGTCCTTCACGCGAACGTCGCCATCGGCGACGGTGAAGGAGTCGCCCTGCTCGATGTCGGCGGGGATGTCCTGCGCCTCGTCGTCCTCGTCCTCGGCGGCCTTGCCGCCGCCCGCAAGCGCGGCACGGCACGCCTCGTCCACGGCGATCCAGGAAGCGTCCGTGACGGTGCTTCCCGAGGCCGTGTAGGCGTCTCCGTTGATCTCGCCCTCGACCTTGGTCTTGAGCTTCGTCGCGGGGTCCATGGTGGCGGCCATGAGGCGGCAGCAGACGAGGATGGCCACGGAGCGCTCTGCGCCATCGAGCTTGGCCATCTCCTTGGCGCCGAGCAGCGCCGTGGGCAGGATCGCGCCGTGGCCGTGGACCTTCGAGTCGTCGGCCACGCGGGCGACGTCGGAGCGCGACGCGTCGAACCCGGCCGCGGCGGCCTCGCCGACGATTCCCGGCACCGCGATGGCCGAGAGCACGCGGGCCGTCTCGGGGATGTCGGACTCGCCGATGTAGCGGCTCTCGGTCCTGGGATATGTCGCCAGCTTCTTCTCGTACAGCGTTTGCAGCGCGTTCAGCGTTTCCTCCGCGGTGAGGCCCGCGCGCGTCGATGCGTCGCGTTGCAGCCCGGTGAGGTCGTAGAGCTTGGGCGCGCGGCACCTCTCCTGTCTGCGCTCGACCTTGGAGATCGCGCACTGCGACCCGACGGCCGCCCGGGCGCGTCGCTCGGCCTCCTGGCGGGTGTTCAGCTTCTCGCCGACAAGGCGCACGCGTTCCGTCCTCCCGACCGAGCACTCGACCTGGAAGAAGGGGACCGATTTGAAGTCGCGGATCGCGCGGGTCCGCTCGACGACGAGCGCGAGCGTCGGGGTCTGGACGCGGCCGGCGGACAGGCGCGAGCCGTCGTAGAGGCACGACAGGGCACGCGAGGCGTTGAGGCCCACGAGCCAGTCCGCCTTGGCCCTGCCCTCGGCGGCGTCGGCGAGGCCGTCGTAGTCGGAGAGGGGCTTGGCGTGGGCGAGGTCGGTCCGCACCTGCTCTGGCACGAGCGAGGTGGACCAGAAGCGACGGACGGGCTTCTTGCAGCCGGAATGGGTCCAGACGCGCCGGAAGATGCCCTCGCCCTCGCGGTCGGCGTCGCAGGCGTTCACGACGAGCTCCACGTCGGCGCGGTCGAGCAGCCCTTTCAGGACCTTGTACTGCTCGGGCGCGGTGACGCTCCACCTCCACCGCTCCGGGATCATGGGCAGCTGCGACATCGACCAGTGGCCGGACCACTGCGGGTAGTTCTGGGGGAAGTCGAGGTCGATGATGTGGCCGCGGCACCAGCTGATGAGGTAGCCGCCGCCCTCGATATAGCCGTCGCGACGCTCGTGGGCGCCGACGGCGTCGGCGATGCCGCGCGCGACGGACGGCTTCTCGGCGATGATGAGTGTGGGCATGCCGCTCCCCCCTACTCGGAGAAGGAGACCGAGCCGGCGGCCATGTCGGCCACGCCTCGGTAGGTCTTCTGGCTCGAGGGCATCCAGACGGTGAACGTGACCGTGCCGTCGTCGTTGTGCGTCACATGGTCGCGGGAGAACAGCGCGGAATCGGCATCGGCGCCGCCCTCCTTCTCCGCGGCGAACGCGCGCCATGCGTCCATGAGCGCGCCGGCGCAGGAGTCGCCGATATACTTGGCGGCCTGCTCGGTGTCGGTGATGGCGAAGGTCTTTTTGGGCGCCGCGGCGCTCTGCTCGGTGGCGTCGGCGTCGGCCGCCGTGTCGGCGCGCGAGTCGATCTGGTCCTGCGCGAGGTCGTCGTTCACGCCGTCCACGCGCTCGAGCAGGGGGAAGACGGTCCAGGTGCCGTCGGCGTAATGCGCCGAGTAGCAGTCGCCGGTGCCCTTCACGCGCATGAACACGACGGTGCCGTTATCGGTGGCCTGGGGCTTCTTCTTGATCGAGACCGTGATCTCGTCGAGCCCGTAGCCGTTGGCGCGCATGGTCGAGGCCACGGCGTCGCAGAGGCTCTCGCGCTTGGTCGCGGTCATGCCCGAGAGCTTGTCGAAGCCCTCGAACCGAACGCCGGAGGTCTCGGACGGGTCCGGCGACGCCTCGACTTTCTTCTCGTCGCCCGCCTCCTTCCCGTCCTGCTCGTCGCCCCCGGCGGCGCTGCCGCCATCGACCGCCTCGGTGGCGTCCTGCTCGCGGCCCTCGTCGCCCGCGGTGCCCGTGCGGGAGCACGAGGCGGCGTCGAGGCCGAAGCCCAGCGCGATCACGCACGCCAGCGCGATCAGGCCGTAGGCCAGCTTCCTCTTGGGGTCGTTCTCGTTGGCCGGGTTGAACCTGTCGGTCATGTTCATGTTCGTTTTCCCTTTCGTTCATTCGATGGGCTAGAGGATGCTGCCGCTGTTGACGGACGAGCAGACGCGCTTGCCGCCCCATTCGGCCTTCCAGCTCGAGCTGCCGGGGTTGCCGCTCCTGTAGAAGCGCGACCTGTCCACCTCGAACTCGATGACGTTCTGGCCGTTCGAGTGCCCCCACTTGTTGCATCCCTGGTCGTTGGGGTTCTTCGCGTCGGCGATGACGCACTTGATCACGGTGCCGTCAGACAGCGTGAAGTCGACCTTGTCGCCGACGCGCCCGTACGTCGTCGTGCAGGCGATCAGGTAGCGCCCGTTGTAGGTCGCGATATCGTCGTCGTACTTCGCCCCGGCGAGCGACCACTTGGAGTGGACCGCCGCCTGCGACGTCCCTGCCGCCCACGCGGTGTCACGGCCGTTGACGTAGCAGCCGCGCGGGGTGTAGAAGGTGACGGAGTACCCGCCGTTGCCGTACTGCTCGGGGATGGTGACGCCCGCCCCTCCGGTCGGACGCAGGACCGTGTCCCAGGCGTCGTTCCAGTAGGACCCCAGCGATACCTCGTCTCCCGACGAGTCGCCGTCGGCGCCGTCGAGGTCTTCGTGCGCGCCGTAGTCCTTGCCGTCGCCGGCATAGATCTCCGTGTGCTGCTCGGTGTTGACGAGGATGTCGCCGCGTTGCAGGGAGTCCATCTTCCCGTCCCACTCGACCTTCTCGAAGCCCGCCTTGAGCAGAGGTTCCGCCATGGTGGAGGTGGTGAACGGGTGCGTACCCAGCTGCTCGGTCGTGCAGTAGCCCGAATCGACGAGGCAGTAGTAGACGAACGACGAGCAGTCCATGTTGGGGTTGTGGCAACGCGTGGACTGCGAGTACCCGATGGAGTCGTCGTCGACGTATCGCTGCGCCTGGGCCAGGTAGCCCTCGGCGCTGCCGCCGGAAGAAGATGTGGCGGCGCCGCCGATGACCGCGCTGAGCAGCGACATCCCGACTAGGCAGATAACCGCGGTGCCGCCCACCGCGGCGCCCGCCGCGGCCACGCCGCGCCAGCCGAAGACGGTGTTCGTGACGGTCGCCTTGGTGCGGCGCAGCTGCATGAGCTTGCCGCGGATGCCGGAGGTGTTCGTCCCGGCGAGCCGGCCCGCCTTGGCGCCGAGCCGTCCCGCCTTGTTCTCGAGCCGCTTCTGCCTGAGGTTGATCCAGCGCCCGAGCAGGGACTTGTCTGACATCCCGGCGCGTCGCATGGTGTCGGCGCGCTTCCTTCTGTGCTCGAGCTGGTCGAGCACCTTGTCCTGCTTGGCGAGGGCCTTCTTCGATTTCGCGTCCCAGCGGGCCATGCGCCTGCGGGCCCGTCCCGCCGGCAGCCTGTCGGCGACGGCCTTTCCCTCGCGGTACAGGTTGCGCGGGTCGGCCTGGGTCATCGCCGCGTTGGCGACGGTGTCGGCGGCGCGCGCCCCCTCGTCGGCGACCTGGGCGTTGCCGTCGGAAAGGCCGATGGCCGCGCTCATCTCCAGCGCCGCGCGGGGGCTGTGCAGGACGCCCTTCGCGGCCCCTTTGGCCGCGCCCCTCGCCGCCCCCTCGGCGGCTCCCTTCGCCGCGCCGAGGGCGTTGCCGACGGACTCGCTGACGCGGTCCTTGAACACGGACCTTGCGGCCTCCCCGCGCGTGAGCTCGGGGAGGGCCGATTCCTTGTAGGGCGCGACGGCCCGCTGCCTGTACGCGGGGCCGTCGTGCTGCACGGCATACTCGAGGGAGGAGTGCTTGACCTTCTCCATCTCGAGCGGGCTCGCCTTGTCGGTGACGGTGGGCTTCTCGACTGCCATGGCTCGGGTCACGCTACCCGCGGCGGGCGCCGTCGCCGCGCCCGTCCTCGTTGGAGTACTGGATCAGGTCGTCGAGCTTGGTGGTCACCATGCGGTAGATGGCCGAGTCCGTCGGGATGCGGTTCTCGAACGGGATGATCTTGCCGCCGGCGACCAGCAGGCCCTCTCCGGGCCCGGCGTTGCGCATCATCGCGACTTGGCGCTCGGAGAGCTTGATGACCTCGCCCAGCGCCGCGGCGTCCGATGCGGACTGGCCGAGCAGCACCAGGAAGTCGGAGTTCGCCAGCATCAGGCGGCTCTTCTCGTTGTTGATGATGCGCTCGATGTTCTGCGTGATGCCGGTCGGGATGGCTCCGTACTTGCGCGAGCGGGTCCAGAGCTGGTCGAAGTACGAGATCGCGTAGTCGTTCTCGAAGAGCAGCTGCATCTCGTCGATGAACACCCAGGTGCGGACGTGGCGCTCGCGGTTGCGCACGATGCGGTTCCACGTCTGGTCGAGCAGGATCAGCAGCGCCAGGCCCTTCATGTTGTCGGCGCAGTCGCGGATGTCGTAGACGACGAAGCGCTTGTGCGTGTTCACGTTGGTCGGGTGGTTGAACAGCGAGGCCTGGCCGGTGACGTAGCGCTCGATGGTGACGGCGAGCATGCGTCCCTCGGGCTCGGGCTGCTGGTTGAGCATGTTGTAGAAGTCGATCAGCGTGGGGATGTCGCGCTGGTCGTGGGTGGCGAAGTAGCGGTCGTAGATGCGCGAGACGCAGCGGTCCACGAGGGTCTTCTGCATCGGCGAGAGGTTCTTGGCCATCATCTCGACCATCGACATGATGGCGTCGACCTTCATCGCGAGCGGCTGTTCGCCCTCCACGAGCTCGAGGTCGAACGGGTTGATATAGGTATGCGAGTCTCCGGAGATCTGGACGACCTCGCCGTCCATCTCGCGCGCGACGTTGATGTACTCGCGCTCGGGGTCGAGCACGATGACCTCGGCGGTGGGGTCGGTGAGAAGCGTCCACAGGATCGTGTTCTTGGCCGTCACCGACTTGCCGCGGCCCGGCTTGCCCAGGATGAAGCCGTTGGGCGCGACGGCGTCGCGGCGGTTGTAGAAGATGAAGTTCTTGGACGTCTGGTTCTGGCCCATCCACATGCCGCCGCGCTCCATGAGCTCGACCGACGTGAACGGCACGAGCGCCGCGAGCGGGGCGGTCGTGAGGTTTCGCACGTAGGGGATGTCGCAGCGGCCCGTGGGCAGCATCGCGGCGAAACCCTGTCGCTGGAGCTTCACGAGGGGCACTGCGCGGCAGGTGAATCGGCGGAACACGTCCTGGATGGCCCCGGAGTTCTCGTCGCAGTCCTCGAGCGAGTCCGCCCAGGTCATGGTGGTGCAGGTGAGCGACCACATCTTCTGGTCGCGGCTCACGAGGTCGTCGCGCAGGTCGCGGGCGTTCTCCATGGCGTCCTGGAGGTTGGTCGGCAGCATCTCGTCGGTGATGTACATGGTCTGGGAGTGCTTGAGCACGTAGTCGGACTTCTGCACCTTGAGATCGGTGTTCATCGACTCGATGGTCTCGATGGCGCGCGACTGCTCCCAGCTCGTCATGTCGAGCGTGATCACCTGGTTGATGGGCAGCTCCGCCAGGCTCGAGACCATGTCGGAGCGCACCGAGCCCGCCCATTTCTGGAGGTAGAGCGCCTGGCCCGTGACGCCGTTCCATGAGATATGGGTGTCGTCGATCTTGGTGAGGTCGGCGGGCGCGACGAGGTCCTTGGTGGTGTAGCCGAGCTGGATGGCGCTCACGCCGTGCTCGTCGGTGACCTTCAGGTCGTCGAACGAGACGAAGCCGCGCGGGTCGCGCGGGTTGGTGATCGAGTCGATGATGCGCAGAAGCTCGTTTCCGCGGACCTCCTCCGAGTTGACCCCCATGTTCTTGAGCGAGCGCATGACCTGCTCGGTCGCGCGGGCGAGCAGCGGGGACGCCTGCTCGCGGGTCGGCGCCTCGACGGTCACGATGAACAGTCGGCGCCTCTCGACGTTCTGCTGCGTCTCGGCGACCTTGCTCTCGATGATTTGGTTGATGTCGCGGCGGAAGCGGTTGCCGGCGTAGTCGCCCTCGACGGGCGGCAGGAAGGTGTCCTCGCGGAACGCGTCTCGGTCGATGACGCGGCACAGGATCTTGACCTGGAGGTGCACGGTGTTGTCGAACGTGTTGAGAAGTTCGGACCAGTTCTCGTAGATCTCGCGCTGCTCGGACTCGCGCGCCGCCTGGAAGCTGGCGTCCTGGAATTCCACGACGCGGCTGTAGACGCCCTGCTGGAGCTTGACGGTGCCGTCCTCGCACAGAAGCTCATAGCCGAGCGCGTCCTGCGTGCACTTGTCCGCGCGCAGGACGAGGGTGCCAGGGTAGTCCTCGGTCGGCAGAAGGCGCTTCATGCCCTTCTTCTTTCCCGCCTTCTCCGCGGCGCGCTCGCGGCGCTTTCGGGCTTTCGCGGCCTTCGCGTTGAGCTTCTGCTGGCGGCGGGCGTCGCGGCCCTCGGCGCGGACGTCCTCGCGGCTCTCCTCGCGCTGCCCGCGCTGTCCGCGGCCGTCCGCGTCATCTGCGCGGCCCGCGTCGCGGTAGTCATTGTAGGGGTCGCGGGCCGGCTGGGGCGCAGGCTCGCGGTATGACGGTGCGCTCGGGCGCGCCGGGGTCTGGCTCTGGCGGCAGTAGTCCTCGTAGGGGTCGCGCGAGGTGTCCGCATATGCGTTCTTCCCGTAGGCGTAGGCGTCGGACTCGCCGGATGCGGCGGGCTCCCCGTAGGGGTCGCGGGCGGCAGGGCCCTGCCCGCCACGGCCCGGGGTGGGGCGGTAGTAGTCCTCATATGGGTCGCGGGCCGGTTGGGGCGCAGGCTCGCGGTATGCCTGCGCGCTCGGGCGTGCCGGGGCCTGGCGGTAGTAGTCCTCGTAGGGGTCGCGGGCGGGGGATGCCGGGGATTCGGCGGCCTCCTCGCGGCCGTATGCGAACGGCGGCTCCGGGCTCTGCGAGACCTGTGAGACCTGCTCGTGGGCCCCGCGGGCGGCCGGCTGCGGGGCCGCGGACACGGGGATGTCCTCAGCTCGGTATGCCGGCGAGGGCGCAGGCGGCGCGGGCGGCGCGGACTGGATGGCGGGCATGGTCGCGGTGGCGGTGGCAGACGGCGCGGGCGCGGCCAAGGTCGTGCCGCAGTAGGGGCACACCGCGGTGCCGTCCACGAGCTCGCAGTTGCAGTTGGGGCAGATCATGTGAATTTCTCCGTTTTCTCTATGCCTCGGCCTCGGCGTCGGCCTCCAGCGCCGCCGCCTTCTCCGCTTTGGTCTCCTTCTTGGGCCTCTTGCCGGCTTTCGCCTTGGCGGAGGCGCGGTCGCCGTGCGGCGAGAGCGTCGGCGCGGCGAACAGGGCGACCTTCGGCCAGTCGCGGTCGGCCTTCCAGATGGCGAACCACTGCTCGAACTTGAGGTCGTGGATGCGCCCGAGGCCGACGAGCCCGATCGCGCCGCAGACGGACATGGTCAGCATCAGCCACAGCGTGTTGATCTCGGTGAACGACGAGATCGCCAGCCCCATGCCCGCGGCGGTGATCGCGATGGCCGCTCCGGTCGCGACCTGGCGGTACGTGAAGCCGAACAGCGGCCTGGCCTCGTAGTCCTGGATGTCCTTGCGCAGGATGATCTCTACCATCAGCCCATCGCCCCCATGATCGTGTCCGCTATATGCTTGGATTGCCCGCACAGCGCCGAGAAGCCGAAGCATCCGGCCATGGACGCGAGCAGCGAGACGATGGTCCAGACCGAGTCATCGATGCCGGCATTCGGCTTGGTCGCCAGAAGCGACCCGGCGGCCGAGAAGCAGATCCCGGCGAAGGCGATGATCGTTATGAGGATCGCCGCCTGAAGGCACACGCCGGCGAACTTCTTGAAGTACCCGATGCCGGACGGCCTGGTCTCGCGCGTCGTGAGCATCACGAGCGGGAAGCCGGCGAAGGCCGTCATCAGGTAGATCTCGAACATGCGGGTGATGGTGAGCGTGAGGACCTTGATCAGGCACAGGCCGGTCGAGACGAGGATGACCATCGACACGAGCGCGTAGCCGACCGACCACGCGAACTGGCTGTACCTGATCTCCATCATGGAGAGCATGAAGGAGTTGAAGCCGACGCCGCCGATCTGCCCGGCAGCAAGCGTGTCGGAGACCTTGTTGGCGACCCACAGGAAGACCTCGTACACGCCGCCGCACAGCTGCACGGTATGGCTGATGAGGACCATGACGAGCGAGAACTTGACGATGATCCAGACGTAGTTGCCGGCCATCGAGAAGTGGTCGCCGCGGTTGGTCGAGACCTCCTTGGAGAACTCGAGAAGGGCCCACACGCACGCGAGGCCGAGAAAGCCCACGCAGATCGGCTGGATCACCTTGACCGAGACGTCGGCGGCCGCCGAGTACATCTTGGCGAAATCGGACCCCTCGCCGGTGAAGTCGAGCTTGAGCAGCCCCGACGACGAGATGCATTGCAGCATCGCCTCGCCGCAGTCGACGCAGAAGCTCGCGATGCCCTCGGCGGTGCTGTAGACGAAATAGGAGACCCAGGGCCCTGCGTTTACGACATCGAAGCCCGGATACTCCCCGCAGGCGCCCATCATGAGGTCGTCGTCGGTCCACATGGTGTTCGTGGTGATGCTGGGGTCTTTCTTGCGGTCCTTGATCGCCTGGTGGTAGTCGTCCTTGTATTTCGCCTCGAAGCTCTCCTTGGAGGTCTCCACGGCCAGGGCCGGCGATGGGCAGGCCAGCGCGGCCAGGGCCGGCGCGACGAGCGCGAGCGCCAGCACGGCCGCGAGCGCGGCGCGCATGGGGGCCGCCGGCCCGCCCGCGCGCCTGATATTTCCCGTTAGAGCAGTCATATGGAGTTCCCTCCGTCGTCCCTACATCGTGGGGAAGGTGAGGTAGCTGCCTCCGACCAGGCCGATTGCGGCCATTGCGCCGCCGAGGGCGATGACCCAGACCGCGCCCTCCTGGGCCTGCGCGTCGTGGGCCTTGCCGCCGGAGACCCAGCGGAAGACGCCCACGGCGGCGGTGATTCCGCCGACGAAGGTGAGGATCTGCCAGAGGTAGTTCAGGAGCTGGTTGAAGAAAGCCATGTCGGGGTTTTCCCTTCTGTTGTCGCGGCGCCGCCCGTATGGCGTTGGCGCCCTGTTGACCCGCCGCGGCGGGTGAGATATGTCGACCGGCGGGGTCTCCCCCGCCGGGGGCCTCCTACATGAAGAACTCGGGGTCGAAAAAGGCGCGCGCCTCCTCGATGCGCCAGCGCATCTCCTCGACCTCGGCGCGGTGCGCGCGCTCGCGCTCGCACTTGCGGTCCCAGTTCCAGTCGTCCAGGTTGAACTCGCCGACCTCGCGCAGCTCGTGGTAGCGCGGGTGGTCGATCGTCCTGTACTTCTTGTCGAGGAACGGGAAGGCGTTCTTGATGAACACGATGCAGTCGTCGCCGCTGAACTTCTCGGGGTTGTTGCCGAGGTCGGCCGCGGCCATGAGCTCCTTGCCGATCTTGTTCTCGCTCTCAGACCAGCTGCCCTGGCGGCCGTGCGACTCGCTGCGGTTGCGGACGGTGGCGGTGAACTTGCCCAGGCGCTCGGAGATCTTCTTGTTGGTCTCGAGGTCGCAGCGGCCGAGGAACAGCGTCGTGTCGCAGTTGCCCTCGATGATGTCGGCGTTGTCCTTGTACATCTTCTTGAGCTGCGTGACCGATTGCAGGATGGCCGTGATGTAGATCCAGCGCGAGCGCAGGGTCGCGATCTTGACGTCGAGGTCGGGGATGCGGCCGATGTTGGCGAGCTCGTCGAGGATGCAGTTCACGGGGATCTTGCAGTGCGAGCCGGGGTTCTTGTCGGCGATGGCCGTGTTGACGTCGAACAGCTGGTAGAGCAGCATCGCCAGGATGAAGTTGAACGTCTTGTCGGTGTCGGACATGACCAGGAAGAACGCCGTGGGCTCCTGGCCGATCATCTCCAGCTCCAGCTCGTCCTCGCTGAAGAACTCGCGGACCGCCGAGACGGCGAACGGCGCCAGGCGGACGTTGCACGACGCGATGACCGAGGCCTCGGTCTCCGGCGAGCCGGAGCTGGACTTGAAGCCCTTGTACTGCTTGATGACGAAGTACTCCTCGGAGGCCTGCGCGGAGGCCTCGTCGCCGCCGTGGTTGGCGACGATCCACTCCTCGAAGCCCTGGAAGCCGTCCTCGGCGGTCGTGCCGAGCATGATGATGTCCAGCGGCGTCTTGGTCTGGCTGGGGTTGTCCTTGCCGGCGAGCTGGAGCAGGTCGAGCATCTGCGGGAACGTCTGGTACTGCGGCTGGTCGGCGTAGAAGTAGAAGAGGTATCCCATGAGCGCCATGTAGAGCTGCCGCTCGGCCTTGACGAAGAAGTCCTCCTTCTCGGCCTCGGCGTTGCCCGACGTGTTCTCCACCAGCAGGTTGACGATCTGCATGATCGAGGTGGAGTCCTGGAGGTAGAGCAGCGGGTTGTAGTGCATCGATTGGTTGATCTGGTCGGGCTTGGTGTTGACGACCTTGAGCTTGTAGCCGTGGCGAAGGAAGAAGTTGCCGTACTGCTTGAGCGTGTCGCCCTTGGGGTCGGTCGTCACGATCGAGCTGTTGAGCTGGAGCAGGTTGGGGCCGACGAAGTTGAAGGTCTTGCCCGATCCGGAGCCTCCGAGCACGTAGACGTGCTTGTTGCGCTCGAGCGCCGGGTCCGGGATCTTCGACATCTGGAGCTCGGCGCGCTCGGACAGGATGATGTTGTCGTCCTCGATCTTCTCGACGTAGTCGGGCTTGGGGTTGGACACCTTGTTCGTCATGCCGAGCTTGGCCTTGATGAAGTCCTTCGTGTTGTTGCGGGCGAAGCGCAGCGCGTCGCGGGTGCGCTGCGGGATGCGGATGGGAACGCGCTTCACGGTCGAGGTGTGCGCGAACTGCTGCATCTCGTCGTCTCGCGCCCAGCGCTGGTTGCCGTACTCTTCGCCGCGCAGCTTCTTCTGCTCCTCGCGCTCGCCGGTCCAGTCGTATTTGGTCATGGCCACCAGCGCGATGGCGCCGAAGGCCAGGAAGAAGAACGGCATCGTGCGGGAGTCGAGGTAGAACGGGTCTTGCAGGATCACGGCCCACTCGGCGACGGTGTGGTTGGAGCCGACGGTGAGCGGGTTGTCGATGAACCAGGCGGCGATGCGGTTGAACATCCAGCCGCACAGCGTGCCGCCGAGGATGAGATAAAGGAATCCCCTGAGGGTGCGCATTGGCCTACTCCTCTTCCGCGGCGCTGCCGCCATCGTCGGGCGCCGCGGCGCGGTGGTAGTGCTTGCCGCCCTCGGTCTCGTCGCCATCCTGGACGCCCGCGGGGGCGGCCATGGGCATCGACAGGGCGAAGAACGTCTTGAGTCGCATCGAGGCGCTGTCGAGCACGCGGTCCGCGATGGCCCCCTGCTCGGAGCGGGCGGGCGGGAACATGGCGAGGAAACCGTCGAGCTCGGTAATGGGGTAGGACCAGCGCGACCCCGCGAGCTTCGTGTAGTTGTAGTCCATGTGGGACATCGCGCGGTCGAGGTAGCTTTCCTCGCCGTCTACGAACCTGTTGCCCTTGATGGCGCCCGCGAGCGCCGCACATCCGCGCGGGTCGGTCGGGGCGGTGCGGGCGCACAGCAGGACCTCGTGGACGTCGAGCGGGTTGACGCGGAAGCCGTCATGGTCCTCGCCGCCGTCGCGGATGGATGCGAGCTCGCCGTCGAGCGCGCAGTACCCGATGACGCAGGCGAGCAGGCGGCGCTCCGCCCGCTCGAGGTATTCCCTCGTGTAGCCGTACTCGCGGGCCGTCTCGGGGAACGCGCTGCGGGAGACGGCCGACGAGAGCGGCAAATAGTACTCGGGGCTGTTGCCGAACTCGAGGATGCCGGCGGCGTCGTATCTGAACGTGTCGGAGCTGCCGCGCGCGACGATCTCGTCGGCCATCGTCGCGCACGAGGCGGCCAGGGTCTCAAGGTCGATCATCGGTGCATCCCCTCGTTGCGCGCGGGCATGGAGGGCTGCATCTTGCTCTCGGCGATCTTCTTGGCCGCCTTCGTCTGTCCGACGGGGGACTCAGGCGAGGCGGCCCGGGAGTTTCCCAAGGCCTCGCTGAGCAGCGCGGCGTTTTTCTCGGCGGCCGCGGCCTGCTTCGGGTCGATCTTCTTCTTGTTCTCGGAGATGAAGCAGCCGCGGTCGATGGCGGCCTCGAGCACCATGCCGGGCGCGGCCGCGAACGCGGCCCCCTCGGCCTTCATCTCGTTGTAGAACTCCTTGCTGCCGTCCGAGCCGGTCTTCCAGAGCTCGGGTCCCTGGGTGGCATCGACTTCGGCGCTGGCGACGGGGCGGCCGTTGCGGGTGCATTCGAAGGAGGCCTTGTTCTCGTCGTCCGGGTCGAGGGTCACGCGATACTGCTCTCGGGAGTGGCCGCCGGCCGACCCGACCCAGCTGTTGCGGCCGTCGCCGGTGCGCTCGAACTCCCAGTTGATGCCGTTGCGCTTGAAGGCGCGGGGATAGCGGTCCTGGTCATCGCGCTCGATGCCGCGCGCGCACTCCTCGAGCTCCTTGCGGTCCATGCCGAAGGACTCGACGCCGATGTTGATGAGCGCCTGGGTCATGATGTCCATGTCCCGGCCCTGGATGCCGATGGAGACCGCGGGACTTCCGTCCATGGGGTTGACGGTGTCGAATACGGAGAACTTCACTCCGTGGTTCATGAGTTCGCGCTTGAGCTTCTGGATGTCCTCGCGATTGTCGGCGACCGCCCCGGGGAAGACCATGGCCTCGCGGTACTGGTCCGGGTTCTGGGCGCGCACGGTCTCGGCGGAGACGATGCCCTTCTCGCCGTGGCCGTCGACCATGTTCGCGGCCCCGTGCGTGAGGGCGCGGGCGAATCTCGCCGGTATGCGGTCGTTCCTGTTGCCGGCCGCGCGTGCTCGCCGCGCCTGGGCCAGGCCCTCGAGCAGGTACTTGATGGTTTCTGAGGCTGATTGCACGGCTGCCGTGCCGGTCCTGAACGCGAGCTGTACCGCCTCGTCTTCTGCTGCCATTTCTTCTGACCCCTTCTGTAGAGCAGGTATGGATATGGGCCTGCTGGGGTCAGGTGGCGTGGCCGGGGTCGGCGGAAGGTCAGGTGGTGAGGTCGATGCAGTCGGCAGGCCGGACCATCGACGGTGGCATTATAACCAATTGTCTGAGTTTCTATTCAGTCGATTTCCGCCTGTTCGGGATGCAGGCTGGATCGACCCCGACGAGCCTGGCGACGGAGTCGCGCGTTATCTTGCGGTGCCCCCGCTCGGGGGTCCATTGTCTGAGGTCCCCCGACTTGACGAACCTCTTGACGGTCGACGCGCTGACGCCCAGGAAGGCGCACGTCTCCTTGACGGTCAGGAACCTCGGCAGAGCCGCCAGGTCCTCGATGACTGAGCTCATTGCCCCTCCTCGGCATCCATGACGGCGGACAGCGGGAGCTCCGCGTAGAGGCAGAGCTGGACGATCTCGAGCCCGTCGAGCGCGGGCGCGGCGCGCGACGCCGTGGAGAGCCCGAGCAGCCTCAGGATCTTGGGCAGCGGAATCCCCGTGCCGCGGACGATGTCGAGCGCCGTGTCGCCGGTTTCCCCGAGCGCCGCGGCGAGGGCGTCCAGGTGTATGCCGTCTTTTCTGTTCATATGTCGGAAGCCTTTCCGTTCCATATTCCGATACCGAAAGTACCGGGGCCGTATCGACCCCCGACGGGAACAGTATATGAACGGGGGGACCCGATGCGGTGCGATACTTGCCCGCACGGGGTAGAAAGGCCCCGCGCGTTTCGGCATGGAAGGAAAGTGATGCGTTCGATGAGGTCGAGGGTTCCGGAGAAGTCCGAGCTGGCGGCGCAGCTCAAGCGCTACCGCTACGATGCGGGGCTGAAGGGCGATGAGGCGGGAGCGGTCATCGGCAAGAAGGCCACGACGGTGTACAAGTACGAGGCGGGGACCCTGTGGGTGTCGCCGGCCGACCTGCGCTCGCTGCTCAACGAGTACGGCGTGAACATGGTCACGGCCTTCACCGAGATCGGCGACCCGAGGGCGGGCGGCAGGAAGAAGGACGAGTCGGCCCTGCGCTGGCGCAAGATGCGGACCTACTACGACATGATGAACCCGGCCAAGCAGAGGACCCTGCTCGACGTCGCGAGGGCGATGGCCGAGGACTTCTGAGCCGTGCGCGTGCGCACATCAGCACACCGGCATATATGCGCATGCGCATATATCTATAGCTGCGCATCTGCGCAGTTAGGAATCTGGACATCTGCGCGAATCAGCCCTTGCGCGGGAGCGCGCGGGCGCACGACGGCGCCTCCGCCTGCACAGGCTCGTCCTCGGCGATGGACGGCGCCCTCATGGCATGGGCGTCGGTGTCGATCCAATGCTCCCCGGTCTCGGGGTCGTCGTGCTCGGCGAAGCGGTGGGCGGCATGCCCGACGTCCTCGAACGGGCTGCGGGTGCTGACGAGGTAGCGGCGGCGCGCCTGGGTGCCTATATGCCCCATGGGCGACTCGATATCGAACCAGGGCTGGAACATCTTCGGCATCGTGACGCAGCACACGTTGTCCTGCGGATCGTAGAGGTGGAGTCGGCCGTCCTGCCCGAGCGCGACGGAATATCCCTCGGGCACGGCGACGTAATTCACGACGCTGCAATGCGTGCGCGACGTGTCGACCTCGTCCATGGTGTAGCCGAGCTGGTGGGGCGGGATGAACGCGTTGTACGTGACGTATTCGGGGTGCTCGCGGATCTGCTCGGGCGTGAAGCACATCTCGACGGCGCCGGGCACGTCGATGTCGCCCGTCATGTAGAAGGTGTCGTAGAGCGTGCCGACTACGGCGATCTCCGCGGTGTAGCCCTCCTCGACCACATGGGTCGAGGCCTCATGTGCGTTGTAGAGGTCCGACCAGCGCCTCATGAGGTCGCTGGACTTGATGAGCTCGGGGTCGAAGTACCTGTCCCCGGGGCGGTAGATCTCCTCGTCGGGGATGTCGCGCTTCGATTTGAAAAGGCCCATGGTGGTCGCTCCTTGGATGGTGGCGCGGCGGGATGCCGCGCCCTGCCGATTATCCGCCCGCGCCGCGCCGAGCGCAATGCGCCCTTCCCGCACGGGAAGCCGGACGCGGTGCGGTTTCATATTCGCACATATACCCAAACGCGTACATGCGCATACGCACATTCGCGCATTTTCTTATTTACGCATGTACGCACGGGCGCGGAAACGCGCCCGTGCATCTGCGAATCCCCGGGCTAGCCGCACGCGAGCGATTCCCATGAGATGATCTTCACCGGCCGCGGCGCCTTGGGATCGGGTGCGGGCTCTTCCGCCTCCTCTTTCTTCTCGTCGCCCCGGATGCGCGCCGGCAGCTCGGAGCCCTGTCCGGCATATCCTTCCGGCAGCGCCATGACCTCGTTGACGGTATCGACGCTCGCGCGCAGGTTCTCCGGGCTGGAGCTCACGTAGATCTTAAGCGTGAAGGAGGGGTCCGTGTGCCCGAGCCAGTTGGACACGGTCTTAGGGTTGACCCCGGACATGATGAGCTCGGTGGCGAAGGTGTGCCGCAGGCGGTGCAGGCCGCACTTTCCGCCGCCGATGTTGAACGTCCGCACGAATGTCCTGAACAGCTGGTTGGCATATCTCGGCACCATGAACGCGCCGTCGATGTCGCCGACGACGAAGATGTCGTCCGTGAACGGGACGCCGGCATCGCGGCAGCGGGCCTCCTGCTCCGCCCGTCGGCGCTCCAGCCCCTCCATGAGCCCGTCCGCGATGGGCAGCGCCCTCATGCCGGCCGGGCTCTTCGGCCCCTTGAGGTAGCCGTTGGAGGAGGGCAGCGCGCCGATGGCGTTCGTGATGCGCATCATGCGGCGCTTGAAATCGACGTTCGCCCAGCGCAGGGCGCAGATCTCCCCGCATCTGAGGCCTGCGAACAGAGCGAGCCGCACTATCGCGTCGAGCGGGCCGTGGATGCACGGGAGGGCGGCGAGCAGCGCGTTCTTCTCTTCGGCGGAGAGCGCGCGGGGAAGCGGGCGGTCGTGTTTGGGCGCGCGGATCCTGCGCAGGTCGAGCGGGGGCCGGAGCATTCGGAAGCTGGCGAGCTCGAGGGTTTCCCTGACCGTCCAGAGCATGAGGTTCACGGTCTCGGAGCAGTACCCGTCCTCGACGAGCGAGTCGATGTAGAGCTGCACGTCCTGGGCGGTGACCCTGTCCACGGGGATCTCCCCCAGGTCGCCCAGCCGCCTGACGTGTTGGCAGTAGCCGGTATAGGTCGACTTCTCGATGGCGCCGACGGAGAGCGCATGGTCGATGTCGTCCTGCCTGAGCTCGCCGACCGTGGGCATATGGCCCACCGTCGCCTCGATGGCGGCGGCCCGACGCTCGTCTTCCGGGTCGCGGGGAAGGTTGTAGAGGTATTCGGCCGCTAGGTGCTCGGCTTCCGCGCGGTTCGCCGCCGCGCCGATCGTGGCCCACTTGCGATCGCCCTTGTGCTCGGCATCGTAGACCGCGCGGTAGCTCATCCTCCATGAACCGCCGCGGCGGGCGAGAGAGACCCTTTCGTAGTGCATGTTCCTCACTCCTCCTCTTCATCATGGGCGAGCCTGAGCCCGTAGAGCGTGCATCCGGCGCCCACGATGCGCAACAGCTCGTTCGTATCGCTTCTGAGGTGCTCCACGTCGCGGCGGCGGCCGTTCTTCTCGAGCAGCAGCCTGGATCCGGCCGAGGCGGCCCAGGAGCGCGGCGCGCCGCCGAGCCATGCCGGCAGCCGCATCACGGAGGGCTCGGGATATGCGACGAAGAAGTTCGGCTCGCCGATGCTCTCCCGCCAGATTCCGCGGACGGTGACGGTCATGCGCTCCGCATCGAGGTCGTCGGCGAGTATCCCGCAGATCTCGCCGGGCTTGAGGCCGCATCCGAGGGTGAGGCCGATGGCCGCGGCGGAATGCCCCGATCCGGATGCGCCGAGCGCTCGCGCGGCTTTGAGGCCTGAAGGGGAGATCGGGCGCTTCTTCCTGGGCGGACGGGGCACGTCGAACGGGACCTCCGAGAACGGGTTGGAGGCGCACAGCCCGTCGGCGAGCGCATGTCTGCCCGCGGCGGCGCAGATGGTCTTGAGCCGATAGCAGCGGACGCGCGATATGCCGCGGGATTCGGCCGACTCGAGCGAACATGCCGCCGCGGCGGGGCTTATCGAGTCGACGGCGCAGCCCGCTATCGCCCCGAGGGCCCTGCATTCCTTTCGATAGTTCGCGATGGTTTTCCTGGCGGTCCCCTTGACCGCGATGATCTCGAAGTAGTGGTCCAGCGCCTCGGCGAGCGTGCACGCCTTCGGCCCCGGCAGGGATGCGAGCGCCGCCGCGCGTGCGCCGTCCTCGCTTTCCGCCCGGAACCTCCTGCGGAGCCTCTTGCGCGACGCGTCGATGATGTCAACCTCCCACACGCCGCATCTGAGCTCCCTGACCGACCTGATCCTCGCTTCCGGCAACGTCCGGCCTCCTTTCTGGTGATGTGGAAACATGCCTCCCGAATGGCTCGAGATGGCTCCGGGGGCGGTTCTTTCGATGGAGACAGGGTAATCCGACCTATCTCCGTCTGGAAGGACGATTTATGCTTCTAGCAGCGCAAATGTCGGTATTGGTTTGAGGATTTGATACAGGGTTGGAACGAAATGGCTAGAAAAGAAACCGCAAGTCGCCCGAGCCTCCTGCTGTTTGATGGCTGCAATTATCGCTCCCTCCTATTTTCAAACCCCCTGTTCAGGGGGCTTTTTCATTTTTAGGGCGTGGAAACCTCTCGCACCCATGGCTCCGGATCCGACCGAAAGCCTACCTATCCCGTGGGCGAACCGCGGAAATGCCCCCGATCGAGTTGTGTTTTTCTCTCCATATGGACCGTTTATGGAGAAAAGCGCCTTCGTTTGCCGCAAATCGCGCAACCCGCGCGTTGAAACTCCCCCTCAATGGGCATAAAGAGCCCCAGGCCGCCGCAGCCGGCGGCTTAACCTCCGAGACGGATGGCTTGGGAAGGAAGGAGTCGGGGTTTGGAAACGGTCAACAGGATCGTGGTGTCGGGGCTCGTGTTCGGGCCCGTGGAGTTCACGGAGCCGGACAGGGGGCCCGCGCACGCGCGCTTCTGCCTGTCCCAGGAGAAGGCGGCGGGCTCGCGCCGCGTCGAGCACAGGTTCCACTGCGTCGCGTTCGGCCCGGTGGCGATGGCCGTGGCGGCCTCCCTCGCCCCCGGCGTCGCCGTGGTGCTCGAGGGGGAGCTGGCCGAGGCGAGGGCGGCATCGTTTCTCGACGGCCGTCCGAGGAGGGCCGAGGCCGGCGGGCAGAGCGAGATCAAGGTATCGACTTTCCTCAAGGTCGACGCGCGCTGATTCAGGCACGGGTCCAAACGGCCTGTGCCTTTTTCATCCCACACATCAGCATACATACGCATGTACGCATATGCGCATATACGCAACCGCACATTTTCGTTTTTACGCGTTTGTGCGATTACGCATCTGCACATTTGGGTAGATACAGACACAGGATGCGGGCCTGGGCCCGCGATGGATGACCATGGAGGGATGGCATATGGGAAGGAAAGATTCCGCCGGGAATCAGGCCGGCACGGCGAGGATGACGGTCGGCGATAGGTTCTGGGCGCGGCGTATCCGCCCGATCTTCGACGACGGCGACCTCACGCTCGAGCAGAAGTCGGTCTTCTGCTGCATCGTGGCGCGCGATCCCATGTCGGTGGCGATCGAGTGCCCGGCGCGCGACATCGCGGCGGCCGAGGCCGGCCTGCCGCGCCGCGACTACGACGAGGCGCTGGCCGCGCTCGAGCGCGGCGGCTACATCGTCGACATCGTGACGCCCTACGGCGAGGACCGGGACGGGGAGCTCTGCATGGTCCCGATCCCCGCCGAGGTCGTGCGGGAGGGGGTGCAGTGCCGTGAGTAGCGCAAAGGAGCGCGGCATGGCGGCGCAGCCCGCCGGCCGCACCCGCGACGAGCTCGACGAGACGTTCGAGATCCTGGACCGCGACGGCGCGGTCGTCGTCTTCGGCGGCGACCTCATGGAGCGCGGCTTCGGCATCGTCTCGGCCAAGGCGACCGAGGACACCCGCCTGTCGTCGTCGGCCAAGGGCGTCTACGCCTACTTCTGCGCCCATGCCGGCGCGGGCACCCATTCGCTGTTCCCGTCCGTGGACACGATCTGCACCCACCTCGCGATGTCGCGCAACACCTACTACCGCCACCGCCGAACCCTGGTCGAGTGCGGCTACATCAGCGTGCACCAGGGTCGCGCGCAGGGCCAAGGGCGCTATCTCTCGAACCGCTACGTGGTCAATGCCGAGATCCCCGAGGAGCGCCGTTTCGTGCCTGTCGATAACTCGAAATCGACTGGGGCGGGCGCTGTTGAAAACTTGCAGGGGGAGGGGGTCGAAAACGAGGTTATCAACAACCCGCAGGATTCACCGTGTACCAAAAATTGGTACACGGGCGACCAAACTAACGTTAGTTTGCAACTAGATTCACCGTGTACCAAAAATTGGTACACGGGCCCAACTGGGGAAACGATTTCACCGTGTACCAATTTTTGCGACACTAACAAGGATGTTGTTATTGATGTTAGTGGGAGAGGGCGCGCGGGCGCGCTGCCGTCTGTCGAAAACCCGGCGGTGTCGAAGGCCGCGGGCGACTCGGTCACGGTCGTGAAGGTCGCGTCGGAGGCCGGCCTTGGGCTCGAGACGGAGGTCCCGGTCCCCAACGCCGAGGTGCTTGCCCTCATGCGCATGTCCATCGGCAAGGCGGAGGTCTTCGCCGACGTCGCCGAGGCTTATGCCCGCGCGCTGGCGGACGGCTGGACGCTCCCGCGCATCGGCCGCGCCTACGACACATACCGCCGCGAGTACGCGGCATCGCACACCGACGGCCGCTACATCATGTCGCTGCCCAAGTTCCTCGCCGCCGGAAACGGCCTGAGGTTCTACGACCTGAGGGCCGATCTCGTCGATTCCGGCGCCGTGGCCGCAGCCGAGGAGAAGGCCGCCCCGTCGAAGGCGCCGACCCGCGAGCAGGTCCGAAAGTACGTGCACGAGAAGGGCTACGACGCCCCCGACCCGGACAATCCCGCCTACCGCGTGATCGACCCCGATGAGTTCTTCGACTACTACGAGGCCACCGGCTGGGTCCGCGCGGGCGGCGTGCCGATCGTCCGATGGAAGAACGTCGTGAACACCTGGCGCCGCAAGCCCGCGCCGCGCTCCGCCCGTAAGTCCGGCCCGTCTGGCGCGAAGAGGGCCATGAGCGTCGCCGAGCGCGTGGCCGCCGACAGCGACTTCAGCGACTTCAACGACGATTAGCTCAGACGGAGGGAGAACCGAGATGAACGACACGCAAGCGCAGGCGAGGCCGAAAAGGCCCGCGCTCGAGGAAGTCGAGGCCTACGTCCGCGGGAAGGGCTACGACGACCGCGGCTCCGCCAACGCCTTCTACGGCAACTTCTTCTACGCATACCACGATGCCCGCGCCTGGCGGCGCGCGGACGGCACGCCGGTGCTCGATTGGAGGGCGGAGGCGGACGCGTGGCACGAGATGGGGCCGCATTACCTCGAGCCGGAGCACCCGGCCCCCGCCGCGGCGCCCGTTCGGACTCCGGTGCCAGCGGCGCCCGTGCCCGAGGCCCCGGCTGCAACAGCCGCGCCGCTTCCCGTCGGCGGCGCCCTGCCTCCGCTCGAGATCGCGGACGTGGCCGCCCTCGCCGCGACCGACCCCGCGTTCCATGAGGCGGTGGTCCGCAAGACCGGCATCCCGCCGCGCTTCGCACGCCGCATCGCCGAGGGCGAGGCCGCCCCGGAGCATGCCTATGACGCGCGACTCGCGCGCGGCGGCGGGCTGTACATCTACGGCCCGCGCGGCGTGGGCAAGACCGAGCTGGCGTGCCGTATCGCCTACGACTACGCCGGCTCGCGCCTCGATCCCCGCTTCGGCAACTGGGCGTACCGTCCCGTCCCGAAGGGCAGGCCCAAGCACGGCGTCAGGTTCGTCGTCTCGGCCGACCTCATGACCGAGCTCCGCTCGACCTTCGACAAGGGAGGGGACAGCGAGGCCGACGTCATCCGCAGGTACGTGAACGTCCCGGTCCTGATCATCGACGACCTGGGCAAGGACTCCTCGACCCAGTGGGTGCTCGCGAAGCTGTTCCAGATCGTCAACGGCCGCTACGAGGCCGAGCGCGCCACGATCGTGACCAGCCAGTACACCCAGGCCGGCCTCGCCGCGGTGCTGTCGGAGTACGGCCGCAAGGAGGACGCCCTGGCGATCGTCTCGCGCCTGGCCGAGATGACCGAGCGCGTCAAGGTCGACGGCCCGGACCGCCGCATGGCGCCCTGCGACGCCGAGGGGGCCGGGCGATGAGCCGCCGGGCCCCGCAGGAGGGGCGCAGCTATGAGCAGGCCCTCTACTCCGTCGTCCTGCTGGTTCCGCGCCTCCCGAGGCCCGAGCGCACCCGGACGGTGAGGGTCCTGCTCGACTTCATCGCCGG
The DNA here is from genome assembly GCA_046979165.1 of Collinsella sp. GTDB lineage: Bacteria > Actinomycetota > Coriobacteriia > Coriobacteriales > Coriobacteriaceae > Collinsella. The sequence continues at coordinate 105,923 of JBKWJT010000005.1, forward strand.
CCTCTGGGAGCTGGACCGGTCGCGCGTCGATGCGGACTTCGCATCGCTCGTCCGCGGGCTTCCTCGCTGACGTCCGCATGGGTATGCATCTGCGCGTTTGCGCATGCGCATACCTGCACAGATACACATATACGAGGGCGCACGGCCGCGCGCCCTCCCTGAGGGATTGGGGTTTCCCATGGAGAGGATCGAGGAGATGTCCGCCGAGCGGGCGGAGGGCATATCGCCGGGCTCTACGGCGACGAGCTGTACGGCCTCGAGCTCGACGGCGAGGTTTCGGGCGAGGGGGCCATGCGGTGCCGGTACGCACCGGTCCATGATGAGGTGAGGGGCATCTGCGATGCGCTGGGGCTGGACTACGACCGCATCGCGACCGATCGTGCCGGGATGCTCTGGGCGGGCGAGGGGATGCCGCACCGCTTCGACGCGTGCTTCGAGATCCGCGACATCGCGCGGCGCCTGCGCGCCCAGTGCCGCGATGTCGCTTCCCGTTCGGAAAGCCCCGGGCCGCGGCGCCGGCCCCATCGCTAGCAGGCGCTAGCATCTTGCGGAAGGACACGCATGGGCCGAATGTGCCCGGACAACGGAATGGAGCTTCAAGATGGACAGACGAGAGCTCGAGATCATGTTGAACGATGCCTTCGACCGCGGCATCGTCACGGCAAGGGCGGTAGAGGGAATCTATCCCCCCGCCGTCACGGTGGGAATCCTCGACGACCTCGGGCGCGAGATCGACTTCGGGCATGAAGGTAGCGGGTTGACGGTGTTTCTCCCTGGCATCGAGGACGATGCCCGTTTTGCCGGCTCGTGCAAGGCCCTCGGCGGCAAGGTGCCGCAGAACACCTATCGCATGGAACTTGTCTCGGCGATCGCCGGCGAGCTCATGGGCGCCGAGTCCGCCACCGCGCTCAGCGCCCTGGAATCCGCCCTGGACCGCGCGAGGCGAAGGGGCTACTGCGTGTTCGACCGCGGCATCCATGACGACGTCCCGGATCCCGGGCTGGTCTACCTGTGCTCGACCTACCCGGCGGCCGTCCGCCTGAAGGACTCCCTGGACTTCGTCCGGGCTCAGGGCAACGAGCCGGACCGTCACGCGCTCGGCACATACCGCATGGTGGACGGGTACTGCATCATGGGAGGGTTGGACGAGGTGCCGCTGGCGGACGCATACGCCGTGGATGCGGCCCTTATCGAGGACTGGGGTGTCGGCGATGCCGTCTTCCGCATCACCGACCTCAAGGCGAAGACGTTTTCGTATGCCGTCGACGCCGACGGCGGGCAGAAGGCGTCGACGCTCGTCTACTACACCGATGAGGGCTCCGACCCGGTCCTCTTCCAGCAGACCGGCGGCGGCTGGCGCCTGGCGAGCGACAACTTCCTCGCCGAGAACTCGATCGTCGAAGACTTGGAGCGCGTCTATACCGGCGAAGTCTCGCCGGTATACCTCGATTCGCGAATCGTCGACATGGAGGAGATGGCCGAGGCCTACGGCTGGGTGAGGCCGGGGAGGACCCCGGCCTCCATCGCCGCCGGCGCCCGGAAGGCCGCCGCGTCCTCGGCGGCCGAGGAATCCTCCCCCGGCAAGGTCGCCGACGCTGCCCGCGAGGTCTCGAAGGGCTCCGCGCCCCGACACTGATCCCATGGTGGGTGCGGATGCGCCCGCAGGCGCTTTGGCATACACACGCAAACGCTCAACCGCGCATCCGCACATATCCACACATCCGCATCCGCATATATGCGTAAAAGGGGACGTGCCATGATTGGAAACGTCTTGAAGCCCGACGGCACGGTGCATATCGAGCAGCAGGTCGGCAACATGCGGTACGACCTCACGACGGGACAGGTGGAGACGGTGGTCCCCGCGGCGGGCGCCACGAACCTCGTCTTCGGTGCCGACGGCCGCTAGCGCATCGAGCTCACGGCCGGCAACATTCGTCAGAATCTCGGTAGGCCGGGTTTCGATACGCTCCTGTAGGTTCCGCAATCGCACATACGCATACACGTACACATACGCAGTTGCGCATACGTACACTCGCACAATGGAACACATGCGCGTCGGCATATCTACGCACATGCACATAGCCGCACACGCGCCCATCGGGCTCTAGCCCCGGTGGACGCCTTGTTTCCGGCCGTTTTCCGTATCCGGTGTTTAAGCCGCCGGATACGGGGGATAACCACCTGAGGGAAAACGGACGGCGCCGAGGGAGGGCGCGCACCGGAATATTTCGGAAGGAATGTAGAACTGAAATGAGAATACCCGCAAGGGCGCTGAAGCCGCTCGTCGCCATGGCCATAGCCGCAGCATCGTTCGGCTGCATCGCGCCCGCGGCTTACGCCGAGAACGCGACCGCCGCCGTGATTTCCGACGACGGTGATCATGTCGTCGTCGACGTCGACCTGAACGGAAGTGCGCCTGTCGGCGACGCGACCGAACAAGCCGATATGAAAAACAGTCAGGGCGAATCGGTTTCCGACGCGGAACCAGACGAGGCCTTGAAAGAATTCGAGGCCCTGATGACGGCCAACGACATCATTATAAGATCAGCGTTTTACTACATCTTACTGCCGTCTCTCTTCGCGATGGCCTTGCCTCTCCTCTTATACGAATTGCTGGAGCTACATGATCGCCGCCGCCTTTGAGTTCCGACGGTTGGACTGAACCGGTGTCGTGCCGATAGTGAGCCCGGCCCGCGCTCGACGAAGTTGTCTATAATCGGGCGGCTCTGCCCGAGCCACCCTTGAAGGGAAGGAAACCCTATGATGCTTTTCGAATCTTTGATCTTCAACCTGCTCCCCGCAGCCGTCGGTATCATGGTTCTCGTACTGGTGTTCGAGAGCTGCTGGCGCAAATGCCCGCCGGATAAGCTCATGATCGTCTCCGGCGCCGGCAAGATGCGCTCCGTCTCCGGCAAGGGCACCTTCGTGATCCCGCTCCTCCAGCGCGTCGACACCCTCTCGCTGGGTGCCGTACAGGTGCAGCTGACCACCGAGAATGACATCCCCACGCAGGACGCAATCCTCATCCACGCCTGCGCCGTGGCGAACTTCCAGATCGGCCAGACCCCCGAGCTGATCGAGACCGCCTCCAAGAACTACTTGAATATGGACAAGGAGGAGATGACCCGACAGGTCACCGAGGTCATGCTGGGCAAGATGCGCGAGGTTATCGGCCAGATGGACCTCAAGGAGCTCATGCGCGACCGCGAGAGCTTCAATGCCAAGGTCTTCGACGGCTCCAAGGACGACCTCGCCAACCTCGGCCTCGAGCTGCGCACCTTCAACGTCCAGGACTTCTCCGACTCCCAGGGCATCATCCGCTCCATGGGCGCCGACCAGGCCGCGGAGATCAAGAAGGAGGCCGAGCTGGCGCAGATCAAGGCGGCCGAGGAGGTCGCCATCCGCCAGAACCAGCTCGACTTAAAGCAGGCCGACCTCAAGAAGCAGGCCGACAAGGCGAAGGCCGAGGCCGATATGGTGAAGGCCACCGTGACGGCCGAGAAGCAGCGCGAGCTCTACATCGCCCAGCAGGAGGCCGAGATCGCCGCAGAGACCAAGAAGGTCGAGCTCGCCGAGCGCCAGGCGGACGTGAGGGAGCGCGAGCTGAACGCGACCGTGAAGAAGCAGGCCGAGGCCGACCGCTACGCCGCAGAGCAGGCGGCGGAAGCCGACCTCTACAAGCGCACGAAGCAGGCCGAGGCCGCCCGCATCGAGCGCCAGAACCAATCCGACGCCGAGCTGTATTCCGCCCAGAAGGACGCCGAGGGCATCCAGGCCCGAGCGAAGGCCGAGGCCGAAGCTACGCGCCTGAAGGGCGAGTCCGAGGGTGCGGCCGAGAAGGCCCACGGCGAGGGCGTCGCGGCGGGCATCAAGGCCCAGGCCGAGGCGTACAACGGCATGGATAACCCCTACCTGCTCGCCAACCGCTACATCGACATCATGCCCAAGGTAGCCGAGCAGGTTGCGAAGCCCCTCACTGCCGTCGATTCCATCAAGATGTACGGATCGGGCAACGCGCAAAAACTCGTAAAGGAGACCACATCGATTGTCGACCAGGTCGCATCCGGCCTGAAGGACAGCACGGGAATCGACCTGCCGTCCCTGCTGAATGGCCTGATCTCGAACCCCGATATCGATGTCGACTCCGCCGAGAACTCGGTTGAGTGATGGTCGTCCCGCTGATCGCCTCGGCCTTGCTGCTCGATTTCCTCGGCTGCATGATGCCCCTGGCATTGGTCGAGGACACTAAGGCATTTAAGGTCGGCGTGTTCCTGATTTGGGCGGCGCTGGTGGCGGATTCCGTCCTGATGGGCTTGTTCTATCCGAGGGAGCTGGCGGGGGTGAATCCCCTGTTGGCGGCAGGTCTCGAATCGATATGCCTCATCTGTGCCATGTATCCCCTGCATGGGTTCGCATCGAACTTGGCTCCCTGTGGCATCCGGGTCGATACTGCCGCGGCCCTCGCCTTCATAGACTTCCTCGTGACCGCTGTGGGATATGTCTCCCTGCTCTTGGGTACGATCTGGCTTATATTCTTCTAGGCTCGCAGGCATATGGACCTGTCGACCATCAAGCCGGAGGGTTCCGAGGAGTAGTACCGGCGCGGGCCGCCCGCACGTCGCGCAGACCGTCGGGCGGCCTTTTACATCGAAGGGGAGTGTGTCCCATGGAGGGGAAACGAAACCGCGGCGAGGTGACCGCCGAGCTTTCCGAGAAGGTATGGGCGAGGCTGTGCCGCGAGAACGCCCTGGTCGCGAGCGAGGTCTGGGTCGATGACGCCAGCCGGGTCGATTTCGTGGCCTACAGGCCGCATCGTCCGCGCGACCGATCGTCGAACCATGCGACCGCCGCCGAGCTCGAGTCCGGCACCTTCACGTTCGTCGAGGTCAAGTCGTGTATGGACGATTTCACGAGCGGCCACGGCAGGACGTTCGAGGGCGATGAGAACTGGCTGGTGTGCCCTCTCGAGCTCGCCGACTCGCTGGCTTCCAAAGGGATGCTGCCCAAGGGGGCGGCCGTGTACTCGCCCGACGCCCGCGGCGCCCTGCGGAAGCGCTACGACACTTCCGAGTTCCGGCAGGTGCGCGTCGCCCCGGCAATCGAGCTGATATGGGCGATGCTGAGGCGGAAGAGCTCATGCGAGACCGGCGCCGGTTTTCCCGTATAGATCGCCGGCACATCTGTCCGGATGCATATCCGCACATCGGCATACATACGCCGAGGCACATACGCGCACATACATATATACACACCGGCGCTATCGTACCCGTTTGCGCATCGGGGTATACGGGCGCGCGGGGAAATGCGCGGAAGCATATCCGCCCCGCCTTCCAAAACTTCCTATAGTTTCTGCGAAACCCCCGTTCAGCGTATATTTTTTCGCTTGCGCGGGTATCAATTCCCCGTTACTGGTCGAACGGATGACGGGATATGGAAATGGCAGACGGTGACCGCCTTACACCGGAACAGGCCGAGGCGCTGAGCGCGCTGAGGGACGGGAGGAACGTGTTTCTCTCGGGCAACGCCGGCACGGGTAAGAGCTACGTGCTCAACGCCTTCATATCGGACCTGAAGGCGCGCAACGTCGATTTCCTCGCCCTGGCGCCCACCGGCATCGCCGCGCTGAACCTCACGGACGGCTCGACGATCCACCGCACGCTGAAAATCGCGCCGGGGGTCTGCGCCCCCGATGGCCCCAAGGGGTCCCGCAAGGTGCTCGACGCCGCGAAGGTAATCATCATCGACGAGATCTCGATGTGCCGCATCGACCTGTTCGACCACGTGATGGGGATGATCTCCCAGTCCATGACGCGCAACGGCGCGAAGCAGGTGGTCCTCGTCGGCGATTTCTTCCAGCTGCCGCCGGTCGTGACCGAACGCGACTCCGCGCTGCTGATGAAGTTCTATCCCGGAAACCTCCAGGGCTGGTGCTTCAAGTCGAGGTACTGGACCGGCTTCGATTTCGAGCCGCACGTCCTCAAGACGGTCGTGCGCCAATCCGACCCCAATTTCATCGACAACCTGAACCGCGCCCGCGTCGGCGACGCGTCGTGCCTCGATTACTTCAACGCGCACTCCAGGAGTTCCCGCGCCTACCTGCCGAAGGACACGCTCGTGCTGTGCGCCAACAACCGCATCGCCGACTCGATCAACCGCGAGAACGTCGACGCGCTCGACGCCCCGAAAGTCGAGTTCACCGCGGCGGTCACGGGTATGGTCAACAGCGGCGATAAGATGGCGCCGGAGAGGATCGTCCTGTGCCGCGGCGCCCGCGTGATGTCGCTCGTGAACAGCCCTCAGGAGGGTTACGTCAACGGCACGCAGGGCACCGTCACCGACGCGTCCGCCGACGCCGTGACGGTCAAGTTCGACGGGGCGGACGAGAAGGTCCGCATCGAGCGGCACAGATGGGAGATCAACAAGTCCGAGGCCATCGTCGAGATGGACGAGGAGGGCAGGCCTGTCAACAGGGTCAAGACTGCCGTCGTGGGTGCCTATACCCAGATCCCGCTCAAGCTCGCCTACGCCATCACCATCCACAAGTCGCAGGGCCTGACGTTCGATGCCTGCTGCGTCCACACGAAAGTCTTCGCCGAGGGCCAGCTGTACGTCGGCCTGTCCCGCGTGCGCTCCGCCGCCGGCCTCACCGTGTTCCCCAAGATTGAGCCGAACCGCCTGATCGCCAGCCGCGAGGTCGTGGAGTTCTACGATTCCCTCGAGCACAGGATGGAGGAGCCGGTCCAAATCGAGTGCCCGCGCCGCTACGAGTCGCGGGTCCGCGCCTACATCCGAGACCTCATGGACGGCAGGGACCCCGACGCCCCCACGCCTCCCGCCCTGGAAGGCGCCCTGGAGAACAGCAAGGGAGGTACCCCGGAACCGGGGACCGAAAGACCGGCTCGAACCCTCGAAGAGAAGATTGGGGCGGATATAGTTGCCCGTGCCACCTTCGCCCTCAAATTTGCAGTTTCGAGTGCCATGTCCAAGGACCATCTTGAGGCCAAGATGCTCCTAGCCGGGTACGTACTTGATTGGGGACGCGCTCCGCATGAGCTCTATGTCGTCTGCAAGGAGGGCGGTTATCGCGTCAGCGCATCGGAACTGGGCATCCGGCGCTCCGAGATTGAGGCGAGGATTGCGAAAAACTCCGGCTTCGACTTGGGCTCCGCTCGTCGTCAGCCGAGCCCGTCCGACTCTCGTCCTGGGAAGCGGAAGGGCTCGGCGAAAGAGTCCGCCGGTCGTACCCGAAATACACGCAAGGCGAATAAGCGGTAGCGACAACGGAAATGGGAAGGCCGAATCTCCCGGCCTCCCCATTTCATTTTCGCGGGCGGATCGCTACCGTCTGCCGGTGAGCTCCCAGTCCCAGATATACTCCTCGACCTGCCCGGCGAGATGGAGCGGGGCGGGAAGGTTCACCCTCATATCGTTCTTGTAGAGCTGCACCATGCAGCCGCGCAGGGCCTCGGCGTATTTGACGCTGGCAAGCGCCTCGGCCTCGCCACCGGGCGACAGAAGGCAGTACTCGTTGATCGTCTTCTCGCAGAACGCCGCGGTGGGCGAATCGTACTTCGATCCGCGTGCGGACCATTTGTACTGGGCGTCGCCCGGTCGCGGGGCCAACGCGAGGAAGTAGCCGTCCATCTTGAAGAGTCCCTGCTTGTCGCGCCTGTTCGGCACGGTGCCGTCGTCTGCGCCGCCCGCGGCCACCTCGTCCGTGAACCAGTCGGGGACCTCGCCGTTGAGACCGGAGCGTATACGCAGGATGCGCAGCTTGCTGCCCGCGAGGCCAAGCGGCTCCTCATAACCGGTCGGTCCGTAGCTCAAGGGTCCCGACTCGAGGCCGGAGTCGCTGATGCCGGGCCACCAGTCTCTCTGTCGGATGCGGCCGTAGGAGTTGACGAGGAGGAGTTCCGGCCTGTCGCCGGTGGCGCGGACTATGCCGTGGAGCATCCTCTTCAGGGCCATTCCGTTTGCCCGCTTGCAGGAGTCCGGAAAGCCCTCGGAACCGCTCAGCCGGGCGAACTCGATGAGGGCGCGCCAGTACGGTAGGCTTCCGTCAGGTAGGAGGGGGCAGTACACGGTGACGGCACCGCTTCTCATGTCCTGTCGGACGCAATAGGGGAAGCTCGCCCGCGCCTTGCCGTTGCCGGAGTTGTAGACCTTCAACCCTATCGCCGGGATCGAGGTGTCGATGCCGCGCGAATTGCGTGCCGGTTCGGGTACGAAACCGAGCTGGCGCATGAGGTCGCGGACGGCGACGCGCGCGCGGATCTCGGGACTGTCCTTCGAGTCCTCGGGTTCGATGAATTGGGTCAGGCGCCCGGTTTTCGCGAACGCGATGCGCAGGGCGCGCTTGGGGTCTCCGCCGTCGTCTTTGCCCTTGGGCTTGTAGCTCTCGGCGCCCGGCAGGACCACTATGCACGCGGTCGGGTCGGTCGCCTCGGGAAGCGCGGCGGCGACTTTGCGCCAGCGGATCTTCGCCTGGCTGTCGCCGGTATTCTCCATGCGGTTCAGGAGGTCGTTTGCCGGGATGTTATCGATCTCGACCTCGAAGCCGTCGACGGCCCCCTCCCCGCCGAGAAAGCGGGAGATCTCGGCCCTTGCCATATCGAGGAGCCGGGCATCGTCCTGGTTGCCGATCAGCTGGAATACGGCCCTGTCCCTGCCGGTGCAGCGGGCGAGTCTGGCGCGGTTGGCCCGGCCCCAGGCCTCCTGTCTCGCCCGTGCGCTGACGGGGTCCTTGTCCCAATCCGCCTGCCTGGGTTCCTCTATGGACGCCTTGAGATGGGTCAGTTGAAGCGAGTCGAGCGCACCGACGGGCTCCGCGATATCTTTGAGCCGAGCCGCGACGGCCTCGAAGAACATGGCCTTGTCGATGACGGATGCCCCGCTTGCGACCGAGGGCTTCGATGCCCAGGAGGCGGTCATCGCGTAGGGGGATAGGATCTGCGGCTGCGAGCCGTCGCGGGCGTACCTGCCCATGTCCTCAAGATACTCGCGGACTGCGGGCAATCCGGTCCCGCTGGCGAACTCGTAGTTCGCCAGGGCCGCGGGGTCCCAGGCCAAGTCGCGCTTCTGTTTGTCGTAGCCGTAGGGGACGACGCGGAGCGTGCCGCCTTCCGTGCGGACGTAGGCGTTGACATCGTGTTTGAGGAACGGGTCGTCCTGCCATGGCTTGCCGATGAAGCGGCGGACGGCGACATCCATGTTGAGCCTTGCCTTGCGGCCGACCGGCAGCGTCTCGACGTGGAATCTGAGGGCGAACGCCCACGGGTCCTCCTTGTGCCAGTGGATATCGGAAATCAGCTCGTAGACGTTTCCGTTTCCGCGTGAGACTCTGCTGAAGTTCTCGACCATGCCGTTGGCGAGTTCGAGGGGGATGCCGGCGATGACGTCGGCGACTTGCGCGGAGAATGCGGGGAAGGTGAGCCCGCCCGTGGGACGGCCGTCGCCGCTGAACAGGCAGGTCTCCTCGACACGCACGGCCTCCTCGAACGTCTCGGGGTGCAGCATCCCCATCACCTTGCGGTAGGCGGGGGATTGGGTATCGATGTCCTTGCGGGAGGAGATCCAGACCGCGATGACGTTGCATAGCTTCGCGAGATCAATGGGGGCGAGGGCGATAAGCCAGCTGTCGGTATGCACGTTGGGGCGTACGGGGTTCAGCTCGACGGCCCGGTCGAGCCAGCAGCGCAGGTCGTCCTTGAGGACTTTGGTGTTGAGGTAGCCGCCCTCTTTCCTCGGGGGCATGAGCGTGAAGAGGGCGTCGCGCAGGCTGTCGGGCAAGCCGACGACGTGCACGGTCGTCTTGGTGTCGGGGACGGGTGCGAATGACATGAGGTGCAGCTTAGAGTCCGACATTTCCGATTCCTTTCCTGAATGACTCGTAGAACGGCCCGTAGAGGGCTTTGGCGACCTCCGGCTGGTCGCTATCGTGCATGAGGCGTTCCATGTAGGCGCCGAGCTCTTCCAGGGTCCTGAACGAGAGCTTCCCGTCGCCGCCGCGGAAGGCCGCATCGGCGAAATAGACATGCGGCGCGGGCCTCTCCTTATCGGCAAGCCTCGCCAGGCGTCCGAATATCTGGATGATCGTGACCATGAGCGTGGAGATCGCGTCGTCTACGAGGAATTGCCTGCCCATGGTCCTCCATGCGCCCATGGGAAGGTTCTCGTCCCGCTCCATGGTCTTCCATGTGCGCCAGGCGGAGGCCCTGACCTCGGTCGCGAACTCCCCGGGATTGGCCGGGTAGTCGCCGACCTCCCTTTCGATGAGGCCGTTGAGTTTGCGGTATCGCCCGCCGAGGTCGTGCGGTGTGCCCATCGGCCGCACCGAGAAGATGAGGCTCGTGAACACGGCATGGCCGCCGCGGTCGACGATATTGAAGCCGCGCTCGATGGCCATGGCCGGCGCCACGAGCACTTTGGCCGGATGGTCGCAGAACTTGTAGACTTCGCTCCGGGGCACGAAGTGCTCCCTGTGGTCGTGGTTGTTGCGCACCAGGGCCGCGACCTTGATTGCCTGGCCCTTGCGTCGGAGCTCTTGCTCGATGCGGTCGCGTGCGTCCTCGGCCTCCCGGTAGCTGTTCACGATGACCAGGGCCTTTCCCGCGCCATCCGCGTCGAGTTCGTCCTTCAGCGTGGCCATGGTCTGCGATAGGACGATGCCGAGGTTGCCGGAACGCATCTCGGCGGCGCTGCCGGACACGTTCTGCTCGATGCCGAGGTCCCTCACGGTCGAGGTGGAGAGCTTGGCCGCCTTCCACGGCTCCGCCTCGAGGAGGTAGTCGACCGGCCTGTTCACGTGGTATTGCAGGCAGCCGGGCTCCCAGCTCGAACCGGAGAGCAGGAGCACGTGCGGCCCCAGCGCCGCCCCGGCGGGGTCGGTATCGAGCCAGGGCAGCGAGCACATGAAGGCCCGCCCGAAGGCGAACTGCCGGAAAAGCCTGAGGTCGTTGCCGTCGAGCTTCATCCCGAAGATGTTGCCGATCAGCGAGTTGGGGAGATAGTGCTGCTGGCGCGTGTAGCTGAACTTGAGGAAGTTGTACAGCTCGTCGACGGAATCGTCCTTGAAGCTGAGGAGGTCCTGCGCGGAGGCGAGTTCGCGCAGATACGAGTCGAACCGGATGACCTTGAGGGCGAAGGAGAACCTGGTCCGCAGCTCGTCGGGAAGCTCCGAGCATCCGCATGCAGCGAGGTATTCGTTCAACGAGTAGCTGTGGGTGTCGTCGTCGATGCCCTCGCAGGAGGTCGCGACCGCCTGCGAGAGCTTGTTGAGGGCCGCGTCGCCGCCATCGAGGCTCTTCTTGGCAATCTCGAATCTATAGGGGTTGATGAGTTTGTCGGCATCCTCGTAAACCTGTTTGGGAAGGCCCTGCTCCAGGAGGTCGTTCAGAAGCGAGAGTGACGTGAACGCCTCGTCCTTGACGATGCGCCATTTCGCCACGCGGTCGTCCCTGACGGATTTGAGCAGCGCCTTCGCGACGGGCTCGGATTTCTGGCGCAGGTCATAGAAAAGCTCCTCGTTGAAGTCCCTCATCTTGTCGTCCGGGCGCCGCTTCATGGCTACGGCTGTCGGGTCGGCGGCGTTGCGGATGAGCTCCTGGAAGCTCATGCTCGGGGCGAAGCAGCCGTCGAGCTGCGCCTGCACGCGGTCCGCCTCATCGAACAGGACGACGTCGAACTGCTGAAGAGCCTCCTCGAAGAATGCCTTGCGCTCCCTTCCGACGATCATGGTGGCGAAGCCGGTGGGAGTCGTGACCACGACGTCGGATGTCAGGGACTCGCGGGCCATGGCCTGCGATGGGCACACGTCCCAGTACGGGCATGAGTTCGCGCCGCCCTTCTTGGACCGGAGGCCGCGGCATGGCGTGCTGCCGTATCCGCAGGCCTCGGGATCGGAAGAGGAGAGCCCGTCCATGATGCAGGCGGTCTCCAGGTATTTGGATGCGGAATGGTCGAGGAGCATGGAGTCATCGTGGTCGAAGAACTCGTCGAGCCGTTCGATGCGCCTGCCGCGCGACACCAGGGGCGAGGCGCTGATTCCCGCCTCGCGAAGCAGGACGACGCTTTCCATCACGTCCGATACCGAGTTGAGCAGGGATACCGCGCGCAGGCCGCGCTTCGCGAGGCAGACGATGAGCATGTTGGCGAGGACGGACTTGCCGGCGCCGACGAGGCCGACGAGGCTCACGACCTCATCGAGGCGCAGGCCGTCAGCGACGGATGTGCTGCCGCCGCGGGCCCGCTTGAGGAGCCCCTGGTCCTTGACCCCTCTGAGCACGGCGGCGTAGTGGGTCTTCCCGGTCTTCTCCCCGACTTCGTCCGCGGTCGAGATGAGCTCGTCGAGGGTGATATCGATGGGCGGGCGTCTGCTCTTGCGGGGGATATCGTCAATCTTGCCCGTTTGGGGCGGCACGGCATCGGGTATGGTCACCCAACGGATCGATCCGGTTACCGTGGTATCGTCGGTCGCCTCGGGCTTGCATGTGTAGGAATACCGTCCTTTGGGTCTCGCGACCACGTTTTTATGGGAGAGTTTGACATCGCCGAGGAGGCGGTCTATATAGATCGGCATGCGGTCGATCCCGGTAAGGGGGTGCTCGCGCAGGGCCATTCCGCCGTTGGCGATATCGAAGAACCGGTACCGCTCATATTCCGCGCGCTCGTAGAGGCCCAGCAGTCGCCGCCAGGCCGTGGATGAAGCCAGCGAGAACAGGTGTCGGCGCGCCATCTGCATGAGGTGGCCGTCCGCGCCGATGGTCTCGGGCCTGATGAGCTGGTAGTTCGATAGGAGCCTGTCGGCCTTTCGGGGATCGGCGCCGGGACCGCATACGCGTACCGCGAGCGCGAGCAGCGACTCCACATTCAGGAACTCGTCGAGGGATAGGTCGCTGTCCTCGGGATAGCGCACCTCGAGATTGCGCTTCAGCTGGTCGAAGCCTTCCTGGGCTGTATCATTCGGCTCGCTCATCGCGTGCCTCCCTTCGCGGCGGCATTGAGTCGTTTCGAGAAGTTGCGCAGCGTTTCGCATGAATAGCCGGTCTTGCCGCGCAGGACGGCATTGCATAGCGCGCGATATCCGGGATGGTCCCGTTCGACTTGGTCCGGCACGACATAGGCCACCTCGTCCGCGCACATCTGGGCGATGCCGGCGTCGTCCTCTATCTCGCGGGCAAGCCGCTCGGCGCGGCCGTATGCCTTGGCGTCGACGGCAAGCTGTCGGCCGTCCGGCAGATGGATCAGGATGTCGCAGGTGTCCTTGAGGGGCCACATTTCGTATTTCAGACCGAGGCCCGCTGCGGCCTCGGCGATCGCCAGCTCGAGCTTTCCGGGGGAAGAGATGTAGTGCATGACGCCGCGGGATAGGCGGAAGGCGTCGTGCGCGACGCTGTCCAGCTTGTCGAAATCGCCTGTGACGGCCTTGGCGCACGTCGCCGATGAGCAGTGGGGCTGCTTGCCTCGCATGGTCATCGTCCAGCCGCAATTCGGGCATACTTTTGCGGCGCCCGGGACGGGTTCGTAGGCCATGGAGACGAATTCCTGCAACCACACCGGGTCGATGGTGTCGGCTTCGCCCTGGTCGAGGGGGTCGGGGTCGCCCAGGGCGAGCCCCGTCTTGATCCTGACGTATTCGTTCCAGGTGAGCAGCGGGTGGCGGATGAGCATCCTGCGTCCGTACACGTATTGCTCCTGGGTGCCGGCTCGGAGGAATTCATACACCCTGCGTTCCTGATGGCCGCCCAAGAGGTCGTTTTCCGCAAAGCGCAGCACCTCGTAGCATTCCGACGTCGCGGCGAAGTAGTCGCCGTCTACTGACGCCAGGGGCCCGATCTCGATGGACCGGCACCCTTCGACGGCTTCCCTGCACTCGTCGCGCCACCGGGCCGTCCACTCGCGCACGTCTGACGCTGCGCTGTTCCTGATGAAATCGGACTCATTGAACGTCGGCAGCAGCTCTTCCGCATCGTCGGAGCACTCAGCGCACAGCGCGGCGAGGATATTCATGCCGTGTCTGAATGCCTGGCTGTAGGGATACCTATGCGGGTCGGCCTCGTAGAGGCCGTCCTTCTCGGCGATGCCGTATGCGATGAGGAATACGGCGGTCTCGAAGCGGTTGGCGATATCGCGGGCTTTGCCGGCGGCTTCGGCCGCGGCGATCGGGTCGGACATGGACCACCTCTTTATTGGAATTGGCATACACAGCAGCTTTGATACCCGCCCCCGCCGCGCTTTACACGCCCCTACCGAAACTCGACGGATAAAAATGCCCCCGCACCGGCTCGAATCGAGTGAAAGACTTCCCGCGCACGGGGTAGAAAAAGCTGGGACGGCACGCATCCGCGCGAAGGGTTTGACATGTCTAGGGTGGCTTACGGGCAAAAGGGATACATCGGCGCCTCCATGAGCGCGAACGCGCGGGCGGCCTACGAGGCGGGGGAGATGCCCCGCTCGAAATGGACCAAGGCGGCGATCCTCGGCGCCTTGAGGGGCTACTGCGATGAGATGGACCTGCTCTACGACCCCGCGGTCGAGTCCGAGACCAGGGCCGCGCTCTTCGACCGGTTCATCGCCTACTCGTCCTGGCACCACACCGGCGCCTACGCCCGCGAGACGGAGTTCTTCGCCCTGGACGAGGCCGCCGTGGTCGGGGCGTTCCGCGAGCTCGGGCCCGAGGAGGCGGCCGAGCGCGACCGGATCCGGGCGCAGGCTGCGGCCCGGGTGCAGGAGGCGGAACGGCATCGGAGGGAAGCGGAATGCCTATTCGAGTACCGCTTCTCCTGCTCCCCATATAGCGCCATGGCGTACGAGGCGTTCCATCCCGAGCTGTGCGAGCGCCGCGTGAGCAAACGCAGGAAGCAGGAGCTCGTCGTGTACCGGCTGCCGGACGGCAGCGAGCCGTCGGGTTATGCGGAGATGTCCGTCCCGGCGGACTATGCGGACAGCAGCCATGTGGTGCCGTCGGTTTTCATATCCGGCACGGGCGGGGATCGCGCGTGGCGCGATATCGACTTCGACGAGGCCGAGCGGAAATTCGCAGCGGCGGCGAGAAGGGCCGCGGCCTTTCGCGAGGGGAGACCGAAGCTCATGCAGGACGAGGCCAGGCGCGCTGCGATACGTGAGACTCGGCACCGCGTCTGCACCGCCCCCATTTTGAAGAGCATAAAGGAGATTCACAGGTGACGGGGAAGAATTTCTATACGATGACGGCGATGACGAGGCGAGCGTTCGTGGGCCTCGCGGTCATGGCGGCGCAGGCCGGACTCGCGGGCTGCGTGAGGAACGGGGCGCCGGACGCCGGCTCCTCCGACGGCGGCGCCGGGAAGTCGGGCGATGCCGGCACCTCGTCGCCGTTCGCGCCGCAGCAGTCCGCCCAGGCGTCCGTGGACGGCATCTCGATCGACCGCGTGACGATCGAGGAAGGCACGGGGCCGGACGGCAAGCCGTTCCGCTACATCCGGGTTGCCTATACCTTCGAGAACGTCACGGACTCGGACGCTGTCGCACCCTATACCGACATCAACGCATACCAGGACGGGATCAAGCTCGACAGGTCCTACAAGGTGCAGGACCAGCGGGCGCAGAAGCAGATCGAGCCGGGCGGGAAATTGAAGTCGTTCACGGCGTTCGCCCCCGATTCTGAGACGGTTCCGGTCACGGTCAAGGTGATGGCGCCCGGCGAGAAGGAGCCGAGGTCGGAGCGATGCTACTGCATCGTGAACCCGGGCCTGCAATAGGCCGCCCCGCTCGCACGTCCACACATATATGTATATGCGCGTCTATGCGTTTACGTACATGCGCATATGGGTAGACTCACATCGAGTAGAGACGAAACGGGAGGGGATGGTCCGCATGGCGCCGTTCATCAGTGAAAATATCGACCTGGTTCCTTGCATGGCCATGGCATTCAACGCGGCGATTGCGACCATGGGTTTTCTGAAAATGGTTGCATGGACCGAGCACGGCATGTCGTCGAGGATGTCCAGATACATCGACAGGTTCGGCAAGATGGGCATCGACCGCGAGATTTTGGAGGTCTATGCGCGATCGTATCTCGACGAGTCGCGCAACGCGCTCATCTGCTGGATCGTTGGCCTCGCCATCACTATGGCTGTGGGGATTGTCATCTGGGCCCACGACGTCGGCGTGGCAGTCCTCCTGACATCCGTGGTCGCGGCGGCGGTATCGATCAGGTGCATCGTCATGGCAGTGAGGGATGTGGCGGATATCCGCGACGTCCTGGCCGAAACCGACCTAGGCACCCCGACCGCGTGATTTGCACTGGCATCCAATCAATAGGGACAAGCAGATATTCAGAAGGGACTCGATATGGGTATGCAAAGCTATATGGCGACGGTATTTGTCGGCGAGCGTGAGATTGGCGGGCCTTTTGTAAACGGTGATTTTCGTTCAAGCCTGAACTTCGCGAGGCGAGAGCTTCGCGGATACCTGCGCCTGGCTGAGAGTATCTGACGGCAGGAAGTCATGGGTGGTCGCCGTCATGGCCTTCGTTGTGTAACCGCCCCGGCGCTTGATTTTGGCATCCTTACCGAGACGAAGGATAGCGAGACCGCCACCGTGGAGTCCAGCTTTACCGTGACGTCGGCCTACACGGCCGAGGATTTCGTATCGGATACGCGAAGCGCGTTTCTTGCCTGCGTCACCGAAGATTTCGGCGAGCAGGTCGCATCGGAGGCTGCAAGTCTCGTCGATGGTCAAATCGCGTCGATGTCGTGGTATAGGCGCTTCGAGATATGGAACGACCTCGCATCCTACGACATATGCGGCGTTGCGAACGCCGATCATCTCATCGACGGGCTCGAGGAGCTTTCCGTCGCGCTCGCCGATGGCCGCGCGTTCGACGCAAACGGTGGAAACCCCGTCTTCCATGCTTTTCACCGGGCCGAGCGGCAAAGTGGCGACAGAGAGTTACCTGTGCCTGCCAGACGTACTCATCGACATCATTGAGACAGGGGCTTCGGGCAACCGGAGCTCTTTTCTAATATGAGCCGGCACCTCCACGGTACCGGCCCAATAACGACTGCCTACATATCCCAGATCTCGCTCAGCCGCTCATCGTCCGCGGCCTCCTCCTCGAAGCGGAACTCGTAGGGGATGGCCAACCTGGTGAGCTCAAAGGCCACCTTTCTGGTCATGGCGTTCGAGATCCGCGCCGCGCGCGCATCCTCCGCGGCTAAGTCCTGCTCGCGGAAGTAGGGGAGCGGGTAGGGGTTGCCGTCCGTCTCATCGACAATCTTCTCCACCAGGCACCCGACCTCGCGCTCTTGGATTTCCGCCAGATTCTCGAGGTACTTCCATGCCACGGCAGTGGCGCGGGCTCGCGGCAGGCGCGGGCTTTCCCAGTTCTTGACGGTCTTCACGTCGACGCCCGCTGCCTCCGCGACGTCGGACTGGTAGAGCCCCAGGCTCTCGCGCAGCACCTTGAAGCCCGCCTTGGTGTGGATGGTCTGCATATCCGTTCCTTTCATCTAGATTCTCTTCTCGAAGAGCCCGTGATAAACCTCATCGATCTCGTCCTGGTATTCGCACAGGAATTCGCAGCGTCCGACCACGAGTGCGACGAAAAGCTCGTCGACGGTGGCAATGCCGTAATCGTGGAACCCCGCGGGAAGGTAGAGCGTCCCGTTGTAGGGCGCAGGTCCGACCCGGTAGCAAGAGAAGTCCCCGAAGGCCGATCCCTCCACGCGGTACAGGCTGTAGTAGTCCCCGGCACGCTTCGCAGCGTCGATCGCCTCCGTGTGGCCGGCGATATGGCGGATGATCTTCCCGTCCGCACGGTTCGCGGCCGCCTCGCGCGCGAGCGTGCGCAGCTCGGGCATGCGGTCGAGCGGGTCGACGGTGTGGACCGTATCCATGTGTTCCGTGAACCCCTCGCCGTCGCGCGTGATTTCGCTCACTGTGGCGACGAACCGGGCGAAACCGCGCTGGCAGACCCCGACCCTGGAGGCCGCCGAGACCTTATGCGCCGCACGCAGTGCCTCCTCCCGGCTGTCTCCCTCGTAATGCAGCTCCGACGAATGGAGCGGCCGCACGTCGATATCCTCGGTTCCCGTGAACAGCATCTCGCGCGATTCCGTCACGAAGATCGTTTCCATATAGTCCTCCCATATGCGCACCGGGCGGCCCCATACCGCCTGCTCTACCTCTCTTGTACCCCCTGAGGGGAAACGTAAACGCACGCCGCGGAAAAATCGCCGGACCGGGTTCGGGAAAAGGACGGGGCCGAAAACGGCCCCTGTCTTGAAATCTGGATATGGAATCAATCAATCATCGCCATGTCGAACGCTTATATGCGAACTCGGAATCGATCATCGCTGCGCAGTCCCTCCGAGGGCGGGGCCGTCGTGCTATCTGGCGGAACTAGCCTTATTTACCCGCCGTCGGGCGTAGCGCCAACAGGTCATTCCTGATCTCATCGAGCAGCTTCCTGCACTTGAGTTCCGCGGCCTCCATCGGGCTGACGTATCCATCCTCATGCGGGTCGAAAATCATATCCGGGTCTGGCAGCCATTTGCCGTCGTCCTCGCCGAAGGCGGTCTCGGTCATGATGTCGCAGAGGCCCAGGAGCCTGACGAAGATATCGCTCTCCCCGACATATGGGGTCGCGCGTCGGCACGCGCGGAGGTACACGTCGAGCGTCTGGAGGAACAGGTCCTCGGTGCCGATCTCCCAGGGAGGACGGGACTTATCGTCTTCCGGGTTCACCTTGATATCGTGCAGAATCGAGTCCGGCACGCAGCGCAGGTCTGTAGTCGGCCAGACGAAATGATCGGTCTCCTCGCACAGGTCGAGGAAGTCGTAGGCCTGGTTCCATAGCACGCAGAGCACATCCAGCTGGTTTTCGGTGAGTTTTTCGTCCATGGTCCTATCTCCTGATTCTATGAGGAGGTCGGCGACGTCGATGTGCGCCCAGCAGGCGATATCCTCGACCTTCTCGAAGCCGCTCGGAGCGTGCGTCCCGCGCCGCCAGTCCTTAATCGATGAGATCGAGACGTGCATCGCGCCCGCGAGCTCCCGCATCCTGGCGGCGCCTTTGGCGCCGTGTCCTAGCAACGAATCGAACACGGCGGGGGAGAACGCGAACGTCCCGTCGCCAATCCTGTAGGTGTCTTTCCGCATTACGGCATCTCTCTTTCTCAATCCTTGCCGACAATGTTATCTGTGGCGCGGCCGTCTACGGAGACGAACCTGGACGGACCTCTACCCGTCCGGCTTCACGGAGAACCACAGACCGTCGTCGCAGATCAGCCCGCGCGCGACACATCGACCGCCGACGTCCACTAGGACGCCGGTCACGGTGGCGTCCGCCTTGCCGAACATGCTGGGGCAGGGCAGCGTCGCGCCGACCCTGGCGATCTCGAAGCGCCGCCCGTCGCACACGATTGCCCTCGGGGTGTTGAGCCCGCACTTTCGGTCGGTCTCGACCGCTATGGGGACGACCTTGGCGTCGAACCTGCTGCATCCGCCCACGTGCCGGACCTCCCTCCCGCTCGGTATCGCGCGCCACGCGCGCGATACCCCCGCCGTCTCCCACCCTGGATACCGCCCTGCGATCCCAACGGGGAAGGCATCCGGGGCGGTACCGCCCGCGCTGCGGTCTCACCGCGCAGCAGGCGGCCTATGGCCATGCCTATTCGGCCGACCCGATGCGGTTGCCGTTCGTGTAGTCGGAATAGGCCCGCTCCCAAGCGTCCTGCACGCGGTGGGAGTCGCATATCTTGCAGAAGATACCCGTCTTGGGCGAGCCGTCGCGCAGCATGAACGTGATGAAGCAGAAGTCTCCGATATCGGGATCCTCGTTCATCATCATGGCGCCGCAGGTGTCCAGCACCTCGCGGTTGTCCTCCTGCGACCCGCCGAGGATATCGATCGTGCAGGTGGCCGTATCCGACGGTCCGACGAGGCCATCCGGCACCGCCGGCAGTGCATCCGGGTCGGTTCCGTCGATCTCCCCAAGGATGCGCGTCTCGAACGTCGAGTTTGCCGCGCGCAGGCGTCCGAGTGCGTCCGCGTATGCGATCGACGAGACGAGGCGTTCGAGCTCCCTGGCGGCAGCCTCGGCGCTGTCCGCATATCCCCGCGGGTCCTTTTCCATGAGCGCGTCGGCGAGCATGGCGACGGCCGCCTCGGCAACCCTGCCGGACTTGCCCATGTCGTCGGCGCACTCGCCGGCGAGTGCCGACAGCGCGCTCGAGTAGAAGGGGATGTCGCTGCGGCGTCCGAACCTCTCGGTCACGCGCCCGCAGGACTCCCTCCATCGTTCCATCAGCGCGAGCCTCAGGTTCGCCGTCTCGTCGTGCTCGATGGGCGGCACCGCTCCGTGATCCGTTGCCATGTCCATATCCTTCCATCCGTTTCCGACCGCTCCCGCGGCCTCCTCTAGGAAGCCGTTTACCCCGAATCGTCCCCGCTCATGCCGGCTAAATTGAGATCGGGGCGGAACTCGGGACGCCCGTATCTTCCCGCCATCATCCGAAACCGGCTGTCTCCGACGCGCCTGGACGGGGTATCAACTAACCATGTCCAATCGACGACTAGACCGAGGAGACGCCATGTACGGCAACGATGGATATATGGACGAGGACGAGATCGAGCGCGCTGTCTCAGGCGATTTGAAGGAGTGCTGGCAGGGTGCGGGTTGGTACCGCGTCTGCTTCAGCGACGGGGCGAGATCGTATCCGGCCACGTGGTATGAAACCGAGGAGGAGCTTGCCGACGACCTGCGCGGCGCCTATGAGGGCGCCAGCGAGCTGCATCTTCCATATGCCGAGATTTCCGTGATCGACCAGGCGGTCGAGAAGGTCTGGCAGGGCGATGGATGGTATCAGGCGACGGACGGCTACGGCGAGAAGTGGGAACCGGACTTCTACGTGACGCGCGAATGCCTCGTTGAGGTCCTGCGCGGCGCCTACGAGCAGGCATCCATCGACGGCACCACATGTGTTCCGCGCATCGAGTCGACCCCCGAACCCAGCCAGCGCCGCGACCGCGCCCTCTGATCCACCCCGTGATTCAAACTGGGCGAGAACCGAACCGGAGGAATCGCTACGCGTTTCCCACAACCGGCTGCCTACGGGACGTATGGGGTCCCTCCGGTCATCCGGCCATGGAAAACGCCGGGCTCCGGTGCCAGCCCAATACATAGCCGCACAAGCGCACATCTATGCGCTTACGCATCTGAGCATCTGGGTACATACATGGCGACGAAGGCGGGGGATCGGCCCCCCGTCGGAACCGAAAGGATAGAAGCCAATGAGCATCAACCGAGTCAACATCACCGGAAACCTCACCCGCGATCCCGAGCTCCGCGCCACCGCGGTCGGCACCCAGGTGCTCTCGTTCGGCATCGCCGTCAACGATCGCCGAAAGAACCCGCAGACCGGCGAGTGGGAGGACTATCCCAACTACATCGACTGCACCATGTTCGGCACCCGCGCCGAGGCTGTCGGCCGCTATATCTCCAAGGGGAGCAAGGTCGCGATCGAGGGCAAGCTGCGCTATAGCTCCTGGGAGCGCGACGGCCAGAAGCGCAGCAAGCTCGAGGTCATCGTCGACGAGATCGAGTTCATGAACTCCCGCCCTGCCGCGTCTCCTGCTGCCGCGGTTGATGGTGGGCAGCAGTATGCGGTCCCCGAGGCTCCCGCCGTCGAGGTTGCGGACGAGGACATCCCGTTCTAGCCGACCCGTACAACCCCATACTCAAGTGATCGCCCCACCGGAGACGGCGGGGCTTTTTCATGCCGTAGCCCGTCTCCACACGTTTCCCACACCCGGCTGCCTATGGGACGGATGGGGTCCCTCCGGTCATACGGCCATGGAAATCGCAGGCCAGGGGCCTGCCGACCGGTGTCCGGGCGGCCCGCTGGGCAAATTATCGAATTACGCAGACGCATACGAGCGCATTTACGTGTTTGTGCGTTTACGCATGTGCGCAGCTGGGTACATACATACCAGCGGCAAGGGAGGCCGCGACCGCGTCGGCGCGGGATCGCCGAATATCGGAAGGAGGCCGTCATGGCCGGTTGCGAGAGGGAAGTAATGGAGCCGAGCGGAAGGGAGAAGGTCGCCGCCGCCGCCGCGCTGGTCGCGGGGCTCGTCGGGATGTGGTTCATGCTCGCATACAGCTATGTCTACATCAACTGCGCCGTGTTCCCGGTGGCGGGCGCGCTCATCGCGTACGCCTACGACGTGGCGGAGAGGACGGTGGCGGCACGGAAGGAGTGCTGCCGCGAGGTCGAAACGCGCCGCGCGTATCGCGCCGCGAGGGCGTCGGAATACGGCGCATAGCGGCGCCGGCGGGCAAGAATAAGTAAACGCGCATCCGCACAGGTATGCAGATGTGCGTTTACGCGTCCGCATAACTGGGTACATATATGGCAGCGGCAGGGCCCTAGCGCCCTGCCGTCGGCGGATGCGGGACCGGTAGCGACTCGCCGGCCCCGTGCCCGCCGCCGGCAGGCGGCAGATATCCGAGAGGGCCGCCCGGAAATCGGGCGGCACCCGTAGAAGGGAAACACATGAAGACAATCGTTTTGGTCAACCAAAAGGGCGGCGTCGGCAAGACGACGTTCGCCGACGAGATCGCCTGGGGCCTCGAGCGCCGCGGGCGCGAGGTCGGCTTCATCAACCTCGACCCGCAGGGCGGCGCGAGTCACGAGCAGAAGACCGTCGAGGGCGAGAAGGCCGTCACCGTCGTCGACACCCCGGGCTATCTGAACGACAAGCTCGGCGGCTGCGTGGAGGTCGCCGACATCGCGATCGTCCCCGTCGAGCCCAGCCAGCGCGGCCTTCGCGCGATGAAGCGCACGATCCAGCTCATCACGGGCGTCAACCCCGAGCTCGAGATCGGCCTGATCGTGAACCGCTATTCCGACAAGCGAATCATCGACCGCAGCTTCACCGACTTCCTCACCGCCGATGACCTGCCCATCCTGGGCTGCGTGCCGACCGCCGAGGCGTTCAAGCGCGGCGCGTCGTTCAACCGACCGGTGTCCGAGGTGCAGCCGGGCGGCCGCGCGGCGGACGCGATCGAGGGGATTCTGGACAAGGTGGAGGCGATGCTGTAATGGCGAGGACTAAGAAGGCGGACTCCGCCATCAACAGCTTTTTCACGGACACCTCCAAGGAGATGGTCGAGCGCCAGGAGACGATCGTCGAGAAGGTCGTGAACCCCGACTCCGCGCCGGCAGCTGAGAAAAAGGCGGCGGCGTCTGAGGGTCCGACGCACCGCCTGAGCGTGATCGTCCCCGACGACCTCTACTGGCAGCTCAAGGAGTACCTGGTGGAGCACCGCCGCGAGGGCTACCGCAGCGCGAGCGACCTCATGCGCTCGCTGCTCGAGGAGCATCTGCGCAAGGACTGCTAGGCCGGTCGAAAGCCATCGAATAGAAGGGAAAACGGAAATGACAGCATTCGAGTACAGCGCCCAGGGCTACCGCGTCGCGCCCTATATCGCGGATCTCGGCAAGAAGGAGGCCTAGATGGATGCCGATGCCGGGCGCGTCCGCACCGCCCTGCGACTCCAGGCCGTCGCGGCCCGCGTCCACCACATGGACTGTGCGGGTTTCGCCGAGGAGGTGTGCGATGCCGTGGACGTCGCCGGGCGTCTGGGCTATCTGGGTTGCCTGCACGCGGTTGTGAGGCTCGCGGCGGCCCGCGAGGCGATGCAGGACGCCGACGGGATGACGTGCGGCGAGCTAGGCTGTCTCGCCGGCCTCCGCCGCCAGGCGCGCGCCACCGACACGCTGGATGCCGACAGCTTCACCGCCCGCATCCTCGCTGCCCTGGATATCAAGGGGTGGTCGGGTCGATCTTCCTACCAAATCGCGGCGATGCGCCTGGCCGACTTGATTGCCCCGGTCTCGCTGATGGCGTCCCCGGAGCGCACGGAGCGCGGAGACCGCGCCCTGTATTCCTACACCTGCGGGCGATGCGGCGCACGCGTGACCGTATCGGTGTGCACGCGTTGCCCGTCCTGCGGCGCCCCCATGGTCGCCGCAGGACATGGCGCTCCGGTGATGAAAGGGGCGATCCATGTCGACTCGTAAGCTGATAAAGGGCGACCGCTACCGCGCCGGGCTGTGGAAGCTGGAGGAGCGCTGCTATGAGGCGCACGTCCGCATGCCGAACGCCAAGTTCATGATCAAGACCTATCGGTGCGGCGAGGCCGAGGCGATTGAAAAGTTCGACTCATGGGTCGAGGCGGAAGGGCTCGACCCCGAGGCGGAGGCGTGCAAAAACGGCCTCGATGACGGCGCGGGGACCGCGAAGCGCCCGATGAACCGCGAGCAGCGGAGGGCGAAGGAACGCCGCGACCGAAAGATAAAGAAGCGCCAGGCGCGAAAGGCGGCATCGGAGGCCGATGCCGCGCGACAGTCACAGGATATGGGGAAGGAAGAGACGGAAATGCAGAAGGTATCGAAAACGGACGGGCAGAAGACGGCGGCCGCGGGGACAAAGGCTCCGGAGACGGAGCCGGCCAGGTGCTACACGCTCATGTGCACGGGCGATCTGGGGACGGCCCCGGTGATGGTATTCCGCAACGAGGGCGACGCGAACGACATGATGCGCGCCCTGGAGCAGGTCGCGAAGGTGACGTCGCCCGATACCGTCTACGACGTTATGGAGGCCCCGTTCAAGGAGGCCATTTGAAGGGTGCTGAGGGGCCGGGGAGTGCAGGCCGCACAGCTGCCCGAACCTGCCGCCGTCCCAGTCCAGCGCCCCGCGTCTCCCGCCCTGGCTCCCGCACTGAGGACCATATCGGGAGAGACACCGCACTACCGCGCGCGCTTCGAGGTCGCAGCGGCCGACGGCGCGGACGCGGCCGAGGCCGTGAAGGAGATCGTCATGGGCTGGCTGCACGCCAAGGGCCTGGACGTACCGGAGGGCGCCGCGGACATCGCGGTGCCCGCGGGCTGGACGGCCGCCGACGAGCCCGACGCCGCCAAGGCCGTCCGCTTTCTCGGCCTATCCGGCGCGCAAGGCGCGGCATGGGCGGTCGAGGCCGATGAGCTCGACGGCGAGTTCTCGCGCCGCCGCTGGCACACGAGGATCGGCCTCGCGCCCGCCGGAGACGGCGGGTGCATCCTCAACGTGCAGGTATCGTACTACGCCGCTAACGGCTTTTTCGGATACCAGCGCAACCCGCTGCCGTCCGTGCCGCGCGTCGTGCGCGATATCCTTGCGAACGGAAAGCTAGACGTGAGGATCGGCGCGTCGCGTGTGAGCGTCGAGGAGATATACCTTGACGCGGATGCGCTGAAGCGCGATTTCATGCCGAGCCTGACCGATCGCGCGCGCTGCCTGCCGATCGTCCTCATGACGACCGACGACGACGGTAAGACGCCTGTGTGGGACGCCACCGAGCTCGCATCGAAGCTCGTCGGCATGGCCACGGTATACGTCATCGACATGCGCGACGGCGTGTTGGTGCAGGCGTTCCGCGACCTGCTGCCCGACCGGACACCGGCCGGGCGCTACAGGATCGGGCGCAGCGCCGTGATGGTGTACCGCCCGGGAATTGACCTGTCGACCGAGGACTCGCTGTCCGCGTGCACGCTCTTCACGCGCCACAGGGTCGAGCGCCTGCGTGCGCGGACGAAGGCGCCCGCCGAGCCGGTAGCCGACATCGA
>JBKWJT010000006.1:0-29244 GCA_046979165.1 Collinsella sp.
CGCAGAGCCGATAACGCATTAGGTCAAAAAACCTATGTGTTATCGGCTTTTTTAAACTCAGCCATTGTTTAAGATGTCACAACTCAGACAACAAGACTGGTTGCCCCGGTACGCAACGGGAGGGTCGACGCGGCTGGCATCGACCCTCCCATTTCCCAAACGGCATAAAGCTACTCGCTCACAACCGAGATGCGCTGGGCGACGTGGTTACCGGACTCGATCTCATCGACCATGGCAATCGCATAGTCAGCGTACGAGAGCGTTGACTCGCCGCGGCTGTTGCGCGTGAACTCCTCGCCCGCCAAGATATACTCACCGGTGCGCTCGCCGTCGGCCTGGAAGTCAGCAGCAGGGGAAACGAAGGTCCACTTGAGGCCGTCCGTTTCGCGAAGGTGAGCAAGGACTTTGCCGGCCGCGGCGGACAGCGGCTTCCAGTCATCGGGAAAGTCCGGGCACATATCGACGGTGACCGCATGCTCGGGGTTGACGAACAGCGAGCCCGCGCCACCCACGATGAGCAGGCGCACATCGGTGCCGACCAGCACATTAGCCAAGTGGATGCCCGCGTCGGTGATACCGGGGATGGTCTCGGGCGTCCAGCCGCCCACGGCGTCCACCACGGCGTCGAATCCTTCGAGGTCTTCCGTCGTGAGCTCGAGTGCGTCTTTGATGACGGAGTTCTGAGCGGCGGTCCTATTCTCGCCGCGTACGATGGCGGTCACGTCGAATCCGCGACGCACGGCCTCCTCAACGATGAGGCTGCCGGCCCTGCCGTTCGCTGCTACAACTGCGATTTTCTTGGTCATCATGCTTTCCTTTCGACCTGCGGCACTCGCCGCCGCTTTCCTTGCAGCTCATACGATACGCGTCAAAGGTATATAATGGAAAGTAGGCACACAAAAGTGCTGTAAGCACCAAAAGGAAACTAATGTAAATGACGTGCATGATTGCAGACGGAGGTTTCGCGAACATGACAGCACCGACTTTGGAGGACCTGCCTGCCTGCCCAGTGGAGACAACGCTTTTGCTCATCGGCAACAAGTGGCAGGTGCTCATCCTGCGCGAACTCTCGCTCAGAGGCACGATGCGCTTTAAGGAGCTGCAACGCTCGATCGGCAAAATTTCGCAGAAAGTTCTGACCAGCAACCTACGAACCATGGAGGAAACGGGGCTCGTTCATCGTGAAGCGTTCGCAGAGGTGCCCCCACGGGTGGAGTACTCGCTCACCGACCTGGGACAGACACTCAGACCCGTT
This sequence comes from Collinsella sp., assembly GCA_046979165.1. Taxonomy (GTDB): domain Bacteria; phylum Actinomycetota; class Coriobacteriia; order Coriobacteriales; family Coriobacteriaceae; genus Collinsella. The sequence continues at coordinate 1,256 of JBKWJT010000006.1, forward strand.
CTTGACGCAATGAGAGCTTGGGGCGAGAACTACAAGGAGCAGCTCCGCGGCGGCGGGCTTCGATAAGTAGCTCCTACTGGTTACACGCCTACAGAAACCCCTCCGTCCTATCGCCATCACGGGAAACCCTCCTCCTTGGTTCTCGCCGCAAACGGCTTCGAGGCCGCGCTGGCGGTCCCGGCACGGCTGGAGTCGGCCCGCGCGAGCAGCGGAAAGGGACACACGCCCTTTACCAAGGTAGATTGCTGCTTTCGCTTCCCGTTCCTTCCGCAGTATTCTCAAGGCGGATGCGCGGCCCGCGCTCTTGGCGCCTAGGGGGCGTCGCCGTCACATCGTTTCATTCGCGCCTCTCTATAGCGTTGGCAAGACGTCGGTTCGTGCCGTTCGGGTGCACGCAGGTTTTGATAATGCGCACCATCTCATCGATAGGCGTTTCGCAGCCGCTCCGAATCCAGTCCTGTACCACGGCAGAGAGCCCATGCACATAAAAACTGATGACGAAGGCCCGCTGCTCGCTGGGATAGCCAAAGCGCTCCAACACTGGGTCGATGATGTGCTTCGCTAGGGCCTCGAATCGCTCCTGAGCTTGCAGCGTATGCCCGTTTGCGAGCATCGCGCGATAGATGGAGCAGTTGTCTTGGACGAACTCGAGGTAGCGCCTCAGATACTCGTCGGTTACGAAAACGAGCTCGTCGAGGGGAGCCGTACGGATAGCCCCGATCGTGTCTGCGGCGCTTTGTTCAAAGCGCTCGAAGAACTTGGTGTTCACATGCTCCGAACACTCCTTCACGAGGTCAGGGACACCCTGGTAGTGAAGGTAGAACGTAGAGCGACCCACCCCTGCCTTCTTGCAAATCTCCTTAACGGTTATGAACTCCGCGCCCTTGTTCTGCAGCAAGTCGAGCAAAGCCTCGTCCATAAGCTGCGCCGTCGTAAAGTATCTGCTCTGCTGCCTGTTCACCCAAGCCTGCCTCTCCCTGATGCCAAAAGCTATTCGCCGGCAATTTCCTTGGCAAGCTCCATTATCTCAAAGGCGTATTTCTTCTTAGAGGTTTCCAGAATCCAGCGATACAGGACAAGGTTCACGCTTGCGCCTGCGATACCCAAGATACCAAGGACGATTCCGAGCACAAACAACGTGCCCTCGCCAGGTCCCAGCACACCCATGGTCAGGCACATGCCCACACCCAACAACAGCGAGGAAGCGATGCCAAAGCTGTAGGCGAAGACGTTCGCGGGGCGCTTTGCTTTGGCATCGAGCTTCTTGAGCGCGGTGAGCTTGGAGGCGCTTTTGGGCGCGTATTGCTTGGCGATCGATTCCGCGCAGATCTTGTCGGTGTCCATGTTTTCTTCCTTTTCTCTATGGCTTGTTCGACAACCCAAGAATAGGAAGAACGTGCAGGCGATTGGAGAACACAAACGGGACGTTGTGTCCATGTTATATCGGCGAATGTCGACACTCGCCGCAACTGCTCGGAATGATGATTGCGCTGTGTTTCGTTATCAAATGGGCAGTGAAAAACGGCATAAAAGAAGCCTACGGTGCTATCACTGGCAAGAATACCGCTGAAGATATCCAAAACGAAAAAGAGTTGAAAGAACTTGGATTGGATCAAGAGGATCGATAAATCCAGTTTCACTGCCCCTAAAACGGCCTCGCTTTGTCCTCGGGGACAATGATGCTCACTCATTCATTTGAATTCGTCTTGAGGAGCGCCTTGACGCGCAGGGCGTAACGTGTGGCCTAGAGAGGTCGTCCCCTGCGCTTTGTCCTTCGCGCGCCCGTGCTTACCTTGATAAGGTCGGCATCACGAAAGAGCATCGCTTCCTCGAGGTACCTGTCACGATTCCTGAGTCTGCTGCATTTCAAGAGCTGCTCCTAAAACTCGAATCTGATTACACTTTTGGGAGTTTCATAACTCTGCGCCACAAGATGAGCAAAGAACGCACCTCAAGATGAATCGACTAAAGGAATTACGCACCTGCCGGGAGGCAGGCAGCCTGCTCGATCATCGCGGACTGCCAATTGATAAACCCCAAAAGCCGGACCGCACGGCGGCGCTCGTTTCGCTAAATCGGCTTGATGGAATGGCGGATCACGGTCTTGAGCTTCAATAGCTGGATGCGTTCAGAAATGGACACGAAGGCCCTCGGGTGTCATTCAAATCCAGTCTGCATCTTGGTTCCTCGACTGCGCAGCTTGGTTAAACGCCGAAGGTTCAGCTATCTTCGTCAGCTAGCATGAGAGCAACCCGAAGGGAGGACGCATGAAGATCAAATCGAAGAGCGAGAAGCGGCTCAAGATATAGAAGTCACGATCGTCTGCGTAAGGGTCGATCGCCGCGTGCTTGATATAGCGGCTCGGCTGCGCATGCTTGACAGGAAGGTGACGGGCACGGCCGACGGCTGCACGCGCGTGCTGAGCGCAGAAGACGTCCTGTTCATCGAGTCGGTCGACAAGCACACGTTCATTTATACGGCCGACACGGTTCTCGAAACGGGCCTGCGCCTTTACGAGATGGAGGAGCGCCTGGCGGACTGCGACTTCCTGCGCATCGCGAAAGGTTGCATCGTCAACTTCCGCGCGATCACCGCCCTCAAGCCCGACGTCAACGGCAGGATCATCGCCACCTTGGAAAACGGTGAGCAGGTCGTTATCTCGCGCCAGTATGCGCCCGACGTCAAATCGAAGCTCGGTCTGAAGCAGTCGAAACGAAGGAAGGGAGACCGAAATGATTAACAGGGACATTATCGACACCGATAAAAAGACGCCCGCGGAAAACCTCGGACAACTCGTGAAAAGCACCTGTATCGGCTTCACTGTTGCCATGATAGTCTTCTTGGCATTAGGGACTTGTTTCGCTGATGACACCGCCAAGCAGGGCATTAACTATTGCTGGTCGATTCTCGCCGCGTGCGTCACCGTCCCCGCGCTGCAGTTCGTGTTCTTCACGCCCGCGGTGATCAGACAGATGGCGTATCCCGCGCGCCTGGCGCTGTTCGACGTTTGCCTCTACGCAGCCCTCTGTGCATTGGCGTTTGTCTTTGCTTGGGTTCCCGTGAACAACCCCGGGGCGTGGGTTACCTTCACGGTTGTCTATCTCGCCATCCTGGCGGTCCTCACTCTTGCTTTCAACGCCAAGCTGAGCCGCGAGACCCGCGAATTGAACGACAGGCTCGCGGAATACCGCAAGAGCAGGGAGACGGAATAAGGGTATAGCTGAGCATTATCGATGCTGGGCAAATCCTTACTCCCGATCATCGGATTACCGCCCAGCGCGAGGACCTGATGCCAAGGCCGGCGCAGGGCGATGCTCGGCCCCGTTCGCTACCCCAAGCGCTTCCTGCGCGGTCATGCCCTTGTAGCCCCCCGTTCGCGCGCATAAGCGGGTTCATGTGCAGGGGAATGTCGATCCAGGTGCAGCTTGCTCGGTCAGCTTGATCGGATTGGAGGAAGACGACCTCGTGTTCAGCATAGACGATGGCGAAACTTCCTACGTATTGCGGTCTACCCAAGCCATCATTCGGTCCTCCTCGGTTTCGAAACTCGAATTTTTTTAAAGTTTCGAAACCGGGGAGGCAATATGCACGGGGATGCATCGAGGAGCAATTCCCAGTCGCGCCATGTCAGCAGCGATGCCGGGCGCATTCACGCGTGCTACAATGCGGGCACCAGAGATGAAAACACAGCCCCCGTCGGGTAGTCGTGGGCGTGCGGGAGTCCGCATCAGTAACCTGCCTCCTTGGTTGTCCCTTCTCTGCATGGTCATCTACATAAAGGAGGAACCAACCATGCAGATCAGCGTGTCATCCACCCTGACCGTATATCATGACGGCCAATTCTGGGTCGGGCTGGCGGAGCATGTCGAGGACGGCAGATACGGCGTCGCCCGCATCGTCTTCGGCGCAGAACCGTCCGATGAGGAAATCCTGCGATTCGTTACAAGCAAATGGGCGGAGCTCGCGTTCTTCGGTGACGAGGCCACGGAAACAAGCAAGCCCGCGAAGAATCCCAAGCGACGCGCTCGCGAGGCAGCGAAAGCCCTTAAGCGGCCCGCGGTGAGCACCAAGGCACAACAGGCGCTCGCAGCACAGCGGGAAGCGATGAAGCGGGAGTCGGCTCAAGCAAGAAGCCAGCGTCGCGCGGATGAGGCGGAGGCGCGCTTCGAGCAGCGAAAGCTGAAGCGCAAGCAGAAGCATCGTGGGCATTGATCGCCATGTGCAGCAAGGCAAACCATATACAGCAGTGGGGCCAGTTCCACTTGAAACCGACGCCGCGTAGACGCTAATGGTGACGGCTATGCACGGGCACGGCCGAGCCACTGCACTTCACAGCTTGTTTCTCAAGTATTTGGGACGCACACGCGGCGTTCAAAAATGTGAAGCGGTTCCGCATGGCTCGGGATTGAGCCGAGGTGCCCTACTTCTCGCCCTCCAGCAGGCCCACGATGCGGTCGATGTCGACGGCGAAGCGGGGCCTTCCTTCGCGCTCGTAGCGGTCGAGGTACGCCTGGCACTCGGAGACAATGCGCTTGGTGTTGCCGTCGATGATGCGCTGGAGCGTCTCGTAGTAGGCCGAGCCCTCGGTCCTGAAGCGACGCTGGTAGGACTTGGTTATGGGGAACATCTTGATGTAGTGGATGCCGTGGCGACAGCCGGGGCGCGTCGTGGGGCGGGGTGGCAACGCAAAGTACTGGTCTTTGGGCACGTTGGGGGCGATGTTGGAATGCAGCGGCACGGCGAAGTCCCTGCGCTTCCCGCGGAAACGCAGCCTCACCACCACGATGCAGGGGAGATTGTGCTTAAGCATGAGCTCGCGGTCGCCCTCGACGAGGTCGAAGAAGTCCTGGGAGATGGATACGATCTTCATCGGTTACGCCCCCTTCATACGAAGCGGGGCCCGCATCGCTGCAGGCCCCTACAGGTGGGCGATATTCTACGCCTTGCGGCACCCCGTCGCCCACGGAGGTTAAACGTACACGTAAGCCGTACTCTGAAAGCCGCGGCTTCCGGCAAGTAGTTTATACCACGAAAGGTCGCTTTCAATGCGCATAGCTCGCAAAACAACACTCGCTGGGCCGCCACCCCTGGCAGTTACCCACCAATCTTCATTGGAGTCAGCAGGTCAATTCATATAGTTATGGGGGTGCATCCTAAAGGAAATCCAATTTATACCCCCATAACTAAGGTATTTTCTATTCCCACTCGATGGCTTCGGTTCTGTCGTCCCGTCATTCCAGTTGCACCCAGTTTTCGGCATCGACACGGAACGCGTGCCGCCGAATGACGCGATGTCGCGTTTCGTCGGCTTCGTGGACAAAAGTTGGGACAACCTCAAAAACTTTTTTTCAAACTCAGGGCATTGAGTTTTTGTTTTGTCCCAAAGGAGCTTCCGGCCGTGATTCGGGTGCCCGATTGGGCGGAATCGCCCGTTTCTGAAACTCAACCGCAGCATCACGCGCAAGCCACTCGCAACAACTGCAAATGATTGGTCGCGGGCGGCTTCCAACGCGATTCCAAAGCCGCAGGTCAGGCGACTGCGCTGCTGACAGGGAAAGGGAGTCGTATCAGGCGGCTTGCCCATGAGTCGACGATGAGGCCTCCATCGAATGTCGAGAACATGCTGGTAAAATAGGCAATACTTTTTATGACAGGAGACCGAGCATGGCCGAACCCCACGATAGGAAGCCGATCCTCACGATCGAGCAGCAGATAGAGCACCTCAAGCAGAAGGGCGTAGCCTTCGAGCTGTGTTCCGAGGAAGAGGCCGCGGACTACCTGCGTGACAAGTGCAACTTCTTCAAGCTCGCATCCTACCGCAAACTCTTCTCGAAATACGAGGGAGGCCCGCGCGACGGCCGCTACGTAGACCTCGACTTCGGCCAGCTGCGCCTGCTCGCGGCGCTCGACCAGGAGCTGCGCCACGCCCTGCTCGGCATGACGCTCGACATCGAGCATTTCCAGAAGGTGACACTGCTTCGCGAGATGGAGGACCGCGGAGAGGACGGCTACGCCATCGTGGCCGACTATATGGCATCGCTTACCACTGCAAACAGGGAGTACCGCCTGCGCGAGCTCAAGATGAGCGGCCGCAGCCCCTACAGCTCGAGCCTCTACGCGAAGTACTCCGGCGACATGCCCGCCTGGGCCTTCCTTGAGCTCACCTCGTTCGGCACCCTCATCGACTTCGTGCGCTTCTGCGCCAGGCGATGGGACGACAGGCGCCTCGAGGCCTCCCACTACGACCTCAAGCGCGTGAAGTCCGTCCGCAACTGCGCCGCGCACGGCTCGTGCCTGATCAACTGCTTCGCCGAGAGGGGCGCCGCCCGGGGCTCGGCGTCCAGCGGTGTCTCCCGAAGGGTCGCCGCCGTGGGAATTCCCAAGGCGACCAGGAGGAAGTGGATGGGGAATACGGCCATGCAGGAGGTCGCGACCGTGCTCGTGGCGCACTCCGGCTTGGTACCCGAGGGCTCCTCGCGCTCGCGCGCCGCATCCGAGCTCGCCGAGATGTTCGCCAGGGCCGACGGCGAAACCGAGGCGCTGCCCGACAAGGGGCCCGACGCCGCAGCTCGCTCCGCGCTCGAGTTTCTTCGCAGGTTGACAGAATCGCTCGGGTTGGTAGAATAGCCTGCAGATAGCAAAACCTTCACGGTTTTAGGGGCGGACTTGCGCAAGCGACTCTGCCCTATTTTTTTACGCTTCAGGCATGCGCAGCGGGGCTAGAAGAACCACTTGCAGTAGAGACCGCCCTGGAATATCGCATGGCAGACCGTCAGCACGAGCAGGCCCACTTCGAGCCATTTGGGGAAGGGGTCCTCTTCTCGGTTTGTGGAGCCCCGATCGGGCCAGTCTGGAGAATACACGTCGCCGTACTCGTCGCCCCCCGCCGGCCTCGTCGGCCAGGAGGGCGAGTGCCTCGTCTAATTCCGGTTGATTTCCGATCTCAGCCGAACACATTGAGCAAATAGGCCGTTCCCGCACCTAGCCGAACGCCCCCGCGGCCCCTCCCGGGGCCCGGGGGCGCCGTTTTCCCAGTTGAAGGAACGGTGGAGATGTGTTTCGATGGGTCCGGTGGCCATGCTCCGCCCGCCGCCCGGCGCCTCTTCCCAGACTCAGCCGGACGGTCGGTTCCGTCTATTCCGTTTTCCCTTAGGCTAGGACAGCGGGGCATCGCCCCTTTCCTCGCGCGCCCGCGCGATGAGCCCCGGCGTCAGGTCGAGCTCGCCGACGGGCACGTCCTCCACGCCGTACGCATCCAGCAGCGCCTCCGCGTCGGCGCCGAGCATCGCCCGGAAGGCGCGGGCGGGCGTCGCGAAGCCGAGCGCGCCGCGGGGCTCGGAGTTCACGTGCGACATCGCCAGCGCCAGGTCGGCCGGGGCCAGCCGGTCGAACCTGAGGCCGCGGCCCTTGGGGGGCAGCTTCCTGATCTCGACGCGGTTGCGCTCGCAGGCGCCCTTCTGGTCGCTGCGCCCGGGGTCGCAGTAGAACAGCCTCGTCTCGCCGGGCCCCTCGCCGATGAGCGCGGCGATCGCGGCCTCGTCGGAGAACTAGGCGCCGTCGGGGTTCCCCTACGTCAAGGGGCTGGCGGACTTCGACTGGGACTTCCAGCCGTCGGTCCCGCGCGCCGAGATCGAGGAGCTCGCGACCCTCAGGTTCGTGGAGCGGGCCGAGAACGTCCTGTTCGTGGGGAGCCCCGGCGTGGGTAAGACGCACCTCGCCGTCGCGCTGGGCATCGAGGCGGTCAGGGCGGGGCGCGAGGTCAGGTTCGTGGACTGCGCCCGGCTCGTCGAGGACCTTGAGGACGCCTCGTCGCGCGGCATCCTCAAGAAGAGGCTCAAGTACTACGCCCACTCGAGGCTGCTGATCATCGACGAGCTCGGCTACCTCGACGTCGGCAGCGCGGGTGCGGACCTGCTGTTCCAGCTGATATCGACGCGCTACGAGCAGCGCTCGACGATCATCACCACCAACGTGGGGATCAGCGGCTGGGGCAGGGTGTTCGGGGACGACGTGGCGGCGAGCGCGATCGCGGACAGGGTGTGCCACCACTGCCACCTGGTCAAGATAACGGGCAGGTCCTACAGGCTGAAGGACCTGCCGAGGGACGGACCCGTCAAGGCGTGACCGGAATCGGTGAAAATACGTTAGCGCAACCGGTGAAGCCGCCTTTGTGCGAACGGCGCGTTTGATTAGCGAAACTGGCGAAAAATAGATTGACGCTAACAGACGCCACCTACGTCAAATGCCGCCGCGGGGGCCGCGTGGCCTCCACGGCCGTCGTCACGGCCATCGGCTGCGACGCGGGCGGCTGGAGGCGCGTCCTGGGCGTCGACGTGGTGGACACGGAGTCGTACGACTCGTGGCTGGCATTCCTCAGGAAGATCCGCGACCGCGGCGTCTCCGGCGTGGAGCTCGTCGTCTCCGACGCGCACGCGGGCCTCGTCGCGGCCGCGGCGGAGGTCTTCCAGGGGGCGGCATGGCAGCGCTGCGCCGTCCACCTCATGCGCGACTGCATGCGCGAGGCGGGCTCCTGGCAGCTCAGGCGCCGCGTGGGTAGGATCGTCTCGCAGGTGTTCCGCGGGCGCGACGCCGCCACCGTGACCGCCATGTACCACGTGGCGTGCGACATGCTGGAGGGGTGCTGCCCGAGGGCGGCGGCGATCCTCGAGGAGGCCGAGCCGGACGCCCTGGCATACCTCGACTTCCCGCCGTCGCACTGGAAGCGCCTGCGCACCAACAACGTCCAGGAGCGGACGAACCGCGAGATAAAGCGCAGGTCGAGGGTGGTGCAGGCGTTCCCCTCGACGGCGTCGCTGGTGCGGCTGGCAGGCGCGGTCATGTGCGAGCAGGACGAGACATGGCAGGAATCCAGGTACTTCTCGGAGGCGAAGATGAGGGAGCTCTACGACGAGGGCCGCACGCGCGGGCTCGACGGGACGGTCGACTGGTCGCGGCTGGAGGCTGAGGCCAGGAAGATGATCGAATCCGGCCTCGAGCTTGCGGACAGGATCGAGGCGGCATAGGATATCAACCGTATTCCAGGTTCCTGGACGCCGGGCCGACTCGCTTCGGATCGGACGCTACACCAACTTTCGCGACACTACCAAGCAGAAGCAGCGCGGGCAATGATCGATGCCGACATCGGCTCAGACGTGAACAGTGCTACGCTCCCTGTTCACGGGGCGCGAAACCGCAAAGGTTGCACAGAGGTTGCAAAATAAGAAGCCTCCGACCTGTTGTCGCAGTTCGGAGGCTTGAAATCAACGAATATCGCTTATTCCCACTCGATAACGGGTGCCGCAGGTAAATGAGGCGCTCGTTTTACCTCAGTCCGTTCTATCAGGCATTCTCCCATCGCCGTTTGATACTCATTTGGTCCTCACGCCGGCTAATCTGACCACAATTAGGGCAGGGCATACCCCTTCTTAAATCGCTCGTCAAAGGGACAGAAATCGCTATAGACATAGCCGTCAATAAGCGATGAACCGTTCGGTTGGCGTATCTCATGCTGCCGGAACTTCTCGACATAGCCATCGGACTTATCGTGCTCGAAATAGTCGAACTGATCAAGCCACTCGTCGTATTCATCGGCCCGCTTCACGCGCGTTTCGTACCTCTTCGCCCATTCAAAAAGAAAAGAGTCGGGAACAGGCGCTCTCGCTAGAAGCGCCGGCCCCTCTTCCAGTTGAAGCGGAATCAATCCATATGAAGCCGAGAGCTGAAATAGCGCATGAGCAGCTTGAACAGGACTACCGAAATCGGTAAATACAAGCGCTCCCCTCTTCACCTCAAGAGCGCTGGACAGTTTTTGAAGCGCCGCATATTTCGGCACCCTAGCCCCCTGTTCATACGAACGTAGCGTTGCGAGGGAGAGATCAGCCTCTCGGGCCAAATCCAGCTGGGTCTTTGCAGGGGTACACCGCGCCCTTAGCTCGGGCAGCTTCTTGGACTGCATCCTATTTTGCCAAGGCGTAATCGGCACCCAAGAATCTCGTGGATCATATTCGTATCGGAGGGGGAACTGGGACGGATCAAAGTCGGCTGAGAAGTTGTCCTTCCATCTTTCATAGTCGTCTCGATCGGAGTCGCTCTCAATTTGAGCATACTGAGCTGCCCACTTCTTTAGAAAAGACTCCATGAAAGGCGAAGTCGGCTTGAGCGCTGAATAGCGCTCGTTTGCAACAGGCTCGAACCCATATGTCGCGGCAAATTGGAAAAAAGCCTGAGCAATCAGGTCAGTATCGTTGAAATCATAAAAATGGAGCGCCTCAGCCCGTATGCCATAGGCGTTCGCAAGCCCCTCCAAATGCTCTTCCTTCGGGGCAGACTTCATGAGCTCGTAGTTCCTCAAGGCCGACTCCGAAATGCCTGCCGCCTGAGCGGCGACCTTTCGTGTCCATTTTCGCGCCGAACGGAGGCGGAGCAGTTTCTCGGACAGCCGTAGCCTTCCCCAGCGCTTGCTCGTTTGTTCCCACTCCCTATCGGCCACAAATGACGTCAGGGTCTCTTTGGCAGCACCGATGCGATCGACGGCAGTCATCCAGATACACCTCCGAAGAAATACTGTTCTCAAGTCTACATGCGAAATCTCATGCATACAAAAAATGTAGGAGATGTGACTTAATCTGCAAAATTACACTTTCCGTAGTAGGTCATACGTTTTTTGGACATAATCAAGACGAGGGGCAATCGGTGCCCCGCTCTGGAAAGGAGACTACATATGACACGTCAGCTTATCGGCGCGGAGGAGGTTGCCGAGATCACGGGCATGAGCAAGTCTTATGCGTTCAAGCTGATTAAGACCTTGAATGCAGAACTTGCAGCTCAGGGAATCATGACCATCCCCGGGAAGGTTCAGCGCTCGTACTTCGAGGCACGGCTTCTCTCCGCCCCTTCCAAGCAGAGGGCGGCGATGGCCCATGTCAGTTAACCGAGACAAGAAGCGCGGGACCTGGACGGTCGAGGCTTGGTACCGCAACTCTTTAGGCGAGCGCCACAAAAAGACGAAGCGCGGATTCGCTTCCAAGAAGGAGGCCGTCGCTTGGGAGCGCAACTTCCTCGCGTCCTGCAACGAGCGCGTCGAGATCACCGTCGAGGCCTTCGTCAAGACCATGTACACCCGCGACGTCTACCCTCGGCTGCGCGTTGGAACCAAGCTCACCAAGGATGCCATCATCGACAAGTACATCCTCCCGGTCTTCGGTAAGATGCGCCTTTGCGACGTCAAGGCCGCAGACGTTGTGCGTTGGGAGAATTGGCTCCTTGAGCAGGGCCTGTCGCAGAGCTATCTCCACACCATCTGCAACCAGTTCTCAGCCATTTTCAACCACGCCGTCCGCTTCTACCGCTTGCCCCAGAACCCCATGCTGGCGGCGGGAAAGGTCGGCTCCAAGCGTCCCGAGAAGGAAATGCTCTACTGGACCCCTACCGAGTTCAAGCTCTTCTCCCAGGCCATCGAGGATAAGCCCCTCATCTACCTCGCTTTCCTGACGCTCTATCTGTCGGGTTGCCGCGAGGGCGAGCTCCTTGCCCTTCGTCCGGAGGACATCGACTTAGGGCTCAACGTCATCCGCATCCGCCGCTCCTATGCCCGCGTCAAGGGCGAGGACGTTATCGGCCCACCCAAGACGCGAGCCTCGAAGCGCGACATTGTCATGCCGAGCCTCCTTCGCGAGGAACTGCGCGACTATCTGGCAGCACATCCCGAAATCGTTCCTACCGACCGACTCTTCCCCATCACAAAACATGCGTTGTCGCATGAGATGAAGAGGGGTTGCGAGCTCTCGGGCGTGAAGCGCATCCGTATCCACGACATCCGCCACTCCCACGTGAGCGCCCTCGTCAACAGCGGCTACTCGCCCACGGCGATCGCCGATCGCATGGGCCACGAGACCGCCGAGGTCACGGAGATGTACTCGCATCTCTTCCCCTCGACGCAGCACGATCTAGTGGAGGCCCTTGATGGGATGATGTCGGATGTCTAAGCCGATTATGGACGCCAAGGGGCGCCGCCGCTGCAAGACCATCGCCTTCCGCATGTCGCCCGCAGAGGCGGACCAGCTCGACCTCCGCGTCGCCCTGAGTAGCCTGTCAAAGCAGGAGTACATCACGAAATGCTTGCTTGAGGGCACTTTCACCGTGGTCGCGACCACCCGCATGCGCAAGGCGGTCAAGGAGCGCGTGGGGCCCGTCGTAACGGAACTCCGGCGTATCCGGCGCGCGGCAGACATGGACGACGAGCTCGTCGAGTCGCTTGAGACGCTTGCCGCCTTCGCCGAATCGTTCGCGCCCGAGCGCTCCCCCGTGGAACTCGAAGACGCACTTATCGCAAACCTCGGGATAGACGACGGCCTCCCCGACCAAAGCTCGGCCGTCGCCCAAAATCATGAGTCCACACATAAGGAGGACCCCATCGATGAATCTTAGCATGATGAATTCCGCCCGGCGCCGCACCATCCTGCGCGACCACGGCCTCGACCATCCCCTGACAGAGGAAGAGCTGGTCGAGCGTCTGGTCGACACGGAGCTTCGCCTTAGCCGGCTCGAAGTGCTCGTCTTCGGCAGTGCCTGCCCCATCAACGGCCCACGACGCCCCCAGTCTCGCGAGGAGGTGGCCTGATGGGTGCGCAGAAGCACGACGACGTCCTTGGGCCGCAGCCTCCAGAGCGCCGCTCCCCGCCGACGGTCAACGAGATCGTCGAGGAGCTCAAGTCCCTCCCCTTGAACGTCGGCTACAACCGGCTCGCAAACGAGCTTTTCAAGACCGGCCCTCTGCCCTGGGACGCGGATGCGAGGGAACGCCGGTGGCGCGACAGCGACGACGCGCGGCTCTTCGCCCTCCTCCAGCAGACCATCTCCCTCCAGAAGGAGAAGTTCATGTTGCTCGCATTGACCATCGTCGCCGAGGACAATGCCTACGATCCGCTCGTCGCCATGCTCGACGCCCTCACCTGGGACGGCATCCCGCGCGTAGGGACGCTCCTCAATGTCTACCTTGGTGCGGAGAGGAGCGTATACGTCTCGGAGGTCGAGCGCATCTTGTTCTGCGAGGGCATCGCCCGCGCCTACAGCCCGGGCTGCAAGGCCGATTACATGCCCATCCTGTGCGGCGCCGGGGGTATCGGCAAGTCGTCCTTCGCCCGAGGCCTCGCCATCCGCGACGAGTACTTCACGGACTCCGTGATCAACCTCGGCGACGTCAAGCTCACGGGCGAGCAGAACCGGGGCAAATGGATCGTCGAGGTCCCCGAGCTCAACGGGATGTCCGAGCGCTCTATCGAGAGCGTGAAGGCTGGGGTCACCCGTCAGGTCGATGAGTTCCGAGGGGCCTATTGCCGCAGGACGGAGGCGTTTCCCCGGCGCGTGGTCTTCGTCGGTACCACGAACGAGGCAGACTTTATACGCGAGCGCTCAAGCGGCGCAAGGCGCTTCCTCCCGTTGCTCTGCGGCATCGAGCGCACTGAGAAGTCCGTCTTCGATGAGGACTTCCCGGCCGCAATCCGCCAGGCATGGGCAGAGGCCCGCACGTGGATGAGGACGGGCGATGTCCGCTTTTCGACCGTCCTAACACCTGAGATGGAGACCGAGGCGGCCGCACAGCGCGGACGCTTCGTCGAGGAGGACCCCTGCGTGCAGAAGGTCCTCGCGTATCTCCCCGGCAACACCGACCGTCCCATGTGCACGTTCGAGATTCTCGACAAGGCCCTCCACCTCGAGAAGACCAAGGCCAACTGCAAAATGGTCAGCCGCATCCTGTCGTCGCAGTGCCCGGGATGGGCCCCGGGCAACAAGCGCCTCTGTCCCCCGTACGGAAAGCAGCGCTGTTGGGTGTACCGGGAGACGGATTAGGGCCGATAGAGGTGCCGCAACATGCCGTTGCGGCACCTCGGTCGCCCCCCTCACCTGCAAAGTCTCTCGATGGTGCCAAAGGTGCCATAGGCCCAGAAACTCTTTCCTGTTCTTTGGCACCTTCGGCACCGCAACGTTTCGCCGCAGCTAGAAGCATCATCAGCAAAGACCCTCAAATGAACCACCGGTACCCATACGGCACCGGCAGAGAGGAAAACCATGATGGAACTTGTCAAGAAAACCAAATCGCATCTCGACGACCTCCTCGGGACCGTCCCCAAGCACAAGGACGACGCCGTCGGCTCCGTGCTCTCCCATCTGCTGGAGTCCGACCCCGACCTGGGCTTCGCACGCGCGGCGCGGCCCGTCGAGCATCCGGGCTTCACGCGCATCGTCCGTGCAGGAATCGCCTACTACGCGAAGCCTGATTTCAAGATTCTGAACCCGTTCAAGGAAGGCGGGAACGGCGTCTACTTCGTCAAAGGCAGCAACGACGACCCGACCGGCATCTTCTTCACCGATGCCTACCGCGTCAACGATGCAGAATACGGCGACGCCATCGAGGCCTACCTCTTCGCCTACGGCATCCCCCGCGATGACCTCGCCATGATGCCCGTCACCTTCTGGCCTAAGACCTACGAGCGCACGCCCGAGAACATCGCCGCCCTCCGCGCTGTCGGCGCGCCCCTCCCGAACGAGGGACTCTAAGATGGCCATCGGAAAAGACGGGTCGAAGGTCATGAGCCTCCGACTCCCTAACAAGGCGTATCGCCGCCTCCACGCCTACGGGGTTTCAAAGGATCTTAGCGACAGTGCAGCCGCCCGCGAGCTCATCGCCGCTGGGCTCGCCTCCGACGGCCTGGCGCTCTACTCCACCGAGCTCGGAACCTATCTGCGCGGCGTCATGCAGCCACTGCTGGAGCAACTCGACCGCACGCTCGGCGAGCGCAACGCCGAGCAGGAGGACCGCATCGCGCGCGTTGTGCACCGCGCCACGCGTGCCTCGATCGTCGCAGCAATCGCCGCCGTCGAGATCGAGAAGGGCACGTTCAATGGCCTGGACGGCGTGAGCGCCTCGGACATCTACGCCGCCTACGACAAGCAGGCCGGCCTCATGCAGCGCGGCATGACGCTCTCGGAGGCGAGGGAGCGCCTAGCCGATGGCAAGTCGTAGCAGCCTCGTCGTGAACGCCCGCGTGCACCTCCCCGGTTCGCGCGGGCGTTCCGCCGTCATCACCAACAACATCGAATACGTCGCCACGCGCGAGGGGGCCGACAAGTCAGCCACCGTCGACGACCTCAGGCGCTCCGAGCTCGCAGAGAGGATGGGGCTCGTCGGCTACTGCGCCGAGAGGCCCGGATCGACCGCGCTCTTCGACCAGAACGGGGCCGTCCAGCTCCGCACGGCCCGCAGGGAGCTCGAAAAGGCCGACGGCGCGATTGCCACCGTCGTTCTCAGCGTCCGCAGGGACGAGGCGCGCGAGCTCGACCTCGCGTGCAAGGAGGACTGGCAGCGCTTCTGCCGACGAAACCTCTCGCCGGCACTTGCCGAGGCAATGGGCATCCCCGAGTCAAGCGTCCGCTGGGTAGCCGCCGAGCACGAGAACCACCCGAGCTCCAAGCACGTGCACGTTATTGCGTGGTCGTCCGATGGCTCGTTCGATTCGCTCATGGCCCGCAACAGGCTCGACCGGGCAAGAAACGCGCTCACCGACGCGGCCCTGACCCCGGCACTCGCGGCCGAGCACGTGGCCCGCGACCTCGCGAGGTCGCGGGCGGTCGACGCCGTCCGCCATATCCCCGCCGATGAGATTGACATCGCGCTACCTGCGGACGGCCGCATCTCCTACGCGCACCTCCGCCGCTGGCACCCAGATGTCGCCAAGGCCGTCGATGCCGCAAACGCGGAAGCGGGGTCGAGGCACCTTGAAATCAAGGAGGCGGGCGCAGCTTACCGCAAGTCCGTGGAGCGCTGCGCCGACCTCAAGGGGCTCGAAGGCGTTGCGCGGGACCGCTACGTGAACGACGCCATGCACGAGCTACGCACGCGCCAGGGCAACGCCCTACTGAGGGTCATCGCACCCGACCGGGCAACGGACCCCGAAAGGGAACCGATAAGGTCCGCAAGGCCGGACGACGGGCCCGCAACGGAGCGCAAGCGCATGAGGCCGCTCGTCGGCGAAGTCCGCGCCTGCGTCACCGGAAAAGACCTGGAGAGGGCGCGAGAAGCCGTCCGCGAGCGCAGGCCCATCCCGGAGAGATGCCTCCGGTCGTGCCCGTCCTACGCGCTTTCCATGGCAAAAGCCCCCGTTGCTGTGGGCAGTGCCCTTGCCAAAACGCTCGCGTCCGCAACAGAGGGTCCCAAAGGCAAGAAGGACCTGTCAGACGAAGTCGGCCAGAAGGCCGAGCGCGCGCTCGCGAGGGCGCTCGCAGCCGCCGTATCGGCCGCGATCAGGGGCGATGCGACGGGCATCGTGCTCGACCCAGCGAAAACAATAGTGAAGGGAATGATTCTATGAGCAAGCAGAAGAGTTTCAACGTCGACGAGGGCGCGCACCTCAAGCGCTGTGTCGCCGCCGGCGCGGTCGCTGGGACCGCGATCGTGCTCGTCCTGCTGCCGGCAGTATGGCGCTGGCTAGAAGCATGGTTCACCGGCATCGCCGCGACGCTCAGAAGCTTCGGGACGGCCGCGGCGCCCGAACTCCCCGATGCCATGTTCCAAAACCCGCTCGAAGTCCTACCTGAGCTAATCCAGGACGATGCTTTCCTCGTGGGATGCGCGGCAACCCTCGCCGTCTCAATGGCTGCCGGCATCTGGAGCCATCTCGACTGGTCCCGTTGGCTCCACGACGGGACCTGGGTCGGCGGACGCCGCGCGCCCGGCGCGCCCATCCACGGCGACGCGAGGCTCATCTCAGCACGCGGCGAGCTTAAGCGTAGAAGCGAGTCGTGGCAGGAGGGCGGCAAACCCTCGGGCGGCACGTTGGTCGTGGGCGAGATCGGGAGGAGCGTCAGGCTCATCGACTCGGTCCACGCCTGCATCCTCGCCGAAAGCGGCGAGGGAAAGAGCCGCCGCGTCGCCATAATGTCTGCCATGGCAAACTTCGAGCAGGGGCGTTCCCTCATCATCAACGACATCAAGGGCGAGCTCAGGGCCTTCCTTGAGCCTGTGTTCGAGAAGACGGGCACTCACCGCATCGTCGACGTGATGTTCGACGCGCCCGCGTCCTCGGTTCGGTTCGATCCGCTCGAGAGGGCAAAGGAGGCCTTTAGGGCGGAGGGGGCCGGCGGCTGCGCACGGGAGCTGCGCGAGCTAGCGCGCTGCATCGTGCCCGCGCCGTCGAAAGGTCAGCCGTTCTTCTACGACGGCGCTCGGAACCTCTTCGTCGGCATCTCCCTCACCCTCATCGAGGACGCGTCCATCCCGGAAGACGAGAAGACCGTCATGTCCGTCGCTGCCGCGATCTCGCCGTCGGGCGACCAGGGACCGCTTGACCGCATCGCCGCCCTGGCGGCGTCTTTGCCCGCGGAAGACCCCGCGCTCCCCTTCCTCGGCGGGCTCAACGGTGAGCACGGGGGCGGGCCCGGCATCGTCTCGACCTTGAGCAACTGCCTCACCGAGTACGTCGACGGCAACGTGGCTCGGATGCTCCACGATGACGAATGCGGCCTCGGGGGCATCGGCGAGGAGCCCACGGCGGTCTTCATCTCATCATCCTCTGCAACGGGCAACTACAAGCGACTCGTCCAGACGTTCGTTTCCCAAGCGCTCTCGGCGCTGCGCTCCTGCGCCGCGGGCCATGCCGGGCGCTGCCCCGTCGAGACCGTCCTCCTCCTCGATGAGGCGGCCTCCCTCGGCCGCAACGAGAGGATCGTCCAGGACCTGGGAGAGATGCGCTCGGAAGGCGTCCATGTTCTCTGGTTCTGTCAGTCGCTCCTCCAGCTCCAGTCCGTCTCCGGCTACAGCCGAGAAGAGGCCGAGACGATTCTCGACCTCCTCAAGGACAAGGTCGTTCTCTCCTGCTCCAACCTCGACACCGCGCGCAAGCTCTCGGAGTCGATGGGCTCCTACACGGCGGTCGCGCAGTCCACGAGCCGAACTAAGGGAACGAACACCGGCTCGACGGGCACGAGCGAGGGACTCGTGCGCAGGCCGCTCATCACGCCCGACGAGCTCCAGCGTTGGACCGGCCGCGAGACGGGAGCCCTCGTGATCCACGACGGCGTACCCATGGCCTTCCCCAGCAGGGACGTTACCGAGACTTTCGTGGGACCCATGCTCGGGATGACGTCACCCGATGCCGAACGAACACTCATGGAGCGATCAACCGCTCGCCGCAAGATCAGGAACGAGACGGCACCGAGGGTTTGGCGGGGCCCGACCGCCCCCGACGCCACGTCGACAGCGCCGACGAAGCCGAAAACGGCCGCAGGTTACGTTCCCGAGGGCTTCTAGCCGCGTAATCGCCCATATCTAGCGGAAACGCCCCAATCAACTACGCACCCGCGCCCGCGCGCTACACGTGGATGCGGGTGTTTTTCGTTTTAGGCGCAGGCATCTACCTGCGCTTTCGAACTCGGCTCGCCGAGTTGCGCCGTTTGCCTCCGGCGAAACGTAGTGGAGCCTTATCCTGCACCGCCGATTCGTGGCGGAAATAGAAGTCAACAGGTCTCACGATATTCGAATAGCATAAAGAGAAGCAGCACCGCGCATCCACAGATTTCTTCCAGCGATCCGTCACCGAGTCACCCCGTAAACAGGTCGGAATCGAAAAACTCCCTTAGAGAAACACCAAGGCCCCTTGCTATGCGCTCTATGTTCTCGATCGAGATGTTCCGTTTCCCGGTTTCGACCTCGGCAAAATAGGTTCGAGACATCTCTATCGAGTACGCAAGGGCTTCCTGGCTGTATCCAAGAGCGTTTCTCAATTCCTTGATGCGAAGTCCGACTTTCATTTTTGCATCTAGCTGAGTCATTGGTACCTCCCGACTGGTGGTGCCAATGATTTGAGTCGGACCTATATGAGTCACACCTATATAAGTGACAATTTGCAATACAATGCTCACGTGGCCCTTTTCCAGGTTGAAGGGATCGCCGTAAGTACCATCTATGAATCAAAGGAGAACTGCCATGGCGATGAATGTATCCCGGCGCGGCTTTTTGGGCGCTGTCGGACTGATGTCGATTGCCGGATTGAGCGGCTTGAGCGGATGCGGACCGACGGGAGTAAAGGGAAAGACGCTCTATTACATATCGGTCTGCGACAACGTCGCCCTCGGGAAGATGACGAATAACAAGCTGGGTTCCGAGACGACGATCACCTTCGACGACGGGGACGGCTGGCATTACGCAGGGTCGTTCGAGTCCTCGGGAACGTGGAGGCAGGAAGACGAGAACAACGTATTGAGCTCAAGCGAGCTCGGTACCCTGACGCTCAAGAAGGCCGACGATGCGGATGCCTATATCCCCTCTGGCGACGAGGAGTACGGCGAGCGCTATTTCCTGAGCGAGGACGATGCGAAGAAGTACTACGAGGACTACACCGGCAAGGCGGTCGCCCGCGTCAAAGAGCTGCTTGAATCGCAGGAATGGGAACGCTCGAACCGGCCGGAGTCCATGGCGAGCCCCGAGGAGATCAACTTCGACAGCGGAAAGATCGCATTCAAGAAGGCGTCGTATAACCAAAAGGGCTATCTGTTCACTCAAGGTCCCAGTGATGACGAATGGGCCGCATCGGACCATTCGGGAAAGTACAGCCTCACGGTCAAAGACCAGAGGGCGAAGGATACCGACTCGACACCGCGCCCGCTCGTTTACAAGGGCGAGCTGACGGCCGATGGGGCGTCGGTGGCCTATACCCTCGAGAAACGTAACGACAGCCTGGTTCTGAAGCTGGGAGAGACGATGTATGACCCGGTGTTCACGAATGGAAAATAGCGGTCGAATCAAGCTCTTCGGGCGCGAGTTCTCCCGTAAGCAGGTCTGCGCGGCTGGTGCGGGAATCCTCTGTGCGGCGCTTCTCATCGGCGGCGGTGGGTATGCCATCACACATGCCGGGTGGACGGGCAAAGCGAATGTCCCTGCGGTGTCCCAGTCAAAGGACGATGAGGAGCAGGACATGGCGCTCATCCTTGAGGTGAAGGCCGACGGCTGGGATGCGGACACCTCCACGCCCGTCATCGCCCATATCGAGGATGAGGACGGGGAAGTAGACTTCTACACCGCTATCGCCGCGAACAAGCAGGTGACCGTGAAGGTCGGCAAGTCCGGTACCTATACCGTCACATTCATCTCACCTGTGAACGCCGACGGTTCCATCTATAAGGTGCCATCGAAGAAGGTTACCGCCGGAAAGGCCGATAAGAAGACGGCCAGCACGGATGTGGCTTTCAACAAGGTGGATGCGGATAAGGTGACGAAGGATGACCTGACCGCCATCGCCAAGGACGTCGCAGCAGCCGTGAAGAAGGGCGATTCCACCCTGACCGGAGACAAGGGTGCCGAGGTCGTGAAGAAGTTCGAGGACAACATCAAGAAGAACCCGAACGCCGATGCCGATGCCGTCGAGAAGGAGAGCGAAAAGGCACAGGAGACGGCCAAGGAGGACACGTCTGACGCGAAGACCCCGGAGACCTCCGACAACAAGAAGAACGATTCCGGTTCCAAAAACGATAGCGGAAACAACGGCTCTGGAAATAAGTCCGATAGCAAGCCGAGTGGAAACAACAACGGTGGCAACTCTAGCTCCGGTTCGAATTCGGGCAGTACGACGAAGAAGGACGACACCCCGGCGCATCAGCACGACTGGGTTGCCCAGACAAAGACCGTCCACCACGACGCTCAGTACACGACCGTCCACCACGACGCGGTGACGCATCAGGTATGGCATGACCCGGTGACGGAAGAACACTATATCTGCAATCAGTGCGGTGCGGATATTACGTCAGACCCATGGGGACATATTAACAATTCCCTTATGAATGGTGGTAATTGCGGAAGCTATCACTCTACCTATGTGACTGTAAAGCAGGGGTATTATGAAACCGTGACCGACCAAGCGGCCTATGACGAGCAGGTGCAGGTGAGCAAGGCATGGGATGAAACCGTAACCACTGGGTACAAGTGCTCTTCCTGCGGCGCCACGAAGTAGCGGAAGCCGCCGGATTCTAGGCCGTAGCGGTCAAGCATCAGGTTGAGTTCTGTTGATACCGCCGGACGCACGCGCTCCGGTATCCTCCATGTCCCCCGAGCCACCTTAGCCAAGGTTCCAAGGGGCACCGCCCCTTGGCGCGCAGGGGCGCGGGGATGGCGCGAGGCATCCCCGGAAAAGCTGGCGCGGGCACGCCGATGGCATGCCCGCGCTCTCTGTGTGCGCCTCACCCCTCTTCGGCAACGTGCACGGTCCGGCCGCTCTCGCAGTCGATGCTCTCCACGTCGCCGAATCCGATGCGGACGGCAGCCCATCCGCCCCCGTCCTCCACCAAGGCATCGGCCTCGTCGCGTGCGTCCGAGACGAGTCGC
Source organism: Collinsella sp. (assembly GCA_046979165.1). Classification (GTDB taxonomy): domain Bacteria; phylum Actinomycetota; class Coriobacteriia; order Coriobacteriales; family Coriobacteriaceae; genus Collinsella. The sequence continues at coordinate 22,626 of JBKWJT010000006.1, forward strand.
CCGAGTTCGGGCGACCCCTCCGGAGCAGTGCCCATCTCGAACGCCCCGCCCTCGTCACCCAACTCAAACTCGACGACGACAGTCAGCCCGACGGCCCCACCCGGGGATTTGCCGAATCTGCCCGCGGCGTCAAACTCGTCCATCTCCATGGAGTTACCTCCCCCTGACGGCGCTGAGCGACTTCGGCTCGAAGTGCTCGTCGCGTTCGATGGCGGCGAACCCCATTTGGTGGTTCAGCTCCTCCATCTCCTTGATGCTGAAGTAGCCGAGCTCGTCGTCATAGCCCTCGACGAGGCCGAACGCCTCGTCCGTGCCGTCGAACTCGAGCAGCCACCAGTCCCATCCGTTCACGCACGAGAAGTAGTGGACGTATACCGTGGGGTCTCCCGCGCCGTCTTGCTCATAGAGCCTCGGCAACCCCTCCGCAATCTCCCTCGTCATCAGCTCCTGCATGTCTTCCTCCGTTTCCGGGCACGTTGCCCTGAACATCTCGCCCTTGCGGGCAAAGCCGAATGGCGACGCCGCGCGTCGTCGTCGGCTTTGCTCCCTGCAAAGCCGCACCGGAGCGAAGACGGGTCAAGGGAGTCCATGATGACCTCCACCAACCGGAGCGGAGCGGAGGTTTGTGCGGGGTCTCATGGGCCCCTTGACGCGGCGTAGCGGAGGTGCCACCCACGTAACGGATACGAGGTCATGACCGGCGAATGCCGCCGAAACGTTGGAAATCATGGGTCAAGACTGAAGAGAGGCGGCCGTCCCCAACGGACGGCCGCCTTAGCGAGCCTTACTAATTCGGTTCTGGTATATGATCCGAGACGCCCGCTGGGCAAATCCCGACGATACTAGTGATAGTCGCTTGCGAAGGAGCCGTAGAAGAGCGCCTTACAGTCGACATCGCTATAGGACATGATGGCATCCTGGACCTCGGGGCGTAGGAGGTTGAGCACCTTGTACTCATCGTTTCCCATATCCCCCACAAAGAGCACCTGTTTGAAGACATCAGGGTACTCGTGCAAGTAGGTCACGTAACCTCTGAGCTTTGCCAGTGTGTCGCCGAGGAACTCGCCGTGGGGGTCGACGATGGACGGCTTGATGGCGCCGTCAGCATCCTTCACGAAGAAGAGGAAGTCTGGATGCAGGGCCTTGCGTCCCACCGAAGACATGTACGGGATCGAAAACGCCTTGGCAGACATGCTGCCCGACGGATTGCGATAGAAGGCGACCGTGCGATTCTTTGCCAATTCGTTCCTAACGATATGGTCTTCCGCCGGGTTCAGATCGAGCGGGCAGAGGCCGTCCTCTTTCTGCACGATATGGCGCGGATACTTAGCGAAGTCGTCCGACGTGCTGGTAGACGTGGGCCACTCTATCTTTGTAAGACGCTTGCCCTCGGTTTCACGAGCCAGCTCGTCGTAACGCTGCTTCGCGGCATCGTTGAGGTAGTCGTAATCGCCAGATCCGTCGACCTTGTCGAAATATCCCTTTCGACATTGAGCGGCCCAACTCTCGAGCGCGTCGACGATAGGTTGCGTGCGCACCGCTGCGGCAAGGCACAGGTCGCACTCGGGGCGCCCAAGCTCCTTGAAGTTGGCGCGACGATATTCTTGCGCGAGCTCCTTCGTGAAACGCATGTCGGCGTCGCGAGCGGCCTTCCTGAGGCCCTCAGCGTCCGTACGGGCTTCCTCCCGCTCCTGGCCTTCGGTCTCATTGAGCTTGTCGAGCGTGATCTTGACGGTCTCGGCAACCTCTACGTCGTGTTTGGCCTCTCGGTACTCGTCCTCGTTGGCAACGATGTATCCCTTGAGCTTCTGGACGAACTGTTTTTTCACGTCGGCCGCGGCATTGACATCGAGGCCGGTCTCGACAAGCAGAGTCGCCGTGTTAACCAAGCTCTGAAATTCGTTCCTAGCCTTCTTTGGAATGCGCTGCACGGGGATGGAATCGAAGGCCGTGCGGATGCCCCGCCACTCCTGGTGCGTGAAAGACTGCTCGCGCTTGGTGGGCGGCTTGGGCTTTGCCATGGGCACGGGTTTTACGACCGAGGCGGGCTGGGTCGGCTCGGACTGTGTGGAACTTGGCTCAGGTGTCGCAGGTTGCTGCGGAACAGGCGCTGCAACGTCGTTACCCGTTGTGGGCTGAGGCGCCGGCTCCGCTTCTGGCGTCGGGACATCAACGGGCTCGACCGCCGAGGCAAGCGAGGGCTGCGTGCCCTGCATGTCCAACGGCTCCTGAATCGCGATGCCGGCAAGCTGCGCCTGATAGCCGGGCTGCGTCTGCCGTGCCGCCGCGATGGCCTTCTCGTTCTCCTCGTACGCTTTGAGTTCCTGTTGGTAGTCGGCTTCGGACTTGGGCGCAGCCGCCGTGATGGTCACCGGGTTGAGGACGATGTTCTGCTTGCCGATGGAGCTCTCGCCCATGTCGTCCTTTCGGCCCATGAGGTAGTCGACCACGTCCTGAGTGCTCTCGGGATTGAACTGGGGCAGGTAGCAGGCGACGGAGTTCAAAAGATCATCGGATTCGATGCGCCGCGCAAGTGGAGTGCGTACCATACGTCCCACGAGCTGTGCGATATAGGTCGAGTCCGAACGCCTGCGCTGCGAGAAGATGACCTCCGCTCGCGGGCAGTCCCATCCGTTGGAGACAGCCTCCTTGGCGAAGAGCACGCGAATGCGCGAGGTGTCCTGAACGAACTCGGGCTCGACATAGGGAATGAGGTATTTTCCCGCCGCGATGTCCTTATGCTCGCCGAAGACGTTGGCGAACGACATCGCCTCGGAAAGGCCGGGGACCAGGCCCGTGATCTGGTCGCACATCTCAGCCAGGGCCGAATTGCTCACGTTGTCCGCCGCTTGGATGAGCAGCAGCGGGTTGACGGGACTCTCGCCCTCACGGGCACAGTACTCGCCCCACTCGCGGCAGGCCAGGGCATAGCGCTCGCACGCCATAGTGAGGTATTGGTGCTCGACTGGGTCGTCCTTCTCTGGCACGCGCAACTCGATGATGTCCTTGAGCAGACCTGACTCCTGGACCTCGCGAGGGGTCACAGCAACCTTCGGCATGCGCACGCGATCGGCGCGCTGGTCCATGGCCGCTTCGAACCTCTGCGGCGTGGCAGAGACCCCGACGACGATGGGCATCGCTGCACGGCCGTCTAGACCATCAATGAGGTTGGCGTAGATCGTCGCGGTGCCGCGCTCGCTCGAGGCATTGGCCCCCAGGCCGCGGTGGGCCTCGTCTATGAACAGATAGAGGTTGCGCTCCGGGTCCCTGATGGTGCGGTCAAGGATGTCCCAGAACACGCGGCCGGAGTTGGCCTCACCACCCTTGGTGAGCAGGCCGTTCTTGCTGAGTAGGTCCTTGCTGAGGAAATAGACGTGGCGCGGCTCGAGAATGTCGTGCGCGGCTCCGAAGTCGTTGGCAATCGTGACCAGATGGCGCCTGTCAAGGATGCTGTCTGCTAGCTTGTCCGCCACGTTGGAGAAACGCACGCTCGTCTGCTCGTTCAGGCTCGGGGAGTCCGAGAGCCAAAGGACAACGGCGTTCTCGTCGGGCCTGAGGCCCAAATCGTCGTCTCCGAAGAAGAGCGCTTCGATCGTCGCCGCGCACATGACTGTCTTGCCCGACCCCGTGGGGGATGCGAGGCATATCGAGGACAGCTCGCCGTCCTGCTCGTAGCGTCGACGCATCGACTGCAACTTGTTCACCAGGGTCTCGACTGCCCCGGCTTGAAAAACCTTAAGTTCGACTCTCATGTTTACCTCACCGCATCCTCAGCGGCAATCTTGAACGATTGCAGGTAGTTCTCGTACAGACGGACAACGTCGAGCCCGGGGAGCTGAGCCTTGACGGAGGCATATCGAGCCGTGTCGTCCGTGATCACATAGGCGCACCTTATGCTGGCATTCTGCTTGACGGCGTCTATGAAAGAGCCAACCGAAGCAAAGTCGAAAAGGACGGCGTAGGCGTCGGCCATAGCAAAGCCCGGCTGCTCGTGCTTGATGATGCTGCCACGCGAACCAGCGCGCAGCCAGAGCAGAGGCGCGATCTCCTCGAAGGCCACGCCCAGCTCGACGGCGTCTGGGTCTTCGTAGGTGAGGTCAAAGAAGACGGCGTTTTCCTCGAAGCCGTCGGCCATGGGGAACTCGTCGGTGAACTTGTAGTCACCCTTAATGGGATCGCCCTCGGGCGTCTTGCCCGTGATGGCCGCCGTGACGCGAGGTTTGGTAACGTACTGGCAGATGCCCAGTGCCTCCCATTCGGGGTCGCCCTGACGAAGACCGCGCTTGGTGAGCTTTTTGGATTCGTCCTCGGAGACCTCGTTGTTCGTTACGCTGATGGAGCGCCTGCGCCCGCCGTCCTGATGGTTCAAGCGCATGACGGCATGTGCCGTGGTGCCCGATCCTGAGAAGAAATCGACTACAAGGGCGTCGGGCTTGTCGGCAACAACGGAAGCGATTGAGAGCTCGGTCGCATAAAGGGACTTCGGAAATGTGAAGCGCCTATCGCCGATGAACTTTTTGATATATCGGCTCCCGTATTCACCGGCAGAGAACTGCGTGCCACTCCAAACGGTTGTTGGAATGGCAGAGCGCTCTCCCTGCTCTTCGAGAAGCAAAGACCCATCCTCAGCCTTGCCGATGAGTTTAATTTCTCCATTCTTGAGACGCTCCTCTTGAGAATCTCCTAGGTAAAGGAGGGAGTACCGATCACTCTTTTTGTTGTACTCACCTACTTTTGCACACCCGCGATCAAGCTTGGCCTGTAGAGCATTCTGGGAGATCCTCCAAGTCGCCTCTCGGCCATCGGTCCTAATAGGCCAAACTGCCCTGAGACCCGTTTTTGTCGGTATCTTTGTCCAGTCTTGTTCAAGGGGGAGAGAAGCGCCAAGCTCCTTAATGGTCGCGGTCTCCTCATCGATATAGATGGGATAAAAGAGGTTCGGCCTTGCGGTGCGAGCGGCATTGGGACCGCCCCTCAGCAGCCACTCCCAACGTACTTTACGTTGGGAGCGGCTGCTCGACGCGTCATCAGCCACTTTTTTCTCAAGTTCTCCGAACTCAACGGAATAGAGCCTACGGTCCACTTGGCACGGCGCTGCGGTACCAAAAAAGCAGAAGACGGCGTACTCATCAGCTCTCTTGAACTGGTTGCCGCGGGCGACCCCGTTCTTGTTTATGGTGATTGAAACCGTCTGGATACCGGTCGCGTTGGGAAAAACGCTCTCCAAAAGAAGCTCAAGCCTCGCGTGCTCTTTTTCGTCGATCGTCACGATGAGTACGGAATCGTTGGGGTTGAGCAGCTGCTTGGCAAGTTTGAGGCGGCGCTCCATGAAGGCGAGCCACTTGGAGTGGCGATAGGCGTCGGAGCCGTCGACGTAATCGTTGTTGTATTTCCAGTCGCGGGCGCCGGTGTTATAGGGCGGGTCAATATATATGCAGTCCACCTTGCCTGCATAGGCAAAGGCTAAGGTTTCAAGAGCATGGTAGTTTTCGCCGTTAATGACTACTTGATAGGGTTTATCGCCACCGCGCTCGACACGCCCGGTCTCTTTGAGGCCAGCATAAATCGGCTGGTCATATTCAGCAACAGGCACGACATCGTCGACAGCAACGGAGCAGGGCTCGCATTCGTTTTCGTCATATGAGGGCGATTGATATGGCTTTAGATCAGCAACCCCCCCCCGAACGGTATTTACAAACCATAGCAGTTGGGAGTTAGAGTCCTCTTTTTTACCACGCTCGGGAAGCACCTGTACGACATCGCCCTTCATGATAGGTTTGCCATAAAGGCGAAGTCGCTCCGGACGGTTGTGTTCAAACACAAGCCCAAACTGGCGCTGCGCCGCAAAGGCGCGGATGTCGGCAGCGAGCTGACGATCGCCCAGCTTGACAGCGCGATCAACAAGGTTCTGAACGACTGCTTGCGCCGTCTCAGCCATCACTTCTCCCCCTTGCACTTCTCGTCAATCCATTCGCGCAGGACCTTAGCCACCGTCTTATCCTGGCGCGCGGCATAGGACTTAAGAGCCCGCTTATCCTCGCGGGTAATCGAGAGTGTGAACTTATCCAGCTCCTTCGCGTTCTCCTTGAGTTGCGCTTCGGGCATGCGGGCCCCCTTTGTTCAGTTGAATCAATTTTATACGTAATTACGTAATTACGTAGGCTTATTTGAGCCATGCAGCACTCAATCACTAGTCAGTATTCGTTGACGAATCGTTGGGGACAACGAATATATCGAGGTAGACACCCGTTTTTACCGTCTGTGAGTACCAGCAAATCGATACCCAAAACGTCGTGAGTACATTTTGAGTACCAGTCCGAGCGGCCTCTTGCGGGCGGACGCAATCTGCCGGTCAGCATTAATTAGAAATAAATTGATGGCGTTGCTTCGGTAATTGAAAGTACTTTAAAACATACCAGCAAACAATAATCCCAGCTAAACAGCTTGAGAGATTGCGTGGCTGGTTTGCATGTACCACATACACCACAATGCACAAGCACCCATGGCACGCAAATAAAAAACGAGGGAGGCCGCATCCGACCTCCCTCGCAAAGAGCTATTTACTATTCCCACTCAATGGTCGCGGGCGGCTTGGACGTGATGTCGTAGCACACGCGGT
>JBKWJT010000007.1:0-4202 GCA_046979165.1 Collinsella sp.
GTCAAGGACATGAGCAGGCTGGGGCGTAACTACTTGCAGGTGGGATTTTACACGGAAATGCTGTTCCCTCAAAAGGGCGTGCGTTTTATCGCTGTCAATGACAACGTGGACAGCGCAAACGGCGGGATGGACAATGATTTTACCCCTCTGCGGAACTTATTTAACGAATGGCTGGTGAGAGATACGAGCAAGAAAATCAAGGCAGTAAAGAAAGCAAAAGGCATGAGCGGCAAGCCTGTAACCAGCAAGCCAGTCTATGGCTATCTCATGGACAAGGACGAGAACTATATCGTGACGAGGAAGCCGCCCCGGTTGTCCGGCAGATTTACCAGCTTTGCCCGGGAAATGGCCCGACCAAGATTGCCCGTATGCTGACGGAGCAGCAACCCCACGCCGGGACGCTGGAATACCGCAGGACGGGCAGCACCCGACGCTACCACCCATTTATGAGTGCAAGTGGGCGACAAACACCGTCGTCCATCTGCTGGAAAACCGGGAGTACACTGGCTGTCTGGTAAACTTCAAGACGGAGAAGCCCTCTTACAAGGTCAAGCACAGCGTTGAGAACCCCATCGAGAAGCAGGCTATCTTCCCAAATCACCATGAGCCGATTATCGACACGGAAACATGGGAGCGTGCAGGAGTTACGCAAGCAGCGAAAACGCCCGAACCGCTATGATGAAGTGGGGCTGTTCTCTGGTATGCTGTTCTGCGCCGACTGCGGCCATGTGCTGTATCAGCAGCGGTATCAGAACAAGAACCGCAAGCAGGACTGTTATATCTGCAGCAGCTACAAGAAGCGTACCCGTGACTGTACGGCACACTTTATCCGCACCGACCTTTTGACGGCGGGCGTGCTTTCAATCTCCGGCAAGTGACGGAATACGCCAGGTGAGAGCCGGTTTGTGAAACTACTTGTCCAGCAGAACGAGATCGGCGGCAAGCGAAAGACCGCCGCAGCCATCAAGCAGCTTGAACAGGCGCAGGAACGCATTTCTGAAATCAGCCGCATTATCAAGCGGCTGTATGAGGACAATGTAAACGGCAAAATCAGCGATGAGCGTTTCATGGAACTGTCGGCTGACTACGAAGCCGAGCAAGCGGAGCTGAAAAAGAGAGCCGCCGCCCTGCAAGCCGAACTGGACAAGTCACAGGCAGCTACCGTCAACGCCGAGAAATTTATGGGCATTGTCCGCAAGCACCTTGCCTTTGAAGAACTGACCCCCACTCTCTTGCGGGAAATGATCGAGAAAATTGTGGTGCATGAGTGCAGCTATGATGAGAACGGCACCCGCAGGCAGGACATTGAGATTTATTACAGCTTTGTCGGCAAGAGTGACTTGCCCGAATAACCGCCGACCTATCGACACAATGGCCAAGTGTCGGATAGGAACAACAAATTTTGCACTTCTATTGCTTCTTTATGCCTTAAGCAAAGGCGAAGGGACCATCGTCGTGCTATCCGGGTCACGACAGACTGGCGGGCAGCTGACGGGCTTCTGCCGAACGAAAGATACGAAGGCTGGCAATGGATTCTCACCAGGCTCGCAAGACGCCCCATGGAAGGTTGTCGACTGGGGTATTGATGATGTCCCCAATGACCTCCGAAATAAACCAGGCCCATCATAGCGACCCCGATTAAGCGCAAGGCAAGCGCGTGCGTCGGAACGGCGACATCACGCAAATAAACCAGGCCGGATAAGTGTCGCAAACCACACGAGCATGCATGCGATATCTACCGCACACGCTGCGCTCAATACAAGGCGAGCGTATGGGTCGCGCACGCCATCGCGCGCGATCTCGTGGGCCAATCGCTCACGAAGCACGACCTTTTCCGCAGCGGCGCACTTGCCCGCAGCCAACTCGGCAAGCACCCCGGCGGCTGATGCAGCGGATACGGCCCTCTCGCCCGCCCGTGTCATCACCGTAAAGCCCATCACCATGCTCAAAAGCGTCATCGAGTAAAATGCGACGGAACCCACCAGATAGCGCGCGGTAAAAGAGACCGCGACAAGACAGACTCCCGCACCTACGGCAACGCAGGCAAGCGCGAGCGTCCTACCTATGGCCACCCGCGCTTCGCGATCGACAATCTCTTCCATTTCTGCAACATCCCCTTTCACGAGCTCATCAATGCTCGTTCCGAATATCTCGGAAAGAACCAGCAGGGATTGCGCGTCGGGGAGCGTCCTGCCCGTTTCCCAATGCGAAAGCGTCGGGCGCGATACATATGCTCGGTGAGAAAGTTCCTCTTGAGAAATCCCAAGCCGCTGCCGCTCACGACGAATCCGGTTTCCGACCTCCATTGCCCCTCCTTCGCTTCATGCATCCCCGGAGATGTTTCAGATGGTTATAGCACATGGAGCGGAAAGCGTCCGTAAAAATACTTATCAAGCGGCTCACCTGCGCTTTTAAATTAGATGAACGGTATGATCTAAGCATCTGAGACCGGTTTGCGAGCCGCTGCCAACAGGAGGTCGACGAGCATTCGGGCATCAAGCAAGCAGAAGCCCGCCTGCTTCTTCCGCAAGCATCTCTTTCGATGCGGTCAGCGAACATATCAAATATCCGTCAGCCCCGCTCGACGATCGCGCCGTGCTCGGTGCGGCAGGTACTCCACCGCGAGCCCCTCGCCGTCGTCGACGTATCCGGAGAACACCGTGAGGTCGACGACCTCGCCGGTCTCGCCGTCGCGCACCGAGATGCCTCGGCGCTCGCTCGGAACGTCCGCCCCGCCGTGCGCGCGGCCGACCGCGACGCCCTCGACCCTGAGGTAATCCCCGCCCATGATCCGGGGCACGTCGAGGAGGGCGCAGAGGAGGAAGGCCGCCGTGGCGACCGCCACGACCATCGGGACGATGTTCAGGACCCTCAGGAACAGGACGTCGTTCCTTCCGGTGAAGCTCTTCCTCACCTCGTCGGGGCTCCGGAAGACGGCATCGATGAAGTCCCTTTTTCGCACGAGGTGCGAGACGCAGAGAGCGAACGCTACCAGGAAGAGCAGCGACCGCATCGCGAGCCTGAAGACGGCGTATTCCATCACTTCTCGCCTCCAGCCGCGGAGAACGGAGTCGACAGGTCGCCCATGGCCCAATCCCTTCTCTCCATTTTTTTGGGGAAACGTCCTCGCCGGAGCCACCTGGCCCCGGGAAGACGATTTAGCAGAATCTAGCACATGCCGGGCACCCCGACATCGACGGTTCGGCAAAGGGGCGGACGCCCGGGCGGGATGGCCGCCGCCTGACGCGAGTGCATCCTGTTCGCCCCCCGGCGCGGGGATGCGGCGCAAATCGCATGGAATCGGCGCGAAGCCGCCGAAGCGGAGTGCCCCCGCCCGAGGATCTCGGGCGGGGGCGCGGAAGGCCGCGGATGGGTGCCGCTGCGCCGATCAGGCGACCTGGTGCCGGCACCAGCGGCCCAGGGCGAGGGGGACGCCGACCGCGACGAGGGCGCCGTAGACGAGGGCCGCCATGCCGATGAGGTCGAGCACGACCGGGCCCACCGGGTAGGAGAACAGCGCGGCGAACATGTCGAACGGCGACTGCAGCCCCATGGGGAACAGCGTGGACGTGGCGCAGCACCCTGACGCCGGCCGACGGGAGGAGGCTGGTCACGAACAGGACGACCACGTCGGTCACGATGATGGCGAGCGTAGAGGGCGTCGACGCGGAGAGTGGCGAGCGTCAGGGCGAGCATCCCGAGCATGACGAGGTAGAAGATGCCAATGTACAGCGCGGCGGCCTGCGCCATCGTGAGGTTGTAGGGCGAGGCCAGAGCATAGTTCTGGATCGTGAGGTCCGCCCCTCCGGCACCGTAGAAGGCCAGGGAGACGCCGCAGACGATGGCGGCGCCGGCCGCGAACAGGGCCGTGGCGTAGAGGGCGGCGGCCGCGAGCTTCGCGGCCACGAGTCTGCCGCGCCCGTTTAGAGACGAGAGGAGGACCGCGTCGGTCCCCTCGCGGTACTCGGAGGCGAACAGGGGCGTCACCGTGACGCAGGCGGCGAAGATGGCGAAGACGAGGAACGCCGTGCAATCGAGGATGTTGTCCCAGCCGCCGGACCACCCGTATCCGATGGGCTCAGCCACGCCGGCCTCCTTCTCGGTCCAGAACGCGCGTTCGGCCGGCGAGTAGACCCACTCCCCTCCCATCCCCTCGTCGAGGGATTCCTGCAGGCTGGCCGCCAGGGGGCCGTAGAAGTCGA
>JBKWJT010000008.1:0-1802 GCA_046979165.1 Collinsella sp.
GCATTTGCATTGGCTATGTTTCCCGCCGTCTGTCAGGTTAGTCGGCGTTGAAAGCGTAGGGCAGACGGCGTGGGAAGCATGGTTTGGTTACGATTTATCTCTCCCCCACCCGCTTCGCGGGAGCCCCCTCGTCAGAGGGGGCAAAGCTACTCGAAGCGGGACTTCGGGACGAATCAAGTATCGTCAGCCCTCAATCGCGATTTGGTGCTTGGACTCGACTTGCGGCTGGGCCTGCATCTTCGGAACCTGGATGCACAGCGTGCCGTTCCGGTAGCTGGCGTGGATGTCGGACTCCTTCACGTCCTCGCCAACGTAGAAGCTACGCGAGCAGGAGCCCATGTAGCGTTCGCGACGCAGCCACTTGCCCGAATCGGACGCGCAAGCGCACTTGCTGTCGGAAGCCTCGTCCTCAGCGGCCGGAGCCTTGTCCTCATGCTCGCTGCAACGCGAGGCGGACACGGTCAGATAGCCGTTGTTGAGCTCAAGGTTGATATCTTCCTTCTTAAAGCCAGGCATATCGATGTCGACGTCGTAACCCTTGTCGGTCTCGCGCACATCGGTGGTCATCATGTTGGCGGGCATTACGGCACTCATCGTGTTGTCCGTGTTGCGCCAACCCTCAAAGAACGGATCATCGAACAGATCCGAGAACATCGTGTCATTCATCAAAGCCGGAAACATTGCCATAATCGGTACTCCTTGATTAGGAGAGAATCGGCTTGGCTGCCGGCCGCCAACCCGTATCGCGGGGCTAGCAGCGGTTATCGTGGCCGGTTCCGGAACCCTCCCGGGCTCTCAACCTTTAACCTTCACTTCACCCAATTCCCGAGCGCGGCAATCATTCCGGGATTATGCCCACAGAGAAATTGCGGCGGGAATGGTTGCCGGTAAAGCCGGCCGAGCCGAGCGCCGTGACCACCCTCAGCCAGTCTTACGGCTGCCAGCTCCCGCCAGCGGGAGCATATATACGCACACCAGTAGGCGTACTCATATACCTCTGCCAACGGGAGCATGGTTGCACGTTCCCGCAAACTCCGCCAACGGGAGCATGCTGGCGCGCGAACGGCTCACATCTGCTGGGCGTTTTCGAGCAAGGCGTTTTTGAGGTCGGACTCGATTTGGCGCATCTTGACCTGGGCGGCCTCGCGGTTGGCCTCGCCTTCCTTCTGGATCTGCACGGTCTCCTTCAGGGTGGCGATGAGTTCGGCGTTGATCTTCTCCAGCGTGTCGATTTCCACCACGGAACGCTGGTTGGCCTTTTCCGCGTCCACTGCACCCTTGTGCAGGGCGGCCGCGTTACGCGCCAGCAGCTTGTTGGTCACATCGTCGGCCTTGTTCTGCAGGTCGAGAACCTTGCGCTGGTTGGACAGGCCCAGCGCGATCACCATCTGACTCTTCCACACCGGAATCGTGGTGGAGATGGTGGTGTCGATCTTGTCCACGATGGTCTGGTCCGCGTTCTGGATGATTTTGATCTGCGGCGCGGTCTGCAAGGTAACCACGCTGATGCGGTCGAGGTCGTCGAGTCGCTTGGCAAAACGGTCGAGCTTGGACTTGAAGTTCTTCAGCACTTGCGCCTGCATGGCGTCGCCACTGGCGGCGGCCTCGGCCTCCAGCGCTGGCAGCTGGTTGGCGTTGAAGTCGGCGAGCGCCTTCTTGCCGGCCAGTACGGTCATTTTCAGCTCGCGGTATTGCTGGGCGTTCTGCGTGTACATCGTGTCGTACATGGAGATGTCGGCCACGAGTTTGGCGGGTTCTAGTGATCGTTGCAACACCTGACCTACCGCAAGGAGGGTCAGGTG
>JBKWJT010000009.1:0-1431 GCA_046979165.1 Collinsella sp.
CACCAAGACCCCGAACCGTTCCCCGGCTTAACAACAAAACCGGCTTAATCGGAATGGACCACGGGACGGGCGTTGTCGGGCAGCGTCTCCGCCGCCTCGGCGAGCATCCGGTTGGCGAGCTCCGCGTTGGGATGGAAGCAGGCCGTGTAGGCGACGATCTTGCCGTCATGGCAGTCGATCATCGGCGAGAGGTACACCTTCCCGTCCCGGGCCTTGATCTCGGTGATGTCCGTCAGCCACTTCTCATTGGGCCGTTCGGCGGTGAAGTCCCGGTTGACGAGATTACCGGGAGCGGGCGTGGTCTCCCCCTCGTAGGAGCTGTAACGCCGCCGTTTGGGAACATGCGCCGAGAGCCCGCCCTCGGCCATGATCCTGCGGATCACCTTCTCCGAGACGCCCGTCCCGAGCGCGGCCTTGACGCGACGGTACCCGTACCTGCCCTTGGAGTCGGCGAACGCCCGCGCCACGCGGGCGCGCAGCCCGGCGTACTTGTCAACGCCGATCCTGGCATGGTGGTAGTGGTAGCTGCTCGGCGCTATGCGCAGCAAGCAGGCCATCGACCTCAGCGAATACCTCGGCCTCAGCCGGTCGACCGGCATCGTCTTCTCCCTGTTCGACAGGCGCCGCAGGTCGGCGCCTGGGTCTTTTTCTGCGAGCCTCCACCACCTCCCGCATCAACGCGTTCTCCAACTCCAGCTCCTCGACCCTACGGCGCAACGCCTCCACGTCATCGCCGCCCCCCGGCATCCGCCCCGCCCCGAGGACGGACGGACGCCGATTTCCCGCCCTGGGCGGCATTCTGGTTCCGGGGCTGCAACGCGGCCATGCCGCCCCTGCGGTACGCCCTGACCCAGTTGTGCACCGCACCAACGCTCACGCCAAGCTGTTTGGCGGCCTGCTTCTGCTGCATGCCGCCCAGCACCAGTTCGATCGCCTTCCGTCTTGTCTCCAGAGGAATTATGGGTTTGGCCATACGGCCAGCATACCGGGGATCCATCGCCAGCCAGCGTTCCAGGCACTGTCTGGTCGGATAGCCCAGGCACTCCACCACCTGCGCGGTGGTCATCGGCGTTGTGAGGTATAGCTCCACCGCCCTCGAACGCTCCTCAAGACTGAACATACGAGAAACCTTTCGCTCAGTCTCCAAGAAAACGTCCGCAGCCCCCAACCTCTCCGTCGCCTGAGGGGTCTTTCTATGCCTTTGACCGATACGTACTATCCAAAGGCGGCATGCTGTAACACTGACCTAGCGCTGCTCCTATGTCACAGGCAGCAGTCAGAACAGCAAGCCATCATCAGGTCGCCGCAATCAGTCCGTAAGATAGGCCTGCGCATCCAGCGCTGCACGGCAGCCCATGCCCGCTGCGCTGATTGCCTGACGATAAGTACGATCCACGCAATCGCCTGCAGCAAAGATGCCTGGCGCACTGG